>NZ_NTLB01000004.1 GCF_002514725.1 Mangrovitalea sediminis
TGACGAGCTCTGACCTTAATGTTTCTTACCGAAACATCCCAGTCAGCGCCCACACGAATTACTTGGTCAACTTGTTAAAGAGCTGCGAGCTTTCGCTCAATCAAGGCCGCGTATTCTACCGTAACCTTGTTCGCAGTCAACTGTTTTTTCTCGTTTCCTGCTACTCTCAAATCTGCTTGCTTCGTTACCTTTCGGCCGTTGCTGCCTTGAGAGTGGAGCGCATTCTACAGCCATTGCGGAAAGAGTCAACGGCGTTTTGTAAAAAAATTTCACGGTCTGTTTTTCAATGACCTTCAGGAAGCTCTACCTGAATTGCTGCTGCCGCTTTTGAGGCTTTGCTGCGGGCAGCGTCTATCGACTCGTCCCGTGCCAAAACCACCCCCAAGCGGCGGCGCCCATGAATCTCAGGTTTACCAAAGAGCCTCACCTGAGTATCCGCTTCGAGAAGTGCCGCCTCAATATTATGATAAATCGGTTGCCGGGACTCACCTTCCACCAGCACAACCGCGGAAGCGCTGGCTCCAAACTGGCGTATCCCGGGAATAGGAAGCCCAAGGATTGCCCGCGCATGCAATGCAAATTCAGACAAGTCCTGGGAAATCAACGTCACAAGCCCTGTATCGTGCGGCCGGGGCGAAACCTCTGAGAAGTAAACCGTGTCGCCCTTAATAAAGAACTCGACACCAAAAATACCCCACCCTCCCAGGCTTTCAGTCACCTTGTCCGCCATTTCCTTCGCCCGGGCGAGCGCCACGTCGGACATTGGATGAGGCTGCCAGGACTCACGATAATCCCCATCGACCTGGCGATGCCCTATAGGGGCACAGAAGGAAACACCCGCAGCGTGGCGCACGGTCAACAACGTAATCTCGTAATCGAAATCAACAAAACCTTCGACGATAACGCGTCCTTTACCCGCACGCCCACCTTCCTGAGCGTACTGCCAGGATTTCTCCCTATCGGCGTCGACACGCACGACACTTTGCCCTTTGCCGGACGAACTCATGATCGGCTTAACGACACAAGGCATACCGATCTCATCTATAGCTGCATCAAAATCCTCACGATTATCCGCAAACCGGTATGGCGATGTGCGCAACCCCAGCTCTTCCGCCGCAAGACGACGAATGCCTTCGCGATTCATCGTCAAGTTCGCTGCCCTCGCAGAGGGAATGACATGGTAGCCTTCTGCTTCGAGCTTCAGCAGCTCACCAGTGGCAATAGCCTCGATTTCGGGAACAATAAGATTAGGTTTCTCTTCCTCGACAATTCGCCGCAGCGCTTCCGCATCCAGCATATCGATAACATGACTGCGATGTGCGACCTGCATCGCCGGCGCATCGGCATAGCGGTCGACAGCGATCACCTCCACACCAAAACGCTGCAACTCAATCACCACTTCTTTGCCCAGCTCTCCTGAACCAAGAAACAGGACCCGGAACGCATTACTTTTGAGAGGGGTGCCTATGGATACCATGCCATCATGCCTCATAACCGTGAAATATTAGCGATCACCGCCCGCCTGCCCTATGTAGGCAACGCGCTCGCGTGCGGCCACCTGCTTCATTACCGCGCGCCGTTCATCATCTGTCATCGACCACCACTGGCTAATCTCCTCACCAGTTCGATGACAACCTATACAAATATCCCGCTCGTCAAGTGCGCAGACACTGACACAAGGTGAGCTGACTGGGCCGGAACTCATCGAATCAAGACTCCTGGGGCCTGAGATCACGCAGATAACGCGCCGCGTTCTCCGCGTAATGAAAAGCACTCATTTCCAGTATCTTACGTTCATTGCCCGAAAGCTCACGCTTCACCTTGCCCGGAGAGCCGACCACCAGCGAACCATCAGGCACCACCATACCTTCCGGGATCAGCGTATTGGCGCCGATAAGACAATGATGACCGACACGCGCCCCGTTCAGCACCACAGCATTGATGCCGATGAGACTGTAATCACCGATTTCACAGCCGTGCAACATGACCTTGTGACCAACAGTCACACCCCGCCCCAACGTCAGCCTTATGCCGGGGTCCGTATGCAGAACGGAGCCATCCTGAACATTGGATTCAGGCCCAACGGTAATCAGATCGTTATCACCCCGGATCACCACATTGAACCAGATACTGCTCTTTTCCTGCAGCAACACATTGCCAATTACCGTGGCGTTGTCGGCTACGAATTGGCCTTCGCCCTCAAAGCGGACACGGACATCCCCAAGACTCAATAACATCAAACAACTCCTTAACCAGGCGGCTCCAGCATATCGATACCCGCGTCGAACGCAGCATTCAGCAAATCGACCAGGACAATCGCAGACATCCCCCAGATGTGATAACCCTGCCACTCATAACAAGGCACATACAGCGTGTAATCAAGAAAAGACAGCGTATCCGTTCTCAGACGGCGATCTTCCAGAAAGAAAGAGATGGGCACACTGAATACCGAATCCAGCTCGTCCAGGTTTGGCGTAAATGACATGCCCTCGGGAACCAAGCCGACAAAAGGTGTCACGATAATGCCATAACGGGATACGACCTGACTGAGCATCCCCAGCACCCTGACATCCTCACGCATCAAGCCGATTTCCTCCCAACTTTCCCGCAAGGCGGTATCCAGCAGAGTAGCGTCTTCACGGTCTCGCTTCCCCCCAGGGAACGCGACCTGCCCTCGATGCGTTTTCAAGTGCGCCGCCCGCTGCGTAAAGATGATCTCAGGTTCCACAGGATTGTCTGTCACCGGAACCAGGATACCCGCTTCCGGATAATCGAGCGTCAACTCCCGTGGACGGTAGCGCGCCAGTCGATGCGCCAATTGATCTAACAAATGAATCACCTTTAACTAACGAAATCCGGGGACCGCCAGCAGCTAGAGCGATCGGTCAAGAGGCTCCACAGAGGTATCGAAGGATTATACTGAAGGCCGGATCCAAGGGTGCTTTCGCTCATGCCAGAGAGCACTATAAAGTTGGACGATGCCGTGTCATCCGCTACCAGTCAAGCCTGCTCATCTCAAATGAGCGGAGCGACAACACCTTTTACGAAGGCGCGGCAGCACAACTGAAACTTTGTTACTCTAATACCCCATGTGCGCGCAAACCCAACCTTTAGGTTTGTCCGCCCCCCATGACGAGGTAGTGCATGAAATACTGCAGTAACTGCGGCCAAACGGTTGAACACATCATCCCCGAAGGTGATAACCGCCTTCGTCACGTTTGTCCTTCCTGCGGCACGATTCACTATCAAAACCCGAGAATTATCGCGGGTACGATTCCTGTTTGGGGGGAACAGGTCCTACTGTGCCGGCGCGCCATCGAACCCCGCAAAGGATTCTGGACATTGCCTGCAGGCTTCATGGAGAACGCCGAAACAACGACAGAAGCCGCGATCCGAGAGACCTGGGAAGAAGCCTTGGCGCGAGTGACCATCGGGGGTCTTTATACGATGATCAACCTCCCCCACATTGATCAGGTCCACCTCTTTTTCCTGGCAAACATGACCAGCGAAGCCCATGGCGCAGGAGAAGAGTCTCTGGAGGTTAGACTCTTCGGCGAAGATGAAATTCCCTGGTCTGAGCTGGCCTTCCCAACGGTCAAACAGACCCTGGAGTTGTATTTCGCCGACCGGCAGCGCGACGAGTTCCCGGTCTACGTACACGACATCCGCCGCCCCCGCCGGGATTGATTACCCGACATACGCTAGAATTCAGCAAGCTTATAAACCTCGTAAGCGGGCTCTTCATAAGGATGCGCCTGCTTCAAAGCCTTGATGGCCTCCTCAATGAGCCCGTCATCACAAACCAGTTCGACCTTGTATTCCTCGATCTGCTCAAGCTGCCCCGGTTCACCCAAAAAGGGGTGACTTCCAGCCAGTGGACGAAACTGCCCCGCCCCCAAAACCTGCCACGCACAGCTATCGTAATCACCAATACGCCCGGCCCCTGCATCGAAGAGCGCCTGCTTCGTTTCCGTCAAATGCGACACCGGAACGAAATAACAAATCTTGTACATAGCTCCCCCTTCACAAAACCCTTTGATCAGTTCCCGCAGAATCCTGAAAAGCTTTTCATAATATGCCTGCTATTCCGCTTCCATACTATTGACAACTTCCAGAAATGAGCGGAAACCGCTCTGCTATTCCCTGATTACAGACGAAAAATTGACCGATTACGTTACTCACAAAATCTGTGGATAACTCTGGGGAAAAAGTCTGGGTACCTGGCTCTAATCCGCACGGTTATGCGCCTTGGCTCAAATTGGCGACAAATTCACCTAAAGAATTTTTCTTTTAAAATTCATGCAGTTAAATTATTGGCGAACAACTGAACAGAAAGATATGAAGCAGAGTTCATTAATAAAGTCTACCAATTTCGGGATGTGAATAAATTTTTGATGTCAAGCCAAAAGGTGCCTTTTCACTGCCACAAATTCAGCACTCACAGCAGGCACGACACGCCATTAAAATGTCAACCTCAGAATCGGAAGTTTCGACTGGTTACAGGGCATGGCGAAACGTTACGAGCCGTAACAGAAGAAATGCGCCCAGGAAAGAAGATCCCAAACTCTTCACGAGCGAGGCGTGAGAAAGAAAATTTCCCCAAAAGGGAACAAATAAAAAAGGCGGTGCAGAATACTTCCTGCAACCGCCCTCAAAGACCGATCAAGACCGGCTTCAGCCAAGCCAGACTCGCGCGTTCCGGAACATACGCAACCAGGGCGCATCTTCAGACCATCCAGCCGGATGCCAGGAGTTTTGCGTCGCCCGGAATACCCGCTCAGGGTGGGGCATCATGATCGTTACACGACCATCGCTGGAACACAGCCCTGTAATGCCGGCAGGCGACCCATTTGGGTTGCGCGGATACGTTTCCGTGACCTGGCCATAGTGATCCACATAGCGCATGGACACCAATCCAGCGGCCTCAAGGCGTTCTCGTGCTCCTGGCACGAACTCCGCCCGCCCCTCACCATGCGCCACTGCTATGGGCATCCGTGAGCCAGCCATGCCGGACAGGAACACGGACGACGAATCCTGCACCTCAACCATGACAAAGCGAGCCTCGAACTGCTCCGACCGGTTCCGAACGAAATGCGGCCACGCCTCAGTTCCCGGAATCAATTCGTGCAGGTTGGACAACATCTGGCAGCCGTTACAGACACCCAGCGTCAATGTGTCAGCACGCTCAAAGAAAGCCGCAAACTGGTCTCGGGCCCGGCTGTTGAACAGAATCGACTTGGCCCAACCCTCACCGGCACCAAGCACATCGCCATAGGAGAAGCCGCCGCAGGCTGCAATGGCCTTGAAATCATCCAGCGTTACGCGCCCGGACAGGATATCGCTCATGTGGACGTCAACGGCAGTAAAGCCTGCGCGATCGAATGCCGCCGCCATTTCCACCTGACCATTAACACCCTGTTCCCGAACGATCGCCACACGCGGCCGCACGCCGGTCTGGATAAACGGCGCGGCAATATCGTCGTTTTGATCGAAGGTTGTGACAACAGACAACCCAGGGTCATCCGCATCATTCAACAGATCGAACTCTTCGCGGGCACTGTCAGCATTGTCCCGCAGAGACTGCATCCGGTAGCTGGTTTCCGCCCATATCCGATGATAATGAGTCCGGGTCTGGTCGAGCACGGGCTCACCATCGAAGGTAAAACGGATCCGGTCACTGTCATTGGTGGTACCGATCACCGACACCTGATCACCCAGGCCGGCAGCCGTAAACTGTTGCAGGACGAAGTCACAGTCAGCGCGACGAACCTGAAGCACGGCACCCAACTCTTCGTTAAACAGTTCCCGCGGGAAATGACTGGCATCTTCGGCCAAGCCATCCAGCCGGATATCGATGCCACAGTGCCCGGCAAACGCCATTTCGGCCAGCGTGACAAAAAGCCCTCCATCAGAACGGTCATGATACGCCAGCAGTTTGCCGTCCTGGTTCAGCCCCTGAATCACTGCGAAGAACGCCTTGAGGTCTTCCGGATCGTCCACGTCGGGAGCGACGGCCCCCACCTGCCGATAAACCTGCGCCAGTGCCGAGCCGCCGAGACGATTCTTGCCACCCCCCAGGTCGATCAATATAAGATCGGTCTCCCCGGCATCCGTAACGAGTTGCGGCGTCAAGGTTCGACGCACATCCGTCACCGGAGCAAATCCGCTGACAATCAACGAAAGCGGTGCCGTAACGCGTTTTTGCTCACCGTTGTCCTCCCAAACCGTCTTCATGGACATCGAGTCCTTGCCGACAGGAATGGTAATACCCAACTGCGGGCAGAGTTCCATGCCCACCGCCCGAACGGTTTCGTACAGGCTTTCGTCTTCGCCCGGATGTCCGGCGGCGGCCATCCAGTTGGCGGACAGACGAATATCGGAAAGCGCCTCGATGGCCGCCGCAGCCATATTGGTAATCACTTCACCAACGGCAATGCGGCCTGAGGCCGGCGCATCGATACAGGCTACCGGCGTCCTTTCCCCCATGGCCATCGCCTCACCGCAGTAACTGGTAAAGGACGCCGCGGTCACCGCAACATCTGACACCGGCACCTGCCAGGGGCCAACCATCTGATCACGCGAAACCAGTCCAGTAATCGTGCGATCACCAATTGTTATCAGGAAACTTTTGCTGGCAACGGACGGCAATTTCAGGATGCGCTCTGCCGCTTCATTCACATCGATGCGCGAGGAATCGAACATCGGCTTGGTAAACAACGACCGCTGAACACTGCGATGCATGCGCGGCGGCTTACCGAACAGCACGCTCATGGGCAGGTCGACGGGCAGGTTGTCAAAGTAACTGTCGGCCAACTCCAAGTGTTTTTCTTCCGTCGCTTCGCCGATGACGGCGTAAGGGCAACGTTCACGACGACAGATCGCATCGAACTTTTCCAGGTTCTCCGGCGCGACGGCCAGAACATACCGCTCCTGGGATTCGTTACACCAGATTTCGAGCGGCGACATGCCAGGCTCATCACTGGGAATCTTGCGCAAATCGAAACGACCGCCCCGACCGCCATCCTTGACCAGTTCCGGCATCGCATTGGAAAGACCGCCAGCCCCTACATCGTGAATAAAGCTGATCGGATTGGAATCGCCCAACTGCCAGCAACGATCGATCACTTCCTGACAACGGCGCTCCATTTCCGGGTTGTCCCGCTGGACCGACGCAAAATCCAAATCCTCATGGCTGGAGCCGGAATCCATCGAAGACGCGGCGCCGCCCCCGAGTCCAATCAGCATTGCCGGGCCACCCAAAGCGATCAGTTTGGCGCCGACCGGGATCTCTCCCTTCTCCACATGCTGTGCACGGATATTGCCCAAACCACCAGCAATCATGATCGGCTTATGGTAACCACGGACTTCTTCACCCGCCGCACTGGCGACACGCTCCTCGAAGGTCCGGAAATAGCCGGTCAAATTGGGTCGACCAAACTCGTTATTAAAGGCTGCTCCACCGATGGGGCCTTCGAGCATGATATCCAGGGCGCTGGAAATACGATCGGGCTTGCCGAACCCACCTTCCCAGGGCTGCTCAAAACCGGGGATGTTCAGGTTGGAGACCGTAAAACCGGTCAATCCGGCCTTGGGTTTGGCGCCACGCCCGGTCGCCCCCTCATCGCGAATCTCTCCACCCGATCCTGTGGAGGCCCCGGAATGCGGCGAAATCGCGGTGGGATGGTTGTGGGTTTCGACCTTCATGAGGATATGGATATCCTCTTCCTCATAACCGTACTCACTACTGGAGGCGTCAGGGAAGAAACGTTGGGCGCGGTGGCCGCGAATGACGGCAGCGTTGTCCTTATAAGCAGACAGGACGCCCTCACTCCGCATCTCATAGGTATTGCGGATCATCGCAAACAGGGATTTCTGTTGCGCTTCACCATCGATGTCCCAGGACGCATTGAAAATCTTATGCCGACAATGCTCCGAATTCGCCTGGGCGAACATCATCAGCTCGACATCCGTCGGGTTCCGCTGCAATTCCTTGAAGGCATCGACCAGATAATCGATCTCATCATCCGCCAGGGCCAGGCCGAGTCGCTGATTGGCCAACACCAAGGCGTCATGGCCGCCTTCCAACAGGTCGACCGACGTCATGGGCCGCGGCTCGTCGTGACCAAACAGGAGCTGGGCGCCCGCCATTTCATGGAAGACGCGCTGCGTCATGCGATCATGCAGTCGGGCTGCGATGGTCTCGCGCTGCTCCAGCGTCAGTTTCTCCACCGCCTGAACATAATAGGCAATGCCTCGCTCGATCCGGCGGATTTGGCGCAAACCGCAATTGCGGGCGATATCGGTGGCCTTGCTCGACCACGGCGAAATGGTGCCGGGCCGGGGAACCACCAGAAACAGGACACCGTCGGTAGACTGGGATTCGGCATGAGGACCATAGGTCAACAAGCGATCCAGGATGTCCTGCTGAGCACTGTCCAGCTCAGCCGAGACATCGACGAAATGCATGAATTCGGCGTACAGGGACGAAACGCCGGGAACCAGGTCCCGAACCTGCTGCAGTAACTTGTCCGAACGAAACGCCGAGAGGGCTGGCGCGCCTCGCAATTCCAGCATCGTAAACTATGCCTCGCGCTGATCTGAAAATGGGTCTGAAGAGAAGGCCAATATGATAATGGAAAGCGCTGCGCGGATACAGGTAATGCCACCCCAAGCCCGCCTAAAATAGAAAAGACGCCCGAGAGTACGTATTTGTCGCAACTTCCACCAAACCCTTACCCAGTGCGCACTTCGTTACAGATTTACAAACTTTTTCACCGACGCCACTACCGTGGGATTGACTAAAAAATGACAGGTCGGCGATCATTCCCGAACTCAGGACGAGTTCTGCTGCAACCGAGTGTAGTGACAATGACGGGAGCGTATCCGGTGCCGGGGCGCAGATCCCTAACGAGAGGTCGGGGCTTTGGCCGACCGCAAACGTCAGAGGGCGATGGAGTTGGCAATAGCAACGAATTTCAGCGCAAAGACCGCTGTGGGGCGAACGTGGGCCTCAGGGTTGGTCATGTTGGCTGGTTGCCTGCTTTCAGCCTGTTCGCCGCCGTCGACACTCGAACGTATCCATCAGGAAAAAGTCCTTCACATCATCACCCGCAACGCGCCTTCCGTCTATTATGAAGGCCGCGATGGTCCTGCCGGCTTCGAATACGAACTGGCCAAACGGTTTGCCGACGACCTCGGTGTGCGCCTTCAAGTGCGGGTTGCCGACAACCGCAGCGAAATCTTTTCTGTCCTGAACAAAGGCTACGCGAGTTTTGCCGCCGCCGGTCTCGCGATCACGCCTGAGCGGGCCAAGCGCTACAAGCTGTCACCCGTTTACCTGCACGCGCATCCCATGATCGTCTATCGCGATGGGACACCGCGTCCCGACAAGCCCGAAGACCTGGTCGGCCGCTCCATCATGGTCATTGCCAACAGCAGCCATGTGGCCGATCTGAAAGCCCTGCAAAAACGCTATCCCGGCATACGTTGGGAAGCGCATAAGGACATGGACACCGTCGACCTTCTGCAGGCGGTGAACGACGGCAAAACCGATCTCGCGGTCGTCGATTCCAACGAACTGGATATCAACCAGGCCTTCTTCCCGAAAGTTCGCAAGGGCTTCCAGTTTGCCCGTGAGGATTCCTTTGCCTGGTTCTTCCCTGCCAGCGAGGACAACTCCCTGGTCGACAAGGCCAAGGCCTTCTTCAAGAAAATCGAGGCTGACGGCACCCTTGCCCAGCTCCGGGAGCGCTATTACGGACACCAGAATCGCCTCAGTTATGTCGGCGCCAGGACATTCGTCTATCACGTCCGCAATCGATTGCCGAACTATGAGGATGTCTTCCGGGAGGCTGCCAGCACCTACAAACTGGATTGGCGCCTGCTCGCTGCGATTGGCTATCAGGAGTCCCACTGGCGTCCGAATGCCGTCTCGCCCACCGGCGTGAGAGGCTTGATGATGCTCACCCTGGATACCGCCCAGGACCTCGGCATCAACAACCGCCTGAATCCGGAAGCCAGCATTCTGGGCGGCGCGAAGTATTTCTCGCAGATCCTGCAGCAGATACCCGACCACATTCCCGAGCCGGATCGCACCTGGTTTGCGCTGGCCTCTTACAACGTCGGCTACGGTCACGTGGAAGACGCGCGCATCCTCGCGCAAGCTGCCGGAAAGGATCCCGACAAGTGGGCCGACGTCAAAGACTACCTTCCGCTGCTGGCACAGAAAAAATGGTATAGCCGCACCAAGCACGGCTATGCGAGAGGCCAGGAAGCAGTGGTCTATGTACAGAACATTCGCCGTTACTTCGATGTCCTGGCCTGGATGAACCAACCGGCGAGTAATGGCGAAGTCGTTGCCAGCCAAACCGAGCTGAAACAAGGCGGCACGCCGGATAAGCAGCACGCCATGGCCGACGTCAAATTGCCGGCGGGCCTCCAGCTCACACCGCCGACGCTGTAACGACCGAGGCGATAGGGGCCGGCCCTATTCACCGCCGGATTGCGTCAGTGCAAAGTCGATGTGTTCCATCGTAAAGCCCCGTTGCGCCAGATAGCGCCCCTGGCGACCACGCTCGCTCCAGTCGTCAACCACCTCGCCGCCGAACCTACGGACCCGCATCCGCAGCGCCAGCTCGCGCCATTCGGCATCAGGGACCGCAGCCAACGAAGCAGGCATACCCTCAATCCCCCTTTGCTGCAGTTCGGCCTGAATCCGTTGTGGTCCGTACCCCGCCTCACAACGCTGACGCACGTAGATATCGGCAAATCGCTCATCGTCGAGCCAGCCTTCACGTTCGAACTCATCGAGCACCGCGACAATCGTCTCCGCGTCATAACGCCGCTGGCGCAACTTGAGGTCCAACTCCAGACGACTGTGCTCACGACGAGCCAACAACTTCATGGCCGTCGCTCGCGCTTTTGCCAGCAGGTCGTTGGCGACACGGTCAGCATCGGTCATAAAACCACCAGTCATTGCGATATAAGGGTCGGGTTTACACCTTTCCGGCTGCACACCGATTCCAGAAGTGAAGCGGAGCATATAGACTAGTCGATCTGAAGTTCAAGTGATTGACTGCCAGTCTCTCCGTTTGGGAAGGTGGGGAGCGGACGGGTGTTCCAGATGCTACGCCTTGCGCGTTGTGCCCGTTGGATGGCTGTCAGAGCCGCATACAGGATGAAGCTATGCCAGCGTTTCTAAAAGGCCTGTTCAAGAACAACAAATCCGCGGAAAAACCTCAGCCAGCGCTGAGCCGAGTACAAAAAGCGGACCCGACCGATCCTAACGTTCGCCAGGAACTTATTGAGCTCGTTCAACAGAGCGACGACACCGCACTGCGACAAGTCGCCCTGGAGCGGCTAAACCGCATGGAATGGCTGATCCCACTGTATCCGGAGGTTTCCCGGCGCGAACGCGATCAGATCGCTGTACAGGTGGCGGAACTGGCCCGCCAACCCGGCAAGTTGGAGCAGGCTCGTGCCGCCCTGACCGATCCGGCACACCGCCAATTATTAGAGCAACTGGCTGCAGCTCCCGATGAAGACACCCTGCCTGAAGCACTGCTAAACGATGCCGCTCAACTTGAGCGACTGGCTGTCGAAGGACGCACCTCCAAGCAGCGCCTGGCTGCCATTGAGCATGTTGAAGACGAGGACGCTCTTCAGCGTATTGCCAAAGCCGCCAAGGGACGCGACAAGACGATCTATCAGACCGCTCGCCGCCGCCTGCAACAAATACGGGAGGCCGCTGCAGCCGACGAAGCGCGTCAGCGAGGCACCGAACTGGTGATTGCCGCTATGGAAGCCCATGCTGCGACTGACTCCACGCAGCTCTATGAGGCCCGCTTCGAAGCCCTGCAACAGCAGTGGAACAATCTGCCTGCCGATATCGAAATCGCGCTGCAACAACGCTATCTCGACGCGTTGCACCGTTGTCGCGAGCGGATCGCCAAGCTGCATGAAGAAGCGGCATCCGAGGCGGCGTCACAGGAAAAGCAGGAACAACGCAAAGCCACGCTGGAGGTACTGGAAAGCACCCTCTCCAGTCTGCAACACGATATACCTGCCCAAGGCCCGTCACTTGCCGGTCTGGACGCCGTGCTCAAGACACAGGAGAACCGCTGGTTGGAAGCCACCCGGGAAACCTCGGTCGAACGCAATGAACAGAAGCACTACCAGGAGCTGATGCATGACCTGCGCGTCTACGTGCAGGCACTGAGCCATCTCGAACGCAGCCGACTGGAACTTCGCGAGGTCCTGGATCAGCCAGAAGGCGCCGAAACAGATGAGGCGGCACTGGCAAGTCGACGCAAAACCCTGCAGCGGCTGCTCCAGGAAATCAACTGGCCTGAAGGTTATGCAGAACCGGAACTGGTCACCGAAGTCCGGCAACGTCTCGGTGCAACCCAGGCCCGGCAACACCGGGTCGCGGAAGACCAGAAAAAGCGCCAGAAATCACTGCGCCAAGCCATGGACGACCTGGACAAGGCACTTGAACAACGGGTCTTGAAGCAATCCCGTCATATCTACAAGGAAGTCCAGCACCTCTTTGCCGAGCTCGATAATCACCACGCCGACCCTTTCAAGGCACGGTTGCACCTGCTCGGAAAGCAACTGCAGGAACTCCGCGACTGGGAAGGCTTTGCCACGCGCCCCAAGCAAATCGAACTGTGCGAACACATGGAGTACCTTGCTGGCCAGCACATGGTGCCGGAAGCCAAGGCCGAGCGAATCAAAGAACTGCAGAAGGAGTGGCGCGAACTCGGTGGATCATCCGACCAGAAGCTCTGGCAACGCTTCAAGGATGCCTCTGACCGCGCCTACGCACCCTGCCATGACTTTTTCGTGGCTCGCTCGGAACTCAAGCATGCCAATGTCCATAAACGGCAGATGATCTGCGACCAGTTGGTCGAATTTCTGGAAAATATCGATTGGCACGGTTGTGACTGGAAAGCGGTGGACCAGATCCACCGGCGCGCCCGGGAAGAATGGCGGTCAGCCTGGCCTGTCGACTTCCGCGAGAACCGCCCGGTACAAAAGCAATTCGACCGTCTGTTGCGCGACATCGAGCACCATCTCAGCGAGGAATATGCACGTAACCATGCGCTGAAGCAGGATATCGTCGATCGGGCAAGAAGTCTGGTCGATGCAGAGCCCCTGCACAGTGCCACAGATGGCGCCAAGGCTCTGCAACAGGAATGGAAAAAGATCGGGATGACCCGCCCTCGCGACGATCGCCAGCTTTGGCAGGCTTTTCGGGAAGCCTGTGATGCCGTTTTCGCACGACGCGACAAACAACGGGCCGAACAGGCTCAGCATAACAGCGATCAACTGGCGAAAGCCGACGAAATCCTGAAGGACATGGCGCAATTGCAGCAGCAGGAGTCGATTGACAGCATCAAGGTCGATGAACTTCGCCGCAACTTCCAGGGCCTGACCCTGCCGCGGGAGCACAAACAGGGGATATTGAAGCGCTTTGGTGAACTGAGTGACCAACTGAAAAGCCGAATCAACGACCTTGATCGCAAGGAACACCTTCAGCATTGGCTTCAGTTCCTCCAGCAACATGCTGGCGGCGAAACCATTCGGGAACCGGCGGAATGGTCGGCATTTCCCTGGGATACTGCACCTCAGGACCCTCAGGAACTCGCCATCAGGGCGGAAATCGTGGCGGGCCAACCCTCTCCGGAGGAGGATCAGGCCCTACGCATGCAGCTTCAGGTCAACCGGCTAGCTCAAGGCCTGAATCACGGACAGACCTGGCGGAGCCCAATGGAGGAGATGGGCTTTCTCGTTGCCTGCTGGTGCCGCATCCCTGCCGATTCCAGCGACAACCGGCAGCACTGGCGCGGCAGGCTGGAAGCGGCATTACGGTCGCTGGCATAAGCGCCGCCTCAAACCACCCGGTCAGCGCCTGACCACCGGAGAGGTCGTCCCGGTTGTCAGGCGCGCTGATGCGTCAAAACAAACTCCATGGCATCCTTGACCACCTCGCGTACCCGCTGCTTCATCTCGACCATTTCCTGGTCCGCCAGATAAAACACCATATCCACGCTGTGCCGGTAATAACGCGGTGGCAGGCGGTTCAAGGCGACGCAGACCACATCTTCGGTGAAGTCTTCCGTCCACTCCTCATGCTCCGGCATGCCTTCCAGCACTTCGACGACCAACCGCTCATAAAAGTTATCAATGCTATCCAGAATCGACATTGTGCAGCCCTGTTGTGTATGTAGCCTTGCAGTTAATACAGTCCTACCGTTAGTGCAGCCTTATCGTTGATGCAGTCCCTTTAATAGGGTTAACCGCCAGTCATTCGTGCAACTGTGGATTGGCGCAGGCCTTTGCCCCCATTGAGCTATTTCGCCAATCCATTTGGAGTACATCGTCATTACCGATGCGACCCTTTACCAGTATGGTTGATGATAGCCAATATGGCGTAACGCCCAATAAATAGAGAGAGCCCCATGACGATCGATGCCTTTATCTTCGATGCCGTCCGCACACCGCGAGGACGCGGCAAGAAAGACGGCACCCTGCATGAAGTCAAGCCGGTAGCCCTGCTATCGACAGTACTCGATGCCTTGCGCCAACGCCATGACCTGGATACCTCCCAAGTCGACGATATCGTAATGGGTTGCGTCACACCGATTGGGGATCAAGGCGCCGACATCGCCAAAACCGCCGCTATGGCGGCAGACTGGGATGAATCCGTCGCTGGCGTGACACTGAGCCGCTTCTGCGCCTCCGGCCTGGAAGCAGCCAATCTGGCCGCCATGAAGGTTCGCTCAGGCTGGGAAGATTTGGTGGTAGCCGGCGGCGTCGAATCCATGTCGAGGGTTCCGATGGGATCGGACGGCGGCGCCTGGGCCCTGGACCCGGCCACAAACCTGCACACCGGCTTCATGCCTCAAGGCATTGGGGCCGACCTGATCGCCACCCTGGAAGGTTTCAACCGTGAGGACGTCGATCGTTTTGCGCTGAACTCCCAACAAAAGGCCGCCCATGCCAGCAGCAAAGGCTATTTCGAAAAGTCCCTGATTCCGGTCCGGGACCAGAACGGTCTGATCGTGCTGGATCACGACGAGTTTATTCGCCCGGGCACTACCCTGGAAGGGCTCGGCCAGCTCAAACCCTCTTTCCAGATGATGGGCGAAATGGGCTTCGACGGCGTCGCCCGTGAGAAGTATCACTACGTCGAACGCATCGACCATGTCCATACGGCCGGCAATTCCTCGGGAATCGTCGACGGCGCCACTGCCATGCTGATCGGCAGCGAAGCCAAGGGACGTGAACTGGGTCTGAGACCCCGAGCCCGAGTGGTTGCCACGGCCGTCACCAGCACCGACCCGACCATCATGCTCACCGGCCCTGCGCCGGCAGCCCGCAAGGCCCTGCAAAAGGCCGGGATGCGAGCCGATCAGATCGACCTGTTTGAGGTCAACGAAGCTTTTGCTGCTGTGGTCATGCGTTTCCAACGGGAACTGGACGTGCCTGACGACAAAGTGAATGTCAATGGTGGAGCCATCGCCATGGGCCATCCGCTGGGTGCTACAGGCGCCATGATCCTGGGAACGCTGCTCGATGAACTGGAGCGCCGCAACCTCCGGTTCGGCCTCGCCACACTCTGTGTCGGCGGCGGCATGGGTATCGCCACCATTATCGAGCGCTGCTGAGCATCGGCTACCGGAGACATCGCATCATGACTGCTATTCGTTACGAAAAAGACAACGACAACATCCTTACCCTGACCATCGACATGCCTGGCCAGAGCGCCAACACCATGAACGCGGTCTTTCGTGAGGCGCTTGAGGAAACGGCCCACAAGGTGGCCGCAGAAGCAGACAGCCTGGCCGGCATCATTATCACCTCGGCCAAGAAGACCTTTTTTGCCGGCGGCGACCTGAACGAACTGGTGGCGGTCTCACCGGCGGACGCCAATACCTTCTTCGGGATGGTGCTCGCGCTGAAGGCCCAGATGCGCAAGCTGGAAACCCTGGGCAAGCCTGTCGTCGCAGCCATCAATGGCGCAGCGCTGGGCGGAGGCCTGGAAATCTGCCTCGCCAGTCATCACCGTATCGCCCTGGATGACGACAGTATTCGACTCGGCCTGCCGGAAGTTACCCTGGGTCTGCTGCCCGGCGGGGGCGGCTGCTTGCGCCTGCCGCGCCTGCTCGGCCTCGAAAAATCCCTGCCCTTCCTGCTGGAAGGCAAAAAGGTGTCCCCCAAAGACGCCCTCAAAACCGGTCTCATCGACGAACTGGCCAGCGATCGTGACGATCTGATGGCAAAGGCCCGCGCCTGGATCAAGGCGAATCCAGCAAGCGCCCAGCCCTGGGACCAGAAGGGCTTCAAGATCCCCGGTGGCGGCCCGACGCACCCCAAGGTCGCCCAGATGCTGGCCATCGCTCCCGCCATGCTCAGAGGTAAGACCAAAGGCTGCTACCCAGCACCGGAAGCCATTCTCTCTGCCGTCGTGGAAGGCTTATCCGTCGATTTCGATACTGCCGAGCGCATCGAGAGCCGCTATTTCACCCAGTTGGTCACCGGCCAGGTCAGCAAGAACATGATCGGCACCTTCTGGTTCCAGTTGAACGACATCAAGGCCGGAGGCAGTCGCCCCGACGGTTTCGAGCGCCGCAAGATCGGCAAGGTGGGCGTACTTGGCGCAGGCATGATGGGTTCCGGAATTGCTTACGCCAGCGCCAGTCGTGGGCTGGACGTTGTCCTGAAAGACGTGTCCCTGGCCAATGCCGAGAAAGGTAAGCAGTACAGCGAGGGCCTGCTGTCCAAGAAGGTCTCCCGTGGCAGGATGACCCTGGAGAGCAAGCAGTCCGTGCTCGACCGCATTCATCCCACGGAAAGCGCCGCAGACCTGGCCAGCTGCGACCTGATCATCGAGGCAGTCTTCGAAGATAGTGCGCTGAAGGCGGGTGTGACCAGGGAATCGGAACCCCAGTTGGCGGAGGGAGGCATTTTTGCCTCCAACACCTCGACCATCCCGATCACGCAATTGGCCGAAGCGGCGGACAAGCCGGAAAACTTCATCGGCCTGCACTTCTTCTCTCCCGTCGACAAGATGCCGCTGGTCGAGATTATCGTGGGCGAAAAGACCTCCGACGAAACCCTGGCGAAAGCCTTCGATTACGTTCTGCAGATCGACAAGACGCCGATCGTCGTCAACGACAGCCGGGGCTTCTTCACCTCCCGGGTTTTCGGGACCTTCGTCAACGAAGGTGTCGCCATGCTGGGAGAGGGCTTCCACCCTGCCTCCATCGAAAATGCCGCCATGTTGGCCGGGATGCCGGTCGGGCCACTGGCCCTGTGCGACGAAGTGAGCCTGGGCCTGATCACCCATATCCGCGACCAGTCCCGCAAGGACCTGGAGGCGGAAGGCAAAACCTGGAAGGCACACCCGGCGGAAGCCGTGATCGACCGGATGTTCAGCGAATTCGACCGCAAGGGCAAAGCGGCGGGCGCCGGCTTTTACGAATATCCAAAAAGCGGTCGCAAGCATCTGTGGCCCGAACTGGAAAACGTGTTCGTCGATAAGGAAAAGGCGCGCAATGCCGATCTCCAGGACCTCAAGGACAGGATGTTGTTTATCCAGTCGCTGGAAACCGTGCGCTGCCTGGAAGAAAACGTTCTGCGCAATGTCCGCGATGCCAATATCGGCAGCATCTTTGGTATCGGCTTTGCCGCCTGGACGGGAGGTGCGCTGCAATACATCAACCAATATGGCGTACGAGCCTTTGTGCAGCGAGCTGAAGACCTTGCCAGCCGCTTTGGTGAGCGTTTCTCACCGCCACGCATGCTGATCGAACTGGCGGAACGCAACGGTCACTTTGAGTAATGGCAGATGGGATGTACGTCGATTTTCCGGCGTACATCCCGTATCGAACAGCTTTCATCCCCGCCAATCTTGATCTCGGTTGCCTGATTGTCATGTAAACAGGTTCAAATTCGCACTCAAGCCGGTAGCGGTTGACGGCATGCTTGCCTACAATGAAGCGATTGGCCACGTTCTGTCATGGCACGGTGCCGGAACAGGATGACGGAAATCTCCGGTGACTGTGACGGTGACGGAAGGACGTAGACCAAACGCCGAGTGAATCGTGCCTATCACTCTGATTTCCCTGATGACGAATCGTAACCAGCATGCCCTTGACCAGACTCAGTCTCGATCTAAGACAAAGCCGTAAAAACACGCCGCGCTTCCATCTCTTCACCCTGCTTTTTGCCCTCCTGTTCAGCCTGGCGCCGACACTGGCCTCAGCAAAGAGCGGCATACCGGAATCGCCGCAGGAACCGAAGACTTATATCCCTGCGAAACCAACGGTGGAACAGGCGCGAGCCAATATCCTGATCGCCAGGGCATTGCAGTTTACCCATTACCTGCACCTGAAAATCGATGACAAGCTGGCGCACAAGGTCTTCAACGATTACCTCAATGATCTGGACGGTCAGCACCTGTATTTCCTGCAGAGTGACATCGACCATTTCAACCAATATCTGCCGACGTTCGCCACGGACCTGAAAACCGGCCAACTGGACCCGGCGTTCGACATCTATAATACCTTCGAGCGACGCATCATTCAGCGCATCCACTACATGCTGAACCTGGTCAACCAGGGCATCGACAAGCTCGACTTCAATAAAGAACAAACCATGCTGCTCGATCGCAAGGATCAGCCGTGGGCTACCAGCCAGTCTCAACTGGACGCTGTGTGGCACCGCCGCTTCAAGAACGCGGTATTGAGCATGCGGCTGGCCGGCAAAGACGACAAGGCCATCGTCAAAAGCCTGCGTCAGCGCTACGAGAGTCAACTGGGGCGCGCCTATCAGGTACATAGCGAAGATGCCTTCCAGTCTTACATGAATGCGCTGTGCGGCGTCTGGGACCCGCACACCATGTACTTTTCACCGCGCACCTCGGAAAATTTCAATATCAATATGAGCCTGTCGCTCGACGGCATAGGCGCAGTGCTGCAGAGCGACAACGAGTACACCAAGGTTGTGCGCCTGATTCCCGGCGGCCCGGCTGCGCGTCAGGGGCAACTGAAACCGGCTGACCGGATTATCGGTGTCGCCGAAGGTGCTGATGGCGAAATGAAAAATGTCGTCGGCTGGCGACTGGATGATGTGGTATCGCTGATTCGCGGTCCCAGCCAGTCTGTCGTGCGCCTGGAAGTGATTCCTCCGGGTGCAACCGATGAGTCTCACGCCAAGGTTATCCAGATCACCCGCAGCAAGGTGAAGCTCGAAGAACAGGCGGCGCAGAGTCATCGCATCGAATTCAAGCGTGACGGCAAGACCTGGCACATCGGCGTCATTGAGCTGCCGGCCTTCTATGCCGACTTCCAGGCCATGCAGCGTGGCGACCCCAACTACAAGAGTACGACCCGCGATGTCCGCCGACTGATTGCCGCTCTACAGAAGAAAGGCATCGACGGCCTCGTACTGGACCTGCGCAATAACGGCGGCGGCGCCCTGCAGGAGGCCAACGAGCTGGTCGGCCTCTTTATCGGCGATGGCCCCACCGTGCAGATCCGCAATTCCGACAACACCGTTGACGTGCTGACAGATCCAGATCCCAACGTGGTCTATGCCGGTCCCCTCGTCGTGCTGGTCAACCGCCTGAGCGCCTCTGCATCGGAAATTTTCTCCGGTGCCATCCAGGACTATGGCCGGGGTCTGATCGTCGGCTCCCAGACCTTCGGCAAAGGCACCGTTCAGGCCGTTCGTCCGCTGAACCATGGCCAGTTGAAGATCACGCAGTCCAAGTTCTATCGGATTTCCGGGGCAAGCACCCAACGTAAGGGCGTGACACCCGATATCGTATTGCCCGGTCGCATCGATGATTCCGAGATCGGCGAAGACACGCTGCCGGCCGACCTGCCCTGGGATCAGATCCCACCGGTGCCGCACGTACACTATTACGACTTCCAGAAAATCCTGCCGAAGCTTCGCAAGGAGCACGATGCACGCTTCGACAGCAACCCGCATTATCAACTGCTGCTGAAGGAAATCGCCTTCCTCAAGGCGCAGCGTGAGCGGAAAACCATCAGTTTGAACTACGAAAAACGCAAACAGGAACAGACGAAGCTGCAGAACGAGCAACTGGCGCTGGCGAACGAACGACGCAAGCTCGACAACAAGGCGCCGTTCAAGAGCTGGAAAGCCTTCGATACCTGGCAGCAGACCCAGACAGAAGACCCTGAGAACAAGCAACGTAATGATTTCGTGGTCAAAGAAGGCGGTGAGATCATCGTCGACATGCTGAACCTGAACAGCAAGATCGCTTCCATCAACGATGTAACACCCACTGAAGTGGCAGCGCAATAAGGCGCACTAGAGGGAACCAGGATGGCTACCGATGAAGAGAAGGCGCACGCACTGGAGGATTTGCTCAAGGATTCGCTGCACACACTCGAGTCCCTGAACGAACTTCAGCGGCTGCAATCTCTGGATTCGGAGACTCAGGAAAAGGAGCCATCACCGGAACCCTCGGCGAAATCGGCAGAAAAAAAGGCGGCACCCGACAAAAGTGCCGCCCGCCCTCCGGTCTCACAGGAAGAAGCCTCTCTGCTAGACCGGATTGGCGAGTTCACCGGTTCTGCCTTCCGCTTCGCAAGACGCACGACGGACACCTCTCTTAAGGTCGGGCGGGCGCTCATGCGCTCGCAGGACCAACTGAGAGTGATGCTGGCCGCCGGCGAATCGTTGCGGGATGTCCGTGAAGTGGCTGGCTTGACACTCAACGAATTGAGCGAAGCCCTCAATCTCAACGACAAGACCCTGCTCGAAGCCGTCGAGAACGGCACCGCAACGCTGTCCTTTGAGTTGATTCTGCGCTTGGCCGCACTCTTTGCGCGAAACGATCCCATTCCTTTTGTCCTTCGTTACTCCCGTACCTACAGCCCGGAAACCTGGAAAATCCTGAATGACTGGGGTGTCGGACGTCTTCCCCTGCAGTTCGAACGCGAACGGCAGTTCATCAACATTTTCCGCAGCCAGGATTCCGCCCGGAAGCTGTCTGATGAAGGTTTTGCCAAGGTACTGGAATTCACGCGCTCGTCGTTCGAGATGTCGCTACACTTCATCGCCGAACAGGAAGCCGCCTTAGCGAAGGCTAAATCGGAGTTGGAAGCGGATCACCACACCACAAAGAAAACCGCTTCGGGTAAGGATAAAGGCACAAAACCAAAGGCCGGAAAAGAACACCGCGGCAAGAGTGCCTCATCCGGTAAGACGGCCGACTGAACCTGCCGGCCTCAGGGTGTGACGGCTCTCGACTCCCCACCGATATCTACTGCCCGCCGATCTCTACTTACCGCCAAACAACGCCACCATTTTCTCCTGCGTGGGCTGTTCAATGACGCCTTTCTCGGTAACGATCACGTCGATCAGGTCGGCAGGTGTGACATCGAATACCGGATTGAACACTTCGACATCCTCCGGTGCGATAGCGATACCGCGGATTGCCCTCACCTCTTCACCCGTCCTCTGCTCTATAGGGATGTCCCGGCCGGAGGCCAACTGCATGTCGACCGTGCTGCTCGGCGCCACCACCATAAAGCGAACCCCGTGAAAGCGGGCCAGAACAGCCAGCCCATAAGTACCGATCTTGTTGGCAACGTCGCCATTGGCGGTAATCCTGTCAGCACCGACAATGACCCATTTAATGCTGCCGCCAGCCATCAGGTGCGCCGCAGCGCTATCGGCATTCAAGGTGACGGGAATGCCGTCGCGTTGCAGTTCCCAGGCCGTCAGACGGGCGCCCTGCAGCCAGGGCCGGGTTTCATCCGCATAGACGCGACTGAGCTTGCCGCTCTTCCAGAGACTGCGAATGACGCCCAAGGCCGTCCCGTAGCCGCCCGTCGCAAGCGCGCCGGTATTGCAATGGGTCAGAACGGAAATCGGTTCAGGCGCATCGCGGCCGATCACTTCCAGGGCCAGGGCCCCCATATGCAGGTTCGCCGCCAGGTCTTCCTGGTGAATCCTTACCGCCTGACGCTCCAGTTGCTCGACGGCTTCCAGCGCCGAGGCGACTACAGCCAGTGGCTCTCGCATCCGCCGTAGCGCCCAGAACAGGTTGACCGCTGTCGGACGCGACTCGGCCAGGTTTTCGATGGCGGATTCGATACGGGCCAGCCAGTCCTCACTCTCCAGGGCCGATCGCGCCGCCAGCACCACGCCGTACGCTGCGCTGATACCGATCGCTGGCGCTCCGCGAACCACCATGTCCCTGATAGCGGAGAAGACTTCGTCGGCAGTCGACAATGTCAACCAGCGTTCCTCTCCGGGCAGGAGGCGCTGATCCAGCAGCGCCAGGCTGTCTCCCCGCCATTCCAGGGCGACGACGCCGATATCCCTTGTTGTCTCTGCTTGCATGACGTGACACCTCTCAGTCGAATGCCGTGCATTATAACGGAAGCAGGCGCCGGCGCATGCGGTCCTTAACCGTGGCTGACGGTGGTTGCGGACGGCGCCTCTCGCTATACTGCCGTCTTTGACGAAGCCGCACTGTTGCGGCGATTTTCGGTGCTGATACCAGGACTCGCATCATGAGTGAAACTGCCGCCGCGCCTCAGGCGATCGACCTTTTGATTTCCGCACGCTGGATTGTGCCCGTGGTGCCGGAAAACATCGTCCTGGAGCACCATGCCGTGGCTGTCGATGACGGTCGCATTATCGCGGTGCTGCCCCTGGCGGAGGCCGAAGCGCGCTTTCAACCGAAACAGAAAAAGGCCTTGGGCCGACATGTGCTGCTCCCGGGCCTGATCAACATGCACGGCCACGCGGCCATGACCCTGTTCCGCGGCCTGGCCGACGACCTGCCGCTGATGACATGGCTCAACGATCATATCTGGCCCGCGGAGCGTCGCTTCGTCGATGAAAACTTCGTTGCTGACGGTACGCTGCTGGCGATTGCCGAGATGATTCGAGGTGGCACCACCACCTTCAGCGATATGTATTTTTTCCCCGAGGTGACCGCTGAAGTTGCGCACAGCCACCGCATCCGCAGCCAAATCTGCTTTCCTGTACTCGACTTTCCCACCAGTTGGGGAAGCGGTCCCGAGGAATACCTGCGTAAGGGCCTTAACCTTTACGATCGCTATCGCAACAGCGAATGGATCAACGTCGGTTTTGGCCCTCATGCACCCTATACCCTGTCCGATGGCCCGATGCGGCAAATCGTTTCGCTGGCCGAAGAGATCGACGCCACGATTCAGATTCACCTGCACGAGACGGCGTTTGAGGTCCAGGAAGCCATTAATAACACAGGCCTGCGGCCGACCCAGAGACTCGCTGAACTGGGGATGCTGACGCCCCGTACGCAGTGCGTCCATATGACTCAGATCGATGATCATGACGTCCGGCTACTCGTCGAGTCCGGCGCCACGGTGGTCCACTGCCCGGAGTCCAACCTGAAACTGGCCAGCGGTTTCTGCCCGACAGAAAAGTTACGCGCCGCCGGCGTCAACCTCACCCTGGGCACCGATGGCGCGGCCAGCAACAACGACCTCGACCTGCTGGGCGAAATGCGCACCGCGGCTCTTCTGGCCAAGGCCGTATCCGGCAACGCGGCAGCGCTCAACGCCCATCAGACGCTGGCGATGACAACCATCAATGCAGCCAGGGCCCTGGGACGCGATAATGACCTCGGGTCATTGGAAACCGGGAAACTCGCGGACATCATCGCCATCGATCTCAGTGACGACCTTTGCCAACCGGTCTACGACCCCGTCTCTCACCTTGTGTACAGCGTCAATTCACGTCAGGTGTCCCACAACTGGATCGGTGGTGAGCTGCACCTGGAGAACGGTGAGTTGCTGCGGATCGACCTGCACAGCCTGAGAGAGCGGGTGGCGGATTGGGCAACACGTATTCGCGCTGAAGACCGTTAACGGTCTTCCGAAGTTAAGACCAGATTTCCACGACAGGATCTTTCGATGAATCAAGAAAGTACACAACAGGCTATGCCGGGCAATGTCGACCGCGGCGAGATTGCCAAGTTCGAGGCTCTTGCCAGCCGCTGGTGGGATCCCAGCAGCGAGTTCAAGCCGCTGCACGACATCAATCCGCTCCGCCTCAACTTTATTGACGAGCGGGTATCACTGGCCGGGAAGCGGGTTCTGGACGTGGGTTGCGGCGGCGGGCTGTTGTCTGAAGGCATGAGCCTGAGAGGCGCCCACGTCACCGGTATCGACATGGGTGAAGCGCCACTCTCGGTAGCGCGGCTGCACGGCCTCGAGTCCGGGGTTAAAGTCGATTACCGGCAAACCACCATCGAGGCCCTCGCCGATGCGGAACCGGAAAGCTACGACGTGGTGACCTGCCTGGAAATGCTCGAGCATGTGCCCAAGCCTTCGTCTGTCATCGAAGCTTGCGCTCGCGTGTTGAAGCCCGGCGGACACCTGTTCCTGTCAACGCTGAACCGCAATCCAAAATCCTGGCTGTTCGCGATCGTTGGTGCGGAATACGTTCTGAAGATGCTGCCGCGCGGCACCCACGACTGGAAAAAGTTCATCCGCCCCTCCGAGCTGGCCGATTGGGTTCGCGAAACCGGACTGGATATTCAGGAAGTTACCGGCATGACCTTCAACCCGATCACCAAGAGCTACAAACTGGGTCGTGACGTCGATGTGAATTACCTGATGCATGCGGTCAAAACGGAGTCATAGATGCCGTCGTCAGATGCCGTGTTGTTCGACCTGGACGGAACCCTCGTCGACACTGCGCCAGACTTTATCTACTGCATCAACCTGTTGAGGCATCGCCGCGGCCTGCCCACGCTGCCCGACGGCAGCATCCGGCCGTTCGTATCCAACGGCACCCGAGCCATGATTCAAGCCGGCTTCGGATTGACGGGGGAAGCGCTCGACAACACGCCCCTGATCGACGAATTTCTGGATCTGTACGCCGAACACCTGACCCGGGAAACCCGGCTGTTTCCGGCGCTCGAACAGACACTGGACTGGCTGGACGAGAGCGGTATCGCCTGGGGCATCGTGACCAATAAGCCGCGCCGTTTCAGTTCGCCGCTTATCGCAGGCCTGGGGCTTGAAAAGCGCTGCCGTGCCCTGGTCTGCCCGGACGATGTTATTGCCCGCAAGCCAGACCCCGAGTCCCTGTTGCTCGCCTGCCGGCAACTGGATGCGCTGCCGACCGCCAGTCTCTATGTCGGTGACCATTTTCGCGATATCGAAGCCGGCAGACGGGCAGGGATGAAAACGCTGGCAGCTGCTTGGGGTTATATCGACGATATCGCGACCGTAGCCGACTGGCAGGCCGACACGATTCTGGCGCAATCCACGGATCTGTTACCCTGGCTGAAGCGACGCTATGCGACAGCGCGCAGTGCCGCGCTCGACTGAGATCCAACGCGAGGTGAAACATGTTCGATTATCAAGCCCCCGCAGACTTGCTTAAGGAGAGGGTCATTCTGGTCACCGGCGCAGGCGATGGCATCGGACGCGCGGCGGCCCTGTCCTTCGCCGGACACGGCGCCACGGTGATCCTGCTGGGCCGCACGATCAGCAAGCTGGAAAAGGTCTATGACGACATCGAGGCCGCTGGAGGTCCCCAGCCAGCGATTGTACCGTTGAACCTGGAAGGTGCGACGGCCCAGGATTACGCCTCGGTTGCGGACAGTATCGATGAGAATTTCGGTCGACTGGATGGGCTTCTGCACAACGCCAGCATTATCGGCCAGCGTACTCCCCTCGCCCAATTCGAACCCGCTGTCTGGCAGCAGGTTATGCAGGTCAATCTGACGGCCCCCTTCCTGCTGACACAAGCCATGATTCCACTGCTGCGCCAGTCGAAGGATGCCTCGGTGATCTTCACATCCTCCAGCGTGGGCCGCAAAGCCAAGGCGTACTGGGGGGCCTATGCCGTGTCGAAATTCGGTACTGAAGGGCTGATGCAGCTGACGGCGGACGAGTTGGACGAGCCGTCGTATTCCATCCGCGCCAATAGCGTCAATCCGGGAGCCACCCGCACCTCGATGCGAGCCTTCGCCTATCCGGCAGAAAATCCGTCCGACAACCCTGCGCCGGAAGACATCATGCCCGTCTATCTCTACCTGATGGGACCCGACAGCAAAGGGGTGACCGGCCAGGCATTCGATGCGCAATCCCGGCCGCCAAAGGCTCCTACACCTTAAGGAATTCAACCAGTACGGTCTTGACCAGGAATGCCACCACGCCCAAGCCGAGCACGAAAAACAACATCATGGTGCCGAAGCGGCCAGCCTTGGACTTCTTGGCG
The DNA here is from genome assembly GCF_002514725.1 of Mangrovitalea sediminis. Lineage (GTDB taxonomy): Bacteria > Pseudomonadota > Gammaproteobacteria > Pseudomonadales > Oleiphilaceae > Mangrovitalea > Mangrovitalea sediminis. The sequence goes on from NZ_NTLB01000004.1 coordinate 26,272, forward strand.
AGATCCCAAACAATAAACGCCATAAAAGCGATCAGACCGCCCACCAGGACGGTCACAGAGATATTCGAGAAGGTTTCTTCGGTCATTACAGCCTCCGGAAAGGAGGCGGCATTATACATTGATTATTTTTTAGACTGTAGCCCAAGACCTGGGCCATAGCCCAGGCAACCGACAGAGCGCCCTATCTCACGCTTCTCCGTCGCGCAAAAAGACCCAGGTATCGCCTTTAGACTGTTCCGGACTGAAGTAGTATCCGCCGGCATTGAAGTCTTTCAACGCCTCCGGGTCCGTCACTCGGTGACGAATGATGTAAGCGCTCATCATGCCCCGTGCCTTCTTGGCGTAAAAGCTGATCATCTTATACTGGCCGTTTTTCCAGTCACGGAACTGGGGCGTAATGACCCGGGCATCCAGGCCCTTCGGCTGGACTGAGTGAAAATATTCATTGGAAGCCAGGTTGATCAACACTTGATCGTCCGCTGCCAACTCGCTCCGCAGAGCCTTCGTCAGGCGCTCACCCCAGAACGCATAAAGATCCTTCCCCCGCTGGTTGCGGAAGGATGTGCCCATCTCCAGGCGATAAGGTTGGATCAGGTCGAGCGGTTTCAACAGCCCATAGAGGCCGGACAAAATCCGCAGATGCTGCTGCGCAAACGCAAAATCGTCGTCGGAGAAAGTCTCCGCTTCCAGCCCGGTATAAACATCCCCCTTGAACGCCAGAATAGCCTGGCGCGCGTTGTCCAGGGAGAACGGCAGCTGCCATTGCTGAAAACGTGCCGCGTTCAGGTCACCCAGTTTCGCGCTGATCTTCATCAGCTCGGAGACCTGATGCGGCTCAAGCAGTTTGAGTTGATCGATCAGCTCACAGGAATCGTCCAGGAAAGCCGGCTGGGTGTGCTTCTCGGTAGCCAGTGGACTTTCAAAATCCAGCGTTTTCGCCGGCGATATAACAATCAGCATCGTGTTCCTATCCTGTTCCGTTCAACGAGTGACAGTACGTTCCAACAGATTCTCAAAGGCATCGAATATACGACGTACATAAGGATTCTTGTGCGCCAGAGGGCCATTCCCGGCTTCCGGATGAACCAGCATGGTGGCATTGGCCTCAAAGACCAGAATGCGACCGTCCGGCATCAGCGAGAAATCGATGCCGCCATAGTCGAGGTCGAGGCGCTCACCGATTTCCTGTATCGCGCGAAAACCCGCCTCGCCCAAAGCCCCCTGGGGGTTTTCCAGAAAGGCTCGTTCCTCTTCCAGCTTCCCCTGTGCCGAGACCATGTCGGCGCGGTAGTAATGCACCAGCCAGTCATCGGAAATCGCGAGGTGGTAGGGATACGGGATGCGGTCGACAAAAATCATCCGGTATTTCCGAAAACAGCCCTCCGCAGACCGGTAATCGATAAAAGGCGAAACATAGACCGGCCCGGATTGCCGCGCCTGAAACGCCGCGACGTCCTCGGCGGTGGACAGGCGCTCCAGCCCCACCCCGCCATGAGTATCGACCGGTCGGACCAACAGCGGCAGGTCGTCCATCCGGCGAGCATTCCAGGCGTCCGGTGTGGCCAGGCGCTGCACGTCGGGAACGAGCAGATTATCGATGCCAGCCAGCAAGGCCGGTAGCCGGTGCCGGGCCGTAAGCACCACCTTATCCGGTGGATTCAGCAAGGGACGGTCATTCTGTGCCAGGAAACGCTGCAAGGGCACCTCAACAGGTCCCGTCACATCTGGATCGCCCATGGCATTAAAGACAAGATCGTACGCCGGAAGCTGCGCCATTTGCGCTTCGTCCGCATATTCGATCATCCAGTCGATCAGGTTATTGGTTCGCTCGCTGATCAGGTGCGTCAGGTTCAGGTTGCCCTTGCCCGCATCGAACAGGATGAGCACGCTCCTGCATGCCTGCCGGGAATAGCGCTGAAACAGGTTCTGCCGGGAGTAAGCGGCCCGGCGCAACTGCAGCGCCTCAGCCGATCGCCCCGCCTCCAGGAGCAATTCGGAGAGGTTGATCTGCGCGCTGACATGCCCGGCATCGAGGGACAGCACATCGCGATAGCAGGTTTCCGCGCCGGATAAAGATCCCTGCCGCCCCAACACGACACCCAGGTTGTAGAGCGCATCCACATATCCCGGCCGCTGCTGGAGCGCTCGCTCGAAATGCGCTCGCGCCAGATCCAGTTGCTGCAGCCGTGTCTGAATGACGCCCAGGTTAAACATCACTTCCGCATTGCCCGGCGCAACGGCTTCTGCCAATTCAAAGCAACTGTTGGCATCTGTCAGCTGATCATGCTCCATCAGCAAGCGACCGAGCGCCATGTAGGCCGGTAAAAAATCCGGCTGTAACCGGATAGCGCTCTCAAAGGATTCGGCCGCCCGCCCCACCTGCCCCTGGAGCTGATAGATCGTCCCCATATTGTGACGGGTTTCAGGCAGCTCACCCCCAAGCGCACGACCATAGCTCTCCAGCGCAAGATCCAGGGCACCCTTGTCCTGATAGGCACTGCCCAGGTTGTGATGGGCATCAGCGAATTCCGGCTGCAACAGGATCGCCTGCCGATAATTGTCGATGGCGTCATCCAATCGTCCCTGTGACTTCTGCAGATTGGCGAGGTTATATCGTGCCTCAAAGAAGTCCGGCGTAATCGCCAAAGCGCCCTTGAAGTTCGCCTCAGCCGCGCCGAAATCCCCCATGGCCTGCTGGGTATTGGCCATTCCAAAAAGCACTGATGCCGCTTCAGGTGCCATTTCCCGCGCTTTGACATAGCACGCCAGGGACTGCTCAAGCTGTCCCTGCGCGCGGAATGCCATCCCCAGCGAATTCAGGTAGCCCAGATTGCCTGGAAATAACTCATGTGCGCGGAAGATCAGGGAAACGGCAAGTTCCGAATCGCCCAGCTGGCAGGCGGCATTGCCGAGCAGGTGCAGCGCATCCGCATTATCGGGGTCCTGCTCCAGCACCTGCTGATACAGCTCGATAGCTTCCGCCAGGCGGCCCGCCTGATGATGCTCCAGGGCTTTGCGGATATCCATGACAACCTTTTATCAGTAGAGGGTGGGGGCAGCGAGCCTCAAACGGGCGTCGTTCCAAGAAAAGTCAGGACGTCGTCCACCGAGAAGGGCCACCCCAATTCGGTCCCATCGTCGGAACGGCGTAGAACAGGGATACGAGTGCCATAACGCTCAACCAGCTCCGGCGACGAGGCAATATCCACGACATCCACAGACAGCGGCACCCGCAGCGGCGTTCGCTGCAATATTTCCTCCGCCGCCTCACACAGATGACAACCTTCAGTCGTATAGAGCGTCAGCGTCAGATCGGACATTATGGAAATCCTTGCGACAGTACTTGGCACGCCATCAATAGCGAAACATCGACGGACAACTTTACCCGATTTCAGTTCTTTCCCATAATGCGCCCCTTTCTTTTGCCAGGGAGCGACCGTTATGTGGTTTCGCAATGCCAGATTCTACCGTTTCACCAAGCCCGTCGAACTGACGGCGGAGACACTGGAAAACGCCTTGGCGCAGGCCGCTTTCAAGCCCTGTGGCCCGCAGGACACCTTTCGCCTGGGCTGGACCGCTCCGCTGGGGCGCCACGGCCAACAGTATGTGCACTCCGCCGGCGGATACCACATGGTCTGCCTGCGGAAAGAAGAAAAACTGTTACCCGCTGCCGTCATCAAGGAAGTGGTTGCCGAGCGCGTCGAACAGATCGAGCACGAACAGGCTCGTAAGGTCCGGCGCAAGGAGAAGGATGAGATTCGCGAACAGGTGACGCTGGAAATGCTGCCCCAGGCATTCTCTCGCTCGCGCTTGATTTTCGCCTATCTGGCACCTCAGGAAGATCTTCTGGTCGTGGATGCCGGCTCAGCAAAGCAGGCGGAAGAGCTGACCAGTTTCCTGCGCAAGACACTGGGTTCCCTACCGGTCCGGCCGCCGGCGGTCGAGCAGGCCCCCGCCTTCACCTTTTCCGGTTGGATGACCGAAACACTGGACATGCCACCCTCGTTTTCCCTGGGCCTGGAGTGCGAACTCAAGGACAGCGGCGAAGACGGCGGTGTCGTCCGTTGTCGCGGACTGGATCTGCGCAGCGACGAAATTCGCAACCACCTGGAAACCGGCATGCAGGTCACCCGTATTGCAATGACCTGGGATGACAGCCTCAGTTTTGTGCTGGACGAGGAGCTGGCGCTGCGCCGCCTTCGCTTCGGCGACACCTTCCAGGAACGCCTGGACGATGTTGAGGCCGATGATGCTGCCGCGCGCTTCGACGCCACCTTCAGCCTGATGACATTGGAGTTCGCTCGCCTGATTCCCGCGCTGCTCGAAGCCCTGGGAGGCGAGGACCGTTCTGCGCTGATCGAAGCCTGAGGCTTCAGCGATAAGGGTGATTGCCCAGCCGCTCCTTCTGCCACTCGCTCTGTGGCTGATTGAGCGGCAACTTCACTTCCATCACTTCTTCGTCCGTGCTGTAACGAATCGAGAACCCCAGCCGTTCGGCCAGATGCAACATGGGCTGATTGTCGGGCATCACATTGCCGATCATTTCCACGGTCCCGCGGGAGCGGCAATAGTCGATCATCTTTTGCATCAGGGTCATGCCTAACCCCTCCCCGGTCATGTCATCACGCACCATAACCGCGAACTCGCACTGCAGGTTGTCGGCGTCGGTCCAGACACGCACCGAACCGAGGGTTTCCTCGCCGATGCCGTCTTCCCGCTCTGCATTGGCGATGAAGACCATTTCCCGGTCATAATCTATCTGCACCATCTGCACCACGTCTTCGTGGGAAAAGTGTTTCCTGTACTGGAAGAAACGGTAGCGGATGGACTCGGCCGACTGGCGCTCGTGGAATTCAATATGCTCGGGCTCGTCCTCGGCGCGAATCGGTCGCACAGTGACCTTGCGACCGGATTTCGGCAGGATGATCCACTCCTCCAATTCCCGCGGATAGGGCTGGATGACCAGCCGTCCAGGCTCAGCCAGATCGATCGCCACATCCACCGCTATCGCACCTTCCCGACTGAACAGCAAAGGGAGGATCTCCAACCCCTTGATCTCAGGAATGTCGATCACGATCTGGGAGAGTGTGACCAACGTTTCGCAAACAGCCCGGATATCCTGCTCGGGCCGAAAGCTGTACTCCTTGAGCAGCCGGTACATGTGAGTCCGGCTCAACAGCTCACGCGCCAAAACCATATTCAGGGGCGGCAGTGCGATCTGCCGATCCCCCATCACGTTGACACTTGCCCCTGCTGCACCACAAACCACCAGCGGGCCGAATACCGCATCCCGCGTAATGCCGACACTGAACTCGATGCCTCCGAGCATGGCCTGATCGGCGCGCTGAACGGCAAATCCCAGAAAACCGCTATCGGGAAAATGTTCGCGGTATTCATGAATCAGCAGTTCGGCAGACGCGCGTATGGCCTTGCCTTCATTCAGACGCCTGATTGTCGCCTTATAACGTCCACGCCCGGTTTTTTCCTCCATGAACGGATGGCAGCTCTTTTCATGGATCAAGGTAATATCGATCGGTTCAGCCAGACGATGAAAAACATCGAGCACTTCTTCCACATCGTCGCAATAGAACGCCTCGATCACCGGAATCCCGTAATCGGCGATCAACTCCCGGGCTTCGCGATTGGAAAGATGATTGCGTTTCGCACGCAGGGCGCTGGCAACAATATTACGCCCCTTGGAGCGGTCCACCCCGTGATCGCTAAAGGATTCCGGGGTTTCCAACAGAAGGCGCTGGCTGCGCTGGTGATTGACGTGCTGCATGAAGGCCTTGATCGCCTTCTCCGGCGAGAAGAAGGTAGGAATACCGGCCTTGTAGAAGGCATCCCGGGCATCCATCACCGTACTCTGCCCCAACCAGCAGGTGAAGACGTTCAGGCGCGTGCGCTTGACCGTATTGATTACGGCGTCGGCAATCTGAAGACTGTCCTCCGTCAACGACGGCGAATACATCACCAGGACATTCGAGACATTGGGATCCTTCGCCAGCGCTTCGATGGTTTGGGCATAGAGTGCCGGTGAAGCGTCGTAGTTGAGGTCTATCGGGTTTTTGCGCGTCCAGTAGGGCGGCAGCATCCCTGCCAACGCGTCGATCGTTTCGTTGGAGAGCTGCGCCAGCTCCCCTCCCAGATAGGCCAGCTGATCGACCGCCAAGACGCCCGGCCCGACGCCATTGGCCATTACCACCAGCTCATCCCGCCTCACCGGCCGCATCCGCGACAGGGTTTCCAGCGCATCGAAAAGGTCGTCCAGCCCGTGCACCCGAAGCACACCGCCTCGCTGGAGCACCGCATCGTAGATAGGATCGCTGCGAATAATACCGTCCGGCAGCGGGACCGGAAGCCATTCGGACTCGGGCACCCGCCCGCTCTTGACGGCGATCACCGGTTTGGTGCGCGAGGCGACCCGCACAGCGGAGAGGAATCGACGCGGGTTCGGGATATGCTCAAGGTGCAGCAGGATGGCCCTGGTCTCGCGGTCCTGGGCGAGGAAATCGATCAGGTCGTCATGATCGATATCCATGCCATCCCCCAGCGTCAGGAACTGGGAAAAACCGACACCTCGTGCAAAGGCCCAGTCAATAACGGCACTGGCAATGGTACCGGATTGCCCAATGAAGGCGATCTTTCCGGGCAAGACCCCCATGTGCGCATAGGTGGCATTAATCTGCCGCCCAGGCACCATGATGCCGATCGTGTTGGGGCCCAAGACGCGGATACCGGTTTCCCGGGCGGCATCTCGCACGGAATACATCAGCGGCCGCCCAGTCTTACTGTGCGCCCGGGACATCCCCCCTGTCATCACGATCGCCGTTTTAACCCGGGACTCGCCCAACTGACGCACCATTTTCGGGACGGTTTCCGGCGGCGTACAGATAATCGCCAACTCCGGGCAAAACGGCATTCGGCTGACCTTGCGCACACAGCGAATACCGTGCACATTGTCATAATCATGACTATTGATGACGAGAAGCTGCCCCGGATAGTCGGACGCCATGAGATTTCGCAGGACCATCCCACCCAGGTTGGTCGCCCGCTCCGAAGCACCGACGACCACTATGGACTCGGGATTGAACAGAGCTTCCAGATATCTCGTACTCAAGGTCCAACCTCCGATCTGACACCTATCAATGGATACATTTTAGTCACCCGATAGGCAGGGCAGCCCGTCCACGACCTGATACAATCGACTCAACTACCTGTTTCACGCCGATACAAATACGCGCATTTACAACGAGCGCATACCAACAAAGACAAAAGACGTCGTACGCCCATGAGCACAGCCTATATCAGCCACAACGATTGCACCCTGCACGATATGGGGCCGGAGCATCCGGAAAGCCCGCAACGACTGGCCGCAATTCTGAACGAACTGCAAGGGTCGAAGCTGGAGCAGGACCTGGATTTCGTTCGCGCAGAAGAAGTGAAACGCGAACAACTCCAACGGGTTCATCCGGAACTGTACCTGCATCAACTGGACTTAATCCAGCCCAGCCACGGTAAGATTTTCGCCGACCCGGACACCCTGATGTGCCAGGATACCCTGCGTGCCGCCCGGCTTGCCGCCGGCGCTGCTGTTCAAGGCGTCGACATGGTGCTTAGCGGCCAGGTCGACAACGCCTTCTGCGCGGTACGGCCTCCGGGACATCATGCTGAGCGCTCAAAAACCATGGGCTTCTGTTTCTACAACAACATTGCGGTCGCCGCCATGCAAGCGCTGACATTCCATAGTCTGGAGCGGGTGGCGATCATAGACTTTGATGTCCATCAGGGAAACGGCACTGTGGACATTTTTGGTGGCGACGAACGGGTTCTGGTCTGCACCAGTTTCCAGCACCCCTATTACCCCCACAGCCACTGCTTCAACCAGCCGGAAAATGTCGTTAATACACCATTACCGGCACATACACCGGCGGCTCAGTATCGCAAGCAGGTTGAAGCTGACTGGCTGCATCGCCTGCAGGATTTCAAGCCTCAGCTCGTACTCGTGTCAGCAGGCTTCGATGGCCACAAGCTCGACCCCATGGCCGATTTCGAACTGGAGGAAGCCGATTATCGATGGCTTACGGAAATGATTGTCGATATCGCCCGGCAAACCGCTGCCGATCGCATCGTGTCGATTCTGGAGGGGGGATATAACCTGAAAGCCTTGGGTGCGAGCGCCCAGGCTCACATTGAGACCCTGTTCGAAGCCTCTCGCTGAGGCTTCGAGGGCTTCTATCGGCGCTCATGCAAAACCGATAGAGCCCTGCAGTCACGATTTATGCAGACTGCGGTGAAACGACTTCTTCCCGAATGCCGTCCCAGCCTTCCTTAACCTGCCGCAGAAGGCTTGCAACTTCGTCGAGCTTGCTGACATCGTTATGCAGGTTAGCCTGGAACAGTTGCCGCTCCATATAGTCGTACAGGGACTCCAGACGTCCGGCAAGCTCACCACCTTTCTCGAAATCCAGGAAACCACGCAAACCCGAGATAATTTCGATCGCCTTGTTGATAAGGCGATTCTTACCTTCGTAGTCGTTGGCCTGAACCCGCGCCTTCGCCATGTTAATCCGTTCCAGGGCACCGTTGTACAGGAGCTGAATCAGGTGGTGCGGGTCCGCATCCACAACGCTCGTTTGGGTATTAACGCGCTGATACTGTTGTAATGCATTCATGAGCTAACCTCTTCGCGCCTGTTCATGAGTCACTTAACCGGTTTTCGAGGAACTTGAGCTACCCGAGCTGGAGCTGCCGGAAAGCGCTCCCAACTGTGCGGTCAAAAAACTCATCGTGCTGTTTAACTGGGCAATTCTTGAATCAGCAGACGAAAACTCGCTCTGCAACCGCTGCCGGTAGGAGTTCATCCTATCGGTCAGTTTCGTTTGCTGATCGGAAATGTCTTTGAGCTGCGTTTGATAATAGTCGTTTTTGGCCGTAATCAGACCGTTGGTATCCAGGAACCCGTTAATCAGGTTGACCATTCGGTCACCGAGCCCCTGGATATAGGTCACGGTTCCCCGACTACCGACAGTTCCACCGGAGATCTGGACGGCAAGACCATTGGCATCACCGGTTGTCGATGTCAGATTCTGTCCACTACCGGATGCCGCTGCACCATTGATCGTCCCGGCGACATCCGTTCCTGCGGTTCCCTGTGCAACGGACAGGCCCAAGCTGGTCGCCGAACCAGTACCCACAGCCGTGACGTCAATTTTGGAGCTGCTACCATACGTATTGGAGGTCAACGTCAAGTTGTTGTTTGCGTCAAGTCCAGCGGTAACAGATAGCCCGGCCGACTTCAGTGCATTATTCGAATTGAGCTGGTTCTGGATTTCGTTTACCAGATCCTGCGCCGTCGCATAAGTCCCCTGGGTTAACGTCAGCGATGCCGTGGTCGTGCCGTCAACCTTGAGCGACAAGGTGTTATTCGTGCTATCGATCAGCGTATTGCTACCGATGGCGACCGAGCCAGTATAGCCACCCTGCGCCGCCAGTTGCGTCACATTGACCGCATAAGTGCCCGGTTTAGTATTAACGCTTCCAGTGAGATAACTGACCTGCGAATCGCTGGTTCGCCCCTGAGTACCGAACAGGGCTGCCACATCCTGCGGATGCGCCTGCAACTGACTGGTGAATTTCGTCTGGTCGAAGGACAGCTGCCCCGTCTGGGGATTCGTGGAGATACCCACTTCTGCCAGCGAGCTGATGGCGGCACCGGCCGACGACGGTAACAAAGACGACAACTGCTGCCGAATCTGCGACATTACACCGTTGACGGTTGAATCCCCCAGGAACATCCCCGCGCTTTTAGTGCTCGGGTCATATTTGGTGTCAGTTGCAACCAGGGATTGCAGCTTGTTGTAGGCATCGACAAAATTCTGCACATACGAGGCAGCAGTCGATGTATCCTGAGCAATCGTCAGGGTGGCAGGGCTTCCGTTTGTCAACGTCGACAGATTGAGCGTAACGCCTGGAATGGCATCAGAAACCTGGTTCGACGACCGCGTAACATTAATGCCGTTGATGCTGAACGTCGCATCCTGGGCCGCAACCGTCTGCGTTAGGTTGTTGGTCGTACCGTCATAAGCCAACTGGGACAGACCGCTGCTATCGGTATTATTGCCATCACTGTCCTGCACCGATATGGAAATCGCATTCGCCGTACCCGTCTGCTGCGCACTCATCACGAGCCGATAGCCTGAGCCGGTATTCACCACACTAGCGCTAATACCGAGGTTGCTCGAGTTGATGCTATTGGCAATGCCAGACAGCGTATTATTGCTACTGTTGACCGTAATGCTCTTAGTAGTACTCCCCACCTTGATCGTCAGCGTGCCGGTACCGACCGCGGTTGTATTGGAGTCGGCGAAAGTGCCTGTCGCCAGCGATTGCGCCTGGGCGAGGCTGGTGACGGAAATCGTGTATTGGCCCGGCTGCACAGTAGCAGAGTTATCGACGGTCCCGCTGACCGCACTATTGGACGAGGTGGCCTTGTAGGAAAGGAGTGCATCCGGCTGACTCAGCACCCGCGCCGGTAGACGCAAGTCCGTAATATCGCTCTGGATTTTACCAAACTCTGAAATCTTGGAGTTGATATCGTCCTGTTTGGCGGTCAGGCGTTTGGTTTCCGGGTCGCTCTCGGCCGTGACCAACTTGTCAAGAAGACTGCTGGTCAGTACACCGGACCCAATACCCAATGAAGAGATGCTTGCCATGACAAATACCCCAAACTCTTAAATCGGCTGAATATCGCCGCCTAACCGTTTATCGGCAAATAGGGGCAAAACTTTGCCCCTATTTGGTAACAGAATGTCACTGATAAACCGTTTTTCAGGCTTTAACCTTAAAGAGGCTCAATGGTTCTTCCTGCTGCAAACTTTGAGCCAACTTCAGAGCCAATTCTCCCGGGATCTGCCTTACGACCTTCTGAGTTTGCTGATCTATCACTGTGATTACCGTCTTACCCGTGGACTTATCCACCGAAAAGTGGAGGTCACGACGGGTGGACTGAACGTAATCATTGAGTTGCTTGATCGCCCCCTGAACAGCAGTTTCCTGCTTCTTAAGCTCCTGCGGCGTAATAGCTGCCCTGGGCGGAGCTGAAGTTGCGTTGCTGCTTGTTGAAGGTGACGTTGCCGACGGCTTCACCACACCTGCGCCAGGCTGCGCATGCGCTGTAGCGAAAGCCGGCTGAGCAGTACTGGATGAGACTGGCGAAACGGTAGCACTGGAATTGCTTGAAGGGACAGCCGTCGACACCGTGGGTACGCGAGACGCCACGTCGGCCGGGTTCACATTCACTGTAGTCAATTTAACGTCACTCATGACGCACCTCTGCCCTCAAACGGCTGAGCTGGCCCTCCTCACGGAGAGCCAGCCCTCACCTTACCGCGTTATTGCAAGAGCGAAAGAACCTGTTTCGGCTGGGCGTTGGCCTGGGCCAGGATGGAGATACCCGCCTGCTGCAGCACCTGAGCCTTGGACAAGGCTGCCGTTGTGGAGGCGAAGTCCGCATCCTGAATCCGCGACTGCGCAGACGTCAGGTTGTTACTCAGGCTCTGCAACGTTGTTACCGTACTGGAGAAACGGTTCTGAACCGCACCCAAGGTCGCCTGATTGGAGGAGATTGTCGAAAGTGCGTTATCCACCGCCTGAATGGCCTTGTTAGCACCGTCGACCGTGCTGACATCCAGATCGGAGATCTTGGTGCCGGTTTCCGCTCCGCCAAAGCTGCCAACATTGAAGCCCGACTTGGCGATGTTGGCGGTTTGGCTACCAATCGTAAACTGCCCGGCAGACTGTAACGAAACCGAGGAGACGTTTGTCGCAGCCGTCAGAATACTACCCGCGCCAATCAGGTCAGTTGAAGACCCTACACCACCGGCAGCAACGTCCACGTTACGTCCATCGGCCGCCGTCAGCGCGAACTTATCAGAGCCCAACGCGGATGCTGTTATACCAGTCTGGCCACTTTTCGCATTAACTGCTGCGGTGATCGCCGCCTGAGTCGAGGACGTATCCGCCCCTGCAGTAAAGCTAATATCTACGCCATTCAGTTTAAAGTCATATGCTGTACCACTCGTCAGGCCAGCAATTTTACCGGAATACACATTGGTAGCATCCGTTGTCGCCGTAACACCGGTTTGACCGGATACGCGGTTTATGGCTGCTGCCAGAGAAATACCACTTGCTGATGACTTTGTAGTGGATGCAGTATCGTCTGAAGCGAGCGTCGCCCCTACATCGATCCCATTGATCTGCAAATCACCCGAGGCCAGTGCGCCACGGGTAGCCGTCGTATCAGCATGGGAAACCGCACCGCCATTTACCCCGCTGAAGGTACCAGCAGAGAAACCCGCGTCCTTCCCGATATCACCGGTTGTCGTCGACAGATTAATGTCGTTACCAGCGGTACTATGAAGCGTGACCGTGCCGGTAAACACGGCATTGGTGCTAGCTCCAGCGGACGCCAAACCGTATGCGCTCGCATTGTTAGTGCCGTCGCCTTTCAGCTCGATGTTGCGACCGTCTGCTGCCGTCAAATCAATACGGAAACCATCGCTTGTGGCAACCACAGAAGCGGAGACGCCGGTAGCATCCTGTTTTGTATTGATGGCATCTGCGACACCCTGCAGATCGGTTTTGACATCCGCGCCCGAAGACAACGTAACGGCAATCGTCTGCCCGTTGATGGAAATATTGCCACTTTTGCTGGCACTTGCAGCCGTAACGTCAGTCCCCTCGGCAACAGTCGCATTAGCTTGTGCCGTAACACCGGATTGCGCAGAAACCGCGTTGATGGCAGCCGCTTTTGCAATGGCGCTCGCCGACTGATCGACGGTGGAAGCCGTATCAGAACTTCCTGCCGATGCACCAACAGACACGCCATTGATGACAAGGTCACCCGACGCCAACGCTGGGTTAACACCTGTCGCCTGACCAGCGATTTGCGCGCTCGACAACTGACTGCTTATGCCTGCGGATTGCGCCGTACCCAGCGTGGTGGTATCTACCTTGGCAATGCTCACGCTAATCGTTTGACCAACGTTGGCACCTGTCTGGAACTGGGCATTCTGGAAGCTACCATCCAACAGTTTCTTACCGTTGAAGTTCGTCGTTGTTGCGGTGTTCTGGATTTCCGCTTTCAGCTGCGATACTTCCTGCTGCAACGACTTACGGTCAACGGAGGTATTCGTATCGTTAGCGGACTGAACAGCCAGCTCCCGAATCCGCTGGAGGTTATCGGTAATCGAACTCAAGGCACTGCCAGCCGTCTGCGCCAGCGAGATACCATCACCCGCATTACGAACAGCCTGGTTGGTACCGTTGATCTGCGACTGAAACCGAGTTGCGATCGCCAAGCCCGCAGCATCGTCAGCAGCACTGTTGATACGAAGACCCGAAGACAACCGTTGCAGGGCCGTCTGGTAGCTACCCTGCGACTTATTCAGGTTGTATTGCGCGTTCAGTGACGCGATGTTGGTATTGATAATCTGGGGCATGACGCTTCTCCCGTCTAACCTGCGCTTTATTGATAACCGGTTTGATACCTGGTTGTGAAGCGGTTGAGCTTAATGCTGCTGCTCTCGCCTTCTGTAGTGGTTAGCGGGCCGCTCTTAGAATTCTTTAGGCTCTAAAGCGAATTTTATTGTTACTGAATGTAATGAGGTCATTTAACGAACTGAAGTCGATGCCAAAGCCTTGGGCGCATTACTGCTCCTACGCAACACCCTTATGGCAAAGTGACATCAGACACCTTCAGCAAAGACTTCTTCGTTACCAATAGCCTGCCGGATCCAGGGATCATCCTGCTCGAACGATTTGCCAGTCACTCGCTCAAAATGGTCAGGCAATGCCTGCAGCGCATCAATAAAGGCCGCCCGCCAAACTCGGATGAATTCCTTGCGCCTGTCTCCCCGCCCCATCATCCAGGCATAACTCAGACCGACAAGGATAAACACCCGCACACTGCCTCGGACAAGGTAATACAAACCAGGGGATTTCTTTTCCAACTGCTCTTCCAGGTAGTCATTGATCTGCGAACAGAGACGGGAAACCTCCCACAAGCTATTAAGGGAGCCTCCTCGCAGCATCGCTGTCAGGTCTCGCGACGCTGCGCGCAAGATTTCGCCGGCAAATGCGATCCGTTCCGCTACAGTTTCGCGCGGCAAGCTTTGCGCTTCGGGAGCAAAGAGCTTCGCCAGCAGAGCGCCCTGACCACCTACGCCACAGCTCGACAAACGCTCTAGGATCTGCTCATTGGACAACCAATCCGCCCCTTCAATCTTCGCGCCGTCAGCGCAGGCATGGATCGCTACGGCGTCTCGGTTCTTCCGTCGTACTTCACCGATAACCCGTTCAGTCATGCGCAGCGTCGAAAAGTAGATCGGTGTCGTGTAAACCGGCTCACCCTGCCACCCTTTAACCTCCATCTCTTCAGACGGATCAAAGCCAATATCCGAGAGATTCCCTTTATCCTCAGCCTGGTAGATCGACCGTTTTGAGTGATGGTAGCGACGATCGTGATAACCGAAGTCCATGCCAAACAGGTAAATATCCTGGAAACCAAGATGCAGACTCAGTGCGAGCGCCGCGTTCGTACAAGTGGGAACCCCATGGGCAATGACAGGGTTGCCGTCACCAAAAAATTGCGCAATGCAGTTCTCTTTCTTGAAGTAGATCCGGCTTTGCCCGAACAGGTCGAAGATCAGCGGACAGACATGGGACACTGAAATCAATCTCAAGCGTTTGAGGGTTTCATGATCGAGTGCATCGAGCACGCGAAACGTCACAAAGTCGGACTCCAGCTCGACATGAAAGTCCGGCTCGATCCCGTATTGCAGCAAACTGCGCAATGCAGTCCCACAGCTCACCAGTACGACTTTCTCCCTGAGCTGGCGTATGACGTCGATACGGTCGTCCAACGACGGGCCGTTCCCTACCAGGAACACCGGCATTGACTCAGCACCATCCAGATGGTCAGGAATAAACGGCACCTGGCGGTTAAAGGTATGCAGCGCATTGTTGAACTGTCGGATTTCATCGTCGTAATGTCCCCACGACGAAAGAAACAGCATCATGTTGTGATTGAGCTTGTCGACGATGCGGTTACATTCTGCGTCGCCTCGGTGGGTGAAAAACATCGTACCCACGGGATAGGCTGGGCAATGGCCGATAAGCGCATTCCACAGATCGGAATAGATGCTATCCACCTCCCCCGTCATACCAAGAATAAAACGGATACTGCGGCCAGCCTGCCCCATGAAAGGACGACAAATTTTCTCCCAATCCACGGCATAAAGACTGGCGGCAAAGATGTCAGGCTGAGGCTCTACGATAATGGCGTGTTGAAGCTTTTCCTGCCGGCATAGCCCTTCGACCTGCAATCCGAGACCAACCCCCATAAAAACCATCAAGGGATAAAATTCGAGGGAATAACCAGGCTTCTGAATATCGGCCTGATAGGGCTGAACGAGTTCCCTTAAACGACTGTGCATGAACCTCGGGTAGTAAAGCCCTCCAGTATTGATAGGCGCAACCGTTTTTAGCAATTTCCCCGGCGAGAAAACCTCTCTGAAAGAGGCCACCTCTGCTTTCGCAAAGGCCTTTCCCTGATTCCCATAAAAACTGCCAGACTCCCCAACAATATCAACTTCCTGATCTTCAGGCAGGATATTGAGACGGTAACGAGACATCTTATATTCCGCAAAGAACATATAGATGTTGGGGTAGTGTTCTCGAAAGAACTTCAGGTTTCGCGCTCGTCGCTCAATGAATGCGGTCGCTGCATTACTCACTCTTGGTTTGCTCCTGATAGATCCCGGACAACTGCAAGGCCCCAACGCGGTCGGGTCGATACTTTACGCTGACGGAACTATAGGCACCTATACCTTGCAAGAGCAACTCATTAACCCACCACCTCCAAAGCGGCAATTTCCTGCCACCTCCTTCGTTAACGGCGACAAAATCCCAGCGAATCATCGCCGCTTACAGAATCCCAGAATTAAAAAAAACATCCAGAAATCTGTTTTTAAAAGATTTTTAAAAATTGGCACACTCATCGCTTATACACGGCAAACCGCAAGGTTCATTGCTAACGAACAAGCCGGTCAACGACAGCCCCGAGACCTAAGGGATCGCCGGCTGGTATAGGTTAAGGAGGGTGTCATGCCTCAAATCATCAATACCAACATTGCATCGATCAATGCACAGCGTAATCTCGATAGGTCTCAGTCCGACTATCAGACCGCACTGCAGCGGCTGTCGTCCGGCCTTCGGATCAACTCCGCGAAGGACGATGCGGCCGGCCTGGCGATTTCAACCCGGCTTACCACTCAAACGCGAGGGCTGGCCGTCGCCATTCGAAATGCCGGGGACGGCGTTTCGCTGGCACAGACAGCGGAAGGCGCCCTGGGGTCCATGACCACCAGTTTGCAGCGTATTCGCGACCTCGCGCTGGAATCGGCAAACGCCACAAACAGCAGCGTCGACCGGGAAGCGCTCAACCAGGAAGTTCAGCAGCTCAAGAGCGAAATCAAGCGCGTCTCCGAGCAGACTAACTTCAACGGCACCAAGCTTCTCGATGGCAGCTTCTCGGACGTCACCTTCCAGATCGGTGCCAACCGGGGCGAAAGTGTGACCTTCGGCATCGCCGCCGCCACCACGGATAAGCTGGGAACGTCGCAAACCGACGGCATCAGCTCCAATCCGAGTAGTGCGGACATGGCGGCAGGCGACCTGGTCATCAATGGTATTGCCGTACCGGCATCCACCGGTGCCGACGACTCCTACTCGAGCGCAGGCAACACCGGCAGCTCTATCGCAAAAGCCGCAGCCATCAATAAGGTGACCGACCAAACCGGCGTCAAAGCGATAGTCAACGCCAACTCTGTCGGCGGTTCAACGGCTTTCAGCTCTGCGGGTAGCCCCTCTACCACCGTGACCATCAACGGCGTCAGCATTTCGCTGGTCACCAGTTCCTCGCTGTCTGCCAAGGTCAACCTGGAGAACGTTGCGGGTGCCATCAACGATGTTTCGGGACAAACCGGCGTCAGAGCAGTTACTACCGGAGACCCCAAAACCGGCATAGAGCTGATTGCCGATGACGGTCGAAACATTACGATCGACGCGTCGGGTAGCACTGCGGACCCGAAACTCTTCGGTCTGACGGATATCGGCGGCTTTGGCACCGCAAGCAACGTCAAAACCATCGCTGGGACCTTCACGCTCGTCTCACCTGACGGCAGCAATATTAAGCTCGATACAAGCACCGGTAATATCGCGAATGCGGGATTACAGGTCGGTACCTTCAGCGGGGACAACAGTGGCGCCGTCAGTAAGACGGAGAACAGCAATGCCATGCAAACCGGAGACCTGGTTGTCAACGGTGTCCCGGTTGGCGGCAGCTCTTCCAGCGACGACACGGCTTCGCCGGACAATCCAGCGGGCGCGAGAGCGACCAGCGCCATTGCAAAAGCGGCGGCCATCAATAAGGTCACCGTGCAGACGGGCGTCACCGCGAAGGTGAATGAGACGATCTACAACGGTTCGGCGATCACCACATCGACCACCGCTGAAGCGGCCTCTTTCGACCTCAACGGTGTGACGGTGAACGTCTCCTGGTCGGGTAGCGACTCCCCTGCCGACAGACAGCGTGCCATTGTCACCGCCATCAACAACAAGGCGGGACAAACCGGTATTTCCGCAGAGGCCTTCGGCAGTACCTTCCGGTTGATCGCCCAGGACGGACGAAACATCGTACTGGACAACTTTAACGTCACGTCAGGCGGTCCCGCAGGCAACTCGACCGACCTTGGCTTTGTCGGCGCGGACGGAACAACGGCCATCAGCACGGGCGCGGCCACCGCCAACGATGTCACCCGCGGTTCCGTTACCCTGGAATCTGCAGGTCAGATCAAACTCGGAACGCTTACCGGCGCCATCGCCAACTCCGGTTTCGAAGTCGGAAACTATGGTTCATCCCAGGATGGCGAGCTGGTGAAAGACATCGACATATCCACAGTCGCCGGCGCCTTAAAGGCCCTGACCTCTGTCGATAACGCGCTGAACCAGATCAACTTCCAGCGCGCGCAGCTCGGTGCTATCCAAAACCGTTTCGACTCGACGATCTCGAACCAGCAGATCGCTTCGGAAAACCTGACGACAGCCAACTCGCGCATCACCGATGCGGACTTCGCCGCCGAAACGGCAGCGCTGTCCCGATCTCAGGTGCTACAGCAAGCCGGCCTGTCGATCCTGGCCCAGGCGAACGCCCAGCCGCAGCAGGTGCTGAAGTTGCTGCAGTAACATTTACACAGTCACGATATAAAATAATTGTAAACATTTAGTATCTTCGCATGGCCCGGATGCTTGATCCGGGCCTACTGTTCCAAAAGCGCCCCAACCCCCTTCATCGAGTGCTAGTTCAGAACTAATCTACCAACAGCTTTCAAATACGCTGAATTGTATAGACAATAAAAACTCAGGATGGGCAGGGTAATACAATATGAAAGACTACAGCATAGTGACGAAAGATCATTTAAAATATTGGTTTTCGTCAAAAAACCTCTGACTATCAATTAAAGTCCATAATTTAAAATCTATCCAGGATACAAATATTTTCGCCTACGATGGAACAGGTCTACGCCGACCTATTTGGCGTCGACTATCTATACAAAAACATCCCTGAAATGAAGCACTCCTATTCCTCTATCCCAATCAATGCACACTTAGACCATAAAGATCTCGACCATTTAATAAGTCGAACTTCAGACAAAAATATAAAACTAATATTGGAAGTCGGATCTTTTTGCGGGTCATCTGCATGTTATATCGGGCAATATCTGAAAGAAAACAAATTACCAGCCATCATAACTTGCATTGATGCTTGGTGCGGCGACATTAATATGTGAAAAAATCCAACTTTAAAGAAATTATGTGTCAACATGAAGGGCAGCCAAAGATATTTAATAATTTCATCTGGTCAGTTAAAAACTATGACTTTCAGGATGCAATTATCCCCCTAAGGGCATATTCTGGTGTCGCCGCAAGGATGATAGAAGTTCTTAAATACAATGTCGACATAGTTTATCTTGATTCAGCTCATGAAGCTGGCGAAACTTTCATGGGAATCAATTTATACTACGACCTGCTACGAGAAGGAGGCGTGATATTTGGCAACGATTACAATATACTCCCGGCCGCACGCCATGATGTTGACTTATTTTCAAAAGCCATCAAACAAGAAATCGGCTTCTGCTCATGCAAGGAATCAAATAACCCAACATGGAGCTTTGTAAAGCAATGAATCTAATTATGGAAGGAGCAACCTAATAGTTAACTATAAGAAATCACCACCTGCTAGAGCGCAGAATTTTCTTCAAGCAATTGGGCTCGAGCATGCATTTACATCAAAAGCTCTTCGGGAATGACAACCTATGTCTTCGGCTTCTACTCTTTCGCAGGCAGCAAGGGTTTGTTTGGCCAAAGTAACCGAATCCCTATTTTCGAGAAGATATTTACGCGCCTGACTGCCCTCCCATTTTCTGCGATCAGGGTCAGTTAAAAGTTCACTACAACGAGCCGCCATTGACTCCCAGTCCTGAAATTCGAAAACGTTACTATGTAATACGGGAGCCATCGCTTCCATAACCCCCCCTACTCTCGTAGCGACTACCGGACACCCAACCGACTGCGCCTCCAGAATTACATTGGGCATCCCTTCCATCCGAGAAGTTAACAAGAGAAGATCCGCCGCCCTCAAGAATGGATACGACAAATCCTGCATGCCAGCAAAATGAAGCTGCCTAGTCAAGCCTCGCTCAGCAACGACCTTCTGAATCTGAGATTTTAAGGCTCCATCGCCAACTAAAATGGCATGAGCATCCGGGTGCCGAGACAACACTCGTTCGAAAACATCAACAAAACCTTGAGGACACTTCTCTTCAGAAAACCGCATAACGCCTACGATTAAGGGCGACGTTGCTCCGAGATTGAAACTTTTACGAACATCACTATGCACACTTGAAACCGGCGTAGATACCGCATTTGGCACTACTGAGATTTTCCCCGAGTCCGAAGCAAGACCCAGCCAACGACGGTACGACTCCGCTCCGGACTGACTGTTATTACAGAGGTAAACTCCCGGAAGCTCCAGCAGGGAGCGATAGACACCTTTAAGCTCATGTTTTTTTATAGGAAACCCCCTCAAACCTGGGAATTGACTAGGCGCCACATTTCGGCCTGACATCAAGATCTTGGGTACACCGCTAGCTACAGCGGCAATCGCGGCCACAATATTCGAGTAATCCAGATAGGAAATTAACAGCTCGGGCTTCCGGTCCCAAAGAATTGTCGCTGTAGCGACCATCTCATGTAACGCCGGTAAAACAAAATAGGGCCCCAGATAACTTGCAATAGCTCGTTCTCGACTATCTTCTTCAACTATAGACAAATAATCCCGCTGCGTAGGAAGGATAAAACGGTTGACCCCTGCAAGTCTCATCTCATTCGCCCACGAATCGGTCTTGGGCTGATCTTTACCGATTGTAATAAAGTCGACTTCCCACCCAAGCTTACGCAAACCCAACGCTAGCAAAACAAGCTGTCGCTCAGCACCCCCCTTGGCCAACGCGTAATTCCATAACGCAACTCTATTTTTAACAGGCTTAATAGACTCCGCCCCTCGCATATCATGGAGCGCATGTCTAAGCCTGGAACGCCAGTAAACACGAGCTTCCGAACGGACTTGTTTATCACCCGACAACAAAGGGTAATCTCTGAATTCGACGAAAGGCATAACTACCGGAAATTCTCCATACCTCCTCACCTGCCTTTTAATTTGACGAAAGAATCTTATAGGATCCGCGAATACGACAATCGTTGTTTCAAGAGGGTCGAGCTGGCTCAACACATCCGGCGAGTAAAGAGGAATCCCTGATACCGTCCCCTTGGAGTCGTCCTTCGCTAACCCATCTATTATCCCATCAAACCGATAAGGCGCTTGGAGCAGTAGATACTGCATCGCGCCACCTAATCCCCAAGCATAAGCTTTCCTCTTACCCTCGATAACATCTTTATGGAAAGCTAGGCTTTTACGACTCATAGCACTCTCCCCCAAAGGGTTCCATCAATACAGGCGAAACATCACAACCTGTCCGCAAGCAGATATTTAAATAGCAAATTAGCCTTATTTCGCACGCGTTCCAGACCAAACATTTCACAATATGCGGCAGCAACATCACGACGATTCCACGACCGCGAAGTCAATCGCTTGATACCCTCTGCAATATCAAAGACATCATCAAAGCGTTTAATTTTTACGCCCGTTACATCATCAAAAACGTATTCCTCTATTCCAGTATTTTCAGCAACTAGCAACGGACACCCGGATTCAAGACACTCAACGGCAAACATGGAATGCCCTTCATAGCGAGAAGCTAAGATTGCGCCTGAAACCCGGTAAATCAAGGAAACGACTTCTAAATGCGGCAAATAGTTAACAAAGAGAATGTATGGTTCGATACCTAACCGGACGGCCATATCAAAGAGATTTCGCCTCTCATCCCCATCTCCGATAAATATAATTTTGTTATTGGAAAGGAAGTCAGGATCTTCTTGAACGAGAGCATGAAGTGCTTGCAGTACATTAGGAAAGTTTTTTTGATGAACGCCCTGCCAAGACATACGCCCCAACAATAAGAGCGAGCGGGGACCAGAGGAAAGCCATGCGGATATCTCCGGCGTTATATGAAGCAAGTCCGGCTTTACAGGAGACGGAAAGTTTGGCAGCAATGCATAGTGTGTAGCAGATTGATACTGAGGATTGGTTCTATAGTGCTTTTTATGGAATTCAACATAGTGCCAAGTCGTCGACCAAACATGGCCAATTCGCTCATCCAGTCGCTTTGCGCACTCAAACATATAGCGATAGTACTCGTTGGGTCCGCTTAAAAATGTTTCTGTTTCCGTCGCTGCATGTATTCGGACAGCAACCCTGGAAACTGGCACATCAACGACGTCAAGCAGCACCAAACCCTTATTGCTACTTTCGTATGTTTCAAAAATCACCGCGTCCCAATCACCGTGCAAGCTCTTTACAAAGAGCTTTTCCAGTTCTTCCAAGGAGTCGGTTACAAAGGAATGCAGCCGGACCCCGTAATCAGCCAGCCAATTAGGCAATAGAGCTTCTCGATAACTAATAACGTGGATTTCAAATCCCAGCGAGGCGTAGGCGGCTACAGCATTGATGGAAGCATGTGAATATCCGGACTCGCTAGGAAAAAAATCCGGAACTACGACAAGAATTCGGGTCATTGTAAAGTCACGCGACACGGTATGATCCGTCCGCTTATCCTTGTAATTTAACCTTGTAGGGATGGCTACGTAGCCATAATTCGAGTACTAAAAATGCCCATGCATGATAAAAACCCGACTGAGTCAAACGCTCATGAGCCCAACGCAACAGAGTTTCCCTTGGAATCCAGTTTGCCAACCGGCAGTCGGGCTCAGCGATAAGCGTCATAAGACGATCCAGTACACCATTGCGCGCAACTGAATTCATTGGATCTACACCGAAGCCTTTTTTGGGCCGGTTTAGCCACTGCGCAGGGACATATCGCTCTGCAACCTTTCTTAAAACCCTTTTTCCTCTACCGTCGCCCCACAACGCCGATTGATCCAAGCCTGCGGCAAAGCCCGCCACATCCACGGAAAGATAAGGCGTTCGACACTCCAGTGAATGCAACATACTCATGCGATCGACCTTAGCCAGCACTGTCGGCAAATAATTTTCGACATCAGCTTCCCTGAGTCGATTCAGCAGAGGCCGGGGATCGAGATCTATCTTCCTGCGGCTTTGTATGAGGCGATCCGCTACCATGGAAGGAACCGTACCAAAAAGGTCCTGAAGCTCTGCGTCGATGTAATACAAAACCCGGTGGGAATAGTAATCGCGTCCGATGTGCCAGCGACGTGCAGCTATCTCCTGCCCCCGACCAGCAGCAGCCTCAATACATTGAAAATACCTACCATAACCGCCAAACATTTCATCACCGCCGTCACCGGTTAGCGCCACGGTTACCTGTTCACGGGCAAGCTGCGAAATAGCATAAGTAGGAACACAGGAGCTATCGGCGTTAGGCTCATCCATTTGATAAGCCAAGTCCGCCAAACGACCAAATTCTTCAGGGTGAACAAATTGCTGGTGATGCTCTGTACCCAAGTGACGAGCCATCGCCTGAGCGTCCTCATGCTCACTCTCCACGACGCCGCTAAACCCTATGGAAAAGGTCTTGATCGATCGATTTAGCTTGCGGGCAACCAAAGCGACAGTGGTGGTTGAGTCAATGCCTCCGGAGAGAAATGCGCCGAGAGGTACATCTGACAGAAGCCGACCACGCAATGATCTAACCAGGAGTTCCTCCAGCTCGTCAGCCTGCTCGTCGATCGATGCAGTGGCAGAATGATCTCCAGCGGTGATAAAACTGTGGTATCTGGTCACCTCTCCAGGCCCAAAGTCTCCTACTCGAAGATAACTGCCTGGCGGAAGCTTCGAGCACTTGGAATAAATTGTGTCTGGAGCAGGAATGAACTGAAACGACAGGTAGGAAGCAATAGTGTCAATCGAGATTGACGCGTCGAACCCAGGAATGACAGTTAGGGCCTTCAATTCTGAAGCAAATGCGAACAACCCATCCTGGAACGTGTAGTACAACGGTTTCTCGCCAAACGCATCCCGCGCAAGCAAAAGCTCTCGGCGTTGCTCATCATAGAAACCGAGCCCAAACATTCCCTCGGCAAACGTCAGGAACTGCGCCCCTTGATGCGACAATCCTTCCAGAAACACTTCTGTATCAGAGTGACTTGAAAAGTTGGCGCCTCGGGCTTCAGCCTGCCTTCGCAGAAGGGGGAAGTTGTATAACTCTCCGTTGAACGTCAATGCCTTAGTACCATCACTTGACACCATCGGCTGATGGCCCGCCTGCGTAGTGTCGATAACACTCAGGCGGCGATGGGATAATGCACAAAAGCCATCTTTGGACGACCAGATGCCCTCGTCGTCAGGGCCCCGGTGAATCATTGTTGAGGCCATAGCACCAGCCATTTCCCGCAACGACTCACGACTTCTTCGACGGGAAATATCGAGAACGCCCGCAATTCCACACATAACAACTTCCGTTCTTGGGGCGGCCATCGCACAGCCACCGAAATGGGTTACAGCCGAGTCAGAATATAAGGATAGGCATTCCAAAACGTTTTCACGCCACTTCGTGCCAGAGAAAACGCGATCTGATCAAAATAAATACTGGCCACCAAAATTTGAGCCCCGTCTGGAGCATCTTTGATGTACTTGTCCAAAGGAATCACCTTGATCCCATCACGCACACCACTGTCACTCGTCGTGATAAAGCCATCCGGGCGCCGGCCTAACTGCCGCTCTACCGCCTCGCAAACTCTATCGCCTCCGGCACCAGCGCCATAAATATAAATGGGGTTGCCGCCGTTGAGGCTTTTGAAGTCCGCCTCATGGCGTAAACTGACGACTTGCCAGTCAAGCGATGCGGGTAAAGGGATCCGATCAACCTCACGAGAGCAGTTCGGACCGAAGAAGAGGTATTCGGTGTTAGCCTCTCCCATAACGACTCGCGATAGTTGAAGCCCCTGCCGCTGGACACGAGGAATGACATCAAAGACACGGGTATATTCCATGGGCCAGCCACCCAGCCAGTCCTTGATATCGTGATAAAGATCCATCCCCCGATTCTTCTTATAATTCCTAGCGTGGCGAATCAAGCGCCCCAAGTTCAGTGGGTTGTATTCCAAGATAAACCGCGAAACATAGGAAAGTTCGAACCAGCGCCGCCTGATCGCACTTGCCTTGATATACCGCTGTTTGATATCCAGCCAATATGAGGGGTCTTGAGCCGACCAGTCCGAGTCATAAAGCGCGATATAGAAGAGCCCATCAGACGCCACGCAACGCGCAGCGTTGTCGAGGGCATGCCAAACGGCGCCAGTATGATGTAGAACCCCCCAGCTATAGACCAAGTCATATTTCCCAAGCGACGCCATGAATTCGTCGTCCAGCACAGACCCTTGCATGATCTTCCAGTTATCGGGCCCCCCTAGCATGGCATGCAGACTTTTCGTCGCAAAAACCGAATCAGGATCGTAGTCAAAGCTGACCACTTCCGAAGCACCCGCCTCTATCATAGCCATGCT
Source organism: Mangrovitalea sediminis (assembly GCF_002514725.1). Lineage (GTDB taxonomy): Bacteria > Pseudomonadota > Gammaproteobacteria > Pseudomonadales > Oleiphilaceae > Mangrovitalea > Mangrovitalea sediminis. The sequence goes on from NZ_NTLB01000004.1 coordinate 51,493, forward strand.
GTGGATACCGCTACCGGAGCCAATATCCAAAACCCGCATGCCTTCCAGATTTGTTCTTCCCAGGAATTTGAGTAAGTGAGATTTGGCCTGCTCCACCCGCTCACGTGATAGGTTATGCTCTAGAAAGCTTTTCCAGTTCTTACCGAACTCAAATCTGGCTTCATCTTTTTTAGTTGCTGTATCCATGAATACTTGAACCTCAAATTAATACAAAGAGCCAACAGATCCTGTCAGACGGAGAAAATGGTCGGTGAACCGGGGTGATGCCGGTCAATCTGGTGCCGGATATCATCAACAAAAGCGGCAGAAGCTATAACGAAATGTTCGGCCTTGAGAACCTCGGGATCGGTTATCTTTCTGACCGTAAACCCTTCAACGTTAAAACTCCCCATCATTGCCTTACCATCAACAACGGCATCAACAGCTATTCCAGACCGCCGCAATCCCGGCAAAAGACTCAGGAAAAATTCGCCCGCGCCATACACAACAACATTACGAACCCCTTCATCCGACAAATTCCCCAATATCCGCTCGACGTCCATTTGATGCTTTCCATACGCAGAATCGATCTGCAACATTTCCGAAATCCACTTTTCATCCACTTTAGTGATGTCACCTTGCGGCCAAGGGCAGGACAAAATGAACTCATTGATATTTCGGGAAAAGCGACGCCAGAAAATTTCCTTTCCCTGAAGGGCCAGCTCTTTCTGTGTCTGGTCGTTGATAATCGTGTAGCTGTTTTCGGTGCCGAAATTATCCTCATGTACCAAATCACCGAGATGCGCGACCTCTACCGGATGAGGCAACGTAACCAGTCGCTCCAACATCTTCACAAAAGCGACACGGGTTTGTTCGTCCGGCAACGGGACACCATGTCGAAAACTCCAATGTTGGTAGCACTCCACACCCGCCTCAAACGCAGCAATCCAGCGCTGCTGATCTTGAGAGTACTCACCCTTGGCAAGAACGGGTTCAACATTGCCATCCGTCTGTCTGCGATAACCTACGGTGGACTGGCCGGCTCCCACCATGACAGTTTCGAAGATTTCGGGGGAGCGACAGAGAATCGCGATCGCCTTTTTTGTCTCTGCCGTCATTGGTAAAAACGCACTGAATGGAACCTGCGTCGCCCGCTCAAACGCCCGCTCATTGGCATAGAGCAGAAAATTCTGTTTGGCCGCGGGCTCCAGCACCGAGTTCATTTGGGTTTGAATAGTACCTCCTGGCCCCATATCCACAGTGACAAAGTTGGCTTCTCCTTTGAGCAAATGGCCAAAGTAGTCCGAAAGTAGTGATCGAGCCTCAGCAACCAGCTTATAGATGACCGGCTCATGACGTCGGAAATGCTCACCAAGCAGTTCCAAAAGAGATGTATTTCCGACAGCAACTGAGGCCAGCTTTGTCACCGGCAAATGCGCAAAATCCTTTATCCACTGTTCATCCGACGGCATACCCAATTCAGCGATAAGATTTCCCAGCGTATAGTTCCGACGCTGAAAAACCTTAGTGACATCTTCGACAAATCGACTCAAATCTAACGCAGGCAAATAGGTGGAACGACGAGAAACGTATGCAAGGCAAACGTCTATGTTGTCATCAGACTGGGCCGCCAGTTCCGCCAGCATACACTGCCTTATCAGCGCCCCTTCCCTCATCAACGAGACAACCTTAGCGACCCCCAAGCTTCGAGAACGCTCAACCAGCCACCGGGAAAAGCCGGCAAGCACGGGCCCCAGGTAGCATGCGCCATATAGGAAGAAGTACGTTTCCTTTTCACCTAGCTCATCAGGCCGACAAAGCGCAGCAGACCTTCTGGCATGGCGAACTTCGAGAGGTAACCCCACATTGAAGGCATCCTCCCGTCGCAATGTCGCTAATACCCAGTCATCCACTTCAAAATGGATCGCACGGCACCCGGCAGCAACAGCAGAGCGGAAGTCCGCCTGAATATTGTCACCAATATGCAATAGTTCACCGGGTTGAACGTTGAGCTTGTCAATGACATGCCTGAAAAGCCTACTGGAATGCTTGGTATATCCAACGGTGCTGGAAACAAAGAGTGGGGGGTTTACCAACCCTTCGGGCAGGAAGGGGCTGACCGTTTCCATTAAGAATTGCTCAGGCAGATACATATCGGAAATAAGCGCAATCGAAGCCCCTTGAGTCAACGCGAGCCGAAGCAGCTGAAAGGCCATGGGATCTGGCTTGATCACCTCACGCTCAACCTGAAGCTCCAGCTCCCTTAACCGTTTAAGCACCGACGGCTCAAGGGCTAAACAGTCGAAAATTTCCTCAAACCGTATATCCTCCCTGCTGGACCTCGACCGGGCTTGCCGCTCAGCTTCACAACGCATATGGCGATATTCCCAGGGGTCCAATCCAGCAATAAGCCCCTCCGCAAGCGCCAACTCCCCCACTCTTTCAAAAACGAGAGTCGGGTCCGAACACTTCCGGCGAATCAGCGTATCGAACAGGTCAAAGGACACCACCCGAACGCTGCCACTTTCAAGACTACGTTGAAGTGTTTGAAAAATTTCGCTTGCGCCAATCCAGTCGTTTTTCATCGCCTACAACCAAGAAGTTCGCTAATCAGCGGCCCCAGATAAACCGGAGTGAGGACCACCAGAACAATCAAAACCGCCACTGCGGTAGGACCAAGTACCTTATCCATCATTTTTTGACACCCAAACAAATTCAGCCAATTCCGTGCCAATAACGCAGACTCATGGTCCTTAAACATGGCATCAGAAACGTGCTGAATAAATCGACACAGATGCCAAGATACCCCGCTCTGCCGCTTGCAGCATGATGACTTCTTCGATCTGCTCAGCAAATGCCACGGATGCAATGACAAAGCGGGTCACCCCTTCGTCAAAAGCCTTAGAAAGAGGAATGACGGTCACGCCCCCCACCCGGAATGTCCCCGCTTCTGCTTTGCGGTCTATCAAATGGGTTACTTCCACCCCAAGTCGACGCAGTTCGGGAAATAGCGCTTCGAAAAAGAGACCTGCACCATAAACAGCACACCGGCGAACTCCCTCCGATGCCAGTCTCGCCAATATCTGGCTGATAGCCCTAGCTTCATCGGATTCGCCGTTCAAACCTCGAACCGTACGCAACCAATTCGGGGCCATTCGGGTAATACTGCCTTGCGGCCACTTACATCGGTCAAAAAAGAGACTGGGATTCTCATTGTATTGCTGCCAAAAGACCCCAACATCCATCTCAGCAATCAATCTCTCCGCTGAATCACTGCAAATCTTGCCGTTACTTCGCAAACCAAGATTGTCGGCGTGCGTCAGATCGCCGAGCCAGGCGGCTTCTGCAGGTAAGGGAACATCAATTACCCTGGCTAACAGAGACGCAATGACTGTTCTTTGCAGAGGCATCTCCCGCCTATCGCATACAGTCTCCAGATACGCCTGTATGCCCTTTTCGAAAGCACTGCAGGCCGATCTCAACCGTTCATCGGTGACGGGTTGATCCAGAACCGGTTCGACACGTCCGTCAGGAAGGTCTGAATACCCCAACGTTGATCCGCTGGTGCCAGTCAGCAAAATTTCAAAGATTTCCGGATTGCGTGCGAGAGTATTCACTGCGTCTCGCACCCGGTTGCCGCCACTCAGGAAGGCCAGAAAGCCTAACTCATCGATCGACTTCAGCGCTCTGGGATGAAGGAAAAACAACAACGGCGTGATTTGAGTCTTCCCGGCCCCCAGCCCTCTGGCCAAGTTGCGTAAAATGCTGCCCCCGCCCCCAAAATCGAAGACACCCACACGCTCGCCTTCACCCGTTAACTGGGCGAAATAACGCTGTAGACGCTGTCTCGCGAGAACAACCGCCTGCTCAACCATGTATTCGTGCTCCTGTAACCAGGGCACCAGTTCCCCAGACGCCACCTCACTGGCAAGTCCGAGATCTTCGCAAACATCCTCAGCCGAGGCGTACGTCCTCTCCATGACACGACCAACGTCTGTTGCCAGTCGCGTCAAATCCAAGCCTGCAGCAAAGGTCGCTCGGCGCGATATAAAGATGTTTGCAAGCGGTAGCGATGACGACTTATCTGCCCATACTTGTCGGCAGCAGGCTTCGAACAAGGCACCCTCCCGCATAGCGAAAAGAATCCGGTCGAGCCTTAGCGCTTCAGCCAGGTCATATACCCACGTAGCAAAGGCATGCATAACCGGCCCCCAGACCAATCCTCCGAAGTCGAAGAAAAACGCTTCCAGGTCGTGATCATATGGGTTCAATAGGGCCGCTTGGTATCGTAGTGGTGCAGCCCAATCGCCATCGCCTCCGACATAACGGCTTTCAAGTTCCAGCAGTTGGCGGGCATAGTCAGAGGGATAGAAGCGCAAGGCCTGACACCCCAAGCGCTTGGGCGCTCGATAATCCCCCTGTTCGTGATCCCCGACATGTAACAGTTCGCTGGGCACTAATGACAACTCATCCAGAATCAGGCGAAACAACGCACCTGTCGCCTTGGTGGCATTGAAGTCGCTGGAGACAAAAAGAAGACTGTTCGCCGTAGATGCCACAGGCGACAGCATCTGACGAATCACGCTGGGAGGCAGGTACATATCCGATACAAATACCACTTGCTTGCCAGCCGTAAACGCGAGTTCAACCATCTGACGAGCCAGAGGACAGATACAAGCGGCTTCAAGTTCCAAGCGAACTTCTATCTCTTTCAATGTACTGAGAACCTCGCCCGACCACGGAAGGTAACTCAGAATAACGTCAAGGCTGACATCTGCCTGCTGCGATAGCGAACGGGCCTTATTTTCAGCGGCAATGCGATAATCCGCATAAAGCGCCGGTTCCATACCAGGTAACAGGCCTATCTGGATGGCCTGCTGCCCCACATCGACAAACAAGGCTCGGGGCGATGCATATCGGCGAAAAATCAGCGTGTCGAAAACGTCAAAGGAGACGCAACTGACGGCATCCAAAGCTGCCAAAAAACGTCGCATCAAGACAGAACTGTCGCCGCGTCCCACTCCCGAACTCATCGCGAAACCTCCAAGGCCGCAAAGCGCTCCAAGGCATTGGCCACAGCATCATCCATGTTCAGATACCGGTACTCGCCGAGTCGCCCTAAACACTGAAGTCCCGGAATGGTTTTCACCAAGTCGGCATAGCGTTGATAGCGCTGGCGATTCTCTTCGGTAAACACGGGATAGTAAGGCACGTTTCTGGTTTCATCGTGCCGGTCATAGGCCTGGGGATATTCACGAACGATGGTCGTTCGTTCAGAGACTTGTCCGGTCAGTTGCTTGAACTCGGTAATCCGGGTCAGGCCGGGCGCATTGGGGAAATTCACGGTTGCCACTGGCTGGAACTGTGGAATATCCAGTGTTTCGAACCGAAACTGCAGCGAGCGATACGGCAACTCTCCCAGACGATAGTCGAACAGCTCGTCCACCATGCCGGTGTAAATCAAGCTCCCCGCAAAAGGCTTCCCATCAAGAAGGATGTCAGGCGCCGAAATCGTAACCCGCTGTCTCAGCGCTGTGTCCAAGGCAACGTCGATGCCGGGCTGATCGAGCATGCGTCCAATCAGGGCGCTGTATCCCTGCACGGGAATGCCCTGATAGGGATCCTGGAAATAGCGATCGTCCTCCGAAACCACGACCGGCACTCGCGCACTCACGTCGGCGCTGATCTCGTCCGGTCGGCAGCCCCATTGCTTGGCGGTATAGTTAACGAAGACCTTCTCATAGATGAAGTCGGCAAGTGACTTGAGGTCATCGTCATTCGAGCGTCTCAGCTCGAGTATGGGCACCCGCGCGTCCCGGCCATAAGCCGCGACCAGCTTTTCTTCGAGACGCGACGCCTGCGGAGCGCTGAAACAGCGCCGCAGGCTGGTGAGGTTGAACGGAATGGGGATCAGCTCACCGTCGACTTCGCCCAGCACACGGTGCTCATAGCGTCGCCATTCGGTGAACTGGCTAAGGTAGTTCCACACGGCAGCATGGCGGGTGTGAAAAATATGGGGCCCGTAGGTATGAATGAGGATACCGGCGTCGTCATACTGATCGTGGCAGTTTCCAGCGATATGGTTTCGCTGCTCGAGAACCAGTACTCGCCACCCCAACTGACTCGCCAACCGCTCCGCCATGACGGCGCCGGAAAAACCGGCACCCGCAACAATGGCGTCATAGCGACTCATGCCACGGCACCAAACAAGCGCTCACACACCTCTTGTGGCTGATCCTTGTGGGCATAGGCAAAACGGTGTCGGTCATCGAAGAAGCAGCCGTCTTCACTCGCCAGGGTAATAAAATCCCTGAACAGGCTGTCCTTGCCCTGCTTGAGGAAGAAAAGCGCCGCGGCAAAGCGATGATGGGCCTTTCCGGCAGCAATCACACCAGGCTCAACGCCAAAGCGGGCAGCGTTTTCCACAGACTGGACCTGATCGTCCACCACACGGATGCGGCGTGCATCGGACTTCGCGTTCTGGCCGCAGGAGCTGCCCGCATGCAAGCGGTAACGCCCCAGCACCCGATCGATGCGATCGACGGTTCCGCCGAGATAGCCCGCATTGAGGATATGCATGGGATAGTCGAGCAGGATCTGACAACGGTCGTCCACGACCTTATCCAGGTTATCGTGGCGACGGAACATCACGGAACTTGCGTTGAGGAAGCAGCCGTATTTCACCAAATGTTCGACATTGGCCACCGGCGGGACATAACGTGCGTTGTAGTGATCACGGCTGTAAAGATAGAGCGCCTGCCCGGAGTCGTGATCGAACACTTCGGCTTCGTGATAGACAATCGAGCAACCTGGATGCGTATCCAGATAGGCGGTCATTGCCTCCAGCTTGCCCGGGTACGCTATATCGTCGCCATCCATATAGGCGATATATTCACCGCGCGCTTTTGCCAGCAACCGTTTCTGGTTGAAGGCTAACCCTCGGTTCGTTTCATTGCGAAAAAGACGAAATCGGCGATCACCTTCCGCTACCGACAACATCCGCGTCCAGCTATCGTCTGGAGACGCGTCATCGATGATCAACATCTCTGTTTCGAAAGGTGTTTGCTGCGCGCGCAGACCTTCCAGACACTCGTTAACCATCGCACCCAATCGATAAACCGGAACGATGACACTGACCTTCACCATGACGACTCCACTACTGCACTATTTCTTGTTATCGGCGATGACCTTCCAACCTTAAGCGTGGAAGTCAGCTCAGTCCCGGAACCGTTCCACCAGTTCAGCAGGCGACGCGACCTCCATGACCGGTGTCCAGGGCGATGACGGCTCCGCCGCAAACCGCCCCTGCCGAAGCCGTACGGCATCGACACCCAGCCGATCAGCCATGCACAGATCATGCCCTGGATTGTCCCCTATCATCAGCACGGGGCCGTCATAATGGCCTAACAGGGGCAACACCGAGGCTGTATCAGGCTTCGGCGCCTGTTGTGACCAGCAATACACTGTCTGGACAGCCCACTGCGCCACTCCCAGGGCATGGCATTTCCTTGCCTGCATGGACGGCAAACCGTCGGTCACGATGACCACCGAGCCCATGGATGCCAGACTCTTCAGAAGATCGGTCGCACCGGGAAGCAAGGCGATAGCGGGGTCATGCTCCCGATAGATACCCACCAGATGCTCGATGAGATCGCTGGATTGAGAACGCCCCAATGCGGACAGGCACTGGTCCAGGATCCTGTCCCGTCCGACCGTCAGAAAGTGATGATGCAACCAGGCAGCGATGGCCTCTGCTTCCGACGCATCTCGCGCCAACTCGCCAGCAACCGCCGTCAACCCCGAGAGGACGTAGTCCCTCTCCAGATAAAGCGTGTCGTCCAGGTCGACCAGGAAAAGCCGGTAATCGCTCAGTTTCATGGGTCTTTTGGTCCATCGAAAGACAGCACATCCCCACTATCGATAAAATAATCGGCACTGTACCGCAGCATTGTCAGCCCCACCCGTATCGGCCGCGAACGCTCAAATCCATCACGGTCTCCCTGTACCAATGCCACCAAGCGCTCAGGTGTTGCCAGACCGGCTTCGATACCGAGCGCGCAAGCCCCGCCAAAACGGGGGTTGATCTCGATAAGCCAGGGTCCGTCCCCCGGCGAGAAGAAGGCTTGCAGGGTCACCGGACCGTAGAGGTCTATGCGGTCCCCCACATCCAGGACCAGTCGGTCCAGCGCAGGCTCAGCAACCGTGCGGCTGACTTTCGATTCACCCGCCACGATCTCCAGTCGCTCGCGAACAACCCATTGAACCGGCGTCCCCCGAAAATCGAAAAGCGCATCGATAGTGTATTCCGGCAACGCCTGGAAAGGCTGAACCAACCATTCCGAGTCCGATGAATGGGGTGGCATTTCGCTCAGAGAGTCGACCCGGCGGCTCCCCTTTCCGCCAGCACCAAATCTCGGCCGGACAAAAACCGGGAAATCAGGCTCAGCCTCAGGGGCGACCGCCGGCAATACAGGCACGCCCTCCTGCAGACACCATTGGTGGAAAGCGATCTTATCCTGACAACAAAGCACAGAATCCAGCGGCGACGCCATCACCCAGATCTTCGCCTCCGCCAGTCGCTGCGCGCCGCTCAGCAATAACGGCAGTTCAGCATCCCGTGTCGGCACGATCACGCGTACAGAACGCCGCTGGCACGCCTCAATCAAATGATCGATATAATCCGGCGCGCCGTCGGGGCGGCCGAGAAAAGCCTCGTCGGCGGCATAGAGGGCCGGCGCACGGGCGGACACATCCGTGGCGACCAGCTTCAGCCCCACGTCGTTCAATGCCATCCGCAGACGACGGGCAAGGTCCACTTTGGCGGATGCGCTGGTCATGAGCCAGTGTCCGCCGGCAGCCCAGGCGGGAATACCCTCAATCACACTCGCCATTGCCACCATCATCGCCCCTTTTGCCGAATCAGGCTCAGCATCTTCTGGGCGAGACGCCGGCTACCGAGGCCGTCCACCCACCCCGAGGCTTCCCGAATGGCGCTCTCGCGCCATCGAAGATCTTGCCAGAGCCCCCATGCCTGACGAGCGATCCCGGCGGCATCGGAAGGACCCACCTCCAACACCTGACACCAGGAGGCGTGGCCCGCCAGCGTCTCCGCCAGACGTCGCTGATTGTCCGCCACCGCGACCGCAAGCGTCGGTACTGCCGTCGCCGCCAGTTCATACACCGTTGTACCCAGTGCGGATACGGCCAGACCGGCCCGGCTCATCAATGCGTGCATGTCCGCGACATCGTGGAGGTGCTCCACCCCCGTGCCGGATTCAGCCAGCGCTGCCACTTCCGCCACCCGATCTGCCGACATCGCCGGCCCAGTCACCACCCAAATCGGACGAGGCACATCCTCGGCCGGACGGGAGGCGAGCATGGCGCGAAGAACCGGAACGGTGTATCCCATGGGATCGGAGGCACCAAAATTCAGCAACAGGCCGGGGCGATCGGCAAGGCTGCCCGAAGCCTTCGCCGCAAAGGCGGGCCCCAGAGGCGCATACGTTTCCCCCAACCAGAGCGCCGCATTCGGCGCGGACGTTTCATACCCCAACCTGGCCGCACCGGGAAGCGCGTTGATAATGGCGTCGGCTGTCTGTACGGGAGGGTTGTTGAGATCGTCGACCACAACCAGCGGCCGGGACCGACGACGCAACGATTGTCGCCACGCCTCGCCAAAGTCATAGCCGTCAATAACCAGGAGATCGACAGCCTGCGCATCCAGCATAGGGTTTACCGTGGCAACGGTGAGAGGGTCCTGCTGATGCAGCATGACGCCGGCCGCGTCGCAGCGACGGGCCAAAGCCCGGTCTAGAGGCGCAGAGAAGACCAGGGCCCGCGCGCCCTGGGACTGGAGCGCCTGGGCCATGGCCAGGCAGCGCATCAGATGGCCGCCACCCACACGTTCGCCGGCCGCGACCAGAAAGCCGATCGTCGGTGATTCATTGCTCATTGTCCGCCACATGTATCCAGTCCAGCGGTGTCCCCCGCTGCAAGTTACAGGCGGCGCGACGCCCGAGAACCCGATCCCACTCTCTTGGCGGCAGACCATAGCCGGGACGGATCACTTTCAGGCAATCCTCAGTCAGGATCTCCCCTTCCAGGATGTCCCGTGCCACATATATGGACCGCCGAAACTTGAACGAAGCCTGCTCCGCCGCCGCCCCGCCGTAGTGAACCTGCCCCAGGGCGGCATAAGCCCGGTGACATTCCTCGACGAGCAGGCGCATCTCTGCCGGTTCCATGGAAAAGGCCGCATCCACCGCATCGCTGTCGCGAGACAGCACAAAGTGCTTTTCGATGACGCAGGCACCCAGCGCCGTCGCCGCAACGGCGACACCGATACCCAGCGAATGATCACTTAACCCCACCGGCACACCAAATCGCTGATGCATGTCCGGCATCGTCCGCAGGTTCGCGTTCTCCGCCGTGGACGGATAGGTGCTGGTACATTTCAGCAAGACCGGCGGTTGAGCCTTCACCGACGCGATCACACCAAGCATTTCGGCAATTTCCGCCTCACTCGCCATGCCGGTGGACACGATCATCGGCTTGCCGGTCTCGGCGACGCGTCTCACCAAGGGGAGATCCGTCATCTCGAACGACGCGATCTTGTAACAGGGCACATCCAGCGATTCGAGGAATTCCACTGCTGAGGCGTCGAACGGCGAACTGAAGGCCAGCATGCCCCGGTCAGCCGCCCGCTGAAAGACGGCCTGATGCCACTCCCAGGGCGTGTGCGCCTTGTCATAAAGGGCATGCAGGGATTCGCCCTTCCAAAGGCTGTCATCGTCCTCGATCCTGAACCCCGGACCTTCGACGTCCAGCGTCATGGTGTCGGCGGTGTAAGTCTGGAGTTTGATGGCATCCACCCCACAGTCCGCCGCCGCATCGACCAGTGCCAGGGCGGTATCCAGAGACTGCTGATGGTTACCCGACAACTCCGCCACGATCAGCGGCGGATTGGGGCCGCCATAGGACTTTCCGTTCAAAGAAAGGACGTTGGGATTCCCCAGGGATTTCACGGTGAAGCGACCTCTCTCTGCAGGCTTTTGCGCCATGCCTGATGCAGCAGTTCAGCATGTTCCCAGTCTTCGGGCGTATCGATGTCCAGCACCCGATGGCGCGGCAAAGGTAGCGCTATCGCATGTTCTGAGAACAACGGGATCGATTCCAGATAGGCTTCCGGGCGAGCCCAGTAGAACTGCCCGGCATCATGCCAGGCCGGCTCCAGATCCTGGGAACGACAGGGTACGTACTCCGGGAAAAACGGCTCGGTGCCACCGTCAGGAAAGCGCCGCAGCGCACGTTGTATCGGGAAGGCAAAGGACGTCACGGCAAAGGCATAATAGCGGTTGGGCTCTTCTTTAAGCGCCTGCAGCCCCGCCTGTAGATCCTCAGGCTGCAGGAAGGGCGCGGTCGCGTATAGGCAGCAAACCCACTGAAGGGAGATACCTGCATCCTGAAGCCACCGGACCGCATGCGCCATCACCGACCCCGTCCCTGTATGGGCATCACTCAGCGCAACCGGTCGAACAAAAGGGGTCTCAGCACCGAATTCCCGGGCCACCTGAGCAATCTCTTCGCTATCCGTTGACACCAGAACCCGGTCAAAGCAGCCGCTGTCCAGGGCGGCCCGAATCGACCAGGCGATCATCGGTAGCCCATTGAAGGCGCGAATATTCTTGCCGGGGATGCGCTGACTTCCACCTCGGGCAGGAATAATGGCAACGCTTTCCATCACAGCACCTGCTCCAGCGTCTGTATAACGATGTCCTGCTGCTCATCCGTCAAGTCTGGATACAGCGGCAGACTGATCGCCTGATGGTAGAAATGTTCAGCGACCGGAAAGTCGCCTTCCCTAAAGCCGAAACGTTTTCGGTAGTAGGGGTGAAGATGTACCGGCATGTAATGGACCTGAACGCCGATCCCCTGCTCCCGAAGTGCCGCAAACACCCGGGCACGCTCGGCCACATGTATCACATACAGGTGCCAGGCACTCAAGCAACCGGGGTCTGCCGGAGGCAAACCAACCGGCAATTGAGTCAATTTATCGTGGTAACGCGCGGCCAGCTCACGTCGCCGCTGGACGAAGGATTCCAGTCGCCGCAGCTGAGACAGGCCCAGCGCCGCCTGGATATCGGTCATCCGGTAGTTGAAGCCCAGCTCGTGCTGCTCGTAATACCAGTCACCGGGTTTAGGTGCCTTCAAGGCCGAAACGTCACGCTCCACACCATGGGAGCGCAACCGTCTCAAGCGCGCGGCCAGGGCCAGGTCGTTGGTCGTCAACAACCCACCCTCGCCGGTGGTGACAATCTTGACAGGATGAAAACTGAATGTGGTCAGGCGAGCCGTACGGCCATCACCGATGTGCCCCAGCGAATCAACAGCGCCCAGCGCGTGAGCCGCATCCTCGATCAGTGCAACGCCATACTCATCGGCCAGCGCCGCGATTTTTACGCGGTCTGCAGGGCGCCCCGCGTAGTGTACCAGAATGATGGCCTTCGGCAGCCTTCCCGCATCGGCAGCACTTTCCAGCCTTGTGGCCAGCTGCTTGGCACAGAGGTTTCCGGTATCCGCTTCCACGTCCACGAAATCGACATCGGCGCCGCAGTACAAGGCACAATTGGCAGAAGCGACAAACGTCAGCGGAGACGTCCAGACAAGATCCCCGGGGCCAATATCCAGAGCGGCGCACGCCAGGTGCAGAGCTGCGGTTCCACTGCTAACCGCTACCCCCTCGGCGACACCGCAGCGGTCGGCAACGGCACGTTCAAAAGCTGGTATCGCCTGTCCCTGCGTCAGAAAAGCCGAGCGCAATACATCGACAACCGCCTCGATGTCACCCTCATCGACACTCTGGCGTCCGTACGGAATCATTTCATGACGGCCAGATTGAGCGCCCGGATTTCTTCCACCGTCAGGAAGTGTGGGTTGTTATCCGAGCTGTAACAGAATCCATTTTCCGCAGGCGTCCCTTGCTCGCCCAAGGCATTTTTCTCGTAGTCGAAGGTCTCGCTGAAGAAACGTATCGAGGGCTTAATCACAAAGTGGTCTTCGAAAACCAGGGTATTGTGGCTGTCGTCCTGCGGGCACATGGTCTCATGCATTTTTTCGCCTGGGCGGATGCCAACGACCTTATGGCGCATGCCCGGCGCAACGGCTTCCGCCACATCGACGATTTTGACCGACGGTAGCTTCGGGACGAAAATTTCACCACCGTGCATACGTTGAAAACAGCGGATCACGAAATCGACACCTTGCTGCAACGTGATCCAGAAGCGGGTCATATCCTTGTCTGTAATCGGGAGATAGGTGTTGCCGTCTTCAACGAGTTTTCGGAAATAGGGAACGACGGACCCCCGAGAACCCACAACATTGCCATAGCGCACGACCGAAAAGCGGGTATCGGTGGCGCCGGCGAGATTATTTCCCGCCACAAACAGCTTGTCCGATGCCAGTTTGCTTGCGCCATACAGGTTCACGGGATTCGCGGCCTTGTCGGTCGACAGGGCAATGATCCGGGTGACCTGATTCGCCAGGCAGGCTTCGATGACGTTCTCGGCACCGTAGACATTCGTCTTAATACATTCCATCGGGTTGTATTCCGCCGCCGGCACCTGCTTCAGCGCCGCAGCGTGAATCACAAAGTCGATGCCTCGCGTGGCAAGAATCAGCCGGTCCTTGTCACGCACATCGCCCAGGAAATATCGCATGCAGGGGGCGTCGTACTTTTGCTGCATTTCATACTGTTTCAACTCGTCGCGCGAGTAGATGACAATGCGCCGGGGTTTATACCGCTTGAGCAGGGTATCAACGAAACCATGGCCGAAAGACCCGGTACCGCCCGTGATCAGAATGGACTTGCCATCAAACATGCATTTACCCCGTCTACACCGTTGCTACTGCCCCGGATGCCAAATAACCGACATCTTGAAGTTAGGATAGCAAAACCTTTGCCACAATCAGCAGCCCGTTTCTGTATTTCTCCGATAAACAGCAGCTTAGCTTGATACTGAAACTTCAACCATCCCACCTTTGCCGAAAATGGCACGCCTTTCGCTACAACCACCTCAAACCGCCAGAACCTGGCACAGATTTGCCGCCCCGCGTGGCCGGCGCAAGACGAGGTGATCAACCATGCAAGCACAACGCCGTCATCAGAAGGACCAGGCCGAACAGTCTGCCGACGTGGCCCGCAAGCTGATTGAGGCCAACCTTTGCTATCAGGAGTCAAACGACCCCGAGGCCAGCCACTCCCATCGTCTGCAGGCCCGCCGTGAAACCCGGCAATTGCTGAACGAGGTACTGGCGCGCGAGCCGGCGAATGCTTCCGGACTGGGTCTGATGGGCCGCGTTGAAATGGACGACGGCCACATGGACAAGGCGCGGGAATATTATGAGGCCAGCGTCAAGGCCGATCCCGGCAATGCGCAACTGGTGACAAACCTCGGTTACTGGGCCTTGCTGGTCGATGACGCCCAACTGGCGCTCGACTACTTCACCGAAGCCCTGGCCATCGACCGGCAGTCGACCACGGCGTTCTGCGGTGCGGCGCATGCCCATCGCCAGCTCGGGCATTTCGACGTCGCCTACCTTCATTACCGGCGACTGATCGATCTGGCTATCGAGTGGCCATCGATTTTCGCCGGGATGCTGGAGTGCGCTGAAAGCCTCCAGATCGACGCTGCCGACCAGGCCCTGGCCGACGACGCCATCCGCCTCCTGCAGCGTGACGAGCTGCCGCACCAGAACCTGTCCCACTTTATCTGCGCCATCCTGCACCAGCAGTATGACCTGGACAATCCGCACGCCGAGATTTTCCTCGACGCCGCCAGTGAAGACGAGCTGCTAATGCTCGCGCTGGAGCGCACCCTCCTCGCCGATATCAAGGTCGAGGAATTGGTGACCATGCTGCGCCAGGCCATACTGCTCGAAGTGCGGAGCACCGGCACGCTGCGTGAATCCCTGCAACGTCTGACCCTCGCGCTGGGCGTCTATGCCGAACGCATCGGCTATGCGCTGGTACCGTCGGAGGAAGAGGTCCAGTTCATCGGCGATCTGGACCGCATGATCTACCAGAGTCTCAGCCAACGCGGCCCCCTGGAAGACACCTTCGGCGCACTGATGATAACCGCCATGTACAGCGCCATTTTCAACCACGATTATGCGGTCATGCTGGGTCACACGGAGCTTGAGGACTGGCCTGCCGCGATGCGGCCGATGTTGGCCGCGAGCTACTTCAACCGTGCCGAGGAAGAGACCTACCAACACAATTTCGATGAGAAGCAGGAGCAACTGGGCCAGGCCCGGGAAGACCTGCCTCATGCCTGGCCCTGCTGGTCAAACCTGTCGTTCTTCAACAGCCGCTCGCTACGGGAAGAACTTGAGCAGACACTCGGCGTCAGCACCCAGACCTTTTCACCGGTCATTCGCGTCCTGATGCTGGGCACCGCCTCCGGTCAACGTGCGCTGGAAATGGCCCGCTACTACGAAGACGTCGAAATCATCGCCGTCGACGAAGAACTGGCCAACATTGGCCATGCCACACGCCGTGCCCGCGAACTGGGTCTGGAGAATATCGTGTTCTGGCCCTGGTCACTGGCCAGCCGATTTATCAACGACGGCCACCGGGTGCATTTTATCGCCCTTAACCGTGCCCCTTCGGAGCGTGTTCGCGATATCGACATCAGCACACTGATTCGCGATGCACTGGTCCCCAATGGGGTGATTCACCTGAATACCGGTCGCCCCACAGCCAGTCGGGCCGATGAGCAGATCCGGATCCTGATCGAACAGCACCGGCTGTCTCCGACCCGGGATAACCTGCTGCGACTGCGTCGCATGGTCATCAACAATCATGAAGACGAGCAGTGGGCGGAACTGGTAAAGGAGAAAGATTTCTACGCGACAGCCGGCTGCCGCAGCCGCTGGTTCCATCCGGAGAGCAATGAGCAGCTGAGGAACCTGCTGGACGTGCTCAGCAGCGAAGTCGACTGGAAGCTGGTCCGCGCCACCGATGAGGATCAGCATGAACTGGCTACTGCGCCGGTGCTGGCCCAACTGCAGGCCCAACGTCAGGGCAACAGCGTGAGGAGCCTGGTCGGACACGGCCTGAGTCTGTACTTCCAGCGGCGCCGCTAGGTCAGGCGCTGCCACTGACTCCAGTGCGGGATCAAGGTCCCGTTTCGCGGGCCGGTATCACCGGCCCGCCATTTTTCCAGGCGAGAAAACGCTGCCAGTCATTGGCCGTGTCAACATCCCAACGCGATCGTAACAGCGTAAACGACAGTCCATTCCGGCTCAGGGCTTCACAGGTTTGCCGCAGCGCCGAGGAACTGCCCCAGGTCACCCCGTCCAGCATCGAGGGTTGAGTACGGCGAGCGCCGATAAGGACATAGCCGCCATCTTCCGCCGGTCCCAGAACCACATCCTGACGTTCCAGAGACGCCAACGCCTGAGCCACATAGGTTGACTCGACCACAGGACAGTCGCTGCCGACAATCACGACCGATTCATAGGTCTCCAATCCATCAGCTAGCGCATTCAGCATCCGCTTTCCCAGATCGGCTCCCCGTTGCACCAAAACGCCGATCCCCAGGCGCTGAACCTGACGTAACAACGGGGCGGCATCGACCGTCGCAGGACCGGGCGGGCGGTCCCAGGCAATCGCATAATCCCAGGGGCGCTGCGGCAGCTTGGCCAGGCGCAACAGAACCGTCTCGGCCAGCTCCACATGGGCCTGGCAAGCGCCGACTCGCCCCAGCGAGGGAATCAGACGGGTTTTGACACTACCCCGCCGGGGCCATTTGGCAAACTGAATAACCAGGCTCGCCTTCTGTTTCATGTCCATCTACTTCTCTTTACCTCTGCCTGAATGCAGAGTGGGAATCATCCATTGGCGGAGAACAACGCTGCGACGCCGGATAGTAACGCTGCGCCAGGACGGCGGGATCCGCACCCCGCCAATACTGCCACCGTAACCGCCACATGAGCGCAATCGTCCTCCATATTCCCTTCTGCTCCCAGCGCCGGCTGTCCGTTGCTACCGGCGACCGGATCAGGAAAGGTCGCGCCCGCTCAAGCAATCGCCGTGACAGCGCAACATCTTCCATCAACGGAATCCGTGCGTAGCCGCCCACCGCATCAAACCAGGCCCGCCGGACAAACATGGCCTGGTCCCCGGTCGCGATACCGGTCCAGGCAGAACGCAGGTTCATCAGCAAAGCAACGATCCGCAGCAGAGGGTGGCGCCCGGAAAGACAGACATCGAAACGTCCCCATCCGGCATCGGAGCGCATCGCGGTCCTGAGTTGCGCCAGCGCATCGGGAGGCAGGAGGCTATCGGCATGCAGAAATAACAGCCAGTCGCCACGGGCAGCGGCTGCCCCCGCATTCATCTGGGAAGCCCGCCCTTTCGGCGCGGCCAGGACCGCATCCACGTATGGGGCGGCTCTGGTCGGGGTGCCATCCTCGCTGCCGCCGTCGACCAGAAGGATCTCATGCCCCCTCTCCCGCCATGCCTGAAGACCGGCCAGGGTACGTTCGATTCCGGCGGCTTCATTCAAGGCTGGAATGACGACGCTGATCACCCCATTACTCCAGGGCGCCGCCGCAGCTGCTGCCCTGCCCGGCCGTACAGCCATAGCAATGGTCGGCCACGGCAATCGGCAGGCCATCCAGACGCTGCGCCAGCAGGTCACGCAAGTGTGCCCGTTGACGATCGGTGGCGATCAGCGGCATCTCCAGCATCTGGTTGAAATCACAATCGTAGACATAGCCTTGCCAATCCACACTGATCAGCGAACGACACATGACCGAACCCAGGTTTTTTTCGGCGTAGCTGCTCTTGAGGAGCCCCATGTAGTCCTGGAACTGCCCCTTGGACAGCAACACGCTACCAAAGCGGCTGATCGGCATATTGGTGAGCGTCAGCAATTGATTGAAGCGAATACCGAAACGCTCCAGCAACTCCCGCTTGTAGTCCGCCTCCAGGGCAGCCTGCGGCGGCGGCAAAAAGGGACCGCCGGGGTTATAGACGAGATTGAGCAGCCGATCGCTGCCAGGCACACCGTAACCTTTTGCGTTGAGGCGCTGCAGTCCCTCGATACTGCGGGCATAGACGCCCTTGCCGCGCTGCTGATCGACGTTGGACTCCTGATAACACGGCATCGATGCTGTCACCTCCACCGACTGATCCGCCAGGAAATCCGCCAGATCCTCGAATCCGGGCTCGGACAGAATGGTCAAATTGCAGCGGTCGATAACACGCACGCCCCTGCGGCGGGCCTCAGACACCAGATAGCGGAAGTGGGGGTTCATTTCCGGCGCACCACCGGTGAGATCCAGGGTCCGGATAGACTGGGCATCGATAAACGCCAGCACCAGATCCACCAGCTCCCGGGACATCTGTTCGGTGCGGGTCGGGCCTGCCGCCACATGGCAGTGTGTGCAACTTTGATTGCAGGTGTAACCCAGGTTGACCTGCAATGTCTCGAGCGTATCCCGCCGCAGCGGCGGAAAGTCCGAGAGCATCAGCATGGGACGGGTATCCAGCATAAGGACTCCTTTTACAGCAGCCCCTGTCGGGCCACGACTTCTTCATTGATACGCTAGAGCCAGGCAAACCGATGCACAACCCTTTTCATGCACAACCTTTTCAGCGATGTAAAAGTCGCCGGATAACGGTCATTGGCTTGTTAGCCCCGGATTCGGCGGCTATGATACCGCCTTCGCGTCTGGGGACATCGCCCAAGGCACAGAAAATCAGGGTATCCAGGCAGGCCGTAGCCATCGGATCAGGATAGCCCGAAAGACGCTGAATTCGCAAAAAAGCTCCGTAGCTCAATTGGATAGAGCGCACCCCTCCTAAGGGTGAGGTTGCCGGTTCGATCCCGGCCGGGGCTACCATTCCCAACATCGCACGCCCGATACAGCAAACCTCCGAACGACACTTTAATACTGGGACACGTCAAATCCCTGCCTGTTACAGCCGATTTCAGTGAACGTCTCGTCCTCCGTTTATCTGGCGGGAAGCGGTGAGGCGGCGCACCAATAGGGAAAAAGCGCGATCAAGGCGTGCTAGACACCTGAGGGGGAGTCTTCAGGCGTTGAACATCATCGCCTGAAGACCGATACGGCAAGCTCGCCTCCATCAGGGGCGAGCCTTGACTCAGACCGCTTTGGCGCGGGTCAGCAGTTGATCCAGCAGGACCAGCGCCTGATCGATCTCTTCACGGCTGATATGCAGTGACGGCGCCAGGGTGATGACGTTCTTATAGTAGCCGCCAACGTCCAGCACCAGCCCCATCTTCTGCCCCTTCCAGTCCAACTCACCGGCCAGGCCGATGTGAACCATACGGTCGAGCAGTTCCCGGTTCGGTGTGAAGCCGTCTTCCTGACAGATTTCAGCACGCAAGGCGAGCCCCAGGCCATCCACGTCTCCGATTTCCGGATGACGCTTCTGCAGGTCGCGCAAGCCTTCCAGGAAGTGCTCGCCCTTCGCCATGATCATCGACTCGTAGTCCTGTTCGGCCGTCATGCGCATCACTTCCAGTCCAACCGCCGTGCCCAGTGGGTTGGAAGCAAAGGTCGAATGGGTCGAACCGGGCGGGAACAGGGTCGGATTGATCAACTCTTCGCGGGCCCAGAGACCGGCCAGGGGGTTCAAGCCATTGGTCAGCGCCTTGCCGAACACCAGGATGTCGGGCTGAACATCGAAGTGCTCGATCGACCACAGCTTACCCGTGCGATAGAAACCCATCTGGATCTCGTCGACCACGAGCAGGATGCCGTATTGGTCCAGCACCTTTTTCAATCCGCTGAAGAAATTGCGCGGCGGTATGACGTAGCCGCCTGTGCCCTGGATGGGCTCGACATAGAATGCCGCGTACTCGGCCTGCCCCGCCTTCGGGTCCCAGACACCGTTGTATTCGGTCTCGAACAGGCGGGCGAACTCCTGCACGCAGTGCTCCCCATACTCCTCGACAGTCATCCCCTTGGGACGACGGAACGGATAAGGGAACGGCAGGAATTGGGCACGCTCGCCAAAGTGGCCATAGCGGCGGCGATAGCGATAGCTGGACGTGATTGACGAGGCGCCCAGAGTACGCCCGTGGTAGCCGCCCTCGAAGGCAAACATCAGGCTTTTCCCCTGAGAGGCGTTACGCACCAGCTTCAGGGAGTCTTCGATGGACTGGGAACCGCCAACATTGAAGTGCACACGACCGGCATGACCGAATTTCTTCTCGGCATCGACGGCGATGGCCTTGGCCAGTTCGATCTTGGTCGGGTGCAGATACTGGCTGGCGACCTGGGGCAGGACATCCAGCTGGCGCTTCATGACCTGGTTCAGGCGTTCGTTGCAGTACCCGAAATTAACCGCCGAATACCACATCTGCAGATCGAGGAAAGGCGTGTTATCGCTATCGTAGAGATAGCTGCCATCTCCGCGGGCAAAAATCTTGGGCGGGTCCACATAGTGGACCGTGTCGCCAAAGGAGCAGTAACGGGCTTCGTCGGCCAGCAATTGCGCGTCGTTATTTATCATGCATGATCACCTTAAAAAGGCCCGATAACGCGCATCGCGCGCCAAACCGGGCGAGCCAGAACCTGCCTCGCATTGTGAGGCGTCAACCTTGAGTCAGAATTAATGTTGTGTGGATACTATGTGGAGACGCCCGCCGAAACCGGACGCATGTCATCTCCGGCAGGCGCACCCCCTGCCAGGATGTCCTGAAAGAACGCCACTGAACGCTCGATCACCTGCTGTCGTTCCTGATCGATCGTGATCAGGTGGTAGCTGTCATGTAACAGCGAGAAGGACACCGGCCCCCGGACCTTGTCGGCGACCAGCTGCGCATTGCTGACATCGGCGATATCGTCTTCTGCCGCATGCAGAATCAGGCAGGGGGACGTGACCCGGGGCAGATCCTTACGCACCTCCCGCGCCAGCAACACCATTTCCGCCAGCGCCGGCCAGGGGTTGCTTGCCAGGCCCGCCTCCGTACTGTCGCCGCTCATCATGCTGGCCGCCACCCGGGCCCGCAGCCGTTCATTCTTCAGGCCATAGGGCGGCTGCTCGTCAAAACAGCGGTCCTGGAACAGCTTGAAGCGCTTGAACCAGGTCAGGAGGAAATTGAGACGCCTGGCATAGAGAGGGATGCTCCAGCCGTCATAACGGAAGGTGGGACCGTAGACGCCGACGCCGGCGATCCGATCGCCCTGCTCGGCCGCCAGTTTCAGCGCCAGCACCGCGCCCATGGAAAGCCCACCGACGAACAGGTGATCGACCCGCTCCCGCAACTTGTCGGCGGCGGCCTCGACACTGGCATACCAGTCCTGCCACGTCGTCGCCAACAGGTCTTCCTTGGACCCGCAGTGACCGGCCAACTGCACACCAGACACCGTGAATCCCGCGCCGTGCAGCCCCTTCGCCAGAGTCCGCATTTCGTTGGGTGTCCCGGTCAGGCCATGGATCAACAGAACGCCTGCAGGACCGCCCTCCAGCACATATTCGACATTCTGGATCATGCCACCCCCCAGGCTTCGACCGCCACTTCCTGCATCACATGGGGAAGCAGGTCAAGTGCGTCCTGGAACCCCTTGATCGGGTGAAACGCCAGATTGTGCTCACGACAGTGATCGATCAGACGGTCCTTCGCCAGGACCACATCGACCCTGGACGAAACGCAGAAGTCCGAGGTGCCATCCCCCACAAACAGGATCCGCTGGCGGTTTGCCTGCAGTGCAGCCGCCCGGCGACACTTACAGTTCCCGCTGGCCTGGCGGCAGTCGTCGTTGGCATAGGGAAACTCCAGATACCATGCCTGCTCGCCCCGCTGCAGCAAGCGATTGGCCCTGACCGGCAGATGGTCGAGATCAAACCGGGCCAGGATGCGGTGAATGGCATAATCAAGCCCATCGCTCACCACCTGAACCTCGATCCCCTGCGCTTCCGCCAGGCGAACGAACCCGGCGAAATGGGGATCGATGTCGATCGTATCCAGTAACTGGTCGATTTCCGCCTTGGTGGCAGTCAGTCGGGCGATCTGCCCGCTCATGCAGGCTCGCGAACCGATATCGCCGCGCACCCAGGCCGCCTCCAGCGCCTCGCAGCCGTCCCCGCCGAAGCGCTCGATCAGGGCGTCAGAGACGTCGCACTGGCTAATGGTGCCATCGAAGTCACACAGGATGATCCAGGGGGAATCCGCTCCGACCGGCCGCAGGCGATCCAGCACATCGGATGTGCCGGCACCGGCGATGGCGACTTGTACAACGTCTGTTTCACTCATGGAATTTCACCATTACATGTTGTCCGATCAACAAATGGGGAGAAGCTTTCAAGCTTAAAATGCAGTCCACGACCCGCCGCTGCTGCGACTGGGGGTCGACACCCAGCCGTGCCACGCGTAATACCTGCCCGACCCGGACCAATGTCGCAGGAATCGGATGCGCACCCGGTTGTGCATCCAGCGTCAGGGAAGCCGCCATACCGACATGCAACCGGTGGACATAGGCCTCGTTGACCTCGGCCCGCACGATCAGCGGGCGATGGGGAAGCAGTGTCAACACGGGCTTGTCGCCGCCCGGCTCCACACGGCTCCCGGTCTGCACATGGATATCGATAACGGTGCCATCGACCGGCGCCCGCACCGTCAACCACTGGGCCTGCTGCCGCACCAACGTCAGATGTTGTTGCGCCAGCGCCACCGCCGCCCGGGCAACCGCCAGCTTCGCCTGGAGTCGCGCCACCGCATCCTGTGCGCTATCGGCTCTTTCCTGCTCGGCCGCACCGGCCCGGACC
Source organism: Mangrovitalea sediminis (assembly GCF_002514725.1). Lineage (GTDB taxonomy): Bacteria > Pseudomonadota > Gammaproteobacteria > Pseudomonadales > Oleiphilaceae > Mangrovitalea > Mangrovitalea sediminis. The sequence continues at coordinate 74,276 of NZ_NTLB01000004.1, forward strand.
GCCGCCGCCCAGCGCTTACGGTCCCGCTGCAGGCTTGGCAACTGCACCGCAAGAACGTGCTCTTGTGCCTTAGCCTGCTGTAATCGCGCTCGGGCAATATCCACATCCAGTTGAGCCGCCCGGCCGTCCAGGCGTAACAACACCTCCCCACGATGCACCTTCTGCCCGGGAGACACCTCGAGATCACTGACCATACCGCAGGTCTTGGGGAACAGAGACAGCAAGCCCCCGCTGACCGTCACTTCACCGCGCCCCATAGCCGCATAATCCGGCGCAGCGGTGACATGCTCCGCGCGCGAATCCGAACACGCCGCCAGTGTCAGGCTCAGGACCGCCATCCAGAAAATCCGTCCAACGTCGTTCAGCGCCCTCATCGTCTGTCCCCCTGAAAGGGCAGCGCCCCAGTATGATCGTCGCTGTGCATGCCCGGCCGGCTGCCGGTATCTCCCGGGCGCCAGTCCCGGTTAATCACGCCATCCTCCATCGCCAGCACACGGTCGGCCCGCTGGATCAGGCGCGGATCGTGACTGACGCAGAGCACCGTCGTACCGTGATCGACCGCGATACGGCGCAACAGGTCGATCACCGTCTGACCGCTGACCGCATCCAGTGCACTGGTCGGTTCATCGGCAAACAACAACTGGGGACGCTTGGCCAGCGCGCGGGCAATGGCGACCCGCTGCTTTTCGCCCCCCGAGAGCTGTGCCGGCCGCATACTGCCCCGGTGGCCGATGCCGACCTCGTCGAGCGCCTGCCGGGCCCGTTGGCGGATATCGGCACGGGACAACCCCATGTAGCCCAATGGCAGTTCGACCTGCTCAAGCGCCGTGAGTGCCGAAAAAAGGTTGAATCCCTGAAACACGAAGCCGGTATGCTTCAGGCGAAAACGTTCCAGCGTACGGGAGTTCTCGCCAGAGAGTTCCTGCCCCAGAGCCCGGACCCGGCCTTCATCTGCCGCCTGCAATCCGGAGAGGATCGACAGCAGTGTGCTTTTGCCGCAGCCAGAGGGACCGGCCACCAGGGTCAGTTCCGCCGGTCGGACACTGACGGAAAAACGCCGCAGGACCTGAATGCTGACCGCACCCGACTCGAACGACTTGCTGATGCTGTCCGCCTCCAGGCTGAATACCGGTGCTGTCGTCGACAACCTCTCGCCTCCTCTAAAACTGTGCCATCGCCCGTCTTGGGCTTCGCACCATCGCCGCGGTCATGTCATCGCACATCAGCGCAACAACAGCGCCGGATCTGCCCGCAACAGGGCCCGCATGGCAGCAATACCCGAAATAACCGCCAGCAGCATGACCGACAGCGCACAAACGACCGCCACCGCTGGACTCATAGCCACAGGAACATCGTTGTGGTGCGCAAGCCAGAGCAATCCTGCACTCAGGCCGCCACCCAGCAGCAGCCCCAATCCGCCGACCCAGGCCGCCAGCTCCAGGACCACCCAACGCAGCGCGCGAACCCCGACACCCAACGCATTCAAGGTCGCAAACTCCCGTGCCGATCCCGCCACCACAGCCATCAGTGCCTGGCTGGCGATCACGACGCCGGACAGCAACACGATCGCGGCCAGGAACAACACCGCCACACCAGCGCCGGTATCGAGCAGCCAATAGAGCTGCGAGCGGCGGGCGAAGGCCGATGAGGTCCAGACCGAATAGGGCCCGAAATCCGAGTGATGATTCAGCCGTTGCGCCACCTGCGCGGCTTTTCCCGAATCCCGTATACGCGCCACCCAATAGGTGGTATACCCTGCCGTGTGATCCAGGCCAGTGGCGGTATTCCAGGACGTAATCATGTTGACGCCCCCCAAGGCACGCAGTCCGGCAATTGCCGCGACGATATGCACCGGGTAGCCGTCAATCCTGCCGTAGGAGCCCACCTGGGCGCCCAACTGATCCAGGTCCGAACGGTCGACGATCACCGCCCCCGGCTCCATCAGGCGCTGCCGCAGTGCGGGTGTCAGCAGCTTATGAAACACCAGGCCGTGGCCCTGCAAATCCACGCCCGAGACATAGACCTCCACATCGCCGCCGTGCTTTGCCCGCCAGTAGCCGTCGACAAACAGCAAGGGGTCCACGGCATCCACTTCCGGGTCCATGGCCATCAACGTCGCCACATCACCGCCGATGGGATGTCCCAGGCTGACACTTTGTGTCCCCGGGTAACCGGCCCAGAGGTTGCCGGCCGAAGCCGTCACATAGACCGCCGCGCTGCCGAAAATTCCCTGCACCAGCGCCGCCTGGACCAGCAGCAACATGGCCGCAAAACAAACGGTCAGGATCGCCGGCAGAAAGCGGCGCCACTCCCGCAGCAACATCTTCCGGGCCAAGGCCACCATCAGGCGCCTCCTGCCTTTGGTGGCAATGGCGGGCCACCGAAAGCCTGATAGAGCGTGACGAAGGCCAGCGCCTGATGATCACGCGCGCTATCCAGCTGGCCTTCGGCCTCCAGCTTCAAACGTTCGACCCGAAGCATTTCCAAGGGGCTGGCCAGTCCCTGCGTCACCAGGCCCTGTTCAGCATTCGCTGCCTCCGTCTGCGCCTGCAGCGCCTGCTCTCGCAACGAAACCTGACGCGATGCGGTGGTCAGGCCGGCAAAGGCGTTCTCTACATCGGCGACCGCCTTCAACACCGTGTCCCGGTAGGCAAAGGCAGCCGCCCTCAACAACGCCCCGCGGGCATTTTCCTCAGCCTTGCGGCGCCCCCAATCGAACAGGGGAATATTGATGATCGGCCCCAGCAGCGGGGTTGCCCGGAAATTCGGCAAGCCGCTGTGGTAACGGGACAGGTTCGTCGACCATAAAATGCCGCCTTCCAGGCTGACCTGCGGGTACCGATCCGCACGTGCAATGCCCAAGTCACCGGCGGCCTGCAGCACCTGTGCCTGGGCCTGTTGAATATCCGGCCGCGTCCGCAAAAGGTCCGCCGGCAATAACGCCGGACTCGGCGGCGTGATGGCGGGTAGAGGCTCCGGCCGGAACCAATCGGCATCGGGTTCCGCTTGCCCCAGCAGCACCGCCAGTCGCTGGGCATGCCGCTGCACCTGGGATTGCACCATTAGCGCCTGGGTCTCGACATCCGCCATGTCGGCGCGCAACGACGCCAGATCGGCATGGGCCGTCAAGCCTAGCCTTATGCGCGTCTGCAACAGGTGCTCGCGTTCTCGGTCCAATTGAATCAGTCGCTGGAGATGCTGGGCCTGGCGCTGCGCCGCCCCCAACTGCAGATACTGCGCCGCCACTTCCGCGACCAGGGCAACACGGACACTAAGCCGATTGGCCTCGGCTTCGTCCACAGCGCCCCGCGCCTGCTCAAGTACGGCCTGGCCCCGCCCGAATAACCCCAGTTCCCAGGAGGCATCCAGACCGAACTGAAAATAGGCATCGGTGGTATTCGGCGGCTGGGCGTTCTGGGTGCCCGCCTGCACCGTTGGATAAAACCGGTGCTGCCGGTCATCCAACCTGTAAGTCGCAGATTTGAGTCGGGCCCGCGCCTGCGCAAGAGACAGGTTATGCGCCAACGCACGCGCCACGAGACGGTTGAGGCGAGCATCGCCAAAAGCCGTCCACCAGGAGTGCAGATCCGGTTGGCGAGCCTGGGAGGCGGCCGCAGGCCCCTCGCGCCAATGCGTCGGCAGCGCCACTTGGGTCGAGGGTGTCGGCAAAGGCGCGCAAGCGGCCAGCAGAAGGCAGGCGCCCACAACCTGAAAAAGCCCCTGGCATTTCGACTTACACCCTAATCCCATGCACCCGCAATCCTAAGCAATCCTTAACATCCCTGATCCACAGTGCTCCCAGCGAAACGCCCATTGTGCAAAACGAAACTTGTCTCAACGTTAAGGCTTTGTGCAGATCTGATGGAGATCATTACCGGTGTTAATGCCCCGATCCGAAGACTGTCATCGATGAAACGGCATGATGTTGGGATTTTTTGGCAAAACGGCTGTCTAAAGCTCGAGGAAATCGGCTTCAATACTTTGGACCGGCTTAACGCCTTTATGCTTAGATGTCTTTTGAAACGGACTTGACGCTACCCTCTATGACCGCACCCGCAATGACCACCAGGCTTCCATCGACGGCGCCCCTGATTCTCATCATCGAGGACGAAGTCGACATCGCCGAGATTCTCGATGCCTATTTCCAGCGCGAGGGTTTCCGCACCCTGCACTGCGACAACGGCCAATGGGGGCTGCAGATGCTGCGACAGCGTCGCCCCGACCTTGTCATGCTGGACATACGAATGCCGGGCCAGAACGGCATCGACGTCCTGCAGGCGATCCGGGCCGAAGGACGGACACCGGTCATCATGCTGACGGCGCTGACCGATGACGTGAACAAACTGCTCAGCCTGCGCCTGGGCGCCGACGACTATATTTCGAAGCCATTCAATCCGGCTGAAGTCGTCGCCCGGGTGCACGCTGTCCTGCGCCGCAGCCTGGCCCCCTCGGAAGCCCCTGAGGAGCGCCTGCATCTGGGTAAGCTGGTGGTCGATCAGGGGAGTCACTCGGCCTTCGTGATGGACGATGACGGCACCGCGACCCAACTCCCCCTGACCCTGACCGAATTCCGCCTGTTGGCATTCCTGATGCGCAAGCCCCGCCGCTGCATGACACGACTGGAGCTGATAGAAGGCTGCCTACCCGAAAGCGATGCCCTGGACCGTGTCATCGACTCCCATCTCAGCAAACTGCGACGCAAGCTGAGCGACGCCGGTTGCGGCCAATTGATCGAAACCGTTCGCGGTGTTGGGTATCGCCTGTGGCCAGACCGTTAAATCGTCTCGGGATTCGATTCGGCGTTTACATGGCGCTGACGGTTCTGCTGTCGATCGGTGTGGTGACTGGCGGCCTGGAGTGGCAGAAACACAAGGAGCAACAGGCCTTCCATCAAAGCCTGCCAACCGCCGTTAAACAGGAACTCCAACAGCTGCGCGACAGCGGCAGGGATCACAGCCAGCGCCTCGACGAAATCTACGACCAGTACTGGCCAGCCCAGGGACCTGGGCTTTCCGTCGAGGTGATCAGCGGGCTGGCCCTCAGCCTGCTGCTGGGACTCGCGGCTGCCGTGCTGTCCGCGCGGATATTCATCCGGCCGATCACTTCCGTCGCCGAAGCCGCCCTGCGCATTTCCCAGGGCGACCTGACGGCCCGCACCCGAGGATTCGCCATTCGCGGCGAATTGGCGGAACTGAGCCGCAACTTCAATCAAATGGCCGACACGCTGGAAACCCTGGAGCGGGAGCGCAAGGACACCGTAGCGGCCATCTCCCATGAATTACGGACCCCGCTGACCATTCTCCAGGGCCGGCTTCACGGTATCTGTGACGGCGTTATCCCGGCCAGCGACCAGGAACATCGCAAGCTGCTGGATCAGGTGCAGCACCTGGTACGCCTGGTCGATGACCTGAATACCCTGGCGCTGGTCGATGCCAACCGCCTGTCGCTGCAATGCACCGATCTCGACCTGGGCGAACTGGTGAATGAACTGCACGCCGTCTACGCCGACCGGGCCCGAGACCACGGCGTACAGCTGGAGGTCGTGGTGAGATCGCTGTGGGTCCATGCGGACCACAACCGTCTGCGCCAGGTCCTGGATAATCTGGTGGAAAACGGCCTGCGTTACGCCGCTTCCGGCAAGTGGCTGCAAATACACGTCAGCACGCACCGGGATCAGGCGGTGATCAGCATCAGCGACCGCGGACCGGGTTTACCCCAGGGCATCATCGATCGCGTATTCGATCCCTTCTTCCGGGCCGACAATTCCCGCTCCCGAGCTTCCGGCGGAAGCGGGCTTGGCCTGGCAGTGGCGCGCAGCCTGATTCAGCAGCAGGGCGGCAGCATCATGGCCTTCAACCGGGAGGACGGTGGTGTGGTTTTCCGTATCGAAATGCCGCTGGCGATGCCGGCCATCCGAAAGGGTGCAGCTGCCTGAGAGGCCGGCTCGCGGTTTTCAGGCCCGTTGAACCCAGTAACGCCCCCCCTGACTGGCCAGAAAGGTTTCCGCCTCGTCGCCCTGCAGCATGGCAAAGGTCGCCAGCATACCGGCCAGCGTACAGGTGGGTTGTGCGACCGATACGCTGTAAGGCGCATTGGGCACCGGCCAACCGGTGCGAGGGTCCAGGATGTGGCCGTAACGCACCCCGTCCCGCAACAGGAAGCGACGACTGTCGCCACTGGTCGCCAGCGCTCCCTGCTTGAGAACGATGGCATCGGCCGCCTGGGCGATGGCCCGGGCATTTTCTATACCGATGCGCCAGCCCGAACCGTCCGGGCGCGGCCCCGAGCACACCAGGTCGCCACCGAAATTCACCAGCAGGCTGTAAGGTGCCCCGGTCTCTCCGATAGCCTGCTGCAACAGGATCAAGGTCCGGTCAACGGCATATTCCTTGCCGACACCACCGAGATCGAGTTCCATACCCTCCGGCATCTGCAGCCAGGGCGCCCGCCACTCCACTCTCTGCCAGCCGATCCGCGGCAATAGCCTTGCCACGGCCTCCGCCTCGGGCAGCCGATCGCTGCCGTCGAAACGCCATGCCTGACGCAGGATGCCCGAAGTGACGTCAAAGCGGCCGTCGCTAAGACTGAAACACTGCTCGGCATAGTCCAGCAGGCGGGCCGTTTCCTCATCCACGGCGACCGGCTGACCGCCGCCACGATTGATGCGGTCGATGATATTGCCGGCGACATAGCGGCTGAATTTCTGTTCGATCCGCCAGGCTTCCTTCGCGGCGATATCCGTCAGCGTACGTGCCACCGGTTCGTCAACACCGTCCATCAGGATCTCGCAGGGGCTGGCCATCGCCTGAAAACGGCCAACCCAGTATCCGTCCTGCCAATCAAGGGACGGCAAGGTCCGGCTGCACGGCGCCGTCATATCGGGTTACCCGCACGGCCGTTCAGTTGCACCCACAGCCCCCGCCGCCAAAACTCTGGCCACCGCTGGTCCCTTCCTTACTGAAATAGATATGTTCATCATAGGCGTGCTGAATAGGGTTCGAGATAAGCTGCATATCCTGGCGCGCCAGCAAATCCCGCTGCCAGGGCTTTACGCCCAAATCGCTGCAGCCTCCCAGCAAGCCCGTCATCAGGCCGATCAACACGCCGGTCAACACCACGGCACCCGGTTTCATCTTAGGTTTGTGCATGCGTATTCCCCCTCCCTCGGTCAGTCCTTGCCGGTGGTTTGCAGCAGTTTGGCAATCGCCGACTCGTAGGCAGCGACGCGGTCGCCATGAAACCCGATATGCTTGGCGCGGATACGTCCATCCGGACCGATCAGGTAACTGCTGGGCATTCCCATAACACCGTAGGCGTTAGGGGTTTTCCCCTGGGGATCGAAAGCGACGGTGAAATCAGCCGGTACCTGCGCGAGGAATTGCTGCGCAGCGCTGCTGTCCTGGTCGAGATTGATGGCGACGATTTTCAGACCTCTGTCCTGGAAACGATCCATCAACCGATTCATCCAGGGAAAAGACTCCCGGCAGGGACCGCACCAGGACGCCCAGAAATCCACCAGCACGACATGCCCCCGCAAACTCTTCAGATGGACGCTGCCATGCCGGGTCGGCAACGTAAAGTCCGGTGCGGTCGAAGCCTGTACCAAACCGCTGAACAGGCCGCCGGCGATCATCAGCAACACCAAAACGGCTATCTGAAGGGAGTGTCTGTTTTGCATTCGGAACCTCAAACCTGTTCGTTATGACCGGGATTCTAGGCCGCCGTTGCTTAACGGCGGCTTAGGTGATCGGGGCGTCCGCCGGCTCAGAAGCTGAAGGTCAGCTCGCCGATAAACGCCTTGGTATCGGGATAAAGCGTCTGTGCACTGAGCTTGCCGATGCCGGCAGGCCCGGTGTTGTGCTCGACGTAATAGGCCAGCCGCAACGCCACTTCCTGATCCTCGTTGATATGGTCGCCCCACTTGAGGCCGATGGTGCGGGTGGTCATATCCCCCAGCCGGTAATCGGCACTGGCCGCATCAAGCAGGACGTTGCCGCTGTTGTACTGGGTCGATGTCAGGTAACGGTGGTAGAAGTCGGCCTTGGTCTGACGGTAGAAACGCACATCCGGCTCGAGGTAGCCGTCACCCAGCTTCCAGCGATAGCTCAGGGTGAAGGTGTTGGAGGTCATCCCCCAGTCGTTGCGCCCGTAGCGATAGGAGCCATCGATGATATCGCCATTGCCCAGCATGTATTTGCTCTGCCAGTAGACCGCCTGCTCCAGTTTGGTCCGCAGTCGTTTTTCGTAGACGTAGACGAAGTTGCCATCGGCGCCGACCAGGTTGCCGCCGTAGTTCGTCCCCGCCTGATCGTCGATCACGCTGAGGATCTTATAGGGGTCGGTCAGGTTGCCCTTCGACTGCGTCACCGAATAGTTGAGCTGGGTCAGCCAACGCCGGCTCAGCACCTGCGTGATCCCGAACATCGCGCCGACGATATTCTTGTTCTCGCTGCCGGCACCGCGGGTTGCGTTATATTCGTTCAGGAACTGTGCGGTGGTCTTGTTGAGGGAAATCGGCATGCGGCTGAAGGGCGTCGGTGTGCCCCCGATAGGCTGCACCGTATCGCGGGAATAGGACAACCCCAGGTTCAGCGTGGTGTTCTTCTCGTTGAAATAGCGGGACAGGCCGCCGGTCACACCGATCGACGTATAGTCGTGCTCGTCCGAATAGTGGCCCCCGAGGTTGTAGAACCAGTCGCGGTTAATGGTATCCGTCCAGGCGGACGACACCGACAGCCGACTGTCCTTGAAGGATTTATCGAGCGGCGTTTCGCCAGGCGCAATCCACTGATCGCTGGTCGATGTCGAAGGGGTTGTGGTCGCCGTTGTTCCCGTCGTGGTGGAGACCGGCGTCGAAGATGCGGTGGACATCGTATGCACCGTGGACCGCGTAGCGGCCGTCCGCGGCGCATTCTTGACGCTCGCCGCGCTGACACCGCTGCTGGTACCGGATGGGCTGGTGAAGACCTGCACCTGATCGCTGGGTGTCGCGCCAAAGGGCGAGGCGCCGCTGAGGGAATCGATCACCAGGTTGATGCTGAAGCGCTTGTTTTCGTCGATATTATCGACGGCGCTGATCGAAGGTTCCGTCGCCCGAACCCTGCCATCGGCTTCCTGGTAATGCAGGATACCGGCATTGACATCCCAGGTACCGGGCTGGCCGCTGGCCTTCGCGGGCAACGACTGCAGACCCAGCAAGGTGCAGGTCGCGGCAGCCAGGGCCAGGCCGACCGGACGGGCGTTTTCAGACCGGGGTGTCTTTTCCGGGGACTGCATGAACGGGCGCCTCCTTCGAAACCGGGCACGGGGTGGAACCGACTGGCGAAAAGGGGCAGCCAGAAGTGCGTGCCGGGGTCACAAAAACATGTGGGTTATCGTCGAATCCCATTCCGGCAATGGCCGTAACAGGCCCGGGCATTCTAAAAACGCTTCACTTAAGAATTACTTAGGAGGCAACACTCTTAAGCCGGTTTTAAGGACCTGCGCACAGAATCCGCTGATCCGAGTCGAGGAGACCGATATGCGTCGTGCGATACAACGGCTGATTCCGGCACTGCTTACCGCCCTGATCCCGCTGATGTTTGCCACCGCCAGCCAGGGGGCAACATCGGCACCGAGCGCAGGGGCTCATCCGGATCCGACGTTTCTCCCGGTCAACAAGGCGTTCAGGCTGACCCTTCAGCGACAGGGCGACCATGTACTCGCGCACTGGGATATCGCCGAAGGCTATTACCTGTATCAACAGCGGATGGGTATGCAGATCGCCGGTACGCCGGCATCGAAGGCGACCTTCTCGCCGGCCCCCACCTACAAGAACGATCCCTATTTCGGGCGTGAGGCGGTGTTTCACCACCAGGTGACGCTGAGCAAACAGCTGACGGCAGCGCCCGCCGGACCGCTTCAGGTCACCGTGCGTTATCAGGGGTGCGCCGAGGCGGGGCTTTGCTATCCGCCGCAAACTCGGCAGCTCAGGGTATCCCTGACCAAACACGTCAACAGGGTGAAGCGTCCTACATCACCGATCAGTACCGCCTCGGTCTCAGCCATACCGGCAACGGCCACACCGGACAGCGCCGACGGCCTCTCACGTTTTCTCTCCCACGCAAGCTGGCCCTGGGTCATTGCGACTTTCTTCGTGCTGGGACTGGGGCTGACCTTTACGCCCTGCGTGCTGCCGATGGTGCCGATCCTGTCTGGCATCATTGTCGGCCAGCGGGAACGGCCCTCCATGCCCCGCGCCTTCAGCCTATCCCTGGCCTACGTACTGGGCATGTCCCTCACCTACGCGAGTCTCGGCGTATTGGTCGGTTACTTCGGTGCGCGCGCAAACCTGCAGGCGTGGATGCAGCAGCCGCCGGTTTTGATACTGTTCAGTGCGCTCTTTGTGCTGCTGGCGCTGTCCATGTTCGGCTTCTATGAACTGCAGTTGCCGGCCGCGGTACGTGATCGCCTGGATGCCCTGAACCGGCGCCAGGAAGGCGGCCAGTTGCTGGGCGTCGGGTTGATGGGCGTCTTATCCGCACTGGTTGTCTCCCCCTGCGTATCGGCGCCGCTGGCCGGCGCCCTGCTCTACATCTCATCGACCGGCAATGCACTGTTCGGCGGCCTGGCGCTATTTGTACTGGCACTCGGCATGGGCGCACCGCTACTGGTGATCGGCACGGCGGGCGTGCGCATACTGCCCAAGGCCGGCGCCTGGATGGAAAGGGTCAAGCAGGCCTTCGGCGTGGTGCTGCTGGGTGTCGCGCTCTGGTTACTGGAAAGGATAGTGCCGGCGCCTTTGAGCCTGGTTTTATGGGCCATGCTGCTCATCGGGGTGGGCATACATCTCGGGGCCCTGGGGAATCATGCTTCAGGCTGGAAACGCAGTTTCCAGGCACTGGGCCTGATGGCGCTGGTGTGGGGCATTTTCCTGCTATGGGGTGCAGCCCAGGGAAGAGGCAGTTTCCTCCAGCCGCTCGGCCCAGGACTCCAAACCGCCAGCATCGAACCGGCCGGTCCGGAAACCCATTTCCACAAGCTGAGCAACCCCAGCGCCCTGACACCGATACTGGCCCAGGGCAAACCGGTGATGGTCGATTTCTATGCCGACTGGTGCGTCAGCTGCAAACTGATGGATCAGGATGTCTTCGACACCCCCCAGGTAGCCCAACTGCAGCGCAAGCTCGATTTCGTCCGCGTGGACGTCACACACTTCAATGCCGCGCAACAGGCCCTGCTGAACCGTTATGGACTGGTGGGGCCGCCCGCGGTCCTGTTCTTCGACGGACATGGCCGGGAAATCCGGCCGGCACGGCTGGTGGGAGAGACCTCCCAGGCGGATTTCCTGAAGGACGTTCGCCAGAGGGTGTTGGGGGAAAGCTAAGGGAGACAACCTATACCCCATCAGGGGAAGCTGCTGATCTGCTGCTTCTGCGCCGCCGTCAAATCGGCGGTCACCGGCGCGCCCTTAAAGCAGCCGATGGTGTAGGGATATTCCGCGGTCAGCACGTAGTGATACATGGTGACCAGGCTGCCATGCCACATCACCGCGCTGGTCGTGCCGTGACAGGCATCCAGGTCACTGGTATGGAGAATCTGACCTGAGGCCAGATCCCGTTCCCCGTAGATGCCGAAACCATCGAGGGCATAGCCCACCAGTCCCGAGGTCGTCTCGTTCGGCATGCAGGAGGACGGCCCATGGAAGTGATACTGTCCGGTTTTCTCAGGATGACCGCCGCAATGGTCCTGCACCTCATGGGCCACAGCATCGTGACCGCTGGCATCGAGTGCATCGTAGATGGCCACACCGTCAGTGGTGAAACCGATCATGCCCATCGGCACACAGGTCGGTGTCGCGGCCACGACCGGGTCGGTCGGCAACGTAATCTGGATCGTCTGCGCCTGAATGGCATTGGGATTGGTGTCGTACTGGTAAGCCGGATCCGTGGACTGGATCGGAAAGATGCCTGTGGTCTGGACAGACGGATCCGGCAAATTGTTTGAGGTAATCGTCATTGTTGTGCCGGAGACACTGACCAGCGTTTGCGCTGCCAGCCAACTGACACTGCCCGCTACCGAGACTTTCTCCGACGGATACCAAAGACTCCCCTGGATCCAGGGGCCATCATGAAGCACCGTCTTGGACCACGATGTCTGACAGGACATCACATAGCCCACCTTCGGCGTCAGTGCGTACAGGCCATCGCCCAAGGGCAGGCTTGCCACCGTCGTTGTTGACGTCGTCGTCGGGGTAGAGGTGTCTGCCCCCGCTCCTCCGCCACCACATCCGGCCAACATCACCGCCAGACTGACGGCCAAACACCCACGCGCGACCTTCATGGCTTACACCGTTTTTTGTTGTTTCAGACAGCATAAACGATGTTTCGAGGATACCGCCAAGGCGCCATCGCAAATCGAATCGAACGTTTCAGGTATTTGGCAGCGAGTGTGACGTGGTACGGGTTTTATGAAGGCCGGTGTCTCTCACTCGGTTCCCTCTTATCCGCCTTGTACCCGACCCACAGAAACAGAAAGGGAATCACATAGATAAGGACATTGCCAAGGACATTACCGCGGACGCCAGTCCCGGCTACCGAGTAGGGCCCACCGAACGCCTCTGCGGTTATCCAGACCATCAGGGAATACAGGATGCCGACGGGAATCAGCAGGCGCAGCCATCTGCCGCTCAGCAGGCCCACGGCAATCAGGGTCTCGGCCAGAGCCACCAGAACGGCAACCAGGACCGGCCCCACGGCATGAACCAGTTCGGCGACGAACGAAAGCCAGACAGCAATCCAGTGCGGCTGACCCGGAATCACCGATGTGATCTGGCTGGCGAAATGCAGCAGGAACGCCGGAAGCCATTTCAACACCGCGTCGAACAGCCACAGCAGGCCGAAAGCGACCCGGGCCGCATGCCACAAACGCCCATCCGCGCTGTGCACATCCGTCCCAGGGCGTTCAAGCACAGGGGCAACCGACAACAGGAACAGGAAAGCGATGGCATAGGCCACGAAAACACCGGGATCGGTCTGCCCGCCCGCATAGGGATATCCGAAGCCGTCCAAGAACACCCAACAAACCAGGCTATAGACGATACCTGCAACGGCCGCGAGGGCGACATTTTTTCGAACCAACAGCGCCACGCCGAGCAGGATAGCCACCAGAACCATACCCCCCGCCGCGATCCCGGCGCCGACGGCTTCGGCTCCATGCAGCCCAATCGTCTGCAGCGGACGGAGCCATTCGGGTACCGCTGAAGTGGATTTCGCGAGCGCATGAATGAAATTGGCCTTGGCGCCGGGAACAACCAGCCAGGCCATCGCCTGAAATCCCGCGTTGACCAGCCAGACCAGGCCGAACACCCCGACCAGAAGATGCAGTTTGGATTCCTGCGCCGTATCGAATGAAACCGCCCTATCAGCTTTCATGCTCATCTCCACAGAGACAGGAATCAGGAGGATCGTGCCCACTCGGACAAACCGTTAAGCACTCATGTCGGCGGGGATTATCAGGCAACAAAGACCTGACCGACCGTCTCTGTAAATGACAACTGGGGGGCATCAAAGTTCAGGCAACGCAGTGCGCTGGCTCCCAACAACCTATGGAGATAACCGACAGCTGTCGCCAATTCCCGGCAGTCCCGCCGAGAAAATTGCCGGACAGCCTGTTTTTGTTTACGAAATGGACTTATCGTATCTGTGGATATACGACAGTGGATTACGCGGTCCACGGTCATCGCTTTCAGAATTTGTCGTCGAATTCGAAATAGTGGCTGCAGGTTTTTCGTTTTAAAACAGTCTATTGCTGGAATATTCGGTTATTGCTGGGTAGGAGATGGGCGGCATCATGATATATGACAGCTGTCGTTGAATTACCTGTTATGCAATTTTTGAGCTCCTAATGAACACGAGAGATATGATTGGCACCTATGCTGCCCATGGGGGCGCTTGGAATCACCTCAAGAAAAACCTTATTCGCGAAGGCCTGAGTGAAGCCTTTGCAGAAGATTTTATATCACGATGCCGATATCGATTAGGTAGGGAGACTGCTGAGAAAGCTCTGCGGGTATACGATTACTGGCTTGCATCTCAGCGTGAGAAAAAGACTAAATTATTCATGGTCTTATTGTCGCCCTGAATGGAGCTGCACGACGCCGGCCGTAGCCCTTTGGGGCGTTTTAGGCAGACAAAGCATAACCAGTCGTTCCAGTTCGTTCCGGCCCTGGCGGGCCTCCACCGGACCGGTTTTCCGTTGCACTCCAAACCGGCCGCTGAACATTGGCGTTAGATGAGCAGATAAGCAAATGAGTGATTCACCAAGATTCAGGATTTTCATTATTGGCGCAGGCTTTTCTGTTCACGCAGGCTTGCCGCTTGGTGAGCAGTTGTTTGAATTTGTTCGACAGTCCGTTAACCGAAAATACGGCTCTGAGAACAAGCTTGAAAGAGATCTGGATTGGTACCTCAAGTATAGGGAGCGGTGTGATCACATTTCTTGTGATGCACCTGTAGATTATGAAAAATTTATGTCCTACTTGGACTTAGAACACTACCTGGGGTTACGTGGAAGTGATACGTGGAGTGACGAAGGTAATGAATCTCAGTTGCTGATTAGAAATGGCATACAAGAAGTTATTTACTCGCGGACACCCAGCACGCCAACAGATGAGTGCATAAGGTTTTGCGAACAACTACGACCTCAAGACATAGTTTTAACTTTTAATTACGATACTTTGATTGAGGATACTCTCGATTTCTTAGAGAAGCCTTATCGTCTCTTCCCGAGCCGTCTTAAAGAAGTAGGGATATCATCATCAATAGTTGATAGTGAAGCCGAGGCAGATGAAATATGTATAAGCAAACTGCACGGCTCAATCGATTGGTATGACAAAATCCCGTTTTTAAAAGATAGAGAACATGCAAGCCAATATGAGTACCCGTGGGAGTCTAGACATCCAGTATTTAAAGATGGCACTGCCGTTTTAAGCTCGCCCCTGATCGATGGGCTTTCCCATGAAGACGATCCACTTAGATATGTTTACCGTGTTGATGATCTATCACAACTCACGAAAGCGCAATTCTGGCAATGTTCTCCGTTGATTTTGTCGCCATCTAGCTCGAAAATTCTCTATGCGAACCCTCTAAAGTCGCTCTGGAGAGGCTTGCAGCAGGCTGGTGGTTTGAACTTTGGTCTGGGCGTTGTTGGGTATTCTTTGCCTCCCTATGATGAGTATGCTCGCCAAGCGCTGTACCATCTAATGCGCAACTACACAGAGTTTGAATATGACTTAGAAATGATGGGCCTTACCAAGGGCCCAGCAAGAATCCTTGATTATTCTCCGCCTGGTTCCTCTGATTGGAAGATCCGTAGGAATTATTCATTCATGAACTGGGAGAGAACTGAATTAAACACTTCCGGCCTCAATGAGAAAAGTATTGATTGGTTAATGCAGTAACAACATCATCTAATCAGTTGCTGCACGCGGATAAATTACTCGCTGCGCTCCTAATTTACCGGCGAGCAAGGCGTTAGCCATACGAAAAAGTACTGAGCATGGATGAAATAGAGAAAATCATAAGCCGATACGATGAGGAATACGTAGGGCAAAGCTTACGAACACTAGATGACATAAATAGATTTACTGGAACTTTTGTTCGGGATGTGGCAGAGATTTATGACTGCATTACTAGAATTCGAAATGTTTATCGCAACTCTACGGGTTTCAGCTTAGAAGATGCTCCAATTTTGGGCTTGCTAACTAGGATATGGAAGCTGCTCAAAGAGATTGTAAATTACTACGAGCAAGATAATGCTGAAATTATAAGTATTCTAGAAAGGCCATTAATCGAAGCCGCAGTGACAGCAGAATACCTGCTGATGAGCGATTCAGATGTAATTGAAGATTACAGAAAGTGCTCTTACAAAGACCGATTGAGGATACTTCGTGAACTCAAAGAAGGTTCTCGCTTCTTTGAGACAAAGGCGGGAAAACGCCTGCTCAAATCTGTTCAGGAGAAGATGGATCTGGAGGGCTTCTCAGAAGACGATTTCAAAGAGCAAAAGAAAAATCGATGGAGACTCCAGGGCAAGACATTCTTCGATATTTTCAAGGAAATCACGGACGAGGATCTATACAAATACACTTACGGAATGATGTCAGAGTCAATACATGGTTCGTGGAACGAATCTATGGATTGGTGCCTTCAAAAGAATGAAGATTCTACGTTTACCGTATATCCGTTCTACCATGAGGCTGATGTGAGATATATATGTCCAACACTCAAGTTTTGCAATGAGTCATACCGACTCTGGTTAGAGCGAATTGATTGCCTAGATGAGAACATGATTAATGTCCTCGATTGGATCGAGAGAGTAAACACAAGAATATTCATGATATTCGATCAAAAATATGATGGACCAAATGGCTAATCGGGTAGCCGGGGGTATCTAGCCCCCAGCCCCAACAACACCCTGCATGCGGCTCCGCACAGGGCGTTTCACTTGGAATGGTGAAGCTTGATCCACCCATCACGAAGGGACACAAGACCCGCAGATTGCAGGAAGGCATTGGATAATGCTTGTTGTATTCCCGGTGTCTTGGAACTTCGCCATGGTCCTTTGCTGGTAATGCCACAAGCCACCGCCGCTCGGACCTCAACACGGGTTCTACCCAGTTTAGTGGACGCGCATCGCTAACTCCACAAGTGACCGGCTCCCCTCTAGCTTGTCCCTTCCAAGTTTCAAATGAAGTTCCGCGTGAAGCCAACCGCTCCGATGTTCGATTGCCCTGAATGAATTCCCCTGCCACATCAGTCAGTGAAAACCAGCTAAACCCGCACCACCGAAACCGCCTTCTCCAGATCGACAATAAGCTGTTGCAAACGCTGGCTCATTTCTGCGCTGTCGACCATACGCTGAACCATGTTTTCAGTGGTTTCGCGAATGCTGTCGATATTCTGTTGCACGGCATCCGTTTCGCCGGACTTGGCATCGGAGGCCTGGGCGATTTCGCGGACGCTGGTGGTGATGGTTTCCACTGCTGCGGTGATTTCCTGCAATGCCTTGCTGCCGGCGTTGGCGCGTTCCACGCACTGGTGTGCACTGTCTGAACTTTGCTGCATGCTGTTGACCGAGGCCTCCAGCGCACTCAGCAGGCGACCGATGGTTTCCTGGATCTGGTCGGTGGAATCCTGGACCCGTTGGGCCAGGCTACGAACCTCGTCCGCCACGACAGCAAAGCCGCGGCCGTGCTCACCCGCTCGCGCCGCCTCGATAGCGGCGTTCAGCGCCAGCAGGTTGGTCTGTTCGGCGATACCGCGGATTTCGTTGACTGACTTGCCGATTTCCTGGCCGTTGCGGGACAGCACTTCCACGCTGGTCGCCGAAGACTCGATATCCCCCGCCAGCTTTTGAATGGCCGACGCCGTTGTGTCCACCAGTTGTTTACCTTCGCCGGCGATCTGGTTGGCCTGCCCGGACTGGGTGCGCGCCACATCGGCCTGACCGGCGATATGCAGGAAGGCCTGCAGCATGTCATTCACGACATTGGCCGAGCGGTCGGCGCCGGACTTCTGCCTGACCAGTTCGTCACGAGCCTCGAGCGTGGAGGTATTCATCCGCTCGACTTCCTCGCGCAACTGCACCACCGCCCCTTTCATGCTGCCAACCACGTCCATGGTCCGGGACTGCATGGCATTGAACGCTTTCGCCATCTCGCCGATCTCGTCTTCCGAAACGACCGTCGCCCGGCTGTTCAGGTCGCCATTCTTCTCCACATCCACCATGATCTGCTTGAGCTGGTTGACGTGCTTTTCGATGAACGAAATCAGGATCTGCGAGATCAGCATCTCCAGCGTCATCAGCACGATGACCACGCCAGCGAAGCCCGGTGCGTATTGCGGGAAGACATCCCAGAAAGACCGATGTCCCTCATTCGCCAAAAGGTTCAGGGAGTAAATTACCAGCAACATCAGGACGGAAAGGACGAAGATATTAACCAGCCAGAACTTGTACTTGAGGCGAAGATTTCGGAAAAATGCTTGCATCGACCAGCAGACCTTCTGTGAATAATCTGTACGACATAGAGGCGCGATACCGGCCCCCTTGCCAGTATAGATGCCAGACACATAACTGCCATTCCAATGCGCAGCGACTCATAGACTTAGCGTTCGCTCCCAGCTTTACGCCCGCCACAGTTTAACGCCTCCGCCCTGTCATTGGGCCAGATTGAGGCGCTCTCCTGATCAGGATCAAAGCATTTATTCTGCACGCGTTTTCTAATGCGGTATGTCCCTCATTCTGTAGCGAATATTCGCCATGGCGACGCCCAGCGCATCGATCAGTGCCCCAGAGGACGCCCCCGCAGACTGGCCGGTGATCGGCCAGATCACGGCCGTCCATGGTCCGGTGGCCGTGATGCGCTGCGACAAGCTCCCTCCGTTGCGCCAGGCGCTCTGCGCGCCGATCGCCGGTGAGCGCTGCCTGTTCGAGGTTCATCAACATCTCGACGAACATCACGTCCGGGCGATTACGCTACACAGCACCTCTGGCCTGAGCCGTGGTATGGCGGTGCACGACACCGGCGCACCACTGCATGTGCCTGTCGACCCCAGTTGTCTCGGGCGTCTGCTGAATATCTTCGGTGAGCCTCTCGATGGCGGCCCGCCCCTGCCGGCGACCCACTATCGCAATATCCACGGCGAGCCTGTCGCCCTTGAGGACGCCATCGCCACTGGCAGCGTTCTGGAAACCGGCATCAAGGTCATCGATCTGCTTTGTCCTTTCATTCGCGGCGGAAAAACGGGACTGTTCGGCGGCGCCGGCGTCGGCAAGACGGTGCTGATCATGGAGTTCATGCATGCCGTCGCCACCCTGCACGAGGGGGTTTCCGTGTTCGCCGGCATCGGCGAGCGTATCCGCGAGGCCCACGAACTCTGGCAGGAGATGGACCAGGCGGGCGTTATGCCGCAGACGGCCATGCTGTTCGGTCAGATGGACGAATCCCCCGGCGTTCGTTTCCGTGTCGGCCTGTCGGCCCTCACCTATGCCGAATACCTGCGCGACACCATGCAGAAGGAAGTCCTGTTCGTGATGGACAACATCTTCCGCTACGCCCAGGCCGGCAGCGAAGTGTCCAGCCTGCTCGGCCGCATGCCGGCAACCGTGGGCTACCAGCCCACGCTCACCACCGAGGTGGCGGAACTGCAGGACCGCATCCAGACCACCCGCCAGGGCTCCATTACCGCAGTCCAGGCCGTTTACGTGCCGGCGGACGACATGACCGATCCCGCCGTAAACGCCATCCTCAGCCACCTGGATACCACCGTCATCCTTTCCAGGGCCCAGGCTGCCAAAGGTATCTATCCCGCGGTCGATCCACTGCAATCGACCAGCAAATTGATGGACAAGTACACCCTGGGCGATCGTCACTACCAAATCGCCGAGGGTGTTCGCGAGCATTTCTCCCGATACCGCGAACTGGAAGACATCATCGCCATGCTCGGTATCGAAGAGCTGTCCCCCCAGGATCGCCAAGTCGTCATGCGGACACGCAAGCTGGAACGCTACCTGACCCAGCCCTTCGCCGTCACGACAGCCCATACCGGCATAGCAGGTGTGTCAGTACCGTTGTCGGATACGTTGGATGACTGCGAAGCCTTTCTACGCGGCAATTACGACGACCTGCCCGAGGAACGCTGCTACATGCGGGGCAGCCTCAAGGGAGGCCAGCCATGAACCGTTTTCTGTTGGTCCTGCAGGACAGTCGACACGTCGAGGAAATCCCGGACGTTTCCTCCCTCGTCGGCGAGGATGCCTCTGGCAGTTTTTCCATCCGGGCCAATCATGCCCCTTTTATGACCATACTCCTGACCGGCCTGGTCCGTTTCCGCCGGGAGGATGAGGCATGGGAATACCTGGCGCTACCCGGTGGACTTCTGGTCGTCGACAACAATAGGGTCACGCTCTCTACCCGTCGCTATTTCCGGGGCGACGATTACGAAGCCGTGGCAACTCGCCTGCGGGAAACGCTCGACGCCGAAGAAGACAACCTGCTGACGGTGCGCGCCAGCCTGCGGCATATGGAAGATGAAATCCTGCGCCGTCTCTACGATGTTCAGCGTCAGGACCGCTTTAGACCGTGAAACAGGACGACGAACTGGAACGCCGTATCCGGCGTCAGGGTCAACGCCTGGACAGGGCAAAACGGGAGCGCCGCTCTCTGCTTGCGGAAACCGTCCATGTGG
Source organism: Mangrovitalea sediminis (assembly GCF_002514725.1). Classification (GTDB taxonomy): domain Bacteria; phylum Pseudomonadota; class Gammaproteobacteria; order Pseudomonadales; family Oleiphilaceae; genus Mangrovitalea; species Mangrovitalea sediminis. The sequence continues at coordinate 94,504 of NZ_NTLB01000004.1, forward strand.
GCACCCTCGGCCTGGTCTTCGTGCTGCCGGTGGTGGCGGGAGCCTATCTGGGCCGCTGGCTGGACAGCCTGATGTCGGGTTATTCGATGCGCTGGACCCTAAGCCTGATCATCGTCGGCGTCGCGGTGGGCATTTACAGTGTCTACCGGACGCTCAAGGAGCCTTGAGATGAGGCCATCAACAGGAGAGCATGCATGGAAAGCTCAGCCCTGAGCCCCGGCGTGGTTTTTCAGCTCGGACCGCTGATCATCACCAGCACCGTGATCACCACCTGGATCACGATGCTGGTGATTACGCTGTTCTGCCTGATTGCCCGCTCGCGTCTGCAAGAGGAGCCGGGACGGCTGCAAACGGTTCTGGAAGGCATCGTCAGCGCCATCGAAAATGCCGTTATCGAGGTCGAACCCAGCCACGGGGCGCGGATTATGCCGTTCGTCGGCAGTCTCTGGATTTTCCTGGTGATCGCCAACCTGACGGGCCTTGTCCCCGGCCTTCATGCCCCGACCCGGGATCTGTCGACGACCGCCGCCCTCGCCTTCCTGGTGTTTCTCTCGGTCCACTGGTATGGCGTCCGGATACAGGGCTGGCGCGGCTATATGCGGCATTTCCTGGCACCCAATCCGCTGTTACTGCCCTTCAACCTGATCAGCGAAGTCAGTCGCACCGTCGCCCTGGCGGTACGCCTGTTCGGCAATATGATGAGCCTGGAGATGGCCGCCCTGTTGATCCTGGTGGTCGCGGGCTTTCTGGCACCGGTCCCCATCCTGATGCTGCATATCGTCGAGGCGCTGGTACAGGCCTATATCTTCGGGATGCTGGCACTGATTTATGTGGCGGGTGGTATGCAGTCCCAGGGTGAGTTGTGATGTTTTGAGCCTCTGGCGCTGAGTGAACAGACAGAGAGTGCGGGCAGGTATCTCGAAGTGAGGCCCGACGCGCACCTCCCCAAATTGGCAACATAGCGAGAAACGACAATGACAGACCTGGCAACCTTTTCCACCGCCTCCACGGTGGCCGTGACTCTAGCCATCGCCATCGGCGTTATCGGCCCAGCCCAGGCGATGGGGCGCGCCATCAGTCAGGCCCTCGAAGCCCTCGCCCGTCAACCGGAGGCGGAACGGTCGATCATGCGAACCCTGTTCATTGGCCTGGCCATGATCGAGTCCCTCGCCATCTATGTGCTGGTTATCGTACTGATCGTGCTGTTCCGCAATCCGTTGCTGGAATACCTGCTGAAATAGCCACGACTCACAGAGGCTTAGAACGTGGAGCTGAACGCATCGACCTTCTTCCTGGAAATCGTCAATTTCCTGGTCCTGATCTGGATCCTGCAGCGCTTTCTCTACCGCCCGGTGATGTCCGTGATCGCCCGCCGACAGGCCGCCATTCGGGCCCAGGTGGACGAAGCCGGCAAACTGCGGGAGGACGGAGAAGCGTTGCGTCAGCAATACGAAAGCCGACTGAGCGACTGGCAACAGGAACGTGAGCGGGCAAGACTGGATCTGGACGCCGAAATCGACGCATTGAGGACACAGCGTCTGCAGGCGCTGAACGCCGAGCTGGCGAAGGTCCGCGACAAGGCGCAGCTGACACTGGAGCATCAACAGCAGGAAAAACAACGTGAAAGCGAAGCCACAGCGCTGGAGCTGGCCGCAGCCTTCGCGACTCGATTACTGGAACAAATGGCCGGCCCCGCACTGGAAGACCTGCTGATCGACCTCACACTCCAGCGGCTGTCGGCACCCACCGCGGACGATGGCATTGCTCTGAGCCAAACCTGGAGTGCCCCGCCGACTGATATCCTGGTGGAGAGCGCCTACCCGCTGACCCAGGCGCGCCAACAAGCCCTGTCGGAAACCCTTAAGGCGGCAGCTGACCTCTCCGTGCCGGTTGTTTTCCGGCAGTCGTCCGACCTGTTGGCTGGCCTGCGCATCACCCTCGGCAGTTGGATGTTACAAGCCAACCTGAAAGACGAACTGCGCGGTTTCACGGAGTTCGTCCGCCATGGATAAGCCGGTCCCCAAAACGGCGAAGCACACTACGCCGTTGCAGCGGCAGGCTGACTGGGTCGCCGATTACCGCTTCAACGTGCGCCTGCTTGAACGGGGTGAAGTCCTGTCCGTCGGCGACGGCATTGCCTGGGTGGCCGGCCTGCCTTCGGCCGCGCTGGACGACATCCTCCTGTTCGAAGACGGCAGTCAGGGTTTTGTCTTCGATCTCAGCGAATTCCGCATCGGCGCGGTCATGCTGCATCAGACACCCCGCCTCACAGCGGGCACCGCCGTCCACCGCAGCGACCATGCCCTAAGCATCCCGGCTGGCACCAACCTGATTGGCCGGGTGGTGGATCCCCTCGGGCGTCCGCTGGACGGAAAACCGGAACCGGAGGTCGTACGCCGGCAGCCACTGCAACGACGGTCGCCACCGATTATCGCCCGGGAAGTGGTGAATCGCCCGCTCTATACCGGTATCAAGATCATCGATGCCCTGGTACCCATCGGCCGAGGGCAGCGCCAGTTGCTGATCGGGGACGAAGGGCTGGGACGCACCTCGATCGCGCTGGATGCAGTCATCAACCAGCGTGGACGCGACATCCTCTGCATCTATGTGCTGATTGGCCAGAAACGTTCCACCGTGGTCAACGTCATCGACACACTCCGCCGCTTCGACGCCCTTGCCTACACGACGGTCATCGTCGCCGAAGCCAGCGCCCTGCCCGGCCTGCAACACTGGGCACCTTTTGCAGGCTGCGCCCTGGCGGAGTATTGGATGCAACAGGGGAAAGACACCCTGGTGGTCTACGACGACCTGTCGACCCACGCAAAAACCTACCGCGAACTCTCGCTGCTGCTTCGCCGCCCGCCGGGCCGCGAAGCCTACCCCGGCGACATCTTCTCGGTACACGCCCAGTTGCTGGAACGTGCCACCAACCTCAACCCCCATTACGGCGGCGGCAGCATGACGGCACTACCCATTGTCGAAACCCTGCAAGGGGAAATCGCCGCCTATATCCCGACTAACCTCATTTCCATCACCGATGGTCAGATTTACCTGGAGCGACAACTGTTTACCGCGGGATTCCGGCCGGCCATCGATATCGCCCGCTCGGTCTCCCGGATCGGCGGTAAGGCGCAACACCCGGCCATCAAGCGCGAAGCGGGCCGCATGAAGCTGGACTATCTACAGTTCCTGGAGTTGGAGATTTTCACCCGCTTCGGCGCACGACTGGAGGCCAGTATGGAAGCCGCGATCCGGCGTGGCCGAGCCCTGCGCCAGATGCTGAAACAGGAGCGGCTGGCACCGCTGTCGGAAAACGTGCAACTGGCCTGGTTGATCGCCTTCAATGAGCGTTTTTTCGACGGCCTTGAAGCCGCTGGGTTGGATACACGGATGACCGACCTGACCAACCGGGTAGCCACGACCACATTGACCGTGGACAGTGCCCGCGAGGAATGGCTGGATGCCCTACGCCGGTGGTATCCGGCTGCGGAAACGGAGGCCTCATGAGCCGAAGGCACGATCTCGAATGGCAGCGGCATCAGCTGAACGACCTCAACAAGATTCTCGGGTCGATCAAGGCCCTGGCCTTTATGGAAACCCGCAAGATCGGCAACATGATCAGCAACTTGCACGGACTGGTGCAGCAGATTGAAAACGCCGCCGCGACGTTTCTCGCTTTTCACCCGGAATTTCGTGCCAAACAACCAGGGACGACCGTCACAGTGGTTATCGGCTCAGAGCGGGGGTTTTGCGGGGATTTCAACGAGCGCCTGCTACCGGTGCTGCCGGTGACCGACGGGCCGGTGATTGCCGTCGGACGCAAGCTGGAGGCCCTGCTGGCAGAACATCACGACCACCTGACCCTGCTGCCGGGCTCGAATATCGCCGAGGAAACCAGCGACGTGCTGGGAAAGCTGACCGACACGCTTGCAAGCCTTTCCCGGGAGGTGGGCTCCCTGTCATTGTCGGTACTTTATCAAGCCGACAATCGGGAAGCACCGACATTGACCGCGCTGCTGCCGCCATTTGCGAATTTACCGGCACAACCTGCACGGGGGCTGCCGCCCTATCTCAACCTGTCACCCACTGAATTTTTCGCCGGCCTGACAGAGCAGTATGTGCTCGCATCGCTCAACCGCATGCTGTACAGCGCACTGTTGGCGGAAAACCATCGCCGGGTTCAGCATCTGGAGGGCGCGGTGCGACATTTGCAGGAGAATGTCAGCACCCTGGGCCAGAAACTGAACACCCTGCGCCAGGAGGAAATTACGGAAGAAATCGAGGTCATCCTGCTCAGCGCAGAACCGGACTCCGAGGCTACGGAGTCGCCCGGGCGGCCTTGATCACGTCATAGGCATGGGTGATTTCGCGGGTTTTCTGCTCCGCCATGTCACGCATACTTTCCGGCAGCCCCTTACTGGCCAGCTTGTCCGGATGGTTCTGGCTCATCAGACGGCGGTAGGCCTTCTTGATCTCTTCGTCGCTATCCGAGGGCGATACGCCCAGCACCTCGTAGGCATCATCGATCTGCTGACGGCTCGACGTCTGACTGCCAGCCCCGCCTTGCGCCGAGGCACCGCGGAGCATGGCTTCGAGCTGACGCACCTCGGCTTCTGTCAATCCCAACCCGCGTGCCACCCGCAGCAGCATCTGGTGCTCGGCCGGGTGCATCTGGCCGTCGGCGGCGATCGCGGTCAACTGAACCTGCAGGAACATCTGCAACAGCACGCGATGGCCGTGGGTCAGTTGCATCACCTTGGCAAGTTCCGCATCCAGGTCGAAATCCGCCGACTTGCCGCGATTGAACGCCTGCTTGGCCCGTTCGCGATTCTCCGGAGAGAGACGGAAGCGATCGAACAGCACCTCCGCCGCCTGAATCTCCTCCCGCGTGATAACGCCATCGGCCTTACACATGGCCCCCATGACGGCGAAGGTCGACTCCATATACTGGGACTGCGCCTGGGCCAGGCCGCCCTGCACGTTCAGGTTAATGCGACGGGCCTTCTTGGACAGCCAATAGCCCAGCGCCACGCCGACGATCAGCCCCGGGAAACGCCCGATATCGAAGCCGATCAGGCCCAACACAATCATCAGAATGTACATCGTCAGGTCAAACCTATGCCGAAAAGAAGGAGGTCTCTGTGCGCCGACACTTCTCGGCACCTCAGGACTTGAGTCGGTAGCCCGTTTTGAAGATCCAGCTGATGGCAGCGATGCAGGCCGCCATGAACACCAGCGTCATCCCCAGACTGATCCCGACATTGACGTCGGAAACGCCATAAAAGCTCCAGCGAAAACCGTTGATCAGGTAGACCACCGGGTTGAACAGGGAAACCGTCTGCCAGAACGGCGGCAGCATCTTGATCGAATAGAAGCTACCGCCCAGGAATGTCAGCGGCGTGATAACCATCAACGGTATCAACTGCAGCTTCTCGAAGCCATCCGCCCAGACACCGATGATAAAGCCAAACAGGCTGAACGTGATCGAGGTCAGGATCAGGAAGCCGATCATCCATATCGGATGCTCAACGCTGTAGGTGACAAAGAAGCGAGCGGTCAGCAGGATAATCAATCCAAGGATGATCGACTTGGTCGCCGCCGCCCCCACATAGCCGATCAACATTTCCAGATGGGAGATCGGCGCCGACAGGATTTCGTAAATGGTGCCGGTGAACTTCGGCATGTAGATGCCGAAGGATGCATTGGCGATACTTTGGGTCAGCAATGCCAGCATCATCAGGCCGGGAATGATGAAGGCACCGTAGCTGATACCGTCGATTTCCGTCATGTGCGAACCGATAGCGGAACCGAATACGACGAAATAAAGCGATGTGGATATCACCGGCGAGGCGATGCTCTGCATCAGCGTACGCCGGCTGCGCGCCATCTCGAACTTATAGAGCGCGCTGACTCCATGAAGATTCATGAGCGTCCCCTTACCAGATTAACGAAGATCTCTTCCAGAGAGCTCTCCCGCGAACTCAGATCCTTGAAATCGATGCCATGGCTGTTCAGCTGGCGCAGGAGACCGGCAATGCCGGTATGTTCGCTTTGACTATCGAAGGTGTACACCAGCTCATTGCCTTCGTTCGTCAGTTCCAGCGGCAGCCCGCTCAGCTCGGCGGGAATCTGATCCAGCGGATTCTGCAGGTGCAGCCGGAGCTGCTTCTTGCCCAGTTTTTCCATCAGGGCATGCTTTTCCTCCACCAGGACGATCTCGCCCTTGTTGATCACCCCGATACGGTCGGCCATTTCTTCGGCCTCCTCGATATAGTGAGTGGTCAGGATGATGGTAACGCCGTTGTCGCGCAAACCCCGCACCAGTTCCCACATATCCCGGCGCAGCTCGACATCGACACCGGCGGTCGGTTCGTCGAGAAACAGGATTTTCGGCTCATGGGAGAGTGCCTTGGCGATCATGACCCGCCGCTTCATACCCCCGGAAAGCTCCATGATGCGCGAATTCCGCTTGTCCCAAAGGGAGAGGTCTCGCAACAGCTTCTCGATATAGGCCGGATTTGGCGGCTTCCCGAACAGGCCGCGGCTGAAAGAAACCGTCGCCAGGACGCTTTCGAAGGCATCCGTCGACAATTCCTGGGGCACCAGCCCAATCATCGAGCGGGCGGCACGATACTCGCGACGGATATCGTGGCCACCGGCCAGTACCTGTCCCTGAGTGGCGTTTACGATGCCGCAAACAATGCTGATCATGGTGGTTTTGCCCGCCCCGTTGGGACCGAGCAGGGCGAAAATCTCGCCCGGATTGATGGCCAGGTTAACGCCCTTGAGCGCCTGGAAACCGGTATCGTAGGTCTTGCTCAGGTTGTTGACCGAGATGATCGGCTGCACAGGACCTCCTATTGAGTGAATAGCAGAAACGCTGTAGCCAGTTCGCTAACAACGCTCCCCGGAAAACGCGGCTCAAAGAGCACCGTCGATAAAATACGGGATGAATCACTACTGAATGAAGCCGGCATTGATAGACACCAGCTCCGACGCGATCCGCCAAGCATGCGGCGGCAATGGAAATGGCGGCGCCTTCAAAACGGACTCGGCGCGACACAGCTACAGCAAACGCGCATCAGGGCGATGTGGGTACGATTTTCGGGATTTCAAGCATAACATGCCAGCTCAATCGTCATCCTTGAAGCCTGCCGTCATCGCCGCGTACTGTTCGGGCGTCAGGGCCGGCAAATGCTTCACAAACGCTGTGATGCCCCAGATCTTCTGGTCATTGTGGATGGTCCCCGGGCTGACATCTCAGGGCGCCTCGGCCATCACGTCAGCCCATTCCGGGTGCCGCTCGTACTGTGCCCTCACATAGGGACACTGGGGAACGATCCGATAACCGCCGGCCCGCGCGTCTGCAATCAGACGCTCCACCAGCACACGTCCCACACCCCTGCCCTGCATGGCATCAGGTACGCCGGTATGAACAGCCACCATCAAATCCTTACGCAGCCAGCGGTAATCCAGCACCGCTGGCTCCTCAATGCCGTCCAGGCGGACCACATAGCGGCCTTTTTCGCCGAGATTTTCCTGCAATACCGTTAGATCGCTCATTTGACGCCTCCCTGGCTTCCCTATTTTGGGAAGCCTCATTGCCAGCCAGAACCCGTCATCGCCGGGCAACCACTAAGCCACCATATCGAAAACCAGGATCTCAGCCCGATCGCCATCGGTAAACCGTAGGCTATCGACATCCTTCAAGGCAGCACCGTCACCGGTTGCCAGCTTTTCGCCGTTCAGCGAAAGGCCACCGCGAACCACCTGTACCCAGGCGATACGGCCGGCTGCGATCGGCAGTTCCAAAGGTTCGCTACCATCCAGTTTCGCTGCATAGAGGTTGACGTCCTGATGGATCAACACCGAGCCGTCACGCCCATCGGCACTGCCGACCAGCCGCAACCGTCCATCCAGTTCCTCCGGCGCAAACGCCTTCTGCTCGTAGCTCGGCGTCAGCCCCTGTTCCGCAGGCATGATCCAGATTTGCAGGAAGTGCACCGGTTCCTCCTCGGAATGGTTGTATTCGCTGTGACGAATACCGGTGCCGGCCGTCATCCGTTGCACCTCACCGGGCACGATGATCGAGCCGGTGCCCAGGCTGTCCTTATGCTCCAGGGCGCCATCGATGACATAGGAAATGATCTCCATGTCCCGGTGACCATGGGTATCGAAGCCGGCCCCCGGCGTTACCCGGTCTTCGTTGATGACCCGCAAAGGGCCAAACCCCATATGGGCCGGATCGAAATAGTGGCCGAAGGAAAACGTATGCTTGGACTTCAACCAACCGAAACTGGCATCACCACGATCTGCTGCTCGCCGAATATACATGAGGTCTCCTCCTTGGGTTGTATCGTCGCTTTGTCGCTAGAGAACAGCATAATCCAGGCATAAAATTAGACAATACATACAACATAAGCCTTTGTGTCGCCTAATATGCAACAATCAAAGTAATGCGATCTTTTGGAGACCAGGCGATGGATAAATTTGCGAGCTTGAATGCCTTCCGACAGGTGGTCGAATCCGGCAGTTTTGCGCAGGCAGCGCGGGAACTCGGCCTGTCCCGCTCGCAAGTGAATCGCCTGGTCATTAACCTGGAAGACGATCTGGGGGTGAGTCTGCTGGTCCGCACCACCCGCCACGTTGGGCTGACCCCGGCGGGGCAGGCCTTTTACGAGCGGGCCCGCAGTATTCTCAACGAGCTGAGTGAAGCGGAACATCAGATCCAGTCTGATCAGGAAGAACCCCAGGGCGACATCAAGATCAACGCCCCGATGTCCTTCGGCATCCTGCACCTGGGGCCGGCGCTGATCGATTTCATGAAACGGTACCCGCGCATACGGGTGCACCTGGCGCTAAACGATCACTTCGTCGACCCGGTATCGGAAGGGTTCGATATCACGGTCCGGATTGCGGAACACCGGGAGCAACCCTCGCTGATCGACCATGAAATCGTCGAAGTGAAACGCATTCTGTGTGCGGCGCCGGACTTTCTCGCGGAACACGGCACCCCTGCGGCCATTCAGGACCTGTCAGCCCTCCCCTGCCTGCATTACGGTAACCTACTGGCAGGCGGTAGCTGGCACTTGTTCGGTCCGGAAGGTAGCGTTCAGGTGAGGGTTAACGGAGTGCTCTGCTCGAACAACGCGGAGGTACTGAGGGACGCCGCCATCAACGGCCTGGGAGTTGCGCTGCTGCCAACCTTTATTGTCGGACCGGAGCTGCAGACGGGTCGCCTGGTCTCCGTACTCCCCGACTACCATGCGCAGCCTATATACCTGCGCATGATCTATGCCCCCAACCGGCATCTCTCGGCACGGATCCGGCTTCTGGTGAAATTCGTGCAGGCGCGATTCGGAGACCGGCCCTACTGGGATCTGGTCGAATAGCGTTTCAGCCCGTCAGGTGGCCGGTTTTGACGAATAACAAGGCGCCATCGTCCAGGGTATAGGGGCGATGCTGGCTGAGATGCGGGCTGCGCAGCCAGCTTCCCCGGGGGTATGCGCCATGCTCGTCATGGAAGGTCCCGTTCAAGACAAAGATCTCTTCGCCACCCCAATGGCAGTGGGCATCGAACCTGGTGTTCGGCGCCCAGCGCACCAGCGCCACACGCTCGGCGCCATGCTGGTGAAGCGGTTGTACCGACACGCCCGGTGCCCGCCCAGGCAACCACTGACCGCGATGGGTGTCGCGCACGACCGGTACCTGGTCCTCAGGGGAAAACTGGCAAAGTTTGACGAGTATCTGCGCACCGTCCTTTCCAATGCGGGGGGCGTGGCGGGTCCCGATGGGATTGCGCACATAGGTACCGGCCGGATAGCGTCCATGTTCATCGGCGAATTCGCCCGCCAGCACCAGAAACTCCTCACCCCCTCCATGGGTATGGGCCGGGAAAGCCGACTGGGGTAGATAGCGGACCAACGACGTGGCACGGGCAACCTCATCACCCACCCGGTCCAACATCATACGTTCCACCCCTTTTGCGGGCGATGGTACCCACTGATAATCGTCCGGCCGGATCACGGCACGCTGGGTGAAATCGGCATTCAATTGCATGGTTCCCCCTCTCCCTTGCGGGAAATAACCTGATGTCAGCTTACGGTGCCGGAACGGCAACGGACCACGACCCAGATCAATTATCTGGTCGTATCGTAGAGACGCTGGAAAACTGCCGGGTCAAACCCGGTCATGGGTTTGCCGCCGACCAGGATGAAAGGTGTTCCCCTGGCGCCAAGACGGCGAAACATGGCCAGCGCTTTAGGGTCCTTGTCGATATCAAAGGACAGGTAACGGATATGATGGTCCCTGAAGTACTGCTCCGCACCCAGGCACGCCGGGCAGAAATCCTGAGTAAACATGTACACCGAGGGTTGCGCCGTCGCGGCCTCCCCCGCCCGCAGGGGCAGCGAAAACAGCCAGACCATCAGCAACAGGACAGTCTTTTTCATGGCAGTTATGATGCCTTTGTGGAAAAGTGAACCCGCATTGGGGCGCCCCATATTCTAGTCATTCAGGAGGCAACATGACGACCCCGGACAGGGAAACCATCCAGGTTCTGGCTTTCGACGTCTTCGGTACTGTGGTCGACTGGCATGGCAGTGTGGCCCGGGAAGTGGAAAGCCTGGGCCTCAACATCGACGCAGATGCATTCGCCCTGGCATGGCGCGCCGGCTACAAACCAGCCATGGCACGGGTGATGTCCGGCGAGCTCGGCTGGACCCTGATCGACGACCTGCACCGACTGATCCTCGACCAGATCCTGGAGACCTTCGGCGTCACCGGGCTGACCGAAGATCAGAAACGCCACCTCAACAAGGTCTGGCACCGGCTCGATCCCTGGCCGGACACCCTGGCCGGACTCCACCGGCTGAAGTCCCGTTATATGTTGTGCACCCTCTCCAACGGCAATCTCGGCCTGCTCGCCAATATGGCGAAACGCGCCGGGCTGCCCTGGGACTGCATCCTCTCCGCCGAGGTCTTCCGCAAGTACAAACCTGACCCGGACACCTACCTTGGTGTGGCCAGGGTGTTCGATGTGCCACCGTCGGCCGTCATGCTGGTCGCCGCCCATCAGGAAGACCTTGAAGCAGCACGCCAGTGCGGATTACAGACCGCCTACATCGAGCGGCCGCGGGAATTCGGCCCCTCCCGGGACAAGGACATCAGCCCTCACCCAGACAACACCTATCATGCCCGCGACCTGATGGATCTCGCCGATCAGCTGGAAGGCTGATCGGCACGGATCAGGTCCACCGCCTTTTCCGCAATCATGATGGTCGGCGCATTGGTATTGCCGCCGATAATGGTCGGCATGATCGACGCGTCCACTACCCGCAGCCCCTCCACCCCGCGCACCTTGAGATCCGGCCCCACCACTGCGGTATCGTCGACACCCATGCGGCAGGTACCCACGGGGTGATACACCGTATCCACCCGCTTACGCAGAATGGCACGAATCTCGTCGTCACTTTTTACATTCGCGGTAAACAGGTCTCCCGTCATGAATCGCGCCAGGGCCGGTGCCTTCATCAGTCGTTCGGTCATCTTGTAGCCCTCGACCATCTGCGCCATATCATCCGGATCTTTCAGGAAGGCAGGGTCGATCAGCGGCGCCGAGTCAGCGTTGGCGTCCTTGAGGCGGACACTGCCGACACTTTTCGGCCGCAGCAGGCAGACGTGGCAGGAAAAACCATGACCGGTGTGCAGGGTGCGCGCATGGTCATCCACCAGGGCTATCACAAAGTGCAACTGGATGTTGGGAGCCGCCAGCGACGGGTCCGTTTTCAGGAAGCCACCACCTTCCGCGAAATTCGATGAAATCAGTCCACGCCGCTCTCGCCGATAGCGGGCAATCTGCTTTAGCAGGTGCCAGCCCCCCTTGGGTGACAAACCCAGCAGGTTATCGTCCCGCGACTTGTAGGCGAAGATGAAATCCGGGTGGTCACGCAGGTTCTTTCCCACCTCCGGCAGATCATGAACGACAGGAATCCCGTGGACCTTCAACTCGTCGGCATCGCCGATTCCTGACAGCATCAGCACCTGGGGCGACTGCAGGGCACCGGCGCTGAGCAGCACCTCCTTGCGCGCCCGCACCTGCCGCAACTGGCCGTTCTGACGAAATTCGACACCGACCGCCCGCTTGCCCTCGAACAGGATACGCTGAACATGGGCCCCGGTTTCCACCTGGAGATTCGAGCGCTTGCCCAGATGGGGCTGCAGATAGCCGCGAAAACTGCTCCAGCGTTCGCCGTTCTGCTGGGTAACCTGATAGATGCCGACACCTTCCTGCTCGGGCCCGTTGAAATCGTCGTTGATGGGATAACCGACCTGACGCGCGGCCTCGAGGTAGTAATCCTGAAAAGGATTATCCGTCTGCAGCTTGCTGACACTGAGAGGGCCACCCCGACCGTGCCAGTCGTTGTGAATGTCGTGATTGTTCTCGGATTTCTTGAAGTAAGGCAGGACCTCGTCGAAGGACCAGCCGGTATTGCCCAATTCGGCCCAGCGATCGTAGTCGGAGCGATGCCCCCGGATATAAACCATGGCGTTGATCGCCGATGAACCACCCAGCACCTTGCCCCTGGGCTGAAATCCCTTTCGGCCGTCGAGACCGTCCTGCGGCACCGTTTCGAAGGCCCAGTTGTTGATTTTCTTGGGCACCATCAGGACCACTGCCGCCGGTGTCGTGATCAGCCAGTGGTCGCCTTTGCCGGCACCGCTCTCCAGCAAGGTCACCGAAGTCCCTGCATCCTCCGTCAAGCGGCCAGCCAGCACGCAACCTGCCGAACCACCACCGATAACGACGTAATCCGTAACCGATTCAGACATCCTGAAACCCTCTTGTTGTTGTTTTTGAAGGAGTGCCGAGACACGACATCCCTATCGGCGGCCGGGTCATGACGGCCACCCTGTCATACCGGATCAGTTCCAGAGGAAACAACGGCGTTCAGGTTTGAACGCCGTTCAGACCGCCGAACATCTACCCATTGAGTCCCTTGAAGAAGGCACCGACATTCTGCGCCAGACCTTCGAGATAATAACCACCTTCCTGCACCACCAACGTCGGTACGCCGGCGTCGGCAAAACGCGCCCCCAGTCGCTGGAGGCCGTCAGTGGAGACGGAGACCTTTGCCTGCGGGTCGTCGCGATAGATATCAAAGCCCAGCGGCAGCACCAAGACATCGGGGGCGAACAGCTTCAGCGCCGTCATGGCTTCGTCGACACGGGCGAAGAACACCGATTCATCCGAACCATGCGGCATCGGCAGGTTGATATTGAAACCTTCGCCGGCTCCGGCACCACGCTCTTCCTCATAACCCGCCACCACCGGATAGAAGTTGGTGGGATCGCCATGCACCGAGATATAGAGCACGTCGTTACGCTCATAGAAGATTTCCTGAATGCCCTGCCCGTGGTGCATATCCGTATCCAGGATGGCGACGCGGGAAAATTTCTTGCGCAGGGCTTCGGCAGCGATAGCGGCATTGTTCAGGTAACAGAAACCGCCTGCCGCATCGCGACGGGCATGGTGTCCCGGCGGCCGGCACAGCGCATAGGCGCGTGAGTCGCCGGCCAGGATACGGTCCGCGGCGGATAACGCCGATTGCGCTGACCAGTAGGCAGCGTCCCACGTGAAGGGCCCGATAGGGCAACTGCCATCCGCCAGGTAAAAGGCAGCCTCAGCCAGAATCCCTTTCCGCGGATTTGGCGAGCGCACGAAGACATTGGACATGACCTCGTCGCCCCAGTCGTCCGGAATCTCCTTCCAGCGGCGATGGGCGGATTCCAGAAACCGCAGATACCCCAGATCATGGATGGCGGAGATCGGTGCCATCCCATGGTCGCTGGGTGGGGAGACGTTGTATCCCGACAGCGACAGCCCTTCCAATAAATGTTCAGTGCGCTCGGGGATTTCCTGGGGTGCCCGCATCTGGCCGCGGGACAGATAGGTACGGGGAACATGACGTTTCTGATCGGGGTGATAGAACACCTGCATGAGTTAGCCTCCCTTCTCCATTGGCGTCACGTTCGAGGGTAGCGCCTAAGCGGCACGCGAAACAAACCTCGCGTTCGCGGGTGTCATTACCGGCGACCTCTTCCGCACTCTAACCAAAATCTGGACGCTCGACCAAATTTTATTTGACAACATTCATGAATCGGTGAACTCTCGAACCCAACAACAATAATATTCGGCCAAGAGGCCGGCAGGAGGATCTCCATGTGCGACGGACACGAACACCATGTCATGCCTCCGGGCAGGCACCCCCCATCGACGTATTCATCCCGGACTCCCGGCACGTCCACCACAGGCACAGCACGCCCGTTTCCAGCCTCATCGACACCGACACTTTTCCGGCACAACGCCATTCCGACATAAGGAGCGGTACCCATGCTTGGCCAAATGATGCAGCAACCCCTGCTGATCAGTGCTCAAATCGCCCACGCAGCGCGTTATCACCATGACACTGAAATCGTCTCCGTCGAAACCAGCGGCGGCAAACACCGCACAACGTACGGCGAAGTGGAAAGGCGTTCCCGCAAGCTCGCGTCGGCCCTGCTCGATCTCGGCCTCGAAGCGGGCGACCGGGTCGCCACCCTGGCCTGGAATAACTATCGTCACCTGGAAATCTATTTTGGCGTTTCCGGTGCCGGTCTCGTGTGTCACACGATCAATCCGAGGCTATTTGCCGACCAGCTGGTCTATATCATCAACCATGCCCAGGACCGTGTACTGTTTGTCGACAAGACCTTCCTGCCCATCGTGCAGGGCATCCGCGACCGCCTGGAGCACCTCGAACACCTGATTCTTCTGAGTGCGGAAGATGCCGACGCCAGCGAGGCCCTACCCGGCATCGGTTTCTATGACGAACTGGTCGAGCGCGGCAGTGAAGACTATGTCTGGCCGACCTTCGATGAGAACACCGCCTCCAGTCTCTGCTACACATCAGGCACTACCGGCAACCCGAAAGGGGCGCTTTACTCCCACCGCTCCACGGTGCTGCATTCCCTGGCCATCGCCCTGCCCGACAGCATGTGCCTGAGTGCCCGCGACTGCATGATGCCGGTCGTGCCCATGTTTCACGTCAATGCCTGGGGCATCCCCTACGCCGCGGCCATGATGGGCTGCAAACTGGTTTTGCCGGGCCCGAACCTCGACGGCGTCAGTCTGAAGAATCTGATCAACGGCGAGCAGGTCACTATTGCCGCCGGTGTTCCCACACTCTGGCAGGGCCTGATCAGCGCCCTTAAAGAGTCGGGTGAAACGGTGCCCAGCCTCAACCGCACCGTGATCGGCGGCTCTGCTTGCCCACCCTGGATGATCGAATCCCTGTATCGCGACTACGGTGTCGAAACCCTGCACGCCTGGGGCATGACCGAACTCAGCCCGGTCGGCTCCGTGAATACCCTGCTGCACAAGCATTCCCGGCTGTCCGAAGACGAGCAGCTGGTAATGCGCCGTGGCCAAGGCCGTCCACCGTTCGGAATAGACCTCAAGATCATGGACGACCAGGGCAACGACCTGCCCCGCGACGGCCAGGCACAGGGCGACCTTTATGCCAAGGGCCACTGGGTGATCAACGGCTACTTTGACGTCGCCGACGCGCCGCCCCATAGGGACGGCTGGTTTCCCACCGGGGATGTCGCAGTGATCGACGCGGACGGCTACGTCACCATCAAGGACCGCTCGAAAGACATCATCAAGTCCGGCGGCGAATGGATCAGCTCTGTCGAACTGGAGAGTCTGGCTGCCGGCTTCGAGGGCATTGCCGATGCCGCTGTCATCGCCGCCAAGCACCCGAAATGGGATGAGCGGCCGCTGCTGATTGTCGTCCCGGAAGCCTCTTCCACACTGACCGAGGACGATGTGATGGCCTTGTTCGAAGGCAAGGTGGCGTCCTGGCAAAAGCCGGATGCCGTCATTTTTGTCGAGGCACTACCTCGCAACGCAACCGGCAAGATCCGCAAGAATCAGCTGCGTGAGATTTATGAGGATTATCTGCTCAAAGGGGATGCCTCATGAGCAGTACCCAACCGAAACTTGCGGACTGGATGATCGAGCTGGACCGGGACATTGCCACTCTCGATGGAGCAAAACAGGCCTGGACCCGCACTAGCATCGCCGAGCGCATGGCGCTGCTATCTGCCGTTCGCGAATGTCTGTATCCGGTGATCAGTCGCTGGGCGGAACTGGCAGCGCAACACAAGGGTATCCCCGAAGGCTCGCCACTGGCCGGCGAGGAATGGACATCGGGGCCCTATGCGCTCATGTCCGCCTGTAACGCGCTGCTTGAAACCTTCAGCAAGCTGCAGGGCAAAACCTATATCGACGAGTTGCCGGTGCGTGACGTCCCGGGCGGTCGCATCGCCATGCGCGTCCTGCCCCACAATCTCTGGGATCGTTTACTGATGAGCGGTGTCACCGCCGAAGTCTGGATGGAGCCGGGAATCACCAGGGACAATCTCAAGGAGAACACCGCATCGGCCTATGACATCCCGGAAGGCCAGCGTCAGGGAAAACTCAGCCTGGTGCTTGGCGCCGGCAACATCGCCGCCATCGCACCACTCGACTGCTTTCAGAAGCTCTTCACCGAGAACCAGGTCGTCATCCTCAAACTGAACCCGGTTAACGAATACCTGCGCGAAGTGCTCCAACCGGCGCTGAAGCCCCTGATCGACCGCAACGTGCTGCGTATCGTTACCGGCGGCGCGGAGGTTGGCGAATACCTGAGCAATCACCCTGCGATCGAGGAAATTCACATCACCGGATCAGGCATTACCCACGATGCCATTATCTGGGGGCCGGGGGAAGAAGGCCGGCGCAACAAGGCCGCCGGCACACCACGCAACAATCGTCGCATCACCTCGGAGCTGGGAGCCGTCTGTCCCACCATCGTCGTGCCCGGCCCCTGGAGCGAGGCGGACCTGCGATTCCAGGCTGAACAGGTGGCTACGCAGAAACTGCACAACTCCGGCTTCAACTGCGTCGCCTGCCAGATGCTGCTGGTGCCCGAATACTGGCACCAGACCGAGGCCTTCCTGGACCAGTTGCGCGGTACTATGGCAACGGCGCCGGACCGGCCACTCTATTACCCCGGCGCCAAAGACCGCATCGGCACCTATACCGAAAAATATCCCAAGGCCGAACGACTGAGCGCACCGCAAGCGTCGGCGGACCGGGTTATCGTCCCACTGCGCGGGCAAGGACACGACCACGCCCACAACAACGAAGTCTTCGCACCGCTGATGACCGAGATGCGCTTACCCGGCGACACGGCAGAAGCCTATCTGCGCAACGCCATCGAGTACTGCAACACTCATCTCCATGGCACCCTGGGCGCCAACATCGTGATCCATCCGGCGACCATCAAGGAGATCGGCAAGGTGCGCTTCGATGAGCTGATCGCGTCGCTCAAGTATGGCTGCATCGCGATCAACACCTGGACCGGCGTCGGCTTTCTCACGGTTCAAGCCGTCTGGGGCGCCTATCCCGGCCATACGCTCGATGATGTGCAAAGCGGTATCGGCTTCGTCCACAACACCTATCTGTTCGACAGGCCGGAACGCACCGTGGTCACCGCGCCCTGGCGCCCCTTTCCGCGCAACCTGTTGAGTGGAGAGCTGACCCTGCTGCCCAAGCCGCCCTGGTTCGTCACGCACAGACGCGCCCATATCGTCGGCGAGTTGCTGACCCGCTTTCTCTACAAGCCCGGCTGGCTCAAGCTGCCCCGGATCTTCATCAACGCGCTGCGGGGATAAGGCAGCCGTGCAGCGTCAGGCGACAAGTGGGGCCGGTTTTGCTAGTCTGCCGCCCCATTTTCCACCATCACCGCCCTGACGCACGGAGTGAGGCAGTGACCCAATCGACAACCGCCAGCCAGCAAAGGCCCCGCAACCCTCGGCCCGAAAAGTACGCCGAGCGCAAACGCGAGCTGGCACAGACGGCGCTCAGCACCCTCGCCGAACTCGGCTATGCCCGCACCAGTTTGCGGGACATCGCCAAGGCTTCAGGCTGTTCTCTCGGCGTGATCCACTATTACTTTACCGACAAGGTGGAGCTGATCGGCTATTGCGTGGGCCTGTACAAGCAGGATTTCGTCGAAGACATCAACCGCGCCGTGGACAGTGCCTGTTCAGCGGAGATGCTGCGTCGCCAGATGTTCCAGGTGCTGGTGTGCTCGGTTCGCGACAACCCCAAAGAACATCGCCTCTGGTACGACATCCGCGCTCAAGCCCTCTTCGACGAGACCTTCCGTCCCGCCATGTGGGATATCGACAGTCAGATCGAAGCCGCCACGGGGCGCTTTCTCTCCCGTCTTGGCGAACTCAGCCGGCGCCCGGTGCGGGTGGATGCGGGGACGGCCTACGCCCTGCTCGACGGCCTCTTCCAACGCTATCTGCTACGCCACATCATCGGTGAAGAGCGCGCCTGTGAGCGTTTCGAGAAGGATCTGGCTACCGTAGTCGATGGTATGCTCGGCTAACCCACGCCCAACCCCGGGATCAGCCACAAGGCCATATCACAATCCCAGCTCGCTCAACCCCGGATGATCGTCCGGCCGGCGCCCTTGCGGCCAGTGGAATTTCCGCTGCTCGGGCGTGATGGGCAGGTCATTGATCGACGCATGACGCTCCGTCATCAATCCGTTCTCATCAAACGCCCAATTTTCATTGCCGTAAGCCCTGAACCAGTTGCCCGCATCATCACGCCACTCGTACGCAAAGCGCACCGCAATGCGGTGTCCTTCAAAAGCCCAAATTTCCTTGATCAGCCGGTATTCCAGTTCTCGATCCCACTTCCGGCGCAGGAACGTCACGATCTGATCCCTGCCGGTCACGAACTCGGCACGATTACGCCAGCGACTGTCCGGCGAGTAGGCCTTCGAGACCCGTTCCGGATCGCGGCTGTTCCAGGCATCCTCCGCCAGCCGGACCTTTTCCCTCGCGGTTTCATGCGTAAACGGCGGCAGCGGCGGACGATGTTCGAGGGTATCGCTCATTCTGATGTGCTCCTATAGCGGATGGAAACAACGTTGCGACCCATCATCCCCGACAGCACCAAAGGTAGACAGATCTGTCTACAGATTGACATAGACAGACCTGTCTGTCACGATCCTTTTCGCACGCCAAACCCGGAGAGGCCATGGCCCACCCTCAAGGCAAAACCGCCAAACCCGCACGCGACCGCATCCTCGAAACGGCCAGCCGGCTTTTCTATCAGGAGGGACTTCGCGCCACCGGCATTGACCGGATCATTGCCGAATCCGGCGTGGCCAAGATGTCCTTTTACCGCCACTTCCCGTCTAAAACAGACCTGATCGTCGCCTTCCTGAACGCACGGCATCAGCGTTGGATGAGCTGGTTCAAGGGTGAAGTGGACAGGCGCATCGACTCGGAAGGCCGCCTCGACGTTATTGCCGAGGTGCTGGAGGAATGGTTTCAGCAACCCGATTTCAGAGGCTGCGCCTTTATCAATACGGTCGCGGAATCAGGGTCATCCTCCAGCAGAGAACGGGAAATCGCCGTACAACACAAAGCCGAACTGGCCGACTATCTGGAAACCGTGGCCCGCAAGCTCGGCCTGCCGGAGCCGGCAGCGATGGCTGAAGATATGATGGTGATTATCGAGGGCACTATCGTGCGGCGGCAGATGACAGGCGATCGCAGGGTAACATGGGCGTGTCACCGCCTGATCCAAGCCATCAGCCGTCCATACACCTAGGCAAGCAACGTGTTTCCGGACGAGCGTGTCTCATCCGGAAGTACCGCCACGAATGTCACGCCTACGCGGGATTGAAGCCTTTACTGATTGAACTCAGCCCGATTACGTCCGTTCTCCTTGGCCTTGTAGAGCAACCGGTCAACATCCTCGACAAAGGCCATGGCTTCCGTGTTATGCAACGGAATAATGGTGCCTACGCCCAGGCTGACGGTCAGATCAGCACCAATACCGGATTTTTCGTGAGGGATCTGTGCATCGCGGATCATCTGGATGCAACGCTCCGCCACTTTCTTCGCGGCGTCGGCATCGGTCTCCGGAAGGACCAAAACAAACTCTTCCCCGCCAAAGCGACCGACGAAATCCCGGGCGCGGGTGGCGGCTTTGGAGAGGAGCGTGGCAACCTGCTTCAGGCAGTCATCACCCTGGATGTGGCCATAGTGGTCGTTGTACTGCTTGAAGTAATCGATATCGATCATGATGACCGACAGCGGCTGGTGATTGCGTCGCGCATTGACCCATTCGACATCGATAATCGAATCGAACATGCGGCGATTGGCCACACCGGTCAAACCGTCCTTGAAAGACAGCTCCTCAAGCTCCTTCTGCAAGCGAACCAGTTCCTGCTCGGTTTTCTTGCGCTCATTGATATCGAACATGAAACCGATCAGGGCGTCGACGTCGCCGTCCCCGTTGCGTACCACATGAACGACATCGCGAATCCAGATGTAGTCTCCATCCTTGGTCAGGGCCCGGTAGTCGGCCTCATGGTCCGTCCCGGCCTTGGACTGCGCCACACAGAAATTGACCACTCTTTCGCGGTCTTCCTCATGGATACGCGATGCCCAGTCATCGATCCCTTTCCAGCTATCCTGCGGCCAGCCCAGCAGGGCTTCAATCTGAGGGCCGATATAGGCAAAGGTTAAATCACTCCAGTTGATCTTCCAGGGAATAGCCTGCGTCGATTCCAACAGCGTCTTGTAAACCGCGCTGTCGTCCTCCATCTCACTTCTCACATCTGTCATAAGTCGTTATCGCATCAGGCAAAAAGAGGTATATGAAAGGCGGGAAACACCCATTCTGCCGTCAAAAACGGGCAGGCCTTCCGGCATCGTTAATGAGCGCGCACGGGCCACTCGGAAGGGCTTGGCCAACCTCCTTGGCGCTACGGCATAACGTTTATAGCATGAGGAAGGTGGCTCCATATATGAACATAAATTCTTATACTACAGACTTAGAGCAATTTGCTTGCCTTCACGGTAACGACCGGAATAAAGTCAGAAAATGCGTGACCCTTAATCGGTCAACGCTAGCTCCGCAGATAACAAGTCCAATCCGTATTCGAGGAGAAAGAGCGTGAATAAGAATAAAATGCTCAGTAGTCTGGCCCTTGCGACAAGTCTCATGGTCGCGGCGGGCACAGCGAGCGCGGCGAAATTTTCCGACAACGAGATCAAGATTGGGGTGCTCGGCGACATGTCGGGCGTGTATTCCACCGGCTTTAGCGGAAAAGGTGCCGTTGACGCGGTACAGATGGCAGTCGACGATTTTGGCGGCAAGATTGACGGCAAGCCCATCAAAGTCATTTCCGGCGACCACCGCAACAAGGCGGACATCGCCTCTGCAACGGCACGTCAGTGGATCGACCAGGATCATGTGGACATGATCGCTGACCTGACCAACTCCGCCGTAGGTCTGGCCGTACAGCACCTGGCAAACGAGAAGAAGGTCATCACCATCAACACGGGTTCGGCATCATCGGACCTCACGGGCAAAGCCTGCACCAAATACGGCATCCACTACGGCTATGACACCTATGCCCTGCCTCACGGTACGGCATCGGCCATCGTCAAGAATGGCGGCAAGAAGTGGTACTTCATCACGGCTGATTACACCTTTGGCCATTCGCTGGAAGCCAATACCGCTGCCGTCGTAAAACAGCATGGCGGTGAAATCCTCGGTCAATCGCTGGCGCCGCTGGGCACCAACGACTTCTCCTCCTACCTGTTGCAGGCTAAAGCCTCTGGCGCCCAGATCATCGGGCTGGCCAATGCCGGTAACGACACCATCAACGCCATCCAACAGGCACACGAGTTCAACCTGACGGACAGCGGCGTGCAACTGGCAGGCCTGCTGGTGTTGCTGAGCGACGTTCAGGGTCTGGGACTGCAGACGGCACAGGGCCTGTTGTTCACGACTGCCTGGTACTGGGATCATGACGCGGCTTCCCGTGAGTGGGCTGAGCGCTACATGAAGAAGTACGATCAGGCGCCGACCTTCCCCCATGCCGCACTCTACTCCGCGACCATGACGTACCTGAAAGCCGTCAAGGCTGCCGGTACCGACAATCCGGACAAGGTGCGTGCTGAAATGGGCAAAATGAAGATCGACGACTTCTTTGCTCAAGGCGGTCATATCCGCCCGGATGGACTCCTGGTGCACAAGATGTTCCTGGTCCAGGCCAAGAAGCCGGGTCAAGCCAAAGGCAAATGGGATCTGCTGAACGTGGTTCGGGAAATTCCGGCCAATGAAGCCTATCCGCCGATCAGCGAAAGCGTCTGCCCGCTGGATAAGATGTAAGTATGGGACGGGGGTGAGGCTGAATGCCTCGCCCCCTTCAAGCCTTTCCTGCCAGATTACCCCGCCGCCTGAAACACCCTCACGATGGACTCGATCACGGCCCTGACGCGTGCCGTTCGGTTCAGGTCTCCGTGCATGACCAACCACAGATCGAAAGGCCTGAACCGCTCGGGCCAGATACGAACCAGATCCGGATACTGCTCGCCCATATGCGTCGGCAATTCCCCTATCCCCAGACCGGCGCGTACCGCCTCCGCCAACATCAGGCCGGAACTGACTTCTAGCACGACTCGCGCCTTGTGGATCGGTTCGTCACAGAGCGCCTCGCTCTGATGGGCGGAGACCCGGCGCTGGTAAATCACCACATCATGACCCGCCAGCGCCGTCCCTGGCGAGGGTTCACCGCGCTCGGCCAGATAATCCCGGGAGGCATACAAGCCGCTTTCCCGACGGGTCAGGTGACGTGCAATGAGGTCAGGATCTGTCGGACGCACGGGCCTGATCGCCAGGTCCGTTTCCCGCCGGGTCAGATTGGTCAGTCGTGTCGAGGTGCTGAGAATAACGCGGATGTCAGGATGGCATTTATGCAGATCCTGCCAGGCCCGCATCAGATATACCTGAGCGATCGTATCAGTGCTGGCAACTCGCACCGTGCCCGATAGGCGTTCATCGAGCCCCTGCATTTGTCGTTGCAGTTGGTGAGCGGAACTCTCCATGCTCTCAGCCGCCGCAAAAGCCAGCTCGCCCGCTGGCGTCGGGGTATAGCCCGTCGGCGTTCGCAAGAACAAACGCGCATCCAGGGAGCGCTCCAAAGCCGCAAGGCGACGCCCCACCGTGGCCTGATCGATCCCCAGCTCCGTTGCCGCGGCCCGCAATGTGCCCTGCCGATAGATGGCGAGAAAAACGCGCGCGTTATCCCAGTTCATGCTTGATCCTTGCCACAGCAGTGATGCATTTTTGCATCAGTCTACCGCATGGATTCCGATTTTTCGCATACCAATAACGCCTTACCATAGCGTCTACATCTATCACGCGCAGGATCGCCACCATGTCCACTTCCTGTTCAACGGCAATAGCATCTTCCGACGCCGGAACCCGCCGAAGCCATTGGCCGCTAGTCACGGTGGCGCTTGGCTTCGTGATGGCCATGCTGGATGTCACCGTCGTCAACGTCGCCCTCGATCACCTCCAGTCGGATCTGTCGATTCCCCTCTCCGGACTGCTGTGGGTGGTCGACGGTTACACCCTGACCTTCGCTTCCCTGCTGTTGACCGGCGGAGCCCTGGCAAACCGCTATGGCGCCCGGACCATCTATATGACCGGACTGGCCGTTTTCCTCACCGCCTCACTGATGTGCGCCATCGCTCCCAACGGTGACGTACTGATTGCAGCACGCCTGGCGCAAGGGATCGGCGCAGCGCTCTTCATGCCGAGTTCGCTCAGCCTCCTCAGCCAGTCCTATCCCGATGAGAAGGAAAGAATCACCGCACTGGGCATCTGGTCCGCTATCGTCTCGGTGGCTGCGGCCAGCGGCCCCATTGTCGGCGGAGCCATCGTCGCCACGCTCGGCTGGCGCGGGATCTTCTGGCTCAACGTGCCCATAGGACTGCTGGGGCTGGTGATGGCTCGCCGTCACCTCGCCCCATCACCACGACGCGCGCAGGCCTTGAACCCAGTCAGCCACACTCTGGGAATGCTGGCACTCGGCACGCTCGCCTTCGGCTTGATTGAGGGGGGTAACCTGGGCTGGTCTTCGCGAAGCATCATCGCGGCCTTTGTCCTGGCCCTGTTTGCCACAGTGGCCTTCGTTATCCGCGAATGCCGCGAAGCCTCGCCGATATTTCCCCGCGACCTGTTTCAGGACGCCCGCTTCGCTGCAACCAACGGCTTCGGCTTCCTCATCAATCTGGGTGCGTTTGGGCAAATCTTCCTGATCAGTCTCTACGTCGAGCAGGCCCGGGGCAACGACGCCTGGCATACCGGTCTGAACCTGCTGCCCCTGATGGCGATGTTTACGGCCGGGAACCTTATCTCCGCCCGCATCTCGTCCCGCCTCGGCACACGCATCCCGATGCTGTTCGGCGTTGCGGCAGCGGCCATCCTTTGTCCCGTCGTTGTCATCACTGGAATGCGTTTGCCCTATGACCTTTTTATTCCCCTTCTGATGGCCGCCAACCTCGGTGTGGGTATCGCCATCCCGGCCATGACGACCACGGTCATGCAGGTGGCGGGCCAGAGCCATGCCAATATCGCTGCGGCAGCGCTCAACGCCAACCGACAGGTCGGCACCCTGATTGGGGTGGCGGCGATGGGGGTTGTTCTGCATGCATTGCCGGACTGGCATAAGGCCCTACCGGTGGCCTTTGGCGTAATAACGCTGGCGTATGCGGGGGCTGCGCTGCTAGCGGGACGATACCTGGGTGGCAGCCATCGATGAAGCCTGGGCGCGCTGCTTCATCCTCTTCCGGTACCACAAGGTCCACAGGACCAGCGCGCCGGTTATGCCGTACTGCACAAAGGGGGAAATCGCCAGGAAATGCTGGATGGGGAGGGTTTCCGCCATGTCGACGCGAACGGCCGCTTCAACCACCATCCCCGCCCCCCACATCAACGTCATTACCCGCATGCCGGCACGAAACCAGCTCAGGTCCTGCCAGCGGCGATCCCAGGTTGCCACCGCTTCGGGAACGTCGCCGGTGGTCATTTCACGGGCCAGATAAAAAATAATCGGCCTCGGCAGGACCAGGGACACCAGAAAGACCACCCCAACCAACCCCGTCACCAGCGATTCCCTCACCAGCAGCAAACGCGCATTACCGCCCATCGCCATCAGGCCCAGCCCCAGCGCAATACCACCCAGGACCAGAACGGCCATGACATCCAGCCGCCGCCGTTTAAGGAGGCTCCAGACGCTCTCGATCAACGGCGGCAGACCGGAACAGACCAGGGCGATAAAGTTGCTCGTATGCCCCTTGAGCAGCGCATAGATCAGATAGGGTGCCAGCGCATTGACGAGCAAGGTGCGAACAATCTCGAACCGGACGGAACGGGATGGCGTCGAGGGGGAGTTAGAGTTCGATATCAACGACAGGGCTTCCTTGGCATTTTCGAAGAGGAGCGAACCCCATCATAGGCGCTGCATTTTTCGCAAACAACCAGCCGGATACAGGCTGATCATCGAGCGGGAAGCGCGCCGGCTTGACGGAGGCCACTCCTGTTTCAGGCGCTCAAAAATACTGGTTCAAGCGCAGATAGACTTCCCGTGACGGCGCCAGATAGACGCCACTGGCGGCAGACGTTTCCAGCCCGCCGAACTCCGTACCCTGGGGGCCCATCGGCAGTTGCCCCCCTACGATCAAGTCGGTGTTCTCACGCAGCGAATCCGTCATCGTCAGCACGGCCAAGGCGCTGTGATCCCGGACATTGACAATGACACTGGGAGCCACCTGAAAAAGCGGGGTCCACTCCAGCGTACCACCTACCGCCAGGTAGTCGACCCCGGTATTGAAAACCTGGCCACGATCCAGGCGCTGTTGCAGGTCCTGCGGTATATCCGATATCACATAATCGTGACCGGAGAGACCGAAGCCGTTGCGATAGTATTCGACAAACCCGTTGGCGTTGCGGTGCCACAGGGTGAACGCATTGCTGATCACCGCATCCAGGGATATGGCAACGCCTCCTCGATCCTTCAGGGTGGGCACCGCTTCGAGACTCCAGGTAGCATCACCAGCGGGGACCGACAGGTTTGCCCCCAACACGCTATCGCCGTAATCCCGGGCGAGCAGCCAGTTACTCTGCATCGGATATCCCACGCGATGCCAGTGCAGGGCCGCAGAGCTGTTTTGCGGATGCAGGGTTCCGTCAGCCGTTGAACGACGCGGTACGACGATGCCCTGGAGGTCGGAACCGTCGTCGAACAGCCACTGACCATACAGCATATCCGCACCTCGCTTGTACTCGGTGTCCGTCGCTGTGGGTGCAAAGGGGTCGAACAGGTCCATCGGATGAAACACCTGGCCGCTGCCCCAGGTCAGCGCCTGACGACCAACGCGGAACACCAGATGCTGGCTGGCATAGCCGAGCCACACGCGATCCGCCCGCAAATGACTACGGGTCCGGTTCCCGTTGATCCCTGAGGGGTCCAGCCGCCACCAGTCGCTCTGCGCCAGGGTTTCTGTCGGATCGGTCACTCCCGCACCCGCCAGTTGCCGGTCCACCGTAACACCACTGCCATGCTGCCAATCAGCCAGATAGTGAAGATTCCCTTCCCACTGTCCCCAGTGCTGCTGCACCATCACACGAAGCTCCGCACTGGAAGTGCTGCTATGAGAAAGACCCTGTCGCGCCGCCAGACTGTTGCTCGCTGTCGCATCCTGTTGCTGTTGTAACTGCAGCCTCGCGTGGACATCCGCCGCCCCGGCATCCGGCGCCGCCACCCCCATCACGGCACACATGAGGAGCGTGAAGAACGAATTTTGCCGGATCGTCATCCTAAACGGCCGGCGCCATTTCATCTTCAGATACCCGTACATCCTGGTCGATCTGGCCGTCCGTCAGCACGATGCGACGGCGCGTGTGGGCAATGACACGCGGATCGTGCGTGGCGACGATGAAGGTAATGCCGGACTCCTGATTGAGTTCTGCCATCAGCGACAGCAGGGATTCTGCGGTGGCGGAATCCAGGTTGGCGGTGGGCTCATCCGCCAGCACGACGGAGGGCTTGGCCGCCAGGGCCCTGGCAACAGCCACTCGTTGCTGCTGCCCACCGGAAAGCTGGGCCGGACGCCGCGACTCCATACCCGTCAGGCCAACCTGGGCCAACAGCATCCTCGCCCGCTGCCGGCGCTCGGCGGCGCCCACACCTTGCAACTGCAGGATAAACTCTACGTTTTCCTCCGCGCTCAGCACCGGAATCAGGTTATAGGCCTGAAACACGAAACCGATGCGTTGCAGGCGCAGATCGGCAAGATCGCCCTTACTCAGCTGCGACAGGTCCTGACCAGCGATCTTTACGCTTCCTTCCGAAGGGTTATCGAGGCCGCCCAGCACATTCAGCAAGGTGCTCTTGCCCGAGCCGGACGGTCCGGACAGGCTGACGAAGTCACCCTTTTCCACCTGCAGGTCGACACCACGCAAGGCATCGACGGGAACGCTGCCCTGGAAATAGCGTTTTTTCAGGTTGCGACACTCAACAATGACTTCCATGAAAACCTCTCCCGCCCTTTTGCCGTTCACAAAACACGCCCTGGTGGCGCGGCTGACTGCCGTTCCGGTCATCGTTCGTCATGTCCTGGACATCGCCTCCTGAGGGCTGTAACGCCCCGCTCGCCAGCTCGGCCATAGGGAAGCGAGCATACTCAGCCCCCATATCACGACGCTCAGGAGCAGATACTCGGTCCCATCGATGCGGGGATAGAGCACGTGCTGCGCGCCCAGCCATTCGGCACCCTTTGCCAGAAAACCGAGATTGATACCATCGTGCAACGCGCCGACAGTCATCACCGCCGCCAAGACGCCCAAGACAACCCCCAACCCCACCAGCAGGCAGGATTCCGCCAACACCTCACGCATCACATCGCCAGGGCGCAATCCCAGTGCCTGCAAAAGACCAAATTCCCTGACCCGCTCGAAGACGGACATCAGCTGCGTATTGACGATACCCAGCGCCATCAGCACGAACATGATCCACAACCAGACCATCACAAAGCCGTCGGACAGGTTCGACACGGCCTTGGTGAGCGGCTGTAAAATCTGCCAGGGCTGGATATCCAGAGACGGGGCAGCTTTACGCAACGCCTGGATGGCAGGAGTCAGGTCCGACTGGGTCGGCGCCTTGAAGGCGATTTCGGAAAGACGCCCCGGCGCTTTCAACAGCCGCTGGGCGGCAGCCCTACCGATAAAGACGACGCTGTCTTCCATATCCCGCGGTGCCTGGAACAGGCCCACGACCCGGAAGCCTCCCTGCGCCAGGGCGTCATCCATACCCAACCCCATCAGGACCACACGCTTCCCGATCCCCGTTCCCAGGCGGTGGGCAAGATGCTGGCCCAGCAGTATGCCGTTACCGGAGGTACCGCTGAGATAGGCTCCCTGGGTGACCGAAGTGGCGATAAAAGACAGCCCGCGTTCCCGCTCCGGGTCAATCCCCACC
Organism: Mangrovitalea sediminis; assembly: GCF_002514725.1. GTDB lineage: Bacteria > Pseudomonadota > Gammaproteobacteria > Pseudomonadales > Oleiphilaceae > Mangrovitalea > Mangrovitalea sediminis. Next base: position 122,958 of record NZ_NTLB01000004.1, read on the forward strand.
AAGGTGATCGGCAGCGTCTTGAATTCGCTTTGGACAATACCCGGTGTGCGGACACGGCCAGACCACCGGGACACATGAGACCCGTTCAGCACCTTGACCAAGGCACCGTCAGCAGGCGGTGTGGCGAAACTGTGCTGGATGGCGGGATCATCCCTATAGCCCTGCGCGTGTATCTGTCCGTCACCGGTCAGCAGGTTCAGACTCGCATCACGACTGCTCCGTGCCCACGCCTCCAACAGCGAGGAAAAGGCCAGGATCGACCAGACGCCCACGGCCACCACAGCCAACGTGATAAGGGTACGGCGACGATTGCGCCAGACATTACGCCAGGCTAGCGGTAGCAATAACAGGAACCGGTTCATCAGGTGGCCCTCATGGCAGTCATCGGGATCATCCGCTGTATGCGCCGGTAGGGAATGAACCCCGTCAGCAGGATACAGACGCCGATCACCAGGGGACCGGCGAGCGTGCTGAACGCCGATAGCCTGGGGTACATCAACCCGGGCAGCCCCCATTGGGCGAATAACGCCTCACCACCCAGCGACAGGCCGTGAATGCTGTACCAGCCAGTCACCGCCAGGCCCAAGACCAGACCGGCCAGCACTCCGAGCGCAGCGAGCAGCGACAACTCCATCCAAACCATCCTGCCGAGTTTTGCGGGCTGCATACCGATAGCCAGCAGGACGCCAAATTCCCGCGTACGCTCGAAAACTGACATCAACAGCGTGTTGAGAAGGATAAAGACCACCACCACGATCAGGCTGACATACCAGAGGCTGGACGTGCTGGCATCCAATTCGATAGCCGCCTTCAGCCCCGGCTCCAGTGCCCCCCAGTCTTGTATGGTCAGGCCCTCCTGGGCGATCCAGGGCCTTGCATCCGCCACGGCCTCATTGACTGCCGCCAGCGAGGGGCCGCCCAACACCAGAGTGTTGACTCGTTTCCCCATGGCAAAATCCGTCTGGAATCGCGCCAGGGGAATCAGGCTCATCTGCCGGTCCAGGTTGTCGTTACCGCTGGCAAAAATACCCTCGACCTTAAGGACGTCGGCCGCCAGGGAGCCATCCCGGTCGGCCCCCAGAAGCGTCACTGAATCACCGACACCGACATGGAGATCCCGTGCCAGCCCCTCGCCCAGCACAATGCTCTGGGCGTCCCCCTCCTGCAGGAAGTGGCCTTTACGGATCGTGTGCGCCAGTACCGACACCTTGGCCTCCGCCTCGGGTGATACGCCAACGACCGCCGCGCCGTAACTGCGGTTGTGGCGAGACAACACCGCGTAGGTCATAGCCCGCGGCGCCACGGTGCTGATACCGGTTTCGGCTTCCAGGCGCTGTATCAGCGCTGCCGGGTGATCGATCGTCTTGCGTAATTCAGGGTCATCCGCGTACTCCGGCGGCTGGACCTGGGCATAGCCGTCGTAGAGCTTCAGCACATTTTCTTTCATGGTGCTATAGGTGCCTTGCTGCAACGCCAACAGGAAAATGGTGACAACGCAGGCAAAGGCAATGGTCAGTACACTCAACACAGTGCGCCGGGGTTGCCGCCAGAGATTGCGCCATGCAAGCCGGGCAATCATTGCAGACTCCAGGGCCGGGGGTTGCGCAAGTTGGACTGGGTAAACAGATAACCGGGTAATGTCAGGTTAAAGCGCCCCTTGGACACCTCGATCCGGGTCCAGTGGCCGGGCTTGTTCAACGGCTTCATCTCCATCCCCACCGGATAGGGACGGTCTCCCAGGCGACCGACCTTGAAGGTCGTCATTTCCCGGACCGGCTGCATATCCTGGTCATAGTAGGTCTCGTCGAGAATGACGCCGTCGTCGCGGATACGCAGGACCTGCTTGCCCCAGACGACCGCGGCGTCGGGCTTGGGTAGCGCTTCGATGGTGTAGACCTTGTGCCCATCTGCCGTCTCCGACTTGAGCAGCCTGTGCCGGTAGTCGGTCAACACCGTATTGGCCTTGGCCAGATCGTTGTAGGAGAAGTCCGAACCCATCCAGGATTGGGCCATCATGCTGGCCGGCAGCTTAATGATCTGGTTGAGTTTTGGATTGAACAACCACATTGCCACCCCCAGTTTGAGGGTGGCATTGCCGGCGTCCTTGGCCGGTCCGGTAAAACGCACCAGTGCATCATCGTCGCCACGGGTCCAGGATTCCATGGCAAGGTCCCGGCTCCAGTCGGGGCGATGAATGCTCATATGGATTTCCGTATAGGATGTGGTCCCTCGCCAGTTGTCGAACGCCGACTTCACCAACGCCGACGGGTCCGGTGCCGCCTGCACTGCCGCTGCGCCCCAGCCCAGCCCAAGAACAACCAGCATTGCGCCAAATTTCATGCCTTTCCTCCAGGTTGAAAGGGGGGGTGCATACCCCTGAACAGGACATCCAGATAGCTATCGAAATAGTTCATCGCAGGCAGGTCCGGTTTGAGCCAGCACTGCAACATCAAACCATCCAGCGCACCGACCAGCAGCGCTGAAAGAGCCGGCACCTCAAGGTCAGCCCGGAACTCTCCACTGCCCTGCCCCACGCGGATGATCATTTCCACCAGGCGTCGGAATTCGTCATACAGATGACGCATCGCACCGGCAAAACGCTCACGCCCTTCACCCGAACCGGCGGCCGCCCAGACTTCCAGCGTCAGCGGATACAACTCCAGATTGCTGGCCAACGATTCCACCGTGACCCGGCCAAGCGCGCGCAACTTTTCGCATGCTGTGGGCGCCGCCTGCAACGCCGCCATTCCCTCTGCCATCGTGCGCTGGTTGAACCATTCGAAGGTGGCGTAAAAGAGGTCTTCCTTGTTTTGGAAGTAGGCGTATAGGGAGCCTTTACTGACACCGGCCTGCTCGGCCACGTCGTCCATGGAGGTCCCCTGAAAACCTTTACGGGCAAACACTTCCACTGCCGCCTCGGTAATGGATGCCCGCTTTGCCTCCTTATCCACAATTCTCGCCATACGCCTGCCATGCACGATTGTTAGGGGATGTTTTCGCTGCTCATTTTATAAATGACCGACCAGTCAGTCATAAAATAAACCAAAGGGTGCCAGCCGGTCAATAAAACACCACCACATCCATTTTCAGGAGAAGCGGCAAGCAAAATCAGCGAGGTAGCAATAGAGAAGGGAGAAAGGGGGCGAGAGGCGCCCCCTCTTCTCAGGCGGGCACGGGCAGCTAACGGAGTTCCAGCGCGTATAAGGTCGCGTTCTCGAGTGTCACTCTCAGGGCAGCCTCGCCCTGGAAAGCAGGCGTCAGCCAGCAGTCCATGTTATCCCGCTGCTCCACCGTTTGAGAAGCAACGCTGCGCCCCCCTACTTCGAAGTCCAGGCGCACGGTCCCCTGCCGGCAGTCCAGGTTCAAGCGCAATTGCCGCCCCTCAAAATCCATGGATTGCAGACACAGCTCCCCCCGCGCGGAATAGGCTCCGACCAGCCGTTCTTTCGGCACCTGCGCGCACCGGATCTTCCAGGTTGGCGCGTCCAGATGCATGGGTAAGTCCTTCTCGCCGACCCCATGCTCGAAATTGCTGTCTGAATAATAGATACGGATTTCGTTCTCTTCGAAAACCGGCGCCGACGCCGTCGTCACCATGCCCCCATCGGCTCCGAAGTTCAGGTCCCAGGGAATCAGCGGCGTATCGCTAAGGCGACGCCATTGTTCGCCATCCGGACTGTAGGCCAGGAAGACCTCCATTTTTCCCTTATTGGTACCGTGGGGCAGCTCGCGATCGATCTCGAATAACCATAGAAGCCCCAGGTAGCCGTCGCCGTAGGCGAAGGGACACAGGCCATAGAAATCTGCCCATGAGAAACCGCGGGATTGGGCAATGGCATGCTCATCCGGCCCCGGTACCCAAAGAGTCTTCACCTCGCTCCATTCGCGGAAGTCGTCGCTGGTGCTGCGGCCGACGCAGCGCAAGGTCCGGTTCTCGTCATCGATGACATAGGTCTTGACCATGGCCGTATAGCCAGACCGGTCCTTGAAACAGGGAGCCACATCGCTGGCCCATATCTTATTGGTGTGCGAGTTCTTATAGAGCAGTGTCGAAATCGCCGGATTATCCGGGTATTCGACAAAACGCTTACCGCTTTTCGAATACAGGACACGGTAGCCTTCCTCACCGAACACGAACATCTTGTAGGGGGCGTCGGTCTCCGGCTCGTAGATCACGCTGGGCATGTGATAGCCGGCCACCAGGTTGGTCAGTTCCAGCGATTCGTCGTCATCCTCCCCGACCGCCGGTCCAGGGATGACGCCAATCCGGTCGTTGCCCTGGACCATCGCATGGGCAGGCGCAGACAGGTCGGTCCGGTTGAGCAGCGGCCGGGTCCAGTTGAAGCCATCACCGGAAACGGCGTAGCCGATGCGCTCGGCAAAGTGGCACTGGTAATACATTTCGTAGCCATTGGCCGACTTAAACACCGAACCGTAAAGGTTGGTCCTATGCCCCTCCCAATGGAACTCAGGTGTCAGCAGGCCCGGACTCGGCGCGATTTCCGCCTGTCGATAGGTAATATTCGTTGCCGCCACTCGGCGGTCATCGGGAAACAGGACCAGCATCAAATCACCTCGACATCGTAAGAACCCAGACTTCAACTTATGTCATGGATTCCGGCCCATCAAGGCGATCGCCGGTCGCTCCTCTTAAGAGCAGGCCTAGGCTGCCGTTTTGCCACCATCCACCGGCCAGACGGCGCCATTGACGAAACCCGCTTCATCGCTGGCCAGAAACGCCACCACACTGGCGATATCGGCCGGCGCTCCCAAGTGGCCCAGAGGCACCGTAGCTATTTCAGCTTTCCTCGCGGACACTGGACTTTCAGTCGCCTCAAACTCAGCCGCCAACATGGCCGTATCCACCGGCCCGGGGCAAACCGCGTTGACCCGAACCCCACACCGCCCCAATTCGACCGCCAGCGCCCGCGTCCAGGACAACATGGCGCCTTTGCTGGCGCTGTAGGCGCTATAGAGTGGCTGTCCAATCAATGCCAGCTCGGACGCGACATTGATGACACTGGCCCTTCCGCTATTTTTCAACATGGGCACCAATGCCCGGGTTATCCGGAAGGCAGCCCTGAAATTTACCGCAAAGAGGGAGTCCAGCAACGCGTCGTCACTCTCCTCGAATTTCCGGGTACGACTGATCCCGGCCGCATTCACCAGGATGTCGCAGCCTTCCGCCAGCACCGTACCGGCGAGTTCTGCGAGCATTCCGTCCAGGGCCAGCGGGTCCGCAATATCTACCTGATAAGGCAGAAAGCGTCCCGGCGGATGCAGCACGTCGATGGTCGCTCGCAAGCGGGCCTGCCCCTGACCATCGCGATCCAGACCATGCACCCAGGCACCGCGGGCAACCAGCGCCTGGGCAATGGCACCACCGATGCCTCCGGCAGTGCCTGTTACCAACGCCCGCCGCCCTTGCAGCGAAGGCGGCACTGCCTGAGCCGCTATTGGTTGCACCTGCTCACTCATGTTGCGATCTCCTTTAGATCACGGTCAGGAAAGACACCCCATGGGCGCCGATAAAGTCATCCGCCCCTCGAACACCTTCGCCCGGCGAGCCATAATCGTCAGCATGGACACGCCGCACCCGGTTGCGGTGCCAGGTACCCAGCAATTCGCTCAATGGCATAACCGCCACCGCCTGACTGCCATAAAGCTCAAGATGGGTCGCGGGCAGCCGATACCAAGGCACGGAGGCGCGCTCATGGTGGGCGTTGTGGTAGCCGAAATTCAGCGTCAGCAGATTGAGCACGGGCCAGCGCCGGGACACCAGGTTGGAGAAGGTGTTGGCCTGTTCGTAAGCGCGGCCCCTGTTATCCAACGGTACAGGTTCGTTCTCCGCAACGAAAAACTGCTCAAAGGTGTGATGGAAGGCATCGAAAAAATTGAGCACATGCAACAGCAGGCCATAGGCCAGGAAATACAGCAGGAACGCCTTGATCGACCAGGCAGCAAGCGCTACCAGCAGAAGGCTCCGCACCAACAGCATCCCCAGCGCCCGTCGCAGATAACGGCGCTGGGAGGCCACAAAAAGCGGTCGCCACACCACCTGCAGATGCATCAGGATTTCCGTGGCGGGAATATAGGCCCATTCGAGGACCTCCAGTACCCGCCTTACTACTGGCCAGCGAGCCAGAACGGCCTTGAAATCGAAACAGGCAATATCCGCCCGGTCACGATGATGCCGAATATGCAGATGCCGAATACGTTCGAAAGCGGCATAGGAAGAGCCCGCGATGAAGCTCATCCACTCACCGACGAACCGGTTGGCATTGGGGCGGGCAAAGAGTGTGTAGTGAGCGGCCTCATGGATGAGATAAGCCGCCAGAATCATCGTATGAGCACACAGCAACACACCAACGATATTAAGCAGGCTGCTTTGCTGGCCCATCAAAACGAAGGCAGCGAGCCACCCGAACGTCGTCCACGCCAGGGCCAGGCTGTTTGGCAAAATACCCTGTTCTTCCCGGAAAAGCTTTCGCTGCTGCGAAACGGCGATCGTCACCTCAGTCACCTCCTGAGAGGGCAAAGCCAATTTACATTAAATTTTACATATAAATTTATATATACTTTTATATAAAAACAACCCATATCCAAGCCAGGCAGGAAAGAATCGAATGAAAACGCCCCAAACCACCGGGTCAGGCCAGCATCAGGGCCCTCCCGCCGCGGACACCCTCAACGGGCAGCGCGCCCGTTTTCTGCAGGCATTGCAGCAGCTGGATGAAGCCTGGGTGATCGCGTTTCACGAAACCGGTCTGAGCGACGTGTATTTTTCACGGTTGTTCACCGAGTTGTGGGAGCGTGGGGACAAGGCCGTATCCAAAACGGACGCCTATAGCCTCGTCAAAGGCGTCAGCCCCCAGACCGCCATGAAATACGTGCACAAAGCCATCAAGGATGGCCACCTGGAAGAGATCGACAATCCAGATGACCGGCGCTCACGCCTGCTGCGCATGTCACCGGCACTGCAACAACGGTTCGAGGAGGTAATCGACCGAGCCCGGTCAGCTTTTATTGAGGTTTTGGCGAAGGAGTGAATGAGTTGCGCAAATGTCCGGGAATGAGGCGAGCGGATTAACCGCCTCCTCTCCAACGGCATCGTCAATCCTAAGAGGGGTCCGTCTAAAGCTTGGACGCCCAGATTGCGATCTTATGCCGCATGGACTGCTGGGAAATCTGGTCTTGGGGAATCGGCTGTATCACCTTGTCATGGACCAGTAGACGATAAATGTATTCGATTTTTTCATTCGCCGAATCAGTCGGCTCAAACTCTACAACGCCTCGTTGCTCGCCATATCTCATGCCTTCCTCAATGGCCTTTTTCACCAATTCCTTTTCGTTTTTCAGTTTCTTCATAGCGACCTCCGAAGGTGCCTGTGTGGGAACCACGGGGGACAGTGTAATCGACAACTGTCATGCCGCGCGATGCCCGCACCCGCGTATGCACCCAGAATCCCTGTAGCGCCAACAGCCAGCAAAAGAAAATCCTGCCCGTTGCGTGATCCGGGAGAAACCGCTCAGCGTATTGGGTCTGGTTAAGCACTACAGCCGGCCAACGGCAGGAGAAGGTATTAGCGCGTCTTAGGCGTCTTCACTGTTTCCGGCATACCGAATGGACTCTCGTCGAATCAGAGGCAGGCGGGTGATGTTTCAAACTCCGCGTTGCAACGGGGTACAGAAACGCAACTCCAGCCGTCTCCGCGTTATCTGCCGACCGCTGAAACTTACTGCATGAAATAAAAATGGTTTGCGCTATTTGCGAACCGCAACCGGTGCACGTCGTCCATTTGACTGAAGAACCCTCCGAGGAGGAGAAATGAGCCGCTTTTCGCTGAAAATTCCACAACTGCTGACCCTGGCATTGCTGGCATGGAACATACTGGTGGTCACTTTGGCGATATACCTGCGTCCAGATACACTCCCTGACGATATAGCGTTAACACTGCTTGCAGTCGCCCAGTTGCCGGCAGCCTGGATCATGGGGAAATATCTCCAGCGATACCTTCTCGGCTATATCGACGAGACAGACAGGATGGCGCGTGGGGACCTGACAATCAGCCTTTCAAACCAGAGTCTTTGCTGGTGTTTCAACGCACTGGCCAATTCATTGAACAAGGCGGTTAAGGGCGTCAACGACATCACCTCCAGCGTGGTTCAGGAAGGCACCCGTATCTCCGAGGCCGTACAGCAGATTCAGTCGAACGGCTCTTCGGTCACCCAGGTACTGGACCGCCATGTCGGGGAGACGAATCAATTAGCCACAGCCGCACAGGAAATGTCGGCAACCTCCACATCTGTTGCCAGCGACGCTGCATCCGCGGCACGGGCAGCGGAACAGGCCAACTTGCAGGGCAACGAGGCGAAGGCTGCTGTCGTAACCGCCATCCACAACATCAAATCGCTCGACACCGAAGTGGATGCCGTTGATAGCTACATCCGTCGAATGGGCGAGGACACCGATCGTATCGCCAGCGTCTTGTCCATTATTGGCGGCATCGCGGACCAAACGAACCTGTTGGCACTCAATGCGGCCATTGAGGCCGCCCGGGCCGGGGAACAGGGACGAGGCTTCGCTGTCGTCGCCGACGAAGTCCGCTCATTGGCGGCAAAAACCCAGGGCTGCACGACCGAAATCGATGAGATGCTAACCCGGCTAAAAGACAGCGCGAAAACCCTGGAAGGCGCCATGGGGCGCACCCGGACCAGCTTCGAGACCTCCAGCGAAAGCGTCATCAATATCGGCAGCTGCCTGGACTCTGTGCTTAACGCCATCATCAGCATCCGGGAACATAACGATCAGATGGCGGCCGCGGCGGAAGAACAGAGCGCGGTCTCACAGGAAATCAATCAGAACATCGCTAACATTCGGGAGATGGCGATGCACCTCCTGGATCTGAACCGCAATTCAGATGAAGCCCCGGCTGCCGTGCGGTCGGCAAACGACTCCTTCATGGGGAATGTAGCGCGCCTGATCCTTTAAGATCGGCCCGGTAGAGAAAAGTGCGGATGCCCTGCAAAGCCCTGCACGGTATCCGCACTGTTCTAGCACTACCGCATATGAAACAACTCCTGATGAAAGCGATCCGGCGGCAAGCCATGGCGTATAAAGTCATCGCGCAGGGCCTTACCGAATCCCGGAGGGCCACAGAACCATAAGCTGGCCGACGACCAATCCGGCACTGCCTTGCGAATAGTCTCCCCATCCAGACGCCCATCCTTACTGTCGACCAACAGGTGCAGGTGCACGCCGGCCGCCTCGGCGTCGGCCTTAAGCTTGTCGATGGCCGCCTGCTCGAAATCTGCGGTGGTATGAAAGAGGTCGATGGCCTTTTCATCCGGTGCTCCGGCCAACTGTTTGAGACGCGCCACAAACGGGGTAATCCCGATGCCCGCCCCGACCCAGATCTGGCGTGGCTGCCCGTCGGCAAAATCAAAACAGCCGTAGGGCCCTTCCACTGAAACCGGCAAACCGATTTTCAGGTGCTCCCGCAACCGGCTCGTATGATCGCCCAGGGCCTTGGTGATAAAGACGATGTGGGGATTCTCCGGGGTCCAGGCTGACGCAATCGTATAGGGATGTGCGCCTTCCTTGCGGCTGGACCTCACAAAGGCAAACTGACCCGCGGCATGGCCGGGCCAGCCTTCCTCAAGTCGAATACCGGTTTCCAGCACCCGCATTTCCGGATAGTAGGTCAGGGCGTCAACGGTCCCCAGCACCCGACGACCGGCCCCGACACGGCCCGCCAGAATCCAGAATGCGGCGGCGGTACCGGACAGCAGCAGGATCGCCAGTAACCAGCCGATAGGTTGCGCCCAGTAACTGGTTTTGGTGAGAATCAGTGCGTGATACACCAGCACCAGGTAGCCGACAGCCAGCCATTTGTGGGTTTTCTGGAACAGGTGATAGGGGAAACGTTTGATCAGGGCCAAGACGATAAGCACCACCACCGCATAAAAGGCCCACTCCCCCAAATTTTCGGCAAACCCACGCTGACTGCGCAGCCATCCGTCTACGTGGCCGAGACCTTGCCCACCGCCGGTTCTGCGCGGCGGACGTGTCAGCCATCCCCAGCCGACCATCCATTTGGTTCCCTGCGCCCACCACCAATGCACGATGGCGACAACCAAAGCGGTAATTCCCAGCCATTTATGCAGGCGATACATCTTGTCCAGACCGTGAAACATGGGTTCCAGCCGATGAGGACGTAACGCGAGCAGCATCGCGATACTCATGACGCCGATGCCGATCACACCGCTATATTGAATAAACACGGCGCGAAACGAAAAATACGTGAAAGGCTCCGGCACCCAGGTATCGGCGAAGAGCCAGAGAATTGTCGGAACCACCAGTATTGCCAGAAATGAAAGTCGGATTGCCTTCATTGCCACCACCCGTCATCCAGCGCTCGGAGGGAGATAGAGAGGGACGTCCTGGGGTCTGCCGGATGCAGTATTATCGATACAGGGTCCCCAAGACGCCGTTTTACGAGTGTGTGACCTTTACCGGACCGCCGCTATCCTTTTACGGCATAAAACAGCCATCTCTTGATATGGCAAAGGTCAATGTGGAGAACGCCATTGACACGGCAGGGTTAAATCGACGAACCAAAGAATGGGCGCTGTTACCAAACGAATGGGGGGATCTACCCGGCGGGGATAGGACAACGCGCAAAACCTTCCTGACGGGAACGCATTGCGCGCAGAGAAGATCATCGCGTCCACCGCCCTATCCCAAGACAGGGCGGTGAACTTCAGGGTCAGGCCTGTTCCGGCGCCAACGCCGTTACCTCGACCTCATCCTGGTCACGGCGGCCACGCAGTAGCAGCCAAGCCAGAACCACCAGGGAGGACGCAATCCCGATGGGGCCGGCCACGCTCAGCGGCAAACCGAACCCGATTTTTGCCGACAGCAGGTAGGCATTGACAACACCGGTCATAAAGGTCGCCGGGATAGTGCACACCCAGTGGAACTTGTCGTGACGCTTCAACCAGGCAGCAGCTGCCCACAGCATCATTACCGCAGTCATCTGGTTGGCCCAGCCGAAGTAACGCCAGATCACATTGAAGTCCATGCGACTGATCAGGAAGCCGACAGCAAACAGCGGGATGGCAAGCATCAGGCGCTTGACGATCGGCTTCTGGTCGAACTTGAGGAAGTCGGACAGAATCAGGCGAGCAGCCCGGAAAGAGGTGTCGCCGGAGGTAATCGGCAAGACCACCACCCCCAGGATGGCCAGAACACCGCCGACGCGGCCCAGCAGCGAGTTCGCCACTTCATTGACGACGGCAGCAGGACCACCATGCGCCAGTGTTGCGTTCAGGGCTTCCGGGCTGTGATAGAAGGACATGCCCAGGGTCGCCCAGATCAGCGCGATCACACCCTCACCGATCATGGCACCATAGAACACGAAGCGGCCGTTTTTCTCGTTTTCCATGCAGCGGGCCATCAGCGGAGACTGGGTTGCGTGGAAACCGGACAGCGCGCCACAGGCAATGGTGATGAACAGCAACGGCCACAGCGGCAGGTGCTTGGGATGCAGGTTTTCCAGCGTGATGCCGGATGCATAGAAGGGCTTGTCGCTCACCATCAGTCCCACCAACAGGCCGACGGACATGAAGACCAACAGGGCGCCAAATACCGGATAGAGGCGGCCGATGATCTTGTCGATCGGCACCACCGTCGCAATCAGGTAGTAGCCGAAAATGACGGCCACCCACACCGGCACGGATGTGCCAGAGAGATTGCCCAGCAGCTTGGCCGGCCCCAGGACGAAGACCACACCGACCAGCAACAGCAGAATGACGGCGAAACCATTCATGAAATGCTTGGCGGCAGTGCCCAGTTCCCGCCCTACGACGGTCGGCACCGAAGCACCGCCGGCACGGACCGACAACATGCCGGAGAAATAATCGTGCACGGCACCGGCGAAGATGGAGCCGATGACGATCCACAACAGGGCGACGGGCCCATACAGCGCGCCCAGGATAGGACCGAAAATCGGACCCAGGCCGGCAATGTTCAACAGTTGAACCAGGTACACCTTCTTGGTGGACATGGGGACGAAATCAACACCGTCGTTATTGGCAATCGCCGGTGTCTGACGTTCGGGTTTGATACCGAAGATCCGTTCGATGATGCGTCCGTAGATGAAATATCCGCTGAGTAACAGCGCTGCTCCCAACAGGAACCACTGCATGGCTTCCCCCTTTTTGTGTTTGTAGGGTTGGTGACGGGAGCGAGCCTAAGGGCGGGATGAGCGGTCGGCAGCCATTTTTTGGCTGAGCGGTCGAAAGCCGTAAGTGAGCGGTCAAAATGGCAGGAGGTATTTTTCCTTCAGTTGTTTCAGGTAACGACGCGACACCGGGATGACCGATCCATGACGGGTTTCGATCTCAGCACCGCCGTCCTTTTGGGCAATCGCCTTGATGGCATCGGGATTGACCAGATACTGACGATGGATACGGATGAGCGGCAGTCGGGCTTCCAGGGTCTTCAGTGGCAACTGGCAATGCAGCGTCTCGCCACCCGCCTCCACCTGGATTCCGGTCAGGTCCACATAGGCACAATCGATATCGTCCGGCGCCACCAGCCGAACCGTGCTGCCCTGATAACAGGCCAGTCGCTCCAACGGTGCGACCTCGCCGATTCCCCGGGCCTCAATGCGTTTGAGGGTGCGGGCTAAACGCTCCGGATCAACCGGCTTGAGCAGGTAATCCAGTGCCGCTTCGTCAAAGGCATCCAACGCATAATGCTGATGGGCTGTCACGAAGACCAGTAACGGCCGCGGGTCGACCAGCAGGCTGCTGACGTCAACGCCAGACAGTCCCGGCATGTCCACATCCAGGAAAATCACGTCCGGATGCAACGACTTTGCCTGCAGCAGCGCCTCCTTGCCATTCCCTGCTTCCCCAATCACCTTCACACCACCGGCATCCTCCAGCAGTGCGGCCAGCTCCTCCCGGGCAAGGGGTTCATCATCCACGATCAGGGCACGAATCACGACAGGGTACCTCTGGGCCAACTCAGCTCGGCACGGGTGTATTGCCCCGCCTGGTGTTGGAGCTGGAGTGTACAAGAGACGCCCAGGGCGGCAAAGCGCTCGCGAACCAGGGTCAGCCCAAGGCCGTCCGTCTGCTCCGGCATCCGGGCGGCACTGTCTTCCACCACCACACAGATGCGATGCCCATCCAGACGCGCCGATAAAAGCACCTGTCCACCTTCTTCCGCTCGCCCGATACCGTGCTTGATGGCATTTTCCACCAGGGTCTGAATGGCCAGCGCCGGCACTTTCTCATCCTCCAGCGTCTCGTCCAGCTCCTCGATAAAACGGAGACGATCCCCGAAGCGCGCCTTTTCTATCGCCAGGTAGTGACTGACATGCGCAAATTCCTGCACCAGGGACACAGTGACGCTATCCCGTCCCAGATTACCGCGCAGGAACGCTGCCAGATGCAATATCAGGTGGCGGGCTTCCTGCGGAGCGCGGCGCAAGACGGCCGCGACCGTATTGAGACTGTTGAACAGAAAGTGCGGATTGACCTTGGCTTCCAGTGCGCGCAGTTCGGCTTCCGCCAATAGCGTCCGGCTGGCCTGCAACTGGCTGTGCAGGATCTGGTTGGACAAGACACCGGCGATCCCCTCCCCCAGGCTGCGATTAAGGTTGCGGAACAGTTTCCGTTTGGGCTCATAGAGTTTGATGGTCCCGATCACCTCATGCTCCCCCTTCAACGGCACCACCAGCGAAGATCCCAATTCGCAGTCGGCGGAGATGGAGCATTGATAGGGAATGGTCAGGCCGTCGGCAAAGACCACCTTATTGTCGCGAATGGCTTCCAACGTAATACCAGAGGAAATCGGGCGTCCCACTTCGTGATGCTCCGCCCCGACGCCGGTAAAGCCAAGGATCTGGGTGCGATCGGTAATGGCAACCGCCGCCACCCCGGTTTCATCCTTGACGACATCGGCGATGGCCTGGGCCGAACGGGCATTGAAACCGTCATCCAGCAAACCGACACAGCGCCGAGCAATACGCAGCGCGCGGTTGGAGATCCGTGACGCCAATTCGTCGGTCTGGAACTTGGCATCACGAATAAATCCCATGAACAGCGCGGAACCCAGGGAATTCGCCAGCATCATCGGCAGCGAGATCGCCTTGACCAACGCCACGGCCTGGTCGAACGGCTTGGCCATCACCAGGATAATCAGCATCTGGCAGCCCTCTGCCACAATGCCCAGCACCAGCGCCTGCCAGGGATTGAATATGCGCTCGGTCTGCCCCCGCCGCTGCCAAAACGCGTGGACCAACCCGGCCAGCAGGCCTTCCCAGGTTGTGGAGATCGCACACGCCAGATCGGTAAAGCCACCCAGCGAGTAGCGATGCAGGCCGCCGGTCAACCCGACAGCTGTCCCCACCAGAGGACCGCCCAGGAGTCCACCCAGAATGGCACCAATCGCCCGGGTGTTGGCAATCGCATCCAGTGTCTGCTGACCGAAATAGGTCCCCATGATGCAGAAACCGGAAAAGATCGCGTACACCATCAGCTTGTGCATCGGCCAGCTGGACAGGTTGGCCAGTGGCCGGAATAACGGAGTTTTCGAAAAAAGATACGCGATCAGCAGATAGACACTCATCTGCTGAAACAACGGCACAACCAGTTGTACGTCCATCGTCTCCATCACGGAATCGGTTGGGTGGGCAGGGACAGGATCCAATGAAGCCGCTTCAGATGCCGGCCAGGTTCACCAGTTTACCGCAGGGTTCCTCGAAGGCTTCCCGGAAAAACGCCGGGATAGCCATTTTTTCGTGGGAGTCGGCCTGAACCATCACATAGGTGATATCGGACACTGCCACCCCTCGCCCTGTTTCATCGTCGTAAAATGCCAGACGGAAGCTGAAGGAGGTATGACCGAATTGGAGAGGCTCGACGGTGATACGCAGTACGTCGTCGAACCTGGCTGACGACTGCCAGTCCGTCTTGAGGGACACCACCTGGTTGTCGATGCCCTGCTCCAGCAATCTGTCGTAGCTACCGAAAAGCGCACGGTAATATTCAGTGACAGCCAGGTCGACATAGTCCCCGTAGCGGGCATTGAAGACCACTTTCTGGGGATCGCACTCGGCATAGCGCACACGTATGAGCATGGTAAATTTGTCAGGCATCGGTGACTCTCCTCAGCGCCCTGCCACGGAAAAAATCAGGGCCTCGGCCGTGGGGGCCAACTCCAGCAAGCGGTCGCCCCGGCCATCGCTGAGAGCATATAGGATAAGCTCGTTGATCCCCGTGACAATCGCTAGAGCCAGGGGCTGTCCGAGTTCTTGTAAAGCAACGCCACTTAGCCGTTGCCGCTCCACCTGTTGCTGCAAAAATCCCGCAAATTGTTCAGCCACACGCCGCCGCACCGCCAACCCGGTTTCCCCGAGGGAGGCCAGCTCGATATAGAGTGCCTTCATCAATGCCGGTTTCGCCTGAATCGCCGTCAGATAAGCCCGGGTGATATCCCGGACCAACGCTGGCCACGCCTGTTCCGGCGCGCTGGCGTGAAGGATCACCTGCATCATGTCCCGGCTGGTGTCTTCGCACAAGGCGAGAAGGCAGGCGTCCTTATTGGCGAAGTGCTCATAAAAGGTACGCCGTGACACCCGCGCCGAAGCCGCGAGGTCCGCCAGCGTAATATCTCGATAGGCTTTGTGCGCCAACGTATCGGCGAGTCCCGCCAACAGTCGCTGGCGGTGGTCGTTCGTGGTGGGAACCGTCGTCATACGGCGATTCTAGGTTACATCGAAGAACGCGTCCATGAACCAAACATCAGGCTCGCCACCAAGATGGTACTCATGAGTACCAATTCGGTGGCGACAGCACTATAGTGGTACCGAGAAGTACCAACTATCTGATTACCACGTATACAGGAGGGCCCTATGCCAGCCTCGTCCACCCCGCTACGTCATGGAGCAAACCGCACTGAAGCCGCCAGCATCGCCCGCCCTCTGGCGTGGTTGATAGGTGACAGAAACCTCGCAGAACCCGACAAGGAGCAATGGCAACACCTGGGACAGACCCTACTGCAGGGCGATCCGCTAGCCGATGACGTGGTGAACTGGTTGCACGCTACCGGCTTCAGCACCGGCCGCCACCTGTTCGAACAGGCCCTCAACCGCGGAATCAACAGCCTCGCCAATCCTCCGCCAGCCCTGCAGGCACTGTTTGCCCGAGTCGACAAATCGCCGGAATGGCTTGACCGGGAACGCCTCCAACGTGGACTCGATGCCAGCGCCCGGTCGGGCAAAACGGGCATGCGAGTCTTACGCGATCTCGGTCTGATGGCGGGTTATCAGGCCAGCGCGATCAATCAGACGCTGGTTAAAACGGGTGCACTGGAGAAAGGGGCGTCGCGCCGCATCGCGGAAACCACCAAATGGTGGATGGACTGCATGACTCCCGGTGGCCTGGATCGCAACGGCGAGGGTTTCAAGACCACGCTGCGTGTACGGGTGATCCACGCCCAAATCCGCCGGCAACTGCTGAACCGACAGGATTGGGACTGCGCACGCTGGGGATTACCCGTCAACCAGTTGGATATGCAGGCGACCTATCTCGCCTTTTCCGTGCTTTTCATCCTCGGGCAACGTCTCATGGGTACATTGGTGTCATCCCGCGAGGCCGAAGACATCATGCATCTATGGCGCTATATCGGCTGGTTGATGGGGGTCGATTCCACGCTGCTCAGCGCGTCGCTCAAGGACGGCTACATCGCCCTTTACCAGAACCTGCTCAGCCAGGCGACCGCCGACGAGACCAGCCAGCAGCTTGGCCGCGCCCTGATGGATGAACCTCTGGGCAGGCACTACCCCCATTTTGGCTGGCTTCTGGCACGCTGGGATAAGCAGGTCCACTTGAGCATGGTGCGCTGGTTTGTCGGGCGGCGGGGCATGAAGGCCTTAGGGCTCCCCGTATGGACCCTGCCCTGGTACCCACTGATGTTTGCACCGGCAAACGCAGTATGGTGCCTGTTGCAACGCGCCCTGCCCGGGGGGCGACAACGGTTGTCGCGCTGGGGACGGCAGGCTCAGAAACGGCAACAGGATATCCTGTTTGGACAGGAACACCGCGACATCACCCAGGTGGCAGGCCATCAGGGATAAGACCGAGACATCATTGATGTGTGTCAACGATGGCAGGCAACCTCTCCATAGTTTCATACTCAGAGTGCTCAGTTTGTGTCACGCTGGCCATTCCCCTGGATTCCAGTGTGAATCCCCTGTCATCGATTCCCTCACGGGTGCGAGCGAAAGACACATCGCATCCCTCAGTCCTCAAAAGGAGATTGATATGACGCTGCATATCGGCGACACAGCCCCCGACTTCGACATCGATACCACCCAAGGCAAGATCCATTTCCATGACTGGATCGGCGATTCCTGGTGTTTTTTCTTCAGTCACCCCGCAGATTTCACCCCGGTCTGCACAACCGAAATGGGCCGCACCGCCCAACTCGCAAAGGAGTTCGAGGCACGCAACACCAAGCCCCTGGGCCTGTCCACCGATACCGTGGAAGAGCACAACAAGTGGATTCTGGATGTGAATGATACCCAGAACACCACACTGGAATTCCCCATCGTCGCAGACCCGGACCACAAGGTGGCCCAGCTTTACGAAATGATTCACCCGGGCGAGAGCAACACTGCGGCCGTACGGTCCGTGTTCATCATCGACCCCAAAAAGAAGATTCGCCTGATGATGACCTATCCGATGTCGGTCGGCCGCAATTTCGACGAGATCCTGCGGGTCATCGATGCACTGCAGATTGGTGACAAGTACACCGTCGCAACCCCTGCCGACTGGCAAAAAGGCGACGACGTGATCATTCCTCCCAGCATCAGCAACGAGGACGCCCAAAAGATGTTCCCGCAGGGCTGGGACGAAATCCGTTCCTACCTGCGCCTCACCAAACTGAAGTAACGATTCGGTAAACCGCCAGCCCGACGGCCCCTGCCACCCCGTGGAGGGGGCCGTCTCCTCTCCCGCTCCCACGTCTCATACCTATTGGCAAGTCCTCGGTGATTGACGGCATCTGCAAAGCGCCTTAGGCTCAAAAAGTGACCCGCCCCAAAAGGGTGCGCCACACTGAAATCAGTTGACCGGCTACCCGCTGGCATAACAACAAGACAACCGCCCAGACCGCGATCCGGTTCGGCGGAAGAGGATTTCGTCATGACACCCTTTAGCCATCCAGAATTCGACAACCACGAACAGCTGACGTTCTTCTGCGATCCCGACACCGGCCTTCGCGCAATTGTCGCTATCCACAACAGCAATCGCGGCCCAGCCCTCGGCGGCTGCCGCATGTATCCCTATGCCAGCGACGAGGCGGCGCTACGCGATGTGCTGCGCCTCTCACGCGGAATGACGTACAAATCCGCCCTCGCCAACCTGGACCTTGGCGGCGGCAAGTCGGTCATTATCGGCGATCCGCGCAAGGACAAATCCGAAGCCCTGCTGGAATCCATGGGACGTTGCCTGGAAAGCCTAAACGGCCGCTACATCGCCGCCGAAGATTCCGGCACCAGCGTACCCGACCTGAGGATCATGGGGCGCCAGACGAGGAACGTGGCCGGTATCACCGATCACCCCGGCTTCGACGGCAAGCCCAGCAACGGCGACCCGTCCCCCGCCACGGCCTATGGCGTCTTCACCGGTCTGCAGGCGGCCGTTCGCCACAAGCTTGGCCGAAGCGATCTGGAAGGCCTCACCGTAGCCATTCAGGGGTTGGGCAACGTGGGCTTTCGCCTGGCACGCCATCTCAAGGACGCGGGCGCACGCCTCTGGGTCTATGATATCCAGCCCGACAATCTGGCTCGAGCCGTGGACGAACTGGGTGCCACACCGGTCACTGCTGACGAAATCCTCGGGCTGCCCGTGGATGTGGTCGCTCCCTGCGCCCTTGGCGCTGTTTTCAACGACGACAGCATTCGCAACCTGCACGCAAAGGTCATCGCCGGTGCCGCCAACAACCAGTTGGCCGAACCCCATCACGACGAAATGCTACGCCAGCGGGGCATCCTGTACGCCCCGGATTACGCCATCAACGCCGGCGGCATCATCGATATTTTCTACGAACGCCACGGCGGCGGTCCGCAAGCGGTCAGGCAGCACCTCGACACCATTGCCCACACACTCACCGAAATTTTCCTGCGCGCCGACCGGGAAGACCTGCCCACCGGCCATATAGCCGACCGTTTGGCCGAGGAACGCTTCAAGCTCCGCAACAGCTAAGTCCCGACCTTGAAGACACCAGGGCCATCCCAAGGATGGCCCTTGGTTACAGACCTGAAGCTACCCTCAGAATAGGGCCACGCCTGCCATGTTGGGCGTCGCCACCATGTTGGCCATCCGACGCGCTGTCCCACCACATCCCATAAACCCCACAGTGCGATTAACAGGTTGCCGACCGCAGGTTGCGTATCCATCCAACGCCGCCGCCAATTGAAATACCTGTCAGCGCCTGGGATTGCTCCAGACCCCACAATCATCTCGGTACAGTCAATAACTCAAACGTTTTATTTTGTGTTTTGATATGATACAAATGTGTGCTTATTGCAATTTTCGGACCCCCCTGCCAGCTCTGAAGCGATTTGTAACGTTGCCCAAGGATTTAGAGTCAAGCGAACGGTGAAAAAGATAAATCGGCTGGCACTCATTGCTCACCACGAAATCGTTCGGTGCGGACTATCCTCACTCATCAATCGTTATCCCAATTGCCACATAGCCTTCGAATGCGGGGACAGCGATGAATTCGAACGCTTCGCGAGCGAACACTCCCTCGACCTGCTCATTCTCGACATGTCGTTGGGGCGGATACCGGGACTGGATGCGCTTCAGCGGATACGACAGACATTCCCCAACTTACCCATTCTGATGCTGGCGGAGACGGCTCTCCCCAGCCTGTATAAGGAGGTCCTTTCTGCCGGCGCCAACGGTTACCTCTTAAAACACGAAGCGCCGTCGGAGTTGAAAAGAGCCATCGAGGCCGTGGCGGAGGGCAAGCAGTATGTCTGCCCTTTAATGGCGGAGAGACTCGCCTGTAACGATAAAGTCGACTGGAAAACCGGCCAGCTCAGTCCACGCCAAACAGAAGTTGCAAAATGCCTGGCGTTGGGTATGACGGTAGCAGAAACCGCAGCAAGGCTGGGCATGAAGCCAAAGACCGTGTCCTCCCACCGCACAGAAATTTTCTCGAAATTAGGGCTGCGAACCACTGCCGACCTTGTCCTTTTCGCCTTGCGTACAGAGCTGATCTCCCTGGACGGCGGTTAACGGCAGGCACCGCTTTATTGATCGGGAACGACAGGACGTTCACGGTAAGGATGATTTTTCAGGCGCGTATCGGTACGCGCAAAGGGATGCGGAAAGCTGAGCGCCGGGTCAACCCAGTCAGACCGCTTGAAGTTGGGAATGACCTTCGCCTGATAGCTGTCTTCAAGGGGATGCGACAGGATATCGTTGACCTGGACCCACTGTTGATGGCGCATCAGGTCGACCTGATAGGGTGTCGGATTGCCGCCGGCATTTTTTACCACGGCCTTGAGCGCCTCAATCTGCTTCACAGAGACCTTTGGCGTCCAATGGATTACTCCCGGCAGCATCACCGGCTCATCGGGAATATTGTTGATCCCCCGCTTCCAGGTCGCCAACACAGCCTGATGGGTATCCTCCCGGTATAGGATGATCGCGTGGCTGTAGCGCTTATCCCGGAAGAAACCCAGGTTACCGTATTGCAGCCGCGCACCGGTAAGGAACGCGACACCGTCCGACCAACAGGGCGACTTTCCGCTGATACCACCCAATACGCTGCGATCGATGATGCCGTCCGGAAACAGGATCTTGAAGGCAACCCAGGCAGCATTGGCGACGTGGATGGTACCCTCGCAATCGTGCCCGTGGAACTTGATCATATCCTTGAGCGTAACCGGGTAGGTATAGGGGTAGTAACGCCCCTGAGTGCCTTGGGTCGCGAGCATTTCAAATGTCGGTGCGTAGGGTTTATCGACCATGGAGGCGTACCAGGTCGGCGACCTGTCCGGCGCCTCTACGCCGGTTTCGACAAAAATGGTCTTTCCTTGGCGATAGGTAGGTTCGGCCGCACTGGCAACGGCGCTGAAAAGAATGAAAAAGGCAACCCAAACACTCTTTGAAACAGACATGGGGTTCTCTCCCTGTTTGCCCGGACTGCGTCAATTTTTGCCAAACGATACCTAGGATCGATCTTAACAATATTCCCGAATTGCGCATGTTGCACAAGGGACGATTCCTTGGCCCACTCGGGAGATCTACCCCCAAAAAAAGCTGGCGAGACAGCAAGACCTCTCAGGCATGCGCATCATGATCATCGCAACGGACGGCGTCTTCGGCCGGAGATATCAGCGCCTTGAGGCCTGCGGATTGGGGAGGTCCGTGATGGTACCGGCTGCCAACTCGCCCGCCATACCGACAGATTCGCTCAGCGTAGGGTGAGCATCTATGGTCAGCGCAACATCATCGGCCGATGCCCCGAATTCGAGGGTAGGGTCAACCGGCGTTGACGCCAACGATTTTAGCGCCCAGTAACCGGCTTCGGCCTGCCGCCCCTTCCCTTTCGAGACCACGCTGTAACCGAGGACACTTTCGTGTGTCTCTGCTTTATGTCGAACTCAAGGGACATGACCTCCATGAAAACGCACTTCCTGGCAGGCCTACTCTGTTGCCTGTTGACCGGCACGGCCGTTGGCGCCAACGCTCATTTTCAGAGCGGACCCGGTGCCGTCGCGGTGATTGAGCTGTTTACGTCGGAGGGCTGCAGCAGTTGCCCACCTGCCGATGCCTGGCTAAACCGCCTGCAAAAAGCGCCCGGACTCTGGCAGCGGTTTATTCCAATCGCCTTTCATGTGGACTACTGGGACGCACTGGGATGGATTGATCCCTTTGAAAGTGCTGCATTTTCCGCCCGTCAGCGCGCCTATCGCACCAACGGCCAACTCAGCGCCGTTTATACGCCTGCAATTATGTTCCAGGGCCATGAGTTTCGGAGTTGGTGGCGATATACCACGCCGCCGGATATCACACTGCCGCCGGTCGGTACGCTCGAGGTGCAGGTCGCAGGTCACCGTATCGCAGCAACCTTTTCACCCTTGACACCGTCAAGCCGCCTTCGGGCAACGGCAGCACTGCTCGGTTTCGGTTTAACCACCCAGGTGCCTGACGGCGAGAATGCGGGGCGCACGCTACATCACGACTTTGTGAATCTCGGGCAGAGCACCCAAACCGCCACACCTCAGCACAACCAGTACCATTGGCAACTTTCGCTGCCGACGCCAAAGGTCAAAACCGCATCCCGCCTGGGAATCGTGGTTTGGGTCTCATCGGAAAACCAGGAAACGCCTATTCAGGCGACCGGTGGCTATTTGACGCCGCAATGAAGTCCGTTGCGGCTAAGGGGAGCGTCTGCATAGACAGCCCTTGGCAAATGAATTGTTTACAGGTTCGACAACTCTTCCTGCAAGTCATTCTTCAATTCCGAAGGTTCTGTGATCCAGAGCGTTTCGTCGGTGCCGGGAAACACACCAATCTCCAGACCATCCTTCTGCAGACCGGGTATCCATTTCTTGAAGAAGTCCGGCAGTGCGATACTTTTGGGCGACAAACCACCAGAATCTTTGGCGTACTCAAGCGCAAAATCAGAGCTGGGCCATACCGGCAAATACTCAAAACCATCATCTTCAGAATAGATTTTCAGGAACTGATTCTCGGCATTGATCAGTATCCAGATTTCCCGTTCTTCGCCGACCTTACTCAAGAAATAATCGAACCGCTCCTCGCCGTTCAACCCCAATACCGCCTTCAACTGTTCGTCATTCATACACAGACCTACGACATGATGATCTTCAATAAAAAAGCGCCGCATTGCGGTTTTCCCACTCCGCGCCGCTGTAAAAATACGCCTGAAACCCAAGTAGATTACGCGTGTTTTGAGATGCTGAACATGGTTCACTCAACCTGATTTGCCCCCGGGAACCGAGATGCTACCAAGAGCCAGGCATGATATTGAGATTACCCCATTGCTGACGCATTCCGTTCCACCCGGTGGGATAAACGGCAATTCCAGGATCTGATCGCGACCATTCCTTTGTTGACAGCCGCAATGGAACAGCGACTATGATTGAACCAATTGCAGTCACCCACAAAAACAATGTCCAGACTACTGCTGTTGGCAATTCTCAGTATGCTGCTGATCGGTCGCGCCGACGCTCGAGACAGCGTGTCCGTTTATGTCGCCTCGCCCAACTGGCAGCCCCTCACTCTCGAACTGACCCGTGACTTCTTTCGTCATTACGATATCGACCTCTCGGTCATGTCCCCCTCCACGCCCTGGCGGCGAGCGATACAGGAGATGCGAGCTGGCCGCCTCGATATGATTCTGACCATTTACAAGACGCCGGCCCGGTCTCGCTATATGGCCTTTACCGTCCCCTTCGCCCAGGTTCCCACCGCTGTTGTGGTGACAGCAGAAAGCCCGTTGTCCTCAGCAGGCATCGACGAATTGGTCGGCTTACGGGGTTTGAAGGTCAGGGGTGCCAGCCTGGGTCAGGCCTTCGAACGTCATCGCCAAAAACTGAACGTCGAGGACACGACGGACGAAGAGATGATGATCAGAATGCTCACACAGAAGCGTGCGGATTATGGCGTAGGCGCCCAGTATAAAATCCAGATAACGGCACAAAAAATGGGTTACACAGACCGGATAAGGGTTCTGTCGCCGCCCCTCAGCTTCAGAGGATTACGGATCGCCTTCTCCCAGAAATCGCGCTACGTGAAGTTTCTCGCCCCGTTTGATGCTTACCTCCAGGAGCGGTTGCAAGAGGACGACATTCAACAACGTATCAAACAGGTTCAGAGGTCACTGGCCGGCAAAACCAGTCAGGGTAACGGACGAGCCTATTTGCCCGGAGTCCAAGTCACAACAAGCCGCCAAGAATAAAAGGAATAGCGCCATGGACTATGTACGCACCCCCGATGATCGTTTCAATCGCCTGCTGGACTACCCCTTCGAACCCCACTACGTGGATGTCGGCGGTCTACGAATGCACTACGTTGACGAAGGCCCACGGGACGCCAAACCGATTCTTATGCTCCATGGTGAGCCATCCTGGTCCTATCTTTACCGGCACATGATTCCCATCTGCGCTGCCGCTGGTCACCGGGTTATCGCGCCGGACCTGATCGGTTTTGGCAAATCGGACAAGCCGCTGAAGATGGATGACTACAGCTATCAAAGCCACATGGACTGGGTAAAGGCCCTGATTGACCAGCTGGACCTGACGGATATCACCCTCGTCTGCCAGGATTGGGGCTCCCTGCTGGGCCTGCGTCTGGCCGCCGAAAATGAAGCGCGCTTCCGAGCCATAGTGGTCGGCAACGGCATGCTCCCCACGGGTGAGCAGAAGGTGCCGAGGGCGTTTCAGCTGTGGAAAGCCTTTGCGGTCTACAGCCCCTGGTTCCCCATCTCCCGTATCGTCAATACCGCCTGCTTCAGAAAGCTGGGGCCGGACGAACTGAAAGCCTACGATGCCCCCTTCCCCAGCAGTAACTACAAAGCGGGCGCCCGCGCCTTTCCGCGCCTGGTGCCAGTGAGTCCGACCGATCCGGCATCCGACGCCAACCGCCAGGCCTGGAAGGTACTGGAGCAATGGAAGAAGCCATTCCTCACCACCTTCAGCAACGGCGATCCCATTATGCGCGGCGGCGACAAGTACCTGCAGGAACGCATCCCCGGCGCCAAGGGACTACCCCACCAAACCCTCGTGGGTGGTCATTTCCTGCAGGAAGACTCGCCGGTACAGTTTGCCCGGGCGATCAATGACCTGTTGGCAACAATGGGGACGGGGGAGCAGGCACGGGGAGCCAAACGTACGGAGTCAGTGGTGGCGGAGGAGTCCTGAGAAGGTGCCGACGACCTGCACCCGGAAGTTGCCCCCAATGCCGAGTTAGGCCACGTGGATGAAGCCTCGGAGAGCAGGTCGATCTGGCGGGTATCGCGTCTACAGGCAAAGCGGACTGATGTTCCTGCTACCCCGCTACCGGCCAATCACTTGAAAATAGTGCGGAAACAGGCGTTCCTGGGCCTCAGCCTGATAGGTTAATAGCGTAAAGCCAACGCCGCCGACATCAAAGTGATATGGCGCTGGCGGCCGTTGCCCGGAGACAATCTCAATCAACGCCTCTCCGCCCGACGCATCCTTTAGCAAGAATTGATCGGTAGTCCAGGACACGGTAACCGGAGCCGGCTCCGAGTGCTTTGCCCCAAGATACGCCAACGAAAAATCCTCAAATCGCAGTTCGAGGTTTTTGATCTTCAATACTCGCTTCTTGAGCGCGGGGAACAGGAGAGCTTCGATATCAGCATAAAGTGCCGATTCAACCTCGCCTCCGGCATTGAATCCGGTGGACGGCGTTTTGAAGTGGCCCTGGTAAACCTCGATCTTTTGGGTCGGCTGATTATCGCCGTGAAAGAATAAATCGATACTTTCGACGTCCGGCCCCCATGACACCATCCTGCTTCCGTCAGCCGGAATCTGCTCAATGCGCTGCATGATGCTTTTTATCGCATCAGCATCGTCGATGGTGACGGAGCCAACCACATCTTGTACGGAAATCGATTGGTACTTTTTGATCTCCAGCCTTGTGCAGCCCGTTGTGTTGAACCAGGGTTTTGTCATTGTGGTTGCTTCGCTATGTCAACAAAGTCCATGCGTTTTCTATTTCTATGTTCCCACCAAATGGTCTCCGCGCTGGAGGCCGAGTAATTGGACTATAGCGCAGAAGGGCCGTCTGCTCGCTCCAACTCCCTGTTTTCCGCCGCCAACAGGCTTATTCAGCCGCACTGATCTGCCTTCGCACCTTGAATATTGCGACCTGAGCACGCTGTTGGAATGGGCGTCCCTGTAGCGCTTTCTTTTTGGCTCTTTTTCAGTTCTCAGCTGCTCGACGGGGGCCCTGACAGGCCGTCAGGCCGCTTCTGGCGGGGCCTCCGGCGAAAATTCATCACCCTCATCCACCAGACTTGAAAAAAATTTAATTTTGTGCTTAGAATCCAGAACAACGGCCGTATCGCACGACAACGAAAACAAGATATCGATGGATCGATGGGAGGCTCACATGTCTAATGATTTGAGTCGTTTTCTTATGTCACGTCGCCGGTTTGGAGCCCTCGCCGGTGCTTTTGGCCTGGCGGTCGGGTTCGCACCGACCCTGATCAGCCGCGCTTTTGCTCAGGCCAAGGAGACGGCCGATAAGATCATTCACGGCAAGTCGCCGGAATTGATCATCCACAACGCCAAGCTCGGTGTCACTGAAACCCCGCTTGAGCTGCTGCGCAAACACAAGCACACCCCGAAAGAAATTCTGTTCTCCCGCTATCACTACCCCCACGAGGGTAACGCCGCGTGGTACGCAACGACGGCGGCACCACCGGCCGAGCTGGTCAAGAACTGGTCGATCCGCGTCGACGGCCTGGTCAAGCGGCCGCGCACGGTGACTATCGCCGATCTGCAGGCTATGCCGCAGGAGCAGCGTGTCGCAGTGCTGCAGTGTGCCGGCAACGGCCGCTCATTTTACGCCGCCAAGCAGAAGGTCGCTGGCGGTCAGTGGCAGAACGGCGGCATGGGCAACGTGGTGTGGGAAGGCGTGCCGCTGAAGCCGTTCCTCAAGGGCCTGGAGATGGAACCGTCGCCGGCCGCTCGCTGGCTGACGGCAGAAGGCTGGGACCAGCCGGCAACCCGCGTAGGCACCGACTTCGCCAAAAGCTACCGACTCGATGACGAGGCGCTCGACCACGCCATACTGGCACTGAAGATGAACGGCGAGCCGATTCCCGCAATTCATGGCGGGCCGGTGCGGCTGATCATTCCGGGCTTCTACGGCAACATGAACGTCAAGCTGCTGACGGTACTCATGCTCGCCGCCGAACAGTCGCCGAGCACCTACCAGTCGATGGCCTACCGCATGCCGTTGGTGCCGGTCGAGCCAGGCACCTTCGGGGCCAACGACTACACCCTGGAGAACAGCAGACCCACCTATGGCCAGGCCATCAAGAGCGTAATCTTCTCACCTCTGCCCAGCGACAGTCCGAAATCCGGCATGGTCGAGATTACCGGCGTCGCCTTCAATGACGGCATGGCGCCGATCACTTCCGTTGAGGTTTCCGCCGACGGCGGCAAGTCGTGGCACATGGCGAAGATAGAGACGCCGGAAAGCCCGTGGGCATGGCATCACTGGTCGGTGAAGACCAGGATCGGCGCCGGCGAGCAGACGCTGATGTCACGGGCGACCGACGCACTCGGCCGCACTCAGCCGATCAACGGCCTGGCGCGGTGGAATCCCCGCGGCTACGAATGGAACGGTGTTGAACGGAGCGCCGTGAAGTTCGCCTGATCCGGACCACCGGGGGGCCGCGCCGTCTGTGCGCGGTCCCTGCGCCCCTGCAACTCAGTGGACGGAAATCTGATGATGCATCAACGCAGGCACCGTTCCCGGCTTTTTACGCGCGCAGGCGGAGTGATCCTTGCTGCCATGCTGCCAAGTGCTGCGGCAGCGGCCGAGATCGAACTGCCACCCGGCCCCAACCGCGACCTCGTCTACGGCACCTGTCGTACCTGTCACGACCTGCAATACCTGAAAGATTCGGCCGGCATCCCGAAGAATGCCTGGAGCGACCTGCTGGACAGCATGAAGCAGTATGGCTTGCGCATCCCCCCGGACCGCCGTACCAAGATCCTCGACTATCTCGGCACCTACCTGGGCCCAAATCCGCCGCCGGCACCGACCCAAGCAGCCGTGGAGTCCACCACTGCAAAGGTTGACGGCAAGACCCTGTTCAACGAGCAGTGCTCAAGCTGCCACCAGCCGAATGGCGCCGGCCTGCCGGGGAACTTTCCACCACTTTCCGGCAACCGGGACCTCATGCTCAACCGGCTGTTTCCGGCGTACGTCGTGATCAACGGCCTGCAGGGCAAAATCACCGTTAAAGGCAAGGAGTACAACGGCGTGATGCCATCGTTCGCGCACCTCTCGGATGCCGAGATCGCGGCAGTGATCGAGTACGTCCGCAAATCCTGGGGCAATGACGCGTTGCGCCCGGCCGACATGGCGCCACTCGACGCCGCGGCGGTCGCCAAGGTCCGGACGACGCCGAAAACCCCCGACGAGGTCCACGCGTACCGGGCCAGCCTTAAGTCCTCACGCTGATGCCCATCAAAAGGGTCAGATTGATTTTAAAATGATCAGTTTGATCACATAGAAATCGACCTGCCCCCTTTAGCGCTATCCTTTTACACGCCAAGACAATCACCACCAATCAAACACGGGACACATGGATCGTGGAAAATTCGACGCAGCCCCCTGCAATGCGTTCCAATAGCAACATCGCAAACAACCCGATCCGAGTCCTATGGCAAAAATCAAAAAGCAGCAACCGTCACCGCAAACCCAAGAGGATGCCTGGACCATGGCAAACGCGACTCAGCGGCCCGGGCAAAGCAAGGAGCAGACAAAACTGATCGCGCAGGGTATAGAGAAAGGCATTGATCAGTACAAAAAACAGCAAAAAGCCAAAGCCCGGGAAAAAGACAAACTGCGCAAAAAGGAAGAACGCCAGACAGCGACCGAATGCGCGGAACAAATCCCTCCAAAATCCGAGGTCCGCTATCGAACCCCATGGTTACCCTGGACGTTGCTACTGATCACTTGGGCCGGAATAGGTGTCTATGCACTGGGCTTCGGGGGGTAAACAGCACGAAAAAGGCACCCCCCTATCCGAGCTACACACCGCGACACCAGCCCCTCTCTCACTCTTGACTCAAATCACCCCACCGCCAATTACCACGCCACACACTTCCCTTTCGCTTCCAACCCACAGATCATGTGTAATAGGTCAATGCAAACCACATGCGTTTCAAGGACAAAGCGGATATGACGTCGCAGGCAGGCACCGGCTCGCTCCCGAGCGATACCAACTACGGCCAGATCACCCGTATCCGCGGTAGCGTCGTCGATGTGCGTTTCCCCGACGCCCTCCCCGCCATCAACGACGCGCTGGTCACCGGCGCCGATGACAACGTCGTTATCGAGGTTGCCACCCATCTCGATGGTGAGACGATACGGGGTATCTCGCTTTCCAGTACCGACGGCCTGGCACGGGGCGACCGGGTAATGGCAACGGGCGGAATGCTGGATGTGGCGGTGGGTGAGCGGTTACTGGGGCGTATGGTCAATGTGCTGGGCAACCCTATAGACGCTGGCGAGCCCTTAACCGGCGGACCGCGGCGGGGTATTCACCAGCCGCCGGTGCCACTCGCCCAACGCCGCATCAGTACTGACGTGTTCGAAACCGGCATCAAGGCGATCGATCTGCTGGCGCCTTTGGAGATGGGGGGCAAGGCAGGGTTGTTCGGTGGCGCCGGGGTGGGTAAGACGGTGGTCATTACCGAGCTGATCCACAACATGCTCAAACGTTATCAAGGCATCAGTCTGTTCTGTGGGATCGGAGAACGCTGCCGGGAAGCGGAGGAACTGTACCGGGAAATGTCCGAGGCCGGGGTTCTGGATCATTCGGTGCTGGTGTTCGGACAGATGAACGAACCGCCTGGGGCGCGGTTTCGGGTGGCACACGCGGCGCTGAGTATTGCCGAGTATTTCCGGGATCAGGCACGACGGGATGTGCTGTTGCTGATGGACAACGTGTTCCGCTTTATCCAGGCGGGTAGCGAGGTGTCTGGGCTGATGGGGCGGTTGCCGTCGCGGGTGGGCTACCAGCCCACCCTGGCCACGGAGCTGGCTGAGGTCGAGGAACGGATCTGCAATTCGGCGACGGGTGCCATCACCTCGGTACAGGCGGTTTACGTACCGGCGGATGATTTCACCGACCCTTCGGCGGTGCACACCTTTGCCCATCTGTCGGCGTCGCTGATCCTGTCCCGCAAGCGGGCCAGCCAGGGCTTCTACCCCGCGGTGGACCTGCTGCGCTCAAGCTCCAAGATGTTGACGCCAACCGTCGTCGGCGAGCGCCATTACCACATTGCCCTGGCCGTGCGCAGAACCCTGGCCGAATACGAAGAGCTGAAGGACATCATCGCCATGCTGGGATTGGAGGAGCTGTCCGAGGCTGACCGCCGCACCGTATTTCGCGCCCGCCGCCTGGAACGATTCCTGACACAACCCTTTTTCACGACCGAACAGTTTACCGGCAAGCCGGGCAAGCTGGTTCGGCTGCCGGAAACCCTGGATGGCTGCGAACGCATCCTGGCCGATGAGTTCGCCGAACACCCGGAGCAGGCCCTGTATATGATCGGCACCATCGACGAAATACCAGCCGTCGCCCCGTCGGTCAAGGAGACTTGAGATGACCGGACCCGTCACCCAGTTGCGCTTGAAGGTATTGCTGCCTTACCGCGTTCTGATCGACGCGGTAGCAACGAAGATCATTGCGGAGGCGGACAACGGTTTCTTCTGCCTCAAGCCACGCCATGTGGATATGGTGGCAGCGCTGGCGCCAGGCCTGCTCTCCTACCTGAATGAGAACAACGAGACGGTTTATCTGGCCGTTGATGAAGGCGTTCTGGTGAAATGTGGCGACGAGGTCCTGGTCTCTACGCGGGATGCAGTGATCGGTAACGACCTGGCCAGCCTGCAGGAGACCGTTGAGACTCGCTACCGGCACCTGGACGAACAGGAGCGACAGGCCCGCTCCGCAGTCGCCCGGCTGGAGGCAGGGGTGGTAAGACGCTTTATCGAAATGGAGAAATTGCTGTCATGACCCCGGAACGCAACCGTCGCAAACCGCTAGCCGAGCAGGTTCGCGGCAAGGCGGAACGCCGTCTGCGAGCGCAGGGGCGGCGGCCGAATATCTTTTTCGGGCTCGGTCTGTTCGGCATCATTGGCTGGTCGGTGGCGATGCCGACGGTGGGCGGAGCAGCCCTGGGGCTCTGGATCGATCATCGCTGGCCCGGCCATGTGTCCTGGACACTGACGCTGCTTTTTGCCGGCGTCATTCTGGGCTGCCTCAATGCCTGGCACTGGGTGCAAAGAGAGACGGAACACGATCAGGCGAATGCCGATAATGTTGACGACACGCACGAGCCACCGACCCAAAACTGACGGAAGCAGAAGGAGAAACAACCGATGAACGCATGGACGATCATCGTAGCCACCCTAGGCGGGCTGCTGCTGGGCCTGTTCTTCTTTGGAGGTCTCTGGTGGACCGTGCAGCGCATTCCGGCCGCCAGTCACCCGGCGGCATTGCTGATGGGAAGCCTGGTGCTACGTATGGGAGTGGCGCTGGCCGGTTTCTACGCACTGTTGCAACTTCACTGGCAGGCTGCCCTGCTGGCACTGGTCGTGTTTACCCTAACCCGTATCTGGCTGCGCTACCGGCTGGGTGATGCCCGGATCAAACGGGAGTCCACGCCATGAACCTGAGCCCGGATGCAGACGTGCTCTGGCAGTGGGGCCCGTTGAAGCTCAATCTGACCCTGCTCTATACCTGGCTCGTGATGGCACTCCTGCTGCTGTTGGCGCGGCTAGCGACGCGAAACCTGAGCGATGACACCAGGATGAGCCGCTGGCAGAACCTGCTGGAAGTGATCGTCAGCGCCCTGCGCGACCAGATCCGGGATGTGGGTCGTCAGGACCCGCTGCCCATGCTGCCCTTTATCGGCACCCTGTTCCTGTTTATCGCCCTGTCCAATCTACTCGCTATCGTGCCGGGCTATTACCCGCCGACAGCCTCACTCTCCACCACAGTGGCGCTGGCCATCTGCGTGTTCGTCGCGGTGCCGCTGTTCGGTATCCGCCGCCAGGGGTTGGGCGACTACCTGCGCCAGTACCTCAAGCCCTCGCCGTTCATGCTGCCATTTAACCTGATCGGTGAGCTATCGCGCACCGTGGCCCTGGCGGTACGCCTTTATGGGAACGTCATGAGCGGCGCCGTGATTGCTGCCGTACTGCTGGGTGTCATTCCCCTTTTCTTCCCCGTGGTGATGCAGGCATTGGGACTGCTCACCGGAATGATCCAGGCTTACATCTTCGCAGTGTTGGCGACGGTCTATATCGCGTCCGCCAGTACGGTTCACCAGAAAGTGGATACCTCGCCCCCGACACCCGATTCGAACACAGGAGACACACCATGATGGACCCCACCTGGATCGGCATCGCCTCGATCATAACCGCCGGTTTGACCATCGCCATAGGCTCCATCGGTCCCGCCTTTGGCGAGGCCCGCGCCCTGGCCCAGGCACTGAGCGCCATCGCCCAGCAACCGGATGAGGCCAACACCATTACCCGCACCCTGTTTGTGGGCCTGGCGATGGTGGAGTCCACCGCGATCTACTGTTTCGTGGTGTCCATGATCCTGATCTTCGCCAACCCCTTCTGGGATTACATGGTGTCCAAGGCCGGAGGCTGAACATGGAGATCGACACCTTCACGGTGATCGCCCAGATCGTCAACTTCCTGATCCTGGTCTATCTGCTAAAGCGTTTCCTCTATCGCCCGGTACTGGATGCCATGGACCGGCGCGAGGCCGGTATCGCCCAGCGACTGCAACAGGCGGCTGACCAGTCCGCCATCGCAACCCAGGAAGCGGAGGCTTTTCGGGCCAAGTCCGACGCGCTGGAGGCGCAGCGGGAAGGCCTGCTACGCGATATGCGCCATGAAGTGGAAGCCCGGCGCGATGCCATGCTGGAAAGCCTGCGCGACGATGTGGCCGACACCGGTCGCCGCTGGCGCGAACAGGTGGAACGGGAGCGCCAGTCCTTTCTGCGGGAACTGCGCCAGCAGCTCTCGGCACAGGTGTGTCATTTAAGTCGTGAGGCGCTGCAGCAACTGGCGGATGCCGAACTCGAGGCCCAAATGGTCCGCGTTTTCCTGCATCGACTCCCCGACCTGCCCGAAGAAGACCGACAACAGTTCAGGGAAGCCGCCGAACGTCAGGAAACCCTGTCCCTGGTCAGCGCCATGCCCCTGGCAGAGGGCCTGCGAACGGAACTGGCGATGGTGGTGCAGACCACACTGGACCTACCCCGGCCCCCTGCATTCAAAGAGGACAGCCAACTGATCTGCGGCCTGGAGCTGCGTGCACCCGGCTATCAGGTCGGCTGGTCCCTGGCTGAACACCTGAACGAAGTGGAATCTAACCTGCGCACCCATCTCGCCACGGCCACCCTGGAGTTGCCCCATGCTGGATGAGCACTGGAGGGCCGTCAGCACAGCACTCGACGACGAGTTACAGCGCCACCAAGTCCTCCGTGCCCGGGAGGCTGGGCGGGTGACGTTCGTTGGGCGCGGCGTGGCGCTGGTCGAGGGCCTACCCGGCGTCAAGGCGCAGGAGTGGGTGAGCTTTGCCGGTGGCGCCGAGGGCATCGCCTTCAACCTCGACCCAGACGAAGTCGGCGTGGTGTTGTTGCGGAATACTGACCTCGGAGCAGGCACCGAGGCGCGTCGAACCGGGCGGGTAATGGACGTACCGGTCGGCATGGGCCTGCTGGGGCGGGTTGTCGATGGCCTTGGCCGCCCGCTGGACGGGGCCGGCCCGATTGAAAGTACGGAACGCTGGCCCCTGGAGCGCCCTGCGCCTGCCATCCTCGACCGGGCACCGGTGCAGCGGCCGCTGGAAACCGGCATCAAGGCCATCGACGCCCTGATCCCCATCGGCCGCGGTCAGCGTGAGCTGATTCTCGGCGACCGACAGACCGGCAAAACCACCGTGGCGGTGGATACGCTCGTCAATCAGGCGGACAAGGGGCTTATCGGCATCTACTGCGCCATCGGCCAGCGCAGTTCCTCAGTCGCACGCGTCATCGAAACCCTCCGCAAGCATGATGCGCTCTCGCAAACCGTCGTGGTCGTCGCATCCGGTGAGGAGCCTCCGGGCATGCAGTACATCACGCCCTACGCCGCCACCAGCATTGGCGAATATTTCATGGCCCAGGGGCATGACGTGGTGATCGTTTACGACGATCTCAGCGCGCACGCCAACACGTACCGGGAGCTGTCTCTGCTGCTGCGCCGGCCGCCGGGCCGTGAAGCCTATCCTGGCGATATTTTCTACATCCACTCCCGCCTGCTGGAACGGGCCACCCAACTCAAACACGATCTCGGCGGCGGCTCCCTGACCGCACTGCCGATCATCCAGACGGAAGCGGAAAACCTGGCGGCCTATATCCCCACGAATCTGGTGTCGATCACCGACGGCCAGGTCTACCTGTCGCCACGATTGGCGCAGAAGGGCGTGTTGCCCGCCATCGATGTCGGCAGGTCGGTGTCGCGGGTCGGCGGCAAGACGCAGCTGCCGGCATTCCGTCACATTGCCAGCGAACTGCGGCTGGCCTATGCCCAGTTTGAAGAACTGGAAGCCTTTGCCCGTTTTGGTACACGCCTGGACGAAGATACCCGCCAACGCATCGAACGGGGGCGTCGCATCCGCGAAGTGCTCAAGCAGGGAGAAGAGCAACCTCTGACCACCACAGAACAGGTGATCGTCCTGTTGGCGGCAACGCAGGGCCTGCTGGACCCAGTCCCCCTGGAACGGATTGCCGAGGCGGAAGCGCGCATCCGCGCAGTGGTGGCAGAACAGGGTCTCAGCTTCGGCGAAACGATTCACGCTGGGGAGCAACTCAGCACAGAGCAGGTCACCGAGATCGCCGCACTCCTCACTGAAGCTTTGCGCGGCGGTTTCCATGAGGAGGAGCCTCATGGCCGCCCTTGAGGAACTGCGGCATTCCATCGAAACCGTGACGGACCTGCAGACAGTCGTCCGCACCATGAAGTCGCTCGCACTGGCCAGCATTCACCAATATGAACAGGCGATGGCCTCCCTCACCGACTACACCCGAACCGTGGAAATGGGCCTTTATGTCGTCCTGCGGGATATGGCCCCTCGCGGGCGGTTACCGAGGCCGCCCGCCCATGCCCCCCGTGCAGTAGCCATTATCTTCGGCTCCGACCGGGGCCTGTGCGGACGCTTCAACGAGGACATCGCCCACTACGCGGTGGAGCGCCTGAACGGCCTGCATATTCGCCATGAAGACAGGCTGCTGCTCAGCGTCGGCACCCGCGTGGACGGCCATCTCGCTGATCGTCACCACGCCACCCAGGAATCCTTTACGGTTCCCTCCTCAATCATGGCTATCGGCGATACCGTGAGACAACTGGTGCAGCGTGTCGATCACTATCAGCGACTGCAAGGCAACACCCAGGTCCTCCTGTTCTACAACCGCAACCTGCCCAACCGCCGTGGCCGCGAGCCCCACATGCTGCGCCTGCTGCCGATCGACCTGGAACGCCTGCACGCCCGTGTTCCCGAGCGGTGGCCCGGGCGTTCCCTGCCAACTTACACCGAGGCGCGCCCGGCCCTGCTCGCCGCCCTCACCCGCCAGCTTATTTTCAGCTCTCTGTTCCGCGCCTGCACCGAATCCCTCAGCAGCGAACACAGCAGCCGCCTCGCAGCCATGCAGGTGGCCGAAAAAAATATCGACGAACATCTCACCGAACTCGGCACCCGTTTCAGCCAGGAACGACAGGAGATGATTACGGAGGAGTTGCTGGACCTGATGGGCGGCTTTGAGGCGCTGACAGGGAATCAGGCGCCAGGATAATCGAAAACCCGGTACTTCAAGGTACCATGACAGTGCCGAAAGGTACCGTTGCAACATGGTATATCCACACTGCAAATTCGCTATAAAAACCCTTATCCATTAGATCAAAAACCACCTCTAACAGATGACAAAACATGGATTTTTGATCCATGTCAGCATATCGTCACAGCCACTCCCGTTAATTTGAGAAGGTCTCTGCGTCGGCTCGTGCCTCAACGACGGTCAGGCGGGCATGCGCGGAAACCATAGGAGAGCAGTACGGAGGGACCTTACTGGATAACAGGCCACAGGGTGCAGCCATGGAACCCAGCAAGCTTTATGCGGTATGCGATTACATCATCCTGTTCATGGAGGAAGAGGGGCTCTTCCTCAATGTGGTGAAATTGCAGCGTCTCCTCTACATCGCCCACGCCTGGCATCTCGCCTTTCACAGCCACACGCCGCTTCTGAGCGAGGGATTCGAAGCCTGGAAGTTCGGACCGGTCAATCGCACCATTCACAACCGTTTCAGGGGACGATCCAGCTTTTACTCCCCCATCACCATAGCCGACCGCTGGTTTAGCGATCCGGCCGAGCCTCTGACGATCCTGTCAGTCTCCGAACGCGAACACCTGGACAATATCCTGAACATCTATGGGGACATGACCACGCTGGAACTGGAGGAAATGCTGCAGCACGAAGACCCCTGGCGCCTGGCCCGTGTTGGACTGTCACCGGAGGAAACCAGCAGCCGGGATATTCCCGATGAGGTGATTTACGCCTATTACAAGCGCGTGTCGCAGATTTGACCTTCGCGCTTCCCGGCAGGACGCCCGGGAAGCGCGAAAAGAGGACTATGCCAGATCGGTCTGACGCTCTATGATCCGGGAGATGATGCCGTACGCAATGGCCTCTTCCGCGTTCATCCAAAAGTCCCTTTCGATATCTTTGGCCACCTTCTCGTAAGGCTGTCCTGTCTGAGAGGCAATCACACGGGCAATCCGTTCGCGAGCCTTCAGAATCTGCTCTGCCTGGATCGCCAGGTCAGACGCCTGACCACCGGCACCGCCTGCCGGCTGATGGATCAGGAAACGGGTGTTGGGCAGGCACACGCGGCGCTCTTTCGGCGGCGACAGGAAAATGTGTGCGGCTGCACTACCGACCCAACCGGCACCGACGACTGTCACTGGCGCGCGGATAAAGCGCATCATGTCGTGGATGGCATCGCCGGATTCCACGTGGCCGCCAGGCGACGAGATGATCATGGTGATCGGCTCGTCCGATTCCTCGGAGAGCGCCAGCAGGCGCCGGCAAACCTCATAGGCCTTCTTATCGTTGATTTCGCCGAACACCAGCACGGTACGCGATTTGAATGCCAGTTGGTCTTCCAACCGGCTGTTTTCGGTCTGCGGAGCCGGTTCTTCTGCTTTTGTCGCAAGTCTGAAGGTCATGATCGATTCCTTGATAATGGGGAGGCAAACGCCTTGGGCCCCGATAATGGCCATGTCGAACGCCAAAGAAAAGCCAAGCCTTTCATAGGACGGTATTCCATTCAATAACTGCGCCTATGTCAGCGGCGATTTAATGATCAGCGTTAAGGCAAAACTAAGGGAAATACGCCATACTGAAAAAATCCAGAAGCCCGAAAAGGCGTATCTGGATAAGCTAGCCCATTCGTGTTCCTTTTCAACATGAGGGGCGGGCCAAACTCATCGGCAGAGGAGTCACGCGATGAATGTAGGATCTTCCTCATCGGCGTTGGCACAGCAGTACCTGCAGCTGGCATCCAGTCAATCACGCCAGCAGGTGCAGTCAAATACGACGAATACAGCCCCAACCACTACCCAGAAATCCGAAGAGGCCGGCGAATCCAAGGCGGCACAGGCAGCGGAAGGGGAAACCGGCGGACGGATCAATACCTACGCCTGATATGTCCAATGTTCCAAGCTTCAGAGAGCCCTCTTCGTGAGGGCTTTTTTATGGCTCATCGTCGAGAGACTGCGCACTCAGGCCCGCTGGCGATGATCGATGGCAAGCCGCACCGCCAGTCCGGCCAATACCGAACCCATGACATAACGCTGCGCCGCCAGCCAGCGGGGATTGCGCCCAAACCACCCGGCGATACCTGCCGCCGACAGAGCGATCATCAGGTTGACGATGAAACTGATCGTGATTTGCGTGGCGCCGAGAATCAGGCTCTGGGCAAGCACAGATCCGTGTTGCGGCGAGATGAACTGCGGGAAGATGGACAGGTAGAAAACGGCAATTTTGGGGTTAAGCAGACTGGTCAGGAACCCCATCATCATCAGTTTCCGCGGGGGCTGCTCCGGCAACACCCGGGGCTCGAACGGCGAGCGGGCGCCAGGCCTGAGCGCTTGCCAGGCGAGATACAACAGATAAAGCGCCCCGGCCCATTTCACCAGGTCGTACGCCACCGGAATTGCCACGAACAGGGCCGTCAGCCCCAACGCCGCCGCCAGCATATGCACCACGAACGCCGCCACCACACCGAACAGTGACATGACCCCCGCCGCGCGCCCCTGACAGATGGAACGCGATATCAGGTAAATCATATTCGGCCCCGGTGTCAGCACCATCAGCAAGGCTGCACCGCCAAACAGGAGCCACTGATCGAGAGGAATCATCCGATAATCTCCAAACTCGTAGTGAACCTTCAGCAAAGCCCCGAGACGTGCGCCCTCAATACCCCTGGCTACGCAGATAGTCTTCGTAGTTGCCGCTGAAATCGACAATTCGACCCGGCTGCATATCGATGATACGGGTTGCCAGGGACGAAACGAATTCCCGGTCGTGACTGACAAAAATCAGGGTACCCGGATAGTTTTCCAGCGCCAGGTTCAGCGCTTCGATCGATTCCATATCGAGGTGGTTGGTCGGCTCGTCCATCAGCATGACATTGGCTTTCTGCAGGACCATCTTGCCGAACAGCATACGCCCCTGCTCACCGCCGGACAGCACCTTCACCGACTTCTGAATCTCATCATTGGAAAACAGCATACGGCCAAGCGTACCGCGGATCAGCATCTCACCGCCCTGAGTCCACTGTGCCATCCACTCATAGAGCGTGGCATCGGCCGCGAAGTCCCGTGCATGGTCCTGGGCAAAATAGCTGATTTGGGCGCTGTCGGTCCACTTGACGCTGCCTGCATCCAAGGTCAGCTCGCCCATCAAACAGCGCAGCAAGGAGGTCTTGCCGATACCGTTAGGACCGATGATAGCAACCCGCTCGCCGGCATCGATCTGAGCGCTGAAACGCTTGATCAGCGGCTCTTCGCCATAGGAAAAACTGATATTTTCCAGCGTGACCGCCTGGCGGTGCAGCTTTTTCTCCTGCTCAAAGCGGATAAAAGGGCTGACGCGGCTGGACGGCTTGACCTCGACCAATTCGATTTTCTTGATCTGCCGGGCCCGGGAGGTCGCCTGGGCAGATTTCGACGCATTCGCGGAAAAGCGCGAGACGAACGCCTGCAGCTCGGCAATCTGCGCCTTCTTCTTGGCATTTTCGTTCTGGACCCGTTCCCGAGCCTCCGTCGACGCTCGCATGTAATCGTCGTAGTTGCCGGGATAGACCCGCAGCTCGCCATAATCCATGTCCGCCATATGTGTGCAGACACTGTTCAGGAAATGGCGATCGTGGGAAATGATGATCATGGTGCTGTTACGCTGATTGAGGATCGTCTCCAGCCAGCGAATGGTATCGATATCCAGGTGGTTGGTCGGCTCGTCGAGCAGCAGGACATCCGGATCCGAGAACAACGCCTGCGCCAGCAACACCCGCAATTTCCAGCCTGGCGCGACGGCGCTCATGGGACCCCAGTGCTGCTCGAGCGGAATACCCAACCCCAGCAGTAACTCACCGGCACGTGCCTCGGCGGTATAGCCATCGTACTCGGCAAACTGCACTTCCAGGTGCGCCACTTCGATACCGTCTTCGTCGCTCATCTCCGGCTTGGCGTAGATGCGGTCGCGCTCCAGCTTGATCCGCGACAGTTCGGAATGTCCCATGATCACAGTGTCGATGACACTGTATTCCTCAAAGGCGAACTGGTCCTGCCGCAGCTTACCGAGGCGAACGTTCTGTTCGACCATCACCTGCCCTGATGAAGGCTCCAGGTCGCCTCCAAGGATTTTCATAAACGTGGATTTACCACAGCCATTGGCACCGATCAGGCCGTACCGGTTGTGGTTGTTGAACTTGACGCTGACGTTTTCGAATAACGGCTTGGCGCCAAACTGCATGGTGATGTTTGCGGTCGAAATCACGAAAAATCCAGATAGAAGCGAGGGAATAAGGGTACTGCAGACCGAGCGAGTCACTTTGGCAAGCGAGTGGGCGGGCGGCAACCTGTCAATCGTGCGCGATTATCGCATTTGTGGGAGGTGGGCGTCACCTTTAACGGGAGTGAATCAGGCCGGACCTCGCGACTCGAAGTCCGGCCTCGATCCAAGTTCCTGCCAGAACCAGTTATCCGGTGCTCTTCAACGTCGCCATGTCGATCACGAAACGATATTTCACGTCGCTCCGCTTCATCCGCTCATAGGCTTCGTTGATGTTGTGGATATCGAGCATTTCGATATCACACCGGATGCCGTGCTCGGCGCAGAAGTCGAGAACTTCCTGGGTTTCCGGCATACCGCCGATCAGCGAGCCGGCCAGGACGCGGCGTTTGCGGACCAGATTGGCCGCGTTCAGGGTGGGGTCAATCGGTTCAATCAGCCCGACCAGGATGTGCACACCGTCGTAGGTCAGCGTCTCCAGATAGGGATTAAGATCATGCGGCACCGGAATGGTGTCGAGCAGGAAATCGAGGCTGCCGGCCGCGGCGGCCATCTGTTCAGGATCGGTGGAAATAATCACATGGTCGGCACCCTGCCGCTGAGCCTCTTCCCGCTTGCCTTCAGAGCGGGTGAAGAGCGTCACTTCGGCGCCCAGCGCCTTGGCGAACTTCACGCCCATATGGCCTAAACCGCCCATACCGACCACGCCCACCTTGTGGCCGGCCTTTACCCCGAAGTGCTTGAGCGGCGAATAGGTGGTGATACCGGCACACAGAATCGGCGCCGCAGCCGGCAGTTCCAGGGCATCCGGCACGCGTACGACAAAACGCTCGCTCACCACCACGGCTTCGGAATATCCGCCGAAGGTCTGGCTTTGGTCGTGACGGTCGCGACCGTTATAGGTCGACACGAAACCACTTTCGCAAAACTGCTCGAGGCCGGAATCGCAGGCCTTGCACTGGCGGCATGAGTCAACCATACAACCCACGCCAACCCTGTCGCCCACCTTAAACCGTGTAACGTCACTCCCGACAGCGGTAACCTTGCCGACAATCTCATGGCCCGGCACCACCGGATAGGTGGTGCGCCCCCAGTCATTCTCGGCAAAGTGGATGTCGGTATGGCAGACACCGCAGTACAGAATATCGATGGCGACATCGTCCGGACGCGGCGCCCGTCGTTCGATCTGCAAAGGCGCCAGGCCCGACGTTGCGGACTGCGCGGCAAATGCGTGGTACTTCGACATAGAGTGCTCCTCGTATCTGATAACCCGGGCGTTAAGCGCCCTGCTCGTCCAGCGCGGGATAATCGGTGTAGCCTTCCGCCCCGCCACCGTAAAGGGTTGCCGGGTTAAGCTCATTGAGCGGCGCGTCCAGTGCATACCGGCGAACAAGATCCGGGTTGGCAATGAAGGGGCGACCGAAAGCGACCAGATCCGCCGCATCGTCCTTCAAGGCAGCTTCGGCCGACGCCTTATCATAGCCATTGTTGGCCATGTAAACGCCGTGGAAACGGTCTCGCAACGCCCGGAAGTCGAAGGTCGGATCGACCTTCCGGTCGCCACCGGTAGCCCCTTCGATCACGTGAATATACAACGGACTCAACGTATTCAGCGCTTCGACGACATAATTGAACAGCGGCTGAGGATGGCTGTCCTTCAAATCGTTGAAGGGCGACAC
Organism: Mangrovitalea sediminis; assembly: GCF_002514725.1. Taxonomy (GTDB): domain Bacteria; phylum Pseudomonadota; class Gammaproteobacteria; order Pseudomonadales; family Oleiphilaceae; genus Mangrovitalea; species Mangrovitalea sediminis. Next base: position 164,605 of record NZ_NTLB01000004.1, read on the forward strand.
CGGCGACAGGCGCACGCCAACTTTGTCGGCACCAATGGCGTCACAACAGGCCTGCATCACTTCCAGCAACAGGCGCGCACGGTTTTCGATGGACCCCCCATAGGCGTCGGTGCGCTGATTGGCACCGTCGCGGAGGAACTCATCCAGCAGATAGCCGTTGGCGGCGTGGACTTCCACCGCATCGAAGCCCGCTCGCACGGCATTCAGGGCCGATTTTCTGTAATCCTCGATCAGGGTCGGAATTTCGTCCAGTTCCAGGGCGCGGGGTTCGGACACATCGACCATGCCCTCGGCGACGAAGGTCTGTGCCTTGGCCTGGATAGCTGAGGGCGCCACGGGCCTCTGGCCGTTCTCCTGCAGCGACACATGGGAAATTCGCCCCACATGCCACAGTTGCAGCACGATCCGGCCGCCCTTGGCATGAACCGCATCGGTAACGTTTTTCCAGGCCGCGACCTGCGCCTCACTGTAGATACCGGGCGTATTGATATAGCCCTGGCCGTCCGGGCGGATCTGTGTCGCTTCAGCAATGATCAACCCTGCGGTCGCCCGCTGAGCGTAATAGTCGACGGCCAGTTCGGTCGGTGCCAGACCAGCGCCGGCACGGTTTCGAGTCAGGGGGGCCATCACCATCCGGTTCCGAAGTGTCATGGCGCCCAGTTGGAACGACTCGAACAACAGACCTTGTGCTTGTGTCATGGTTTACTCCTTGGTAGCGATGGGCATCACCGGGTTGGCCTACGGCGATACGTCCTGAAAATAAAAAAAGCCCGCGCCTCTGGCAGGATGGGCGCGAGCAGAAGGGGAGCGTGTCAGGCTAACGGCTCCTTGAGTGAGCTCATATCAATCACAACGCGATACCTCATGTCGCCCCCGGGGCAGGCGCTCATCGGTAACATAACTGTCCAGAGAGGCAATAACACCGACATCCAGGAAAACCCGCCCGATACAACCAACCGGCAACTGACCGGCAACTGACCGGCAACTGACCGGCAACTGACCGGCGCATGATGCAGCGGATCCCACTATCTTCGCCATGCCGAAACACACCGTTTTCAGAGGTCCAGGGCAACCCCCACATCGGCCACCAGATGCCGCGGTGTGATGTTGGAAAACGCCGATGAATGCGGGGCCCATGGAGACGCGGGAGCATACCGGTCTCGCAGGCAAAACCTTACCTGCTCGATTGCAGGCAGGATTCTAGAGGACGGATGACTGGTTGAAATACTTATTTTTTGTACCATCAACCATAATATTTATTATAGGTCGACTATACAGAGATTCCGCCATGAGCCACCTGATCCAGCTCCGCACCTTCTTGGAAACCTATCGCAGCGGATCGCTATCTCGCGCCGCACAACGTCTCGGCATGACGCAGCCGGCCGCCTCAGCGCATGTACGGGCGCTCGAAACGACCCTTGGAAAGTCGCTCTTCAGCCGCCAGGCTCGGGGCATGACCCCAACGCCCATTGCCGACGAACTGGCCCGCTCGATCGCCATCCATCTCGATGAACTGGAAGGTAGCCTGGAAGCAATGAAGGCGCACTCCATGGATATCCGCGGCACCCTTCACCTGGCTGGCCCGGCCGTGCTGACGGCGTCCCATATTGCCCCGCTGCTCGCGCCGCTGATGGCAGAAGGGATTTCGTTCCGCATCCAGACCGGAGGTCGGGAAACCCTGCATGCACTCCTTCGCGAAGGCGCCGTTGACCTGGCCATCACCGCCTCGGTCTCGAACAGTCCGGATGTCGCCTTCGAGGAGTTCGCCCGCGAGCGTCTGGTGCTGGTCGCCGCGCCGGATATGGCCCGCCGTATCCTCAGCCGCAAGATCACCCGCGAGACCCTGGAAGCGTTTCCAGCGATTGCCTACGACGAGGAGTTGCCGCTGATCCGCGAGTTTTTCCAGAGCCAGTTTGGCGTGTCCCCTGTCTGGCGGGCACAGACCACAGCACCAGACCTGCGAATCGTCGATGAATTCGTCCGCGCCGGCGCCGGCTGGTCGGTACTGCCGGACTACTTCTGTCAGAGAAGTCTCAACAAAGGGCAGATGGTTGCGCTGCTGCCGCCGGCAAGCGGACCGGAGAAAACGCTTTACCTGGCCTGGAACAAGAGCGCATTACGCCACCCGCGTGTCGCTTTTGTCCGCGACCACTTGCTGGCGGCGCGGGATCAGATCGATACCGCGCCCTATTAGGAGGTTATGAGCGGGCGATGAAATCACTCATTTGCGCCAGCACGATATCCGTCTGCTCGCGGTGGGGAGTGTGACCGCAGTGGTCGATAATCGCCGCCTCTGCCCGGGGTGATTGCGTAACGATCGCGGTCACCTGTGCCTCGGTGGCATACTGGTCTTCCCGCCCCTGCATCACAAGCATGGGGACGTCGATGGACGGCAACACATATTCGATATTCCAGGGCTGAAACGGCTGGCTCAGCCAGGTTCTGGCCCAGGAGTGAAACACCCAATCGGTCTTGTCGCCGTGATAGCGCGTCAGGTTCTTGAGTTTGCCGGCTGCGTAAGCCTCATCGGCCACACGGATACCCGCCAGGGTTTCGGGCTCGATAAAGACGTGGGCGGCTTCGGTAATCGCACCGCGTAAACGGGGATTTTTCTCGGCGGCATGCAGTAGCGCAATGGAACCCCCATCGGAATGCCCGATCACCCAATAATCCTGATCCGGAATCAGCTTATCCAGAACGGCAGGCAACTCGGTCAGCGCCGCCTGGTGCAGATAATGAATCGTCCGCTCCCGGTCCATGGGCGACGATTGGCCATACCCCTGACGATCGTAGACCAGTACCGGACAACCGGTTCGTTCGTTCAGTCGCTGAGGATAGTCGCGCCATTGAGCAATACTGCCCAACCCTTCGTGCAACAGCACCAGCCAGGGTTTATCGGTGGCACCGGCGAATTGGGTGTAGTGAATCTGGAGGTGAGGGGCGAGCGTCAGAAAGGGCACGGCAACATCCTGGACAGTGAGAAGTTGTAAAGGTGAGCAGCGGTGAAGATTACTCAACAGGACACCCTGGCGGCAACCGCTTGCCACAGAGATGTGGGCGGCCAGATACCCGGATCGCCGCAAATGGCGCTCGAACGACATGGGTCCGTTTCTTGCAACACACTGGATAGCGCGGTGTATCCTTATGCCAGAGAACCCTTATTCTATGGGGAGAGCCGGACAAGGATGCCGAGGTACCGCCCAACGACTATAGAGGCCCGTGTGACAACAAAGAGTCTGGATCCCACCGACTGGGACGCCTTTCGTGGACAGGCGCACCGGATGCTCGACGATATGATCGACTATCTGGCGCAGATCCGGGAACGTCCGGTCTGGCAACCGATACCGGATACGGTGCGCGAGCAGCTTCGCGCGCCCCTGCCTGTGCCTCCATCTTCACTCGAGGATGCCCATAACACCTTCATGCATGCGATCCTGCCCTATTCAGTGGGCAACGCGCATCCCGGCTTCATGGGCTGGGTGCACGGTGGCGGTACGCCAGTGGGGATGCTTGCGGAGATGCTGGCCGGAGGCCTCAACGCCAACCTTGGCGGCCGTGACCAGATGCCCATCGAGGTGGAACGCCAGGTCCTGCAGTGGGTGCGGGAACTGTTCGGGTTTCCGGACAGCGCCAGCGGCATCTTCGTAACCGGCACGTCCATGGCGAACCTGATCAGCTTGCTGGTCGCTCGAACGGCGACGCTCGGCGAAGACGTTCGCCAGAACGGCATCGATGCTGCCGGGCGCAAACTGGTCGCCTATGCCTCCGAAGCGGCGCATAGCTGCATCTCCAAGGCCATGGACTTCTGCGGCCTCGGCACCGACGCCCTGCGCCGGATACCTCTCGATGCGCAGCAACGCCTCGACACCCAGCGACTCAGGCGGGCCATTGGCGAGGACCGGGCACGCGGGCTGGTCCCCTTTTACCTGGTCGGTACCGCCGGCACTGTCGATACGGGCGCAATCGACGACCTGGAAACCCTGGCCGATATCGCCCGACAGGAAAAACTGTGGTTCCACGTCGATGGCGCCTTCGGTGCGCTAGGAGTCCTCGCTCCGTCACTGGCGCCACGATTCAAGGGCATCGAACGAGCCGACTCCATTGCCTTCGACTTTCATAAATGGGGACAGGTGCCCTACGACGCGGGCTTTATCCTGATCCGTGACGGCGAACAGCATCGGCGCACCTTCACCACTCCCGCCGCCTACCTGTCGCGGGAATCTCAGGGACTGGCGGCAGGCTCTCCCTGGCCCTGCGATTTCGGCCCGGATCTGTCACGTGGTTTCAGGGCCCTTAAGGCTTGGTTCACGTTGAAGGTGTATGGTACCCGCCAGCTTGGCGAGATGATTGCCAACACCTGCGACCTTGCCCGCTATCTGGCTGAACGCGTGGAAAATGAGCCGAAACTGGAACTCCTGGCGCCGGTATCACTCAATGTCGTGTGCTTCCGCTATCGAGGCGAAGATATGGACAACCTGAACCGGGCCCTGGCGGTCGCGCTTCAGGAATCCGGTGTTGCGGCGCCCTCGACGACAACCCTGAATGGACGAATTGCCATTCGGGCAGCTATTGTCAATCACAGAACCAACACCGGCGACATCGACAACTTGCTGGAGGCGACGCTGGCGCTTGGCGCCAAACTGACTCAATTTTCGGACACAGAGACCACGCATGACTGCTGAGACGCCTGACAATACGACGACAACGCCCGAGCTGCCGCCTCATCTCGGCTTGGCAAACCTGATGACTCGCGCCTTTCTCGGCGAAGACCTGGGACCGGTCGGCGCCGAACTGCTGAACCGCGCACAAAATAACCCCGCCGACGCCAATGCCCTGATGGACCTGTCCATCGTGCTACAGATGCGCGGCGACCCCGAGACAGGGCTGGCGATTCAGTCCCAGGCGTTATCGTTGCAGCAGTTCTATCAGATCCCTGCAAGCCAGCCCGGCGGTCCACGTCTGCTGGCCATCAAAGGGCCCGGCGAAGTCATGTGGAACACGCCGCTGGAGTTCCTGACCGAAGATTCCGACATTGCCCTGGACATGCTTTACCTGGCGCCGGAGTTACCCGTCCCGCCCGGTGTTCCTGATCACGACATACTGATGATAGCCGTGGCCCAATGCGACCGTAACCGCGCACTGCTGGCCTCCTTGGCTGATCTGGCCGAGGAGTGGCCGCGACCTGTCATCAATCAACCCGCTCGCATCTCGCAGCTGACTCGTGACAATGTCTGTCACCTGCTGAGCGGCATTCCGGGCGTCATAATGCCGCTCTCCGTTCGTGTGGAACGGTCCACACTGGAAGCTGTCACCCGGGGCGAGACCCGGATCCAGGATCTGCTGAGCGACGGTGATTTCCCGATTATTGTACGACCGGTGGATTCCCACGCCGGCCGGGGACTGGACCGGGCGGACGACCCCGCGGCCCTGGCAACCTATCTGCAACAGTCTCCGACGGATCAGTTCTATGTTTCCCGATTCGTCGACTACCGCCAGCAGGACGGTCGCTATCGCAAGGCACGCGTGGTGGTCATCGATGGCCAGCCCTTCGTCGCCCATATGGCCATCTCCGATCACTGGATGATCCACTACCTGAACGCAGGCATGGCGGAAGATGCAGAAAAGCGCGCGGAAGAAGCCCGCTTCATGGAGAACTTCGACACCGACTTCGTCCCCCGGCACCAGGCAGCGCTGGACGAGATCACACGGCGGCTGGGGCTTGACTACTATGCGCTGGACTGCGCGGAAACCGCTGATGGTCAGCTGCTGATTTTCGAGGCGGACAGTGCCATGGTGGTTCATGCGATGGACCCCGCAGACGACTTCCCCTACAAGAAAGTGCAGATGCGTAAGGTCTTCGACGCCTTCCGCAGCATGATCGAAAAAAGGTTACAGACGGCGCAAGCCTGATGGGAAAACGGATAGCGGTAGCGGCCGCCAGCCCGAACGCCCGCATCACGAACAGGTAAGGTGATGAAAGCAGTCACGCCCTCCCTGGCGCTGCAGGACAATGTGAGTGACAAGGACCACGAAAGACTGGCGGGCACGGCCAATGCGGTTTTAATGCCAAAAGCCTTTCCATCCACCCCTGAGCTGCTGGTGTCGGGCGGCGATCCACGTATCGAGCTCGACCGCCAATCGGGCGCCAATCGCTATGGCTGCGCCCCCCTTCCCGACCCGGCGCTACTGGCATTCGGCTCATCGACAGCGTCTGTCATTTCCGCAGAGGGCTTCACCGCGGCCGATTACCTGCGCCGACGCATTGCCCATGAAGCACTGCTGACCCCCGCTGAAACCTACAACCGCGAACTCGAGCGTATCCGCCGGGAACTGCATCAGCTCCTGGGATTGGGCGAGACCGATATTATCTTCGGCGCCTCCGGCACCGATGTGCACCTGATCGCTGGACAACTGACGGCTCACATCAGCGAACGGCCTGTCCGCGCCGTCATGGTGGAGGCATCGGAAACCGGAAGCGGCGTCCCTCAGGCGCTATCGGGATGCCACTTCAGCACTCAAGCCGCGCTGGGCATGACGGTCCAACAGGGCACGCCGCTGAACGCGCCGCTTCACCCTGTCGTCGACAGCATTTCCTTACGTGACGCCAATGGCAGGCCCCGTCTTGCCGCCGATGTCGATGCAGAGGTGGTCGCCCGAGTCGAGGACGCCATCCGGTCGGGATTTCATGTCCTGCTGGTGATGGCGGACCTGTCCAAGAGCGGCCTCATTGCCCCCAGCGCGCACTGCATTACCGATATCCGTCAACGCTGGCCGGCAACCGATATCACCGTACTGGTCGATGCCTGCCAGTTTCGCCTGGCACCGGCCACACTGAGAGCCTACCTGGGCGAGGATTTTCTGGTCGCGATCACCGGCTCCAAATTTCTGACCGGCCCAACCTTTAGCGGAGCCCTGCTGGTTCCCGCCGCGCTGGGTAAGCGGTTCGCCGAGCACCCTCTCCCGGCCTCGCTGAGGCACTACTGCGCCAGGGGAGAATGGCCGCAGCACTGGCAAGGGCGATACACGATGGATGATGTCGCCAATTTTGGCCTTCTGTTGCGCTGGGAAGCGGCCCTGCAGGAACTGCGCGCCTTCAGCAACCTCCCGGGAGACCGTATAGAAAGCCTGCTGCAGGCCTTCGCCGAAGCCGTCGAAACACGCCTTCAGACCGACGCCGCGTTCGAGGCCGTGATGCCCCCTCCTCCGGACCGCCAACCGATAGCCCCGGATAGGTGCTGGGATCGCCTTCCCACGATGTTCACCTTCAAGCTCATCCGCTCAGAAAGCGGACGACAACGTCCCCTGGATATGCAGGAAACCCGGCGAATCTATACAAAACTTGCACAAGAACCAAGGAATACCGACACCCCACCTTGCACGCACAGACGGGTCCAGCTTGGCCAACCTATACACTGCGGCAGCGAGGCAGGCCGGCCGATCGGCGCACTGCGCCTCTGCCTGAGTTCCCGACTGATCGTCGACGCCCTCAGCCGGGGCGACACCGGCGTTCGCCAATTGATAGACGATGCCTTCATCGCGCTGGATAAGACGGACTGGCTGATACGTAACCTCTGAAATCCCCGTTGGCTCAGGACCGCGCAGGACAGCTCTCTCCCCAGATAACCGGTATTCCCCTTTGTATGCTCCGGGCACGATTCCTGCTTCGTTTTTTGATGTCATCGGAAATTTGGCAATCGAAGGGGTATTATCATGGGTCTGCTGCAATCCGTCCTTGCCGGTAGCAGTAAGCAGTCCCGCCTGCAGCAGGCCATGCGCGGGCAGGCTCAGGTCAAACCTGCGCAGGACAGCAATAACGCCGGGAACACGACCAGTACTGACGCCAGTCTGACGCTCCGCAGTCAGAATCTCTACATCAATTACAACAAGCGGGTCGATCTGAACCAGTACAAGTCAAACGTGGGTAACGACACCAACTTCGTCCGCGAAACCCTGCGGCACAAAATTGCCGAATACGGGCTCAAACCTGCCACCAAGCTGACGTTGACCAAAGTCGAAACCGGCGGCGTGGCGCTCAGCGGACATGTGCCGCCAGCGACGCTGCAGCAGATCAACAGCGACCTGAACCAGAATCGCAACTTCGTTGACGCCGTCAATCGCCTGAGCGTCAATCAGCCAACACTGAACTACGTGGATAATGTGGTGAAGGTCTCGAAAGCCTACGGCGCCAACAATGCGCTGTTCGACTCTCTGATCGGGGAACAAGGCAACGGTAACCTGCAGGATATCGCACAGCGTTACCAAAACCTTCAGCAGACACGGCAACCGAACGCCGCCGAGGCCGCCGTCGCCGCAATGAACGGCAACGGCTTCAAACTGACCATCAACGAAAACGCCTGACCGGCACCTTAGCCGCCAAACGGCTCGGGATCGCCCTTGCCGACGCGCAGCACTTTTGGCACTTCATCGCTGAGGTCGACGACGGTGGTCGGCTCGGGTCCACAGAAACCGCCGTCGATCACCAGCGCCAGTTCGTGCTCGAGCTTTTCGCGAATATCTTCCGGATCGATCATCGGGTCATCCTCTCCGGGCAGAATGAGCGTCGTGCTCATCAGCGGTTCGCCCAGTTCGGCGAGCAGATCCTGAACGATGCGGTTATCCGGGATACGGATACCGATATGCCGACGCTTCGGGTGCAGGAGACGCCGCGGCACCTCGGAGGTGGCATTGAGGATGAAGGTATAAGGTCCTGGCGTATAGGTCTTGAGCAACCGATAACTCACGTTGTCGACCCTGGCGTAGGTACCGATATCCGATAGATCCCGGCACACGAGCGTAAAGTTGTGCTTATCGTCCAGGCGACGGATCCTCTTGATCTTCTCCGCCGCGTTTTTGTCCCCCAGGTGACAGCCGAGCGCGTAGGCCGAATCCGTTGGATACGCAATCACGCCCCCATTCCGGATAATCTCGACGGCCTGGCGGATCAAGCGGACCTGCGGATTTTCCGGATGAATCTGAAAATACTGGCTCATGCCTGTGGTTCCCTCTTGGACAATGTGCACCTTGGTCTTCTCCCAACCCTGGAGGCCGAAATGCGGGTTAATTCAGGACGCCGGCTGACGCTCGTGCTTAGACCCACCCATACAGTTGGGCGACTCGGGCGCAGGCGCCTCGCGATCGGCCCATTCCTGGCCGGTGTAGAGATGCAGCGCCAGCGCATGTACGCCGCTTCGCAACTCCTCGGCCAACACTTTATAGACCGCCTGATGACGGGCAATCTTGCGCATATCGGCAAAATCGTCACTGACCAGCACGATCTTGAAGTGCGTCTCCGAGTTACGCGGGACACTATGGTTGTGGCTCTCGTTTTCCACTTCCAGCCACTGCACCTGGAAAGCACCCCGTAGTTTTTCGGTAATGACCTGTTGAGCGGACATCAGTGTCTCCCGACAGTAAGTAAACGATTGGACCGGATGCCATATTGTAACGGATATGGCACGTCCAGGTCGCGCCGTTCATCGCTTGACAGGCTTGGCAGCATCGTCCATCTTGCTTGCCCGCTTTATGATAAGCCCAGTATCCCGTGCGCCTCTATATCGCAGAAAAACCCAGCCTGGGAAGAGCCATCGCCGCCGCCCTACCGGGACCGCAACGACGTGGTAACGGCCTGATTCGCTGCGGCGATGAGGCCGTGGTCAGTTGGTGCGTGGGACATCTCCTGGAACCCGCCGAACCGGGCCACTACGAACCACGCTGGCTGCGCTGGCGCATGGAAGACCTGCCGATTTTTCCCCGCCAGTGGGAGGTGACCCCTAAGCCGAAAACCGAGCCCCAGTTGCGAATCCTGGGGCAGCTGCTGCGCGAAGCCAGCGAAGTCGTCCACGCCGGAGACCCCGACCGCGAGGGCCAATTGCTGGTTGATGAGGTCCTGCGTTTTTTCAAGGTCACCTGCCCGGTCCGCCGCGTCTTTATCAACGACCTGAATGGCGAGGCTGTCACCAAGGCCCTGGCAAACCTGCACGACAACCGCGAATACCGCCGCCTGTCCTATTCCGCGCTCGCCCGTCAACGGGCCGACTGGCTCTACGGTATGAATCTCAGTCGCGCCTGCACCCTGCGCTACCGCCAGGACGGCGAGCGGGGGGTCTATTCCGTCGGTCGTGTGCAGACACCGGTTCTCGGTTTGGTGGTCCAACGCGATGACCAGATCCGCGACTTCCAGCCCAAACCCTTTTTCATCCCGGAAGCCGAGATTCATCCGTTCGAACAGTCCGATCAGAGCTTCAAGGCCCGCTGGATACCGGATGAGCGTTACCAGGCGGCGTTGGACGAGGATAATCGCCTGCTCGAACGCGAGGTCGCCGAGCAGATCTGCAACGATGTCAGGGGACAATCAGGGACTGTTGTCGAGTCCCGATTTCGCGACCGCCAGGAGGCGCCGGCATTACCGCTGTCGCTGTCGGTATTACAGATCGAAGCCGCGCGGCACTTCCACCTCAGCGCGCAGCAAACCTTGGATGCCGCTCAGAACCTGTATGAAAAGCATCGCCTGATCACTTACCCCCGATCCGATTGCCGCTATCTGCCGGAAGGGCACTTTGCCCAACGCCTGGGAGTGCTTCAGGCCATCCGCCACAATCTGCCCTCGTTAATGCCAGCTGTGGATGGTGCCGATCCGGACAGACGCAGTGACGCCTGGAACGACCGCAAGGTGGACGCTCACCATGCCATCATTCCCAGCCTCCGCCAGTTGCCCGCCGCTAAGCTGTCAACGGCCGAGCAGCAGGTGTACGAGCTGGTCTGCCGCTTTTACCTGATGCAGTTCTATCCACCGGCGATACACCGCGAAGGCAAGCTGGTCTGCCGTTTTGGCCAACACCGTTTCCGGGCGACGGAAACCGGTATCGTTGACGCTGGCTGGAAAAAACTGGAATTGCGCTCACGCGCGGCACCGGAACAGGAAAAACCGCCCCTGCCGCGCCTCATGGAAGAAAGCCGCGTTCAATGCCGCGACACGACTATCCTCGAGCGCACCACCCAGCCGCCGCTGCCGTTTACCGATGCCACGCTGCTATCGGCCATGACCGGCATCGCCCGTTTCGTCAAGGATACCGACCTACGCAAGACGTTGCGTGAAACCGATGGACTGGGTACCGAGGCAACCCGGGCCGCCATCATCGAAACGCTGTTCCGACGCGAGTACCTGATCAAGGAAGGACGCTATATCCATGCCACGGAAAAAGGCCAAAGCCTGATTCACCGTCTTCCCGACACCGTTGTACGACCGGATATGACCGCTGTCTGGGAATCCACCCTCGAAACCATACGCTTCGGCAGCGGCGACCCGCGCGAATTTATCGCCCGCCTCCAACAGCAGATTATCAACCTGCTGGGAAGCTTGGGCGTGGATTTCAACACTGCCGCTCCAGCACAGAAGGCTTCCGCCCGCTCACCCCACTGCCCCCAATGCCGCGCCCCCATGCGACAACGGGAAGGCCGCTACGGTCCCTTCTGGGCCTGTACACGCTTTCCCGAGTGCCGGGTCACCCGCCCCATCGATCAGGCCGGAGAAGCGACGACCGATGGCACCAGCGAACCGCCCATACCCTGCCCGAAATGCCATGCACCGCTGAAACGCCTCCAAGGCAAACGGGGTTGGTTTTGGGGCTGCAGTAATTACCCCTCCTGCCGATTAACATTGTCTGACCTTAACGGCAGGCCCGACGTCACTCCGCTAAAGTAGGTCATGGCAGACACTTTTTTCGGACACCTGTCCATATTGATGTCGGATGTCACTGATATCCTGATAATATTGTCAGTCCATGCAAAAGCGTTACGCAGTGCAACAGAATAGAACTGAATCACGTTTCAGTATTTGTAAGAATGGAGCGTGAGAAAAACCATAATAAAAAAACGCCACTGGCGCACCCGCCTCAAGCAGGCTTCACTTAAAGGCAGCACTCAAAGAGTACTGACCTACCCACGGCGAAGGCTTTGCCGTGGATGCCGGGCAACGCAAGACACAGCCGGGAAAGCGAAGGAATGGGTGAATTAGGGGGATCAGAAATGCGCATAGCGCTACTCGAAGACGAACAGGAACAGGCTCGCAATGTGCGCGAACTCTTGCGTAGCGCCGGTCACGACTGCGATGTGTACGGTACGGGACAATCGTTCCTGAGCGGTGTTTCGCATCGCAGCTATGATCTGCTGATCATGGATTGGCAGCTACCGGATATGGATGGTATCGACATCCTGAAAATCCTGCGCCAACAGATAAGCTGGCCCATACCGGTGCTGTTCCTCACCCAGCGTGACAGCGAACTGGATATCGTGAGCGCGCTCGATGCCGGCGCTGACGACTATTTGACCAAGCCGGCCCGTCCTGCCGAGTTACTGGCACGATTGCAGGCCCTGGCGCGGCGCAGTAACCCGGACACGGATAAGGTCACCCTGGAATACGGTCCCTTCAAGATCGACACCCAGGGCAGGACCATTCATCTCAACGGAGAACGCCTGACGCTGACGGACAAGGATTTCGACCTGACCCTGTTCCTGTTTCAGAACCAGGGACGCCTCCTCACGCGCGAAGTACTCCTGGAGCGGGTTTGGGGCCTATCGCGGGACATCAACACACGCACCGTCGACACCCATATGAGCCGCCTCCGTCGCCGTCTCGGCGTCAAACCGGAAAACGGTTTCCGCATCAAGACCATCTACCAGCGCGGCTACCGCCTGGAGACAGTCAGTGCCGATTCGGCCATATCCGAAGAGGAAGACTGATATCGTGAGCCGGGTGTTGTGCCGTTGTTCCCGGAGGGTCAGCCACCATTGCGCCCTACCCGGCCTGTTAGCCCTGTGGATGGCGGTATCGCCGACTGCATCGGCCGACGTATCGATTGCATTGGGCTCGGCCGTCGGTATGACAAGTTCCCTTTCGACCGGCTCAGGACAGGTTGCTCAGGGAGAGTGGTCCTACACGCTGCGGCCAGGCGACAACGTGCGCAGCCTGAGCAAGGAAATGCTCGATAACCGTCACACCTGGCTGGAGCTCCTCCGCCACAACAACATCAGCTCGGTCTCTGATCTGCACACCGGCTCCATGCTTCGCATCCCCCTCGACTGGCTACGCCAGAGGCCGGAACCGGCACGCGCCCTGGCCGTCACCGGCCATGCGCTCTTTCGTACACGGGCCGACCAGAACTATCAAACGCTGAGCCGCGGAACGCGACTCGATGTCGGCGACGAAGTTCGCACGGAAGATGGTCATGTCGTTATCCAGCTCGCGGACCAATCCATTGTCCGGCTGGGACCGCGCTCTTCCCTGACGCTCAATCGCCTGACCCGCTTTGGCAAAACCGGGATGGCCGACACCCGCATGCGCCTTGAGCAGGGCAATCTAAGTACGCGGGTTCACCCGTTGAGTGACCCTCGCTCCCGTTTCGAAATCGAGACACCTTCTGCTGTAGCAGCCGTTCGGGGCACCGAGTTCCGCCTCGCCGCAAAACCGGAAAGCACCCGGCTCGAAGTCACCAAGGGCAAGGTTGCGTTCTCCAACGAATACCATCAGGCACTGGTACCGGCCGGTAAGGCAGCCTTCATCAGTGGCATCGATCCCATCGTTATTACAGACCTTCCAAACGCACCCAAGCCGCCGGCGTCGCCGGGCAAAATCCAGAAACTGCCGCAAACGCTAACCTGGCAGCCAGTTCCCGCCGCATCCGGCTATCACCTGAACATTTACAACAGGGAAAACGGCGCCTGGGTGGCCAGTGCCAAACTCGAGCACCCGGTCTATCAACTCGCCGGACTCGATAACGGAAAATACGACGCCCAGCTGTCAGCCGTCGACATCAATGGCGTCCAGGGCTCAGCCAAGCCGGTGAACTTCTCCGTCGACCTCGAAGCCCATGCGGCCGACCTGACAGCGCCGGCTGCCGACGCCAAGACGGCCGCCCAGCGCCCCCTCTTCAAATGGAACTTCCGGGGCGAAAATGAAAAGGCCAGAGTTCAGGTATCGAACGCCGAAGATTTCCAACAAATCGTCGCCAGCAGCGAATGGAGCCCGGCAGCCCAGGCCTCACTGGCACAGCCCCTGGCTCCGGGACAATACTACTGGCGCGTACAGACGCGAGCCGGCGGCAACAGCCGGGCCCAGAGTGCCACCCGGTCCCTCGTCGTACTGGGCAGCATACCCGAGACCCACATCATCACCATCAACTATGTGGATAATCAGGTTCGCATCTTTTGGGAGAAGATCCCGCAGGTCGAAAGCTATCGTCTGCAACTGGCGTCGGACCCCAACTTCACACAGATCCTGCGGGAAGAAACACTACAGGAAACCAGCGTCGCCGCCCGACTGGTACCAGGGCAGCATTATTTCGTCCGCATCAAAGGAGTACCCAAGGGACCGCTGGGTAGTCACTGGGGTCCGGGCCGGGAACTCTACGTGAAGTGAAATCACGCTGATGATGGACACGGACCGCCCTAGCCTCCGAACAAATCGGCGCCAGGCACTGCTGGCCCTGGTCCTGCTGATCCTGATGTTGCAGCTGACCGGCGTAATCCCTCAGCTCAACCTCGGCCTGTACGACGCCATGATTGACGGAGATCGCCTCCCGCCAGCCAGAGACCTGGCCGTCGTCGCCATCGACGAACGAAGCCTGCGGGAACTGGGCCAATGGCCATGGAATCGCCAGGTTCATGCAGCCCTTATCAAGCGCCTCGACCAGGATGGCGTCAAAGCCATCGCCTTCGACGTTCTGTTTACCGAAAGTTCTCCCAATCCATCGGACGACCGAGCACTGGCATCGGCTATGCGCCAGGCACATAACGTTGTCCTTCCTGTCCACATCTACCCGGTCAGTGCGGAACAACCCTTATCGGAATTCCTCCCCACCCCGGAACTGGCCAATGCCGCCGCGGCTCTAGGCCACGTCAATGTCCAACTCGACTCCGATGAAGTGGTCAGAGGCCTGTATCTGCGCCAGGGGCTGGGAGAGGCGGTCTGGCCAAGTCTCGCGGCAGCCCTGGCAACGCTGACTCACCCGGAGGTCAAAATACCAGGCCCGGATGTTTCCGCGCCCCCTTTTGTGAACGTTCAGCAGGACTATGTGCGCACGCCTTTCGCGCCGTCACGCGCCGCTATCCCCACCTACTCCTATGTCGATGTTCTCGAAGGCCGCGTTCCCGCATCGTTGCTGCAGGGCAAAGCCGTCTTCGTGGGTGCAACGGCCGCAGGCTTGGGCGACCGCTTACCCACCCCTGTCTCAGGGGGAAGCGCCCCCATGAGCGGCGTACAGTTCCACGCCAACGTTTACTCGGCACTGATCCAGCACCGCCTCATCCACAGCGTAAGCGGCCTTTGGCAAGTGCTGCTGCTCGCCCTGGTTATTCTGGTAAGCCTGCAAAGCCTGACCCGGCTGGCGCCCCGCTACGCGCTTCCTTTCGTTATCGGACTTTCCAGCCTGATTATCCTGTGCAGCGCCGGCTTACTCTACAGCAGCAGCCTCTGGCTGCCTGTCGGAGCCAGCGTACTGGCGTCATTGCTGGCTTGGCCGGTTTTTACGGCACAGCGCCTGACATTGCTCAACCGCTTCCTGAGCCAGCAGGTCAATCTTTTGGGCCGACAATCCCGGGATACCTTTTGGACAACACGGGAATCGCCCCCCCAGATTTTGGCGCACCTTGTCGAGTTGCTGCTGCCTGCAGGTTGGTGTCTGGTGGAGGATGGCGAAGTCCTTGAGGAAAAACACCTGGCGCCACGCGATTGCCCGCAAAATCCCTCACCAGTGACGGGCAGTTGGCGTCACGAAGGGCCAACGAGCTGGCTACGCATCCGCCGCGGAGACCACCACTTCCTCATCGGCCTGAAGTGGTCCACCGGCATCAACTATAGGGAATTGCAGCGCTACGTCGACCCTCTGACCTTCACTGACCAGCAGCCACTGCGCCCGCGATTTCGCCCCTCGGAGCGCCTTATTCGCAAGATCGAAGAGGTCCAGCAGGCCTCCGTCGCTCTGGCTAATCTCTACGCTTTCACGACCCAGGGCTTTGCCCAGATGCCCAACGGCATCATGGTCGTTGATGCGCTCGGAGTGATTCGTTTCGTCAATGGGCATGTCGCCAGTTGGCTGGGAGAACCTCAGAGCAGCTTGCCTGGTATGGCCCTGGCCCATCTGCTGGACAGCGTTGACCCCGGCGGCGAACACCGCTGGCATGACACCGTCGGTGACACCCTGCTTCACGGCCAGCGACGGGCTCTGGAAATGCGCGTGCAGGCGCGCGATCTCCTGATCGAATTGGTGCCCTTCACCTTTCCGGCAACCCGGGAGGCCGGTGCCATCGCCAACATCGCTGACGTCACCACAATCCGCGACCAGCAGCGACAGCAGCGCGAAGCCATCGATTTCATATCCCATGATGTGCGATCTCCACTGGTATCCCAACTGGCCTTGATCGAACAGCTTAAACGCAGCGGAACCCCAGTCGAACCCGGACAGCTCGAACAGATTGCCAAGCTGGCCAAACGGAGTTACCAGCTCGCGGAAGAGTTCGTGCAACTCGCCCGTGCCGAGCAGATGTCCTCCGTGCGATTCTATGAATGCGAAGCTCTCGCCATCGTCGAGAATGCAACTGACGCGGTACAGGAACAGGCGATGGCGAAGTCCATTACACTGGACCTGAAAGGCACTGAAGATCTCTGGATCTGGGGCAATGCCGAGCTGCTTGAACGCGCCATCATCAATTTGCTGACCAACGCGGTTCAGCACAGCAAGCCCGGAAGTCGGGTTCATGTCTCTGTCGAGCCCATCAACGATAGCGTGCTGGTCAGTGTCGAGGATAACGGCAGCGGCATTGCTCCGGAAGATATGCCCCATCTGTTCGAGCGCTTTCGTCGCCCCCGCCAGAATGAACTGCGTGGCAAGCTCGGTACCGGATTGGGGCTATCCTTCGTCAAGGTGGTCGCAGACAAACACGGCGGCGAAATCGATGTCAGCTCGACCCTCGATGTCGGCACCACCTTCCGCCTCTGGCTACCCGCCGCGACCGGCGAAGAAACCACCGAATAACTCTCGCCCCACGCCAACGAAAACGCCGGCCCTGGGGCCGGCGCTGAATCTGTAAAACACTTCCCCGTCAGATCGTCTTGGTCACCACACTGGACATGGGACTGATATTGCCGTTGGTATCGATGGCCTTGACGGCGAAGTACCACTGGCCACTGCTCAGGTTGGCGATGGTCGCACTCATCGTGTAGGCATCATTGATCGTCATCGTCTGGTTCAGGTTTGAAGGGTCCTGACCGTAATCGATCTCATAGCCTTTCAGTTCCGCCATGCTCAGCGAGGTGCCGTCTTCCCGGGTGGAAGGCGCCTGCCACTGCAGGAGTGCGCTATCGGCCGCGACACTGCTACCGGTCGAGCTGGAGCTGGAGCTGGAGCTGGAGCTGGAGCCGGTGTTGGTGATCGTGGTTGTCGTGGAAGACGTGCTCGAAGACGAACCGGTACCCGAGGATGTCGTCGAAGAGCTGGAGGTTGAGGAACCACTGCTGGTCGGCGCCGACACATACAGTTGAGAGGCGCGGGACTGTGTCACCGCCAGCGACTGCTGAGCCAGGGTATCGGTCGTGGTGCTCTGCAACGATGCAGCGAGAACCGCCGTTTCCATTTCCAACTGGCTGATGGTTACCGCATTTGAGGTGCTGCCGGATGTGGTCGTCAGGTCGCCGTTCTGCAAGATCTGGTTGGAAGCCGTCTGCAGGACCTGCTCAATAGAAGACCATCCAGACTGGTTAACCAGCGCCAGGAAGGCGGCATTGGTCACGGCCAACTGAATAGCATCCGTCGAGGTGGTTGCGCTGTTCAGGTGCGTCAAATCGGGCGGCGCCAGTTGAAGGGTGCCGGCATTCAGGCCAAACCAGTTCTCCACCTGACTATAGGCAGTCTGCAGATTGCTTCCACTGAGACCTTCGGGCGAGCGCTGCGCCAGACTTACGGCCAGTTGGGAAAGAGGCGTCAGGTAAACTTGAGGACTGGTGCTGCTCAGGTCAACGGCCGCACTCAGCTCAAAGCTACTGGACAGTGGAAACGCCTGACCAAAGGGCACCTGGCCACCATTGACATCACAGCTAGGCGTCACGTCGCACACCATGGTTGTCCGATCGTCGGCCTTCAATTCAATCACGACCCAGCCGTTCAATTTCGTCAACACCGGCAGTTGGAACTGGCCACGGCTATTCGTGCGAACGGCCTTACCCATTTGCTGACTGGTCGCCCAGTGTCCGTGAGAGTCTTCCGAGATCTCCCAAGCCGTCACAATACCGTTCTGGACAACCCCTTTTACCGCACCACCGGAAATCGTCACGGAACGGGTAGTGGCGGAGGCCGTGGATGAGATGCTGGACGCGCTGTCCATGCCGCTACCGCCATTGCCGGTGCCGCAGCCGGACAACAGCAACCCGGAGGCTGCAAGCATTCCAACAAACGCAGGCTTTAACAATTTTTTGGCGATATTTGACATATTTTTTCACCGACTTATTGACTCACGATGAAATAATAGCCAAGCCAGATGTGAAATTGTGTGTTTTACGTCATCTTTTGCCTACCTTTTACGACGTTTTTTTGACGCACACATTTTAACCCTGCCTTACTTGTGCCTTTCGGGCCCATCCCGCAGGATAGAGACTGACTCCCGTCGCAGCCGCCGCCATGCAATCATTCGACAACCAGGACACACTGCCCCTTCAGCTCACATTGCGCCCCTATAAGCGCGACCAGGACACCCTTCTCCTTTGTCGCATTTATCGCGAGGCCGTTATGCGCCTGGGCTCGCCCTACTACAACGCGGCGCAGCGCCAGGTATGGGCCCTCTGGAGCCAGTCACCACAATTGGTGGAGCGCATGTTGTCGCAGGGGTGGACGATAGTCGCCGTGAACGGCGGAGAAATGGCGGGCTTCGCACAGCTGCACCCGGAGAGTTACATCAATATGCTCTACGTTGCGCCGAAACACTGCCGGCAAGGCATCGGAGCGGCGCTGTTAAAAGCACTGGAAGAGAAGGTTCTGGTCGCGGGGTTACCGGTCGTCCAGGCACACGCCAGCCTGGTATCGCGGAACCTGTTCCGGAAGATGGGTTACCGTGCCCTCGCTTATGCGCCGGTAACCCGTCACGGTATCGAGCTCCCCCGACACCTGATGGAGAAAACGCTGAGCCAAGCCACCTCTACAGGAAAATGACTCAGGGATGCTGCATCTGTCGAATCAGCTCTCCAAGCGTTCGTGCCGCCTGAGCCGCTGCATCGGGATTGTCCGCCATCCGAAATAGTGGCGAATCATCGCGCGGATCGTATACCCAGCACTCCAGACGGGTCGCCAGGCAATCATCGCGCACCAAGGGGCTCACCCCGTAAACCGTCATCATCGACAGGCTGACCGCTGCCTGGCCATGCTCGTCGAAACGCGTTTCCTGAATGAGCAATTGCCCAGCCTGACCCGCACTCACCCGATAACGGACACCTTGACGGGCATTAGGGCGCTGAATTCGCTGCCCGCCAGTCCAGGCATGAGTTGCCAGAATGCTATTGAGGTGCGAAATCAGCGCATCGCGGGGATTATTGGTGAGATACAGCTTTTCCAGCTGTTTCAGGTTTTGCTCATCGCCAGTCGCCTTGATGGTAGCTACCGGCTTCTTCGAGGACAGGGTCGAATGGGCTCGCTGAGACTCATCGATTGCCGTGATCATCTCTAACGCGCGCGTGTAATGGGCTCCCTTCTGACCCGCCGCCACCACGTAGGCATCCAACGCATCCCGAGCCTCACTCAACTGCCCTGCGTGATACATCACCCGCCCCCGGAGAAACAGGTATTCGTCCGGTTTCTTCTCGACCTTGAGGGCTTCGATATGATTGAGATAGCGAGAGGCATCGTCCCAGCGCTGCGTTTTCACGGCCTGTTCTGTCGCCAGGACCAGGCGACGCATTTCATCCTGGGGAGGCAACGCCCAAAGAGATGTCGCATAACAGCACAGCAGCAGGATTGCTGCCGACAACGCGTTTTTCATAGGCCACCACCTCGGATCCGGTCACGACCGCTATCATCTCCACTCGGAGGACAGGACGCAACCGCCTACTAGGGACTTCAGACCAAAGTCACTGCCACCGGATCAGTCGACGATAATGGTTTCTTCTGCAGAATCATCATCACCGTCGCACCCAGGCAGAGCCACCGGAGGACGGCCGCTCCAGGGAAACGCAGCCATTCCACGTTGCTGGAGACCACGCCAGGAGACATACGCCAGAACCTGCATTCTGTGCTTCATCATAGGGATCAGTGCTCGTCTCTTTGTTGTTATTGCACCCATTTTAAAAGTGGCACCGATCCCATGATGTGAACCAGTCTTCATTCGGACAAGCCCGTCATCAGCCTGCCCGATGTATGCTGAGCGCCTCCAGCTTCTGTCGCAATTCCCCCTCGACGGGGACCGCCGCGTGGGACGCCATGTCCATCAGGGCAAAAGTCACCATTGCGTCGGCGACCAGCGTTTCCGTCCCGTGCAACCAGATGGTCTGCGACACCCGACAGCTTTTTTTACCAATACCTTCGATACGGGTTCTGATTTCGAGATGCTCTCCGGGGAAGGCTGGTCGCCGATAGTTAATATTGGCGTTAACCAGGACAAAGGCGAGTCCTCGCTCCGTAAACGCTTCCACCACGTCATTAGCCTCGAACCAGGCCCAGCGAGCCTCTTCCAGGAACTCCAGATAGCGGGCATTGTTGACGTGACCATAGATGTCGAGATGGTAGCCGCGCACCTTGATCAAGGTAATATGAGCGGGTTCGGCCTGAGCATTGGGCAGCATGAACATTCCTTGGGCAAAAGGCACATTATCCGGAGAACGAGGTCACGGCTTCAGTCGGCCTAGGGCGCCGACTCCCGATCGTCCGCCACCGGCGCGTCGATATCGACATCCACCTCAGCCTGATCCATGACGGCTTTCGGCAACTCCTTCCGCACCCTCACGCCCAGTTCGACAAAACGGTTGGCCTGGGAAATCAGGTTGCCGCGACCTCGAGTCAGGGTATTCATCGCCTGGTCGAACGAACCCTGCGCCGTATGTAACTGCTGCCCCAAGCGCTCCATATGCTCGACAAAGACGCGCAGCTTGTCATACACCGCACCCGCGCGATCGGCTATCTGGCGTGCATTCTGGCTTTGCCGCTCGTAGCGCCAGATATTCTCAATGGTGCGCAGCGTCGCCAATAGTGTTGTTGGCGTCACCACAACGATCTTGCGTTCGAAGGCATCGGCAAACAGCTTCTCGTCATACTGGAAAGCAGCGACAAAGGCCGGCTCGATGGGCATGAACATGAGCACGAAGTCCGGGGAATGGAGACCGTGCAATTGACTGTAATCCTTCTCGCTGAGACTGCGGATATGGGACCTCACCGCCTCGACATGGGCCCGCAGGGCCTGGTCACGAAGCTCGTCCGTCTCTGCGCCAACATATGCCTGATAGGCCTCCAGGGAGACTTTTGAGTCGATAATAATATGTCGCTCGTCCGGCAGATGGACGACCACGTCCGGTCGCAACAACTGCCCGTCGTGATCCCGGTAACTCCCCTGGGTATCGTATTCCACTCCCTTGCGCAGACCGGAGCGCTCGAGAACCTTCTCCAGGATCAGCTCCCCCCAGTTACCCTGGATCTTCTTGTCACCGCGGAGTGCCTTGGTCAGGTTCGACGCTTCCTCGGTGATCTGTCGATTAAGCTCCTGGAGCGACTTGATCTCGCCACGTAACGCCTCGCGATCGCGGGTTTCGTTGGTGTAAACATCATCGACGCGCTTGCGGAAGTCCGCCAGTTGATCGCGAAACGGGTTGAGCAGGCTGGATAAGTGGTTCTTGCTTTGTTCGCTGAAGCGCTCGCTCTTCTGATCGAAAATCCGGTTAGCCAGATTCTCGAACTCCTGCTTGAGCGCTTCACGGTTCTGTTCCAGCAACCGCAGTTTTTCAGCCGTGGAACGCCGCTCTTCCTCGAGAGTGACTTCCAGTTCTCGGGTTTTGACCCGTTCAGCGCTTAGCGCACCCTCTATCCCGGCACACTTCTCCTGCCAGCTATCCCTCTCCCGCTGAAGCTCGACCACCCGCTTCTCCAGGCCGCCAATATCACCTTCCAGGCGCGACAGCCGTGATTGCTGTTCCAGTAGCTGGCGACGCCCGGTTTCAACTTCGGCCTGTACAGCGTCATGGCGGGATTCCAGGTCCTTTCGCCCACTTTCCAGATGGCGACAATGCTGTTCATGAAGCGCCCCCTGCTGCTCCGCCTCGCGCAGTCGCACCATAAGATGCTCGCCGTTGTCCTGGGCAATGCGCAACTGTTCCTGCAGTTGATCACGCTCTTGCATCAATGCCTCGAGCACACCACCAGAGTGCTGACGCCGCCACAGAGCTAGCGCCAGCAGAACCACACCCACCAGCAAACCGCCGAGAACCAGTGGATACCACGCAGATAATGCCGTCATTTCAGCCGGTTGCACCAACACCACTCCTTACATAACAAATTTGCCAAGTTTGTCTCTCTCAACCGCCCGGGGCATGCTACATTTGTGGAAGAGACCTTTGTAATCAATTGTTACAAACTGTTCGAATGATTGATCATGCACGCCATAATACGGGTAGGCTTTCTGGAAACTCCAGTCATGCAGCACCATCCTGCGTCTTCCGTCGTATAACGATCAGGACAGTGAAGGAAAACTCGGCTAGATGGGCTGAATGCCCCGATAGAAGCGTGCATGGAGTGCTTTAACCGTTAGAGACCGTCGTGGAGTTGGTGGACGTGGTCCTGAAATCCCTTTGGCGCAGACAGTCACGAGCCTCGCAGGCATCGGAGCCCTCCCAGCGAAAAGCCGGATTTTCGCTGAGCGACGCCTTGAACTACACCTGTGAACACCACTTGCAACGCCTGCAAAAACTGATAGAACTCCGCTACGGCAACAACTTCGATTATCAACAGGAATTGGGCCTGAAAAAGCTGATCCGCTTCGCCTCGCAGCTGCAGGAGCAGGACATCCAGCGTGAACTACTTCTTTTCTACCTTAACTGCCCTCCCCAGGTACAAACTTTCCTGCGCAGCACCGATGTGCTGGACGAAGCACACTACCTGAAAAACACTCCGCTTCCGAAGCGTGACTGACAGGCTTTCAGCCTGCAGCCAAGACTCCCTTTTTCGGCACATCCACGCTGACGGTACAGGTCATTCCCGCCGCCAGGGTGACCCCTGCCGGAACCCTGACCAGGCGAATACGCACAGGAATCCTCTGTGCCAGACGAATCCAGTCAAAACTGGGATTGACGTCAGCCAATAACCCCCGATCCTGGCCATTCGTAATCGCGCGCGCGATTCCCTCGATCCGCCCCTCGAGGCGGGGACCACCGCTCATAAGGCGCACAGAAACCCGATCTCCCTTGCGCAGCCCCTGGATCTTGGTCTCTTCGAAGTACCCTTCGACACGGAATGAATGACGATCGACCACGGCCATCATCGCCTTACCTGCACTGGCGTAATCTCCCACGTGAACCTGCAGGTTGGTGACATAGCCGTCAACAGGCGCCTGTATTTCGGTGCGAGCCAGGTTGAGACGCGCCGCCGCAACGACGGCTTCCGCCGACCGGACCCGTTGTTGGGCCACCAGTGCTGAAGCTTTTGCCGCCTGCAGACTCTCGTCTGAGATAACGTGATGGCCAAGGTGCTCACGGCGACGAGCCTCCGCCCGCTTCTGCGTATAATCGGCCCTGGCCGCATCCAGGCTCGCTAGCGCTTCCTGCAGGGCAATGCGATAGCGACTCTGATCGACGACAAAAAGCACCTCACCTTTTTTGACCAACCGGTTGTCACCGACATCGACAGCAGTCACCAGTCCGGAAACATCCGGTGACACCGAAATCACATCTGCCTGGATCCGAGCATCCCGGGTCCAGGGACCATACATATAATGATTCCAGAGCCTGTAGGCGAGCACCGCAGCAATCACTACAGTCACCATCGTGACACCTACCCGCAATCCTTGACGCCACATTGCCCCCCTCCTATTCAAAAGCGCACATAGAGGCCCACCAAGCTAAAGACCGCCACAATCAACCCAATTCGAAACAGCGCAGGATGCCAAACCCAACGGAAAACCCCGATTCTGGCCAGCATCAACTCAACGCCCGCATAACCAAACAGCACCAGTAGCAGCTGCAGGAGCAGCCCCGGAATCAGGATGCCGCTGAAAGTGAATTCATGAGGCATGGATAGCGCCCTCCACGGCGGTCAGCGTGAGATCCGGGGTAGCGAGCGCATCCCAATCCAGTAATGCCAACTCAAGTGCCAGCAACGCCGAAAATCGTCGTGCCGCAGACACATCAGCTCCCTGTAATGCCTGCGCCAACTGAAGGCGCCTCGCCTTCACGGCAGGCAGGATATCGCCAACCGCGAAATCGGCCCGGAAAGCCATCGCCGCCGCTACCTGCGACAGGAAACCGGCGTCGATAACGGGATCGTTCTCATCCCGCAACTGCAACAACGCCAACCCCGCCGCCAATACCGTCAGCCCTTCATCGACCCACCGATTGCGAATGGCCTCCCCCTGCATCGGCTGGGTCAGGATTTGCGCCAGCCGGTCCCGTACCCGGCTTTCGAAGCGCGCCCTCGCGTGCTCATCCTCATCAGACAACGCCCTGCCGACCTCCCGGATCAGACTGTGCCGCACACGGCGCTGAACCCAGCGGCTCTGAGGCGGCATAAAGACGGCATAAGCCAGAATGGCCGCGCCCAATCCGATGAACGTCGCCAGACTCTGGTTGAACAGCTGTGTCATATCGAATGTCATTGTGTTGGTCAGGTTCTGCCCGGTCAGCAGCATCAAGCCGAAACCGGTACCGATTCCGGCCGTCTCCTGCCGAGCCATCCACCGGGTACCGATCAGCAGAAACGGCAGCATCGACACCGCGAGCAACAGGAAACCGTCCATGCGAGGCAATACCAGGCCGTAGAAGGCAACCGCAGCCAGGAAGCCCAGGGCAAAGCCCTTCGACATGCCAACGGCCGCTTTCACCGGGTCTGGAGAAGCTGCAAACAGGGAGCTGCCGACAGCGGCCAGCATGATGGCGTAGAAACCGTAGGTCCAATCCGAGGCAATCCAGAAGACCCCGACGGCCAATACCGCAGAGAAAGCCCTCAACCCGGCCAACGACGCCAGCAGGGGGTCAACCTGCGAGGCCGTCGGAGGAATCTCGCGCTCCACCGCATCCTGCGCGGCCGACAGCGCCGCATAACTTTCCATGTACGCCAATACTTCATCGCCGAATTGGCGCAGCTGAAACATCGCTGCCAGCAGGGCTTCATTCGACGACACCGCCAGCGTTTGAGAGAGCGAGGCCAGCGTCGCCTCGACACGCACATCCCAGTTCGACAGCAGCTCGCGAAGGCGAGAAGCGACAGGAACAGCCTCTTGGGCCGATGCCGGAATCCCTCCCGTCACCGTGCGCAGGGCACGATCAAGCTCCGCCGCCATACTGTCGAGCAGCAGCAGGCTCTGGTCATCCGCATAAGGCATCGCACGACGCACACGGTGATAGCTGTGCAATGAGGTCACGGCCTGCATAAAGTCCGCATTAAGACGACGCAGCCTCCCACTCCGCAGCCGGCTATCCGGGGCCTCGAAGTGACTGCCGCCTCGCAGCAGTTCCAGATTGACCACATCGCCGGCGAAGCTCATATGCGCCTCGCGCAACGCCCCGGAAGTCATTTCGGTAGTCAACACCTGCTGACACAAGGTGAGGAAGCGGCACACCTGACCACGTACCAGCCCGATCAGGCTCGATACTGTCGACCTGGGAAAAACAAGCACGCTCAACAGGCCGCCACACAGGATACCCAGACTGACAACGGCCACACGGTCGATGGCCACGTGATAGGCTAGCGCAGGCGTCTCGACGGCGGGAAAACCCACCAGGCAGACGGTATAGCCCGCCAGGATGAAGGCATAGGCACGAAAACTCCGATACCAGGACGAGCCCACCACGGCCAAACCGACCCACACCGCCACGGCCACCGTGAATAACAATCTTTGCTGGGCAAACAGCATGACGAAAACAACAGCCGCTGTGCCGCCTGCGACGGTACCGAGGATTCGGTAGAAGCTTTTCTCCAACACCATCCCAGCCTGGGATAGCGATACGATCAACACGGTAACCGCAGCGCTGCCGGGACGATCCAGGTCGAGACGGAAAGCCAGCCCCAACGCCAGCAACACGGCGCAGGCAGTGCGCAGTGCAAACAGGGTCTGCGCCCCTTCCTCTCGCAAAGCCTGAAGAAACTCCGCACGTTTGGGCAAACGCTGACTCACGGATTTTCTCCCGCATGCCCAAGGTTGTGCAGTTGACGGCGAAGCCCCGCTTCCAACTCCGCCCTTTCTACGGCATCAAAGCCCGTGTAGCGCTGTTCCCAAAGTCGCCACATGATGGGCTGCGCCGCCTTCAGGCACTGCTCCCCCGCCGCAGTCGGCAATACAAAAACGCGTCGGCGGTCGGTCCCGTCCCGCCGACGGTGAATCAGGCCGCGCTGTTCCAGGTCATCGCAAAGATGCGTAATGTTGGTCGGTCGCTCCCCTGTGGCCTTCGCGAGTCCCGAAGCCGTCAACGGATCATCCTGGCAGGAGAACGTCATGACCAGCACCTGATACTGGACATAGGACAGCCCCAGCGGTTTCAGGCGCTGATTGGACAACTCCATCATGCGCTTTTCGACGTTGGCGGCCAGGCGAGACACAAACGCCTGTTCAAAGGGATAGCCCGGAATCCGGCTTCGCAGACCTTCCAGCACACGCTCCAAAGCTTCCAATGTATCCAGTTCGGTTGTCTTTTGGACCATACCCCGCCTCCCGCACATTCGCATGCTGCCGAACACTTAATCCATAATCAAATATTCCAATTTTGGATTTTATAGACACGCTCCCCAACTGGCAATACGCAGTATCGCGAGAGTCTAACGATCAGAAAGATTTCAGCGCCCGGCGAAAGGCAGCTCGCCATCGATAACTTGTTCCCCTGAACAGGGATATCTCCCTGCGTTAGCTGCCTGACCTCTTACCCGGAGACCATCACATCCAGCTATACCGCCCGATACTGCCCCTGGTAAAGCCGCCACAAACAGCCATCCTCATCCAGACGCAAGAGGGTGAGCCAGTGGTTGTCCACTAACTGTTGCACGACGGGCTGACGCCTCACAATGGCTTGCAGTGAGTCGGCGGGAGCCCGGACAACAACACACAGACGTTGTGGCCGGTGACGCCAGTTCTCACCATCATGCACGGACTGTAAAGGCAGCCCGATGCGCAGGTCGCCGCCCTGGCCTTCCAGCACGCCGACCGCCCCCACCAGGTTGTGCAGGATCTTGTTTCCACTACCGTAATGCTCGGGATCGGAAACCGAAGCGTTGTATTGCATGTTGATCCAATGGGTAACCACCATGGGAGCAGTGAGGATGGCCTCGAGCCGGGCAAACCCTTCATCCTGCTCCCAGCGATAGTCATGCAGAAAACTGCGACCGTCGAAGCTCAAATGCCGTGTACGGTCACGCGGGGCGACGATAAAGCAGGCGTTATCGGCCAAGCCCCATTCCGGACGCACCTGCGATCCGTCAAACCCGCGCCGACGCAGGGACTCGCCATCTGTCTCCCCCAGCCGGGGGGCGCGCTCCGCCCGCGCTTGACGGGACGCGGCCACAAGCCATTCCTGAACCGTCTCCTGTACTGGCGAGAAACAATGGAGTTCATCGCTGGTGGTGTCATGCAGGGCCGCGATGAAGCGGCAATCGTCGGGCAAATCGATACCCTGTTCCTGCTTCAACAGCGCGCGAACCGCAGGATCGTTTACCAGTTGCGCGAGCACTCGCACATTCAATTCGCCGCTCTGGCCACCGCAGGCACCGCAGTCCAACCCTGCGGCATGGGGGTTGTTACAGCTGGTGCTGCCATGCCCAACCAGCAGTACCAGTGGCGCCGGCCGGGTCAGCTCCATCGCTTTGAGGATATTCGCCACAAGCGCCGCTTTACGGTGGTTGTCGAGTGGGCCATCTGCATCTTCCAGCACGAACACCCCATCATAGTCGCGGAGCCGACGGTTCAGGGCGGGCGCCGGTGCCGAGGGCCACAGGCTGCTGCGTAGCAGCTTGAAGACATAACCCAGTCCAGCCGACTCGACGGCACCAAAGGTGGCAGGAGAAGCTTGCGTCAACCGATGCCAGCGCCCTATACGCTCCAACACGCCCTGATTCTGCTGAGCCGGAGCCGCTTCCGTCACCCATAAAGTGGGCGCCAAAAGTCCTGGCAGTTGTGGCCGGCGATAGTCACCGCCAGCCGGCCGATAGCCGATAGGTAGTCCGAAAAATCCGGCAAACCCCCGCGTCTCGATAGCTGGATCCTGAGCTTCCAGCGCGCGACGCATGGGTTCGGAGCGGACATCGATACAGAACACCGCCTGCAAGCGGGGCGACTCGCCAGGCGAGGGCTGCACTGCCAGCTCCCGGGCCAGTTCCTGCTGATACGCCATTTCCTGCGCCCGCTGCCAGACGCAGGCAAGGCGCTGATGCTCGCGGTGCGCCTCAATCATCATTGCCAGCGACTGACGCTGCCATCGCGACAACAACGCAGGCCCGGCGAACTGCAGCGTGATCCATTCCCAGGCAAGCCGAATGGCCAGCAATTCGCCTAACCTGTTGGTGGTAACACCCGTCTGCCCCGCCTGCCAGTGAAGATAGGCCGCCGCGGAGGCCCAACCGTTAATGTCGAGCAACCAGCCATGCCCCAGGTCCGCCGCCATCGTGTCGTCAAACCCCAGCGCCTCCCGGGCCATCACCAGCATACGCTCGGGGCTTTCCGGCAACTGGCCGAGCAAGTCCGGCAGCGTGGGACAATCCATCAACAGAGCCAGTCCCTTTTCATCGCGGCAGTGGGCCAACCAGTGCTGGTAGAGGCATCCGTCCGACTCCCAGTAAAGCGCGCAGCACCGACTGATCTGATCGACGACCATGTCCAGCCAGCGCAAACCGTTGGAGCGCTGGTAGAGGGCCGCCAATGAATGCCAATGAGCGGGTGCCGGCAGGTCATCAGCGGCCCTCACCTGCTCGGCATCCACACCGGCCTCCGCCGCCGCCTCGACGAGCACGGCATCGCCGATACCCTGTGCGCGATAGTGGCTGATCGGCATCAGGCAGCGAATACCTCCCAGCGCCGCGAGCTTCGCCGCCACCTCCTCAAAAGGCCGTTCGATCATTGGCCACCAGGGGTTCACGGCAATCAGCCGGTCCAGGGGCCAGGCAGGTGCGATGCGTTGACAGGCGTTATGCAATGCCTTCATGACAGAGACTCCTTTTTCACAATGGCACAGGTCGGTTGCTTGATAGCCGGTGCGGGCCACAGCCTGAGCGTGGCGCGCGTCGCCCAGTGGTCCAGGAATAAACCAGCGTAGAGCCAGTGCCTCAGCGTCACCGCACGACGGTCGTCCAGTCGCCGGAATCCCGCCACCAATACCAGCGCCAGACACAGCACCCAGGCCGTAGCCATCCAGCCGGGAGCGGCCAGTGGCGGCAACAGGTGTTCAAAGAGACTTTTCTGAACCAGATAGACCCCCGTCAGCAGCAGCGCCCTCCCGGCTCCGGCCAGCCAAAGCAGCGGAGCGAACAGCGCCAGGACGGCGGGCGCCACTCCGGTGAGTAGCAGGATCGCGGTCAGCAGTACCGCGACGGGCAGGTTGGGCCGCAGCATTCGCGCGCCGACATGGCGTTCGACCAGTACCCGATTCACCCCATCGCCGGCATAGAGAAAGCTGTGTGCCTTGTAAAAGCTGTGAGCAACCAGATGCAATAACGCCAGGGCGTAGAAGCCGAGGGCGCACTCGAGCAACATCAGCCCCATCTGCGCAGAGGTGGACCAGGCAAGGCCTTCCTTCACCGACGTCTGCACGCTCATCGCCAATGCTGCCGTCACCAGCGTCGTTCCGGCTACCACCAGGATCAGCGCCTGAGCCGCCGGCGACCCGCTGATCAGCGGTGCCGCCAAAATCAGCACATAACCACCCAGGTTAATGACGCCGGCATGCAACAGCGCAGACACCGGCGTCGGCGCCTCCACCACCTGTATGAGCCAGCCATGCACAGGAAGCTGCGCGCATTTGATCAGGGCCGCCAGCGCGATCAATACCGACGCGGTTTTTTCCGCTCCGGTGAGGGGACCCGACACGCTAAACAGTTCGTTCAACCAGAGGCTGTGGTGTTCCAGGTATAGGATCAGGAAGGCGCCGCCGAGTGACAGCTCAGCCAGTCTGGCGAAGATGAATTTCTTATGCGCGGCCAGCTGTGCACGTGGGCGCTCCGGATAGAACAGCAGCAATTGGTGCAAAGCCAGGCTGATACCGACCCATCCTGCCATAAACACCAATACGTGATTGGTGACGACCACCATCACAACGCCTGACAGCAGCCACTGCAAACCCCGCAAAAACGCTTCCTCGCGGGCATCTCCGGCCAGATAACGGTATGAGAAACGCAGCACCAGCCAACCAATGCAGGTCACCACCAGCAGCACCACGGGAGAGGCAGGATGCTGACTGAACCAGTGCGAAGGCACCCCATGACCGAGCCACTGCAAGAGAGCGTTGAGCAGGGCCAGAAGGAAACAGAGCCCTCCCACCCGCATCGCCATTGGCCAGCGAATTCTGCTCAGGGCTGCCAGCGGGTAACTCAACACCAGCAACGTCAGCAGAACATCCAACAACACAACTTTCATTCCTCGCCTCCTCGTCAGCGGATTCGGGAAGGGAGTATCACTGGGACAGAAAGTTAAGTAAAATAGATTTAATACTACAAACCGTTAATAAAAAACGAACGATGAGCCGACTCAATTACCACCATCTCTACTATTTCTGGCAAGTGGCACGCAGTGGCAATCTGACACAGACGGCGCAACAACTGCATATTTCGCAGTCCGCTCTGTCCACACAGATCAGGCAGCTCGAGGACAGCCTGAATCAGCCACTCTTCTTCCGCCAGGGACGCAAGCTGATCCTCACCGAAGCCGGTCAGCAGGTGCTGGGCTATGCCAACGATATCTTCGCCAAGGGGGAGGAACTGGAGGCGCTCATGCGTCGCGGTATCAGCCCCCAGCAGCAACAGTTGCGCATCGGCACAGCAGCTACCATGTCGAGGAATTTCATTGAGGAGTTCATCTCGCCACTGCTGGGGAATCCATCGCAGCGCTTTAGCCTGCAGAGTCTGTCGATGCCCGCACTGCTCGATGGATTGGCCAACCATGAACTGGACCTGGCGCTGACAAATACCAATGTCGGCTCCGATCCGCAACGCCCCTGGCAGGTTCAGCGTATCGCCAGCCAACCCTTGTCTGTCATCGGCCCTCCCGAGCTAAAACCCGAGACCGAATTCCCCAAGGGCTACGAAAGCCTGCGGTGGCTCCTGCCCGGGCAGCGCAGCGAGATGCGTCAGGGCTTCGCGGCATTCTGCAGTCTCTGGCATTTCGCCCCGAACATTCAGGCGGAGGTCGACGACATGGCAATGCTCCGCCTGCTGGCGCGTGACAGCGGCGGCGTGGCGGTGATGCCCAGTGTTGTCGTGCGGGACGAGTTATCAAGCGGGAAGTTGGCGGTGTATTTCGCCATCCCGAATGTGTTTGAGCACTTCTATGCCATCACGGTGCAAAAGCGCATTCAGCCCGATGCACTGCGCCTGGTTATCGACCAGCAAAAACATAAGTGGGACTGAAGCGTTTCTCAAGGAAGAGCGCTGGTTAGCAATGGACTTCACTATGCCCACGGACAAATGAACGCGAGTCAGCGATGGTTGACGCGAGCACAACCTCTTCTACTATCTGAGCCCTCATCGCTATCACTCAAGGGTGTTGTGGAACAGCGACCATACAAACGCTCAAAACGCCGGGCAGCCCAACGTCGGTATAGACGCTCCACAAAAACGCGCCAAAGCGGCAGGGCCAGCAGCTGCCAGATACCACCCAGCGCCGTGTGCTGCCACGCCCTTATGCTGGCATCGACACCAGTCAACCAGCGCCCTTCTTCCGTGCGCAGATGCAATACCCGCAGCAGCGCTTCAATATCGGGTAGGGCTTCGTCCGTTGAGGGCAACCCATGGATGTCGATCAGCTGCAAATTTGGCCCTTTCAAGCGCTGAAGTACTGCCATTTCCTTTCGACAAAGCGGGCAAGCACCATCGAAATAAAGATAGTCCATCACATCACCTCTCCTGACACCGTCTAACATACGCAGCTCGCCATATGGCGGATTCGTCAGGGGCATAAAACAGAGTATCTGTTGTGAGGACACTATCAGCATTACCTGCGGCGCGTATGGCACCAATCCGGACAGCGACGCTACCAGGAAATATGTCGACAAGCAGGGAAAGATGGCCACAGGGACGCAGCCGACTGAAAGTGGGAAGCTCGCTTCTGCTGGGTTATTGCATCACCTGCGAACGCTTTCCAAAAACGACAAAGCCCGGCTCTTCCGAGCCGGGCTTCGTCATCGAAATAATTGGTCGGGACGGAAGGATTTGAACCTTCGACCCCTTGCACCCCATGCAAGTGCGCTACCAGGCTGCGCTACGCCCCGACGGTCGCTAAGAGTATCAACCTCAGCGGCTGCGAATATTACACGAAGCTTTTGGCAAAATAAACAGTTGATCCTGCGAAAAAAGGCCGCCGGACTACAGGCTCCGTGCCTGCTTGATCGCCAGGTATCGGTTGATCACATTGGTTGTCAGGTCGCGAGGTGTACTGTCGACAAGCAAGACCCCCTTACCACGTAACCTGTCCTGCATTGCTCGCCGCTGCTGGGCAAAAACGGCGCTCCCCGTCACCCGCATGGCCGTGTCGAAATCGACTACGTCCAGTTGCCGGGAACGATCCAGAACCGGTTCGCGCAAATTGGCGACGACCACAAGGTGTCGGCGACCGACCAGTTGCACGAATTGCTGGATATCGCCATCGTCCTCGCCCCGCAGGTTGGTCAGCAGCAAGACCAGGGAGCGCTTGCGCTGACGTGCCATCAACGACTCTGCCGCCGCCAGATAGTCAGATGCCCGGTTGCCGGGATACAGGTCGTAAAACTGATTGAGCAGCCGCGAAATGCGCGCCGATCCCTTGAGCGGCGGAATCCAGCGCTGCTCCTCGCCAAAGCTCAACATCCCAACGGCATCGCCATGGCGCAACGCCACATAGGACAGCATCAGGGCGGCATTCAACGCATGGTCGAAATGACTCAGCCCCTCGTCTCGCGACATCATCCTATGTCCGCTGTCGAGGAGCAGTACGACGTTCTGATCCCGCTCATCCTGGTAATCCCGCGCGACCAGCGCCAACCTGCGCGAGGTCGCCTTCCAATCAATCTGACGCAGTGTGTCGCCGTCCCGGTAATCCCTTAACTGAAGGAATTCAGTGCCCTGCCCTCTGCGCTGCCGGCGGTGGGTGCCCGGCAACTGCCGGGCGGTTTCCGCCTGCAGCAGCTGATAACCGGGAATCGCACTGAAATCCGGGAATACGCGACAACGGCTCTCCAACGGATACCAAAACTGAAGCTCCCAAAAACCGAACATCGACGGTACGCGAGCCTCCACACCGGACAACGTCAGCGGTCCACGCTGCATGGGACGAAGCCTATAGGTCACCCGCGTTTGCCGTCCGAGACGCAACTCACCAACCAAAGGCAAAGTACGCACTTCATGACCTTGTGGCACCTCGTCATAGAGACTGAACGCCATAGCCCGATCCTCAGCCGTTGTCAGCGTCAGGCTCACTTCCACGTCGCGGCCAACGGCCAGATTGACCGGCACTTCCCGCTTCAGCGTCCATGCCGGCGCCCGGCGCGACGCTAGCAGGTCTATTCCGCCAACCAGCAAGACCGTCGCCAAAACAACGTAGCCCAGATGCTGGGCTTCATTCACATGACTGACCCGAAACACAGCCATCACCGCAAACACCAACCCGAGTGCCATGACAGCAGACAGCACCCACAGCAAGCGTAAGGAGGGGCGACAACGCTTCAGCTTCATTGCCGGGGCGCTGCAACGCTGTCGAGCAGTTGATCGAGCACCTGATCCGCCTGGACGCCTTCGATTTCCATGTCAGCGCTCAATTGCAGCCGGTGTCGCAATACGGGCTTGGCAATGGTCTTGACGTCGTCCGGGATGACAAAATCCCTGCCTGCCAGGAAGGCCTTGGCTCGCGCTGCCATAACCAGATTGATTGCACCACGCGGTCCGGCTCCCCGCAGCAGCCCCCGGTGCTCCCGGGTGGCCCGGCTCAGTGCTACCGCGTAGCTCAATACAGCAGGGTCCAGCGTGACGGCACGGGCGCGGGCCTGCAGTCCGAGCACCTGCTCCGGCCCGGCGCAAACGGTCACGTTCTGCATGTAATCCATTTCGCTGGGTGTCGACGCAACCGCCTGGACCAGTGCAATTTCATCCTGCTCTTGCGGGTAATCGATAAACACTTTGAGCATGAAACGGTCGAGTTCGGCCTCCGGCAAGGGATAGGTCCCTTCCTGCTCTATAGGATTCTGCGTGGCCAGTACCATAAACGGCTGCCCCACCTGAAGGGATTTGCCTTCAATGGTCACCTGATGCTCCTGCATAACCTCCAGCAGTGCCGCCTGGGTCTTGGCCGGTGCGCGATTGATCTCATCGGCCAGCAACAAATGCGTAAACACCGGTCCCCGGCGAATCTCGAAACGCCGTTCGTTCATGTTATAAAGCGCATGCCCGGTGACATCGCTAGGCATCAGGTCCGGCGTAAACTGGATCCGTGAAAAACGCCCGCCGAAGGTTCGTGCCAGCGCTTTGACCAGCAACGTCTTGCCCAGCCCCGGCGCCCCTTCGAGCAGCACGTGCCCTCCCGCCAGCAACGCTGTCATCACTTCGTCGATCACAGCATCCTGCCCCAGTACGACACGTCTTAACTGGGCAACAATCTGCTCTGCCAGCCGATGGTCGTCCTGAAACGTCGTTTCTGCTTCGGGAGAACTTTGGGGTGCATCGGTCATAATCGATTCCTGATTGCCTGCAACATATTTACGGTATGCGTAAAAGCGTCTCCGTCATTGGTAGACGCCGACATGGCCTCTGCAATACGGGACGGCTCAAGTCCGGTTATACCGGCCAGAAAGGACCACCGGTCGTCCGCCGATAACCGGGCGAAGTCTGCCCGGTGACGCTTGCCTCCCTCGATCACGTCCCGCCGCAATGCCTCCAGCAGCGACCCGGAATGACCGGTTCGCCAAAGATAGCGGGCCGAGGCGTCGAGATGTTCCGCCAACCGCCGACGCTGACGCCCTTCAACCGACTGCAAAGGGCCGAAGCGCGTTCCACGACGCCAGAAAAACACCAACAGCCAACTGGCAAATGCCACCAACAACAAGGCCGCAACCGACCACAGGTAACGCCAGAGTGAAGGCCCCTTTTCGTTGGTCAGCCACCAGAGCGTGCCGTCTGTCGTTAACTGCCACAGCATGTAGGCATGGTCGTAGCAACCGATGTAACGATTGCTCCAAAGGCGTGCGGAGGCCAGCAACGTCACCTGTCCCTTACCGACATTGAATTGGGCGAAGCGAATACCGGTTTTGTCGCCCAGCAGGGCTGCATCGGCATCCTTGGGAACCCGCAGCCGCAGCTGACCGGGAACGGCAATATCGAGAGGGTGCTTATCGCCGTTGAAATGAAACCGGATGGGATGCCCCAGATTCTTGCAGTCCTCTGCCGGTTTATAGGCTGGCCACGGATTCTCCGGGGGCTTTCCCGCTTCCGTCCTGTCATTTTTGCCAGACTCTGAGGTCTTGCGATCACGTTTCTTGGGCTTGAGAGGCTGCTCCCTCACCTGCACCCCCAACGCCTGAAAGATTGGATCTCTCGTGCGTCCGTCGACCTGGATGAATGGATTTTCCGCCGCCATGATCAGTTGCCCGCCTCCGGCCACCCAATGCAGCAAACGCGCGCTACGTGCCGGCGACAGCATCCCATAGGCATCCAGCACGACCATCGCATCATTCCGCGCCGGAAACTTGCGGCTTCCCGGCTGCTGATCCAGGACGGTCAAACCCTGCGTCTTCCTGACATGCAACCCCTGGGCGGACAGGAACTGCCGCGCCGCCAGATAAGGAGCCCGTATGGCTTTGTCTGTGAACCCCATATCCATGGTATGTTTTTCCCAGCGCAGCCGGCTCAGGCCAAGCAGAACAAGGGCACACAACAGGAGTAGCGCCATCGTTCCCCACAACAGGCGCCGGCTCACGCTGACACTCCTGCTGACACGGCCATCTCCCTCTGCACAGCTTCCCAGCCCGCGCGCAGGCGGTTGAAGGTCGCATCGGGCAGCGGGCGATGTGCGTAAGCAACCAGCAACCATTGCCGGGTCAGATCGGCAAGGAACTCGGCCCCGTCCACGTTTTGCGCACGGGCACGGCGTAAACAGTCCGTTTCAGTATCACCTGTGCGGCAGACCAACCCCCGCCGCTCGATCAGCAAAAGCAGGAACTGCCGGTAGAGTGCACCAATAACGGCGCGCTGATTCCCACTCGACCACAACATCTTTAAACGATCCGCTTCCGACTCCGGACCAGAGGTATCGGCATCCTTATCCAGGAAGGTCGGCACCTGCGCAGCCTCCGGCACGCCCTGAGCACCCACCGAAGGAAGCCGCATTCGCCAGTGCCGGTATTGCAGCAGTAGTATGACCAGTATTGCCAGCGCCAGGGCCCAGACCCCGTACTCCAGACGTTTTGCCCAAGCAGCGCTCAGCAGATTCAGCCCCTTTCCCTGCGTCTGCTCTTGGCGACTCCAACCCGGCCACACTGGCGTTCGAACCGTCACCCGATCATGGAAGTCGGGGCCTGCCAACACCGCCTTGACAGACTGCTGTGCGCTTGCGGGCGTCAAGCTTCGGTCAGCGGCATACGCGGATTGATGGACGAACGCTCCCGTACAGAAGATCGCCAGCAGACAGGTCGCAGCCACCCGACCGAGACGCCCGGCAATGCGCCGAAACAGAAGCTCCAGGTCCCAGGCCTCCAGATTGGTACGCCGATTGAGGTACAGGGCAAAGCCGCACCCCACATAAAAAGGCGCCACCAGCATCATGCCGGCCAGCGTTGTCATAAAGACCAGAGGGGCATTGTCGAACAGCATCTTGACGGTCAAATCGCCGAAGATGGCCTGCGGGACCATCACTTTCAAGACGATCCCTATCGAAAGCGTGATCAGCCACTCTGCATTGGAGGCGATACACAGTAACCAGAAGGCCGTGCCGGCATCCTCTCGATGCAGCACCTGTATGCGCGAACGATATCCGCGACCCCGCTGCCCTTCCAGCACAGCAACCGGCATGTCGAAAGAGCGGTAGGGGTTGAAGCGACGCCAGGTCAGCAGCGCAAGGGCATGCTTCCCGGCCAGTGCCGGCCATGCCTTTATCACAGCCCGCAAACCCGGGTCCTCTCCGAACACTCGCCGGCTAAGGAGATAGAGAGGAGCCATTTCATACAGCGGCTTCAGCCACCAGAAAAGACCCAGCTTCCAGCCGACGGACAATGGCAATGACAGAAGGACCAGCGCCACGGGCACCGCCAGTGCCAACCAAGCGACCTGGAGGGAGCGCCACCAGCGACGCACTAACACGCAGCCCAGGTCGATGGCTTCCGGCGCCGGCCGGGGACGGGGGACGAACTGGATATCCTCAGGTCGCACGACGGCGTCCCGCAAAAAGGAAATAGAAGATCACGCTGGACCAGAAGAACAGTCCGGCCGAATATTTGTACCAATTGGGCAAGGCATTATCCGAGGACCAGAACGCCTCCAGACTTGCTGCAATCACCAGCATTCCAGTCACCCCGTAAAGCAGGGACACACCCACCCCGGCCGCTTCACGCAACGCTGTCAGGCGAGTCCTGCTGCCGGGCATGATCAGGGCCGCACCAAGGCGCAGGCCTGCCGCCCCCGCCAACGCGATAGCGGTTAACTCGAAAGCCCCATGCCCCACGACGAAAGGAAAGAAAGTTTGATGGTACCCCACGTTCTGCATATGCGCAGACAGCCCGCCGAATATCAGGCCGTTGAAAACCAGCTCAAAAACAGCCCCCATCATCAGAAAAAGTCCACTGGCAAAGCAACGGAAGGCAATGGCGATGTTATGGAAGATGTAGAAGCCAAACATCTGAATATTGGTATCCGACGCGCGTGCCTGCCCGAGATGCGCCAGACGGGGGTTATACATGGATTCGAAATTCGCAACCTGATTGGGATCGAACAGGCTATAGACGAGTTTGGGGTCCAGATGAATCGCCAGATAGGCAAACAATGCTGGCACTACCAGCAGAAGAATCGCCGGCACAACAACCCGCCATTCCCGCCGGACCAGACGTGGAAATCCGGCCATCGCAAATTGAATCACACGGTCACGAAAGCGATCCCGGCGCACGTACAGTTGATGATGTGCCCGTAACACCCAGTCGTTAAGACGATCGACCAACGCAGCGCCGTAGTTACGCGACTGAGCCTGCGCCAGGTGCTGGCAAAGCAACCGGTAGAGCAGAGGGAGTTCGCCGGTGTCCGGGATATTATTGCGGGATCGCTTCAACGGATGGGTCTTTTCGAGCGCTTCCAGTACCGCAGCAAATTGCGCCCACTGGGCCCGGTGCATCTGCTCGAACTGCTCCTGCCTCACGCCGATCGCCCTATCAGGCTGTTGGCAAATGCCCTGAGACGATTAACGCCCTCTTCCCCGGACTGATGGGTCAGTGGCCCCAGGATATCCGCCAGTTCAACCTGCCGGTCAGCCGACAACTGCTGACGACGCTCGGCGAAGTCGATCAGCCCCCTTTGCTCGACGGTCGACAACGCTACAGGCAGCGGACTCGCTCCGGCATCCGGATCGGGAGCAGCTATAGCCGGTCGCGGCTCGAAGACCACC
This sequence comes from Mangrovitalea sediminis, assembly GCF_002514725.1. Lineage (GTDB taxonomy): Bacteria > Pseudomonadota > Gammaproteobacteria > Pseudomonadales > Oleiphilaceae > Mangrovitalea > Mangrovitalea sediminis. The sequence continues at coordinate 203,575 of NZ_NTLB01000004.1, forward strand.
AAGGTTCCGGCCGCCAAGTCGCCCAGACGCTGAAAACGCTGAGTCATCAACATACTGAACAAACCAAAGACGTAGAACGTCGGCATGATATCGATAATACGAAGCAAGTTACGGATCATAGCGCCACCGAAGGTCAGTGGCGTGCCATCCGCAGACAGGACCCGCAAACGGCAATAGCGCTTGCCAGGCGTCTGGCCACCACGCAGGCCTTCAAATAGTACCGGATAGAACCATTCGAGAAGGAAATAGATAATCAGGAACAGGCCAGATCCGACTCGGCCAAGAAAGTGCAGCGGGATAAAGAAGGCGAGATAGATACCGCAGCGAATCAGCAGGTCAAGCAGGTAAGCATGAAGACGCGCAGAAGGACCAGCTGGCGTCACCACCAACTCAATGCCTTCGGGGGTTTCCAGCGGTAAGCGAGTATCCAGCATCCTTGGTCCAGACTACAAGACGCGGCACATCCTTTGCCCAGGGCGCTCCAGGACAGGCAAAACCCAAAGGCCAGCCATGTATCAACTGGCCTTGAGAACTTCCAATACTTCTTCCAGCTCAGCGATCATCTGACGGATCAACTGCTTGTACTGACTGGCATCGTCCTTAACCTCGGTACTGCTCAACTTCTGCTTCGCACCACCGATGGTGTAGCCCTGATCGTAGAGCAAGCTGCGGATCTGCCGAATCATCAACACATCACCGCGCTGGTAATAACGACGGTTACCACGACGCTTGACCGGCGATAGTTGAGGAAACTCCTGCTCCCAGTAACGCAGCACATGGGCCTTCACGCTACAGAGATCAGCCACTTCCCCAATGGTGAAGTAGCGTTTTCCAGGAATTGGCGGCAGTTCGTTATTGTGGCTGGGTTCCAGCATAAGCTTCCACTTTCTGCTTTAATTTCTGGCCCGGGCGGAATGTCACGACGCGACGTGCGCTAATCGGAATTTCCTCCCCCGTCTTGGGATTACGTCCGGGACGCTGTTTTTTATCTCGCAGATCAAAATTGCCGAACCCGGACAGTTTGACCTGTTCGTTGTGGCTCAGCGCATCCCTGATTTCATCAAAAAAGGCTTCAACCATTTCCTTGGCTTCGCGCTTGTTGAGACCAAGTTCCTCGTACAGGCGTTCAGCCATATCTGCCTTTGTCAAAGCCCCCATTACACTAGCTCCTCAACGTTGCACCCAGCTCAGCCCCCAGATGCGACACAACCCTATTGAAGAGGTCCTGAACCTCCTCATCGTTAAGTGTGCGCTCGGGGTGCTGCCAGAAAAGGCTCAGCGCAAGGCTCTTCTGACCCTCGCCGATATTGCCGCCTTCATAGACATCAAACACTCGCAAGCCTGTAAGGTACTCGCCAGCTTGAGCCCGGATCGCTGTCTCGACCCCAGCATAGCTTGTCCCCTCTGAAACAATAATAGCCAAATCGCGACGAACTTCCGGGAATTTTGAAAATTCTTTGAAATTAGGCACATAACCAGTGAGTACTGGATTTAAGAATAGCTCAAAGAGAAAAATCGCGCCATCCAGATCAAAAGATTTCTGAATTGCTGGGTGAATGGCACCGATGAGTCCAACCACTTGATTGTTATGTACTATTTCAGCGCACTGCCCTGGATGGAGTGCCGCATGCCGCCCGGGACGATACTCAAGGCGCAAACCGAGTACAGCCGACAGGCTCTCCAGGTCGCCTTTTACATCGTAGAAATCGACATTGCCCCGCGCATTCGACCAACGCTCCGGCAAACGGCCACCGCAGACAACACCGGCCAGCATAGGCTCCTGCTCAATGCCCTCACCCTCTTTCACGAAACGCAACCCTGTTTCGAACAGGCGGACGCGCTGCTGCTGACGATTCTGGTTATAGCTCAATGTCTTTAGCAGACCGGTCCAGAGGGTTGTCCGCATCACCGACATATCGCTGGAAATGGGATTTGCCAGCATGATGCCCTGTTGCTCTGGATTGAGCAGTTGCTGAGCCTTCGGATCGACAAAGCTATAGGTGATCGCTTCCTGATAGCCCAGAGACACCAAATGATCACGGACGCGCGCGAGCGGTCGCTTCGCCTCGGGATGGGGACGAAGGCTCAGCCGGCCGACACCTTCGGTTACCGGAAGGTTGTTGTAGCCGTAAATACGGCCGATTTCCTCGATCAGGTCGATTTCCTGACTAATGTCCGGACGGAAACTGGGCACAGCAACCAACCAGCCGTCGGCCTTGAGCTTATCGATGTGCAGACCAAGACGCGTCAGGATTTCCTCGATCTCGGTTCGGTTGATAGCCAATCCAAGAATTGCCGCGACACGCGCTTCCCGCAGATGGATCGGCGCTGCTTCCGGTAAATCCTCTTCACTGAGAGCTTCAATGATCTCGCCAGGCTCTCCACCCACGATATCCAACAAGAGTTTCGTAGCCCGCTCCATGGCAAGGCGCTGCAGGCGATAGTCGACACCGCGCTCGAAGCGATGGGAAGACTCGGTATGAAGACCGTAGGAACGGGCTTTACCGGCTACGGCAATGGCATCGAAGAAAGCCGCCTCCAGGAAGAGATCCCGGGTCTTTTCGGTGACCCCCGAATGCTCTCCGCCCATAACACCTGCCATAGCCACGGCCTTGGAGTGATCTGCGATGACGAGCGTATCTTCGCTCATCGATATTTCCTGGCCATCGAGCAGGCGCAGTTTCTCACCGGACTCGGCCATGCGAACCACGATGCCGCCATCCAGTTCGGCCAAATCAAAGGCATGCATAGGCTGACCCAGCTCGAGCATCACGTAGTTCGTGACATCCACCGCTGGATCGATGGAGCGAATGCCGGAACGACGGAGGCGCTCACGCATCCATACCGGAGACTCCACGCTGAGATCGACATTTCGGATGATGCGTCCCAGATAACGCGGACAGGCCTCCCAGGCACGTACCCGAACATCCAGAATATCGGAATGAACCGGCGCAACCGGCTCGATCACGGGCTCCGATACCGTCAGGCGGTTAAGAACGCCGACCTCGCGAGCCAAACCACGAATGGACAGGCAGTCGCTGCGGTTGGGCGTCAGGTCGACGTCGATAGTGGCATCGTCCAACCCCAGATAGTCACGTAACTGGGTCCCCGTCGGCGCGCTTTCAGGTAGCACCATCAGGCCCTCGTGATTGTCGGACAGCCCCAACTCAGACTCCGAGCACAACATACCCTGCGATTCCACGCCGCGCAGCTTGGCCTTCTTGATTTTGAAGTTGCCCTGCAGGATCGCGCCAATCACGGCGAAAGGCGCCTTCATCCCCTCAAAGACATTCGGCGCGCCACAGACCACCTGGTGAGTCATGGTACCGTCTGACACTTGGCAAACCCGCAGCTTGTCCGCATCCGGATGCGGCGCCAATGCCGTAATCTCACCGACGATAACCCCGGAGAAGGAGCCCGCCACCGGCTCTACATCATCGACCTCAAGTCCAGCCATCGTAATCTGGTGCGCCAGTTCCTGGGTATCGATGTCCGGGTTGACCCACTCACGCAACCACTGCTCGCTGAATTTCATGTTCCTGCCTGTCCTGATCCGGTAAATGGAAAACGCTGTGCCGACCTGCGTCGCTCACGCTAAAAGGCGACAAATAAAGGCGCTACTCAACGGAACTGACGCAAAAAGCGCAGATCGTTCTCAAAGAAGGTTCGCAGGTCATTAACGCCGTAACGCAACATCGCCATACGCTCGACACCCAGACCGAAGGCAAAACCGGAATATTTCTCGGGATCGATCCCGCAATACTCAAAGACACGCGGATGAACCATGCCGCAGCCCATAATTTCAAGCCACTTGATATTACCCTCGCTATCCCGCCCCCACTCGATATCGACTTCCGCGGAAGGCTCCGTGAACGGGAAATAGGAAGGCCGGAAACGTACCGCCAAATCCCGCTCAAAGAAGACGCGCAGGAATTCCTCGATCGTGCTTTTCAGGTCGGCAAAACTGACCTTTTCCTCGACCAGAAGACCTTCCACCTGATGGAACATCGGTGTATGAGTCATATCGGAATCACAACGGTAGACGCGCCCAGGGCAAATGATACGGAACGGCGGCTTGCCCTGCTCCATAGTGCGAATCTGCACCGGCGACGTGTGCGTCCGCAGCAACTGCCCGGGATTGAAATAGAAGGTATCGTGCATGGCACGAGCCGGATGGTGCGCGGGAATATTCAGGGCTTCGAAGTTGTGATAGTCGTCTTCGATTTCCGGGCCCTGCTCAACCGTGTAGCCGGCGCCGGAGAAAAACTGTTCAATACGCTGAATGGTCCGGGTGACAGGATGCAGGCCACCCAAGTCCTGCCCCCGCCCGGGCAGCGTGACATCAATGGACTCCGACGCCAAGCGGGCCTCCAGGACACTCGATTCCAGCGTTGCACGCCGGGCGTTAATCGCCTCCTGAATCTGCACCTTAGCTTCGTTGATTCGCTGACCGGCTGCCGGCCGCTCTTCGGCGGACAGCGCACCCAAACCTTTGAGCAGTTGCGTGAGCTGACCTTTCTTGCCCAGCAGGTCGACACGAAGTGCGTCCAGTGAAGAGAGATCGTTCGCGTTCGCAACCGTCTCCAGACCCTGACGAACCAGTTGTTCGAGATTCTCCATTGACTCCGCTCCAAACAAAAATAGGGGAAGAGCAAGCTCTTCCCCTATTGTCATACGCCGTGAAAATGCTTCGGCGTCACATTACCTCGGCAACAATCGATGCAAGAGCTCAACCGGCCAAAGCGGCCTTGGCTTTTTCCACGACTGCCGCAAAAGCCTGCTGCTCATTCATCGCCAGGTCAGCCAGGACCTTACGATCGATCTCGACTTCGGCTTTCTTCAGACCAGCAATCAGACGGCTGTAGGACAGGCCGTTCATGCGAGCACCAGCGTTGATACGGGCAATCCACAGGGCACGGAACTGACGCTTACGCTGACGACGGTCGCGGTAAGCATACTGGCCGGCCTTGATAACAGCCTGTTTGGCAACACGGAACACACGGCTACGGGCACCGTAGTAACCCTTAGCCTGCTTCAAGATTTTCTTGTGACGACGACGAGCGACGACACCACGTTTTACACGAGCCATGTCTTAATCCTTCTTCCAAATAACCAGGTCAGTTAGCCAGCCAACATACGCTTTACGCCCGCGACATCAGAAGCTGCAATCAGCTTGGTGCCGCGCAGCTGACGCTTACGCTTGGGGCTTTTCTTGGTCAGGATGTGGCTCGTATAAGACTGCTTGTGCTTGAAGCCCTTCGCAGTCTTCTTGAAGCGCTTGGTCGCGCTACTTTTGGTTTTCATTTTAGGCATTACACGTACTCCGCATTCGTCATTAATCGCGCGTAACGCATAAACAGAAAAAACCTCCTGCCCAGAAGGGCGGAAGGTTTCTTCACGCCGTTTGCGTTACTTCTTCTTTTTCGGGGACAGCACCATGGTCATCTGGCGGCCTTCCATCTTTGGCCGCTGTTCGACGACCCCGATCTCACCCAAATCGGTTTCGATCCGATTGAGGAGTTCGAGACCAAGCTCCTGGTGTGCCATTTCACGACCGCGGAAGCGGATCGTGACCTTGCCTTTGTCCCCATTCTCAAGGAAACGTATCAGGTTGCGCAGTTTTACCTGATAATCCCCTTCTTCCGTCCCTGGTCGGAGCTTGATTTCCTTAATCTGCACCTGCTTCTGCTTTTTCTTCGCAGCCGCCTTGGCTTTCTTTTCCTCGAAGATCTTTTTGCCGAAGTCCATGATCTTGCACACGACCGGATCAGAGTCGGCAATCTTGACCAGATCCAACCCCGCTTCCTCTGCGGCCTTCAATGCCTCTTCAATAGGAACAACACCTACCTGTGTTCCATCAGAGGCGATCAAACGAACTTCCGTGGCAGTAATATTCTCGTTGATGGGCGTGCGCGCAGGGCGCTCGCCACGAACGTTTCTCTTATTAATAATCAGATCTCCGCTTTGGTTCTGCTTTTGCGCCGGACTTCCGCCTGCAATGAGGCTATCCATTCGTCCAACGCGAATGTACCCAGGTCTTCACCGGTTCGAGTGCGTACCGCAACAGAGCGATTTTCCACCTCTTTGTCGCCGACAACCAGCAGGTACGGAACCTTGTTAATCGTGTGCTCGCGAATTTTAAAGCCGATCTTCTCGTTTCTCAAGTCAAGCTGCGCACGAAAGCCAACGTTGTCAAGAATTTCGACCACTTCTCGACAATAATCATGCTGATTGTCGGTGATACTCATGACCATGGCCTGGACCGGAGCCAGCCATGCAGGGAAGGCGCCTTCATAATGCTCAATCAGGATACCAATGAAGCGCTCGAAAGATCCCAGTACGGCACGATGCAACATAACCGGCGTGCGACGCTCCTGATTATCCGCGACATACTGAGCGCCCAACCGGCCAGGCATCGAGAAATCCACCTGTATGGTACCACACTGCCAGACCCTGCCAATGCAGTCTTTCAGGGAGAACTCGATTTTCGGCCCGTAAAAGGCTCCTTCTCCCGGCAACAATTCCCAGTCGAGACCCTGGCGATTCAACGCTTCTTCCAGCGCCGCCTCAGCCTTATCCCAGATTTCATCGGACCCCACACGCTTCTCTGGACGCGTCGACAGCTTGTACAGTATCTCGGTAAATCCGAAGTCCGCATAGACTTCATGCAGTAAGGCAATAAAGCGTGTCACCTCTTCCTGAATCTGCGACTCTTCACAGAAGATATGAGCATCGTCCTGGGTAAATCCGCGGACCCGCATCAGCCCGTGCAATGCGCCCGACGGCTCGTTCCGGTGACAGGAACCAAATTCCGCGAAACGCAGCGGCAACTCCTTGTAGCTTTTCAGGCCCTGATTGTAAACCTGGATGTGACAGGGGCAGTTCATGGGCTTGATCGCAAAGTCATGCTTCTCGGATTCCGTGGTAAACATCTCGTCCGAGAATTTATCCCAGTGACCCGACTTCTCCCACAGGGTACGCGATACCACCTGCGGCGTCTTGATCTCCTGGTAACCGTGATGGCGCAACTTGTCGCGCATGTACTGCTCAATCTGCTGATACAGGCTCCAGCCCAGCGGATGCCAGAACACCATGCCAGGCGCTTCCTCCTGGGTATGGAACAGGTTCAGCTTCTTGCCCAGCTTACGATGGTCGCGTTTCTCAGCTTCTTCCAATCGCTGCAGATAGGCTTTCAGCTCCTTCTTGTTACCCCAGGCTGTCCCGTAAACGCGCTGCAACTGCTCGTTGTTGGTGTCCCCCCGCCAGTAGGCCCCAGCGACCTTGGTCAGCTTGAAGGCTTTCAGCTTGCCGGTACTCGGCACATGAGGCCCCCGGCACAGGTCGACAAAATCGCCCTGCTGGTAAAACGACAGCGCCTCGTCTCCGGGAATGTCCTGAATAATCCGGACCTTGTACTCCTCGCCCATCGCCGTAAAGCGCTGAACAGCCTCATCACGGCTCAGCTCAAAGCGCTGAACCGGTAAATCCTGGGCCGCCAATTCCTCCATCCGCTTTTCGATCTTTTCCAGATCGTCCGGCGTAAAGGGACGCTCAAAGCGGAAGTCGTAATAGAATCCATTGTCGATAACCGGCCCTATGGTGACCTGGGCACTGGGGAACAGCTGCTTGACTGCCATCGCCAGCAAATGGGCAGTGGAATGGCGGATAATATCCACACCCTCAGCATCACGTTCAGTGACAATAGCCAGCAGCACATCGCTACTGATGCAATAGGACGTGTCGACCAATTTACCGTCGACTTTACCCGCGAGTGCGGCCTTGGCCAGACCCGGCCCAATATCGGCCGCAACATCGGCAACGGTGACAGGTCCATCGAAGCGACGTTGTTGTCCGTCAGGAAGCGTAATAACTGGCATTGCTGTGTTTCCCCAATTTTTCAGTGGTGACCCGTACGAAAGATCACATGAACCGTAATCGAACGCGGGATTCTAACAAGTCGCAGGCGCCGTGACCATGCCGTAACCACCTTCTCCACGCATTGGCGGCAGAGTTTGCTATGGTTGTCGGACCGGATTAGGGAAGACCTCATGAAACTCATTGCCTTTCACAACATCAAAGGGGGTGTCGGCAAGACCGCGAGCGCCGTCAACATAGCCTACCAGGCCAGCGCCAGTGGTATTCCCACCCTGCTTTGGGACCTTGATCCCCAAGGCGCCGCCAGTTGGTATTTTTCCCGGCAGGCGCCGTCAGACGCCAAGGCGGCCAAGCTGGTAAAGGGTAAAACCCCTATCGGTCGCCTGATCACCGAAAGCGGCCTCCCCCAACTGGACCTGATCCCGTCGGATGTGAGCTTCCGCAATATGGATCTGCAACTGGAAAAGCACGGGCATGCCAACGCACTGCAATCTTGGGTCGAACCCCTGGCCGAGGACTACGCACTGGTCATCCTCGACTGCCCTCCCAGCCTGTCACGACTGGCGGAAAATATCTTCGCCGCCGCCGACCGCATCTATGTGCCGATGATTCCGACCTGGCTATCGGTCAACAGTTGGGAGCAACTACAGGCTTTCGTCAAAGACAAGGGTCTCGACCGGAAACGGTTCCATCCCTTTTTTACATTGGTAGACCGGCGCAAACGCCTGCATCGCGAATTTCTGGAGAAGCCGCCTGAAGACATAAAACGACGGCTGGCAGGCTATATCCCCTACGCCAGCGATATCGAGCGCATGGGCGAATACCGTCAACCGGTGGCACTGTTTGCCCCCCGATCTCCGGCCGCGCTCGCTTATCGGCTGATGTGGGAGCAGATGAGAAAACAGCTGAAATTGTGAAAGATGCCAGCGGCGACTAACGCAACAGGCCGACCTGACGGTAGTAATGTAGCGCACCGGCGTGCAGCGGCGCACTGAGTCCTTCGGACACCATCGCCTTCTTCTCCAGGTGTTGGAAAGCCGGGTGTTGCTCCTTGAACTCTTCGAAGTTCTCAAAGATAGCCTTTACAACACTGTAGATAACTTCATCTGGCACATCCGCCCGTGCCACCAGAGTCGCGCGAACCCCGAAGGTTTTGACGTCTTTCGGATTACCTCGATACATCCCCCCCGGAATGACCGCAGCACTGTAATAGGGACTCTCTCGCACCAAGGCTCTCACAGCGGGATTATCGACGGTCACCAGCACGCTGTCGCAACTGCTGGTCGCTTCCTTGATGGCACCGGACGGGTGGCCCACCGTGTAGACAAAAGCATCGATGCGGTTGTCGCACAATGCCTGGGACTGCTCCGACGGCTTGATTTCCGAAACCTGGGCAAAGTCGTTCATAGTCCACCCCATCTGGTGCATCAGCACCTCCAGGGTGGCTTGCTGGCCGCTGCCGGGCGCCCCGATGTTGACACGCTTCCCCTTAAGATCGGCAAACTTGCGTATGCCGCTATCACGCCTGGCAACAATGGTCAGGGGTTCGGAATGCAGGGAGAGGACAGAGCGTAGGCCCTTGAAAGGGCCGCGCCCCTTGAAGACACCGGTGCCGGTATAGGCGTGATACTGCCAATCTGACTGCACGATCGCCAGATCCAATTCTCCATCACGAAGCGCATTCAGGTTATAGATTGAGCCACTGGTACTATCTACCGAACAGCGGATACCGTTTTCTTTTCGCGCACGATTGACCAATCGACAAATTGCGATGCCTGCCGGGTAATAAACGCCCGTAACGCCACCCGTACCGATGGTGATGAAGCGGGGATCCTTGGTTTCAGCCTGAACCGAACAGGCCACCAGAAATGCCGCTGAAGCAACCACCGCCACCCACAGTGAACGGAATGTATGTCGAAGAGCCATTGAGTGTGTTCTTGGTTTTTTTTGCCGGTATGACAACGGGATAAGACACGCCCCTATCTCGTTGAGCCACTCACCTTAAAGTAGTCGAATAGCATCTCGAAATAAAGGAAAGAAATTTCAACTAACTCTCTGTCCTGCAAAGCAAAGCAAAAACGCAACTGCAACTATCGGACAGGCTGAAAACAACAAGGCCCGCAAAAGCGGGCCTTGTTGTTTTACTGAACGGCTCAGGACTTAGCCGCAGCCGCTCTCGCCTTGGCAACCATGCGGTCGGGCCGCAGCAGGAAACGCGCCAGCGCCGGCAACAACCAGATGGCGCCGATCATGTTCCACAGGAACATGAAGAACAACAGGATTCCCATGTCGGCCTGGAACTTGATCGGGGACCAGATCCAGGTCACCACGCCCAGCGCTAACGTGATGCCTGTAAAGGTGACTGCCCTACCGGTGGAGCGCAACGTCTCGAAATAGGCATCCTGCAACGTCTTGCCTTCCAACAGGAACTTTTCGAGTTTGGTATAGATATAGATGCCGTAATCGACACCGATACCAACCCCCAAGGCAATAACCGGCAACGTCGCCACCTTGATACCGATATGCAATTGCGCCATCAGCGCTTCACACAGCACGGAGGTCAATGCCAGCGGTACGATAACGCAGATAGTGGCCCGGATGGAGCGGAACGTGATCAGGCACAGACAGCTGACAACCGCGTACACAAAGAACAGCATAAGGTCTTTCGCCTTGGCGATAACCTGGTTCGTCGCAGCCTCGACACCGGCATTGCCAGCCCCCAAGACGAACTTGTACTGATCGTTGTTATTCTTCTGGGCAAACGCCTCGGCCACCTTCACGACTCGATTGAGCGTTTCTGCCTTGTGGTCCTTGAGGAACACAATCAGCGGCGTCAGGCTACAGTCCGTATTGATCAAGCCACTGGGCACCTCGCGCAGAGAGGAATTGATCACTCCCTGGTTCGGGGACAATTCATACCACTTGAAGTTGCCCTCGTTGAGCGCCTTGGTTACCAGCTTTGAAATATTGGCAAGCGAGGTTGTGGAGTCGACCCCCTTGGTATTTTCCAACTTCCACTGCAACGCATCCATGGCATGTAGCACAGGATAGCTGGTGCACTGCTGCTTTGGCGTCTCCACCATCACCACCAGGATATCGGCACTGGTGCTGTAATTCTTGATGATGTAGGCATTATCCTGGTTGTAGACCGAGTTCTGCCGAAGCTCCGGAGCTCCCCTCTCCAGGTCGCCGATTTTCAGGTCCTGCTTGTAGTACATACCGATGCCGAGACCCAAAAGTGCAATCAGCAATGAAATCGGTGCCACCCCGGGGTGCGAGAAGAACGACATCAGGCGCCACTTACGATCAACCTTCTCATCATGATTCTGTACGTGCCGGACGCCACTTTTGCTAATGCCAATGTAGGACATCACCAGCGGATGCAGAACCAGGTTGGTGATAATAATCACCGCCACACCGATACCGGCCGCCACCGCCAGGTCCTTGATGACATCGATCTCGATGAACAGCAACGTCAGGAAGCCAATGGCGTCACTCAATAACGCCACCACCCCAGGAATGTAGAGTTGCCGGAACGCCAGCCGCGCCGAGGTCAGCGGGTCGAACCCCTTGGCGGACTCCAGCGCCATGGCGTTGACGACCTGGACCGCATGACTGATACCTATGGCAAAAACCAGGAACGGAACCAGTACCGAGTAGGGATCCAGGCCGTAGCCGAGCAGATGCAGGATACCCAACTGCCAGATAACCGCAATAATGGACGTCAGCAGGGGAATCATCGTGCCAGCGACACAACGGGAATACCAAAACAGGAAGACGCCCGTCAGCAGGATCGTAATGACCGCGAATAGAGCCACATACTGAATGCCGGCAATCAGGTCACCCACCAGCTTGGCAAAGCCGATGATATGAATTTCGATGTTCGGGTTCTGCTTCTCGTATTTCGCGCGAATCTGATCCAGGCGCTTGGACAGCTCCGAATAACTCAACTTGGCGCCGGTCTGCGGGTCCTTCTCATACAACGGAGCATAGATGATGGAGGATTTGAAATTATCCGCCACCAGACGGATTCCCTCCGGTGAACGCAGTACATTCTGCCGCAACTGCTCAAGGCTGTGCGGGGAACCATTATAGCCGTCCGGAATGACCGTTCCGCCCTGGAAGCCCTGCTCCGTCACTTCCAGCCAGCGGATATTCGGCGTCCAAAGGGATTTCAAGCCCGAACGGTTAACACCTTTCAGGTAGAAAATATCGTCATTGATATGCTTAAGCGTATCCATGTAGCTCTTGGTGAAGATGTCGCCATCCTTCACGCCCACCGCCACACGGATAAAGTTGCCCAGATTGTCCAGGTCACCCCGGTGTTTGAGCATATTGACGATATAGGGATGCTTGAGCGGGATCATGCGCTCGAAGCTGGCATTCGGCTGAATCTTGACGGCGTTGTAACCCAGGAACAGGGTAAGAAACAGGAAAAACACCAAGATCAGGACGCGATTGTTGAAAATCAGCCGCTCCAAAAAGGGCTCGGCCTTCGGCGTCAAAAGATAGTGTTCACCCTTGTCGTGCTTGGGGTTAGACATTCAGAAATCCTCTTACTGAAACTCTGGTGGCATCGGGGGCATTAACCGCAATTACATGGGTTTGCCGGTGCCATCCGGCCCCGCCAGCTCGGTACCTTGTTCGCCGACGAGCAGCAGGTTGTCGTTATTGAGCAGTACAGCCGAGAGCAATGCCTCTCGGTCCGCACGCACATGACTCCTGAAGGTCTGGCCAGCGTCGCTACTGACCAAGACGGACCCATCGTTGCCAACCAGGACAATACGTCCTTTGCCATCGGCCACACCCGAGTTCAAAGTCGCGTCAGCGTCCACCGGTACGGCCTTCCAGCTTTTCCCCAAGTCATCGGAACGAAACACGTGCCCACGCAGGCCAAAGGCCAGCACCTCATTGACATTGCCGGTACCCAACGCACCGAAGAACGAACCGCCGTAGGGGCTCTTCACCGACGACCAGGTCATCCCGTCATCCGTCGAGAGATAGACCGTACCCGCCTCGCCTGCGATAAAAAGGGCTCCGCCCTTGACCTGAGCGATGGCGTTAAGGTGATAGCCGTCAGGGTTGGGAACGTGATCAGCCCAGTTGTGCCAGGTCTGACCACCATCATCCGTATGGAAGATCAGCCCATAGGCGCCAATGGCAAAGCCGTATTTGGCATCGCGAAACCATACGTCCAGCAGAGGTTTCCAGGGACCAACCTTCTCATCCGACTTTGCATCTTCCAGAGAAAACTTCAGATTTTCGAGCGAGTCCTGCAATGCTCTCTTCTTGCTTTCAGGCGCGTTGGCTTCCTGCGCCTGCATATCGGTCATCTGTTGCTCGAGCTGAGAGATCACCATCTTCGCTTCCTGGCGACCATCCAACTGCTTGGTCCAGGTGGCTCCCGCATCGCCAGTGTGCAGAATGACGCCGCTGTGTCCTACGGCCCACCCCTGGGTCGGCGTTGGGAAATACACCGCCGTCAGCAGCATCGAAACCGGCACGGAGGCCTGAGTCCACTGCTTGCCGTTATCGTCGGAGTAGATGATGTGTCCGCGCTCGCCGACCGCAACAATGCGTTTTCCCGCATGCGCCACATCGGTCAACAGTTTTTCGCTCGCCAATGTCGTTTCCATGGACGCTGTGTCCAATACATTGCCGACCGCTGCCAGCGCGACCGTACTGGCGCCAGCCAGAGTCAGGCTCAGGCAAACCGCTCCGAAAGTCTTGAGTGTCAACCATTTAGCCATTCAGATTGCCTTTTTTGATGATGTTGATAATTGTCTTGGGGTTCCCGTCACACACCGGCCAGCCATCCCTGCAGACAGGTCATGTGCCGATCCCCTATGCCAGACCGCCCCTCTGGTCCGAATTTATTGTTTGATTATGAGAATAGACCAAAGGCATCAGGCGACAACGCCGCCTGACGCCTCTTTATGCCAATCGGAATTAACGTCCGAAACGACGCAACGAGAATGGAGAGAAGTACCGGGGATCCGGCGCCTTGTTCTCAAACACGTAGGTCGACGGTTCCTCGTTATCCAAACCATGAACGTAATAGCGATGCGCCTGCAGGTCGTAGTACGCGTTCAGCGATGTCCAGACCCCCGGCATGTCGTAAAGATCGGTCAGGAAAGCCATACTGACACGCCATAATTCATCGTGGTTGTCATACTGGTCGACCAGTGCAATACCCCAGCTGTCGGCATCGATATAGAAAACCCGCTTCTTGTAGATGTGGCGTGCAGAAGGCTTCAGGTCCGCCTCCACCACATGGACGCGATGCAACTCCCAACGCGTATACTTCGAGGTCACGTTGGACGCGCCGAGAATCTGCTTGTATTTCAGCTTGTCGGACGCCAGGTCGTAATTGTTGTAGGGAATATAGATCTCGCGGGTTCCCAGGTATTTCCAGTTGTAACGGTCCATGGCACCGTTAAACATGTCCGTGTCGTCCGCGGTCCGCAAGTTGTCCGACGTCGCGATGGGCGAATCGTAGGCCAAGCTCGGTGCCCGCCGCACCCGGCGCTGACCCGCGTTGTATCCCCAGGCTTGACGGGGTTCCTTGATCTGGTTGATCGGTTCGTGAATCAACACCGCGCTGCCCGCCAGGCGGGGCGGCGAATTGGTGAACGCGATATAGTCGAACAGCAGGTTATCCAGGGTGCCTTCGTTACCTTTCGGATTATAAAAGTTGAAGAAGACCTGGTTTTCCGACTCGACCAGTGAATAGTCGCCATTCTGCTGAACCGCCGCCTCACTGAAGCGGTGAGTCACGAACACCCCACGCCAGCGGGTCAGGTGATTCCACATGGCCTCCCAGGCCTTGTGCTCGCTGTCGCCGTAAAGAATCGGGAAGGGATAACCGCCATAGGCGCCGCTGATCCCCGCGCCGTCACCGACCAGGTTGGCATTGGTGGCGTTCTTGTAAATGTTATCCATGACCCACTTGGGAACGGTGTGCGTCCGCCGACTCTGGTAGACGGGCACCTTAAACGTGGTCGGATACTGCTTGATCAGGGCTACCACACCTTTCGACAGGTGGTCCTTGTAGAGATCGACATTCTTCGCCGTAATCGTGAACAGCACCTTGTCATCCGGGAACGGATTCGGGAGATGCTGCCCTTCGTGCGTATAGGATTTGGGCGGAGTCGACAGACCACCGGTCCAGGCCGGAATGGTTCCCGCCTGGTTACCGGCCCGGATGGAGCCAAAAGGCGTCAAATCGGTTTTCAACCGCGCCGCCTCGGCAGGAGAAACACCCGCCTGCGCCAGATTACCCATCAGTGACAGAATAACTGCGCCACCTAAAAGCCACTTTGTTTTTCGAATCATATCGTCTTATCCCACGCGAATCGGATTGCCCTGTTCGCAATCAGGTTGTCTTGTCCTTGTTGTCTGCATCCGTGCCCTGTGCCCGTTGGGGCGGGTACCTGTCCTGAAACATTGGCCAATACGGAGAGCATGAGGCTGCAAGCGCTGCCTACCGTTATGAAGTAAAGGCTAGATAGGCGGAGATCGCCACAAAAAAGCCCGGTATCTCCCTAATTTGAAAAGGGTAGCGGATACCGGGCCATTGTCTATCAGTCTAAAGTGCGATTTTTCAGTCTTTCAGGCTTTTGTGAACCACTTCGTACAGATCGCGGGACAGCGAGCCCTGCTGCATGATGCTTTCAAGCGCCTGCCGCATCTGCGACGCGAAGCGGGCATCGTATTTACGCCACCGGGTCAGGGGGCCTGCAAGACGGGCTGCTATTTGGGGGTTATGTGGATCCAGGCCGATGATCTGTTCCGCCAGGAAGCGATACCCACTGCCATCCTCTGCATGGAATCGTGCTAGATTCTGGTTGGCGAAGACGCCGATCACGGACCGAATCTTGTTGGGATTCTTCCAGTCGAAAGAAGCGTGCCCCAACAGCCCCCGGACGTGCTCGAGCGAACCGCAACGAACACTGCCGGACTGCACCGAGAACCACTGTTCGACCATCTGGGGATCGTTGTGCCACCGCTCATGGAAATGCCGCAGCAAACGCTCCCGTTCCGCGACGAAACCGGAATTGACGATGGCGCGCAGCGCCCCTGCCCGGTCCGTCATGTTGCTCGCGGCTTCGTACTGGTTGAGGGCGATATCACGGGCCATTTCGTCGTCGATATACAACAGCCAGTTGAGCGCCGTATTACGCAGGGCACGCCGGGCTACCGCTTCCGGCTCCAGCGAGAAGGCAGCGCCTCCCGTATTCCGACGGTAACAGGCCAGCAATTCATCTCGCAGGGAGGTTGCCAGTTGTGTCAACACCCGGTCCCTAGCCTCGTGAATGCGATCCGGAGCGGCGGCATCGCTAAGTTCAATCAGATAGGCTTCCGTCGGCAAGGCCAGCATCAGCGATACCAGCGCCTGATCCAGATCAGCATCCGTCAGCAGGCGGCGGTAGGCTTCCACCAGGCGCTCGTCGACCGCATCATCCGAGCCATCCATCAGCGCACGGATCACATCCACGGCCAGTCGCTGACCGGCGTCCCAACGATTGAACCCGTCGCTATCATGACTCATCAGGAACATCAGCTGCTCCCGGGTCCAGGGGTACTGAACGCGCACGGGGGCCGAAAAATGACGCAACAGGGACGGCACAGGACGACGCGGGACGCCATGGAACACAAACCGATGCTCGGGCTCTGTCAGTTCCAGTACTCGGGAGGTCGGGGCATCCGCCTCATCCGCAGACAGTTTCAAGGGTAGATCCCGTCCCAGGTCGTCGAGCAACCCCAGGGCGAACGGAATGTGGAACGGCGCCTTCTCAGTTTGTCCCGGCGTTGGCGGGCAGGACTGGCGAATCGTCAGCGTATAGGTCCCCGCGTCGCGGTCATAATGGTCTTCGATGGTCAGCACCGGTGTGCCGGCCTGCTCGTACCAACGACGGAACTGCCCCAGGTCGCGACCATTGGCATCTTCCATGGCCTTGACGAAATCGTCAGTGGTGACAGCCTGACCGTCGTGCCGACTGAAATACAGGTCAGAGCCTTTGCGGAACCCTTCCGGCCCCATCAGGGTATGGATCATGCGAACGACTTCCGCGCCCTTCTCGTACACCGTGACCGTGTAGAAATTCGAAATTTCCATGTAGGAATCCGGGCGCACCGGATGGGCCATGGGGCCGGCATCCTCGGCAAACTGCGCCGTGCGGATCATATTCACGTCTTCGATCCGCTTAACGGTGGGCGACCCCATATCCGCCGAGAAGCAGGCATCACGGAACACCGTAAAGCCCTCCTTCAGGCTCAACTGGAACCAGTCACGGCAGGTCACCCGATTTCCCGACCAGTTATGAAAGTACTCGTGGGCGACGATGCTTTCGATGCGCTGAAAAGCCAGGTCGGTGGTGGTTTCCGGGTTTGCGAGAACACAGGACGAGTTGAAAATATTCAACCCCTTGTTTTCCATCGCCCCCATGTTGAAGTCGTCCACCGCCACAATCATGAAGATATCCAGATCGTACTCGCGGCCATACACCTCCTCGTCCCAGCGCATGGCGCGCTTCAGGGAGTCCAGTGCATGCTCGGTCTTATGACTGTTACGCGGTTCGACATACATGCGCAGGGAAACGTCCCGCCCCGACTGGGTACGGAAGCTGTCCGTCTGCTCGACCAGGTCGCCGGCCACCAAGGCAAACAGGTAACAGGGTTTCGGAAACGGATCTTCCCAGGTAACGAAGTGACGGCCGCCATCCAGATCACCACGTTCAACCTCATTGCCGTTGGAAAGCAGCACCGGATAGCGCTTGCGATCGGCCTCGATTCGGGTGCTGAAGGGTGCCATGACATCCGGGCGGTCCAGATAGTAGGTAATCCGCCGGAACCCCTCAGCCTCACACTGCGTACAGAACATACCCGAAGATTTGTAGAGCCCTTCAAGCCGCGTGTTTTCCTGGGGACGAATCCAGGTCGTCACCGTCAGTTCAAAGCGGTCGGGAACCGCTTTGACACGGAGAGAGGTACTGTCGACATCGTAGTGATCAGCATTCAGAGGCTGGCCATCGAGCAGCACCCCCTCCAATTGAAGTTCTTCACCATCCAGCACCAGGTCCCGTTCCTGTTCGGCTTCAGGGTTCCGATAAAGATGCTGTATGGCAGTGACACGGGCGCCATCCTCGAACAATTCAAAACACAGGGACACCGAGTCGACGAGAAAAGCCGGCTTACGATAATCCTTCAGGTAAATAGCTCGTGGTTGCGTGTCTCGCATGACTGCTCCTTATGATGGCTGTCGGCGGCATCGAACGCTTCGAGGGCCACGTGATAGGCCGCATATTTACGGATATTGATAACGCCGCTGTCCAGAATCAGATATTGCCCCTTGATCCCCCAAAGCTGCCCCTCGACGACAGGCTCGCGTTCCGGGTTATGGGTCTTGATCTTCGTCGGCCACTGTTCTACCGGGTAACTGAAATGCTGCGGCTCGGCCTCGACGGCCTGAATCGCCTCGTCACCGAAACGGGCTCGGAGGTCCACCAGTTCGGGCGCAATCCGCTCCAGCAAGGCCGGCCCCTCTGTCGCAAGATCCAGGGAAGGCACCTGGTTCTTGAGCATCGCCCGCCAGTCGGTTCGGTCGGCCACATGGGCCTTGGCGGCGACTTCCACCAGCCCGGCCAGATAACGGCTGCTCACCTCGAGCAACGACATTGCCGCCTGGGCCCCCTGATCGATCCAACGTGTCGGAATCTGGTTACGCCGGGTAATGCCGACTTTCAGGCCTGAGGAATTGGCCACATACACCACATGGGGTTGCATACAATGCTGCAGGCCCCACTCCGGTTCACGGCAGGTACCCTGATCGAAGTGGCAGCGCTCCGGGCTGACGATACAGAGATCGCAGGCCGCCAGCTTGCGAAAACAAGGATAACAGTAGCCCTGATTAAAGCTCTTGCGAGTGGCACGGCCACAATGACGGCAGTTGATCTGACCACTAAAGGTCAACCGCAACTGCTGGCCGACCAGTTCGTTGAACGCCACCGAGCTCTCACCCAACGGCAAGGTGTAATGCACCTGATGGTCGACCAGCGTGGCCGTCATTTTCTCTAGATGCCCAACGGCCTTGAGCAGCGAGGTTCGCTCCGACATGATCGACCCCTGGGGAAATCAGTTGAGAATACGGATGGGCGCCACGTCAGAAGGACTGGAACAGGTTTCCCCTTCCGACTTTCGACCGCGATCGATGTAGCCGACGCGGTCCACCTCGGCGACACCGTTGGCATTTTCGTAATACAGCACGGCTTCCATACAAATGGCGCGCTGCTCTTCGGTGAGGGCGCGTCCATCCGGCCATTTACCCAGCTCGACAGCAGTTTTCAGATTGCGGTAGACCGTGGGATCAAGCTTTTTGACCACCTCTTCGAAGGTCATGGGATCTCCTCATTGTTCGCGGTTGCGACACCTCAGTAGAGGCACGCTTCATGCGCGCCATTCTACCAGCCTCCGGATCAATAGTGACCCCGCATGAAGCGTGCCTAGGTTACCCGCCCCCGCGGAGGCGGCACCAGCAAGGCAAAGGCCAGACCACTGATAAATCCGGCGGCATGTGCCCCATTAGCCATTTTCCCAATATTGAGCGCCTCCGGGATCGGCGTAAGCCCCAACAGCATCCAGACCACCGACACGATGATCAACGCTGGAGGGAAATAGAACCTGGGCAGGCGTTGCTGACTGAGCCAGCAATAACCGAGCATGGCATAGACAACACCCGAAAGGCCGCCGAACTCTGGCCCGGTCAGGATGTACTGGGAGAAATTACTGAGAACGGCCGATACCAGAAACAGTGCAATCGCGACGAGCTTGCCGTCTCGCGCTTCGATCTGGCTACCGAGAAACCAGAACATGACGGCGTCGAACGCCAGGTGCGAAATACTGAAGTGCAGGAACACGGGGGTGATCAAACGCCATACCTGCCCACTGGCAAGCGTTGCCATCAGGGCATGCCAACGATCAGCCGTGGACAACAGCGCCACGGGGTCCCAATGGCGGGTATCCACCATAAAAAGGGCATGCAGAGGCCCACGAGTCCCAAAACCAATCGCCCAGGTAATGATCGCTGCCAAAACGACCAGGCCGAGCATCACCGGTGCCTGTGCCGGCCCCGGTTGCCAGCCGGCCGCCCGGACTACCTGCCGGGGCTCGTCGACTGCTTCAACCCGTTCCCGCCACTCCGGACTTGAAAGGTATTGGTGCAGCGCCGTCAGCACCGGCTGACGCCACTCCTCCTCAGCCAGCCAGAGCACTTGCTGGGCCCCTTCTTCGGTCACTCTGTGCGCCACACCCTGGGCGCGTAGCCAGCGGCTGAAGGCCGCCAGGTCGACATTTTCAGGAACCCGGGTCAATACGAACATGCCATTTCCATCTTGTCAGTCTATCTCCTTATCGTGAGGAAACTCTGGACGCTCGACATTTACCCAGACAAATTTCTCTGCCGATAACTGTCGCTCGCCATCCATCCGATAAGCCACCAGTTTGCCGTATTTCACGGCACTGTAATCCAGACAGACAACGTTCGACTTCAAAGGTTTCGGTACACCGGACATCCAATAATGACCCACAAAAACCGGCGGCTGGTCGGCGCCATAGGTCAACAGGTGCCTACACTCGGTCGCCGTCAGCTCGCGGGAGGCAATTTCCGGCGGCAGCGGATCCGGCTGGAAGGCAATGTCCGCGTAGGTTTTCGGATCGTCCGCCCAGAACTTTGTCCGGAAGAAACGACGCACGAAGCCATCCTTGCTGGTGATAGAGGCACCGTCGGGCAACGACATATCGGTTCCCCGCAGCAAACGGTCCATCACACGTCCGGCGAAGGAGCCCTTGACGGTGGAAGCATGGAGGAAGTCTTCATCGATGAGGTTGCCACCGTAGGTTTGCTTGAACGCCTGGATCAACTGGTCGTCCCAGCAGGCGTGTACGACGCGAAAATGTTCAATTTCCAAAAACAGCGGCAACGTGTAGAACCACTCCAGAAACTCGTTCCACTCGTGCGGATAAGCCGCAAACTGGTCGAGTGTTTCAGCAATCAAGCGGTTGTGACGTGGTGTGTGTGCCCGCAGGTAACGGGTTTCGCTGCCCGGCCGGGAGCGCGTGCTGTAGCCCAGGGCATTGTATTCATGGTTCCCCATCACCACCTGGGCGGAACCCCGCTCGACCATATCCCGAACGATATGCAAGGCTTCCCGCACCCGCGGGCCACGATCCACGATGTCACCAATGAATATCGCCTGCCGGCGGCGGTGCTGATAAACGCCATTGACGCGGCTGTATCCCATCTCCTCCAGGAGAAGTCGCAGCGTGTGCGCGCATCCATGGATGTCGCCGATCAGGTCGTAACCCCGGCTGCCACCGGCTGTGTCTGCTTGTGCCACTGCTCTATGCACCACCCATCACTGTCGTGTACCGCTGCCGTAAGGCGGGCATCCTCTCAACTCTCGGAGATTTGACTGGCCCATCCCAGTTTTTCCCGGCAGGTCGCATAGAAATTATGGTTCGTGGGATGAATAAGGCGAATTTTGAACGGTTTCTTGACGATAGTAATGCTGTCTCCAGGCGCACAGGTGATATCGAGCTGGCCATCGCAACTGATACGCGGATAGGTTTCGTTGTCCTCGCCGATGACGATTTTGATCTCACTGTTACCGTCGACCACAATCGGCCGACTGCTCAAGGTATGGGGATACATCGGCACCAGCACGATGGCATCCAGCCGCGGATGCATGATGGGACCGCCCGCCGACAGCGAATAGGCTGTCGACCCTGTCGGCGTCGACACGATCAGGCCATCGGACCTTTGGCTGTAGACGAATTGGCCTTCGACATGCAGATCGAAGCCGATCATCCGCATGGAGCGCCCCGGATGCAGCACGATATCGTTCAGTGCCGTGCCGAAACCGATGGGCTCGCCATTTCGCCGAACGTGGGCATCCAGCAGGAAACGTTGCTCTTCGACATAATCGCCGCGTAGCACGTTAAGTACGCGTTCTTCGAGATCTTCCGGCGTGATATCGGTCAGAAACCCCAAACGACCGCGGTTGACACCGAGAATCGGGACATTGGCCTTGGCCAGCTCACGGGCTGCCGCCAGCAGCGTTCCGTCGCCACCCACCACGATAATCAGATCGCAGATTTCGCCAATCAGCTTGCGGCTCGCCACTTGCAGACCATGGTCGCTCATCAGGGTCGCCGTGCGCTCCTCAATGACAGCGTGATAATCTTCTGCATTGAGCATGGCGATAAGCCGGCGCAGCGTCTCAACGACCCGGACACTGCCCATTCGGCCAATCAGGCCGATATTGTTGAATTGATCCATGCGCTGCCTTACTGCCGCTTTGAATAGGTCCGCGCTCCAGGAGGACGGGACGCTGTCCATCATAGCGAAATCCGTGACGTTACGGAAAACCAATACATGTCGAGAGTAACGGGCGACCTTTTCAGAGATTACTATTGGCAGACCCCCGCCGTCCGACATCTTGCCTGGTTACTGACCAGCCCCTCACTGCTGGCAAACGAATCCCTGGCGGTACAACCCCTTAAGCCGGCCGAGGTCGCCCAGAAGTTGAAGGCCCTCGACAGCCACCCGGAAACGCTACTGAGCCGCCTGGGGGAACGTCAGAGTCACCGCCTCGGCGTCTATTTCGAACAACTCTACCGCTTCGCCCTCGAGCACTTTATGGATTGCGAGGTGGTGTTGCAGAACCAGCAGATTCAGGAAAATCAGCACACTCTGGGCGAGTTGGACTTCATCGTGCGCAGACATCAGGATCAACGTGTCGAGCACCATGAAATCGCCGTGAAATTCTATCTGGGGTATGTGCCGGACTCAGAGGAACCTGACTGGTGGGGCCCAGATAGTCGAGATCGCCTAGGCCGGAAACTTCACCGATTACTCACACATCAGGCCAGACTCTGCGAACAGGCGACAACCAGGACCTTTCTCCAACAACTCGACATCAAGCAGGTTTATCCCCGCATATTCCTACGCGGCTACCTGTTCAACCCTGTGGCCGGCCAACCGGTCCCCGGCCTTCCGCCCGGCACCAGCGAGCAATCCCCCAGAGGCTACTGGTTACGGCAGGCAGAAGCCCAACGCCACCCCTGCCCCAAGGATCGATTGCGCGTGCCACTCCGCAAGCCGGACTGGTTAGGCCCCTTGCAGCTCCCTGGCGACACCCAAGTTTCCGGGGCCTCAGGCGACATCCCAATATCACAGAGAACCGGAGAACGGGCTCATCCCCAACTCTTCGCCGATCTGGAACGGACGGAAAAGGGCTTTTGGCTCGAACGCGAGCGTTTTTTTATCGTTCCCGAAAACTGGCCGGCCCTTTAGGCACCGAGTCTCCCGCAACGACGCAAAATAGCGTTATTCCGCCAAGTGGATATCACAGCGGTCATCCCGCCCGGCGACAAAGTCCGCCGGCACCGCCACCCGGAGAACAGGCGCGCCGCAGGGCTCTCCGTCTTCCAGAAACCGACAGACCGGATGCTCATAATGATCGAGCCACTGACGGTAGGCCGGCTCCGATAGCCCACACTTTTCGGCAGCATAGGCGACAGGATTATCGAAGTAGTCGGAAATCTCGTCATAGGGCAAGGTGATGTGTCCAACACCCGGATGATAGGCAACAACAAACACTTCCTGATTGCGGACACGCGCCATCAGCGAATCGTCATCCGGCTGCCGCTCCTGAAGATCCTGATACTGGCGCTCAAGCGCCGAGACCTGCTCCGCCCGCAAATCGAGTTCTCGCTGCTTGCGCTCCAGCTGTTCCTGCAGCAGGACCGTCTCGGCACTGACCGTTTGCGGAGAAGGCTCCTCGCCGGCTTCTGGCACCATGGCCTGCAGCGACAGGTACTGGGCATTCCGTTCCGCCAGCCGCTGTTTCAGCTGTTCATTGGCGACGCGCAACTGCTCCATTCGCTGCCCGCTTTCCTGAAACTCCCGGCGTAGACTCTGAACTTCGAGTCGATGCTGGCGCTGCAACTCTGCAATCTGATCGCGATGGGCACTTTGCAGCGTCTTGATCCGCAGGCGCTGTTCCCGGATCATCCAAGCCAATTTCTTGCGGTGCTCTGCTTCGGTATCCGGCACCTCGACTCTCTCGCTCTCAGCGGCCGGGGTAAGGACAGGGATTTCCTCCTCGACAACGGCCTCACGCCGCTGAAATCCCAGACGATTAGCCTCTACTGCTTTGCGAATGGCCTGAAAATCATTGCTGCCGGGGGTCATGTCAGGATCCCACAGGTCGCCGGCAACCGCCGGGTCGGGACACTGACTGCGACAGACCAGACGAATGGGGCCGCCCCCCAGGTCGGGGCCTCGCCCACCCTGTTTTCCCAGGGCTTCCACCGGGATATTCCAACTGGGGTCAGCACGCCCCTCTTCATCGAAATAGATACGGAAAAAGACCAGGGACTCAACCGCCAAGGCGGGAGAAATCACCACATAGACGGCTTTGACGTCGGTATCGGTAAGATCGGAGAGGCCGACATAACCATCGAGGAAGGCATCGAATTCTGTCCCCTTCATCTGCCGCAATACCTGCCCGCCGTCCATGAAGTATACGGCGGCATAGTGCGGATCTTGGGCCTGCGGCATGCATTGCTCTCCTGGTAACGCTAAAACGTTTGTTCAGAGTAGCCCAACCAGGGGGAAGGGGTCGAGATGGGAGCTGCGATGCGGGTCAATGACCGCTCGAGTTGTGCACCGACGCACGAAACCGCACCTGAACCTCAGTGCGGTTTCGTCGCCAGTCATGACAGGTTTGGGTCAGTCGCTCAGAGCTCTACGGCAAGGCGGCTGCCCTGATTGATTGCTCTCTTCGCATCCAGTTCTGCGGCGACATCGGCACCACCGATCAAATGCACTTTCTCTCCAGCGGCCTCCAGCGCCGACTGCAGCTCTCGCAACGGTTCCTGGCCCGCACAGAGAATGATCGAATCCACCGGCAGCAGCTTGTCCTCGCCGGCAACGGTGACATGCAAGCCGGCATCGTCGATATAGCGGTACTCGACACCCGGAATCATTTTCACGCCACGCAGCTTAAGCGAGGTGCGGTGAATCCAGCCTGTGGTCTTGCCCAACCCCTTACCGACCTTGCTGGCTTTCCGCTGCAACAGGAACACTTCGCGCGCCGGAGCCGGATGCTCTGCTTCCACCCCCTGGATGCCGCCGCGATGAGCGACGCTCAGGTCCACCCCCCATTCCCGCATGAACTGTTCAGGACTCAGGCTCGCGGACTCACCATTTTGGGTGATGAATTCAGCCACATCGAAACCGATACCGCCCGCTCCGACAACAGCAACCTTCTGCCCCACTTCCCGACGCCCCAGCAGAGCATCCAGATAACTCATGACCTTGGGATGCTCGATGCCCGGGATGCCCGGTACACGTGGCGAGATGCCGGTCGCCAGGATAATGTCGTCGTATCCCGCACCCACCAGGTCCTCCGCCGCGACACGGGTGTTGAGCCTGAGTTCGACACCGTGCTTATCGATCATGCGGCGGAAATAGCGCAGCGTTTCGTGGAATTCTTCCTTACCGGGAATGCGCTTGGCCACGTTGAACTGTCCGCCCACCTCCGGTGCGGAGTCGAACAGGGTTACCTGATGGCCCCTTTCCGCCGCCACCGTGGCGCAGGCCAGTCCCGCCGGCCCGGCACCAATCACCGCAACGCGCTTGACCTGACGAGTAGGGATATAAGCTAGCTCGGTTTCATGACATGCTCGCGGATTCACCAGGCAGGAGGTGAGCTTGCCGCTAAAGGTGTGATCCAGACAGGCCTGATTACAGCCGATACAGGTATTGATCTCGTCTGCCCGATCGTCTTGCGCCTTGACCACAAAGTCTGCGTCCGCCAGGAAGGGGCGCGCCATGGACACCATATCGGCATCGCCTTCGGCCAGCACCTTCTCGGCCACATCCGGCATGTTGATGCGGTTCGTGGTCACCAGAGGAATGGATACAACGCCCTTGAGGTGGCCGGTCACCTTGGTGAAAGCCGCCCGAGGCACCATCGTCGCGATGGTCGGTACCCGAGCCTCATGCCAGCCGATACCGGTATTGATGATGGTTGCGCCCGCCTTCTCGATTTCCTTGGCCAGTTGCACAACCTCATCCCAGGTGCTGCCGTCTTCGATCAGGTCCAGCATGGACAAGCGGTAGATGATGATGAAATCGGTACCGACCCGCTCACGCACACGGCGGACGATTTCCAGCGGCAGACGAATCCGGTTTTCATAACTGCCCCCCCAACGATCGGTACGCTTGTTGGTATGGCTGACGATGAACTGGTTAATGAAATACCCTTCGGACCCCATAATCTCAACGCCGTCGTAACCGGCCCGCTGAGCCAGCCCAGCACAACGCACATAGGCTTCGATTTGTTCTTCCACGCCTTCGTCGGATAATTCGTTAGGCACAAAGGGGTTGATCGGCGCCTGAATAGCCGACGGGGCAACCAGCTTCGGATGATAGGCATAACGCCCGGCGTGCAGGATCTGCATACAGATCTTTCCGCCGGCCTCATGAACGGCCTGAGTGACGGGCTTATGCTTGTCCGACTCTTCCTCCGTTTCCATTTTTGCGGCGCCGGGCCCGACGGAACCTTCACGATTGGGACCGATACCACCGGTAACGATCAGGCCAACCCCGCCACGGGCCCGTTCAGCATAAAACGCGGCCATACGTTCGAAACCATTGGGCGACTCTTCCAGCCCCGTATGCATGGACCCCATCAGAGTCCGGTTGCGCAGGGTCGTGAAACCCAGGTCCAGCGGTTGCAACAAATGGGGGTAGCGCATCTCGCCCGGCGTCTTGGTCGCCATAACTACGTCTCCTCGTGATTTAAAAGGGGCCCGAGCCATACGTTAGATAACAGCATTGGGCGGATGAAGATAAAGTAGAGGGGTTGCGACGACAGCTCAATCTCCTAAAATAACATTCAATTATCTTTAGATAACATGTCGGACAATTATGACCGAGACCCAACGCCCGCCGCTTCGTGCCACATCGCCGCGCCGCAACCGTCTCGGCGACATCGATGTCTGTTACCTGACAGTGATGGCGCGCGCTATCAAGCGCCACAAACAATCACCGACGCCACTGTTCGAGCAGTTCCAGATCAGCGAAGCCCTGCTGTCCACACCTGACGCCCGCATCAGCATTCCCCGCTTCATGCGCCTGGGTCAGGCGGCAGCAATGCAGACCGGCTCCCCCACCCTGGGGTTGGATATGGGCGCAGAGACACGCATCAGCGACCTCGGTTTGGCCGGATTGGCCGCCATGAGCGCGCCGACCCTGGGTGATGCGCTCTCGACGCTAATCCGCTACACCACGCTCACCAGCCGCAACAGCCGGGGCCATCCATCCTATGTGGCGGGGAACCAGGCGGTACGGGCCGAGTTCTACTCCATCCGTCCCTACAATGATTTCAATTATTTTGTCGTGGATTCCATACTCGCCGGCTGGACCCAGTTCCTGCGCGAGCTGGGAGGCTCCTCGGACCTGCTACGGGAAGTACTGATCGAATATCCAGAGCGCGGACAACAGGAACCCTTCGAGACCTATTTCGGGTGTCCCGTTCATTTTGGGGCCAGTGCCAATGCCCTGATCCTGTCCTCCCGCAAGCTACAGGCACCCACAACCACGGCGCAGCCTGCATTGCACCGAAAACTACTCGACCTCTGCGATGCCCAGCGACAGCGCCTGGAAAGCGGTTGGACTCTCGCCGATCACGTCAAGGAACAATTGGCCCCCAGGCTGCGGGGTGAGCCACCAAGCCTGCAGCAGGTGGCCGAGGCAATGGGCATGGCATCCTGGACACTGCGACGCCGGCTGGCTGAGCAGTCCGTGACCTTTCGGGAGCTGCTGGATCAAACT
Source organism: Mangrovitalea sediminis (assembly GCF_002514725.1). Lineage (GTDB taxonomy): Bacteria > Pseudomonadota > Gammaproteobacteria > Pseudomonadales > Oleiphilaceae > Mangrovitalea > Mangrovitalea sediminis. Next base: position 231,353 of record NZ_NTLB01000004.1, read on the forward strand.
CGCAGCGAACTCGCACTCGATTACGTGCGCGATACGGACCTTAGCTTTGCGGAAATAGCCTGGCTATTGGGATTTTCCGGGCCGGCCGCTTTTCACCGTGCCTTCAGACGTTGGCGTGCCGTGAATCCTGGAGATTTCAGGCGAGGCTCACGCAGCAATATGCCGCATTAATTCGTTACAGGGAAAATCAAAGGGGGAGGGAGCAACATCCGGTCTAGGTCATTCGTCACCGAGGACGAAGCCAGACCGTCAGTAGAGAGGACTAAAAGCAGCTCTTACATTTCCATCGCGTCGTCAACGCTATCATCATCGTCGAAATCGTCGCAGCAGTATTCCAGGATTTCTTCTTCGTAGTCAGTCATGTTTTCTTCCTTTGGCTTGTCATCCTATTTGGACTTCAGGATAGAACAATACCCAGGAATTTTGTCAATAAAAAGACAAACTCATGACACTTTCATGACCGAAATCAGATAAAAGGACGCTAAGACTTTCAAGATAATAAAAATAAAGGGGGGGGGAGATGGCGGAGCGGACGGGACTCGAACCCGCGACCCCCGGCGTGACAGGCCGGTATTCTAACCAGCTGAACTACCGCTCCGCATCTTGTCGAACACAACTCTCGATCGACGGGGCGCATTATATAGGGGCCCCCGCTGAAGTCAACGCTTTTTCCAACAAAGTCGAAAGAATGCCTTAACCACCTTCGGCCGCTGTCGCTTTCGAAGACAATTGTGCGGTACGACGGTACTCAATCGGTGTCATGCCGGACCAACGCTTGAAAGCCCGATAGAAGGTGCTGGGCTCCGAAAATCCCGTGAGGTAAACGATCTCATCGATGGACTCACCCGTCGTCGCCAACAGCTTTCGCGCCAGCCGATATCGGAAGTCCGCCAGCACCTGATTGAAGCTGGTATCGGCTTCCGACAGCCGGGTCCGCAAAGTCCTCGCCTTGATATCCAGCCGCTCCGCCACGCTGTCGAGCGTCACCTCTCCCGAATCCAGCAACTCTGCGATAACCTTTTCGACCTTGCCGACGACATCCTGCTTCTCAAGACGCGCCACCTGCTCCAGGGCAAACTGCTCGTGCAAAGCCAGCAGTTCCGGCTCGAAGTGCGGCGACGGATAGGACAGGACCTCCGCTGAGAAATAGAGACGACTTTCATCGTGCCCAAAGGTCACCGGACACCCCATGACCCGCTCTACCTCCCGTTGCCCGCGGTCGCGTTCATGCTCGAATTCGATACGCGAACAGAGAAAACGCTCATCTGTCACTGAACGAAAAAATGCAACCAGCCCTTGCACCAGGCACTCATTAAAGTGACGTAAGCGTCGGGTTTCGTCCGTGGCCGAATCGATGATCAGGTAACAAGTGTCACCTTCCTGGACGAAATCAGAGTTGGAGGCATCGCTCAGCAGACGCTGATAGTTGAGAGCCCGGCGCAGCCCCTCACCGAAAGTGGGGCTACTGAGGAACAGGTATTCCAGAACCTGCCCTTTATAGGTGGGCAGGTGCTCGCCAAGATGAAGCCCGATGTCCGGATCGCCGCTCATGTCCTCGACGACCTGCCAGAAGAATATCTGGGCGCTATGCGGCGTTCTCAAATGCGTCGTATTGAGATAGCTCTCATCCACACCCAACCGCCGAAATACCTCATCGGTGTTGATACCCACCGATTTCATCGCCTGGTAAATCAGGCGGATCATGACACCCGCGTCGCGTAGTTCCTGCATAGTTCTCTTCTTATTAGGGTCTATTGATACTCGCCGAGCACGCCGAGCCGACGCCATTGACCGTACCGCCCGATGACCCGGAAGCACAAGTCAATGTGGGTCCGCAACCGTTTTGCAACACTGAATGCGCTGGCAAATCCTGCGACATCCCGCCATAGTAAATGGACGGAAACATCGCTCCGGATGCGGTCATAATGCCTTTCGAAGCCTGTAAATCTACGCGTAGAACAGCTATGGCCCTTTACCGTTGCCACACCCAAAAGATAGTCCAAATCCGTGCAACGAATAGATCGGAATCATCGCGATGACAGCCACCGCCCGCTACATTCACCATCCGCCCGCACTCTGGTCCTTGTACGGACGTGCCATTATTCCAAAAGGAACCACGTCCGGCAAAGCCCCCGAGGCGATCCCCGCGTTGACGGCAGAACTGCTCGGCGTTCGCACCAATGGAGAACGGCTTCATCGTTACCGCAAATTATGCGGATTCGCCAATCACAGCTGGGTACCGGTGACCTGGCCACATCTATTGGCCTTCCCTCTGCACATGCGCCTGCTGACCGACGAAGGCTTTCCGTTGCCATTACTCGGGTTGGTGCATCTTCGCAACCGGATTGTGCAACAGCGACCGATCAAGGAGGGAGAGTGCCTGGATATCCTTTGTCGCCTGGCTAATAGCAACAAGACCGACAAGGGGCTGGAATTCGATATCGTCACAGAGGCACTCAGTGCCGGACAGGTTGTCTGGACTGAACATAGCACGACCCTTTTCCGACAGCCATCGAACAGTGCCGCTTCAGCAAAATCGGCCGACAGGAAACCGGAACTGGCCCGCTATTCGCACAAACTGCACCTGGAAGCGCCATCCGATACCGGCCGGCGCTACGGCAAGCTTTCCGGAGATCTCAATCCGATTCACCTGTATGCGCTTACCGCCAGGGCTTTCGGCTTTCGAAGGGCTATCGCCCACGGTATGTGGAGCAAGGCCTCCTGCATCGCTTTGCTGGAACGGCAGACGCAATGGCCCGGCGGCGCTATCGATGTGCAGACGGCCTTCAAGAAGCCATTATTCCTGCCCGGCAACGCCTTGCTTAACTGGCGGGAAGATAAACATGCCTGGCCGTTCCAATTGCTGAACGCAAAAGGCGATACACCGCACCTGACCGGCCATGTCGAGTTTCTGGACTAAAATTCTGGCGATACCGGTAGCTGGAGTGCCGCACCGACGCAGCCTCGCAACGGCGGCGGTGCTGCTCCTGCTCACAGGGTGTAGCTGTGCCCCGTTTCAGGCACAGCAAAACCAGCGACTGCAACAGGAAGTGCAGGCGCTGAAAACAGAAAACCAGAGTTTACGGCAGGCGTTGCTGCGGGAACGCCGGGAATCATTGAGAAGGCAGTTGGACGAACGACGCAGCACACCCACACCTCCCCTCCAGCCGTAAATACGGCGTGAAGTCTCAGGTCTCAGCGGGTGCAACGGGCAAGGTAAAGAAGAATTCCGTACCGCCACTCTCCTGGCGTACGAATCCGATTTCTCCGCCCTGTGACTGTACCAGACTGCGGCACAACGCCAATCCGATCCCCATACCGTCCTGCTTGGTCGAGAAGAACGGCAGAAACAGTTTCTCCTCGGCATCCGGCGGCAACCCGCAACCGTGATCCCGGACGGCGATGCGAACCATCCCCTTTTCGTCCAGGCGGGCCCGGACATCGACCGCGTCGGTGGAACCGCAGGACCGGGTGGCTTCAAGAGCATTACGTATCAGGTTCAAGGTAACCTGTTGAATCTGTATGGGATCGGCATAGACATCGGGAACGTGTTCATCCACGGCGACGTCGATCGCAATGTCGTTGTTACGGGCGTCGACTTCCGCAAACTCCCGAGTCTCCTCCAGCAGGTGGCGTACGCCGACAAACTCCTTTCCGGAAGCCGGCTTGCGCACAAAGCCCCGAATACGACGGATAACCTCGCTGGCGCGATGGCTTTGGGCTTCGATCTTGCAGAGGGTTTCTTCCAGCAACGCGTGATCGACAGGATCCGCCGCCGCCAGGCGCAGGGCGACGCGAACATAGTTGGTAATTGCGGTGAGCGGCTGATTGACCTCATGGGCAAAGCCCGCCGCCATCTCGCCCATGGTCGACAGACGCGATGCGTGTGCCATCTGCTCCCGCTGTTCCTGAACCAGGCGCCGGGCAGCCTCCAGCTCCGACTCCCTGGCCAGTTCAGCGGTGATATCCCGGAACACCACGACGGCGCCAAGGATTTCATGTCCGTCACGTTTTGGGGTCGCCCGGTATTCTGCCGGAAACAGAGAACCGTCAGGGCGACGCATCATGACATTACGCTGATGCTCCGCAACCCCCTGCTCGCAGGTCGCCAGTACAGGCAGGCTGCTAACGTCTGACCAATCACACGGAGAGCTGAAATGCAGCTTGCAGAAATTCTGCCCGATCAGTTCCTCTACCGTACTGTGGTTCATTGCCGCGGCAGAAGGGTTGGCAAAAATGATGACGCCAGTGGAGTCCAGGCCGTAGATGCCTTCGCTGATGGCATTGAGAATGCGGGACTGATCATTCTCCAACTGACGGTTGCGGGCCTGTAGCTGTCGCTCGAGCTGAATCACCTTAACGTGGGTTTCGACCCGGGCAATGACTTCCTGGGCCTGGAAGGGTTTGGCCACATAGTCCACGCCACCGAGTGCGAAACCCTTGACCTTGGCGTCGACATCATCGAGCGCCGAAAGGAACACTACGGCAGCGTCCGCCGTTTCCGGGTTGGCCTTAAGCTGACGACACACCATAAAACCGTCCATGCCGGGCATCATGATATCCAGCAGAATCAGTTCCGGGCGATTGCGCTGCGCCAACGCCAGTGCCTTCTCACCGTCATTGGCAATCAACAGCCTGTAGCCGCGATCCTTGAGGGTTTCATACAACACCTTCAGGTTTTGGGCGTTGTCGTCCACAAGGAGAACTGTCGGTTCTGTGTGAATACTGGCGTCTGCAGTCATGAGGTACATCTGGTGTGGGTCACCTCAACAGTGTGCGACTTGCGACGTCATGCGTCGATAAGGTCCTTTACGGACAGGACCATGCGCACCAGATGTGCCAGCGAGTGGGTGCCCATCTTGTGCATAACCCGGGAACGGTGAATCTCCACCGTACGCTGACTGATATCCAGCTCGATGGCGATAACCTTATTGGCCTGGCCAGCGATCATGCGATCCATGATTTCGCGCTCGCGGGGGGTCAGGCTTTGCACCCGCCGAACGATGTCCTGCTTTTGCTGCAGGGAATGGCGTTGCTCGGCATCCTGCTTCAAGGCCGACTGGATCTTATCCAGCAACTCTTCCTCCCTGTAGGGCTTCTGGATGAAGTCCACGGCGCCATGCTTCATCGCTTCGACCGCCATCGGGACATCGCCATGGCCGGTGACAAAGATGATCGGCAACAGGGAGTGCTGTTCATTGAGCGCCTTTTGAAGCTCCATGCCATCCATGCCCGGCATCCGGATATCCAGCACCAGACAGCCCGACATATCCTCGTTCCAGGCGGAAAGGAAAGCATTGGCATTGCTGTAGGTCGCCACGTTGAGGCCGGCGGACCGCAACATCAATGCCAGAGAATCCCTGACCGCTTCGTCATCCTCTACCACGTATACCGTCTGATTCGTATCGCTCATGACGCTCCCATTGCCTGTTGGAGTTCGAAAATGCCAGTTGGGATCCGAAAAATCACACCGGAAAGCGCTGAGAGAGAAGCGCGCCCTCCCGGACTTTGCAACCCTGGCGCAGATTGTTGTATCCCTGTTTCCCTGAGATAATAGCGGTTGAGTCGGGGGGGAGAAAGTCAATCCGCACGCTGCCCTCTGACAGAAGTCAGTTTCACGGCGGCAAAACCCCGCCAAGGCAGGTCGCAACCATGGCAAAGGACCAGCCTCCCGAACAGGTCCCAACCCGTTACTGGCACAGGCTCGATGACGGCCGAATTCAATGTGACCTTTGCCCTCGTTACTGTCGCTTGCACGAGGGACAACGGGGATTGTGCTTTGTGCGCGCCCGGGCTGACGATGCTATCGTGCTGACCACTTGGGGCCGTTCGTCGGGCTTTTGCATCGACCCTATCGAAAAGAAACCCCTCAATCACTTCCTGCCGGGCACAGCCGTGCTGTCCTTCGGAACCGCTGGCTGCAATCTCGCCTGCAAGTTCTGCCAGAATTGGGACATGAGTAAATCACGGGAGTTCGATACGCTGGCCGACACTGCCTGGCCAGAAGATATTGCCCGGACTGCCGAGCGACTCGGCTGCCGCAGCGTCGCCTTTACCTATAACGACCCGGCCATTTTTATGGAGTATGCCATCGACGTCGCAGACGCCTGTCGCGACACAGGCGTGAAAGCCGTCGCTGTCACGGCGGGTTACCTCTGCGATGCGCCCCGCCAGGAATTTTTCAGCCACATCGACGCCGCCAATGTCGACTTGAAAGCCTTTAACGAAGACTTCTACAGGAAAATCTGCGGGGCCCAGCTTGATGCCGTGCTGGAGACACTCCTCTACCTGAAACATGAAACCCAGGTCTGGCTCGAGATCACGACGTTACTGATTCCTGGCGAAAATGACAGCGACAGGGAATTGCATGAACTCACCGGCTGGATTCGGGAAAATCTGGGGCCGGAGATCCCGCTTCACTTCACCGCATTTCATCCGGACTGGAAGATGCGCAATCACCCCCATACACCGGTCGCGACATTGCACCGGGCGCGACAGATCGCCTTGAGCCAGGGTCTGCACTTTGTCTACACCGGCAACGTCCACGACCGGGTAGGCAACAGCACCTGGTGCCATCATTGCGGCGAACTGCTGATCGAACGCGACTGGTATCAACTGGGAACCTGGAATCTCGACGAGAGGGGATGCTGCAGCCATTGCGGAACCCGTCTGCCGGGGGTCATCGAGACGGCACCCGGCAGATGGGGAAGTCGCCGCGTACCGGTACGCATCGGACGGAGCCTGTAGTGAGTTTTGAGATGATCCCTGTGGGCCGGTATCAAACCCGCCTTTACCTGAACGTTCTCAGCGATGAGAGCGTCAGCGCACTCTGGCAGGAACTTATCGACACCCTGCCCTGGCGCCAGGAGCACATTCGCCTTTTCGGCCGCGAGCGAGCCATCCCTCGATTACAGTGCTGGATCGGAGATGTCCAAGCCGTTTACCGCTATTCAGGCCTGACCCTTCAGCCGGAGCCCTGGCCTCCTCACCTCGCCACACTGAAACAGCGTCTCGAGCAGAAAACACGACAGAGCTTCAACAGCGTCCTATGCAACCTTTACCGCGACGGCCAGGACAGCATGGGATGGCATAGCGATGACGAAGCAGAACTGGGGCCGGCCCCCGTAGTCGCATCCTTTACCCTGGGCGCAACCCGCCGTTTCCAGTTTCGCGACCGTCACAATCGCCATGACCGCATCAGCCTTGACCTCCCCCACAACAGCTTGCTGCTCATGCCGGCAGGTCTCCAGTCCGAATGGCAGCATCAGGTTCCGAAAACCCGCAGGCCGACCGGGGAGCGTATAAACCTTACCTTCCGTTACGTCTACCCCCTGGCCGCCGCAAACGAATGACCCGCCGAGATCCTAGGCACCTTCGCTCTTTCGCTCCAACTGGGCTTCATGCCGCTCGTGCTCTCGAAGGCCCTCAAGCCGCTTCTGAATAATGCCAAAGAGGGTTCCCCGCGGATAACGCCCCTGTCGATTCGGTTGACCCGCAGGCTTACCGGTCAGCAACTCCACGGCTTCCTGTACGGTGCGGACGGAATAGACCGAGAACTGCCCCGACTTGACCGCGTCGAGCACATCCTTGTCCAGCATCAGATTCTGCACGTTGGTCGCCGGGATTACGGCACCCTGCGTACCGGTTAACCCCTGAATGCTACAGGTCTCGAAAAAACCTTCGATTTTTTCGTTGACGCCACCCACCGGCTGAACCTGACCAAACTGATTGATAGAACCGGTAACCGCCAGATCCTGACGAATCGGAACCTTGGCCAGGGACGACAGCAGGACACAAAGTTCAGCAAGAGACGCACTATCGCCGTCCACCTCTCCGTAGGATTGCTCGAACGTAAGACTGGCCGACAAGTGCATCGGATCGGTATGGCCGAAATGTGAAGCCAGGAAGGACGACAGAATCATCACGCCTTTGGAATGAATGGTGCCACCGAGCTTAACGTCCCGCTCGATGTCGATGACATCACCATCGCCATAGTGGCAAGTCGCTGTGACCCGCGCCGGCATGCCGAACTCGAATCCGCCGGTCGACAAAACCGACAATGCATTGATCTGTCCGACAACCGCCCCGTGGGTCGAGAGCATGGTGCTGCCGTCCCGGATACTGGCGTAATACTGGTCCCGAATGCGACTGCTACGGTAACGTGCGCTCGACAACGCCTGCTCGACGTGGGGTCTATGGATCATGTTGGCACCACTCTGCCGCGCCCAGTAATCCGACTCCCGCAGCAAGTTCGCCACGTCAGCGGCATGCAGTGAAAGACGGTCCTGATGTTCCGCCATGCGAGAACTGTATTCGATCGTGCGCGCCACGGCCTGACGATCCAGGTGCAGCAACTCCTTTTCGACCACCAGACTGGCCAGGAACTTGGCATACATGTGCTGGCTTTCAGGGGTCCGGTACATTTCATTTTCGAAATCGGCCGTCACCCGGAACAGTTCACTGAATTCCGGGTCGTAATTCTGCAGCAACAGCCAGGTTTCCCGGTCCCCAAACAGGATCAACTTGACCTGCAACGGAATCGCCTCAGGTTCCAGGGAAATGGTCCCTGACAATGTCAGCTCCCGCTCCAGTGAGTTGATCTGCATGGTCCGGGAACGCAGGGCCCGTTTCAGCCCATCCCAGACAAACGGCTGCTCCAGCACCTTGATGGCGTCCATCAACAGGTAGCCGCCGTTGGCCTTGTGCAGGCTACCGGGACGGATCAGCGAGAAGTCGGTAAACACCGTGCCCTTATAGGTAACGTTTTCAACGTAACCGAACAGGTTGTGATAGGTGGGGTTATCTTCCACCACCACAGGGACTTCCTCTTCTTTCTTGCGGTGCACCAATAGGTTTACCTGGTAGCGACGCGGCATCTTGCGGTCCAGCGCCGCGTAGGCGAAGGCCGCTTGCTCATCGCTATCTTCCAGAAAGATATCCAGGTTTTCGGTAATATCGGCACGAACGCCTTTGAGATAATCGACCACCGGCGTATGCGCACGGTACTTCTTTTGTAACGCATCGATCAGGTTGCCTGATACGCTCTCGACCGTTTCCTGATTCAGTAATTGGAACTTGTCTGTATATTCCTGTTCCCAATCACCCACTTTGCGCAACACGCGACGCAACTTCTTCTCAAGCCTATTGATCACGTCCTCGAACTGTTTGCGCTCTTCTTCGGTCAACTCGGCAAATGTTTCTGCGGTATGGGGCTGATCGCCATGCATCGCCACGAGGCGATAGCCTCCCGGCGTCGACATGGTCAGGCTGACATTTTTCCGCTTGGCCTGCTTTGCAACACGTTCCAGCTCGTCTTCCTGCAGCTTGCTGTATTCGTTTTTCAGGCTTTCCGCCCGCTCAAGGAAAGTGTCGCTATCGAACGCCTGGGGAATCGCTTTCACCAAACGGGACATCAGCTTTTCCATGTCCTGCTTGAGCGTATAGCCAAGACCCGGCGGTAATTGCAGCACACGGGGCGAACGCGGCTCATCGAAATTGGCAACATAACACCAGTCAGCGGGAGGCTGCCGGTCTTCCGCATGCCGATTGAGATAGCGCAACATCATGGTTCGCTTGCCGAGACCGTTGCGGCCGACAGCGTAGATGTTGTACCCGCCGTGCGGCATGGCCATGGCAAAACGCACGGCCTCCTGGGCCCGGTTCTGGCCCACGATTTCTTCCAGCGGTTCCAGGTTCCGCGTACTTGTGAATTCGAACTCTTTGAGTTTGCAGGCTTTATACAGCTTCGAGATGGCAAGGGGCTTCAATGTTGCGTCCTGTTCGACCGCGATGGGCTATGAATAAGGCCTGACCCCGCACTTACCAGCGGCGCCCGACGTCTTCCAAGAAAGGTATCGCGACATTGTAATCACTTGGGGTGCATCTGTCGCCCGCCGCAACTGTTCAAGTTTTAACCAAACATGCCGATAATGATATGTAGAGAAGAGGGCCTAAGGGCGACAAGACCCTGGCAACCAGGCGAGCAGAACTATCGAACCTTTTGAGGCGATATACATCCATGGAAATTACGCGCAACACCCCTAATCCACCAGCACCACCCGTTGCGGAGAGTCAACGTGGAAAACGCATCGGCAACGCGAGCGAAGCGCCTGCCACAGATAACACTACTGTCCGAGAGCGGCGCCGACGACCCGACCGCCGGGAGAAGCAGGCTTCCCTGACGCAGCAGGACCGGAGGAAACGCCGTGATCGCCGTAAGCCGGATATCCTGGACCCCGCCACCGGACAGCCAGAAAGTCTGGCAGAACGCCGCGGCATTAATTTCGACGTCAGCGTCTGAGGACAAGGCGTTCAGTCAAAAAGGTCGACGGATAGCGGTCAGCGTGACCCCAGGCGGTTCCGGTCTGTGGCCTACGTCACATTCGGGAATGTGTTCATTTTTCAAGCATTCCGCAGAGAGATACACTGCGAGACCGGATGTCCGTCTGTACGGGCAACCGACTCACATCGTCTCTGTCCACCAGGAAGACCGGACAGACAGCGGGACGATACAGTGAAGGGGCGCGATTAGACGTACCGGTGCACCGGTGCCGTGTGTCCGCGGGCTTTGCCGGAAACTGGAACAGGATGAGAAGCACACCGCTATGAGTGAGGAGTTGGCAATTCAGGAAAGCGACCGCCGCATAAAGACCCGTTTCTCAGCGCCTTGTCTCGATATCAAAGTGCGACGCAGGGGTTGGTTGGGCGTAAATGGGCAGGCCCTCAACGTTTCCTGCCTCGACATCAATCGTTATGGCGTAGCGGTACTTTCGCCGGTTCCCCTCGGTAGCGGAACGCGCCTGTCACTCGACTTCAACGGGCAATATATCACTCAGTCTTCGGTGGGGGGCCGCGTGATGAGCGAGTATCCTTACCGCACCGGCTACCGCATCGGCATCCAGTTCGCCTATTGCATGGACAGGCGTGTTTATTCCCGTGCTATCGACAACGCGCTGTCCCGCATTGAAGCGCTGTACCGCAACCGACAGAAAAAAACCTCGCTGTAATCCGTCACATTCCTCACCACAAATCGAGGAATGCCTCCAGCGGGCCCTTTCCTATGGACCCGCTTCATACTTCCTACAAGCTATCACCTCGGTGATCTTCCGAAGGCGGATCGTTTTTATCCGGCGGTGCCACGTAAAAACGCTTCTGATCCACTTCCTTGACCTCGGGATCACTGATCGCGCCCCGGCGACGCCCACGCGCCAACCAAATTGCTACGACAATGACAACGAGGGCAACAATTACCCATTTCATCCAGCTTCTCCTCTTAAGCGCTATAAGGACTTATAACTCGGAGTTCCGGGAGGGACAAGCATCCAGATCAATTATCGGCAGGGTAGTGAAAAGTGGATGTTGGTGCTTATTACGGCAACGGCCCCGAATTCCTCGATCAGGCCGATTCCACTCGATTACGTCCTTTACGTTTGGCCTTATACAGCGCCTTATCCGCGGCCTTGATGACAGCCGCCAGATCACGAAAGCGATCATTCCGGGCCGCCAGCCCCATACTCAGGGTTACCTTCAACTCCTTTCCCTTCACTGGGCGGCCACGTTGCTTACGACCGGATTTCGCAGCTGGCCGGTCGCCGCCGCGAAGAGTAAATCGGGCATCTTCAATAACCTGACGCAGACGTTCCAGCTCATCGGCAACCCTGCCGACATCATTCGCCGCAAAGACCAACGTGAACTCCTCTCCCCCGTAGCGAAAGGCTCGACCGCCAGCTCGCACGCCTTTCAACTTGCCTGCAACCATACGCAACACCTGGTCGCCGACATCGTGACCATAGGTATCGTTAAACTGCTTGAAGTGATCGATATCCGCCATCGCCAACATATAGTTGCGACCCAGAGAACCGCCATACTCTTCCAGTGCACGACGACCAGGCAGCCCGGTCAAGGCATCCAGGTAGGCCAGTCTATAGGCCTCCTGCACAACAGTCAGGCACGCCAACAATGCAGCAACCGACCAATAGGGTGCCAAATAAGGCCCCTCACCCCGATGTAGAGCGATAAAGCCCAGCGTCAGTACCAGAGGCACCCAGCCGTCACTGAGATGCGCGCGCAACCAGCCGGTCATGACGACACCCAGGGCCAACGCCAGGTAAATCAGTTCTGGGACGGAAAGGGATGCGGCTCCCGGCAGTCTGAATACCTGACGCTCCAGCCCGTACAGAGCATGCCGAACCTGCGGCAACATCCCTTGCGCCAGAGCGCCCCAAAGCGCTGCGGTAACGCCAAGCAATAGCCAGAACCCCGTTGCCCGCACCGTAAAGACACCCCGCCCGCCCAGTGAGGAGATGACGAGCAAAAGCAAAGGAAAAACCAGCAATAACGCCTGATTAGCAGTTTCTCGCAGCAGATGCCCTCCAGTGGGGCCGCCACCGACAGAGATCAACCAGATCATCACTGTGAGCAGAAGGAAAAAGGAAAAGCGACTCTGATGAAAACGTAACGAGAGAAGCCAGGAAAGCGGCCAGAGCACCAGAGGGCTCCAACGAAGCGACGTCGTCAAAGCGGGAATGCCCAGATCCAACAACCGGTCAGCCAACCAACCGAGCGACAGCCCTATAGGAAGAGCCCAAAAGGCCAGCAGAAAACGGGATGGGATGGGAAGCCTGCCGACCATCGCTAAACAGAATTTTCCGGGTCAACAGGGATTGGTAACGACATCATCGGGACGGTCAGAGCCGTCCCTGAACACTCGTCACACAACAAATGGTGATGCCTGGAAGACATAAACCCCAGAATAGGGACACGATTAGATGCGGCAAGCCGAGCCAAACGAAACGTCTCGTGCCGCATCCAGCTTCACTCTGTGTCCGCTGCTTCCAGCGCAGCTGCTTGTGCATCCTTCTTGGACACCACCTTAGGCATCAACTTGTCGCGTACGGCCAACTCAATTTCCTGCGCCAATTCCATATTGTCTTCGAGGAACTTACAGGCATTGGCCTTACCCTGACCGATCTTGTCACCCTTATAGCTGTACCAGGCACCCGACTTCTCGACAAATCCATTCCCGACGCCCAGATCCAGCACTTCCGCCATCCGGTAGATACCCTTACCGTACATGATCTGGAATTCGGCCTGCCTGAAGGGAGGGGCCACTTTGTTCTTGACGACTTTCACACGGGTTTCGTTACCGACAACTTCGTCACCTTCCTTGACGGCACCGGTGCGACGAATGTCGAGACGGACCGAAGCATAGAACTTAAGCGCATTACCGCCGGTCGTGGTTTCCGGGTTGCCGAACATCACGCCGATCTTCATCCGGATCTGGTTGATAAAGACCATCAGGCAGTTGGCCTGCTTGACGCTGGCCGTCAGCTTACGCAGCGCCTGGGACATCAGGCGTGCCTGTAACCCGACATGGGAATCCCCCATTTCACCTTCAATTTCCGCTTTCGGCGTCAAGGCAGCCACCGAGTCAACGACGATGACATCGACGGCGCCGGACCGGACCAGCATATCGGCGATTTCCAACGCCTGTTCACCGGTATCCGGCTGGGACACGAGCAGTTCATCAACATTTACGCCCAGTTTTTCCGCGTAGATAGGGTCAAGCGCGTGCTCCGCATCGACGAAGGCACAGGTCTTTCCCTGCTTCTGGGCTTCGGCAATCACCTGCAGGGTCAGCGTCGTCTTACCGGAGCTTTCAGGACCATAGATTTCGACAATCCGGCCATACGGCAAACCACCAATCCCCAGAGCAATATCCAGTCCCAAAGAGCCCGTGGATACGGCCGGAATCGCCTCGCGGGGCTGATCCCCCATTTTCATTACCGCACCTTTGCCGAACTGCCGCTCGATCTGCGAAAGCGCTGCGCCCAAAGCCTTCTTTCTATTATCGTCCATCGGTACCTGACCTCATCATGCTATCGGTTCGTCCACCATTTCAAAGCGACTGGATACAAAAGACTGCGGCACAGTCGCCTGAACTGGCGAATCAGATAAACTGTATATTTGAACAGTATTATTTCACAAGAAATGTCTGCTGGCAAAAACTCACGGAAAAGATTTTCCGAGAGTGTCGACGCCGCAGAACCTAAGGCTCGAGATAACCCCGCACGCCCTGCAACGCATACAGCACGGCCTGGCGGCGAACCTGATCCCGGTCGCCCCTGAATTGCTCGCAAACAGCTTCGGTCTCGCGCCCCAGGCGCCCCCAGGAAAACCAGACGGTACCCACGGGCTTGTCTGGCGTGCCGCCGCCAGGTCCGGCGATACCGCTTATGGCGAGCGCGACCTGCGCGCCCGTAGACGCCAGGGCGCCGGCGACCATCTCCCGCACGACCGGCTCACTCACCGCACCATGCCGCTCGAGGGAAACTTCGGTCACCCCCAGCAGGTGGATCTTGGCCGAATTGGAATACGTCACCAATCCGCACTCCACCCATTCCGAACTCCCGGCAACATCCGTCAACGCCTTGGCAACCCAGCCGCCGGTACAGGATTCAGCCGTGGCAATATGCAATGACTGAGACAGTAACGTCACACCCAGTGCCGCTGCAGCATCACGTAATACAGTATCCGTAATCGAAGCCATGAATTTCCTTTACACCGTTGAAAGCACATCACTGCACAGCCTCGCCTGAGAATAATGAAAAGTAAAGGGACTGTCTGCGTCATCGGTGGCGACACCTGCGATCCCCATATGATGACAGGCTCTGTGCCGATGAGATTGGATATCAGGGGTCACTTCGACATTGGCGATTGCCTCACTAGCCCGTACAATCGTGTCCTCTCAAACCCGCGAGTCACATCATCCCCACGCTGGGGGCTCACTTCACAACCAGTTGATGTTGATGGAAAAAAAAGACCTTTCCGCACACACCCCGATGATGCAGCAATACCTGCGTCTGAAGAGCCAGCATCCGGATCAGTTGCTGTTCTACCGTATGGGCGACTTTTATGAGCTGTTTTACGACGATGCCCGTAAGGCCGCACAGGTTCTGGATATCACGCTGACCGCACGCGGCCAGTCGGCCGGCGAACCCATTCCGATGGCCGGTGTGCCCTATCATGCAGCGGAAAACTATGTCGGGCGCCTGGTAAGAGCAGGCCATTCCATCGCCATCTGTGAACAGATCGGAGACCCCGCCACCAGCAAAGGCCCCGTCGAACGCCAGGTGGTGAGAGTCGTTACCCCCGGAACCCTCAGCGACGAGGCTTTCCTGGATGATCGTCAGGACAACCTGTTAATGGCGATTTTCAGCCATCGTGAACAGTTTGGTCTGGCGACGCTGGATATCTCATGTGCCCGTTTTGCCGTTCAGGAAATCGAGGGCGTCGAAGCACTACAAAGCGAGCTGCAGCGGTTACGGCCAGCCGAAATCCTGATCAGTGAAGACTTCCCTTACGAAGAGCTGCTTACGGGATTCACCGGTGTTCGGCGTCAGGGTCCCTGGCTGTTCGAAGCAGAAACCGCACAACGACTGCTTACTCAGCAACTACAAACCCGCGACCTGACTGGTTTCGGCTGCGACGACCTGACGCTGGCGATCCAGGCAGCCGGATGCCTGCTGCAGTATGCCCGCGATACACAACGCAATACGCTCCCGCACATCCGCAAGCTGACGCGGGAGCGGCGCGAAGAGGGTGTCATCCTCGATGCCACCAGCCGCCGCAACCTGGAAATCGATACCAACCTGACTGGCGGCCAGCAATATACACTTGCCTGGGTCATGGACAAGACCGCCACCGCCATGGGCGGTCGCTTGCTACGACGCTGGCTCAATCGCCCCCTGCGCGACCGTGTCCAACTTGCGGCCCGCCAGCAATCGGTCAGTGCCCTGCTCGACCAGTATCACTATGAACCGATACACGACCTGCTGCGCAAGGTCGGCGACATCGAACGCATTTTGTCCCGCGTAGCCCTGCGCTCGGCGCGGCCGCGGGATCTGGCGCGCCTGCGCGACGCATTCCACACCCTGCCGGCATTGCAGGACGCGCTGACACCGGTCGGCGCGGAGCACGTCAAGAAGCTGGCATTGCTGATCAGCCAGTATCCCGAACTCGCCGATCTGCTTCAACGCGCCATCGAGGATAATCCGCCCGTGGTGATTCGGGACGGCGGCGTGCTGCGCGAAGGTTTCAATGCCGAACTGGACGATCTGCGCAACATCAGTGAAAACGCGGGTCAGTACCTGGTCGACGTGGAAACCCGAGAGCGGGAAAGAACCGGCATCAGTACGCTCAAAGTCGGTTACAACCGTGTTCACGGTTACTACATCGAAATCAGTCGGGCGCAATCCGACCAGGCGCCGGCAGACTATATCCGCCGCCAGACCCTGAAGAACGCCGAACGCTTCATTACACCGGAATTGAAAACCTTCGAGGACAAGGCGCTCAGCGCCAAGAGCCGCGCGCTCAGTCTGGAAAAGCGTCTTTATGACGAAATCATCGACGCTCTGGCCGAAAGCCTGGCCCCCTTACAGGACAGCGCCCAGGCGCTGGCGGAACTGGATGTACTGAGCAACTTCGCCGAGCGCGCCCAGGCGCTTCGCTTCAACCTGCCTGTACTGGACGATAAGCCCGGCCTGGAAATCGAGGAGGGCCGCCACCCGGTCATCGAGCAACTACTCGATGCGCCCTTCGTCCCCAACGACCTGCTGCTCGATGACCGGCGCCGCATGCTGATCATCACCGGTCCCAACATGGGCGGTAAATCCACCTATATGCGCCAGGTTGCGCTGATTACGCTGCTCGCTCATACCGGCAGCTTCGTCCCCGCCAGCCGCGCCCGTATCGGACCAGTGGATCGAATCTTCACCCGCATGGGCTCATCTGACGATATTGCCGGCGGCCGTTCGACCTTTATGGTGGAGATGACCGAAACCGCCAACATCCTGCACAATGCCAGCGATCAGAGCCTGGTGCTGATGGACGAAGTCGGGCGCGGCACCAGCACCTTCGACGGCCTGTCATTGGCCTGGGCAACTGCGGAGCATCTGGCGCGAGAGGTCGGTTGTTACACCTTGTTCGCCACCCACTATTTCGAACTGACACAGCTGCCCGACCGTCTGGACAACGCCGTCAACGTGCACCTGACCGCCACGGAACACGAAGACAGCATCGTCTTCCTTCATAACGTCCATGAAGGACCCGCCAGCCAAAGTTACGGCCTTCAGGTGGCACGACTGGCCGGCGTTCCGCCCGGCGTCATACGC
Organism: Mangrovitalea sediminis; assembly: GCF_002514725.1. Lineage (GTDB taxonomy): Bacteria > Pseudomonadota > Gammaproteobacteria > Pseudomonadales > Oleiphilaceae > Mangrovitalea > Mangrovitalea sediminis. The sequence continues at coordinate 248,524 of NZ_NTLB01000004.1, forward strand.
AATGCACATCAGCAGCTGCAACATCTCGAAGGGGGCGATCTCAAGCCCGTGGCGAATATGCCGAAAGCAACGACGACACATCAGGGTGACATGTTCGCGGCCCTCGAACCCTCGACGGTGGAAAGCGAACTGCTGAAACTGGACGTTGATGGCATAACGCCTCGCGATGCGCTGAGTCTTCTCTATGCGCTGAAGGGGCGACTGCAAAATGAGTTTGGCCCCGGCTGACAGATGCATAAAGCTATAACCATTGCGTCTAGATACCCGTCAGGGCGGCGCTTGCCGGGGCCTGAGAGGGCCCCTAAAATAGGCTATCCGACACTTTATAACATCCAGTCATATTGCGGCTGGCCGAGCGAGCAGGAAATCGATCATGGCATTTGTCGTTACAGAGAACTGCATCAAGTGTAAATACACCGACTGCGTGGAAGTCTGTCCGGTGGATTGCTTTTACGAAGGCCCGAATTTCCTGGTCATCGATCCCGACGAGTGCATCGATTGCGCCCTGTGCGAACCGGAGTGTCCCGCAGAAGCCATCTTCTCCGAAGACGAATTGCCGCCCCAGCACGTCAAGTTCATTGAGCTCAATGCCGAACTGAGCCGTGAATGGCCGAATATCACCGAGAAGAAGGAATCCCCTTCCGATGCGGAAGAGTGGGACGGAGTCAAAGACAAGTTCAAGTACCTGGAACGCTAAGCCCACGAAGCCAGGCCCTGCTTCCACAGGGTCTGGCTAGCGTTTTGAGGCCTGGAGTAACGCCATCTCCCCCAGCCGCTTCAGGGCCTTTTCGATCTTTTCATCCCAGGGGTTGGCACCGTTCAGGCGCAAACAATTCTGGAACTTGTCGCTCAGCGAAAACAGCCGGCCATGCGCGACGCTGATCCCTTCGCCGAGCGCCTGCCTGAAGATCTCGGTGCCATCACACCCGTCGGGCATCTGGACCCACAGCACGAAACCGCCCACCGGCCGACTCACCGCCGTCCCTTCCGGGAAATAATGTCCCACCGCCGTCCGCATCCGTTCCAGTGCTTCCGCATAACGTTGCCGAACCGTCCTCAGGAAACGCTCATAGCCGTTTTGCTCGAGGAAGTGCGCCACTGCCAGTTGGGGAATCGTCGAAGTCGCAATGTTCATGAAGTACTTTTGCTGCAAGGCTTCTTCCAGATAGCGCCCAGGCTGGAGCCAGCCAATGCGCATGCCGGGTGACAAGGTCTTCGAGAAAGAACCGCAATACAGTACGTTCCCCTCCCTGTCGAAAGCCTTGGCCGGCCGTGGGCGCTCGCCTTCGAGCGGCAAGTCGCCGTAGATGTCATCCTCAATCAACGGTACTTTCGCCGTCGAAAGCATGCGTACCAGACGCTGCTTTCGAGCATCAGACAAACGGCACCCCAGGGGATTGCTATGATTGACCACCACGATACAGGCGGCAACCGGCCACTGTTCCAGGGCCAGTTGCAACCCTTCAAGACTGATGCCCTGAGAGGGATCGCTGGGGATTTCGATAACGCGCAGCCCCAATAACTCCAGCGAATGCAGGATACCCGGGAAAAACGGCGACTCCAGGGCAACGATGTCACCCGGTTTCGTCACAGAGCGCAAGGCAATGGTGATAGCTTCCTGGGCGCCGGTGGTGATGACCAGTTGGTCCGGTACGGTCGGCGCCCCAAGAGCGGTCATTCGCTGGGCTATCTGGCGTCGCAGGACAAGCTTGCCGGGAAAGGCATAGTCCTGCGCGTCTCGTCCCAGCCGGGCCGCCCAGGATGCGGCCTGCTGCATCTGCCGCATCGGCATGAAATCGCTATGGGGAACGGCGGCCCCCAGCGGTACCAGGGTCCGGTCCTGTGCCGCCCGCACCATCTCCACCGCCAACTCCCTGGCGCTGACCGGCGTCGGCCGCGACTGTACCTGATCCACGGTGGGGACTGGCGTCTGGCTGGGCGGCAAGCGAACGTAGTAGCCACTGCGCTCACGCGCATCGACAAACCCACGCCCCTCCAGTACCTGATGGGATTGGAGGATGGTCGCGATACTGACCCCAAACTGGCGACTCAGCACCCTTACGCCGGGCAAACGATCACCCGTACGGTAAGCGCCCTGCTGGATCAGTTCCTGGATCTGATCGGCGATTCGGTTATAGAGCACAGTCATGGAAACAGTCTACTCCCTGTCGCAGAAGGGATACCGATACAGTTCACACTCAACGAAACCAGCACAGATGCCCTTATCTCCAATCTGTAACGGTCCATTCATTTTTATCCTGAATCTGTTACGGTTTTCAGAGAGGGCATAGAGTATTCGTACGCATCCCCATTCGGCAAGGAATACCCCGATGACGCCCAAAGGACAGCTTACCGAACCGTTATCCCCGGAACGGACCGCTCCCATGCCCCGCCGCACGCTCTTCGGACATGACGGCACGGCCGACGCGATACCCTTTCGCGAATTGAAATCGGCCTTGGACGGGCTACGGCAAACCGGCTATCAGATCGACCGGCTGGCCGTGGATCACTGGCGCCTGACCCTGCCGGGACGCGTTATCCAGATCCATCTGCATTCTCCGGCCCAGCTCTGTCATTTCGCCCGTTTCAGGGCACGCGACTATGCCGGAGATCCCTCTTTAGCTGATTTAGACAGGACATCCACAGCATGACACCTCAATTCTGGATAGATGGCCGCCTCTGCAGCCGGGATCAGGCGAAGATTTCAGTGCTCGACCACGGCCTCTTATACGGTGACGGCATTTTCGAAGGGCTGCGCTTCTACCACGGTCAACCCTTTCGATGGGAAAGACACATTCGCCGCCTGCGCCAATCGGCACAAGCCATCGCACTCGACGGTTACTGGCAGGACGAGCAACTGTTGGAGGGCGTGCGCGCCGTTATCGCCGCCAGCGGCCTCGAGACCGGTTACTTGCGGGTCATTCTGACCCGGGGCGAGGGCTCACTGGGAATCGATCCCAGCAGCTGCACCCAACCGTCTGCAATTATCATCTGCGACGAGCTGCGCATGATCTCCGGGGAACAACGGGACACTGGCCTGCGCCTGATCACCAGCAGTTTGCGCCGTGCGCCGGCAACGGGACTGGACAGCCGCGTGAAGAGCCTCAACTACCTGCTCTCGGTCATGGGCCGCATCGAGGCACGGCAGGCCGGTGCCGACGACGCCATCCTGCTCAATACCGATGGCGGTATCGCTGAGGCAACAGCAGCCAACCTGTTTTGCGTACGTGAAGGCACCTTGTTGACGCCGCCCACCCATTGTGGCGCACTCGGAGGTATTACCCGGGCAACCGTTCTGGAACTGGCCGACGCCTTGAAGCTTCCCTGGCGGGAAGAACCGATAACTGCACACGACGTCTACTGCGCGGAAGAAGCCTTTCTGACCGGCAGCGGTGCCAGGCTGGCACCGGTAAGGAGCCTGGACGACCGCCCCGTCAAGCAATGCCCCGGCCCGATGTACCGGCGCCTGAGCGAAGCCTTCGAGACACTGATCGAAACCGAATGCGGCGACAGGCCGCGAACCTGAGGAGTCACCATGACAACGCTAACGATGTACCAGGTCGATGCCTTCACCCACCGTCTGTTCGGCGGCAACCCGGCGGCCGTAGTACCGCTTGAGCGCTGGATCAACGATTCTCTACTCCAGGCGATCGCAAAGGAAAACAACTTGTCGGAGACCGCCTTCTTCGTCGAAACCGGAGCACACTATCAGCTCCGCTGGTTTACCCCGGCAACCGAGGTCCCCCTGTGCGGTCACGCCACACTGGCCAGTGCCTGGGTCATCTTCAACGAACTCGATCCCGAGCTGAACGAGATCCAATTCAGCTCTCTGAGCGGTCCACTGTCGGTCAGGCGCCTGGATCGAGGCTGGATGGAATTGGATTTTCCGGCTTTCGCGACCGAAGCCCTGGAGGCCCAGGACGCGGCCGCATTGAGCGAGGCAATGGGAGCCCGGCCAGGCGAGTCGCTACGAGTGCTGGACAAGGAAAACGCGATGCTGGTGTTCGAGAGGGCCGAACAGGTCCGGGGACTGGCTCCGGATTTGCGGTCACTGCGATCGCTCCCCTACGCCGGCGTAATTGCCACGGCGCCCGGCGATGACTGCGACTTCGTCTCACGCTACTTCGCGCCCGCTGTCGGTATCGACGAAGACCCGGTCACCGGCTCCATACACTGCGGACTCACACCCTACTGGGCTGACCGCCTTGGCAAGACAACGCTGGAGGCACGCCAGATATCGAGCCGCGGCGGCGTGTTACGCTGCTCGCTTCGAGGAGACCGGGTCGGCATCGCCGGCCAGGCCGTTCCGTACCTGACCGGTGAGTTGACTCTGGGCGAGGACTAAAAGCCGACTACTTCGTCGCCGATGCATTCCGGCTCCGCGACGGCGGACGCCTGCCACGCACGCACGTCCTCATCCGCGAGGACGTGCGCCATTTAACCTTGCCCGGCGCCCGGCACCACCCGATGTCCCGTTGCCCAAGTCAAACTTATCAATGCGTGTTTTTACGGAATAACACAACATGCAGAAACGGGCATTATCCACCCGACTTGTGTATAAAGAATACGCGTGCCTGTATTGAATGCGCCAGGCCGCATGACAGAGATCGACGCCAAGACAAACCGACTTTTCGAGCAGACCGGAGCGCCCGAAAACCATGATCGAACGTACCCTCGAACGCCTGATTTACGGTTCACGCTGGCTAATGGCCCCCATCTACCTGGGAATGAGCCTGGTGCTGATCGCCCTGGCCGTGAAATTCTTCCAGGAGATCTATCACTTCGTGCCATTGATTATCCATGGGGCCGAATCGGATATGGTGCTAAAGATCCTGTCGCTGGTCGACATGGTGCTGGTGGGCGGCCTGATCGTGATGGTGATGCTGTCCAGCTATGAAAACTTCGTCTCGCGACTCGACCTGGAGGAAAGCGACGAGAAACTGGACTGGCTTGGCAAGATGGACTCAACCAGCCTCAAAAACAAGCTGGCAGTGTCCATCGTCGCGATATCCTCGATCCATCTGCTCAAACTGTTCATGAATGCGGAAAACATTCCGAACGACAAGCTGCTCTGGTACGTGGTCATCCACCTGACCTTTGTCATATCGGCCTTCGCGATGGGCCTTCTGGACAAACTGACCCGGCACTAACGCACCTTATTTCGACCCTGGCTTATGAAACAGGGCAATGTCCTTGCGCGGAAATTCCACCTGCCAGCCGTACCGCTCGGCGATGCGGCGCAGGGTTTCTTCCCGGTAGAACACCACATGGGTCGGGTCCCGCCGATAGTGCCAACGGGCGAAGCGACTGTCTTCGGTCTGGAACTCGGTCATCACCCCGAGCCAGCCACCTGGCCGGAGCAACTGATCGAGCTTCTCGAACTCGCTGGCCGGATCGTGAAAATGCTCGGCGACTTCGGTACAGGTAATGAAATCGTACTGATGGGTCAGTGCCGCCGCATTAGGCGCGTAATAGGGATCGTACAATGCCACTTCGAACCCCTGCTCGACCGCCATCGTCGCCAGCGCGGGTCCAGGACCGCAGCCATAATCCAGGCCGCTGGCCCGGTCCGGCAGGCGCGGCTTGAGCAACTCCCAAAGGCGCGACAGAAACCCGCGATAGCCGGGATCGTATGGGTCATTCTGGTGCTTGTCGTATTCCGCTCTTTCGCTGGCGAGATCGGGAAGCTGTTCGACTTCCAGAAAGACGGCGAGACAGTCGCGACAGCGCCAATAGCCGCGATCTTCGACCTGCTGGAAATGGTAGACTTGGCCCGAGCAACAGACCGGACATGTTCGCGCTGACACGACGCTGTGTTTTCCGCTAGCTGACTAGGCTTGTCAGCATAACATTTTTACCTGCACCCGTTTGCGGAATCCCGCTCATCGCGAGCGGTCTGCCTCAACGGAAACGTTCAAAAAGAGGTCTCCATGACGTCACCCCTGGTTATCTATCACGGCGGCCAATGCCTCGATGGCTTTGGCAGCGCCTTCGCCGCCTACATGTACTTTGCGGTACGGCAGGAGGCCGAAGCGGATTACTTCGCCGCCAACCATGGTGAACCGATACCCGAACACGAAGGGCGTGACGTCTATCTGCTGGATTTCGCCTACAAGCGGGAACAGATGGAAACGCTGGCACGAAATGCCAACCGTGTCGTCGTACTCGATCATCACATCAGCGCACAAAGGGATCTCGAGGGCCTCGATGCACAGTACGACAACCTGGAACTGGTTTTCGACATGGAGCGCTCCGGCTGCGTCATCACCTGGGAATACTTTCACCAGGCACCGGTACCGCATCTGCTGGCCTACATCCAGGACCGGGACCTCTGGCAATTCCGCATTCCAGACAGCGAGCATGTCAATTCCGCCCTGCTCTCCCATCCGCTGGAATTCGACCTCTGGCGGCGCCTGATCGATTCCGACGAGCGCCTGCACCTTCTGATCGAAGAAGGTAAGGCCATCAACCGCTATCGGGACCAGATGATTGCCTTCCACCGCAAGCGCGCGATCATGGGCGAAATAGCCGGCTACAGCGTCCCCATCGTCAATTGTCCCCGCAACATCACCAGCGAACTGCTGAATGAGCTGGCTGACGGACATCCTTTCGCTGCAGGCTATGCCGACAAGGGTACCAAACGGGGCTGGTCGCTGCGCTCACGGGATGGCGGTGTGGATGTATCGGAGGTCGCCGCGCGCTTCGGCGGCGGCGGTCACGCCCGGGCAGCCGGCTTCGCTACCCAGCTACCCGAAACGCTACTGAGACTGGCACCCGAGGACTGAGCGCCACTCAGGAGCGTCGCTGACGTTTCCCGGCAGACCCGCGGTTCTTCGCCGGCTTCGACGACGATTCGCTGCGAGGCGGCAGCCCCGTGTGCTGCGTCAGAACCTGCCCCTTGCGCGGAGAGCCCGAACGGCTCCGGTGGCGCTCCTTCTGGGCGCTCGGATGGTTGGCCGGCTGAGTCGGTGGAATCAAGTGCTTCTTGCCAAAGCCAATCAGGTGCGCCTTGCCCATGTTCATCAGGGCTTCCCGCAGCAGGGGCCAGTTGTCCGGGTCGTGATAGCGCAGAAATGCCTTGTGCAGGCGCCGTTGACGGGCGCCCTTGGGAATGGGCACATCGTCAGTCTTGTAATTGACCCGGTGCAGCGGATCCTTCTTCGTGTGGTACATGGTGGTCGCACTGGCCATCGGCGACGGATAGAAATTCTGCACCTGATCGGCCCGGAAACCGTTGGCTTTCAGCCATAGCGCCAGGTTCAGCATATCCTCGTCGGCGGTTCCCGGATGCGCGGCAATGAAATAGGGAATCAGGAACTGTTCCTTACCCGCCTCTTTCGAGAACTTGTCGAACATCTCCTTGAAGGCATAGTAAGTGCCCATCCCAGGCTTCATCATTTTCGACAGAGGGCCTTCCTCGGTATGCTCCGGCGCAATTTTCAGATAGCCGCCGACATGGTGCATCACCAGTTCACGGACATACTCCGGATCCCTGACCGCCAGGTCATAGCGCAACCCCGAGGCGACCATCACCCGTTTGATTCCCGGCAGGGCCCGGGCACGGCGATAGAGATTGGTGGTCGGAGAATGATCGGTAACCAGGTTCTTGCAGATCGTCGGATAGACACAGGACAGGCGCTTGCAACTGGCGTGGATTTCCTCGCTACGGCAGTTGAGCTGATACATATTGGCCGTGGGACCGCCCAGATCGGAAATGGTGCCTGTGAACCCCGGCGTCATGTCACGAATCTTCTCGATCTCGCGCACGATGGAGTCTTCCGAACGGCTCTGAATGACCCGCCCCTCATGCTCGGTGATCGAACAGAAAGAACAGCCGCCAAAACAGCCGCGCATGATGTTCACTGAGAAGCGGATCATCTCGTAGGCCGGAATGCGCGCCTTGCCATAGGCCGGGTGCGGCACGCGCTTGAACGGCAATTCGAAAACGTCGTCCAGTTCCTGCGTCGTCAGGGGAATGGGTGGCGGATTGACCCAAAGGAAACGGTCGCCATGCTTCTGCACCAGGGTCCGGGCGTTGGCAGGGTTGGTTTCCAGGTGCAGTACCCGCGATGTGTGGGCATAGAGCACCGGGTCGTTACGCACCTTTTCGTAGGACGGTAACAGGATCAGTTCGCGTCGATTGCCACTGACCGGCAGTATGCGTACCACCTGAACATCGCTCTCGGCTTTGGCCTCCGGCGATTTCGCCGACGCACAACGGCTGCCGGCATCGGTCAGGCTGTCGTCTTCCATATAGGGATTGCGATGCGACTCGACCGGCCCAGGACGATCAATCCGGGTAGAGTCCTCGATGTGCCAGTCATCCGGTAACGAGGACAGCATGACCGCGGTGCCGCGGATATCCATCATATCCTTGAGCGCCTCACCGGCCGCCGCCCGGTGGGCAATCTCGACAACCGCACGTTCGGCGTTGCCGTAAACCAGCAGGTCCGCCTTGGAATCGACCAGCGACGAACGGCGCACTTTATCGGACCAGTAATCATAATGCGCAATACGTCGCAGGCTCGCCTCGATCCCACCGATCAGCACGGGGACGTCATAGGCCTCCTTGCAACGCTGTGTATAGACAAGCACCGCCCGGTCCGGGCGCTTACCACCCTCATTGTCCGGCGTGTAGGCGTCATCGTGGCGTAGCTTGAGATCCGAGGTGTAGCGGTTGATCATCGAATCCATATTGCCGGCCGAGACGGCAAAAAACAGGTTCGGCTTACCCAGACGCATGAAGTCGTCTTTGCTCGACCAGTCCGGCTGGGCAATGATCCCAACCCGATATCCCTGGGCTTCCCATAGGCGACCGATGACGGCCATGCCGAAGCTGGGATGATCCACATAGGCGTCGCCGCTGATGATAATGATGTCGCAACTGTCCCATCCCAATGCATCCATCTCGTCCCGCGACATCGGCAGGAACTCGGAAGGACCGAAACATTCGGCCCAATAGCGGGGATAGGTGAAGATATCGCGTGCGGCGTGCATAAAGGCCCTGGGCTACTCTCAGAAGACACTGGCGGAATCGAAGGCGAAAAGGATGCCCCCCAGTGCAAAAATTGGCCAAACATTGTACCGGAAGCACGGCCTTCAAGCCACGGCGTCGGGGGAATTACGGATGGATCACCACCGATGGCAGCACCATTTCTGCCGAAAAGGCGAATAGAAAGTCAATTAGCGGAAGCGCCAAACAGCCCCCGAATCACCTTTGACATTGTTTAACTATTTTGCAGAACGTGAAGAAAGGTAAGGGTGTGCGCAAGCACACAGGTTCCCGGTGGATGAGATGAGTGGGGGCGGTTAATCTAGGGGAACCTGATGTAATTGGTGAGATATAACAATGTCTTCAGCGCTGCCTCTTCGTTTGATCAAAGTCCGTCCCGTAGCAGAAGTGCCCCTGTCGGTCTACAACGAGCGGGCGCAGCAGCAAAAAGCCGCACCAGACCACAAACGCGCAGGATTACTCGGTCGCCTGCTGAGACAAAACGAAACGGCGCAGGCACAACGCAACCAGTCGCGCCAGAACACCGAACATCATTTCAACGCCGCCGCCTGGCTGCACTTTCGCGAGCCACCACTGCAACCGGTCTCGCTGGTACTGACCTACCGGGATCAACGCGGCGAGTTCGCGGTCATCGTCGACGAATCGGTTGTCGGCCAGGAGGGTTCCGTCATGCTCTCCGGCAGCGTATCGATCAGCGCGCGCGGCGACATTGAGGACCTGAAGGTGGGCTGTCTTGGCGTTGAGAACAGTCAGCATTTCCGGGTCGACGAACTCCACGTGCAGCGTATAGAGTCGTTACAGTCCCAGCCGCAGCAACGTCAGGCCTGAAGGGCCCAGCATCGCCCAACTCATCCGTACCCTCGCCACAAAGCGCTTCGTTCACCCAGGGAAGCAGCGACTCAGGTAGCGATTCCCAAGTCAGACCCGTCACCCGGTTAAGCGCCTCCAGCGCGCTTTCCGGGCGGTACTGACTGATAGTCAGGACCGGTTTGCGAGACATCTTCTCATCGCTCATGGTTATGGCACCCCTACCTCGGGCAGGTCAACTCGTCATCAGGTATGTGTCGCTGCTGACAGGTCTTTGCGAGATACGTGCCAGAATTAAAAATAATTACAGAACAACAAGTTGAACAACGCGAAAAAGATAACGCCAAGCTTCAGGTGACATTCTGCGGCAGTTCCGGAGCAGGCTGGTCACCCTCCCCTGTCATCTAACGGTTATACGGAGCCGGTAGGCTGGAAGCTGAATATCTCATCGACCAGCGTCCAAGGATTCCGATGACCTTAGCCCTCTCCCACGATGATTCAGCCTCCGAGCGCGCACAAACCCTTGCCGAGGAAGTCGTCAATGCGCTGACCCACGGTCTCGGCGCCATTCTCGCCATAGCAGCGGCCACCGTCCTGATCACGCTGGCCAGTCTGCAGGACAATACCTGGAAGATCGTTGGCGTATCCATCTACGGCGCCAGTCTGATTGTGCTCTATCTGGCATCGACGCTGTATCACGGCATTCAGCACGACCGCACAAAGGGCGCCCTGAACATTGCCGACAACTGCGCCATCTATCTGCTGATTGCGGGAACCTACACGCCCTTCCTGCTCATCAACCTGCGCGGCGTCATTGGCTGGACGTTATTCGGCCTGGTCTGGGGGCTGGCGCTGGCGGGCATCGCCGTACGCCTGATCTGGCGCGACCGCTTTCGTCTGTTGCACCTGGCCAACTACCTCCTGATGGGGTGGCTGATGCTGGCGGCCGCGCCAGCCATCGACCGCGTACCAGACACCGTGGTCACACTATTGGCCGCCGGGGGCATCGCCTATACCGTCGGTGTTGTGTTCTATATCCTCAACCGCATTCCTTATGCCCACGCGATCTGGCACCTGTTCGTGCTGGCTGGCAGCACCTGCCACTGCATCGCGGTCTTCAGTGACGTTCTGAACACCTGATTCAGCAAGCGTCCGGCGCTCTGGCGATGCGTTCCAGCGCCGCCCGGATCGGTGTCGGAATGGCCACCGGTTTCTGTGTCTGGCGATCGACAAAGACATGGACGAACTCACCGAAGGCGCTGGCTTCGGACGCACCCGCCTTGAAGATCCCCACCCCATAGGTGACAGAGCTGTTGCCCAGCTTCTCGACGCGGATGCCCGCCTCGATGGCATCAGGAAATGCAAGCGCCTGACGATACTGACAAGTCGAATTCACCACATAGGCGATCACATTGCCATTCTGGATATCGAGACCGCCCTGCTCTATCAGAAACCGGTTCACCGCCGTATCGAAAAAGGCGTAATAGGTGACATTATTGATATGCCCATAGAGGTCGTTATCCGCCCAACGGGTAGTGATGGGCTGGAAAACGGCATAGTCGTCGCGCAGGGCGAGCGGTCGGCTACCGGCCATGCATACTCCTTATTCGGGAACGGATCAGGGAACAGAGCGGAAAAAGGCGCCCAATGGGCGCCGACTCAGAATGCCGCGCGGTAGATGGCGAGAGCATCCTCTTCGCTCACTTCCCGGGGATTATTGACCAACAACCGCTGCTGGAGCATCGCGTCCTGGGCCAGCATCGGCAGCGCATCTTCGGGCACGGACAGGTCGCGCAGGCGATTGGGCAGGCCGCTTTCTGCGATCAGCGACTCCAATCCGTCAATCAGTGCCGCGGCGCCAGCTTCAGCAGACATATCGCCGAGATCCTCGCCCAGCACCAGCGGCGCCAGCTGGGCATAGAGCGGCGCGGCCGACTCCAGATTGAAACGCAACACATGGGGCAGGACAAGCGCGTTACTCAGCCCATGGGGAATGTGGTAGTGGCCACCCAGCGGGTATGCCAGCGCATGCACTGCCGCAACGGGAGCATTGGCAAAAGCCTGACCCGCCAGGTTGGCGCCCAACAGCATGGCAGACCGGGCCTCCAGGTTATGTCCGCTCTTTACCGACGTCACAAGGTTGCTCGCCAACAGGTCCAGAGCTTGTCGCGCCAGCACATCCGACAGCGGATTCTTGCGGATGCGGCTGGTGTAAGCCTCAATCGCGTGGACCATGGCATCGATCCCGGTTGCCGCCGTGACACCCGCCGGCAAGCCCAACGTCAACTCGGCATCCAGCACGGCCATATCCGGCATCAACAGCGGAGAAACCACGCCACTCTTGGTGGTCTTGCCGGTGGTCACGATGGCTATGGGAGTCACTTCAGAGCCGGTACCCGCCGTGGTCGGCACCTGAATCAGCGGAAGGCGCGTACCTTTGGCCTGGCCAACGCCATAGATATCAGCCAGTGTCTGCTGGCAGGACGGATGCGCCAGCAAGGCAACCAACTTGGCCACATCCATGGAGCTACCGCCACCAAACCCGATCACCAGATCGACCTTGTGTGTGCGAGCCCGATCCAATGCCTTGAGCACAACCGTATCGGTCGGATCGGCTTCAACCTCGTCGAACACTGCCGCCTGAACACCCGCCGCAGACATGCCACCGACGACATTATCGAGCAGTCCCAGCGCCCGGATACCAGCGTCGGTGACGATCAGCACCGACGTTGCATGTCGCTCGGCGCAGAGTTCACCCAGGCGGCGTGCAGCGCCCACCTCGCTTATCAATTGCTGGACTCCCAAAAACGTAAAGTCACTCATGGCGGTCTCCCCAAACAGGACATTAGCGGCGCAGCCTTGGCACGGCGGCCGTCCTCAATAATGACAACATGCACCGCCAAAGACCAGTCGACAAGCGCCTCAGGTCGAAAGCTGTAACCAACGGTCCAACGCATCGGCAAATGCCTTGCGGTCCCCCTGGCTCATGGGTGCGGCACCACCGGTCGCCACACCAGCGCTGCGCATCTGGTCCATGAAATTCCGCATGGCAAGGCGTTGACGGATATTTTCCGGCGAATATAGCTCACCCCGGGGATTCAGGGCGGTACCGCCCTTTTCAATGACCTGCGCCGCCAGAGGAATATCCGCCGTAATGACCAGGTCACCAGCGGCCATGCGCTCGACAATGGTGTCGTCGGCAACATCGAAGCCACCCGTGACATTCAGGAAACGGATAAAAGGTGACGGCGGCACCGGCACCGTCTGATTGGCCACCAGCGTCACCTGCACCTGACGGCGATTGGCAGCACGGAAAAGGATTTCCCGGATAACCACGGGACAGGCGTCGGCATCGACCCAGATCGGCATGACGTTCTACTCTCTCCTGCAAGATAACCGGCACGGGAGAGCCTTGCGTCGCCGCCGCGCCGTTTTTCAGTGTTCGCTGGTTACCCCGCGCCGATCGAAAAAGCGCAGGCAGTGGGCAATGCGTCGTTTCTGGACGGGGCTGACATCGTCGAAACGTAACCCATAAAGGAAACGTTCGCCTTGTTCCCGACGCCACATCACTTCCCCGGCCAGGGTTGCCGACTCACTGTGATCGAAATCCGTCATCGACTCCGTCGGTAACCGAACCGACAGTGACACCTTCGCCCCTTTCTCCAGGCGGCCCTTCATCAGCATCCGCATCCCCGAATGGCTGATATCCTGACTCAAGCCTTCGAACTGCTGGCCACCCGATTGCAAGGATACCAGCAGATGCCCGGATATCCGATTGTCCTGGCGCCGCTCGGCACCCGCCGGCACCGTTGCGTCTTCCTGCGCCGCTATCTGGCGATACTGCATGCCGGTCAACTGCCCTTGCAGTGTATTCGTCAGCGAGAACATGGCATCCCCGATATTCGCGGTATTGGCGATTTTAAGGGCATTATCCTTGAGCGTTTCGAACAGGCCTTCCAGGGTGTGCTGCAGACTGTTCAAACCTTGAATCTGTGCCTCGCTGGCCGATCGGATCTGGCCGTTGAGATCTGCAGTGGCACTGATATCCTCGCCCATGGCCTCGATGATATGCAGGGTATTGGCTGTGGTTCCCCGGTTGTCTTCAACCAACCCGACCACCTGGTTCATCACCGTGGCAACCGCAGAAACCCGCCCGGTCAACTCCGTGACGATTTGCGACACCTCCTCGGCCGAACGCCCCGTGCGCGACGCCAGCGCCCTGACCTCATCCGCGACCACCGCAAACCCCCTGCCGGACTCGCCGGCCCTGGCAGCCTCGATAGCCGCGTTGAGCGCCAGCAGGTTGGTTTGCTCCGAAATATTATGGATGGTGCCGACGATGGTCTGTATCGTCTCGCCGGTTTCCTGCAGTATGCCAACTTCCCTCGCTGCCTGACTGACACCATCGCCGATACCCCGCATCTGGTCGATGGTGGACTGGACCGAGGCAACCCCTTCGCGCCCCCGTGTTTCAGTCTCCAAGGCCTTTTCCAATGTCTTGTTGCTGATCTCTCCCACTGACTCCAACATCCGGTGCAACTCATCCGTCGCGGACGCCACATCCCGCGCCCGCTGCTCCTCGGCAAGACTGATCTGCTCGATTTCCCGGGCCACGGCGGCGATCTGGTAAGCCGACTGCCCCATATGCACCGACGAATCGTGCACACTACCGAACAGCCGATTGAGTCGCTCCAGCATATTGTTGAACTGTCGCTGTAACTGCCCGAACTCGTCTTCATGGGTCACCGTCACAGCATGGGTGAAATCCCCTTTTTCCACGGACTTGAGAGAGGCGATCAGGCCAAAGATCGGACGCACCATGACCGTCGCCAACAATGCGATCAGCAAAAACTGCACGACGAATTCGATGGAGGACTCCCAGATCGCGCTGGTCATCACCGAGTGATAGTGCTGTTGCAGAATCACCAGGGTATCCGGTGCCACACCATGCTGTCGGGCCAGAGAGACCAGATCGTGAAGATCCTGACTCTCCAGAAACCGGTTGTAGAGGGTAGTCGCCATGGTGACGGCGAAAAAGGCGAACTGGAGTTTCCAGCGGATACTGAGGCGAGCGAAAAACCGGGATTTCATGAAAAGCCCCTTAGGGATCACGTCGGCGAAGGGTATGTCGGCGTTATTCAGGGTCACATCAAACAGGACCGGGCTTCCCGATAGGTACAGGCGATGTGATACTCAGCCTGTCGTCTGGCCCAATGCCTCAGGCCGGCAAAAACTGCAATAACGGGACGTCCTCGCTCATAACACCTATGAACTCAATTTGTTATAGCACGTCCGCAGATTTCTGCAGACCGAACAGCCAAACCTGCCACTCAAACCGGAATATCGCAGTATCGGGAAGACCCGACAAAAAAATGCCCGCACGAGGCGGGCCGAAGGGATGGAAAGTCGCTTGGAAGCCGGGTCAGACGGTCAGGTAGCCGCCATCGACATTCAGGCAGGTTCCCGTGGTGTAACTGGATGCACCGGAGACCAGATAGAGTACGGCGCCAGCCATCTCGCTGGGATCGGCAACCCGATTCATCGGGATATGCATCAGCGCCTGCTTCTTAATGGAATCATTGGTAGTGATGGCGCCAGCAAACTTGGTGTCGGTCAATCCCGGCAGCAAGGCGTTGACCCTGACATTCTGTGCACCCAACTCCTTGGCGAACGCCTTGGTCATGGAGATGACCGCCGCCTTGGTGATCGAGTAGATCCCCTGGAAGTGCCCTGGAATCACCCCGTTGACGGAAGCCACGTTAACGATGGCGCCACCACCCTGCTTCTTCATCAACGTCGCGCCCCGAGCGGACATGAAGAAGTAGCCCCGGATGTTGACGTCCACGGTCTTCTGGAAGGCGCTGACATCCGTCGATTCTATCGGCCCGAAATGGGGGTTGGTGGCGGCATTGTTGACCAGGATGTCGAGCCGGCCATGCTTTTCCTCGATCGCCTTGAAGATAGCGTCGATCTGATCCATCTCCCCAATGTGGCAGGCAATGGCCTCGGCACTGCCGCCGTTGTCCCGAATACGTTGGGCCACAGCCTCGCAGCCTTCGATCTTGCGGCTGGAGACAATAACGTGGGCGCCATTGTCCGCCAGGGTACGGGCAATGTTTTCACCGATCCCGCGACTGGCACCGGTCACCAGCGCCACTTTGCCGGACAGGTCGAATAAGTTCGTACTCATGATGTCTCCTTCATTCGTGATGGGGCGCCTGCGTCAGCGATAGGTCACCAACGACGCCGATTCCGCTTCCAGATGGGAAAAGCTGTTGAATACCGCAAGACTGCGCCGCTCCCCCGAAAACAACACCCGGGAGACACTGGCATTGGCCACAACCTCGTTCAAACCCAACGCCGTGCGGTTGTCCAGACCGAGTAGGGCCTGGACAATCACAGTGATCGGTCCTCCCGATGTCGCCACCAGGATATCGCCTGCACCCTCGGTGTCGGCGATGGCTTTCTCCAGCGCCTGCGTGACCCGAGCCTGAAACGCCGGCCAGGTTTCGGGGTACTCCGCCGCCCGGTCACCCTCAAGCCAACGCTGCATGGCTTCTGCAAAGGTCTTTTGGAACGCTTTCGCCGGTTCCCGGTGTCGGGCCAGTTCCTGAGCCAATACCTGGCGATCGGCCCATTCCGGCCGGTGGGCGTGAATGACGGCCTCGTGGTCGAACTCATTGAATCCCGGATCTATAACCGTGGCCGGCAACGGATTCCCCAGGCCCTCCTCGATCGCGCTCAGGGTTTCGCGATGCCGGCGCAGGTCGCCGCTGAACACCGTCGCCGGCGCCGTCTGCGAGCGCAGCCAGCGCCCCAGGACCCGGCCCTGTTCCCAGCCCCTGGACGACAGCTTGTCGTAATCGCTCTGCCCAAAACTGGCCTGCCCGTGGCGTACCAGGTAAATCGTTGCCATGTCGGGATTCCCGGTCTGCTGTTACAGGTCGCTCTGGCCGATCAGGCGCTGACAACGCATTTCCAGGTACTTGGAGGCATGTCCAAAACCGGCGAAACGCTTGTCCTTCGTCTGACCGTGATAGTAGCGGTAATAGATCTGCTGAATGATGACCGCCAGCCGGAACAGGCCGTAAATTTCGTAGAAATCGAAGTTGTCGACCTTAAAACCGGACAGCTCCGCGTAATAATCGACCACCTCGCGCCGTTTCAGCATACCCGGCCGATGGGTCGGCTGCCGGCGCATCATCTGGAAGGGCCCTTCGTCATCGGCCTCGATCCAGTAAGCCAGACTGTTACCGAGATCCATCAGCGGGTCACCCAGGGTCGCCATTTCCCAATCCAGCACGCCGATCACCTCGAAGGGGTTGTCCGGATTGAGGACCACGTTATCGAAACGGAAGTCGTTGTGGATGACGCAGATGGCACGGTCTTCAGGCATCTTATCGTGCAGCCACTGCATGACCGCCTCGAAGTCGCCGACATCGTCGGTGCGGGACTTGCGGAAGCGGTCACTCCAGCCCTCGATCTGGCGCTTTACGTAACCGGCACCCTTGCCGATATCCTGCAGGCCGGCCGACGGGTAATCGACCTTGTGCAGATCGACCAGCTTATCGATGACGTTCAGGCAAAGCCTGCGGGTCTCTTCCGGTGACAGGTGCAATTCCCTGGGAAAGTCCTGACGCAGGATGATGCCCTTGAAACGCTCCATGACATAGAAATCGCAGCCCAATACCTCCTGATCGTCGCAAATCGCAACGATATTTGGCACATAGGGGTATACCGGCCGCAGCGCCTTCATCACCCGCGCCTCGCGCAGCATGTCATGGGCGGACTTGGCGATATGACCAAAGGGCGGACGACGCAGCACATAGGACTGCTCCCCGTAATCCACCTGATAGGTCAGGTTGGATGCACCGCCCGGGTATTGATGAATAGCCGGTTTACCTTCAAGGCCTGGCACCGCCGCCTTCATGAAGCGGTCAATGGCCGCCACATCGAGTTCTTCACCCTCACGGATCGCGGTGGCCTGGTCGATCAAACTCATGCGTTTCTCCCACTCAGCAATGCGCCGGTCCAACAGCCGCCAGTCAGGCTTGTGCGGCCTTACCGTACTTGCGCATCCAACGTTTACTTTCCTGGTGCATCAACCAGTCGAATACTTTGGGGGTATAGCGTTTGACATACCAGAGGCGCCGTTCGTTCACGTGCGGCAGCACCCAGAAATCCCCTTTCACAACGGCACTATGAATCGCCTCGGCGACATCGTCCGCGGTAATGGAGGAACGCTTCATCAGTTTGTTGACGTTCTGCTGGATACCGGGAACCGCCGATCGCATGCTGTCGGTCAGATTGGTCTGAAAGAAAGCCGGGCAGACGCAGGAAATACCGATACCGTCATCATCGAGTTCCTGACGCAACGTCTCGGACAGCGCGATTACCCCCGCCTTGGAGACGTTGTAGCTGCTCATCAGCGGCGCCAGCATCAGGCCCGCCATCGACGCAACGTTGACGAAATGTCCATGCCCCTGCATTTTGAAGAATGGGGTAAACACCTTACAACCGCGCACCACGCCCAGCACATTGATGTCCAGGATCCACTCCCAGTCGGCAATGCTGGTTTCCTCGATACGACCGGCGGCGGCAACACCGGCGTTGTTGACGACGATATCCACGCCGCCCCAGCGCTGCTCCAACAGATCCCGCGCCTTTTCCAGATCGCCGATACGGCGGACGTCGCAGGGGGTAAAGCAGCCTTCGCCACCCAACTGTTCGATTTCAAACGCGACCGATTCACCCGCTTCGGCGTTGAGGTCGCCGATGCAGACGCGGGCCCCGTCACGGGCATAGCGAAGCGCCAGCGCCTTGCCCAGACCACTGGCACCGCCGGTGATAAAAACACGTTGTCTCATGACTGATCAGTCCCATACAGCCGCCTGGCCAGACGGCGAGCCTTGCCGATTGAACCGTCCGGCCCCGCCCTGCAGGAGATCGGGCGCCGGACCGTCAGCTTATTTCACGTACTTTTTCAGTTCCAGCTTGGCGACCATGGCACGGTGCACCTCATCCGGCCCATCCGCCAGACGCAGGCATCGGGCGTAGGCATACAACTCCGTCAGCGGGAAGTCGCCACTCACGCCGGCACCACCATGGATCTGGATCGCCTGATCGGCGATATTCGCCAACATGGACGGGATCACGGCCTTGATCATGGAAACCTCGCTCAAGGCACCCAGAATACCTTTGGTATCGAGCAGCCAGGCGCACTTCAACGTGAGCAGCCGAGCCTGATCTATGGCCATTCGGGCATTGGCAATGATGTCGCGATTGCCGCCCAGGTTGGCCAGCGGCTTGCCAAAGGCTTCCCGGGAAACCGCACGCTGGATGAGGATTTCCAGCGTCCGTTCAGCCGCACCGATCGCCCGCATGCAATGATGGACCCGGCCCGGCCCCAAACGCCCCTGGGCGATTTCAAAGCCTCGTCCCGGCCCCTTGATGATGGCGCTCTTGGGCAGTCGAACATTGGTGAAACTGACCTCACCATGACCATAGGGTTCATCGTACTCGCCAAACACCGGCAACATGCGCTCGATCTTCACGCCGGGCGCATCCCGGGGCACCAGCACCATGGAATGTTGCTGGTGCTTGTGCGCCGTGGGATCGGTCAGGCCCATGAAGATCAATACCTGGCAGTCGGGATGACCGATGCCGGTACTCCACCATTTGCGCCCGTTCAACACCACCTCGTCACCTTCGACGATGGCGGTGGCCGCCATATTGGTGGCATCAGAAGACGCGACGTCCGGCTCTGTCATACAGAATGCCGAGCGGACTTCGCCATCCAGCAACGGTTTGAGCCAGCGTTCCTTCTGCTCGTCCGAGCCGTATTTCACCAGGACTTCCATGTTGCCGGTATCCGGTGCGTTGCAATTGAAGATTTCCGGGGCAATGAAACTCCGCCCGGTTTCCTCGGCGATCATCGCATAGTCGGCATTGCTGAGACCGGCACCATACTCCTCTTCCGGCAGGAACAGGTTCCATAGACCCTGCGCACGCGCCTTGGCCTTGAGTTCGCGAATGATCGGCAGCACGACCCAGCGATTGTCGAGGCTACGCAACTCGCGGTAGTAATCTTCTTCGATAGGCAGGATTTCATCGCGCATGAACGCCTTGACGCGATTCAGATAATCCTGGCCTTTGGCGGACGGATTGAAGTCCATAGTTAACCCCACACTCGGACGATTTAATCGGGTTTTATTGAGTGACAGGTCGAGTCTAGGGAGCCCCCCTTAATAAAACGACTGAATTTTTTTAATCCTTCGCTATAAGCTATGCTAATACACCATTTCGCCCACGACCCGGCAGAGGAAACGCCACATGTCCCTGGCACGACTGGATCTCAACCTGCTGCACGTGTTCGACACCATCTACCGTGAAGGCAGTCTGACGCGCGCCGCGCGGGCCCTGCACCTGACCCAGCCTGCCGTGAGTCACGCCCTGGCCCGGCTGCGCGAACATTTTGGCGACGCCCTGTTCGTGCGCCAGGGCAACCAGATGGTACCAACGCCGCTTGCGCGCCGTTTTGCCGACACCATGCGGCCGGGACTGAACCAGATCCAGAGTGCGCTCAACCAGTTTCATGCCTTCGATCCACTCAGCCAGCGCAAGGTGTTCAACCTGGCCCTGCGAGACGTTCTGGAATCCACGTTCCTGCCCCCGCTGATGCACTACCTCGAGGACTATCCCGGTATCGAGATCGCCAGCCAGCGTATCGCACGTCGAGAGATGGAGGCACTGCTGGCATCCGGCAAACTGGATTTCGCGGTGGATGTACTGTTGCCGGTGAGCGATCAGACCAGCCACGAGCGGCTGCGGGAAGACCAGTTGGTCGTGGTCTCCCGAGACGACCACCCATTGTTGAAAGGCAGCCTCACGCTTGAGCGCTACCTCTCCCAGCGCCACATCCTGGTGTCATCCCGCAGCGAAGGCCCGGGTATCGAGGATTTCGAGCTCAGCCGACTCGGCGCACAACGCAGGATCGCCCTTCGCTGCCAGCACTATTTTGCCGCCTGCCGCGTCGCCGCCCAGTCGGATCTGCTGGTCACCATGCCCGCCACCTATGCCCTCATCATCGAGCAATACCTGCCCATCGCACTGCGTCCGGCGCCGGCGCCGATGCCGCCGATCGATGTCCACCTGTACTGGCATAAACCCTATGAGCAGGAACCCGCCCTTTCCTGGCTGCGCCAGCAACTGCACCGCGTATCCGAAGAAGCTGACCGGCAACAACTGGAGATGACCTGATCCGTCTCATTCGAGCTCGAGACGAGCCTTTCTATAACCACTACACTGGGGACTCGCCCTTCATTCCGAGCGACCGTTCACGGACGGCGACGCTTTCTACAAAGCCACGGAGGTCCGCATGAATACGGCTAACCCATTCCGGATCGCAGTCATTCCCGGAGACGGGATCGGTCCCGAAGTCATGGAGCAGACGCTGCGCTGCCTGACGCAACTCCGCGACGACATGGAACTCCCCCTCCAGTGGGAACAACTGGATTGGCCGTCGACGGCCTATCATCAGCAGCATGGCCGAATGATGCCGGATGACGCCATGGAACGTTTCAGCGCATATGACGCCATTCTTCTTGGCGCCCTGGGTGACCCCGGTCCCCTCTCCAATCCAGACCGCTATGTGCTCTCCGACAGTGAATCCCTGTCGCCACTACTCAAGATTCGCAAGGGGTTCGACCAATGGGTCTGTGAGCGCCCGGCGCGGCTGCTGCCCGGCGCCACTCAGTACCTGGCGGACGAGCGGGCGCAGAAAGTCGACATGCTGGTCATCCGCGAAAACAGCGAGGGTGAATATGTGGCTCAAGGGGGCCGCCTGCGGGCGGGCACTGCCCACGAAATCGCCACCCAGGTCGAGGTGTTCAGTCGTCACGCCACGGAGAGGGTCATTCGCTACGCGTTCGACCAGGCCCGCCAGCGCGCCCGGCAGCGCGAGGAGGACAAGCGGACACGGCGCTTCGAAAACGCGGACGGTACCACGCAGGTCAGCCAGGTTTGCCTCATCACCAAGCGCAACGCCTTACGCTACTGGGGGGATATGTACACGGAGGTCTTCGCCCAGGTCGCCGGGGACTACCCTGACGTCGCTACTCACCATGAGCTGATAGACGCGGCCTGCATGAAGTTCGTCCAATGCCCCTGGCGTTTCGATGTGGTCGTCGCCAGCAACCTTCAGGGCGATATCCTCACCGATCTGGCAGCCGTGCTATCCGGTGGCATGGGTGTGGCGCCGTCCTGCAACCTCAACCCCGACGACGACAGCGTCCCCTCCATGTTCGAACCGACACATGGCAGCGCGCCCGACATTGCCGGCCAGGGATTGGCCGATCCTACGGCCATGCTGTTCACCGCCGCCCGCATGCTCAGTTGGCTGGGCCAGCGTCGGCCGGGGTTGGCAACAGCGGGCCAGCGACTATTCGATGCCACGGCCGGTGATTTGGCGGAATACGGAGCACAACGGCGCAAGACCACCGAAGTCGGCAACAGCGTTCTCCGTCGATTGCGCAGCTGAGCGCAGATAGGCCGACCCGACTCACCAGTAACGCACCGGGTGTATCGGTCAGCAGGGCGGGGCTCAGCCCTCGTCCCTGCCAAGATCAGCCGATACCGGTTGCTCCATCCGTAACCAGACGCCAGAAAAACCCGGAATATCCACATATTGCCTCTGGTGCTGAGATCGTCCACGAAGTTGAGTTGCATCAAGATATGCAGCCTTCACCTGCCCTTAGAGTAAAGAGAGGCGCTCTCGCTCGTCATTTCCAGGGAGGTGATGTATATGACACAGACGGATGCCCCCCCGGTAGCACTAGTTACCGGAGGCAGTACAGGTATCGGCAAGGCCACCGCACTCGCCTTCGTTGCTCGCGGGGATCGATTGATCGTCGCAGATCAGGATCAGGTACGTGGTAAAGCGCTGGTCAGCGAGATTTGCAGGCATGGAGGAGAGGCCGTATTCATCGCCGCAGACGTTTCGCGGACCAGCGAAGTTCGCAGGATGATCGACACCACGCTGCAACGCTATGGTCGTCTGGATTACGCCTTCAACAACGCCGGGATCGAAGGCGAACAGGGTGATACCGCAGATTGCAGCGAAGCCAATTTCGACCAGGTGATCGCCATCAATCTCCGGGGCGCGTTCCTTTGCACCAAATATGCACTAGCCCCCATGCTGAGACAGGGCAAGGGCGTTATCGTCAATATGGCATCCGTCGCCGGTCTGGTGGGTTTTGAAGGTTTCCCTGCCTATTGCGCGGCCAAAGGGGGCATCGTGCAATTGACCAAAGCGGCTGCACTGGAATATGCCAAGAGAGGAATCCGCATCAACGCCATCTGCCCCAGCATGATCCAGACAGAGATGGTCGACAGGCTCACCCATAAAGACCCGGTGGTCATGGAGAATTATGCACAGATGCAACCCATGGGGCGCACCGGGACGCCGGAGGAAGTAGCGGCACTGGTGCTTTGGCTATGCTCCGAGGCCTCCTCCTTTGTCACTGGGCAGGCACTGGCCGTCGACGGCGGCTTCACGGCGCATTAATGTTAATGAGCCGGAAGCTGCCCTATTACTTATACCGTAGCGCTACGGTATTCGTCGTCGAAGTGGGATTTCCATTCGTCGATAAGTACGCGGTTATCGTGTTGCCAGGGGTGAAAATCCTTCCTCAGATATGTCAGGAACTCCGGCAGACACTTACGCAAAACACCAGGTTTACCCCACAGATAATTGAGCCCGCCGAGCCAGGTCCGCACACTCCACAGCTTGCCTTCCGTTTTCAACATGGAACAGGTATTGAGGAAGGTATATTTGAAGAAGTTGTAGGTGACAAAGAAGAAGATGATCACCCGCATACGATTGTTGCGCACGGTATTCTGGTAAACATCGAACGCAACAGCCTTGTGCTCGGTCTCCTCGATTGCATGCCAGCGCCAGAGGGCTTTCATTTTCGGGCTGGCGCCTTCCAATGCGTCCGGGTTGCTTAGCAGAGAGTGCGCCAGGACCGCCGTGTAATGCTCTGCAGCACAGGTCCCGCCCAGTTGGCGACTGGCCGGCAGGCTGTGTACGAATTTCATATGCTTCTCGAAACGCCGGTCCATGCCGTCAATATCATAGCCGCGCGCCCTCAGGGCTTCGTTGTATCGCTTGTGTTCGCGACTGTGAATCCCCTCCTGACCGATAAAACCGCGAATCTGCTGCTGCAGTTTCGGATCCTCAATACGGTCCCGGTACTTGCGCACGGCCTCGATAAACTGATGTTCTCCCAAGGGAAATTGCATGGACAACGCGTTGAAAAACGCGGTTTTGAAAACATCACCGCCATGCCACAGGGTTTTCAGTTCCTCTTCGACATCGAATTTGAGGTGCCGGGGGGCAATCTCCAGATTGTCCGGCGTGTGATTCTCAACCATAGGGCAGCATCTCCTCATCAGAATTATTCTTATAGCGTCTAATCTAGAACTACCGCTCAGTCTTCAAAAGGTTTTAAGCTATCGACCAACAGGTCATTTTTTGTCACGGTAACAGTCCTTATGCGCGGACACTATGTAGGCACCCTGATCGACTTGCTGACGGAGATGGGCGTGGATCGCAACGCCTTCCTGGCAGAATGCGGTCTCGTGGAGGATGACCTGCGTAGCGATAACCTGATCGACCAGCATCAGTTACTGCAGGCAACACAGCTGGCGGCGGACTATACCCGGGACAGCGCCATTGGCCTGCAAACCGGTCTTCGCCTCAATATCAACACGCACGGCCCGCTGGGTTATGCTGCGATGGCCAGCGAAAACTTCGAGCAGGCCCTGCACCTGCTGATGCGCTACTACAAGGTGCAGGCGCCCCACGCCCACTTCGCCCTCGAACGCCATGGCCGAAACTATCACCTGATCTGCCAGCCGCGCGTCGTTCTGCCGGAAATGCCCTGGCTGACGGCAGAGTTCCTGGTCACCAGCATCTACACCTCCAGCGAGTTCCTACTCAACAGTCGCCTCGCCGGCGTCGAAGTCAGCTTTCGTCATGCCACACCACCTCACGTCGCGCTCTATGACGAGGCCTTTGCCGTACCCTATCGCCTGGAGCAACCCTTTGACGGGCTCGTCATCCCGGTGAGCCTGACGCGGCTGCCGCTGCCCTCAGCCGATGCCGTTGCCGCCAGCCTGTTCGAAAAGCGCTGCGAAGCCATCCGTCGGGAATTCGACCGGATCAGCCTCGCCGAGCGCATTCGAGAAATGCAGTCGGCCCATGTCGGCGCGTTTCTGTCGCAGGCTGACGTTGCCGAGCGCTTACATGTCAGCGTCAGTACGCTGCACCGGAAGCTGGCCGACGAGGGCGTCGCCTACAAGGATCTTCTCGCCGCCATCAAGCGTGATTTGGCGCTCCAGCAATTACGCGAGAGCGAGTTGACCGTCGATCAGATAGCCCAGCTCCTCGGCTTCAGCGACGCCTCAAATTTCCGTCGGGCCTTTGTCAGTTGGACCGGACAAACACCCAGCGAGGTACGTCAGCGCAATCGCCTGACCAATGACGATTATCCTCGCTGACAGGAGAAAGACGTCCGGCAGGTCATGGCAAGATCCCGGAATCTGACGCAAAGTGCCAGCAACAGTGGCGGCCCCATGGGTGGCAGAGGCAGAACCGAGGAACAACAGACATGCTACGTGACAGGTTTGCCGGCAGCGCCCGTATCAGTTTTACGGCCCATTACACCGGCTATGTCTGGCATCGGCACCACTGGTCGCCAAAGGGCTTCGATACCGGCCTCGGCCACCTGGCCTATCTCGGCCTCGCCCCGATCAACCGCATGACCCGGCAACTTTACGGCTTCGACCTGGAAACCTTGCTGCTGCAACGCCATGCTCTGATAGACCATCTCCTGACGGGTATTGCCGGAGAGGTCGGCCCAATCCAGGTACTGGAGCTGGCCGCCGGTCTATCCCCTCGCGGTTACCGCCTCCTGCAATCGCCCCAACTGGACATCCGGCAATACGTGGAGGTGGACCTGCCGGAGATGGCCGCCCGGAAACGCCGGCTGATCGACAGACTCCCCGGGCGTCATCCCAGGATTCTGACGGCAGACCTGTTTCCCCAAGGCGGCGGCAATCCCCTTGAGCAATTGAGCCTCGGGCAATTCGACAGCAACCTGCCACTGGTCTGTATCAGCGAAGGGCTGATCAATTACTTCGACCTGGACGCCGTCCAGCGACTCTGGCGCCAGATCGCTGCGCTGACCTTGTCCTTTCCCCGCGTCGATTACCTCTCCGATCTCTTCGAACAACCGCCCAACCGACCTGGGCACCGCCTTATGACGCTGGGGCGCAGCCTGTTAAGCCTGGCGGTTCGCGGCCGGGTGCACCTGCATTTCGAAAACGATGAGCAGGCCCAATCGGCTTTGCTGGCAAACGGCTTCGGACGGGCGGCACTGCTCGACCCGGCAACCGCAGGCCCCATCGAGCAGATGCCGGCCTCGGACGCACCTTCTCTGGTCAGGGTGATTCACGCTCAGGCCTAAGCACCCCGCCGGCACATCACATCGATCAAAACTCCACCGAAAAAACCGTTGCCAAGGGTTTTAATCGCCTGCCAGACCTTCTACCCTGAAATAGCCATTCATGCACCTCGGGAGGTTCATCATGACCGACCAGACCCATCGGGGAAAACTGTCTCCGATCCTCAAACAGGCTACCGGCATCACAGCCTGCAAAGGCGAAGGCATTTTCATCTACGACAGCGACAACCGCGCCTATATGGACTTCACCTCAGGCATCGGTGTCACCAGTACCGGGCATTGCCACCCCAAGGTTGTGGCCGCGGCGCAAAAACAGGTCGCGACCATGATTCATGCCCAATACACGACCGTCCTCAACCCTCGCCTGGTAGAGCTGAGCGAAAAACTGGGCGAGCTGATGCCTCGCGGCCTGGACGCGTTCTTCTATGCCAACGCAGGGACAGAGGTGGCAGAGTCCAGCCTGAGACTGGCCCGGCAGGCCACCGGCCGCCCCAATATCATCGTCTTTCACGGCGGCTTTCACGGACGCACCATGGGCTCGCTGTCGATGACAACATCCAGTGTCGGCCTGAGAGCCGGCTTGCAACCGATGATGGGTGGCGTGGTCGTTTCGCCTTTTCCTCACGCCCATCACTACGGTTGGGATGAAAAGACGGCTGTCGACTTTTGCCTCAAGGAGCTCGACCGCCTCTTCGTCACTTATTCGGCTCCGCAGGAAACCGCCGCGATGCTGATCGAACCGGTGCTGGGCGAAGGCGGTTATGTGCCGACACCCAAGGCCTTCCTTCAGGGACTGCGTGAACGCTGCGACCGCCACGGCATGCTGCTGATCGTCGACGAAGTCCAGGCTGGTTTCGGCCGGACCGGCAAGTTCTGGGGACACGAGCATTGCGATGTGCAACCGGACATCGTCATGAGCGCTAAAGGGCTGGCCAGCGGCTTTCCCATATCGGCCATGGCCGCCTCCCGGGACCTGATGGCCAAGGGCTGGCCAGGCTCCCAAGGGGGAACCTATGGCGGCAATGCCGTAGCGGCCGCGGCGGCAATGGCGACCATCGATGTCATCCGCGAGGAAGGTCTGGTCGAGAACGCCCGCCAGAAGGGCGAGCGACTGATCAATGGGCTAACGGCGCTGCAGAAGGACTATCCGGAGATGGACGATGTCCGGGGACGCGGCCTGATGCTCGGGGTGGAGATCCGCGACGAACAGGGTCGGCCCGACGGCGAAAGAACCGGCCGCATCCTCAAGGAATGCGAACAACGCGGTTTGTTGATGCTGAGATGCGGCCCCCATCACGAGGTCGTGCGATGGCTGCCGCCGCTGATCGTCAACAGCGCGCAGATCGATCAGGCTCTGTCGATCTTCGAGGAGGCGCTCAAGGCATCCCGGGTCTAGCCGGGATTTGCCCCCGGCCGACAGGAGATCCGTTTGGCCGGGTCGGCGGACAGTCGCTTCAATCATTCGCTTTGCTTGAGAGGACGCCCCATGGATTCCGCAGACAAGCAGTTTCAGCGTGAAGCCTTTGGCTCGAACGAAGGGTTTATCACATCTCCGCGCAAGATCAAATACCGCAAATCGAAAATCCGCTGGCCTCCCGCCATGCAGGCCATCCCCGTCCCGGGCATAAGGCGCATGGTCAATCTGGCATCGACCATGAAGGATGTGATCCATCTTTCCATCGGCCAGCCGGACCTGCCAACGCCCAAACATATCATCGACGCCTACATCGACGCCCTGCAGGCCGGCCAGACGGGCTACACGATGGATGCCGGTCTGCCCGAGCTGCTCACCGCTCTGCGTAATTACTACGGCAAGCGCTACGCCCGCAAGCTGACCCGCGAAAACATCCTGATCACCAGCGGTGCGACCGAGGCCATGTACCTGGCGTTGTCGGCAACCGCGGCGCCGGGCCGGCAATTCCTGGTGGTAGACCCATCGTTCCTGCTCTATGCCCCCTTGATCCGCATGAACGGCGGCGAAGTCAAATACCTACCGACCCGTGCAGAGAACGAACACCAGCTGGATCCGCAGGAGGTCATTGACGCCATGGGCTCACGTACCTTCGCCGTGGTGCTCAACTCACCCAACAATCCAACAGGGGCGGTCTATCCCCGCAAAACGATCGAAACCATCGTCGAAGAATGTGCCTACCGGGACATACAGGTGTTCAGCGACGAGGTTTACGACCATCTGGTGCTCGACGATATGGACTACCCCAGTGTGCTCAACTGCGGGGTCGATCTCGACCACATCATGTGCATCAGCAGCTTCTCCAAGACCTACAGCATGGCAGGCCTGCGCGTAGGCTGGATCATATCCAGCCAGGCAACAATCAAGAAACTGCGGCGCTACCACATGTTTACCACTTCCGTCGCCAACACCCCGGCCCAATTCGCCGGTGTGGCCGCCCTTCAGGGCGATCAGCAATGTGTGACGGACATGGTGAACATCTATCGTGAGCGCCGTGACCGGATTGTTGATTTGGTTCACGAAACCCCCCACCTGACCGGTTATCACCCGGGCGGCGCCTTCTATATCTTTCCGTCATTACCCAAAGGGGTCGACGGTTCGGACCTTGCACTGCGGATGTTGAAGGAGACCGGCGTCTGCGTGGTTCCCGGTGACGCCTTTGGGGAGAGCTGCGTGAATGCCTTGCGCTTCAGCTTTTCCAATTCCACGGAACAGATCGAGGAAGCCTTCGATCGCATCATCCCCTGGATGAAAAAGCAGCGGTTCTGATACCGACCGAAGTGGGCGGGCAAACCGCATGATACGGGCATGGTATCTCCGTGGAATGCCCGCTTGTCACGCATCGCCACATTCGGGCACCATGTCAGTCTCATCTCTATGGACGGCGACATGAAACCAAACCGGTATGTTCTGGTAGCACTAATGCTGCTGTTGGGTGGTTGCGCGACGCTCTATAACGCCTACAGTGTCGACGAAAGCACGCTTGAGACCTATCTCCGGCAACAGGTTACGGACTTCAACAACCAGCAGCAGAAATCTGGCATCCCGGTCAGCGTGTCACTTCAGGACGTCAACATCATTCTCGGTCCGGGTGGACGCAACGTCGCCATTCTCAACATCGAAGGCGACGTGGCCATGCATGCCTTCCTGGCTCGCCTGCCCGTCAACGTTTCACTGTCGGTTCAGGGCACCCCGATTTATGACGCTCAGACCAAGGCCGTCTACATCCGCAATCTGAAGATGCTGAGTAGTCATGTCGACTCACCTTTTTTCAGCGGTGAACTCCAGCCGCTGGCCGACGGTATGATGCAGACGGTATCCAAGATGCTCGCAACGCTTCCGGTCTACCGGCTCGACCAAAGCAACCTGTTGATGCGCCTGAGCGGCGGCGCAGGTCCGGCCGAAATGACCGTCAAGCCCGGGCGACTGGTATTTACGCCAGCCCCCTAAGGCCCGACAGCCGGCACACCACGAAAGCGCTCCCCTAACAAAAACGACGCCCATAGCCGGCGTCGTTTTTTGTTTCCCTGGGCGGATCAGCCGCGAAGTTCAGGCTGCAGGGGGATCAGGTCGAAGGTCCGCTCGGGACGCATCGGATCAACCAGCATCGTCGGTGTCAGATAGATGCGCGGCGTCGAGTACAGCAACTTGATCGCCTTCCAGTGAGAGGGACAGGCGTAGCGGTCAGGATAATTTTCCTTGAGCCAGCGACGAACGCGGGGCGCCTTGTTCGAACCCATCTTCGGGAAGAAGTGATGCTCGATATGATGACTGAACCGAAAGTGCAACGGATCCAGCCAGCGCCAGGTTTTCACGCTCATGGAGTTGTCCAGCGGGTTGTTGGTACCCGTTTGAGGACGCAGGAAGTGATTGGTCAGGATATAACCCTGCCCCACCACGTTGGCCATCATGAATGGAACCAGGACAGTGAACAAGGCCAGGGGGCCGGAGATCACGGCCAGAGCGACCCACGCCAGTGCAGCGAGGCTGGTTTGGAACAAGGCCTTGCGACGATTGAAGCCGCGAAAATGCTTACGCCTGCGCGCCTGGAACCAAAGCACCAGCTGACCGTGAAAGACGAAGGAATACGTGAGGAAGAGGTAGCTATACCAAGTACCTGAACCGGGCGCCAGCAGCGTAAAACGCTTCAGCTTGGGATTGACCTTGTAACGACGCATTGTACCGAAACTGTCTGGATCCTCGTCGCCTTGGTTCGTGTGCGCATGGTGAACCACATTGTGCCACCGACGCCAGAACTCAGGGGCAACCAACAGCGGGCCAAACCCCAGCCAGCCGAAGAAATTCTGCCAACGGCGTGACATTCCCAATGCGCCGTGCAAGACCTCATGCGCCAGCAACGCTTGGGAGCCGATGCTATGCCCCACCAGCAGACCAATAGCCAGGTTGGCGTACCAGGGCAAGCCCAGTGTCAGGATGGCAACGATGCCGCCCACAATAATCGCCGTCAGCGGCAGAAACCAGATAACGCGCCAGGATTGTGTGCGAAACGTATCGGGGGGCAGCTCGGCGCGGATCCGATCACGAATCTCTCGCTCGTCGCTTTCCCCAAAGACGTCACTGGACACCGGCGGCTTCACAATGGCGTTCATATACAACTCCATTTCAGCGTACATTTGTAAGCTGAAATCTACTCCCTGAAAAACAAAGACACAAGCAAAAAACGTTTATTTTTCATGATGATTTTGTGAAAACTGATAAGTGTCATAAAAATCAAAAATTAAAAATATCAAAAAAAAGTACACGTGTTTCGATATCCGAATAATGCGCAGCAAAAACCGGACAAGATGTCAAAAAGCGGGAATCATCGGGCAGACACAGGCATTCAGGACAGGGTGCGCGCGGAACGGTAGTACAGCCCAACGCGGAAAATGATCACAAAAAAAGGGTGCCTTGCGGCACCCTTTAGAAAAAGCTCCTGATGGTTAGGCTCCGGAAAGCGAGGTTTCCGCAGGATCGATTTCCATCTGTTGAATGGCAATTACAGCCTGCGTCCGGTTTCGGACGCCCAGCTTGCGGAAAACCGCCGTGATATGGGCCTTGACCGTGGCCTCCGATACATCGAGTTCATAGGCGATCTGTTTGTTCAACAAGCCTTCCGCCAACATCCCAAGGACACGGAATTGCTGTGGTGTCAGGGCAGCCAGGCGCTCAGAGAAATCACTGGACTCGCCTTGCAGACGCTCCAGCTTCTCACCAACCCCCGGCGGGAGCCAGACGTCACCATCCAACACCGCTCTCACGGCATTGATAATCTCCGGCAACGGCGCTGATTTCGGGATAAAGCCCGACGCCCCGTAGTCGATGGCCCGACGCATGACCTGCAGGTCCTCCGACCCGGACACCACCACTACCGGCAACCCCGGATACTGTCCCCGCATGAACGCGAGGCCAGAGAAGCCGTGGGCACCCGGCATGTTCAGGTCAAGAAGGATCAGGTCGGCATCAGGGTGATCATCCACCGCCTGTTGTAACCCCGCAATCGTATCGACTTCCACCGCTACCACACCCTTGACGGCCTGGGTAACGGCTTGTTTCAGCGCGGCTCGAAACAGCGGATGATCGTCCGCAATAATAATCTGCTGGGGCATAACGGCTCTCCTCAGGCAGTGAAAGGGCGGCGACACTCCAGTGTCGCCGCCTGGCGATCACTTGAAGGCGCGGTTTTCAATCAGTTCATCGACCACACCCGGATCCGCCAGTGTCGACGTATCCCCGAGGCTGTCATACTCATTCGCGGCAATCTTACGCAGAATCCTGCGCATAATCTTGCCCGAACGCGTCTTCGGCAGACCGGGAGCCCACTGGATAATATCCGGCGAGGCAATTGGGCCGATTTCCTTGCGTACCCACTGCACCAGTTCCTGCTTCAATTCGTCCGATGGTGCTTCGCCGTGCATCAGGGTGACATAGACGTAAATGCCCTGCCCCTTGATCTGATGCGGGTATCCTACCACAGCGGCCTCAGCAACCTTCGGATGGGAAACCAGGGCACTTTCGACTTCAGCCGTACCCAGTCGGTGCCCGGAGACGTTCAACACATCGTCCACCCGGCCGGTGATCCAGTAATAGCCGTCGGCATCGCGGCGAGCACCATCTCCCGTAAAATAGGTGCCTTTATACGTGGAGAAATAAGTCTGGATAAAGCGCTCATGGTCACCATAGACCGTGCGCATCTGCCCAGGCCAACTGTCCATAATCACCAGGTTGCCTTCGGTTTCGCCTTCCAGCACGTTACCCAAGGCATCCACCAGAGCCGGCTGAATGCCAAAGAACGGCAACGTGGCGGAGCCCGGCTTCAGATCGGTGACACCCGGCAGGGGCGTAATCATAATGCCCCCGGTCTCAGTCTGCCACCAAGTATCGACCACAGGACAACGTTCGTCGCCCACTACACGGTAATACCACTCCCAGGCTTCAGGGTTGATCGGCTCGCCGACCGTGCCAAGCAGATGCAGGCTCTTACGCGAGGATTTCTTCATCCACTCGTCCCCTTCAGCCATCAGGGCGCGAATCGCGGTGGGAGCGGTGTAGCAGATGTTGATGTTGTGCTTATCGATGATGTGACCGAGACGCCCCGCATCGGGATAGCTGGGCACACCTTCGAACAATACCGAAATGGCACCGTTAGCCAGCGGTCCGTAGAGGATGTAGCTGTGACCGGTAATCCATCCGAAGTCAGCCGTACACCAATAGACGTCCCCATCCTGATAATCGAAGACATACTGATGCGTCAGCGACGCATAAACCATGTAACCGCCGGTTGTGTGCAGCACCCCTTTTGGCGCCCCGGTGGAACCGGAGGTGTACAGCATGAACAGCGGATCTTCGGCGCTCATGACTTCCGGCGGGCAGTCCGTGGAAGCCTTAGCCATCATCTCTTCATAGCTAACATCGCGCTGGTCGTCCCAGGGTACGTCGTTACCGGTGCGCTTGACGACCACCACCTTGTCGACATTGGGAACTTTCGGATTCTTGAGCGCTGTATCCACGTTTTTCTTCAGCGGAATGTTGCGCCCACCACGAACCCCCTCGTCCGCCGTGATCACGAAGCGCGAATTACCGTTTTCAATACGCGCACCCAGCGCTTCCGGCGAGAAGCCACCGAACACGACGGAATGGATAGCGCCGATGCGGGCACAAGCCAACATCGCCACGGCCGTTTCAGGAATCATCGGCATATAGATAGTGACGACATCCCCTTTACGAACACCGAGATCCTTCAGGACGTTAGCGAACTTACAGGTCTCTTCGTAAAGCTCGCGATAGGTAATATTGCGAGAAACACTGGGATCGTCACCTTCAAACAACAGCGCAGTCTGGTCTCCACGCTTTTCAAGGTGACGGTCGAGGCAGTTGGCCGAAGCATTCAGTTGACCGTCTTCATACCACTTAATGGAAACGTTGTTGTAGTCGTACGAGGTATTCTTGACCCGGGTATAAGGCGTGATCCAGTCGATCCGCTTACCGTGCTCCCCCCAGAATCCTTCGGGATCGTCTACGGAGCGACGATACATCTCCTGATACTGTTCCTTATTAACCAGGGCTCTCTTGCGAAAAAAATCATTCACCGGGTGAACGTTGACTGTCGACATGTGCATCCCCTTTTTCAGTTTAATGAAGGCGCTATTTTGTTATTGGGTAGAGGGCAAAAGATTGTTATTCCTTACCTTCTACACTTCGACCTCCACATGGTGAATTAGACAATCGTATAGACCACACCGCAACGCAGTAGGATCAGGATAGCGCTTTCGGGAACCGATACCCAAGGAATGAAAAGCCCCACCGACAGCACGCGTAACGCCGAGAAGAGCCTCCCTCAACGAAAACGGGCCAGCACCCGTGAGGATGCTGGCCCGTTAACGATATGTCGCTGATGAGGAGCGTCAGGCGACCTTCTGGCCTTTCGATGACGCCGGCTTAAGGCGATACAGCTTACGTTCCTTCAACGCAAAGCGGTTCAACCCGCTCAGGTGGATTTTCCGCAGATAGGTTTCCCAATGAATCAGCGTCGGGTCGACCGGGAACAAGGCCTGATCGGCTTCACTCATGGTCTTCGACAGCTTGAGCAGGCTATCGTTGTGAAAAATGTAGTTTGGTGCTGTATAGAACGAGAAGATCGTCGACAGCTTAATGGCCGTATCGATATTGGCCAACGCACTGACCTGCCCTTCCTGCCCCAGCATTTTCAAGAATCGACCCGCCATCCGCAGCGGCGTTCTGATGCCCCCCATCATGGCTTCGAACAGGCGCTTGTCGACGGCAATGAAGGGACGGCGCGGACGACGATAGAACAGACGGTCGTAGGCCGCGTGGTTTTCCTGAGCTTCTGCCACGACATGGTCGATGAACTCTCCCATACGCAGCGGATTCGCAGAACCGCTACAACACTGGTAGATGCGCTGCTTATGGGGATCGGCCAATGCCTCGGTCAACGAGAGAATGATTCCGTTGGCAACCAGATCCGCCGGGATCACATCGATGACGCCGGTACGCTTGCCGGGAAAGACAAACACTTTCTCACGGGCGTAGGCCAGAATGATAGCGTCCGCGACCTTGACGCCCTCGATCCAGCCCGGCATAGGCCCCTGCAATGTGCTTTCAATAATGGAGGGGCGCAAAATGGTCAGCGTGGAGCCGCGCAGACGACGCAGCAACATCTGCTCACCGATCCACTTGGTGAAGGTGTAGGTATCGTTCCAGCCATAACGATTGGATTCACGAATACCCAGTTCGACCAGCTTCTCCTTCAACTTTTCGCCGAAGTACCGGGACTTCACATCGGCGATCTTATCGCGCAGCACGTTAACCAGTTCGTCCACTTCATAGTAGCCGTCCTGGTGGCGCGTCATTCCGCTGCGGGCCGGACGCACGACATCCTCATGCATATGCCCGCGATTGAATCCGTTGACGTAGCAGGTCGACACCTGAACAAACGGGATATCGCCCGCCGCCTCCGCCAGATCCATCAGGTTCTGCAGGCAGAGGGCATTGATGGTCAGCGCCTTATCCAATTCCTCGCGGAAATTGACGCTGGCAGCCGAGTGCACGACCGCGTCGATCCTCTCCGCAAGCTGTTCGAACTGTGCACGGGACAGCCCCAACGAAGGCTCGGTCACTTCGCCGGTAACGCAGTGAATCTTGTGTTCGCAAAAATCCTCGAACACTTCGGGAGACTCGATCTTGAGGTGTTCGAATACCGACGAACAGGCAATTTCATTGGCGAAACGGTCACGAGCGGTCGGATAGCGCTTGTTACCGCGAATCAGCAGATACACACCACCGATATCCGGAACCGTCCGCATCAGCTTTTCCAGCAGCACCTTGCCGACAAAACCGGACGTGCCGGTAATCAGAACATGCTTACCGCTGAGCTGCTCAATAACCTGGGAGTCGCCTAGATCCACTGTTTCCATCGCTTGATTCATTGCCTCACCCATCCTGACTGCAAAAACATCCATGTTGAGCTGCCGAACCGGTCAGTGCTGCACCGGGTCATTCGACAGCCACCGCGGGTGGACCGGAATCCCTGAAACCCGGTCCACAACCGAACAAGCAAAGACGTCCAACATACTTCGATGTCAAAGACACTTTCGCTTGCATGATCTGGAGATCGGTCCGTTACCGGACATTCTCGAACGTAACGTAGTGTAACTCGACCACCATGAACATTTTGTTGATGAATGCAATATTTCGCGTTAAACCTCGGTAACTGTGACGCGGTCGTAATATTGCTTTCGTCTCCAGCGTCAACGCAAAACGCATACCAGAAATCAGGGAAGCGCTATCGGGCAGCGTCGGCAGAAAGCCATTCGCCCCTCAAGCAAACAGGTTAAGAACGACCGAGTCCGTGAGACTAGCCGTACAGCATGACGGTTTTGTGTCCGATATCCCTTTGAACGCCAACACTTTATTCGGCGACCGCAACGCGCACGTTTCGGTCCGGCGATCAGGCGGGCAAACGGGCTACAAACCAGTCACGCACCAGGCGGCTGATCAGTTCCCGCTGAGGATCCAGGTGACCCATATGACCGGATTCGGGGATCAAATGAAGGGCTTTTTCCGAGCGTAGGCACTGAAAAAGTGCATGTGCAGAGGCCGGCGGATCGATTTTGTCATCTGCACCATGGATAACGCAGACAGGTGCCGTAATACGATCCACGCGGGACAGTGTGTCCACAATCAAGCTGTCCAATGCACCCGGCAATGGATAGCGCCAATAGGCTTCGCGCATTTCAGGGTCATCAAAAACGGCAGCGTGGACACTGGGGTCCACGGCCGTTTGCGCACGGCGCGCTAACGGATACAAGGGAAGGTGCAGATTACTGCCGAACCAACGTTGCTTCAGCGACCCCAGCCAACTGCAAAAAAGCAGGAAGTACCGCTCGGCGGGACTGACCACCGAACGCACGGTTGCATCCAGGGTCACCAATGCCTTTAGGCGGTGATCAACGGCGGCAGCTTCCAGGACGGCAGTCCCCCCAGAGGAAAAACCAAAAGCCCCCAGTCGATCCGGATCGACAAATGCCTGCGCCGACAACCAGTCCAGGCTGGCGCGAACATCCGGAACCCATTCTTTCATGCAGACATGATAACGCGCGCCGCCACTCTCGCCGTGTCCATGCATATCCGGCAGCAAGACCACCATGCCGGACTCCGCCAGCATCCGGGCAAACGCGAGAAATTGTTCCCGACGGCCATGGGCGCCATGGCACATGACAATCGCCGCACAGGGTTCCTCTCCCGCCGGACGCAACAAACTGCACACCAACCGGTCCCCGGACGAGACCAGCTGTACAACAGATTCCGCCAGGCCTGAGGACTCGGCGAAGCCGGGCGACCCGGCAGACGTCATCAACGGTCTCCGGCCGGAGGTTCCCGGCGAAGGATCATCGCCGGCGAGCGGAAAACCCGCTCCAGAGATTCGTCATGCGGCCGGCCCAATGCCTCCAGCAGGCTGCTGATCGAGGTTCCGGCCGGTTGCTGACGGAGCTGCGAAAGCAGCGCCTCCTGGGAACCAAAAGCCGACTCGTCATAGGACGGAGAGCGCTTGTCTTTTGTCATCGGGCGCGGGTTTATGTCGGGGGAACGACCGGCCGGCCGCTCAAAAAGAGGCGGCTCTACGCGATCGGCCAATTGACGCAGATGGGCTGAAAAATGCGCGCGCTGGGAAACCGAAAGGCTCTCCCAGTCCATGGAGGCCAGACCTGTCTGCAAAATTTCGATGGTATCTTCGTCCATATTTTCGCCCAGCAATTCCAGGCACAAGGTCAACCCCTGGTAGCGCTGTAAAGCCGTGCTTTCCGGATTGTTCATTAGGAACTGCAGCTGCTGTCCCCATTCCTGCCAAAGGCGCTCAGCTTGCTGCTGAGCGCTCTGAGACGACGCGGGCAAAGGGGCGGCGGCATGAGAGCGGGTATCGCCTGCCATCGCCTTTTCCTCGGGCTTGGGCGCCGGAGCCGGCGCCGATTTGTCCTGCATCCGTTTTGCAAGACGCTGCCAGTACGCCGCGAAACCACCTGCCTTCGCATCCAGCTGCGAGCATCGAACTTCGACCATATCCGCCAGCGTCCAGAACTGCCGGCACGACGGATCCGATTCATCCAGCAGCGCAACCGGGCGCTGCGTGGCAATGGACTGCGCGATCGTCTCGTCGCGCCAGATCGCCCCCAGATAATGGGGCTGAAAACCGATATAACGCTGCACGGCTGCCGAGAAGCGGCGAAAAACAGCCTGCGCCTGGGAGGAGCCCCGGGCCATATTGACCACAATCCCCGGATCGCGCCGATAGCCCCGGCGCCGCATCAACTTCAACAGGGAGAAGGCATCGGTCAGAGAGGTCGGGTCCGGTGTGACGACCACACAGGCCATCGCTGCCGCAGCGATCATGTGCAGGACCGGCGCCTGCAGACCAGCCGCCGTATCGATGATCACATAGTCGTACTGACGCTCCATCCGCGCCAGGGTTTCGAGCAACCGGTAACGGTCATGCCGGCTCATCCGAATACAACGCTGGACGCCGGAGGCGCCGGGAATAATATGCAGGCCGTGATTGACCGCCAGCACAACCTCTCGCAAGGAACGTTCACCGCTGACGACATGCTCGAGGGTATATTGCGGATAGCGGCCGAGCATGATGTTGACATTGGCCAGATCTGTATCGCCATCCAGCAGGAGCACTTTCTTTCCCTGCCGTGCAAGCACCAGACCCAGATTGAGAGCGATTGATGTCTTACCCACCCCACCTTTACCACCGGTCACGGCAAAAACGCGGGGGTGGGAGGCAGGTGCTGGCGACATCGACGATTCATCCGAAATACGTGGCTGGGGAGACTGCGCAGCAGGCTGTACTACTGCCTCATGCTCCTCCGACAACGCGCGGGGAGAGAATTCAGCCTTATACATTGAACGTCATCTACTCGTAGGGTTCCATGTATCATCATTCTACACGCTGAAGCCAAATACGACAGTTCGAAGAACTGAACACTTGATCACATTTTACAGTTCAACATTTGCATTTTTCATGAAAATGCTTAGAAAGCTTCATTAAATATTTAATTTGCGTCAGGTATTGTCTAAGCTTTGTACATTAAAATGAAAATAATCGACTAAAACGTCATACCTATGATCAGGGCTTATCTCATGTCGTCACCCGCCGACGGTGATCTGCCCAGCTTGCCCCAGATCGTTCTGCGCATGCTGCATGCGTGCCACAACGATGCTGACTACCGCGAGCTGGGGCAGTTGATTGCCAGCGACACAGCGCTATCGTCGCGAGTGATGGCTTTGGCCAATTCATCCTATTTCAATCGCGGCCAGCCTGTTAACTCGCTGGAGCGGGCCTTATTGCGTCTGGGAATCGAAAACCTGCGAACCCTGGTGATCACGGCCGCCCTGCGCCAATTCCTGCAGGACCTGGGGGCCGACCACTGGCAGCAGCTTCGCGACTTCTGGCGTCACTCCCTGGCAACGGCCCTTATGGCCCGGACCCTGGCAGTGCTCACCCGCTACCCGGCCCCGGACGAAGCCTATCTCGCCGGCATGCTGCACAATATCGGCGAGCTGATGGCGCTCAAAATGGCCGCTGCCGGTACTGAAAACGATGTTGAAATCTCGCCTCACGCAGAGGCCGGGGCAAAGCTGGCTGAGCGCTGGGAGCTGGGACCGCTCGTCGCTGATGCCATCCGCTATCAGCAGACGCCCCCGGAGGAGATCTGGGATACACCGCACCTGGTCAAGTTGATCAACCTGTCCACGCGCCTGGCCATGTCGGACAACCGCGGCATGGAGGCGGCAAGGACTCTGTTCGGCCTGACCGCCGCCCTGACCCGCGAGATCTGCTCGCGTATCGATCAGGAAGTTGCCTCGCTGGCCGAATCGCTTTCGATTCCCCTGGAGGGGGATAGCAACGCACTGGACGTCCGTCAGGCACTGCTGACAGAACTGCTCAATCACGGGCTCGTCAACGAGGCCACCACGGCGCTGAGGCGTTCCACTGACGACCTGCAATTTTCCAACGCACTGCTCACCAGCGTCGAATACCTGTGTGACGCTCCAGCCATTGTCCTCGCCATTGACGGCGAATGGCTGACCGCCCAGGCGATTTCCTCCTGGCCCGAACTATCGTTGCGCCTTCCTCGCGAACCGGCACGAAGCCTCATCGCAATCTGTGCGGCCGAAGGCCGGATACTGACGACCTATGACGACGGTGTCGAACCGGCGATCGTCGACCAACAACTTGGTCACCTCCTGAAGCGCGCCCACCTTATCTACTTGCCGCTGCAGCACCAGGGACAATGCCTGGGCGTCGTCGTCGCGGGTATCGATAACCCTCTTCCGAAAGCCCGCCTCGACTTGCTGGCACTGTTCGCTCGCGAGGCAGGCCAATTACGCGTCAAATTGGGGCAAGAGCGGGAAACTGATCAGAGCGCACGTTCTCTCGAGCGTATGGAGCAGGAACTGGTTGTTCGCCGGGTCGCCCATGAAATCAGTAACCCGCTGACCATCATTCGCAACTACCTGTCCACATTGCAGGATAAGCTGAGCGACGATGAATCCGTCAGCGCGGACCTGCAAGTCGTCCGCGAAGAGCTCGAGCGGGCCGCAGACCTTTTGTTGCAGCTGCGCGATACCCGTGAGGAAATACCTGAAGGCGCGGAACTGGATATCAACACGGAAGTCCGCAACCTGGCCGACCTTTTGCAGGATTCGCTCTTTGCGGCGCATGATGTGCACTGCCAACTGCAGCTGTCAGAGGCCCCGGTAACCGCCCACGCGACACGCGGTCCTCTCCGGCAGGTGCTGGTTAACCTTGTCCGCAATGCGGTCGAGGCGATGTCGGAAGGCGGTGAACTCGAGATCCGCACCAGTCCGTCGATCTGGCAAGGGCATCGCAACTGGATTGAAATATCGATCAGCGATAGTGGCACCGGGTTACCCGAGTCGGTCCGCCAGAACATGTTCCGCCCGGTACAGACGACCAAAGGCGAAGGACATAGCGGCCTCGGCCTGAGCATTGTGAAACAACTGATTGATGACATGGAGGGCATCATAAGCTGTCGCACCGGAAGCGACGGCACGAGTTTCCAGATCCTGCTGCCGGCCGTATCCGGCGACAAGCAGGATAAAAAGGAAACCTGACGATAACCCAATAAGATGAAAGCCATGAATGGGGATAGCGCTAAGCAGGCTTCACGACCGATCGAGTCCAATGCAAACATCCTGGTTGTCGATGACGAGCCGCGGCTGCTACAAAGCCTGATCACGCTGCTCTCAGAGCGCGGTTTTTATGCCGATGCCGCGCTTGGAGGCAAAGCAGCCTGTCAGTTGCTGACGCAGCGCGACTATGACCTGGTATTGCTGGACCTTCGTATGGCCGACATGGATGGCCATCAAGTCATGGACTTTATGAATCGCCGGGACATTCGTGCGGCGACCGTGGTGGTCAGCGGCGAATCATCCTTCTCATCCGTAAGCCGTGCATTGAGGCGGGGTGCTTACGATTACATCAAGAAGCCCTTCGATGCGGATGAGCTGATCGCGACCGTGACCAATGCCCTCTCCAAACGGCAATTGGAACGTTCCCACGATGACGTCCAGCACCGCCTGCGCAAATCCGAAGAACTGCACCGCTATATCGTCAACAGCTCCCCCGATATCGTTTTCATGCTGGATAGCGACGGGCGTTTCTGCTTCCTCAACAGCAAGGTGGAAGCCCTGTTGGGCTACAGCTGTGGCGAGCTGCTGGGTCGGCACTTCCGCCATCTCGTTGACGACCAGGATGTCGCCAAGGCGATGTACACGTTCCAGGACCCCAACATCAACGCCACCAACCCACGCACCATCGAACTACGCCTGAAGACCCGGGGCAGCCGTAAGGCCAACCGCCACTTCGAGATCACGGCTTTCCCCATGGACGGGAATGCATTGGGAATGAAAGCCACCGATGGCGTTGCGGATAACGTCGATGCGCAGATTTACGGAACCGCCCGGGATATTACCGAACGAAAGGAAGCCGAGGCCTTCATCAACTTCCAGGCCTATCACGACCTTCTGACGCGCCTGCCCAACCGGGCCCTGTTCAAGGACCGCCTCAACCTCGCCATCACCCATGCCCGGCGGAACAGCCAGAAGCTGGCGGTCATGTTCCTGGATCTGGATCGCTTCAAGGTCGTCAATGACACCCTGGGCCATGCGATGGGCGACCGCCTCCTTCAAGCCGTGTCGCAGCGACTGGAAAGCTGCTTGCGTCGCGGCGATACCCTGTCGCGTTTCGGCGGCGACGAATTCACGCTCCTGCTCCCGGCGATCTCAAGCCATGAAGACGCGCGCAAGATCGCCCGCAAGCTGATCAGCGTACTGAAAGCACCATTCCAGTTGGGCGAACATGAAGTCTTTGTCGGCGTCAGTATCGGTATCGCCGTATTCCCTGATGCCGGCCAGAGCATGGATCAACTGATCCAGAACGCCGACATTGCCATGTACCACGTTAAAGGACGCGGCAAGGACGGCTACCAGTTCTTTAATGATGCCATGAGTATCAACAACACGACTCACCGCCTGGGCCTCGAGCGCGATCTCCGTCGCGCCCTGGAACAGAACGAAATGCGTGTTTTCTATCAGCCACAGGTCAGCGCAATCGACGGGCATATCGTCGGGGTCGAAGCCCTGGTGCGCTGGCAGCATCCGGAGCGCGGACTCCTTTACCCCCGCGACTTCCTGCCCCTGGCCGAGGAAACCAAACTCATCGGCGACCTGAGTCAGCTGGTATTGGGCACGGCCTGCCGGGAGGTTCGGGACTGGCTGTCGGACGGCAACCAGAAAGTACGACTGGCTGTCAATTTCTCACCCTCCCAGGTCGAACATCCCCGGTTTGTTCAACAGCTGCTGGCCCAACTGGATCACTTCAATTTCCCGGCGGAAAACCTGGAAGTCGAGATCACTGAAAACGTGATCATGAACGATCTGGAGCAAATGAGCCGCAAGTTACAGGAGCT
This sequence comes from Mangrovitalea sediminis, assembly GCF_002514725.1. Classification (GTDB taxonomy): domain Bacteria; phylum Pseudomonadota; class Gammaproteobacteria; order Pseudomonadales; family Oleiphilaceae; genus Mangrovitalea; species Mangrovitalea sediminis. The sequence goes on from NZ_NTLB01000004.1 coordinate 291,355, forward strand.
GGCGGCCCATGGCATTCGCATCGCGATCGACGACTTCGGCACGGGGTATTCCTCGCTCAGCTATCTGCACCGGCTCCCGATTCATACGCTCAAGGTGGACCAAACCTTCATTCGCGGCATCCGGGCCGGCGAAGATGGCGCCTGCATCGTCAACGCCATTGTTGCCATGGCACATGGCTTACGACTGGATATCGTGGCAGAGGGTGTGGAGACCGCCGAACAGCTGCAATATCTACGCGAACTGGGTTGCCAGCAGGTTCAAGGTTTTTACTACGGACCGGCGCGACCGGCGGAAGAAATCGGGGGTTTGCTGACAGGCCAGCGCCAGTCTGTTCGTATCAGCAAGGCGGGTTAACGGTCAGGCGCTCATGAGCGCGCTGCCGGAAATCCCGCTACTCGCCTTTTCGCTGCCCCAGATACCGCTCCACGATGCGGTCGATAGTGCCGTTTGCCTTTAATACGCTCAAGCGCTCGCTGATAAAACGGCGATCCTCAGAGGGCATGTTACGGTCTACCGCAAGATAGATGTCGTAATCGGGAATGATCGCGCTGAAATCGACCCTGTGCAGACAGGTTGGACGCTGTCCTTTCCAGTGCTTCAGGTGGTAGCGCAAGCGAATATCCATTTCGACGAAACCATCCACCCGCCCCAATGCCGCCATGCGAATACCGGACTCGTAATCGCTGACGCCCACCTCGCGGACAAGCCCCGCCTGACGGGCCTTATCCAAGCCCAGATAGTCGAAATGTTTCAGTACGGCCAGCTGCAGCCCTGCCAGATCCCGCAGACTGGACAGCTTCGGGAAATCGCGGCGACAGGTCAGGGCAACATGGTGGACGCGAAACAGTGGTTCATTTATCAACAACTCCCGACGCTTCAAGTGTGGCCAGGGCTTGGCGTCATACGCAACCCAGTTGTTGAACACCCCCTTGTTGACCGTGAAAATCAGCCGATTAACCGGAAGGACCCTGACGCGAAGATCATAGGCTGAGCCGGCAAACACCGCCTGAACGATATCAGTGATGATACCGCCTGCACTTTTACCCGCATTCGCCACTTGAAACGGCTCACTCCTGCTTTGCACGACCAGATAATTGATCGTGGAGGCATAAACCGGCCCCACCGTCACCAGAAAGGCGGTCAGGAAAAAAAGCCTCAGGGTAAATAGGGTTCGGATCGCCATGCCGCCTCATACTCACATATGTCAAACACAAAATGTGACGCCAACAATTACCCTTTATAGCTCACAATTAGATCAAAGCCCGGATAAATCTGCAAATTGCAACCATCTTATTGTCAAACAATCCGTTGCAATATACTGATTCAGCTCACGATTCCTCGACAAGTGCCACAGATTTGCGGGCTGATCCACAGCTTTTTCGCAATCATTTTCGTACGCTCTGTAACCGTCGGCATAATGACAACACAAAATGGCCACGCAGTCTTCACACCTCCAGGGAGATGTTCAGACTGCCGGAACGACTCTCAGGACAGGCAGCTTCGATCATGCGGGATAAATATAAGGTTATCGGCCCCATCTATGACATGCTGAGCACGCTCTATAGCGGAAAAAACATTCTTAAATGCAAGACCGCTATGCTCAACGAAAACACCATCAGCCCCGGCACCAAGGTCTTGTTTGCAGGCGTCGGCCATGGCCGCGATGCGATCAAAGCGGCGGAGTTGGGCGCAGACGTCACCGTCGTCGACCTGTCCGAGACGATGTTGCGCAAATTCGAGGACGTCCGCCTTGAGCAGTCTCCGGATGCAAAGGTTCGCAAGGTGCACAGCGACATCCTCAAGTTCGACGAATTTGGCGAATTCGACATGGTCATCGCCAATTTCTTCCTCAACGTCTTCGACGAAGACACCATGGTGACGGTGCTGCAGCATCTGATTAAGCTGGGCAAACCAAATGCGAAGGTCGTTGTTGGGGACTTTGCCTACCCTACCGGCAATCTCGTGGCCCGCGGCTTCAAAAAGGCCTACTGGTACGCCGCCCTGTCACTGTTCTGCCTGCTTGCGGGCAATGCCTTCCATGAAATCTACAACTACCCCGAGCACATGCGAAAGCTCGGCTTGAAAGTGGCCACGCCACAGCACTTCAAGCTACTCAACATGCAGATGTTCTGGTCGATTCTGGGAGAGAAACAAGCCTAGAAACGGCGTCCGCCGACGCCACGCTGTGCGGTTGGCAAAACCGTCAGTTGGCGTCGGGCGACCAGTTGCCGAAGATTGTCGGAGAGCGATAACCGGAAGCGACAAGATAGCTATCCAGGCGGACAGGCGCATCAGCCGTAAAATAGAAGCGATGACCACCACCGTAAGACGCCTTCCGGGCCTTACCCTCAGCCGCTATCCACAAACTTTCCACTCGTCGGGCAATAGCGTCGCCGGAGTCTATCCATTGCACATCCGCCGGCATCTGTTCAGCCAACGCGTGGGCGATAAGCGGGAAATGCGTACAGCCAAGGATAATTGTGTCCACGCCAGCAGCTCGCAAGGGTGCCATAACCGACGCGACCACATCGGCCTTCAATGTACCCGTAGCCAGCCACTGCTCGGCCTCCCGCACCAGTTCTGAACTCCCCACCCGAGTAACCTCACAGTGCGCTGCAAAGCGCTCTATCAGATCATTGAGATAGGTTCGGCGCACCGTGGCTGGTGTCGCCAGTAACCCGATACGGCCACTGAGGCTTGCCTGCGCAGCCGGCTTGACTGCCGGCACGACACCTACTACCGGCTGAGACAGACAAGCCCTTAGCGGCTCCAGCACGACCGTACTGGCAGTATTGCAACCGATGACAATAATATCGACCGGCTCGGTGGACACCAGAGCGCTAACCAGAGAAACGCAGCGATCGACGACCATTTCCTCCGGTAACTCTCCATAAGGAAAACGGGCATTGTCGGCGAGATACACCACATCGCTGAAGGGTAACCGTTGGCGAATGCAGTGAGCAATGCTGAGCCCTCCGATGCCGGAATCGAAAACCAGCACCCGCGGAGCTCCCGCCTCATGCAGCGTCGCCTCAACGTCGGGAGACACCTCCGCCCCCGGCACTCTTGCGGTCATAACACCTTGTCCACACCATCCTGCGATGCCAAAGCAGCTCGAATCAGCTGGCCAGCAATGGTTTCGACACCCGGAATCCGGGGCAGAGAGTCGGCTGAAAACCAGCCCCCGTCGGCCAATTCGTCTTCCTGTAAAACCAGCTCGCCAGCCACGTAATCAACCATGTACCCCAACATCAACTGATGAGGAAAAGGCCAGGGCTGGGAGGCGACATAACGGGGATTGGCGACCTGCAAGCCGGTTTCTTCGAGCACCTCGCGGGCGACGGCCTCTTCAGCAGACTCACCGGGCTCGATAAAGCCCGCGATCAAACTGAACATCCCTTCCGGATAATGTGGCGCTCGGGCCAACAGTAGTTGGTCGTCACGTCGGATCACCACGATGACACAGGGAGACACCCTCGGAAACCAACGGTGCTGACAGGGTTCGCACCAAAGCGCCCTTTCGACGGGGTGCGGCTTTGTAGGGGTGCCGCAACGGCCGCAAAACCGATGGTCCTGCCACCAATGCAGCAACTCTGAGGCTGTTCCGACCAGCTCCCAATCCTCGGCGCTCGCCTGCGCCAGAAAGCGCCTCAAATCGATGGCCTCGACACCCTCTGGTGCTGCTGCGGCATCCAGCCCCAGAACATGCACACGTCGCCCGCCCCGCTCACCAATCGGGAACAGGTTAATGCTCCGGCAAGGGTCGGAGAGAGAAGATGCCCAGTCGGAAACAGACCACAGCGGACGCTGGTCCTTGAGCAGCAGGCGTTGGCCGGCGAAAACCAACAGCGTCTCATCCGGTGTCGGCGGTTCCAGCGACCAGGCAGGTACCAAATCTGTCATAGTGAAATCTCGATGTGCGGCCGTTGCTGAGCTTCAGTCGACAGGCTATCGACGGAAACTCCGACGCCACCACCAGGTAATCAGCGCCAGCAGCAGCGTCAGCAACAACGGCGCGATGACGATATTGATCAGTTTCAGCTTCGCTCCCAGCGCTTCGATATCACTATTGAGCTGATGCTGAACATCACGCAACTGCTTCCGAATCTTCAGCTTTTCTTCCCGGAACTGCAAGATAGTGCTCTTCTGCTCCTGTGTCAGCAGGTTCTTGTTCCCCTTACCGGCCTTCTTCTGCAGCGCATCGAGCTTGTCTTCGGTTTGTTTGAGCTTGTCTTTCAGTGCCTCTTCCCGCTCCAGAAAACGCGACTCGGCATCCCGGCGCAGCGCTTCCACCTTCACGAAAGGCCGGGTGTAACGCCCGCGGCTGCGAATACTGATCAGATCCTTACTGCCCGCGAAGTTGTCCAGGGCATTGATCAGGAAGCTGCCATTGTCCGCCCATGGCTGAGCGACTCGCTGGCCGAAGAAATCGTTGATACGAACCCAGAGCCGGTCTGAAAGAACATCGGTATCCCCCACCACCATCAGGTTGATGTCACCACTCGTCCGGGTGGGCGAGAGGTGTTCTTCGACCATCCTGGTTGCGCCCGGCGCGTTCCCACTCTTGTCAGTGGATGGCGACTTGTCGGCCGGGGCAGGCACCTTGACGTTCACGCCGTTGGGGAATGCCGTGGTTGCCTTGCCGGTGATGCGCGCCGCCAGGACGTAGCGCTTCCCGGTGGGTCGAAAGCCATCCATCAGCTGATCGGGCGTTTGCAGCGTCAACAACTTGTGGGTATCGATCGGCATCGAACTCCGACTACTATACAGCAACGGCTGCACCTTCAGCCCGGTCCCTGGCAGGATCTTGAAGTAGCCGGTTGTCGACAGGTTGATATTGTCCAAGCCGCTAAGAATAACGTCGCCGTTGGCGAAATCCTCCCGGGTCAAACCCAGCAAACCGATATGTCGCATCGGCTGCCGCTGCGGGCCCACACCCACCACCAACGAGTTGTCGTAATCGCCGACAAAATCCTGACTCAATTGTACCCCCCAATGCTTGAGGAGTTCCGGCAAATCGGAACGGCGTTGAGGCGCAGCTGCCATGCCCGAATTGTCGCCGGCGGCCTCTGAATTCGGGTCGAAAAAGGCAATCAGCTTGCCGCCGTTCAGCACATACTGGTCAATGGCGAAGCGGGTCTGGTCGCTCAGGTCGGTAGGGTGGATCAGCAGGAGGACATCCACATTCTTACCAATCTTCGCGACGTCATCGCCCAGCCAATGCACGTCGAAAAGGCCTTCCATCTGCTGAATCGCCGCCCAGGGATACTTACGGCTGTGCGTCGCGAAATCCACCCCGCCGTTGACGTCCAACCCGGAGATGACAGCCACCACCGGTTCCTGCGGATTCTCCAGGGTGTAGATCAGTTTAGTGATGTCGTATTCAAGGCTGGTCTCGCGATCGATCCGGAAAAACGGAATCACCTGCTGGTCGCCTGCCTGATTCCTGCCGATCAAGCCAAAAAAGACCTTATCTCCCTGATTCCCCTTCGGAATACTCTGCAGACCTGCTTCAGTGGCGGTGTCTTCCTGATCGGAAAATGGCTCTGGATCAACCACGTGAAAGTGGATCAGGCCACGGCTATTCGCCTGATATTCATCGAGCAGTTCACGAACCCGCGCCTCGTAGGAACGCAGGGCCGGCAGGTTGGTCGATGTCTGATTGGAGAAATAGAGCGTCAACGTGATCGGTGTCTTCAAATCGTCGAGGATGCTTTTTGAACCTTTCGACAGGGTGTAAAGGTGATTCTCGGTCAGGTCCAGCCGATCGCCCTTGAAATCCAGGGAGATCAATACCGCCAATACAAGAAAGGCAACAAACAGAACAACCAGGCCGACACCGGACTTCATGAAATGCCTCACCGGACCAGCCTCCTAATTCGCCTTGCGCAGATTCAGCACGATCACGGTGGCCAGCAGCCAGGTCACGATCGTGAGCAGGAAGTACAGAAGGTCGCGTAACTCGATGACCCCCCGCGCGATGGCATCGAAATGGCCAAGAAAACTCAGGGCACTGAGGCCGTCGATCACCCAGGTTGGCGCCCAGGGGGTGAACAGGTCCTGCACCATGGGGAAACCGGTGACGACAAACAGGAAGCACACGACCAAGGTCAGAATGAACGCTATCACCTGGTTCCGCGTAGCCGCCGACAGGCAGGAACCGATTGCCAGGAAGCCCCCGGCCATCAGCCAGGCGCCGATATAGGTGGCACTGATGACACCATTATCCGGATGGCCGAGGTAGTTGACCGTTATCCAAAGCGGAAACGTCAGCGCCAGCGCGACACCGACAAAGAACCATGCCGCCAGGAACTTGCCCAATACGGAGGTACCGATGGAGACCGGCAACGTCAGCAACAATTCGATGGTGCCGCTGCGACGCTCTTCTGACCAGAGGCGCATGGACACCGCGGGAATCAGCACCAGGTACAACCAGGGCAGGAAATTGAAGAACGACAGCAGATCCGCCTGACCGCGTTCAAAGAAATGCCCCAGATAGAAGGTGAACACACCGGAGAGTACCAGGAAGATGACCGTAAAGACGTAAGCCACCGGCGTCGCAAAGTAGCCGTACAGCTCTCGGCGCACAATCACCGACAATCCCGTCATGCCGCCTCCCCCGTGGTTAGCTTACGGAAGACATCATCCAGACGCCCCTGCTCCACATACAACTCTTCGATGCGCCACCCGTTCGCCTGGGCCAGTTCGTTGACGCCTCGCAAAATCCGGCAGCCCGGCTGCGGGAAAACGGTCATGGTAAGGCCATCACGCTCTACCTCAACGTCGGCCACATCCTCCAACGACAGGAACGCCTCAGCACGAACGCCTTCACCGGTGAACCTCAGGTGCACGGCCTGGTGGTAGCGTGACAGGCTCGCCAGATATTCCGGCGACCCATCGACGACAATGCGACCGGCGGAGATGATGAGCGCACGGGTGCAGACCGCATGCACCTCCTCCAGGATGTGGGTGGAGATAATCACGGTTTTGTCACGGGACAGATTGCGGATCAATTGACGGACTTGATGTTTCTGGTTGGGGTCAAGCCCGTCGGTGGGTTCGTCCAGAATCAGTATACGGGGGTCATGCAACAACGCCTGGGCCAGACCGACGCGGCGCTTGAATCCTTTCGACAGGGTTTCGATACGCTGGGTCAGGACAGGCTCCAGATCGACCTGTTCAACAACTTCCTGAAAGCGATTTTGCAGCGAGGTACCGCGCAGCCCACGAATCTGGCCGATGAAGTGCAGGAAGGCGCTGACGGTCATGTCAGAGTACGCCGGCGCACCTTCGGGCAAATACCCGATCTCTCTCTGGGCACTCACGGGATTACGGACAACGTCGTGATCGAAAATCGACACAGCACCGGAAGACGGCGTCAAAAAGCCGGTCAGGATTTTCATGGTGGTGGATTTCCCGGCGCCATTCGGCCCCAGAAAGCCGAGAATTTCCCCCTGCTCGACCCTGAAGGTGAGGTTATCGACAGCGGTGAAATCACCGAACTTGCGCGTCAAGCCCGTGACATCAATCATGGTCCGTTCACCCTGTTCTGCAGCAAAAAGTTCTGTGCCACCCGGCTATCAGGTACCGCAGAAACACCGTTCGGTCACGGTCACAATGCCGACTACGACAGGGTGCAGCGCGAAGGCAACAGGGCCGGAACCCCGCCATGGAAGGTGCTCTGCCAACCAGTCAGGTGGCAACGCTCTATTATTGTTATAACGATTCGATGACAGCGACGGGCGTTGACTGTGACCAGTACTGTCGCGACGTGTCCTGGCTTGAGCCATCAACGCGCCTTGCCGGGCCGTCACTGAAGGCTATTCAAGCCTTTCTTGGTTTGCCGGACTATAAAAAAGGCCCATTTGGCTGGCAAGTGACATCTTCGCAATATTAACGGTGTTCCGAGTGTGTCCTGCCCCGGCAGACCATAAAAGGATACCAATCCCATCAAGATCTCTACGAGACAGGACACTCTCAAAAAACGCGAAGCAAGTCACAGTTCCGTTCCATTTCAGCGGCGACCGACGAGACGCGTTCCAGGCCAGAAACATCGCTGCACTTTGCCTGCCTGTGCCAACCCAGTACACTTGTCCGGAACTTGTCGCGTCGCTTTCGTGGAGCCTGCATGATCAAATACTTGGGGTGGAATTCCTGGTTCTTTACCCTGTTGCGTAAGCTGTTGTATCTCTGGGTGAGGACCGATGTTGTCGGTGCCAGCCGAGAAGAGCTCGAACTCGATCCGAACAAGCCGATCTGCTACGTACTACAATACAGCTCCCTCTCAAGCCGCCTGGTGCTCGAACAGGAGGTTCTTCGGGCTGGACTGCCGTCTTCCCAGCAGCCCATGACGTTTCCCGACGGTCCCCGCCGCTCGTTCTTTTTCCTTTATCAGCGTCAAGGACGCCTGTTTCAACGGCGCCACACGCCGGCCCTGACCAGCCGCCTCAAGCAGCTGGTCCATGCAGCCGTCGCTGATACGTCGCTGGACGTGCAGATCGTCCCCGTGTCGCTATTCTGGGGTCGTGCACCGGACAAAGAACGCTCGTTGGTCAAACTCCTGCTCAGCGACAGCTGGTCTGTCGCCGGTCGACTGCAGAAACTGCTGGTCATCCTGATTCACGGCCGGGCGACATTCGTCCAATTCAACAAAGCGATCTCGTTGCGGCATGTCGTCGACGAGTTCCCGGACAGCGAGGAACGCGCCACCCGCAAACTGGCCCGGGTCTTGAGGGTTCATTTCCGCCGTGTTCGCCAAGCCGTGATCGGCCCGGACCTATCGCACCGCCGCACCCTCGTGGAATCCCTGATTCGCACACCGGCGGTAAAGGACGCCATTCGAGAAGCGGCCAAGCAGGACGACCTGCCACCGGAAAAAGTGAAGATGAAAGCATGGCGATATGCTGACGAAATCGCCTCCAATATGTCCATCGCCACCATACGCTTCCTGGAGACGATCCTGTCGTGGCTGTGGAACCGGATCTATAACGGTATCGCCATCAATCGCATCGACACCGTGCGGGAGATCGCACGGGACCAGACCGTCGTCTACGTGCCCTGCCACCGCTCACATATCGACTATCTGCTGCTGTCCTATGTGTTGTACAAAAACGGACTGACACCGCCACACATTGCCGCAGGCATCAACCTCAACATGCCCATTGTCGGCCCAATCCTGCGTCGTGGCGGAGCCTTTTTCATGCGCCGCAGCTTCAAGAACAATCCGCTGTATAGCACCGTCTTCAACGAGTATATGCACTTCGTCTTCTCCGGCGGCTATTCCGTGGAATACTTCGTCGAAGGTGGTCGCAGCCGTACCGGGCGCATGCTGTCGCCCCGCGCCGGCATGCTGGCAATGACCGTGCGCAGTTACCTGCGCGACCATCAAAAGCCCCTGGTATTCGTCCCCGTGTATTTCGGCTACGAAAAGGTTCTAGAGGCGCGCACGTACCTGGGCGAATTACGAGGACGCAAGAAGCAGAAAGAAAGCGTTTTCGGACTTTTCAAATCGCTGCGCTCGCTGCGCAACTCCTTCGGGCGCGTCGCGGTCAACTTCGGTGAGCCCATCCCGCTGGCCGCCTTCCTCGATAAGGAGCGCCCCAGCTGGCGCCAGGAAGCCTACGACAGCGAGTACCGTCCAAAATGGCTGGGCGAAGCGGTGGATAACCTCGCCGTCGAGGTCGCCACCCACATCAATGAAGCGGCGGCGATCAATCCGGTCAATCTTCTCGCCCTGGTCATGCTGTCTACCGAACGCCTGGCCATGGACGAACGCATGCTGGCGCGACAGATGGAGTTCTTTGCGGAGTTCATGCGTGCCTCGCCCTATAGCGAATACTGCACCATCCCCGTCGGCAAGGGGCAGGAATGGATTCACTACGCGGAAATCATGGGGTTGGTCGAGCGCCAGAAACAGCAGTTGGGCGACATCATCACACTGGAAGGCAACAACGCCATCCTGATGACGTTCTACCGCAACAACATCCAGCACCTGTATGCGATTCCGGCCTTGATTGCGTGCATGTTCCAGAACAACAGCACGCTGGAGCGCGAGCGCATCGTTTTCCTGATCAGCTCCATCTATCCCTACATCAAGGCAGAGCTGTTCCTGCGCTGGTCGGCAGAAGAAGTCGAGGCGGTGATCGATCACTGGATCGATATCATGATCGAGAAAGAACTGCTGACGCTTCAGGGTAATGTTGTCTATCGGCCGGTAACCGGCTCCGAACAGGCCGTACGCCTGCGCGCACTTTCGCGCTTCATTATCCAGATCCTAGAACGCTACTACATCAGCATCGCGGTTCTCCGCAAACAGGGGTCAGGGAAGATTACCGCGGCCGAACTGGAGGAACAAAGCAGCCTGATGGCCCAGAGAATGTCGATTCTGTTCGGACTCAATGCGCCTGAATTCTTCGACAAGGCCCTGTTCCGCAACTTCATTCACCATCTCAAGAAAAACGAGATACTGACGACCGACGACGATGGCAAGCTGATCTACACCTCGGGACTGGACGAAGTTGCGGAAGATGCGCGGCTGGTCTTGAACGTAGAAATGCGCCAGTCGATCCTTCAGGTCACCATGATGGAGTCCTAAGGCAGATTCAGTCCAGGGCGCGCAGGGTGTAAAGGTCGTAACGGCTACTCTTGCCTTCCAGCGCATGGGAGGGCGCCGGCCCCGCCAGGGGCGGCGCCTTGCGTGGACGCTTGACCACCACCCTGCAACGTGCCGCCTGCAATGCCGCCGGCAATAACCGGTCAGCATCGAGATCGTCCCCCACCAGGTCCCTGAAGACGCGCATTTCCTTTTTCACCAGCGCAGACTGTTGTCCACGGTGAGGAAACATCGGGTCCAGGTACACGACATCAGCTACCTCTTCGGCGGCCTCAAGATAGCCCGCTGCATCCGCCGCCTGAAGTTTCATTCGTGCGATGATCGGCGCCAGCTCCGGGTCTTGCGACGCCCTCGCCAGACCATCCTCCAACAGGGCATGGACCACGGGGGAGCGCTCCAGTAGCAACATCGAGCAACCCAGTGTGGCCAATACAAAGGCATCCTGACCCAGCCCGGCGGTGGCATCGAGCACAGACGGAATACGACGGGCACGACTCAGCCCTACAGCCTTGGCCACCAACTGCCCGCGGCCACCGCCATGCAAACGGCGAAAAGCCGCCTTGCCGCCGGAAAAATCGACAATGACAGGTCCTGGGGCACCTCGGCCGGTGACTCTCAAAGCCAAACCTTGATGATCCAACCAAACCAGAAGACCCCCTGGAGCCATCTCTCGTGGCGCCTGAGGGCCCAGATAAGGCAACTGGAGTCGCTGCGCCCAGCCTTCAGCCTCAGGCGCCAATGACGCCTCACCACAGGCGACGCCCAGCAGCGCTGCTCCAACAGAATCTTCAGTGTTTTTCATGAGGCACTTAGGGATAGGAAATGACTATCAGGCGCGGACGTCGATACCGGCAATCTCGACACCCTGCGTCTGGGACTGGGTAGCAACATCCGTATAGGCCTTCTGGGCCTGCAGGCCACGCAAAGGCACCTGGTCGGCACGGAAGCGCTGTAACCGAACCCCTTCACTGGATGCACTTTCTTCAACGGGCCGATTGGATGTACGCGTACGCCCCCCGGTCGCATTCTGACCGGTGGTGTTTTGATCGTTTTTCGACGTTACCCGTTCAGGGGCCGTCGATGCATCGGGCTGACGCGGCGGTTCCCGTCGCACCCTATCGGGTACAGGGACCGGCAGGCCAACACCGTTGATACCACCCACCATAAACCGACACTTCCTCCAGCCTATCAGGCCGGGCAATTAGGCAAGGTTTCTTTCAGGGACAAGCCAATAATGGATTATAGCAACACAACCAGCAGTACACCGCCTAACAACAAACGATACACCACATAAGGCATAAAACCGAAGCGATCCAAATAACGCAAAAAGAAGTGGATGCACAGGATGGCACTGACGAACGACAGCAGAGCCCCCAGACCCACCTGCCCCCAATGCGCACCGGTTCCCGCTTGAATCAGCTCCAGTGTTTTCAGGAGACCGGCAGCCGCAATCAGCGGTATCGACAGCAGAAAGGAAAACCGTGCCGCAGCCTGACGCTGAAACCCCAGCAGCAATGCTGTGGTCATGGTAATCCCTGAGCGCGAAGTGCCGGGAATCAAGGCTAATGCCTGTGACAGACCGATCAACAACGCCGCTCGCCATCCCAACTCGCTCATGGGCAGCTTTTCCGAACCACGGCGATCGGCCCAACCAAGAGCGAGACCGAAAACAATGGTCGCCACCGCAATCACCAGCCCGGACCGTAAGTGCTGCTCGATGAACGATTCCAGCAGGATACCGATCAGTCCGGCGGGTACCGTAGCCAGGACAATCTGCAGCCCCAGACGGCCACCCGCATCCAACTCCCGGCGCACCAGACTCCCAAGCGTTCCCCGAATAAGCCGGACAATATCCTGCCGAAAGTACCAAACAACCGCCAGCAGGGTGCCGACATGCACGGCCACGTCAAACGCCAGCCCCTGATCAGGCCACCCCAACAACGTGGAAGGTAGGATCAGGTGGGCGGAACTGCTGATGGGCAGGAATTCGGTAAAGCCCTGGATTAGCGCCAGGAAAAAAATGTGGAACAGTGACATATCAGCGCCCCGGCATCTTCTGCCAAGCGACTTCATCGCGTAGGTAGACAGGTTGAGCCTGAGCGGCATCGATCGCCGCGCCCTCGAGCCAGGCCTGCTGGGCCAGCAGGGCAATCGCACCAGCCGTCGGTATAGCCTCCAGCAAACGCTCGGTCACTGCGTCGCAGACCGACTTTGGCATCTCGTCACATAGCAGCCAACCGGCACCGGCTCCGAGCCAGCGCTCGTCTCCACCTATCGTCGGTAAGGAAAGCCTGTCCGGTGGGCAAACCCGTTCTTCCTCGAGAGGCTGCACCCTTCCCTCTTCAACCCGAAAGGTTCCCCAGTAGACCTCTGCCATGCGCGCATCGAATGCCACCGCCACCGGCCCTGGGTTCTGCTCACGAGCCACCAATGCCGTCGCGGCCAGCGAGGAAACCGGCAGCACGGGCTTTCCGAGCCCGTATGCCAGCCCTTGCACGATGCCGGCAGCAATACGTAACCCCGTAAACGACCCAGGCCCCCGCCCAAAGGCCAGGGCGTCCAGATCGGCAGGTTTCAGAGCGGACTGCCGCAACAGCTCGCGGATCATGGGCATAATGCGACGGGTATGCATGCGCGGCGCATTCTCGAACTGCTCGATGATCTGTCCGTCCAGGTTCAGAGCAACGGAGCAACCTTCGGCAGTAGTGTCCAGGGCGAGGAGTTTCATTTGGCGTTGAGTCGGCAAAGCGCCCAGAGATCGGCTCTCCGGACGCTTGCGGCCTTACTTGAGCTGGGCAAAAATCTGATCGCGGATGGAGTCGACAGACCCGATACCCTTGACCAAGACATAGGTGGGCGCTTCAAGCGGCGCGGCCTGCGCCCAGTCGCGATAGTAGCCAACCAGCGGTGCAGTCTGAGAGTGGTATACCTGCAGGCGCTTACGTACGGTTTCCTCGCGGTCGTCTTCCCGCTGGATCAGGGGTTCGCCGGTCACGTCATCGACACCGGACTCTTTGGGCGGATTGTAATTGACATGATAGATCCGACCGCTGCCCTCATGGACTCGACGTCCGGACAGTCGATTGACGATCTCTTCGTCTTCGACGGCGATCTCAACCACGTAGTCAATGGCAATTCCCTGGCTGCGCAGCGCTTCCGCTTGCGGGATAGTCCGCGGGAAGCCATCAAGCAGAAAACCGTTACGGCAATCGTCCTGCTGAATCCGGTCTTCGATTAGTGCGATGATGGTTTCATCGGAAACCAGCCCACCACTGGCCATGACTTCCTTGACCTTTTGTCCCAGCGGTGTACCCGCCCGAACAGCGGCACGCAACATGTCGCCTGTTGAAATCTGCGGAATGTCGAACTTCTCGGTAATAAACTGGGCTTGAGTTCCCTTGCCCGCACCGGGTGCACCTAACAGGATCACTTTCATGGTTGGCTTGCTCCCCTTCATTGAAAAAAATGGCTGGGTCATGCGGCAAAGCACCGTTTCCGGAGCCCGTACCGCTTATCGGAGACATCACTGCACCAACAATGCCCCATGTCAGATCCTGGATCTGACTCCCTAATTGGCTACGTATCGGCGACCATGTCGCTCGACACATCAATATCTCATGTGGCACGCAACCGACGTTTCACCACCCAAAAGATGGCCCCGGCCCGTTCGCCGTATTCTTGTTATGTATTGGGGGATTCGGGTCTTCAACAACCGGAAGGTCCAACTGGTGCGCCCCCACTTCCGGCCCCATCAGATTTTGCTGAGCGGAGCATTATACGAAGAGGAAGGGGGGAGAGAAAGGGGAGCCTGCAACCAAGAGCCGTCAGTGCCGTTTGGCACACAACCCATCTGGTAACAGCGGAGACTGGCATGAAGCTACTGCCAGCAGCAGCAAAACCCTTGCAGTATCAGGCCGCGAGCGCGTTTGCCAAGGCGTCCAGCTCACCGGCAGCTTCTTCGGTACAGACCATCAGTTCGCCCAGTGCCTGCTCATCCAGCCCAAGGGACTCAGCCAAGCCTTCAGGCGCTTCTTCGTTGAATTCGTCGCCAACCATTTCACGCTTGAGCAGGATATTCGCCAGTTGCACTGTCCAAATATAAGGCGCGTGCTCTCCCTGATAGCCGACATGCTGATGCATACCAGCAGACTTGATGACGGCTTCCGGTAATTGCCAGAGCTTGAGCAGAATGCCGCCGATAGCACCATGTCCCACCATGAGGACATCCTGCGCCTGCCCCATGCCGAAAACCTGCTGCTCGAGTGACGCCAACGGCTGCTCGGGGTTCGCATCCCTTAACTTGTTCAGCAGCCGAAATTCCGGGGGAAACAGGTGAGCGATCAGTAACAGGCCGAAGTTGTGCAGCAGGCCACACAGATAGGCCAGCGCCGGATCCATCCTGAGGGCGGGGTTCGCCCGTTCAGCAATCCGCTGACTTAAATAGGCGCAATAGAGGCTGTGACGCCAGAAAGCATCCAGTCCCAACATGCCGTCACGCGGCACGTTGAAGGCCCTGGAAGCCGCGATCCCCATTGCCATATGGGCAACGCGCTCAAAACCGAGAACGCGGGTCACCGCATCCTGGACACTCTGGATATCGCCCTGATAATTGAACAACGCCGAACGGGCATAGCGCATGATCTGCGCCGCCAGGCTCGGATCGTGATCGATCAGCATCGACAATTCGCGTGCCGATGCATTGTCGTCCGCCGTCAACTGGAGAATACGCAACGCAATCGCCGGCATGGCCGGTAATCGGTAGAGCTTTTGCAGGCGGGCAGCGATGTCTTCCAGGGTAATACCGCTACAGACGGTCTTCTCGGACAAGTCGCACACGGGCTGCATAATCGAAAAACGCGCCCGACTCGCACCCGCCATCGCCAAGCGGAAACTACGGCCATCCATCTCCAGCAGCGTGGTACGACAGCCGCTGGGCATGTAAAACACCTCCGCCGACAGCAACGCTTCCTCAACTACGACGGGCACACTGTACGCAGCACCGATGGGCGGATGCATCCCGGTTTCGCAGTCTGGAAACAACCGATCCGCCTGAGTGGCGGTCAGCGTCTGCAGTCGCCGCCCCGTGGAACGGCAGATGGCATCCACATCCAACGTCGCCTGATAGGGGTGAACCGCCATGACCACACCTTTGAGATCGATCAGGAAGGTGGCCATGACCACCTTATCAGCGGGAACACCACTGGCAGCAATCGCCATAGCCAAGCTATCGACCCGGTCATGATGCAAGCACTGGAAGTCGATTCCCTTGCGATTGAAAAACTGACTCAAACGCACAGCTAGTGGCACAACGTTTACCTCGCCTTCAAACCACCCGAAGCAGGCAGTTTTCATCACCTCAAGTCTAGTCTGCTCGCGTAAAAAACACCGCTACTACATCACAAATTAACTGTTCCAGAATGTTACCGCAAACGGACAGGACACTAGCCGGTATTGCGCATGCCCGCCGCAATTCCCGCCATGGTCACCTTAAGTGCCTGCTCCACGGGCTCGGGCACCTGCCCCGACGACTCCCGGTCCCGCCGCAGCAATTCCGCCTGCAGGTAATGCAGCGGATCAGTGTAGGGGTTGCGGACTTTCAGGGAATGCGCGAATACCGGATCTTCGGACAGCAACTCATCCTGCGCCTTAAGCTGGTTAACCAGTTGGATGCACCCTTCGAGCCGTTGACGCAGCGCTTCACCCAGGGGATGCAATTCCGGCGCGACCAAACGGTGTTCGTAGTAGCGACAGATACGCAGATCGGCCTTGGCCAGGACCATTTCCAGCATATCCACATGCGTGTGGAAAAACGGCCATTTCGCCATCATTTCCCGCAGGAGCGTTTCGTGACCGGCGTCCACCGCCTCGCGTAAAGCGGTATCGCTGCCGAGCCAGGAAGGCAGCATCAGCCGCATCTGGGTCCAGGCAAAAATCCAGGGGATAGCGCGCAGACTTTCAACACCGCCGCTGGCCTTACGCTTGGCGGGCCGGCTGCCCAGCGCCAGCTTGCCCAGCTCCTGCTCAGGCGTCGCTTGGCGGAAATAACTGACGAAATCCGGCTCACCGCGGACCAGACCCCGGTATGACGCCAGGGAACGCTCCGTCAGCCAATCCATCATATCCCGCCAGCGGGGGGCTGGAGACGGCGGCGGGGCCAGGTTCGCCTCGATCACCGCACTCGTATACAGGGTCAGGCTCTGTCCCGCCATTTTCGGGAGTCCGAACTTGAAGCGGATCATCTCGCCCTGCTCGGTGATACGGAAACGACTGCCGATCGATCCCGGCGGCTGAGACAGGATGGCACGATTGGCGGGACCGCCGCCCCGGCCGACGGTCCCGCCACGACCATGAAAGAGGGTCAGTTGCACATCGTTACGACGAGCAACATCCGTCAATTGCTCCTGGGCCTGGTACTGCGCCCACGCCGCCATCATCTGCCCGGCATCCTTCGCCGAATCCGAATAGCCGATCATGACCTCCTGATGGCCGCCGATATACTCGCGATACCATTCCACGGCAAACAGCGACGCCATGCTGTCCGGCGCATGACTGAGATCTTCCAGGGTTTCGAAAAGAGGCACGATCCTCATCGGATAATGCATCCCGGCTTCACGCAACAGCAATATCACACTCAGGACATCCGACGGTGTGCTTGCCATGGATATCACGTAGGACCCGAGCGCCTCCGGCGGCTGCTCAGCGACGACCCGGCAGGTCTCCAGCACTTCCCTGACATTGTCCGACGGCAGCCAGTCACGAGGGATCAACGGCCGGCGACCGCCCAACTCACGTAACAGGAACGCCTGCCTCTCGGACTCGTCCCAACTGCGGTAGTCCCCCATACCCAGCGCCTGCACCAGCTCGCCGACGGCTTCCGCGTGACGATCCGCTTCCTGGCGGACATCCAGCTTCACCAGTTCGAGGCCATAGCTGTGAGCCCGTCGCAAGGTATCCAGCAGCAGGCCATTGGCGATCACGCCAAGCCCACACTCTTCGAGCGATTCGTAGCAGAGAGTCAATGGCTCGATCAGATCGCGATTGGCCAGCAGGATGTCCGTCGTATCCGGAGGTGCTGCTTTCGGATCGTTCTGCACGCAGGCTTCCGCCCAATCCCGAGTGCGCAGGAGGCGATGGCGCAGCTGGCCAAGGATCTCGCGATAGGGTTCACGAGCCTCTCCGGTGACCTGTCGAACGGCATCGTTCGCTTCCCACATGGATAGCTCGGCACGCAGTGTCTGGATATCCCGCAGGTAAAGGTCCGCCGCCATCCAGCGACTCAGATGAAAGACCGTACGGGTAACGTCAGATGTCACATTGGGATTGCCGTCACGGTCACCGCCCATCCAGGACGCAATACGGATCGGCGCCACCGAACGCGGCAAGCGCCGCCCCGTAACCTTCTCCAGCGCCCGATCCAGATCGCGCAGGAAGCGCGGTAACGCCCCCCACAGGCTGTTTTCGATAACCGCAAATCCCCACTTCGCCTCGTCGACCGCCGTAGGGCGTTCATGACGAATCTCATCGGTATGCCAGGCTTCAGCGACCAGCTGGCGCAAACGGTCCACGACGTCGTCCCTTTCCTGCGGCAGCAGGTCGTCGTGATCGAGCTGTTCCAGACAGGCGGAAATTTCGTCGTACTTCATGATCAGCGTCCGCCGCGCCACTTCCGTCGGATGCGCGGTCAGAACGAATTCCATCTGCAGATCGCATACTTGCCGATAGAGTGTGTCAGTATCGACGCCACCCGCGATCAGGCGCTGAAAGACCTCTTCGAGAGGCTCAACCGCGAGATCCGACTCGTGGTCACGCTTACGGCGGATACTGTGGTATTGCTCTGCCAGGTTGGCGAGATTGAGAAACTGATTGAACGCCCGCGTTACCGGTAGCAGGTCAGACTCGCCAAGCCCCGTCAGGAGCTCGGCCAAACGCTGACTGGAACCGCTTTCGTGTTTACGGTCGGCTTTTGCGGCTGCCCTGATCTGCTCGATCAGATCGAAGCAGTCCGGACCGGGGTGTTGGCGGATACTATGCCCTAACAAATCGCCCAATAATCTGACGTTTTCTCGCAAATCCGGGTGCAATTCGGTCATGAAATGATCGCTCCTGTGCACAACGCCGGCTCTCTCATGGAGCCTACGTACAATCCGTTACTCAACTGGGTCTGTCTGGCCGCGGGAATACGACTAAACTTTACTGTAACGGCATTGCCCTGGCGATCACAATGAGGCAGGGTATTCTTAT
The DNA here is from genome assembly GCF_002514725.1 of Mangrovitalea sediminis. Lineage (GTDB taxonomy): Bacteria > Pseudomonadota > Gammaproteobacteria > Pseudomonadales > Oleiphilaceae > Mangrovitalea > Mangrovitalea sediminis. The sequence continues at coordinate 310,209 of NZ_NTLB01000004.1, forward strand.
CGATCTGTACAACAGGTTACCGAACGGTCGCGCGGCTGTTTTCGATGATGGCGAGGAGATCTCATGAAGGTTACTGATCTGGTCAACAACTGGGAAACCGACACTAAATCGGATGACCGGAACAACGATTACTACCTGCGCATGCCGTTGGAAGATGCGGCTCGCGTTGCGGCGCTGTCTGAGCTTTTCCCGGGACGCAGCGAGAACGATATCCTCAATGACATGATTGCCGCGGCGCTTGACGATATTACCCAGACCCGTCCCCTCAAGGGCAAAGCTGCAGGCAGCAAGAAAATATCGCGCAATAACTGATTTGCCAGATACAAGACCGCGTTTCATTGCTGCGGCAAAGACATAAAAAAACCGGTGAGCCCTTTTGCTAAAGGCTCACCGGTTTCTTTTTGGCCCCGCCGAAACGGACGCCTTTATTCATTCATGATAACCGCCAGATAAAACAGTCGGCGTCACTCGCGCTGCCCGCCTCATGGGCAAGCCGCTATCCATCTATCCAACAACGCTGGAGCGGGAAAACCCCCGTCCTAGGCGGCAGAGCCCATCAGACGCTCTTTCAGCGACTGCATGTGCTTCTGGCTTAATGCGACGAAACGCGGCGTAATGCCCGCATCCTCATAGATTTCATCGCCTTCTTCATCCAGCGCAACGACACGAGCACCCTGCACATACGGAAAGCTCGTCTCCAGTTCATCCAATGCAGCTGACACAAGATCGCGAATCAGATCTTCGGGCGACTTCATTGGATAGAGCTCGGCAAGGGCATCCAAGCGCTGACGATTGTCGTCCGACAAAGACACCTTGTAGGCGTCACGCGTCAGTCGACCTCGCGCATGCTTGTCCCAATATCTCACCAGCTCTTTGATTTTCATGGGATGCTCCTAAAAACATCATAACGTCAACAACCCGTTCGCTCGGGATAATGCAACGTTTGCAGCAGTCATCCGGGGATCTTCCCGGTACTGAAAAACGGTGCAAGAACGAACGGCATTCTATGGCAACTGCCTTATTGATAAATTCTAGCCGATGCCGTCAAAATCCAAGGCAAATTTCGGTTACGGATTGTACCTATTCACCCGACACTCTCCGCTTTCCGCCATATCACCCGCCCCAAAATGGCGCCGGAATCATCCTGCCGGCACGCTATCGATTCGTACCAGCCTCTGAGACCCGCTCCTCCTGCTTGGCGCGATCCCAAAGCTCATCCAGCTTTTCGAGCGGAAGCGACTCCATACTTCGCCCTTGTTCACGCAATTGTCGTTCCATACTTCGAAAGCGGCGTTCGAATTTGCGGTTGGTTCGACGCAAGGCCTGGTCAGCTTCTACACCCAGAAAACGCGCCAGGTTAACGCAGACGAAAAGAATATCGCCCAACTCATCCTCCAGCGCATCCCGGTCGCCCTCCGACTCGGCCACCGCCTTCCAAGCCTGCTTCAGCTCTTCGACTTCTTCCTGAAGCTTATCGAATACAGGTTCGATATCCGGCCAGTCAAAACCGTGATGGGAAGCGCGCCGCTGCAATTTTTCAGCTCGCGCCATCGCCGGCAAACCCGCGGTTATCCCGTCGAGGTAACTGGTCGGCTGGTCCGTCGCAGCTAGCCCTTCAGCGCGACGCTCCTCGGCCTTGATACGCTCCCAGTTGGCCTTGATGGCCACATCATCCGGCCGATTGCCAGGGTCCACCCGGCTCTCGAGCGTGCCTTCCGGAAACACATGAGGGTGACGGCGTATCAGTTTGCTGACAATGCCATGTACAACGTCCTCAAACGCAAACCGATCCTCTTCCCGCGCCAACTGGCTGTAGAAGATGACCTGAAACAGCAGATCACCCAGTTCGCCACGCAAGTTGTCATAATCGCCCCGTTCAATAGCATCGGCGACTTCATAGGCCTCTTCCAACGTGTGCGGCACAATACTTCGGTAATCCTGTTTGAGATCCCAGGGACAACCATCGGACGGATCCCTTAAACGTGCCATCAGGTACTTCAGGTCATCCAGCGTGTAACGTTCCGCCACCTTGTCTCCTCATCCCATTTCCACACCGGCCTGCTTTCCGAAACGGCCGGCTCAACCATCAATGACTTCGCTTGCGGCGCACTTCCGCGATATTGGGAAGCTGGCGAATCTGGGCCAGCAGCCGCGCCAGTTGCTCGAGACTGTTGATCTCCACCGTCAGGGTCATGGTCGCGGTATTGTCGTCCGGGTGAGAAAGCGTGTTGAGGGCAACGACGTTGATCCGCTGATTGCCGACAATCGTCGTGATATCCCGTAACAGACCCGAACGGTCATAGGCCTCGATTTCGATTTCCACCGGATACACCGCTTCCGGGCGGCCGCCCCAGGACACTTCGATGATGCGATGCGGCTCGGCCTGCTGCAGTTGCAGGAAATTGATGCAGTCCATCCGGTGCACCGTTACGCCACGACCCACCGTGATATAGCCTCCGATGGCATCACCCGGCAACGGTTTACAGCAGCGGGCAACGGCCGTCTTCAGCTTGCCGACACCGCGGACCTGGATATCCGAGTCTGTGGCATAACCCTGCAATCGCGGCCCGGTCAGCTGCAAGGCCAGCTGTTTGTCCCGCGGTTCACTCATCTGCTGGGCCGAGTTCGCCACCTGGGTCGGCTTAAGGTCACCCGCCCCAATGGCGGCGAACATGTCCTCGGCACTCTTGTAATTGACCTTGTGCGCCAAGTCTTCCAGGTTGACGTCACTGATCGACAGACGCCGGAATTCGTCTTCCAGGATCGCGCGGCCATCCGCCACGTTGCGATCCCGGTCCTGCATCTTGAACCAGTGCGTCACCTTTGCCCTGGCGCGCGATGTCTGGATATAGCCAAGACTTGGATTGAGCCAGTCGCGGCTCGGTGCCGGATTATTGGATCGCAACACGAAGACCTGATCGCCGGTCTTCAGCGGATAGGTCAGGGGTACGATGCGACCGTTAACCTTGGCCCCCCGGCAGGCATGACCGACTTCAGTGTGTACCCGATAGGCAAAATCCACCGGTGTGGCGCCCTGCGGCAGATCCACCACATGCCCTTCGGGCGTAAACACGTAGACCCGGTCGGACGCCACGTCCGATTTGAGGTGGTCGACCAGGTCCGACATATCGCCCAGTTCTTCCTGCCATTCGAGCACCTGACGCAGCCAGTTGATCTTGGCTTCGTAGCCGATGGACGTGCTCTTGGTGTCCGTTCCCTTATAGCGCCAGTGAGCGCAGACACCCAACTCCGCCTCTTCGTGCATACGCTGGGTACGAATCTGCACCTCCATGATCTTGCCTTCCGGCCCGATCACGGCTGTATGCAGGGACTGGTATCCATTCTCTTTGGGATTGGCGATGTAATCATCGAATTCATGGGGAATGTGACGCCAGAGCGAATGCACAATACCCAGTGCGGCATAACAGTCGCGGACCTCCGGAACCAGCAGGCGCACCGCGCGGATGTCGTAGACCTGGGAAAAATCGATGCCCTTGCGACGCATCTTGCGCCAGATGCTGTAAATATGTTTCGCCCGCCCCGCCAGATCCGCCTTGATGCCGGCCCGTTCCAGCTCATGGCGAAGCCGGTCCAGCACCCGCTGGATGTAGGCATCGCGATCCAGGCGTTTTTCGTCGAGAAGCTTGGCGATTTTCTTGTAGGCGGTTTCATGGAGATAGCGGAAGGACAGGTCCTCCAGCTCCCACTTGATATGGCCGATTCCCAGACGATGAGCCAATGGCGCATAGATGTCGAATACCTCGCGCGCCACTCGCATGCGCTTTTCCGGCGATGCGTCCTTAACCGCCCGAATGGCGCAGGTACGCTCCGCCAGCTTGATCAACGCCACACGGACATCGTCGATCATCGTCACCAGCATGCGACGCACATTGTCGAGCTGCCCCTGGGTCTGCCCCAGAACACTGCCTTTCAGCGGGTGATGAACGGCCGATATTGCCGCCATCTGCTGGACGCCATCGATGAGTTTGGCGATTTCCTCACCGAAGTCCCGCGCAATGACGGCCAGCTCGACACGCTCTTCACGTACCGATCTGTACAGGACTGCCGCCACGAGGCTGGCCTGATCCATATGCAGATCGGCCAGGATCTGCGCCATCTCCAGCCCGGTAAGAAAGCTGCTGCCCCCCTCGGTCCAGAGGCGATCCTCTCGCACCGCCTGCTGGTCGATGGCCTGGCTGAGCTCGCAGGCCCGATAAAGCTGGGCGGGATCGTCCAACGGCACACTGGACTGGATATGTGTGATCCAGCGGTCGATGTCGGCCTTCCCATCCGGATTCAACACATAGTCTTCACGAACCTTGACCATCGGGGATCAAACTCCCTGCTGAAATACCCGCCGAAGACGGGTATGGAGGCATCAGCCCTTTTACAAACTCAGGCTTTTGCGAACTCTCAGTCTTTCACAAACAAGGCCATGGACTCGACATGGGCCGTATGCGGAAACATGTCCATAACGCCGGCCTTGACCAGGCGGTAACCTGCGGCGACCAAGACACCGGCATCCCTCGCCAGCGTCGCCGGGTTACAGGATACGTAAACGATCCTTCGCGCCCCAAATGCCGATAAATAGTGTACGACCTCCAAGGCGCCTGAGCGCGGAGGATCGATCAAAATCTTGTCAAAACCGTCGCTGGCCCAGGATTCCTTGGTGAAATCGCCCTGCAGGTTGGCCGCATGAAAAGTGACGTTATTCAAGCCGTTGGCCGCGACATTCTCCCGCCCTCGCACCACCATGGCCTCATCACCTTCAACACCGGTTACCTTTGCAGAACGCGTTGCAAGAGGCAAAGTGAAATTACCCAGGCCACAGAACAGGTCCAGGACCCGCTCGTTGGGCTGCGGATCGAGCCAATCCAGCGCCTGGGCCACCATCTGGCGATTGATATCGGCGTTCACCTGAGTGAAGTCCATCGGGTGGAAGTACATGGACACCCCGAAGTCCTCCAACCGGTAGGACAACCGGTCTTCACCGCCGTCGGGATAGAGGCGATGCACCGTATCCGGGCCACCCGGCTGCAGATAGATCTGCAAGTCATGTGCCTGACCAAAAGCCACCAGCGCTTCGGTATCGACGTCCTGCAACGGCTCCAAATGGCGAAACACCAGAGCCACCGCCTCATCGCCACACGCGACCTCGATCTGCGCGATGGCGCGATAGATCGTCAGCCCCCGGATCAACTGCCTCAGGGCCGGAAGGTGAGTCCCCACCCGCGGGTCCAGCACCGGACATTGCTCGATGTCGGTAATAAAGCTGTTGCGCTTCTCACGGAAGCCCACCAGCACCTCGTCCCGTTTCGGGACATAGCGCACGCCCAAACGGGCCTTGCGCCGGTATCCCAGTTCCGGGCCCTGCATCGGCGGCACCCACTGTTCCGGCTGAATGCCTCCGAAATGAGCAAATTGCTCGCGGAGCGTCCCTTCCTTGAACCGTATCTGTGCAGCGGGCGCCATATGCTGAAGACTACAGCCACCGCAGATCCCGGCATGGGCACAAGGCGCCGGGACCCGCTCCGGCACAGCCTCAATCACCTCCACAGTCCTCAGTTCGTCAAAGCGACGGCGAGAACCGGTGAAACGCGCCAACACCCTCTCGCCAGGGAGCGCCCCGTCGATAAACTGTATTTTGCCTTCCTGGTGGGCCAGCCCACGGCCATCGTGGCTCAGGCGTTCGATTTGACAGCTCACCGGCTCAGCCGGCAACGACTTCTTGCGACGTCTACTCATCAGATACTTTCGGTTCTTTTACGTTATCGGATTCAGGAAAACACGCCCGTGGACAGGTAACGGTCACCGCGGTCGCAGATAATGGCAACAATCACAGCATTTTCAACCTGTTGGGATAAACGCAGCGCACCGGCAACAGCTCCGCCGGAGGAAACACCGCAGAAAATGCCTTCGCGCTCGGCCAGCGCTCGCATGGTCTCTTCGGCTTCGGTCTGGCCGATGTCATACACATGATCGACTCGGCTCGCATCGAAGATGCTCGGCAGGTAAGCCTCGGGCCAGCGACGGATACCCGGGATCGAGGCCTGGTCCGCAGGCTGCAGGCCGACGATCTGGATATCCGGATTGCGCTCTTTGAGATAGCGGGAGACACCCATGATCGTACCGGTCGTTCCCATCGAGCTGACGAAATGGGTAATACGGCCGCGAGTCTGTTCCCAGATCTCCGGCCCGGTGGAGCGATAGTGTGCCAACGGATTATCGGGGTTGGAGAATTGATCGAGAACCTTCCCCTCCCCTTTTGCCTGCATCTCCAGCGCCAGATCCCGGGCCTGCTCCATACCGGACTCGCGGGAGACCGTAATGATCTCAGCGCCATAGGCCTTCATGGCGGCGCGGCGCTCCTCGCTCATATGCTCCGGCATGATCAGCACCATGCGGTATCCCTTAATGGCTGCCGCCATGGCCAGTGCGATCCCGGTATTACCGCTGGTGGCCTCAATCAGGGTATCCCCTGGAGCAATCTCCCCGCGGCGCTCCGCTTCACGAATCATGCTCAGGGCAGGCCGATCCTTCACCGATCCAGCCGGGTTGTTACCTTCCAGCTTGGCCAGCAAGGTATTACTCGTATTACCAGGCAGGCGCTGCAGGCGCACCAGCGGGGTGCTTCCCACAAAATCCTCGATGGTAGGGAAATCCATGACGACTCTGACTCCTCATCACGTCAGTACAACGGCGCGGCCACTGCCGCCGGACTACTCAGGCGGGTAATAAGACCGCTCCAGGGCCGGTCAGGGCGGTACACTCTGCTACGCTCTGGCGCGTTATCATACGCCTTCCACTGCCTCAGTCCCAACCTGTCGATATAACTGTGTCCCAACTCCAGCTTCTTCGCTGGCAGCGAAGCCAGAAGTCATTGATAATGATTCTCTGATCAGCGGGCCAATGCCCGCGAATGGCAACATCACCAAATTGCGGGCCCGACCGCCAGCGCCGCTGAATAGACCCATCGGATCGAAGACAGCATGGGACCGACTCTCATCACCGCGCAATGGGACCTTTCGTCACTCCCGCCTATGGATGAATGCCTCATGGCCTTACCGAAGCCTTGCGAACGGGAGATTCGCCACTGATGCGACGTTGGGGAATTCGCCAGAAAGTCTTGGTTGTTGGCCTGGTGCCGACCATCGCAACCACAGTCCTGCTGGGGCTGTTCTTTACCCATAGCTGGGTCGGCAATATCTCCAAGCTCCTCGATGAGCGCGGTGCTTCCCTCAGTCGCCAGTTGGCCTCAGCCGTCGAGTACGGCATGTTCACCGGTAACCGCAACCTGTTATTCGGCCTGGCCAGTTCCATGCTGGACGAACGTGATGTCCGATCGATCACCCTGCTCGATGCCTCTGGACAGGAACTGCTGCACACCGGTCCGCGCCTGGGCATTTCCATCCCGGCCTCGCTGCGCAAGCTCAGGAGCACGACAGAAACGGATGGCGAGGATTCGTCCATCTATATATCTCCCGTTCGCCTGCAGGACCTGATGCTCGACAGCGTTATGGATCTGGACAGTCGCCAGCAATCCCCTTCGGCCAGCAAGGCACCGCTGGGCTGGACGGTCGTCGAGCTGTCCCATGCCGCCACCGATACGGAGCGTTACCGTGCCCTGCTCGTCAGCCTGTTGCTGGTTGGGGGCGGCATCCTCTTCAATTTGTTGATCGCCATGCGCATGAGCCGCTCGGTGACCGACCCGATCTTCAAGCTGACCCATGCCGTGCAGCGCCTCAAGGAAGGCCATCTGGACACTCGCGTCTATACGCAGGCCGGCCCGGAACTGGTGCAGCTCGAGTCCGGCCTCAATGCCATGGCCGAAGAACTGAGCAAGGCCCATGCGGAGATGCAGCAGAACGTCGACCAGGCGACTGAGGACCTGCGCGAAACCCTGGAAACCATCGAAATCCAGAACATCGAACTGGACCTGGCGCGAAAGGAAGCGCTGGAAGCCAGTCGTATCAAGTCGGAGTTCCTGGCCAATATGAGCCACGAGATCCGCACACCACTCAATGGCATCATCGGCTTCACGGACCTGCTACTGAAGAGCCCCCTCAGCCAGCAACAACGTGACCACCTGCATACGATCCGCAAGTCCTCGGAAATTCTGTTGACCATCATCAACGACCTCCTCGACTTCTCCAAGATCGAAGCCGGCAAGCTGGTGCTGGACCGCATCCCGTTCCGCCTGAGGGATATCGTCGAAGACGTTATGGTCATGCTGGCGCCGGCCGCCCATACCAAGAACCTGGACCTCGTTCCACTGGTCTACAGCGACGTACCCGACCACATCGTCGGCGACCCCCTGCGGGTCAAACAAATCATTACCAATCTGGTCAATAACGCGATCAAGTTCACCCAGACCGGCGAAGTGGTCATGCGCGCCATGCTTGATGACGAAGGCGACGATGAGCACCTCACCATACGTATCAGCGTCACCGACACGGGGGTGGGCCTCTCGCGCGCCCAGCAGCAGTCCCTGTTCAACGCCTTTACCCAAGGCGATGCGTCAACTGCCCGCCAGTTCGGGGGAACCGGACTGGGCCTTGTAATATCAAAGCGCCTGGTCGAGGAAATGGGCGGCGAGATTGGACTGGAAAGCGAGCTTGGTAAAGGCTCGACCTTCTGGTTCACCCTGAAAACCGACCTCGCGCCGGGCGGTGGGCTACCGGAGTGCCGTGACGGCATCGGCAGCGAGCGTGTCATATATCTGGAACATCAAAAAACCACCGGTCTCTCCGTCGAACACCAGTTGAGTCAGTGGGGACTTGAAGTAACCCGTGTTGCCACACCGTCCGAAATGCTGGACAAGGTCGCCGCTGCGCAAAGTCAGCACAACGGCTATGCCGCCGCCCTGGTCGGCCTGACACGCCATCTACTCAATTCCAATCAGTACCGGGACCTGCTCCACCAGTTGGAGGTCGAGCTCGACTGCCGCGTCATCCTGCTGACACCGACCCTGGATCACCACGACGTCGGTTTGGTCGACATGGCTTCGTTCCATCTGGTGAAACCCATTTACCGGGATCGCCTCTACGACGCACTGTTCCAGTTGGTCCACGGAACCACGCCACAAACCGACACAGGCCCAGCCACGACCGGAGAATCGCAGCACCACCAAACAGTAGGCGTACCCAAGGTGCTCGCGGTGGATGACAACGATGCCAACCTGAAGTTGGTGCTGACCTTGCTGGAAGATCTCAATATCCGCAGTGAAGGTGCCGCCAGCGGCTTCGAGGCCCTCAGCAAGATTCGCCAACAGCGCTTTGACCTGGTCTTCATGGATGTGCAGATGCCCGGCATGGACGGCATCGAAACCACACGCCGCATAAGGGGGCTGGACGGACCCGGGCGCCATACGCCCATCGTCGCGCTAACGGCGCATGCCCTGAGCGAAGAGCGAGACCGATTGCTACGTCGCGGCTTTGACGATTACCTGACCAAGCCGCTTTCCAGCGACAAGCTGACGGAGATCGTCCAACGTTACACCGGTTTTCGCAAGAAAACCGGCCATATACGGGATACGGGAATCGAAACGCCCCTGCCGGTTCGCCCCTCGTCGCGGGCTCGCCAGGCGCCTTGTGTCGATATCGAGGAGAGCATTCGCCTCGCGGCCGGCAAAGCCGACCTCGCGGAAGAGTTGTTCAGCATGTTACTGGAACAGTTATTGGCGGAACGCAACCTGATAGCGGACCTGCTCGAACAGGAAGACTGGCCGACCTTGCTGGAACATGTCCACAAGCTGCATGGCGCAACCCGTTACTGCGGTGTACCCGAACTGAGGCAGATCAGTGAGGAGACAGAAAGCGCCCTCAAACGCAGTGACGAAAATGTCGCTGCATTGACGAAACAACTCCTCGAAGCCATCGATCACGTCGAGCATTGGTGCGATAAGACCCACTGGCAGTCACTGTTCCGCAACGCCGACAGCGCCTTGCCGTCCTGACAATCGCTCAAGCGCCGAAGAGGACGGCATCATCCAGGATCTTGCGCATGTCCATAACCGCCTGTTTCATGCCTGTGAATAGCGCGCGTGCCACGATACTGTGCCCGATATTGAGTTCATTGATGCCCTCTATGGCAGCAATCCGGGCCGTATTCTGGTAATTCAAACCATGGCCGGCGTTCACGATCAGCCCTTGATCCAGTGCGAAACGGACGCCCTCCCGAACCCGTAAAAATGCCGTTTCCTCCTGCTCGGGATCGGCAGCATCCGCATAGTGACCGGTATGGATCTCAATCACCGGCGCTCCGCAGCGCACCGCCGCCTCTATTTGTTCGCGCTCGGCATCGATGAACAGCGACACCTGGGTGCCGACAGCCGCCAGACGTTCACAGGCCTGCCGCACTTTCTCTTCCTGCGAAACCACATCCAGGCCACCCTCGGTGGTCAGCTCCTCGCGCTTCTCCGGCACCAGGCAACAACATTCGGGGCGCACACGCTCTGCAAATTCAAGCATTCCCTCGGTGACCGCCATTTCCAGATTCATGCGGGTATTCAGCAATTCCCTTAGCAACAGGACATCGCGCTCCTGGATATGACGGCGGTCCTCACGGGGATGGATGGTAATACCGTCGGCGCCAGCCTCTTCCGCCACCAGGGCCGCCTGAACCGGATCGGGATAACGGGTTCCCCGCGCCTGACGCAGTGTTGCCACGTGATCCACGTTAACCCCTAGCAGAATCCTCTTTTTCATGGTTATCGCCTCGCGAATGCGTAAACAGCTCCCGGCTGTGTAACGGCCGGCCCTGCAATAAATGATCGATCAGAACACGCATAACCCTTTTCGCCACACTCCGGGCACCTGGCGCATCATAGTCGTCATTGGCCAGCGCCAACAGCACATCGCCAGAGATATGCTGCAGTCGTGTACCGTCACCGGGACGCGCAGTAACCCCCTGCTCAGGGTCAAAACCATAAACCCTACCGGACTGGACCGGCTCACCACAATCGCTGGCAAGCTCCCAGGAAAAGCCCTGACCCAAGGCATCCATCAACGTCCGTTCGAAACGGCGTAACGGAATTTCGACGTTATCCGCCATCGCAAGCGAAGACAGGGTCTGGGCGTATGTGGCAAACAGTTCCGGGCAGGAATCCTGGGGAGGCAACAGGCGCTGGAGAAGTTCGTTCAGGTACAGGCCGCAATACAGGCGACGAGTACCGGAAAGCGCAGTGGAGGGACGCGATTCGGCATCCGTCAGGGTCTTCAGGTCCGACCGCCCCTGCCAACCGACCAGCAACGCCTGGAAGGGTTGCAGTTGGGCCTTCCAGGGATTTTTCGGTCTATTGGCGCCGCGCGCCACCAGGCTGACGCGGCCATGATGTAAGGTGAAAACATCCAGCAGCAGGCTGGTTTCACGGAAGTCACGCCGGTGCAGGACAAAAGCCGGCTCCTGATCGACCTGCCCCGCCATCGCCGTCATCAGCTATCGTGGAAGCCCAGGCTCCGTAGGGCACGCTCGTCATCGGACCAGCCTTTACGGACCTTGACCCAAAGTCGCAGCATCACTTTACGGTCGAACAAGCGCTCCATATCGACCCGAGCCTCCTGCCCAATCTGACGCAGGCGTTCTCCACCCTCGCCGATCACGATTTTTTTCTGCCCCTGCCGCTCAACCAGGATCAACGCATTAATGTGCAGGCTCTTGCCACTATCCTGGAAGGATTCGATTTCGACCGCCACGGAATAGGGCAACTCTGCCCCCAACTGCCGCATGACCTTCTCCCGAACCAGTTCGGCCGCAAGGAAACGTTGCGAACGATCCGTGATCTGGTCTTCATCGTAAAAGTGAACACCTTCAGGTAGATAGCCGCTGATCACCTGCGTCAGACGATCCAGGTTATTTCCCTTGAGGGCGGACAACGGCACGATATCCGAAAAGTTATACAGCGACGACAGGTGCTGGATATGGGGCAACAGCTTGTCCCGGTCAGCGATCTGATCGACCTTATTGATAGCCAGAACGACTGGACATGTGACCCGCTTGAGTTTTTCCAGCACACGCTCGTCGTCTGTGGTCCACTGCAACTTATCCACCACGAAGACCACTACGTCGACATGCGAGAGCGCCGCCGTCGCAGCCCGGTTCATATGCCGGTTGATCGCGCGGGAATCGTCATCGTGCATCCCCGGCGTATCCACATAGATCGCCTGGACAGGTCCTTCGGTCCAGATACCGATAATCTGGTGCTGCGTCGTTTGTGGCTTACGGGAGGTAATACTGATTTTCTGGCCGAGAATATGGTTGAGCAATGTGGACTTGCCCACGTTGGGGCGTCCAACGATGGCCACGTATCCACACTGGGACTTCGTCCCGGCTGAAGTGTTTTCCGGCTGATCCGTCATCGCGATGACTCCACACCCAAAGCCCTTAATGCGGCTTGCGCCGCCTGCTGTTCAGCCACGCGCCGACTGCCACCCCGTCCAGACGTCGATGCTTCCAGGCTGGGTACAACACATTCTACGAGGAAAGTCTGGGCGTGGGCTTCCCCTTCCACCGAGACCACCTCATAACGAGGCAACTGTAACTGACGCGCCTGCAGAAATTCCTGCAGCCGGGTTTTCGGATCCTTCTGGGTGTCTTCGATACTGAGTGCATCCAGACGGGCGCTGAACCAAGCCAGCACCTGGCCTCGGCATGTCGCAAAATCACTGTCCAGATAGATAGCTCCGATAATCGACTCCAGGGCATCTGCCAGGATGGAATCGCGACGATAACCGCCACTCTTCAACTCACCGGACCCTAATCGCAGATAGTCGCCGAGCCCAAACTCCCGGGCCAGTTCCGCCAGCGTCACCCCTTTGACCAACCTCGCCCGCAGACGACTGAGCTGCCCCTCGCGAGCCGCACCGAAATGCTGGTAGAGATATTCGGCGATGACCATGTTCAGAATGGAGTCGCCCAGAAACTCCAGACGTTCGTTATTGCGTCCGCCAAAGCTGCGATGGGTCAAGGCCAGCAAAAGCAGTTCGTCATTACGGAAAGTGTATCCCAGGCGACGTTGAAGTCGCTCCGTGGATGGTTCGGTTCCTGTCACTGCGTACTCATTTCATAGTGGTTCGTAAAGGTCTGGACCGCGTCGATATTGCCAACGATATGGGTACGGACTTCGTAGTGGAGATCGATATCGATCTGGTTGTCCACCTGCGTGATCTTGATCGCCTTGTCTGCATCGAAATGATCAATAGCGTTCACATCGAGATGGCGGCTAATGAGCTTTCTGACGCCATCTGGCGTGCGGTCGCTGGGACCGGCTTCCTGGGTCACGCTGACAATCGACTTTTCGATGGTGTAGTGATCCATATAACCCGGCCCCAACTTGATCGCCAGGGTCGCCACCGAGACCAACACAATCATGATGATCAACATACCCAGAACCGATGCGCCGCGCTGATGCTTCATAAGATCTCCACACATGTCCTGACGACAAGATAAGCGCCTTTCAACAGACACCCTGTTTAATTCAGCAGTCGATCCCGGCTGAAGCTCGGCAGCTCCCATCCCTTCATATGCATCCAGATGGCAAACGCCTTGCCCACAATCAAGTGCTCGGGGACGAAGCCCCAGAAACGGCTATCGTCACTGTTGTCGCGATTATCGCCCATCATGAAATATTCATGGGGCGGCACCACCCACTCACCATCTGCCCGCGGATCACTGGCTCCGGGGATGTGGTACATCTTGTGGTTTACCTTGCCCAGATGCTCTTCGAACAACCGGTAGGGTGGCAGGTCCGCAATGTACTCCTTGGGCACCGCCTTACCATTAATATAGAGGGTTTCATTGTGATAACGAATATGATCGCCCGGCACGCCGATCACACGCTTGATGAAATTCGTCTTGCCGTCGACCGGATACTTGAACACCATGATATCGCCGCGCTTGGGTTCTCCCACGCTGAGGATCTTGGTGCGCAATACCGGCAGACGCACCCCGTAGGCGAATTTGTTGACCAGGATAAAATCCCCCACCTGCAAGGTCGGCAGCATCGAGCCCGACGGAATCTGGAAGGGCTCCACCAGGAATGAGCGCAGGATCAGGACTATCAGCAGGATCGGGAAGAACGATCGGCACAACTCAATGAGATAGGGCTCGTCAGTTTCCTCTTCATCCGTCGCTGGGGACTCCCCCCCGGCAGCGACCTTCGCCAGCCGCCCCCGCCGCAGAAACAGGATGTCGACCAACCATACCAGTCCGGTACCCAGCGTCAGCAGGGTCAAAATCAGGGGGAAATCTATATTCATCTCGGGTCCTAGTTATCGACACGGAGGACGGCAAGAAACGCTTCCTGCGGCACTTCTACACGGCCGAGTTGCTTCATGCGTTTCTTCCCTTCTTTCTGCTTCTGCAGCAGCTTTTTCTTACGACTGACGTCACCACCGTAACACTTGGCCGTGACGTTCTTGCGTAACGCTTTGACGGTCTGACGCGCAATGACCTGGTTCCCAATCGCCGCCTGAATCGCAACGTCGAACATCTGCCGGGGAATCAGCTCCTTCATCTTCTCGGTCAATACCCGGCCACGGTTATGGGAATGCTCGCGATGCACGATCAGCGCCAGAGCATCCACCTTGTCACCGTTGATCAGAACATCCAGGCGCACAAGATTGGCCGGTTGGAAGCGGATGAAATGGTAATCCAGCGACGCAAATCCGCGGCTGACCGATTTCAGCCGGTCGAAGAAATCGAGGACAACCTCGCTCATCGGCAATTCATAGGTCAATTGCACCTGCGCGCCCAGGAACAGCATGTTCTTCTGGATGCCCCGACGTTCCTCACACAGCGCAATAACGTTCCCCAAATGATCCTGAGGTACGAGAATATTGGCTTCGACGATGGGCTCGCGCATCTCCTCGATGGTGCCGAGATCGGGCAACCGCGAGGGATTATCCACATAGATGGTTTCTTTTTGGGTGGTCAGAATCTCGTAGACCACGGTCGGCGCAGTGGTAATCAGGTCGAGATCGTATTCCCGCTCCAGGCGCTCCTGGATGATCTCCATGTGCAGCATGCCCAGGAAACCGCAGCGGAAACCAAAACCCAGGGCATCCGAGTTCTCCGGCTCGAAGAACAGCGAAGCGTCGTTAAGCGTAAGCTTTTCCAGCGCATCGCGGAAGTCGTCATAGTCATCCGCATTGACCGGGAACAAACCGGCATAAACCTGGGGCTTAACCTTTTTAAAGCCCGGCAGGGAGGCCACATCGGGAGTCTTCTGGTGAGTGATGGTATCACCCACCGGAGCACCATGAATGTCCTTGATACCCGCGACGATGAAACCTACCTCACCGGCCCTGAGCACCCCGGTATCGGTCTGTTTCGGCGTAAAGATCCCGACCTTGTCCACTGGATGAGCCTTGCCCGTGGACTTCATCTGAATCTTATCGCCTTTTCTCACCGTCCCCTGGAAAACCCGCACCAAGGATACGATACCCAGGTAATTGTCGAACCAGGAGTCGATGATCAACGCTTGCAGCGGCGCCTCCACATCCCCCTTGGGCGGAGGAATCAGGCGAATGATCTCTTCCAGAACATCATCCACCCCCATGCCGCTCTTGGCACTGCAACGAACGGCATCACCCGCCTCAATACCGATGATCTCCTCAATTTCCTTGGCAACCCGCTCGGGATCGGCCTGAGGAAGGTCCATCTTGTTCAGTACCGGAACCACTTCCAAACCTTGTTCGATGGCGGTATAGCAATTGGCCACCGACTGCGCTTCAACCCCCTGCCCCGCATCGACCACCAGCAGAGCGCCCTCGCAGGCCGCCAGCGAACGGGAAACCTCGTAGGAGAAATCCACGTGCCCAGGGGTATCGATGAAATTCAATTCGTATTCCCGGCCATCCTGCGCGCGGTAATTGAGGGTGACGCTCTGGGCTTTGATCGTAATGCCCCGCTCACGCTCCAGGTCCATCGAATCCAGCACCTGTTCAGCCATTTCCCGGGCAGTGAGTCCCCCACATACCTGGATGAAACGGTCTGCCAGCGTGGACTTGCCGTGATCGATATGGGCAATAATGGAGAAGTTACGAATATGGCTCAGGTCACTCACAGACAATCTATACCCGCTTTCCAGGAAACTGCTTGATGACCCCATCGCATGCACGGTGCTTGGGCGAACGACGGAGGGCTTTGGTATAACCGCGCGATTTTACCGAAGGCCACCGGTCATTACCATGTTCCTGACAGACAACGCGGGAATTAAGCGCTGCCGATGCGATAAAACCCCGCAAAAGAAAACCCGCGCATCGCGCGGGCTTTCTCTGGCGGTATGATGCCGATCTATTTCTTCTTGGGAATTTTCACCACGATGAAGGAGGGATTGCCGTTGCGGACAATCAGCACCGGAATCGCTTTACCCAAAGGCAACTCTTTCACCACCTTGTTAAAGACTTTTACCGAATCAATCGAATGATTGTTGATGCTGCGGATCACGTCATTGGACTGGATACCCGCATCCATCGCCGGCCCCTGCCCTACCTGGCCGACCAGTACACCGCCTTCGATATTCCACTGTTTCTTAAGCTTGTCCGGCAACGCCTGCACACTGATGCCCAGCTTGTTGTCAGTGATTTGTGGAGCGACGCCGCCCTGACCCGATCCAGCAACCTGTTCTGCCGGCAGCTTGCCGATCGTCACATCGATCGTTTTGCGCTCACCATTTCGCAATATAAGCAGCTTGGCCGTACCGCCCACACGGGTGCTACCGACCAGCGGCGGCAGATCCGATGAGAGATTGATCTTATGTCCGTCATACTCGAGGATGATGTCGCCCGCCTGCAGACCAGCCTTGGCCGCCGGAGAGCCGTCCATCACCTGAGCTACCAGGGCGCCGTGCGGCGTCTTCAGACCGAAAGACTCAGCCAGGTCACGACTGACTTCCTGAATCAGCACACCCAGCCAGCCGCGCGAAACATGCCCGGTATCCTTGATCTGATGGAAGGCATTCATCGCGACATTGATGGGAATCGCGAACGACAGCCCCATGAAACCACCGGAGCGGGTATAGATCTGGGAATTGATACCCACGACCTGGCCATCCATATTGAACAGCGGGCCACCCGAGTTACCTGGGTTGATCGCGACGTCGGTCTGAATGAAGGGTACGTAATTCTCATCAGGCAGGGCCCGGCCGATAGCACTGACAATACCCTCGGTCACACTGTAATCGAAGCCGAACGGCGAACCGATCGCAAACACCCACTGTCCCACCTGCAGATCGTCCGAGTTGCCCAGCTTGACCACTGGCAGGTCATCCGCCTTGACCTTAAGCACGGCGATATCCGCGCGCTTGTCGACGCCAACGACCTTGGCATCGAGTTCACGTCGATCACTCAGGCGAACCGTAATCTTATCGGCGCCCTTGATAACGTGGTTGTTGGTCAGGATATAACCGTCAGAAGAGACGATAAAACCCGATCCCATGGAGCGACGCTCGCCTTGTGCGTGAGGGCTGATCTGGGGAGCGTTGGGACCGAAGAAATGGCGGAAGAATTCCGGCAGTTGCTGAATCTGGTTCTGATCCAGCGTTGCCTGGCTGTTGCTGCCCAACTCGGCTGTCGCACTGACATTCACCACCGCCGCCTTGTTCTCTTTCACCAGTTTCGTGAAATCGGGCAATTCACCGGCGCGAGCCACCACTGCGGTCAACATCAAGACCCACAACAGCGAGAACGGCAGGATGAAACGCTTTTTCATCACCATGCTTGTCTCCAACGTCAAAAATGGGGGAATGAGAGAATCAGTAACATTCCTGATTTCCTGACTTATCATTCTGTGTTCGGCAAGCCGAATTTCAAATTAAGGATTGGTAAGTCGTCAAAAACGATGGGTTTCATCACACAACGACCGCCAACACAACGGGAAGATGGGCGGGGAGCGAGATGCCAGCGCCCGCAAGACCAGAAAATCAGCCTACATTGGCGCGCTAGGGCTCATTACAAATGCGTAGTAAAAGAGGACGCAAGTCGCCAGAACTTGCCCCCCTTCGCTGAAACCAGCTTACGAGGACAAAACCACTGCCCAGCCCCAACAACCCGGCGAATGCCACGGCCGAATCGGCGAAGCCGGCCAAATTGGCCATTACGGCGAAAAACAACATCCCCAGCAGCGGCCAGAGATATACCTGCACAGCTACCCGCAACAGCGCGGACTCCGTCATCCCGATCGTAACAGGATCGCCCTCGCATGCATTCAAATGGTTGATCACCGAAATCTGAACGATTTTGCCAGAGCCCATCCCAGCCAAAGCGCCCTGGCCACAACCTGCGCGGACGTCACACCCCTGGCATCCCGACTGCCGCTTAATGGCCACCCAAGCCCGGTCGCCTTCTATGGCTACGACCCGCCCTGACTCTTCCAGCATAGGTTCGGCAGTCCTCTCAACGCCGGGATCTCAATGCCCCAGTTCTATCCCGTTCGCCACACGCCGCGCCGTCAAAGGCGGCACTTCGCCAACGACCGTAATGAGGAAGGTGGTGTTATTCCGTCGGATCTTTCGCAAATACGCCGTCGTCGCGCCAATACGCGACACACCAGAGGGCATGTCGACCCCCTTCAGGGGCTCCACGAATACGGAAAAAGACGCCAAGCCGTCCGAGTAGGCAACCGCCTCATTCCTTGCCGAAACCGGCGCCGCAGCCGCAACGAAACCGGCCGGCTTCCAACCCATCGACCATTCCGTGCGATGGGGCGACGCATCCGGCTGGCGAATATCCTCCCGCTGTATCGTGCGATTTCCCGGCTTGGCTTCCAGCTCACTATCCGGAATATTGTCCGTAAACGTCAGATCGGTGAACTGGAAACGCTCCAGGGTGTGGCCACGGACCCCGACCACTTCACTACGCACCAGCAATCCGGTGTTCTTCTCAAGCCATAACCGATAGCTGTAACGATCCTTATCCTTCGCCTTTAACTCGATGCCGACCGCCGGATATCCGGCAATGCGATCTTCACGCAACAGCGTTGGCGTATACCAGCGGGTGACCGGTGTCAGTTGGTTGGCAAAGGCTTCCGCAAAAGGGCCTGCCGGAATAACGTTATCC
This sequence comes from Mangrovitalea sediminis, assembly GCF_002514725.1. Classification (GTDB taxonomy): domain Bacteria; phylum Pseudomonadota; class Gammaproteobacteria; order Pseudomonadales; family Oleiphilaceae; genus Mangrovitalea; species Mangrovitalea sediminis. The sequence continues at coordinate 329,264 of NZ_NTLB01000004.1, forward strand.
AGCTGCACCTGTCCCTTATTGGGATAGATACAAACCACCCGATTATCGTCCCGGATGATTTCGCCATTGGCACCATCGAGCTGCACCAGCCGCTCCCGGACATGTCCGTCACGGTAACGATGATAGATCCGCATGCTATTGACGTCGTTACCGCGGGTATAGACGAAGACGCCTTTATAGCTCGTCCGGTTCAGCGCCGGCGCCAGTTGCTGGAGCCACTGCTCCGCAGTTTTGGAAGGCTGCTCAGCCGCTGCCAGCGACGACCAGAATAAGAGCAGGCATAACAGCCATTCGCCGGACCGGCTTCGACAACAGAGCGGCACAGCGCGTTCAGCGCACCCCATAATTCCAGAACGTTCAGACAAATTGGGCTCCGCTCTCACTGATCGTCATAGGAAATACTGGCAACACGCGCGAAGCCAACAGCGCCGCGACCACCGCCAATACTGCTATGCTGCGCATGGCGCAAAAGATAGGCCGACAACTGCTCACGCTGCGCCGGGTCCAGTTGCGCCATCGAAATATTGGTCATCCCCGACGCGGCATTATCCCCACTGTCGTCTACCCGCATGATCGAATGCGAGCCGCCGTCAGCCGACGCCACCAAATCGGCCGCACCCGGCAGCGCATGACGCCACTGTGAGCCCGCCCCAAACCCGAGCCCCAACGCCATGGCCACCATCGCCGTCAAGGCCCAGGGGCGAGCCTGACGTGGCAACACTTTTGTGACCGCAGGCAGACGCAGGCGACGCTGCGGCTGAGCCCCATCGATCTGCGCCCTGACGGCGGCCGACACATCGACCTTCGCAAATGGGCGTTCTTCATCACGTAACAGAGCGCGAACCTGATGCCAATGCTGCCAGGAACGTTGCATTTCCTCGACATCCCCCTGCTGGAGAACACGCCGAACAGACAACTCGTCGGCCTCGTCGTCCACCATTGCCGAAAGGATCTCTTTCAGTCGCTCATCCATTGTCCGCCACCTCGCAGAACAGAAAGCGCCAACCACACATAACCACTAATCCCCATTTTCCAGGAGCGGCGCAATACGGCGATCCACCGCCTCCCGCGCCCGAAAAATCCGCGACCGGACCGTACCGATAGGACAGTCCAGCACCTTCGCAATATCGTCGTAACTGAGCCCGTCAAACTCTCGAAGCAACAATGCCGTTCGCAATTCTTCCGGCAACTCGGCAATGGCCTGCTGCAGTACCTGATAGAGCTCCTGACGCTGAAGCTGACGCTCCGGCGAGGCAATCTCACGCAGTTGAACGGCCCCTTCGATACGCTCCGCATCGTCTGGGTCAACGGTGCCCTGCGGGCGACGACCACGCGACTCCAGGTAGTTCTTTGCCGTATTGACCGCAATCCGGTACAGCCACGTATAAAACGCACTCTCACCGCGAAAACCTTCCAGAGCCCTGAAGGCTTTCACAAAGGTCTCTTGAACCAGGTCCAACACCTCATGGTAATCGGACACGTAGCGACCGATAATAGCGGCGACCCGAGATTGGTATTTGAGAACGAGCATATCGAAGGCCGAACGATCCCCTTGCTGAACGCGTTGGATCAGTTGGCGATCGGCCTCACCCTGTTCGAGTGCAGCCTGAGAGGGTTGCGTCGATGACGTCATACCTTGAGCGCCGGGCACTCCTGTCGGCTGGTTGGCGGCGTCGCTGGAAACCGCCGGAGCGCCGGCGTCACCTTGAATCAATCTCAGGGGCGGGTTTTCTCCGGCAGACTCTTTTCCGGAAACGCCTCCCGTCCTGTGCGACATACCAAAATTGTTTGCCATTCGCTGTCCCCACAGTAAAAGCAGGCACTATCCAGACCGGTGCCCGCACAGAAGCGTCATCGCTCATGTGGGTCGAATAGACAGCGAAAAAAAAGTTTAGTTCAATACAGGCGTTTATTATGCCCCGCGACCAGGATGCCATGCCACAACCCTTCCAGCATGATGTACTTATCATCGGCAGCGGTGCCGCCGGATTAACGGCAGCCCTGACGCTACCGGCGCACCTGCGTGTCGCCGTGTTGAGCAAAGGCAGCCTCTCCAGCGGCTCGACACTCTATGCCCAGGGCGGCATTGCGGCAGTTCTGGAGCAGACCGACAGCATCTCCGATCATATCAGCGATACCCTGAAAGCCGGTGGCGGCCTCTGCCATGAGGATGCCGTCCGCTTCACCGTCGAGCACAGCCGCGAAGCTATTGAGTGGCTGATCGAACAGGGTGTCGAATTCACTCGCAGCGAAGACGATGGGGAACACTATCACCTGACCCAGGAAGGCGGGCACAGCCGGCGGCGAATCATTCACGCGGCAGACGCTACGGGTCAGGCGGTGTCCAATGCGCTCTGCGACCGGGTCAAGGAACGCCCCAATGTCGAGATTTTCGAGCACCGGGTCGCGGTCGACCTGATCACGCACCGCAAGCTGTCGTTGCCGGGCAACCGCTGCGTCGGTGCCTATGTCCTAAACCGTCAGACCAACCATGTCGAAACCTTTGGCGCCCGCTTCGTCATTCTGGCCACCGGCGGCGCCAGCAAGGCATACCTGTATACGACCAATCCGGACGGTGCCTCCGGCGATGGTATCGCCATGGCCTGGCGTGCCGGCTGCCGCGTAGCCAACATGGAATTCAATCAGTTCCATCCGACCTGCCTCTACCATCCCCAGGCTAAATCCTTCCTGATCACGGAAGCTGTCCGGGGCGAAGGCGGCTTGCTGAAACTGCCGGACGGCACCCGTTTCATGGACCGCTTCGACAAGCGCGGCGAGCTGGCACCCCGGGATGTCGTGGCCCGCGCTATCGACCATGAAATCAAGCGGCTGGGCGTCGATCACGTCTATCTCGACATCAGTCACAAACCGGCGGAGTTTATTCGCGGTCATTTTCCGACAATTTATGAAAAATGCCTGGAGCTGGGCATCGACATTACCCGACAGCCCATACCCGTGGTGCCCGCCGCCCACTACACCTGCGGTGGCGTCATCATCGACCGGCGCGCGCACAGCGACATCAACCAACTGTATGTCGTCGGCGAGGCATCCTTCACCGGCCTGCACGGCGCCAACCGGATGGCGAGCAACTCACTGCTCGAATGCTTCGTGTACGGGCGTGCGGCCGCCAATGATATCGCCAAGCGGGCACCCGATATTCCCGAAGCACCGCTGGCCCCGGACTGGGACGAATCCCAGGTGCGCGACTCTGACGAGGATGTCGTCATCTCCCACAACTGGGATGAATTACGCCGCTTCATGTGGGACTATGTCGGCATTGTACGGACCACCAAGCGCTTGCAGCGCGCCAAGCACCGGGTCGACTTACTGCATCAGGAAATCGCAGAGTTCTACAGCAATTACCGTGTCAGCAATGATTTGCTGGAGCTGCGCAACCTGGTCACGGTCGCCGACCTGATGATCTGCTCGGCCCTGCAGCGACGAGAGAGTCGAGGCCTGCACTACACCCTGGATTTTCCGGGGCTTCTGAACGAAGCCCGAGACACCATTCTGACGCCGACGTCCTGGATGCGTCGTACAACCTGATTCCCTATAACCAGCGGGCATCCCGGAGGCGCTCGGACGAGTGCTCTCGGCGTGGCCAAGAGGTAGTAATCAATGACGGATGAAATAGAAACCAAGCGACTTTACTGGCATAGCCGGCGCGGCATGCTTGAACTGGATGTCCTGCTGATCCCCTTTCTGGAAGAAGCCTATCCCAGCCTGGCCGATGACGATAAAGAACGTTACAGACAACTACTGGAATGCGAAGACACCGATATGTTCGAATGGTTCATGCAGCGCAGCCGCCCGCAGGACCCAGACCTGGCGCGCATTGTCGACCTGATTTTGAGCCGTGTACAACCGGATTGATGTCCCTGTACGGCCCAGTCACCGACTAGCCCTGCTGGCCGTTTTACCTTGGCTGACGCTCGGCACCACCCTGCTGCTGTCCGGACGGCCGCCCTGGGTGATTGCTCTTGCTGGGATTCTGCCGGTGGCAGGGCTTTGGCGGGACAGTCGCCGCCTGGGATTGTTACGCGGTACCCGCGCCATCAGCGCGTTGCGCACTAGCGGAGGCGAGATCGAGTTCCTCGACAGGACAGGCTGGCAGGTTGCCCGGGTCAAAGGCACATCACGCCTGTTCGCCCACTGGGTCCTGCTCACGTTGAAATCCCATGCGACGGGACAGCGCCGCACCATCGTACTCAGCAGCCATCCACTGTGCACCAATACAAACCCGGAAGCCCTGCGTCGCCTGCAAGTCTGGTTGCGATTCCGCCCCAAACACCGACATGGCGAGCGGGCACCCACTCACTGAGACACGCTTCGGACGTTTTATGACGCTGTTACTGAATGAACTGGCAGCCGCAGGCATACCCTGCGATAAGGCCCCGGCGCCGAGCACCCTGCCGCCGCAATGGCTCTCTGCCGCCATTGATCAGGTTGTGGTCCGCGTCCGAGGCGCCGACGCCGCACGTTTCCTGCAAGGACAGGTCACCTGCGACGTAGAAAACCTGGACATGTCCCACAGCATCCTTGGCGCTGCTTGTACACCCAAGGGCCGCGCCTATCTGACCTTCCGCGTAGCGCGGCACGGAGATGACTTTCTTCTGCGCGCCCCGCGCGAGACGGCAACCGCCGCACTGGAACGCTTACGCAAATATATGGTGTTTTTCAAAGCGGAAGCGTCTGTACTGGAAGATTGGGTGGTCATCGGCGAAGCGGGAGAAGCCAGGACGCCACTGACCGCCGTCGGCGACACTGCTGCGGTTGCCCAAGGTATCCGGGTGCGGGTTCCCAACACGATCGAAGGACTGATCCGCCACGAACTCTGGCTGCCGCTGAAAACGTTATCCGACGCCCTACCAAAGCAGGATGCGAACTGGCTGCCCCCCAGCGCGTGGCAGCTCAGCGAGATCCGGGCCGGGATTGGCGAAGTGACGCTGGCAACGTTGGAATCCTTCGTGCCGCAGATGCTGAACTGGCACCTTCTTGACGGCATCAGCTTCAAGAAAGGATGCTACACCGGCCAGGAAATCATTGCCCGCATGCGCTACCTCGGCCAACTGAAACGCACCCTCGTACGCCTATCCCTGACCAGCCCGGAAACACCCCAGGTGGGAGACACTCTGATGGCGAATGAACGAAAGGCGGGAGAACTGGTCAAGGTGTTACGCCTCGACGATGGCAAATACGAAGCCCTGGCGGTGATACAGAACGATCTCGACGGCCCGTTCCAACTGGAAACGATCACCGGCAGTCTCCTGACCGTTATGCCCATCCCCTACGAGGTACCCGATAGGCAAAACGGCTAAATGCCCGATACAAGCCGCACAATTCTGCTATAACTACATAAACTCAGTTTCGGGCACAGGCCCGCCAGAGCGTTTTGGCCCGAAACGTCGGCTATCATGGATTTGAAGACTTATGTCAAACCTTGCGGACAAGATCAAAACCGACCTGATGACGGCTATCGACGCCGATAAACTGGTCCTTCCAACGCTCCCCGAAGTCGCACTCAAGGTGCGGGATATCGCTGAATCGGATGACTCGTCCGTCGCGGACCTGGTCAAGGTGATCAGTAACGATGCGGCCATGTCGGCACGCCTGATCCGGGTCTGTAACAGCCCGCTTTTCCGGGGCAGCCGCGAAATCGAAAACCTCAACATGGCCGTCAGTCGCCTGGGTATGGCCTATACCAGCAACCTGGCGATGGGCCTGGCGATGGAACAGATGTTCCAGGCAACCTCGGATATGATCGACAAGCGCCTGCGCGACAGTTGGCAGAAGAGCACGGAGATTGCCGGTATCTGTCATGTACTCGCCCAACATTACACCCGGCTGAAACCGGATCAGGCGACCCTGGCCGGGCTGGTCCATGGCATTGGCGTGCTCCCCATTCTGCGTTACGTGGAAGACAACGACATCCAGATCAGCAACGTCATGCTGGACAATCTGATCGACGAACTGCATCCGCGCATTGGCGTGCGTATCCTGCAGAAGTGGGACTTCCCGAAAGAACTGCAGGATATTCCTGTCGAGTACACCAACTTCGGTCGCCAGATCCCCAAAGCGGACTACGCCGACGTGGTCATGATTGCCAATCTGCAGACGCTTGTCGGCAGCGAACACCCCTTTACCGAAATGGACTGGAACAAAATCAGCGCATTCGCTCGCCTCGGCCTGGACCCCAACGTCGACATGGCCGGCGAGGAAGATCTCAGCGCGGAAATGGAAGCCGCCATGTCGTTCCTGGGATAAGCCCCCAGACAGAACTCCGGTGGCGCTCCAGCGTCACCGCCCCCTCGCGCCTTTAATGGCAAATTTTCTACTTATGACTTCCGCTGATAACGGGCCAACAGCACTTCTTTCGCCGGCAGTGCCCACTCAATCGGTTTACGGCCATGGGCGATCAGGTACTGGTTGGCTTGGGAAAAGTGGCTGCAACCGAGGAAGCCTCGGTGCGCGGACAATGGGGAAGGATGCGGGCTTTGCAGCACCAGGTGCCGCTGGCGATCGATGAACTGCCCCTTTTTCTGCGCATAACTGCCCCACAGGAGAAACACCACACCGTCCCGCTCGTCATTCACATGCTGAATAACGCGGTCGGTGAACTGCTCCCACCCCTTACCCTGGTGGGCGCCTGCCTGTCCCTGAACAACCGTCAAAACGCTGTTGAGCAACAGGACACCCTGCTCCGCCCAAGGCTGCAGGCAGCCATGGTCAGGTGGGTCTATCCCCAGATCCCGCTGGATTTCCTTGAAGATATTGATCAATGACGGTGGCGGTCTTACGCCTGGGCGTACGCTGAAGCAGAGCCCATGCGCCTGTCCCGGACCGTGGTAGGGATCCTGGCCGAGAATCACGACAGCCACTTTATCGAAGGGCGTCGTGTTGAGCGCATTAAAACAGAACTGGGAGGGCGGAAAAATCACCTTTCCCGCCTGCTCTTCCTGAGCCAGGAAGTCTCCCAGCGATTGCATATAGGATTGCTGGAACTCCGGTTCCAACAGCTCCCGCCAACCGCGACCGGGCTTGAGATGGGACAATAGACTCGCAGTGGCGGGATGCAAGACGCTACCCCTTTTCGGGCCGCATGGCCGGGAACAGGATAACGTCCCGAATCGACGGCGAATCGGTGAGCAGCATGACCAAACGATCGATGCCGATCCCTTCTCCCGCGGTGGGTGGCAAGCCGTATTCCAGGGCAGTGATGTAGTCCTCGTCGAAGAACATCGCCTCGTCGTCACCGGCGTCCTTCTCTTCCACCTGTTGCTGGAAGCGGCTGGCCTGGTCTTCCGCATCATTCAGCTCCGAGAAACCGTTGGCGATCTCCCGCCCTCCGACGAAAAATTCGAAGCGGTCTGTCACGAAGGGGTTGTCGTCGTTACGGCGCGCCAACGGAGACACCTCGGTCGGATATTCGGTGATAAACGTCGGCTGCACCAGTAGGTGCTCGACCGTCTTCTCGAAGATCTCGATCTGGATCTTACCCAGCCCCCAAGTTGGCTTGAGCGGAATATGCAGTCGCTTGGCGATCGCCCGAGCGCCCTGCTCATCGCCCAACTCGGCGGCAGAAATGTCCGGATTGAACTCCAGGATCGAATTGAACACGGACAGGCGACGGAAAGGTTGGCTGAAGTCGTATTCAATGGTTTCGATAACTTCGCCATCACGGTCACGCACGGTGTTGACGATGGCGGTCGTGCCGAGCGCCTCCTGCGCCACACGACGCAGCATCTCCTCGGTAAGATCCATCAGGTCATTGTAATCGGCATAGGCCTGGTAGAACTCGATCATGGTGAATTCGGGGTTGTGGCGCGTCGACAACCCTTCATTACGGAAGTTGCGATTGATCTCGAATACCCGTTCGAAGCCTCCCACCACGAGCCGCTTCAAATACAGCTCCGGCGCAATACGCAGGTACATGTCGATATCCAGCGCATTATGATGCGTGATGAACGGACGCGCTGTAGCGCCGCCGGGAATCACCTGTAGCATCGGCGTTTCCACTTCCAGGAAACCGTGTTCGACCATGAAACGACGGATACTCTCGATGATCTTCGAACGCTTGAGGAAGGTATTACGGGTCTCCTCATTGGTCATCAGGTCAACATAGCGCTGACGATAGCGGATCTCGGTATCGGTCAGCCCTTTGTGTTTCTCCGGTAGCGGACGCAAAGACTTGGTCAGCAGGATGAATTCATCCATGCTGACATAGAGATCGCCCTTACCCGACTTGTGTAACACGCCACGCACACCAACGACATCGCCGAGATCCCAGTGACGGGTATCCTTCTGCACATCCTTGGAGGCATAGACCTGAATGCGTCCCGAGCTATCCTGCAGCACCTTGAAGGCCTTACGGTCCAACATCAGGCGACCGGCAACGGCGACCGTGATATTCAGGGCTTCGAGCTCCTCCTTGGTCTTCTCGCCATATTTCGCCCGCAGCTCCGCGGCATAGGCATCGCGACGAAATCGGTTGGGAAAGGCGTTACCCTGCTCTCGCAGCTCGTTCAGCTTGCCGCGGCGCTCGGCGATCAACTTGTTCTCGTCGTGGGCGGGCGCATTCGAAGTCTGTTCGGTCATGATATCTCGCTGCTGTTTTTACACTGTGGCTGACAGACGGACCCGCCGCCTGCCACGTCGCTCGATCTCGAGTCACTCGATCTCTAAATGGACTACTCGGCTCAGAGTCCCATTTTCAGGCTGGCTTCGATAAAACGATCGATATCGCCATCGAGCACTGCCTGCGTATTACTGGTTTCCACCTTGGTTCTCAGATCCTTGACCCGGGAATCGTCCAACACATAGGAACGGATCTGGCTACCCCAGCCGATGTCGGCTTTGGTGTCTTCAAGGCGCTGTTTCTCGGCATTGCGTTTCTGCAACTCCAGCTCGTACAGTTTCGCCTTCAACTGCTTCATCGCCCGATCACGGTTGGCGTGCTGCGAACGCTCGCTCTGACACGCCACAACCACACCGGTCGGGTTGTGGGTCAGACGCACGGCGGATTCAGTCCGGTTGACGTGCTGACCGCCCGCGCCGGAAGCCCGATAGACATCGACACGCAGGTCGGCCGGGTTGATCTCGATATTGATGCTGTCATCCACTTCCGGCGACACGAATACCGACGAAAAGGAGGTGTGCCGGCGATTGCCGGAGTCGAACGGCGACTTACGCACCAGACGATGCACGCCTGTCTCGGTCCGCAACCAGCCATAGGCGTATTCGCCCTGGAATTCGATGGTGGCGCTCTTGATACCGGCGACTTCGCCGTCCTGGACCTCGATCAGCTCGGTCTTGAACCCTTTACGCTCACCCCAGCGCAGATACATGCGCAGCAGCATGGCCGCCCAGTCCTGCGCCTCCGTACCGCCCGATCCCGCCTGAATATCGAGATAGGCGTTGGACTCATCCATTTCACCGGAAAACATGCGACGGAATTCGAGACGGGCAAGGTCTTCTTCGAGACTGTCGAGTTCTTTGCGGATGTCGGCTACCGCATTCTCGTCTTCCTCGGCGGCCGCCATTTCCAACAGCTCTTCGAGGTCGCCCAAGCCCCCGGTGAGCTTGTCGATGGTGGAGACGATTTGCTCCAGGCTGGAGCGCTCGCGTCCCAGCGCCTGCGCTTTCTCCGGCGAGTCCCAGACTTTGGGATCTTCCAGTTCGCGCTCGACTTCTACCAGGCGTTCCTTCCGGGTATCGTAGTCAAAGATACCCCCTAAGAACGTCAGTGCGCTCTCGAAGGTTGTTGATCGTCAAAACAATCGGATTGATTTCCATCTTATACGTCCACTAACCGCAAGAAGACGCCAACCGGCGCCTTCGAAAATGGGAAAGGGCAACATTCTACCGGATGCTGCACCCCGAATACATGCCCGACCCGCCACTCACCGCGGCTCAAGATACTCCACCATCAGCTGCAGACTGGTCCGCCCCCGAAAATGATTCTGCTCCGGACGGAACACCGCCCTGATGCCATCCTTCGTATAGTCCGGCACCTGTGCGCCGGTATTGAAGGCAATGGCATCGACAAGATCGCGGCCACGCAATGGTCGCAGCAACAGCTTCAGATGATTACCGCCGACAATCCGCTGATTCACAACCTCGAACTCCCCGTCAAACAGGGGTTCGGGAAACTGTTGTCCCCAGGGCCCGGCGTCCTTCAGGAGTTGCGCCGTCACCAGGCTCAACTCATCCGGCGCCAGCTCTCCGTCGGTCACAATGGCCGCGTCCAGCGCTTGTGCATCCAGCTTGGCGCGCACACGGTCGTCGAATGCCCGGCTAAAGCGGTCGAAATCCTGAGCGCCGATCGTCATGCCGGCCGCCATGGCATGGCCGCCGAACTTCCGTAAAAGGCCGGGGTGACGGGCATCCAGATCGACCAGGACGTCGCGGATATGCAGCCCGGGGATTGAGCGAGCCGAGCCCTTCAGCTCTTCACCATCGTCGTCGGCCCGAGCAAAGGCAATAACCGGACGGTGCAACTGCTCCTTGATCCGTGACGCCAGAATGCCGATGACACCCTGATGCCACTCCGGTTCGTAAAGCGCCACACCCCATGGCAAGCCTTCATCATCCAATGCCAGATTGGACAGCAGCACCTGGGCCTGCTGCTTCATGTCGTCCTCGATACTACGCCGTTCGCGATTGAGCCGGTCCAGCTCTATTGCCAGCGTGTGCGCATGCTGCGGATCGTCCGCCAACAAACAGGCGATACCCAGACTCATATCGTCCAGACGTCCGGCCGCATTGAGTCGGGGTCCCAGCACGAATCCAAGATCGGTTGCGGATATCTGCTGCGGTTCCCGCCCGGCAACCTCCAGCAACGCCAGGATACCCGGCCGCGCCAACCCTCGACGGATGCGACGCAACCCCTGCTCCACCAGAATCCGGTTGTTATGATCCAATGGCACCACATCGGCGACGGTGCCAAGCGCAACCAGGTCCAGCAGATCCGCGATCGGTGGTTCGCGCCCCTCCGCGAAATACCCAGCGTCCCGAAGATGGCGTCGCAACACGGTGAGCACATAGAACATGACACCCACTCCCGCCGCATTCTTACTCAGGAACTCGCAACCCGGCTGGTTGGGATTCACGATAGCCTCGGCCGGAGGCAGCGTTTCTCCGGGCAGGTGATGGTCGGTGACGATGACTTTGGCGCCGGCGGCCTGGGCTGCAACGACCCCCTCGTGAGCAGCGATGCCGTTATCGACCGTAACCAAGATGTCGGGAATCTCGCCCTCCTCCTGCAGACGCGTCACGATGCCTGGCGTCAGGCCGTATCCATCGACAAAACGACTGGGAACACGGAAGCCCAGGCGACGCGCGCCCATCATCCGCAGGCCCAGCAACGCAACGGCGGTACTCGTGGCGCCATCGGCATCAAAATCCCCGACGACCAGAATGGAAGCATCGTCCCGAATGGCCATCAGCAGGAGTTCTGCCGCCCGCTCGGCTCCCGCCAGCGTGTGGGGGCTCGCCATGGACTTGAGGGTGTAATCGAGCTGGGATTCGGATTCGACACCACGCGCGGCATATAGCCGACGTAGCAGCGGAGGCAGTTGCTGCCCCCAGTCGATGGCGTCTGGAACGGGACGCCGGACAATCTTCTTAGGCATATTGCTCACGGCGAGAGATGTCCCTGTGGCGTATCAGCAGGGTGCCTTCCCGGCACCCCGGTTATAGCATCAGGCAAACTTCCAGTGCTTTGCGATGAACTGCTGAACGGCCGTAATATCGTTATCCAATACCTGATAGCGCTCCTCGCGCTCAAACAGGTCTGCCAGATGCAGCGGCAGTGCCGGTCGCGCCTCGACGCCGGCCTTTTCGACGGCATCCGGAAACTTGGCAGGATGAGCGGTCGCCAAGGTCACCATGGGGATGGACGCGTCCCGACGGCAGGCTTGTGCCGCTTTGACGCCGATGGCGGTGTGCGGGTCGAGCAGGTATTCCGCTTCCGAGAACACCTCAGCAATGGTGGCGCAGGTTGCTTCGTCGTCAACCGCATAACTATCGAACAACTTGCGCGCCTGAGCCCAACGATAGTCGTCGATACTGACCGGTCCCTGCTGGAAACGGGCAAAAAGATCCGCCACCGCTGCACCGTTACGACCGTAAAGGTCGAACAGCAGGCGTTCGAAGTTACTGGAGATCATGATATCCATACTGGGCGACAGCGTGTGCTCCAGCTGGTGCTTCTCATAGCGGTTACCGCTCATGAAGCGGTGCAGGATGTCATTGCGATTGGTCGCAATGACCAGCTGTTCGATGGGCAGTCCCATCTCACGTGCCAGGTAACCGGCAAAAATATCGCCGAAGTTTCCGGTCGGCACCGAGAATGCCAAACTGCGATCCGGCCCGCCCAACGAAAGCGCCGCATGGAAGTAATAGACGATCTGGGCCATGATCCGCGCCCAGTTGATCGAATTCACTGCCACCAGCTGCGCCTTGCCATCCAGGAAGGACTGATCGCCGAAACTCGCCTTGACCATCTGCTGACAGTCGTCGAAATTTCCGCGAACCGCCAGATTATGGATATTGTCGCCGGGAACCGTCGTCATCTGGCGACGCTGAACTTCCGACACCCGCTGATGGGGATGCAGGATAAAGATATCCACATGCTTGCAACGGCGGCAGCCTTCGATGGCCGCGGAGCCGGTGTCGCCCGAGGTCGCGCCCAGGATAACCACATGCTGCTGACGCTTTTCCAACACATAGTCGAGCAGGCGTCCCAGGAGCTGTAGGGCGAAATCCTTGAATGCCAGCGTCGGTCCGCGGAACAGCTCCATGACCCATTCGTTGCTGCCGATCTGTATCAACGGCGCTACAGCCGGATGGGCGAAATCCGCGTAGGTTTCTTTCAGCATGGCCCGGAAATCATCAGCCGGGATCGCCCCTTCCACAAACGGGAACATGACGTTGAACGCCAGCTCACTGTAGGGCAGTCCGCGCCAGGAACGAATTTCCTCCAGCGTGAAACGGGGTAGCAGTTCCGGCACATAGAGGCCGCCATCCGCTGCCAGACCGGTCAACAGAACGTCTTCAAATCCCAGAGCAGGCGCCTGGCCACGGGTACTGATGTATTTCACAAGCGATTCCTGTCGAAAAAACGAAAGGCGCCCCTAGCGGCGCTCAGTGATTGAAATGCTCCGTGCGGATGCGCACGACCTTGCCGACGATGTCCGGAAGGGCTTCCAACTCGGCAATCGCCCGGTCGATCTGACGTTCCTGCACCGTATGCGTCAGCATGATAATGGGAATGGTCCCATTCTGCTCTTCGAATTCCTTCTGCATGATGGATTCGATATTGATGCCGCTGTCGCTGAGGATCGTCGCCACCTTGGCCAGTACACCGGGGTGGTCCTGAACCTGGATTCGCAGGTAGTACGCGGAAAAAATCTCGTCCACCGGCAGTACCGGCAGGTTGTCCACCGCATCCGGCTCAAAACCCAGATAGGGAACGCTCTTGTGGGTACCGGACATAACGGCCCGGGCGACATCGACGAGGTCGGCGATGACAGAAGAAGCGGTCGCTTCAGCGCCGGCACCCGGCCCGTGATACATCGTTTGCCCGACCGCATCGCCATCCACCAGGACAGCGTTGAGGACGCCGTCAACCTGGGCGATAAGATGACTCGCCGGCACCAGCGTCGGATGCACGCGCAACTCGATGCCCTGGTCACGGCGACGGGTAATGCCAAGATGCTTGATGCGATAGCCCAGCGCTTCAGCGTGGGCAATATCGAAAGGCGTGATACCGCTAATGCCCTCGGTATAGGCACGGTCGAACTGAAGCGGCACCCCGAAAGCGGCCGAAGCCAGGATCGTCAGCTTGTGCGCCGCGTCGATCCCTTCGATATCAAAGGTCGGATCGGCTTCGGCATAGCCCAGTGCCTGCGCTTCGCGCAACACATCCTTGAAATCCCGTCCTGCGCGCATCTCGGTCAGAATGTAGTTGCCTGTGCCATTGATAATGCCGGCGATCCAGTCGATCCGGTTGGCAGACATTCCCTCGCGAACGGCTTTGACGACAGGAATACCGCCTGCCACAGCGGCTTCGAAGGCCACGATCACACCCTTCTCGGCGGCGGCTTCGAAAATTTCATTGCCATGCACGGCAATCAACGCTTTATTGGCCGTAACGACATGCTTGCCATTCTCGATAGCCGTCAGCACCAGTTCGCGGGCGACGTCATAGCCACCGATCAGCTCCACAACGACATCGATATCAGGATCCCGGGCAATGGAAAAGACATCGTCCGAAAACGGCACATCACCCAATTCGACACCGGGACGCAGGCGACGGGAGGCGGCTCGCAGCACCCGAATTCGGCAGCCGGCCCGACCAGCAATGAGCTCGGCATTCCGGGCTAGCACGTTGAACGTACCAACGCCGACGGTACCCAGTCCGCAGATCCCGACTTTAACCTCTTTCAAGCTGTCACCTCTGTGCTATTTCTTTCGTGGATTGATGTGCTTCGATGATTATCGAACCGGCACTATGGCTCAGTCAGCGCCACCAGGCCGTCGCGCCGGAACATGGTCCGGATCCCTCGAATAGCCTGTCGTGTTCTTTGCTCGTTTTCGATCAACGCAAAACGGACGTGATCGTCACCGTAATGGCCAAAGCCGACACCCGGCGACACGGCCACGCCTGCGTCTTTCAGTAATTTCTTGCTGAACTCCAGGGACCCCATGGCGCGATAGGGCTCTGGAATCTCAGCCCAAACAAACATCGTCGCCTTCGGCGTCGCTACCGGCCAGCCGATCTGCTTCAAGCCCTGGCACAGGACATCACGACGGCGCTGATACATGTCCCTGATCTCGGACACGCAGGACTGATCGCCTTCCAGAGCCGCAATCGCAGCCACCTGAATCGGCGTAAAGGTACCGTAATCGAGGTAGGATTTAATCCGCGCCAAAGCCGCGATCAGATCACGGTTACCGCAGCAGAAGCCCACGCGCCAGCCGGGCATATTATAACTTTTGGACAACGAAAAAAACTCGACGGCAATCTCCTTTGCCCCTTCCACCTGCAGAATCGAAGGCGCCTGATAACCATCAAAGACAATATCGGCATAGGCGAGATCCTGAACGACCCAGATGCCATGTTCCCTGGCCATCGCGACGACCTTCTCGAAGAACGCCAGGTCCACGCACTGAGCCGTCGGATTGCCCGGAAAGTTGAGGACCAACATCTTCGGACGGGGCCAGGAATCGAGAATAGCCTTCTCCAGCTCTTCGAAAAAGTCCCGGTCCCGGGTCAGCGGCACATGACGGATATCGGCACCCGCGATCACAAAACCATAGGGGTGTATCGGATAGGATGGATTCGGCACCAGCACCGCGTCACCCGGCCCGACCGTCGCCAGCGCCAAATGCGCCAACCCTTCCTTCGAGCCGATCGTGACAATCGCCTCGCTCTCGGGATCGAGCTCGACACCATAGCGGCGCTGATACCAATTGGTCATCGCACGTCGCAGGCGCGGGATACCCTTCGACTGCGAGTAACGGTGGGTGTCCCCTCGCTGAATGGTTTCCGTCAACTTCTCAACGATATGCGGCGGCGTCGGCTGATCAGGGTTCCCCATCCCGAAATCTATGATGTCCTCTCCCCGCGCTCGCGCCTCTCGCTTCAACTCGCCGACGATGTTGAAAACATAAGGAGGCAAACGCTGGATACGCGGGAACGAGGAATTCATGCACGGACTCCGTTACAGGTTAGGAATCGCCACCCGGAAGTGGCAGCGACACCCTAGGACCATAGCGGGGGGCCTTGAAACCTGTCAATCGGGGCAAATCAAGGTCTTGACGCCTTCTACAAAACACCCAGCCCTTTGGCCAGTTGCTCTGCCGGGAGATAGCCGCGCACCATCTCCCCACTCTGCAGGATAATTGTCGGCGTCGCATCGACACCGATGCGATTTCCCAGATCATACTGGCGTCTCACCGGGTTAGCGCAGGTTTTGCTCAGCACAGGCTGTCCGGCCTTGGCGGCGGTGAAAGCAGCCTTACGATCCTTGGCACACCATACGGAAATGTATTTTTCAAACGACGGCGTATCAGGGCCTGAACGCGGATAGGCCAGATAATTGACCTGGATACCCATTGCATTGAGCTGTGGCACTTCCTCGTGGAGACGACGGCAATAGGGACAGTCCAGGTCAGTGAAGACATCGATGATCGCCTTGGGTTTACCCTTGGGCGCATAGGTGATCATGTCGCTCGCCGGAACCTGCTTGAGCAGTGCCACCCGCTCACGGGCCTTCGCCTGCTCTGTCAGATTCACCAGTCCCTTCTCGCTCACCGAATACATCTGTCCAAGCACAAAGTGCTTACCATCCGCCGTGGCGTAAATCATATCGCTGTTGTTACTGGATACCTCATAAAGCCCGGACTGCCCGACCGGCTTGATGCCGGTAATCTGAAGGGCTGGCACCGCCTTGGCCAGTTGCGCCCGAATGGCCTTCGCTGCAGCCTGATCCGCCGTCAAGGTTTCTGCCTGCACGGACACAACCGTAAAACCCAGCAACACACAGAGGACCAACCGCAAATTTACTGATCTCATAGACGCTCCTGAGGATGTGTCGGCACGGCGCAACGAGGGCCGCCGACCGGGCCCGTACGCCCAAATAGTGCGGCGCCGGGAGCGCCGATGCAAGCAACTTCAACCACGGGGATGATGGAATTCATGCAACGCCTGTAAACGCTGTCGCGCAACATGTGTGTAGATTTGCGTTGTCGAAAGATCAGCATGACCGAGGAGCATCTGCACCACGCGAAGGTCTGCACCGTGATTCAGCAGATGAGTGGCAAAAGCATGGCGCAGCGTGTGGGGCGAAAGCGAGCCGCGGATACCCGCCACTTGGGCATAATGCTTGATCCGATACCAGAACGCCTGACGGGTCAGCGCCTCGCCGCGCATCCCCGGGAAAACGGCATCGCTAACCCGCCCTTTGAGAAGGCTCTGCCGAGCCTCCGCCAAATAGCGCCCCACCCAGTAAAGCGCCTCTTCCCCCAGCGGCACCAAACGCTCCTTGCTCCCTTTCCCGAGGATACGAACCACGCCCTGACGCAGATTTAGCTGCGACAGCGTCAGCTGCACCAATTCAGACACCCGGAGTCCGCAGGCATACAATACTTCCAGCATGGCACGATCCCGCAATCCCAGAGGCTCGGAAAGATCAGGCGCGCCCAAAAGGGCCTCGACATTCTGCTCGCTAAGCGTTTTAGGTAATGGCTTCAGCAAACGGGGGCTGCTGACCCTCAGCGTCGGATCGTTCGCGATCAACGACTCTCTTAACGACCAACGGAAAAAACGACGCAGACAAGAAAGCCGACGGGAAGCCGTGGTCTGCTTATCGCCGCGGGAAAGCCCAAAAGAAAGGTATTGCAGCACTTGCTCACGCGTAACCGCAACCAATCCCACCGGGGGCGACAGCGACTGCAACCAGCGGCAGAGCTGCAACAAGTCGCTGTAATAGGCGTTACGCGTTTTTTCGCTGAGCCCCTGCTCCAACCACAGTGCTTCGGAAAAGCGCTCAATGAGCGCCAGGTCTGCATCAGGTACTTCTGGAGAAGACATGCAGACACCACCCGCTCAGCGATTCAGCACCCCAAAACGACAAAACGGGCAGCCTGGGCCACCCGTTTCGCTTACCAAACACAGCCATCGATTCGACGCCGACATCAGCACACAATTGCCGAAGCCGCACTGCCAGACTACCGATAAGCTTAGTTCAGCTTTTCCTTGATCCGTGCAGCCTTACCGGACAGATCACGCAGGTAATACAGCTTCGCCTGACGAACATCGCCGCGACGCTTCACCTCAATGCTGTCAACCAGCTTACTGAAAGTCTGGAAGGTACGCTCCACACCGACGCCGTAAGAAATCTTACGCACGGTGAAAGAGGAGTTCATACCCCGGTTACGCTTACCGATCACCACGCCTTCGAAAGCCTGCAGACGCTCACGGTTCCCTTCGGAAACGCGCACCTGAACCACGACAGTATCGCCCGGACCGAACTCGGGCACCGTCTTGGTCATCTGTTCGGCTTCAATCTGACTGATGATGTTGTTTTTGCCGCTCATCGTTCGCTCCTAACACCAACCGTTGGCCCCGCAGACTCCGGGACACCGTTTTCCTGAATAAATTCGTCCAGCAACAATCGCTCTTCGGACGTCAATTGCCGTTCCGCCAGCAGATCCCTGCGCCTCAACCATGTTCGCCCCAGAGCCTGCTTCAAGCGCCAGCGGCGAATTTCCTCGTGGTGACCACCCAGAAGAACAGCGGGAACAACCTGTCCTTCGTAGACCTCAGGTCTCGTGTAATGCGGACAGTCCAACAAGCCATCCGCAAATGAATCCTGCTCGGCCGAGAGCTCATGCCCCAACGCGCCAGGAATCAATCGCGTCACCGCATCCACCAGCGCCATGGAGGCCAGCTCACCACCACTCAGCACGAAATCCCCGAGGGATACTTCACGATCGACCTGACTCTGGATCAACCGCTCATCCACGCCTTCGTAACGCCCGGACACCAAAATCAATCCAGGCTCCGCGGCCAACTCCCCAACCAGCGACTGCGTCAGACGCTCTCCCTGGGGTGACATATACACCACGGGCGCCCCGGCAGGCCCCGATGCTTTCGCCTTGGCGATAGCATCGTGCAGAGGCTGTACCTTCATCAACATGCCGGGACCGCCTCCGTAGGGGCGATCATCCACCGTGCGATGACGATCATACGTAAAATCACGCGGATTCCAGCATTCCAGATCCAGAAGACCGGACCTGACCGCCCTGCCGGTGATGCCATATCCCGTCAATGCTTCAAACATTTCCGGGAACAGCGTTACCGCACCAATCCACACGATCTAAAACTCAGCGTCCCAATCGACGACCAACTTACCCGCCGCCAGATCCACTGCCTTGACAACATCTGACGGTAGATAGGGAATCAGACGTTCCCGATCATCGATACTCCCAGCGTCACCCCGAACGACGAGCACGTCGTTGGAGCCGGTTTCCATCAGATGATCGACGACACCCAGGCGCTGACCGCCAAGCGTCTCAACGCTCAGACCTTCCAACTGGTGCCAGTAATACTCGCCTTCCGGCAACGGCGGCAAGCTGCTGATCGGAACCACGATTTCAGCGCCACAAAGCAGCCTGGCCTTATCGCGATCATCAACTTCAGCGAGACGAGCCACCAAACCGGGACCGTGCCGCCTGCCTTCAATGACCTTCACCTGCTGCCGCCGGCCGTCAGGGAAACGTAGTTCCCAGCGCTTGTATTCCAGCAAATTCTCCATTGGGTCCGTATAGGAATAGATTTTCACCCATCCCTTGACCCCAAACACCGAGGTGACGCGCCCAAAAACCGTTTCTTGCTCAGCCTGCGACACGCATATCACCCCAAGAAGCGCTCTTGTTACTGAGCAGCTTCCTTCAGCAGCTTGGAAACACGATCAGAGGCTTGCGCACCCTGCGACAGCCAGTATTGAACGCGCTCCTGGTCTACACGCAGACGTTCTTCCTGTCCGCTGGCGACCGGGTTAAAGAAACCCACGCGCTCGATGAAGCGGCCATCGCGGAATTTGCGGCTGTCGGTAACCGTCAAATGGTAGAACGGGCGCTTCTTGGAGCCACCACGTGCCAAACGGATTGTGACCATTGACCAATATCCTGTTGTGTTGACGAATTCAGAACTCGTTTGAGAGGCTGCGACGACCAAGTGGACGCATCCACGGCACACGCACCAAGCCCCTACTCGAAAGGGCCGCTATTCTAAGCGAAAACGCGGCGCTTGAAAACTACCGATTTACAGAGAAATGCCGAAGCCTCGGGCAAACGCCGTCCAACACGGACCAAACCTGGCGTCCAGCGCACCCGAAGCGCTCGGATAGCGGATTCTACATACGCCCAAACGGCGGCATGCCACCACCGCCACCCGGCGGCATCATACCCCGCATACCGCGCATCATATTCGCCATGCCGCCTTTCTTCCCAAACTTCTTCATCATCTTCTGCATCTGCTTGTGCTGCTTCAGCAGTCGGTTCACATCCTGAATCTGAGTCCCCGACCCTGCAGCAATACGGCGCTTGCGAGAATTGTTGATCGTGTCCGGATAGCGCCGTTCCTGCGGCGTCATCGAACAGATAATGGCTTCAAGCCGCCCCATGGACTTGTCATTGACCTGCTGCTGAGCCACCTGGGACATCTGCCCCATGCCGGGAAGCTTATCCAGAAGACTGGCGATACCCCCCATATTTTTCATCTGCTGGATCTGGTCACGAAAATCTTCCAGATCGAAGCCTTTGCCTTTCTTGATCTTCTTCGTGAGCTTTTCCGCTTTCTCACGATCGATCTTGCGCTCAGCCTCCTCGATCAGGGAGAGCACATCCCCCATACCCAGAATCCGCGAAGCGACACGATCCGGATAGAAGGGCTCCAGAGCTTCGGTCTTTTCACCAACCCCCAGGAACTTGATCGGCTTACCGGTAATATGCCGCACCGAGAGCGCAGCACCACCACGGGCATCGCCATCGGTCTTGGTCAGCACGACCCCTGTCAGTGGCAGGGCATCATTAAAGGCCTTCGCCGTATTGGCAGCATCCTGACCAGTCATCGCATCGACAACGAACAGGGTTTCTGCCGGCGTGATCGCACTATGCAGGCGACGAATCTCGCCCATCATCTGCTCATCGACGTGCAGACGGCCCGCCGTATCGACGATCACCACGTCGATAAACTTTTTGCGCGCCGCATCGATAGCACCACTGGCGATGTCGACAGGGTCCTGGTCCGCCGAACTGGGATGGAAGGTCGCACCGACCTCACCCGCCAGCGTTTCCAACTGCTTGATAGCGGCAGGACGGTAAATGTCGGCACTCACGACCATAACCGACTTCTTACGGCGCTCCTGAAGGAAACGCGCCAGCTTGGCCACAGTGGTCGTTTTACCAGCACCCTGCAGGCCGGCCATCATAATGACCGCCGGCGGCAGGACCGCGAGATTCAGATCCTCGTTGGCAGCGCCCATGACCCGCTCCAATTCGGACTGAACGATCCGAATGAAGACCTGCCCTGGCGTCAGGCTACGCGAAACCTCCTGCCCAACAGCGCGCTGCCGCACCCCCTCGATAAAGTCCTTGACGACCGGCAGGGCGACATCCGCCTCCAGCAGCGCCATGCGAACTTCACGCAGGGTTTCCTTGATGTTGTCGTCGGTGAGACGGGCCTGGCCGGATATGCGGCGCAGACTATCCGAGAGTTTTTCGGTCAGATTCTCAAACATGATGTGTCAGTCTGTCGTTGACGGGATCTTTCGAAAGCAGCCCTGGGGCGCTTCCCGATGTTTGTTGCCACCAGCGGAGGCTTGCACGCACCCAACAAAGGGCTCCTGCGCGACCAATGCCTATCTATCCTATTGAATACGGTTGCACAATCGGACCATTATAACCAGACTGTCGCACCGACACGAATCCTCCTCTTTGCAACCCGCAGGGACGAGGCGAAAACCCGATTATTACTGCAGGTTCGCATGGGCACACTGATACTTGCCATAACCAGCCTATTCCTTTACAGCATCGGCACCACGTTCCAGGCCTTGGTGTTTCGCAGACACCTCACCTATCAGCGCGGCCTGAACCTGCTGATTGGCGGGCTCGCCCTGATCAGTCACGCCTCCCTGACCTGGCAACTGGTCTGGAGTCGCAGCCACGACGACCTGAACCTCGGCGTATTCGAAGCATCGGTCCTCATTTCAGCCCTGATCGTCGCCATGCTGCTCATCCTGGACTGGCTGAAACCGGCACGCAACCTGTTCCTCGCGGCCTATCCGATTGCCGCCCTATCCATCATCACAGCACTGGTTTTCCACTGCCCGCCACATTATGTGGAACAGATGGGAGCAGGCATGCTCGCCCACATCGCACTTTCGGTCACCGCGTACAGCCTGTTCACACTGGCTGGCGTGCAGGCGTTACTGCTTCAGCTGCAGAACCGCAAACTGAAACGCCAATACAACAGCCTGCTGATCCGCAACCTGCCTCCCCTGCAATCGATGGAATCGCTGCTGTTCCAGTTGGTCTGGGGCGGATTGATCATGCTGACACTTGCCATCATCAGCGGCTCACTGTTTGTCGACAACCTGTTTGCCCAGCACCTCGTCCACAAAACCGTTTTTTCCCTTTTATCCTGGCTGGTTTTCGCAGGGCTCCTCGTTGGACGCTATGCCTGGGGCTGGCGCGGCGCCACCGCCAGCCGCTGGACGCTGGCCGGCTTCATCCTGCTGATGCTGGGCTACTTCGGCAGCAAGATTGCCCTGGAAATGATTTTCCACAAACCCTACTGAATCGGCCGCTCCGAGGATTAAACACATCAAAACAGGTGGCGTTTTTCCGCTTACGCCTTGACAGGATAAGCAGTACGCCCCTAGATTGCGGCACATGGACAGCCATCCGGGATACACCAACTCTTGAACGAAGGTTCTTTAACGGCGCTATCGATACTGCTGGTCGTATTGATTGTACTGTCCGCCTTTTTCTCCAGTTCCGAAACCGGAATGATGTCCCTGAACCGCTACCGGCTCAAACATCTCGCCAAAACCGGCAATCGCGGCGCCCGCAAGGCTAACGACCTCCTGAAACGGACCGACCATCTCATCGGGGTCATCCTGATCGGGAACAACTTCGTCAACATCCTTGCATCATCGATTGCAACCATTATCGCCATCCGCCTCTGGGGCGACGCCGGCATTGCCATCGCAACAACCGGCCTCACAATCGTCGTACTCATCTTTGGCGAAGTAACCCCCAAAACGCTGGCCGCATTATTTCCCGAACGCATCGCCTTCCCCGCCAGCTACGTGCTCGCACCGATGCTTCGCGTCATGTATCCGCTGGTCTGGGCATTCAATCTGGTGACCAAAGGATTGCTGCACCTGATGCGCATATCGCCCAAAGATGCCAATGGCGACCATCTCTCGAGGGAGGAATTACGCACACTGGTCAACGAGGCCGGCGCGCTGATCCCCAAAAAGCACAAGGACATGCTCGTTAGCATCCTGGACCTGGAAAAGGTCACGGTGAACGACATTATGGTGCCACGGAATGAGGTCATCGGGATCGACCTTGAGCTGGAAATGACAGATATCCTGCGCCAGCTGAGGAGCAGCCAACACACACGCCTGCCGGTTTACCGTGGCGACATCAACAACATCGCCGGCATACTGCACCTGCGCAACACATCCAAGCTGCTGCAGATGGACGACCTGAACAAGGCGATGATCGTTCAATTATGCCGGGAGCCCTACTTCATCCCCGAAAGCACCCCCCTGAACACTCAGCTCATCAACTTTCAGAAAGCCAAACGGCGCATCGGCATCGTCGTCGACGAATACGGCGACGTTCTGGGCATCGCCACGCTGGAAGATATCCTTGAGGAAATCGTCGGCGAGTTCACCACCGACTACTCGGCCACCAGCAGTCCGGACATACTTCCCCAAGACGATGGCACCTATATCATCGATGGTTCGACCCACATCCGGACCATCAACAAGATGCTAGGCTGGCACTTGCCGACGGATGGCCCCAAAACCCTTAACGGCCTGATCCTGGAAGCCCTGGAATCCATCCCTGAAAGCAATGTCTGCTTGCGTGCCCACAGCATTCGCATCGAGATATTGCAGATCAAAGACAATATGGTGCGTGCCGCCAAAGTGTACGCTCCACTCCGCAAAAGCCGACGCCGAACAAACCAGCAATAGCCTGACGGTTAGAGGCTCCCGTTATAACCCTCCCTCCCCTAGGAAGATCAAAATTTAACCAGCACCTTGACCTGCATCAAGCGCTGCTCAAAACTTGAGCATGAGAACTCCAGACCAAAATAAATGGAGGGGTATCCATGAGCCTGAGTCACACGTTCGGCCTATTTACACACCCCGACCAGGAGTGGGAAGCCATTCGGCGGGAGTCTGAGTCTGTTGGAATGCTGTATGGGAAGCATATTCTCCTGTTGGCCCTCATACCTGCTGCAGCGGCCTACTATGGGACCACGGAGGTAGGCTGGCAGGTGGGCAACACACAGGTCACAAAACTGACCAGCGCAAGCGCATTACAACTCTGCCTCCTGTTTTACGCAGCCATCATCGTCGGCGTCTATATTCTGGGGCGCTTCATCGACCTGTTCGCCGCCACTTACGGCGTCCGCGAAGCAAAACCCAAGGGCTTTATCCTCGCAGCCTATACGGCCACCCCCATGTTTCTTTTGGGCGTCATCGCCATCTATCCGAACATCTGGCTGAACATGCTCGTAGGACTGATCGCTGTCGCCTATTCCGTTTATCTGCTGTATGAAGGTCTTCCCATACTGATGCACATCCCCAAAGAACGCGGTTTCATGTTCGCGTCTTCGGTGCTCACAGTAGGATTGGTCATGCTCGTCGCCTTGATGGCAACAACGGTGGTGATATGGGGAATGGGCGTAGGGCCGGTGTATACCAACTGACTGCCGGACTCCACACATACACAAGGCGGAGTCCGGTGAGGCTCCGTTTTGTGTTTTGGCACCCCGAATGGCGCCGTTGGCCGCCTCCATCCCCCTTAAACTGCACCGGGCCCGGTCAAAAATACAGCGGCCCAGCAATTTTTTGCGTAATATTTTGTGAATTCGCCAAGCAGTTTGTACAATCAGGGAGCCTACATCCTTATTCTAAGATGAACATAAGCGCGCTCGGCGACGTGACAGGTTGAGGCAAACCCATTGGAGCCTGCTATGAGCAAGCCGTCCGGCATACATTACTTGCATGAGCATAGTACGCCAGGCATGAAAACGTCCCTGCCAACAGAAGTCCAGAAAATCCAGGACACCGTGACTGCAGGGCTGTCGGATCTGCTTCAGGGCGCCTTTGACGCTGTTGACGATTCGTTGTTCGAGCTGGCCAATAACTCTCGCAGCAATAACGAGCAAAACCGCTACTTCGAAGCGATGCGAGAAGTCCGCATCAAGCGCAAGGGCGTTGAAAAGCGCTTTCGTCAGGCACTGATCAACCTCTTCGAGCAGCCGCCCTCCGACCTGCAAGTGGCCGCCCCCCGCACCGAACAAGCAACGGCTGACACACTTTCGCTGGTGCAGAACGACGATCTGGAAGAACAGGTTGCGTTCAATGCCATGGTCACCAAGGCTCGCGCACATTTCCAAGGCACACTCCTGCAATTGCAGACACGTTTTTCCTCGATCTACCCTTCGGCATCCGAGGAACACCCTGTCAACCCGCTATCACCTGAACTGCTCTGCAGCGCTTTCCGCGAATCGATCGACGACCTGGATGTTCAGATCCGGGAGCGCCTGATCCTGATCAAGCAGTTCGACCGCTATGTCGTATCCAACCTTGGCATGGTGCTCGAGGAGGCCAACCGCATCCTGGTTCAGGCCGGCGTAATGCCCAACTTCCGCTTCCGCGGCAAGGCCAGCGAAAGCAAGCCGGGACAAACAAACACAGACGCCGGGCAAACAACCGCACCTCGTGGCTCAGAAGAAGGCCTGTTCGAACAGATTCGTGAGATGTTGTCGGCGCAACGGGCCAATCAAGGCCAACCGCCCCGCTCCGCAGACCCTCACCTGCACATTATTGGCGGCGCGGAACTCTATCAGGCACTATCTATGTTGCCGCAACCGACGACAACGACCCAGGATCTCAGCCGGGGCGAGCCCACGGTTCTAGACCTGCGGCAGGTCGTTCTGCAATTACTGCAGTCGCAGCAACGCTCGGACGGCAAGGAACCGGCACTCAACGAGGTCGATGAAGATCTGATCAACCTCGTTTCAATGCTGTTTGAGTTCATTCTGGATGACTACAATCTGTCGCCGCCCATCCAAGTACTGATCAGCCGCCTGCAGATCCCGATCCTCAAGGTCGTGATCAAGGACAAAGCTTTCTTCAGCAAGGCCACACACCCGGCCAGAAAACTGCTTAACGCACTGGCCCGGGCCGGTATCGGCTGGAGCGACAGCGACGAGAAGAATCGCGATAAGCTTTACGAACAGATACACAATATTGTTTTGCAAATACTGAACGAATTTGACGGCGACATCGGTCTCTTCGAACGACTCTACGACGAATTCGATCACTTCCTGGCCCGTGAAAACCGCAAGGCGACGCTGGTGGAACAACGGACCAGGGAAGCGGAGCGCGGTCGCATCAAGTCACAAAAAGCCCAGGAAACGGTGGACCAGCTGTTACGGGACAGAATTGCCCGCTGCAAAGTCCCTGAAACGGTGCGCAACATCATTATGAATGGCTGGAGCCGCGTCATGTTCCTGGCCTATCTGCGCGACGACACCGAACACCGCTGGTCGCAAAGCGTGCGCGTGGTGGACGACCTCCTTTGGTGCCTGCAGCCCCATCTTGACGAGGAAGAACGCGAGCAATGGGTTCGCCTGGTCCCGGTCCTGCTCAAGACATTGCGATCCGGCCTGGAAGAAGTCTCCTATAATGCCGCCCGCCTTGATGAGATGATGGGCGATCTCAAACGCGAGCTGACAGAAGCCTTCAAACGTCACGCGATGGCGGAAGCCCGCGAAGAATCGCCAGTGGCTCAGACCAACGAGACGGAAGAACCTCTCGCCGCCGCCAAGACAGCAGTCGAGCGCCAGCAGGAACTGGAGGACGCAGCCGTTGCCGAATTCATCACCCGAATCGATGCCATTGGCGTCGGCACCTGGGTCGAATTCAATTTGGTGAACGGCGCACGTTTCCGCTGCAAGCTTTCTGCCATCATTGATGAAGCCGACTGCTTCGTCTTCGTCAACCGGATGGGTCTGAAAGTGATTGAAAAGACACGCCTGGACTTGGCCCACGAGATGCGTCGCGGACGGCTGACAGTGCTTGAGCAAGGCGCACTCATCGACCGGGCCCTCGATGCAGTTGTCGGCAGCCTGCGACGAAAGGCCAGCTAACGTCGCGTAGGGTCGGTCTCCCTTGGCCGCCCCTGGCTTATAGACAAGTATGTACGAATTGGGCAACACGACGACGTACCGTATCATTCTGGCGCTATCTTTAGCGCTCTTTCTACATACGCTCATCGCACTGGCGCTGGCGCGCTATCATTGGTCTGTTCCGACACCACAACAAACCGTCGAGTTTGAACTGGTTCGGTCCGGATCACCAACACCGCCGCCAACAACCACCGCACTCGCCAGCACTGCCACACCGGAGAGCAGGGCCACTCCAGAACAGCACCCCGAGCGGCCCCAACCGCGGTCAGTGCAGCAGCAAATTACTACCACTGGCGACAGCCGGCCCACACCTGCTGCGAGGAAAGAAGCCTCGCACCAAAAACCCAAATCAAAAGAAAGCCTTCCCGCAGCAGCGAACGCCACAACCAACACCGCTCCCAACCCGTCATCGACGGCCAGCAAGAGCACCCTCTCGAAGGACAGCCCCGGGCAGCGGACATTGGATGCCGCAAAGCACCGCAGCAATGGCATTACCCAACTGACGACGCACGAGGGAAAGCCCCTATCGGCCTATGAAAAAGTCTTATGGGCACACATCGCAGAGCGCATCAGGTTTGCACCCTTCATGCAGAACCTGGACCAGGTACGCACAGTGAGACTGGAATTAACATTGATGTCGAACGGAACGCTGGAGAAGGTGCGGGTCATAGACTCTTCCAATAACCCAACCGTTGATCAAGCGGCAAAGCATGCCACCATCATGGCAAGCCCCTATCCTCCGCCGCCGGAAACGGAACGGAACAACGGCTACCGTTTTCAGGTTGAGCTGGCGTTCACTCCCGCCAGCTCCTGAAGCAGGGACGGCCTAATCAGCCTGCATCGGCTTCGCTCTTGTCAGCGGCACTCGCACTCTGGACTAACGTTTTCAATTCCCCGCTCTCATACATTTCCATAATGATGTCACAACCACCGACCAGCTCTCCGTTGACATACAACTGCGGGAATGTCGGCCAGTTAGAGTAGACTTTCAGGCTCTCGCGCAACTCGGGGTTTTCCAGGATATTCACATAGGCAAAACGCTCGCCGCAGGCCATCAAAGCCTGAACAGTGCGCCCGGAAAAACCGCACTGGGGCATTTGAGGCGTCCCTTTCATATAAAGAATGATCGGGTTTCCCTCCACCTGCTCTTTGATGGTTTCCATGATATCCATACTGTTAATACCTCGTAACTGAACGAATGAGACGGGATCACGCCGTGGCAGCGTCTATTGTAACCAGAATCCCAATACCTGACCATCCTGGTGGGTCTTTACTCACCACCCCCAACGTCGCTCAGCCGCCAATCTACCGCACATAGGGACATTTTTCCCAGAAAGCCCATCCCCTTAGATTCCGGCCCGCTGGCGCCGTTGTCATAATCCAGGTTTATCGATACTATCTGAACTCTGCAGAGGCAGCAGTTACCAAGCCCAGTGACGTCAAGGCGTTAATCCAAGGGTTTGGTTCGGGCTGCCTTTTTACGTTTTTATAGAGAGGTAATGCCATGGCAGATCAGCCCCTACTGAATACCTATGGACGGCTGCCCATCGCATTTGACCATGCACATGGCGTCTGGCTGCACGACACTAAAGGGCAGCGCTATTTCGATACCTTCAGCGGCATCGCCGTTTGCGGGCTGGGACACGTTCACCCAGCGGTTACCGAAGCTATCCGGGAACAGGCCGGCAAACTGGTTCACTGTTCCAACCTTTTTCATACGGCGCAGCAACACCGTCTGGCCCAGAAGCTTTGTAATATCAGCGGCATGGACGGCGTGTTCCTGAGCAACTCGGGGGCAGAGGCAAACGAAGCCGCCATCAAACTGGCCCGCCTTTACGGCCACAGCAAGGACATTGCTGCCCCAGCCATTATCGTTATGGAACGATCCTTCCATGGACGTACGCTGGCGACCCTCTCAGCCACGGGCAACAGAAAAGTTCAGGCAGGCTTCGAGCCACTGGTATCCGGCTTTGTCCGGGCACCATTCAACGACCTGAAAGCTGTCGAGAATATCGCGCGTTCCAACCCCAATGTGGTTGCCATTATGGTAGAGCCGCTGCAGGGCGAGGGCGGCGTCTACGAGGCCGATCCTGGCTACTTGCGCGGACTGCGGGAAATCTGCGACCAGCAGGAATGGCTGCTGATGCTGGATGAGGTTCAGACCGGCAACGGACGCACTGGCCGCTTCTTCGCTTACCAGCACACGGATGTGGTACCCGACGTCGTGACCACGGCCAAGGGGCTGGGCAATGGCTTCCCGATTGGAGCCTGTCTGGCGAAAGGCGCCACCGCGGAGCTTTTCCAGCCCGGCCATCACGGATCGACCTTTGGCGGTAACCCCCTGGCCTGCGCTGCAGCCCTTGCCGTTATCGACACCATTGAGAGCGAGAACCTGTGTGAACGCGCCGAAAAACTGGGCAATAGCCTCCTGAAGTATTTTAGGGATCACTTCGAAGGCGCCGACTACGTCCGCGACATTCGTGGACAAGGACTGATGATCGGTATCGAAATGAGTGAGCCTTGTCCTGAACTCGTGCTGCTCGCGAAAACCCAGGGTCTATTGCTCAATGTGACGGCAGACCGTGTCATACGCTTGCTGCCCGCGCTCACCATGACCGATGAAGAAACGGCTTTCCTGGCAGACCAGGTTGTTCGCATCATCAAACTCTATGCTGCCGACGACCGGGAACGCCCTCGCCGCTAATTCGGCAGCAAGAGGCCTCCACCTCATTCTTGCGCACTCCCGACCCAAGGATCACAAAGGACGACAGACGACACCATGGCACCCAGACACCTCCTGACGCTGCTGGACCTGACACCAGCCGAACTCGACAACTTGCTCGATCACGCCATCCAGCTTAAACGCGAGCTGCGATCAGGAACCGTGCGTGACACGCTACATAATCGTGTTCTGGCCATGATCTTCGAAAAATCGTCTACCCGAACCCGAGTGTCCTTCGAAGCCGGCATGATACAGCTGGGCGGTTCAGCGCTATTCCTGTCTCCGCGAGACACGCAACTGGGACGAGGTGAGCCGATAGAAGATAGCGCCCGTGTGATTTCGAGCATGGCTGACGCCGTCATGATCCGGACCTTCGAACACCAGAAAGTGGATACGTTTTCCCACTTTTCGAAATCACCCGTCATCAACGCACTGACCGACGATTATCATCCTTGCCAGTTACTGGCCGACATGCAGACCTGGCGAGAGCACCGGGGCGCTGCCAAAGGGATTCGCGTTGCCTGGATCGGCGATGGCAACAACATGTGCAACTCGTACATCAATGCGGCCAGACAGTTCGATTTCGAACTGGTCGTTGCCTGCCCGGAAGGCTACGAGCCCAATGCAGACCTGGTGAGCGCCAATCAGGACCGCGTCAGTATTGTTAACGACCCCAAGGCCGCCGCGGAAGGGGCACACTTGATCGTCACCGACGTATGGGCTTCCATGGGCCAGGAAGAAGAGCAACAAGCACGCACGAACGACTTTGCCGGCTTCCAGGTCAACCCCGACCTGATGAAGCTCGCCGACAAAGACGCACTGTTCATGCATTGCCTGCCCGCCCATCGCGGCGAAGAGGTCTCCGTCGACATGCTCGACCATCCGGCCTCCGTCGTCTGGGATGAAGCGGAAAACCGCCTTCACGCCCAAAAAGCCCTGCTGGAATTCCTCATCCTGGGCTTTTAAGCCCTCCGAGCCGGCGGCCCTCAGCCGCCGGCCCTTTGCCGCCTGTCATGACCTCCAGAACGGCTTGCGCGACTCCGTCAACGCTTCGTGACGGCTGATGCCGATATCCTCGAGTTGATGATCGGTGAGACGACGCAAGTGCCGGCGCGTTTCCATCAACGTCTTTCTCGATGCCATCCAGTTTTGAGCCTTGCGAACCCATATCAGCCTACTCATAAGAGCCCCCTGCCATTGTGTGACTGTTCCAGCAGGTTAGGGCTTGCGCAAAAATCAATACAGATCCAATATATCAATATTAAAGCAATACAGAAAATCACTAAACACCACTGTATTGCAAGTATTCGCCCCATCTGTATTGCCATGAGAGCCTGTACCGGCAAACTGTTATGAATCTGTACGAGAAAGTTGCTAACGACCTCCGACAAAAAATCGAACAAGGCTACTATCGAACAGGAGACCGACTCCCTTCGGTGAGGGCACTGAGCCAGGAATACGGCGTCAGCATTACTACCGTACAGGAAGCCTACCGCCAGCTTGAGGACGACGGACTGACCAATGCCCGCCCCAAGTCCGGCTATTTTGTGCGCCCACCGAAAACCACACCACATCTGCCATCCCCCAGCCGGCCGGCGAGACGACCGGTAGAGGTGTCACAATGGAAACAGGTGTTGGATTTACTTAACAGTGTCGAAGATGAGGATATGCTGGTCCTGGGGCGAGGCATACCCAATATCGACAGCCCGACGCTCAAGCCACTCATGCGCAACTGGTCGGAAACCACGCGCCACTATTCGCCACAGACGCTGGGATACGGATTACTACAGGGAACGGCGGAATTGCGTCACCAAATTGCCAGGCAGGCTCTCGATGCCGGCTGCAGCCTCCACCCGGACGATATCATCGTAACGTCCGGCTGCCAGGAAGCCCTGGCGATCAGCCTGCGTAGCGTGACGCAGCCTGGCGACATCATCGCCGTCGATTCGCCCAGCTTCTACGGCGTCATGCAGATTGTCCGGGCCCTGGGCCTGAAAGTTGTGGAGATCCCAACCGATCCGGAAAACGGAATCAGCCTTGAAGCCCTTGAACTGGCTCTGGAACAGTGGCCTATCAAGGCCCTGCAGGTCACCCCCACGTTCAATAACCCACTGGGCTATACCATGCCCGATGCGCGAAAACAGCAGCTTCTGACACTGGCTCAACGGTTCGATATTGCCATCATCGAAGACGATATCTATGGCGACCTCTCGTTCCTCTCACCGCGCCCACGCAACCTGAAATCTTTTGACCGCGACGGACGTGTTCTGCTGTGCAGCTCGGTATCGAAGACGCTGACTCCCGGCTTACGCATAGGCTGGGTTGCACCCGGGCTTTACACCGAAAACGCCCTGCACATGAAGTATGTATCGACCGGCGCAACGACAACATTGCCGCAACTGGCCATTGCCGACTTTATGGCTCGGGGTGGGTACGACAAGCACGTAAAGCATATGCGAAGCCACTACCGGACCGGCCGCGACCAATTTCTTGACTGGGTCGCCCGCTACTTTCCCCGCGAGGCGCGCGTGAGCTACCCCCAAGGCAGCTTCATGCTCTGGATAGAGCTGCCGGATTACGTCGACTCCCTGCTACTCAACGAGCGCCTTCGTCCGCAAAAAATTCAGATTGGCCCCGGCTTCCTGTTTTCCGCATCCGGAAAATACCGTAACTGCATCCGACTGAACTACGGCGTGACATTGGACGAAAGAACTGAGAAAGCGATCCAGACCGTGGGAAGGGAAATCCACAAAATGATTTCGGAGAATCTGGCTCCGGTCGCCTAAAACAGGGGCGCCTCAAAACGCCCCCATACAGGACCGAGCGACACCCCACATGCATCAGTGGGTACGACGCACCCGCTCGACGGCATCCAGCCAGCCCGCGTACAGCTGCTCACGCAATCCAGGCTCCATCGATGGCAGGAAGCGCTGTCCACAATTCCAGAGTTCGAAGATCTCATCCAGCCCCTGATAGACCCCAGCCTGCAGCCCTGCCAGATACGCCGCGCCCAGCGCTGTGGTTTCCGTAACCCGCGGCCTGTCCACCGCCACATTGAGAACATCGCTTAAAAACTGGACCAGCCAGTCGTTTACCACCATGCCACCATCGACACGCAACTCGCCAAGCAAGGCGCCATCGTTCTGAATGGCCCGAACCAGATCCTTTGTCTGATAACAGACCGACTGCAGACCAGCCGTCGCGATTTCGGCAATTCCGCTATCCCGCGTCAACCCGAGAATTGCTCCTCTGGCATGTGGATCCCAGTAAGGTGCACCCAACCCGGTAAACGCAGGTACCAAATATACCGGATTCACAGCCCCGACGGCCTTCGCATAATCGAGCGTTTGACCCGCGCTTTCGATCAACCCGAGCCCATCGCGCAGCCATTGGATCGTGGCACCTGCCATGAAAATACTCCCCTCCATGGCATAGGTCGTTTTCCCCGCCAGACGATAGCCGACAGTGCTCAATAAGCGGTTTTCCGAGCGCACCACCTCGTCACCGGTATTCAATATCAGAAAGCATCCGGTGCCATAGGTGCTCTTGGCCATCCCTAGACGAAAACAGGCCTGACCGATCAAAGCCGCCTGTTGGTCGCCCGCCATGCCGCATATCGGCACCGATGCTCCCAGCAGCGGCGCTTCACTGGTTCCAAAATCCGCCGCCGAGTCCATCACCTCAGGCAACAGCGATGCCGGCACCCGAAACAATGCCAGCAGATCGGGATCCCATTCCTGACGATGGATATTGAACAACGCCGTTCGAGAGGCATTGGTTGCGTCCGTTCTATGCGCACGTCCCCCTGTCAGTTGCCACAGAAGCCAGGAATCTACCGTCCCGAAAGCAAGTTCACCGCGCTCGGCTCGCTCTCGTGCACCTTCGACATGATCCAGAATCCAGGAAATTTTTGTCGCAGAAAAATACGGATCGATCAGGAGCCCCGTCCGCTCGACCACCAGGGCTTCCTTGTTCTGCGATCGCAACTGTTCGCATACTGACGCTGTACGCCGGTCCTGCCACACAATAGCGCGGTAAAGCGGCTTGCCGGTGGCTCTATCCCATACCAGCGTGGTCTCCCGCTGGTTGGTGATGCCGATACCCGCCAATTCACTCGCATCGATCCCCGCGCCCTTCAATGCCTGCCTGGAGACCGCCAGCGACGACTGCCAGATATCCTCAGGATCGTGCTCAACCCAGCCGTCGTTCGGGAAATATTGGGGAAACTCCTGCTGCGCAATGGAAAGCGACACGCCGTCGCGCTGAAAGACAATAGCCCGCGAGCTTGTGGTCCCCTGGTCGATAGCGAGCAAATAAGCAGTCATCATCGAATCCTTGTCGTTGTTGTTAACCGGTTGTTAACCGGTTGTTGGCCGGTCATCGGCAGCAGCCCATGCAGCGCGCCAGCGAGAAGCACGCGAACAATGTTCGAAAAAGAAAATTCTACTGGTAAAAGCAATGGCGGAAAACCGTAAGCCACAAAAAGCGTGACCCGTATTCCTAAGGAAGGGGATATTTCGGACATCTAGCGGAAGGATGCAACACCACCAGACTCAGTGACATCGGCGCCGAAGCCGGCGCAACTCGGTCAAAATCTGCAAAAAAAAGAGCGCGTATCGACATCAGACAACGAAACTACTCGCGACGAGGCAACTGAAAGCCCGACCTGGAACCTCAAAAAAATCAGCCTCATGGACATGGCGTTACCGCTTTCGCACGGAGGCTTTCGTTATCGATACAAGGCATCAGCGCCTTAAAACCATGCCAAGGAGAAGCCGCCACCCATCTTTTCCCGTATCCGACACCGAAATTTTCGTTTTCGAAAATTTTATTTGCACTTTCTTTGCCGAACACTCTAGAATGCCATTATAGCGTTCCATTTATGACATTTTTGCGGCACCGCAAAGCAACTCCACTTCGTCAGGCACACCAAAGGTAAGCCATGCTCAGTCTTACAGCCCCCACGTACGACCTCTTTGTTATCGGCGGCGGTATCAACGGTACTGGCATTGCCGCAGACGCTTCCGGCCGAGGGCTCAGCGTCATGTTGTGCGAACAGTCAGACCTCGCCTCGGCAACGTCGTCAGCCAGCAGCAAGCTCATTCATGGGGGCTTAAGGTATCTTGAGTATTACGAATTCCGTCTGGTACGCGAAGCGTTGGCTGAACGCGAAGTTCTTTTGCGAAACGCACCGCACCTGGTAGAACCACTCCGCTTTACGCTGCCTCACCGGCCTCACCTTCGGCCAGCCTGGGTGATCCGCTGCGGTCTCTTTCTTTACGATCACCTATCTCGACGCACAACCCTGCCGGCAGCAAGAAGCATACGCTTTGGCGTCAATAGCCCTCTCAAGCCGAACATACGCAAAGGTTTTATGTATTCGGACTGCTGGGTGGATGATGCGCGACTGGTGATCGCCAATGCACAGGCGGCGTCCGCACGAGGCGCCCGCATCGCCACCCGTACCCGCTGCATCAGCGCTCGACGCCACCCTGAAGACGACGTCTGGGAAATTCGCTGCCAAAGCATGAATGGCGAAGAAGAGACCGTTTACGCCCGGGCACTCGTCAATGCTGCCGGCCCCTGGGCCGCATCCCTGTTCGATAACGTATTGCACACGCCATCGCCGCGACGCCTGAAACTGATCAAAGGCAGCCACATCATCGTGCCACGTTTTCAGGAGTGGCACGGCGCCTTTATTCTACAAAACACGGATCGCCGTATCGTCTTTGTGCTGCCGTATCAGGATGACTTCTCGCTGATCGGTACGACCGACAAGATCTATTCCGGCGACCCCGCCAAGGTATCAATCGACGACGAGGAAACCGATTACCTGCTCAAGGTTGTTAACGAGCACTTTGTCACCCAGCTCAGCCGGCAGGATATCGTCAGTGCCTATTCGGGCGTGCGCCCGCTGTGTGACGATGAGTCGGCCGACCCGTCTGCCATGACTCGCGATTACACCGTCGAGGTAACCAGCGAGAATGGGCAACTACCGATACTCAGTGTTTTTGGGGGCAAGATCACGACTTACCGGAAACTGGCGGAGGCCGCCCTTGCTCACCTCCGCCCCTGGTTCCCGCAGATGGGACAGGACTGGACCGCGGAAGCACCTCTGCCGGGAGCAACTGCGCAGCTCAACACACGACAGGCCCTGCTGGAACTCCTTACCGAGCTCTATCCGGCATTGCCGGCGCCGCTGCTGAAACGATATGCGCGAAGCTATGGCACTCATGCCATGCGCTTCCTGGGCGACGCCAAGAGCGTCAATGACCTGGGACACCACTTTGGTGCAGGATTGTATGAACGGGAAGTACGCCACCTGATCGAGGACGAATGGGCGGAAACCGCCGAGGATATCCTTTGGCGACGTACAAAGCTCGGCCTGAAACTGAGCGAAGCCCAACGCGTCCAGCTATCGAATTATCTCGAAGCCCGCATTACCAACACGCCAAAGGCGCTGGCTGAAGCTTAAGGGAAGAATCCAAAAGCCGCACAGCCATTTACTCCGACTGGCTGCGCGGCCATACCAGACTAAAGCGGGCCCCGCCGAGGTCCTCACTTCGGCTGACAAAAGCCTGACCGCCATGCCAGTAGAGAATCCGGCGCACGATCGATAACCCCAGCCCGTACCCACCCGACTTGCGGGTCCGGCTGTCATCAAGGCGGGCAAAGGGCGTAAAGACGCGTTCCCAGTCCTCCTCTGGAATCCCTGGACCATCATCCTCAACATCAACCCGGCACGTTTCCTCGCCAAAGTGGCAATGCACACGGACTTCGCCAGCGGCATACCGGGTCGCATTACCCACCAGATTCTGGATGGCGCGGTGAATGTAACGTGGCTCGACGTCTACATACTTCCAGTCATCGCTCGTTAAATCGACAACGGCATGGATATTGAGATTGGGGCGCGTCATCTGCTGCTCGCGAACTACCTGCTCGACAACCTCCTGCAGGTTAACCGTCTGCGTCGCCAGGATAGGCCCACCCTGCTCCAGTCTCGCATAGGTAAGGATCTCGTCGATCAGCTCATCCAACTCCTGGATATCCGAGTCGATACCCACGAGCTGCTTGTGCAACGTCGCCTCGTCAGTACAGTCTTCGATCATCTGCACGCCGAAACGAATCCTCGCAACGGGCGTTCGCAGCTCATGAGACACCGCGTGAATCATTTCCTGCTGCACCTGCACCAGGCGCTGAATATGCTCCGCCATGCTATTGAAAGCTTCACTAAGCCGGTCGACGATAGAGACGTTATCGACCTTGACCCGTGCATCCAGCTCGCCGCGCGCAATTCGGCCGACGACGTTTTCGATACCGCGCAATCGCTGATGCAGACGTGCCAGCACATAATAGTTGGCAACGGCCAAAGCACCGGCAATCAGCAGCAGCATGATCAGCAACATCGGCCAGGGCCAGAGGTCGAAGGGCGCAGCCATCGACATGCGCACGACTTCGCCATCATTCAGACGGACATAAATCTTTGCGGCATCGTCAGGGGCCTGTTGATCATAGGCAAAACCGTTGCTTGCCAACTGATCAAGCACCACCTCTCCCGGCACCTCTTCGCTGGATGCGACATAACGGATACCGATGCCCAATTGCCCGCCTAATTCGTCGAGCACCTGATGACGCTGGACCGGCGAAATCTGCTCCAACTCCCAGGCCGCAATCAACGCGGAGACACGGGACACATCCTGATAGAGGTGATCGAAACTGGCATCGAGGACGCCATTGCCGGAGGTTTTCAGCAGCAAATGGGCAACCGATCCTCGATTGCGGGATATCACCTGCCCGTACGACAAGCGCTCGCGCTCCACCGGCGTCAATTCGAGGTCTGCAGTCGAGCTGTACTGAATATCGACGTTGTCGCTCACCCAGTTGGCGACATGGACACCATCCGGGTTATCTCGCAACCAACTGAGCAGCGGAACGGGGAAATGCTCCTGCCAGGCGCGCTCACGCACCCTATTCAGACCTGAAACCAGCAGGTAGCCCACAAGGGCCACCAGCAGCGTCAACATCAGTAGCAGCGCGTAGCTGCGTATATAGAAGGATCTGAGGGACATGGAAGACGCCCGACGCGGCTAATACATTCCAGGCGCCCCCACCGGAGTCGCGTCGACGGGTACCGGTGAGGCCTGGGACTCAGGCTTCCTTGACGAACAGGTATCCTTTGCTGCGGACAGTCTTGATCCGCCGCGGATGCACAGGGTCATCGCCAATCTTGGGCCTTATGCGCGAAACCCGCACATCGATCGAGCGGTCCTGCCCGTCGTACTCGATACCACGCAACGCCGTGAAAATCTCCTCACGACTCAGCACCCGGCCCGCATTACTGGCCAGCAGCCACAACAGGTCGAATTCCGCACTGGTCAAATCGATACTCTCATCATTCAACCAGGCTTCCCGCATCGAGCGATCGACCACCAGATCGTTGAACATCAACCGAACCGGTTCGTCCCCTTCAGCCTCCAGGGGCTTGGCCGGCGCCTGCTCGTTGACCCGGCGCAACAGCGCACGAATACGGGCCAGCAGGACCCTTGGCCGGACCGGCTTCGACATATAGTCGTCCGCCCCCATCTCCAAACCCAGAACCTGATCAAGATCATCGGTTCGTGCGGTCAGCATCAGGATCGGACCATGATAGAAGGGTCTCACACGCCGGCAGATGGAAAGACCATCTTCACCCGGCAGCATCAGATCCAGGACGACCAGATCCGGGCTTTCACTGCGAATGCGTTCGACGGCATGCCCGCCGTTAGCCTCCAGCGAAACCACCAACCCGTTGCTTTCCAGATATTCCCGCGTGAGTTCCGCAAGTCGCTCGTCGTCTTCGACGATGAGCACACGCCATGCCTCGTTTGTCTGTTCCACGCCTTCCATCTCTAACGTTGTTATATCCGTTGAATCCACGTATGGGGGTGGAGCCCCGTCACGATCACACCGCTCAAGGCGGTACTGGGGCAACGCCATGTAACGTAATTATACATCCTGTTCTGAAAAATACATGGAAACGCCCACAGTTACAGCCTGTCACACAAATTCGGATTCCGCCAGGCAAAGCCCCTAGAAGCGGACAATTATCACATCCTGCCCTGTAACAGCTTCGTCAAATTCCTTTCACATCGCTGCAACACCGCCTTCATACCCTCATTAAGAATTCGTCATAAAGAGACCTTTTCATGCAAGCACAACGTGCATTGTCCGCCAGATCGGCGCGTAATTTGCGCGCATCCATCACCCGCGACGAAGCTTCCGTGCGCGCAGCCCAAAAATTGCGCTACGACATCTTCTCCGCGGAATACGGATCGGATCTGGGTGCCACGGAAACCGGGATCGATGCGGATCGCTTCGATGCGGCCTGCGAGCATCTGGTCATCACCAACGAACTGACGGGTGAACTGGTTGCCACCACCCGCATACTTCACCAACGCGAGACAGCACGCTGTGGTGGTTTCTACTCGGAAAGCGAATTCGACCTGAGCGACCTGAAACAGGTCAGCGGCACCTTCGCCGAACTGGGACGGACCTGCATCCACCCGGACTACCGTAACGGCGTCACGCTGGGCATGCTGTGGACGCGAGTCGCGGAATACCTGGTGGCGGAAAATGTCGATTACCTGATCGGCTGCGCCAGCATCAGCATGCTGGACGGCGGGCAACGCGCCTGGCGCATCGCCCAGCATCTACGCCAGAGCTACATGGCCGGCGACGCTTTCCGGGTGCATCCGCGCCGGGAACTGCCACACCTGGCCATAACGCCGACCACCGGCGACCAGGACATCAGCGTCCCGGCGCTCATCAAGGCTTACATGCGGCTGGGCGCCCTCGTCTGCGGCGAACCATGCTGGGACCCCGACTTCCGTTGCGCCGACCTGCTGGTCATGCTGGAAGTCGATAAACTGAGTGCGCGTTATGCGCGTCATTTCATGCGTCGCGAAACCGCCTGAGAAGGCCGGAGGTTCTCCATGCTGAGTGCTCTGAGACTCACCTGGCGCCTGACCCTGTTCATTCTGTTCCTGGTGTCGATCATTCTGGTGGCACTGGCGCTGCGTATCGGAGATCTGTTCACCGCAAGCCGAATCGACCGCACACCGGTCGCCCACCACTCCATTCAGATCCTGTGTGG
This sequence comes from Mangrovitalea sediminis, assembly GCF_002514725.1. Taxonomy (GTDB): domain Bacteria; phylum Pseudomonadota; class Gammaproteobacteria; order Pseudomonadales; family Oleiphilaceae; genus Mangrovitalea; species Mangrovitalea sediminis. The sequence continues at coordinate 369,128 of NZ_NTLB01000004.1, forward strand.
ACTGCTCGGTTTCCGTCTGAATGTCCGCGGCAGCGTCGCCGAAGGCCCCGTCCTCTTCGTCAGCAACCATATTTCCTGGTCGGACATTCCCGTCCTGCTCGCCTGCGCACCGCTGCGTTTTCTATCTAAGATCGAAGTCAGTCGCTGGCCAGTCATTGGCTGGCTGGCCGGTGAGGCAGGAACCCTTTATATCAAACGCGGCGGCGGCCAATCGGGATCTGTACGTCAGCAAATCGCTTCAGTTCTCGCCGGAGGCCGCTCCGTACTGATATTCCCGGAAGGCACGACCACGACAGGCGTTTCGGTCCTACCCTTTCACGGCCGTCTGCTGGCAGCGGCGGCAGACGCCAAGTGCCGCATCCAACCCATGACAATCGGCTACCGCCGCAACGACCTGCCCGACCCGGTTGCCCCGTTTATCGGCGACGACAGCTTCCATAGCCATCTCGTCAGACTGCTGAGCAAACCGGCCCTGGAAGTCGAGGTAATTTTGCACCCAGCCATCGAGCCGGAAGCGGCGCAGCCGACAGAGGCACTGGCGCAACAACTGCACAACACCGTCTCCTCGGGCCTGTCCCAGATTCACGAGCCCAGACGCACGTCACCGTCAACCCCAGACGAAGGCGACGCCCTTGGTGCCTGCGCTTCCCTGGAAAGCCGCTCCGGTTATTGAGGCATTCCCGACGCGACCTCATCCGGTGTCGCGTCGCGAACCTCCAACACTTCCAGATCGAAATACAGCGTAAAGCCGGCCAACGGGTGATTGGCATCGACACGGACCATATCACCCCGCACTTCCACCACCTTCACGACCTGCCGATCATCACCAGTGTTCGTCTGGAACGTCATACCAACCGCCAGCTCATCCACCCCCTGAAACAGCGAACGCGGCACCGCACGTACCAGCTCGTCGCGATGCTCGCCGTATGCAAGCTCCGGCGGAATCGTCACTTCCAGGCGATCTCCTACCGCCCGGTCTCGCACGGCACGCTCCAACCCTTCAACGACCTGCCCGGCACCCTCAACGAAACGCAACGGCTCACCGCCTTCAGACGTGTCCACCACCTCGCCCTTGCGATTCTTCAGCCAGTAATTCAGGGCAAAAACCCGGGGTTCCCGCATAACAATAACGTCCTCAACTGTGACTCAATGCATATATCAATAGTCGCTGGTTCAGCTTTTCTTTGGGGCCGCGCGGCTGGCGAAGCCCCATTCGATCCAACAACGGCGCATAATCTTTAACGTGCCCACTATGGCGATAGGCGCCCCACAACGTTTTCAACAGGCCGGACCTTGTCGACGTACGAGCCTTCAATGCCTTCAACGCCTTGCCCAGCCGCAATTCTTCGTCGGTGAAGTCCGTACCGAACGGAAACGCCTGAAACAGCCCTTTCTCCTGCTGCTCCCCCACAATGGCCCGGATGTTCTCCGGGGTGTTATGACGATAGGGTTCAGCGATCTTCACATGTGAGGGAATTTTGCCCGCCCGCTTGGCCTCCTTGAGCAATCCCTCCTGGAAGCGGGAATCGGCAATCTGGATCAACTGCATATAGACATCGCTGTCTGAGCGGCCACGTAGATCGGCGACACCATATTCGGTCACCACGATATCCCGCAAGTGGCGTGGGATAGTACAGTGACCGTAATTGAACAGGATATTGGAAAGAACTTTGCCGCGATGCGTTCGCGTCGCGCGCAATGTAATGATGGAACGCGCGCCAGGCAACTCATGCGCCATCGCGACAAAGTTGTACTGCCCGCCCACGCCACTCACCACAGAACCATCTTCCAGCCCATCAGACACCGCCGCACCACTCAGCGTATGCATCATCGCCGAATTGATAAAGCGGGCATCGCGGCGCTGCACTCGCTTGAGCTTCTGATCACCGAAAGGATGGTCATACAGCTGATTGATATAGTTGACGCTGCTCATGCAGAAATGGCGAGCTTCTTTCTCCGGCATGTCACGGAGCGCCTGATAGAAGTCTCGCGGCCCGATAAAGAAACCGCCGTGCATGACGGTGCCGCCCTTGAGCGACCGCCCGAGACAGTACCTCTCGATCAGACGGCGTGCGTCTTCGTCGTCCAGCACAGGCTCAATCGATTGCCCATCGACAACAAGCCGCCCCCCCTTGAATTCCACCTCTTCGCGCAAGAGGCCATATTGCTTCAGCCACCGAACATCCCGTGCCCGCATGGGACTGCTGATCCCTTCCGCCGCGAACAATGCGTCAAGCGATGCCATCTCAACCTTCGTTGAGATTTGGCCTTCGTTGAGCAACTGCTGAAGCAGCACATCGGCAAACACTTCCCGCTTGAGCACGCCCGCCTTATACAGATGGATAAAACCATCCACCATCATCTCACTGCAGCCGTATAGCCCTTGTTCAAAAACATCCATCCCGCCCTGTTCGGCCGTAACCGGAAAGCGCTTATGAACATCGAGCGCCTCAATCAGGGACCGGTAGTGCGCATTGTCGGTATGACGCAATATCGCGCTGTAGACAACCGCACTCCCCAGAGAACCGATGCCGACCTGAAGCGTCCCGCCGTCCTTGAGCAACGTACTGGCATAGAGACCGATCATATGATCCTGGGGGGCGATCGATAGCGCGGGCGCAGAAAACAGCGGGTAATCCTGTGCAGGATTGTCGTAGATAAAGTCCATAAAGTCGGGCTCTATCTCAGCATCGTTATACATATAGGGAAGATGACGATTAACCTCCCCCACCAATGCTATCGGCGCGCCTTCCGCTTCACGCTCCCGCAGCGCTATGCCAAGATCCAGGGAAGTGTCCGGGTTACAACTCAGACTGAAACGCCCGGAGCCGGCGGGGTCCGGCGCCACTATCTGGGTCGCCACGTTAATACCCAGCGTTAAAAGATCGCGCACAGCATGGGTGTAATTGAGGCATATATAGTTCTGCTGCTGGCTGGCATTGTTCAGGTAGCTGCCCGCCTTGAAAAAGAACTCGGAGATGGTGACATTGGGCGGCACCTTGTTGCGCCGCAGATCCATCACATACTCCAGATCCGGGATCTCGCCATAGAGCCTGTCGACGAAAGGCTTCAGAAAGCGACGTTCCAGGTCCTGCCTACCGACCGGCTTCTCCAGTGATAGCGCAGTGGCAATATGAAGTGTGATTGATTTGTCAGCACAAGCCCGCCGGTACAGCGCATTGCAGAGGTTTATGGCCTTACCCAACCCCAACGGCAAGCCCAGCCGGATGTCCTTTCCGACTTTGGCGATAATCGCATCCACACAAGCTTCCACATCGCTGAACGTCTTCGGTTGCTCCGCCATAGCGCAACGACTCTCCTTCTCAAAGCTGAACGACACTGGCTCGACGCGATCAGGACCACCCTCGGTCAATCCCGCGACAGGAACCGATAATCACATGTCGATCATGTCAGCACAACAGAGTCAGGAGTAATAGCGAGATAGATCAAGATAGGTGCATTTTGCAGACTGAAAGCAGTAGAAAAGCGCAAGATAGCGGCACAGCAAATGCTGCCCGAACGCCGGCTAAAACCGCCACTCGAGATTCAGAGCAGCACCGTCCTGAAGAAGGGAAATACTATGATCCTCACGAATATTCTCGTAAGCATAACGATGGGTATGCTGAGCGCTGAAATGCCACTTAAGAAGGCGCATGCCCAACGCAGTCAGCGCCTCATCCGGCGTAACACCGGTGTGGCCAGTGGTCACCGCACGATTTTCCCGGGTCATCTCGACAGCAGGCGAATCCCATTGGCTTTTGGCAACAGGCTCTCCAGCATAGGCCTTCGCCCAAAAGACTGCCAGATTCAACAATAACAGCGCCAAAAAGACTTTGATGACCATACTGTAAACCCGCCAGTAGACTCGCCCATAACCTGCATTCTACGGATTAGACGAAAGTATGCCGTGACGAACACCACAAAATAGCCGTATTTACGTCACCAAAACCAATCACTATTAGTCATATTTTTGACTAGCCACTATCAAGTAGTTCGGGCGCCCTATTTACAAGAAGCCCTTAATCAGACCGCTCCGCCAGCCAATCCGCACTCAGCGCCCAAGTGCTCCCCGGCGCTCCGGCACCGGCAAAAACCCCCGCATGACCACCCGGCACCACACAAAATTCCTTATCCTCTGAGGCCACGATATCCAAGACCTTGCGCGCCGCACGAATACTGACGAGGCGATCCGAATCCCCCGCAAAAGCCAGAATGGAACAATGGATCTGACCGAAATCCGCCTGCTGATCGCCCAGTGGCATGCGGCCACGAGCCATCCGATTGTTCAGCGCCATATGCACCACCATGCCCTTGATCGTCTCTCCGGGATAATCGACCATCTCGTCGAACCACTGCTGCATGGTGCTGTGGACCTTGACGTACTCCCTGTCCCACAAGTTGAGCAGCAGCTCAAGGGAACTCACCACAGTTCCAACCGGGTTGGTCAACTTGAAAGCGAGCGAATTCATCCAGCCGGGAATGTGCAGATAACGGGCCGGCAAATCCAGCAAGGACAGGTTAAGGAACTGGCTCAGGATCTGCGTGGGCCGATAAATGGCGGCCAGCACCCGTCCCGCGAGACCACTCTGGTGCATATCCACGGGGCTGGCGACAGTCACCATGTTGCGGATATGCGTATCCTGGGAAACTGCCGCATACATCAGCGACAGCAACCCTCCCATACAGTAGGCAAACAGGGACACATCCTGTTCCCCACTGCGTTCGCGCACCGCCGCCAGTGCTGCCGGCATCCACTCCATCACATAGGTTTCCAGGGAGATATCGCTGTGGTCCGCCGTCACCTCGCCCCAGTCGATCAGGTAAACATCAAACCCTCTGGCCAGGAAGTAGCGCACCACGGAACGCTGCGGCAGCAAATCAAAAATCATCGACGTCGCCGCCAACGGAGGCACCAGCACCAGCGGGATTCGATATCTTGCCGGCGCTACCGGTAGCGTTTCGTCCCCCACTCGGATAGCGGGCTCCTCCAGAGATTCGTAACGCCGCACACTCATGATGCGATCGCTGTAGATCACTTCATAAGGCGTTTGATTGGCAACGATGAAACGTTCCGAAAACAGTCGACGCTCTATGCCGTTGATCAACGACCAAAACGCCTTTTCGGTCAGCGACAGAGGCTTTTTTTCAGGCAGGCTCAAGATAGATACCCTCGCAACAGACAGGCCCCACCCAAGGGGTATACCTCTCATTCTATGCGACTAAAGGCACCGATCAGTGGCCCTAAGTGCTCCAGGAGAAGTCACTCGGGCCACCGCCATCCGCAGCGGATAGTGCTTAGGGACTGGGATAGGTGAAGCGGCGATGGATCGACTCGATCCCCGACAACACCTCATCAGACAAGGTCACCGATGCGCTATCGATATTCTCCTTCAGCTGGGCCATCGTGGTAGCACCGATAATGTTGCTGGTCACGAAGTCCCGGCCATTCACATAAGCCAGTGCCATCTGCGCAGGCGTCAGCCCATGCTTCTGTGCCAGTGCCACGTAGGCCGTCGTCGCATTCTCGGCCTGCTCAGAGGTATATCGGCTGAACCGGGAGAACAACGTCACCCGTGCATTCTCAGGGCGCTGGCCGTTCAGGTACTTGCCGGACAACACGCCAAATGCCAGCGGCGAATAGGCCAGCAATCCCACATTTTCACGGTGTGCGATCTCGGCCAATCCCACCTCGAAGGAACGGTTAAGCAGGTTATAGGGATTCTGGATACTCACCACTCGCGGCCAGCCGCGCTGCTCAGCCAATTGCAGGTAACGCATGGTTCCCCAAGGTGTCTCGTTAGACAGACCGACGTGACGCACCAGTCCGTCCCGCACCAGCTCATCCAGCGTTTCCAGCGTTTCTTCGATAGGCGTCATCTGTTCGTCGGTACGATGCTCGTAACCCAGTTTGCCGAAGAAATTGGTATTCCGGTCTGGCCAATGCACCTGATAGAGATCCAGATAGTCCGTCTGCAGACGGCGCAGGCTGGACTGGACCGCCTCCCGGATATGCTGCCGGGTTAGCCGGGGACCGTTTCTCAGATAATCCAGGCCATTGCCCGGCCCAGCGACCTTGGAGGCGATAATCAGGTCATCGCGACTCCCGCGCTGCTTCAACCAATTTCCCAGGTAGGTCTCGGTCAACCCCTGGGTTTCTGCTCGCGGCGGTACGGGATACATCTCCGCCGCATCGATGAAATTGATACCCTGATCGACGGCATAATCCAGTTGCTCGAATGCCTCTTGTTCAGTGTTCTGCTCCCCCCAGGTCATCGTACCCAGACAGATCAGGCTGACCTGCAGCCCGGTTGAGCCCAGCTCGCGCTTTTCCATGTTACTTCCTCATTTATCAGAGTTACCAAGTATCAACGCCACCAAGTATCAGCGTTATCAAAGTCTGCGGGTGACGTGACGTATACGGATCTTTGCGGCGAAGTTCAAGGATGCGGGTCAAACCGCTTCGGGAAATGGGCCTGACAGCGTTATGAACGCTTAGGCAGACTCAATACTCAAGAGACCGTCACTGTTCAAAATACTGTCATTGCACTGTCGTCCCGTTGTCACAGGACACTTCCATAGTGAAGCCATTGCCGCGAGCCATAGTGCCTGATGATGGGCACCCCGTAACCCGGCGACACAGGACGCAAGCGTGCAGAACCCGAGCCGAAAGATTGCCATCGTCACCGAAACCTTTCCACCCGAAATTAACGGTGTCGCCAACACGCTACGCTACCTTTGCCATGGACTGGCGGACAAAGGCCATCGGCTGCAGATCGTGCGCCCCCGTCAGCCGCAGGCGAGACAGGTTCCCGTGCATGCGAGCATCTCTGCACCAGAAGATCAGGTCAGCGATCACCAGGTGGCAGGCCTGCCGCTGCCTGGCTACCCGGACCTACGCTTTGGACTGACCACGAGCCAGCGTCTGAAACGTCTCTGGTGCGAGGATAGGCCCGAAGCCGTCTACGTCGCCACTGAAGGCCCGCTCGGCTGGGCTGCCGTAAGCGCGGCACGCGATCTTAACCTCCCCGTCAGCGCGGGCTTTCACACCAATTTCCACACCTACAGCCGCTATTACGGCGCCGGCTTCCTGGAAAAGCTGATCACCCTGTATCTGCGCCGCTTTCACAATCGCGCCGGTACCACGCTGGTCCCGACACAGCGCATGCGTCAGTACCTGCAAACATTGGGCGTCGAGCGTGTGCAGGTCTGGAGCCGCGGCGTCGATTGTGACCGCTTTTCGCCCCGCTGGCGCAGTACCGAACTCCGCCACGCCTGGGGACTTCAGGACGATGACCTGGCAGTGCTATATGTCGGCCGGCTAGCCGCCGAAAAAAACCTGCAACTGGCCGTACACTGTTACGAACGGCTTCGACACCTGCACCCGCACGCCAAATTCGTTCTGGTCGGCGATGGCCCTTTGCGTCGGCGACTGCAGGAGCGCCACCCCGATTACATTTTCTGCGGCATGCAAAAAGGCGAAGCGCTGGCGCGTCACTATGCCTCCGGCGACCTGTTCCTGTTCCCCAGCAAGACAGACACCTTCGGCAATGTAGTGACTGAAGCCCTGGCAAGTGGCCTGGGCGTGGTCGCCTTCGACGATGCCGCCGCCGGGGAACACATTCATCACGAAATCAATGGAATGAAGGTCCCCCTGCAAGCCGACGCCGACTACATCCAGGCTGCGCTGAAACTGGCGGACCAACCGTCATTGCTGAAACAACTGAGACATGAGGCTCGACAAAAGGCGCTGGAGCTGCACTGGCGGGAAATCGTCGAGCAGTTCGAGCAGAAAGTACTGAATCCCCCCTCGGAGGAACGCCGTCATGCGATCAAGCAAAGCGTCTCGCTTCTTTGATCGCGCCGATCAGTTGGAATATGCCCTGTGCCAGGTGATCAACCGATCGTCGCGTCTGCGCCCCGTTCACGGCTACTTCGCCACTGTCAGCCGCCTCGGTGACGGTTATTTCTGGTATGCGCTGATCCTGATAACCCCGCTATTGGCCCCGGATGGCGGCCTGGCCATTGCCGTCAGCATGGCGCTGACCGGACTGGCGTGCTCGATCAGCTACAAACTGCTCAAGCGCTGGCTGATCCGGGAGCGGCCGTTCATCTCCTTTCCGAGCATCAATTGCGGCACCCCCCCGCTGGACCGCTACAGTTTTCCGTCCGGTCATACGCTGCACGCCGCCTGTTTCAACGTCATGCTTTGGCTGACGCTGCCAACGGTCGCGCTGGCGATACTGCCCTTCACCCTCAGCGTTGCTGCATCGCGCGTCATTCTCGGCCTTCACTATCCAAGTGACGTCGCTGCCGGTGCGCTGATCGGAGGGATTATTGGGACGCTATCGATCACCTGCATCCCACCGGCTGAAGTGCTACAGGCCCTGATGCCACTGTGAGGCAGCAACGCAACGATTAATCGAATAGCCGCAGTTGCACCGCTTCACCAGGCTCATCGACCCGATAACGGACACCCAGTCCCAACAGCCGGACCGGTCGACGTGCATCGCCGTAAAGCTCCCGAAGTAACGGTAGGAAATCCTCCCGCTGCGGCAGGACGGTCAGGTTCCGGATCCGCTCCTGGGTGTGCGTGGAAAAGTCAGAAAACCGCAGCTTGACGAAAAGCTTATGCATCGGCTTGTTTTCACCCTTGCGTTTGAGCCGCAGGGCCAGGTCGGTCACCAACTCATCCAACGCCGCCTCACAAGCGGCCAGCGTCGGCAAATCGCGACCGTAGGTCCGCTCGACACTGATCGACTTGGTCGGCCGGCTCACCACCACCGGACGCGGATCAATCCCCCGGGACATCTCATAAAGACGCAAGCCGAGTCGACCAAAGCGCTCCGCCAGCTGTTCACGGGACCAAGCCTGAAGGTCATTGCAGGTGCTGACACCCAACTCATGCAGACGGTTTGCCGTGACCTTGCCGACGCCGAACAGCCTTTCGATGGGCAATGCCCGGACGAAGTCGTCCGCCGCTTCCGGCAATACGACGAAAAGGCCATCCGGCTTATTCCAGTCGCTCGCCACCTTGGCCAGAAACTTATTCCCGGCCACGCCCGCCGACACCGTAATACCAACCTCTTCTCGGACACGTCGCCGGATGTCGCGGGCGATCAGGGTCGCACTCCCTTGAAAGAGTTCAGTTTCCGAGACATCCAGAAACGCTTCGTCCACCGAAAGGGGTTCAACTAACGGGGTATAGTCGCGAAAAATCCCCATGACCTGGCGGGAAACCTGGCGATAGCGCGCCATGTCCGGTGGCACTACCACCAGATCCGGACACAGGCGGTGCGCCTCGCTCATGGTCATGGCAGAACGCACACCGTAGGCGCGCGCCGCATAGTTGCAGGTGGCCACAACTCCCCGCCCGCCGTCGCCGCCAACTGCCAGCGCGACCTCACGCAACGAAGGATCGTCACGCATTTCCACGGCCGCGTAAAAGCAGTCACAATCGCAGTGGATAATCTTGCGCTGAGACATGAAATAATGACTGTATTTATATACAGTCTTGTATATTACGGCAACATTCTGAGAATGTCAGTCTGAACAACAACATTGACACCCTGGCCCACCTACCTGAAGCCGCCCGCCATGAAACAGGAACAATCTTCGACAGATCAACAACAAGCAATAGAAAGTGCCGTTTTGAGGCGCCTGATCGAACACCTGCAGAGCCACACCGACGTCCAGAATATCGACCTGATGAATCTGGCGGGCTTCTGCCGTAACTGCCTGGCCAAGTGGTATAGTGCCGCTGCAGAAGAGCAGGGCCAGCCACTGACCTACGACCAGGCCCGCGAGATCATTTACGGCATGCCCTACGAGCGCTGGAAAGCCCGCTACCAGACGCCAGCGACCCCGGAACAACAGGAACGTTTCAAAGGGACTTAACAATGATCACGGCAGAACCCGAAACCCGTTGGCAATCGGCGCTGGACAGCCACATCTCTGAACTGGAACATGGCAACGCCGATTTCGAAGATACGCTGGCGCTGATCGACCATTTTTTTGAATACAGACCGGTACCTTTTCAAAACGGCCAGTTGCATAATGCCGCCGGCACTAATGAAGGGTCCTGCAAAATCTTTGCACTGAGCCAAATCGCCGGCCTCGATACGCAGCAGACGCTCCTCTGCTTCGGCCGCCATTACCGCAGTGTCCTGGAGCAGCCCAGCGGTCGGGAACATGCCAATATCCGCCAATTTCTCGAGAACGGCGGCGCAGGGTTGCGCTTTGAAGCCTTACCCCTGCAGCCTAAACCGGCATCCCAGCTGCAAGCCCACATGTCGGAGTGGCTTTCGGAACTTTTAGAGGGGAACGCAATGCCTGATTCTGTCGCCACGAATGCCTGCTTCGAGCTGAAAGGCGCCATGCTACCCATGACGCTGATCGAACTGCAGCTTTTCGAACAACAGGCCTTCGAGGACACCCTGCGCGAAAAGATTCGCCAGGCACCGGGGTTCTTCAAGGATATCCCGGTGATTGTGAGCCTGGAAAAATACAGCCGGCCCGCCGCCGAACTGGATTTTTTCCAGATCATCGGCATCTGTCGGCGCCACAACGTTCACGTCGTTGCGGTGCGTGGAGGAGACGAAGACATGCGCCGGCTGGCGCGTAATGCCGCTCTCGCCTGGATGCCTGCGGGAAGCGCACGCCCGGTGCCCGCCGCCCCAGCAGCAGAAACACCTCCGACCGAAGACGCCCCGGTGGAAACGGCGATTGACGCCGCCCCCACCATGGCACCCGGCAAAGTGGTGACGCTGCCCGTCCGCTCCGGCCAGCAGGTCTATGCCGCAGAAGGGGACCTTATCGTACTCGCGCCGGTCAGTGCTGGAGCCGAGATTCTGGCCGCCGGCAACATCCATGTTTACGGTCCATTACGGGGTCGCGCCCTGGCAGGTGTGCAAGGCGACACGAATGCGCGCGTTTTCTGCCAGTCCATGGAGGCTGAGCTTGTCTCCATTGCGGGACACTATAAAATCTCGGAAGATCTGCAGGAGAGTTGCTGGAAACAGCCCGCGCAGGTCCAGCTCAAGGATGACGTGCTCGTGGTCACGCCACTGGGCTGACGACGGGCGTTCGTTACTGGAATGGGTATTCGATCCATAACTGGTCCATAACTACATCCACCGAATCAACAGGATCCACACATTGGCTAAGATAATTGTTGTCACCTCAGGCAAGGGTGGCGTGGGCAAGACCACCACAAGCGCGTCCATCAGTACCGGTCTGGCCAAGCACGGCCACAAGACCGTGGTGATCGATTTCGATGTGGGTCTGCGCAACCTCGACCTGATCATGAACTGCGAAAGACGGGTGGTGTACGACTTCGTCAACGTGATCCAGGGCGAAGCGACACTCAAACAGGCACTGATCAAAGACAAGCGGGTCGAAACGCTGTACATCCTGCCGGCATCCCAAACCCGCGACAAAGACGCGCTCTCGCTGGAAGGCGTCGGAAAGGTTCTGAGTGAATTGGCAGAAACCTTCGATTACATCATTTGTGATTCACCTGCCGGCATCGAACACGGCGCCCTGATGGCGATGCACTTTGCCGATGAAGCCATCATCGTCACCAACCCGGAAATTTCCTCCGTACGCGATTCCGATCGCATCCTTGGCATACTGCAAAGCAAGTCGCAACGCGCCAAAGATGGACAGGAACCCGTACGTGAGCACCTGCTGCTGACCCGTTACAACCCTGAGCGTGTCGTTCGCGGCGAAATGCTCTCGGTCGGCGATGTTGAAGAAATTCTGGCTATCCCGCTGCTGGGCGTCATCCCGGAGTCCCAGGCGGTACTGACAGCCTCGAACCAGGGCGTGCCTGTCATTCTCGACGACAGCAGCGACGCTGGGCAGGCCTATGAAGACGCGGTGGCGCGACTGCTTGGTGAGAAGCGCGAACACCGGTTCCTCGACACCCAAAAGAAAGGATTCTTCAAACGGATGTTCAGGGGGTAAGGTCGCATGAGTCTTCTCGATTACTTTCGCAGTAAAAAACCCGCGACGGCCTCTATCGCCAAGGAACGTCTGCAAATTATCGTTGCCCACGAACGCGGGCGCCGTGACCAGCCGGATTACCTGCCCCAGTTGCAACAGGAGCTGATTGCCGTCATCCGCAAATATGTGCAGATCGACGATGATATGGTGCAGGTGCAGTTGGACAAGAATGACAGTTGCTCAGTACTGGAGCTGAACGTCACCTTACCGGAAGATTGAGTCCGCTATGTGACACCACGTGCGTGCTACCAGCGCGCAAAATGGTCTTCCATCAGGCCAGGCTGCGCGACCAGGGAGTGTGTGTTCCCCTGGTCGTCGGTCAAATGGCCCTCGAAATGCCCGTAAAACTGGCGAAAGTTCGACGCCAGGAGTCCCAGGTTCACCCTTTCCTTGCGAACACCGGCTGGCAAAAAGCGCAAATCGACCCGGCCATCGCTGGTACTCACCTGCCATGGCTCCTCCGGACGATAACGCTGAAAACGAAAATCCGCCGGTGCCAGGGTGGTGCGACGACCGTCTACCCAAAGGGCATTCTCTGTTACCCCCGTCTCATTCACCCCAGCGGCCAGATTCAAACCAATCGAAACTCCCTGCTCCGTCACGCCTGCAAGGCAGGCCCAGTTCCAGGCCGTCTCACGACGCATAAAACCGCCCGACCAGTCGATACTGGCGCGATGATCCGCATCTGTCGTGTAGTGATAGTCACCCCAGCGGACCTCTCCGCTGACCGGCAAGCCCGCCGACTTCTGGGTATAGACCCAACCGCTGTAGCCCGCCCGGGAGCATAGCCGCAAAGTCTCGAATGCGGCCGGAACGGCGACCCTGAAACGCATCGACACATCCTTACCCTGCTGGACGACGACCTCTCGCGCATCTCCCAGCGGTGTTATCGATACCTGAGTGCTGCCTTGGGCAAACCGGCTGCTGCCGGTATCGGGAGATGAATCGATCCGGGTCCCCCAAGCCAGCGGCTGCAGGCTGCTGTGCTCCAGCAGGCGCCCCTCCCGAAAGTCGTACAGGTAGAAGAAGGCATTTGCGATCCACTTCAGATCGACGACCGCCACACCGGCTAACCACTCCCTCCCCATGACACCTACGAACTGGAACTGGTTGTGCCCGAACCGCCTGGCCCAACGGGAGCGCGGGCGGTCCATCACCGTACGCAGATCAAAATCGTCGAAATTAACCCGATCCACGGGCTCGTCGATCAGCCCCCATCGGGGTTGCCCGGATGCATCGATCAAAGGCACGGGATAGTCCTTCCTGGCTGAAGTGAAAAGGTCGGCCCGTAAACACGGCAAACCGGCCGAATCTGCAAAGAGTTTATCAAAATCCACCATAATCGCCGTGCTAGACTCGAACTCTTTGCCTGGGAACCCATTGTCATGCGAGAAGCATGGCGAGCGGGTTCCATATTCTCCGGCCACCGTTGACCCACAGGGACCATCATTTCCATGACCCGACCGTTGTCTGCCGCCCCCGCACTGCTCGTCGCACTGATTCTGCTACTACTGGAATCCACGGCCGCCCGGGCCATCATGCCGCCAGATAACAACTGGCAGCTTGCCAAAAACGGAGATGGCATCCAAGTCTTTACCCGCGACACACCGGGGTCCGATTTCAAGTCCTTCAAGGCGACCGCACGGCTCGATGCATCCCTGGCCAGCGTCATCGCCGTCATGAATACCCCCTCCTCTTGCATGCAGTGGGTACATGGCTGTGAACAGGCCTACAACCTGAAGATCCTCAGTTTCAACGACCGCTTTGCCTACTCCATCAATAACCTGCCCTGGCCGGTCGAAGACCGGGACTACGTTCTGGAAATCAAGACGCAGTCTGATCCCAAGACCGGTGATGTCATTATCCGCATGCACACGGTAAATGATATGAAACCGGTATCACCGGACTTCGTCCGTGTGACCAATGCCGATACCTTCTATCGCTTCCATGCCGTCGACGCCAACCACACCGATGTCACCTGGATTCAGCATACCGATCCCAATGGCGCCCTCCCCAGCTGGTTGGTCAACCGGCTGTTGGTGGATATACCTTATGAGTCACTGCGCAAGCTGAACAAACTGGTGAGTTCGCCCCGCTATCAGGGCTACCAACTCGACTACGACAGCCAGGGGCGCTTGACCGGCGTCAGCAAAACCAAGACAAAACCCTAGCCACCTTGTTGTGACGATGGCTGGCCTGCCAATCAGGATAGAACGGTAAATTCCCAACAACGCTTGCCAAACGTCCCTACATTTCGGATGATTTCAGACAGAACAAGGGACGCGCCTTGATGACACGCCAGCGCTAGGGATTTTCGCAATGACCGTACGTGCCCGGGACATTATGACGCCTCACGTCAAGTCCGTTCCCCAGTCATGGACCATGCAGCACGTGGTCCGTTTCCTGACTGATAACGAGATCAACGGCAGCCCGGTCTGTGATGAAGACGGCAAGATCGTCGGCATCGTCACACTGAAGGACGTCGCTGAATTTCATTGGAACAGCGTCGATCCCGAAGTCGAAAAGCAGCTCACCCCCGACGAGCGCCAGGAAGCCCGCCGCCTCAAGCAGATGATTTTCGAAGAGATGACACGCGTCCCCGTTGAGGTGCGCGACATCATGACCCCCAGCGTCATCTCCGTCACTGAAGATACCACCGTCCGCGAGATTGCCGAGCTGATGATGAAGGAGCACCTGCATCGCGTCTTCGTGACCCAGGACGAGCGTATTACCGGCATCGTAACCACCTATGACATGCTCAAGGTGATTGCCGACCCGACACTGACACGTAGCAGCCTCGGAGACGTCCGTGCCTGAGCGGCGTTTCGCACCCGATACAGAGTCACCGATCCGAAAAAGAGGGCTGCGCCGTTCAGCGTAATTGACTAAGATCGAAATCAGCCAACACAGCAAGAGGGATTGGACCTTATGCCACGAGCACCGCGTTCGCGGAAAAAGATGTACGTCCTAGACACCAATGTCCTCATCCACGACCCCAACGCAGTCCTCAATTTTGAAGAGCACAACGTCGTCATCCCGATGACGGTTCTTGAAGAACTCGACAGTCTGAAAAGTGGTAAGCAAGCTGTCGCCGCCGATTGCCGCCAAGCAATCCGCACCATCGACAGACTCCTTGGCGATGCCTCTCCCAGAGAAATAGAGCGCGGCGTTCCAATTAAACGCACCGAAACCGGCCCGGCCCAGGGTACCCTCACCATCCTGATGAGTTCGACACACCAAAACGGGCACCATCTTCCCGAACACATCAACGACAACAAGATTATCAACACGCTTGCCGACTTGCAGGAAAAGCACAAGAGCCAGAACATCATCCTGGTGAGCAAGGACATCAACATGCGCCTCAAGGCGCGAGGGTTCGGCGTTGAAGCTCAGGACTACCACAACGATCAACTGGTAGACGATATTGATCTTCTGCCGATCGGCTATCAGGAGTTCTCCAATTCCTTCTGGGACACCATCGACAAGGTGGAGACCGTCCAGCGGGCGGGCCTGACGGAGCATATCCTGCGCCGGGAAGGCGCCCTGCTGAAGCTCAACATCAACGAATTCGTCATTGACGAACTCGGCTTCGTAGGCCGGGTCACCGATATCGACGATGACCGCATTGTCCTGCTGGACCTCAGCCGTTACGAGCTGATGGAACAGCAGGTCTGGGGCCTGACACCACGGGACATCTACCAGGCCCTGGCCCTGAACCTGTTACTCGATCCGGACATTCACTTGGTCAACCTCACCGGTGCCGCTGGTTCCGGCAAGACCATCCTCGCCCTGGCCGCCGCCATAGAGATGACGGTAGCCAGTAAACGCTACAAGCGCATCATCGCCACCCGCAGCACCCAAGGGCTGGATGAAGACATCGGCTTCCTGCCCGGTACCGAAGCGGAGAAGATGGAACCCTGGTTGGGCGCAATCGTCGATAACCTCGAAGCCCTGCACGAAGACGACGAGAACATGACGTCCAGCGTCGACTACATCCTCAGCAAGGTGCCGCTGCACTTCAAGTCACTCAACTATATCCGCGGCAGAAGTTTCCAGCACAGCCTGATCCTGATCGACGAGTCACAAAACCTGACCCCGCACCAGATCAAGACCATCGTCACCCGCGCCGGCAACGGCAGTAAGGTGATCTGCCTCGGCAACCTGGCACAGATCGATACGCCTTACCTATCGGGCATCAGTTCAGGGCTGACCTACATGACAGAGCGCTTCAAGCGGTTCCGGCATGGCGGTCACATTCACCTGAAGGGTGTGCCACGCTCGGTATTGGCGGAGTACGCAGAAGCGCATCTTTGAAGGTGAGTCGTGAGATGTCTCCCTCTCCCCATCCGGGGAGAGGGAGAACGGCCGACGCCGTTGTTGCTTCATCTACCTACTTCAACAATTCATCCCAGGGGTGCGTCGGCAACGTATTCTCCTGATAGGCAGGATCCAGCTCCGACCGGAATTCCTCCACCGCCTTCACCGCTTCATCCAGCTCGTCGAAACGGGCAATGTGATAAATGGCCTCGCCTTCGTTGACCAACGGCAGGTTATTCATGGCAATGACGATGCCGGACGCACTGCTAACAACCGGTGACTCACGCTCCCCAAATGGATCGGCAATCACCGCCAGCTTTTGCCCTTTGTTCACCCGCTGCCCGAGCTTGACGCCGGGCCGCAGGATGCCATCAATCTCGGCACGCACCCAGGTCGACGTAACGGCCACTTCCGAGCGGACCGGCGAACGCTTACGGGCACCCGCCTTGGTCCGTTCCGGCGGGAGCATATCCAGCGCACGCATCACACGGATGATACCCTTCACCCCGCTGGCGATGGCGATTTCATCAAACCGCAACGCCTCACCGCCCTCGTAGGTGACGACGGGAATACCGAGAGAGTCGGCATGCTCCCGCAGGGTTCCCGCGCGCAGGCTGGCATTAAGGATAATGGGGGCCGCAAAGGCTTCGGCCATGCGTGCCGTTTCCTCACTCTTGAGCTCGGCCCGGATCTGCGGCAGGTTGAAACGGTGAATGGCGCCTGTGTGCAAATCGATAATATGCGAGGCCTTCTCCATGATCTGTGTTCTGAACAGATAGGCGATACGGGCACCCAGAGAGCCACTTTCCGAACCCGGGAAGCAGCGGTTCAGGTCTCGCCTGTCCGGCAGATAGCGGGACCGCTGAACGAAGCCGAAGACATTGACGATAGGCACGGCGACCAGCGTACCGCGCAGATAGCGCAGACCACCGAACCGCAACACCCTGCGCACGATTTCCACGCCATTGATTTCGTCACCATGGATAGCGCCGCAGACCAGCAAGGTCGGTCCTTCACGGCGACCATGCACAACCTCCACCGGGATATGCAGTGGCGTGTGTGTATACAACTTGGCGACAGGCACTTCCACCGTCCGGCGCTTACCGACATCGATCGTCTCGCCGGCGATCTCAAACGGTTCCCGCGCCATGCTTAGCCCCTACCCTTGGTTTTCGTTCGCCAGGGACGTGCATTCTTCTCGGTAAACTCCAGTATCATGCCGGCAACGTTCTTGCCGGTCGCCGCCTCGATACCCTCCAGACCGGGGGAAGAGTTCACTTCCATGACCAGCGGACCACGACTGGAGCGCAATAGATCGACACCGGCGATATTCAGCCCCATCGCCTTGGCCGCCGCAATCGCCGTACGCCGCTCTTCCGGGGTGATCCGCACGACAGACGCCGTTCCGCCCCGGTGGAGATTGGAGCGAAACTCGCCTTCCGCCGCCTGACGCCGCATGGCCGCAATCACCTTGTCACCGATGATGAAGCAGCGGATATCGCTGCCACCAGCTTCCTTGATGTATTCCTGTACCAGGATGTCCGCATGCAACCCCAGAAAGGCCTCAATGACACTCTCCGCCGCCTTTCGGGTTTCGGCCAGCACCACGCCGATCCCCTGGGTGCCTTCCAGCAGTTTGATTACCAGCGGCGCACCGCCAACCATCTTGATCAGGTCAGGAATGTCATCCGGCTTATTGGCAAAGCCGGTCACCGGCAAACCGATACCCTTCCGCGACAGCAGTTGCATCGAACGCAGCTTGTCACGCGCACGGGTAATCGCGACCGACTCATTGAGCGGGAAAACGCCCATCATTTCGAACTGGCGTAACACCGCCGTACCATAAAATGTCACCGACGCGCCAATGCGGGGAATCACGGAATCAAAGCCATCCAGAACCTCCCCCCGATAATGGATACTTGGGTTGGACGAGGTGATATTCATATAACAATGAAGACAGTCGATCACACGCATTTCATGGCCTCGTTTGAGACCTTCTTCCACCAAGCGACGGGTGGAATACAACGAACGATTACGGGACAAGACCCCGATTTTCATGAATTACCCCCAGGCTGCGGCTGACCGGCCAGATAGGACGCCTGCGGGTCTACCACCGCATGCTTCGCCATGGCCGTACGCCCCAACAACATCCGAAAGCGCATCGTATCCCTGTTGGTCAGGGTCATTTCGATGGGCCAAATTACCGATCCGATACAGACCGGTGTCAAAATTACCAAACGCTGTTCACGATGACCGCCGCTGTCCGACACCATACGCTCATCGATGACGGCCGCGTCGCACTCCAGCTCGTCACTACTTCCCCCCTGTTCGGGGTGCAACCAGAAACGGACACGGCGCCCGGTTTCGTCCTGATAGGCTTCCGTACGAAACGTGTGCAGGCAGGAGGTACGCGCCCCCGTATCCACCTTGGCCTTAATGCGCTGAATACCCAGCTCGGGCAAAGCCACCCACTCCCGCCATCCCAACCAGATCAGGGATGATTCCTCCTGCCCGGGCTCAGATTGTAGTGTTGTCATCATTCGCCCGATCCTGTTGATTGGCGGGACTCACCAGTTGAATACGGAACGGTTCGGAAGCCGAACCCGCATAAACACTTGTGTGAGGGAATGGAATCTCAATGCCTTCGCGATCGAGACGGTCCTTGACGGCCTGCAGCATGTCGCTGCGCATGTCGCGAACATCCTCCGTCCGCACCCAGAAGGAGAACTGCAGGTCGACCGACGACGCCCCCAGGCCCAGCACCAATACAAAGGGACGCGGTTCCTCCAGGCAGCGAGGGTCGTCTTCCGCCATGGCCAATAAGAGCTGCTTAACCTGTGCAATGCTCTCACGGTAGGCTATCCCAATCTGGAGGTCTACACGACGCAAGGGAAACCGCGTGAGATTGGTTACCTTGGACTTGATCAGGGTTTCATTGGGAATCCGCACGTAAAGGTTATCGACGGTCCGCAGTTTGACGCTCATCAGGTCAATGCTGACCACTTCACCGCGGGTACTATCCACTTCGATGAAATTACCGATTTCGAACGGTTTCTCCGCCAACAGGAAAAGGCCGCTGATCATATTGGATGCCGACGTCTGCGACGCAAACCCAATCGCCACCGTCAGAATACCCGCCGCGCCGAGCAAAACGCTGAGCTCAAAACCCGCCTCGCGCAACGCAGCAATGACGAACAGCAGCAACACGACATAAAACACCAGTCGCCGCAGCATCACCTGCTGATGCCGCGACAGCCGCCCACCAACCCGAACCAGCGCACGGCTGAGCAACGACGCGAGAATGCCGCCCATAATCAGCAGGATGAATGCATGGATCCATCCCGCCCAGTTGAGACTGGTAAACATTCCACTGAAAGCCTGTCCAAAGCTCATCGGCAACTATCCAAAAGGTTCTTACCCGAAAATCCGGTCGAAAGCCTTCACCAGCCCGCCCTTTTCCGGCTCCTGTCGTGCATGGCACAGCAACTCGCACTTACCGGCATCGGCCGGGGCATGAGGGGCGACCGCCAGCTTGGCTTCCGCAATGTCCTTTTCACAGGTCACGGTCACCTCGGGCGTCCACAACCAGTTCTGCTCGCTCTTGAACACCGGCAGCATCGGAGAGGGCAGACTGAAGCGCTCGAGCAACAGCGCATCCTTACGCCGATTGACGATGCGCACCGGCGTTATCACCCGCCAGGACCGTTTGGGTAGTGCTTCCAGCGCCAGGCGTGCAAACGTATTACTGGCATAGCATAGCTCGCCATCCATCGTCGTCTTTCCCACCCAGGTCATGGATGGCACCACGATAGGCAGCTCCAGCAACTGCGTCTGCTTATCCCCGACCTGAAGACGCAGCCAGGCGCCGGTACTGACATAGATCGTGCAGTAGCCGCCGGCGGGAATATACAGGGGGTGATAGGGACGGATGACCACGGATCGGTCCGGCAGGGCCGGCATCATCCGCAGTTTTGGAGAGAGATCGTTACGCACGTAGCGGTTGAGCGACACGTCACCGCCAGGCAAGACAAAACCCAGCACCTGCAGCCAGCGCACATCCTCGCGTTTGTTATCCGCACGTTCGTAACGAACCTGCCATTCACGGTCGAGCATGGTGATCCAGAGCCGCAGGCTGCCGAAGTCATTACGTAATGTCTGACCGGACTCCAGCGCCAGTTCCTGGGCCCACTGACCTTCCTGTTCGATGAGATTTTCCGGCATCCGGTATCGTTCCTGCACATCCTGGTTGTCGGCGAGATGGCCCTTAAAACCTGAAAAAATACAGGCTAAACACGGACATGCTACCGGAAATCGAAGCGAGTGCCACCCCGCTATCCCTACGCAGTTACAACGACGCCGGGACGGCAGGCAGAGAGTCGCACTTTTGGCTTAATAGAAGGGACAAGGCTCATCGGCGGAGACCACGAAAGCCCCGCCGACAGCCCAGCCTCACTGCAAACCGAAGGGTTGGCGCTACCGCCAGCCAACCTCTGCCTCAGTAGTCGCCGACAGCCTCATCACTGCTGTAGTCTCCCCCTTCCGAGGCGGGTGCCGAGCAGGAATAGCGAATCGTCGGGCGAGTGGTTTTCTGGAGGTATTTAACCCATACCTTTTCCAGCAGACTTTCCGCCGGCACCTCGCCCTGGACCACTTTCAGGAGACGTTCCTGTGCAGCATTCGCCGGTGTAGCCTTGCCCAGCGTCAATTCGTTGAGCAGCACACCATGATTGGCAAGAAGCTGCGCCTCTCTCATGGAAAAGTCACCCGAACGATTGAAGCCGCGCGGGTAATGTTTGGTATCGAAGAATGCTCGCTTGCAGCTGAAATCAGAGAAATTTGCCTGCATCACACGATCTCCGTTGGGATTCACGAAGGTCCTGTTTTGGTAAAACCCTCCCATTCATTGGAAAGGTCGACTGCTACCAGGAGTTCTTCCAACCGGACAACCACGACATAACCTGAGTATAGTCAGATTTATGCGTTGGCAAGCCGAACGGAAAAACATCCCAAAGATGCACCGCCGGACAAGCCCCCTGCCCCGTCAGACACCTTCCGGCAACATGCACCGGTAGGCGGCCGCGATTATGGAGCACACTTCCGGCAAGGGTACAACAATATTTTTTTCTAAATACAATTAATTTTAATAATGGATGATCATGTGGCCTGATTGGCCCCCAAACGCCCGGGCTGCAGGGACTGCGGACTGTACGATGAACACAGTGTCAGCAAGCCCACAATCCGCTCGATCAAGGCCGGGCGCTCGTGAGCGCTCTTGTGCACGACATGGACAGCCCGATTGAAGACCGGCGCATCCTCCACGAGAAACAGCACGGATTCATCGAGATAGGGTCGCGCCACCGGTTCCGGCAGATAGACGGCCCCTCCGTTGGCCAACAGGAAGTCCAGCGCGATCCGGCCACTCGAGGTGTGCAGTACGGACGGCGGCATGCCGACAAATGCCCGGGCATGCTCCACCTTGAAAGTTGTTCCCCAATCCACCTGTATATAGCGGTCGCTGACCGCCGCCGTTGCCGCCTGCCCCGAACGCGAAGACACCATGATCAACGACAGGGAATCCACCTCCTTTACCACCAGGTCGTAACTTTTCGGCGGATCGAAGCAGACGGCGAGATCCAGGGCGTCCTCGATCAATCGTCGCCCTAGAGAGTCATCGCTATAGACATCGGCCCGCAAGGCAATATCCGGCAGGTCGCGCATCAGCCGCTGCAGGGCCATTTGCAACCAGCTGTCCCAAATTGACGGCGGCGCGGCAATCGCCAATCGGGTCAACAGCCCCTGGGACAACGCAACATCCTGGCGCGCCCGTTCCCAGACCGTCAGCACCGACTCAGCATGAGGCGCCAAGCGTTCTCCGGCCGGCGTCAGATGAATGTTATTGCGGGTTCGGACAAACAGATCGGTGCCGAGCACCTGCTCGAGCTGACGAATACGGGCGCTGACGGCCGACTGGGTCAGGTAAAGGTTTTCCGCGGCACGCCCGAAATGACGAGTCCGATGCACCTCGAGAAACGTTTTCAGCAGCTCGATATCCAATCCTCTACTCCCGCACCCGGTTTATGCCGTCGTCGGAGCCACTATAATCCAATCGTTCAATGCCCGCGAATAACCCTCATACATCATTTTTCCAGGGCAACACTCCATGACACAATTGGTCTGGTTCCGAAACGACCTGCGACTGGCGGATAACCCCGCCCTGACAGCCGCCCTGCAGGGCGAAGCGCCTGTCGAAGCCTGCTTTCTCCTGACACCGGAACAATGGCGGCAGCACGACTGGTCACCAGCACGCACCCGCTTTTTGCTGGACAACCTGGACAGCCTCTTTCACCGTCTGTCGGCCCTTGGCATTCGCTGCCATCTGTTGAGACACGATGACTTCAGTGCCTCACCCGACGCCCTGCTGAACCTCAGTCGCGCGCGGAACATCAGCGGGCTGCATTTCAATGAGGAATACGGCGTCAACGAAAGGCGTCGCGATCGCGACGTGCGGCATAGGCTGACGGAGGCGGGTATACAGGTCCATCGGTACCGCGACCAGAGCGTCGTGCCAGTGGGTCAGGTCCTGACACAGCAAAGCGCGCCCTATACGGTTTTCACCCCCTTCTCGCGCCGTTGGCGAAGCTGGCTTGACGAGTTTCCGGTCTCGCTCTACCCAGAACCCAGTCAACGTGGCCCCGCCGTTGACTCGCCCACGGTCCCCCGCGACATGATCGATGCGAACAAGGTGCCTGATTCAGGGCTGACCGCGGGCGAAAACGCCGCGCACCAGCAACTGGAACAGTTTCTCGACGAACGCGGCGGGACCTACAAGCGAGACAGGGATTTCCCGGCGCTGGCTGCAACCAGCCGTTTGTCGCCTTATCTGGCCGCCGGTGTACTGTCCGGCAGACAATGCCTGGTGGCCGCCCAACAAGCTCTCAGCTCCGGCGGACGCGAGGAAGGTATTGCCAGTTGGGTCAACGAAGTGGCCTGGCGCGATTTCTATATCCATATCCTCTATCACTTTCCCCGCGTCAGCATGCACCGCGCATTCAAACCGGAAACGGAGTCCCTGCCCTGGAATCCACCCGGAGAGGCGTTCGAAGCCTGGAAGGCAGGACAAACCGGCGTCCCCATTGTCGATGCGGCAATGCGCCAGCTGAACCAAACCGGCTGGATGCACAATCGGCTGCGTATGGTCACCGCCATGTTCCTGACCAAGAACCTGTTTATCGACTGGCGCCTGGGAGAGGCCTATTTCATGTCCCGGCTGGTCGACGGTTTCCTCGCCTCCAACAACGGCGGCTGGCAGTGGAGCGCATCGACAGGTACCGATGCAGCACCGTACTTCCGAATCTTCAACCCGGTATCGCAAAGTACCCGCTTCGATCCTGACGGCAGTTTTATCCGCCACTATGTGCCGGAAGTCGCCAAACTCGGGCCGGACAGGATTCATGCCCCCTGGGAAAAGGGAGGGCGGGTCACCGGTTACCCTGCACCACTGGTGGATCTGAAGGCAAGCCGACAAGCAGCCATCGAACACTTTCGGGCATTACAACCATAAAGCACGCCCTAGGAGGCAACTGAGAAGAGCGATAGAAAAAGAGATGGATCAGCCTTGATGCCGCGGTCCACAAACAGGGCATTCAGGATCGCGGGGTAACTTGAGGGATCGCCACTGTAATGTCAGCGCATCCAGCAGCAGCAACTGCCCTGTCAGCGACTGACCGACACCTGCAAGGATCTTGATGGCTTCCATCGCCTGCGTGGTGCCGATCATGCCGACAAGTGGGCCGAGCACGCCGGCCTGGGAGCAGTTCAGGGCCTCGTCGTCGTCGACTGCGTAGAGGCAGCGGTAGCAAGGGCTATCCATCTGTCGTGCATCGAAAACGGCGACCTGCCCTTCGGCCCGTATCGCAGCGCCGGACACCAGGGGGACCCGGTGCTTCACGCAGGCCGCATTCACGGCGAAACGGGTGGTGAAATTGTCGCTGGCATCAAGGACCAGGTCACTGCCCGCCACCGCAGTGTCCAACGCCTGCCCCTCAAGGTGCGCCACCTTCGGCACCACCCGGCAATCCGGGTTGGTGGCCATCGCCCTCTCGGCCAGCACCTCAGCCTTGAAGCGGTCGATATCCGCCATCGTGAAAGCGATCTGACGCTGCAAATTGGTCAGTTCCACGATATCCGGGTCGGCAACGGTCAACTCACCCACGCCCGCCGCCGCAAGATACAGCACGACAGGGCAGCCGAGCCCACCGGCACCGACCACCAGCACCCGCGCATTGGCCAGGCATAGTTGACCCGCCACGTCCATTTCCGGCATCAGAATCTGCCGGCTATAGCGCAGGAGCTGTTCGTCAGTGAGGGTATCGGACATCAGGGAGACTCCCATTGCGCCAGGGTCAAACGCAGATTACCGCCATAATCACGCTGCGAGGCCACACGACGGAAACCCCGCGCTTCCAGCAACGCCTGCACAGCCTCCGCCTGCTGCCAGCCATGCTCCAGCACGATCCAGCCTCCCGGCATCAGCCAATCTGGCGCGGCGTGCACAATATCACGCAGGTCCGCCAACCCCGCATCGCCCGCCACCAAGGCGGAACGCGGCTCAAAGCGCACATCGCCCTGTTCGAGGTGCGGGTCTTGCGCATCGATATAGGGCGGATTGGCGACGATCATATGAAAGTGCTGGGGTTCGAGCGCCGAGAACCAGTCACTCTCGGCGAAATGGACATGCTCAAGCGCCAGCTTGACGCTATTGGCCTTCGCCAGCGCCACGGCCTCTGGCGAACGATCGACACCCCAAACCTGCCATTCCGGTCGCTCAAATGCCAGGGCCAACGCAATCGCTCCGGTGCCCGTGCCCAGATCCAGCACCCGGGCCTGCTCCGGTAATGCCAACACCAGAATCGTCTCGACCAGGCATTCCGTATCCGGCCGGGGTATCAGCGTGCTGGCGTTGACCGACAGCGGCAACGACCAGAACTCTCGCTCACCCAATAGATATGCCACCGGCTCGCCAACGGCACGACGCTCGACCAGGGTCTGGAAAGCCGCCTGCTGGGTTTCCGACAAGGCCGCGTCCGGCCAGGTGTAGAGCCAGGTCCTCGATTGTCCCATCACCCGCCCCAGCAACAACACCGCATCCAACCGCGCCGATTCGCTATCGATACGATCAGAGGCCCAGGCCAGAGCCTCGGCAACGGTCTGTGGGGTCGGGATGTCAGTCATTAGTCTTCAGACATGCTGTTGAGCAGTTCCGCCTGATATTCCTGCATCAAGGGTTCGATCACCGGGTCGAGATCACCTTCGACCACTTCGTCCAACTTGTACAACGTGAGGTTGATACGATGATCGGTCACCCGCCCCTGTGGGAAGTTATAGGTCCGAATGCGTTCGGAACGATCACCACTGCCGACCAGGCTCTTACGGGTATCGGCCTGCTCACGGGCATGCTTTTCCCGCTCCTGCTCCATCAAGCGTGCCTGCAGCAGCGACATCGCCTTGGAGCGATTCTTGTGCTGGGAGCGCTCATCCTGGCATTCCACGACAATGCCGGAAGGAATATGAGTAATGCGGATCGCGGAATCCGTCTTGTTGACGTGCTGACCGCCCGCCCCTGACGCCCGGAAGGTATCGACCCGCAAGTCGGCCTTATTCAGCTCCACCGCTTCCACTTCATCAGGTTCAGGCATAACGGCAACGGTACAGGCCGAGGTATGAATACGCCCCTGGGATTCAGTCTCCGGCACCCTTTGCACACGATGCGCACCGGACTCGAACTTGAGGTGGCCATAGACCTGATCACCGGCAACGCGGGAAATGATTTCCTTATAGCCACCATGCTCACCAGGGCTCTCGCTGATGACCTCAACACGCCAGCCCTGTCGCTCGGCATAACGGGAATACATGCGGAAAAGGTCACCGGCAAAGATGGCGGCCTCGTCCCCTCCGGTACCGGCCCGGACTTCCAGAAACACGTTACAGCTGTCATTCGGGTCGCGCGGCAACAACAGTCGCTGCAGTTCGGACTCCAGCTCCAGCTGCCGCTCGCGACCACTCTCAACCTCTTCTTCCGCCATGGCCCGCATCTCGGCATCCCCTTCCCGCAGCAGCTCTTCAGCGCCGGCGATGTCCTCACAGACCTTGCGGTATTCCCGGTAGCACTTTACCACCGGCTCGACTTCGGCATACTCCTGGGACAAAGCCCTGAAACGATCCTGTTGCGCGATGGTCTGGGCGTCAGTCAGCAGCACACCGATTTCTTCAAAGCGGTCGAGCAACTGGTCCAGTTTGGTCTGAATGGATGCCTTCATAAGAAATACAGCTACCTGCGATACGGTCAGAGGTGAGAGTCCAAGTGCGCCTGAAAACGGGGTCTGTCAGCTCGTTCCGGAGCGCATAGCGCATCGAACACACCGATTACACCGGAGCGTCACTGGATAATCCGCACAGGATACTAAACTTTCTGGCGCTGTTCGGCCACGAAGATAGGTTCGACGGCAGCATTACCGTCGGCATTGCCGCCCTTACCGTTAGGCCGGCCAGGACTGAGATCGTAGAGTTCACGCAGCCACTCGGCCACATCCGCGCGGCCTTCGGCTGTCGCTTTGCGCACCTGCACGGTCGGCCCATGCAGCAGCTTATTCGTCAACGCACGCGCCATGGAGCGCACAATCGTCTCAGCGTCGGCCCCCGCCTGCAGGGCTCGCACCGCCTTGTCGACTTCGTCATCACGCACCCGCTCCGCCTGACCACGAAACTGCTTGAGCGTCGCCACGGCATCCAAAGCCCGCAACTGATACATGAATTCAGAGACACCGCTCTCGATGAGGTTCTCTGCCTCACGCGCAGCCCCTTCGCGGGAGCGGATATTCTCTTCGATGACTTCACGAAGATCGTCGACGGTATATAAATAGACATCACTCAGCTCGCGCACTTCCGGCTCGATATCCCGCGGCACGGCGATATCGACCATAAACATGGGGCGATGCTTGCGCTGCTTGAGCGCCCGCTCCACCGAACCCTTACCGAGAATCGGCAGAGGGCTTCCGGTGGACGAGATAATAATGTCGGCATTGGGCAAGACCTCAGGAATATCGGAAAGCCGGATACCCTGCCCGCCCATTTCTGCCGCCAACTCTTCAGCCCGCTCCAGGGTGCGATTGGCAACGGTGATGTCAATCAGCCCGAGCTCCCTCAGATGCTGAGCCACCAACCGGATCGTCTTGCCCGCGCCGATCAGGAGGGCCCGGTTTTCCGACAGGTCGGAAAAAATATGACGGGACATCGCAACCGCAGCGTAGGCGACAGAAACCGGGTTCTCACCAATGCTGGTCTGCGTGCGCACACGCTTGGCGATGGAGAAGGACTGCTCGAAAAGACGGGTTAATTCACGCCCCACGGTCCCCGCTTCACGGGCCGAGGCATAGGCATCCTTGAGCTGGCCCAGGATCTGAGGCTCACCCAGCACCATGGAATCCAATCCGCTGGCGACGCGCATCATGTGACGCACAGCCTCATCCTGCCAATAGACATAACAACAGCCGGCAAGCTCCAGGGCATCGATACTGTGGAAACCGCCCAGCCAATCCAGCAACTGGCGCTCGCCGTCCAGATCGGTCGCGCAATAGACTTCCGTGCGGTTACAGGTCGAAAGGATAGCGACCTCGCTGACCCGCTTGGTATCCACCACCTGACGCAGGGCAGACGGCAGTGTCTCTGGCGCAAACGCCACACACTCCCGCATTTCCACCGGTGCGGTGCGATGATTTATACCCAGTACCAGCACAGCCATATCAGATATCGGAACTCGCCAGGATGTCGGTGATGCCTTTCGGGATGGCATTCTATAGGTTGCTACAAAACGTCCCTATTTTAGCGGTCTGGCCTCTTCGGTGCCAGCCAAACTCCTGCGCTGGATCAAAGACCGACGGTTTTTACCTACAAGTTATTGATCGCTTGCGACAGGGCGACGGACGACAATCAGGGGATTAGGCATGCGCTTCGCCTTGTGCCATTATTAGGAACTCTCACAGTTTCTCTGTCCGCCCATCCATTGAGCATACGGAAGCAACATGCGGAAACCATTACTTCTGTCCGCCGGCCTGCTAATGTTAAGCGGCTGCGCGAGCCTCCTGCAGCACCCAGCCAAACAGTCCGAAACGCCCAAAGTGCAGGCCAAACCGGAACAACAGGCAAAACAGGAGGTGCATTACGGCAGCTTCCCGCCCAATGTTCTTTTCCAGTTGCTGACAGCGGAAATTGCCGCCCAGCGCGGGCGTTATGATGTAACGCTGCTGGATTACGTCAAAGCTGCCGAAGAATCCGGCGACCTGGGCATCATCAAGCGCGCCATGGGTATCGCCCACGCGCTGAATGCGACCAATGCCCAGGCCAGACTGTCACAGATCTGGCTGGAAAAGGACCCCAATAGCGTCCAGGCACATCAAATTGCCGCTCTCGAAGCCATCCGCAAAAAGAATTTCACCCTGGCCCTCCAGCATATGGAAACCATCCTGAAGCTGGGTGGGGATGCTAACTTCGATGGCCTGGCGGGCTACGCCGAGACGCTGAAGCCGGAAGAGCAGCAGCAAATCCTCAAGCTCTACCAGCAACTGGAAACCCGGCATCCCGATAACCTTGAGATCAAGTACAGCCTGGGCCTGCTTTACCGCATCAACAAGGACAATCAGCAGGCCATGGAGACCACCAAGGCCCTGCTCAAGGCGCACCCGGACTATCAGCCGGCCATGCTACTGTATGGCACACTGCTCTACGACCTGGGCAACCCCAAAGAAGGACTCAGTTACCTGCGCAAGCAGACCAACCGCTATCCGGATGACCGCAAGCTGGGCACGCTGTATGCCCGAATGTTGCTGGAGGACCGGCAGAACCAGGCCGCAGAGGATGAGTTCCAGCGACTGATGATCCGCTTCCCGAAAGAATCCGGCCTCAAGTTGTCCCACGCCCTGGTTGCCCTGGACAATGGCCACGAGGACATTGCCAAGACCGAGCTGACCGAGCTTGTCACGGCCGGTGAGCACACCAATGAAGCTCACTATTATCTCGGCCGGATTGCCGACAAGAACAAGGACGTCAAGGAGGCCATTGACCAGTATGGGCAGGTTGAAGACGGCACCCAGTTCTTCTCGGCACTCTCGCGCAAGAGTTTCCTGCAGGCACAGGAGGGTAACCTGCAGGATGCCCTGAACAATCTTGATTCCCTGCAGCAACAGATGCCCAATCAGGCCGAAAACCTCTGGATGGTGCGCATCAATCTCCTGCTGGATCTCAAGAAACAACAAGAGGCACTGAAAGCCTGTAACGATGCTCTTGAGAAATACCCAAACAACAATCGCATCCGTTATGCCAGGGCCATGCTTTTCGACAGCCTGGGGCGCGATAAGGAGTCTGAGGCCGATTTTCGCAAGATTATCGCTGCGGAGCCGAATAACGCCGTGGCCCTCAACGCGCTGGGTTATACGCTGACCGTAAAAAGCACCCGCTATAAGGAAGCGCTTGAGCTGATCCAGAAGGCCCACAAGCTGGATCCGAAAAATCCGGCCATCACGGACAGTCTGGGCTGGGTCCAATACAAGCTCGGCAATCTCCCCAGTGCCGTAAAATACCTGCGAGAAGCCTATGCGGCATTCCCGGACCCCGAGGTGGCCACCCACCTGGCCAGGGCACTCTGGGACAGCGGCAAGAAGAGTGAAGCCCGCAGCATCCTGCAGGATAGCCTGAAGGCACACCCAGGAGATTCTCGCTTGATTAAGGCCATGAAAGAGTTGGGCATTCAATAAGGCACCAATACCGGGACTCATACCTGGCATTGAAAAGGAGCATCTGTGACGAACGCCCCAAGCCGCAGCGGGCGAGCCTGGCTCGCCCTGCCCCTCCTTGTACTACTGGCCGGCTGTGCCAGCCAGGTACAGCTGCCTCAAGAAGGTCGTTTGAGCACGGCGAAACCGGCAGACTGGTCCGTCAAGCAACAACAGCTCGCCAGCTTCGATCACTGGGAGCTGCAGGGTAAGGTCGCCGTCAGCCAGCCCGAACATAATGACACCGGTGTGATCAACGCTTGGCGACAGACCGGAGATACCTATCACCTACAACTGTCCTCCAGCTTCCTGGGCATGGGCAGCACAACCCTTAATGGCGCTCCCGGCTTTATCACGCTCACCACCAGTAACGGCAAGCGTTTCAGCTCAAACCAGCCGGAAGAACTGCTACTGCAGGAAACCGGCTGGCGTCTGCCGGTTTCCCAACTGTCCTACTGGATACGGGGAATCCCCGCGCCTGATGGCTCGCCCAAGCTATACTTCAGTCCTCAAGGCCAGCTTCGCCTGCTAACCCAGGACGGTTGGCGCATCCATTACCAGAGGGAAAGGACCTGGATCACTGGCCTGCCTCCGCTGCCTGCGCTCCTGACGGCAGAAAAAGGGCAAGTACGCGTGCGCGTCGCCGTCACAGCCTGGCACCCTCTCAATAACCCTTAAGCTGAAGATTTACTGTGCCACACCTGACCCTCCCTGCCCCAGCAAAGCTCAATTTATTCCTGCACATCGTCGGGCGTCGCCCTGACGGCTACCACGAACTGCAAACACTGTTTCAGTTTCTCGATTACGGCGATGAGCTGATCTTCGAGCCCCGTGGCGACGACCAGATCAGGATAGAACCGGCACTACCCGGCGTATCGTTGGAAAACAACCTCATCTGGAAAGCGGCGGAACAGCTGCGAAAAGAGGTGGGCGGCACACTGCCCGGCTATACGATTCATTGCGATAAGCGCCTTCCGATGGGAGGCGGTCTCGGCGGCGGCAGCTCCAATGCGGCCACGACACTCGTCGCGCTCAACCGACTCTGGGGCCTGCATATCCCGGTAGACCGCCTCGCGGAAATCGGTTTGTCTCTGGGCGCCGACGTACCGGTTTTCGTGCGCGGCCATGCCGCCTGGGCAGAGGGTGTCGGCGAGCGGCTGACGCCGTCATCCCCCCCCGAGCACTGGTACCTGGTCCTGAAACCAGAATGCGAAGTCAGTACGGCTTTGATTTTTGGTCACGAAGGGTTGACAAGGCACTCTCCCCGAATCAAAATAGCGCCCGCTTTTGAGGGAGACGATCCTCGCTACCGGAACGATTGTCAGAGCCTCGTTTGTAAACTCTACCCAGAGGTTGCACGGGCACTTGATTGGCTGGGGCAATTTACCAGCGCAAAATTAACCGGTACGGGGGCTTGCATTTTCGGGCGTTTCCCGACAGAATCCGAGGCCCTCGAGATTCTGGCAAGAAAGCCCTCAGGCATCAAAGGGTTCGTTGCAAAGGCTGTGAACCTTTCACCGCTCACTGTCAGGCTAAACGAGCTGAACTGATGCCAAATGTTCGAGATACTGGGGTGTCGCCAAGTGGTAAGGCAACGGGTTTTGATCCCGTCATTCGTTGGTTCGAATCCAGCCACCCCAGCCATTCTTCAAACGCCGTCACTTCCCCGAATTCCAAAGACGCTCCCCAGAAGGATCACACCGTGTCCAAACTGATGGTCTTTGCGGGTAATGCCCATCCTGAGCTTGCCCAGAAAGTCGTGCAAAAACTCCACATCCCGATGGGTGACGCCACTGTCGGCCGGTTCAGCGACGGCGAAACCACTGTCGAGATCAACGAGAACGTTCGCGGCCGCGATGTTTTCGTCATCCAGCCGACCTGCTTCCCGACCAATGACAACATCATGGAACTGATTGTCATGGCGGACGCGCTGAGACGCGCCTCAGCCTCCCGGGTTACAGCAGTCATCCCCTATTTCGGCTACGCACGCCAGGATCGGCGGGTACGCTCGATGCGAGTCGCTATCAGCGCCAAGATCGTAGCGGATATGATCGGTAACGTCGGAATCGACCGGGTACTGACCGTGGATCTCCACGCAGACCAGATCCAGGGTTTCTTCGACATCCCTGTCGACAACATCTATGCGACGCCGGTGCTACTGGAAGATATCGAACGCCAGCGCTTCGAAAACTTCATCGTGGTATCCCCGGACGTGGGTGGCGTCGTACGTGCCCGCGCCATCGCCAAGCGCCTCGATGACGCCGACCTGGCCATTATCGACAAGCGGCGCCCGCGCGCCAACGTCTCCCAGGTCATGCACATCATCGGTGACGTTCAGGGCAAGACCTGTATCCTCGTGGATGACATCGTCGACACTGCCGGCACCCTGTGCAAGGCTGCCAACGCCCTTAAGGAACACGGCGCAGAACGTGTTGTCGCCTATATCACCCACCCCGTGCTGTCCGGCCCGGCGATTGAGAATATCAACTCGTCCCAGCTCGACGAACTGGTGGTCTGCGACACGATCCCGCTGGGTGACAAGGCGGCCAGATGTGATAAAATCCGCCCCCTCAGCATGGCAGGGCTTCTCGCCGAATCGATTCGTCGCGTCTGCAACGAAGAATCGATCAGCGCCATGTTCGAGTAAGGCCTGGAATTCAGGCAGTTATTCGCGGACTTTCGAGTCCGCACGGTAAGGAGTCGCTTTGCGGCTCCTTACTCGTTTGAGCTCCCTACCGGAGCATACAACCACCATCACCGGCAAGCCTGGTCGCGGGCCCCGGATGATGATCTTGAGGAAACGACAATGTCCGAGCAATTTGAAATCCAAGCAATCCTGCGCGAAGACCAGGGGAAAGGTGCGAGCCGCCGCCTGCGCCGCGAAGGTCAGGTTCCGGCCGTTCTGTACGGCGGAAACCAGGAGCCGACTTCCATCTCCATCGCTCACAAAGAGCTTCAGAAGGCCCTGGAAAACGAAGCTTTCTACTCCCACGTTCTGACCATCAACCTGAACGGCAAGAAAGAAAGCGCGATCCTGAAGGATCTGCAGCGTCACCCGTACAAGCCGACCCTGTCTCACGCTGACTTCCAGCGCGTTAACAAGGACACTGAGATTCACGTTCACGTACCGCTGCACTTCACCAACGAAGACATTTGCGCAGGCGTTAAAACCGCTGGCGGCGTAGCTTCCCACCAGATCACTGACGTGGAAGTTATCTGTCTGCCGGGCGATCTGCCCGAGTTCATCGAAGTCGATATGACCGACGTGCAACTTGACCAGATCCTTCACCTGTCCGACCTGAAACTGCCGAAAGGTGTTCGTATCGCCGCACTGCAACAGGGCGAAGACCACGATCTGCCGGTCGTGTCGATTCACAAGCCCAAGGGTGCGAAGAGCGACGACGCAGCTGAAGGCGGCGAAGAATCCGAAAGCGAAGCCTGATCGTCTGACAGGTAGCGCCGGATGTCGAGTCAGAAAATACAACTCGTGGTTGGCCTGGGTAACCCCGGGGCAGAATACGAGAATACCCGACACAACGCCGGCGCCCTGTTTGTAGAAGCGCTGGCCCGCCATGCGGGCCATCCGCTTCGCCCCGAACGCAAATACCACGGTTTCTATAGCCGTATCCAGTGGCAGGGCTTCGACCTGCACCTCCTGATCCCCACCACCTTCATGAATCGAAGTGGCCTCGCCATCCGCGCCGTTACCGATTTTTTCAAGATTCCCCCGGAAGCCGTTCTCGTTGCTCACGACGAGCTCGACCTACCCCCTGGCACCGCCAAACTCAAGCAAGGCGGCGGTCACGGCGGTCATAACGGCCTACGAGACACCATTGCCCACCTGGGCACCAACAACTTCCAGCGTCTGCGCCTGGGAATCGGACATCCCGGAGACGCCAAACTGGTAACAGGTTTCGTCCTTGGCCGTTTGGGCAAAACCGAACACGACCAGCTCGACCAGGTCATCGACCAGGCCTGCCGTATTCTACCGGACGCCATCAATGGCGAGACCGCCAGGGCCATGAACGCCCTACATGCCTTCAAGGCATTGTAAATCGTCGTTCGCGCACAACCCCAGCGACCGGTATAATCCCCACCTTCGTTTACTGCATCGTTCAATCAGAGGCACGCTATGGGTTTTAATTGCGGCATCGTGGGCCTGCCCAACGTCGGCAAATCCACCCTCTTCAACGCACTGACCAAAGCCGGCATCGGCGCCGAGAACTTCCCGTTCTGCACCATCGAACCCAATGCTGGCGTCGTGCCAATGCCCGATCCCCGTCTCGACAAGCTCGCCGCGATCGTCAAGCCCCAGCGCGTCCTGCCGACGACGATGGAATTCGTCGATATCGCAGGCCTCGTCGCCGGGGCATCAAAAGGCGAAGGCCTCGGCAACCAATTCCTGGCCAATATCCGCCAAACCGACGCCATCGCCCACGTCGTTCGCTGCTTCGAAGACACCAATGTCATCCACGTAGCCAACAAGGTCGACCCGGCCTCCGACATCGACGTCATCAACACCGAACTCGCCCTGGCCGACCTAGACACCGTCGAACGCGCCATCAAGCGTGTCGGACGCAATGCCAAGGGTGGCGACAAAACCGCCAAAGCCCAGCTCGAGCTCTTTGAGCGCATTTTGCCGATTCTCAATGAGGGCAAGCCGGTCCGCGGTATGGGCCTGACGGAAGACCAGCTGGAGTTGGTTCGTGAACTCTGCCTGCTCACGATCAAGCCCACGATGTACATTGCCAACGTCAACGAAGACGGCTTCGAGAATAACCCTCACCTGGACAAGGTCCGCGCCATCGCCGACGCAGAAGGCGCCGTCGTGGTACCGATCTGCAACAAGCTAGAAGCTGAAATTGCCGAACTGGAAGACGAGGAAAAAGCCGAATTCCTCGCCGAAATGGGCATGACCGAACCCGGCCTCGACCGCGTCATCCGAGCAGGCTACCGCCTGCTTGGCCTACAGACCTATTTCACAGCCGGCGTTAAGGAAGTCCGTGCCTGGACCATCCCGATCGGCGCAACAGCCCCACAGGCAGCCGGCGTGATCCACACAGATTTCGAAAAAGGTTTCATCCGCGCCGAAGTCATCAGCTATGACGACTTCATCACCTGTAACGGTGAACAGGGCGCCAAAGAGGCTGGAAAGTGGCGCCTGGAAGGCAAGGAGTACGTCGTTCAGGACGGCGACGTTGTTCACTTCCGCTTCAATGTTTAAGAAGCGCCAAACGGGGTTGACAGGCAGTCCAAAAATCCCGAGAATACGCGCCTCGTATGGCGGCACCGTTAAAGGTTTCGCCTTGTGGCAAGGTAGCTCAGTTGGTTAGAGCACAGCACTCATAATGCTGGGGTCGGCGGTTCAAATCCGCCCCTTGCTACCATTGATTTCAACAACAAAGCCGCTCACTGAGCGGCTTTGTTGTATCCGGCCTCGGTAACTTGCTGGTGACCCCTTCATAGCTTCAACAGCGTCAGCGTGGGTCCTCCTCCAACCCGACTGACGAGCCGTTCGACGGCATGCATCAGCTCCTGGACTTCTGCCGCCGAGTAGTGCGTGGTCATTGACCCGGAACGATGTCCCATTAGCGCCTTGCGCGTTTCCTCCGGCACTCCGGCCGCCCGTAGGCGACGCCCAAACGTATGCCGAAGATCATGCACCCGTACCTGAGTCAGACCAACAGCCGCCCTCGCCCGCTTCCAGCCATTGTTGTTGAGGCCGTCCCGCATGGGTTTTCCTTTATACGAAAAGACGTATTCGGAATGCTTGCCACGTTGGCGGTTCACACAAGCCTTAGCTTCGGAATTAAGCGGCACAATCCGGTCATCCCCGTTCTTGGTGAACTCACCAGGCAAGAGGAAGACTGAGGTCCCGAGTTCCGGCAAGGATATTTCCCAATCCCAGCGGAGCCCCGTGATCTCCTTCTCCCGGCACCCGGTATTCACAGCGAAGATCGCCGCTTCCCGAAGATGGCCAGCCACCGCGCCGAACAGTCGCTCCTGTTCATCCCAAGAAAGCGGATATGGCGCCCGCCTGTCACCCCACTCCACGTTCGGAATCAACGGGGGCGCTTCCAGCCAAGTCAGTCCGTGCTCATCCCGCCAGAGCCTCGCTGCCAATGTTAGAACCCGCCGGACAACCGCCAACGACCGGTTTACTGTGGCGCTTTTACGGCCCTCAGCTTTCCGAGCTTGAATAAACCGCTCCAGCGTCCCCGCGTGCACCTTCCGTAAAAGCAAGTCCCCAATGAACGGATCCAGCAACTTGAAGTCCTGAGCATCCCGGTCCACCGACTTCTTGTGTTGATGGTCCCTCAGGTACCGGGTGGCCGCCTGGCGCCAGGTTCGCTCCGGCCGCACGCCATACACCGACGCCTGTCGGGTTTCCTCCATCTTGCGAGCTAGGTAGCTTTCCGCTTCTGCCTTTTCACTTGTGCCAGTACTTTCTCGAATTCGGATACCTCTGACTCTCTTGTCGATGTGCCAGATGCCGCTTTCGCTCTTGTACAAGCCCGTCGTTTTGTTTCGCATTGTTTTGACACTCCTTTACTGGAGCGCCCGTACCGCTGTACATATTGATCTGCCCAGCGATCAAGCTCAAGTCTGTCGAAGGCGATCCCCTGAGATCCGATGGGGATTTCCGTCAGAAACGGGCACACCTCAGCGTTGAACCGGTTTCGGTCCATGCCGAGGTAACTTGAAGCGTCTTTTAGGCGGATAAATCTGGGCAAAACTGACACGGTACGGCTGCTCCCGGCGGATACAGGAGCAATACGGGATTCTGTTCGTTGCAGCGAAAATTAGTTATGACCACCCCCTGCCGGCTGAAACAGTTCATTTAGTGCAAAGCTGAAACTGAGTCAGGGTCGGCGCGAGCGGTCAAATCGGATGATGCGACCTTTCAATCGAATGAGGCCGTAATACTCGAAGCACCGGTTAAGATCCTGACTCAGACAGCGCAACACCTCGACTGCCGAGTTAAGGACTGGGACAGGGAAACGATGACGGTTATTCGGCCAAAGCGGACGTACGTGTATTAGTCGAAGTATGTCCGCTTCCGATCTGGAGCGGCCTTTACAGTTAGACGGTATGAGTGTAGACAACGACTCGCTCAGCAGCGCGCTTTAGCGCGCCTGATGGAGGGCTGAATGCCCGGAATGAACTGCAGCTATTAGTTAGCGATGAGGGCACAAGAGCCGATTCACCAATCCATCGCCCAAGAAGCTTTCGAGCATTCCAGTTGGTCGTTGCTTGCCGATAGTCTTTCCTAGTCGCAGCGACGATAGTAGGCCTTTTGGATCAAGTGAGCGAAAGATACTTCGAGTACTCATTCATATCTCAGAACCTTTTAGCTTACCGCTCACGTTCACTGACGGCTCCGCGGGAGCGGCGTTGCCGCGGAGGCGGAGACGTCGGGTGGAGCGTGTTGTTCGGCGGCATTCGGACGGACCACGTGACGAGTATCAGGCACCGCGATATCGAGCGCGAAGCAGGAGCAGGACACCCGGAAATAGGTAGCCGTTTTTGTTGATGAACTTCTCAACTTTACTTGGGAAGCATGCCGCAAAGGCATCGCAATTGGCCGTGGACTCATTGACCCACTTGCTCACTTTGTGTCGCAACAGTTGACGATCAATGCTGCACATATCAGCCGCTAGAATAGAGGATTTTGCGATAAAGGGAGCAGCGAAAACTGCAGCAAGGCGAATGTTAGCTTCAGTGTGATGGAGGTTTCCGCAATCATCCCAAGCAAGCTCCATTGCCTCAGCTACCCGATCCACACGGGCGCGATCTCCAATATTCTGCCAAGCCTGCTTGGCCTCAATGGCGAAATCCGTGCTTTGATGCGACACGTAAAGGTCGCACCTACCGCGGCACAGGTGGCCGACATCAATAATGCTGTTCCTCTCTGGCACTCGACCCTTCTTTCTTGTTGAGAATTCCTCGAGTGCTACCCAGCCGTTCAAGCGCCACGCTGCGCCAGCCAGACTACTCAGGGTTGCGCGCTCGTTGTACCACCAGAGGTTATCTTCCCATCCTTGCAACCTCGAATAGTTTAGTACGCACTCGGACCAGCTCTGCAGAAGCGGACTGAGTCCTCGCAGATCGCTGGAGCAGTGTCTCTGGACGAAGTCTTCTATTGGCATGCACTCTCTTCAACTGAGTTGGCGACAGCCTGGTTTGTCGCCGAACGAATGATATGGACTCCCCCTGCTCCCACGGCTTTTCGCGCAGGTCCGGTGGAATGATGGGTTGGGCTGCATATGAATTTTCTACCTTGGCGCCCACTCACCAGCATTGTTGTAATTCCGCGAGCCAACAAATCCGGCTGCTTGCCACATTAGATCGAATGCCGGCTTCATTGCCTTATCTGGTGGCACGGCTGACGGTGCAACGACATCTGGCAAGACAAGAGTTTTTCGATCAAACAACGTCTGGTGCGGATCATCGAATCCCCAGTCAGACCGGGGTAAGTCCAGGAACGGCTGGGAAGTGTCTAGAGAACTGGTGGCGATTCAGCACGCCCTCGTCTTCTGGCCACAGGTTTTAGCCACAAAAAATCCCCGCCTCTGCGGGGATTTTTTGTTACATAGCTTGATGAACGGGGGTTCTTAGAACTCATAATCTGCCGCCCGACAACCGACTGCCACCATCGAGGCTGGACAAGTAGCGCCTTGAGCGATACTTTCATGAAAAAAGTCGAAAAATGAACTATTATTCATTTTCGCAGTAAAGGCCCCAAAGTATCTAGCAGGCCGGAGCGCCCTAGCCCTCTCTTAAGGATCAGCTTTTCAACCCGCTACTTCCGCATGCAGAAAACCTGTTCGTTCTTTATGCAATCATCGAAGGGTGATGGCCATTCTGCGCCCCGACCTTACGAGGGGTGAACTTAACGACCTTTCTTTTCTTTGTTTACGGGTCTGAGAAAGCCCGCCCAACCGTCGAAATTCGATGGATCTCTCCGGCGAATCTGGATTTGGAAGAATCTAGCGCCTCACATTCATGCTCTTGGAACAGACTCAGCTATGAGAACCATCTTTGATAGGTCGATCCGTAAATCGTCACCACATCGTTCACTTTTGCGCTTGAGCGCAGTCGCTGGCGCAAGCGTACTGTTGGCTGCATGCCACAATCCATTTCATAGTGCATCCGTAAGCGGAGCTGGAACCCCAGCAACCACAACTACAACCACGCCGACTCCAAGCTACACGGTATCAACGCTTGGCGTTCATGCTGGCCTAAGTGCCCTGAGTCCCTCAACAGTTGCAGCAGCCGCCTCGCCCATAGGCGTTGCCGTCGACCCAACCTCAAAATATGTCTATGTGGCAAACTCTAGTAGCAAAACGGTTTCTCAATACACCGTCGGCACCGACGGTAGCCTCTCCGCAATGAGTACGCCAACGGTCACTACAAGCGCTAGTCCGCAATACCTTGCCGTCGATCCTAGCGGCAAATATGTCTATGTGTCCGACCATGCCCATGCCGACAACACTATTGCCCAGTACACAATCGGCTCCGGTGGCGCTCTAAGCCCGATGAGCACCGCAACAGTCGCTACAGGCCGTTCCCCGACATACATTGCCGTCGATCCAAGTGGAAAGTATGTCTACGTGGTGAACTCTAGTGACAATACTGTTTCCCAGTACACGATAGGACCCGGTGGTGCCCTCACCCCGATGAGTACTGCGACCGTCGCGACTGATACCCTCCCATTCGGCCTTGCCGTCGATCCCAGTGGCAAATACGTCTATGTGACGAACCTTACTAGCAAAACCGTTTCCCAGTACACCATCGGCTCCGGCGGCGCTCTCACCCCGATGAGTCCTGCAACGATTGCTACAGGCACAGGCCCCCGGGGCCTGGCTATCGATCCTGGCAGCAAATACCTCTATGTGGCGAACAGCAGCAGCGCCACTATTTCCCAGTACACCATTGGATCCGGTGGCGCCCTCACCCCGATGAGCACTGCAACGGTTGCTGCTGGCAACTTCCCCATTCAAATTGCTGCCGACCCGGGTGGAAGATATGTGTTTGTGACAAATTACAACGACAACACCGTTGGTCAGTATGCAATCGGGTCCAGCGGAAGCCTTACCGCCCTGACCCCGGCAACATTCACCGTAGGTACACACCCCAGAGGCATAGCAACAACCAAAAAGTACACCTATGTGATCAACAACGGTACTAACGATGTCAGCCAATTCGCCTTTGACACCATAGGCGGAGGCAACATCAGCCCAACAAGTGCCACTGTCGTCTCAGGCAATACAACGACCTTCACGCTAACCCCCAACACAGGATATACAGTTGATCACGTCACTGGTTGCGGAGGCGCACTCTCTACCAATACCTACACGACGAACACGATCACAACGGCCTGTACGGTAACGGCCTACTTCACGACCAGCGTGCCATAGGTCATTCGGCGATAGAGAGGTACAGGAGAGCTAAGGGGGAAAGACTGAGTTTGCAACGATGCGGCTTATTTCCCATAGCACGCCCTCGTCTTCTGGTCATAGGTTTTCGCCACAAACAGTCCCCGCCTCTGCGGGGATTGTATTGTTATGCAACTCGATCGATGAGAGAACGGTTAAAGATCTCGCGGCTTCAAGCGTTGCCCAGTTGACCACCGCCGTGCCTTTTTGTGGCCTTTTTCGAACGGAAGGGACTTTCTAA
Organism: Mangrovitalea sediminis; assembly: GCF_002514725.1. Taxonomy (GTDB): domain Bacteria; phylum Pseudomonadota; class Gammaproteobacteria; order Pseudomonadales; family Oleiphilaceae; genus Mangrovitalea; species Mangrovitalea sediminis. The sequence continues at coordinate 409,951 of NZ_NTLB01000004.1, forward strand.
CGATCCTTTACAGGAATTGTCGTTTTATGGACGGAATTTCTTGGAAATCATAGAACCCGGGGTATCGATTGGATGCATCACATCACATAACGAGGGCGCGCGTTCCCAATCATCAGACCTAACCGCAATAATCTGTCGATTCACCCTGCGCCAACTCAGCGTTACGGCGGCGATAGAGGAAGTGATGAACGGCCATCCCGCCCAGCATGGCAACAACAAAAATGACGGGTTTCGTATTCAGCAGGCTCAATGCCGCTAGCGCTGGCCCTGGGCAATAGCCGACCAATCCCCAGCCTACGCCGAACAGCGCCGCGCCAATGACCAGGGGGGCATCCACGTCCCGAAGACCGGAACTGCTGAACAAGGGACGAGACACGGCCGAAGCCGTTTTGCGCTGCCAACGCCAAGCTATCGCCATAACACTCAGGGCACTCGCCATCACCAGTGCAAGACTGGGGTCCCAGTGGCCGGCGACATCCAGAAATGCCAGGACCTTGGCCGGATTTATCATCTGGCTCACGGAAAGCCCCAAGCCAAAAAGCGTTCCACTGACCAGCGCTACCAGATTCCGCTTCACAGTTTGCCTCCCAGAAGGTGCTGAGTCAGGAACACGACAAGCCCACCGGTGAACATAAACACCATCGTGGCGACCAAGGAACGCAGTGAAAAACGGGATATGCCACACACACCATGACCGCTGGTACAGCCGCCACCCAGGCGCGTACCAAATCCGACCAGCAGGCCGGCAACGATGAGAAGAGGTGTACTGGCATCGATTCTGACCGCCGATAGATCACCACCCAAGAGGTGGTAAAGGATGGCGCCAACCACCAGTCCCCCAACGAACAGCCAACGCCAAGCTGCATCGCCACGGCGCAACAGCCCGGCGGTGATACCGGAAATGCCGGCAATACGTCCCTCGGCAAGCAGGAGAAGCGCAGACGCCAGTCCAATCAAGGCGCCACCCGCAATGGCGCTCCAGGGTGTAAAGTGAGTTATCACGCGTTCATCGATCCTTATAGTCATTAAGGCGCGCTAGTCTACCCTGCAACGGCTACCAGGCAAACCAGCGGCGATGGCCCAGATATATCGGTCATCCTGGCAGATGATTGCGCCAATGATGAGAGAAAAGACGCCAGTGATTCCCTATTCACGTTCACATACGACAAACGCACCGGTTGGCTGGATTTTTCTCACCAGCAGGAACCTTATCAACGTCCCTTAGCCACAAAATACGGATTCAGCACTGATTCCTTGCCATAGACCATCGGCGCACCCTCCAGCGTCGTCACCTGTCCGCCAGCGGCCTCCAGTACCGCCTGGGCGGCACCGATGTCCCATTCACAAGTGGGACCTAAGCGGGGGTAATGATCTGCAGCACCTTCTGCGATACGACAGAATTTCAGCGAACTCCCCGCCTGTACCAACACGTGGTCCCCCAACTGATCGATGTAAGCGCGGGTCTCATCGTTCAAGTGATTCTTGCTGGCAACGACCCGAAGCGGTTTGCGCGGCTCGACGACGCCTATGGCTCGCCGGCCGGCTGTATCTATTTTCCAGGCACCTTGGCCGACGATTCCTGCAAATATCTCGTCCAGAGCCGGTGCCGTGACGACGCCGAGTACTGGCGCCCCTTCGTGTACCAACGCGATATTGACCGTGAACTCGCCGCTGCGATTCACAAAATCCTTGGTGCCATCGATAGGGTCCACCAACCAGAAGGTTCGCCACTGCTGACGCTCGGCCCAAGGAATCTTTGCTCCTTCTTCCGACAGGATCGGGAAGGCCGGTTCCAGCTTCGCCAACCCATCCATAATGACCTGATGCGACACTAGGTCCGCTTCGGTCAAAGGGCTGGCATCGTCCTTATAGGTCACCTCAAAGGAGCGTCGGTAGATCGCCAGAATGGCGTTGTCTGCGGCTTTCGCTATATCGATCACAGACTCAAGCAGCCCGTCCAACGACAGGCCCGCTGCGTGTTCAGAAGGCATATCCACCACACCTCAGGGAAATAGATTACAGCCTTGTAAGCGATCTCTCACAGCGATGTCAGAGATGTCCGCTTTGCCCGGCCCCGAAATTCCATAGACTAGTCATCAGCACGGACGCAATGCAACCGTAGGGAGGCGTAACAGGGACGTTTAACTGCCTGAAGGATCAGGCGCGTTGAGCCACGGAGGGGCGCACACGGATGGTGTGCCCACCCTACCCTTCTCAGGTCTACCATGGACCACTTTCGAGCCCCTTCCTTTCCATATCCACCTGTACGGAAGGTCCATCAACGGGCCTGGAACAAGGAGTTTTCATGAAACGGATCCTTCATGCTGCGCTGGCAATGACCATCGCGTTACTGGTCGGTATCGCCGCGCCCAGCTATGCGAGCAGCGGCGCCTCCAACAAAGTCACAGCACAGACCCATATCACCAAACCACTCAACATCAACCGCGCCAGTGCAGCGGAATTGTCCAGCATGCTGAAAGGAATCGGTCCGTCGAAGGCCAGCGCGATTGTCGCTTACCGAAAAACCCATGGTCCCTTTCACTCGATTGACGAACTGGTGAAAGTCAAGGGCATCGGCTCGTCGACCATCAGCAAGAATCGGTCGCGAATCAGTATTCAGTAACACCTCAACGGGATGGGATACCCTCGCGCAGCTCCCATCCCTCTCGCGCTATAGAGCCTTCAAGCAACGTTGCATGCTTATCGTCACACAGGAAAAGCCGCGGCTCAAAACAAAGTGAACTAAACTACAACACGAGCTGCAATATCGGCTTGATGCCGGAACAGGTTCCAGTGTACCGGACTGCAGGCTGTTAGCGGGTGGCCCTGGCTTAAGCAGCAAGGGCAATGGGATGGCTGCAGGTTATCCAAAGGACCCGGCATGAAAGGATCGCATTCCGGAGCAACAGCAAGAACCTCCCTCTTCCTGCCGGGCCGAATATGGTGGCTGTTCCTTTGCCTCCTCATTAGCACGTTGCCAGTCCACGCCGGGCAAACTGTCAGGGTCGGCGTCTACGAGAATCCTCCGAAGATTTTCTATTCCGACCACCATATTTCCGGCATCTTCGGCCAACTCCTGCGGGAAATTGCCGAACGCAAAGGCTGGCTTCTACAGCCAGTGCCCTGCCAGTGGCATCGCTGCCTGGAAATGCTGAAAAACGGGCAGTTGGATCTCATGCCCGATGTTGCCATCAATGAACAACGCAACACCGAAATGGACTTCGGACAGGTAGCGGCGCTCTATAGCTGGTCTGCCGTCTATCGCAACCCTCATGTCAAAATAACATCGATACCGGACCTGAAAGATAAGCGCATTGCAGTGCTGGCTGGATCTATCCAGCAAGCGTACCTGACGAACCTGATTCGCCACTTTGGCATCCGCAATGCCCAATTGGTGCCGGTGGAGACGTTTCAGCAGGGTTTTCAAGACGCATCGACGGGAATTGTCGATGGCGTCGTCGCCAACAATTTCTATGGCGACAGCAAGGCGCCTCACTATAACCTGGAAAGCACCCCGGTGATCTTTCAACCGGCTCAGCTGTTTTTCGCGGCGCCCAAGGGAGAAGGCGCACGCCTACTCCCACCCATCGATCATTACCTCAAGACCTGGCAAGCAGACTCCAGCTCCGTCTACTACCGCATCATTCGTACTTGGGAAGCACTTCCTGAAAACCGGCATGTGCCGACAGCAGCTTGGTGGGGACTGGGGCTCCTGGGAGCACTGCTGGTAGCGGCCTTGGGGGCCGTGATGATCCAGCGGCGGGCCGTCAAGGAAAACAAGCAGCGCCTGCGCAGCACCGAAAACAAGCTCGCCGTTATTCTGGACAGTGTCGATGCTTACATTTACATCAAGGACAATGATCTTCGTTACGTCTACGTGAACCAAAAGGTGTCAGAGTTCTTCAAACGCCCCGCCGATCAGATCATCGGTTTAAGGGATGACAGTTTTTTCAACTCAGCAACAGCCTCCAAACGACTGGCCAACGACCAGAAGGTTATTTCCGAAGGTGAACGTATAACTTTCGAGGAAACAACCTGCCGTGAAGATGGCTCGGTCGACAGGTCCTACCTCACCGTCAAGCAACCGCTGATCGACGAAAACGGACAGACTTACGGTCTTTGCGGCATTGCCACTGACTTCACCGAGCAGCGCAAGAATGCAGAACGGATCAACCAACTCGCATTCTATGACCCGCTGACAAAACTCCCCAATCGCCGTCTATTGCTCGATCGAGCCACCCACGCCCTGGCGAACTTCCAACGCACCAACTCCGACGGCGCCCTGCTGTTTATCGACCTGGACAACTTCAAGGTACTCAACGACAGCCAGGGGCATGCCCAGGGAGACTTGTTACTGGAACAGGTAGCAAAGCGTTTGGAGGGGCTGGTCAGGAACAACGACACCATGGCCCGGTTGGGCGGCGATGAATTCGTACTCCTGATGGAAAACCTGGGAGAAGACAGTACCCTGGCAGCCCGGTACGTAGAAGTTGTTGCGCTCAAGCTCCTGAACTCTTTCCTTGAGCCCTACCGCCTGCATAAGCTGACCTATAAGATCGGCGCCAGCATTGGCGCGGCCATGTTCTCGGATGCGGAAGGCAGCGTCGAGGAACTGTTTAAACGGGCCGACATGGCGATGTACGAAGCCAAGACGAGCGGCCGCAATCTGCTGAAATTCTTCAACCACCAGATGCAATCGGCACTGCACTTCCGTGCGATGGTGGAGGCCGGCTTGCAGCAGGCCATTGAGAGCAACCATTTTTACCTTCATTACCAGTCTCAGGTGGACAGCCGCGGCCAGGTGTTCGGTGCGGAAGCCCTCATCCGCTGGCGACACCCCGAACATGGTCTGCTGTCACCAGCGGATTTCATACCCATTGCCGAAGTCACCGGCCAGATTATGCTGATTGGGGACTGGGTATTACGTACTGCCTGTCGACAACAGGTTGCCTGGCGGGATGACCCCAGGCTTGAAAAACTGGTGGTTTCCGTCAACGTCAGTACTCGCCAGTTTTATCATCCGGATTTTGTCGCCGACGTTCTTGGTATTCTCGATGAAACGGGCGCAGACCCGACACGGATCGAACTCGAACTCACAGAGAGCGTCCTGGCGGAAGATTTGGATATGCTGATCGACCGGATGAACACCCTGAGGGAGAAAGGCATCCGTTTTTCCCTGGATGATTTTGGAACCGGCTATTCATCGCTCAGCTACTTGAAGCGCCTGCCACTGGATCAGCTCAAGATCGACCAGTCTTTCGTCCGCGATCTGCTAACCGACCCCAATGACGCCGCCATCGTAAAAAGCATTCTTTCCCTGGGATATAGCCTCGACCTGGCCGTTGTCGCAGAAGGTGTGGAAACAACGGAACAGCGCGACAAGCTGCTGGCGATGGGCTGCAGCCTCCATCAAGGCTACTACTACGGACGCCCGGGCCCCGCCGAAGCCCTGATACCTGTCTGCTCAGCGACCACCCACCACTAGACCGCAGCAAACCCGGCAGTCTCATGTCGCAGGTTGCCCCCATGTTCAGGTGACACGCGAATTATCGCGCCAGCTCGATATGCAATTGATTGCATATCGAGACAGCTCTCTGTATTTTTATGCAATAAGTTGCATATCACCACCGTTACCAGGCCATGCTAATGGAGACTTCGATGACCTCTCATTCCTCACTGCTCCCCGCTGTTGCCGAATCAATGAGTCTTTGGCACGACATGATCGCCAAACGTGATCTGAGTGCACTGCCGACCATCGTGGCCAGCGACGCGACTTTTCGCTCACCCGCTTTTTATAAGCCGTACCACAGTGCGGCCGCGGTTTGCCTGATTCTGAATACGGTGATGACAGTGTTCAAAGAGTTCGAATATCACAGAACCTTTGCCAGTGAATCCGGACTGGACGTCACGCTGGAATTCAGTGCGATCGTTGGCGACAAGCACCTCAAAGGCGTCGACATCATCCGGTTTAACGAACAGGGCCAAATCGTCGAGTTTGAGGTCATGGTCCGGCCGCTCAACGCCTTACAGCAGTTGGCGACTGAAATGGGGGAAAAATTGTCGGCCTACCTGCCGAAATACAAGGACATGCCGTCGAAATAGTCCTCGGGAGAGAGCCGGCCGGGCCAGCGCTCTCTTAGCGGCTAAGGGCGAGACTACGACGGAACAGGAGCAGGGATGCCATGAAAAACACGCAACCGATACCAAATAGCGCCAGCAGCTGCGGCCAGATAACCTCAAGTCCCGCCCCCCGATAGAGCACGGCCTGCGCCAGACTGACGAAGTGTGTTGTCGGTGCAACGGACATAATGTGCTGAACCAGCAACGGCATACTTTCCCTGGGTGTTATGCCCCCGGAGAGCAATTGCAGCGGCAGGATCACCAGGATCATAAGCAGCCCCAATTGCGGCATGGAACGGGCAACCGTCCCCAACAGAATCCCGATAGACGTTGTTGAAAACAGGTTCAGCGCCGCGCCAAACAGGAACAAGGCGGTGGACCCGGCAATGGGTACGCCCAACAGATGCCGGACAACCAGCCACAACGACAGGCCCGCCGCGACCAACACTACCAACCCATTGGACCAGACCTTGGCCAGCATGATTTCAGCGGGCGTCAGCGGCATGACCAGAAGGTGCTCGATGGTGCCGTGTTCCCTTTCACGGATCAGTGCGGCGCCGGTCAGGATGATACTGAGCAGCGTCACCTCCGAAATGATCTCCATGACGCCACCGAACCAGACGCCGTTCAAGTTGGGATTGAAGCTGACCCGGGTGACCAGCTGGATCGGCAACTGGGGGGCACGCCCTCCGGGAGACAGGAAATGACTGACCTCGTCGCTGACGATGTTCTGGATATGGGTGGCCCCGACAAAGGCCTGCGACATGCGGGTGGCGTCGATATCCACCTGGATGGACGGAGCCCGCCCCGCGCGCGCATCCCGCTCGAAATGCTCCGGAATCACCAGCACGAAGGTGTAACGCCCGTGGTCCAAGGTCGGGTCGATATCCTTGAAGGCGATTTCCTGGGGCGGCATGAAATATGGGGGGAAAAAGGCCTCGATAATACGCGATGACAACTCGGAATGGTCTTCGTCAACCACCGCGATCGGCGCATTGTGTAACTCGAGGGAGCCCGCCTTTCCGGACGTGTATACCATGAACGAAAAGGACAGGATGACAAAGGCGAACAGCACCTTGTCGCTCCACAAGCTGCGTAATTCCTTTACGCCGAGATAGCCGATATTGGACAGTTTAGCCATATCAGCGCCCCTGTTTCTTTAGCAAGAGGACAGCGCTGACGGTCAGCACCGGGATAAACAGGGCCAAAAGCAGGTACTGAAGCTCAAGGTCGCCAAAGCTCAAGGCCTTGGTGAAAATACCCCGGCAGATAGTCAGAAAATAGGTGGCGGGCCAGACGTGCCCGATCACTGCGCCGACACCTTCCAGAGACGACACAGGGTCCGTCAGGCCGGAAAACTGTACCGTCGGCACCAACGTCAATATGGCTGTACCGGCCAGGGCGGCGATCTGGGTTCGGGTAAAGGCGGAAATCAGCAGACCTACGCCGGTCGTCACGGTGACATACAGCAGCGCTCCCAGGCTGAGAGCTATCAGGCTCCCCTTGAGCGGCACCCTGAAGATGAAAACTGCCAGCGCCACCAATACGAAAAAGCTGACCATGGCCACCAGGATGTAGGGCAGCTGTTTACCCAGCAGGAACTCCACCCGGGTCACCGGCGTCACGTAGAGGTTGGTAATCGAGCCCAGCTCCTTCTCCCGGACCACGCCCAGCGCCATCAGGATCGAGGGGATGAAAATCAGCAACAGCGGGATCACCGCTGGCACCATCGCGTCCAGGCTGCGGAAATCCTGATTGTAGCGATAACGCATATCCAGACCGACCGGCAACAGGCTGACATGCTGCCCATACTTTCGCAGGGCCGCATCGACCAGATACTGGTAATGCAAACCGGTGAGATAGCCACGAATGGTTTCGCCACGATAAGGCATGGCACCATCGATCCAGACGCCAATTTCCGCCGTGCGACCACGCTTAACGTCACGGCCAAAACCGGAGGGGATTTCCAAGGCAAGGCTCAGCTTGCCACTGCGCATACGCGCGCTCAAATCGCTCTCGCTGGTCAGCGGTGCCTGCTCGTCGAAATAGCGGGACCCTGCAATATCGGCCACGTAATCACGACTCTGGGGCGTGTTGTCCAGATCCAGGACGGCGAACTTCAGGTTCTCTACATCCATCGTGATGCCATAACCCAGAATCAGCATCAGAAGCGCCGATCCGAGCAGGGCAAACGTCAGTCGCACAGGGTCCCTGCGTACCTCCAGTGCTTCGCGGAGGGCATACGCCATCAACCGCTGCAGGCTGAAGGCGCGATCAGGGGCATGCACCGGCTCCGCCTGCGCAGGCGCCTGAGCGTCAACGTCTTCGGCATCGTCCGGTGAGGCTTCTTCGAGAACCTTGATAAAAGCCTCTTCCAGGCTATCAGCCCCATGATGCTCGATCAGATTGGCCGGACTGTCGCAGTCCAGCACACGCCCTGCGTGCATCAGGGAAATGCGGTCGCAGCGCTCCCCCTCATTCATGAAATGCGTGGAGATAAAAATAGTGACGCCCTGGTCGCGGGAGAGCTTGACCAGCAACGCCCAAAACCGGTCACGCGCGACCGGGTCAACGCCGGACGTGGGTTCATCGAGAATAAGCAGTTCAGGCCCATGCACAACAGCCACCGCCAAGGAGAGCCGTTGCCGGATGCCGAGCGGCAGCCCTGCAGCCGCCTGATCCATGACCGCCTCGAGATCGAAGTCGCGGGAAACTTCCGCCACGCGGCTTTCAATGTGCTCCGGCGGCAAGTGAAACAATCGCGCATGCAGGACCAGGTTCTGGCGCACCGTCAGCTCACCGTAGAGCGAGAACGCCTGGGACATGTAACCGACCCGTTTGCGGGTATTCAGGTCGTTGGCATCCACCGGCTGGCCAAAGAGGATGGCTTCGCCTTCAGAGGGCGGCAGCAAGCCAGTCAGCATTTTCATGGTGGTGGTCTTGCCACAACCATTGGAACCGAGAAAGCCGAAGATTTCGCCCTGTTCGATGGAAAAGCTGACATGATCCACCGCCGTAAAATTGCCGAAACGCATACAGAGCCCACGTGCCTCGATGGCGATCGCATGCTCACCGTCACCTCTCGGCGGCACCGTCAAAGGGTCTCTTTCTGCACCGGGCAATAAGCGAAGAAAAGCCGTATCCAGATCCGGACTCTCCGTGCTTGCCAACAGGTCGTCAGGACTGCCGCTGGCGAGGATGATCCCGTCGTTCATGGCCGCCAGCCAGTCAAAGCGTTCGGCCTCTTCCATATAGGCCGTAGCGACCAGCACACTCATCCCCGGGCGACGACTACGGATACGGTCGATCAGTTCCCAGAACCGCCGACGCGACAACGGATCGACACCGGTGGTCGGCTCGTCCAGTATGAGAAGGTCAGGGTCGTGAATCAGGGCGCAGCAAAGCCCGAGTTTCTGTTTCATACCGCCTGACAACTTTCCCGCAGGCCGGTCACGAAACGCCATCAGACCGGTAGAGCGCAACAACTCCTCAATGTGTTGATCTCTCATGGTCTTAGAGAGACCAAACAGGCGGGCAAAGAACTCGATGTTTTCCTGGACCGACAGCGTCAGATAGAGATTTCCGCCAAGCCCTTGAGGCATATAGGCAATACGAGGTGCCGCCCGGGAACGGAAGCGCTGGTCGCGCATATCCCCTTGGAGCACCTGAAGAGACCCTTCCTGGATCTTCAGGGCACCGGCCACCAACCCCAACAAGGTCGACTTCCCGACACCGTCCGGCCCGATCAGGCCGGCCATACAACCTGCCGGAATGGCCAGGTTGATATCGTTAAGCGCCACTGTTGCCTTGTAGCGGTGCGTCACGGCATCCAGCCGCGCAATGGTCTCAGCCATGAGGGAGTTTCACATCGAGCCATGCCGGCCAGGGGGTGCTGGTATCGAGGCGGACATAAGCCTCGCCAGGGACACCGGTTTTCACGCGATCCCGGTATGTCTTGAGCAGCGCCGGGTCGATCTTGACCTTGACGCGAAACATGAGTTTCTCCCGCTCGCTGCGCGTTTCGACTTCCTTCGGCGTGAACTGGGCTTCAGCGGCGACGAAGGTCACCTTGGCGGGGATGACATACTGGGGCACCGCATCGATGATCAGCCGGGCATTGGAACCAACGGTGACCTTGCCGGCCTGATCGGTGGGCAGGAAGATCGTCATATAGACATCGCCGACATCAAGCACCGTCATCACCTTGCCGCCGGCGCTCAACACTTCGCCCGGTTCCGCCAGCCGATACAGAACGCGACCGGATATCGGCGACTCCAATTGGCTATCGGCAATACTGGTCTGGATCCGCTGCACCGTCGCTTTCGCCGCCGCGATACCTGCCTCGGCGGAAACCACCTGCACCTGGGCGGCGTTGAGCGCGGCCTTGGCCGAGGCCGCCGAGGTCGAAGCCCGATCCAGGCTTTCCTTGGACACGTGCCCCTGCTTCACCAGCTTCTGCATACGCCCCAACTCAGCATTGGCATAAGACAACTCACTCTGGCGCTGGGTCACTACCGCCTCTGCGTATCGCTTGGCTTCCACAGCCTGCGCCAGTCTCGCCTGGGCTTCGTTCAACTGGGCGTTCAGGTCATCGGTATCCATCCGTGCCAGGATCTGCCCGGCCTTGACCATATCGCCTTCGTGCGCCTCGACCGACTTCAGCCGGCCGGCCAGTTTGGTCGCGACATCCACCTCGGTGGCCTCGATGCGGCCATTACCCGAAGCGAATTGCGGCGGTAAGGCCCCATTACTCTCCATGAGACGATATCCAACCCCCGCCGCCACAGCGACCACCGCAACCAACACCAATACGGCGACCTTCAGGGCTTTCTTCGATATATTCACCCGGCGCATCCTTCCCTAGGAATCAGGGTCACAGAATAAAGTGAAGCGGTTTCAGTGACTTTGCGCCAAATCAATATGAAGTACGGAATCAATGGCAAGACGCCCCTTACAATCAACGTGACCGCGCCGGACACCGGCATTCGGGCTATACTCTCAGGACTCGGAAGACACCACCGCCAGGAGGCAGGCGCCCACCCGCGGCTGCGGGTCGTTACTAAGCTGCGAGTTAGTGCCCCGACCTATGAAACCTGTTTGGCTCCTTTTCCTCCTTGTGTCGGGCTTGCTTGCGCTTTGCAACGACGCCCTGGCGCTAACACCCGTGGACCTGTCTGCAGAAAGCACCCTGCCAATCGGTACGCACATAGCCTATCTGCAGGAGAAGGCCGGCCCGATAGACCTCAGAGAAGCGGAAGCCGCCTTCAAGGCCGGTCGCTTCCACCCTGAATATCGAAGTGCCATGAATTTCGGTATCGGTGCGCCGCCGACCTGGCTGGCCTTTCAGGTCAGCAATACCTCCAGCGAAGATCTGCCACGACACATTACCGTCAATACCTCCTGGATCGACCTCATCGATTTTTACTTCCTCTCGCCCCGCAAGGACTTGGTGCACCAACGGCTAGGCGATCAACTGCTCTTTGACCAACGTCCCGTCACATCGCGTTATCTCGATACGACCTATGCCTTTGCGCCAGGTATCACGACGGTCTTTATGCGGGTCCAGACACCCGATCCCATGTCGCTCCCCGTCGAAATTCGCACAGACAAGCAGGACGCCACGGAAACGACCCTCGAAGCCTATACCTACGGTGTTGTCTATGGTGCGCTGGTGGCGCTACTCGCCTACAACTTCATTCTATTCCTGCGCCTGAAGATCTGGCGATATGCCTTCTATTCGCTATACCTGTCCAGCTTTATCGTCGCCAACCTTTCCTACACCGGGCACGGGTATTGGTGGCTATGGCCACAGAACCCAGCCTGGCAGCAATGGGCAAACCCGGTTCTGATGGTGGTTTATGGCGCCTGTGCGCTGATCTTCGCCATGTCGTTTCTCGATACGCCCCGCCATTTGCCACGACTGCATCGTTTCGTGGTCGCCAGTGTCGCGCTTCCCGTGGCAGTCGAAACCTGGGCGGGACTATGGGGGGATCGCGTAACCGGTCTCCTTCTGGCGTTCACTTTTATCCTGTACTTTTCCTTGCTGATGGTCGTTTTGGGCCTCGTGTCCTGGCGGGCCGGACTGACCTACGCAAAGTATTTCCTGATCGCTGCACTGGCTGGCGTCATCGGCGCGAGCGTGACAGCCGTCACCGTCTGGGGCCTGGTTCCCTATACTGAGTGGGGGTATCGCGCCGCCGAGATCGGCACTATGTTCGAAGCGGTCCTGCTTGCCCTGGCACTGGCAGACCAGTTCCGGGTCAGCGTCGAACAGAAAAACCGGGCGGAACAATTGGCCCGGATCGACCCGCTGACCGGGCTCAACAACCGTCGGGGCTTTAACGAACTGGCGACTTCGGTGTGGAATGCAGGCATTCGCAACCAGCGACACATCTCCGTCATCATGCTGGACCTGGATCACTTCAAGCAGCTGAATGACACCTATGGTCATTCAGCGGGCGACCGGATGCTTAAACTCATCAGCGAGGAACTTCGCCACACGGCGCGAGCCGGCGATATCCTCGCGCGCTGGGGCGGAGAAGAGTTTGTCCTTTTCCTGCCGGAAACGGCCCTAAAGGACGCGATCTATGTCGCTAACAGGCTGCGGACGAACATCAAGTCGAAATCCTTGGTGGATAACGGCCACACACTCACCCTGACGGCCAGTTTCGGGGTCTCCCACAGACAGTTCGGCAATGTCGATCTCGAGACCCTGATTCAGGCGGCCGACCGTCAACTGTATGTGGCCAAACAGACCGGCCGGAACCGGGTATGCTCCATCGACACCGATGTTCAGGGGGAGCAGTCAGAACCTGACAAAATCGTTTTGGGCTGACGATTGCAGACCGCTTCCCAGCAATATCCTCCGAGCCGTCCGCCCCTCCATGCCAGGGATAATCCCAAAAAAAGAGGTTCATCGCACTTTACCGGGAAAAGCGGCTTTGATTTCAAAGAGAGGTCGCTGCCCCGATACCCCCTTGTCATACCTGGAGGTTAGCGCTTGCTCCATCGGTAGGGCGCAATAACCGAAGGGCATTGCGCCGCATGGCAGCAGGCAAACTCCGAGTTTAGCTTCCGGGTGTCGTATCGCCGTTGGTCAGTCATGGGGTGTTGTTACACCGAGTGGCGTCTCATTCGCGACGATCCCCCCCCAAAAAAAAGCCCGACCATCCTGGTCGGGCCATCGCCCCAGAAAATGCGCTTTCAGCTCGCCTTACGCCGACGGACAGCGGTCAGAGTGGCAATACCCAGCCCCAGTAACGCCAGAGATCCAGGCTCCGGGACCTCTGAGGGTTCTGTGCCCGGCCCCCCGATGTTGGTGCGGAGGTTCGACAGGAAAACCGCACTGTCGAGGATGTGATCATTCACATCGCCGACCTCGAACAGCAGCGTGTGGCTGCCGGCACTCAATATCTGTGTCGTTGTCGTCAGCGACATGATCAAGCCATGGGGGTCGCCGAAAGCCGTGTTGACATCGGACGTGGTCAACAACGATGCGAAGCTGCTCCCTACCTGTACGGCCTTGTTATTGCTGTCAAAGACAACCTGATCGCTGGCGCTCGTGCCGTCGAGAAATGCGAGGAACGCATCTGTGAAGCTGTTGACATATTGAGGATATTCAATGGACCCGAAGATGAAGTCGAAGGAGACGGCACTATCGGAAGCCAGGGTGAAATCCACCTTTAAAGCAGCCACATCATTGGAGTCGCTAAAGTTGGTAATGTGCCCGGGGCCATAAGCATCGAACTCTGCGGTTCCCGACTGCTGCAAATTGGTACTGGGGACATTCGAGGAACTGGCCGGCCCCGCGGTATCGACAGCGTTGCCGGTCGACATCACGATCCCGTCGCCAAAGGTCACCGGCGGTGCGGTGAAGTTGGTGTAGGTACCAAACTGAACGGCAGAACCATTCACCACCGTTGCAGAATCGATCGTCACACCACTACCTTGCAAAGCTCCGCCCAAGGTAGCGCTATTGGTAGTCTGGTTGACGATTATCGTCGCTTGCACCGGCGCTGTGAGCAGCACCGCGCAGATAGCGGCAGCTAAAGATGATACCTTTGTAAATTGCTTCATCCCTAATTCTCCCTGACGGATAACATATTGAGATTGATCCATAATTTTGTGTGTAAAGTCCCTCACACAGGCGCCCTGCACGAATCAAACCAACCCGCCATTCCATGACTTTTCCCTTCTACAAACAATAAGATGCAAATTGCATATATTCAAAAAGACAACCTAACCGCAAAACATTGTAAAATTTAACGACAAGTGAAGCTCACCGGTGCAGTTCCCCAATGTTCCAGCACACCCCAATACTCTTTAATTCATTTAAAAATCATATAGTTAAAAATAAAGCACTCCAACAAGTGTCGACAGCGGCTGCGCAAAAGTTACCGACGTGCCTACAAGCACGACTGGAACCGTTACCAAGCGAATGACTGTCAAACGACGCATTGAAGGAAGAAAGCCGCGCCGAGGTCATCTCGGATAAAGAAAAAAGCGGATTATGGCGTCAAAGCGGTCGGGCGAGCTTGATTAATATGGCACCGGAGTTGGGAGTACCGTCCGATATCGCCAGTGCGGCGGCCTTCCTGACGGGTGATGACGCGGCGTTCGTTCATCGGGCTGTTTAGGCGGTGGACGGCAGCAAGACCGCTGCTTGAGATGGTCGAGTCAGGATACGCTCCTGTTTATCGGAGTATTAGCGGCAAATAGACATGCTGGTAGGCGATGATCGCTGCGACATAGAGCAGCAAGATCGCCATCGCCCCGTTGAACCAGCGAAAGATGATCGGGTTGGCAATCCGTCGGCCGACAACATGTCCCATCAGGCAATAGCTGCCGGGAGCGCCCACCGCCATGACAGCGATCACCGCCGACCACATCACCAGGCTCATACCGTGAATGCCGGCCGCTGGGAATTGAATGGCGGCGATGGGCAGGGTGGCGATGGTGCCCTTCGGGTTCATCAGTTGCATCAGCAGGCCGTCCCGAAAGCCCAGTTTAGGGGTGGTGTCGCCGTTGGTATTCAAATGGATGCTTGCAGCGAAGATTTTTACCGCCAGATAGCCGATATAGAGGCAGCCGATAGCGCTGATCAGCACCAAGCCGTCGCCTTGTACCCACTCCGTACCGATCCAGCCGAAGCCCAGCAGCAGAATCAGCATGGCCAGCCCGACGCCGAGAAAGAAGCCGACCGAGGACCGCAATTGCCCATTAATACCCGAATTCAGGCCGATCAGATTGATAGGCCCGGGCGTGTACATCATACCTATGGCATAGGCAAATATCGCAAGCACGGTAGGAGTCCTTGGTTAACGGGCGACGCTTTCCTGATACTGCTTGGGCGTCATCGCGTAGATACGTTTGAAACGGCGGTTAAAGTGGCTGAGGTCGGCGAAACCGTATCGGTAGACCACATCGTTCAGTGGTACCCCGGCATCCAGTTCCCGGCGGGCGGCATTGACGCGGCAACTGAGCACGTACTGGTGGGGAGTAATGCCGAACTGGCGTCGGAACAGCCTGAGGAAGTGATATTTTGAGAGGCTGGCGGCTTGGCTGATATCTTCCAGTGAGATGTCGCTGCTGACATGGTCGTGAATGAAATCACGGCCTCGCCACAACAACCTGTCGGCCTCGCGAACAAGTCCGTTGGGATCGAACTTACCTTCCCGTTGCTGCGCGCGGACCGCGATACGATAGAGGGCGTACTCCTGCTCGATGTTGCTGCCAACGTTGAGCATGATCAATCGCACCAGATCCAGAATGTGCTGGCGCATAACCGGGTCGGGCAGGAGTGTTTCGCTAACGCGAAAACCCTGGGCACTTGAGAGGCCGGCGGCATCAGCGAAGAGTGGTTCTAGCTGTTCCGGATCGATGTAAAGCATGACGTAATGCAACGGCTCATCGCCGCCCGAATGGCCGTCGTGCACGTCACCCGGATTGAACTGGATCACATTGCCGGGTGGGCTGCGGTGATAGGCGCCCAGGCCGAAGAAATCCTGCCGGCCAGTCAGTGTGACGCCAAAACAGTATTCCCCATGAGCGTGCCGGTCATAGCTGAAATCGCTCATGGTTGCCTGCAGCAGGGTCAAGCCCTGAACGTGCTCGCTTTTGATAAAACGAAACTGGCTGTCCTGCTTCACGCCTCGCCTCCAAAGCGGCTTTACTGCCTGATTCCTGTAAAGCCAGAATGACGCATCGACTTAATCAGAGGTTCCTTGGTAAAGGTAACGCTGCGGGGCGGGAATATCTTGGACAATGTTGCGGATTATCCGGACCAGACTCATTTAGGGCACAGGGTGCAAAACCATCGATCGCGCGATAACTATGCAATAACTACGCGATAACTACGAGATAACTACGAGATAACTACGCCATCACTGCTCGACAGCCGCTCTCATCCGTTCGGCGATTCGAGCTTTTTCGTCGGGGCCTAACAACGACGCTTCGACAGCGTTGAGCCCCAGAGTCAACAACGTCTGACGGTCAAAACCGAACGCGTCCTGTACCGCCAGGAAGTTCTCAGTCATATACCCACCAAAATAAGCAGGATCGTCAGAGTTGATGGTCACCTTCAGCCCGTAATCCATCATCTGCTTCAGGGTATGAGACTTCATGTCCGGGAACACACGGAGACGCGTGTTGGACAGCGGACACACGGTCAGCGGGATAGCTTCTTCCACCAATCGCGCCACCAAACCGGGACATTCGACGACACGCACGCCATGATCGATACGCATGACCTGCAACCGCTCCAGGGCTTCCATAATGTACTCTGGCGGACCTTCTTCACCGGCGTGCGCGACAGCCGGCAGTCCAAGCTCACGGGCGGCAGCAAAAACGCGCTCGAACTTGGAGGGCGGATGACCGACTTCGCTGGAGTCAAGGCCAACAGCGGCGATACGGTCGAGATAGGGTTGGGCCTGCCGGAGCGTTACGAAAGCGTCCTCCTCATCCAGGTGACGGAGGAAACTCAGAATCAGTTTTGAACTGATTCCAAGACGCTGTTCGCCTTCCTTCAACGCTCGGGTAATGCCATCGACGACAGTGCCCATAGCGATGCCGCGATGTGTATGACTCTGGGGATCGAAAAAAATCTCGGTGTGCACCACGTTCTGCGCCGCCACCCTCTCGAGATAGGCCATCGTCAGTTCGTAGAAATCACGCTCGGTCTGCAGAACCGCCGTACCCTGATAGTAAAGGTCCAGGAAAGACTGCAGGTTATGAAAGCGATAAGCCTCCCGCAACGCCTCAACGCTGGGGTGGCTTAACACCACCCCATTACGCCGGGCGAAGGCGAATAACTGCTCAGGTTCGAGCGTGCCTTCGATATGCAGATGCAGTTCAACCTTCGGCATGCGCGCAATCAGCGCACGCATGTCGGAGATGGCCGCATCCCGGGATTCCGTCATCAACTGGCTTTTCCTTCCACCCCTTTCACAAACCATTGCAACCCCAACAGCTCACCTTCGCTCAGTGATTTACCGGCGGGAACTTTGAGTTTGCCCGACTGATCATACAATGGACCGGTGAAAATGTTGAAAGTACCATTTTCGATCTCAGCCTTACGTTTCATAACCAGATCAGCGATGTCCTTGGGAACTGCCGGGCTTAGGGGCGCCAACTGCACAATACCCGACTTCAGGCCACCCCAGGTGGATTCCGGCTTCCAGCGGCCTTCCAACACACGACGAGCAGTTTCGACGTAATAAGGGCCCCAGTTGTCGATAACCCCGGTCAGCTGTGCTTTCGGCCCGTACTTGATCTGGTTGGAGTCTTGGGCAATGGCGTAAATACCATGGCTTTCCGCCACCTGCATCGGCGCAGGCGAATCGGTATGGGTGGCGATGACGTCAACACCCGACGCCACCAGGGTCTGCGCCGCTTCACGCTCCTTGCCCGGATCGTACCAGGTATTGACCCACACGGTGCTGACCGTCGCCTTGGGGTTGGTCTCATGCAGGCCGATAGTGAAGGCATCGACCACACGATAGACCTCCGGAATCGGGAACGGCAGGATGAAACCGATCTTGTTGCTCTTGGTCATGGCTCCGGCCACCAGGCCGGAAAGGTACTGGGCTTCATAGAAGCGGCCATTGTAGTTGCCCATGTTGGGCGCGGTCTTGAACCCGGTAGCCTGCTCGAAAATCACATTGGGGAATTCCTTCGCCACCTTGAGGGTCGGATTCATGAAACTGAACGAGGTGGTGAAGATCAGTTGATGACCGCTACTGGCCAACTGGCGGAAAACCGCTTCGGCACGCGCATCGGCGACATTCTCGACGGCAACGGACTGCACCTGGTCACCCAGCACTTCCTGCATGTGCTTGCGGCCCAGTTCATGCTGATAGGACCAGCCGATGTTACCGATAGGGTCGATATAGACGAAACCGATCTTCAGCGGCTTCTTCAACGGGATCTTGTAGTAGCCATCAGCCGCCATGGCGCTCATCGGCAGGCCACCCATTGCACTGGCAGCAGCCAGTCCCGCAGCCGTTTTCAGGAAATCGCGACGCGTGCTCATCTTCGTTATTCTCCTCGGATGTCAGTCATAGGCTTAAAGTGAACTCAGGTTTCAGCCCGGAATGGCCGCCCCAGTGATGCCGGCGTATTCAGCCGGATGCGCAGCGGATCGCGCGAAATCAACACCAACGCCACCACTACGGCAAGATACGGCAGCGCAGACAGCAGATAGGTATTCAGGTCCAGACCAGCCGCCTGGGAAAATAGCTGTCCGATCCCAACACCGGCGAACAGCCAGGCGCCGACCAGCAGCCGCAACGGGCGCCAGGTCGCAAAGACCACGAGTCCCACGGCGATCCAGCCCTGCCCTGCCACCATGCCCTCCGCCCACATCGGCGTATAGGAAGTCGACAGGAAAGCGCCCGCGAAGCCCGCCATGGCACCACCGAACGCAGCCGCCGCATAGCGGGTCGCGTTCACCCGCAAGCCCAGGCTATAGGATACCTTCGGGTCTTCGCCAACACTCCTTAACGTCAGCCCTGCACGGGTGCGGCTCAGGAACCAATGCACGCCAAACACCAGGGCCAGCGCCACATAAACCGGCAGAGTATGCTGGAACAGGATCGGTCCCAGCACCGGCAAATCCGACAAACCTGGCAGTGGCAGTGCCGGTAGCCCGGTAATCGAGTCGCCGGCGTAACCATGGCCAATGAAGCCACTCAGTCCATGGCCCAAGATGGTCAGCGCCAGCCCCGTGGCAACCTGATCAGCCATCAACTGGACGGTTAGCCAGGCAAACAGCAGCCCACAGAGCAGGCCGGCCACAAGCCCGGCCAGCAGCCCCAGATAAGCATTTCCAGAGGTAAAGGCCGCAATAAAACCACAGACCGCACCCACGGCCATCATGCCTTCGACACCGAGGTTCAGCAGACCTGCCCGCTCGCACACAAGCTCGCCCGCAGCCGCCAGCAGCAAGGGTGTGGCGGCAACGACCACGCCCGCCAGCAACGAAATCCAAACGGCGTTATTCATGAGGACACCTTCGCCAACCGGTAATTCACCAGGACATTGCTGGCGAGCAACGTGAACAGCAGGACACCCTGCAGCAACTGCCCCAGCGACGACGATAGGCCAAGGGTGATCTGCGCATTGTTGGCGCCGACCGAAAACAGACCGACCAGCAACGCGGCAGGTAACACACCCAGGGGATTGAGCTGTCCGAGATAGGCGACAATGATGGCGGAGAAACCCACTTCCGAATAAATATCAGGACGCAACTGGTTAATCGGACCGGCAACCTGCATCAACCCCGCCAGACCGGCCAGGGCACCGCTCAGTAGCAGAGCCATCCAGACGACACGCGGACGACTGAAACCGGCATAAGTCGAAGCTTCGTCACTGGCCGACACCCGAACCTGGAAACCAAACAGCGTACTGCGCAGTAAAATCCAGATCAGCGGAGCTGCCAGGAAGGCGAATACCGCCCCCAGACCGAATTGGGTATGCGCCCATATTACCGGCAGGGACGCCGCATCCTGAAAGCTCACCGAGCCGGGAAAGCCGTAACTCGACGGATCCCGCCAGGGGCCGAAGGTCAGATAATGCAACCCGGCGAGGGCGACATAATCGAACATCAGGCTGGTCAGAATCACGTTGGCATTAAAGCGGGTGCTCAGGAAAGCCGGAATCGCTGCATAGAGCAGCCCTCCGATAACGCCGAGCACTATCATACTGGGCAACAGCCAACCGGCACTGGATTCCGGCATATGCACAACGAGCGCACTGCCCAGGACAGCGCCGGCGATATACTGACCCTGGGCTCCGATATTCCAAACCCGGGAACGGAACGCCACCACCAGTCCGGCGCCGATCAAGGCCAAGGGGGCACTCTTGGTCAGCACGTCAGCCCAACCGGACGCCTGGGTCAACGGGGCCAGGAACAATGCATAGAAGCCATCGAGAGGCGCCTTACCGGAAGCCGCCAGCAAACCGCAGGCAATCACGGCTGCCACCAGCACCGCCAGCAGCGGGGCACCGAGACGCATGGCGAAGGACGGACGGGCACGGCGCTGAAGTCTAAGCGGCATCGCCGAATGCCTCCCAACCGGAGACGTTACCGCCCATCCACTGACCGAGTTCGGCGCGGTCGACCGACGCCACCGGACACACCGGAGACACCCGCCCTCCACTCATGACGGCGATACGATCGGACAGCAACAACAACTCGTCCAGATCATCGGAAATCACCAGCAAGGCGGAACCGCGTTCGCGCAGCGCCAGCAGGCCGTCCTGAATGCGACGCGCCGCTGCAACGTCAACTCCCCAAGTGGGTTGCGCCACGATCAGGATTTCGGGTGCCTCATCCAGCTCCCGGCCCATAATGAATTTTTGCAGGTTGCCACCGGACAGTGACGCCGCTGGCGATGCCACGCCAGGATGCCGGACGTCATGCCGGTCGCATAGCGATTGTGCCGCAGCCCGAGCCTGCCCGAGACGCAACAACCCCCACTGCATGGCTTTGGCCCAGCGCGTTAACAGGACGTTGTCGATCAGGGAAAGCTCCGGCACAGCCCCCTTCCCCAGTCGCTCCTCAGGGACATAACGCAAACCGAGCTTACGCCGGGCACGGACATTCAACTTGCCGACCGCCTGGCCGTCTATCAGGATGGCCTCCGGCGGAGAAGACCGCTCTCCCACCAACGCGGCCATCAGTTCCTGCTGACCGTTGCCGGACACCCCGGCCAGCCCCAGGATTTCGCCCTGGCGCAGTTCGAAATTCACCGATTGCAATGCCGTACCGTGAGGGTCGAGCGTCGACTGACTGAGACTGGACACCGCCATGCGAACCCGTGCCTCCAATGCAACGGGCTTTCGTTCACGTAATGGCGGAGGCGCATCGCCCACCATCAATGCAGCGAGATCCTCGACGGAGACATCGGCCGTATCACGGCGCGCCACGACACGCCCTGAACGTAACACCGTCACGCGATCACAGAGTCCACGTACTTCCTCGAGCTTATGACTGACGAACAAAATACTCAGCCCATCCGCGGCCAGACGGCGTAAGATCGCGAAAAGGCCCTCAATCTCCTGAGGGGTCAGCACTGCCGTCGGTTCGTCGAGAATCAGCAACTTCAACGGCTCTTCCTGCAGCAGGCAGCGAAGGATCTCGACGCGCTGGCGTTCGCCCACGGACAGGCGATGAACCGGCCGTCGAGCATGCACTTTAAGACCGTATTCCCGCTCCGCATCCTCAATGCGCGCGGCAATACGGTTCGGGTCCCAGCGGCCATGGCGGTTCAGCGTCAAGGCCAGGTTCTCGGCGACAGTCAGACTTTCCAGCAGGGCAAAGTGCTGCTGCACCATCCCCATCCCCAGCGCGCGCGCCTGCATGGGCCCTTCGATCCGGATCTCGCGACCATCCCACATCAGGCTACCGGAATCGGGCGCCAACAGGCCGTAGATCATTTTCATCAGGGTGCTTTTACCAGCACCGTTTTCACCCAACAGCGCGTGAATTTCGCCGGGATGCACACTGAGGGAAACGTCGGCGTTCGCCACCACACCGGGAAACGCCTTGGTAATACCATACAACTCCAGCCGCGGCTGCGTGCGGGCGTTGGCGCCACCCTTTTCGTCCGCTGTCACATTCATCGTCCGCTTCGATCCTATTCTCTCGCTCTTATGAAACTTTATCCGGTTGGCCAGATCGCAACGGATGGGATAATCAAATCATCCCCTTACCTATACATATTCGGTGCCAACACTGACAGATTCGATGCCAACATCGATTTTACACACAGATGCACCGTCACGAATCGCGTTTTTAACGCCGCAAAGGCCGGGAAAACGCGCAGATGCGCGCGACAGACAGTCTGCGGGGATAACGGATAGCCCGCACCACTGCTGCGCAAACCGGCCTATGATGCACCAGAATGAACCTTTGTTCATGTCAAAAACCAACAAAGGTGCTCCGGGAACGGCGATTCCCCCGAAGCACCCGGTGCTGGCGTTACCCGGGCACAGCACCAGACTTGAGTTCATCCAGCACGGCCACAACCTGCACTGACAGTGCCAATAGCTCATCCATTTTCGCCTTCAATGCCCCATTCCCCTCCGCACGGCTATTTGTGGTCGAGCGGAAGATCGCCGCGCCCGTCGCATGAATTTTGGGGTGCAGATCCCGGTAGAGTCGATTGAATTGGGGATGTGAGCGATAGGCCTGCCCTTGCGCACTGTCGAGGAACTTACCCAACCGGCACTGGGTATGGTCATGCAGTTCCGCAGCCGTCAGCGTTCGCTCGCCGTAGAGCGCATAGCGGACGATCTTGTCGACCCAGACGATATGGTCGTTCTTGGCCAGGGTGAGCAACATGCGAGGATTATCCGGCGGGAAAGCCTTGACGATATCCCCCTGCGCCTCGCGCAGGTCCGCAATCGACCGGGAGATGTCAGCGAAGATCCCATTCAGTTTCTGGGCACCATCCGATGTCCGCAGCACTCGTTCCGACATATCCTGCGCGACAGCCGACTGCTGATCGGCAGCATTGGCGATTTGCACCGTAGCCCGAACGTTCGCATCAGCCGCGTCGCGGGCCTGCTCGAAGCTGTGCTCCACTTCATCCCGCCCGTTAACGGACGCCTGTAATTCCCCAACCGCTTCTTTTACCAGGCTATCGATGGCCTGGGCGCCGTTGACGATATCGGAAACGATTTTCTCGATCTCGGCGGCCGCCGCCGCACTGCGGGCAGCCAACCCCCTCACCTCATCAGCAACAACGGCAAAGCCGCGACCATGTTCACCCGCTCGCGCCGCTTCAATGGCCGCATTCAAGGCCAACAGATTGGTTTGCTCCGCGATTTCGTTGACGGTCGACGTCAGTTGACTGATGTTGCGGGTCTTCTCGACAAAGTCGCTCACCTGTCCGCCGGCCTGGCTGACCGTCTCGCCAATACGGCCGAGTCGGCCCATCAGGGCGTCCAGCAACTGCTTCCCGGCCGAAGCCTGATCTCGCGAACGCTCTGCCTGCGTCAATACATCTTTTCCCAGCGCACCAATTTCGCCCGCAGTGGCCGCCATTTCTTCCGTCGCCGCCGACAGCGACTGGGTTTCATCGACCACAGCATTGAGCTGTTCCTGAAAATCCAGGACACGACGCCC
This sequence comes from Mangrovitalea sediminis, assembly GCF_002514725.1. GTDB lineage: Bacteria > Pseudomonadota > Gammaproteobacteria > Pseudomonadales > Oleiphilaceae > Mangrovitalea > Mangrovitalea sediminis. The sequence continues at coordinate 433,700 of NZ_NTLB01000004.1, forward strand.
AAAAGGTGTGAGAACCACAGCACATTGAACGACGCGATCCGCGAGACGTAAGTCATCGTTCAACTTGTTCGATACATAGTTCGATACCGGGTGCAACCAATCCGGCACGCGCACGGTCTCAGACGTCTGCTGAACAATACGATCGAACCAATGGCGAAACAGCTTCTCCGAATGGAACATTCAAAACTCCCCAACGCTGATCATTATTCTTATGACTCGTCGCAATGACGGAAAAACCCGACAGCCGGACAGATTACAACGACTTAGCAAATCCCTATATCCTTAGGCTGCAGGTGTCGGTGTTAGTCAGGAAAGCCGGAATAAAACGGAAAGGGCATATCGGAGCCAAAGCCCCGAAAATATCAGCGCATGAGCTTAGACGGAAAAATCGGAGGCAGCCACTGCCTCTGAGGAAATGGCGATAGGGGGGAGAGCCGGAGCCTCCCCCACGGCCGCCCGCTTAATTACCGGACGATCTCGGTTCCACCCGGTAACGTTCACCGGTTTCGGTCTGATAACGCGTCAACCAGACCGCTTGCCCCTGGTAGAGATTGACCCCCAAAGGCTGCACCACCGAAATGGTGCGTCCATCCTGGGTTCGCATGATGACCTGCAGGGCATCCTGGGCCGACGCGGCATTTTCCGCGTTACGCCCCAGAATCGAACCAAGAATGACCCCGCCGACCGTCATTAAGGCCTGGCCGTTGCCACCGCCCACCGAGTGGCCGGCAACACCACCGACAACCGCACCGGCCAACGATCCCGCTGAGGTCGTCGACGCATTGGAGCGGATCTTGACCTTGCGAACCTCCAATACCGTGGCTGGCGTCACCTGCCCCATGCTCATCGCTTCGCCAGGGGTAAAACTATTGGGACCCGGCGTCATGGTGCATCCCGTCGCCACCAGCGCCAAAAGACAGCTCATCAGCACCTGCACTACCCATTTCAGTGTCGTCGTCATGGGAATTTCTCCTTCACTCCACTGCGGACGTTACAACCTGAATCAGCCTCACCTTATGCAACCGTAAGGCGACGCTCAAGCCTGCACGATAGGTTCGCATGAGTGAAGGTCATGCACTTTGAGACGGATCAATAAGCGCTCTGATGACGGTAGTTGATAGAAATCAATACTGACGGATGCCGTTCACGGTTATCTTGTTGTTATGATTTATTGCACATTACAACGAAAAAAGCCTGTCATCGGCCATCTTTAAGGAGTCAGTCGACGTGAAACATTGCAATGGAATTCTCGCCACCTTTCTGACAGGCGCCCTATTGGGCCTGACCACCAGCCTCGCCAGTGCTGCGACAGATCCCGCAGTGGCGCAGCAACTGAAGTCATACATCAACAGTAAAGGGCTGTCCTGCATGGGCTGCCACGGTATCGAGCAGAAGAAAATCGGTCCGGCCTGGATCGACGTATCGAAAAAATTCGCCGGTAATCCCAAGGAAATCCAGATGCTGACCGACCGCATCCACAAAGGCGGCTCCGGAACCTGGGGCTCTATCCCAATGCCGGGCAATATGGCGACAGACAAGCAATCCGCCGAAATCGCCAAAATGATTGCGGCGCTTTACAAGAAATAAAGGGAAACCATCGGCCGGAGCACAGGTCCGGCCGATGGACGTCAAAGAATGACGAGGTGATTGGGCAATTCGTTTTTTGACTCTGTGGCAGGTACGTGGGTCTTCAGCAATTCCCCCGTACGTCCGATGCAGTCGAGAAAACCCTGTAACGTCTCCCCCCGCTTCACCTGCCGGGTGAAATTATCCACGATGCTTTGCCAGTCTTCCGGCGTGACAAACCGATTGATGCCCCGGTCGGCGAGGATTTCCACATAGCGCTCCGCCTCCGAAACAAAGATCAGGACGCCGGTGTCCCCCTTCGTATGATGTAGCTGTTGCGCCAGAAACTGTATCCGCGCAAGCGCTGCCGCACGCCGAAACCTTACCGCCTTCGGCACCAGGCGGCGATAGATCGGCTGCCAGCGAAACAGCACTGCCAGCAGCACAAACAGCACCCACTGCAACAGCAGCCAATCATGGCCACTAAGCCACCAGGGGCCGAGACTGGCCAAGCCGGGAACCACCAGCGCGATCATGGCCGCCCATAATGTGGAGACCCAGGTATAGTCGTCGGCATGGTGAGCGAGCACCGTCACCAGCTCAGCGTCGGTGTCTTTCTCGACAGCGGCAATGGCATCCGCGACACGCTGTTTATCCTGTTCCGTCAGTCGTTTCACTACCAACCTCCCGAGGCGCCGCCGCCTCCAAATCCGCCGCCACCGCCGGAGAATCCGCCTCCGCCGCCGAGGCCACCACCGAATCCACCGCCCGGACCGCCAAAACCGCCGTACCAGAACCCCCCTCGGCGTCGGCCGAAGCCGCCACCACCGCCCCCGAAAAAGCTGCCGAAGACCATGATGCCGATCACGATGACAAAGATGAGGGAAAACAGGTTACGGCTCGGTGGATTTCGGTCGCGAGCTTTGGGGATCGCGGTCGCGTCCCCCTGAAGCAGCGCGATAATCGCGCCGGCGCCATCGACAATCCCCTGGCTGACCTGCCCCTTGCGGAAATCCGGCAGGATAATCCCCTGAATGATACGAGAGGAAAGTGCATCCGTGAGCTGGCCCTCAAGCCCATAGCCCACCTCGATGCGCACTTTGCGCTCCTTCTTGGCCACAATCAGCAGCACACCGTTATTTTTTTCTTTCTGCCCGATACCCCAATGACGCCCCAACTGGTAGCCAAAGTCCTCGATGGTGTAACCCTGCAAATCGGGCAGTGTCACCACAACCAGCTGATTCGTCGTCTTCTGCTCAAACGCCCGCAATTCGGCCGACAGCTGCTGCTGCGCCTGGGCACTGAGCATATGGGCGTCATCCACGACGGGCCCCGTCAGTGCAGGGAACTGTGGGGCCGCGACGCTCCACGGCGCCGTCAGCATCAACAGCGCAAACGCCCACACCCGAACCGCCATCAGAACTTCACCTGTGGCGCCTGTTCCGCATTCGGCGCCGTCGCCTGGAACGATTCGTGAGGCTTCATATCGCTGTATAGCAGGCTATGCCAGATTCGGCCGGGGAAAGTCCGGATTTCGGTGTTGTACTTCTGTACTGCCAGAATGTAGTCACGACGGGCAATAGCGATGCGGTTTTCCGTGCCCTCCAATTGCGACTGTAGCGCCAGGAAGTTCTGATTGGCCTTGAGATCCGGATAGCGTTCGACCACCACCATCAGGCGGCTCAGCGCGCCTGTCAATTGGGCCTGGGCTTGTTCGAACTGCTTCATCTTCTTGGGATCGTTGATGGTCCGCTCATCCACCTGGACCGAACCCACCTTGGCCCGCGCCTGTACCACGGCTTCCAGCGTATCCTTCTCATGTGCGGCATAGCCTTTGACCGTCGCCACCAGGTTGGGGATCAGGTCTGCGCGGCGCTGATACTGGTTCTGCACCTGAGCCCAGGCTGCCTTAACCTGCTCGTCATAGGCCGGAATGTTGTTGATGCCGCAGCCGGAAAGGAACAGGGTCAACAACATCAGCAAACCAACGCGACCACCGGGCGGCAGGCGAAGAGGGAAGCGGGGAAGCGAAACGGTACGACTCGTCATGCGAAGGTCTCCTACCTGTCATGTGGGTTGCGGTCCGGTGCAACAGGATACGACGGGGAAGCATCGTGCTGCTGCCAAGGGCCGAAAACGGTTTTCAGCCGGTCCACCGCGAACTGGAACGTATTGTGGCGATTTGTCCGCCGACACGCCATCCCCCGTCGATGAACCCTTAACGATGAATGGCCCTCGCCTCCTGTAAATCCGGTCGCGGTGACCAGGCAAGCCACAGGGAAAGGCTCAAGGTACCGGCCAGCACCAGCAGGGATGCGCCTATCACGCCGTCCCATCCCGCCCAATGCCAGAAAGGATCCAGATAGAGGCTGCCGGTGCTTGCCCCGACGTAATAGAACACCAGATACAGGGATGAGGCACTTGCCCGCGAATGTGGCGCCTGACGACTGACCCAGCCGCTATTGGTCGAGTGGGTCAGGAAGAAGCCAAAGGCGTTGAGGAGAAACCCCAGCACGATGGTCGGTAACCAGGGCAACAACGTCACCAGCGAACCGGCCATGAACACCAGAATGCCCAGCGCCATCACCCAGGGCTGCGGCAGATACCGCGCAATACGGCCAGACAGGGCCGACGCCAGCGTGCCGCTCAGGTAGGTCAGGAACAGCAGGCCAATGAGGCTTGCCGGCAACTGGTGCGGCGGTCCCGATAACAGGAACGTCACATAGCTGTACTGATTGATGAAGATGAAAAAGTTGAACCCGCCGATCAGGTAAGCCACGATCAGAATCGGGTTTGACAGGTGTCCCAGCAGATTCCTGGCCATCACCTTCATGTTCAGTGGCTGCGCATTGAAGTGCTGGGATTTCGGTAACAGGCTCACGAATATCACCATGCAGACGATGCTGATCATTGCCATTACCCGGAACGCCCAGGCCCACCCCAGACTCTCGCCGACAAAGCCCCCGATCAGCCTGCCGCCGATCCCACCCAGGGTGTTGGCGCTGATGTAAAAACCGACAGCGGCGGTCAGGGCTGTGGGGGAAAACTCATCCCCCATGTAAGCAATCGCGATCGCCGGCAAACCGCCCAGGCAAAAGCCCTGCAGAGCCCGCAATAGCAACAACGAGGGATAGTGGTGGATGAATCCCAGCATCAGGGTGATGAGGGTTGCCCCTGTCATGCTGATCAACATCGGCCAACGCCGACCGACACTGTCCGATAGACTTCCGTAGAACAGAAGCGATAACCCCAATGTCAGCGTGCCGATAGTCAGGCTCCAGCCCGCCATTAGCGTGGAAACGCCAAAGGAGTGCCCCAGCATCGGCAACAGCGGTTGCGGGACATAGAGATTGGCGAAGATCATAAAGGACCCGAGACAGAGCGCCAGGGTCACACGCCAGAAGGCAGCGGTGCGGTATTCGATCATGACAGGAACAACAGTACGCTCATCGGAGAGTGATGGCCCGACTCTAGCAGCCGGAGGGCAATCATAGAACTAAATAGGGGCTATCGCGTTCAAAAGGAGGCCTCGATCGCCCGAACACGCCAGGCAACCCCATCATCCCGACGGATCTTCAGCCGTCTCGACCGATATCGCGACATCGCTTTCACTCCGCAACCCTTCCACCGGATTCAATCCCTTGGTAATGCCGATATGGGTCTCCATAGCCTCACGCGCCCGCTCCGGATCCCGGCTGCGGATGGCTTCGTAGATATCGCGGTGATGCTTTTGCAACAGTTTGAACTGCTCGTCAGAGAGCAGAATCTTTTCCCGGTACTGGGAAATGATGGGAATCATAATGCTGCTGATGGAGATGATCTGGTGCAGGTAGAGCGTATTGCCCACCATTTCCGCCACAGTGCGGTGAAAATCCAGATCCAGTGAGGTGATGCGCTCACGACTCTTACTGGTTTCCATGCCATGGACGATATCCCCAAGATGCGCGATCTGTTCCGGCGTATGGTTAAGCGCCGCTTTCGCAGCGGCCCAGCCTTCCAGCAACTCGCGTAATTCCGCCAACTCCCGGAACGCCCGCACCGACTGGCTGACCTGATCCTTCAGGGTATTAGGCAGCAAAGCCCCGGTGATCGACTTGATATAGTTGCCATTACCCCGGGTCTCCAGGTAGCCGGTAAAGATCAACTCCTTGATCGCATCACGCACCGGAGGACGGCTGACCCCCAACTGGGCGGCCAGTTGCCGTTCACTGGGCAGGCGATCCCCCGGTTGCAACTTGCCGTCGCGGATCACATCCTTGATCTGATCGACGATCAGGGCCGATATTTTCTGTTGTTTGATTTCCTTGAACATGGGCACCTGTCTTTTTCCGGGAGTGGCGCATTCTAGCCCCGTTTCAGTTCCATCGGCACAGCTTCCGTCACGCGGGGTGTCTGACTGACTTCGTCCAGCAGATAAAACAACGAACGGTAGGGTACCCCCGTATGACTGGACAGACCGATCTCGCAAGTCAGGTTCGTTGAGTACCCCTGGCTGCAGTTGCCGACGAGCGCCGGTGTCAGCGTCTCCAGCGCCGACTCGTTAAGTTCCGGCGTAAAGAAGCCCTTGTCCCCGGCAAAACCACAACATCCCACATCTGGTGGCACAACAACCTGCACAGCGCAGCGACGAACGACCTTCAGGAAGTTCTCGTTCAATCCCATCTTGCGAGCACTGCAGGTGAGATGAAGCAGTATCGGCTCAGCCTTCGGCTGGATCGGCAGCTTATCGATCAGGAAACGCTCCGCAAAAACGATCGGCTCGTACAGTTGCAGATACGACGGCAGGGTTTCCCGCATCAGCTTCAGGCAGGGACTGGTGTCGCACAGAATCGGGTGACGACCGCCATCGCTGGCTCGCTCCAGTGCCGTGGCGAGACGGGATTGCGCCTCACGTTCAGCCTCGACAAACCCCTTGCCCTCGAAACTTTTGCCACAGCAGAGATCCTTCAGCCCTTCCGGGTACACGACGGCAAAACCGGCCCGACGGAGTACCCGGGCGACAACGTCCGGAAGGTTTTCCGAGGTCGGTGAGGCCGCATCGCAGGCTGTTGGCGCACCGAAGGTCCGGGCCGCGCAGCTGGGCAGATACACGACTTTCGGCAACGCCGGCTCAGACATCCAGCGAACAGGCTCGAACCCCGCAGCCGCAGGCAGCGCAGGCGTCCATGCCGGAAAACGCCCAAGGCTGACGCTTCGCAGGATGGTCGATACCCGCTGCATCGCATAATCCCCCAGGAGGCGACGCCCAAATCGCGTCATCGTCAGCCCGAAGGCAAACAGTCGACTCAGGGCTCCCATATGATGGGCAAAACGTACCGCCACCCATTCGGCCAGGGGACTGTGGGACGTCTGCCGCAGCGACTTGATCAGCTTTCCGGTGTCGATATCGACCGGACAGCGCGTGGCGCAGAGACCATCGGTCGCACAGGTCCGGTCCCCCAGGTAGTCGAACGCCTTTTGCAGCTTCCGCAGCGTCGACCTTTCGCCGCCATCTCGCATCAGGCGATTGATTTCCCGCCACAGCACGATGCGCTGCCGGGGCGTGATACTGAGGTTTTTCGACGGACAGGCCACCTCGCAGAAACCGCACTCGATGCATTTGTCGATCACCTCATGGGCAGCCGGCATCGGTTTCAGGTTCTTCAGATGGAGGCGGGCGTCATCGGTCAACAGAACACCCGGATTGAGAATATTCAGCGGGTCCAGCAGGCTTTTCAGCTCCCGCATCAGTTGCGTGGCCTGACGTCCCCATTCCTTTTCGACAAAGGGAGCCATATTCCGTCCCGTGCCATGCTCCGCCTTCAGAGAGCCGTCATAACGATCCACCACCAGATCCGCGACAGCCTGCATAAAACCGGCGTAGCGATCGACTTCAGCGGGGTCGTCAAAATTCTGGGTAAAGACGAAATGCACATTTCCGGCCAAGGCATGGCCGAAGATAATCGCCTCGTCATAGCCATGGGCCTTGAACAGCTGCTGCAGTTCGACGATAGCATCAGCCAGACGCGCCAAAGGAAAGGCCACATCTTCGATGATGACCGTCGTGCCCTTCTCGCGAATATGCCCAAGGGCGGGAAACAGTCCCTTGCGGATTCCCCACAGGGCCGCATTGCGGCGGGCATCGGTGGAAAAACTGACCGGGAACAACGGATCGCCGGCTGAAAGCAGACCCCGAAGATCCTCCATCTGCTGTTCGAGCAGGCTGGCCTCGGCCGCACGGGTCTCCACCAGCAGCGCAGCAGTACCCGCAGGCAGCGTGCGCAGATCGACACCGACATCGCTTCGGTCTTCGATCGATCGCAGACTGGCCCGATCGATCAGTTCGGCGGCAGACACCGCAGCATCCCGCACCGCTTCCACCATTCTGCAGGCTTTGTGCACGTCCGGATAGAACACCAGGGCCGTCGCCTTATGGGGGTGATCGTGCACCGTGTGGTAGGTAATCTCAGAGATAAACCCAAGTGTGCCCTCCGAGCCGATCAACAGGTGCTGCAGGATATCGATCGGGTCCTCATAGTCGAGCAAGGCGTTGAGGCTGTAGCCGGTCGTATTCTTGATGCGGAACTTCTCCCGAATGCGGGCGGATAGAACGGCATCCGCCCGCACCCTCGCACCCAATTCGGCAAGCCCCCGGCAAAGTCCTGTCTTTTCGCGGAAAAAGCGTTCGCGGCTCTGGGCATCGCCGGTATCCAATACATAGCCATCATGCAGAACCAGGCGCATGCCTGCCAAAGTCCGATAGCTGTTCTGATCCGTGCCGCAACACATGCCACTGGCGTTGTTTGCGGCAATGCCACCGATCATGGCGGAGTCGATGGACGCCGGGTCAGGACCGATCTTGCGGGCAAAGGGGGCCAGATGCCGATTGGCCTGAGCGCCGGTCAGTCCCGGCTGCAAACGAATACGCTGGCCGGCGTCGAGCACTTCATGCCCAGTCCAATGCTGATCGAGCTTGACCAACACCGCATCGGTGATCGCCTGTCCAGAGAGACTGGTTCCACCCGCGCGGAAGGTGATCGGGATCTGCCACTGATGAGCGCTGTCCAGGATACGCACCACCTCGTCCTCGCAGCTCACCTTAACCACCAAACGCGGAACCAGGCGGTAGAAGCTGGCGTCGGTGCCGTACGCCAACCGACGGGGATAATCCTCAATGACCTGATCCTGCGACAGGAAACTCCTCAAATCATCCAGAAATGCCGGATAACCCGGTAGCTCAGACGCGTTATTCATAACAGCACGGACCACCTCGATCTGCGATATCTGACGTCAGACGACCGTCAGTTGCCTTACAGCGTCACCTTTCTTTATTTTGGTAATACCAAAATCCATTCACAGCACCCTATCGGGATTTTCGCGGGGCATCAACTGTTAATGGACTTGATGCCGCGGAGCACAGCAAGGAGACGAACGCCATCATTTCATCGCCAACGACATATCATTTAATACATTGATACTTATTATTTTAATTTCACAAAAACCTATCACTCCCTCTATAACCGGACTGCGCTGATGCCATGCACTGTCGTTTGTACCCACCGAAAATTCATTTGACAGCCCATCATCGGAGTGAAATGGTAATACCAATTTTAAGAATGGACGCAAAAATCCGATGCGATACCTGCCAAATTCGCAGGGCTGCATGGAGAAGACCCTAAAACAAGGCATGAAAAGGAGGCCGTTATGAAGAAGTTGCTGATGCTCGTTGGCGACTATGTCGAAGACTATGAAGTCATGGTTCCCTTCCAGACACTACTGGCCGTCGGTTACGAAGTCCATGCTGTCTGTCCTGATAAAAAATCCGGGGACAGCGTAAGAACGGCCATCCACGATTTCGAAGGTGACCAGACCTATTCGGAGAAACCCGGTCACAATTTCGCCCTGAACGCGACCTTCAGTGAAATCGACCCCGCCAGCTACGATGCCCTGGTGATCCCCGGCGGTCGTGCACCGGAATACCTGAGACTCAACGACAGGGTTCTGGAAATCGTTCGTCACTTCGCCACAGCGGATAAGCCCATCGCCGCGATTTGTCACGGCGCGCAACTGCTGGCGGCCGCCGGCGTGTTGGAAGGCAAGCAGTGCTCCGCCTACCCCGCCTGCGGGCCGGAAGTTAAAGTGGCTGGTGGCCAGTACATGGACATCGCCGTGGATCAGGCCCATGTCGATGGCAAGTTGGTCACTGCACCGGCGTGGCCCGCACACCCCCAATGGCTATCCAAGTTCATGGGCGTTCTGGGCGCCCAGATCACACTCTAATCCGCCATCCGGGCTGCACGCACTATTGCCGTGCAGCCCTCTCCCACCGTACCTTACCCTCTTCACGTTCAGACTTTCCGGTAAAGACCCCGTCCGTTCGACGCAATTTACCGTAGAATCCTGTCATCCCCGACAACCGTTCCGGAGTCCTAAGGAGGTCCCTTGCAGGCGACAAAAAGCAGTTCGGTGTGGCTGGCCTATGGCGGCTTGACCCTGACCGCCCTGTTCTGGGCAGGCAACGCCGTGATCGCCCGAGGCGTGGTGGGCGAAATCCCGCCGCTGGCGCTGTCCTTCTGGCGCTGGACCCTGGCGTTGTGCATCCTGCTGCCCTTTGGCCTGCCGCGCGTCTGGCGCCAACGAGACATCGTCAAACAGCGTTGGCCGTCACTACTGGCCCTGGCGGCCTTCAGCGTAGGCGCCTTCAATACCCTGCTGTACCTCTCGGCGCAAACCACCACCGCGCTGAATATCACACTGCTCAACTCGACGATTCCGGTGATGGTCGCTCTGCTGGCCTGGATCATTCTCGGCGACCGCATCCGGCTCGCCCAGGCTCAGGGTATCGGCCTGGCACTGGTCGGCATGCTGATTATCATCTCCCGGGGAAACTGGCATAACCTGGCCAACCTGGCCTTCCAGCCCGGCGATCTCATCATGGTGTGTGCGGTGTTCTGCTGGGGCTTTTTCTCGGTTCTGTTGAGACGGCAGGCGGTGCCGATGGATCCGCTGGCCTTCCTCACCTGTCAGGTGGCATTCGGCGTGCTGGTTATCCTGCCGTTCTACCTCGGCGACCTGCTCCTGCACGGAGGTTTCCACCTGCGCCCCGGACTGGTCCCACCCTTTCTGTACGTCGCCATCTTCCCGGGCCTGCTGGCTTATGCGTTCTGGAATCATGGCGTACACCGCGTCGGTCCATCCCGTGCTGCCATGTTCATGTACCTCAATCCAGTGTTTGCCGCGGTGCTCGCAGGATTGTTCCTCGGCGAACATTTGAGCCTGTTTCACCTGTTTGGCGGGATACTCATCCTTCTCGGATTGATACTGACGACGCGGCAAGCCGGACCATCATCATTGCCAGCCAGTAGCGAGTAACTGACCTTGTTCGTACACCTCGGAACCTTTTTGCTCGCTATCACGCTGCTGACAATGATTCCGGGCGTGGACACCCTGATGGTGATTCGCAATAGCGTCCGCGGCGGGTGGCGTGACGGCGCAGTGACCAGCCTCGGCATCTGCTGCGGCCTTTTTGTACACGCAACGGTCTCAGCCATCGGTATTTCCGTCATTCTGCTGCAGACCGCCTGGGCTTTCGCACTGCTCAAGCTGGCTGGCGCCGGCTACCTGATGTGGCTCGGCGTCACCACCCTGATACGTTCCTGGCAGCAACCGTCATACGCCACCCCCGAATCGCTGGCGCCCCCGGCGCGGAAACAGGGTGACTGGCGTTCCTTTCGGGAGGGCTTTCTGTCGAATGTCCTGAATCCCAAGACCATCCTGTTCTACATGGCGTTTCTGCCCCAGTTCATCGACCCCCAGCGTTCTGCGCTCGTGCAATCGCTACTCCTGGCCGGCATGCATTTTATGCTCGCAATGATCTGGCAGTGTCTGCTGGCGTGGGGAGTCACACACACCAAACGGCGCTTTTCACAACGGGCTGCTTCTGCGGGCAGTCTGTTTCAGGGCATCACCGGCACCATATTGTTAGCCATCGGCGCCCGACTGGCACTGGAGCAGTCGCACTAAGCCAGCCGGGTCGAGTCAACGCACCGATTCAATGATTATCCTGCTCCCGATCCCACATCCATCGTTGATGTTTCTGCAGGGTTTCCAGCTGCTCCTTGGTCAGTAATTTGCGCAGTTGCACACCCATCTCAATCCGCTCAAGAAACATCGCACGCCGCTGAGCTTCAACCGCGTCGTAGGCCTTCTTCACGGCTGCCATGTCGGGGTCCGGTTTTGACAGCGCCTGATTGAGATCAAACATGTGAAGGTGTAACTGTTCTGCATGCTTGAGCTGACGCGCCACACTCCCTTCGATAACTTTCCCGATCTGCTCTTCCTGCTGACGGGTGAGCTGCAAGGGCGAGCCGGCCCAGCCACCCATCATGCCCGGCCCCATGCCGTAGCCGTAACCTCCCATCATTCCGGGGCCCATACCATATCCACCCATCATCCCAGGGCCCATACCGTAACCGTATCCACCCATCATCCCAGGACCCATGCCATAACCACCCATCATCCCCGGGCCCATACCATAACCGTATCCGCCCATCATCCCGGGGCCCATGCCATAACCACCCATCATCCCGGGGCCCATACCGGACCCGAGACAGTAACCGAAACCCCGTGTCATGCCCGGACCGCAAATGGCACCGGACGTCGTGTTACCTGAGGCCGTTCCGTTGCCGGAGGCCATCATGGTGCCAGGGCCATAACCGGCCATATGCGCTGAAGTGATGCTCGCCAAGGTCAAACCCAACACCACCAACAACAAGCCGATACCTAAGCGCCCCCATCCTTTTCGCTGCCCTTTCATACACACCCCCAGTCCATGCCAATGTAGCTTTCCATCGTAAATCAGCATGCCCAGCGGCACCTTGACGGCCATCAATGGAATGTCAGGGAACCGCCCGGCCCCCCATCCGCATCACCTCGAAGGACTTCCCATAAGAGGTCCGAAACACCATTGGCCTCAACAGCCATGGGATTCGGCCGACCAGACATGTGCTATACCTAAGTTTATCGTGTGAAAATGAGCGGATGCGCAGTGTTGTCAGCTGGCATCAGCGCCAACAGTCGCGACAAGGTGATATCCAGCAATACACCGCTTGCCTCTGCACGAAAGCCCCGCCGGAAAACAGCAACGAAAGCACTGGGGCAGACAACAACAAAAGGAGAAAGGCACTATGCGAGTAGGCCTTATAGTGGACTCGGCCTGTGACTTACCGTACGCATTTATCAAGCAACACGGCATATTCATTCTTCCAGTAACGGCTCGCATCGATGGCCAGACCTTTGTCGACGACCACGACCCGGTCACAACCCGGACCTTCTACCAAAGCGGGCTTTTGGAAAAAGGACATGAAGCCGAAACGGAAGCTTTCAGCGTGCAGCAGATCTACGATCTGTTCATGCAGGAGATCATCACCCAATACGACCTGGCCTTCTGCGAAACGGTGACGCGCACCCGCAGTATGATCTACCAAAATGCCACCGATGCGATGCAGCGGGTATTGGCGGATTACCGGAGCTCGCGGGCAGAGCCCGATCAGAACGAGCTCTTCACCATGCGCGTCATCGATAGCCGCAGCATTTTTGCCGGACAGGGATTACTGGCCGCCCATACGGTTCACCTTATCAAGCAGTCCATTGGCAAGAATGCCCTACGCCAGCGGGTCGAGTCTTTTACCGACTCGATGTACAACGTCGTGATACCCCGCGACCTGTATTATGTGCGAGCACGGGCCAGACGGCGCGGCGACAAGAGCGTATCCGGGGTTGTAGCCTTTCTCGGCAAGGCATTGAACATTACCCCCGTGCTGTGGGGGCAAGGTGCAGAAGGGCAACCGGTGGCGAAAGTCCGGAGCTTCGAAGGCGCCGTGGAAAAGGTTATCGACTATGCCGTCGGGCGTATCAAGGACGGCCTGCTCTCACCCTATGTCAGTCTTTCCTATGGCGTGGAGGAAGACGAACTGGAGCAACTTCCAGGTCTCGATCGCCTGAAGCGTGCCTGCGAGGAAAATGGCATCGAGCTGCTGCTCTCGCAGATGGGTATTACGAGCAGTATCTATGTCGGGCCAGGCAGCGTCTGTCTTGCCCTGGCAGCCGAGCCCCACGACTTTTCCGATTACGCCTAGCGCGCCGTCAAACCTGAGACCCAGCCCCAAGGCGCCGCTTAGCGGCGTCCGGGCCGGTCGCCGCTGTCGACGGGACCTGCACCAAATCGACCATCTGCTGGCGAATCCACAATTCGACACGCTCATGCAGTGCATCGACCGTGGTATCAGCACTCGACATAGGGGCGCCGACGACCACTACGATTTCACCCGGTGCCTTGCTGACCTGACCCGCGGGCCAGCAAATACCGGAGTTATGCGCCACCGGCACAATGGGCACACCAGTTCGCACCGCCAGCATCGCTGCCCCCTTGTTGAAGCGCCGGACCTGACCGGGGAGCACCCGCGTTCCCTCGGGGAAAATGGTAATCCAGAATCCTTCATTGAGACGAGCCTCACCCTGCTGTAACAACTGTTTGAGGGCCCGAGTGGGCTTGCCGCGATCAATAGCGATCGGTTTGAGTAGACGCAGGACCCAACCAAAAAAGGGAATCAGCAGAAGCTCACGCTTGAGCACGGCGGCCTGAGGAGAGAAGAGGAGCGCGAACAAGTAGGTTTCCCAGGCGCTCTGATGATTACTGACGATGATACAGGGCCCCTCGGGCATCGCATGGAGGCCTTCCACCCGATAACGGATACCGCAAACCCATCGAGACCAACAGATGACAAACCGGTTGAACCCGGCAGCAACCCGAATACGATGGCGCAGCGGCAACCAGGGAATAACAATGAGCAAACTCAAGCCGAACACCACTACCGCCAGTGCATAGCCAATGTAGAACACCGTTGAGCGCAGCAGACACAGCCCTGTCTTCATCACGTTTCCCCCGTATAAACCTGATCATAAAGCCGCCGGGCACCCCACTCAATTTTCTGTCGATAAAAGGCCCGACAGGCGGCCTGGAGAAAGCGTAGACCTTGGTCAAATTCCGTTTCGGTCACGGGGTCCCTACAATGAAAGACGCACAAGGCATGGAGAAATGTTATGCGACGAGTCGTTGTGACCGGGATGGGCATTGTGTCCTGTCTGGGCAACTCTACCGACGATGTTCTGGAAAGCCTGCAAACGGGCCGTTCCGGCATCACCGCCAACCCGACTTACCGGGAAAAAGGCTTTCGCAGCCAGATTTCGGGCTCTCTGACCGTCGACGACAGCGAGATAGACCGCAAACTGCGTCGTTTTATGGGCAATTCCGCACTGTATGCCTATCTTTCCATGCAGCAGGCAATTGCCGACGCAAAGCTCGACGAGAGCATGGTTCGTAACGACCGCACCGGGATCATTGCCGGTTCGGGTGGCGCTTCCTGCGCCAATCAGGTCGAAGCGACCGATATCCTGCGTGAACGTGGCGTCAAGCGCATTGGTCCTTACATGGTGCCGCGCATCATGGCCAGCACCGTCTCCGCCAACCTGGCAAATGCATTCGGCATCCGCGGCTTCAACTATTCTATCTCCTCGGCCTGCGCGACCAGCGCTCACTGCATCGGCCACGCGATGGAACACATCCAGAGCGGTCGCCAGGACATCGTTTTCGCCGGCGGCGGCGAGGAAGAACACTGGTCTCTGACCATGATGTTCGACGCCATGGGCGCCCTATCAACCAAATACAACGATGCCCCGGCGACCGCATCCCGCCCTTACGATCAGGGTCGGGATGGATTTGTTATCGCCGGGGGCGGTGGCATGCTGGTACTCGAGGAGCTGGAGCACGCCCGTCGCCGCGGCGCGCCCATCTATGCTGAGCTGGTCGGCTACGGCGCCACCTCAGACGGCTACGACATGGTGGCCCCCTCCGGTGAAGGCGCCGCGCGTTGTATGCGCATGTCCTTGTCCACAGTGGACACCCCGATCGACTATATCAATACGCACGGCACCAGCACGCCGGTCGGCGATGTTGCTGAAATCAAGGCCGTCCGGGAAGTCTTCGGCGACAACATCCCCGCGATCTCCTCAACCAAAGCGCTGTCCGGGCATTCACTCGGCGCGGCGGGTGTACATGAGGCAATCTATTCGCTGCTGATGCTGAATAACGACTTCATCGCCGGCACCGCCAACCTGACATCACCAGACGCCGCCATCGAGGGCCTCCCGGTCGTGAGCGAAACCCGCAAAGAAGCCCGGCTAAAGACGGTCATGTCCAACAGTTTTGGCTTCGGCGGCACCAACGCCACGCTGGTGTTCCGGCGCCTGCAGGACTAACCCTCGGCTTTCATTGACACAGATCAACCTGTCCCGACACCGGGATCGCTACACTGCCAAAATACAGTCAGTCGTAGTGAGCCCGGTAGCGGCTAAGGTGTGGTAGGTGCAATCAACAGCCGAATATGACGGCCTCAAGAAATGGACATCCAGTCCAGGTCCTCTCGATAGCCTCGAATTGTGGCAAAGCCTGCTGCGCGAGGCACCGAGCCTGATTATGCAGCGGGAGCGGATACCTGCTGAAGTCTCCTTCAAGTCGGCATTATCTTCCCTGACAGACGAACCTATCGCGCTGGCGCTTGAGTTCCCCTTCAGCCGGTTACCGGCCTGCTATCACCCCGCACAACCCATGGCCCAGCAGGCCGTGCGAAACTACTTGGATAGCCTGTTCGCCGAGATGAAACTCGTCTGCGACTGCCTGAAACAGCCCCTGACGCTCTCCCATCTATTCTGGCTCGGTGATCCGGTCGCGTGGCTGAGTAAAGCCGAACTGACTGAGGTCATGTACCGCACAAGCCGCTGCTTTAAAATAAATGGCGCAAACCTGTCGTATGCAGTCGTCGATATGGAGAAACCTCTCGTCGAGGAGGGGTTGTATGCGCTGTTGCGGGGGCTTGGGTTTACACACCTGCTTCTGGATACAAAGGAATGGCAGCTTGCGGCGAACGCCCCTGAATCGCAGATGCTGCAACAATACTGGTCTCACCTGGGCTTGCAGCCCATAACCACCGAGCAGTTCCAATTACAGGGTTTACCGGCACCAGCGGCTAACGATTCCGTAGAGAACGGGCATGCTGGCAACAACATACCCGATAGGATGCTGGGACTGGGCGCTGGTGCATGGAGCCTGCTAGGCCGGCATATGGCACACAATGCATCCCAGTTGGACCTTTATTATCAACGTATTGCGGAAGATCGCCTGCCGGTATCAGAGACAGGTGTTTGGAAAAAATAACAATCATGATAGGGTGAAAGTCAGACCCATCAGCATAATTCCGTACGATGAATGGACAGAAATTCATTGGCGGGTAATAAACAAAGGATTACATTGCACTCATTATGGAGAGCGCATTTCTTTCGGAGCAACGGCTATGGGCGAGCGAATATCCATTTCACCAGCGGCAACGTTACTGAATCCTTCATGCAATCGTTGTAGCCTCAGTAACCTTTGTCTGCCATTGGCAGTGAATCAGCAGGACATGGAGCGTCTGGAGGATGTCGTCCAGCAGGGTCGGACTGTCGATAAGGGCAGCCACATCTTCAAGCAGCATGAGCCGTTCAAGTCCTGCTATGCCGTCCGTAGTGGTGCTATCAAGACCTATATGGTGAGCGAGGAAGGCGACGAGCAAATCACCGGTTTCTACCTTCCTGGCGAAATCATTGGGCTCGACAGCATGAATGCCGAGACCTACTCCTGTTGCGCCAAGGCACTGGACCGCACCAGTGTCTGCGAAATCCCCTTTGATAAGCTCGAAGACCTGGCGACACGCCTGCCCTCTCTGCAGCATCACTTTTTTCAACTGATGAGCAAGGAAATCCAGGAAAGCCATCAGTTATCGATGCTGCTGAGCAAGAATACCGCTGAAGAACGCATCGCATCGCTGCTACTGTCATTGTCCAGTCGCTTCAAGCGCCGGAAACTGTCGCCGACACGCTTCCGTTTGCCGATGGCGCGCAACGATATCGGCAACTATCTGGGGTTGGCAGTAGAGACCGTCAGCAGGGTGATTACCCGCTTCCAGAAACTGGGGCTGATCGATGTTCAGGGGCGGGATATCTCGCTGAAGAACTTCGAAGGTCTGCAGGAAATCATCAAGCCCATCTCCCGCTGCAGCAACGAATAGACCGCCAAGCGCCACTGGCCGGAATCAGCTTCCGGCCGGTGCCGTTTTCGCAGACCTCGCAGCTGACACCAAACGGACTTCCTCCGGTAACTCACGACGCCAAGGCACTTGTTTTATGCCAAAGGTGTTGCGAATCTTGATACAGCCCAACGCGGTATTCGCTGGCTCCAGCCGGGTCCAGTCCGCTTCGGCATCAACCACATTCACTTTGCAGCGATCTCCAACCTGCGCGACGATCGCCTGCCCCAACTCATACAGCGACACCTCTTCCGCCCCGGCATACTGATAAGTACCCCAGACCTCAGCACCGCATTCCAACTGAAGCACTACTGCCGCCAAAACCCTCGCCAGATCCCTGAGCGCAACCGGTTGGCCACGACAACGCCCTGGCATCGACAGCGTTCCCCCGGCATCGCACAGAGCCAGCACCCGATGCACCAGCGCCTCCAGCATCCATCCCGTCCGCAAAATGATGTGCCGTGGCAGCAGCGCCCTCAGCGCCTGCTCACACTCCCACTGCCAGCAACCGAGCTGGCCAAAGGGGTGTCCCGGATTCGAGGAAATATAGGCACTCTGTTTTCGACCATCAAAAATATAGCTACTGGAAAGTTGAACCAGCGCCGCCTGATGGTCCGAGCAGTAATCGGCGAGTCCCAGCGGTAAGGTGAAAACCATGTGGCGCGCCATCTCCGGATCAGCTTCCGCTGCGACCGGGTCCGGCGCTCCCAGAACATTCAGCACCAGATCGGCGCCCGGCGGCAAACAGGCTCGCAGGTCTTCGACGCTCAAAGATTCGGGGCGACTGATCAACAACGGCGTCACCTGCAAAGACCGCTCGCGCAGCCGCTCCAGCAACACCCTGCCCAGTAACCCACTGTCGTGTAGCACCACTACATTCACAAGCACTGTCCCATTTTCAGACAACGACCCGACACCAGTTAGCCCGCCTTTACTGACACCATCCGACGGCGCACACTCAACAGGAGAAAATCACGGGTTCCGCCGGTCAACCTCCTGTTTTAGCGAAACAATCCCTCCATATGAAATTGTAACTCGGATTGCGTCATTTGGACGAGAATACCCATCGCCAACGGCCTTGCTGACGCGATCAGCCAACACACCGAGCCAATGCTACAGGCTCATGTAGCAAGGCACACTGCACACCTAACACGCGCACGCACGAAGGTGCCCACGCAGGCTAGAGTCATAGAGCTGTTACGTTATCTGCAGGTATAGAGGTTTGCATGGTCAAGCAAAAGAGTCATATCGCCGCGCCGATTTCAGAGGATCTCATTTCGCGGGCGACGGCACTGCGTCAACGTATCGAGAGCGAAGGCCCCTCTCGGGAGCGCATTGACGAGCTGTATCATCTCATCATGGACATGACGGAATCCGGCCTCGACTTCTTCTTCCTTGAACCTCTACGACGCCTCGGCGCCGGCACTATGATGATGGGGATGGCCAGTGTCGGCATCAGCAGCACGCTGAAAGGCACCCGCATGGTGATACATCGTGTGCTGAAGAAAATGGATGATCACCATGTCGTGACTGTTCTCGACTTCATCGACGAAGTCGTTTTCCCGCCCGACCAGCGCGCATAGGACAGGACTTAGGCCACGGTTCAGGGTCGACCGTCGATCAGGAACCCGCCGCCAGATAGCGGCGAGGAACACGGGAAGTTAGCCCCGCGAGCAACTCATAGCTGATCGTTCCCGCCAAACGCGCCACCTCATCCACGCTAACATGCCTTCCCCAAAGCTCAACCATATCGCCAGGTTGAGCACTGGGCACGTCGGTCAGCTCCACGGCGATCATGTCCATCGATACTCGCCCAATCAAAGGGACTCGGCGACCACGTACCCAGACCGGGGTACCGGCGGGAGCATGTCGCGGATAGCCGTCACCGTAACCAATGGCAACAATCCCCATACGACAACGCTCGGAGGCCTGCCAGGCAGCGCCATAACCGACCTTGTCACCCTTATCCAGCTCACGGACCGCAATCAGTTGTGACTGCAGCGTCATTACCGGCTGCAACCCCAGATCCTGGCCGGTCTTGCCCAGCAAGGGCGTTCCGCCATAGAGCATGATACCGGGCCGTGTCCAATGGAACGCTGCATCGCCATCGCGGTAGTGCGCCGCAGAATTGGCAACACTGATTTCGAGATCCGGGAATTCATTCTGCAAGTCAGCCATAAGGCCAATCTGGTGCGCATTCATCGGGTGACCGGGATCGTCAGCACAGGCCAGGTGCGTGACCAGACCTCGCAACCGGATGTTGGGCCGGCGCCGCACTCGTTCGACAATCCCCGCAATATCGCCCGACGAAAAACCCAGACGATTCATTCCCGTGTTGACCTTGATCCAAAGGACCTGGGCCCCACCGGCAGATACAAAAAGATCCTCCAGTTGCCCGGGTTCATGCACCACCACTTCAAACCCGGCTTCGGCACATCTTGGCCAGTCAGTCTTGTCATGCACACCCTGCAGGAGCACGACAGGGTGCGTTAATCCGGCTTCACGGAGACGCTCGGCTTCTTCCAGGCATGCCACAGCATAACGGGATGTCAAATCAGCCAAGGCCCCGGCAACGGCTTCCAATCCATGACCATAGCCATCGGCCTTGACCACCGCCATGGTGTCCGCCGGCGAGGCGAGAGCTGCAGCCCGTCGAAAATTGAAACGCAACGCATCCAGATCGATAACCGCAACCGTGGCTCTGGGCATTAGAATTCACCCTCATAGTCACCATGAGCCAAGTCCTCGAACTTGGTGTAACGCCCCATAAAGGCCAGGCGCACGGTACCGATAGGCCCATTACGCTGCTTGCCGATAATAATTTCGGCAACGCCTTTGTCCGGACTATCCTCGTTGTACACTTCGTCACGATAGATGAACATGATGACGTCGGCATCCTGCTCGATAGCCCCGGATTCCCGCAAATCGGAATTCACCGGCCGCTTGTTGGGACGTTGTTCGAGGCTCCGATTCAACTGCGACAACGCCACAACCGGACAGTTCAGCTCCTTCGCCAACCCTTTCAGAGAGCGGGAGATTTCCGAAATCTCGGCGGTACGCCCTTCAGTATTGCCGGGTACCCGCATCAACTGCAGGTAGTCGACCATGATCAGGCCGATCTCCCCTTTACAGTCACGCGCCACACGGCGTGCACGGGAACGCATATCGGTCGGACTGAGTCCGGCCGTGTCATCGACGAAAAGGGGCTTGTCCTTAAGCAGGCTGACGGCAGATGTCAGGCGCGGCCAATCCTCTTCTTCCAGCTTACCGCTACGAACCCTGGTCTGGTCGATACGACCTATGGAAGACAGCATACGCATAACAATGGAGTCAGCAGGCATCTCCATGCTGAACACCAGAACCGGTTTGGAGGTTCTCAGCAGCGCGTTCTCCACCAGGTTCATGGCGAAGGTGGTTTTACCCATCGAAGGGCGGCCGGCCACGATGACCAGGTCCGAAGGCTGCATCCCGGAGGTCATGTTGTCCAGGTCCTTGAACCCGGTCGTAATCCCGGTGATCGAACCATCCGATTCGAAGAGTTCCTCAATACGGGACAGGGCCTTGGTCAGAATCGGGTTGATGGACTGCGGTCCGGTCCCCTGACGACTGCGCGACTCTGCAATCTGGAAAACGCGCCGCTCAGCGTCATCAAGTAGCTCGGCACTGCTGCGCCCCTGAGGACTGAAAGCCGCATCGGCAATTCCGCCAGACACTTCAATCAGTTTTCGTAACACCGAACGCTCGCGAACGATGTCAGCGTAGGCACGAATGTTCGATACACCTGGCGTCTTGTCGACAAGCTCACCAAGGTAAGCAATGCCACCGGCTTCAGCCAGCTTGTCAGAGCGCTCCAGCAACTCCGCCAGGGTGACGACATCCAGCGCTTCCCCTTCCCCGGCGAGGCGCTCGATAAATTCGAAAATAATGCGGTGTTCGTGGCGGTAGAAGTCTTCTGCCACGACAGCATCGGAAATCAGATCCCATTTACCACTGTCGAGCAGCAAGGCACCGAGAACGCCCTGCTCAGCCTCGACAGAATGCGGCGGGACCTTGATCCGTCCGGTATCCTGTTCAGCGAGATTTGTCATGTGCCCAGATCGATTGCCTGAATAAAAGAAGGCCCGGCAGTGCTAACGCACCCCGGGCCGTCATGATACCGCAAAAATCGTCAGGGCAAGAGTCGCTACCGATTACTCGGCGACAACTGTCACCTTGATATCGACCGTTACGTCAGAATGCAGCTGCAACGTGATATCAAATTCGCCAGTGTTGCGAATCGGACCTTCCGGCATACGAACTTCGCTCTTGCCAACTTCGATACCAGTCGCCGTTACCGCATCCGCGATATCGCGAACGCCAATAGAACCGAACAGCTTGCCTTCATCACCAGCCTTGGCCGTGATCGTCAGCGCCAGTTCTTTCAGCTTCTCGGCACGTGCCTCTGCGCCAGCAAAGGCTTCAGCGGCAGCCTTTTCCAGTTCGGCGCGACGCGCTTCGAAAGCCTCGATGTTAGCCTTGGTCGCGGGAACCGCTTTACCGTAAGGTACCAGGAAGTTACGACCAAAGCCGTTCTTAACCCGCACCTTGTCACCCAAAGCACCCAGATTTGCAATTTTCTCGAGCAGAATAACTTCCATCTCGTCAACCTCTTCAAACGTTGTACTGGCCTCGTTCAGGCGGGCTTCACCCGAGACCTGATATCCAGCCAACTATCGATAACCGCCAAAACCACCAACAGCAGCAGTAAACTTGGACCCAGCAGCACCAGCGCGACATAAAACAGAACCAGCCACTGCACCCCCAGCTTCTTGCGCGACACCAGTCCATGCACCAGGGCGATACCGGCAAGGAGCAGAGGAATACTCAGCACCATCACCACCAGAACCGAGTTCATTCCCAGTGCGGGCAGGGCAAACATCGCCACTAAAATCCCGACGGCAACCGGCCCCTTCAAACGGAAACCGTGAAACTCGCTCCGGAAACCTCCCGGGTTATACAACTGGGCCTGCCAGATGCGGGCCAGAGCCAATGAAGCAATGGCAATGACGAGATAAGAAGCACCCATGCTGGCCGCCAGCATGCTTCTCACCGTCGGCTGCAGCTGGTCACCCAACTGCTTTGCCACTTCCGGCTCAAGGTGCTGATAGAAACGGGCTCCCGCTTCCACCAAACTGGTCATCAATCCCGGCATCAACGCCGGAATCACCAGACCACTGATCATGCCGAGCACAACACCTACCAGCAGCGTCTTCTCCCAGGACACACTCAGACGTAGAACCGTCGCCATAATCATGGCATCGATAATCACGACCAGTGTCGAGGGCCCGTCACCCAGCCAAAGCCAGCCAAGTGCCGGTAACAACGCCCAGAGGCCCGCACTCAGACCCTGCGTGAGCCCGACGCGCAACAGCACCAAGCTCACTGCGGCAGCGCTCACCCATGACATCAGGGGCAAGCTGGCCGCCACTACAGCAACTCCCGCCGCCTGGATTGGGCCGCGCATGATGAACCGCGCGAGCGCACGCATTGGCTGAGAGTCCCGTTACCGCTTATTCGTGATGGTTATCCGTATAAGGCAACAGCGCCAGGAAACGTGCACGCTTGATCGCAGCAGACAGCTGACGCTGGTAGCGTGCCTTGGTCCCAGTAATACGGCTGGGGACGATTTTACCGGTTTCCGTGATGTAGCCTTTCAGAGTGTCCAGATCCTTGTAATCGATCTCCTTGACACCCTCTGCAGTGAAACGGCAGAACTTACGACGTCTAAAAAAACGAGCCATGATTTAACTCCTCAACTTCCGAATCTGAATTTACTCTTCTTCGTCCTGCGCACCACGACGACGATCGTCGTCACGACGGCCACGCTCTTCGGAAGAGGGGCGACGATCTTCGCGACCTTCGGATGCCTTCATCGGGGACGGTGCCGTGTCAGCACCCGGACGACGGATAACCATGTCGCGGATGATGGCGTCATTGAAGCGGAAGTTGTGAGTCAGCTCGTCCAGAACGGGCTGGGAACATTCAACGTTCATCAGCACGTAATGGGCTTTGTGAATCTTGTTGATCGGGTAAGCCAGGTGACGACGGCCCCAATCTTCCAGGCGGTGAACCTGACCACCGGTCTCGCTGATGGTCTTGGTGTAACGCTCGACCATCGCAGGAACCTGCTCGCTCTGGTCCGGATGGACCATTAGTACGATTTCGTAGTGACGCATGATTTCTCCCTACGGATTAACAGCTTCCAACGACTTGCCAGCCGCTGAAAGCAAGGAGTTTAAACAATAAAAAACCCTTCCCCTGAAAAAGGGAAGGCGCATTTTATGCCTGCGCGGGCGGGGATGCAAGGCGAGCTTTCGCCACTCACGCCGACGGGCGGCGCTGGCGCACTGCTTCGTAGAGACAAACACCGGTCGCAACGGAGACATTCAGGCTGTCGACGGTCCCCTGCATCGGGATCTGCGCCAGATGATCGCAATGCTCACGAGTCAGACGACGCATGCCCTTGCCTTCAGCCCCCATGACCAGCGCCAACGGCCCCTTCAGGTCAAGATCGTAAAGGGTTGCCTCAACTTCCCCGGCGGTACCGATCAACCACACGCCGGCATCCTTTAACTCACGCAGACACCTCGCCAGATTCGTCACCCGGACCAGGGGCACGGTTTCCGCCGCGCCACAGGCAACCTTCCTCGCCGCCGGATTGAGCGGAGCGGACTTATCCTTGGGCACAATCACCGCATGCACACCGGCCGCATCAGCCGTTCTCAGACAAGCACCCAGGTTATGCGGATCCGTCACGCCATCGAGAATCAACAGGAAGGGCGTCACATCGCCACGCTGCAGCCAGTCGGTCAAATCGCCCTCATGCCATTCCCTGAGCGGCTCAACCTCTGCAACCACCCCCTGATGAGCTCCCTCCACTCGCTCATCGAGGTCCCGCCGGGACACCCAGTGACAGGCGATATCGTGACGATCCAGTTCCGCCACCAACTGCTGCATTCGGGCATCGTCCCTCCCCGCCTGCAGCCAAACCTGACGAATACGCTCGGGGGACCGCCCGAGCACGGCGCTTACCGCGTGCCAACCAAATACCGTCTCAACAGACACTGACAAAAGTCCTTGCAGTCAAAAGCCACCCATAAGGCGCGGCAAACCGTGACAATTAACGTCGCTTACCGCGCGCCTTACCCGATTTCGCAGACTCATTCCCAGCAGGCGCAGCACCCCCTGTCGGAGCCTTTGAGCCCGTTTTGTTCTTACGCTTTCGAGGCTTACCGGCGCCAGCCGCCTTTGCAGGACGCTTTGCGCCCTTCCCGCCTTTATCGCCCCGCGGCGCCAGCTCAGCCAGCCGCTTTGCGGCCGAAGAGCCCGATTTCCGACCACCATCGCGATCTCGCCGCCGCTTGGGAGCTCCCAGCAACTCGAGATCGATCTTGCGATCTTCCAGGTCGACGCGCATTACACGGACAGACACCTCTTCACCCAGCCGGAAGCTGGTACCACTTCGCTCTCCGACCAGGCGATGCTTGACCTTGTCGAAGTGATAGTAATCACCCTGCAAGGAAGAGATATGCACCAAACCTTCCGTGTAAACCCCCTGCAGCTCGACAAAAAAGCCGAAAGCCGTCACTGCCGAAATAACCCCGGCATAGCTTTCGCCCACATGCTGCTGCAGAAACTCGCACTTGAGCCACGCCATAACGTCGCGAGTGGCATCGTCAGCCCGTCGCTCTGTCATCGAGCACTGCTCGCCGAGCTGCACCATTCGCGCAAAATCATAGGGATAACGGGCCAACTCCGCCGAGCGCTTCTTAGGCCGACGCACGGTTTTATCCGTATCGCCACCGGCATGAATCACCGACTTGATCGCACGGTGGACCGTCAGGTCCGGATAGCGCCGTATCGGGGAGGTGAAATGCGCATAACTGGCATATCCCAGCCCGAAATGCCCCTTTTCCTCGGGACTGTATACCGCCTGGCTCAAAGAGCGCAGCATGACCGTCTGAATCACGTGGGCGTCGGGGCGCTCCTTGATCGAGGACAGAAGCGACTGGTAATCCATCGGCTCCGGCTCGTCGCCACCCGGCAACTGCAAACCCAGCTCAGCCAGGAACTGCCGCAACCCGGCCAATTTCTCCTTGGAGGGCCCCTCATGGACACGGTAGAGAGCCGGCAACTTATGGTGCTTAAGGAAGCGTGCCGTCGCGACGTTGGCGCACAACATGCACTCCTCGATCAACTTGTGCGCATCATTGCGCTGAATCGGCACCACTTCGTCGATTTTGCGTCCTGTGGTAAAAATGATGCGGGTTTCGGTGGTTTCAAAATCGATTGCACCCCGTTCCTGCCGCGCATCCCGCAGCGTCTTATAAAGGCCGTATAGCGCCTCCAGCCGCGGCACCACTCCCGAATACTGCTCGCGCAGCTCTCGCCCGACATCCGAGTCAGGATGCTCGAGCATCTGACTGACCTTGTTATAAGTCAGTCGCGCATGGGAATGCATGACCCCTTCATAGAAGCTGTAGCCGCTAATCCGCCCCTGGCTGCTGATCGTCATATCGCAGACCATACAGAGCCGGTCGACCTCCGGGTTCAACGAACAGAGGCCATTGGACAATTTCTCGGGCAGCATCGGCACCACATGGTCCGGGAAGTAGACCGAGTTGCCCCGATTTACGGCTTCCTCGTCCAGCGGCGTGCCTGGCCGCACATAATGGGCAACATCGGCAATGGCCACAACCAACCGCCAGCCACCGCGAGGCCGCGCCTCGCAATAAACCGCATCGTCGAAGTCGCGCGCATCCTCACCGTCGATAGTCACCAGCGGCAAATCCCGTAGATCCACCCGACCGTTCTTGTCGGATTCTCCAACGACGTCCGAAATTTCAGCCGCCTGACGATCCACCGCAGGAGGCCAGATATGAGGAATGTCGTAGGAGCGGATAGCGACAGCGATCTCCATTCCCGGCGCCATATGATCGCCCAACACCTCAACCACCCGCCCGGTAGGCTTGGTACGCAAGGTAGGCTGACGCACGATCTCGACCGTCACATACTGGCCGTGCCAGGACCCGAGACAATCATCGTCGGCAACCAGGATTTCCTGGGAATGACGGGTATTCTCCGGCGCGACAAAGGCGACGCCGCCTTCGCGGAAAAGCCGCCCCACCACTTGATGGGTGTTGTGTTCGGTAACCTCAACGATCACGCCTTCACGCCGGCCGCGGTCATCCACCCCGTCAACACGCACCAACACGCGATCGCCATGAAAGACTTGACGCATCTGCCGGGCGCTCAAAAACAGGTCTTCCCCACCATCGTCGGGAATAACAAAGCCAAATCCGTCTCGATGCCCCTGCACTCGCCCTGGTATCAGGTCCGCTTCGGAAATCGGCAAATAGGCGCCACGCCGATTGCAGACCAACTGACCATCACGGCACATGGCGATCAAACGGCGCCGCAACGCTTCCCGGGCATCGTCGGCAGTGACATCCAGCTCACTGATCAACGTCTCCAGCGTTGCGGGCGCGCCCCGCTTCTTAAGGAAATCGGTCAGGAATTCACGACTATAGATAGGATTATCGTACTTCCGGGATTCGCGTTCGGCATGCGGGTCCCGGAGTTTTTTCTTGGAAACCATTCGGTTCCTGCTCCATTTTGTTCGGTGTTACTTCGGGACGCTTGCGCACGAAGCGGACAACGTGACAGGCGCAGCCCAGTATAGCCTCTGCCCCAGTACTGTGACCAACTTCACGGGCTTTCGCCTGCACCGAATGTGCCTGACAAACATAATTCAAAAAAGTATTTGACAGCTCCCAAAACTCTCATTAAAGTACGCGCCACACGCTAACGAGCTGCCTCAAAAACAGCTTCAAGGCGTAGAACAACCCCGGATATCAAGCAGTTGAGAATATCGGAGTTGTTTGCAACACCGTGCCGAGGTGGCGGAATTGGTAGACGCGCTAGCTTCAGGTGTTAGTGTCCGTACGGACGTGGAGGTTCAAGTCCTCTCCTCGGCACCATAACCGAAACCGGATAGAAATCCGCTTTCGGTTTTATTTTGTCTGGATTTTTTGTAAAGCACTCAGTTGCAGCACCCAGGATTGCCCTCCACTTTCCACACCACTCCCGCCTGCCACAAGACGCTAGCGGCACCCCAGAATAG
Source organism: Mangrovitalea sediminis (assembly GCF_002514725.1). GTDB lineage: Bacteria > Pseudomonadota > Gammaproteobacteria > Pseudomonadales > Oleiphilaceae > Mangrovitalea > Mangrovitalea sediminis. The sequence goes on from NZ_NTLB01000004.1 coordinate 461,585, forward strand.
CCCTCGGCACATAGATCCCAGCGACCGGTCGACGACAATCCAGTCAAACGAAATACCAGCGCCCCCAATAGATTCAACGGTACGCGGCACGTCTAAAAGCTGTTAAAAAGGCGGACAAGGCCATGCAAGTCAGCAGCGTGCGCTAAAAGCGCTTCTGGACCAGCACTGTAGCCAATGCGACGAACACGGATCAACACGAAACCCGAGCAAATCGAAACGTCGGGCGCCGCTATAAGGTCTGGGGAAACCACCTTCAGAGAAATCAGCCTCCAGAGACCGACTCCTCCAACACATACTTGGAAAGCAATTCGTAGTTGTAATCCACAACCATGAAATACGCAGCGGAACTGGTCAGGCTATCGACATACGGCACAGTAGCGCTACAGGCCGAGTCGCCAGTAACCTCGCTCAGAAGCGCTTCCTTGATGAGATCTGGCTGATTGGCATCCAACGGCGTCGAATAGTAGAGATAATTCCATTGCAGCCACGTCTGGGTATAAATGGAAAGATCGAAGAAGGGCGCACGCAGCAACTGGTCACGACCGTTACGCGTATCATAATCCCAACTGGGACTGGTATCGGTCTGGAATGGGGTACTATTCGGCACCACGGAGAAACTCAGCGGCACCTGACGGGTCATAAGGCGCTCCATTGTCGCGCCGTCATAGCAACTGCTTGCGGCCTGGAACTGCCAGGTTTTCGTCGAGCCATCGCTGCTATCGGTGAGCTTGTAGCCAGCAAGGGTGCCAGAGGTTCCAACGTAGCTCACAGCCAGGGAGTAGCGGTTGTCTGAGACACTATTGACCCGCCCAAGACTATCATAAGTCCATTGATAGGTATCTTGAGGCTGGTCCCCGGTATTGCCAAGTACACTCCCCGTGGCCCCATGACCGCTGTATGTGGTGTAGAACATCGCCTTGTTCTTGTCCCAGTCGAAGACCATTCTCTCGTCGATGATGCCATCATTAGCGATACTGGGGCCGGGATTGAACGCCGTGAAAAACCAGTCCCGAACCTGACTGTTCAGTTTGCCAAAGACCCCCTTAACGCTGGCCATGCGCATCAGTTCGACAAGAGACGGCTGCATATAACCATCGGATTCAACCTTGGTTGGACGCCCTGCCGTGTCGTAATACCAAGTCAAGGTTCCCGCCGGATAGTTCTTGAGGCTTCCAGAATCGCTGGCTGTTGCCTTCAGTACACTATCTGCATTGGCGACATAAAACTTTTGCTGGGTCACGACCATAGGATCACTGTAATCCAGCGACACCGCCGGCAGAGAGAGATTTTCTGGAGACACCAGTGCATAGTTGCCCCCGGCACTTGACGCCGCCTGATCGACATCCTTCAACACTGTACCGGCATAGGAAACCAGGGCTCTATTGATCACCGGCACTTCGGCGGTCGAAAAGCCTTGTGCGGAAATACCATCTGTTCCCTGGAGACTGGCGTTAACCGCCGCTGGCGTTTGCATTTGGAGGAAATAGGCAACGGCCCGTGCATATGCCGCACTTCGCGCATTATTCGCCTTGAGGTAATCTTCTTCCAGATTGACCTGCACCCCGAGAAATGACTGCACCGTACTATTCGCGCTGCCGCAACTCGTGCCGAAAACACAGTAGCTATCAATAGCATCTTCAACCGTCGTTAGCGGCGAGACAACGGTCACTCCGGGCTTGGCTGTCATCAGGTAAGCCTTGGAAACCGTCGCCCCAGTGCTCTCATCCACAGTGACCCCAGGAATCGCTAACGCCATCAGGTGATACTTGCGAGGGTCGACACTCGGCGCCACCCTGGGGTCCTGCTCCAGCCCGCTGACATCCAGCGTAAAGGCTCCGCCGCTGCCGGTCATCACGGTGGGTTCGCCGTTTGGCAGCGTAATCGTTTCGTTGCCGGAAGTGATGGTCACGGGAGAGCTGTCATAGACGCCATTCCCATTCAAATCGAGCCAGACCCTGGCATTACGCAAATAGCCATCCATAACCCGCCCGGAATACTCACCCGGCGTCGAGTTCGACACTCCATCGCTATAGGATCGGCTGTCAGTCCCGAACACCGTCGACCCACCGCTGTTGCAACCGGCAAGGATGAGACAGAGGGCAACGGAAGACAGGCGGGCAGTAAGACGGATCATGGGCAGCTCAACCCTTTCGCTGGAACAATGATCTGCCCACTCTAGACGAACCTGCTGCGACGTACCTTGATGGGAGTAGCAATTTGTTAAATTCGGACACATAACGCAAAAAAGGGACACCTAATGACAAGTGTCCCTTTCCGCAGGCGCTAAACGGCGCCGGATCGGAGCCCCTTATTAGAGAGAGCGCGCCACGATTTCCTTCATGATCTCATTGGTTCCGGCATAGATCCGCTGCACGCGGGAGTCTGCCCAGGCCCGCGCAATGGGATATTCCCACATATAACCGTAACCACCATGCAGCTGAACGCACTCGTCCATCACCTTGCACTGGAGATCCGTAGTCCACTGTTTGAGCATGGCGGCGGTCGGCACATCGAGTTTTTTCTCGAGATGCATTTCCAGGCAGCGATCGGTAAAGGTTCGGCCCGCAGTAATGTCCGCCTTCAGCTCCGCCAATTTGAAACGGGTATTCTGGAATGCCAGTATCGGCTTCCCGAAGGCTTTCCGTTCCTTGACGTACTGCAACGTCCACTCGAAAGCCGCCTCACAGGCAGCCATCGCCGTCAAACCAACCAGCAGACGCTCCTGGGGCAACTCCTGCATCAGCTGGAAAAAGCCCTGCCCTTCGCGTGGGCCCAGCAGGCTGTCCAGCGGCAGCTTGACGTCCTGGAAGAACAGTTCCGACGTATCCTGCGCTTTCATGCCCACCTTTTCGAGATTCTGGCCTTTCTCGAAACCCGGAGCAGACGCTTCGACCAGAAACAGGCTGGTTCCCTTGGCGCCCTCACCGGGATCGGTCTTGGCTACGACAATTACCAGATCAGCCAACTGGCCGTTCGTGATAAAGGTCTTGGAACCGTTCAGCACATAATGATCGCCCTGCTTGATCGCGCTGGTCTTTACACCCTGCAGATCGGAACCGGCGCCGGGTTCGGTCATCGCAATGGCACCGACCATTTCACCGGAAATCAGCTTCGGCAGATAACGGTGTTTCTGATCCTCGGTTCCATAATGCAGAATATAAGGCGCGACGATATCGGAGTGCAGTGAGAAACCGATACCGCTCAAACCCTGTCTCGAAATCTCTTCCATCACCACCGTGCTGTAGCGGAAATCGGCACCGGTGCCACCATACTCTTCCGGCATTGTCGGACACAGGAAGCCAAGCTCCCCCGCATGCCGCCAAAGCTCGCGACTGACCTGGCCTTCTTTTTCCCAGCGGGCGTGATGCGGTGCCGCTTCCTGCTCCAGGAAACGTTTCACGTTATCGCGAAAAGCGTCCAGCTCACCATCGAAGAGGGGTCTTGAAATCATGCTTGCTCCTGAATGCTGTAGGTGGGTGGACAGCATATCCCACCCCGTCTGACACAAGCCCAAAGTCTCCCCCGCCGACCGGTATAGGGCCAATGGCGAAAATCACCAAAAGCAATGACCAAATCGATTAGGTTCCCGATTGTCATGGTTGGCGCACAGGCGCCATGTAACAGATTGTATCTTGACGCCAGTGCCACTAAACTCGGGAAATGGATCGTTTGAGACAGGGGGCAGTAGACGGTCCGGAATGAGGATGTGCAGGAAGCGAAAATGATAAGAACACGCTCAATCCACACGAAGCGCTTCATTGATCTGCTGCTGCTGAGCTCCGCCGTCTGGTTGATCGGCATGAGCATCGCATCGCTGACTTAGGTCGCCTTAAGAGGCCAAGAAAGACGACAGCATGAACAAACCGGCGGACTCCGAAACCCGGGACAGGTTGCAAAAAGAGTGCGATGTCCACCTGGACGGCTGTCATACCGTACAGTTGGCCACCGTGGATGCACAGGGCGAGCCGGAAGCCAGCTACGCCCCCTGCTTACGGCGGCAGGGGTTGTTCTATATCTTTGTCAGCGAACTCGCGGCACACACCCGCAATCTGCTGACACAGCCACGAGCCTCACTGCTTTTCATCGAAGACGAAAACCGCAGCCGCAATCTCTTTGCCCGCAGGCGGCTGACATTACGCTGTACGGCCAAGGACCTGCCCAGGGATTCGGAGCACGCCAAAGACATTCTGCTCGGTTTCCGCGACGTCTTTGGCGACACTGTCGATTTGCTGACCGCTTTGCCCGACTTTCACCTGATCGAACTCCAGCCCGAGAGCGGTAGTTTCGTCAAAGGGTTCGGGCAGGCCTGGTCCGTCGATGAACGACTGCACCTGGTGGCGCCGATCAAAAGCCGCTAGCCGCCATCGACTAGCGATAGTCTCCCGAATAGGCCTTAAAGAACTGCCGCGCCGTGCGCCCGCTCCGCCCTCCGCGCCCAAGGGCGAAACGCAGCGCGTCGGCATGCAGCGTTTCCCGATCCCCGACACCGGGAAACAGGGCGTCGACCATCGACAGGTACTCGTCCTGCCTGAAGGGATAGAAAGACAGCCACAGACCAAAACGGTCAGACAGCGAAACCTGCTCCTCGATGGCCTCCCCCGGATGGATCTCATTGTCGATCATCTGCACCTGCTCGTTGTCCTTCATGGACTCTGGCATCAGGTGCCTGCGGTTGGATGTCGCATAGACCACCACGTTATCCGGGGGTAATTCGATCGAGCCTTCCAGCACGCTTTTCAGCGCCTTGTAGGTCGCCTCACCCTTTTCGAAGGACAGGTCATCGCAATAAACCACGAAACGCTGCGGCCGATCGCGAATGCTGTCGACAATTTCCGACAGGAAAATCAGGTCGTCCCGATCCACTTCGATCACGCGCAACCCCTGACCGAAATAGGCGTTCAACAGCCCCTTGATCAGGGAAGACTTACCGGTTCCCCGCGCACCCCACAGCAGCACGTTGTTCGCTGTTTGCCCGGCGATAAAACGCTCGGTATTACGTACCAGGGCTTCCTTTTGCCGCTCGATCCCCAACAGCTGGTCAAGACGGATGGGATCGATATGAGTCACGGCACGTAAAGCCTGCCGGTGCGGCCGCCATATAGCGGCCGGCGTGCGGCTCCAGTCGATATCAGTCATAAGGCTTCCATTAGCTGCATGGTTAGCGGGACTATCCCTCAGAATCCGGCTGCGGAGACTCTCCCCAGCGCGGCATCAGCGTTTGCGGGATAGTCAGGTGGTCGAGAATGCGGGCAACCACAAAATCGATCAAATCGTGTATCGAGGCCGGCTGGTGATAAAAGCCGGGACTGGCGGGCATCACTACGGCGCCCATGCGCGTAAGGCGCAACATGTTTTCGAGGTGGATCTCCGAATACGGTGTCTCGCGAGGCACCAGAATCAAAGGGCGGCGCTCTTTCAGTGCAACGTCGCCAGCGCGCTCGATCAGGTTATTACTCGCTCCCGTGGCCAACGCGGATAACGTGCCGGTGCTGCAGGGACAAATCACGAGCGGGACTGGCTCACCGGATCCAGACGCCGGCGGAGCGAACCAGTCCTCCCGCCCAAACACCTGCAACTGATCCGCTGCCACCCCAAAGCGGTCGCACAAGACATTCTGCAGCGCCCGTGTGGCACTAGGCAGTTTGTACTCGGTCTCCGTGGCAACCACCAACTGGGCCGCCTTCGAGATCATAAAATAGACACGGCAATCTGCCGCTAACAGACATTGCAGCAAACGCAGCCCATATTGCGCGCCGGAGGCCCCCGTTAAGGCCAGGGCTACGGTACGACGCGCCGTCATACCCGGGCCTCCAGCGCCTTTATAAGGCGGGGATGAATACCGCCGAACCCGCCATTGCTCATCACCACCACATGGCTGGGTGACGAGATGCCGTCGCAAGCCGCCTCGATCAATGCGTCCACCGTGTCCGCACAACGATGTTTGCCTCCGGCGGCATGGACCAGGTCAGGCAGCCAATCGAGCTTTTCCAGATTACCCCAGAGCACCGTATCCGCCAGCTCTGCCGATGCCAGCAGGCGATCGCGGTGAACGCCCTGGCGCATGGTGTTCGAACGAGGCTCGATGATGGCCAGGATGGGTTCATTTCCAACCTGGCGGCGCAAGCCTTCCAGCGTGGTCTGAATTGCCGTGGGGTGATGGGCAAAGTCGTCGTAAACCCGGATACCGTGAATATCCGCCAACAACTCCATCCGTCGTTTGACACCCGAAAAACGACAGAGCGCGGCAATAGCATGGTCCGGCGTCACGCCCACATGGCGAGCAGCAGCGATGGCGGCCAGCGCATTGCGAACATTATGGTTGCCGGTGAGCGTCCATTGCACCGCAGCCACCGGTTGCCGACGGTGCAGGACCATGAAATGGCTCCCGGCGTCATCCAGCAATTCAGCCGTCCAGTCAGCCGAATCCGACTCGCCACCGATCGCAGTTTGCTGCACCGGCGTCCAGCATCCCATGTTCAGTGCCCGATCCAGGTGCTGATCCTGCGCAGGGCGGACAATCAGTCCACCGGATGGCACCGTGCGCACCAGATGATGGAACTGTCGCTCGATAGCTTCGACGTTGTCGAAGATATCCGCGTGATCGTATTCCAGGTTGTTCAGGATCAGGGTTCGCGGCCGGTAGTGGATGAATTTGGAACGCTTATCGAAAAAGGCGCTGTCGTATTCATCCGCCTCAATCACAAAGAAATCGCTACTGCCCAGGCGCCCGGAAACCGGAAAATCCAACGGCACGCCGCCGACCAGATATCCCGGCGCCAAACCGGCCTGCTCCAGAACCCAGAGCAGCATGGAGGTCGTCGTTGTCTTGCCATGAGTTCCGGCGACACCCAGCACCCAGCGATGACGAAGTACATCGCGGGCCAGCCATTCGGGTCCGGACAGATAATCGATCCCCTGGTTGAGCACATATTCGACGGCCGGATTTCCCCGGGACAGGGCATTGCCGATCAACACCAGGTCGGGCGCAGGTTTCAAGTGGTCGGGCGAGTACCCTTCACACAGACGAATGCCTTGCGCTTCGAGCTGGGTGCTCATTGGGGGATAGACATGCTGGTCGGAACCGGTGACCTCGTACCCCATCTCGCGGGCAATGACGGCCAGGCTACCCATAAAGGTGCCACAGATTCCCAGAATATGTATGTGCATAGATTGCTGACTAGGTTGCGAATGGAAGGGCGAGCGTACGCCGCAGACTGTTCCCGGATAATAGGCAATATTACCGGTTAAACCAATGCCGTCCCGATGTTTAGCACATTCCGGTGTCGCCCTGTCATGCAATTTCCAGGGGATTCACGTATGATTCGCCGCAACTGATTAACTGGCAGGAGGCAATGTCGCCATGTCCCTCAAAAACGCATTTTATGCGCAGTCCGGCGGAGTCACCGCCGTGATCAACGCCAGCGCCTGCGGCGTTATCGAAACCGCTCGGGAACACTCGGACAAGATCGGTAAGGTCTATGCAGGACGCAACGGCATCATCGGTGCCCTGCGCGAGGAACTGATCGACACCAGCCTGGAAAGCCGCGAGAACATCGCCGCACTGCGTTACACCCCAGCAGGCGCCTTTGGCTCCTGTCGCTACAAGCTGAAAAACCTGGATGAAAACCGCCGCGAATACGAGCGCCTGATCGAAGTGTTCCGTGCACACGATATCGGTTACTTCTTCTACAACGGCGGTGGCGATTCCCAGGATACCGCTTACAAAGTCTCCCAGCTCAGCGAACGCATGGGCTACCCCATCACCTGTATCGGCGTGCCCAAAACCGTCGACAACGACCTGCCGTTCACTGATTGCTGTCCCGGCTTCGGTTCCGTTGCCAAGTATGTGGCTACCTCGACATTGGAAGCGAGTCTCGATATCCGCTCCATGTGCGAATCCTCGACCAAGGTTTTCATCATGGAAGTCATGGGCCGTCACGCCGGTTGGATAGCCGCTTCAGCGGGTCTTGCCGGGCAGGGTTTGGACGAGCCACCGCACATCATCCTGTTCCCGGAAGTCCCCTTCCATCGCGAAAAGTTCCTGGCGCGGGTGGAAGAGTGCGTCAACCGTGTCGGTTACTGCGTCATCGTCGCTTCAGAGGGCGCCCAATACGAAGATGGGCGTTTCCTGGCGGATGCCGGCTCCAAAGACGCCTTCGGTCACACCCAGCTCGGCGGAGTGGCTCCGGCACTCGCCAACATGGTGAAGCAGGCCCTGGGCTACAAATACCACTGGGCCGTGGCCGACTACCTGCAACGCGCCGCCCGTCACATCGCCTCCCGCACCGACGTCGAGCAGGCTTATGCCGTCGGCAAGGCCGCGGTTGAGTTCGCCCTGGCCGGCAAGAATGCCGTTATGCCGATCATCGTCCGCGAACAGTCTTCACCCTACCGCTGGGCGATCGGCGAAGCGCCCCTGAGCCAAGTGGCCAATCAGGAAAAGAAAATGCCGATCCACTACATCCGCGACGACGGTTTCGGTATTACGGCGGACTGCCGCGAATACCTCTCGCCCCTGATCGCCGGTGAAGACTTCCCTCCATTCGAAAATGGCCTGCCGTGTGTTGCCAAGCTCGGCAATACATTGATCGAGAAGAAACTGAAAACGACGTTTGACGTCTGACCCGCGCTCAAGGCGCCATGACCAGCCCGGTGATGGCGCCTTTCCCTTCCCTTCCCTTGCCTTACTTCAATCCTCAAGCGTCGGGCTGTCGGTCGACTTGTAGAGGAACTTTTCCAGAATGGGCTCCCCGTTGAACTCCGCGCCCAACACGGAGATAAAGGTGTAGACTCCGACCAGTTTACGGTTGAGGAACACGAATTCCCGTGGCGGAATGCGAAAATAGCGGCTGATCGCAGAACGGGTGGCCTGCCGGGCGATACGGGTCGGCAACTCACTGTGACGCCAGCGATACTGCCCCGCCTCATTAAGTGCAAAGTCCGGTTTCGGTACGTCACTCCGGGCCAAGGGTTCCAGCACGGCCATACAGACCTCACCGAACCGTTTGAGAACAGGCTCCGGCCATTCCCGACGCATGAAATGGAGCGCAATGCCGCCACGGATAACAGCGTCCAGATCCTGCTCGTATGACGCCTTGATCATATCCTTTACCGGCCGCAGGAACTGGTCGGAATAGGCCTGCACCGCACCGAAATCCAGCAGGACAATACGGTCCGGCATATCGCCTTCCGCCAAACGGATGCGATAGTTGCCGAAGTTCGGGTCCGTCTGCATTTCGCCCCAAACGAACAGTTCACGCAGGAACAGTTCCAGGGCCGCCTTCCCCAACTCCGTGCGCCGATCCACGGGCAATGACTGAACCGCCGGGGCCGTAACGCCAAAGCCGGTTTCATAGGTGGTCGCAACGATATGATCCGTGCAGTACTCGAACAGGACGCGGGGCACGACCAAACGGTCGTCATGCTCCAGCAAGAGACGAAAGCGCTCTGTGGTTTCCGCTTCCGTTCGATAATCAACTTCCCGGTGCATCATGACCCGGACTTCTTCCAGCCACTCGTCGAAATCCGGTCCGAAAGACACCAGGCGAGCCATTTTCAGCAACTGTGCAACGGCTTCCAAGTCGGAATCCACCGCATCCGCAACCCCCGGATACTGAACCTTCAGGCAGAGTTTGAGGCCATCCGACTTGCGGGTCGCCAGATGCACCTGCCCCAGCGATGCCGCGCCAATAGGTTCGGGATCGATATCCAGCTCGACCAGGCGATCGGCACCCAGCTCCTTTTCGATTTCACGGCGGATGACGTCCCATTCCATTGAGGTCGTCTGGTCTTCGAGGGTATGCAGGGCTTCTGTCACCTCAACCGGCAGGAAATGCTCCCCATAAAGCGCCATCACCTGACCGATCTTGACCACACTGCCCTTCAACTGGCCCAGCTCATCAACCAGGTATTGTGCCTGCTTCGACAACATCTCCTTATGACGCTGCTGCCGGTTCTCCTTGCTGGCGAAGAGGTTCGTCGCCATATGGGTAGCCATGCGGGTACCCGCGAAAAGACCGGCCTTGGTCAGGCTGAGCCGACGCTCGAAACTGCCGGTTTTGATACGAGACACGGTTGATCGGGGCTTTTTCGGGTCCATTCAATCGATCGGCTCTGCTAGAGGCTTACGCTCCCAGTCTGCCGGCGAAATGTTGCAGACAGCACTCGGAACCCGCATATACCGCTATTATACGGGAAGGCACCCCCGTCTTTGTAACTTCACCGACGCGGATGCTCCGGCTCCCGAGCCAAGGGCAGCTTAGGCCGGGCATCCCGGCATCGAACGACGGCCTTTAAACCGGGTCTTGCTGAAGATCTGACGGCACTGTGGCAAACATAAAGTCGGTATAACCCAGTTTTTCGACCAGGCTATCCGCCAAGCGTTCCCGCACTGACTCGATGTCCGCCTGTGGCGCCAAGTCGACGACCTGAGTCATTTCCATACCGGCATAACCACAGGGATTGATGCGCCGGAACGGCTCCATATCCATGTCGACGTTCAGCGCCAGCCCATGGAAGGAACAGCCGCGGCGAATCCTGAGTCCCAAAGACGCAATCTTGCGATCACCGACATACACGCCCGGAGCCTCTTCCCGTGGAGCAGCTTCTATTCCCCAATGCGCCAAGGTATCCACCAGCGCATCTTCGATGAGGCGAACAAGGGCACGTGGTCCCATGTGTCGGCGGGAAAGGTCGAGCATCAGATAGCCGACCAGCTGACCCGGACCGTGATAGGTCACCTGCCCGCCGCGATCGACCTTAACGACAGGAATATCGCCAGGCGCCAGCACATGCTCAGCCTTACCTGCCTGACCTTGAGTAAATACCCTTGGATGCTGTAGGAACCAGAGTTCGTCCGCCGTCGAAGCATCGCGTTGCTGGGTCAGCTGCTGCATGGCCTGCCAGGTCGGTTCGTAGTCCATCACCCCCAGGCGACGCACAATGACCCGATCCATGACGTCCGAAGCGGTTGCCGGGTTACTCTTGTCATTTGCCAGACTGTCCACGCGCTCTCCAAGCTGACTGCCGCATTGCCGATTCACACTCCAGAGTGCGTCGTATTTAAAGGACCATATGAACGCGACCGCTCGCCTTCAACTCCTCGAACAAGGCCTTGAGTTGAGGCTCACCAGTCGCAACGATGGTCAGACGAACAGAAAAGAAGCGCCCATTGCGACTGGCGTTGATCGAAACCCGTTCCTCTACCAGTTCCGGGTCGTGACGGCTAACGACTTCCATGACGAATTGCTTGAAATCCGGCGCAGCGTCGCCGATTACCTTAATTCCATAGTCACAGGGAAATTCAATTTTCGGCGGTGTTGGTTCGCTCATGGCTCGCATGACTCCCACTGGATGAAAGGACAGTTGATTCGGGGAACAGCTCACCCGTGGCTTCGGCAGCCGCTCACGCCCTGTCGGGAAACCGGGATAACCCCAGCCTAATCCGACACACACCGGACTGCAATCCAGCCGGCGTCATGGTGGGCAGCACCGAATTTCGCCTCTATATGGGGGCATTCCCGGCGATCTCCAACCCCTACCCAGTCCTCTCAAACCCTTTATGCGCAGAAGCCGCCCCATCTCTCGAGAGGGCGGCTTCTGATTGGGCGACGTCACGAGTGTCACCCATTAGCCGATTGCGAAGCAACGATTAGTGGAAAAGCTTCACGAAGAACAATTTGATCATGTCCCACAGCCGCTTGAAGAAGCTGCCTTCATCAACGGGTTTCAAGGCCACCAGTTTTTCATTCACCAGTTGCTCCTCTCCCAGCTTGACCTTGACCGAACCGTAGGAGTCACCAGCCTTAACCGGCGCCTTGATCACGGTTTGCACATCCATGCTGGACTGCAGGCTGGGCTTGGTGCCATGCGGAATGGTCACATAGATATCACGGGTCACGCCGAGCGGGACCGAATCCTGCTTACCGCCCCATACACGACTGTTATCCAGCACCTGACCTGCGCTGAACAGCTTTTCCGTCTCGTAGTAGCGGAAGCCGTAGTCGAGCAGTTTCTGTGATTCCTGCGCCCGGGCCTCTTCCGACTTGGTGTCCATGACCACGCTGATCAGGCGCATGTCGCCCCGCTTGGCCGACGTCACCTGGCAATAGCCGGCCGCCTCGGTATGACCTGTTTTCAAGCCGTCCACCGATTTATCACGCCACAGCAGCAGGTTACGGTTAGGCTGACGAATGTTGTTCCAAGTAAAGTACTTGTCCTTGTAGATCTTATAGTTTTCCGGGTAGTTCTCGATGATAGCCCGGGCCAACAGGGCCAGGTCGTAGGCAGAGGAGTAATGGTCCGGATGCGGCAGCCCGGTGGGGTCCATGAAATGGCTGTCCTTCATGCCCAGGATCTTCGCCTGCTGATTCATGATGTCGGCAAAGGCGCCTTCGCTACCGGCGATGTATTCCGACAGGGCCACTGTCGCATCATTACCGGACTGGATGATCATCCCGTGCAGCAGATTACTGACACTGACCTTGGACCCCTCGCGAACGAACATCCGGGAACCGCCAGTGCGCCAGGCATTGACGCTGATCGGCACCATATCCGTCATTTTGATGCGGCCCTGCTCCAACTCGGTTTCCACGATATAGGCGGTCATGAGTTTGGTCAGGCTCGCCGGCGGCAGGTGCTCATGGTCGTTGTTTTCGACAATGATACGACCGCTGTTGGCGTCCATCAGGATGTAGGACCGTGCAGCGATTTGCGGCGGCGAGGGAATCAGCACATTCTGCGGATTCGTCTCCACCAGAGGCTTCGGCTTGAGGTCTGAGGTCGGAACAGCCGCCTGAACACAAAGACTGAACAACAACGCCACCAGCGTGGCCGTGTGGAGGAGTAGTTTTTGGATTTTCATGAATCTATCGTTAACTCTCATGGTCGTCATGGATGTCATGGGCGGCCAGTCAGCCGATCACATAACCCTGGCCTCGCTCGTGCCGGTTGTCGGAATACCACCCGTACACCGAGAAAAAACCTGTTGAAAAACATCGCCAAAAATAAAGGACCTGAAGGTCCTTGTCTGTGCAACAACACGACCCCGCTCAACTCGAGCCGCCGACCGACGCTCCCACCAGGATGGGACTGTCGAATCCGTTCCGCTGCAACTGCTCCTTAACCGCTGTCGCGTCGGCCTGACTACTGAACGGTCCCACCTGCACACGGTGAATCACCTTCGACTGATCCCCGGCATCGACGATCCGGGCCGGCGACTGGAGCAACTGTCGCAACCGGCTCACCAGCCGCTGGGCGGCCGCTTCATTGGTAAATGCCGCCACCTGAACAAAGAGCCCGCCGTCACTCGCCGCCGAAGGGGGCATTGTCGGTGTCGACGGCGTCACGTCGGGCGAGGACGGTGACGAAGCGACTCGAACCTCTTCTGCCGTATCGGGGTCGATAGCATCGATCTGGACCATGGTGGTGCCCTGGGCCGCATAGCCCAGCTTCTTGGCGGCCGCATAGGACAGATCGATCAGCCGGTCACTGTGGAAAGGCCCTCTATCATTGACCCGCACAATCAGGCTGCGACCGTTCTCCAGATTGGTCACCCTGACAAAACAGGGTAACGGCAAAGTCCGGTGCGCCGCCGAATAGCGATACATATTGAAGATCTCGCCGTCGGAGGTGCGATGCCCATGGAACTTTGCGCCATACCAGCTTGCAAGGCCCCGGGCATGATATCCCTTGGCGCTGGCCAGCACCTGATACGTTTTTCCCCAGACCGTATAAGGCGACTTGTTCCCGACCGAACTCCGAGTCACCGGATGCGGCACCACCGACGGGATCTGGTTCACGTCCACCGAGGCAACCGGTGCCGCGTCCTTGTCCATGCTATACCGGGACGAAGCACATCCCGCCATCACCAGCACGGTCAGGAGCAACGCTATCAAACGCGGCGGCGTCATGACACCTCTTCTTCTGCTTTCTGAGACCCAAACCGGCTCTCGCGGCTTAATCTGCCAGAGCTTGGGCCAACTGATAAACCGCCATGGCATAGAGCGGACTGTGGTTGTACCGGGTTATGACGTAGAAATTATGGTACGTCAGCCAGTACTCTGCACCCTTTTCACCCTGCAATGTAATCAACCGGGTTGGTTGAGTGCCCGCAACATCCTCACTGGGATCGACGCCCGCCTTGCGAAAATCTGCCATGGTCAACGTCGGTTTCAGACCGTCCGTTTCCAGCGATGCAGCCTTGGCCGCGTCCAACTGCACCTGATCGGCCACCGGCGAGCCATACTGCCAGCTGTGCTTATGAAAGTAATTGGCAACACTGCCGATAGCATCCACCGGGTTATCGAAAATATCGGCCACCTTGTCGCCATCGAAGTCGATGGCAAAGTCCCGGTAGCTACTGGGAATAAACTGGCCGTATCCCATGGCCCCTGCGTAGGAACCCGTCAGCGACAGCGGATTGAAGTGCTGTTCACGGGTCATCAGGAAGTACTGTTCCAACTGCCGCCGGAAGAAGGCGCTGCGAGGGGGATAGTCAAAAGCCAGCGTGGATAACGCATCGATCACCCGATAGTTGCCATCCACATGACCATAACGTGTTTCCACACCGATGATCGCCGCGACAATATAGCGGGAGACCCCCAGCTCGGCTTCTTCGCGATCAAAAGCGGCCTTATGGGCCTCGAGAAAGGCACGTCCCTGGCGAATGCGTTGGCTGGTGAGAAAGATCTTACGGTAGTCCTTCCACTCGAGCACTTTCTCCGCAGGCCGGCTGATCGCCTCGAGAATACTGTCCTTACGGTCAGCATTCGCCATCCAGCGCTCCATCTCAAAGCGACTGAAACCATGCTTGCTGACCATCATATCGATAAAGTGTTGCGCATCCGGATTCGACAGGTAATTCGCCCGGGCAGACAACGACACGCCGGCCAGCAACAGGAGAAGCCACAAGCTCCGAACACCTTTCATTCGTATCATCCGCCCCTCCTGAGGCCATCCGCCCGAGTATCAGGCAGCCACCTACGGCCTAAACAGGCTCCGGCGATGGAGACTATCACGGTACTCCCCGAAGCGACCATAGGCCGATTTTGAAATGAACAAAACGTAATACCCACAGCCAGTTGGCTCATGACACCAGCATGCGGCGATGGGTATGGATCGACATCAGAATACCGAAACCGGCGAGCAGCGTAACGGCAGAGGTCCCACCGTAACTGATCAAGGGCAGCGGCACCCCTACGATCGGCAGGATGCCACTGACCATCCCGATATTGACGAACACGTAGATGAAAAAGGTCAACGTCAGGCTGCCGGCGAGCAATCGGCTATAGGAGTCCTGCGCGTGCGTGGCGATATAGAGACAACGACCGATGATCATCAGGTAGACGGACAACAGCAGCATGACACCGACAAAGCCGAATTCCTCGGCCAATACGGCGACGATAAAATCCGTGTGGCTTTCCGGCAGGAAGTCCAGGTGCGACTGCGTCCCCTGCATCCAGCCCTTGCCAAAGAGCCCCCCGGAACCGATCGCGGTCTTCGACTGGATAATGTTCCAGCCGGCTCCCAGTGGGTCACTGGAGGGGTCCAGCAACGTCAGGATGCGTTGCTTCTGGTAGTCGCGCATGACGAAGAACCACATCAGCGGCGCGGCGAGACCCGCCAGTCCAAAGAAGCTGCCAACCAGCTTCCAGCTGATCCCGGCGAAGAAAAGCACGAAGATCCCAGCTGAAGCAATCAACAAGGCGGTTCCCAGATCGGGCTGCTTAACAATGAGCGCGGTCGGTACCCCGAGAATGATCAGCGCCGTGGCAATCGCCTTGAAACCCGGCGGCAGAGGCTGACGGGACAGATACCAGGCCAACATCATGGGCACAGCCAGCTTCATGAATTCCGAGGGCTGGAAACGGGGAATGCCCGGCAACTGCAGCCATCGTTGGGCTCCTTTGGCACCCACACCAGCCACCAATACCGCAATCAGGGCCAGGGTGCCAACGCCGAACAGCCAGGGCGACCAGCGCCGATAGACACTGGGGTCGAGTTGGGCGAAGACGAACATGACGACAAACGCCAGCCCAAAGCGGACCACCTGCTTCTCGACGGTCTGAATGCTGCCGTCGCTGCCGCTGTAGAGTACGAACAAACCACCAACGATCAGGATCAGCATCAGGATCAACAGCAATGGATCCAGGTGCAGCCGCACCAACCAGCCGCGGCGCTGGCCCAAGTCGTCATGCCCGCTCGGCATGTGTCTGAGATAGTCCCGTCCGATCACCTGTCACCCTCGTCCACGTCCTGCACCGGCTTGATATCCTTATCGGCCGGGAAGCCCTGAATCCATGCGTCTACGATTTGCTTGGCTACCGGCGCTGCAGCGCCGCTCCCGCTACCGGCGTTTTCAACAATCACCGCCACGGCGATTTTCGGTTTTTCAGCAGGCGCAAACATAATAAACAGTGCGTGGTCACGCAGGCGCAGCGCCTTTTCCTTCTCGTCGTAGTGGTTGTCCTGGGGCAAGCCCACCACCTGCGCGGTGCCGCTTTTACCTGCCAACTGGAAAGGCGACCCTCGCCCCACGCGCCGAGCCGTCCCATGCGGCCCGTTCATAACGGCCTCCATACCACCGACCACCGACACCCACTCACTGCGGCTGCGGAGATGGATATTACTCATCGTCTGCTTCGGCAGCACATCGGCAACCGGCGTACCGTCCATCACCTGCTTCAGCAGATGCGGCTGATGCCAGGTTCCGCGCGCCGCCAACACGGCCGTGGCCGTTGCCAGCTGCAATGGCGTCACCAGCATATAACCCTGGCCGATCCCCATATTCAAAGAATCCCCCGGGTACCAGGGTTCCCGCTTGACCGCTCGCTTCCAGGCACGGGACGGCAGCAACCCCTGTTGCGCCTCATCCACATCAAGCGCCGTATTCTGACCGAACCCGAACATACTCAAATACTTATCCATATCATCCACGCCCATCTTATCGGCGAGGTGATAAAAATAAGTATCGCAGGATTCTTCGATGGCACTGTGCAAATTGACCCAACCGTGCCCCCAACGCTTCCAGTCGTGATACTTCCGACCACCCACGCTAAGTTGGTAGAAGCCGGGATCGAACATGCGGAAAGCAGGCGTGATCGTACCGGTATCCAATCCCGCAATCGCCATAAACGGCTTCACCGTCGAGCCCGGCGGATACTGACCACGCAGTGCCCGGTTGAACAACGGTAGATCCGGCGAACTGCGAAGTTTCTTGTAGGTATCGTAATCGATGCCGGTCACGAACTGGTTTGGGTCGTAGGACGGCGAACTGACCATGGCCAGGATATCGCCGTTATTGGGATCAATCGCGACCACAGCGCCACGCTGACCGGCCATGATCTTGTGGGCCAGGGTCTCCAGTCGCAGATCGATGGTCAACTCGATGTTCTTGCCGGGAATCGGATCGTGGCGCTCCAACACGCGCATGATGCGTCCTCGCGCGTTGGTCTCGACATTCTGATAACCCACAGTGCCGTGTAGTATGTTCTCGTAGAACTTCTCAACCCCGAGCTTACCGATGTAGTGCGTGCCGGCATAATTCACCGGGTCGGCAGTCTTTAGTTCCTTTTCGTTGATACGCCCCACGTAGCCCAATGCCGAAACCGTGGTCGAGCCATAGGGATAGTAACGAACCAGCTCCGCGCCTACGTCGACGCCGGGAAGGTCGTAGCG
Organism: Mangrovitalea sediminis; assembly: GCF_002514725.1. Lineage (GTDB taxonomy): Bacteria > Pseudomonadota > Gammaproteobacteria > Pseudomonadales > Oleiphilaceae > Mangrovitalea > Mangrovitalea sediminis. The sequence goes on from NZ_NTLB01000004.1 coordinate 479,261, forward strand.
ATGCACCGCAAGCTTGGCGATTTCCTCTTCAGTCAGGTTATACCGCAGTGTCACAGGCTCATATGGACGCCGGTACTCTTTGAGATGCCGACGGAAACGCTCTTCGTCATCCGGACTGAGCTTGATGATCTTGCTTAGTCGCGCGAGCGTCTTGTCCATGTTCTTGACCAGTTCGGGGACGATGGTCACGCTGAACACCGGCCGGTTCTCCGCCAACAGGACACCATTGCGATCGTAGATCAGGCCACGGGTGGGTGGAATCGGCTCCACCTGTACCCGGTTCTTGTCCGAGAGCGTGGTATAGGTCTTGTGCTCGACGATCTGCAGATAGTAGAGGCGCACGCCAAGCACGGCGCTCAACAGAAAGATGATCACCAGCGACAACAGTGCGCGACGTCGGAAGAGATATTTCTCCCGAACCGTATTCTTAAAAGTGCCCCATCGCATGAATCGGCCCGCTCCCGCCTTTATCGTTCATTTACGCTGCGGGAAAGCAGCGGTCGTAAATGCAGGCGTAGAACGCCTGCGCGCCAAAAAGTTCCAGTAACCGGCACCCATCCGACCATGAAGCTGGTGACCGGCGCCATCGAAAATAGTGTTTCACCAACAATCACTTGTCGGCACAAGCGATAGGTCGCCAAGCCCATGAATACCGAATTACGCACGATGATATGGGTGATTTTGGGTGATAGTCCAAGCCCGGTATAACTGCTCTGCTACCAGGATACGCACCAGGGGATGAGGTAGCGTCAGCGGCGACAGGGACCATTGCTGCTCGGCCCGCTCCCGGCACAATGGCGCCAGGCCATCCGGGCCGCCCACCAGAAGCGACACATCCCGCCCATCCATCTGCCAACGCTCCAGTTGCTCCGCCAACTGCTCCGTCGACCAGGTTTTGCCACCCACTTCGAGGGCAATCACCCGGTCACCAGCAGACACGGCGGCGAGCATCTGTTCGCCTTCACGGCTCACTGCCCGCTGAATATCCGTATTCCGCCCCCGCTGGGCCAACGGAATTTCCGTCAGCGCCAGTTTCAGCTCAGGCGGGAAACGGCGGGCATATTCGTCGTAGCCAGCCGTCACCCAGGACGGCATGCGCTGACCGACGCAGATAAACTTAAGACGCATGGTTTCAGTCGCTGCCGGCGGCTCCGAGGTGCGGAGCATCGCGCCAGAAGCGTTCCAGGTCGTAGAACTCCCGGGTCGCCTGCATCATGACATGCACCACCACGTCGCCCAGGTCGACCAGAATCCAGTCGCTGGCAGCGCCCCCCTCCACATGAGACGAGCGAACACCATTGGCCTTGGCCTCGATAACCACATTGTCGGCCAGCGAGCGCACATGGCGACTGGAGGTCGCGGAAGCTATCACCATAAAATCCGTCACACTGGTCCGATCGCGCACATCAAGGACACTGATGTCCTTGGCTTTAAGATCTTCCAGTGCCTTAATCACAATATCTTTCAATTGATCTGCCTGCATAGGGTATCTGCGGGTTTGCGACGACGGTCTGCCAGACCGTAAGCGCTGACCTGTCCTCCTGTTGATGATAGGTGCCGCCCAATTGCGGTAAAACGCTTGTCGACGCACAAAGCGCCGTATCGGTTCTGACGAACCGATCAAGACAATATCGACTGCACGGCATCGAAACCGTACAACCCTTCCTTCTGTATATAGTGCCAGACAGCGTCGGGCACCAGAAAGCGCGGTGACCGTCCCTGCGAAATCCGCTGACGGATGTCCGTCGCAGCTATATCCAGCCTGGACAGCTCCGTTTTCCAGACCAACCCCTGCGGACGCGTCCATAACGCTGCCATATCACTCACCGCCCGTGCGGCCATCAACCGGCCCGCACCGCTTTCTGCCGGTACGTCATAGCCGGGGCGCTCAACGATGATGATGTGGGCCAGTTCAGGCATCATTTCCCAACGGGACCAGTGCTCAAGCCCGGCAAAGGCATCGGTTCCCAGCATGACCGCCAGCGGCGCTTCCGGCCCGATTTCCTGACGCCAGCGCTTGAGCGTATCCACCGTATAGGAAGGTCCCGCCATCTGCAGCTCGCGATCATCCGCCACGACAGCGGCCTCATCGACCAGCGCAGCCTTGAGCATGGCCAGCCGCTGACTACCGGTAGCTCCCGGTTGAGCACGATGCGGTGGCACCTGGCATGGCACCATATAAACGCGAGCCGGCCCGAGCCGCTCGCGCAACTCCAATGCCATACGCAAGTGACCATGATGGACAGGATCGAAGGTCCCGCCCATCATGACATGAAGAGTACCGGTTGCCGTCACTTCCGGATGTGTCCGTCACCGAAGACAACGTACTTCTGGGAGGTCAGGCCGTCCAGGCCGACCGGGCCGCGCGCATGGAACTTATCGGTGGAAATCCCGATTTCCGCGCCCAGGCCATACTCGAAACCGTCTGCAAACCGGGTCGAGGCATTGACCATTACCGAGCTGGAGTCCACTTCTGTGAGGAAGCGCCGTGCCCGCGTAAAGTTCTCGGTAATAATCGCATCCGTGTGGTGTGAGCCGTAGTAATTGATATGCTCGATCGCCGCATCCAGGCCGTCGACGACCCGAATCGCCAGAATCGGCGCCAGGTACTCTTCATACCAATCATCTTCGGTCGCGGCGACCACATCCGGAATCAACTCCCGGGTACGGGAGCAGCCCCTCAGCTCAACGCCCAGCTCGCGGAAACGGTCAGCCAGACCCGGCAGGATGCTCTCGGCGACCGGGGCATCGACCAGCAGGGTTTCCATGGTGTTGCAGGTGCCGTAACGTTGGGTCTTGGCGTTGACCGCCACGTCCAGAGCCTTGTTCCGATCTGCATCGCGATCGACAAAAACATGACAGACACCGTCCAGGTGCTTGATCACCGGCACCCGTGCATCCCGGCTGATACGCTCGATCAGACCCTTGCCGCCACGAGGAACGATGACATCGACGAATTCGGGCATCGTGATCATGGCACCAACAGCCGCGCGGTCGGTGGTTCGAATCACTTGCACGGCATCCTCAGGCAACCCAGCGGCCTGCAACCCTTTTTGCACACAGACTGCAATCGCCTGATTGGAATGAATGGCCTCGGAGCCACCTCGCAAAATGGTGGCATTACCGGACTTCAGGCACAAACTGGCAGCATCGACGGTCACATTGGGGCGGGACTCGTAAATAATCCCGATCACACCCAGCGGCACGCGCATACGACCGACCTGGATACCTGAAGGCCGGTAGCACATGTCCGTAATGATACCGATGGGGTCAGGCAATGTTGCCACCTGACGCAAGCCTTCGATCATGCCATCGATACGGGCCGGCGTCAGAGCCAGGCGGTCGAGCATGGCCTCGGCCAAACCGTTCTCGCGGCCAGCGGCCAGGTCCTTTTCGTTGGCTTCCTGCAAGCCGGCCCGTGCCGCATCGAGCGCTTCGGCCGTCGCCAGCAGGGCCGCATTGCGATCCGCCGTCGAGGCGCGGGCCATCGCCGTGGCCGCTCGCCGCGCCCGTTGGCCCACATCGGCCATATAGGTGGCAATATCCATGAAATTCCCCTGTTTTCAGTCTCTGCCCTGCCGGTCGCAGACAGGGTCTTCGACGACAACAATGCATTCCGGCTTCGTCCGCCCCTGCGGTTATCCCGGAAAGTCGGCTATTATACCGCCCATAGCCCTCCGGCGGCACCATCCGATTACCCGGCATAACCGCAGGACCCCGCCGACCCCAGGGCTCCGAACAGAAAACAACAACCGCCTCCCTGACCGAGAGGCCGTGCAGCGACACCTTTTCCTGAGGTGACTATCGCGGCGGAAACGGCAAAACAGGGAGCGGACATAACGAAAAATGTCAGGGAGCGAGCATGTCCAGCCTCACCGACCAGGTTCTGTTCAACCGGTTGCTGCGCTATGCAACGGTGATTCTGCTGTTATTCGCTTTGGCCGCATTCGTTGCCGGGCAGCCCTTTACCGCCATTGTCGTGCTGGTGATGAGCAGCCTGCTCGGCGCACTGTACTGGTCGGAACACCTGGCTATCGAAGCCGTCCCGCGGATGCTCGCCCGTCTCAGCAGCCTCCTCTTGCTGGCGATCATCGTGCTTGCCGTCGGCGACAGGGTTCCCGCCCTGAGAGGCTGGGCCTACCTCTTCCCGATGGTAGCCTGTGTGGTATGGAGCCTGCGCGGCGCCCTGATGCTCACCCTGTTCTTTATCGGCCTCGTGCTCTGGCTCGGAATGGAACCGGCCCTCGGAGCCAGCCGCCACGAATTCCTGCCGACGATACTGCTGGCCACCGCGCTATCGGGCATTTTCGTCTACCTGCGGGAATTCAAGACCCGCCAGCTTGCACCCTTGCGACGTACAGATACCCTGACCCAGGCATCGACCTGGGAGCATCTGGCCACAGACCTGTATAAGGAAATCCAGCGCAGCGAACGGGAAGGCACCGAACTGTCGATTATCCTGCTGGCCCTGGACCCGCCCGGCGAGAATCCTCCCCCGACGGCAGATCTCGCCGCTTTGCTCCACCGTGTCGGACGCCTGCTGCACGAGGAACTGAGAGACTTCGACAGCTACTACCGTGTCGCCGACACCCAGTTCTTATTGATTCTACCCGGTAACACCACGTCCTCGGCCATACGACTGGCCGAGGACCTCCGTCGCCAGATCCGCTCGCTGGCGCAGCGCCATGACATTGCCACGACGGCCAGCGGTGGAGTCGCAGGCCTCAATGTGGGGGACGACCCAGACAGTCTGCAGGAGAAGGCCCGCACCAGCCTGCGCCGGGCTCAACAGCAAGGTGGCAACCGCATACTGTCCTATGTGTCGCAGGACGACGCCGAGATGAACGACAGTCTTATTGAAAACGGCAAAGCCGAGGGTGGGAGCAACGCACAATGACGGAAACGCGCCTGCGCACCCGCACCCATTTGATGAGCTATGGTATTGCCGTTGCCTTCTTTGTCGTATTGGCCAACCAGAACCTGCTCTACGGTTTCTACGACCTGTTCTACGGCGGACTCATACTCGCGGCCCTGGCACTGGCCGGTATCGGTTACACCCTAAGTCAGCACAAGCGCCAGTTGAGGGCCCCTGGTCATTTCTGGATCGCGGTGGGGTTCGCGGCGACGATTGTCAGCTGTGTCGTCGCCCGGCCATCATTGGCACACTACTGGCTTTACCCGCTGCTGTTATTGAACCTGCTCCTGCTGCCGCCCCGTCCGGGGCTGGCCTTGTCGGCGGCAACCACGCTGGCCGTCAGCATCGCCCTGTTCGTCGATCACTCGGTATTCCTGGCCATCAGCACGCTGGTTTCAGCCCTCCTGGTGACGGCGACGGCCGGCTTCTATGCCTGGCGCTATCACCATAACGCCCTTTCCGTGGCAGAGCTTTCCATCGTCGATCCGGTCACCGGCGCCTATAATGCCCGCTACCTGGAAGAGACGCTGGCCAAGGAACTCAGCCGCGGCACCGTGACAGGTCACCCCCTCTCCCTGCTGCAGCTGCAGATCGACTATTACGGCGAGCTGGAGGATCTCCACGGGAGCTCAGACCTGCAACCGCTGCTACAGGGGATCAGCGAAAAGATCGGCAGCATCATCCGCGCCGGTGACAGCCACTACTACACTGGCGACGGTAATTTCTTCCTGATACTGCCGTTCACACCCGAGGAAGGCGCCCGGGTCATCGCCGAACGCATAAGGCGCACCCTGGCGGAATCCCGCTGGCCGCAGACCGACAGCCTGAGTGTCAGCCTGGGCTGCACCACCCGGCAGCTCGAAGCCATTTCGGCGGAGCATCTGATGAACGTCGCCACCCGGGCACTGCGCGAGGCGCAGCAACGGGGACACAACCGCGTTTGGCACCATCGTGTGACCGACTGACAGAAACGGATCAACCCTTCGTGATATCGCATTGGATTTCTACCGTCAGTCCCTGGCTGACGGCGCATCAAAATTGGTTACTGGTCATTGCTTTTGTCACTTCGCTCCTGGAGTCACTGGCCCTTATCGGTTTTACCGTACCCAGCATCCCCGTCATGTTTGCCATTGGCGCCATTGCGGCGGGCAGTGGCATGAATGCCTTGCCGCTGCTGGCATGGAGCGCCCTGGGTGCGGCTTTGGGCGACATTATGAGCTACCTCCTGGGCCGTTCGCTGCAGGGCCGGCTGCACGAGGTCTGGCCATTCCGGCTCTACCCCAAAGCCATTGCCCGGGGGGAACATTTTTTCCAGCAGCATGGTGGTAAAAGCGTCATCGTCGGTCGTTTCGTTGGGTTGCTCCGGCCGGTGATTCCCATCGTAGCCGGCGCTTTCGACATGCCGGTTTGGCATTTTGTGATAGTTGATGTCCTGGCATCCCTCGCCTGGGCCCCGGCGTATGTACTACCCGGTTACATGGTCGGCGCCACGCTCGAATTGCAGGTCCACTTGCCCCCGCATTTTTACCCGGTACTCTTCACCAGCCTGGGAGTGCTACTTGCGCTTTACCTGCTGATATTCCGGCTGCACTGGCAACTCGAACACGAAGGCGCCATCTATCAACGCGTCCGCGAATGGCTGCAGCGCTACGATCAAAGTCACCGGTTCTGGCGGACGTTTTCAAACCAGCGGACGGAAGGCGGCAGATTTCCTTTAGCATCACTGGTGCTGGGAACCGGCGCCATTGCGGGCTTTACGCTTTGGTCGCTGCTGGCACTACATACGGACTGGCTCCGCCAGTTCAATCACCTGGCCACCGACTTCATGCATGTGCTCCGGACGCCTTGGCTGGATGCGGCAATGACGGGCATCACCCTGCTGGGGAATCGTTTTGCGATCTGGCTCGGCTTCGTGCTGATCACACTGCTTTTATGGATCCGGGGCTACCGCGCGGCAGCACTGCATGTGGCGCTGGCCGGTATCGCGACCGGCATTCTGGTGGCCGGACTCAAAACGGCATTCGACACACTGCGTCCGGCACTGGTCCTGCATCCTCCCGCATCGCCCTCATACCCGAGCGGCCACGCGACCGGCGCCACCGTCCTGTTTGGCCTGCTGGGCGCCTTCATTGCGGCGGAACTGCCGGTGCGCAAACGCTGGAAGGCCTATACGTTGGCGAGCGTGCCGGTACTGCTGATCTCCCTCAGCCGACTGTACCTGGGCGTGCATTGGTTTACCGATGTGGTGGGGGGTGTATTGCTGGGGCTGGTCATCTGCGGCTTTACCCGCGTGTCCTACAGCCGCTTCGACCGACAGGCACTCAGCATCGACAGCCTGACACTGGTCGCCCTTGCAGCCTGGCTGATCGCGCTGGCGATCTATACGCTTCACACCTGGCCCGCAGCGATCCTGGCCTACCAGCCAATCAGCTGATCATTCCAGCGCGTCGATGATATCGTGCAGGCTTTCCAGGCGCTCAAGGGGGTCGACCATTTCGGCCAAACGCTGCTTGTCATTCTTTTCAAGCGGCAGAAGCTCAGTGAGGCGCCAGCCGACATCGCGGCTGTCCGAATAGTCGATATCCAGTTCCATTTCTCGAATCGAGGGGTGCTGCAGGAGCGCCCGCAGCACGCTGACCAGCTCTTCATGAAAGGATGGTGTGGGAATGGCGGGCTCGTCCATCAGCCATTCGACATCGCCCTCGTTGAGCCCATCCTCCCGTCGCCAACAGTCCAGTACCGCCACCTTGGCCTCACCGGCAACGGTGATGCCGAGCATGCCGTTATCCATCGACTTGAAATCCACCACCCGCACATAGGTTCCGATGTCGTAGAACGCACAGGTCGGTGAGGTTTCCTGCCCATCGCGGATCAACACCACGACGAAGCCCCGGTCGTGGCGCAGGCACCGGCTCAGCATATCCACATACCGCGGCTCGAACAGCTGCAGGGACATCCGCCCGCGAGGCAATATCAGCGAATTGAGCGGAAACAGAGGCACCCTCATCACTGCACCGCCAGTTGCAGGCACGGAGGGATTGCAACATCCATCTGCCATCGTTTGCTCCCGGCAATCCCGGCCAGCTGCTTTTTTTCCGCGCAGCATTCAAGGCCGCCATCACGATTTCGTGTTGTCGACAACGCTAGCTCCAATTCTGATTATTATCGTTATCTCTATTTTATGACGCTTACAGCGTTTTTCACCCGAAAAACGCCTTTTTTACAGTCTTTATCGCCCTGTCAGGAGGCTGTGCAGGGCTCCGATCTGGGTACGTGCCTCGCTGATCACACGCAGACTCTGCTGGGGCCCCAGCTCCAGGCACTGCATACGCTGGAACGCAGGCACCTCGAAGAACGCCGGCAACTGAGGCTCACAATGCTTACCGATGTAGGCATGCAACTGGGCAATGATAACAATGTCGACCAGGTGAACCTGCTCGTCCCCCGTATCATAAAGCCAGTCTTCCGCATGGCGCGCCACTTCCCCGTAACGAGGCGGAAAATCCCAATGCTCCAGCAGAGCCTGACCGATCTCGCCACGCAGCGAACGGGAGGTTTCGTCCAATCGGCGGCCGTCGGCGAACAGCGACACGTAATGGTCTGCATACTGCAGCACCGGAATGGTTCCGATATCGTGCAGGAGTCCCGCCAACAACGCCTCCTCCGGATCAACCCCTGGCAAGGCCCTGGCCAGGACCCAGCTGATCGCAGCCACCTCGCGGGAATGATCCCAGAGTCGCGCCATTTCTGCCTGCAACTCCGGCCGTTTGCTCTTGAACAATTCCCGCATGGAAAAGACCGTGACCAGTTGACGGGTCGTCCGCAATCCCAGACGTACAACCGCTTCCCGCGTTGTGGCAATTTCACTGAAACCCCGGTAAAGCGGACTGTTGCAAGCTCGCAGCAACTTGGCGGCAATCGCCGGATCAGCGCTGACGACACGCCCGATATCTTCTGCGCTCGAGCCCTCTGCGTCGGCAACCCGACGAATACGCATGGCTATGTCCGGCAGGCTCGGCAGCGTCACCTTGTTGGCGCGCAGGTCCCGGTAGAACTCCATCAACACCGCGTAATCGTCGTCAGCCACGGTATCCGTCTTGTTCTCGGCAGACTCGTCATCAAGTGGCGCAGCCTGTAGGAGCTGACGCAAAACATCTGCAGGTACCACGACGAAGGTGCTGCCCTCGCTGGCGTAGGCATCGCAGGTTCGCGGTTCGCCCCGGGCAATCGGCAAACTGGCTTCCGGGTCGTCCGCCGCGACAGAACTTTCCAGGCCGTCGCCCTGACGCAGGCAGACACTCCCTTCCAGCAGAAAATAATCGTTACCGTCGCAACTGCCAGACTCGAATAACTGCTGACCGGCCTTCAGGCGCCGCAGCGACAGGCGTTCGGCCAGCAGGATCAACTGGTCTTCCGACAACCGGTCCAGTGGCGTGAACTGCTTCAACCGCTGGACCGCTGAAAGCACCGCTGCCGCCATGATCACTCCTTCCCCTGGCCAGCAGGACCGGCCCCCAAACAAAGCGATTCCAATAAATGATACTTTTCAGTGTATCAGGCTATCCGGACATGCGACGCGCTCTGCCACCGAGGCGTTGCGGCAGTGTGATCCAGTCCATGCATCAGTCTCCGCAAGCTGTCATAGGTCTGATATCCTAGAACATCGCTGAATACGCCTATCTGCTATTTCGCAGGACTTCAGTCTTAGCCGGCCGACGTATCTTGCCGCTCTTCCGTTGAGGATTGCCTGCATCCTTGGCGGCACTCAAAAACCCGGCGGAATCGGACCAGCTCAGCGGATAGACGTATTCAGCGGCGCCCATGCACCGAATTTGAACCCGAACGAATCTGACCCCGAAGAGAAACGACGCCATGCCACAGTATCGATCACGCACGACCACCCAGGGACGCAACATGGCCGGCGCGCGCGCACTCTGGCGCGCCACAGGCATGAAGAACGAGGATTTCGACAAGCCGATTATTGCCGTTGCCAACTCGTTCACCCAGTTCGTTCCCGGCCACGTCCACCTCAAGGATCTGGGACAGCTGGTCTGCCGCGAGATCGAAAAGGCCGGTGGCGTCGCCAAGGAATTCAATACCATCGCCGTGGACGACGGTATCGCAATGGGTCATGACGGTATGCTGTATTCACTGCCGTCCCGCGAACTGATTGCCGATTCGGTCGAGTACATGGTCAATGCACACTGCGCCGACGCCCTGGTGTGCATTTCCAACTGCGACAAGATCACCCCGGGCATGCTGATGGCCGCTTTGCGCCTGAACATCCCGGCCATTTTCGTGTCCGGCGGCCCGATGGAAGCCGGTAAGACCAAGCTGTCCGACCACAAGCTGGATCTGGTCGATGCCATGGTGATTGCCGCGGACGCCAACGCCAGCGACGAGCAGGTCGCCGAATACGAGCGCAGCGCCTGCCCCACCTGTGGTTCCTGCTCGGGCATGTTCACCGCCAACTCCATGAACTGTCTCACTGAAGCCCTGGGCCTTTCGTTGCCGGGGAACGGCACCATGCTGGCCACCCATGCTGACCGCGAAGCCCTGTTCCTGCAGGCCGGGCGCCAGATCGTTACCAACGCCCGCCGGTACTACGAGGAAGAGGACGACAGCGTTTTGCCGCGCAATATCGCATCGCGGCGCGCCATGGAAAATGCCATGACCCTGGACATCGCCATGGGCGGCTCCACCAACACCATCCTGCACTTGCTGGCGGCTGCCCAGGAAGCAGAGGTGGACTTCACCATGCAGGATATCGACGCCCTGTCCCGCAGCGTGCCGCAGCTTTGCAAGGTCGCGCCCAACAGCCCCAAATACCATATGGAAGACGTGCACCGTGCCGGCGGCATCATGGGCATTCTGGGCGAACTGGACCGTGCCGGTCTGCTTAAAAGCGACTGCCCGACCGTACACAGCCCGACGCTCGGCGATGCCCTGAACCAGTGGGATATCATGCGCCAGCCGACACCGGAAGTGATCGAATTCTTCAAGGCCGGTCCGGCCGGTATCCCGACCCAGCAGGCCTTCAGCCAGTCTACCCGCTGGCCGAGCCTGGACGGCGACCGCGCCAACGGCTGTATCCGTTCGCTGGAGCATGCCTACTCCCGGGAAGGCGGCCTGGCCGTGCTTCGCGGCAATATCGCCGAAGACGGCTGTGTGGTGAAAACGGCAGGGGTCGACGATTCGATCCTGGTCTTCGAAGGTTCGGCCCGGATTTTCGAGAGTCAGGACGCTGCGGTTAAAGGCATCCTGAACGACGAAGTGAAGGAAGGCGATGTGGTAGTAATCCGCTACGAGGGTCCGAAAGGTGGTCCCGGCATGCAGGAAATGCTCTATCCCACCAGTTACCTGAAGTCCAAGGGACTCGGCAAGGCCTGCGCCCTGATGACCGACGGACGCTTCTCCGGCGGCACTTCCGGCCTGTCGATCGGCCACGTATCACCGGAAGCCGCCGCGGGTGGCGCCATTGGCCTGGTTCAGGAAGGTGACCGGATCCGGATCGACATTCCCAACCGCTCCATCGATGTCCTTGTGGACGAAGCTACCCTGGCCGCCCGCCGTGCAGAGCAGGACAAACTCGGCTGGAAACCGGCGCAGCCGCGCGAACGCAAGGTGTCGGCGGCACTCAAAGCCTATGCATTGCTGGCAACCAGTGCCGACCGCGGTGGGGTTCGGGATTTGAGTAAGCTGGACTGAGGCCGAGTTGGCCGGGCGTTTTCGCGCCGGCCTCCTTTCCCCCTCTCCCTAACCCTCTCCCGCCAGGGGAGAGGGAACCTGCTCCGGGCTCACTCAACTGTTGAGGTATGGTCTCCCCTCGCCCCTGGTGGGAGAGGGGCCGGGGGAGAGGGGGGAAAGCCTCCCCGCAAACCATAAAAAAGCCGGGAAGTTCTCACTCCCCGGCTTTTTCTTAGGTCCCTTTTGCCTGAAGTCCCTTACAGCAGACTATTCCTTCCGCAAATCGAACACGTGCTTGGCCTTACCCTCGGAACGGGCCAAGGAACCGGCGTTGTGCACCTCAACATCACAGGAAATACCGATACAGGACTTGATATGGTGGCGCAGCTCCTTCACCAAATGCCCACGCTTGTCTTCTCCTGCATCGCTGGCTTCCGGCTTCAACTCGACCCGGACCTTGATGCTGTCCAGATGGCCTTTGCGGCTCACTTCGATTTCATAATGCGGCGCAAAGGCCGGCATTTTCAGCACCTGCTCCTCAATCTGGGTCGGGAAGACATTGACACCGCGAATGATCAGCATGTCGTCGCTACGACCGGTGATCTTGTCGATCCGGCGCATGGGACGGGCGCTACCCGGTAGCAAGCGGGTCAGGTCGCGAGTGCGGTAGCGTATGACCGGCAACGCTTCCTTGGTCAGTGTGGTGAAGACCAACTCACCGTATTCGCCATCCGGCAGGACTTCACCGGTTTCAGGATTGATGATTTCCGGATAGAAGTGATCTTCCCAGATGGTGGGACCATCTTTGGTCTCGATGCATTCCATGCCAACACCAGGCCCCATTACCTCAGAAAGCCCATAGATATCCAGCGCATGAATGCCGAGCCGGTTTTCCAGCTCTGTCCGCATGGTGCCGGTCCAGGGTTCGGCCCCGAAGATACCGATACGCAGGCTGGTATCGCGCGGGCTAATGCCCTGCCGCTCCATTTCGTCGGCAATATTGAGCATATAGGACGGCGTCACCATGATGATTTCAGGCTGAAAATCCATAATCAGCTGGACCTGCTTCTCCGTCTGTCCGCCTGACATGGGGATGACCGTGCAACCCAACCGCTCGGCACCGTAATGCGCACCGAGACCACCCGTGAACAGGCCATAACCATAAGCCACGTGCACCTTGTCTCCGGGGTGGCCTCCACCGGCACGGATCGAACGCGCGACCACATCGGCCCAGTTGTCGATATCCTTTTGGGTATAGGCAACCACGGTCGGTTTTCCGGTCGTACCACTTGAAGCATGGACCCGGACCACGTCCCGCATCGGCGTCGCCACCATACCGAACGGATAATTCTCCCGCAGGTCATTCTTTGCGGTGAAGGGGAACAGACTCAGGTCGCTCAATTGCTTAAGGTCAAACGGATGCACCCCGGCCTTATCAAACGCTTTCCGGTAAAAAGGAACGTTGTTATAGGCGTGTGCCAGGCTCCAGCGCATCCGCTCGAGCTGCAGGTGGCGCAGTTCTTCGGTACTGGCGGTTTCAATGGCTTCGAGCCGGTTCTGAACATTCACAGGCGTAGTCATAACCACTCCACTTGTTTTTGTGTGGTCGATCACTTGATCTCACTGTCAGGCCAGACCTGACCGTTCACAGGGACGCCCCGTGCGTCCCGGCCCCTCAAAGGCGTTCGATCACCATAGCGATACCCTGCCCCACGCCAATGCACATGGTACATAGCGCGTAACGTCCCTGCCGGACTTCCAGCTCATGCAGAGCCGTCGTCACCAGGCGAGCGCCGCTCATGCCCAGCGGATGCCCCAAGGCGATGGCACCACCGTTGGGATTCACCCGGGCATCGTCATCGGCCAGCCCCAGCTGACGCGTCACTGCCAGCGATTGCGCCGCAAAGGCTTCATTCAGTTCAATGACATCCATATCCGCCAGCGTCAAGCCGGTCAACTGCAACACCTTGAGTGTCGCCGGTGCCGGCCCGATTCCCATGATACGAGGTTCAACACCGGCCGTGGCCATGCCCACTACCCGTGCCCGCGGCTTGAGGTCGAAGCGATTCGCCGTCGCTTCCGATCCCAGCAACAGGGCACAGGCACCATCGTTGACACCGGAGGCATTGCCAGCGGTCACACTGCCGCCCTGACGGAACGGCGCTGGCAAGCGGGCCAGTTTTTCCAGCGTGGTGTCAGCGCGCGGGTGCTCGTCCTGATCGACGATCAACGGATCGCCCTTTCGCTGGGGAATCCGTACCGCCACGATTTCCTGTGCCAGACGACCGGAAGCCTGTGCCGCGGCGGTCTTCTGCTGGCTGCGCAGTGCAAAGGCGTCCTGGTCTTCCCGGGAAATCGAAAACTGCTCGGCAACGTTCTCCGCCGTTTCCGGCATGGAGTCGATGCCATAACGCTCCTTCATGATGCGGTTGACGAAACGCCAACCAATCGTTGTATCGAACATATTGGCCGAACGCCCAAAGGCTTCGGTCGACTTGCCCACAACGAACGGCGCCCTGGACATAGACTCCACACCACCCGCAATCACGAGCTGGTTTTCACCGGTTCGAATGGCACGGGCCGCCATACCGATCGCATCCATCCCCGACCCGCACAGACGGTTGACGGTACTGCCCGGCACTGAGACCGGCAGGCCCGCCAGTAACGCCGACATCCGTGCCACGTTGCGATTGTCCTCACCCGCCTGGTTGGCGCAGCCGTAGATGACATCATCCACCTGTGCCCAATCCACGTGAGGATTCCGCTCCATCAGTGTTTGCATGGGAATAGCACCGAGATCGTCGGCACGCACGGCCGACAAGGCGCCGCCATAACGGCCGATAGGCGTACGAATGGCATCAAAGATATAGGCGTCGGACATGATTAAATTTCCTCTCGAATAACGGGACCACGAACCTGATAGGACTTGCCACGGAACAGGGCAACCAGATCTCCCAACTGGTTCTCGACACGGACGTCGTAAACCCCGGTGCGACCGTTACGGGAACGCTCTTCCGCCGTCGCGGTCAGAACATCGCCGAGCTTGGCCGGCGCGATGTAATCGATACTGCACCCCGACGCGACAGTCGCCGCATTCTGGGAATTACAGGCAAAGGCAAACGCGGAATCCGCCAGGGTGAACATATAGCCGCCATGACAGGTATCGTGCCCCTGCAACATTTCCTCGGTGACCGTCATACGCAGTACAGAAACACCCGGAGCCATACGCAGTATCTGCATCCCCAGATGACGGGTGGCGCGATCGCGCTCGAACAGGGCGGCAGCACAGCGCTCGGCCAACTCCTGGGGACTCAATTCAGACACATCAGACATCAAGTGTTCCTCCGGAAAAAACGGTTTTTCTCAGCAGCAGCGAAGGTCGGTAACGATCCTCGCCATAGGCATCCTCCAAATGACGCAGACAGCGGAATACCGCCTCCACGCCAAGACGCGTAGCCCACTCGAGCGGCCCAGCCGGGTAATTCACACCAAAGCGCATGGCCGAATCCGCATCGGCAGCGGAGCAAACGTCCTGATGCACCGCGTCGGCAGCCTCGTTGGCAAGCATGCAAACCGTACGCATGACCAACAGGCCCGGGTGATCTTCAATGACGGAAACTTCAATACCGGCTGCCTGGAACAAGCCGGTAACGGCCTGCCGGGAAGCCTCATCGGTCATGGGAGAATAGGTCACCGCCAGACGCCGGCAGTTGGCGTAATCGAGGGCCAGGTCGAACAGGGCCAACCTGGGCGTACCCTGGGTCACGCTTCGCTCGGCGGCAAGCCGGCCATCGGTCAGGGCCAGCGCCAGGCTACCAATCCGAATAAGACCTGCACCGGCGCGTTCGACAACGTTCACGCCAGCCGCACGCCAGCGCGCAATCAAGGGTGAGGCTACGCCAAGGCTGCCTTCGACGACGATGGTGCCGGGCCTATCGCAGGCGGGTTCAGTCTTGGGCTGAGGCGTTTCGGCCCCTTCGCGGTAATCGTAGAAGCCGCGGCCGTTCTTGCGGCCAAGCCGGTTGCCATTGACCAGTTCGAGCTGCAACAACGAGGGCTGAAAACGTGTATCGCCGTAGTAAGCATCAAATACGGAACGTGTAACCGCATAATTGACGTCGTGACCAATCAGGTCCATCAATTCGAAGGGGCCCATACGAAAGCCGCCAGCTTCGCGCATCACGGCATCCAGCGTCGCCAGATCCGTCGCGCCTTCCTCAATGGCACGCAGGCCTTCTGCATAAAACGGTCGCGCCACGCGGTTAACGATAAATCCCGGCGTCGAACGGGTGAAGACCGGCTGTTTGCCCCAGGCGCTTGCCGTGGCATGGATGCACGCCGCCACCGCCTCAGAGGTATCCAGCCCCTTAACCACTTCCACCAGTTTCATAATCGGTGCCGGGTTAAAGAAATGCATGCCAACCAGACGCTGGGGATGATCCAGAGCACTGGCGATAGCCGTCACGGAAATGGAAGAGGTATTGGTGGCAAGCAACGTATCGGGGCCACACAGGGATTCCAGTTCACGAAACAGCGCCTGTTTCACATCCAGACGTTCGACAATGGCCTCGATGACCAATGTCGCTGGACTCAGATCGGACAGACTCTGTGCCGGACGCAGGCGCTGCAGAATACGGTCTCGCTCGTCTGCCGCCAGTTTCCCTCTGCCGACCAGCTTCTCCAGCCCCGCAGCCGTGGCGGCAAGCGCCTTTTCCACCGTTTCACGCTGCTGATCGAACAGCAACACCTCATGGCCATACTGGGCCGCTACCTGGGCAATGCCCGCGCCCATGGTGCCGGCACCCACAACCGCCACGACGGCCTGACGCGACAACGCGTCACCCGCTGTCATTTCGTGCATGGGCTACTCGCCTTTGAAAGTGGGTTGCCGTTTTTCGAAAAAGGCGGTTACACCTTCACGATAGTCTTCGGTTCGCCCTGCCGCGCGCTGCATATCCCTTTCAAGATCGAGCTGGGCATCCAGGCTATTGGACGGTGACGCATTGAGCGCCTGTTTGATGTAGGCCAGCCCTCGGGTGGGCTGCGTTGCCAGGTGAGCAGCCAGCTTTTCGGCCGCCGGCATCAGTTCCGCATCGTCCACACATTGCCAGATCATGCCCCAGGCCTCAGCCTGTTCGGCAGGAACCGCTTCGCCCAACATTGCCAGTGCCGTTGCCCGCGCACGCCCCACCAGGCGCGGCAGTACCCAGGTGCCACCGGAATCAGGAACCAGACCGATCTTGGCAAACGCCTGGACGAACTTCGCCGAACGACCGGCAATAACGATGTCACAAGCCAGCGCGATGTTTGCGCCGGCACCCGCCGCCACACCATTCACAGCACAGACAACCGGCATGGGAAGCTCACGCAATGCACGAATCAGGGGGTTGTAATACGTCTCAAGCGAGTAGCCCAGATCCGGCATATCGGCATCCGGCGCCACATTGCGATCCGCCAGATCCTGGCCCGCACAGAACCCGCGGCCGTTAGCACCGATCAGAAGCGCACGCACACTGCCATCTTCCCTGATCAGCCTTAATGCCTCGGCCACCTCTTCGTGCATTTGCTGGTTAAAGCTGTTGAGACGATCGGGCCGGTTGAAGATCAGCCTGGCCACGCCCCCGGCAGAACTGAACTGAATGGTGGAGAAGTCCATAGGCAAGGTCCCGTACTGGAAGGATTTTATTGTTGCGAGAAGACTCGCTCCTCGCAGCCATTGCCGCAACAATGGCAAAACAGGCACCTAATGCGATTTTCACACATCATGGGTGCATTCCAGTATATCCATTTTATGACACAGCTCAATACACCAAAAAAACTTTTCTGTATCCTTTTAATCCCCAAAGGCCCAACAACATCAATGCCATCAGCAATTTTTAACATTTATTTCAATAGCCTAAGAAATCACACACAGAAGAACAGAAACAGGTAACTGTCACATCAGCTATTAACAGTATTTTTTTTAGGTTATATTTTCATGAGTTTACCCGAAGCATCAGGGGCAAAAATCACCCCAGACAACGGACAGCCACCATGACCTGTTATCGCATTGACGGCATTACCCCCGTCGTCCACCCCGACGCCTTCGTTCACCCCGACGCCATACTGATCGGCGATGTTATCGTTGGCCCCGACTGCTATGTCGGACCGGCTGCCTGCCTGCGCGGCGACTTCGGCAGGATCATTCTCGAGCGCGGCGCCAACATTCAGGACACCTGCGTTATGCACGGGTTTCCAGGCTCGGACACGGTCATCGAGGAGGACGGTCACATTGGTCATGGCGCCGTACTGCACGGCTGCCGTATTGGGCGAAATGTGCTGGTGGGAATGAATTCGGTAGTAATGGACAATGCTGTGATCGGGGAAGCATCGATCGTTGCCGCCATGTCATTCGTCAAGGCCGGTTTCAACTGCCCGCCGCGCTCGTTGGTGGCCGGCTCGCCAGCCACCGTGAAGCGCACCCTGGAAGACAAGGAAATCGATTGGAAAAGCCGGGGGACAAAAGAATATCAGGTGCTGGCCAAACGCAGCCTGGCGACCATGGAGGCCTGCCAACCCCTCACAGAAGTGGAAACAGACCGCCAGCGCCTACCGGCCAGCGATCTCAAACCCAAAGACAAAAACGCCTGATCTCAAGCCAACCCGCCAAAACGCTTGTGAAAGCCAGGATGCGGCGCCGGTAGAGGGCCTTCTGCCGTTTCGAGCTGTTCACTCATCCACTGCTCGGCACCGTCGCAGGTCAGGCGATACAGATTACGGCAGAGCTGCCGGGCAGCCCGGCCTTCCCAGTCGGATGGCAACAGCTCTTCGGGCAACAGGGGATCGCGCAACAGCACCTTGCGGTACTCATGGATCAGGAGAATTCGGGCCAGGAAACACTCCTCCGGGTCCAGCGCATCGCGGGTGCGCATCTCGTTCCACAGCGGACGAAACTGTTCCAGGAAATCCTGATAGCTGGCAGACAGCTGATCGAGATTCCAGGCCTCCCTTACCAGCAGTCGCAGCGGCCGGGAAGCAAAACGCTCCTGTGCTGTCGTATCCAGCAGGATAACGTCATCCAGCACATTCATATCCTGCAACTGGGTGACCACATCGGACTTGTCCACGGTGGGGTGAGCCATGATCGTCGGCGCAAAAGCCCCGAACCCCATCCACTCCAGCTCATCCCGCACAGACTTCCGTCGTTCTACCGACACCTGGTTCAGAATCGCCATGGTCCAGGCGCCCTCCCAGTCCGGCTGGGATGCGGCATAGACCCGTTTGAACGCCTGCTCAAAGCGACGCCGCCCACTGGCGGTAAGACTGTAATAGCTGCGACGACCGACCTTATCCGTCAGTAACCAGCCCTCGCGCACCAATCGAAAAACGGACGTCCGCACGAGTCGCTGACTGATCCCGAACGTTTCCAGCAACTGGATCAGGCTGCCCAGCCAGACCGTCCCTCCACGCGGTGCGATCGCATCACCATAGATGGTAATAATCAGGGAACCGGTTCGCAGCGGTCGCTGAGACTGAAATCGTTCAATCAACTCACCGAGATGACCCGTCGGCAGGACAGACTCTGTTTTTGCGCGCTTCATCCACTCAACTTCATTATTTAAAACTGCTGAAAAATCACGCCGCAGAAGACGCGACCGCCGGAGAGATTAGAGAAAAACCTGCGGCCAGACAAGCCACGCTCCAGCACCACACCCAAGCCCGAAACCCGGCTACAACCGCTGATATGATACAGAAATAGAAGCGTTAACCGCGACAACAGATATTCCTTTTTATTATCGGCCATCACACCATCACCAAACATCACCTCAATACTCAGCCAAAAGTAGCCTTATTAAAGGACAGAAATCGCGTCGCCGGGTGCAACAGGTTTTCCGAAACATCTGCGCACTTTTATGATACAAAAAAATGAACTTGATATTTTTAGTCGTATCATTTAAAAATAAAGAACTGGCATGTTGGGGTAGCACAGCCGCAGCCAAACACAGAATCACGCAATGAGCCGCCACCCACTTAAACAACAGGCGCGCTCTGCAAAGGAGACGACTTCATGTACGCACAACTCGTCGACACCGGCGTCAAACGCGTCAAATCACTCGATGAAATGACACCGGAAGAACGGGCATTCCAGGAAAAGGTCGATGCGGATATCAAAATCGAGCCTAAGAACTGGATGCCGGAGGGTTACAGACGCACCTTGATCCGCCAGATCTCCCAGCACGCCCACTCCGAAGTCGTCGGCATGCTGCCTGAGGGTAACTGGCTGACACGTGCACCCAGCCTGAAGCGGAAACTCCAGCTGATGGCCAAGATTCAGGACGAGGCCGGCCACGGGCTTTACTTGTACAGCGCGATGGAGACCCTGGGTGCGGACCGTGACGAGGAAATCGAAAAACTGCACGCCGGCAAGGTGAAGTATTCCAGCATTTTCAATTATCCGACCCTTAACTGGGCGGATATCGGTGCCATCGGCTGGCTGGTGGACGGTGCCGCCATCGTCAATCAGGTTGCCCTTCAGCGAACCTCCTATGGCCCTTACTCGAGAGCCATGATCCGCATCTGTAAGGAAGAGAGTTTCCACCAGCGCCAGGGCTACGACATCCTGCTCACCATGATGCGCGAGGGTAACGATGCGCAGAAAGCCATGGTGCAGGACGCCATCAACCGTTTCTGGTGGCCCTCGCTGATGATGTTCGGCCCGCACGATGCCGACTCGCCCAACAGCGCACAGTCCATGAGCTGGAAAATCAAACGTCATACGAATGACGAACTGCGCCAGCGATTCCTGGACCAGACGGTTCCGCAGTTGGAGTTCCTGGGCTGCACCGCACCGGACCCGGACCTGAAGTGGAATGAGAAAACCGGTCACTACGATTTTGGCCCGATCGACTGGGCAGAGTTCTATGCAGTGATTGCCGGCAACGGCCCCTGCAACCGCGAGCGCCTGGAAACCCGGCGCAATGCTATCGAAGACGGCCAATGGGTCCGTGAGGCGGCTACCGCCCATGCGGCCAAACGCGCCAAGAAACAGACAGCGGCCTGAAGGAGACCCGACCATGGCTGAGTGGACCCTTTTCGAAGTTTTCGTGCGCAGCAAGCACGGCCTGAATCACAAGCACGTTGGCAGCGTTCATGCCGCCGACGCGGAAATGGCACTGGAAAATGCCCGTGACCTTTACACCCGTCGTAACGAAGGTGTGAGCATCTGGGTGGTGCCTTCAGCAGCCATCACTGCCACGGCGAGCGATGAGAAAGAGCCTTTCTTCGATCCTTCCGAAGACAAAATCTACCGGCATGCCAGTTTCTACCAGCTGCCGAAAGAAGTGGATCAGATGTGAGGACGCGGTCAATGAGCCAACGTAATGATCTGGCGGAATACCTGCTGCGCCTCGGCGACAGTGCGCTGGTCACCGGCCAGCGGCTGTGTGAGTGGTGCGGCCGGGCGCCGGCGCTGGAAGAAGAGCTGGCGCTGATGAATGTGGGGCTGGACCTGATTGGTCAGGCCCGCGGCTGGTACGACTATGCCGCCGAACTTCTGGACGACGGTCGTAACGCCGATGCCCTCGCTTTCAAGCGAGAAGAACGCGATTTCCGTAACCTGCTGATCGTAGAACAGCCAAACGGCGACTATGCCATCACCACCTTGAAGCTGTTTTTCTACGATGCCTGGCATTTGCCGACACTGGAACAGTTGAGCGAATCCAGCGACGAACGCATTGCCGGTGTCGCGGGCAAGGCGCTGAAGGAAGCTCGTTACCATTTCAAGCGCTCCAGTGAGTGGGTTATCCGACTGGGCGACGGTACTGATGAAAGCCATCGCCGTATCTCGGACGCTGTCGATCGCCTCTGGCGCTATACGATCGAGATGGTCAACATCGATCCCCTGGAGCAGGAACTGGCGAAAACCGGTCTCGCGGCCGATCCGGCCTTTGTGGCTGAACAGTGGCAAGCGCGCGTGGCTAAGGTCTTCGAGGAAGCCACACTGAAGCTTCCCGAACCGGCGGTCCCCTTCTACCTGAATGGTCGCCAGGGACTGCACACTGAGCATCTTGGCCAGTTGCTGGCAGAGATGCAGTTCCTGCCAAGAGCCTATCCCGATGCTACCTGGTGATCTGATCGCCCGCGAATCGGCCTTCGACGAGCGTACGGCACAGGACCTTCCTGCCGCCTGGGACTGCCTGGGCCAGGTTATGGACCCGGAAGTTCCGGTGGTCAGTGTCGTCGACTTGGGCATGGTGCGAGATGTGGAGTGGGTCGACGACCACATCCGGGTGAAGGTCAGCCCGACCTATTCGGGCTGCCCGGCCACTGAGCTGATTGAACAGCTGATCGCCGAAGCCCTGATGGAAGCCGGCTTCCGGAACCCCCAGATTGAACGGGTTCTGGCGCCGGCCTGGACGACCGATTGGATCACCGAGCAGGGACGTGAGCATCTGCGAGCCTATGGCATTGCGCCCCCAGCGGGTAGCGGCAAACGCGCTCTGATCGACGCTGAGACTCCGGTCATTACCTGCCCGCATTGCGGAAGCCAGGATACCGAGGTCGTCAGCCAGTTTGGTTCAACGGCCTGCAAGGCGCTCTATCGCTGCCGCAGTTGCCAGGAACCCTTTGACTATTTCAAGTGCATCTAGGGGGCGCGAAGCCGCTCCCCAGACCGGCCAGAACCCCATTTACGGGAGAACACGAGGATGAATCACTTCCATACGCTGACCATTCGTGAGGTCCAGCCGGAGACCCGGGATGCCGTCTCCATAGCCTTCGACGTGCCCTCCGACCTGAAGGACACGTTCAAGTTCACCCAGGGACAGCACCTGGTAGTACGAGCCCAGCTCGACGGCGAGGAAGTCCGTCGCTCCTACTCCATCTGCACCGGTGTCGACGACGGCGAGCTGCGCATTGCGATCAAGCGTGTACCCGGCGGCGTCTTCTCCAACTATGCCGGTACCCAGTTGCAGGCCGGTGACGCCATGGAAGTCATGGCGCCGTCCGGACAGTTCTTCATCCAACTGGACCCTTCCCGGCAGGGACAGTACCTGGCCGTGGCAGCCGGCAGTGGTATCACGCCGATCCTGTCGATCATCAAAACCACCCTGGCGCGGGAACCGAACAGTCAGTTCACGTTGATTTACGGTAACCGCGCCACCTCCTCGACGATGTTCCGGGAAGCCCTGGAAGACCTGAAAAACACTTACATGGGTCGGTTCAACCTGATTTTCATGTTCAGCCGGGAGCAACAGGACATCGAGCTGTACAACGGCCGCATCGATGCTGAAAAGTGTGCCCAACTGTTCCGTCGCTGGATCGATGTGCCCAAGCTGGATGCCGCCTTTATCTGCGGACCTCAGGGCATGAGCGAAACGGTGCGCGATCAGCTCAAGGAATTCGGCCTGGCGCCGGAGCGCATCCATTTCGAACTGTTCGGTGTCGCTGGAGGCCCCCGTCGTCACCGGGCGGAGACACCGGCGAACGAAACCGGCGAGGCGACCAAGGTCACCATTATCAACGATGGCCGCGCCATCGAATTCGACCTGCCGCGCAACACGCAGAGCCTGCTGGATGCCGGTAAAGAACACGGTGCCGACCTGCCCTTCTCCTGCAAAGCGGGCGTTTGCTCGACCTGCAAGTGCAAGGTCATCGAAGGTGAAGTGGAGATGGACAGCAACTTTGCGCTGGAGGATTACGAGGTGGCTGCCGGTTACGTGCTGTCCTGCCAGTCCTATCCGGTCAGCGACAAAGTGGTTCTCGATTACGACCAACACTGACCGTCACCCACATACCAATAGGAAGGATTTTCATGTCAACGCTGCAAAGTTTCCTGGGTGGCCGCTGGATTGGCGAGCAAGCCGACAAACCGCTGCGGAGCGCCGTGAACGGCGACGTTGTCGCCCATACCCATGCCGAAACACCGGATTTTGCCGCTGCGGTGCGTTTTGCCCGTGAGCGAGGCGTTCCCGCATTGCTGGAACTGGATTTCCAGACACGCGCCCAGCGCCTGAAAGCCCTGGCGGCATACCTGCAGGAAAACAAGGAGAAGTTGTACGCCATCTCCGCCCACACCGGTGCAACCCGCGCCGACGGCTGGATCGATATCGAAGGCGGCTACGGAACCCTGTACGCCTATGCCAGCATGGGACGCCGTGAACTGCCCTCCGGCAACGTCGTTCACGAAGGCCCCGCCATGCAACTCGGTAAGGAAGGCCATTTTGCCGGCAGCCATATCCTGGTGCCGCGCCGGGGCGTGGCCGTCCATATCAATGCGTTCAACTTCCCGATCTGGGGCATGCTTGAGAAATTCGCGCCATCCTTCCTGGCGGGCATGCCTTGTATCGTCAAACCTGCCACGTCGACCTCCTATCTGACCGAAGCAGCCGTGCGCATGATGGAAGAGTCCGGTCTGTTGCCGGAAGGTGCCCTGCAACTGATTGTCGGTGGCACGGGTGACCTGCTCGACCACCTGGACGGTCAGGATATGGTGACCTTCACCGGCTCAGCCTCGACGGCGGCAAAACTGCGCGCCCATCCTGGCCTGATTGCCAACTCGGTACCGTTCAACGCCGAAGCGGATTCCCTGAACAGCGCCATCCTGGCGCCGGACGTCACTCCGGACGACGAGGAATTTGGCCTGTTCGTGCGCGAAGTGGCGCGGGAAATGACAGCTAAGGCCGGCCAGAAGTGTACCGCCATCCGCCGCGTCCTGGTGCCCCGCGACCGTCTCGATGCCGTCAGTAGCGCATTGCGCGAACGCCTGACCCGCATTGTGATCGGAGACCCTGCCGCGGAAGGCGTCAAGATGGGAGCACTGGCCTCCCACGATCAGGTGCGGGATGTGCAGGCACAGGTAGACCGCCTGTTGGAAACCTGCGAAGTGGTCTATGGCGCGGCAGACGGTTTCAAACCGGTGGGAGACAAGGCCAGTGAGGGCGCATTCTTCTGCCCCACACTGCTGTTGTGCAATCAGCCTCAATGCGAAGGCGGCGCTCACGATATCGAGGCCTTCGGGCCGATCAGCACCCTGATGCCCTATGACGATATCGAAGAAGCCGTGGCCCTGACCGCCAAAGGCAAAGGCAGCCTGGTCACCACCCTGGCCACCAAGGATCCGGCCATAGCCGCCAAAGTGATTCCGGCAGCCGCCGCCTACCATGGCCGCCTGCTGATCCTCGACCGGGAAGCCGCGAAGGAGTCCACCGGCCACGGTTCACCACTACCAATGCTGAAACATGGCGGCCCCGGACGTGCGGGAGGCGGTGAAGAGCTGGGCGGTATCCGTTCAGTCAAACATTACCTGCAGCGCACAGCGATTCAGGGTTCACCGACCATGCTGGGTGCAGTGACCGGCGAATATGTGCGCGGCGGTGCCGTGATCGAAACTGAAGTGCATCCGTTCCGCCGATACTTCGAAGACCTGGCCATCAGCGAGTCGCTGCTGACCCATCGGCGCACAGTGACCGAAGCGGATATCGTCAACTTCGGCTGCCTGTCGGGCGACCATTTCTACATGCATTTCGACGATATCGCGGCCCGGGAATCCCAGTTCGGTGCCCGTATCGCCCACGGCTACTTCGTGCTGTCGGCGGCGGCCGGCCTGTTTGTCTCTCCGGCACCGGGTCCCGTGCTGGCCAACTACGGCCTGGAAACCCTGCGCTTCGTCAATCCTGTGCATATCGGCGACACCATTCAGGCTCGCCTGACCTGTAAGCGCAAGATCGATCAGGGCAAGGCCGCACCGGATGGTACGCCGCAAGGCGTGGTGGTCTGGGACGTGCAGGTGTTCAACCAGAACAGTGAACTGGTGGCCAGCTACGACATCCTGACCCTCGTGGCCAAGCACGGGTAACCTCCCTTTTACTCGCCGCCGGATCCGGCGGCGATTTTTTCGGTTCCCCTTGGGGGCGTCTGGGTACGTCCCCTTTTTTGTGCCGTCAATTCGGCCTGTCCCGCCACCCAGACCGCAACACTCAGGCGTTGACCTCAGTCGCCGGCAAGGTAACCCGCACCAGCAAGCCCGGCCCTGAAGGGCGGTTCAGCAATGTAATCTCACCGCCCATCTGCCGGATCAGGGTCCGCGCGATGGCCATGCCCAACCCGGCGCCACCGGTTTCACGGCTGCGGGAACCTTCCAGGCGCACAAAGGGTTCAAAGACACGCTCGCGATCCCCCTCGGCGATCCCCGGCCCCCTATCGGCGATTTCGATAACCAGTTGCCGGTTACGAGGCAACAGCATGACGTCAGCCTGTTCACCGTATTTGAGCGCATTGTCGATCAGGTTGCGCAGTGCGCGCTTCAAGGCATCGCCACGGACATCCACCAGACAGCGGCCCGGCCCCCGATAACCGACCTTGGCTCCGGCGTCGGCAAAGTCCGAACAGAGACTGTCGAGCAGGGCGTCGAGATCGAGGCGACGGGATTTCTCATGGCTGCTGCCACGCACGAAATCCAGCGTCTGTTCGGCCAGCGCGGCCATTTCCGACAGCGAATCCAGAAGCTTCTCCTTATCCTCGCTATCCGGCAGCAACTCTACCCTCAACCGCATACTGGTGATGGGCGTGCGCAAGTCATGGGACAGCGACGCCAGCAGCCGGGACCGGTCGTCGATAGCGCGGGACACCCGCTCCTGCATCTCGTTGAAGGCGTGGATGACCTCCCGGATATCGAGCGGCCCCCGTTCGCGGACCGGCTCAATCTCGCCGCGACCGAAACGTTCGGCTGCCTGACTCAGGTCCCGCATCGGCCGCAGGAGGCGACGAATGGCCAACGCCACGGTGAGCAGCAGGATGGCGGCCGTGGTCGACAGACTGATCATGCCTGCCTTGACCCACCAAAGCCCCGGACGGGGCGGCAGTGCCTGCACGTTAAACCAGCCGCCTCCCGGCAACGCCAATGCCACCCGCAGACTGGGCGCGCACTCAGCGCTGTGAGGGTGCGTATGCCAGTAGTCCTGAAGGCTGCGCAACGGCGGACGCTCATCATCGTCCCGGTGCCGCGGTCGCGGGTGATCCTCAATATGCTCATCGCCCTCGACGACAGGACAATGCTCTGACGGCGGGGTCAACTCGCTACGCACCCGCTCGGCCGGGATTCGCAACTCATGGGTCAACCAGGCAGAAATGTCGCCGGTCAGGTCCCGGGGCAGTACGGCATCCCCATCGACGGTCATGATCACGCGAGGGCTGGAGAGAGCCTCCATCACTTGAGGGCGTACAGCCGGCCGGCTCAGCTCAAGGACCGTATAGGCGTTGGCGATGCGGTGCAGCAAGCCCGACATCCCGGCCTCCCGCAGGGCTCCTCGCCCTTCATTGGCGAGAATCCACAGGGTGACGCCCTGGGCGACCAGCAGCGCCAGAATCAGCAGGAAAATCAATTGGGGCGCCGCCCGACGCGGTAATAAACGCATAGGTCAGTTCACTTCCTCGACATCGGCAATCCATTGGTAGCCACCACCCCATACGGTCTTGATCAACCGTGGGTTGCGGGTATCGCGCTCTATCTTGCGGCGCAGACGGCTCACCTGGTTGTCGATACTGCGGTCGAAAACCTGGGCATCACGTCCCTGGGTCAGGTCCAGCAGTTGATCACGCGAGAGAACATGGCCCGCGTGCTCCAGAAAGGCGATCAAGAGATTGTATTCGGCGGTGCTGAGCGACACCTCGACGCCATCGGGGTCGCATAACTCATGGCGATCCACGTCCAGTCGCCACCCATCGAAACGCAATTGCCGTCCAGCCAGACCGGCTCGTTGCGGCGGCAGTGCCTGAGCCCGGCGCAGCACGGCCTTGATCCGGGCCAGCAGCTCACGGGGATTGAAAGGCTTGGTGAGATAATCGTCGGCCCCCATCTCCAGACCGATGATGCGATCGGTATCCTCGCTCATGGCCGTCAACAGGATGACCGGCACAGCGGTGTGCTCGCGCAGATAACGGCAGAGGGTCAGCCCATCCTCTCCCGGCATCATGATGTCCAGCACCACCAGGTCGATACGCTGCTGACGCAGAACCTTGCGTAACGCCTCGCCGCTCTCCGCCAGGGACACGCGAAAGCCGTGCTCCCGCAAATAGCGCCCCAACAGATCGCGGATATCCCGATGATCGTCGACAACCAGAATGTGTGGGCTTTGGTCGGTACTCAATCGCTCTCTCCTGCGCGCCCTCAGCGGTACTCATGCCGGCTGGCAGACACGTCGTCTGGTGATGACTTCATTATAGGGGCTCCGCCATCGCCGCCGCTCGGTCACTGTGTAGCGAACTTTCACAGGGCCGCCCAACGACACATCTTGCGACAAATTTCCCCGGCAGCTGACACATTCTGCAGACAAGTCACCGTTTCAATGGAGGCTATCGCAAACAGCCATACACCACAGAAAGGACAGGTCCCATGAAACGTAAATTACTGCTTGCTTTTATCGCTACCACCACGCTGGCCGCGGCACCCTTTGTTGCCCAGGCGGAAAGCCGTCATCATGATGGCGACAGATGGGAACATCAAAGACCGGCCCCCTACGAGGCCCGCAAGCCTTACACCAAAGACGAAATCCAGATCATGGCCGACGCCCGCGCCCTGCGTATCATGGGCCCCGGCGCCAAAGCAAGCGTCAAAGCCACTGATCGCGGCACCTTCATGGTGGATGTGACGGATCCCAAGGGCCACTTGGTCCATGAAACCGAAGTCAACGTCTACGGCTTCCCGCTGCACGGTTTCGATCGCGACCACCGGGGTTACGACCGACACGATGACGACCGTGGCAAGGAGCGGAAGGATCGCAGCTGATTCAACCAATGACCGGCAGGTCACCCCGTTCCGGTGACCTGCCTTCCCTCGCTCATTTTCCCCCTGCAACAGCCCCGTCACTAACCCTTTTTGGCTTGCGCCGTGTCAAGTCCTTCTTTCTTCAAGGGTGGTATATCTCCTTAATAGCGACTACTCCTCTGTCGCTATGCGATGGATTACAATTGTTATAAGCTTATAACCATTTGTGATTTGGAGACGACAGCCGTGAAACAACGCTTGCTTGGGCGCCTTGCTGGCAGCCTGCTGCTCACTTTTGTCATGGGCAGCGCGGCGGCGCTCGCCGAACCGCTGACGATCGGTCATCAGACGGTTACCGACTATCGCGCCTTCGATGGAACCGTCGAGGCCGTCAACCAGAGTACGATATCCGCTCAGGTCCAGGCCGTCGTCACCGGCGTCTATGCCGATGTCGGCGACCAGATTGGCGCCGGCACCCTGATCGTCAAACTCGACGACACGGAAATCCAGGCCAAGCTGCGTCAAGCCCAGGCTTCAGTGGCTGCGGCCAAGGCCAGCATCTTTGACACCCGCAGCCAGCTGCAACGCCTCAAGCAGCTGTATTCCCGCAAAGCAACCTCCCAGTCCAGTCTGGACAGTGCCCAGGCCGCCTACGATGCAGCCCTGGCACAGCTGGAGGCAGCACGCAGCGAAGTCGCTGTCGCGCAACGTCAGCTGTCCTATACCCAAATCAAGGCGCCCTATAGCGGACTGGTAGTCTCCCGGCAGGTGGAATTGGGAGAAACCGTCCAGCCAGGCACCCCCCTGTTGACCGGCTTGGCGCTTTCCCCATTGCGCGTGCTGGTACAGGTTCCCCAGTCACTGAAAGCCATTGCCGTCAAAGGCGGCAAGGTGCAAATCGACTACGAGGGTAAGCCCCTTGCTGACGCCAGCATCAGCCGGGTATCGCCCCTCGCTTCGGCAGATACCCACGACTTTGCCGTTCGTGTAGACCTTCCCTCCGACGTCCAGGGTCCCTTACCGGGAGAAGCGGTCAAGGTGCGCTTCGTGACCGGTGAACGCCAGGCCATCCTGATCCCACGGGACAGCATCGTCCACGAAGGAGAACTCAGTGCCGTGTATGTCTTGGGCGACCAGGATCGGCCGCTGCTGCGCCAGGTTAGACTGGGCGCGACCAGCGAAGGAAAAGTGGAAGTCCTGGCAGGCCTGCGGGACGGCGAGCGCATTGCCGGCAACGCGGTCGATGTGATGTCTGAACTGGCGAAAAAGGCGGTGAACGATGGCCGATAGCCGAATGGGTATTGCCGGCAGCCTGGCCCGGCGTTTCCAGAATGCGGAGCTGACGCCCCTGCTCGCCCTGGTGGGGGTGCTGCTCGGCATCTTCGCCATCGTCATGACGCCGAAAGAGGAAGAACCTCAGATCGACGTCACCTTTGCCAACGTTTTCATCCCCTTTCCGGGGGCAAGTCCCAAGGAAGTGGAGTCGCTGGTCGCAACGCCAGCGGAGCAGGTGCTGAGCGAACTCCGCGGCATCAAGCACGTCTGGTCGACGTCCACCGCCGGCATGGCGACCCTGACCGTACAGTTCAAGGTTGGCGAATCGCGTAACGATGCGATCGTGCGGCTGTACAACAAACTCTATTCCAATGCCGACTGGCTGCCGAAGAACCTCGGGGTGGGTCAGCCCCTGGTCAAACCCAAGGGCATTGACGACGTTCCCGTCATGTCGCTCACCCTTTGGTCAGACCGCAATGCCACGCCGGAAGCCCTGACTCGCGTGGCGCACACGCTGGAAACAGCGCTCAAACGCCTGCCGGGCACGCGCGAAATCCGTACCGTGGGCGCCCCCGACGATGTGGTTCACGTGGTGTTCGATCCGGCAAAACTGGCGGTTTACCACCTCAGCCTGGACGATCTGCGCAATGCGCTGCAGGCTGCCAATACGGTCGGGCAGACCGTCGGCATGACCCGCAACGACACCTATATCCCGATTCAGGCCGGCACTTTCCTGAGTAGTGTGGACGATGTGCGTTCGCTGGTGGTGGGTCTGAACAAGGGGCAGCCCATCTATCTGGGCGATATCGCCAAGGTCACCCGTGAAAGCGATACGGCCACCAAGTCCGTGTTTATCGGTTTCGGCCAAAAGCACGATGGGAAGGCTGGCACACACCTGTACCCCGCGATCACCCTGTCCATTGCCAAAAAGCCCGGCGCCAATGCCATCGATATGACCCGCGCCGTAAACCACGAGATCACCCAACTGCACCAGTTGCTGATCCCGCAGGGTGTCCATGTCACGGTAACCCGGGATTACGGGGTGACGGCGGCCGATAAAGCCTCCAAGCTGATTCTCAAGCTGGCGTTCGCAACCGCATCCGTGGTGCTGCTGGTTCTCTTCACACTGGGCTGGCGCGAGGCCATCGTCGTCGGATCGGCCGTCATCATCACGCTGCTGATGACGCTGTTCGCCTCCTGGGCCTGGGGGTTCACGCTTAACCGGGTGTCGTTATT
Organism: Mangrovitalea sediminis; assembly: GCF_002514725.1. Classification (GTDB taxonomy): domain Bacteria; phylum Pseudomonadota; class Gammaproteobacteria; order Pseudomonadales; family Oleiphilaceae; genus Mangrovitalea; species Mangrovitalea sediminis. The sequence continues at coordinate 510,115 of NZ_NTLB01000004.1, forward strand.
CGCCCTGATATTTTCCATCGGCATCCTGGTCGACGATGCGATCGTGGTGGTGGAAAACATTCACCGCCACCTCAAAAAGGGCCACCACAGCCTGATCTCCGCCATTCCCGCCGCGGTCGACGAGGTCGGCGGGCCGACCATACTGGCCACCTTTACCGTTATCGCCGCATTGATGCCGATGGCGTTCGTCAGCGGCCTGATGGGCCCCTATATGAGCCCCATCCCGATCAATGCCAGTACCGGAATGCTGATTTCGCTGGCCATCGCCTTCATCGTCACGCCCTGGTTTTCGCTCAAACTGCTACACCACCCCAAGGGCACGGAACAACAGACAGAACATGAAGACATTGCACCGACGAAACTGGATAACTTCTTCACCCGCATCCTGACCCCCTTCCTGCGCGGTAAAGCCGGACGTGCGATGCGGTGGGGGCTTGTCGTCGGTATCCTGGTGCTGATCGGGCTGGCAATGTTGTTGCCGGCGACCGGCGGGGTCATCCTCAAGATGCTGCCGTTCGATAACAAGTCAGAGTTCCAGGTGGTGGTCGACATGCCGGAAGGCACGCCGGTCGAGAGGACCCAGGCCGTGCTCGGCGAGCTGGCGCAATACCTGCAAACAGTACCGGAAGTCACCAATGTCGAACTTTATGCCGGTACCGCCGCGCCCATAAACTTCAATGGCCTGGTGAGGCAGTATTACCTGCGCAGCCAGCCCAACGAAGGCGACCTGCAGGTCAATCTGGTGGACAAGCACCAAAGGGACCGCCAAAGCCATGCGATCGCACTGGCCGTCCGGGGACCGCTGGATAAAATCGCCAAACGCTGGGACGCCAACATCAAGATCGTCGAAGTCCCGCCCGGGCCGCCGGTACAGGCACCCATCGTGGCGGAAATCTATGGTCCCAGCCGGGACAGCCGTATTGCAACGGCGCACGAGGTTCGCAAACTCTTCGAAGAAACCCCGGGCGTCGTCGACATAGACGACACGCTGGAAGCGAAGGCCCTGAAATATCAGGTTACCGTCGACCGTGCCAAGGCGGCCCGCCTGGGGGTTGCCCAGCAGGATATCGTCAATGCCATTACCGCCGCCTTCGGTGGTGAAGATGTGTCGTACCTGCACGACACCCACCGCCAGTATCCGGTACCGATTCGCCTGGAAATGAGCGACGCCGAGAAGGCGCGCCTGAAGGGCGATCTGGCCAATCTCCGGGTGCGCAGCCAGAGCGGCAAACTGATTGCCCTGTCGGAAGTGACGAAGGTCGTTCCCGCGTCCTGGGACGATGCGCTCTACCACAAGGACGGCCTACCCGTGATCTTCGTCACCGGCGATGACGCCGGCAAGGTCGACAGTCCGCTCTACGGCATGTTCGAGATGGTCAGCAAGGCAACACACCTGCCGTTGACACAGTATTTCATCAAGCAGCCACCTTTGGGCCTGTCACCTGCAGTGAAGTGGGACGGCGAATGGCAGATCACCTACGAAACCTTCCGCGACATGGGCCTGGCCTATGGGGTGGGGATGATCCTGATCTACCTGTTGGTGGTCGGCCAGTTCCGGTCCTACCTGATGCCGCTGGTTATCATGGCGCCGATTCCCCTGACCATCATCGGCGTCATGCCGGGACATGCCTTGCTCGGGGCCCAGTTCACGGCAACGTCGATGATCGGGATGATCGCCCTCGCCGGGATTATCGTGCGAAACTCGATACTGCTGGTGGATTTCATCCAGCAGCAGCTCGCCGAGGGCGTGGCGATTGAACGGGCGGTGGTCCACGCTGCCGCCATCCGGGCCCGGCCCATCATCCTGACGGCGCTGGCGGCCATGATCGGCGCCTTCTTCATCCTGGATGACCCGATCTTCAACGGCCTGGCCATCTCGCTGATCTTCGGCATACTGGTCTCGACACTGTTGACCCTGATCGTGATACCGGTGCTGTTCTACGCCCTGCGTCGCCGTCGCTACGAGACCGCAGAATAAGCGGAATCACGAGAACAAAAAGCCCGGCATTAAGCCGGGCTTTTTAGGAGCAACTTGTTGTTTTTTTTTAAAAAGCCTGAAAAATCCCAAAAATAAAGCTCTTACCTAACGGCCCAGATCCCTATCCTCAGTCTGCAAATCGGCCAGAGCAGACGTTAGTGTAACCGCCGATCAACGTCTCCTGTCGGTCACTGGCCCGTCAAGATAACTGGGCTGGAGTCACTCCAAATATGGCAGATAGGTGTATCGAAAACCGGTTGCGATTCAGACGGACGCTATCCACTATTCATACGAAGGAACAGCCATTTCGCCGCTTTTCAGCACGCGGAAGCTGGGTAAGGTCGATCAATCCCATATTACTTGGTAAGAGTTTGTAGAAGTTCGTCCAGCCGCTCCAACGTAGACGTCATGCCTGCCTGCATGCCCATTTCAATCACTTTTTCCAGTTCTTCAGTGCTGCCAAATGACACGACTGTCCGCACAATCGAATGCTCTGATGCATCCGTAAATGTGACGTCCCACTTGGATCTCGGTAGCTCCGAATTTATAACGCCGGACTCATCGCTAAAGCCATCCAAAGCCGTGTAGTTATCGATGGGAGTGATGGTTTGGTAGTCGGTACGCCCCCAATACTCCTCTCCGTCAGGAGTGACCATGACATAGTGCCAATAACCCCCTTCGCGAAAATCCATATGCTTGGTTCTTGTTTTCAGGGGTTTCGGCGCAAACCACTGGTCAAGTAATTCGCTTTTGGTGTAGCAGTCCCATACCAGCTTCCGTTTGGCGGCAAACTCCCTTTTGATAGTCATGGTGTTATTTTTCTTGTCGACAATGAAGTCAAACAGAAGGTTATTCGTCATTGTTTTCTCCATCCATAGTAGCCAAGAGGTTATCGAGATTGTCGTACCGTTTTTCCCATAGCAGCCGCTGCTCGCCAAACCACCTCTCCACAGCGGCCAATCTATCTGGCCTTAGCGTACAGGTACGTACGCGACCAACTTTCATGGAAACAATTAGCCCTGCGGCTTCAAGCACTCGGATATGCTTCATGAATGACGGCAAAGCCATGTCGAAGGGCCTGGCCAGTTCACTTACGGTTACCGATCCCCGGCAAAGTCGCTGAATCACAGCCCTGCGGGTTGAGTCGGCAAGTACGTGGAAGACTGAATCTAAAGCAGCACTATTGTTATCCATACGGCTAACTTTAACAGCTCCAAATAGTTATCTCAATGGCTAAGTATTGATTTTGACCCGTCGCGTCGAATACCGAACAAGCGTCTAGCGCCAACACTCCCAATGCTCGCTGACAACCTGGTGAAGACCTCCATCCAGCGCCCCCAGGTAAAACTGCCATGGAGCTCAAGTGCGTTCGGATCTCGGCCCCTATCAAGCGACAGCGCCTAAAAGACATCAGCTCGTATCTGGCTGGCGGACTCTCGACCGGTTCTTGGTCAAAGTCCGCTAAGGCCGAACAGCCGAACTCTATGTTTACCCGGTTTAGGAAAGAACTTTATTCCCTTTATACCTGTTGCCAGCCGAAGCTATGGATATACCAACTCCCTCCCCGGTCGTAGGGCGCATCCAACGTTAGGGTTGCAATCCACGGAAGTACTCCCCGGAAGCGCAAAAGCCCGGCACTAGGCCGGGCTTCTGTTCGTTCCTTTACTGCGGTTGGAGATCGCGCTTAGCTGCGACCCCAGCCCCAATGGCCTGCCCAACCCCACTCGTCACCGTCACGGTCGCGATCATGACCAACACGGATGCCGGATTCCGGGTTCAGGAACAACTTGCGAGCATGGTGCAGACGCTGATCGAAGTTGAACATATTGTCCAGCGAACCGGCCTTGGCATCGAAAGAGTCGTCGCCGATACGGCCTGTCTGCCAGTTGTCTTCGATGAAGCGCAGGACGGAAGACTGATCCGTGACGCTGTGATCAACGAAGTTTTTCTTGGCCCAGGGAGAAACCACCAGCAGCGGCAGACGAGGACCGTAGCCACAACGGTCGGAGTACTTGCCGGAACCGGTCTCACCGCACATACCTACGTCAGACAGCGCATCTTTGTTGACGTCGTTCGATTGGCTCACGATCGGGCTCATCACGTGGTCGTACCAGCCGTCGGAGTCATCATAAGCGATGATGACAGCTGTAGAGCGCCAGTCCGGGCTCTTCTGCAAGCGGTTGATGGTGTTGACGATGAAGGTCTGTTCATCCAGCGGATCGGAGTAACCCGCGTGACCGTCCTGGTAACCGGCTGCTTTCAGGAAGCTGACAGCGGGCATGTTGCCAGCGTCGACAGCCGCCCAGAAATCGGACAGGTCATACTGGTGATTTGCCTGATCCTGACGACCGATCATGGATACGGAGGTCGGTGCCAAGTGATGTGGGTTAGAGGTAGATTTGTAGTACTGGAACGGTTCGTGGTGCGGGATATAGTCCGTCACTGTCGCGCCACCGATGTTTTGGTGGGTAGCGCCACAGATGGCGTTGCCGTTGGCATCGCGACTGGTCGGACGGAAGCCGCCTTCGAACCAACCCCAGGTCACGCCCTTGGCATTGAGCAGGTCACCGATGTTCTTGTTGCCATCAACCATCGATACCGTCGGGTACTTGCTGCTGGAGCAATCGTCATAGGTCGGGTTCGGATCATTGATGACCGTACCAACGCCATTGGCATCGGGGCTGACAACACCATAGGTATCCGTATCCGGCTGCGTGGAGATCGCACCGTGGGTTTGGCCCGATACCAGGTTCAGAGCGCCCGGGGTGGACGGACCGAAAGTGGTGTTGAACGAGTTGTCGCTCATGGCGAAGTGCTGAGCATAGTTCCACAGCGCCGTGACGGTGTTACCGTCATAGTAATCCATAACCAGCCCCTGACGGCTGGACTCAGGTGCCGAACAGGCGTCACGGTTGGTGTTTTCGACGAACTTGTCCATCAGGCCGCGGTTGAATGCTTTCTGCTCTGCGGTGTAGCCATGGTCCTGGTCGCAGGTCAGTGCCTCAGTGCGATCCAGACGCATCGGATTGGCCGCATTGGGGTTGTTGTTCAGCAGCGCTTCGGTCAGGCCATTAACGGTCGGCGTTCCCTTGGCCGCAACGAAACGCGGCTCACCGGCCGGATTCAACGCATGCGGGTAGGTACCGAAATAGTGATCGAAGGAAACGTTTTCCTGGAAGATGACCACAACGTGCTTGATCGGAGTCGTGGTACGGGTATGGTCTTCGCCATGTCCAAAATGGGCAGCATCGCTCACTGCCGGTGTTACGACAGCGGCCAGACCGAGGCTGGCCACGATTGCCCGTGACAGCGCCTTCGCCTTAAACATAATCGAACCCTCTAAGTGTTATTGGTCCGGACAGTGTCAGGGAGAAAAATGACAACAGCGTGGCGATTTCTTGAAAAGTTGCTTGCGACCTTTTGCTAACGTCAAAAAAAAGTCTCTGCCTGCCCTCAGAAAAATGGCAGTATCTGAAGTAATAATGTCACTTCTGCCAGATCCAGGTCTGCAACACTGTCCGGACAAATTCAATCGCTGAGAGTGACCGCCATGACGCAAACGGAGCCTGCAGGAAGGAGTACGGTTTGGGTGCTGACGATCTGTCAGGGCCTGTTTATCCTGTCCATGTCGATCGACCTGACACTGACCGGCCTCGTCGGCTATCGACTGGCACCGGACACCGGCCTCGCCACTCTGCCCTTCGCCCTGATCACGGTGTCGACCGCACTGACCACCCTCTTCGCCTCGTTCCTTATCCGCCGAATCGGCCGCCGCCGAAGCTTCGCCTTCGGGGCCTCGGCCGGTGCTGCCGGCGGACTGATCTCGGTATTCGCGGTGACGGGGAAAGACTTCTGGCTCTTCTGTGCCGGCACGGCCATCGTCGGTGTGTCCCGCGCCTTCGCCCAGTATTATCGCCTCGCTGCAGCCGATGCTTCGGACCCGGATCGCAAGGGGAAAGCCATTTCCACCGTGCTCGCCGGGGGTGTACTGGCGGCATTGGTCGGCCCCAGTCTCGCCGCCTGGAGCAGGGATCTGCTGACAGACGCTACCTTTGCCGGCTCCTATCTGTGCGTTGCACTGATTGGGTTGATCGCAACCCTGCTGTTGATGGCAGCCTATCGAGACAGCCATGACCATTCCATCCTGTCGACTAGCGATGCAGCAGCCATACAAACGCAGGAAGGTCGCCCACTGCGAGAGATCCTGCGCCAACCGATTTTTATCGCGGCGCTGGCTAACAACATGATCGGAAGTGCAGTGATGATTTTCGTGATGACCGCCACACCGATTGCGGTGGTTCAGCACCACTTCTCGATAGAGCGCGGTGCCAGCGTCATCCAATGGCACCTGCTGGGGATGTATGCACCGGCTTTCTTCAGCGGTTACCTCATCCGCCGCATTGGCAGCGGCCCCCTGCTATTGATCGGCAATCTGCTGTGTGCCGCCTGCGGGCTGATCGCCGCCGCCGGCGCTTCCCTGCCGCATTTCTATCTTGCCCTGTTATGCCTGGGCGTAGGCTGGAATTTCATGTTCACTGGCGGTTCGACCCTGTTGTCGCTCTCCTACCGGCCAGAGGAACGAGCCAAGACTCAGGCTACCAGCGAGTTCACCACCTATGCCGTCAGCGCGCTCGCATCCCTGCTGGCAGGCATAGCCTTGGCGACCTTCGGCTGGCAAGCCATCAACCTGGCGATCATTTCCGCGTTGGTTTGCAGCGCCGCCGCCACGCTCTGGTGGATGAGCGAAAGCCTGCGGCGGACGGTGCCCGTGTCCTCTCAACGCTAAACTGACAGGAGCCTTCATGCAATCTCCCCGGCACATTGCCCTACTCAGCTACGAACAAGCCAATGTCGTGGATATCACCGGCCCCTTGCAGGTGTTCACCTCCGGCAACGTCTGGCTCAAGGATCGGGGCCACCCGGGGTACCGGTGCCGGGTCCTCTCTCTGCGGGGAGGTGCGGTGACGACATCCAGCGGCCTGCCCCTCGTCACGGAACCCTTGTCGGCAATAGCGGACGACATGATCGACACCCTGATAGTACCCGGTGGCCCCGGCGCCGAAAGCGAAGACGCCAAGGCGCTGGCTCCCTGGATCCTCGATCGCCACCCCCACCTTCGGCGTCTGTGCTCCGTGTGCACCGGTGCCTTCCCTCTGGCCGAAACCGGACTGCTGGACGGACTCCGGGTGGTTACTCACTGGATGTACGCCCCCCGGCTGCAGGCGCTATACCCGCGGCTGAATGTCGAGCAGGACCCCATCTATATCCGGCAGGGAAAACTGTGGACCTCCGCCGGCGTCACGGCCGGTATCGACATGGCCTTGGCGCTGCTCGAGGAGGATTACGGGCATGCCGCCTCGATTTATGCGGCGCGGCAGATGGTGGTATTCCTCAAGCGTCCGGGTGGGCAATCCCAGTTCAGCGTACCGTTGGCCACTCAGAGCGCGCTGGCAGAACGGAGTTTCGATGCCCTGCATACCTGGATCAGCGAGCATCTCGACGAACCCCTCAGCATCGAGCGCCTTGCCGAATGGATGTGCATGAGTCCAAGGACCTTTGCGCGCCGCTATGTCGAGGCCATCGGCCAGACACCGGCGCGCACCGTCGAACGCATGCGAGTGGAGGCCGCCAGTCAATGGCTGGAAAGCTCGGCAATGCCCCTGAAACAGATTGCCGTACGCTGCGGCTTCACGAGCGATCAGAACCTGCGACGAGCCTTCCTGCGCCAGTTCGGCGTCGGGCCGCTTGACTATCGGGAACGCTTTGCGCCGCCAGCCACCTCAGGCTGAAGAGGCAAAACCGCACAGCTGGCTCAGGTCCATATTGCCGCCGGTCACGATCGTGGCCGTCACCTGGTCGGGTCGCACTGGAACCGCTGCGTCCAGCAGCGCGGCCAGACCGACGACCGCGCCGGTTTCCGCGTACAGGTGCCCCGAGGTTGCCATCAGTTTCGTTGCCTCGATAATTGCCGGGTCGGAAACCGTGACCACATCATCAACCACCTGCCGGCTGGCGGCAAAAGTGTACGCTCCGACAACCGCGGGCCCCAGGCTGACAGCCACGGTGTCGATCCGCTCGAGGGCAGCATCCGCACGGCCGTGATTCCAGGCGTTGCGCATGGTCGCTGCACCTTCAGGCTCCACACCGATCAGCTCTATATCCGGTTTCAGGCCTTTCAAGGCCAAACCAACACCGGAAATCAGTCCGCCACCGCCAATAGGGCAAAGTACCCTTTGCAGTGCCGGTAGCTGCCGCAGTAACTCCAGGCCGACCGTGCCCTGACCAGCCATTATGCGAGGATCGTTGTACGGATGAACCAATGTCATGCCCCGTTCATCCCGATAACGCATACAGCGCTCGACAGCCTCCTGGATGCTGCCCTCGACGATTACCTCTGCACCATAGGCTCGGGTTGCCGCCACTTTCATCGGGCTCGATCCCGCAGGCATCATCACGGTCACCGACACCCCGACCCGCGCAGCCGCCCAGGCCAACGCCAGGGCGTGATTACCGGCAGAAACCGTCACCAGGCCACCGTCAAGCTCCTCGGCGCTGGCCGTCAGCAACCAGTTCACCGCGCCACGGGCCTTGAAGCTGCCGGTTCGCTGCAGGCTCTCTGCCTTGGCCCACAAGGCTTGGCCAATGATCTTTTCCAATGCATACAGCTGTAGGGTCGGGGTCGGCGAAACCTGCTCGCGGATACGGTCCTCGGCAGCTTCAATCGCGGCTAGATCCGGCAAGAGAGCAGTATCAGCGGACATAGACCCCCCGGTTAACCGTGGTCAGGAACTCGCACCCCTGCGCGGTGACGACAATGGTGTCGGATAAAAAGGCATCCCCCAGGCCGGAGCGCAACAGCCAACTCATCAAATGGAACACCATGCCCTCCTTGAGCTGCATGTCGGAGTGGCGGCGCAGGCCCACCGGCACGCCACTGCCGGACCAACTGGGGGGATAGCCAATGCCGACCGAATACCCACAATGATGGCGACTGTATTGCGCCAGGTTGTTCCTATCGAGCACGCCCTGCCAACGCTCATAGACATCGCCCGCAATGGCTCCCGGCCGGATCTCCCCCGCCGCGGCCATCATGGCCTCCTGGCAAATGGCATTGATGTGCTCTGCGTCACTGGGCGCTTGGCCAATAAAGACGAAGCGCCCCATCGGGGCATGGTAGCGGCGTACACAGCCCGCCATTTCCAGAAAGAGCAGGTCACCGTGCTCCAGCGCCATGTCGTCCCAGGTCCCGTGCTCATGCTCCAGGTTGCGGGTCGAGCGCACCAAGGGGACGAATCCCGGATAGGTTCCACCGCGGCGAAACATGGCGTCGTAGATCGCCGCCATGATTTCCCGGGCGTTAACGCCCGGACCGGCAGCAGCGATGGCCGACAGCAGCATGGAATCAGAGATCGCAGCCGCCTGCCGGGTCAGCGCCAGCTCGGCATCGGACTGGATAATGCGGATGTTGTCCACCAGGCTACCCAGGTTTTCCCAATCGGCCTCGGGTGTGCCTTCGATCAGGCCTTCCGCAATGGAATATGGCAGAAAGGTGCTGCTCATATCGATCCCCAGCACCCCCTTCTCCAATCCCTGCTCACGCAGGACCCTCAGGGTTTCCGACACGGCTGCTGAGGGCATGAGGGAGGGCCGGCGGCTGAGCTCGCGGGTCGGCGCACCGGCCGTCATCGACCAAGGACTATCGATGGGTGCCGCCTCGGCACCATCCACCGGGGGTGGCTGCGTGCCGTCCGTGTAGCCGACATGTACCACATCCGGCACCTGATCTCTCAGGGTCGCCCGCTCCATGGCTCGCGCCACCAGCATCGGTTCGCCCTTAAGGGGGAATATCAGCAACTGACAGGCGAAATACCCCATGTGATCCAGGCCGGTCAGGTAGTAAATATTTTCGGGACTCGCGATCAGGCAGGCATCCAGCCCGCGTTCCGACATTTCATCGCGCACTCGCTGGCGACGTTGCTCATATTCGGCGTCACTGAAATAACGGCTGCTTGCCACCATCTCGCCGGCTCCTTTGGTCCATGGGCGGCATCGCCGGCCCGGGAATGCATGCATCGCCGCAGGAAGAACCTCCGGCGCCAGTATCGACGAATAGTGCAGTTGGAAGCGGGATTCAAGCCTTTATATTGAGGAGTTTCACGATCGATCACCGTCTTTTTTTCAGACAGCTTCGACGATGGAACTTATTGATTGAACAGCAATAAACCTTACCGATTTCAGACGTTACTCTGACGACTGAAACGCTCCGTGATTTCTTCTGCGGTTAACGGCAGGCTCAGCAGGAACCCCTGGGCAATACCGCATCCCTTTTCCTTCAGGAACGCGAGCTGCTCTTCGGTTTCCACGCCCTCGGCCACCACCGGCATACTCAGGCTATGGCCCAGGGAAATCACTGCCGTAGCGATTGCCGCATTGTTTTCGTCACGCGGCAGACCGTGCATGAACTCACCTGCGATCTTGATTTTATCCACCGGCAATTGCTTGAGAAGACTCAGCGATGAATAGCCTGTGCCGAAATCGTCGATCACGATATGCAATCCGAGCGCTCTCAGCTCACGCAACACACGCTCGCCTTGGCCGGACACATGCAGGACACTCTCGGTAACCTCCAGCTCCAGCTGTAGGGCGTTGGCATCGATCCCATGGCTCTCCAGCATCTGATGCAGGCGTCCCACCAGATTGTTACGCGTTAATTGCGAGGCGGAAATATTCAGCGACAGCGGTCCTACTGAAATACCGGCATCCTTCCAGGCGCTGGCCTGACGACACCCCTCCTGGAGTACCCAATATCCTAGGGAATGGATCAGGCCGGTATCCTCGGCGGCGGGGATAAACTGTCCGGGCAGCAGCAGCCCCCGCGAGGGATGACGCCAGCGAATCAGACCCTCGGCCCCGACCATACGTCCGGTCCGCACATCGAACTGGGGCTGGTAATAGAGCACGAACTCGTTGCGTCGAATACCTTCCCGCAACTCGGTTTCCAGCTTCAAAAGGCTCGATGCCCGAGCTGTCATTTCGGAAGAATAAAACTCAAAAGTGCGACGCCCCCTTTCCTTGGCACGGTACATGGCGGAGTCGGCTGTCATCGTCAGGGCGTCACTGGAGTCCGCATCATCCGGGAACAGGCTGATACCGATGCTGACCCCGACATTTACCGTCTGGTGATCGATCAGAACCGGTTTATCGACTGCTGAAATAATCTTTTCGGCAATACGGATAACGTCTTCCGTGTGCGCCACATCTCTCAGGATAACGGCAAACTCGTCCCCTCCCAGGCGGGCAACTGTATCTTCCGCCCGCACGCAGGCGCGCAGCCGTTCTGAGACGATCTGCAGGAGACGGTCCCCCGCAGGATGTCCCAGGGTATCGTTAACCAGCTTAAAACGGTCGAGGTCCAGCAGCATGACCGCCACACGGGCGGGATGACGCTCGGCCTCGATAAGCACCTGATCCAGGTTGGCATAGAAAAGCAGGCGGTTGGGCAACCCGGTAAGGGAATCGTGATGGGCCAGGTAATTCAACCGTGCCTCAGCCTGCTTGATGGCACTGATATCGGATAACACGGCCACATAGTTGCTAACCCTTCCATCCGACGCATGCACGACACTGATATTTTCCCAGAGAGGAATCACCTCGCCACTCTTGTGGCGGTCCCAGATCTCCCCCTGCCACTGTCCTGCCGACTTCAAGTCATCCCACAAACGGCGGTAGAAGGCCTCATCGTGGATACCGGATTTCTGGAAACGCGGCGCCTTACCCATCACCTCATCGGCGCTGTATCCGGTAATCGTCGTATAGGCCTTATTCACCGCAATAATGCGCATATCGGCATCGGTGACGATGATGCCCTCATTGGTGCTTTCGAACACGACGGCAGCCTGGCGCAACTCAGCCTCGATCTGCTTTCGCTCAGTAATATCGGTGGATATGCCACAGACGGCCTGACCATCACCCGATTGCTGCAGGGGGAACTTGACGGAAATAAAAATTCGGTCGCCATCCTCAGACGGGACAACTTCCTCGAACTCCTGAGGCTGACCGCTGTTGAGCACCGACAAATCGTTCTGCCGATAGGTCTCTGCAAACTCGGGCGAAAAGACATCCCGGTCGCTCTTTCCCGTCAATTCATCGGCAGGCTGCCCAATCATCTCCGCCATCCGGCGGTTGACGAACAGGTAGTGGCCATCGCGGTCTTTGAGGTAAGCCAGTGCCATCGTGTTGTCCAGAACGGTCCGGAGCTGCGCCTCGCTTTCCCGGGTGGCATGCACATGAATCAAAACCACTGCGCGGAACCAGGCGAGAATAGCGCTGATCAGCGCTACCAGGACAAGCATGCCTCCTACGTATACCCGGTCATTCCACAACAGGGTCCAGGGGCTGACATGCACCCATTCCGAGGGAATACGGGCAACCAGTTTCCAGGCATCGTCCACACTCTGCAACGTGCCCGTGCTCCGATTCGAAGCAACGGAGGTATCCCTGGCCGGGAATAGCGTATCGACAACGAAAGCAGACGACGCGGTCTCGATCACACCTTCATCCATCGACTGGATACGCGACCAGGCACCATTGAACAGCACATCCGGTTGCGGCAGCCGATGCCATTGCACCATACCGCCCTTGCCTGGCAGGCGCCGGAGAACCCAACGGCCATTGCGCTCGACGATAATAAATTCACGACCCGATACCAACGGCGCACTGTGTGAAAAACCATCGAACAATCGCTCGTTACGCAGGTTCATTTGCAGGAAGCCGACCCGCACGCCTTCTCTCCCTGATACCGGACTCGACAACCGCAATGTTGGTGTCACAGACGAAGCCATATCCTCGCGATCAGAATCACTCTCCAGCGACGACAGGTAGACGTCCCCATCAGGGAGCCGCTGCTCCGTTTCCGATAGATGGACCGACCGGCGTAACTTTTCCGCTGGCACAATCTGCGTCTGCGCATGCCCACGACTCCGGTTCACCCGGATAAGCTCATGGCCACGGTTATCGACGAGCCGGATATCGTTGTAGAAATCGACATTGTCGATAAACACGCCAAACAGCTGTGCCAGGTCTTCCCGGTGGCCGGGCGTCTGCGAGAAGGCATAATTGCGAAACGCCGGCGTCTGCATCAGGATTTTCATATGCGCGACACCCGCATTGAGGTTACTGACAACCCCGGCGGCTTCCGCATCGAGTTGCGCGCGTTCCTGCGTGAGGATTTTTTCGGCTTGATGATTCTGACGTTGATAGTCGAACCAGAGCGCAATCCAAACGGACAGCACGGAAGCGATCAGGAAGTACAAGACAAAGCGGCCCAAAAACAGCCGAATATGTCGGGGAGAGCCCTCGATTTTGGTCATGTAGCCCGCCAACGTTGCCCCCTCCAGACACAGGGAATATTCCCCCAGTCAAAACAGATTACTGACGACCTCGCAGGGCTATTCTGACACGGATCAAGGACAAAGGGTTTTGCTAGCTACCTATCACAATAAATTGCAAAGGTGCTTCACGATCATTGCGGAGACAACAACGGCAGCAAGTCCTGACGCATGGCAGCCAGGACATCAAGGTAGTAAATGTGCGGCCAACGCGAGGTCCCATTAACAATCATGGCAAAGGCCCCCCAGCCTCCGGAAGTCGTACGGAAGTAGCCTGCCAGTGACATCACCGAATAGGGCTGGTTGAGTGAACCAGTCTTGACACTGAGTTGATTCAGCCAGGAGTCGTCACCATGGTGCAACATGCGCAACGGCGAATAGCGGGGAACGGAAAGCGCGCCCAGAAAGGCGGGGAACAGGTCGCTGCGGTGATAGAGGTGGCCCAGCAAGGCGCCGATATCGGCGGCAGACAGCGTATTGTCCAGGGTAAGACCGCTGCCGCTGCGAAACACCGGGGATCCCCCCCCCGCCGAAATATCCGTTCCAGAGTCGCGGGCACTCGATAACGCCAAAGCCTGCAGACGACGCCCTGCGGCCGCGAGCGAAACCGTCTCAGGCGAAGGCTGAGCGGCCACCAGATCCAACGCCAACATATCGGCCATATAATTATTGCTGTACGCCATCATACGGGCCAGTTGTTCACGTAAAGCCTGCCCTTCAACGCTTGCCACCTCTCGGGCACTCGCCGGCGGCGGCAAATCGGTGATCCGATTATCCCCGCGGACAACGATACCCGAGCTTTCGAGAATACCGCGAAGTACCAGGCCTGTCTGATCCGCCGCGTTCGACACCGCCCGGTAAATCTGGAGGGGTTCTGCATTCAGGGGAATATGGCCCGACACGATGAGCCGATCATGTCCGTCATGGGTTTGCCGCGATACAGACACATCAGCAGAGCCCGCGGCCGAGGTCGTCAGCACCTTGCCCCCCAGGGTGACGCCTGTGGCAGAAACCCGGCACCAACCGATTCGAGCCGGCCCGCCCACCTGCTCAGCAGGGCTGACCTGTACGCACCAGGTGGCGAAATCGATCCCTGCCGCCGACAACGGCGCATTGTAGGCATGTCGCGAAGCCGATCGCGCAGAGCAGCGGTCGCGCGCTTGACAGGAAACGGCACCAAAGAGGGACTCATTGATCACCAGGTGGCCGTCGACTTCTCGAACGCCCTGATGACGTAACGCGCTGACCAATGACCAGAGATCACGGTCTTCCAACGTAGGATCACCGGCGCCCATAAAAATGAGATCGCCGCGGAGGACGCCCTTATCGAGCGGTCCCGTGACCAACAAGCGTGTGACAAAGCGATGATCGGGCCCCCATTGCCCGAGGGCCGCCGCCGCCGTGTACAACTTGGAAACCGATGCGGGAGTGAGACGGGTCTGAGCATTGCGCTGCCCAATGACTTTTCCGGATTCGAGATCGACAGCAATGGCGCTGACTCGTGCGCCCTTGGCCTGCAACGCCGCCAGCGCCGGGAAATCCCCGGCAATGGCCGTGAAGGCGGCCAGCCAACCGACGAGCAGCGCGCCGACCAGGCATATCCGCTTCCGCATCCAACGTTTCACGGTACTCAATTCCGTCATAACCGCGCCAAAATAGATTTTGGGTGAGAGAAAAGCCCATACTCCCATATACTGGACAAAGAGCGCCTATCCACAGAGATCCTTGCCATGCCCCTTGGTCGCATAGCTTGTCTCGGATTAGCCTGCACCCTCGCCCTCGCAGCAGCCACTGCTACCCAGGCAGACTGCGTCGTTCGTGCCGGCTGGGAACCCTGGCCCCCCTATACCTACCGAAATACCGTTGGCAGGCTGACCGGTGTCGATATCGAACTGGTACGCCTTTTCAGCCAAGCCGCCCATTGCCACATCGAATTTCTACAGATGCCCTGGAAACGCCAGCTAAACAGCCTCAAAGCGGGCACCATCGACATCATGATAGGGGCTTCGATGACCGCCGAGCGCCAAAAGATCGCGCGCTTTTCCATTCCCTACCGCAAAGAAACCATGCGGCTATTCGTCCGTCGTGACGAGCTTAAACGCTACGATTTCCGCACTTTCGATACCCTTCTGCACCAGCGATTCCAGCTCTGCGCAACGCGTGGCTATTTCTATGGCAGTGCCTTCCAGGCCATTCTCGACAATCCGAAAGAGCGTCAGGACGTTACCCTTGTGACCAACTCCAGCCAAGGTTTCATGATGCTTCAGCTACATCGTGTGGACGGTGTGCTGGAGGACGCGTTGGTCGCCCACTTTCTGCTGCAGGAGCTGGCTTTTCGCGATGCGGTTGTCGCCAGCCCGTTACCGGTCAACGAAGATGATATTTACCTGATGTTCAGTCGGCAGAATGACAGCCAGCAGCTCGTCGACCGCTTCAATCAAGCCATCCAAACAGTACGAGACGAAGGGCGCTACGCCAGCATCCTGCGCCCCTATACCGGCAAGGGTGATCCCCAGTAACGCCCTGCTGGCGCCTCCTTACTTACCGCCTAACTTGGCGCGAATAAAGGCCGCCGCGTCTTTCGACAACTGATCGATCTTTGCCTTGTCCTTGGGGTTGTCTTTGGGCACGCCATAAGTCACCCGATAGGGAAACCACTGCGCCTGCCCGTTATTCACCAACTCCAGCAGGGACACGATGACGTAACCATCGCCTAAATGACTGAAGTGCGCCTGGTAGCATACTTCTGTCGTCGCCTTTGGCTTCTCGGCCTTCACCCAGTCCGCCTTGTCGCCACCGTCGAACCAGAAGCGGGACAACTCAGGCTCCTTTGTACAGGGTTTGATAGCGCTGACCTCGCCCGCCTTTTGAAAAAAGAAACCAAACAGCAGTTGCATGGCTTGCTGATTCGCCTGCAGTTCAGCCTGGGCGTAGTGGGCCGGGTAATACAACACGTTCGACAACACCTGCGCCTGCGACTTGCCAAAGGCCATCATGACCTCCGTAGCCACCGCCCGGGCGGAACCCTGATCCGCATGAGCCTGGAGACTGGAAAGTGGAGCCAACGCCAGCGCCATCATGATTTGCGCGATCCACAGCGGCATTTTTCGGCTAAACGGAAACAGTTTTTTCATCAGAGGCACCTTCGAAAGACCTTGTCGTCATGCTCGGGGGGAGACCACAGACTAAAGTACCTTCTCTACAGTGTCACCACCCGCACCGCCACCACAAACAGCACCAGGCCCGTCACCCTATCCACCCATTGGGCATGGGCCCGCAGCCAGGGTAAAACCGCAGAGTGCGACAGCACCAGCGCTACCAGCACATACCAGCCGGTATCGATCAACCAGGCTGTGGCTGCCATTATGGCTCGCGACGCCTCATTCTGGCCGGGACTGACAAACTGGGAAAACAACGCCAGGAAAAAGACGGCAACCTTGGGGTTCAGGCAGGCCGTCAGAAAACCATCCCGCGCCGCATCAACCAGTGAAACTGCCGCAACATCAGTTCGCTCCGACAGAGGACCGGCGCCTGACGAACGCAACGACTTGAAGGCAATCCATGCCAGGTACAGGGCTCCCAGCCATGTGATGGCATGAAACAACCAGGGCACATGCAGGATCAACGCAGCGAGTCCCGCTACCACCAACAAGGCATAAAGACCGACACCCAGCCCGTGCATAACGCCGGTCACAACACCGTGCAGACGGGAACCGTGCAGCGTGTGACGCAGCACCATGGCGAGGCTGGGCCCTGGCGACATGGCGCCGAGCACGCAAATCGCAGCCACCGACAGCCAGGCGGACCACAGCATCAGCTGCCTCCGGACGCGTTGGCTGGAGAAGGCACCGTCTGCCAGTGCCGCCCGCCATCATGGGTCTCCAGCAACGTTTGCTGCGACAAGGCCCATCCGTGCCGGCGGTCGACAAATTGCAGCGACTGCCACGGCTCGATCAAATTCTCCGTCAGCGCCGTCCAACGACCGCCCCCGTCTTGGGTGCCATAAAGCACACTGCCCCAACGCATCCAGCCGATCCGGGCATCGACAAAACTGATCACCGGCGTTCGATATCCGCTGCCGTCACGGCGTTTCAGTGGCAACTCCGGCTTCCAGGTACGGCCGCCATCGGCCGAATGGAAAATCACTGCCTGAGCGTGCTCGCCGCCCTTCTCATCCTGCCAACTGAAACTGGCGGCGATGACCGCATTGTTTTCATCCAGGAAAATGGGCGGAGAGACCTGCGAGAATGCCTCGCTTTCCTGGGGTGAGAGCGGCATCGACTGGTCAACCCACTGGCGGCCGCCATCGCGACTGACCTGCAGGTAGAACTTCGGAATCACGCCGTACGCACCATTGAGCCAGGCGTGACCGGCATCCTTGAACGTTACCCCGGCGATGCAGCAGATATCGTTCAAGGGCCCAATCATCAGGGGCCCACGAAAATATCCAGGCCGCGTACCGGCGACGGCCGTCCAGTGCGCCCCGCCATCTGTTGTGGTCAACAAGGCAACGGCTTCATGGTTCATGCCGGAGTCCAGGCCAACCAGCAGGCTGCCATGACGGGCATCGGGGAACTGCAGGGAAATGGGGCCACCGCGCCGGGTCAGGGGGACCGACGTCCAGGAGTCGCCGGCATTCGTGGTACGGAACAGCCAGACGCCTTTGCCCGGCAGGGATGCAGCCACCCAGGCATGACGGGCGTCTAGGGCCGTACCCAGGATATAGCGCAGGGATTTCAGGGGTGCTGGCGTAAGATCCTGCCAATGACTGCCGCCATCCGAGGTGCGAAACACACCTCCCACAAAGAGCCAACCGTGCTGATCGTCCAGCAATCGCATACCGGCATACTGGCTTATCGGCCATTGGCCGCTCACTGAGGATTCCTGCGCTGAAGAGGGTCCTGACGGCGAGCTGGCACAGGCACTTAGGAGCATCACCGACAGCAGGATGGTCCAGTTTTGCGGTCGCATCACACGCAACAATATCAGCAACATAGAGGAAACAATCCTGAAAACCGGGGTTACAGGTTCGAAGAACCGGCAGACAGGGACTTATAGCATAGCGTCATCGCCTTTTCACGATCCTCGACATCGGTGCAAAGGTCAAACAGCGCTCCTTGAGAACCAAAACATTTCCACATAAGCAAATTCCTTGAAGCTATAAGCCCTTCAACGCGATAATGCCGACAGCCAGCCGACCTCCAACCGTGAAACGCTGAAACAGATGCTCACTGTTCTACCCCTATGCCTGATGGGCCTGCTTGTGGGATGCCTGGGTGCCCTGACCGGCATCGGCGGCGGCATCATCCTTGTCCCGTTGCTGACACTGCTGTGGCACGTGCCCCTGCATGCCGCAATGGGTGTGTCCCTGATAGCCGTGGTCGCCCAGTCGACCGGTGCTGCAGCCACTCCCGGCCGGGACACCCTGCGCAACGACCGTGTAGCCATTTTCCTGGAAACCGGGGCTGCCGTCGGCGCAGTGATTGGCGCAATTCTGACGGCTCATGCGCCCCTCCCACTGCTCTCTATTCTGTTTGGCCTGCTTCTGCTGTTCGCCAGTTACAGCGCCTTCCGAAAAACCGGTCGCCCGGAAACCGATGCCGCCACACCCGACATCACCAACTGCGATGGCTGGGCTGGCCGCCTTCAGCTGCATGGCGAATGCCTGGACCGCGGCGAACGCACCCGCTACCGTGCCCAGTCCGTCTGGTCTGGCTGGAGTACCATGACCGTAGCCGGCTTTCTGTCCGGATTACTCGGAGTTGGTGCAGGCGCGGTCAAGGTCATTGCCATGGATCAGATCATGAAGCTGCCCTATAAGGTGTCCACCGCCACCAGCAATATGATCGTAGGCCTGACCGCGGCGGCCGGTATCGGCATCTACCTGAAGAACGGCTTCATCAACGCCACACTGGCAACACCCGTGGTGTTGGGCATGGTCGGCGGAGCCATGTTGGGAACGCGCATCATCACCCATGCGCCAGTAAAACCCTTGCGGGTACTGTTCAATGCTGTCGTGCTGAGTTTTGGCCTTCTCATGATCGCCAGAGGTGTCGGGTTATGAGCATACAGACCGACCTGGCAACGGGAAGCAACCGCCTTCTGCAATGGCTGCTTCTTGTCTCCTTGAGCATGCTGGTCGCAGGCGGCATCCTGTTTCTTGCCCATCACGGTATGACCTGGCCTGCACCGCACGCCGCCAATCACGGAGACGCCGCCTTGCGCAGCATCCCTTACGCCCTGCATCCAGGGTCGGGACGTTTCTGGATGGAGCTGGGCCTGGCCCTGTTGCTTTGGTCGCCGGCGCTGCGCCTTTGCGGCCTGTTATGGCACTTCATTCGTATCGGCGACTGGCTGTACCTGTCCATGACCGCACTGCTTCTGGCACTGATTGTTCACAGCCTGCTGCCTTGAATTCCTCGGGCGCCGATGAAATTACGTATGAAACCACCACCTTTTGCCGGTATCCTCGCGAGCCCCATCGGCGTATAATCGTTTCTTCATAACGTTGGTCCGCCAGCGTTTCATCCCCCGTATTCCGAGTTTTTCATGCAAACACCGTCTTTCTCCGACCTGGGCTTGGCCCCGGCCGTGCTTCGTGCCATTGCCGACGTCGGTTACGAAACACCCTCGCCTATCCAGGCACAAAGTATTCCGGTCCTGATGCAGGGCCGTAACCTGCTGGGTACCGCTCAGACCGGCACCGGCAAAACCGCTGCGTTCGCCCTTCCGTTACTGAGCCGGCTGGACCTGTCCGCCGTCAACCCGCAAATTCTGGTACTGACGCCGACCCGTGAACTGGCTATTCAGGTCGCTGAAGCCTTTTCCACCTACGCAGCTCAACTGAAGGGATTCCATATACTGCCCGTATACGGCGGCCAGGAATTCCGGGGGCAGTTGAAAGCCCTGCGTCGTGGCGTTCACGTGATCGTCGGCACTCCCGGGCGTATTCTCGACCACCTGCGTCGCGGCACTTTGGTGCTGGGAGAATTACGTGCACTGGTGCTAGACGAAGCGGATGAAATGCTCCGCATGGGCTTTATCGACGACGTCGAAACCATCCTGGCCGAGACACCCTCCGACTGCCAGCGAGCCCTGTTTTCGGCCACCATGCCGCCGCCCATCCGTAAAGTGGCGGAGAAATACATTCCGGCTGCCGAAGAAATTCGCGTTTCCAGTCCGACCTCGACAGTCGAAAGCATTCAGCAGTTCTCCCTGCGCGTATTCGCCGAGCGAAAGATGGAGGTGCTGACCCGGATTCTTGAAGTCGAGGATTTCGACGCCGCCATCATTTTTGTCCGCACCAAGGCGGAAACCACCGAGGTCGCCGAGAAGCTGGCTGCCCGTGGGCATGCCGTCGCTCCGCTGAACGGTGACCTGAACCAGCGTCAGCGCGAACAGACCATCGAAGCGCTGAAAAATGGCCAGCGCGACATCGTCGTTGCCACTGACGTCGCCGCCCGGGGCCTCGATGTGCCCCGAATCACGCACGTCATCAACTACGACATGCCCTACGACGCCGAGGCCTATATTCACCGTATCGGCCGTACGGGCCGGGCCGGTCGCGAAGGGCGCGCCATTGCACTGGTAACGCCGCGTGAAAGCAACTGGCTGCGCACCATCGAACGCACAACGCGCAGCACCATGAAGCCCTATGAGTTGCCGTCGCCGGATGATCTGCAGCAATTGCGCCTACAGCAGTTCGAGGCCCAGCTGCTCAATCTGACCAATGACGGCGATCTGACCGAGGTCCAGGCACTGCTCAGCACGATTGCCGAGCGTCAGAAACTGGATATTTCACTGATTGCCGCGGCGCTCGGGCGATGGCTGGAAACTGCCCAGCCCGGCATACTGCCGCTGAAACCGCCGGCGCATGTGCCTCAACCCAGCGCCGAACCGCGCCGCCCACGAGGAGCCCAGCCACGGGATGGCAATCGCCCCCCTCGCCGCCGTGACGGGAAGCCGGGCTATGCAGGAAAAGGTCGCAAGGACGGCGGCAAGCCGCCCTTCAAGGCGGGCCGCAAAGAATACGCGGCCAAGAAACCACAGTCCTGAAAAGCAAAAAGGCTGCCCTCGGGCAGCCTTTTTTTGACGCTAGAACGATCAATGGGATCTGCGGCGATCGTAAACCACGAAGCTGTAAGAATAGGGATTCTGCTCCGAAGCACCATGTTCCTGAGCGGCAACCTCTTCCCACTCATCCCAGTTCACTTCCGGAAAATACACGTCTCCCTCGACATCCGCATGCACCTGAGTGATGTATAGGCGGTCCATCAACGGCAGCGCTTCCTTGTATAGCTGACCACCTCCGATCACGACCATCTCATCCACACCATCCAGCTCAGCCTGGGCTTGGGCACGGCGAAACGCCTCGTCCAGATTGCCCGCCCGAGCCGCTCCCGCAGGACAAGCCCAGTCAGGATCGCTGGTCACAACAATATTCAGTCGCCCCGGCAGGGGCCGGCCGATTGACTCGAAGGTGCGCCGGCCCATGATTATCGGCTTCTGCATCGTCACTTCCTTGAAATACCGCAAATCCTCCGGCAAATACCAAGGCAGCTTGTTATTGCGTCCGATGACACGATTACGCGACATCGCAACAATCAGAGTTTTTCTCATATCAGGATGATCCTGTACTTCTCAGACAGCGATGGGAGCCTTGATCGCCGGCCAGGGGTCGTAATCCACGAATTCGAAATCCTCGAGTTCGTACTCGAACAGTGAGGCCGGCTTCCGGCGGATCACCAGCTTGGGCAAAGCCCTGGGGCTGCGACGCAACTGCTCGTAGACAATTTCTTCAGTGATGTGGTTTTGATAGAGGTGACAATCCCCGAAGGTATGCACGAACTCTCCGACGTCCAAATCACACTGTTGCGCGATCATGTGCGTCAACAGGCTGTAGGACGCAATATTGAACGGCACGCCAAGAAACAGGTCCGCACTCCGCTGGTAAAGCTGGCAGGACAAGCGGCCATCGGCGACATAGAACTGGAACAGACAGTGGCAGGGCGCCAGCGCCATACGACCGTTTTCCGCATTTTCCTGTGGCCCTACAGACTCGTCAGGGAGATCTGCCGGGTTCCAGGCGGAGACGATAAGGCGCCGGGAATTCGGTTTGCGGCGTATCTGATCGACCACCTCAGCAATCTGATCGATGACACGACCATCCGGACATTGCCAGCTACGCCACTGCTTGCCGTAGATCGGCCCCAGCTCGCCATTGTCCAGGGCCCACTCGTCCCAGATGGAGACCTTACGCTCGTTCAACCAGCGGTTATCCGTCGAACCCTGCAGAAACCACAGCAATTCGACGATCACGCTGCGCAGGTGCACCTTCTTGGTGGTAACCAGAGGGAAGCCCTGTGACAGGTCGAAACGTAGTTGACGCCCAAAGACAGAGCGGGTTCCAACGCCCGTACGATCACCGCGGTCGGTCCCTGTCTCCAGGATATCGGTCATCAGGTCCAAATACGCCTGCATGTTTTTCAGGTCCCCTCATCGACGGCGCGGGTCACTCTGGCCTGACGCCGATAGGCCCAAACCAGCAAGATGATACCCACAAGGATCATCGGCAACGACAGCAACTGCCCCATGGTCATCCAATGAAAGGCGATAAACCCCAACTGGCGGTCCGGTTGACGGACAAACTCGACCAGGAAGCGGAAAATACCGTAGAGCAGCAGGAATAATCCCGACGGAGCCATTCTAGGCCGCTCCTTACGCGTATACAGCCACAATACCGTGAACAGAACGATCCCTTCCAGCCCAAATTCATAAAGCTGCGAGGGGTGACGCGGAAGGTTGTCGGGTGCTCGCGGGAACACCATGCCCCAAGGCAGATCCGTTGGCCGGCCCCAAAGCTCGCCATTGATGAAGTTACCCAGGCGACCCGCCGCCAAGCCGACGGGAACCAGCGGCGCCACAAAATCGGCCAACTGGAAGAAGGTCGAATTCACCTTGCGCGCAAAAAGCAACATGGCGAGCATGACCCCGATCAGCCCGCCATGGAACGACATGCCGCCGGTCCATACTTCAAACAGCCAAAGCGGATGTGCCAGGAAGTAGTCGAAGTTGTAAAACAGGACATATCCCAGACGACCGCCCAGGATCACGCCGATAGCGATGTAGAACAACAGGTCGCCCATCTGTTCTTCGTTAATCGGCGACCAGGGTTTACGGGTGCGCATACGGCCCAACCACCAGCCGCACACAAAGCCCACCAGATACATCAGGCCATACCAGTGAATTTTCAGGGGGCCCAGTTTCAGGGCTATCGGATTGAAGTCTGGATACTTCAGCATGTCGGCCTCGCCAGTCGAACCATTATGCAATCAGAAAATGCGACCCCACGACCAGCAACAGCAAAGCAAAAGTCCGCTTCAGCCAGACATGAGACAGCTTGTGGGCCAGGATGGCTCCTACCCGCGCAAACGGAACACTCGTCAGGACGATTCCGATCAGCGCCGGCAGGTAGATAAACCCGGCGGAATAGGGCGGCAAATGCGGTTCGCCCCAACCGGTATAGACATTGGCTACCGCCCCGGCCACCGCTATGGGCAAGCCACAGGCAGCGGAAGTACCGACGGCCGCCTGCATGCGCACGTTGCACCAGCTCAGGAAGGGCACCGTCAAGGTCCCCCCTCCAATACCGAAAATCGCCGAAGCCCAGCCGATAAAGCCGCCGGCTGATCCCAACCCCACAGCTCCCGGCACATCGCGGGATGCCTTGGGTTTGACATCCCAGACCATGCGCACGGCCATCAGCAAGGCAAAGACACCGATGATTTTCTGCAACATGGGCCCGCTGAGAAGCGCCGCAGTCTGAGCCCCCAATGCCGCACCGATCACGATTCCGACCGCCATCGGCCGAAAAATATCCCAACGCACGCCACCTTTCTGATGATGCGTGCGAATCGAGCTCAGTGAGGTAAAGGCGATCGTCGCCAGGGAGGTCCCCACAGCGAGATGAGTCATGGCATCAGTGCCAACGCCCTGCAGGTGAAAACTGAGAATAAGCGCTGGGACAATGATCAGGCCGCCGCCAATACCGAACAAGCCGGCCAGAGTACCGGCAAACGCGCCCACGAGAAGGTAAATTACCAGCGATGTCAGTATGGTCATAGCGCTAGCAGGTTCCGGAAAACTTGGGGGTGGTATCATACACAACCCGGCGACCACCTGCATAAAAGGATGCAGGTAAGGAAAGCCCGTTGCGCAGGACGCCAGAAGCCGACGAGCGATCCTTGCAGGCCGTCGGAAATCGTCTGATGTGGAGTTTTACCGTGTGCCTGATGCTATTTGCGTTGCAGCAACACCCACGCTTCCCACTCATTCTCGCGGCGAACCGCGATGAATTCCATGCCCGCCCCACCCTTGCGATGCATTGGTGGCCGGATCGCGATATCCTCGCCGGACGCGACGAACAGTCCGGCGGCACCTGGATGGGAATTACGAGGAATGGCCGTGTCGCCGCCGTCACCAATTACCGCTCGGGACGCCCCGAGCCCGCCTCGCGCAGCCGCGGCGAACTCCCGTTAAAGGCACTGGCAGGAGAACACGAAAACCCTGACTTTGCGAAAACCCTGGAGCAGGATGCCGACCTATATGGCGGTTTCAACCTGATTTGGCTGAATGGTCGTGGCGGACTCTACAGCAGCAATCGCGACAACGTCAGCTTCCGGCGCATGTTTCGTGGCACTTTCGGCCTAAGCAATCACCTACTGCAAACCGCCTGGCCCAAAGTTGAACGGGGCCGCACCGCTCTCAAGCAAGTTATGACTGCAGCAACCTCGGTGGAGGAACTACACGAACAGTTGCTGACCATGCTGGGCGACACTCTCCAGGCGCCCGACAGCAACCTGCCAGACACCGGCGTTGGACCAGAAACGGAACGCTTCCTGTCGCCTCTGTTTATTCGCGGGCCAGGCTACGGAACCCGCGCCAGCACGGTCATTACCCGCGACACCAACGGCACACTCACCGTCAGCGAAATCAGCTTCGGCCCCGATGGCCGGCGAGAAGGCGAACAACGTTTCCAGTGGCAACCCTGAGCCGGGAATGGATTATGTCGGGTCCTGCCGCTCACGTCGCTGACGCAGGGCCCGGGACTGGCACTCCAGCACATGCTGCACCAGCACTTCACGATCGGCCTCGGCAAGATTCTCGAAGTCCGCACGGATAAGATAGCCATCCCCACTCTGATCGCAGGAAATGACGCGGGCAACAATTCGCACGTGTTCGCCGTCGGGATAAAACACCAGATTCAGCACCACATGCTCACCGGTCTTGTACCATTCGTCGACGGGGAACAAGATACCGCCAGCACTGAGGCTGACGTCCTCCACACGGAGATCGGCAGATTCCGATGCGCCAGCCTGGCGAAACATCTCCATCATCAGATTGAGCTTGCGGTCCAGCAACGCCAGCGTTTTGCCCAGCCGGGGCGATTCCTCGGAGACAACCTCCAGCTCGTAGCGCAGCTCCTGCTCCAGCGTTTCCAGTTTCGCGTTCATGGAAAGCCGGGACAGCTCAGACGCCAGCTCCACCTCATCACGCAGCCGCGCGTGACTCATCGCAACGCGATCCTTGATCCGAAAATACCGACGCCTTTCTTTACCCTGCCACACGCTGGCTCTCCACAGATCGATCAAAAGAAGTCCTGGCGGTGATTGACACCCTACCATTAAGCATACCCCGTAACGGCTATCCAGGCCGCATTTTCAGGCAATACCTCGCATGCGGAAGGCTTTGCAACCGGACAAGGTCAAAAAACCGAATGGGGCAACAACGCCAGCTTCGCTGTTATACTGGCGCCTCCTTTTTCACCGATAATGATCGACAGGGCCATCATGACAGAGGAAGGCGTTACCCGCGTTGCCGATTTCGAGAAGGCACTCAGCGAACTGGAGGAACTCGTTCGCAAACTGGAACAGGGTGAGTTGTCGCTTGAACAGTCCCTTGCCGCCTTTGAGCGCGGCGTAAAGCTGACACGTGAATGCCAGACTGCGCTGCGCTCGGCCGAACAACGCGTTCAGCAGTTAATGCAACGGGAAGATGGCAGCGTTGAGAGTATGCCGTTTCAGCCGGATGCCGATGCAGAATGAGTGTCGAAAACTACTTTCAGCAGTGCCGTGCGCAAATCGATGCGGCATTGGACCGCGCGCTGCCCACGCCGGAACAGCGCTTCGGCCAGCTTCACGAAGCCATGCGCTACAGTGTTCTGGGCGACGGCAAGCGTATTCGCCCCGTCCTGACCCTGGCGACGGCCGAAGCCTTCTCGGTCCCCGTTGAACGGGTACTGGCGCCAGCCTGCGCCGTAGAGCTGATCCATGCGTATTCGCTGATCCACGACGATCTGCCCGCCATGGATGATGACGACCTGCGCCGTGGACGTCCCACCTGCCATATTGCCTTTGATGAAGCCACCGCTATCCTGGCCGGTGACGCGCTCCAGGCACTGGCCTTTGAACTCCTGGCTACGGCACCAGCGCTGTCTGCCGATATCCGCTTGCGCATGATCCAGGCGCTGACCAGTGCCAGCGGACATAGTGGAATGGTGGGGGGACAGGCTATCGACCTCGCTGCTGTCGGCGCTCAACCGCGCCTCGAGGATATCGAGCGGATGCACCGCTGCAAGACCGGGGCACTGATCGAGTGTGCCGTCAACCTGGGCGCCCTGACCGCAGCCGACGCGGCCACTCCCTGGATGGACGGATTGCAACACTACGCCCAATCGATTGGCTTGGCGTTTCAGGTCCAGGACGACATCCTCGACGTCGAGGGGCAAACCGAAACGCTGGGCAAGCAACAAGGTGCCGATATCGCTCGCAACAAGCCCACCTATCCAACCCTCTTGGGCATGGACGGCGCCAAACAGCTGCTGCAGCGTCTGCACCAGCATGCGTGCGACAGCGTGTCCTCACTGGGTTCGCGTGGTGAGCGATTAAGGGCGATTGCCGACTTCGTGGTACAGCGTCATCGCTGAACAGGGGCCAGTATGGCCTCCAGCTCCTTGTTTAGCGCCCGAGATTTGCCGCTAAGCAATGAAATCAACCGCATTGATCCCGTATAATGCGGATATCATTTCGCAAAACTGAAGCTCAGAGCCGGATGCAGGACACCTACGTATTTCAGGAAATTCCCACACGGCGCCCTAACACACCGTTGCTGGACCGCATCGATTCACCGGCCCAACTCCGCTTACTGGACGACGACCAGCTGGTTCAGGTGGCAAGGGAACTCCGCTCGTTTCTACTCTGGTCTGTCGGCCAGTCCGGTGGACATTTCGGCGCAGGCCTCGGCGTGATCGAACTGACACTGGCATTGCACTATGTGTTCAACACGCCGGAAGATCGCCTGGTCTGGGATGTGGGCCATCAGGCTTATCCGCACAAGATCCTGACGGGCCGGCGCGAGCAGTTGACCAGCATCCGCAAACGGGATGGGCTGGCCGGTTTTCCCAACCGCGGCGAAAGCGAATACGACACCTTCGGGGTCGGCCATTCCAGCACCTCGATCAGCGCTGCGCTGGGCATGGCAATTGCCGCACGCCTGAAAGGCATCTCCCGCAAGAGCATTGCGGTCATCGGCGATGGCGCCATGACGGCAGGCCTGGCTTTCGAGGCGTTGAACCATGCCAGCGATCTCGATTCAGACCTGCTGGTCGTTCTCAACGACAACGACATGTCGATTTCCCACAATGTCGGCGGCCTCTCCAACTATTTCGCCCGCCTGCTGTCGAGCCGCACCTATAACCAGATGCGTGACAGCAGCAAGAAAGTCCTGTCCAGCGCCCCAAACCTCATGGCGCTGGCCAAGAAAACCGAAGAACACGTCAAGGGCATGATTTCCCCCGGCACGCTGTTCGAGGAGCTAGGGTTCAACTATATCGGGCCAGTCGACGGCCACGACCTGCCCTTGCTGCTGGAAACCCTGCGCAATATTCGCGACCTGGATGGCCCCCAGTTCCTTCACGTGGTCACCCAGAAAGGCAAGGGCTTCGCACCGGCCGAGCGCGACCCGATTGGCTACCACGCCATCAACAAGATCGAACCGAAGCCCACGGTACAGCCCACGCCGGTCCCAAGCGCACCGAAAAAACCCAAATACTCCAATGTATTCGGGCAATGGCTGTGCGACATGGCCGAAGCGGACCCTCGTGTCGTCGGCATAACCCCGGCCATGCGTGAAGGCTCTGACCTGGTAGCGTTTTCCGAACGCTTCCCGGATCGCTATTTCGACGTCGCCATTGCTGAACAGCATGCCGTGACCCTGGCAGCAGGATTGGCTTGCGACGGCGCCAAGCCAGTGGTGGCCATCTATTCGACCTTCCTGCAGCGAGCATACGATCAACTGATCCACGACGTTGCAATCCAGAACCTCGACGTCCTGTTCGCCATCGATCGTGCCGGACTGGTCGGCGAGGACGGCCCCACCCACGCCGGGGCCTTCGACCTGACCTACCTGCGCTGCGTGCCGAACATGGTGATCATGGTACCTTCCGACGAGAACGAAACCCGTCAGATGCTGTATACAGGCCTCGAACATACCGGCCCAGCAGCTGTGCGCTACCCTCGCGGCACGGGTCCCGGCACGGAAATCGTCGCAGAGATGAGCGCCCTGCCCCTGGGCAAGGGCCGCCTGGCCCGCCAGGGTCATCGGGTGGCGATTCTCGCTTTCGGGACCGTACTCGCCGCTGGCCTGGAGGCTGCCGAACCCTTGAACGCCACTGTCGCCGACATGCGGTTCGTCAAACCACTGGACGAGGCATTGATCGACAGCCTCGCAGACAGTCATGACCTGTTGGTGACGTTGGAAGAAAACGTGATTGCCGGTGGCGCGGGCTCTGCCGTGGTGGAATATCTCAACAGCCGCAGCCGCACCCTGCCCGTGCTGCAACTGGGCCTACCTGACCGTTTCGTCGATCACGGAAAGCACAGCGAGCAACTTCACGAATGCGGACTGGACGCCGAAGGCATCCTGTCTTCTATTCGTCACCGTCTGCAGACATTGGAAAAAGACACTCAGAACCTGCGCCTGGCACAGCACCTCTGAGCAGAGGATAGATCGGCGCCGGGCAGCTGATGATGCCTGGCGCCGGGATAACTCAAAGCGCGTCGTCGTCCTGATGGGTGTTCAGCCAGTGGCCCATCTTCGACATTTTCGTATCCAGGTAATGTTCGTTGTGAGGATTGCGCCCCACTTGCAGCGATACCCGCTCGACGACATCGATACCCAATTCCCTCAGGGCTTCCACCTTCTTCGGATTATTGGTCATCAAGCGCAGTTGGTGAATGCCCAGATGCGCCAGCATGTCCTTGCACATGCTGTAGTCACGCAGGTCGGCGGCAAAG
This sequence comes from Mangrovitalea sediminis, assembly GCF_002514725.1. Taxonomy (GTDB): domain Bacteria; phylum Pseudomonadota; class Gammaproteobacteria; order Pseudomonadales; family Oleiphilaceae; genus Mangrovitalea; species Mangrovitalea sediminis. The sequence continues at coordinate 539,832 of NZ_NTLB01000004.1, forward strand.
CCCAGGCGCTCGTTAGCTTCGACGGTATCCGCCCCCTCATCCTGTAAATGGTAGGCTCGGATCTTGTTGAGCAAGCCGATACCCCGGCCTTCCTGTCGAAGATAGAGAAGAATACCGCGCCCCTCACGGGCAATACTGCGCAACGCCTCTTCCAGCTGATAACCGCAGTCACAGCGCATACTGAACAGGGCATCGCCGGTGAGACACTCGGAATGGGTACGACCGAGAACCGGTGCACCATCGGTAACGTCACCGAGTGTCAGCGCCACGTGCTCTCTGCCCGTATCCGGTTCTTCGAAGCCGTGCATGCGAAAGACCCCGAACGGCGTCGGGAGACGGCAAGAATCAATGAAACGAACGACCACCGGATAACCTCGCAATTCTAAAGGCCGCGGCATTTTAGCAGAAGGCGCGACGGACAGCGACACGGCGTCGCGGGCTAAAGCGGCCATCATCGCCTGTCACGGATGGATTGAGTAGCTCCCTAACCGCCTGTCGCATTCATAAAGCGCAGGATCTGCGGTTCGGATTGCAGGTCGAAGTGATGCCGTTCAGGCTTGACCGTCATGGCCTCAACGATGGCCCGCCGCAGCGGCGCATCGTCTTCGGGATGAGCCCGCACAACGGCGCGGAGATCCACCGAGTGCTCGTTACCGAGGCACAGTAACAAGCGCCCCTCGGCAGTCAGTCGCACCCGGTTACAGGCAGCACAGAAGTTCTCACTGTGCGGCGAAATAAAACCGATGCGGCTTTCATGGCCGGGCACCCGGTAGTATCGTGACGGGCCACCTGAATCATCGGCAATGGGCTCCAGAGGAAATGCCGGCGCCAACAGCCCCCTCACTTCCTCGCTGGAACAGAATGCCTCATGACGGCTGTGCTCAGAGATCACGCCCAGCGGCATCTCTTCGATAAAACTGATGTCCAGTCGACGCTCCAGCGCAAAACGGACCAGGTCACTCACCTCATCGTCATTGCGTCCGCGCAGAATGACCGCATTCAACTTGATACGCTGGAAACCGGCGGCACGTGCGGTTTCAATCCCCGCCAACACCTGAGCCAACTGGCCCGTGCGGGTTAGTTGGCGAAAGCGGTCCTCATCCAGGCTGTCGAGACTGACATTAATCCGCTTAACGCCTGCCGCCGCCAGCGATGACGCAAACTCTGCCAGGCGCCCGCCATTGGTCGTCATACAGAGTTCGTCGAGCCCCGCCAAGTTACCCAGTTGCGAGGCCAGATCCACCAAACCACGCCTGACCAGAGGCTCCCCTCCGGTCAGACGTATCTTGCGGACGCCAAGTTCGACGAAGACACGGGCAATACGGGCCATTTCCTCAATACTGAGGACCTGGGCCCGCGGCAGGAAGGTCATATCCTCCGCCATGCAATACACGCAACGGAAATCACAGCGGTCCGTGACCGACAACCGCAGATAGGTGACCCGACGGCCAAATCTGTCGATCAACATAGAGTCGGTTCCGCTGGCACCAGACATTCAGCGCACCTCGCCTGTCGCGTCGGCCACCCAGTGCCCGGAACGTCCGCCGGACTTTTCCAGCAACCGAGTCGACTCGATGACCATACCCCGGTCGACGGCTTTGCACATATCGTATAGCGTCAAGGCTGTCACGGAAGCTGCTGTGAGCGCTTCCATCTCCACACCTGTACGGTCCGCCAGGCGACACAGCACTTCGATGCGCAGGCCTGCGCTGTCGTCACAGGGAGCAATATCCACTTTGACGGCCGTCAGGTTAAGCGCATGACAGAGCGGAATCAGTTCATGGGTCTTTTTAGCCGCCATGATACCGGCGATGCGGGCGGTCGCCAGCACATCCCCTTTCGGGTGACGTCCTTCCAGCACCATATCCAGTGTCGCGGGTTGCATCCGAATAATGGCCTCGGCACGCGCCTCGCGCTGCGTTACAGCCTTGCCGGTGACGTCAACCATACGTGCCGCGCCACTCTCATCCAGATGCGTCAATCGAGTCACGTTACAGTCACCTCCCGCCTGCACTTACGTTTCTGACAGGATACCAGATGCGCGACTTACCACCACGCGCTGATTGCTGCAACACCGCGGCCACCGTGCTGCCGGGCTGTGGTGATATCCGCCTCGCCCAATCCACCCAAGGCATATACAGGGAGATGACTTTGGGCGACCGCTGTTTCAAACCCCGACCACCCGATCGGCGGTGCTTCCGGATGACTTTGGGTGGGCATGACCGGAGATAAGGTCGCCAAATCGGCCTTCAAGGTGGAGGCATGCTGCAATTGTTCGATCGAGTGACAGGATACTCCGAGCAGGAGGTTATCTCTCACAGGACGGTCGTCGAGATCGGCGGCCAGCCGCCAGGGCAGATGTACGCCATCGGCAGGCACCCGATCCAGCATCTGCGGATTCCCGTGCAACATCAAGCGCACGTCATGACGACGACAAAGCGTCAGCGCCGAGGCAGCCAGCAAAACGTAGTCTTCGTCATTAAGGTTGGGTGCGCGCAACACCACGAGAGGGAGGCAGTGCTGGTTCAGCACCTTTTCCAGCCGGGACAACAAGGATTGCGGACTCTCCGCAGCCCCGGTAATGAGATAGCGGTCAGGTAACCGCAAGGCACGTATGATGGGGCGGTTCGCCGCGGGAAAATCGGCATCCTGAAGCGCCGCGATATCCAGCCAGAAGACCGGCTGCCCTTCCCGCCCATGGGGCTCACCGCTATAACTATCGATCAAACAGACATCCAGAAAGACCCGTTTGTCGCCATAATCGTGCCGGATACCGATCAACGGACTGATCGCCTCGGCGGCAACCCGGATACCCAGCTCTTCATGGAGTTCACGATCCAGCGCCTGAGCCGTCGTTTCGCCAGGCTCAACCTTGCCGCCGGGGAACTCCAGCAGCCCGCCCTGATGCACATGATCCGGACGGCGAGCGACCAGAACCTTATCACCCTGGCGGATAACGCCGACAGCCACCTGGATAAAACTCATGGCTCAGGTGCGGTATTCCGCGTTGATCGTAACGTAGTCGTGAGAGAAGTCACTGGTCCAGACGGTTTCGCTGACCTTGCCACGGCCAAGCTCGATACGGATCTCGATTTCGGCACGATCCATCACCCCCTGACCGAGCTCCTCCGTATAGTCCTCAGCGCGGGCACCGTCACGAACGATACAGACATCACCGAGATAGATGCTGATCCCTTCGATAACCAGATCCTCGACACCCGCCCGCCCGACAGCCGCCAGGATGCGCCCCCAATTGGGGTCTGAGGCATAGAGGGCCGTTTTCACCAGCGGCGACTGCGCCACCGTGTAGGCCACATCCAGCGCCTCCTTCTGAGTCGCCGCCTGTTCGACACGCACGGTGACGAACTTGGTGGCGCCCTCACCATCGCGAATGATCGCCTGGGCCAAGGTCACAAAGAGTTGCCGGAGCGCTTCGCGGAAAACCCCCAGATGCGGGCCGTCAGCAGTAATCGCCGGCGCAGCCGAGCGTCCAGTCGCGGTCAGGACACAGGCATCGTTGGTCGACGTGTCACCGTCGACAGTAATACGATTGAAAGAGCTTTCGACGACCTCGCCCAGTAATGTCTGCAGCAGCGTTTTTTCTATCCGGGCATCCGTCGCTACGAATGCGAGCATGGTCGCCATATTGGGGCGAATCATGCCAGCCCCCTTGGAGACACCGGAGAAATGCACCGGATGACCATCAATCTCGATACGGCAAGTCGCACCCTTGGGTAAGGTGTCGGTCGTCATGATACCGCTGGCAGCGTCCGCCCAACCGTCGGCACGCAAATCATCGACCGCCGCAGGCAATGCCTTTTCCAGTTTGTCGACCGGTAACAGTTCACCGATCACGCCGGTGGAGAATGGCAGCACAGTCTCTGTCGCCACGGCCCCCAAGGCAGCCAGGGCACTACAGGTGCGCGTCGCAGCCTCCAGCCCCGCCTTACCGGTGCCCGCATTGGCATTACCGGTATTGATGACCAGATAACGCGGCACCTGCTGAGACAGGTGTGCCCGCGCCAGGGTTACCGGTGCCGCGCAAAACTGATTGCGAGTAAATGTGGCCGCGGTCGTACAACCTTCGGCCAACTCGAATACGACGGTATCCTTGCGCCCGGGCTTTTTGATCCCTGCACTGGCGACACCAATACGAATGCCCTCAATCGGGTGGAAGTCGGGCAAAGGCCCAAGTCCTACCGCCATCGGTGCGAACACTCCTATGAGATAATTTCTGGAGAGGAAAATGCAACAAACCGGGGACAAACCCCGGCTTGATGCAGACCTTCAGGTCAGGCCGGCTCCCGGCCTGATTACGCCACTTTGCCGTGGCACTGCTTGTACTTTTTACCCGAGCCGCAAGGACAGGGCTCGTTACGGCCAACCTTACGTCCTTCCCGTACAAACGGGGCCTGCGGTTCGGCGCCTGGCTGCCCGGCGTAAGCGCCTTCCCCGTCATCGGGCGTTTCGGATTCCGGGCGCTCGTCGTGGCGAGTCTGCGCGCCAGCCATCTGCCGCTGCAACTCCTCGCGACGACGACGTTCGACCTCTTCCATCTCGTCCGGGCGCTGCACTTCGACATGGCAAAGAATACGGACGACATCACGCTTGATATTGTCCAGCATGCTCTCGAACAGGTTGAACGCTTCCCGCTTGTATTCCTGCTTCGGATTCTTTTGCGCATAACCCCGCAAGTGGATACCGCGGCGCAGGTGATCCATATTCGACAGATGCTCTTTCCAGAGCGTATCCAGGACCTGCAGGAAAATCTGCTTCTCGAAGTTACGCATCACGTCAGCGCCGACGATACGTTCCTTCTCCTCGTAGACCTTGACGACGGCCTCCAGGATAGTCTCGCGCAGTTTTTCCTCGTACAGCTTGTCGTCCTCGTCCAGCCACTGCTGCACCGGCAGCTTGATGGCCATCTCGGATTCGAGCTGCCCTTCCAGCCCTTTGACATCCCACTGTTCATGCATACTCTGCGGCGGGATAAATTCGCTGATCAGCGTATCCACGACGTCGACACGAATCGCCTGAACCATCTCGGAGATGTCATTCGAACCCATGACCTCGTTGCGCTGGTCGTAGATCACGTGACGCTGGTCATTGGCCACGTCATCGTATTCAAGCAGGTTCTTACGAATATCGAAGTTACGGCCTTCGACCTTGCGTTGGGCCTTCTCGATGGCATTGGTCACCATACGGTGTTCAATGGCCTCACCCTTCTTCATGCCCAATGCCTGCATGATGTTCTTTACACGGTCAGGCGCAAAGATCCGCATCAGGTTGTCTTCCAGCGACAGGAAGAAACGGGACGACCCCGGATCCCCCTGACGACCGGCACGGCCACGCAACTGGTTATCGATACGCCGTGATTCATGGCGCTCGGTACCGATGATATGCAGACCGCCAGCCTGCAGCACCGCTTCGTGGCGTTTTTCCCACTCGCGCTTGGCCTGCTCGACCTGTTCCGGCGACGCATCCCCATCCGAATGGGCCAGCTCTGCCTCCCAGTTACCGCCCAGCACGATGTCAGTACCCCGACCAGCCATGTTGGTGGCAATGGTCACAGTACCGGCACGACCGGCCTGGGCGATGATCAGAGCCTCACGCTCATGCTGCTTGGCGTTAAGGACATTGTGGGCGATACCCCCGCGCTGCAGTAGGACCGACAGCACTTCGGAAGCCTCAATCGAGGCGGTACCCACGAGCACCGGGCGACCTTCTGCCGTCACGTCTTTGATCTCATCGATAATCGCCTGGAACTTTTCTTCCTGGGTCAGGTAGACGAGGTCGTTGTAATCGATCCGCTGAATCGGGCGGTTGGTGGGGATGACCACCACGTCGAGATTATAGATTTCACGGAATTCGTAGGCTTCGGTGTCCGCCGTACCGGTCATGCCGGCCAGCTTTTCGTACAGGCGGAAATAGTTCTGGAAGGTCGTCGAGGCCAAGGTCTGGCTTTCAGCCTGGACGTCCACTCCCTCCTTGGCCTCGATGGCCTGGTGCAGGCCCTCGCTCCAGCGGCGTCCCGGCATGGTCCGGCCGGTGTGTTCGTCGACGATGACGATCTGGCCGTCCTGCACGATATAGTCGACATCGTGCATAAACAGATGATGGGCCCGCAGCGCCGAATGAACGTGGTGCAGCAGCGCCAGGTTGGTCGCCGAATAAAGGCTGTCGCCCTCTTCCAGCAGACCCACTTCCGTCAGCAACTGCTCGACCTTCTCGTGACCCCGTTCGGTCAGTTCGACGTTTTTCGTCTTTTCATCCAGAACGAAGTCGCCTTCAGGCTCGCCTTCCTCTACCGGTTCGCCTTTATCAAGCTTGGGCACCAGCTTGTTGACTTCGCGGTAGATGCGAGAGCTGTCCTCAGCCGCGCCGGAAATAATCAGCGGTGTACGCGCTTCGTCGATCAGGATCGAGTCCACTTCGTCGACAATGGCGTAATTCAGCCCCCGCTGCACCTTGTCGTCGATGCTGAAGGCCATATTGTCACGCAGGTAATCGAAACCGAACTCGTTGTTCGTACCGTAGGTAATATCGGCAGCGTAAGCCTCACGTTTGGCCTCTGGCTCCTGACCGGCGACGATAACGCCAACGCTCATACCCAGCCATCGGTAAAGACGCCCCATCCACTCTGCGTCCCGCTTTGCCAGGTAATCGTTGACCGTGACAACGTGGACACCCCGACCGCTCAGGGCGTTCAGGTAGACAGCCGCCGTCGCCACCAACGTCTTACCTTCACCGGTCTTCATCTCGGCGATACGGCCCTCGTGGAGGGTGATACCACCGATCAGCTGGACATCGAAGTGACGCATGCCCAGTACCCGCTTGGCCGCTTCGCGCACAACGGCGAACGCTTCCGGCAGGATCTGGTCGAGCGTCTCGCCGTCTGCCACCTGCTTCTTGAGTGCCGGCGTCCTGGCTTTTAGTTCCTCGTCGGAGAGAGCTGAAATTTGCTCTTCAAGCGCATTGACACGAGCAACGATCTTGCCCATCCGCTTAATTTCGCGCGCGTTCTTACTGCCAAAAATTCGGGTTGCAACCTTAGTCAACATAACCAACAGCTACTTTGATCCGTGTCGTGTGGCAACGCCTTATTGGTGTGCGCCACGCTGAATAGGCCGGGAAGCGTCAAAACCTTCGGATTCCAGGCACTCGTAATCTTGTCATCGTGCCGGGACAGGCTCATGACAGGTTGGGAAAACAGGAAGTCGAATCGGCGTGAACACTTGGGAATCTGCAAGGATTCCCCAGGGAAACAGGCGTTAATTCGTGTCGATCTGCCCAGCCCGGCACCTATCTAAAGACAGGCATTCTAACCCCATTTATCCGGGCGGTGAAAGTTAGGAAAATGAGGCAATGAGACTTGGGGCACGACGACCTCTCAATCCGGGGGCCAAATAGGTCCCCCGTAGGCGCCGAAAACGGTCTAGCGACTCGCCCGCTGAATGTATTTCTCCGGATTGGTTTTGTGGTCGCCGATCAAAACCTCAAAATGCACATGAGGTCCCGTCGAACGCCCGGTACTGCCAACCAACCCAATCACCTGCCCCTTCTTGACGATGTCGCCGGCGTGCACCAGAACCTTCATCGCATGACCGTACCGCGTCCGCAAACCGTTGCCATGGTCGAGTTCGATCAGGTTACCGTATCCGTATCGAGGCCCAGCCCATGTCACCACGCCCGCCGCTACCGCGATGATGTTACTGCCACGCTTAGCGGCGAAATCCATCCCCTCATGCCATTCACGCTTACCCGTGAACGGATCGGTACGCCAACCGTATGGCGACGACATCCAACCGAACTTGATCGGGCGTCCCGCAACAAAGCGCTCGCTCTGAAGACGACGGTTCGACAATAACTCGTCGAGCAGGTCCAACTGCTTTTCCCGATCCGACATCTGGGCATCGAGCCTGGCCAACATTTCGGAGAGGTCCGGCATCGTGTAGGATTCCGACTTCGCGCTTTCTACCGGCCCCCCCATGGGCGGCGGCTCGTTAAAGTTGAACTCACCGTTATCCAGGTGCGCCGTGGCGACCAACCGCTCGCCCAAGGCATCCAGCCGCAATATCCGCCCCTGCATGTTGCCCAGGCGCAGCGTCAGGGCATCGATCTGACGATCAATCTTCTGGCCCAGGCCGGCGACGTTTTCACGGTCCTGCTGCAGGCGGGCCTGCCAGCTTTCGATAACGGCTTTAGTAAGAACGGGATCAGCAGCAGTGTGCCGCTGCGCGAGGTAATACCCCAGATAAAGGGTCGCAGCCAGAACAGAGAGGATCAAAAGCGCCAGCAACGCCATAAGGCCGCCATGCACCTTAAAGGTTCTGGCGCGACCATGATGCTTGCCAACGACAATGATGTTCATGAGGCTTGTTACCGCTTAGCTGATAACGCCACCCCATCGGCGACGCCAGGACAATATTCGTTCGACTCGCCTTGATTGTAGAGAAGGCCCTTCCCATAATCCTTGTCAGTGCGTAACAAAGCGTACCACTGTGACGGATATCACCCTCCGACTGCCTGCATTATTCCTGTCGGGGAGGCGTATGCAGGTTACGGGGCCTGTTACCACAACCGATACATAAAGTCCGTTCAACCGGACAATATTGACTCCATTATGCAGAGACCCTTGCCAGGTATGAATCGATACCCCCAAAAAGTGGCATTCGACAAACCCCGGCGGAACTCCCAACTCTACGGACTGCTGACCCGCGCCGCAGAACACGAAACATTAGAGGAAGCCGTTCTTGCCCGGTTACCGGCCGCACTGGCAGGACGCTGCCGCTTTGTCAGCTACCACGATGGAGATCTCACCCTGAGCGTCACATCCAGCGTTCAGGCAACACAGGTCCGATTTCATCAGAAGAGCATCCTGACTGGCCTACGGGAAGATGAGCGTTTTCGATTTGCCTGGCGATTACAGGTCAAAGTGATCCCCAACGCAAGGCGTCAGAGACCGTCCAGGCCAAAAATGAAATTGAGTCACGAAAATGCCCGGCTCCTGGAAGAGGAAGCCGAGCATACAAAAGATGAAAACCTAAAACAGATCCTGCGGCGCCTGGCGCGACACGGTACCTGACAACGGTGCCGTGCCCGTCACTCCGTCATGCAGGAGCCAGCACCGGCTTCAGATAGGAGATGGGCGCCAGCGCCTCATCTTCAAAGGTCACGACTTCCCAGGCGTCCTGCTCTGCAATCAGCTTGCGCAGTAGCTTGTTATTGAGATCGTGACCCGACTTGTGACCACGGAACTCTCCAATCAGGCTATTGCCCAGAAGGTAAAGGTCGCCGATGGCATCAAGCACTTTATGCTTGACGAACTCATCGTCGTAACGCAAGCCGTCTTCGTTGAGAATCTTGTAATCGTCAACAACAATGGCATTGTCGACACTACCGCCAAGCGCCAGATTCATCGCCCGCAGCTTCTCGATATCGCGCATGAAGCCGAAGGTCCGCGCCCGGCTGACTTCCTTCACGAAGGACGTACTCGAGAAATCGACCGTCGTTTCCTGAACCCTACCCTTGAATACAGGGTGATCAAAGTCGATAGCAAAGCTGACCTTAAACCCTTCGAAAGGCAGGAATGTCGCTTTCTTGTCGTCTTCTTCAAGCGTCACTTCGCGCTTGATACGGATAAAACGCTTGGCAGCGTCCTGTTCGGCGATTCCAGCGGACTGGAGCAGGAAGACAAAAGGTCCTGCACTCCCATCCATGATGGGCACTTCCGCTGCACTCAGCTCGACATAGCAGTTATCGATACCCAGACCTGCCATGGCCGAAAGTAGATGTTCCACCGTCGCGACTCTCACACCGTCGCGAACCAGTGTGGTCGACAGCATGGTCTCACCCACGTTTTCCGCTCGAGCCAGAATATCCACCGCGGGTTTGAGATCGGTGCGTCGGAACACGATACCCGTGTCCACCGGAGCCGGCTTGAGTGTCAGGTAGACCTTCTCACCCGAGTGCAGACCCACGCCTGTCGCACGGATGGTATTCTTGAGCGTACGCTGTCTGATCATCGGTACATAAATCCGTCACAAAGAAATCGTATCATTCAGACAAAAACCGGCTGCATGATATCAGAAAGAGTGGGTGGGCACCATTTGTACACCCCCGCACTTACCGAAACAAAACGTTTCCGTCTGTAACCCGATCCCGTCCAACGGCACGACTTCTGAAAACGGGGGCGCGCTAGGGCACGCCCCGAATTTGCCAGAAAGCCGCATACCTCCAACCGTCAGTCAGCCTGACGGCGGAGGAAAGCGGGAATGTCCAGGTATTCCACACTGCGCTCGTCGTGACCATCAGCCTTCTGGTCAAGCGCCACATTGCCGTTAGCGACAGCGCGGCGGCGCAGGATAGCGGGACGGTCCAACTGATGGTAGTCAGTAGTTCCATCCAGGTTACGGGTGTTATCGACGACCTTGGTCGGCTTTTCCTGCCCGCCGCCCAAACCTGTCGCAACCACCGTGACCTTCAGTTCCTCAGTCATTTCCGGATCGATCACGGTACCGACGACGACGGTGGCCGAGTCGGACGCGAATTCACGGATGATGTTACCCACTTCGGAGAACTCGCCGAGGTTGAGGTCCATACCCGCGGTGATATTGACCAGGATACCCTTGGCGCCTTGCAGGTTGATGTCTTCCAGCAGCGGACTGCGAATTGCCGCTTCGGCAGCTTCGCGGGCGCGGTTTTCGCCGGTTGCACTGGCGGTACCCATCATCGCCATACCCATTTCCGACATGACGGTCTTCACGTCGGCAAAGTCGACGTTGATCATACCGTTGCGGGTAATCAGGTCGGCAATACCCTGAACAGCGCCAAGGAGAACGTCGTTGGCGGCGGCAAATGCATCCAGCAGGCTGGTGTTCTTGCCCATGACCGCCAGCAATTTCTCGTTGGGGATGGTGATCAGCGAATCGACGTGCTCAGCCAGCTCACGCAGACCTGCCTCAGCCACCTTCATACGCTTGCCGCCCTCGAACTGGAACGGCTTGGTGACCACGGCAACCGTGAGGATGCCCATTTCACGTGCCACTTCCGCCACGACCGGTGCTGCACCGGTACCGGTACCGCCACCCATGCCGGCGGTAATGAACACCATATCCGCACCTTTCAGCGCCTCTGCGATACGGTCACGGTCTTCGAGCGCCGACTGGCGACCGATTTCCGGATTGGCGCCGGCACCCAGGCCCTTGGTGATGTTGCCACCGAGTTGGATCATGGATTTGGCAATCAGATCCTTCAGCGCCTGTGCATCCGTGTTGGCGCAGATAAAATCGACGCCTTCAACATTGCTGGACAGCATGTGCCGGACAGCGTTTCCGCCACCACCACCGACGCCAACCACCTTGATAACGGCACTTTGTTGAACATTATCTACGAGTTCGAACATCTCCCCTTCTCCTTCGTTTGTCATAGCGGCTTCTGGCAGCCGTTTTATATGCACGCTTCGCTTCAGCGCTGAACCGGCAGAGGACCCCCGTCCCGACTACCAGTCATCAGCGTTACCTGTGGTGGCTTCGCTACGCGTCGCCACCGGACTCATCAGCCTCTCCCATCGCCAAAGCAGCGCTAGAAGTTGCCGGTAAACCAACTCTTGATCCGCTCCACCAGCGACAGCCCCTGTTCCCCCCGCATCGCCGGGGCCTGACCCGTCGCCAATTGGCGGAAGCCATAAATCAGCAGCCCTACACCGGTGGCATAGATCGGATTATTCACAACATCGGTCATGCCGGTGACGCCCTGGGGGGCCGCCAGCCGAACCGGCATATGGAAGATTTCCTCTGCCAGCTCGACCACGCCTTCCATGGCGGAAGACCCGCCGGTCAGCACAATGCCCGCTGGAATGAGGTCTTCGAAACCCGAACGCCGCAATTCCGACTGCACCAGTGTGAACAGCTCTTCGTAACGGGGCTCCACAACTTCAGCCAGCGCCTGGCGTGACAGGTCGCGCGGCGGCCGTTCGCCAACACTGGGAACCTTGATGGTTTCCTCTGCACCCGCCAGTTGAGCGAGGGCGCAGGCGTACTTGATCTTGATCTCTTCCGCATTCTGCGTCGGCGTCCGCAGAGCCATCGCGATATCGTTCGTGACCTGGTCCCCCGCGATCGGGATAACCGCGGTGTGACGAATGGCGCCGCCGGTGAAAATCGCGATATCGGTGGTCCCGCCGCCGATATCCACAACGCAGACGCCGAGTTCCTTTTCGTCGTCGGTCAGTACCGCATAACTCGACGCCAGCTGTTCGAGAATGATGTCGTCCACATCCAGGTTGCAGCGGCGCACGCACTTCTCGATGTTCTGAGCGGCATTCACGGCACAGGTCACAAGATGCACCTTGGCTTCCAGGCGCACCCCGGACATTCCCATCGGTTCCTTGATGCCTTCCTGGTTATCGATGACGAACTCCTGCGGCAGGATATGCAGGATCTTCTGGTCGGCAGGAATGGCCACCGCCTGGGCTGCATCGATGACCCGGTCGATATCCGCCTGGGTGACCTCACGGTCGCGGATTGCCACGATGCCATGGGAGTTCATGCTGCGAATGTGACTGCCCGCAATCCCGGCAAAAACGGAGTGGATGCGGCAGCCGGCCATCAGCTCGGCCTCCTCCACCGCCCGCTGGATCGCCTGCACCGTTGTCTCGATATTGACCACCACGCCGCGCTTTAAGCCCCGCGACGGATGCGACCCGATACCGACCACCTCAATGGCACCGTCCATCTTGCGTTTGCCGACAATGGCAACCACTTTGGAGGTCCCGATATCGAGGCCGACGATCATGTTTTCCGTTTCGACCGCTGACATGTTTATCCTGTCCTGCCTGTCACCTGAGTGAATATTCCGTTCCGGCGATTACCCTTTATGCTGGGCAATCCCCTCCCCTGAAGACTTCCATTGCACCGCCACGCCGTTGGCATAACGGGCATCGATACGCTGCACCTGATCGGCCCTGTCGGCCAATTCCTGGCGATAGACCGTCAGAAAGCGGCCGAAGCGCGCGTTTACCGGATCCTTACCGAGCACGACCTGGATGCCGTTACCCAACTGCAGGGTCCAGGAGCCTCGCTCTTCCAATGCCAGGCCCGCCAACGTCAATCCCTGCGCAGCCAACTGGTGAGACAGGGTCTGCGCCATAGCCAGCACATCCGCCGAGCGGCCTTGCGGGCCGGTCAGATGCGGCAAATTACCGGCGATCTGCGGATTGGTTGGACGGAACACCTCGCCATGCCCGTTCATCAACGCATTGCCGTTCCAGTAAGCGACCGGCTTCTGCTCTACGACATCAACTGCCAGCCCGTCAGGCCAAACCCGGCTGACTGCGACGCTGGCGACCCAGGGCTGCGCCTCCACATAGGATTTGACCCGGCCCAAGTCCGTGGCGAAATAACTGCGCCCCAGGAATGGCTTCAATTCCCGTTCCAGTGCGTGGCGATCAATTCCATGCAAATCACCGCTTACCTGAATGCGGGTGATCGGGTTGTCCAGGGCGCTGACACCCTGCCCGACCAGCCATGGCAACAGGGACGCCAGGATGGCGATGGTCAGGGCGGCCCCAATCTGGGGCCAGGGCAAACGGCGCACAAGGTGGACGAGAGCCTCAACGAATGACGTCTGATCCACCGGGGCGGCTGTCGCACCTCTATATCGCACAGGGCGCTCCAGCGCTTCCCTCTGACGTAGCCGCAACCAAAAGTGTGGGGTCATGTCGGTGTCTCCAGAGTGTCCTCAAGAATGCGCACCACCAGCTCACCAAAACCGATACCCGCAGCGCGGGCAGCCATCGGCACCAAACTATGATCGGTCATGCCCGGAACCGTATTCACTTCCAGCAGCCAGAACCGGCCCTGCTGGTCCTGCATCACATCGACGCGCCCCCAGGACCGACAACCGACAACGTCGAACGCCTTGCAGGCCAGTTGTTTCAGATCGGTCTCCTGCGCTTCCGGCAGCCCGCAGGGCACCAGATAGCGGGTATCGTCGGCAAGGTACTTGGCGTCGTAGTCGTAGAACAGGTGGTCAGTGCTCAGGCCGATCGCCGGCAGCGCCTGTCCCTGCAAAATGGACACAGTAAATTCCGGACCGACGATCCATTCCTCGACCAGCACCATGACATCCAGCTTGGCCGCCTCTTCAAAGGCCTCCCGCAACTCATTCAGCGTTTCCACCCGGCGCACACCGATACTCGAACCTTCGCGCGCTGGCTTGACACTTAGCGGCGCCTTGAGTTCCGCAAAGATCGCTTCAGCCTGGCCAGCGTCCGTCATCAACCGGAAGGGCGGCGTCGGCAACCCACAACCGGCAAACACGTACTTGGTACGCAACTTGTCCATAGCCAAGGCCGAGGCCATGACATCGCTGCCGGTGAAAGGCAGTCCCGCCTGCGACAGAATTGCCTGCAAGGTTCCGTCCTCACCACCGCGACCGTGCAGTGCGATAAAGACCCGATCGCATTCAAGGCCGGCAACGACATTGAGGAGATTGCCACGCACATCCAGGCCGAAGGCATCCACACCGGCCTTCTGCAGCGCATCCAGAACGGCACTCCCACTTTTCAGCGAGACCGCACGCTCGGCGGAGTCTCCACCCATCAACACGGCAACCCGGCCCAATGCGGCACGCGTTTTGTCGTCGACCTGGTATTCCTGCACCGTCATTTCAACCATCTACCTTCAATTGCTTTCCGGCCAGCCTGATCGCCAGCCCACCGATGTCGCCGGCACCCTGCGTCAGGAGCAAATCCCCGTCCTGCAGAATGTTGGCAAGCAGATTTTCAATTTCCGAACCATCCTCCACAAACACCGGATCAATGCGCCCGCGCAGACGAATACTGCGGCACAGGCTGCGACTGTCGGCACCGGGTACCGGCTCCTCGCCCGCGGGATAGACTTCCATCAGCAGCAAGGCGTCGGTTTCCGACAGCACTCGCACAAAGTCCTCATACAGGTCGCGGGTACGACTGTAGCGATGCGGCTGATAGATCATCACCAACCGCCGCCCCGGCCACGCCTCACGTACCGCCTTGATCACAGCTTCCACTTCGCGAGGGTGATGCCCGTAGTCGTCGACCAGCGTGACCTTGCCGCGCCCGGTGTCGAAATCTCCATAGACCTGGAAGCGGCGCCCAACTCCGGAAAATTTGGCAAGCCCCTGAACAATGGCCTCGTCAGCCACCCCCTCGTCGGTCGCGACCGCAATGGCCGCCAGGGCATTCAATACGTTATGACGACCCGGCATCTGCAATTCGATCTTCAGGTCGGCATGTCCCGCTGGCCGCTTGGCAACAAAGCGCGAGCGAAAGCCTTCAATATCGATGGCTTCGGCGCGGAAATCCGCCTGCTCGTTCAGACCGTAGGTAATGATGGCCCGGGAAATCTTAGGAATGATCTCCCGCACCACATCATCATCGGTGCACATCACCGCCACACCGTAGAACGGCAGGTTATGCAGGAATTCCACGAAGGTCTGCTTGAGGCGCCCGAAATCGCCACCGTAGGTATGCATGTGGTCGGCATCGATATTGGTGACGATGGAAATCAACGGCGTCAGATGCAGGAAGGAGGCGTCGCTTTCATCCGCCTCCGCCACCAAATAGCGGGAGCCGCCGAGCTGGGCATTGGTGCCTGCACTATTCAGGCGACCACCGATCACGAAGGTCGGGTCGAGACCTGCCTCGCCCAAGATCGATGCGATCAGACTGGTTGTCGTGGTCTTACCATGGGTACCTGCCACAGCAATGCCGTGCCGGTAACGCATAATTTCCGCCAACATTTCTGCCCGCGGAACGATCGGCACACGCCGCTCGCGCGCGGCGCTGACCTCGGGATTACCCTCGGAAACCGCACTGGAAACCACAACCACGTCGGCATCGGCAGAATTCTCATCACGATGCCCGATCATCACGCGGATACCCATTTTCTCCAGGCGCTCGGTCACCCCGCTGGTCTTGATATCGGAACCCGTAACCTGATAGCCCTGGTTGTGCAGAACCTCCGCAATGCCGCACATGCCAGCACCGCCGATTCCGACGAAATGGATCCGTCTGATCCGGCGCATTTCCGGAACCTGATAAACCAGGTTGTGACCGTTAGGTTCAGACATTCACCGTCTCCAAGCACTGCGTAACAACATCATGAGTGGCATCCGGTCGCGCCAGCTCGCGAGCAGACCGGGCCATTTCCAACAATCTGCCACGATCGCGACAAAGTTCATCCAGCGATGCGGCCAGCACTTCCGGCGTCAATTCCGCCTGCTGATACAAGCGAGCTGCCCCAGCATCGACCATATAGCGCGCATTACGCGTCTGATGGTCATCCACCGCATGAGGGAATGGCACCAGAATGGCGCCTAAACCTGCGGCACAAAGCTCTGCAATGGTCAGAGCGCCAGCGCGGCAAACCACCAGATCGGCCCAGGCATAGGCCTCGCACATATCCGAAATAAAGGGCTCGACGGTCACGTCGACGCCAGCCGAGGCATAGGCCGCACAAGTCGCCTCCTGATGCTTCTGGCCACACTGGTGGCGCACTTCCAGCCGTACCGTCTCCGGCAGTTTGGCCAGGGCTAGAGGCAGCGTGGCATTCAACGCCTGCGCCCCAAGGCTGCCGCCAAGTACCAACAGGCGGACAGGTCCTTCACGGCCGGCCAGTCGCTGCTCGGGGGCCTCAATCGCGGCCACGTCGGGGCGTACCGGATTGCCCGTGCAGAGCGTCTTGATCCCTGAACCAAAGCTTCCCGGAAAGGCTTCCAGCACCCGCGTCGCAAGCCGGGCCAGAATGCGGTTCGTCATACCCGCGACGGCGTTCTGTTCGTGAATCACCAGGGGCCGGCGCGTCAGCCAGGCAGCAAGGCCTCCCGGCCCGGTCACAAAACCACCCATACCAACAACACCATCGGGTCGTACCTTGCGCAGCACCTTGAGCGCCTGCCACAGCGCACGCATCAGCTTCCAGGGCGCCGCCAGCAGCGCCAGACGCCCCTTGCCGCGCAACCCGGTGATGGCGATCAGGTGCATAGGAATCCCTGAACCTTCAACCAACCGGACTTCCATACCGCCGACAGCGCCCAACCAGAACACGCTGTGTCCGCGTTCCTGCAGCTCACGGGCCGTCGCCATCGCCGGAAAGACATGGCCTCCGGTGCCACCCGCCATAATCAGAAAACGTTTAGCGGCCACGCCTGCCCTCCTCCTGGCTGACGAGATCGAGACGCTCGATCTCGACACGCGCCAGAATACCGATGCAGACACAACTCGCAGCCAGACTACTGCCGCCATAACTCACCAGCGGCAAGGTCAGCCCCTTCGTCGGCAGCAAGCCTGTGCTGACGCCCATATTGATGAACGCCTGTAACCCGAGGATCAGTGTCACGCCGTAGGCAAAACAGGCAGCGAAAAGCATTCCGGCACGTTCCGCATTACGGCCGATGCGCATCCCGGTCCAGAACAGCAAGGCGTATATCGCCAGCACCGCCAGGGCGCCAACCAATCCGAATTCCTCGCCGATAATCGCGAAGATAAAGTCCGTATGGGCCTCGGGCAGATAAAAGAGTTTCTGCACCGAATTCCCCAAGCCGACGCCGAACCAGTGACCACGTCCGAAAGCAATCAGTGATTGGGTTAGTTGGTAACCGGTGTCGAATTGGTCTTTCCAGGGATCCAGATAAGCCACCACACGCTTGAGGCGGTATGGCTGGAACACCACCAGGGCGACTCCGACGGCAACACAGGCAACGATCAACGGCAGAAAGCGCGTCAGCCGGACGCCGCTCAGGAAAATCATCCCCAGTGCCGACGTCATCAGCACCACCGTGGCACCGAAATCCGGCTCCACCACCAGCAACGTGGCTGCTGCCCCCAGGATAATGAAAGGTTTGAGGAACCCCTGCCAGCTGCCAAGCA
Source organism: Mangrovitalea sediminis (assembly GCF_002514725.1). Lineage (GTDB taxonomy): Bacteria > Pseudomonadota > Gammaproteobacteria > Pseudomonadales > Oleiphilaceae > Mangrovitalea > Mangrovitalea sediminis. Next base: position 557,743 of record NZ_NTLB01000004.1, read on the forward strand.
ATTCATCCCGACGGCGATCGACATAACCCGCCAGATAGGCGATCAGGCATAGCTTGGCGATCTCGGACACCTGCACATTGAACAGGCCCATCGGAATCCAGCGGGTGGAGCCGTTGACACTGCGCCCCAACGGCGTCAACACCAGGATCAGGCTGGCAAAGGCCACCCCCATCAGGAGCCACCCGCTACGCTGCCACCAGGCGATCGGCAAATTGGCCACACCCAGGGCGATCACCAGTCCAATCGCGACATAGGCAAGTTGGCGATAAACGAAATAGAAGGGCGAGCCATAAGTCTGTGCGGCCATATCCATGGAGGCCGACGCAATCATGATGGTGCCGATCACCATCAGCGTACCCGAGCAAAGCAGCAGCATCTGCAGTGGCTGGAAAGGATTCCGAAGCGCCTGGCGCGTGGTCATCGCAAGGGAAGTCATAAGGCCTCCACCGCGCTGATGAAGCGCTCACCGCGCTCCTCGTAATGCCGGAACATGTCGAAACTGGCGCAAGCCGGCGACAGGAGGACGATATCGCCGGGAGCCGCCATCGCGGCTGCCGCTTTCACGGCGGCCTCCAGGGAGTCAACACGTTCAACCGGTACACCCGTCAGCACTTCGGCAAGTCGGGGGGCATCGCGCCCAAACAGGATAACCCCTCGGCAATGACGCTCAACCGGCGCACTCAAGGGCGCAAAGTCCGCCCCTTTGCCGTCACCGCCAGCAATCAGGACAATCTTGCCCCGCTCACTGGCAAGGCTATTGATCGCAGCCACAGAGGCGCCGACATTGGTTCCCTTCGAATCGTTGATATATTCGACGCCGTCCAGAGTGCGCACAGGCTGACAACGATGCCGCAGCCCCGTAAACGATTGCGCCGTCTGAACCATGACATCCAGCGGCAACCCCACGGCTTCGCCCAGCGCGAGAGCGGCCATTACGTTCATCAGGTTATGGGTACCACGCAGTGTCAAGGTGTCTGCGCGCACCAGATTCTCCAAGCCGCGGGTTATCCAGACCCCCTCATCATCCTCACGGGTGCTGTATATCCCGGGATTGATGCTGTGCATGGCAAACCCACGCAAGGTCATATCAGTGCGGACCAACGGCGAACTCAGCGGATCGTCAAGATTGATCACGGCAGTCCGGCAACCGTTATAGATCCGCTGCTTGGCCTTGAAGTATTCCTCCCGGCCCGAGTAGCGGTCCATATGGTCGTCACTGATATTGAGAACCGTTGCCACCTCCGCATCCAGACGCTCCGTCGTTTCCAGCTGAAAGCTGGAAAGTTCCATGACGTACAGTTCGATATCGTCGGCCAGCAGCTCCAACGCGGGCGTTCCCAGGTTGCCACCAACCGCTACCCGCTTACCCGCGGCCCTGGCCATTTCACCCACCAACATGGTCACCGTGCTCTTACCGTTAGAACCGGTAATGGCCACAATCGGTGCCTTGGCCGCCTCGCGGAACAGGTCGATGTCCCCCCGGATACGAGCACCTGCCTGCCGGGCTGCCACAATCGCAGGTTCGCTGACCGCCACACCTGGGCTGACGATCAATTCGTTAAACTGACTGAACAGATCCCCATTAAAGGGACCACAATGCAGGACGACATCCGGAAACTCGGACTGAAGCGTCTCCAGCCCCGGCGGCTGTATACGGCTGTCGGCCACAACAACATCATGCCCCTGCCCGCGCAGGAAACGCACGCACGACAGCCCGGTCTTACCAAGACCGACTATCAGTATGTGACGATCCGTTGCGATCAAAGCCATGGCCCGATCAGCTCCCGTTAGCGAATTTTCAACGTGGCCAGTCCGATCAGGACCAGGACCACAGTCACGACCCAGAACCGCACAATCACGCGCGGTTCCGGCCAGCCTTTAAGTTCAAAGTGGTGATGCAGCGGCGCCATGCGGAATATCCGCCGGCCTGTCAGCTTGAACGACGCCACCTGCAGGATCACGGAGATCGTCTCCATGACGAAGACGCCGCCCATGATGAACAGCACAATTTCCTGATGCACGATCACAGCGACAATCCCCAGGGCTGCCCCCAGGGCCAGGGCCCCCACATCGCCCATGAAGACCTGCGCCGGATAGGTGTTGAACCAGAGGAAGCCCAACCCCGACCCCACGAGCGCGCCGCAGAATACAATCAACTCCCCGGTACCTGGCAAGTGAGGAATATGTAAATATTCCGCAAATTTCACATGCCCCGACAGGTAGGCAAATATTGCCAGCGCACCGGCCACCATGACGGTCGGCATGATGGCCAAACCGTCGAGGCCATCGGTCAGGTTCACCGCATTGCTGCTGCCGACAACCACGAAATAGGTGATAACAACGAACATGATCGGCCCGAGCGGAATCTCGACACCTTTAAACAAGGGCACGATAAAGGTGGTCTCCTGGGGCAGCGTTGCGGTGGCGTAGAGCACGATGGCGGCCAGGATGCCGAAAATCGATTGCCAGAGATATTTCCAGCGCGCCGGCAGCCCCTTGGGATTACGTTCAACGACCTTCCGGTAGTCGTCCACCCAACCGATGGCACCGAACAACAAGGTCACGATGAGCGTGATCCAGACATACCGGTTTGCGAGATCTGCCCACAACAGGGTGCTGACAGTGACTGAGACCAGAATCAGTGCGCCACCCATGGTTGGCGTGCCGGCCTTGCTCAGGTGGCTTTGCGGTCCATCGTCCCGCACCGCCTGTCCGATCTGGTATTGTCCCAGCTTGCGGATCATGGTCGGCCCGACCAGCAATGAAATCACCAGCGCCGTCAACACGCCGAGAATCCCGCGCAGGGTCAGGTAGTTAAAGACCGCAAGCTCGCTGACATAGCGGGACAGATAATCGGCTAGCCAGAGCAGCATCAGCTATTCACCTTGTCGGTAAGCGCGCGGACCACAGCATCCATACCCGCGCTACGGGAACCTTTTACGAGGATCGACAGGGGGCGCTGCGCCACCTTTTCCAGCGCTGCGATCAGCGCCGCCTGGTCCTCGAAGACAACCGCGTCACGGCCAAACCCGCGCGCGTAATCTGTGGCATGGTGGCCACAGGCATAGAGAGACTCGATACCCAGTTCCAGGGCAATGCGACCGATGGACACATGCAATGCGGATTCCTCGGGCCCCAGTTCCGCCATATCACCCAAAACGGCGACCCTGAATCCGGAGCGCTCGGCCAGCACATTCATCGCAGCGCGCATGGACGCCGGATTGGCGTTATAGCTATCGTCGATGACCATTACATCATCAGAGACAGGAATGCTTTGCAGCCGGCCCTTGACGGGCACCACCGCCCCCAGGCCCTCGATAATGTCGACGTCGCCGACGCCCAGCGCCCGACAGGCAGCAATAGCCATCAGCGCATTCATCACATTGTGCTGCCCCAGAAGCGGCAGCCGAATCCGACAATGCCATCCACCGGGACCTGCTACCGTAAAGACGCTTTCGCCATCCTCGCTGATCAATTCACGCGCCTGATAGTCCGAGGTGTCGTTCAAAATCGACACGGTCCGCAACTGACGTTGCCCGGCGCGTTCCCGCCATTGCGGATAGGCAGGATCATCGGCATTCAGTACGACGGTACCGCCATCAGCAACACCGTCGATAATTTCGCCTTTGGCCGACACGATATTCTCGTAGCTGCCAAAGCCCTCGAGGTGCGCCTGGCCGGCATTGGTGATAATCACCACTTCCGGGGCTGCCATCTGAACGGTTGCCGCAATTTCGCCCAACCCGCTGGCCCCTAGTTCGATCACGGCAAACCGGTGTTCAGGCGACAGCCCAAACAGGGTCAGCGGTACACCAACCGCATTATTGAAATTACCGACCGTCGCCAGCGTTGATCCCGCCTGACGCAATATGGCTGCGGTCATTTCCTTGACGGTGGTTTTGCCTGAACTTCCGGTCACCGCCACGGTCCGCACCTGACTTTCCCGCCGGTTCATACAGGCCAGAGCGCCCAGCGCGACGAGACTGTCCGCGACCTTGAGCTGCGGCAGCGCCAACCCGTTATCCACGCGCTCCACCACCGCAGCGACGGCGCCTTTTTCAGCCGCCAACGTCACAAATTCATGACCGTCGAAATTCCCACCGCGCAAGGCCACATAAAGGTCGCCAGGCTTTAGCGTCCGGGTATCCGTCGACACACGGGTAAAAGCCGCATCGGCTCCGGCCAGTTCGCCCGCCAGGGCGGCGGCGGCTTCGGTCAGGGTAAAAGTGCGCATCATAGTGCTGCCCTCTTCGCCGTCAGCAGCTCGCTGACCGTCTGGATATCGCTGTAAGGTAGGCGCTCGGTACCCACTTCCTGATAATCCTCATGCCCTTTCCCTGCGACCAGGACTACGTCGCCTGCAGCAGCCTGCTCCAGGACATCGGCAATCGCCTTGGCACGCTGATGCTCGACCGTCACCTCAGCAGGCACACGAAAACCTTTCAGGATGTCGGACACGATCTGCTGCGGCGATTCCGTTCTCGGGTTGTCATCGGTCACGACCACACGGTCAGCCAGTTCTTCCGCGACGGCGGCCATCTCGGGTCGCTTGCCGGTATCGCGATCGCCTCCGCAACCGAAAATGCACCAAAGGTGGCCATCGACGTGCGGCCGCAATGCTGCCAGCGCATTGCTCAGTGCGTCCGGAGTATGGGCATAGTCAACGACAACCCGTAATCCATCGTCGCGCATAAAGGGCTGCAGACGACCTGGGGCCGGCGTCAGACGTGAAACACTGGCGGCTACACGATCAGGGGCATACCCCATCGCCAGAACCGCCGTCATTGCCGCCAAAACGTTGCTGACGTTAAAACTGCCCATCAGCGGCGCAGCAATGTCCATCAGGCCCCAACGACCATTCAACCGGGCCTTGAATCCCGAAGGTGCCGTGTGCAGCTTTTCCAGCCAAAGCTCGACCGACGACTCGTGAAGGCTGTAACGCAGTACGTCGCAATGATCAGCCACCTGCGTCGCCAGCTGACGCCCGAAAGGATCGTCGAAATTGATGGCGGCGAAACTCAGCCCTTCACGCTTGAACAGTTTCGCCTTGGCCGCACCGTAGGCATCCATTGAACCGTGATAATCCAGATGGTCGCGCGTCAGGTTGGTGAAAATCGCTCCTTCGAAGCGAACGTCATCCACTCGCCCCTGCTCCAGTGCGTGGGATGAGACCTCCATCACGACCGCACCGGCCCCCTCACGCTTCATCTCCTTCAACCAGCGATGGACCCGCACAACATCGGGCGTGGTGTGAGTTGCCGGCATCAATTTCTCGGGTAAACCGTATCCCAGGGTTCCCAGTTGCCCGGTTCGAACGCCCAGTTCATTAAGCAATTGTTCTACATACCGCGTGACAGACGACTTGCCATTGGTGCCGGTGACACCCAGAACGTGCAATTCGGCAGACGGTGCCTCGTAGAACCGGTCGGCAATCAGCCCCAGACGGCGTGACAGACCAGGCACCTTCACCAGCAACACACCTTCACGCTCGTCGCAGCCCTGGTCGTCCTGCGTTTCCAGCAAAACGGCAACGGCACCACGCTTGATGGCCTCAGGCACATAGGCCCAGGCGTCGCCTTTCGAGCCGGCCAACGCCATAAACGCATCGCCGGTTCGCACGCAGCGGCTGTCAGACTGCAGTCCGTGAATCGTCACATCCAACACGGAAGGCACTTCGACAATGCCTGTTAGCAGACTATGCAGCGTTCGGTTGCACATAACGCTACCCCCGGCCTCCACTCTTCTCAGGAGTCGCCTTACCGGCGACCTCCTGTGAGTCCAAATTCAGGTCCGGCCGCACATTCAGCAGGCGCAGGGAATCTCCCATCACCCGCGAGAATACCGGCGCGGCAACTTCTCCACCGTAATACTGGTTACCCTGCGGGGCATCGATCATCACCACGCATACCAGTCGCGGATTATCCGCGGGAGCCATGCCCGCAAACACGGAGCGATACTCGTTACTTTCGTAGCCATTGCGTCCCACCAGATGCACCGTTCCGGTTTTGCCCGCGGCTTGATAAAACGGAATCTGGGCCCGTTTCCCAGTGCCTTCCTGCACCACTGCCTCAAGCATATGGCGAATGTCGGCAGCAACGCCCTCCGGTATTTCCCGCACGCCCTGCGGCGGGCGATCCAGCTTGATGAGACTGACGGGATAGCGAATACCGCCGTTAGCCAGCACCATATAGGCCTGCGCAAGCTGCAGTGCCGTCACGCTGACACCGTAGCCATATGCCATGGTGGCCTCATCTACAGGCTTCCAGTCGATATGGGTCGGCAGCACGCCCACGGCTTCACCGGGAAAACCGATACCCGTCGACTGACCGAGACCAAATCGGTAGAGCATGTCATGGATGCGCTGGCCGCCAATTGTCATGGCAATATGGGACATTCCGACATTGCTGGATTTTGCAATGATATGGGTAAGGTCGAGGACGCCGTAATTGCCATCATCACGGATGGTGTAACGCCCCAGTCGCATATAACCTGGCGACGTATCTATCTCGGAGCCCATGTGGAATTTGCCCGACTCGAGAGCGGCCGCCATGCTCAGGGGCTTCATGGTCGAGCCGGGCTCAAAAACGTCGGTAATCGCGCGATTGCGTAACAGGCGGGGCTGCAACTGACTGCGATCGTTCGGGTTGTAGGAAGGCTGATTGACCATGGCGAGCACCTCGCCGGTATCTACGTCCAGCATCACCAGCGTACCGCTGTGCGCGCCATGCTCTTGCACGGCCGCCTTAAGCTCGCGATACGCCAGATATTGCAGACGAAGATCAATACTCAGATGCAGATTCTTGCCCGGCTGCGCATCACGGATCAGGCTCAGATCCTTGATGACGTGTCCGCGGTTGTCCTTGAGCACACGTTTGGCGCCTTCCCGGCCGGAGAGCCAACTGTTGTAGGCCAGCTCCAGACCTTCCTGCCCCTGCTGATCGATATTGGTAAAGCCGACAACCTGAGCGGCAACTTCGCCTGCCGGATAATAGCGACGATATTCGCGACGGGTATAAATGCCGGGAATATCCAGCGCCTCAGCGGCTTTTGCCAACGATGGCTGGATCTTGCGACGAATATAAATGAACTCACGATCACGATCTGCACGCACCCGTTGGCGCAACTGACCGAGATTGAGGTCCAGGAGTTTTGTCAGGCTTGCCAGTTTGGGATCGTTCGGATCCATCTCACTGGGATTGGCCCAGACGGTTTCCACAGGTGTGCTGACCGCCAGCGGCTCGCCATCACGGTCAGTAATCATGCCTCGATGGGCATCGATGGTTTCCACCCGGGCAGAACGCATTTCCGCTTGCCGGCTGAGGAAGTGCTGATTGATGACATCCAGATAAACCAGTCGCCAGCACAAGGCACCGACCACTCCGAGGAAAGCGCAGATCACGACGGCATAACGCCATGACCGCAATACAGTCATCACGCGCTCTGCCATTGTTTGTCGTGGCGCTGACTTCGTCACAACCCGTCCCCTGACGTAACCTAACTGCTTATTACGGTAAGGCCCCTGAATTCAGGGGCCGTCCGGCTTTATGGTTTTTTCACCACGAGCGTAATGTCGTCACGCCCGGGCACTTTCATGTTCAAATCAGCGACCGCATGCTGCTCAACCCGGCTGTGTGCGCTTAACGCACTCTCCTCCAGCAGCAGCTGGCTCCAGGTTCGCTGGTACGCATCCCGCTGCACTTGCAAATGATTCAGCGAACTGAACAGTTGTCGATTCAGGTGGACGGCATAAATCACGCCAACGGCAGAAGTGATCAACAAACCGACCAGCACCAGCGTTATCAGCAAGTCCCGGCGCCACAGACCGCGAAAAATCAATCGCGACAGGCGCCACGCAGATGCCAGGCTGTCCCGCCAACGGAGGGACCGAGAGCCTGTTTCGACGCTGACTGCACCCATGGTCCTATACCACCTTCTCGAGCACTCGCATGATGGCGCTGCGCGCCCTCACGTTTTCGTCCACTTCACCTTCCGAAGCCCGTGCCGCCTTGCCGATCAACCGAAATGCCGGCTCGGCCATACGCCCCGTCACGGGCAATCCCCGCGGTAACTGCGGACCTCTGGCCAGATCCCGCATGAACCGCTTGACGATACGGTCTTCCAGCGAATGAAAACTGATCACGACCAGACGGCCACCTGTAGCCAACAGATTCGTCGCCGCCAGCAACCCTGTTTCCAGATCTTCCAGCTCGCGGTTCAGATGAATACGAATCGCCTGAAAGCTACGTGTTGCAGGATGCTTACCCTTCTCCCGCCTTGGTACGGCACCCTCGATCAGCCGAGCCAACTCACCAGTCGTCGTCACCGGCTGGATCTGACGCTGTTCGACAACCGCCCGGGCAATCCGTCTGGAGAAACGCTCCTCTCCCAACCGCCAAAGCACATTGGCGATCTCCGACTCTTCGGCACGGGCCAACCAGTCCGTCGCACTCTCCCCTTCGCCGGGGTTCATCCGCATATCCAAAGGACCGTCACGCATAAAGCTGAATCCGCGGCTGGCATCATCCAACTGCGGCGAAGACACCCCCAGGTCCAGCAAGACACCATTCACCCAGTCCCAACCACGCTCAGCCACGAACTCTGCCAACTGAGCGAAGGACCCCTGTCGGATCACGAAACGGGCATCCTCGGCAGACAACCGAACGCCCTCAGCAATCGCGGCAGGATCCTTGTCCACCCCCAGCAACCGCCCTGACGCTCCCAGCCGGGACAGAATTTCACGACTGTGACCACCCCGACCAAAGGTGCCATCCACGTAATGGCCCTGCACGTCGGTCACCAGCGCCTCTGCGGCCTCCTGCAGCAACACGGTCCGATGGACATGGTCCACTTCATTTCCTGGGGTTTCGGTCATCACAGTGATAGCGATTCCATTTCGGGCGGCATCTCGCCGTCGCCTTCGGCATCATCCAGCCAAGCTGTCCAGCGATCTTCGCTCCACAACTCGAGTTTGCTGCCCTGACCAATCAGCAGCAGCTTTTTCTCCAGACCGGCATATTCGCGCAGCGTCGGCGGGACCAACACTCGCCCGGCAGAATCCAGTTCCAGCGGCGTGGCATGGCCGATCAACAGACGCTGTGCACGCCGCGCTGCCTTGTTAAAGCTGGGCAGCGCCTCGATCTTGGGCAGGATTTCCCTCCATTTGGGTTCCGGGTAGACCAGCAGGCAACGTTCCTCGGTGTGCGCCGTCAACACGATGCGCCCCTCGCACAACGAGGCAAGATCCTCGCGCACGCGGGCGGGGATCGCTATACGACCCTTCGCATCCATATTGATGGCATGACTGCCGAGAAAATTGCTCATATCCGGTGTCCGGAATCCTCTGGTGCTAAAGCTGAGTTGGCCAATCAGTCATGCGGCAACACTTCAAACAGGACCCTGAAGTCCACTCTCCTCCACAATTTTCTCGCCAGGGAGGTTTCGTCGCCACAAAAAACCACTTCCAACCACTTTTTCCCACTTTTGCACACTATAGGAACACGCCATACACAATGCAAGCGTTCCGAATGCCGACATAAAGCAAAAAGTTGCTTTAAAAACAGAAGGATAGACCTTAAAGGATTCGCAAAGAGAGCAATTCAGGAGAGGAAATACCGACAAATCAACATGATGCAGACAAAACTCAACAAAACGCCTGAGAGATAAGATTATTTTGCTATAACGAGCAGGAAGGAGAAGCGCGATACCTAATTATCAGGCAACGAAAGAGGCCTCATTAAAAGCACCTCTTAAGCAGTGATACCGCGAACGCAGTACAACACGTCCACGAAATGAAAGAAAGGAGTTCGCCTGTAAGCCGGGTTCTGTCAAGGACAGTCATTCATCTGGGACCGACGTCACCGTCGGCCTCTAGCAACCTACCCGAGTCCAGTGCGGGCCACACCGTAGGACTCCTATTTGGTCTTGCTCCGAGTGGGGTTTTCCATCGCCGTGGACTGTTGCCAGCCACGCGGTGCGCTCTTACCGCACCATTTCACCCTTACCGGCGCCGAAGCGCTTAGGCGGTATACTTTCTGTTGCACTTTCCGTCGGCTCACGCCGCCCAGGCGTTACCTGGCACTTTGCCCTATGGAGCCCGGACTTTCCTCCATCCCGCCACCGAAGCGGCAGGACAGCGACTGTCCAGCGAACTCGCGGCACACGATACTGCGCCCTACCGCTTCAAGCAAGCAATGAAATCGGTATTTTCCGGATTTCCGGGTGCCACCGATCCAATTCAGGACGTCTTGAGTTGCAACGCGCGTTCATAAAGTTGGTTTTTCGGTATGCCTGTTGCGTCTGCCGCGATGCGCGCGACCGATTTCACCGGCAACTCCGACAACAGCGCCTTAAGCAGACGATCAATATCCAGTCCTGTCGCCTGAGCCAGCGAATTATCGACAGGCGCCGCACCTGCCACTATCAACACCATCTCTCCCCGGCTGGCATTGGGATCTGCTTCGAGCAAAGCCTGCAGAGCACCCAGCGTCGCGTCGTAGAACTGCTCAAAAGTCTTGGTCAGCTCCCGCGCCAGCACAACCTGACGCGTCTCCCCGAAACACGCGACCATCGCATCGATCGTATCCCGAACCCGATGAGGCGATTCATAAAAGACCAGCGTACCGGTTTCATTGGCGAGAGCAGCCAGAAAATCCTGGCGAGCCTTGTTCTTGGCGGGCGGAAATCCGGCGAACACAAAACGATCAGTGGGTAAGCCCGCTGCCGACAACGCCGTAATCAACGCACTGGCACCCGGTATCGGAACAACCCTGAGACCCCGTTCCCGCGCCTCCCGCACCAGCACAAAGCCCGGGTCCGAGATCAAAGGTGTGCCTGCATCAGACACCAGGGCGATTTGTTCGCCACCGGCAACCCGATCAAGCAAGGCGCCGCTGCGAGCACGCTCATTATGGTCGTGCAATGCGATGAGCGGTTTATGCAATCCCAAGTGTTGTAGCAGACGAGCGGAGTGACGGGTGTCCTCCGCAGCAACGGCGTCGACCTTCGATAACGTATCTATTGCTCTTTGCGTGATATCACCCAGATTGCCGATTGGGGTGGCGACGACATAAAGGCAACCCGCGGCGTCGGCGGTTCGGGGATCATGGGCCATGACAACTCCGGAGGTTCAGGGAAAGCATTACTTCGGTTATCCTCGCGTGACGGCGCACGTCATGAGAAACAGGGGACAACCTGTTACACTTGCGTCTTCCGCGCATGATGCCGCCGCCGGCGTTGCGCAACAAGCGTTTCTTCACTCTTGATCTGACTGGTGCAGCGAGCCGTTCATGTCCAAATTTTCAGTGAGCTCCCGCGTTGCCGCGCTGGCATTCGCCGCGCTTTTGGTCACCGCCTGTACACCCGGCCCGGTCAAACCGACCGTCAGCACAGCGGCGAACACCCCGGAATCCTTAATTGCAGCGGCACAAAAGGCCACTCAGGCCAATGAAAGAGACCGCCTGCTGCTACAGGCTGCAGACATCCTGCAACAAAAGACTGACGACCACCGGGCTCGGCAGGTACTGAAATCCGTAACAGCCGACCAACTGACACCGGCACTGAAGGACCAGTATCTCCTACTCTCGATGCGAAGCGCGATCAATCTTAACGATGTAGCCTGGGCTCAGGACCTGGCACCGTCGCTAAGCCCCGATCTTTACACCCATTACCCATCGGACAAGCAGCCACAAGCAGCACTGCTCGAATCAAAAACCCTGGCATTGGCCAACCAGCAGGTCCAGGCCGCAGCCATACTGGTCGCGGCCAACAGCCTGTTTCCCGATGACCAGGCCCACCAGAATCGCAACCAGATCTGGCGCTGGCTGGAGTCGGCCAGCAGTGACGCCCTAGCCCAGGAAGCCAAGCGGTCGAGCAGCTACAACATGCAAGGCTGGCTGGAGCTGGCAATGGCCCTACACCAAGCGGGCCAAAGCCTGGACCAGCAGAGCCGGGAAATCCGGCAGTGGCAGCAAAACTGGGCCAATCATCCCGCCGCCACCCAGCTGCCCGACGAGCTGGCCCTGATCGTCTCGCTTGTCCAGCAGCGGCCGGAGCGACTCGTCCTGGCCCTGCCGCTTAGCGGCAACCTGGCCGACGCCGGCAAGGCCATCCTGGAAGGCTTCGTTGGCGCTTTCTACCAGGACCAGCGCCACAATGACCACAAAACCCGAATCGACGTGGTGGATACGGGATCCGGCGATTTCATGCAGCACTATAAGCAGATCATGGCCAAGTCTCCGGACCTTGTGATCGGCCCTCTGTCCAAAGCCTCGGTGGCAGAACTGGCCGGTCAACCCAGCCTGCCGGTACCGGTCCTGGCTCTGAACTACCTCGACAACCCGTCAGCCACAACACCGGATAATCTATTCCAGTTCGGTCTTTCGCCAGATGATGATGTTCGCCAGATTGCAGAGCGCCTGCGCAGGGACGGCGACAAGAAGGTCCTCGCCATTCTGCCGACAGGCGATTGGGGAGACCGGGTCCTCCAGGCATTCCAGGACAGCTTTGTCCAGCTCGATGGCGAAGTTCTCGACAACAGCCGCTTTGCCGGCGACGACACTCTCAAGCGGGCTGTAGCCAACCTCCTGGGCGTCACGCAGAGCCGCGACCGGGCAATTCAGGTGGAACGCACTATCGGCATGGACGTCAAGTTCGAACCACGACGCCGTCAGGATGCGGACGCCATTGTCATGGTGGCCTCTCCGCCAGTAGCTCGCCAGATCAAACCATTGCTGGAGTTCTATTTCGCTGGAGACCTCCCGGTCTACGCAACCTCTCTTGTCTATACCGGCAAGCCAAACCCCCAGCGCGATGCCGATCTCGATGGCGTCCGCTTTACCGACCTGCCCTGGGTACTGGCCAACCAGAACCCTCTGCGAAAGGAAGTGCAGACGACGTTTCCGTCGCTGTTCGGACAATACGACCGCCTTTTTGCGATGGGTGCCGATGCCTATCTGCTGAGTTCGAGACTGCCGCTGCTGAAACAGGTCCAGGGAAGCATGGTCGACGGCGCCACTGGCTTGCTGACCATGGATGACAGCCGCCGCATTCACCGAAAGTTGGACTGGGCCATTTTCCGAAACGGGACGCCGCAGTTGCTGCCTGCCGACCAGACAGACACTTCGGCGCCGACTTCCGACAATACAAACCCAGCGCAACAACAACCCGCCGGCGAACCTCCGGAAGCTTCGTCGGCCAATGACAACACGGTCAAGGAAGATAACGATGCCGGCAACTCGGCGGGCGACGGGACAGCAAATGGAACAGCTGGCCAGCCGCTACCTGCGCAAAAAGGGACTACAAGTCCTTGAAAACAATTACTACTCGAAGCGAGGTGAAATAGACCTCATTTGCCGGGACGGTGACACGCTGGTCTTTGTGGAAGTCCGCTTCCGCAAGAGTGACGGACTGACCAGCGGCGCAGAAAGCATCACGCCGACCAAAACCCGGCGCATCATTCATACGGCCCAATGCTATCTGCAGCAACACGCGCTATGGCAAATGCCCTGCCGCTTCGATGTCGTGGACATCTCACGCTCGTCGCTGGGCCGTCATCATATTCACTGGATTGCTAACGCCTTCGACACAACATGACCGATCATCGCGCTTTTATCGAAAACACCTTTGCTGAACACATGGAAGCCGTTGCCGAGACGGCGTCGGACTTGAGCGGCGCCATCAGCGCCATCGCCGAAGCCCTGGTCGGCACATTACTGAACGAAGGTCGCATCCTGGCCTGTGCCAACGGGACAGCCAATGTCCTGGCACAGTATTTCTGTACGAGTCTGCTCAACCGACTGGAACAGGAACGCCCTGCGCTGCCAGCCATCAACCTGGGAGCCGACGCCACCACTTATGCCGCCATTTGCCGTGACAACCGTTTCAACGACACTTTTTCCCGCCAGGTACGGGCTCTGGGTAAGGAAAACGACACGCTTCTGGTCATTGTGGACGACGGTCACAAAGCCAACCTGATCCAGGCGATACAGGCTGCTCACGACCGACAGATGCGGGTAATCGTTATCAGTGCAAAAGAGGAAAACGACATTATGTCGCTATTGCACCCGGAAGATCACGAGATCGCCTTGCACGACCTATCTTCAACCCGGGCTGCCGAGGTCACACTGCTCGTCATCAACGCTATCTGCGCACTGATCGACCAGATGCTGTTCGGCGTGTAACCCAGGTTACACGCCCCGCCACTGTTACTTGATGACCTTGAGATTGGGCTTGCTGCTTTTCTTTTCAGCAGCAGTCCGCTCCGTCGATGATGCGTCTGCCGGTACGCTGGCAACGCCTACCGGGCGGCTTTCCGGTGGCATTCCCGGCTCGCTGCCAAAGACCATCCCCTGCCCATTTTCCTTGGCATAAATCGCCAGGACACCTGCCATAGGGATGTAGACATGCATCGGCACACCGCCAAACCGCGCACTGAACTCCAAGGCTTCGTTGCCAATCAGGAGCCCCTGAACAGCAGAGGGACTGATATTCAGCACAATCTGCCCATTCGCGACGTAATCCATGGGCACCTGTACTCCAGGCACCGCGGCGTCGACCACGACATAAGGCGTCACCTGGTTATCAAGGATCCATTCATTGAAAGCCCGGACCAGGTAAGGACGACTTGAGACCATGTTATTTGCTGGCGGATTCATAAAGCCTCCGTCGCTCATTGATGAAAATCCTCAACGCCCCTAACAAACGCTCAATTACTGCACACGCTGGTCAAGATACGCCTATTGAGGGTGCCGGAACAAACGCTTCTTCGGAAAGACAGGCAAACCGCCGAAAAGTTTGTTCCAACCAGGGAGTTTGCATTCGAGAACCGCGCGCCCCCTCATCAAGCCGGAATGCTCAATCCCGCATATCTTCTTCGATATCGGACAGGCTGGCTTTAAAGCCTTCTCTGGCAAAAATACGTTCCATATATTTGGTAATTGCCCGAGCCGGCTTCTCTGGCAGCTCGATACCCATTTTCGGCAAACGCCAAAGGATCGGAGCTACACAGCAGTCGACAATCGTGAACTCTTCACTCATGAAGAAAGGCCCTTCGGCGAACAGCGGCGCTGTCGCTGTCAGGCTTTCACGCAATTCCTTCCTGGCTTCTTCCACATCCTTGTCGTTACCGCCGGAAAGAATGCGATCCACAAGGCCGCACCAGTCACGCTGAATCCGGAACATCATCAAGCGACTGTTGGCGCGAGCCACAGGATAGACCGGCAACAGAGGAGGATGCGGGAAACGCTCATCCAGATATTCCATCATGATGTTCGGCTCGTACAGCACCAGATCCCGGTCGACCAGCGTCGGCAGCGCATTGTACGGATTCAGATCAGACAGTTCCTCAGGAGGATTGTCGGGATCTACATCCACGACATCGACCGTAACACCCTTTTCAGCGAGCACAATACGGACACGGTGGCTGTAATGACTGGCCGGATCAGAGAAAAATGTCATTGATGACCGTTTGGTCACAACGCCCATAGGACTACCCCGTGATGATTGGTATGGACAGAATGGTTCCAGACAAAACCCAGCGAGCGACGATATATCGCTCGCTGGGTCTGTAAGATCCAGCGATTATACCCGAAAACGTTAGTGCACGTCTTTCCAGTACTCGCGATTGAGCAGATAAGCAAACACAAAGAAGATTGCGATGAAAATCAGGACGTATGTCCCCAATCTTTCCCGCTGCAATTTTATGGGCTCACCCATGTAAAACAGGAAGTTCGTGATGTCATACGCAACCTGATCATACTGCTGCGGGGTCATCGATCCCTTTTGCGCCCACTTGGAGCAGCCACCCTCACCCCGCACGTCACCGCTCATAGGATCGACATGCGGCTTCGCACCCAGGCGCGGCGGCTCAGCACACAGCCCCTGAAGATTCACCAGGACATGAGGCATGGCAACCTTCGGAAAGACCACGTTGTTCACACCACGCGGGCGACTGTCATCTTTATAGAAGCCTTTCAGGTAAGAATAAATCCAGTCCGCTCCACGCAAACGTCCTTCCAGCGTCAAATCCGGCGGCGCCTTACCGAACCAGCCTGTAGCCTGACTCGGACTCATTGCGTTATCCATGAGCTCACCGATTTTAGCGCCGGTGAAGATCAGGTTCTTCTCATACAGTTCGTTCGGTATTCCCAAATCCTTCGCCACCCGTTGATAGCGCATGTATTTGGCCGAATGACAGCCCATACAGTAGTTCGTGAAATATTTATCGCCCCGCTGCAAGGAAGCCTTGTCATGCAGATCCGGCGTCATATGATCCAACGGAATGGCATCTTCAGCCGCCACCGCAAAAACCGGAACGAGGAGTAGCGTCAGCAAGACCATCAGCTTTTTCATCAGCCTGTCACCCTCTCTGGTACCGGTTTGGTTTTCTCCATCCTTGTGTAGAACGGCATCAGGATAAAGTACGAGAAGTATAGAACCGTCATGATCGACCCCCAGGTATTATGGGTCGGCGAAGGCGGCACCATGCCCAGATAGGCTAGCGAACAGAAGCTGATCACAAAAATAAGCAGGAATATCTTACTCAACCAGCCCTTGTAGCGAATCGACTTCACCGGACTGCGGTCGAGCCAGGGCAGCACAAAGAGAATCGCAATCGCGGCACCCATCGTAACCACACCCCAGAACTTGCCGGGCAAACCAAACAGGTTCACGTGCACGGCCCGCAACATCGCATAGAAGGGAGTGAAGTACCAGACCGGCTCTATATGGGGCGGTGTCTTCAGCGGATTGGACGGTTCAAAGTTGGGCGTTTCCAGGAAGTGGCCACCCAATGTCGGGAAAAAGAAGACCACTGCGCAGAAGACGAAGAGGAAAACCGCCACAGCGCAGATATCGTGGACCGTATAGTACGGATGGAAGGGAATACCATCTTTCGGAATACCATTCTCATCCTTGTTTTTCTTGATTTCGATACCATCGGGATTATTCGAACCAACTTCATGCAGCGCCAGGATGTGCATCACGACCAGCGCAAGCAGAATGATCGGCACCGCCACGACATGCAGCGCAAAGAAGCGGTTCAGCGTAATGCCTGAAATCAGGTAGTCACCGCGAATCCACAGCGACAGGTCGTTACCGATGCCCGGAATCGCGCCAAACAGGTTGACGATAACCTGCGCTCCCCAGTAAGACATCTGCCCCCAAGGCAGCAGGTACCCGAAAAACGCCTCCGCCATCAGGCAGAGATAGATCGTCATCCCGAAAATCCATACCAGTTCCCGCGGCTTGCGGTAAGAGCCGTACATCAGCCCACGGAACATGTGGAGATAGACCACGATGAAAAACGCGGACGCACCCGTTGAATGAAGATAACGGATCAACCAACCCCACTGCACATCGCGCATGATGTACTGCACCGACGCGAAAGCACCTTCGGCAGTCGGGTTATAGCTCATTGTCAGCCAGATACCGGTCACTAACTGGTTGACCAACACCAGCAGCGAGAGAGAACCGAAGAAATACCAGACGTTGAAGTTCTTAGGTGCGTAGTATTTGCTCAGGTGCCGCTCGTAGGCATCGATGATCGGCAGGCGAGCGTCAATCCACTGAATCAGCTTTTGCATCACGCTTTCTCCGGATCCACGCCAACAACGATAGTGTCCTCGCCCACAAAGTGATAAGGCGGAACCTCCAGGTTCAACGGCGCAGGCTGGTTAATCCAGACCCGGCCAGCGAGATCGTATTTGGAACCGTGACAAGGGCAATAATAACCACCTACCCAGTCCAGCCCCTTGAGATCGTCGGGATGCACTTCGGGCCGATAGTTCGGCACGCAGCCCAAATGGGTACAAATACCAACCAAAACGGAAATGTGGGGCTTGATAGAACGATAGATGCCGGTAATGTAGGGAGGTTGCTGCGGATTCTTGGACTCGGGATCGGCCACCCGATCATTCATTTTCTTGATATTTGCCAACATCGCATCAGAGCGGCGAACGACCCAGACAGGCTTGCCGCGCCATGCAACAGTCGCCTGCTGCCCTTCCTCAATCTTGCTGATATTGAATTTGACCGGAGCTCCGGCCGCCTCTGCTTTGGCACTGGGCTCCCAGGACGCCACGAAAGGCACGGCAGCCCCGACGACGCCAACTCCCCCCACAACCGAGGTCGCACCAATTAGGAATCGGCGCCGACCCTGGTTTACGTCGCCATTACTCATGCTGGTTTTCTCCCATCAAGCAAAAGCGCCCCTCGGTGTGACGAGATCCGCGCCGACACAAACCGCAGGAATTTCTTATTAATACGCAAAGATACTAATGAAATTAACGATACCTTACAAGCAAGCCACCGCCGCAAACCTGTCCCGGATCAATGAATTGCCAAAGCCTGAAGATAGCAGCAAGAAGAGAGGTTTGCCGGAGGATGCCACAAAAAAACCCGGCCAATAGCCGGGTTTTTTGAACAGTCGGAGTAAGCCGCTGTTAACGCTTGGAGTACTGCGGACGCTTACGCGCTTTACGCAGACCCACTTTCTTACGTTCGACTTCACGTGCATCACGAGTCACATAACCCGCACGACGCAGCGCAGAACGCAGATTCTCATCGTATTCGATCAGGGCGCGCGTCAAACCGTGGCGAATTGCGCCAGCCTGACCGCTGGAACCACCACCAGCAACCGTTACCTTGATGTCGAAACGATCCACTGCTTCCGAAAGAACCAGCGGCTGACGCACGATCATGCGCAGCGTTTCGCGACCGAAGAATTGCTCGATGGTGCGACCGTTGATGGAAATACTGCCGCTACCAGGCTTGATGAACACACGGGCGGTAGAGGTTTTCCGACGACCGGTGCCGTAGTTTTGAGATGCTGCCATATCCGCCTTCCGTTAAATGTCCAGAACTTGAGGTTGCTGAGCGGTATGCGGATGCTCAGTGCCTGCGTAGACTTTCAGCTTCTTGAACATCGCCCGACCCAGCGGCCCTCTCGGCAGCATGCCTTTAACGGCACTTTCGATCACTTGCTGAGGAGCTTTTTGGATCAGCTTATCAAAGCTGATGGAACGAATACCGCCAGGGTATCCGGTGTGATGATAGTACTGCTTCGCGGTAGCCTTCTTACCGGTTACCCGCACTTTCTCCGCGTTGATCACCACGATGTAATCGCCGGTGTCGACATGGGGCGTAAATTCAGGCTTATGCTTGCCCCGCAGACGACGGGCGATTTCTGTAGACAAACGACCCAGCGTTTTGCCAGACGCGTCCACCACATACCAGTCACGCTTAACGGTTTCTGGTTTCGCACTCAGAGTCTTCATTGATCCCGCCTTACAAACATTAATCGCCTACACTCCTGACACTTCCATCAAGAGAAGGCATGAACGACTTGGTTATAGGCTTTCGTCACCCGGGGCTAGGATTGACAAAAAGCCACTTAAAGCCAGGGCGCGCATTATACCCAAGGTTATATGCCCTGCCAAGCCTTTTACGGTTTTCGCCGATACAGCCGCCGCACGTTGTCCAACAGCGTCTCAGCCAATACCGTCGCGGTTTCCTGCCGCAACGCACAAAGCGCCTCGAAAATCCGCCGCAATGCCAGAGAGTTGTTGTGTCCGGCATCAATACCGGCAGGCAACATATCAGGCGCATCGGTTTCCAGCACCAAACAGGAAAGCGGCAGGCGACTGATCGCGTCCCGGGTCTTGCGGGCCCGCTGATAGGTAATCACCCCACCGACGCCGATAAAACCACCCTGCCGGGCAAAGCGATATGCCTGTTCGTAGCTCCCGGAAAATCCATGAACCAGGAACGTACCCTCAAAACGTGCACGACTCAACATGGCGAACACATCGTCATGCATACGAACGGAATGAATGACCAGCGGCAGATCCAACGCTTTGGCCAGACGGATCTGGGCATCAAAAAAAAACCCTTGTCGCTCTAGGTCCGGTTTGAGCGCATCCATCCCGCATTCGCCCAACGCTACCAGAGCCTGATCCCGTTCCGACAGTCGCCGTTCAAGAGCGACAAGCGCCTCCCGATCGTGCTCAGCCACAAACCAGGGGTGTATTCCCAGACAATAGGAAAGTCGGGAATCTCCTCGCGCCGTCTGGCAAACCCGGGACCAGTCGGCCTGGCGCACACCGGGAATGACCAACCCCAGAATACCCTCAGCATCGAAGCGAGCCAGGATCGACTCCCTCCGACCATCGAATTCCGGGAAATCAAAATGGCAGTGGGCGTCGAACAAAGGCAGAAGCTCGACAGCGCGTTCCTCCGCATCACCAGAGGCGATGCCCTCGCGACGGTCGTTAGTGCTCCCGCGTCTTATGGAAGCTGACATCCGGATATCGCTCCTGCGACAACTGGAGATTCACCATGGTCGGCGCGATATATGTCATGTTGTCGCTACCATCCAATGCCAGGTTGTCGTAACACTTGCGTTCGAATTCCTCGAACTTGCGGGCATCGTCACAGGTCACCCACCGAGCCGTTGCGACGTTGATCGGCTCATACATCGCCTCAACCTTATATTCGCTCTTCAGGCGATGCACCACGACATCAAACTGCAGAACACCGACCGCTCCCACAATCAGGTCATTGTTCCTCAGTGGACGAAACACCTGAACAGCCCCTTCTTCCGACAGCTGGATCAAGCCTTTCTGCAACTGTTTGGACTTCAGCGGATCACGTAGCCGAATACGCCGGAAAAGTTCGGGCGCAAAATTCGGAATACCGGTAAAACGCAACTCTTCGCCACTGGTGAAGGTATCGCCCAACTGGATGGTACCGTGGTTATGCAGGCCGATAATATCCCCCGCATAAGCCTCATCGGCACGCTCCCGGTCACCCGCCATAAAAGTCAGCGCATCGGCGATGCGGACATCCTTGCCAATGCGGACATGCCGCATTTTCATGCCCTGTTCGTAACGCCCGGAAACGATCCGCATAAACGCCACCCGATCGCGGTGCAGCGGGTCCATGTTGGCCTGTATCTTGAACACAAAGCCGGAAAACAACTCTTCCTCAGGCTCGATCTGGCGCTGATCCGTCTGACGCCCCCGCGGAGACGGCGCCCACTCGATCAATCCATCCAACATATGATCCACGCCGAAGTTACCCAGCGCAGTACCGAAGAATACCGGCGTCAACTCGCCGCGTAGGAAGGCATCGAGTTCGAACTCATGCGAAGCGCCCTGCAGGAGTTCAATCTCGTCACGCAGGTTGCCGGCATCACTACCCAGGACCTCGTCAAGCTCGGGGTTATCCAACCCCTTGATGATGCGACTGTCTTGAATGGTATGCCCCATCCCGCCCTGATAGAGAATGACCTCATCACGCATCAGGTGATAAACGCCGCGAAATCCTTTACCCATACCGATCGGCCAGGTAATCGGTGCGCAGGCGATATTGAGGACATTCTCGACTTCGTCCATCAGTTCGACCGGATCACGGGTGTCGCGATCCAGCTTGTTCATGAATGTCAGGATCGGCGTATCGCGCAGGCGCGTGACCTCCATCAGCTTGATGGTCCGCTCCTCAACGCCCTTGGCACTGTCGATCACCATCAAACAGGAGTCCACCGCCGTCAGCGTCCGATAGGTATCTTCAGAGAAGTCTTCGTGCCCCGGGGTATCGAGCAGATTCACCAGGCAGTTGCCGTAAGGAAACTGCATTACCGACGTCGTCACTGAGATACCCCGTTCCTTCTCCATCTCCATCCAGTCGGATTTCGCATGCTGACCGGACTTCTTACCCTTGACCGTACCAGCACGCTGCAGCGCCTTGCCGAAAAGCAGGACCTTTTCAGTGATCGTGGTTTTACCCGCATCCGGGTGAGAGATAATGGCAAACGTACGACGCTTGCTGATTTCCTGTGCCAATGTCGTCATGAAAACCGTCGGGTCAGGCGTGAATGAAGGGCGCTATTATAGGCCTTAGAGCGCCGCCTTGTAAGGAACCTTTAGCCGCCCTACAAATAGCGGCTCTCGTCGAGCGTCAGCAGGCGTTGTGGGAAGTACACCATTAAGCCGGTGATCAGCATGCCGTTCACAAACGCTTCCGGCAGCATGATCATTGGTAGGTAACGCAGGTAATCGGCAACCAGGGTATCCCAGCCGTAGACACCGCCGGCCAGCAGCACCAGGACAGCGGCGATCGCACTGCAGGCAGCAGAAATCGCCGCCCCGAAAAAGCCGCAGACAAAAATATACGCAAAGAAAATACGGAAATGGTTGCGCTCCCAGCGCATAACGCCGTACGTCACCAGTGCCGGCAGTATCACCGTGACAAGACCATTGACCGCAAAATCGGCCAGAGCCTCGCGCCCCAGCAAAACCATGGCGATCAAACTCAGGCTGCCGGCAAAAATCGCCAGCGGCCAACTGAGCATCAGGGACAGTGTCGTCATTCCCAGGATGTGTACAGCTAACCCGGGCAGAATTCCCGCGCGCAGGTTCCAGAGGATCATCAACGCCACCGCCGCACCAAAAAAAGTGTGTTGCAGTGGCTTCTCGACAAACAGCTGATCCCAATCGGCATAAAGGGCCGCCACCAGCATCAGGACGCCCCACAGGATCCAGCTCCCCCACAAAATACTGCCGGGAAGGAGTGCACCGGTTAACCCCATAATTCACCCTACGGGATGTTTCAGCACCATGACGCGGGCATCCTCTCGCCCTCCCGGGGCCGGGTAATAGCCCTTTCTCAGCCCGACCTCTTCAAACCCCTCACTGAGATAAAGCCTGTAAGCTTCCCTATTGGACGCCCTGACTTCCAGCAGAATCTGTTCGCAGGGCCGCAACAGGCTCCGCGCAATCACATAGCGAAGCAGACGCCGCCCCAGCCCGAACCCTCTGTGTGTAGGCGCCACACAGAGGTTGAGCAAGTGCACCTCTTCGAACTGCCACAGGATAATGGCATAGCCCAGGAGCTGCCCCTGCTGAACCAATCCCCACACTTCGTACTGGTCACTGAAACAGTCGCCAAGGACGCCTTCGCTCCAGGGGTGGGAATAGGAAACCTGTTCAATCGCCAGCATCGCAGGAACATCATCCAACGTCAGACGGCAAAACTCCGTGCCATCGGCCGCGGTCTGGACAAACGTCTCGCGTGCGCCAGAGTTCACGAGACCGCGCCTTGCTGCTCCTGAATGCGCAGCCAGAGACGGCGCTTGAGTTGACTGTCGGCCGCCATATCCGCCGGCCGAAAATCTTCCCGCAGCCAAAGGTGTCGCGGCTGAGCGACGCCGGCATCGATAACCCGACCGCTCTCCTCGCCGAGAACGATCCAGGCATGCTCATCCTCAGCCGGCAACAGACTTCCCAACACGACCTTCAAGCCATCGACGCCGTTGCCAGGGATCAGCGGATTCGCGAAGACGGGCCAGCGGACCTGGTGGAAGCGGATTGGGTGTGTCAGATTCTGACCGTCATCACCGAGTGCTCGCAACAGGTTACGGATCAACTTCTGCTGCAATTCAATGCTGACCTGAGGGTCCAGGTCGGCCAAAACCGCATAACGGTGCCCAATCCAAAGAGCGCAATAAATCGAAATGGAGGGAATCGGCTCCGGCGCGGAAGCTTCCAACCGCGCGGCTTTGGGCACCGTGGCGGCAGGTGCTGCTTCAGGTGCCTGCTGCGGAGGATCAGCAGTCTCCCGCATCAGTCCGGAAAGGTCCGGAGCCCGCGCGACCGGGACCTCCCGGGGAGCCTGGGGCCGCCTGTCCGGCTGAGGCGCAGGCGGTACAACCGGAGCTGCAGCCGGGACATCGGCAACCACGCCGGCAGCGGACGGCGTGACCGCCGGCTCATCCGTCGAAAAATCCAGATCGGGAGACGGCGCCGCGCCAGGCAACGCCTGGCGTGGATACCACAGCGTCACCCCCATTGCCTGGAGGTAGAACTGGCGGGTCGCCTCTTTCATTACAGTCCCCTTCAGCGTCAGACATCCCCCTGGGGATGCTGACGCTGGGTGTCGGTACTGATCAGGTTCAGCGCATGGACATATGCCTTGGCCGACGCGATCACGATATCGGTGTCGGCTCCGAGGCCGTTCACAATGCGCCCACCCCGTTCAAGACGCACCGTCACCTCACCCTGAGCATCGGTGCCGCTCGTAATGCTGTTGACCGAATAGAGCTGCAACGAACAACCGGAGGATGTGATTGCCTCAATTGCCTGATAGGTCGCATCAACCGGACCACTGCCATCCGACTCCGCAGTATGTTCCTTGCCATCGATCATCAGCGTCACATTGGCACGGGGAATCACCCCGGTTTCCGAGCAGACGTTCATGCACACCAACTTGAAACGCTCTTCCACTTCAAGCGACTTACTGTCGCTGGCGATGGCCTGCAGGTCTTCGTCAAAGATTTCATGCTTGCGATCAGCCAGATCCTTGAAGCGGGCAAAGGCTTCATTGAGTTCCGTTTCAGTCTCAAACTGGATACCCAGCTCCTGCAAACGGGTCCGAAACGCATTCCGGCCGGAATGTTTGCCCAACACAATACTGTTGGTATGCCACCCGACATCCTGGGCCCGCATGATTTCATAGGTTTCACGGTGTTTGAGGACACCGTCCTGGTGGATCCCAGACTCATGGGCAAAGGCATTTGCACCGACAATGGCCTTGTTCGGCTGAACAGGAAAACCCGTCACCGTCGAAACCAGACGGGAGGTGGGCACGATATGGGACGTATCGAGACGCGTCTGGACGTCAAAGTGATCCTGGCGCGTCCTTACCGCCATCACGATCTCCTCGAGCGACGCATTACCCGCCCGCTCACCCAGGCCATTAATGGTGCACTCGACCTGGCGCGCACCGTTGGTCACTGCGGCCAGGGAGTTGGCAACCGCCAACCCCAAGTCGTTATGACAATGCACAGAGAAGACCGCCTTATCGGCATTCGGAATGCGCTCGAGCAGCTGGCGTATCATCGTCCCAAACTGGTCGGGAACCGCATACCCCACCGTATCGGGGATATTGATCGTGGTCGCCCCCGCATCGATCGCGGCTTCGATAATCCGGCACAGAAAATCGATCTCAGAACGACCGGCGTCCTCGCAGGAAAACTCGACATCCGAGACCAGGTTCCGGGCACGCCGGACCGCCCGGACCGCTTGCTCGATCACCGCATCCGGCGGCAGCTGCAGCTTGTACTGCATATGAATCGGCGAGGTGGCAATAAACGTATGGATACGTGCGGACTCAGCGCCCTGCAGCGCCTCGGCCGCACGGTCAATATCCTTGTCCAGAGCACGGGACAGGCTACAGACTGTGGATTCCCTGACCGCCTCCGCAATGGCTTTGACCGCGTCAAAATCCCCGGGGCTGGCGATAGCAAATCCCGCCTCGATAACATCGACACGCATCCGCTCCAGCGCCTTGGCGATGCGAAGCTTTTCGGTTTTCGTCATCGAAGCGCCAGGACTTTGCTCGCCATCGCGCAAAGTCGTGTCGAAAATAACGAGATGCTCTTTCTGGGACATTGAGGCCTCCATCAGGCAAAGTCTGAAGGTTTTCGGGGGAGTATATCACCGACACGACATTTCGGGTGATGTGCCCCGCGGCCTCTTAGATCTTCATTACAGGGACTACATCCCCAGATAGGCCTCCCTGACCTTTTCGTTGCTCAGCAGATCCTTTCCGCTGCCTTCAAGTACCATTTCCCCGGTCTCCAGTACGTACCCGCGATCAGCCAGCGCCAAGGCCTGCGAAGCATTCTGCTCAACCAGGAAAATCGTCATACCCTCTTCCTTTAGCTCTTTGATGATATTGAAAATCTCTTCAACGATCAGCGGTGCCAAGCCCATGCTGGGCTCATCCAACAGCAGGAGTTTGGGGCGCGCCATGAGCGCTCGGCCGATAGCCAGCATTTGCTGCTGCCCCCCGGAAAGCTCGCCAGCCAGGTTGTGGCGTTTCTGCTGGAGAATGGGGAAGCGGCTGTATACCTTTTGCAAATCCTCCTGGACACTCTCCCCGCTCCCCCGGGTATAGGCCCCAAGCCTCAGGTTGTCATGGACAGAAAGATCCCTGAAAACCTGACGGCCTTCAGGCACCTGGACAATGCCACCACGCACCCGGCGGTCAGCCGAAAGACGACTGATGTCCCGTCCCTCATAAGTCACTTTCCCACGATCCAATGGCTGCAAGCCCGAGATCGCCATCAGGAGCGTCGACTTGCCGGCGCCGTTGGCCCCGACCAGCGATACGATCTCTCCGGCGTAGATGCGCAAGCTGACCTCATGCAGCACCTCGATCCGACCGTATGACGACACCAGCCCCTCAATAGAGAGGATTTCCTGCCCCTGAGGACGAGACACCACCGCCTGATGCTTAAGCCCTAGGCCGCCGAAGCGCTCAGGGGCGTAGCTCACGATCTGATGACGCAACTCGCGAAATTCCTCCCGCACGCGATCACCGAAGAGTGGGTCGTTCTGCTGATCCCGGGAGCGGGCGATCTGTTCCCAGTCTGCCTCGGAGAGCACCTCTCTGGCCCGTGGAATAACCACACCTTCCTCTTTCTTGATGTGCTTGCGTAGCGCCTGGGTAAAGCGGCTTAATTCATGACTGAAAGTCTCCCGACCTTGCGGCCAGTTCGCCACGCAGTCAACCAGCAACGCCCTCAACACAACAAGCTTCTCGTGGCCGATCAGATAACCACGCTCCAGCTTGTCCAGCAAAGGTGCGGTTTCAGGCGATTTTTCCCGCAGCAGCCGATACAACACGATTTCCGTCTTCTGGCTGTGCACCCGGTTCGAAAAGTGCTGGATGTAATCGAAAATCGCCAGGAAAAGCGCTTCGTCGGGCCGAGCACCATTGATATTCATATCCTGCTGCAACTGGTCCAACAGGTCGATAATCCGCCACAGGCCCTGATGCTCGCGGACGATGACACCGATGGCCTGCTCCCGCACGGAACGCTTCTGACCTGATTCGGATTGCGTTATCTGCTCACTCATAGCTATGCCTTCCAATCAGTTGCCAAGATAGGCAGCAATCACGTCGGGATTGTTACGGACCTCATCCGGCGTACCCTCAGCCAGCTTTCGCCCATAGTTGATAACCAGCAAACGGTCGGAAATCCCCATAACGAGTTTCATATCATGCTCAACCAGCATGACCGTAACGCCCTGTTCTGCGACTTTGCGAATCAGCTCATCAAGTTGTGCAGTCTCGGTCCCGTTCAAGCCTGCCGCAGGCTCGTCCAGCAGCAGAATCCTTGGCTCAGCCGCCAGAGCACGCGCAATTTCCAGGCGTTTGAGTACACCGTATGACAGGGAAGCCGCATCGGCGTCGACATAATCACCACAGCCGACGAACTCCATAAGGGCCCTGGCCCTGTCACGGCAGTCCCGCTCCTGCTGCCGCAGCGACGGCAGACGCAAGACAGAGGAAAGCAGGTTCCCACGTAACTTGAGGTGACGTCCCAGCATGACGTTTTCCAACGCCGTCATATTCATACACACCTGCATCTGCTGGAAGGTGCGGCACATACCGCGCTGCGCCAGGCGGTTCGGGTCCAGACCGACGACATCTTCGCCATTCAACCGAATATCCCCGCGGGTCGGGGTATAGAAACCGGTTATCAGATTGAACAGCGTCGTCTTGCCCGCACCGTTCGGCCCGATCACCGAATAGACCTGCCCTTCGTCCACGGTGAAGCTGAGCCCCTCAATGGCATGGACGCCGCCAAAGGTCTTGTCCAGCCCACTGACTTCGATCATCGCACTCATGCATCACCTCCCGCCCTGGCCCCTAGACGGCTTTTCAGGATTCTTATCATCGTGGGGAGCAGGCCTTTCGGCATGAAGATCATCGTCAGCATCAGAATCAAACCGAAAATCATCGTTTCATAATCCTGGAAACCCGTCAGGAACTGGGGAAGAAGTTTGAGGACCACCGCCCCCAGAATCACGCCCATAGGCGACGCCATCCCTCCGAGAACAACCATTGTGATCAGAAGTATGGAGTGGTCGAAGTCGGCGATCGCTGGCGTGATGAACCCGGTAAAGTGCGCAAACAGGCTACCCATTACACTGGCATAAACCGCTGATATCACGAAGACGAGACTTTTATAGCGAGCCGTGTCGACGCCGACCGTGCGAGCCGCGATTTCTGACCCATGAATGGAGCGCAAGGCCCGCCCGACCGGGGAGTCAACGATGTTCTGCGCAACCAGCACTGCCAACAACAGCACCACAATCGAAAACAGATACCAGGCAACGTAGCCCTGGAGCTCAAACCCGAAAATCTTATAGACGCTGAAGGTACTCAGTTCCCAACCGAAAATACCCAGTGGCGGCACGGACATGCCATCAGGCCCTCCGGTCCATCCACTCTGGTTATTGATGATGATTGCGATGATAAAACCGACTGCGAGCGTCGCCATGGACAGGTAGTGCCCCTTGAGACGCAGTATCGGGCGCCCGATGATCCAGGCCAGCAAACCGACAAAAGCCGCCCCCGTAAACAGCGCGATAACCGATGGCCAGCCGAACCGTGAAGTGGCGATGGCACTGAAATAGGCGCCGAGGCCGAAGAACGCCGCATGGCCAAGACTGATTTGACCGGCATAGCCGACCAATAGGTTGAGACCCACGACGGTGCTGGCAACGATCGCGATCTGCGTTGCCATATCGAAATAGAACGGGTTATCCATCAGAAAAGGTATGGACAGCGTAATGAAGGCCAGGACGATCAAGCCACTTAATCGCCATTTCAGGAATTGCTTCAACATCAAACGCGCTCCACCACCCGTGCACCGAACAAACCTCGGGGCATGAAGAAAAGCACCACCAATATCATGGAAAATGCCACCGCATCCTTGTAATCCGACGAAATGTAGCCCGCGGTCATGGACTCCACGACGCCCAACAACAAGCCCCCAACTACGGCACCGACACCACTGCCCAAACCGCCGATCGTTGCAGCAACAAACCCCTTGAGTGCCAGCAGAATGCCAATGTTATAAGCCGTGAAAGTGATCGGGGCGATGGTCACGCCCGCGACAGAACCAAGTAATGCCGAAAGGCCAAAAGCCAGCATCAGCACCATTTGCGTGCGAATCCCCACGAGCTGGGCCGCCAACCGGTTCATCGACGTACCAAGAATGGCACGCCCCATCAGGGTGCGGGAGAAAAACAGGATCAGGGCGACAACCAGAACAGCGCCAATACCCAGGACCCAAAGGCTTTGTGCGTTAAGCACGGCACCACCGATCCGGATAGGGGCTTCACCTGAGAAAGGCGGCACAACATGGTAGTCCTTACCCCACACCACCTGCGCCACCCCCCGAATAAATATGGAGGCACCAATGGTGATGATGATAAGGGTAACCACATCGGCATTTTTGGCGGGAGCAATCGCCAGTCGTTGCAACGCAACGCCCACCAAACAGGCCAAAGCCACGGCAAGAATGATGGCAAAGAACATGGGTATCCCCATGTGCATAAACGCTACCGTACCCATACCGCCAATCATTACAAATTCGCCCTGGGCGAAGTTGATCACGCTGCTGGCGTTGTAGATGAGCGTAAAGCCGAGCGCGACTAAAGCATATGTCGCACCGATCGTAATACCCGTAAACAGGTATTGCATGAATTCTGCGAACATCGGAGTTTTACCGTCAGAGGCTGGCCGGCCCAGGCAACAACGCCGGGGCCGGCAGGTTTAGGAAACGGCTGGAGATCCTAGTCGATCAGTGCCCATTGACCGTTTTTAACTTCCAGCATACGGAACGACGCTGGAGTAAGACCGTTGTGGTCTGTAGGGCTCATGTTGTAGATCCCGGTGACCCCAACGTGATTTTTGATTTTCTCCAGGGCTGCACGAACCGCGGCCTTATCAGTGCTTCCGGCACTTTTGATCGCCTCAACCGCCATCATCAAACCGTCATACGCATACCCGCCGAAGGTCGACACACTTGAATTCCAGCGCGCTTCATATTCGCTTTTATAGGTTTGAACGACAGATTTCTGGGGATCGCTTGCTGGGAGAGAGTCTGGAACAAGCAAAGGCGACGCAGGCAGACGCAGACCCTCGGCAGCCTGTCCGGCCAATTTCAGGAAGGCATCAGAAGCCACACCATGAGACTGATAAAAGGGCAGCTTGATATCCAGGGCAGCATAGTTTTTGGTTACGATTGCCGGACCCTGCCCGAAACCGAAATTCAGGACAGCCTGCACGCCTTTGGTATTTCGAATGTTGGTCAACTGAGCCGTCATATCGGAATCCGAAGGGCCGTAGGTTTCATCAGCGACGATATCAATACCCATTTTCTTGGCCGCTTCCAGCGTTTGCTTACGCCCGGATGCACCGAAGCCGCCCGTACCGGAGATCAATCCGATTTTGGTCAGCCCGCGAGATTTCATGTCACTCAGAATACGCTCTGCAGCCATGCGGTCCGATTGCGGCGTTTTGAAAATCCACTTTTTGACCGGGTTGACGATAACCACGGCGCCCGCCAGAGAAACAAAAGGAATCCGGGCCTGCTCTACGAGGGGGGCAACAGCCATAGTTGCACCGGTGGTACTTCCACCGACGATGATGTCCACGCGATCAGAACGGATCAAACGGCCAGCAAAATTACGCGCATTGGAGGGCTTGCCAACGTCATCATAGTGAACCAATTCCAGCTGACGCCCGAGCACCCCTCCCTCCTTGTTGATCTTCTCGACATACATTTGCAAGGTTTTCAGCTCAGGATCGCCGAGGAAAGAAGCGGGCCCGGTCGCGGAAAGAAAGGTACCGATTTTAATCGGTTCCGCCGCTTGCGCGGAAACAACAAACAGACTGGTCACTAGGACCGCAACAAACACACCCAAACGGCGTAAAAAATGCTTAGCCATTCTTGTTTCTCCCGGATGATTGGAGCAACAACGTTGCTCTCATTTGTTTTTGTTAACGTTTAATGACCCACTTTATTAAGGTGGATTATTTTTTTTGTATCTCTTTTCAGCTCGTAAAGACGAAGAAAATCACTACAACCAACTTATTTCTAGCCCACTAACGATTTGTTAGCGCTCTACAACAAGATCATTTTGACACATTCATAAATTTTAAATAAAAGCTATTGTATCGCTTTACCAATGTCAACTACCGCATAGAGGCCTAGAAAGCGACACTACTGACACGCCCCGAAAAACCCTTTAGTAAGCAGGGTTTTAGGCATGCGCACCTCAATAAAAAGAAGATGAATTTTGTTTGCGAGCCGGCTGAAGACCACCCAAAAGCTGGTCTTTTTCGGAAATCGAACAGGATGAACAAAGCCTTGGAAAGGAGCAAAACGCGCTAAACACAACGAATGCCGGCGCGTGAGACGTGTGAGACAGAGTGACATGTGCGAATAGCCATCAGTGCCCGGCCTCTTATGCCGGACGCCAGCCTAAACTACGGGGCATCTGAGGCAACTGAGACAAAGCCCCTATAGGCAGGGCAGATAAGCTATTTTTCGGATTCCCTAAGCCGGTTCAGGGACATCATGGACGCAAATACGGGGGAATTATTCGGAGAGTTAGCAGCCGGGAAGCGGTGTGATGGGCCATTCGGCCGGAGGAGAGGCCGCGCGGCGTCCAACGCCGGCGCATAAAAAAGCCCCGGCAGCTTTCGCTGTCGGGGCTTGGTATTAAGAGCCTGACGATGACCTACTCTCACATGGGCATA
>NZ_NTLB01000005.1 GCF_002514725.1 Mangrovitalea sediminis
AAAAAAAAAGCCCTCCGTAGGAAGGGCTTAAAGCAGGTTAGCTCCAAGAGAAGCTCATTACTTCAGGGTACTGCAGGGGTACTACTTCATCGGTAGTCGCTGCGTACAGCGCTACAACTAAATGACTGCACCTGATCAACTACACCTAGTCAACTACACCTGGTCAGTCTGAATCCGCGTTGCGGGCGACTTTGCCTCGGTATTCAGCGGCCTTGTCTGTCAGGGCTTTTACGCGGTCTTCTGCCTGACGGCGATAGTCCACCAAACGGGGTTTCAGGTTCTGCTCGTAGGTTTCTTCCACCTTGGTCAAGGCATAAGCGCTCAGCATATGGGCGTTCCACGAGAGCTGCTTGCGTGCATCGTAGGTGGCGGCGTCGAGATTGAGCAGGAGCGCTTTCAATGACGGGTTGCGTTCCCGCAACTGGCTGACCAGCTCTGACAGCGAATGGGTTTGTTCGGTATCGGCACCAAGCTGTTTCAGCATGCGCCGCAATTCCTTGCTGGCACGATCAATCTGAGGACGAAACTGTGTTTCCAGTTTGTCTCGCAGGTCGGTGACCTGGCGCAATGAGGGCTGCGATTTCAGTTGTAGCATGGTTCGGACTCGCACGGTGATTCGTCATTGGCGGGTTAAACCCGCAACTGAGTCCGACTCTACGGAAAAAAATTAGAATAATCAGCCTAGCGACATCAGCCCGCTGGTTTGTAGCCCAGCCGGTCCAGTGTCTCGACGATGACCTGTGTCTGGCTGTCGATTTCGAGGTTGATGGTCTCGCCGACTGACAGGTCACCCAAGCAGGTGGCCCGCAACGTTTCCGGAATCAGGTGGACATTGAACCCCTCGTCGTCAACGTCTCCTACCGTCAGGCTGGCGCCATCGATAGCAATAAAGCCCTTTGGAAAGATATAGCGAAGCCACTCGGGTGCAACCTGGAAATAGAAGGTGCGATTGTTTTCGCTGGTGCGGATATCGGCCAGTTTCGCCTGCGTGTGCACATGACCGGAGAGCAGGTGCCCGCCGATCTCGTCGCCAATGCGCGCCGCCCGTTCGAAATTGACCCGGTCGCCGATCTTATAATGCCCCGCCTTGGTAATCCTTAGTGTTTCCTGCATGACATCGAACGTCAGGCAACTGCCGGTCTGGCCGGTAACGGTCAGGCAGGTGCCGTCGATGGAGACCGAAGCACCCCTTTCCACGGCATTGACGGCCTCAGCGGGGAATTCGATAGACAGTGTAGTGAGCCCCGGCCGGGACTCGATGTCAACGATAAGGGCGGTGCCCTGAACGATACCGGTAAACATGCAGATCACCTTCAAGTGCAGTGTGGATCCCGCGGCCCTGTCGATACCGACGGTCGGGGCACACCATACCGGGGTTGTCGCGCCTTGCCAATGTCGAGGCTTCCCTAGATACGGTTTTCCGAGGTCATGCGAATCGCACTCAGGGCCTTCAGGACTTCGGTACGGGTGATGATGCCTACAACGCGTCCGTCTTCACACACCGGGTAGAGCTTGGGGTGGTGCGCCACCATGTCTTCGGCAAGGTGCATGATATCCATGTCGGGCGATACCGAAACCGGTTCCTTCGACATGATATCGGCGGCGATCTGGTGGTCCTGGGAGTAGTAGCTGTCGTTGAGAAGCTGTTCGAGGCAGTCCCGTTGGGTAATGAAACCCAGCATTCGGGAATGCTCGTCAAGGACGGGCGCACCCATAAGATTGTGCCGGGTAAGCTGACCCACCACCTGTTCCAGATTGCTGGTCGGGCTGAAGAAAACCGTCACCGATTTCATGTAGTCGCGAACGAGGATCTTGGGTGTCTGCATGTGCGCGGTCTCCGTGATAAGCCGGTAGCGGATGGGTGCGTCGATGGGCCGCACACGACAGCCTTGTCCGGCAGTGGCACGACAGTGGTTGAGTCCTCTTGTTCAGTATCGTCCCAAATGCGAGCAGGTGCGAGCCCTGCTGGCCGGACCTGCGTCGCTGGCTGGGCCATAATGCACCGGAATGGGCTGGAGGGCTCCGTTTTAGGGCGGGTCTGTGGTTCCCGGTGGACGGCTGAAGCAACCAAAAGGTAAATGCTAATTCCTTGATTAGTAATGTGTTATTTGGAAAATTTGCGCTATTGGCACTAACCCTGCATTGGTAAAACCTGAAACGGGACGAGTCGTCACGACTCGCGACTGAGCACACAGGATGAACACTCAGGCGAACTAGGGTTCCGGTCTGCCACGGCAGATGACTGGTCCGAGAGTTCTCCGGCTTCCAGGAGCGGAAGCTACACGGCGGGACAAAAGCCCGGGAGACCGTCATGACGACGTTGTCCCGTGCCGTGTCCACCTTGTAGGAGTAAAAATCCATGAATGCGTTGCTGCTTGGTCCTCTCCGAAAAGTTCTGGCCGTCGCCTGCCTTTCTGTGGCGACAATGATTCTCCCGCTGGCGGCTCAAGCTGCCGACTCCCTCAAAATTGGAACCGTCGTCTGGATCGGCTATGGGCCATTCTATGTGGCCGATAAACTCGATCTCTATAAGAAATACGGCGTGAAGGTCGACCTGAAATTCTTCAATGATCCCGCGCTGATTCCCACCGCCGTCGCCAGTGGCGCCGTGGATGGCGGCATGCAGACCTATGATCAGGTGATCGGCTCCGTCGCCAAGGGTCTGAAGCAAAAGGTGGTGATGCCCATCGACTTTTCCAACGGTGCCGACGCCATTGTCGCCGACAAGTCGATCACATCTGTTGCCGACTTCAAGGGCAAGAAAGTGGGCTTCAACCCCCTGTCGCCGTCCGACTTCCTGCTCGCCTATGCATTGCAGACCCATGGCATGACCGAAAACGATATCGATGCCATCAACATGACGCCGGAAGCGATTCCCGGAGCCATGGCATCCGGCACGCTGCCGATCGGCGTCACCTATGAACCTAACGTCTCCCAGATCCTGGCCATGGGTAACGGCAGCAAGTTCCATGTGGTGTATTCGTCCAAGGATGCACCAGGCCTGATCACCGATGTGCTGGTCTTCGACCAGAAGATGATCTCGGCACATGGCAAGGAGGTTTCCGCGATTATCAAGGGTTACCTCGCCGGCCTGGACTACATGAAGAAGCATCCCAAGAAGTCCGCCGAAATTATCGGCAAGGTTCTTGGCGTTTCGGCGGCTGAAGTCGATGAGCAGATGAAGGGCGTCTACAACATCCCGCTCAATGAGATGTCCCGCAACTTCGAGAAGTCGAAGGCGACAACCTCCTTCTATGGCAGCGGTGACGTTATTGCCAATCTCCTGGTCAAGAACCAGCAGATTCCGGCAGTTCCAGACTTCGCCAAAACCTTCGATGGCTCCTTCGTAAAAGCCCTGAACCACTAAATCCCCGGCGTGGGCGCCTCGTGCGCCCGCATGCTGTCAGGAGTTGTCATGTCCAAATCCAAGCCTTTGTTTCGCTATGCGGATGGCCGGTTATGGAACAGCTTGGCCATGTTCTACAGCCTCGGCGGGTACCTCTTAGGCATTGGCCTGCTGTTGGCGCCGTTCTGGGGACTGAAACTCGTCGGAACGCTTCTCCTGGGGCATGCCATGGTGATCGGTGCGTACCTGATCCATGAATTTGCCCACGGAACCATCTTCGCCGCCCCCGCGAACAATGCACGAGCCGGAGAGGTGTTCAGCTGGATGACCGGCAGTTGCTATGCCGACTTCCAGAGCTTGCGGCGCAAGCATATGCGCCACCATGTCGATCGCGCCGATGTCATTACCTTTGACAGCAAGGCCTTTATCAACGGCCTGCCGGTTTGGGTCCGCAAACTGATTCTTGTGTTGGAGTGGGCCTACATTCCGGCCGTGGAACTGATCATGCATTTCTATGTGATTGCCATGCCGTTCATCGGGCGTACCGAAAAACAGCGTGCGCGACGCGGCAAGGTACTTGCGATCCTGTTGGTTCGTGGCGCCGCTTTTGCCCTGTTGGGCTGGTATTCGCTCAGTGCTCTGGTGCTATACGGCGTGGCCTGGATGTTGATGTTGACCGTCCTGCGTTTCGCCGATGCCTACCAGCATACCTATGACGCCTTCGCGGTGCTTGAAGAAGGGGATATCCCTGCTGACAAGGTGCGGGATCGCGCCTACGAACAGAAGAACACCTTCAGCAACGTGGTATCGCTGCGTTGGCCCATCCTCAACCTGCTGGTACTCAACTTCAGTTACCACAACGCCCACCACGAAAAGCCTGTTGTGCCCTGGTACCGGCTGCCGAAGTTGCATGAGGAGCTGTATGGCTCAGCTTATAGCCAGGTCGTTCCGATGAAGGAACTCCTGCCCAGCTTTCACCATTATCGGTTGCACCGGGTAGTGAGTGACGACTATGGCGTGTTCGGTGATGGGCCAGCGCGTGCTGAACGCTTTTACGGCGCCGTTGGCGTGTCGTTCCTGACGGCGGTGTAAGGCATGCAGACGCTGGATTATCAAGGTCGTCATGTCGTCATCACTGGCGCAGCCAGTGGTATAGGGCGCGGATTGGCCGAGGCCTTTGCGCGACAGGGGGCTTCCCTGGAATTGCTGGATCGCAATGGTCCCGGGCTTGCAGCGGTCGTTGAGTCGCTTGCTGGGGTGGCGGACGTTAAGGGCACCGTCGTCGACCTGGCCGATGATACCGACGTCGCCCGTTACGCCGCCTCGTTGCGGGAGCGCTGGGAGCGGCTGGATGTGCTCGTGAACAATGCGGGGATGGAACAGCCGACGCCCATTACGGATGAGGGGCCGGAGGCAAATGCCGGCTGGGCGAAGCAGCTGGATAACAACGTCGTCTCCATGGTGCGCCTGACGAGGGCCTTGCTGCCTTTGCTTCAGGCGGGGAGCAGC
The DNA here is from genome assembly GCF_002514725.1 of Mangrovitalea sediminis. Lineage (GTDB taxonomy): Bacteria > Pseudomonadota > Gammaproteobacteria > Pseudomonadales > Oleiphilaceae > Mangrovitalea > Mangrovitalea sediminis. Next base: position 4,856 of record NZ_NTLB01000005.1, read on the forward strand.
GTGATCAATCAGTCATCGATTTGGGGGCTGAGTGCGGTGGCAGGATTTTCAGCCTATGTCGCCAGCAAGCATGCGGTGATTGGCGTGACCCGCTCCCTGGCTTGGGAGCTGGGGCCCAAACGGGTACGCGTCAATGCCGTTTGTCCCGGCTGGGTAGGGACGGATGCTGCGATGGCGTCGTTGCGGACCCTGGCGGAAGAAAATGGCCGTTCCGAGGGCGCCGAACTGGCCCATGTGCTGGCCCAGCAGGCGGTTCCTGAACTGCTGCGTCCGGAGGACCTGGCCGGCACCTTCCTGTTTTTGGGCAGTCCCTCGGCCGCGGCAATTACGGGACAGGCTATCGCCGTCAGTCACGGCGAGGTGATGCATTGATGAGGGATTTAGCGTCTTGTCCGCCTGAAGTGCCGGTACGGAACGGCTGGGCGGTCCTTCATGGTTTCGAAGAGGAGTCTCCTACATGACCAGTGTCTACATGGATCAGATCAGTTGGGTGGAATACCAGCAGCGTGTTAACGACGGTACTGTGGTATTCCTGCCATGCGGAGCGACCGAACAGCATGGTCCCCATTTGCCGCTGGGAACCGACGCCTTGCTGTCGACGGCGATCAGCGCTGATGTCGCCGGGCGACTGGGCGGAATCGTGGCGCCGGCGTTGGCCTATGGCTACAAGTCCCAGCCCAAGTGTGGCGGCGGACAGCATTTCTGCGGGACTACCAGTCTCGATGGCGGCACGTTGACGGCGTTGGTACAGGATGCCGTTCGCGAGTTCGCCCGTCACGGCGTTAAACGGCTGGTCCTTGTGTTGGGGCATTACGAGAACCAATGGTTCGTGGCAGAGGGAATCCAGTTGGCGCTGCGTGAACTCGGGCCCTCCTGCGATCTGCGTGTGATGCGCCTGGAGCACTGGGATTTCTGTCAGGAGACGACCTTGACGGATATCTTTCCGGACGGATTCCCAGGGTTCGCCCTGGAGCACGCTGCCGTCATCGAAACGTCGCTCATGCTGCATTACCACCCCAACCTTGTGTCGTTGGAGCGCATTCCGAACGACCCTCCAGCCGACTTCCCGCCCTACGACATTTACCCCTCCAGAACGGAGTGGGTACCCCCGTCCGGGGTGCTGTCTTCCGCCAAGGGTTCTGATGCGGAAAAGGGGCGGCGGCTGGCCAGCGATATCGTCGGCGGCATTGCATCCGCGGTGGCAACTGAATTTGGCCTGGAGTCCTGATCGTGTCCCTTGTGTCGCCTCCCTCACACTGTGCGCTGCTACTGATCGATATGCAGCGCGATTTCTGTGCTCCCGGTGGGTATGCCGATCTGGGTGGGCTCGATATTCAGCGGCTGAGGACGCCTATTCCGGCTCAGCAGGCTTTGCTGGCCAGCGCCCGGCGTCTGGGCATGCTGGTTGTTCATACGCGGGAGGGGCATCGTGCCGACCTCAGCGACCTGCCGGAATGGAAGCGTGAGCGCGCGCAGCGTGCCGGCGCACCTATTGGGTCCCCTGGTCCTATGGGGCGTCTGCTGGTGCGCGGTGAATACGGTCATGACCTGATCGATGAATTACAGCCCGCCGCGGGGGAGCCGGTCATCGACAAGCCGGGATATAGCGCCTTTCCCGCGACGGACCTGGAACTCATTTTGCGCACCCGGGGGATTGAGCAGTTGCTGATAACGGGTGTCACCACCGAGGTCTGTGTCAGCTCGACCTTGCGTCATGCCATCGATCTCGGTTTCCGTTGCCTGACCATCAGCGATGCCTGTGCTTCGTCCGATGCTGATCTTCATGATGCTGCACTACGCATGATTACTGTCGAGGGCGGTATTTTCGGTGAAGTCAGCACCGCCGATGCCGTGTTGAGCGAGCTGGAGGGCAGAGGATGATGACAGTGCCGGCTTCCTACCTGGGTGTTTGGCAACGCACGCTGTTGCGCACATCTGAGGGAGTGGAGGATCGAACCACACGGGTTTTCTGGATGCAGACCAGAATGCTGCATGCCGATATCCGGGTGCCGGATCCTGAGCCTCAGGACGGTGCCGGCAGGGCGCGACTGGCTGGTTTTGCCGGGCTCACCCAGGTTCGCGGCGAGCGCTGTCAATGGCACCGCCTGATCGATTTCCATCCCAATAGCGGTCAGGACATCGGCCGTATGCAGTTCATCAATAGTGAAGAGGTGCACGAGCGCGCCCTGGACGACAGCTATCTGGAAGTGTGGCAGCGACTGCCGGATTCCCGTGGTGAGACCCAGGCGCAATGGTTGCGGGCCGCCGACAAACCGGAGCGTCACGCGTGTCTGCTATTGGCCGGAGACTATTTTCTGTTTGCCGCAGACCGTCCAGAGCCACTGTCGCCGGGTGTGTCCCTCGAAACGCGTTTATCCGTCGTCGATCCGTCCCATAGCGAGAAACTGCTGGCGTTCGAGTTGTCCTTCGGGCGCATCCGGGAGGGGAGCCGTCCATGGCGTATCGATCTGTCGTCGTTGCCGGGGCGCGCCGGTCAAGCACTGGTTTCGCCCGAACCATGCGCGGATTTGAGCCGCTGGCCCTGCGAGGTGTGGGAGACGCTGGGTGTTTATCCGCCGAAGGGGGGGTGGCTGAAATCCGCCCTGCCCAGTGATGTTTTCTCTCAAGCCGATAGTCTGGTTTCCATGTGACGGAACGACCCGCTTGCGGAACGATAACTGAGTGGAATTACAGCTTAACGGAACCACTACTGATTTTGCCGAAAGAGGAGAACCTGGCATGAACGCACCGCTACAGTTGCCTGGTACCCAGGCCGTCGATAAGCCGGTCAGGCGTCGGGCTAGGATCTGGAGGATTCGGGGGGAGTTGTCGTCCCGGACCGTTGTCATTCTCGGGGCTATCGGGCTCTGTGCGCCTTTCCTGGCGTGGTGGTTATACACTGCGTTGGGCTTCGCCGATCCCATCTTTATGCCGGGACCGGGCGCTGTGCTCGAACGGATCTGGCATTGGTGGAACAACGAAGGTCTGTTGGACGATATCGGCATCAGTGTCTATCGGGTCATGGCCGCTTTCGTGATTTCCGCCGTGATTGCCTTGCCCATGGGGCTCTACATGGGCACCTACAGGCCGGTACAGGCGACGCTCGAACCCCTGATAGATTTCATTCGCTACATGCCGGCTGTCGCCTTTATTCCCCTGGTCATGCTCTGGGTGGGAATCGACGAGAGCTCGAAGATCCTGATCATTTTCATCGGAACCTTCTTTCAGATGGTCTTGATGGTCACTGAGGACGTGAGACGAGTGCCCATGGCGCAGATAGAGGCGGCCCAGACGATGGGGGCCACCCGGGGTGAAATCATCAAGCTGGTGATCCTGCCCTCGGCACGCCCCGCATTGCTCGATACGCTGCGTATCACTGTGGGCTGGGCCTGGACCTATCTGGTGGTGGCGGAGCTGGTGGCCGCGAACTCCGGTTTGGGCTACGCCATCCTGCGGGCCCAGCGTTATATGCATACGGATAAGATTTTCGCCGGGATTCTGCTGATCGGTCTGATCGGATTACTGACGGACCAGGCCTTTCGCTGGATTGGGCGGCGCGCATTTCACTGGCAGAAGAGGTGATCCATGGACAAGCCTTGTATCAGTATTCGTCAGGTTGGAAAGCAGTTTGGCACGCGAACCCAGACCATCGAGGCGCTGCGCGGGGTCAATCTCGAGGTCATGCCGAACGAGTTCATTACCTTCGTGGGCGCATCCGGGTGTGGTAAATCCACCTTGCTCCGTATCCTCGCGGGTCTGGAAACCCACACCAGCGGCGACATCCTGTTGCGTGACCAGCCCATCGACGGCCCCGGTGTGGACCGTGCGATGGTTTTCCAGCATTACAGTCTCTACCCCTGGCTGACGGTGATGAAAAATATTCAGTTCAGCCGCAGCCTTAAGGTGACGATGGACAGTATTCAAACCCAGGGCGATGTAGAGCGGGCAAGCGGACGGGCCGACGCACTATTGAACCTGATGGGGCTTAACGCGTTTGCGGATGCCTATCCGAATCAACTGTCCGGGGGCATGCAGCAGCGCGTCGCAATCGCCAGGGCGCTGATGCCGCGACCGGATATTCTGTTGATGGACGAACCTTTCGGGGCGCTGGATGCTCAGACCCGGGAAGTCATGCATGACCTTATCCGGCATGTGCACCGCTTGGAAAAGACCACCATCCTATTCGTAACGCATGACGTCGAGGAGGCGATTTACCTGGGGAGTCGTATTGTGTTGATGGCACCCAGACCGGGGCGGATAGAAAATATCTATGATGTGCCGTTACCGGCGGAGCGAAATCAGGACATGAAGTTGGAGCCGGCCTTTATCGAGCTCAAACGGGAAATACTGTCACGTATTCGCGAAACCTCTGGCGTGCAGACCGATCTCGATCAGCTCTCACGGCTGACCCAGGGGGCAGATAAGTGAGAATGACACTCGACTAGCACATGCTCTCCTGTGAAGATGGGCGTATCGGGCAGGCTTTCTGCCAGGCCGTGCGCCCAGACCTGTAATGCCATTTCCTGACCATTAGGCAGGTTTGTCGCCTCAAGGTTTCCTGCCCGTGAACGCTATAGTTTATAAGAGCACTGTCGGCGACAGGCCGGTGGATGCCAAACGTTCATCAAATGTGACAGGTACATGGCTGATCCCAACCATCCGAGTGTGCGGGTACCCGGCGATCTCCGGCAGGTCAAGCCGGAAGCCACTCCTGTCTTGCGCCAGGGGTCTTCGCCGGAACATGAAGACAGCCCTGAGACCCCAGCGAGCGATCAATTGCACTTTTCCGGCAACGATATCGCTGCCGAGGTTTCCGATGGGCCGACCGAGCGGGATGATCGCGAGCAAGAAAAACTGCTTTTCATGTCCCAGCAGCACCGTCGCCGTCAATTGTTGCGCAGCTGCGAACGTGTACTGATGATCGAGTTCGACGTGTTATCGATGCCGGATTGGCCCGATAACTTCGCGTTGCTGCAAGCCCGTCGCCGCCGCGACTACTGGCTGATGGCCGCTTCGGTATGCGCTGGCCTGTTTCTTCTGGGCATGACCGACCTGGTGCCGGCCTGGCTGGCAGGAACGGGATTTGGTGCCTTTGCTTTGCTGTGTTTGCTGGCACTGCCTCCGGTTCGTCATGTCTTTAGTGAACGCCTGTCCTATGCGGAATTATTGCTCGAACGCTATCGGATATTGCGCCGTGCACGGGAACATGTGCGGCACCTCGAAGGTGTTGAGGGACTGGCTTGGCAGTGTGCGCAGCTATCGGAATTCAATCCGGTTCTGCGGCACTCCCGTTTCGCCGGCCTGTTACGCTTGTCGGAAAGCGGTGCCCTGGCCGGTTCCCTGAAAACCCGCGGTCATATGAGGCTATACCTGATATTTCTACTTGAAGCCGAAAAAGGCTATACGCGCTTGCAGGAGGCTTATCTCCACGGGAGAGACCGTGCCTTGGAAGAGGGCTGGATCGAGACGCCGACGCGACGACCGGTCGGACGTGAGATGGAGCAACCCCGTACCTCGAATATAGAGGGGGCGAGTGATACGGTGGTTCGCAATAAGGATGAATCCTCGCCGTCATCCGGGGAAAGCGGGATTGCAGGCGAGGCGTCTTGATTTTTCTCAGGACCTTGGCGGCTGGTGGCGCCGGTTCCTGCTCCTTGCCAACGGCCGAACCCGCCTGCGCTCAGGGAGGTGTGAGATGACTCGGATTGCGCTCAACGTATTACGTGGGGATATCACCAAGCTCTCTGTCGACGCTATTGTCAATGCTGCCAATGAGCACCTTGTGCCCGGCGGTGGCGTTTGCGGGGCGATTCATCGCGCCGCAGGGCCGGGGCTGGCGGCCGCCTGTCGGGACATAGGATATTGCGAAACCGGCAATGCGGTGATGACCGATGCTTTCGATTTGCCGTGCCGGTATGTGATTCACGCTGTAGGCCCGGTTTGGCATGATGGTGCTCATAGAGAGCCTGAGCGGCTTGCCAGCTGTTATCAGCGCGCCATAGCGCTAGCCGAAGATCGCGGTCTCGCCACTATTGCTTTTCCCGCCATCAGTTGTGGCATCTTTGGCTACCCTCACGAACTGGCCGTGCCTGTCGCGATCCGCGCAGTGACTGCTGCGACGGCGTCCGCGAAGCACCTCCGCGAAGTGACCTTCTGTGTCATGGATGATGCATTGGAATCCTGTTACCGCCGATACCTTTCTCTCTTAACAAGCGCTTCATGATGGTGCGCAATATCATTCTGTGCTTAATAATGGTGCGTTTTTGACGTCGTTATTCATCTTCGATACTGTTTCGAATCCCTTCCAGTGCCTATAAATCCCGACCGTGTTCCATTGTGGAACGCTTTTTGAATGTAGCGCGTCGTTACGGTGCATGCCGACCCGTTCTTTTGCACCAATCATGGGCGGGATGAGGTGAAGGAAAGGCATGCCGCGCCATATAACAGCAACGAAGCGGAGAGTGACACAATCGTGGAAGTCAACAGCGCAGTCCAGAGCCTGATGCAAAGCGCCAACACGCTTTTCATCCTACTCGGTGCCATCATGGTGCTTGCGATGCATGCGGGATTCGCCTTTTTGGAGGTGGGAACCGTTCGGCACAAGAATCAGGTTAATGCCCTGGTCAAGATCATGACCGATTTCGGGGTATCCACATTAGCCTACTTTTTCATTGGCTATCACATCGCCTACGGCACCAGCTTTTTTGTCAGCGCAACGCAACTGACGGCCTCAAATGGCTATGACCTGGTCAAGTTTTTCTTCCTGCTGACGTTTGCGGCAGCGGTCCCGGCTATCGTTTCCGGTGGTATTGCCGAGCGGGCGCGCTTCTATCCCATTCTCTTGGCCTCGACGTTGACCGTAGCCTTTATCTATCCATTTTTTGAAGGGATGGCCTGGCATGGCAATTACGGTTTGCAGGACTGGTTGCAGCACAAATTCGGTGCGCAGTTCCATGATTTTGCAGGCTCCGTGGTCGTACACGCAGTAGGTGGCTGGGTGGCCTTGGGGGCCATTCTGCTGCTGGGGCCTCGCAATGGACGTTACAGAGGTGGAAAGGTGGTGGCCTTTGCGCCGTCCAATATCCCGTTTTTGGCGCTAGGTTCATGGATTCTGACCGTAGGCTGGTTTGGCTTTAACGTAATGTCGGCACAGACCCTGGACAGTATCAGTGGCTTGGTCGCCGTTAATAGTCTTATGGCGATGGTAGGCGGTATCGTTGTGGCGATGTTGGTCGGCCGCAGGGATCCCGGCTTTATTCACAATGGGCCACTGGCGGGCCTGGTGGCGGTTTGCGCCGGGTCGGATCTAATGCATCCCATTGGCGCCTTGATCACGGGCGGAATTGCGGGTGCCCTTTTTGTGTACCTCTTTGAGTGGGCGCAAAACCGGATGCCGAAATTGGACGACGTGCTGGGTGTTTGGCCATTGCACGGTATGTGCGGTGTCTGGGGCGGTATCGCCGCCGGTATTTTCGGCCAGAAAGCTCTTGGCGGGCTGGGTGGGATCAGCTTCATGTCCCAGTTGTTGGGTACGCTGACCGGCGTCGTTATCGCCACGGTCGGCGGCTTTCTGGTCTATGGCGCCATCAAGCGCATTTTTGGCTTGCGGCTGAGCGCCGAGGAGGAGTTTGAAGGGGCGGACCTCAGCATTCACCATATTGGGGCAAACGCTCTGGATTAGACGGATGTCGGACTAACAAGCCCGCCTTTACAGGCTAGACTCCGCGCCCAGGTACTTTCGCGGTGTGTCTGTAAGGGCGGGCTTTGTTGTCTATGCGACCCTTTCTTGACATTGTCACGTATCAAACGTATGTTTTAAACAAATGTTTGTTCCGACCAGTCAGCGGGTAGCAATGGCGCAGTCAGATACGGTGGACCGCATTCTTGATGCGGCTGAAGAGTTGTTCGCAGAGCGGGGATTCTCCGAGACGTCGTTGCGGATGATTACCAGCAAGGCGAAGGTCAATCTTGCCGCAGTGAACTACCACTTCGGGTCCAAGAATGCGTTGATCCATGCGGTGTTCGCGCGCTTCCTGACGCCTTACTGCGAAACGCTGGAGCATTCCTTCGACAATCTGGAGACAACGCTGGGTGGGCAGGCGCCGACTCTGGAAGCGTTGCTCAGCGCCTTGATGGAAAGCGCGATTCGAATGCCTCATCGCAATGCCTATGGCATTTCGATATTCATGCGCCTGTTAGGTCTGGCATACACCCAATCCCAGAGCCACCTGCGTCATTTCCTCGAGAACGAATATAGCGCGACCTTCTCGCGCTTTATGCGCCTGCTGAAAGAAGCCACGCCTCAATTGAGTGCCGTGGACCGCTATTGGCGGATTCAGTTTATGCTGGGTGCTACCGCCTTCACCATGTCGAGCAGCCAGGCCCTGAGTGACATCCTCCAGAATAAGCTGGGTGTCGAGACCCGGGTGGAGGAGATTGTCTCCCGGCTGGTACCCTTCCTTGCCGCAGGAATGCAGGCCCGTCCCAACAGCCCCCTGTCCCAGTCAGCCTGACCGCCGTATAACCGCGCGTTGCGTAGTGGGGGGACTCCGGTCTACCCTTGGCCGGATAGCAGCTTATCCTGAGGCGTCCATGCCACCTTCGGCATCCGATCTGACTGTGTTGATCGATATTTCACAACAGTGCCTGACCGTTCAACAGGACGGTGTCCCCGTGCGCTCGTATTCGGTGTCTACGGCGAGAAATGGCCCGGGAGAACAGATGGGCTCTGGCTGTACGCCTCGTGGTCGGCATTATATCCGCGCCTGTATCGGCGCGGGCCAACCCGAGGGCACAGTCTTTGTCGGTAGACGGCCGACGGGAGAACGTTATTCAGCGGCTCTGGCACAACGATATCCCGAGCGTGACTGGATATTGAGTCGTATCCTCTGGTTGTGTGGCCGGGAGCCGGGTATCAACCGCCTCGGACAGGTCGACTCGCAGCGGCGTTTCATTTACATTCACGGCACGCCGGACGACCAGCCTATGGGCGTCGCTCTTTCGCACGGATGCGTCCGAATGCGTAACCGTGATGTCGTCGAACTCTTTGATCTGGTCCGTCCCGGAACGTCTGTTGTGATCCGGGAGTAAACCGCTCGATCTCCCGGCGTTCGGCACTGGCCGGATCCACACCATTATCGTTTGAGACAGGTTGAGGAGCGACATGCCTACTCCCGGTTCCTTGATGTTAGACCTGCAGGGGCTTGCGCTTACCGATGAGGAAGCAGAGCTGCTGCTCGCGCCGGAAGTCGGCGGCGTTATTTTCTTTAGCCGTAATTTCCAGTCGACAGAACAGCTGGCCGCGCTGGTCGCCCAGGTCAGGGAGCGGCGTCAGGATATTGTGCTGGCGGTGGATCACGAAGGTGGGCGCGTCCAGCGTTTTCGCGAGGGCTTTTCCCGGCTGCCGCCGATGGCGGCACTTGGGCGTTGCTTTGATGCTGCGCCGGGCGAGGCCCTGAGCCTGGCTGCGGAGTGTGGCTGGGTTATGGCTGCGGAACTCCGGGCTTTTGATATTGACCTGAGTTTTGCGCCGATACTGGACCTGGATTACGGCACCTCAACGGTTATCGGTGATCGCAGTTTTCATGCTGATCCACGAGTCATCAGTCAGCTTGCGACGGCGCTGATGGCCGGTATGCATTCTGCCGGCATGGCCGCTACAGGGAAACATTTTCCGGGGCATGGCTATGCCGTTGCTGATTCCCATGTGGCGGTACCGATCGATGAACGGCCGCTTTCAGAGATTCGGCGGGATATCCAGCCATTCCAGACGCTGATTTCCGCAGGTCTCGATGCCGTGATGCCGGCACATGTGATCTATTCGAAAGTCGATGACCGGCCGGCCGGTTTTTCGAGGCTTTGGTTGCAGACGATTTTGCGGGAGGACATGGGGTTCGACGGCGTTATCTTTAGCGATGATCTGAGTATGGCCGGTGCCGGTGTGGTGGGCGGTTTTGAGGCGCGGGCCGAAGCCGCGCTCTCTGCCGGGTGCGATATGATCCTGGTTTGCAATGCCCCGGAGGGTGCCCGCGAGGTTGTACGTTGGCTGCACGCTTCTGCGCATCGGCCGAGCTCCCGCCTTGCAACCCTGCGGGGCGAGCCGACGAAAGTTCTGGGGCTGCAGGCGCTGCAGGCTTCTGATCGTTGGCGTCATGCCCAGGATGCCATTCGGCGTATCGGCGATCTGGCAAGTGCCCACATGAATCCACTCAGAAAAGGTGAGGGAGGCGAATAAATGAAGCAGGGATACCTCGACAAGCTGTTAACGTCGATGGGCATCATGGAAGTGGAAGCCCGGGCGACGCTGTTGATTTTTGGTGTTGTGCTGACCACCGCCCTGACGGCGTTTATCGCGAGCCGGATCGTGCTGTTTCTGGAAAAACGGGCGAGTCACAGCAGGAACCTGTGGGACGATGCCCTTCTACACGCTTTACGTAAGCCAGTGGTGTTGGCCATCTGGCTGGTTGGGCTCTACTCCGCGGCGGAAATCGCTTACCGCTTTTCCAAGGCGGAGATCTTTAAGGCCAATGATGTCGTCTTTCGTGTCGGTGTGATCTGGCTGATCTGCTGGTCTGTCGTCCGTTTCATTCGAGAAGCGGAAAAAATTCTGGTTTCGCCGCAGAAGGTCAAACGACCGATGGACCTGACGACGGTCTCGGCGCTGGGTAAGCTGACCCGCGCCGCGGTAATCATTACCGCGGTGTTGGTGATCATGCAGTCCCTGGGATACAGCATTTCGGGTGTTCTCGCGTTTGGCGGTGTCGGTGGCATTGCCGTGGGCTTTGCGGCCAAGGATCTGCTTGCCAATTTTTTTGGTGGTTTGATGGTCTATATGGATCGCCCTTTCAAGGTAGGGGAATGGATCCGCTCGCCGGATAAGAATATCGAAGGTACCGTCGAGCATATCGGCTGGCGCCTGACCCGAATCCGCACTTTCGATCAGCGGCCGCTGTTTGTGCCTAACTCCACCTTCACGAGCATCTCGGTGGAGAATCCGTCGCGAATGAGCAACCGGCGGATATACGAAACCATCGGGCTGCGTTATGACGATGTGCACTGCATGGGGCAGGTCGTCAGCGACGTCAAGAGCATGCTCGAGGACCATCCGGAGATCGATACCGCTCAGACGTTGATGGTCAATTTCAATACATTCAATGCGTCATCGGTGGACTTCTTTATCTACGCTTTCACCAAGACCACGAATTGGGTCCGTTTCCATGAGATCAAGCAGGAAGTGTTGCTGAAGACTGTGGAGATTATCGACAGTTACGGCGCGCAGATTGCGTTCCCGACCCGTACGCTGCACATGGTCGAATCTTCGTCTGCCGACAAAGAGACGCCCGTGCAGGACAAACAACAGCCCCAACATGCTGGCGAAGACACGGCGAGTCCGATCCGCCAGCGCGATCGTGAGGATCAGCTATGACACAGGAAGCCTTGTTGGCCATTATCGGCGGTACCGGCCTGACCCAGCTGGATGGATTGGTTATCGAGGAAGAGCGTCATTGTGAGACACCCTGGGGGGCGCCATCTGCGCCTCTGCAGTTCGGTCGTCTGGGCGACACGCCGGTGGTGTTTCTCGCTCGCCATGGGAATCCTCACCGGATTCCGCCCCATGAGGTGAATTACCGGGCTAACCTGTGGGCCTTACAGGATGCCGGGGTGCGGCGGGTGATTGCCGTCAACGCCGTGGGCGGTATTCATCCGCAGATGGGGCCGGCACGGGTTGTGGTGCCGCATCAGGTAATCGATTACACCTGGGGGCGTGACCATACCTACTTCGAAGGCAAGATCGATTCGACGACCCATATAGATTTTACCCATCCGTATACGGAGACCCTGCGTCAGCGTCTGTTGCAGACCGCCGGGCGTGAAGGGGTGGCCTGCGTCGATTTCGGCGTTTACGGCGCCACCCAGGGGCCCCGTCTGGAAACTGCGGCGGAAATCGTGCGTATGGAGCGTGACGGTTGTGATCTGGTGGGTATGACCGGAATGCCGGAGGCTGCGTTAGCGGCAGAGCTGAAGCTCGGCTATGCCTGTCTGGCTCTGGTCGTGAATTGGGCTGCCGGTAAGTCGGACCACATCATCACTATGGAAGAAATCGAAGCCGCAATCGACGAGGGCATGGGATACGTCAAGCGTATTCTGCGGGGCATGCTGACCGACGGCTGAATCCATCCCACGGCTCGGCCTGGTGCCGAGCCGGAGTTAACGCCGGTTTTATTGTTGGGCAGGTTGCTGCTGGGGCGTGTCGCTGCTGGCGTCATCCTTCAGCGGCTCGAAGTAGATCAGCAGGCCAAGCGTTGGCGAGTCGAGGTAATGCAATTCCTGACTGCGCATGCGGCGGTTTTCCCGTAGCCATGTGATGACCTGGGGGACCCTCTGATCGGCACTTTGATCGGTCAAAGGGGCGACAACAGGGACGCTGGCGCTATCGCTCTGCATGCCGGATGTCAGCGAGTCCGGCAACGGCGGCGCGAGCGAGGGTTCGATGAATTTCAGGGACGTCAGATTTGCCGTGACATGCAGGTAGCGCTGGCGGGAGATCTGGATATAACCTTCGGTGGCGCTATGTCCATCGGCCTGCTCGCCAATGCGGATCAGTAGTGGTGGGCTTTGATAGCCTGGCGGAAAGGCATCGTCCCATCCGGTGAGCATCAGTACCTTGTAGTTGCCGCTACGCGTCAGACGTTCGGCCGCCTTCTGCAGATACAGGTCCTTGGCATCGACAAGCTGTAAATCCGTCTGCACCTGACCGTCCGGTCCTTCTATCCAGAGATTCTTTGCATCTGTTGTCGGTAGCGTCGGTACCGGCTTGTCAGCCATTTGCTCGGTGAGGGCATTGGGGTCGACGAGGCGCTCGAACAGGAGTATTTCTGCCCGGTAGCGGTCGGAACCCGCGGCATGGGCCGATAGACTGAAAAGGCCGCTGGAGAGCGCCAGAACCAGCAATAGAAGCCAGGTAAGGACAGGACGGTTCGGCAGATGGACTGGCAGACTTCGCACGGGGCTCGTTCTCCGGAATGTCAGGTTCAATGGGATTGCCGGGTTTTGGACTGGGGCTGAAGGCGTTCCAACATCTCTCGCAGCTCCAGGAGTTTACCATCCGCGTCATGACGCTTCAGCCGGAAACGGAACAGATTACCGTTTTCCAGGCGATACTGCAGCGGTGCACCTTGCACCAGTTTTACCAGGGTCAAGGGATCCACCTGAGTCCTTGCTGAAAATTCCAGCTTGGCCCATTCCGGCCCGGCTTCGATCTTCGTAATGCCCAGCGCTTCTGCGTCGAGACGGAGTTGCGTCTGGCGCAGCAGGTTCTTGGTGGCGTTGGGCAGCAATCCGAAACGATCGATCATTTCCACTTGAAGCTCGTCCAGGGCTTCCTGGTCGGCGGCGCCGGCAATACGCTTGTACAGGATCAGCCGGTTGTGGACATCGGGCAGGTAGTCTTCCGGAATCAGCGCCGGGATATGCAGGTTGACCTCGGTGCCGTGCTGCAACGGCATATCAGCGTTGGGCGTTCGGCCCTCACGGATGGCCTTGACCGCTTCTTTTAGCATATCCATGTACAGCGTAAAGCCAATGGTTTCGATCTGACCGCTTTGCTCTTCGCCAAGCAGTTCACCAGCCCCGCGGATTTCGAGGTCATGGGTGGCGAGCATGAAGCCAGCACCGAGATCCTGGGCGGCGGCAATGGCGTCAAGGCGCTTCTGGGCGTCAGGTGTCAGGGTTTTCGGCGGCGGTGTCAGCAGGTAGGCATAGGCCTGGTGGTGCGAGCGTCCAACGCGACCTCGGAGCTGATGCAACTGCGCCAGGCCGAACTTGTCGGCCCTTTCGATGACAATGGTGTTGGCGCTGGGGATATCGATACCGGTTTCGATAATGGTGGTACACACCAGCACATTGAACCGTTTGTGATAGAAGTCGGACATGATCTGTTCGAGTTCTCGCTCGCGCATTTGCCCGTGGGCAACGCCGACCCGCGCCTCCGGCACCAGATCCCGCAGCACCTCGGCGGTACGGTTGATGGTGCTGACTTCATTGTGCAGAAAATACACTTGGCCGCCCCGCAGGATTTCGCGCAGCAAGGCCTCCTTGATAAGGGCCTCTTCACGTTGACGCACAAAGGTCCTGACCGACAGCCGTCGAGCCGGTGGCGTGGCGATGATGGATAGGTCGCGCAGCTGGCCCATCGCCATATTCAGGGTTCTCGGAATCGGCGTCGCCGTTAACGTCAGGATATCCACTTCGGCGCGAAGGGACTTGAGGCGTTCTTTCTGGCCGACGCCGAAGCGGTGCTCCTCGTCGATGATAACGAGTCCGAGATTACGGAATTTGACGTCACCCTGCAGCAGCTTGTGCGTGCCGATGATGATATCCGCTGAGCCGGCAGCAACATGCTCCAGCGTGGTATCGACCTGCTTGCTGGAGCGGAATCGGCTGAGAAGCTCGACCTGGACCGGTGTTTCGGCGAAGCGATCGCGAAAGGACTCGTAGTGTTGCTGGGCGAGTAGGGTGGTCGGTACCAATACGGCCACCTGCTTGCCGGAAAAAGTGGCGAGGAAGGCCGCGCGCATGGCGACTTCCGTCTTGCCGAAGCCGACGTCGCCACAGATCAGGCGATCCATGGGACGTTCGCTGGTCATGTCGCGGATTACCGCTTCGATGGCGGCCAGCTGGTCGGGAGTTTCCTCGAAGGGGAAGCCTGCACAGAACGCCTCGTAGGCTTCATCTGGGGCCTGGAACTGAAATCCTTTGCGGGCCTCGCGGCGTGCATAGATGTCGAGAAGCTCGGCCGCGGTGTCGCGGATTTTTTCCAGTGCTTTCTGTTTGGCCTGGGACCAGCGTTCGTTACCCAGCTTGTGCAGTGGCGCATGATCATCGTCACTGCCGCTGTACCGTGAAATCAGGTGCAGACTGGAGACCGGAACGTAAAGCTTGGCGCCGCCTGCATACTCCAGGGTAAGAAATTCGTTGGGCTGGCCGCCGGCGTCGATGACCTGAAGACCTTTGTATCGCCCGACACCGTGGTCGATGTGTACCACTGGAGCGTCCATGCGCAATTCGGAGAGATCGCGAATAGCAACGTCGGCGCTCTCTGTGGCGCGGGCGCGGCGACGGCGCTGCATGACGCGCTGCCCGAACAGCTGCGCTTCGGTGATCAGGGCAAGTTTTCGATCCGGGAGAACCATACCCTGCTCGAGCAGGGCCGTCGTCAACATCAGTGGGCTGCGGCTGTCGATGAATGCCGGCCAGGAGGTGGCGGCTTCGACTGTCAGGTCATGTTGGCGCAGCAGGTCGTCCAGGGCTTCCCGGCGACCGGCAGATTCGGCACAGATCAATACCCGCCCGTCGAACTGGGTCAGGAAGGCGCGAAGTCGGGCGACGGGTGCAGTGGCGCGACCGTCTATGGCGATATCGGGAACGGCTTCGGTCTGAGCGTTGAACTCGCGGACGCCCGCCTCGCGAGGGTCGGTGTACAGCGAAATCCGGGGCCGCGGTTTGAGGCGCTCAAAAATGGTTTCTTTTCGAAGGAATAGCCTGTCTGGCGCGAGAATAGGGCGGAAACGGTCGTAACGGCGATCTTCGTAACGGGCTTCAATATCGTTTTGGAAATGGTCGATGGCGTTTTCGAGGTCTTCCGGCGTGACAATGAGGGTTTCATCGGGAAGATAGTCGAACAGTGTCGAGGTTTCCTCGAAGAACAGGGGCAAGTAGTACTCGATGCCGGGCGGTTTGATGCCGGAAACAACATCTTCGTAGATCGGGGCCTCCCTCGCCGCCTTGGGAAAGGCATCCAGCCACTGGTTGCGGAAACGGGTTCTCGCTTCTTTGTCCCAGGGATATTCGTGGGCGGGCAACAATTCGATGCGTTCGCACCGCTCAATGGATCGCTGGGTTTCAGGGTCGAAGGTCCGCAGTGATTCGATCTCGTCATCGAAGAGGTCGATCCGATAGGGCGCCGCGGCTCCCATAGGGTAGATGTCGAGGATAGCCCCCCGAATGGCGTATTCGCCGTGCTCGTAAACGTTGTCGACGTGCCGGTAACCCGCGGCTTCGAGGCGCTGGCGCCACCGATCGATATCGAAGGATTGACCGACGGCCAGGACGAGGCTGTTGCCTTCCAGGTAGGCCATGGGGGGGAGCCGGTACATCAGCGTTCGTGCCGGCACCACCAGGATGCCTTGCTGCACGCGCGGAAGACGGTGCAATGATCGGATGCGCTGGGAAACGATGTCCTGATGTGGCGAGAACATGTCGTAAGGGAGCGTCTCCCAATCCGGCAGCGAGAGCACCTCGAGCTCTTGGCCTGCGGCAATGCCGCGATTCCCGTCCGAGATATTCTCCGGCGTGTCCGGGTGTTCCTCTGTGCCATGGGGCGCTTGCCCGAGGAAGAACTCGATCGCCTGTTCCAGTTGCAGTGCCTGCTCGGTGGTGGATGTCACGACCAGGGTCAGACCGGGATGCTGGCGGGCCGCTTCGCAGATCGCCAAGGCCTTGGCGCTCCCTCGCAATCCGGTCCAATAGCGGTGATCTCCGCCTTGTTGCGGGATTTTTGCGTTCAGCAGCGACAACGGGGAAAGCGAGGCAGTCATGGTGTTCGGGCGTATCTCGGCACGGGGTGAACGGGGGCGAATGCTTGGCATCGCGCCATTCTAGCGATCAGGGGACGGGGTGTCATGGCAAATGGCGGGCCATCGGGCCAAAAAATCCCCCTGGAAAGCACCACCGGAGCTCCGTACAGAGATATTCAACCGGGCCTGGATCAAGGTTCGGTTTGTTTCGATTTGCGGTCGATTGCATGACATTGGATAATGTGCGCCCCGTTATTCGTGCTACCAAGAGGTCTGACAACGTGAGTCACGAGCAGATGAACCAGTATTTCGCCGACTGGAAAGACCGGGAAGCCATGGCAGAAGCCATGATTCCTCTGATTGGACGCCTGTATCGCAAGAACAATGTGGTTACGTCCATCTACGGCAAGGCGATCATTAACCAGTCTGTCGTCGGCATTCTTCGGGCTCACCGCTTCGTCCGTCAGATCGAGGCGAATGAACTGGCCGTTAAGGATACGCTGCCTATTTTGCAGGAGCTCGACAAACTCAACCTGGGACGTGCCCATATCGATATCGGCAAGCTTGCGGTCCGTTACCAGGCCGTGAAGGACACCGTATCCCTGAATGACTTCCTGCGAGAGGAAGTGGCGGAGGTTGTCGGCAAAGGCGACGAAGAAGCCAGCGTCGAAGACACCAAGGATATCGTGCTGTACGGTTTTGGTCGTATCGGTCGCATGCTGACACGCATCCTGATCGAAAAGGCCGGGGGCGGCAACAACCTGCGTCTGCGCGCCATTGTGGTGCGCAACGGCGGTGCCGAAAACGATCTCGAGAAACGCGCCAGCCTGCTGCGTCGCGACTCCGTGCATGGCCCCTTCAATGGCACCATCACCATTGACGAAGAGCGCAGTGCGCTGATCGTTAACGGCAATTTTATCCAGGTCATCTATTCCGATGGCCCGGACAAGGTGGATTACACCGAGTACGGCATCAACAATGCCATCGTGATCGACAACACCGGTAAATGGCGCGATGCGGAAGGCCTGGGCCTCCACCTCAAGTCCAAGGGTGTTTGCCGGGTGCTGCTGACGGCGCCGGGTAAAGGCGACATCAAGAACATCGTATACGGGATCAATAACGACTGTATCACCAGCGATGACCACATCCTGTCGGCAGCGTCCTGTACCACCAATGCGATTACGCCCGTTCTCAAGGCGATCAACGACGAGTTCGGTATTATCGACGGTCACGTCGAGACGGTGCACTCCTACACCAATGACCAGAACCTGATCGACAATTACCACAAGGGGTCCCGTCGTGGTCGTAGCGCACCCCTGAACATGGTTATTACCGAGACGGGTGCTGCCAAGGCTGTCGCCAAAGCCCTGCCGGAGCTGAAAGGCAAGCTCACCGGCAATGCGATTCGTGTGCCGACCCCGAACGTCTCCCTGGCAATCCTCAACCTCAACCTGAAGGCTGATGTCACCAGCGAGCAGATTAATGAATATCTGCGCGAGATGGCACTGCATTCGGAGCTTCAGCGTCAGATCGATTTTGTGAACTCGCCAGAAGTGGTTTCAACGGACTTCGTCGGGTCTCGTCGCGCAGGTGTTGTCGATGCCCAGGCAACCATCGCTAATGGCAATCGCGCCGTCCTGTATGTTTGGTACGACAACGAGGCCGGCTATAGCGCCCAGGTCATCCGTGTCGTCAATCAGATGGCCGGTGTGACGTATCCGATCTTTCCCAAGCGCGGTCGCTAAGGTCGCTCGCCGGCACGGTTGATACCTCAGCCGTGTCGGTTTGGGTGTTCATCGTCGGTTGTTCTGCCCGGACTATGGCCAGCGGAACCCCGGCGGTGGCGCCTATCCCCTCTATCTTCAAGGCGGAATCCGGGCCTGTCCGGTTGCCGGCCTGAACTCGAAATACTCCCGATTGTGTCAGCTTTTGCCTTGTTACTGCTGGGGTTTCAGGTCTTTTGCGGTCTGGCAATAGGGGACTTTGATCTCTATAATTGGAACGCTTTTTCCGATCGTCGACAGGCATTCCGGTGCTTTTGTTGAGCATGCGTCGCGCTAAAGGGCTGACCTGCGTCCGCAAGACCCCCTTAGGTCCGCCGAAGCCGTTGATCCAGCGTCGACGATTCATTTTTCGCTTTCAAAATGTGGTTAGGGCTGATGATAAAGATCAAGAAAGGCCTGGATCTTCCCATTCGTGGTGCCCCAGAGCAAACGATCACCCCGGCCAATCCTGTTCGCCATGTCGCTTTGGTTGGTTTTGATTACAACGGCCTGAAGCCAACCATGGCGGTTCAGGAAGGGGATCGCGTCAAGCGCGGATCGTTGCTGTTCACGGACAAGAAGAACGAGGGCGTGCGCTTCACGTCGCCGGCGGCGGGAACGGTCAAGGCTATTCTTCGTGGTGAGCGCCGTGTATTTCAGTCGCTCGTTATCGAGGTGAATGATGACGAGGCTGAACGTTTCGCACAGTACAGCGACTCTGATATTGCCAATCTCCAGCGCCAGCAGGTCGTGGATAATCTTGTCGAATCGGGGCTTTGGACCGCGTTTCGCACCCGTCCTTTCAGCAAGGTGCCGGCCATTGACAGTGTGCCGCACTCGATCTTCGTGCCGGTTATCGATACCCAGCCCCTGGCTGCTGACCCGATTGTGGTCGTCAACACCGACAGCGAGGCCTTCAAGCGAGGGCTTCAGGTCATTCGTAAGCTGACTCAGGGGAAGGTCTTCGTCTGTGCGGCTCCGGATGCAACTCTGCCGCTGCCGAACGACGATTCCGTCGAGCAGGTGTCGGTAGCGGGCCCGCATCCCGCGGGTAATGTCGGGACCCATATCCATTTCCTGGATCCTGTCAGTGCGACAAAAACGGTCTGGCATATTGGTTATCAGGATGTCATGGCCGTCGGCAAACTTTTTGTGACTGGCGAGCTTCCCGTCGAGCGAATCGTGGCGATCGGGGGCCCCAAGGCCCGCAAGCCGCGCCTGGTGAAGACCCGTTTGGGTGCCAGTTTCAACGAGCTGCTGCAGGGTGAAGCGGAAGAAGGCGCAGATGTCCGTGCGATCTCGGGTTCCGTTTTTGGCGGTCGAACCGGACGCGACTCTTGTGCCTATCTCGGTCGCTATGCCAACCAGGTCAGCCTGTTGGAAGAAGGGACGCACCGGGATTTTATGGGCTGGCTGTCGCCGGGTACACAACGCTTTTCCGTGTTGAATATCTACCTTTCCAAACTGATGTCTGGACGTCTGTTCAATTTCACCACTTCCACCAATGGCAGTGAGCGTGCCATGGTGCCGGTGGGAACCTACGAGCGTGTCATGCCCCTCGACATCCTGCCGACCCAACTGTTGCGTTCGCTGATCGTGGGCGATACCGAAACGGCGCAGAAACTGGGGGCGTTGGAGTTGGATGAAGAGGATCTGGCGCTCTGTACCTTCGTCTGCCCGGGCAAGTATGAATACGGTCCGATCTTGCGTGACAACCTGACCCGTATCGAGATAGAGGGCTGATCATGGCGCTACGCAAATTCCTTGACCGGATCGAACCCCATTTCGTGAAAGGGGGACGCTTCGAGAAATGGTTCGCGCTCTACGAAGCGGTGGATACCATTTTCTACTCTCCCGGCAAAGTGACCGGGACCACTGCGCATGTGCGTGACGGTATCGATCTGAAACGGATCATGATTACCGTTTGGCTGTGTGTTTTCCCCGCCATGTTTTTCGGGATGTACAACGTCGGCCTGCAAGCCAACAGCTTCCTGGCGGAGGGACATGCGCCTGCGATGCTCGATTGGCATCAGCGGCTTATCTCTGCGCTGGTGGGGCATGATCCTGCGAGCATCTGGGATAACTTCGTCTATGGCGCGGTTTACTTCGTACCGATCTACGTCGTCACCTTTATTGTGGGTGGTTTCTGGGAAGTGCTGTTTGCGACTGTCCGCCGCCACGAGATCAACGAAGGATTCTTCGTCACCTCTATCCTGTTTGCCTTGATCCTGCCGCCGACGATTCCGTTGTGGCAGGTGGCTTTGGGCATCAGTTTCGGTGTGGTGATGGGTAAGGAAGTCTTTGGCGGTACCGGCAAGAACTTCCTCAACCCGGCATTGGCCGGACGTGCCTTCCTGTTTTTCGCCTACCCGGCCTATATGTCTGGCGATGCGGTTTGGACGGCTGTGGACGGTTTCAGTGGCGCGACTCCGCTGAGTGTGGCTGCGAGTGGCGGTATGCAGGCGTTGCAGGGGCATCTGACCTGGATGGACGCGTTCCTCGGCTTCATGCAAGGCAGTGTCGGTGAAACGTCGACATTGGCGATCCTTATCGGTGGCGCTGTGTTGCTGATCATGCGCATTGCCTCCTACCGAATTGTCGGTGGCGTGCTGCTGGGCATGATTGCGATGTCGTTGACCTTCAACCTGATCGGCTCCGACACCAACCCGATGTTTGCCGTGCCGGCTTATTGGCATCTGGTGCTGGGTGGTTTCGCCTTCGGCATGATGTTTATGGCGACCGATCCTGTTTCTGCAGCGATGACCGACACAGGAAAGTGGGTGTTCGGGATACTTGTCGGTGTGATGGTCGTTCTGATCCGGGTCGTGAATCCGGCTTATCCGGAAGGCATGATGCTGGCGATTCTGTTTGCCAACCTCTTTGCGCCCTTTATCGACCACATTGTGGTCCAGGCCAATATCAAACGGAGGCTCGCACGTGTCTGAACAACATGAGAGCGTCAAACGCACCGTCATCGTCGCGTTGGCACTGTGTATCGTCTGTTCGGTAGTGGTGTCGGCAGCCGCTGTTCTGCTCAAACCGCTCCAGGTCAAGAACCAGAAGCTCGATATCCGCACCAGTGTCCTGCGTACGGCGGGTATGTTGAAGCCGGGTGAGAGCGCTGACGAGATCGAAAAGGACTTCGCCCGCTTTCAGGTGAAACTGGTACGACTCGATACCGGCGACTATGTGGATCCCAAATCCCTGGGGCTCAAGGATGCGGCAGCGTTCGATCAACGCAAAGCCGCGAAGGACCCTGCCTTGTCCCGCGCATTGAGTGGAACCGAGGACATTGCCAGTATCAAGCGCGAGGCAAACATCGCCAAGGTTTATATCCTGCACGAAGACGGTAAGCTGAAGCGTGTCATACTGCCGATCCATGGCTACGGCCTTTGGTCGACCCTGTGGGGCTTTATCGCCCTTAAGGGCGATGCCAACACCGTTGCCGGCCTGGGCTTTTACCAGCAGGCGGAAACGCCGGGACTGGGGGGCGAGGTGGATAATCCCAAGTGGAAAGCCCTCTGGCCGGGCAAGAAGATCTACGGCGACAATGTCGAGGACCCGTTGATTCATCTGGTCAAGGGTGGCGTAGACCCCGCCTCGCCCCAGGTGGATCATGAAGTCGACGCCTTGTCGGGTGCGACCCTGACCAGCCGGGGGGTCACCAACCTCCTGCAGTTCTGGCTGGGCAAGGAAGGTTTCGCACCCTATCTCAAGAAACTGCGTGCAGGGGAGGTGTGATATGTCGGAAGTGACAGCCAGACAGGTTCTGCTGGAGCCGATTCTCAACAACAACCCGATCGCGTTGCAGATCCTCGGTATCTGTTCAGCGCTGGCGGTGACGAGCCAGCTGAGTGTCACGCTGGTTATGGCGATTTCCGTCACACTGGTTACGGCGTGCTCCAGCTTTGCCGTTTCCCTGATCCGAAAGCAGATCCCCAGCAGCATCCGGATCATTGCCCAGATGACCATCATCGCCTCCATGGTTATCGTGGTGGATCAGGTACTGCGCGCCTATGCCTACGAAATCAGCAAGCAGCTTTCCGTCTTCGTCGGCCTGATCATCACCAACTGTATCGTTATGGGGCGGGCCGAGGCCTTCGCCATGAAAAACGGGCCAATTCTGAGTTTTCTCGACGGTATCGGTAACGGCATGGGCTATAGCGCCATGCTGATCTGCCTGGCCATTATCCGCGAACTCTTCGGCTCCGGTAAGTTGCTGGGATATACCATTCTGCCGCTGGTGAAGAATGGTGGATGGTATGTGCCTAACGGCCTGTTGTTGCTGCCGCCGAGCGCCTTCTTCCTGATCGGCCTGCTGATTTGGGCGCTGCGCAGTTGGAAGAAAGAACAGAAAGAGGCTGGTGAGTTCAAGCTGGCAGCACACAAAGTGAAGGAGGCCTTCTGATGTTCGAGCATTATCTCAGCCTTGCGGTTAAGGCGATCTTTGTCGAGAACATGGCGCTGGCGTTCTTCCTGGGCATGTGTACCTTCCTGGCCATCTCCAAGAAGATGGAGGCGGCTATTGGCCTGGGTATCGCTGTAGTTGTGGTCCAGACGCTGACCGTGCCGGTCAACAACCTGATCTATAACGGCTTGCTCCGTGAAGGCGCTTTGGCCTGGGCCGGACTGCCGAACGTCGATCTCAGTTTCCTTGGTCTGATTACCTACATCGGGGTTATCGCCGCGATCGTACAGATCATGGAAATGGTGCTGGATAAGTATGTGCCGGCGCTCTACAACGCGCTGGGCGTCTTTCTACCATTGATTACAGTTAACTGCGCCATCATGGGGGCATCGCTGTTCATGGTGGAGCGGGATTACACCTTCGGCGAAAGTGTGGTCTACGGTTTCGGTGCCGGCGCTGGCTGGGCCTTGGCGATTCTGGCATTGGCCGGAATTCGTGAAAAGCTCAAGTACAGTGATGTTCCGGAAGGCCTGCAGGGCCTGGGCATTACCTTTATCACCGTGGGACTGATGTCGCTCGGTTTCATGTCCTTTTCCGGCATTTCGCTGTAATCCGGCGGACAGATTTCTGAGGCGTAACGATGGGTATTCAGATTATTCTCGGCGTCGTCATGTTCACGGTCATTGTACTGTCGCTGGTGGCCGTCATCCTGGCGGCTCGGTCGCGGCTGGTGAGCACCGGCGACATAGTGATCGACATCAATGACGATCCCGATCATCGGGTGAAGGCGGCGGGTGGCGGCAAATTGCTGCAGACACTGGCGTCAAACGGCATTTTCCTGTCCTCAGCCTGTGGTGGCGGCGGCAGCTGTGCCCAGTGTAAGTGCAAGGTTGTTGAAGGCGGCGGGAGTATGCTGCCGACGGAAAAGGCGCACTTCACCAATCGTGAGGAGCGGGAGGGGTGGCGTCTGGCTTGCCAGGTACCCGTCAAGCAAGACATGAAGATCGAGGTGCCGGAGGAATTCTTCGGCGTCAAGAAATGGGAGTGTACCGTCCAGTCCAACCATAACGTTGCTACCTTTATCAAGGAGCTGGTGCTGGAACTGCCGGCCGGCGAGGAAGTGAATTTCCGGGCCGGTGGCTATGTGCAGCTGGAGGCACCGACCCACGACGTCAGCTTTACCGATTTTGAGGTCGAGGAGCGTTTCCGGGAGGATTGGGATAAGCACAATCTATGGCGGTTCAGGTCAGTTGTCCGTGAGCCTGTGATCCGGGCCTATTCGATGGCGAACTATCCGGACGAAAAGGGCGTGCTCAAGTTCAATATCCGGATTGCAACACCACCGCCGGGTACCGATGTACCCCCAGGTCAGATGTCTTCCTGGGTCTTCAGCCTGAAGCCGGGTGACAAGGTTACCGTTTATGGCCCCTTCGGCGAATTCTTCGCCAAGAAGACCGACGCCGAGATGATCTTTATCGGTGGCGGCGCCGGGATGGCACCGATGCGGGCGCATCTATTCGACCAGTTGCGCCGACTGCATTCCAATCGCAAGATCAGCTTCTGGTACGGAGCGCGTAGCCGTCGTGAGATGTTCTACGTAGAGGATTTCGATGCCCTGGCCGCCGAAAACGAGAATTTCGAATGGCATGTGGCGTTGTCGGATCCGTTACCCGATGATAACTGGACGGGCTATACCGGCTTTATTCATAACGTACTGTATGAGAACTACCTGAAGGATCATCCGTCTCCAGAGGACTGCGAGTTCTACATGTGTGGACCCCCCGTGATGAACGCCGCCGTGATCAGGATGCTCAAGGATCTGGGCGTGGAAGAGGACAATATCCTGCTGGATGATTTCGGCAGCTGATGTTGACGCGGGGTGACCGAAGGGTTGCCCCGCGTACGTTTGGACATCCTAATTGCTTGAATTTGTTCCTTAGTCTCCTATCAATGTCGAATTGCGTCTATCGGAGAATCCGGGGAGACTGTATGCAGTCCCAGACGCGGTGATGACAGGAGGATACCGATGAGTACCTTTATTCTGGTTTTCCTGGTCTTTTGCGTCATGATCGCAGCCATGTCGATTGGTGTCATGTTTGGCCGCAAGCCGCTCAAGGGCTCCTGCGGCGGCATGAGCGCCCTGGGTATCGACACGGCGTGCGAGATTTGCGGCGGCAATCGCAGCAAGTGCGAAGAAGTTAATGCCCGTGCGGCTTCCCCGAGTGATCTGGCTTACGACGCAACGAAGCAGACGGGAGCCGGGCAGGAGTAATAGTGTTTTTTCTTAGCGTGCCGATGACGGACGTCCCCGGTGGGCGTCGTTGTACATCGGCCGTGTCCTATTGTCCTTCGGTAATGGAGTCCTCATGGCGGAATACCACTACGACGTTGTTGTGATCGGGGCCGGTCCGGCCGGTGAGGGTGCGGCGATGAATGCCGCAAAACACGGCAAGCGTGTTGCCGTTATTGAGGATAAGGATATGGTGGGTGGCAACTGCACCCACATGGGCACCATCCCTTCCAAGGCGTTGCGCCACGCAGTCAAACAGATCATCACCTTCAATACCAACAGCATGTTCCGCGATATTGGCGAGCCACGGCTGTTTTCATTTCCCCGGGTACTGAAAAGCGCAGAGCGCGTTATCAACAAGCAGGTCAAACTGCGCACTCAGTTCTACGCGCGTAACCGCATCGACCTGTTCAATGGTCAAGCCTATTTCCTTGACGAGAACCGCATCGAAATTCGTGGCGGAAAGCATGCAAACGAAATTCTGCATGCACGTAGCGTCGTTATCGCAACCGGATCGCGGCCTTATACACCGGAAGACGTCAATTTCCGCCATCGCCGGATTTATAGCAGCGACACGATCCTGCGTCTGTCCCATACGCCCCGGACGCTCATCATATACGGGGCGGGTGTTATCGGTAGCGAGTATGCCTCGATCTTCTCCGGCCTGGGCGTCAAGGTCGACCTGATCAACCCGGGGAGTCGTCTGCTGTCCTTCCTGGATGATGAGATTTCCGATGCCCTTAGCTATCACCTGCGTAACAACGGGGTCCTGGTCCGTCATAACGAGCAGTATGAGAAAGTCGAAGGTGACGACCACGGGGTGGTGCTGACGCTGAAATCCGGTAAACGCATCCGTGCCGATGCGTTCCTGTGGTGTAACGGGCGTACCGGTAATACGGATAAGCTGGGCCTGGAGAACATTGGGCTGGAGACGAACTCCCGGGGACAACTCAGTGTCGACCAGCACTACCGGACCTCGCTCGAGCATATCTATGCCGCGGGCGACGTCATTGGCTGGCCGAGTCTGGCCAGTGCTGCCTATGACCAGGGCAGGGCGACGCTATCTGACGAAATCGAGGAAGTTGCCTGTCATTTCGTCGATGACGTACCGACGGGTATCTATACCATTCCGGAAATCAGTTCGGTCGGACGTACCGAGCGCGAACTGACCGAAGCGCGGATTCCCTATGATGTGGGCCAGGCGTTCTTCAAACACCTGGCCCGTGCGCAGATTACCGGCGAGGCCGTCGGTATGCTGAAGATTCTGTTCCACCGGGAAACCCGCGCCATTCTGGGTATTCATTGTTTTGGTGACCAGGCGGCGGAAATCGTTCACATCGGCCAGGCCATCATGAAGCAGCCGGGTGAGGCGAATACGCTGAATTACTTCATCAATACGACCTTCAACTACCCGACGATGGCCGAAGCCTACCGCGTCGCGGCCCTCAATGGCCTGAATCGGATATTCTGAGAGAGAGGTTGTGGCGCCGGTGTTTCAGGCGCCACTCGCTTCCGGGTCGAATTGGCCGGTGCTGATACGGTTAAGCGGAGCACCGGCGACCTTCAGGCGGTTATCAAAATAGATCTGGGTGCTGGTGGGGAAGTCGGTAATGATGCTATCGACACCCTTCTCCTCCAACTGCAGCATGTCGTGGATGCGGTTTACGGTCCACACCGAGACGTGCATCCCCCGCGTACGTGCGGCTGAAACCAGTGGCGCCGTGCAGAGCTTCCAACTGAGGCAGAGATAGTCGCAGTTGAGGCGGGAAGCGAGGGTTACGGCATTCGGAAAGCGCTTTTCGGCGACGAGGCCAATGCTGATATGGCGATCCCGTCGTTTGACCTCCTGCAGGAACCAGGTGTCGGATGAGGTGATGGTCACCCGTTCGAACCAATGGTGCCGTTGGATCAACTCCACCAGGCGATTGCAGAGTACATTGAGCCTTTGCCGTCCATCGGCTTTCACCTCCAGCTGTAGGTGATGAAAGTCCGGACAGGCCTCAAGCATGTCTGCGAGACGGGGGATGCCGGTTTGATTGGGCCACGGTGCCGTGTCGTGGCGGGCGTCCATGACGGCCAGCTGCTTTGTCGTATAGGCGGAGACTTTTCCACTTTGGCGGGTGGTACGGTCGACCGTGAGGTCGTGTATCACGACCGGCTCGCCATCCTTCGACAGTTGCAAGTCCATTTCAAAACAGCGGATGCCATGCCGATAAGCATGGACGAATCCTGCCAGGGTATTCTCCGGGGCCTCGCCCTTGGCGCCTCTATGGCCATAAATGATCATGCGATGAAATCCTGTAACGTCCCTTTGGCAGATGTTGGTTCTTGCGTTCTAGCGCGCCGCTTGCCGGGTTTCGGCCCGCAGGCGGCATTCGATATATTCGCGATGGTTGAGGTGAAACAGGTCCGCGATACGGCGGATCAGGTGTTCTTCGTATTTATCCACGTGCTCATCGGCTAAGGCGACACTCCAGATATCGGTCAGCAGGGCCTGCTTCTGATCATGATCAAGATGGTCGTTAAGGTAGCCGGTGAACTCGTAAAGTGACGTCGCTTTGTCCGCCTCGGCATGAGCAACCTGTAACAGCTCGGCGCTATCCTCTTCGGAGAGACCATGAATCTCTTTCGCGCTACGCATGATGGCCGCAATCTCTCGGGGGTCTTCTTCGTTATCGACCCTTGCCAGCTGAATCATCAGGGCGGTCGCCGCCAGTGCCAGTTGTTCCTCCGGCGAGCGGCGGCTGCGCCCGCCCGGCTCGCCGGTAAGCGCTAACTGGAAAAAGTCTTTCAGTCTTTCGATCATATGAGGTCTGCCGAAAAGCGATTATGCGGCCTGTGCAAACTGACGAATCTGCTGTTCCAGCGTTATCTGGTCTGCGGTAAAACGCCTTATGCCGTCAGCCAGTTTTTCGGTGGCCATGGCGTCTTCGTTCAGCCCCCAGCGGAAGCCGGGCTCGTCGAGCTGTAGCCGTGCGTCGTCTGAATGTGCGTGGTCGGGTGACAAGCGGCGCGCTAACGGGCCCTGATCTTCCGATAGCGTTTGCAATAGGGCGGGGCTGATCGTTAGTCGGTCGCAGCCGGAGAGCATTTCGATTTCACCGGCGTTGCGGAAACTGGCGCCCATGACCACGGTTGGATACTGATGTTGCTTGAAGTAATTATAGATTCTCGTGACGGACAGTACACCGGGATCTTCATCTGGAGCAAACTCCTGGCGGCCGCTGTTGGCTAAATGCCAGTCGAGAATCCGGCCAACGAAGGGAGACACGAGAAAGGCGCCAGCGTCGGCGCAGGCTGCGGCCTGGGTAAAGGAGAACAATAGCGTCAGGTTGCAGCGTATACCTTGTCGCTCCAATACTTCGGCTGCACGAATGCCCTCCCAGGTTGAGGCAATCTTGATGAGGACGCGAGACGGGTCGATGCCCACATCCTCATACAGATGAATCAGCTTGTGGGCGCGGCTGATGGTCGCCTGCGTGTCGAAGGAGAGTCGGGAATCCACTTCAGTGGAAACCACACCGGGAATCAGGCCAAGGATCTGCTGGCCGATCAGAACGGCCAAGCGATCTGTCGCATGCGCCAGCATTTCCTGGGCGCTGCCGCCTTGCTGTTGTGCCCAGAGAATGGATTGCTCAAGGATAGGGCGATAGGCCTCCTGAGCCGCAGCCTTAAGTAGCAGAGATGGGTTGGTCGTTGCATCCTGCGGGCGCCATTGGCGAATGGCTTCAATATCGCCGGTATCGGCGACCACGGTGGTCATCTGTGAAAGTTGATCGAGTTTCGACGTCATCTGCTGTTCCCGATAATGCATTGTGCTCAGGCTCGGAGAGCCATTCTTATATCCCAGGTTCTAACATAACGGGCGACGATGACGTCCACAAGACGGCGAGGGTCTGTATTGTGACGTATACCAGGGGCTGCTGGACCTTGGATCAGGCTGTCTCAGCTGCTGATGCCTCGGCGTCTTCTGGTACCAGGGCCATAGCGTCCAATAGCACCTTCAGGTCCGCGCCGGGCTTGTGCGCCTGTTCACTGAGATGACGGCGGAAGCGGCGTCCCCCCGCGCATCCATGAAACAGGCCGAGTAAATGCCGGGTGATATGGTTGAGCGCCACGCCTCGGGAAAGTTCCGCTTCGATGAACGGTAACATGGCTCGGAGTGCATCGTGGCGGCTGGTGAACGGGGCAGCTTCCCCATACAGCAACGGATCGACCCCAGCCAGCAACCAGGGATTCTGGTAAGCCTCGCGGCCGACCATGACTCCGTCCAACACATCGAGCTGTTCTCGGCATGCGTCGAGGCTCTTGAAGCCACCGTTGATGATGATTTCCAGTGAGGGAAATTCCCGCTTGAGTTGATGGACCCAATCGTATTTTAACGGCGGGATCTCTCGGTTTTCCTTGGGGCTGAGGCCTTCCAGTATGGCGATGCGCGCATGCACGATAAAGGTTCGGCATCCCGTGGCGGCGACGGTATCCACGAATTCGCAAAGTTCGGCATAGGACTCGCGCCCGTTGATGCCCAGCCGGTGTTTCACGGTGATGGGTACGTGGGTGGCATCCTGCATGGCGGCAACCGCGTCGGCAACCTTGCGAGGCTCTGCCATGAGACAGGCGCCAATGGCATTGTTTTGCACGCGATCGCTTGGGCAGCCGACGTTCAGGTTAATTTCGTCGAAGCCGGCGGCTTCACCAAATCGGGCGCAAGCAGCTAACTCCTTCGGGTCACTTCCGCCCAACTGCAGTGCCACCGGATGTTCTATGGCATCGTGAGCCAGAAAGCGTTCGCGATCACCATGCAGCAGCGCGCCCGTGGTTACCATTTCGGTATAGAGGAGACACTGACGCGACAAGAGGCGCGCCAGGTAGCGGTAGTGCATGGTTGTCCAGTCCATCATGGGCGCGATGGAAAAACAGCGATCAAGACGACGCAACGGCTGGGTTTCGGTCATGTAGCTTCAGTATTCTCTCGATAGAGAGCGGCATTATAGCGATGACGTTGGTGCTGGCCAAATGTCGAACGATGGGAAAGGGGAGAGATACTGGGCCGGCCATGGTGACCAGCCCAGTGACAAGCGTCAGGAAAGGTGCAGTGCCGTGATGCCGGCGTCACGAATCAGGTCGATGATCGGCTGCGGGAAAATACCCACGATCAGCACGACAGCTGCCAGGGCCAGGACCATAATGCCGCCGGCGCGCTGACCCCAGTCGAGACGGGCATCGTGTTGCACCATGCCGGGTTCTGGCAGGTACAGGGCGACGACGACGCGCAGGTAATAGTAAAGGCCTACGCCGCTACCCACCACCAGTGCTCCCAGGAGCCACCAGAGTTTGGCGTCGACACCTGCGGCTATGACATAGAATTTCCCGATGAAACCCGCCGTCAGCGGGATACCGGCAAGCGACAGCATCATCACCGTCAGCACCGCCGTCAGGTAAGGGCGACGCCAGAACAGTCCGCGGTAATTGAAGATCGCGTCGGCATCATGCAAGCGTCCGGCATCGGACATCAATGCGACAACGCCAAAGGCACCCAAAGTGGTAGCGATATAGGTGACCAGATACATCGCAACCGCTTCACTTTCCAGGTGGTTGGCGGCCACGACGGCAACCAGCACATAGCCCAGGTGGGCAATGGACGAATAGCCCAGCAGACGCTTGATATTGGTCTGTGTCAGTGCGAGGAAGTTGCCGACCAGGATGGAGAGGAAGGCAATGACGCCCATGGCTTCACGCATCGCCAGCTCATTTTCGGCGGAAGCTTCCAGCAGGAAACGCACCAGCACAGCCAGGACAGCGGTCTTGCTGGCTGTCGCCAGGAAGGCGCCAACCGGAGCCGGGGCACCCTCGTAAACATCAGGCGTCCACATATGGAAGGGCGCAAAGGACAGTTTGAAGCCGAGGCCGATGAGTATCATCAGCGCGCCTACCACAAGCAGCGGGCTGTGCAGGCCGGCCATGTGGAACTGACCGCTCAGACCCTTGAAGGACAGGGTGCCGCTATGGGCATACAGCAGTGCCATACCAAACAACAGGAAGGCGGACGCAGCTGCGGAGAGCACCATGTACTTGATGCCGCCTTCCAGGGAGCGGTGGTTGCGGAAGGTGTAGGCCACCATACCGTAAATAGGCACGGAAAGGAGCTCGAGGCCGATGAACAGCGATGCCATATGGCGGCTGCTGACGAGCACCATGGCGCCTGATGCGGCCAGGGTGAGAAGGAGGTAGATCTCCTCCCGGTTACCCGCAAAATCTTCCATATAGGCATGGGCCAGGGTGGCACAGGCCAAGGTGATGACAAGAATCAACGCCATGTAGAAGCATGAGTAGCCATCGATCACCAACAGCGGTGTGACGGTCTGCGGCGCGACACGAGCGGCCAGTATGATGGATGCCAGCGCCAGGTTCAGGCCGGCAACCGTCAGCGTGGCGTTCCACCAGTGATTACGGGCAAAGGCGATGGCCAGCATGACCACCACTGTAGTCGCGCCGGTGATCAGTATCGGCAGCAGCGCGATGAATTGTTGTTCGTTCAATGTCATGGCGATCCTACTGTGCGATGTTCTGGGGGGCGGAGAGGGCGGTCGAATACCAGTGCTGGACTCCAGCCATGGCGCCAGAGGATGTGTCGAGAACCGATTGTGGATACAAGCCCAGATAGAGCAGTATCGCAACCAGACTCAGCATCATGGCGATTTCGCGCATGTTCAGGTCTTTCAGTTTTTCGGGCGAATGGGCCGGACCATGCAGGGCTCTTTGAATCAGGATGAGCCCATAGACTGCCGCCATGATCAAACCGCCCGCGGCAACAACGGTCACGACGGGGGCTACTGGGAAGCTACCCAGAAGAATCAGGAATTCGCCAACGAAGTTACCCATGCCCGGCAGACCCAGTGAGGCGACCGCAAAGAACATGGATAGCGGTGGCAGATAGGAAAAGCGTGACCAGAGGCCACTCATCTGCCGCATATCCCGTGTTTTAAGCCGCTCGTAGATTTCGCCGCTGAGAATGAACAGGGCGCCGGCGGAAATGCCGTGTGCAACCATCTGCAGTACCGCACCTTGCAGGGCGATATGGGTTCCCGCATAAATGGCGATCAGCACAAAGCCCATGTGGGAAATACTGGTATAGGCAATCAGGCGCTTGATGTCGGTTTGCGCGAACGCCAGGATCGCCCCATAGAAGATACTGATGACCCCGAGCCACATGGCTATCGGTGCGAACTCATGGGACGCGTGCGGAAAGAAGGGCAGGGAGAACCGCAGCAGGCCATAACCCGCAGTCTTCAGCAACAGGCCCGCAAGGTCGACGCTACCCGCGGTTGGCGCCAGCGAGTGGGCGTCTGGCAGCCATGAATGGAACGGCACCACCGGCAGCTTGACCGCAAAGGCAATGAAGAAGCCGAGCATCAGCATATATTCGACATGCGGGCTCATCTTGGTACCCAACAGGTCGCCGTAATCGAAGCTGAGCTGACCGGTACCCTGGAAGTGCACGAACACCAGGCCAAGGATTGCCAGCAACAGTATCAGACCGCTGGTCTGGGTATAGATGATGAACTTCATCGCGGCGTGGATACGACCCTTGCCAGTCGGCGGGTTGTGGCCCCAGAGCGCGATCAGGAAGTAGGTCGGAACCAGCATCAGTTCCCAGAAAGTGAAGAACAGGAACATGTCGAGGGCGAGGAAGACGCCGATGACACCGCCCAGACTCCACAGCAGGTTCAGGTGGAAGAAACCAATATGGTCGGAAATTTCCTTCCAGGAACAGATAACGGCCATCACGCCCAGCAGGCCGGTCAGCATCACCATCAGGAGTGAAAGACCGTCGAGTCCGAGGTGAAAGCTGATGCCAAAACGGCTGATCCAGGGAACCTGGAACTCGCTTTGCCAATGGGCCGCACCGTGCTGGGTCAGTGTTGCAAGGCTATAGTCGCCCTGCGACCAGAGAATGAGTGACAGGACGAAAACCAGTGCCATGGTGAACAACGCCACCCAGCGGGGAACGCCAAGTCCGAAGCGCTCCCCTTGCCAGCACAGGAGTCCGCCGATGAAAGGTATCAGAATGAGCCAGGGCAGAATCATGTCGATCCGTATCTCTTCAACTGTGAAAATCCGTTCAAGCCAGCATCATGGCGGCCATTACCGCAATAGCACCGGCCGCTATAGAGGCGGCATACCAACGCACACGACCATTTTCCGTAGCGCTCAGGATGTCGTGGGACCAGCGGGCGACAGCCGGAATAATGCCGGCAGTGAAATCCACCAGGTCACGTCGGTTGATGGCAACGAGAGCCAGGAAAGGCTTCTCGAACAACCAGCGGTATAGCCAGTCGAAGCCCCAGGCATAGAACCACCAGCGCCGGAGCAGACGGGCCGGGCCGGTATTGGCAATGGCGGTGACCAACTTGCGTTCGCCGAGGAAAAGGCCGGCCGCAATCAGGATGCCGATGATCGAGAGACTTCCGGAGATCAGAGCCAGCGTCTCCTTGCCATGACCGCCCGCCTCGCCAGGGCTGGCTGGCAGGACATTGGCGAGCGGCGGATGAATCAGGGCGCCGATAAAGGTCGAAAGCACCATCAGTACAACCAGCGGTAACCAGTAGGAAACGCCTTGACCGCGGTGCGCCTGGAGCTTCG
This sequence comes from Mangrovitalea sediminis, assembly GCF_002514725.1. Lineage (GTDB taxonomy): Bacteria > Pseudomonadota > Gammaproteobacteria > Pseudomonadales > Oleiphilaceae > Mangrovitalea > Mangrovitalea sediminis. The sequence goes on from NZ_NTLB01000005.1 coordinate 38,534, forward strand.
CTTCACCATGGAAGGCGACGAAGATCAGGCGGAACGTATAGATTGGGGTCAGGAAGGCACCCAATACGCCGGCTGCAAGCAGCCACATATGGTGGCTGGCCAGAGCTTCCCAAAGGATCTCGTCCTTACTGTAGAAGCCGGCGGAGATCAGGGGCAGGGCGGCAAGGGCAGCACCGCCAATCCAGAAGCTTGCGTAGGCAACCGGCAGTTGCTTGCGCAGCCCGCCCATCTTGAAGATGTCCTGCTCATGGTGGCAGGCGTTGATCACGCCGCCTGCGGCAAGGAATAGCAGTGCCTTGAAGAAGGCGTGCATCATCAAGTGGAAAATGGCGGCACTCCAGGCTCCCACGCCCAATGCGAGGAACATGTAACCGATCTGGCTCATGGTCGAATAGGCGAGGATCCGCTTGATGTCCGTTTGTACCAGGGCAGAGAAGCAGGCGATCAGCAGGGTCACCGCGCCAACGACGCCCACCAGTTCCAGCGCGATGGGCGCCAACTGGAAAATGGTGTGGGTTCGTGCGATCAGATAAACGCCCGCAGTGACCATGGTGGCCGCGTGAATCAGGGCTGAAACCGGAGTAGGGCCGGCCATGGCGTCTGGCAACCAGGTTTGCAGGGGCAGCTGGGCGGACTTACCGACAGCGCCCAGCAGCAGCAGGATGGCGGCCAGCTCACAGGTAGCGTTACCCACCTGCCAGTGCTGGGGTGCGAGGGTCAGGATCTCCTGAATATTCAGGGTGCCCAGCTCGCGGAACAGCAGGAACAGGCCGATCGCCATAAAGGTGTCGCCGACACGGGTAATGACGAAGGACTTACGTGCCGCGTAGCCATTGGCCGGGTCCTTGTAGTAGAAACCGATCAAGAGATAACTGCACAGGCCCACGCCTTCCCACCCGAAGTACAGGAACAGCAGGTTGTCTGCCAGGACCAGGAACAGCATGCTGGCGACAAACAGGTTCATGTAGGAGAAGAAGCGTTCATAACCCTCTTCACCACGCATGTACCAGGAGGCGAACAGGTGAATGAAGAAGCCTACGCCGGTGATGACGCCCATCATCGTCAGTGACAGACCGTCCAGACGAAGGGCAAAGGGCGCGTGGAAGCTGTCGACGGACATCCAGGTCCAGAGCACCTGGCTGTAAGCGCCACCTGCCGGAGGATGCAGCAGGAACTGGCTGCCCACCCAAATGGCCGACAGGAACGACAGGCCAAGCGACCCGACGCCGACGACCGCCGCGGTATTTTCGGAAATACGACCCCGGCCGAACGCCAGGATCAGGAAGCCCACCAGGGGAAACAGGAAGGTCAGGAAGAGCAGGTTCATCCGCGCATCTCGCTGGCCGAGTCAATGTCGAGGGTGTGGAAACGGCGATTCAGCTGGAGCACGATTGCGAGGCCGATACTGGCCTCCGCTGCCGCCAGACTGAGGATCAGGATAAACATGATCTGGCCGTCCGGTTGCGCCCATCGGCTACCCGCGACCACAAACGCCAGCGCAGCGGCGTTCATCATGATTTCCAGACTCATCAGAACAAACAGGATATTCCGCCTTACCAGCAGCCCTGTAAGCCCGATGGCGAATAATGCTGCTGCCAGCATCAGACCATCTTCCATCGGTATCATGGTTTTCCCGTTCAATCGTTAAGGCGTCAGACGCCCGTTTTAAATGTCAGGCAGCCGAAGCTGCGGCCCTTTTTATCAAAAGCTTTCACGATGCCCCGGAGCATCTGAGCTCCCTGGCCCCCCGGTGGGAGGGCCGGGGCGAATTACTGGTCTTTTCGTTCCGGACGGCCCAGGTGATAGGCGGCGACCAGGGCTGCCAACAGCAGCATGGACGCCAGCTCAACCACCAGAAGATAGGGACCGTACAATGCGATGCCGACCTGCTTTGCCGAGACGGTGATGGCCCCGGCGGGGTGAGCACCTGATTTAGACAGGGCATAAAGCAGCTCGACGAACAAAACGGACGAGAGCAGGGTAGGACCGATCCAAACCCCGGGCTTCAGCCATCGCCGCTCCTGGGCAACCGATTCCTGTCCGAGATTCAGCATCATGATGACAAAGACAAACAGGACCATGATGGCGCCGACATAGACGACGATTTCCATGATGCCTGCAAACGGAGCTCCGACCATGAAAAAGATCATGGCAACGGACAGGAGCGATACGATCAGGTAGAGCAGGGCATGCACCGCGTTGGTGTTGGTCACAACCCTGAACGTAGCGATAACCGCGATTGCGGCGACAATGAAAAAGACATACTCCACGACAGATCCTTGACGCTTTCGCCTGAAATTATTGGAATTTCTTTTTAACCTTCCGGTGGGACGGTGTCCCTGCCGGAGGGTGCTTCTGTCTTCGGACGAGATACCGAACGCTAAGCTATTCCCGACTCGATCAGGGCATCAGGCCCTTGACGTTGATCGGTTGAGCCTCGTTCTGCGCTTCGCCCTTATCCTTGCCGGCGATCGACATACCGGCAACGCGATAGAAGTTATAGTCGTGATATTTGCCCGTACCGGAAATCAGCAGGTCTTCCTTTTCGTAGACCAGGTTCTGGCGGTTGAACTCGGCCATTTCGAAGTCCGGGGTCAACTGAATTGCGGTGGTCGGACAGGCCTCCTCGCACATGCCGCAAAATATGCAGCGCGAGAAGTTGATTCGGAAAAACTCCGGATACCAGCGACCGTCTTCCTTCTCCGCTTTTTGCAGGGAAATGCAGGCGACGGGGCAGGCAACGGCACAGAGGTTACAGGCTACGCAACGCTCTTCGCCGTCCGGGTCGCGGGTCAGGACGATGCGCCCGCGGTACCGGGGTGGCAGGTAAACCTCCTGCTCCGGGTACATGATGGTGTCGCGCTTACGGAAGGCATGGGTAAAGATCATCCACACCGTCCGGACCTGGCTCCAGGTCGCGCTCAGAATATAACCGATAGAAGAAAAGAGTTTGGACATGGTGTTGTGACCTCTAGCCTGCGTGCGCCGCGCCGGAATGAAGAAGAACGACCGCCCCGGTGATGACCAGGTTGACCAGCGTCAGCGGCAGGCAGACTTTCCAGCCTGCATCCATCATCTGGTCATAACGCGGCCGCGGCAGGGCGGCACGAAGCAGAATAAACATCATGATAAAAAATCCGGTCTTCAACAAAAACCAGACAATCGGCGGAAGGAAGGGACCGTGCCAGCCGCCCAGGAACAGGGTCACGAGCAGCGCCGACACCAGCACAACGCCTACGTACTCGCCGACGAAGAACATGCCCCATTTCAGGCCGGAATATTCGGTGTGGTAACCCGCGGCCAGTTCCTGTTCCGCCTCCGGATAGTCGAAGGGGCTCCGGTGCGCTACAGCGACGCCGGCAATGGCGAAGGTCACGAAACCGAAGAACTGCGGAATAATGAACCAGACATGGGTCTGTGCAGCGACGATGTCCCGCATATTGAACGAACCGGCAACGGCCACGACGCCCATGACCGAAAGACCCATGAAAACCTCATAGGCGACGGTCTGCGCGGCGGAACGAAGGCCACCCAGCAGGGAGTATTTGTTGTTGCTCGACCAGCCGGCGAACATGACGGCATAAACGGCGATGCCGGCCATGGCGAAGAACAACAGGATACCGATATTCAGGTCCGAGATACCCCAGGTCGGTGTAATGGGGATGATCGCAAAACTGATCAGCAGGGCGCTCATGGCAATCGCTGGCGCCAGCCAGAACGTCAACTTGTCGACGAAGGGCGGCGTCCAGTCTTCCTTGAAGAACATCTTGAGCATGTCGGCGCCCAGCTGAAAGGCACCGAAGGGGCCAACCCGGTTGGGACCGTAGCGGTCCTGCCACAGGCCGAGCAGACGGCGTTCTACCCAGCTGAGCAGGGCGGCCGAAATTACGACCACCAAGAGGATCACAATGGCTTTGACCACCCCCAAAAGAATGGCGGTGACTTCTGGCGTCAGCCAACTCATTAGCGCGCCTCCTTAGTCAGCTGTGCCCAGGATTCCCCGTTTGTCGGGAGCGTATTGGTCAGGCCCACAGGGATGCCAACGGTGCCGGATGGCAGGGTTTCACTCAGCTTAATCGCCAGTGATGAGGTTTTGCCGTCCAGGGTCAGCGTCACTTCGGCGCCTTCCGTCACACCCAGGCGTTCTGCGTCGGCCGGTGCGAGTGCCAGATAAGGATCCGGAATACGGCTTTCCAGCGGTGCCGCGCGAGAGGACAATTCTTCGCTGCCGAAAATATGGTGCAGTGGAAGGATACGCCACTGACCATCCCTGACGGAGAAGGCGTCAGGAATCTCGCTGAAATAGCGGCCGTCGGAGGACTGTGCCGGCTCGATCAGGCGCACGCCGGGATCACCGGCCTTGAGATGGCCCCCGACTTCGTCCTGGAACTTGTTCCAGGCCTGCGGCGAATTCCAGCCCGGAGACCAGGCGAAGGGCACCAGCGAAGACGGTTCGTTCGTACCGGAGTAGCCCTCCATGGAGAACGACAGTGCGGTGTCGATATCCTGGGGCGCTCGGGGTTCATGCACTGAGATGTTGGCGCGCATGGAGGTACGGCCGCTATAGCGGTTCGGCTCACGAGCGATCCGCAGTCCCTTGATACGGAACGAAGCCGCCGGTGCGGCGTCACGAATACCGGCGAGAGCCGGGATGCCGTCGGCGCAGTGGGCGGTGACTTCGTCCAGCTGAGTCCAGTTAACGGCCTGACCCTGCAAGGTGCAGTGCAGGGCATGCAGCCAGCGCCAGCTTTCGCGAATCTGGCAATCGGCTTCGTAATAGGTCGGGTCATAGACCTGGAAGAAGCGTTGGGCGCGGCCTTCGCTGCTGACGACTGTGCCATCGCCCTCGGCGAAAGAGGCAGCGGGGAGCAGGAAGGCGGCCTTATCTGATGTGGCTGTCGCCTGATGGTCTACAACAACCGCTTTCACTTTCTCAAGGACCCGGTCGACCAGCTCGGAATCAGCGCGGCGATAGAGGTCATTCTCGAGAATAACCACGCCGTCCGCCGAACCGTCGTCAAGACATTGCAGTGCTGTTTCCAGGGGCATGCCCTGCAGCAGGGCGACGCCGATACTGTTGGTTTCTGCCACGGCATAGCTCTGAGCTACAGGCTTACCGCGCTTATGCAGGGCCAGGGCAATATTGGCTGTGGCCTGAATCACGGCATCGGAACCCGCACCCGTACCGGAAACCAACAATGGGCGTTTTGACGCCAGCAGCGCTTCCGCGATGCGAGCAGCTTGCTGTTGGGTCTCGTCGTCCAGTCCGGAAACCACGGGAGCGTCCGGGTCGATGGCGTGAGCCACGGCAAAACCGAGACGCGCCAGGTCTTCAGCGGTCGCGTGCACGGTTTCGGTGGCTACATCGTCCAGGCGTGTGCTCTGGAAGCTACCGATAAACAAGGGATTGCGCTCATGCTGGCCGATGTTGCGGATGGCTTCGGCCTGCCAGTCCTGAATATTCTTCTCGGCAGCCATATCGCGCGCCTTACCGCGAACGGCCTGGCGCAGCGCCAGCGCGATGCGCGGCGCCGTCTGGGTAACGTCTTCACCCAGCACAAAGATGGCATCGCGGTCTTCCATTTCCCGCAGAGAGGGCGTCCTCACCGGGCTTTCCCGCAGGACATCAAGAATACGCTGAACCAGTGTTTGCTCTGCGTCGGCCATGCCGCTCGAGAAATTGTCGGCACCGACCAGTTCCCGCAAAACATGATTCGCCTCGACACTGGCCCGTGGCGAGCCGATACCGATAATCCGCTTGGCGCCGCTCAGTGCACCGGCGGCTGCATCGAGAATGCCGTCGATGGAGGCCGGTTGCAGCTCCCCATTGCGATCGACCAGTGACGCCTGCCGCGGTCGGTCCTTGCGGTTGACGTAGCCATAACCGAAACGGCCCCGGTCGCAAAGGAAGTAATGGTTGACCGATCCGTTGTAACGGTTCTCGATACGACGCAACTCCCCGTAGCGCTCACCGGGGCTGGTATTACAGCCCAGTCCGCATTGCTGGCAAACGCTGGGTGCGAATTGCATGTCCCATTTGCGGTTATAGCGGTCGGAGTGGGTCTGGTCGGTAAACACACCTGTCGGACAGACTTCCACCAGGTTGCCGGAAAACTCGTTTTCCAGGACGCCGTCTTCGGTCCGGCCGAAATAGACGTTGTCGTGGGCGCCGTAGACCCCAAGATCGGTGCCGTCGGCGTAATTGTTGTAGTAGCGCACACAGCGGTAGCAGGCAATGCAGCGGTTCATCTCATGCGCGATGAACGGCCCCAGGTATTGGTTCTGGTGTGTGCGCTTGGTGAAGCGGTAACGGCGCATGTTATGACCGGTCATGACGGTCATATCCTGCAGGTGGCAGTGGCCGCCTTCCTCGCACACCGGGCAGTCGTGCGGATGATTGATCATCAGCCATTCGACGACGCTTTCCCGGAAGGCTTTGGCTTCCTCGTCCTCGATGGAAATATAGGATTCGTCGGTCGAAGGGGTCATGCAGGACATGACCAGTCGACCGCGCTTATCGTCCGCGTTCTGGTACTGTTTTACCGCGCATTGCCGGCAGGCGCCGACGCTGCCCAATGCCGGGTGCCAGCAGAAATAGGGGATATCGAGCCCCAGCGACAGGCAGGCCTGCAAAAGGTTATCTGCGCCGTCGACCTCGTATGTCTTGCCGTCTACGTGAATCGTGGCCATGAGTGACTTCAACCGAAATTGCTGAAAAATCGTTGTCCGCGCAGACCCGTGTCTGCGCGGCGGAAATCAGTTTGCGGCCTGAGGCTGTCGAATGCCTTTTTCAAATTCGCCGCGGAAATATTTCAGGGCACTCTGCAGTGGCTCCATCGCACCGGGAGCATGCGCGCAGAATGTCTTGCCCGGGCCCAGGAAACGCGTCAACTGGTCCAGGGTTTCCAGATCGCCGGGTTGCCCTTCACCTTTCTCCAGTGCCCGCAACAATTTGACGGACCAGGGCAGGCCGTCGCGGCAAGGGGTACACCAGCCGCAGGATTCCCGGGCGAAAAATTCTTCGAGATTGCGCACGACGGACACAATGCTCTGCTTGTTATCCACCGCCATGATCAGTCCAGTGCCCATACGGCTGCCGGCTTTGCCGATCGAATCGTAATCCATCGGCAGATCCAGATGTTCTGGCATCAGGAAATCCGTTGAGGCGCCACCCGGCAACCAGGCCATCAGCTCAAGTCCGTCCTGCATGCCGCCAGCGTGTTCTTCAAGGATTTCCCGTGCCGTTGTGCCTATCGGCAATTCCCACAAGCCGGGTTTGCGGACCCGGCCGGACATGCCGTAAATCTTGGTACCGGCGTCGCCGCTTTTCCCCTGGGATAACCCTTTGAACCATTCGGCTCCACGCAAGACGATATGCGGCACATTGCACAACGTCTCTACGTTGTTGACGACAGTGGGTTTGCCCCAAAGGCCCGCAATTTGCGGGAAGGGCGGCTTGGCACGCGGGTTGGCGCGCCGGCCTTCCAGGGAGTTGATGAGCGCAGTTTCCTCACCACAGATATAACGCCCTGCACCGGTATGAACGGTCAACTCCAGGCTCCAGCCGCTGCCCAGGATGTTTTCACCCAGATAGCCGGCGGCTTTGGCTTCGGCAATGGCGCGGTTGAGTCTTTCAGCGGCCAGGACGTATTCGCCACGCAGGAAGATGTACGCTTTTGATGCCTGGATGGCATAGCCCGCGACGATCATGGCTTCGACCAACTGGTGGGGCAACTGCTCCATCAGTAGGCGGTCCTTAAAGGTACCCGGCTCCATTTCGTCCGCGTTGCAGACGAGGTATTTCTGTTTGGGCGCATCGTCGCCCATGGGAATCAGGCTCCACTTGATACCGGCAGGGAAGCCGGCACCGCCCCGGCCGCGCAGGTTGGCGTCTTTCACCAACTGGCTGACGTCGGCAGGAGACATGTCCTTCATCGCCTTGCGCAGGGCAGCGTAGCCGTCGAGCGCCTCGTAGCCCTTGATATCAAGAGGCGACTGGTCCGCCGCGTCCAGCCGGTAGGTCAGGGGGCGGGTTTCGGCCAGGTTCGCAGCGCTCGTGCTCATGCATACTGCTCCAGTAGCTGATCGATACCTTCGACGGTCAGGTTGCCGTGGGTATCGTCGTCAATCATCAGAACGGGGCCTTTGTCGCAGGCGCCAAGACAGCAGATCGGCAACAACGTGAAGCGGCCGTCCGGTGTGGTTTCGCCGAGGCCGATGCCCAGTTTGCGGCTGATCGCTTCGCAGACCGTTTCGTAACCGGTCAGGTAGCAACCCACGCTGTCACAAATCTTGATGACGTGACGGCCAACGGGCTGGCGATAGATCAGGTTGTAGAAGGTGGCGACACCCTCGACATCGACCGCCGAGATACCCAGCACCTTGCCGATTTCGGCAATGGCACCGTCAGGGACCCAGCCATGACGCTTCTGAACGATCTTCAGCGCTTCAATGGACGCTGCGCGCGGGTCGTCGTAGTGACTCATTTCATGCTCAATGGCTTCACGGTCCTCTGGGGCGAGGATGAAGCGCTCGGCTTCCGGACGATCACTGCCGATGAGCGCGTTGTCGGATGATTGTGGATTAACGGTCGACATCTGCCATCACAAAGTCAATGCTAGCCAAATAAGCGATGAGGTCGGGAATCATGCTGCCCCGAATCACCGACGGAATTTGTTGCAAGTGGGTAAAGCTCGGTGTCCTGATCCGGGTGCGGTAGCTCATGGTGCTGCCGTCACTGGTCAGGTAATAACTGTTGATGCCCTTGGTCGCCTCAATCAACTGGCTGGTTTCGCCAGCCGGCATAATCGGCCCCCAGGATACGCCCAGGAAGTGATTGATCAGGGTATCGATATCCTTCAGCGTCCGCTCCTTGGGCGGAGGGCAGGTCAGGGGATGATCTGCCTTGTAGGGACCCGCCGGCATGTTATCGAGACACTGGCGAATAATGCGCAGGCTCTGACGCATTTCCTCGACGCGCACCATACAGCGGTCATAGGCGTCGCCGTTGTGGGCGATCGGCACTTCGAACTCGAAGTTTTCGAAGCCGGAGTAGGGGCGGGCTTTACGCAGGTCGTATTCAACGCCGGTCGCACGAAGACCAGGGCCGGTAACACCCCAGGCCAGGGCTTCCTCTGTGTTGTACTGGGCGACGTTAATGGTACGGGCCTTGAGGATACTGTTCTTTAGCGCCGCTTTAACGTATTCGTCGAGCCGCTTGGGCATCCAGTCGACGAATTGACGGACAAGCCGGTCCCAACCCTTGGGCAGGTCGTGGGCAACGCCGCCGATACGGAACCAGGCCGGGTGCATACGGAAACCGGTGATCGCTTCGATCACGTCATAAGCTTTCTGGCGATCCGTAAACATGAAGAAGATAGGGGTCATTCCACCGATATCCTGGATATAGGTGCCCAGGAACAGCAGGTGGTTGGCGATGCGGAAGAACTCCGACATCATGACGCGTATCGTCTTCACGCGATCGGGAACCTCGATCCCAGCCAGTTTCTCGACGGACAGGACATAGGGCAGGTTGTTCATGACCCCGCCGAGATAGTCGATCCGGTCGGTGTAGGGGATATAGCTGTGCCAGGATTGGCGCTCAGCCATCTTTTCGGCGCCGCGGTGGTGATAGCCGATATCCGGAACGCAGTCGACGATTTCCTCGCCGTCCAACTGCAGTACGATACGGAAAGCACCGTGTGCACTGGGGTGGTTCGGGCCGAGGTTGAGGAACATGAAGTCCTCTTCGTTGTTACCGCGCTTCATGCCCCATTCTTCGGGGTTGAAACGAAGGGCTTCCTGCTCGGCATCCTGCTTGGCCGCATCCAGCATGAACGGATCGAACTCGGTGGCCCGTGCGGGGTAATCCTTGCGCAGGGGATGACCTTGCCAGGTCGGCGGCATCAGAAGACGGGTCAGGTGAGGATGACCCTCGAAGACAATACCGAACAGATCCCAGACTTCCCGTTCATACCAGTTAGCGTTGGGCCAGATGGCTAACGCTGTCGGCAGCTTCAGGCTATCGGCGGAGAGCGCCACCTTGATGCGGATGTCGCTGTTACGCTCGATGGACAACAGGTGGTAGAAAACGGTGAAGTCCGAATCCGGCAACCCCTGACGGTGCGTCCGCAGTCGCTCATCAATGGCGCTGAGATCGTAGAGCATGACATAGGGTTTGGGGACATTCCGCAGGAAGCGGAGTACATCGAGAAGTTTTTCTCGGGCCACCCACAGGGTAGGTACATCGTCCTTGGTGGCTTGGAGTACGAAAGCGTCTTCGCCGAAGTGGGCCTGCAACTCCCCAACGACGGAGTGTCCCGTTCCGGACTCCTTGTGCATGATCGCGGCGGTATCTGGCATCGTGTTAGTGTCGTTACCCTGCGGTTAGATGAAAACGGTCAGTGCTGACCCCGTGGACCTGAACTTACACCTCGTCGGGTGAGCGCAGTTCGGTCACCTGGATTCGTTTGTCGTGTTTGACGTCACGCTGTGCCGGCATTTCCGCCTTGTAGACGCCCTGATCACCAACGACCCAGGACAGCGGGCGGCGCTCTTTTCCAATGGAGTCTTGGAGCAGCATCAAACCTTGCAGGAACGCTTCCGGTCGCGGAGGGCAACCTGGCACATAAACGTCAACCGGCAGGAATTTGTCGACACCCTGAACCACCGAGTAAATGTCGTACATGCCGCCGGAGTTGGCGCACGAGCCCATGGAGATAACCCACTTGGGTTCCAGCATCTGCTCGTAGAGGCGCTGAACGACGGGGGCCATCTTGATAAAACAGGTTCCCGCAACGACCATCAGGTCAGCCTGGCGGGGGGAGGCGCGAATAACTTCAGCCCCGAAGCGGGCGATATCGTGGGGCGCGGTGAACGCCGTCGCCATTTCAACGTAGCAGCACGAAAGACCGAAGTTATAGGGCCAGAGCGAGTTCTTGCGGCCCCAGTTAACAGCGTCGTGCAGTATGTTTTCGAGTTTGCCGAGGAAGATGTTCTTATGAACGTGTTCTTCCATCGGGTCGCGGACGGTTTCGCTCTTTTGCATAGGGTAGCGGCCGTCAGCGGCATTCGGGTCGACATGGGTCAACGTATATTTCATGGTGTCGCCTTAATGCAATGCCTGCAGTGTCCCTGAAAGGGGCACCGGGAAAGTGAAACTGGCGCGCCGCATAGTAAGGTGCAGCGCCTGAAACGTCTATTCCGCTTCTTTGATGTGCGTCATTTTTGACGCTTGCATCTTACGTCGTCTCGATTCGGGTGCCCAATCAAGCGCGCCAATGCGCCAGAGGTAAACCAGCCCGATCAGCAGTATGGTGATAAAAACGACGGCTTCGATGTACCCGGTCCAGCCGGCTTCCCGCAGGGAAACGGCCCAGACGTAGAGAAAGAGTGCTTCAACGTCAAAGATGACGAAGAACATGGCGATTAAATAGAATTTGGCTGAAAAGCGTAAGCGTGCTCCGCCAACGGAGCTGACGCCAGACTCGAAAGGCTCGTTTTTGGCTCGCCCCCAGTCTCGCCCGCCCAACAGATAGGAAACGCCGAGCATAAAGGCGCATAGCAGACCCACTGCGCCGAGATAAACGGCCAGCGACCAGTGTTCAGCAACGGTCTGAATGCTAGATGACACGCGAACGTTCCTCCAGGACTGACAGCAAGAAGACTATTTAGAGTGGGAAATGTGCCGGGCGACGAGTGGCCTTCGCATCGGCACCCCGCATGATAGGGCACTTATGGGACCACTGTAAATTTTACGAAAAGCTAATTGATGATCGAGATTATCCTGTTTTTCCCGGAAAACTGTGCAATCTGGTTGTTTTGTCGCCGCTTTTCCTGGAGCGGCGAATGTCGGTTATGCGCTTTGCCCACTCCCTCGTTATAATAAGCGACCCTCGAACCGGCACTTCGTCTTAAGGCGATAAGCTGCCGATCTGATTTTGCTGATACCCGATCTACAGGATGACCTGATGACAGTCCGCACCCGTATCGCGCCTTCCCCTACTGGTGACCCTCACGTGGGCACCGCCTATATCGCGTTGTTTAACCAGTGCTTTGCACGGCAACACGGTGGCCAGTTCATTTTGCGGATCGAGGATACCGATCAAGTGCGCAGTACCGAGTCGTCAGAGCAGGATATTCTCCGTGCGCTGCGTTGGCTGGGATTGCAGTGGGATGAAGGCCCGGATGTGGGTGGACCCCATGCACCCTATCGCCAGTCGGAGCGTGGCGACATCTATCGTGAGCACGCGATGCAGCTCGTGGAAAAAGGGTATGCCTTTTACTGTTTCCGGTCGCCTGAAGAGTTGGACGAGATTCGCGAAACACGTAAGGCGCAAGGCCTGAATCCCGGGATCAAGGGTGATCTGGAACTTCCTGCCGATGAGGTGGAGCGTCGTTTGGCGGCGGGTGAGCCTTTCGTGATTCGCATGAAAGTGCCGGATGAAGGTGTTTGTGTCATTGAAGATATGCTGCGCGGACGCATCGAAATAGATTGGGCGCAGGTGGATTGCCAGGTGCTTCTCAAGTCTGATGGGATGCCGACATATCACCTTGCGAACATCGTTGACGACCATCTCATGGGTATCACGCATGTTATTCGCGGAGAGGAGTGGATCCCGTCTGCGCCCAAGCATCAGCTGCTCTACCAGTATTTCGGCTGGGATATGCCGGTCCTGTGCCATATGCCGTTGTTGCGTAACCCCGATAAGAGCAAGCTGTCCAAGCGTAAGAATCCCACCAGCATCAATTTTTATGAGCGGATGGGCTTTCTGCCAGAGGCTGTGCTGAACTATCTCGGGCGAATGGGATGGTCTATGCCGGATGAGCGTGAAAAGTTCTCTCTCGACGACATGATCACGCATTTCGATATCAATCGGGTGTCCCTGGGCGGCCCCATCTTCGATGTCGAGAAGCTGCGCTGGTTAAACAGCGTTTGGATTCGCGAGAGCCTCGATGACGAACAGTTTGTTGCCCGGATCAAGGCGTGGTGGTTGAATCGGGAGCGGATGATGCCGCTGGTGCCCCATATCAAGAGTCGGGTGGATGTCTTTAGCGACATAGTGCCGCTGTCCGCGTTCATGTTCTCCGGCATGCTGGAACTGACGCCCGCACATTTCGAGCAGTCCAAGCTTGAGGAGGCTGAGTTGCGGCGGGTTCTACAGTTTTCCCTGTGGAAGCTCGAAGCGTTGCGTGACTGGACCAAGGACAATATCTTTGGCGACATTAAAGGTCTGGCCAAGGGGATGGGGCTCAAATTGGGGGACTTCATGTTCCCGATCTTCGTGGCCATCGCCGGCACGCCCAATAGCTGGTCGGTAATGGAATCCATGGAAATGCTGGGGCCCGATATGACTCGGGCGCGTCTGCGTCATGCACTGAATGTGGTGGGCGGTTTCTCCAAGAAGGAAACCAAGAAAGTGGAGAAGGAGTACGCGTCGCTGATCGCTTCTTGATCGGTTTTTACACCTTGTTGAAAAAGTCGAATTTTTTCTAAAATAAAGGCTTGACGCTTGGGGGCGATCTCACTAACATACGCCCCCGTTAATGCAGTGGGGCCATAGCTCAGCTGGGAGAGCGCAACGCTGGCAGCGTTGAGGTCAGGAGTTCGATCCTCCTTGGCTCCACCATTTTTCTCTAGTCCCCTTCGTCTAGAGGCCTAGGACACCGCCCTTTCACGGCGGTAACAGGGGTTCGACTCCCCTAGGGGACGCCATCTTTTCTGCTCGGTTCCGAAGATGTGTGGTTTAGCTGAACTGCAGAGAGATAAGCAGGTTCAGCTGACAGTTTTACATTTTCCTCTTTGCTGTTTTCCTTCCTCTCGCCCTATTGCGCCTGATGATTGCCGTGCGTCTACTCTGCCTCCCTGGCTTTTACCTGGCGTCGGTCCTGCTACCTTTGCGTTTGTTCGTTGTCACGGGGAAGTTTTAGCGAGGTTGGGGCGCCAGATCGCGGTTCGGCTGTCGCTTGGCATGCGTCAGCCGTATTATCGTTCGGCGATAGCGCCTTTGCCGACACCTTCGTAAGCTTTGACGCGAATAGTGGAGCCCGGAAACTGCTTTTTGCAGCTCTCCGCGAGGTGATTGGCGATCCATTCCACCGTTGAATCGGTATCGATCAGATAGACCTGTGACTCCGGAAGCGATAGCTCGAACTCACCTTGTTCCGATTCATAAGCGAAATGCACGTATGAAACGCCGTCTTTCGCGAAGTGATCGGTGATATCTTCGCGGGTTCCGATATAGATATCACGCCAGCGTTCTGCCCATTCGTTCTCGAGAGCGGTGTCCCGTTCACCGTCGCGCCAGATGCCGATCGGTGATCGGTGTCCGTGGGCGATCCGCTGACAGTTGCCAAGGTGCTTCTTTAGGCCGTGCACGTATTGGTAGCTGGGGCCGGGGATCTCTTCTTCCCGCAGCTGAATATGTACGCTACTGACATTCTCCGGCAGGATGGCTTTCAGTTCGGTTTCCAGCCAGGCTGCGACGTCGCTCAGGGTAACCTCTGCGGCGGCCAGGAACATCAGTGCCTGCCGGGGTGAGCGTAGCTGGATGGTACTCTTGTCCGCGTTGTGCCAGGTCAGTGATACCGGATCCCCTTCGGTATGTATCGATAATCCTGACGTCTGTACGGGAATGACCAGCCGATGGTCGATTTCTTCGTCGATCAGTTGCTTGATGACCCGTTTGACATGGCTGAAATCAAAGAGCATGCCTTGTTCGTCCAGCTCTCCACCCAACTCCAGATCGACGATCCAGCTTTGACCGAGCAGGCCTCTACGGGTGTCGAGGTAGGCGAAATCAATTACAGTGAGGCTATCAACGAACAGTCGGTTCATAAGAGGCGTTGGGGCTCAAGGACATCAATGGTGACGCGCATTTTACCAGAACTCACTCGACGTCGGGCGACGCATTTTGCAGGGCGGGCCCATGCGGTCTGATATTCCGGTGCTGATATTGGCCGCAGGTGCCTCTTCCCGCATGGGATGCCCCAAGCAGTTGTTGACGCTGGGAGGAAGGACATTGCTTGACTCTGTGATTGCGCTGGCCAGGGGCGTGAGTTGTTCGGTTTGGGTTGTCACCGGGTGCCGGGGCCCTCTGATTCGCTACCGTACCCAAGTGCGACCACATCATTGGGTGCACAATGCTGAATGGGCCTCGGGTATGGCGTCGTCGCTGCAAGCCGGGCTGAAGGCGCTGCCGGTGAAAAGTCCCGGCGTGCTGGTGTTGTTGGTGGATCAGCCTGGAGTTGCGCAGGCCCATCTGCGGGACCTGCTTGCAGCGGCTGAACGTAAACCGGACAGCGCCATCGCTTCGGGACTGAACGGGCGCCCGGTCGTCCCGGCGTATCTGCCGTCCAGGATGTGGCCCTCGATAGCGTCACTGCGGGGTGACGTTGGCGCCAGAGCTCTCTTGTCGAAGGTTGATCCTTACATTATCCCTTGTCCGGCTGCCGGGCTTGATCTGGATACACCCTCGGATTGGAGGGCGATACGTTACAGTAGTTCACAGAGTGAAATTGCACGTCCGGACGATTCATTGGCTACATTGGATAAGGATAGCTCAGATAAGTCCTTAAAAGCGGGCCATCCGTATAGGGATAAAGGGAAGTCAGGCGGCAGCGAGTGCTTACCCTGCCATTGATGCTGGCTTTCGAATGATAACAATAAATTCCGGCTCTAAGGCGTTGATCATGGTTCAGCTGTTGCAGCTTTTTGCCGCAGTGCTTTGGGTGGCGGTTATTGTCGCTGCTCTGAGGCAGCTTTGGAAAAGTCCCGATGGTTGGGTCAAGAACCGTTGGTTGGTGCTGGAAGCGCTGACGCCACCTCTGGCGATGGTGCTGGTTGCCGCCGTCACCAAGGAGCGGTTGGTGGTCGATCTGGCTTTCGCCCTCGGGCTTCTGGCGAATCTGTTGGTGTGGCGTCGGCAGGCGTCGTTGTTGTCCCGCGCCGTGGCAGCCGGGTCGGCGCAGGAACGCTTGGAGTGGCTCGACCACCTGGTCGATAGCGCCTACGAAGGCGTCTATCTGGTCGACCCTGAAGGGATGTGTTACGTCGACGTCAATCCCAGCGGTGCTGCGGCATTGCAGTACCGTACCGAACAAATGCGCAATATGGCCATCAGCGTGGTGCACCCGCGGGAGGACGAGCCGGTTTCGGCGGCGATTCGGCAGGTTGCCGAATCCGGTCTGAGGCACACGATCTCTACCTATGCCACGCGTCGTGACGGTCGGGAATCATTCGTTGAGATTACGTTGTCACGGATTTCCCGGAATGGTCGCGGCCTGGTGTTGGCCGTCGGGCGAGATCTGACACGATGGCAGGTTCACAGCCAGAAGGTTGAGCGTCTCAATCGTCATCTTCTTCTCAGTAGCCAGGTCAATCGAGCCATCAACCGGGAGGCTGACGAGGCAGAACTTTTTCAGCGTGTTTGTGATATCGCCGTGGAATACGGTGAATGTCAACTGGCTTGGTTTGGCTGGCTGAAGGACGGTGAAGTCGAGCCGGTCTGTTTCTCTGTTGCCGGTAACGAGGCCGTTGAATTGCAGTCACTTGCGGTACGCGTTGGAAATCAAAGCCTGATACCGCTGGATCGTGCGCTGAGCAGTCTCAATGTTGCCTGGGAGAATACGAGCCGGGGGTTAGGCTCTTTCCCCTTGGCCCAAGAGGTTCAATCTGTGGCCGCGCTACCTATTGTCCGGCGCCAGGAGGTGGTTGCTGCACTGGTTTTGTGCGCCAGGGTCGAGGATACCTTCGGCGACGATATGAGAAAGCTGCTCCAGAACCTGAGCGAGGATCTGAGTCGCGCTGTTCAGGCTCGCTATGTCGAACGTCAGCGGCGACTGGCAGATCGTCAGGTGCGCCTATTGTCCAGTGCGGTGGAGCAGAGCGCAGATGCTGTGTCGATGCTCGATGTCGATGGCGTTATCCAGTACGTTAATCCGCGGTTTACTGACTTGACGGGGTATTCCGATACAGAAATTGTCGGTCATTCCCCCAGAATGCTTTGTTACGACGAGGAAGAGGCCGCTAAGTTCGACAAGATCTTCGATGACCTCAAGCAGGGGCGTCAGTGGCGAGGGGAGTTGCGCAAACGGCGTAAGAGCGGTCAGGAGTTCTGGTGTATGGATACGCTGTCGCCGATCCGTGACCGGGAAGGGGTGATTACCCAGTATGTCTCGACCTCTGAAGACTACACGGCGCTTAAACGGGCCCAGGAAAAGATCCAGGAACTCGTCTTCTACGACCCCCTGACGGAATTGCCGAATCGGCGTTTGCTGCTTGAACGCCTGCGTGCCGCCGTGATCTCCACCGGCCGCGAAGGGGGTGTCATGGCCGTATTGCTGCTGGATATGGACCGCTTCAAGACATTGAACGATACCTTGGGGCATCACTATGGGGATCGGCTGCTGAAAGTGGCAGCGCAGCGCTTGCAAGGGCTCTTGCGGGATAACGACACCCTGGCCCGGCTCGGCGGGGATGAGTTTGCACTGGTGCTGGGGCGCCTGGAGCACAGCCATGATGCCGCCTATGTTGCCGAGCGGGTTCTTGAGGTCATGCGGGAGCCGGTCGAACTGGATAATCTGGTATTTTCCGGCTCGGTGAGCGTTGGGGTGGCGATTTGTCCCATGGATGGCGTGGATGCCGGGGAACTGCTGCGCAAGGCCGACATTGCCATGTACCACGCAAAATCCCAGGGACGGGATAATTTTCAGTATTTCACCGCTGACATCAATCGTACGGCCGTCGAACTTGTGGCGCTTGAACACCGCCTAAAACATGCTGTGCGCACAGAACAGCTGCAACCCTACTATCAGCCAATTTGGGATGTCCGGGGACAGGTAATCGGTGTCGAAGCGTTGGCGCGCTGGCGGGACAGCGATGGCGAGATGGTGTCTCCGGCGGTCTTTATTCCAATGGCCGAGGAAGTGGGGTTGATGGAAGCGCTGGGGGCAATGATTCTGCGGCAGGCCTGCCGGGATATTGCGGCGCTACAGCCTGAGCCCGGTGCGCCGCCCCTGTTTTTGTCGGTGAATCTTTCTACTCACCAATTCAAGCGGGCGGACCACCTTCTGGAAGTCCTTCATCAGGCGCTGGCAGAGTCGGGGCTGGATCCGACCCGTCTTGAGCTTGAAATCACCGAGAGTATGTTGGTGCAGGATGTGGATCAGGCCTTGAGCGTCATGGAGCGGGTGAGGGCGTTGGGTATACGCTTGGCGATTGACGACTTCGGTACCGGTTATTCCTCGCTGAACTACTTGAGCCGGTTCCCGGTTGACAAGTTAAAGATTGATAAGAGCTTTGTCGATGATGTTCTTGAATCCAGAGGGAAAATGATTGCATCGGCAATCATAGCGCTGGGCAGCCGGCTGGGTATGCGCGTGGTGGCGGAAGGTGTGGAGTCTGAACGGCAGATGGTACTTTTGCACGAAGAGGGCTGTGAGCAGTTCCAAGGCTTCCTGGTGGCACCGGCCCTGGAAATTGAGGAACTGAAGGCGTTCCTCGCGTCCCGTGAGCTGTTCAGTTAGCGCTGGAAAGCGTTCCGGCGCTAACTGAAAGTCAAGCTTAGAGAATCCCCGCCAGCCAGGCGATACCTACCGAGAATATCCCGATACTGATAGCCAGGGCGATGGTATAGGCTTTCGTCGTGGCTGAACGCTGCTGCTTCAGGTAGAGATCGATGGTGCGCTGCGAAATCTCCTCGGCAGTTTCCCGGGAAATATCGTGGGCCTGCTGGATCGCCTCCGACTGCAGCGTTTGCCAAAATTCGGTGTCGATCGTCTGAACAGCGGTTATGTGGTCTTTCAGTTGATCCAATGATTCCTGGCTGAACCCACCGCCACCACCTTGTTTGGCAAGGTCGCGCCGAAACTCCTCAAGCTGACCGGCAATGCTGACGGAGACGTCGGCGGCAATCTCATCCTTGAGTGTTGCGGTACGGCGCTCGAAATCGTCCCTTATTTCATCCAGTCGCGTTTGCAGTTCTGTGTCACGTTTGCGCTCGGCATCCTCGAGGATGCGCTTGACGTGATCGTACTGTTCATCGAACAGACTGCTCAGCAGTTCGTGCAACCGGTTGTTGATATGCGTTTTAACCGCGGAACGCGCAATCTGTTCGATCAGGTCGGAGGTCAGGGGCACAATGTCGTGCTGCTCGGCCTCTGGGGAACTCATTCTCACTGTGGCTTTCACCGCCACCTCCTCATCCTCAGGTTCTGGCGCCATTTCGACACTGTCGGCCGCAGGAGGTTCCGGCAGGCTGCCTGAACTGACATCACTGTTGAGTTGTTTGAGAATCTGGTCCAGCCCGTCGCTTTGCGGCGGTTTGGTCAGAATGTTATAGACGCCGAAACGTTTGGCTTCTTCGACGAATTCCTCCGATTTCTTGGAGGTACACATGACGATAGGGATATTGGAAATCGTCGGGTTGCGCTTGATGGCCTTGGTTGCCTCGACGCCGTTCATGCCAGGCATCAGGTGATCCATGAAGATCACGTCGGGGCGGGAGTTGGACTCCAGGTAGTCGAGCGCCTCTTCAGCAGATCCCGCCATGCTGACCTGCATATCCCGATTCTCCAGGAGCTTGCTCAACGCAAAGCGGGCTACCTTGGAGTCATCCACTAACAGCGCGTTCTTGATACCCATCTAGCAACCTCGATTATTCTGTTTTTACCCTGACAGGTCCGCCGCGGTCCCTGCGTCGTTTTTATCTACTTCCAACCACTCAGGGGCGGACACTGGGTCGCCCGATAGCTGTTTTGACGATAGCACACGCCGGGTTCGGACGTGCGAGCCGTAAAGATGTCGCCTTCCGGTGTTGTCAGCGTGACTTGGCCGTATGGCTTCCCGAAACGGAATGTCGCTGCGATCTTGCTACCGTTCGGGTTGTACAGGACGCCGTCACCATGGTACTCGCCGTTAATAAACTGACCGACGTACTTGGTGCCGTCCGCATAGATTTCCGTTCCCTGGCCATGGAACTGTCCCTTGGTAAAGCCACCTTCGTAATGGCGTCCGTCAGGGTAGGTGATCTTGCCTTGGCCCTGGAATTGACCGTTAAGGAAACCGCCGACATAAAGCAGGCCGGCTTTGGTGGTGAGTGTCCCCTGGCCGTTGAGGGTGCCGCCTACCCACTGGCCGGTGTAGATATCGCCATTGGCGGTGGTAAGTGTGCCCTGGCCGCTGTATTTGCCGTCCTTGAATTGGCCGGTGTAGTTGTCGCCATTGGCTTTGGTCAAGGTGCCCTGACCGTTCATCTGGCCTTCAGACCACTCGCCGTCATAAACGGACCCGTCAGGGAAGTGCGCCGTGCCATTGCCCTGGAATTGCCCCTTATCGAACTCGCCTTTGTAGCTCAGGCCGGTTTTGTCCACATAGGTGCCGTCACCTGACATAACGCCACCCCGCCAAACGCCGTTACGGAATTCGACGGTGGTATAGGCATCGAGCAGGGCGTGCAGGGTCATTTCCTGTCCTGCTTTCAGGCGGATATCGTCGGTCCAGGGTTTGAAGCCGCTCTTGCTGACTTCAACCTTGTAGGTTCCTGGTTCCAGCTTGAGGTCGAGTTTGGTCGGCCCGTAGGATTTGCCGTTAATGTGTACCTCGTCGCCCACCACGTTGGAGCGCAAAACCAAGTGGCCGGTTGTCGGCTTGGGTTTCGGCTTTGGCGGCTCGGCCTTGACCACGGCCTGCGTGGGCGTCGGCGTTGCTGCAGGCGTAGCGGGCGCCGTCTTAACCGGTGGAGTGCTTTCCGGCGACTGGGGGCGCGCAGGCTCCGGCGAGGCAATAACGGGCTGGGGCGTCACCTCGGCCTTTGCCGGCTCTGTGTGCGATATCGGAGCGCTGGTCGTTGTGGCAATGGCCGGCGTCGTGTCTGTTTGTGGCGCTTGAGCCTTGTGCTCCACCGCGGGAGCCTTTTTATCGACAACTGTCGTGGTATCGCCAGGTCGCGGGTAATGGGCACCCACGAAGTCCGGCGTGCGCTCCAAACTCGCGAAACCGGCCGTCACCAGCAGCATCAGTGCCAGTGCGTTGGCGAAAAGAATGGGTCTGAAATCGACCATCAACACTCACCTCGAGTTCGTGCGGCTTTTGATGGGAGTGGCGAATCGCCTCTGTTCGGCGCTTGGTCGAGGCGGACTCGAACAAGATCAAAATAGCGGATATATGAAAAAATATTAGCGATTAAGTTCATGGAATGTAACAAAAAGTCACAGAGCTTCCTGAGTTTGCTGCATGTTTCACACTTTGTCGGGAAGCGGGTCACGCCGCTGCTGATTCGATTCGTGACGCCGCCTTTTCTGTTCCTGCTCCCAGGCCCTCATATGGACGTCTGCTTCGTACTCATAGGGAGACTTGAAGGGGGTCAGCACCAGATCGAATACGGCAAAGATAAAACCGATGGAAAGCCAGGCAATAAACAGCGTCTGCTCGGTATTTGCCTGAACTTCAGGGTTGGCATTGATAAAGGCCTGCAGGCTTGGCATGGCGCGGGTGACCATGACGACCGGATTGAACCAGGACAGGACCAGCGGAACCCAGAATGCGATGAATATCGGGAAAAAGCCGAAAGACCATAGAAAGCGGCGCAAGAGATAGATCAGCGTGGCTCGAATATTCCGACGCCGCAATTCCGGTACCTTGCGGATGTGCTCCAGATAACGTTTGCGTTCGACCCAATAGGCCTCGAGAACCGGGGTACGTGCTTCCGTCGCGGTGCTGGGGGATTGGCTTTTCGCCTTCTGGGCGCTTCCAGTCGACAACGTTTGTGTATCCGGTCCTGAGGGGCGAGAGTCTGCGCTGGTTTCTTTCATGCGGGCTCGTTCATCTTCTTTAGATCTCGGTATCCGGCGCCCGGAACGGCATTCAGGGCGAAGACCGACTGCAGATTCATCTAATATAGTGCAAAATAGCCCATTGCGTCGTGGTTGTGGCCGTCAGGGTCAACGTGTCGTGCTGCCTGGATGGTTCTTACAGCCATCATGGTAGCGTGACGAAGCCGGCGGTTTACCGCGACCGATTGCAGGATTCCTCACTCCGGAAACAACCCCGAACCAAACAGGGCAGATGGATTACCCGATGACGCAAACTATACGTACCGTGGCATTGGTGGCACACGACAATTGTAAACAAGCGCTTATCCAGTGGGTCGCCAATAACCGCCAGTACCTTCAGGGATGTGAGCTGATCACGACCGGCACGACCGGACGTTTGCTATCAGAACATACGCAACTGCCCGTTACCCGCCTGAATAGCGGGCCTCTCGGCGGTGATCAGCAGATCGGTGCGCGTATTGCCGAGGGGCGTGTCGATTTGCTGATTTTCTTCTGGGATCCGTTGGAGCCTATGTCGCATGATCCGGACATCAAGGCATTGTTGCGTATTGCAACTTTATGGAATATCCCGTTCGCCTGCAACGAAAGTTCGGCGGACTTCATTATTCAGTCCCCATGTTTTCAATCGTACCAGCGTCGCGAGCCGGACTTCTCCGTTTACGAGCAGCGCAAGGTTTGAGCTGAAAAATCGTAAGTGGCGTTAACGCCTTGCCGACACCGGACCCATCTGACGCTTGCCACGCTGGACATCGGCCCAGACAAACCGTCAGACTTTGGTCGTATCGGGTTCGGCGCTGCTACTGCGATGGTCGGTGGTGGACCGTCGCCAAGCCTCCCTGGGGGACTCCGGTCACCGGCCTTTACCGTGAGGCGAGCCTTCAACCTTTGACGATCAGGATACCGTTTTACTATGGCCCAGACAGAGAAACCGCCCGTTCATCCGGCTTTTCGCCATCTCAAGACCCAATATATTGCGACGTTGCAGTTGACGGTCGAAACCTATGAGCACATAGCGACGGGCGCGCATCACCTGCATATGGCGGCGGACAATGACGAGAACGTGTTTCTGGTCGCCTTGCGCACATTTCCTATGGATTCCACCGGGGTTGCACATATCCTCGAGCATACGGCGCTGTGTGGCAGCGAGCGCTATCCGGTGCGCGACCCCTTCTTCATGATGATCCGGCGTTCGCTGAATACGTTCATGAACGCTTTTACCAGTAGTGACTGGACCGCCTATCCGTTTGCCAGCAAGAACCGCAAGGATTTCGATAACCTGTTGTCGGTCTACCTGGACTCTGTGTTTTTCTCCTCCCTGGATCCCTTGGATTTCGCCCAGGAAGGGCACCGACTGGAGTTTTCCGAGCCGGAAGATCCGTCCTCTCCGTTGGTCTACCGGGGTGTTGTCTACAACGAGATGAAGGGCGCCATGAGTTCGCCTGCCTCTCAGTTGTGGCAGGCGCTGACCAGTTACCTGTTCCCGACGACGACCTATCACTACAACAGTGGCGGTGATCCCGAGCACATCGTAGACCTCAGTTACGATGACCTGCTGGCGTTCTACAAGCGTCATTACCATCCGAGCAACGCCTTTTTTGCCACCTATGGCAACCTTCCTGCGGTCGAGCATCAAGCCCGTTTCGAAGAATGGGCCCTGTCCCGGTTCCAGCGTCAGGAGATGCACCTGCCTGTGCACGATGAAAAGCGCTACTACGCCCCGGTGCGGGTGGAGCAGGCTTACCCGATAGCCGAGGAAGAAAAGACGGAGGCACGGACACACCTGGTGATGGGGTGGTTGCTGGGGCACAGTTTCGATCTTGAGACAAACCTGGAGGCGCACCTCCTGTCCAGCGTGTTGCTCGAAAACAGTGCTTCTCCGCTGCAGCGGGCGCTGGAGACGACGAGTCTGGGCAAGGCGCCGTCGCCGCTGTGCGGGCTGGAAGACGGCAACCGGGAAATGGTCTTTGCCTGTGGTATTGAAGGCAGTGAGCCGGAAAATCGCGATGCCCTGGAAAAAATGGTACTGGAGGTGCTCGAGACCGTCGCCCGCGAAGGCGTCAGTCACGAGCGGCTGGAAGCGATTCTCCATCAGCTGGAGTTACATCAGCGCGAGATTGCCGGCGACCACTTTCCCTATGGCCTGCAGCTGATTATGGCGGGCCTGACGCCGATGGTGCATGGCGGAGACCCGGTCTCATCGCTGGATATCGATCCCGTGCTGGATCGCTTGCGAGAGCGTATCAAGGATCCTGATTATGTGCCGGGACTGGTGCGTCGTCTGTTACTCGACAACCCGCACAGGGTCACCCTGACGATGGTGCCGGACCGGGCGCTGGAGAAGCGCCGGCAGGCGGCGCAGGAAGAATACCTGGCCGAGCGTAAGTCTGCGCTGAGCGAGGCGGAGGTCCAGGACATCGTTGCGCGAGCCCAGGCGCTACAGGCTCGCCAGAATCGCAAGGATGATGAATCCATTCTGCCCAAAGTGGGGCTGGAGGATGTGCCAACACAAGTGCCCGAGCCGCAGGCCCTGGTTGATGCCGAGTTGCCGGTGACCAGTTATGCCCAGGGCACCAATGGCCTGGTCTATCAGCAGGTGGTTATGCCGATGCCGGCGCTCACGGACGAGGAGTTGGCACTACTGCCGATCTATACCACCTGTCTGGCAGAGCTGGGTTGCGGTGACCTGGACTATCTGCAGATGCAGGATCGGTTGTCGGCGGAAACAGGGGGCATCGGCTCCTTTACTACTGCCAAGGGCACGATTGACGATGTTCAGGCGGTGCAGGGCTTCCTGGTACTGACCGGTAAGGCGCTGGCCCGTAACCAGGCCAAACTTGCGCAGCTGCTTCACGACCTCGTTACGCGGGTGCGTTTCGACGAAACCGGCCGCATTCGTGAACTGGTGGCCCAGTTCCGCACACGACGGGAACAGAGCGTGACCGGTAGCGGGCACATGCTGGCCATCGGGGCTGCGTCGCAAGGTATGAGTTCCGCAGCCCAGCTGTCCTATCGGCTGGGTGGGCTTGAAGGGCTTAGACGCCTGAAGCGCCTTGATGACGCTTTGGATAGTGAGGGCGGAATCGATCAGCTGGCAGCCGGTCTAGCCCGCCTGCACCAGAAGATGACCGGGGAAGCCCGCCAATTCCTGGTGATCGGCGAACAGGATAATCTGGCACCCATGGTCGGCGAACTGCGCCGCCTCTGGTCGGGTGATCTTGGCCAGGCGGGGGAAGGGTTCCAGATGTCACCGGTGAACGAGCAGGTGCAGCAGGCCTGGCTGACATCGACCCAGGTGAATTTCTGTGCGAGGGCCTATCCGACCGTCGCCGTCGATCACGATGACGCGGCGGCATTGACCGTGCTCGGCGGTTTTCTGCGCAATGGCTTCCTGCACCGGGTTATCCGGGAGCAGGGTGGTGCCTATGGTGGCGGCGCGGGCCAGGATAGCACCTTCGGAGCATTCCGCTTCTTCTCGTACCGGGATCCGCGGTTGGCCGAGACCCTCGATGATTTCGAGTCGGCATTGGCTTGGTTGCGCAAGGAGAAACATGAGCCGCAGTCGCTGGAAGAAGCTATTCTGGGGGTTATCGGACAACTCGATAAGCCTCGCTCGCCGTCAGGTGAAGCGCGCCAGGCATTCCAGAATCGGCTGTTCGGCCGCGACCAGGCTCAGCGCCAGCGTTTCCGTGAGCGAGTGTTAAGCGTGACAATGGACGATTTGCAACGGGTTAGCGACACCTGGTTGCGGCCCGAGCGGGCCAGCGTGGCGGTTGTGACCAGCCATGCGCAACGTCAGACTGTCGAAGGCCTGGGAATGACCATCGAAGAGCTGTAAGCGTTACCGGAACCGGCCGGCGTCAACAACCGGTCGGGATTATCGGGGTGGGAGGTCCACCCCGTCTGTAATGTTCAGCGCTGCCGCTCGATGCCAGTCATGACCATGACCCGTGTGGCGATTTCCTCGACCGAATACGCGGTGGTATTGAGGTAGGGTACGCGCTCCCGTCGATACATGAGTTCCACTTCCTCAACTTCGTACATGCACTGTTTTATCGATGAATAGCGCGAGTTGGGGCGACGCTCATTGCGTATGGTCGCCAGGCGTTCCGGCGTGATGGTCAATCCGAACAGTTTGGATCGGTGCTGGCGCAGTGCCGCGGGTAGCTTTTGATCCAGAATATCCTCTTCGGTGATCGGATAGTTCGCGGCCTTGAGGCCGTAGTGCAACGCCAGGTAAAGGCAGGTGGGGGTCTTGCCGCTCCGCGATACGCCGACAAGAATGACATCGGCTTCGTCATATTGGCGGGTGCGCGCACCGTCGTCGTTGTCGAGCGCGAAGTTCACCGCATGGATACGTTTCTCGTAATTGCTCTCGTTTGCGATCGCATGGGATTTACCCACCGTATACGACGAGCTGGCGTTTAACTCCTTCTCCAGCGGATCCAGGAAGGTGCCGAAAATATCCACCATGAAAGCGTCCGCTTTCGAGACTTCCGAGCGAATGGCACGATCGACAATGGTGTCGAAGATAATCGGGGGATGTCCGTCCGTCGCGCCCGCCTTGTTGATGCGGGCCACAACGCTGCGGGCCTTCTCCACATCATCAATGTAGGGAAGTGTGATCTTGCTGAAGTCGATGCGCTCGAACTGTGCAAGCAAGCTGTTGCCCAGCGCTTCTGCTGTAATGCCCGTGCCGTCAGAAATGAAGAATGCGGTTCGTTTCATGATGTGGAATACCCTGAACCCTTCCTTTTATTGAAGACGCCAGTATGTCCCAGCTTCCGTCAATTCGCCAGGGAGCGTCGCGGCACATGGCGTATTTATCCTGCGGTGACTTGACCTGAAAGACTTGCGTTTTATGGGGGCGACATCCGAATATTGGAAATCCAGGCCTGCCGGGGAATAGCGTTATAACAGAGGTTCCCTAGGTAAACAGAGATGTTTAAAGTATGATAGCGGGCTGAAATGGAAAGGCTGTGCACGGTCGCTATGAGCGCCAGGCCGTCGTTGTTGAGGGTTTGGTTGATCAGGGTCTCTGGCTGTGCGGGGGGCGAATTCTGCGCCCCGGCAATCACCACTATAGGGGAGACGCGCTTTGGAAGATTACATCATCTGGTTCGAAAAACTGGGTATGTCGGACGTCGACCGGGTCGGAGGCAAGAACGCCTCGCTCGGCGAAATGATCAGCAATCTTGCCGGCGCCGGTGTTTCTGTACCGGGAGGCTTTGCGACTACGGCCCATGCTTATCGCGAATTTCTGGCCAAGGACGGACTGCGCGACAAAATCGATGATGCGTTGGCACGGCTTGATATCAACGACGTGAACGAACTGGCGCGTACCGGTGCCCAGATCCGTCAGTGGATCGTGGATACGCCGCTCCCGCCTAAACTCGAAGAAGCCCTCGAAGCCAACTTCAAGACACTGCAGGACGGCAATGGCAATATGGCCGTGGCGGTCCGCTCCTCTGCAACCGCCGAGGATTTGCCGGATGCTTCCTTTGCCGGCCAGCAAGAAACTTTCCTTAACGTTGTCGGCTTCGACAACGTCAAGCACGCTGTGAAAGAGGTGTTTGCCTCTTTGTTCAACGACCGTGCGATTTCCTATCGTGTTCACCACGGGTTTGATCATAAGCTGGTGGCACTGTCTGCCGGTATCCAGAAGATGGTGCGCAGTGAGACCGCCTGCAGCGGTGTTATGTTTACCCTGGATACCGAGTCCGGCTTCCGTGATGTCGTGTTTATCACGGCGTCCTACGGCCTGGGTGAAACGGTGGTGCAGGGTGCCGTCAATCCCGATGAGTTCTACGTCCACAAGCCGACGTACGAAGCCGGCCGCCCTGCGATTCTGCGCCGTAACCTTGGCAGCAAGGCCATCAAGATGGTCTACGCGGAGGGTGGTGAGGCCGGTAAGTACGTTGAGACCGTCAAGGTGGAAGCCGATGACCGCAACCGCTTCTGTATCAGCGATGCGGAAATCAATGAGCTGACCAAACAGGCGATCATTATCGAGAAACATTACAACCGACCGATGGACATCGAGTGGGCGAAAGACGGTGACGACGGCCGCATCTACATCGTTCAGGCGCGTCCGGAAACCGTGAAGAGCCGTGCCTCCGCGAATGTCATGGAACGCTACCTGCTCAAGGAAACCGGTAAGGTCGTGGTGGAAGGCCGCAGTATCGGACATAAGATCGGTAGTGGCTCGGTACGGGTGGTAACCAGCATTCACGAGATGGATCGGGTTCAGCCGGGCGACGTCCTGGTAACCGATATGACAGATCCCGACTGGGAACCGGTCATGAAACGCGCTGCGGCGATCGTGACCGACCGCGGTGGGCGTACCTGCCATGCGGCGATCATCGCACGTGAACTTGGCATCCCGGCTGTTGTAGGTTGCGGCAACGCCACCGAAATCCTCAAGGACGGACAGGACGTCACCGTGTCTTGCGCCGAAGGGGATACCGGCCTGATCTATGAGGGTCGTCTGGACTTCGAACTGCGTGAAAATAGCGTCGAGTCGATGCCGCCCCTGCCGTTCAAGATCATGATGAACGTGGGTAACCCGGATCGCGCATTCGACTTCCAGTCCCTGCCCAATGAAGGGGTTGGTCTGGCGCGTCTGGAGTTCATCATCAATCGCATGATCGGTGTTCACCCGAAAGCCTTGTTGAACTTCGATTCGCTGCCTCGTGACGTGAAGCAGACGGTTGAGAAGCGTATTGCCGGTTACGCGTCGCCTGTGGATTTCTACATCGACAAGCTGGTGGAAGGCATCTCAACGTTGGCTGCAGCATTTGCGCCGAAGAAGGTCATCGTGCGCCTGTCGGACTTCAAGTCCAATGAGTATGCCAACCTGATTGGCGGCACCCTGTACGAGCCGGATGAAGAGAACCCCATGCTTGGGTTCCGCGGTGCGTCCCGTTATGTTTCAGACACCTTCCGTGACTGTTTCGAGCTGGAGTGCCGTGCGCTGCGTCGTGTCCGTGACGAAATGGGCTTTACCAACGTCGAAATCATGGTGCCATTCGTACGCACCGTGGGTGAAGGGCGTCAGGTTGTCGAAATGCTGGCCGAGAACGGGCTCAAGCGTGGCGAGCGCGGCCTGCGCGTCATCATGATGTGTGAGTTGCCGGCCAACGCCTTGCTGGCGGACCAGTTCCTCGAGCATTTCGATGGCTTTTCTATCGGCTCCAATGACCTGACGCAGCTGACGCTGGGTCTGGACCGCGATTCCGGTATCGTCGCACACCTGTTCGATGAGCGGAACGATGCGGTTAAGGTGCTGCTGTCCAATGCTATCCAGGCCTGTAAGAAGGCCGGCAAGTATGTTGGCATCTGCGGTCAGGGCCCGTCCGATCATCCGGACCTGGCCAAGTGGCTGATGGATCAGGGGATCGACAGTGTTTCCCTGAACCCGGATTCCGTGCTCGATACCTGGTTCTTCCTGGCCGAACGCGAATTGTAATGTAAGGCCTGAAGTTCCGGGGCCTCGAGTCATCGGAGAACAATGCCGCCTTCGGGCGGCATTGTTGTTTGGGGCACATTATCGTTTCGGGCGCGTGAGTCAGGACAAATTAGCGTCCGGGTGAAAGGGGCAAACCGATTAAAGGGGGCCCGAGTGACAAGGCGGATGCCTGGACAAGCGGTTGCTGCCACGGGAAAATATTCGAAACCTTAAGGCTTCGCCTGGAATAATGTTCCGAGTCGACGTTGGACCTACGATACTGAGTGTATTGTTTAATGAAACCTGCGTTTGGGTAGCAAGAGTGGAACGGCAGTGCGAAACAACGAATTCCCAGGGATGCGGTGATTGATGAGAAGCAGTAGCCAACTTTTTCCTGTCAGCCTGATGGCCGCGGAAACTAACGGCCCCTTCAATGAGGATGTCTATGAACTGCGTCCTCATAACAGTGCTGATGCATCCGTCAGTGTGGCGGTAACTCGCGTTACCGATCCGCGCGCCGCACCCGTGGGGCAGTCCATCGTATTACTGCATGGGCAGTTCGGTAATCGGCGTGTCTGGTTGACGCCGGACGCTCAGGGCCTTGCCGCGCGTCTCGCCGCTGCAGGCTACGATGTTTGGCTGCCGGAAATGCGGGGGCACGGCCTGTCGCCCCGTAATCGCCGCTGGGAGAATAACACCCTTAGCGACATTGGTCGTTTTGACTGGCCAGCTGTCAATGCCTTTGTCGTCGAACAGACGGGGCATTATCCGCGCTGGGCTGCGTTGGATATTGGGGCGCTCTCGCTAGCCTATGGCATGATCGAAGTCTCTGATTTCATGGCCGGGGTCGTCGGTCTGGGACTGGTGAACCCGCTGCGCTCGCCAGCCCGGGCGTGGGATGACCGTGGCGGACTGTCACCTATCCGTTCCTGGCGTTTGCGTCGCAAAGGGTATATCGATGGCTATGAGCGTCGTCTTGGCCCCGAGCAGGAGCCGCTGGCGCTTTATGATGAGCTGCGACACTGGCGGCAATTGGGGCGCAAGGAAGAGCATCCGGTATTCGACCATCTGCGCCGCATAAGGGAGCCAACGCTGGTAATGACGGATCACAGGCTGGACCGGGAGGGCGATTTCGGACGCCGCCTGGTGGGCCTGCTGGGCAGTCGGGAGCGCTGGTATCGTGGCTTCAGGACGCGCTCGGATGCAGCGCTGATGACCACCATGGGTGCCGCGTCACGCGTCGTGTCGGACGTTGAGGATACCTTGCTGACCTGGATTCTTAGCGGTGAGCCGGATGATGTCACGATGAAGCCCCGGATGGAGAGCGCCTGATTGGCTACGGCACGTGTTGCTGTCGTTGCTGGGGCAACGGGCCTTGTGGGCAGTCATTTATGGCCATTGTTGGCCGAAAGGACCGATGTTTGGTCTGAGGTGGTGCTACTGGCACGTCGTCCACAACCGGACCTGCCGCCAAATGTGCATTGCGTCGTTGTTGATTTTGAAGAATTGGCGACCTTGGCATCACTGAAAGCGGATGACTATTTTTGTTGTTTGGGAACGACCCTGAAAACGGCGGGTTCGAAGGAGGCGTTTCGCCGGGTCGATCATGATTATGTCGTCGATATTGCCCGTCGGTTGAAGGCAAATGGTTTGCAACAGCTTATTACGATCAGTGCGGTCGGCGCTGCGGCTGATTCGGTGTTTTTCTATAACCGGGTGAAAGGCGAGACTGAGCGGGATCTGACTGCGCTGGATGTTCCCTCGACGACCTTTTTGCGACCGTCCTTGCTGTTGGGGGAGCGCCGTGAGCAGCGTTTGCTGGAAGGTGTGGCGATTGGCTGTTTGGGTTGGACGGCGCCCCTTTGGCGGGGGCCCCTTGGGCCTTACCGGCCGGTTGAGGCCAGCAGTGTTGCCCAAGCCATGTGTCAGGTGGCCGTCGAGGGAATGTCGGGTGGCGCGTCGGCTGCACCCCGTATCGTCGATTCTGCAATGATACAAACGCTGTCCGATCGGTATCGGAAGCCCTTGTTATAGATCGTTTCAAATGTTGTTCTCAACACTTCCGGAGGTAACGCGTGAAAATTGTGACGCCAGATCTATGTGATGCCTATCCCGAGGTTCGGGTTGTCGAACCCATATTCAAGAATTATGGAGGACGCCCAGAATTTGGCGGTGAAGTGGTCACCGTAAAATGTTTTGAAGACAATTCTGTAGTGAAGGAGCAGGTGGCACTGCCTGGGCACGGTAAAGTGATGGTTGTCGATGGCGGCGGTTCCCGTCGTTCCGCCTTGCTGGGTGACATGCTAGCCGAAAAGGCCGCTCAGAGTGGCTGGGAAGGCATTATCATTTATGGTTGCATTCGGGATGTGGACGAAATCGGTAACACGGATCTGGGTGTCCAGGCGTTGGCAACGCATCCCAGAAAGACCGATAAGCGGGGGATCGGTGACTTGAATGTTCCCGTGTGTTTTGGCGGAGTGACTTTTACACCCGGACAATTTGTCTACGCCGACAATAACGGCATCATTCTGTCCGATGGTCCGCTGGAAATTCCCGACGCTTGACCGGCAGCGATGAGGACCGCGCTGAAGGCGCGGTCCCTATATCGTTTAGCGGTTAACCTGAAGAATCTCGACACCGACGAGACGATTGCCGTTATCGAGAGGTTCGCAGCGGATGACGCGCACCTTGGTGTCAAACGCAGGGAAGCTGTCGTTGTTGGATGGCAGGGAAGCGTTTAACTCACTACCCACAGTGATGGCCTCGGCCACTTCCAGAAGCATGCCGGTACCGCTCAGGTCACGACAAATACCGCGTATTTTCCGGTCGTCGCCGAGAACGCTGACATCAACTTCCGCATTCACCTTCATGCGGATAAAATCGCGCTTTTCCGAAAAGTCCCGCATGGAATTCGAGCTCATCGCCTTTATCCCTCCGCTCCGGTTGTTTTTATCTTTATAAATGCCGAACTTCGATCCGTCAAAGATCTATCTGTCATAAAACGACGAAACGATCAAATATTTGGTATTTGTGGCAGTGTTCACACACCATATGTTGTGTGTGTATCTTTTCCGATTTAGGCCCAGCTGTCATTTTTCCGGGTTGGCCGCATCCAGGGAATAATCACAGCGACGAGGATGCCGAGTCCGACCAGACCGCCGCCAATCAGCATGTAGTCCGTTTCCTTTTTGCCCTTGAGACGGTCATTCTCGGCAGCCAGGACTTCAACCTTGTTTTGCAGTTGCTGATTGGTTTCCTGGAGCTCGCGGTTCCGTTTGTCCAGGTTGATTGCGTCAGAGGAGACGGTTTTGACGTGATCAAGCTGCTGTGACAGGGTTGCCACCTGGGCTTCCAGGCTTTTCTTGTCCTGTTGCAGGCTATCACGTTCCTGTTGGACTTTTTGCAGATCGCTCTTTGCCTGCTGCAGATTGGTGCGCGACTGACTCAGTTCCTGTGTTACCTGTTTCAAGCGATCAGCGGCGATCGGTTGATCCGTCAGGTAGCGCGTCGGCAGGTAACCCTGCTGGCCATCTTCGGTTTGCACCAATGAATAGCCGGTATCGGGGTTATCCTTCAGGTCCTCGAGTTTGGTGCCGCTCTTGAGCCCCTTGTTGATGATGCGGAATTGCAAGCCCTCGCCGGAACGTAAGGGGGCGTAAAGGGTGTCGTCGATATACATGGTTTTCGCGGCCAGGGCTGGTGCCAACGAGAAAAGGCTGCTGAATACAATCGCGTACTTGAGGTGCCGGTGATACGTCACTGTTAAGAATCCCCTGGTTTCCGTCATCCGTCTGTTCTTTCTTTCAAGGCTGTAACATGGAGCTGATGCCCGCCATCACTGCGACGGCCGCCCGATTTTGTCACAACGCCACCGCGAATCAAGCTCGCGTTGATTACAGAATGCTCATACTGCAGGCTGATCTTTAGCTGTCAGGGAAGCGCCAGTTTAAAGGGCTTGACCGTGACTGAACAATAAACGCCTGCGGCCACATAGGGGTCCGCATCGGCCCAGGCTTTAGCTTCGTCCAAGGAGGCAAAGTCGGCTACAACCAAGCTGCCTGTAAATCCTGCTTCGCCGGGATCCTCAGTGTCCAGGGCAGGGTGGGGCCCGGCAATTAGCAAGCGACCTGCGTCGCGAAGGTGCTCGAGGCGGGCCAGGTGATCCGGGCGTGCGGACTTTCGGCGTTCGAGACTGTTGTCCACGTCTTCACTGATAATGGCGTACCACATGTGTTTTCCAATGTCGGGAGCGTTAAACGTTTCCAGCAGGCGGTGTTATTCTGTTGGGTCGGTTTCGTGTTTGAAGTAGCGACTCAGATAGGCAACCTGCAGGATGGCGAAAAGGATCGTCAGGCCGAACAGCCCGAAGACCTTGAATTTGACCCAGACCGGCTCACTGAAGCTGAAGGCGACATAGAGGTTGAGAACGCCGGATATGATGAAGAAGAGCGCCCAGGCAAGGTTCAGGTGCGACCAGACCGGGTTGGGCAGATTGATTTCCTTTTCCAACATACCGCGAATGATGTTACGGCCGGCGAACCACTGACTGCCCAGCAGGACGACTGCGAGTAGCCAGTTTATGATAGTGGGCTTCCACTTGATAAAGGTGTCATCATGCAGGGCAACGGTCAGGCCTCCGAAGACCAGGACGACCACGAGTGTGATAAGTTGGGTTTTTTCCACCTTGCGGTGACGTAACCACAGATAGCTGACCTGAACGACCGTGGCGACAATCAGCGCGGCCGTCGCGGTCACAATACTTTTGCTGTACTGGTAGAATCCGAAGAACACCAGGAGCGGGAAGAAGTCCAAAAGCTGCTTCATGCTTAACCTGCTCATAAGAGTGCCCGTGCATTCAGGCACGAAATATATTCACTGACGACTATTATATGGAATCCGAACGGATGCAAGCCAACGAGGCGATAAATGTGCGTATGTGTGCCGATTTCCACGCCCATAGCACGGCATCCGACGGCACCTTGACGCCACGCGAGTTGGTGGCGCGTGCAGCAGAAGTCGGGGTTACCCATTTCGCGTTGACGGATCACGACACGATCGCCGGTCTCGAGGAAGCGGCCGCGGCTGCCGAGGAGCATGGCATCCGACTGATCAATGGCATCGAGTTGTCCTGTGTCTGGCGGACCCAGACAATTCATATCGTAGGCTTGGACTTCGATGCCGCATCTGCCGATTTTCAGGCCTTGCTGTCCAGGCAAGAGGCCATGCGATGGGATCGGGCGCGCTTGATCGCGTCCCGTCTTCAGAAAGCTGGCCTTCCAGATTTATTAGCGACGGCAGAGGAAGAGGCTGGTGGTGGTGTTCCCGGTCGACCCCATTTTGCGTCGGCAATGGTTCGCGAGGGATGCGTGGACAACCTGCGTTTGGCATTTTCGCGTTATCTAGGCGCCGGCAAAGTGGGGGATGTCACACGCTACTGGCCGGAGTTGTCGGCTATCGTCGAGGGGATCGTCAATGCTGGAGGGCAGGCGGTGTTGGCCCATCCGAAAAAATATCGGATGACCGCGACAAAGTTAAGGGCCTTGTTGGCAGATTTTCAGGCAGCGGGTGGGGTCGGTCTTGAAGTGCTGACCTCAGGCCAGTCATCAGGTGACACCGGATTTCTTGCGGAATTATGCCGGCGCAACGGGTGCCTGGCATCGGTGGGTAGCGACTTTCATTTTCCAGGTGCAGCCTGGTGTGAGCTTGGGCGCCTTCCGGCATTGCCGGAAGGCCTGCAGCCCATCTGGGAGCGCTTTCGCGCCCTTAATCATTAGCGTGGTGGAAGCTGTGGGCCCTGAGGTCATTCGGGGGCATGGAAGAGTAAGTAGAGATCGGTCAAGGTGTCTGGTATGGCGTCGGACATTCGCTGGAACAGATCGTTGTTTTGACGTACCCGCTCAAAATCCTCGTCCTCGAATAATCCCGACAGCGACATGATCGGTACGAGCAGGTCGGCGACCTCCTCTTCGTTTTGATCCAGCCAATCGTCTTCGTGTAACAGGAAGGCGTCGATAAACCCGGCGCACCAGTTCTCAAGCGCATTGTGCGGGTCTCCATCCTCTGGCTCGGGTAGTTCGACTGGCGCTCCGAGATCGAAGGCCTTGCGCAGGGTTTCGCCAAGGTTTTCTATGGCCTGCGCGAAATGGGCCGGAACCTTGTCTACCGTGTCGATTTCCTGACCGGTGGACAGTGCAAAGACTTCAATGTCCGTTAGGGCGGTAGGGCCGACGACGCTGGCGGCGACTACCCCGTGAAGTCCAAAAAAATCCAGGGCTTCGTCGGCCCATTCCTCGGCAAAAAGAATCTCTTCCAGGGCAAGAATGTCTTGTTCGGACAGCATGACGGTGATCCTGTGAGGGAAGTGGCTTCGCGGGGTATCTTCGCTGGATGAGGTAAAGATTATACCCACTGGGCCGGAGTGCGTGAAAGGCGTCTTTCGGATGAATCCGTTCATCGCACGGGCTTTTTGCTGTCTGTCAGCAATTTCAGCCATTCTGGCGGGCTGATCGCTATTACACTGGGACCCGCGAGAATGCCCGCCAGGGCCGTGGATCTACCTCAGCCCTGGCGCGCATCATCATTTATTGCGGTTCGGAAGTGCCTGTGGTTTTCGGCGTTTCCGAATCTTGAGGGGTATTTTGTTGCCCTGATTCGGATGCCGCCTTGACCTTGCTCTCCACCGGCTTGGCGTCGCCGCTGTCTTTTGCCGGAGCGGCGGCTTCTTTGGCAGGCGCCGGCGCTTCAGAGGGTGCTTCCGCTTTGGCTGCCGCACCTTTTTGCTGCTGCAGCTGGCGACGGCGAACTTCGCGCGGGTCATTGGGCGCGCGGCCAGTCGAAGCGGCGGCAGCCGGAGCATTACCCATCTTCGGCGTTGCCGTCGGGGCAGGGGTGTTGTCTGCCTGAGCCATAGCGGTTGCCTTGGGAGCTTGCGCTTTTTCTTCCTTGCGCTCAGTAACCGGTGCCGGCGATGGCGTTGCCGGTTCGGCAGGCTTTGCTTCAGCCTTTTCCGGTTTTGATGCGGTCGCGGTCTCGGACGTAGCAACGGTAGCCGACTTGGGCGATACCTGGCGCTCAGGCTGTGCGGCCTGCGCCGGGCGCTCTTGCGTTGTTACGTCGGCATCGCTTTTACTCGCCGAAGTGGGGGCGGCAGCGGTCGGAGGGACTGATTTTTCCGATTTTTCAACGGATTCAGGCTTGTGCTGTGGCGCGGCTTCCTGCGCTTTGGCACTGCTCTCTGTGGCGAGCCCCTCAGCCTTTTGCGGTGCAGCTTTGGACACGGCGCGTTCGACTTTCTCCGGAGCTGCAGGCGCAGCGATGCTTTCCGTCTTGGAGGGAAGCTTCTCTGGGCTGGTCTTGGGCTTGTCGACGACGGTCTGCGCCTTGTCGCTGTCGGCTTGAGGCTTGGTCTCGGTGCGAGCTTCCGGGGCCGCTGGTTTGGCTTCGCGCGGCGCCGGTTGCTTAGGTGCACGCGTTTCAGTCGCTTGAGTCGACGTCGTTACAGATTCGCTAGCCGATTGCTGTGCTGGCTTATCGTTGTTGGCAACGGTGACGCTCTCCGCGCCCTTGCCGACTGCCGGCTTGGCTTCAGTCGGGTTCTGCGCAATGGCTTCCTTCTGGGGGCGATTGTCGTCCTGGCGCTTCTGGCCGCCTTGTGAAACGGTCTGATCGCTGGGCGAGCCATCACGATTGCGTGGGCGACGGGGCCTGCGGCGTCCTTCGTTCGCCTGATCGCCGCTGTTTTCGTTGCGGCGCTGTTGTCCCCGTTCCGGCCGGCTTTCCTGCCGATTGTCTTGGCGGCCGGTCTGTCGGTCGCCACGCTTTTCGTTGCGTTCGTTGCGTTCGTTGCGTTCGTTGCGTTCGTTGCGTTCGTTGCGTTCGTTGCGTTCCGGACGGTTTTGACGGCCCTGTTGCTGGGCATTACCGGTTTGACGGTTGTCGTTACGACGATCGCGCTGACCTTTTTCTCCATCTCGGTTGTTGCGGCCTTCGCTAGAACGGGTGTTGTCGTTCCGGGCAACACGCGTCTTGCGGCGATCCTGGCGACCGGCACGATGGCGCTGTTCGGCATCCTGGCGGGTTTCGCTCTTCTGTTGTTCCTTCTCAGCTTCCTGTTCGCTGGAAAAGAATCCGGACAGCTTGCGCGAAAGCCGGCGGAACAACCCTTCTTCCGTGGTTGGGGGGAGTCCAGGCTGTTCGGTGGCCGCTTTGGCGGCAGGCGCCGGTTGCGACGGCATGACGGATTTGACCGCAGCCTCTTCGCGGGCGACGGGCTCGCGAGTGACCATGACTTCGGCTTCTTCCGTTTCATCCAGCGTCGTCGCCAGCGCATAGCTCGCGCCTCGATCCTGTAACTGGACATCGTCGTCGCGGAGGCGTTGAACCTCAAAGTGCGGCGTTTCCATGTGCGAGTTCGGAATGACCAGCACGGAAACATTTTGTCGAGCTTCTATATCGGCAATCTGCTTGCGCTTTTCGTTCAGCAGGAAGGTCGCGACGGGAATTGGGACAATAGCGCGGACTTCACCCGTCTTGTCCTTGGACGCTTCCTCGTAAATCAGGCGCATGATGCTCAACGCGAGAGAGTCGATGCCACGAATCGTGCCTTGGCCGGTACAGCGAGGACAAACTTCACTGCGAGTCTCTCCCAGAGACGGGCGCAGGCGCTGACGCGACATTTCGAGAAGGCCAAAACGGGAAATCTTGCCGACCTGGACGCGAGCGCGGTCGATTTCCAGCGCTTCACGAACCTTCTGTTCGACTTCGCGCTGGTGACGGGCCGGGGTCATATCGATAAAGTCGATGACGATCAGGCCGCCGATGTCTCGCAGGCGCAACTGGCGGGCGATCTCTTCAGCGGCTTCCAGGTTGGTCTGCAGCGCGGTCTCTTCGATGTCGCCGCCTTTGGTGGCGCGCGAGGAGTTAATGTCGATCGACACCAGGGCTTCGGTGGGATCGATGACGATCGAGCCGCCTGAGGGGAGCTTCACCTCACGCTGGAAGGCTGTTTCGATCTGGGCTTCGATCTGGTAGCGGCTGAACAGGGGGATTTCATCCCGGTACAGCTTGATCTTGTTCTCGAAGCTGGGCATGACCGCGCGGACGAAATTCAGAACTTCCTCGTGCACGTTAGGGGCGTCGATCAGCACCTCGCCGATATCCTGGCGCAAGTAATCCCGCACTGCCCGGATAATGACGTTGCTTTCCTGATAGATCAGGAAAGGGGCCTTGCGGTTTTCGGCGGCCTTGGTGATGGAGTCCCAGAACTGCAGCAGATAATCCAGGTCCCACTGAAGCTCCTCGGTCGAGCGACCAACACCGGCCGTACGCACGATAACGCCCATGCTTTTCGGGATATTCAGGCCCGACATGGCGTCTTTAAGCTGGGACCGGTCGTCGCCCTCGATGCGACGGGAAATACCGCCGGCGCGAGGGTTGTTCGGCATGAGAACCAGATAGCGCCCGGCAAGGGAAATAAAGGTGGTTAGAGCTGCACCTTTATTGCCGCGCTCTTCTTTGTCGACCTGGATAATGATTTCCTGGCCTTCAGAGACGACATCCTTGATGTTTATTTTTCCGTCGATCTGGGAAGGAGGAGTTTTGAAGTATTCGCGGGAAATTTCCTTGAGGGGGAGAAAGCCGTGACGGTCAGCGCCGAAATCAACAAAAGCAGCCTCGAGACTGGGTTCAACCCGGGTGATCCGGCCTTTGTAGATATTGGCTTTCTTCTGTTCCCGCGTACTGGATTCGATATCGAGGTCGAACAGACGTTGTCCGTCAACCAGAGCAACACGCAACTCCTCGGGATGGGTCGCGTTGATCAGCATTCTTTTCATGAAAGGTTGTACTTTCCATCGTTTGGCGACGGAAGCGAACGGGGCGTGCACGAAAAACCGGATATGCAATATGCATCGGGTAGATGCCTGTGGAAGGGAAAACGACGAGTTTGGTTCCCTCGTGGGGCAGGATCATCAGCTCTTGGGCTTCATTGGGAAGCTCTGATGCCACAGATCGATGCGGTTCCCATCCTACTGCTGCATATCGTCCACATTGTGTTCACACCGGTTCCAAGGTCTCACGTCATATTCAGAAACTGGACCGCCCGGACTGGCATGATGCTGTGATATTCGTTGCGACACGGCCCGCGGGTGCTTCCGCGCGGATTAACATATTTCCTGCCGCTGCCTTAAAAGGTGCAGTGCAGGAGTCCTTATGAGGTCAGCCTTCCGCCGTTTCCGGCAAGTGTTCTCGAAGCGAGGGCGAGGTTGCGTTTGCTATACCGTCGCAGGATAGATTGATCGCTTCGACCGGCTGACATTCAAAGTCTATGGCCATGTGACTATAATGCTGCGTTCTCGGTCAGATGGATCCGAAAGGTTCCTCGTCCCTAGACGCAAGCCGGAATATAACAGTAATCCAGCGCCCTATCAATGGCGTGCAATGTGCAGGGCTGTCGCAACCAAGCGGCGTAGTTCCTGCGGGGAATGGCATGTCCAAATCTGCTTCCAAACCAGTTCCAGAATCCCGTGGCAATTCGGTCGAGTGGGTAACCATCGCGGCCGACCAGGCCGGGCAGCGGCTGGATAATTTTCTGCTGACTTATTTAAAGGGTGTGCCCCGGAGCATGATCTACCGGATTATCCGCAAGGGGGAGGTGCGGATTAACAAGGCCCGGATCAAGCCGGAATATCGTCTTCAGCCTGGGGATTTGGTGCGTGTGCCTCCGGTATCCCGTCCCCAAAAGGGAGAGGTTCCGATGCCGGGCGAGCGGCTCCGGCGTCAGGTCGAAGATGCTGTCGTCTATGAGGATGACAACCTGTTGCTCATAAATAAGCCCACGGGATTGGCTGTCCATGGGGGAAGCGGGTTGGATTTTGGTTTGATCGAGGTGTTAAGGGCGGCCCGCCCTGACGCCCGCTTCCTTGAACTCGTACATCGTCTGGACCGTGATACATCCGGCATCCTGATGGTTGCCAAAAGACGGCCTGCTTTGCGCTGGTTGCAGGATCAGATTCGCCAGCACCAGGTGACGAAGCGCTATCATGCGCTGGTGGTCGGTCGTTGGCCGGCCGGGCGTGACGAGGTTGATGCGCCCTTGTTGAAGAATGAGCTCAGTTCAGGCGAACGGCTGGTGCGCGTGGCTGAAGGTGGTAAGGATTCGATTACCCGGTACCGGACCCTTGAGACGTTTTCCGGCTACACGCTCGTGGAGGCGATCCCGGTCACTGGCCGTACGCATCAGATTCGTGTTCATTGCCAATTCGCCGGTCATCCGATTGCCGGCGATGAGAAATATATGGACGATGCCAGCCTGAAGGCATTCAAGGCGATTGCTGGTCGGCGCCTTATGCTGCATGCCCATGCGCTGGAGTTCTGCTTGCCCGGTGAAACCAGGGTTAAGCGTTTTGAGGCGTCTTGGGATGCGGCTTTTTCCCAGGTCATTGAAATGTTGCGTCAGAGGGAGTCGTCATGACCTACCGTGCAGTAATTTTTGATTGGGATGGGACGCTGGTCGACTCTCTGGACCATATCGCGGGCAGTCTGCGTCGGGCAGCACTCGAAATTGGGTTTCCTGCGCGAACGGAGGCTGCTTACCGCAATATCATCGGGTTGGGGATCGTTGAGGCCCTGGACGAGCTTTACCCCGGCATTACCCGTCAGGATATGAAGGCCCTGAGGGAAGCCTATAGTCGCCATTTCTTCAGTGAAACCACGGCGCCGTCCTCGTTGTTCGAGGGTATCCCTGAATTACTGGTGGGGCTTAGACGTGCTGGCCGGCAACTGGCGGTGGCTACCGGGAAGAGTCGCCGGGGGCTGGATCGGGCTTTGAATAGTTCCGGCCTCGGTCCCCATTTCGAAATTACACGCTGTGCCGATGAAACCCTGTCCAAGCCGGATCCCCTCATGCTCAAGGAGATCCTGGCGTATTTCCGTCTCGAGCCCTCGGAGGCTGTCATGATTGGCGATACGGTTTACGACCTGGATATGGCCCAGCGTATTGGTATGCCCTCAATCGGGGTAACCTGGGGGGTTCATGAAGCGAACGATTTTGCGAGTTTCGAGCCGCGAGCGATTGTCGATACAGTAGATGCATTGCAAGGGTTGCTGATGGAAGGCTGACCTTGGCCGGTGTCCCGCGAAGCTCGTCCGTGCGCCATTTATATCCGTACGCCGTCTATATAAGGAGTAAGTATGTCAGATTGGGAAAGTAAGTCGGTTGAAGGATGGAGTGGCAAGCCCGCGGAGGGCGCTGCGGCCCCTTCTGCGGAAAAGGATCTGGCAGTGGAGCGGCGCTTGATCGAGAAACTCGTCGATTCGATGCAGAGTGAGCAGCGGAAAAGCCGGCGCTGGGGGATTTTCTTCAAGTCGATAACGCTGATCTACCTGTTTTCGCTACTCATTCTCTGGCGCTGGCCGGGCGACAATGCGCTGTCGGCAAAAACGGGACCGCATACGGCGGAGGTGGACGTTAAAGGTGTCATTGCGGCGGATGCGCCCGCGAGCGCCAAGCGAATCATCAAGGGGCTTCAGAGGGCCTTTGATGACCCTAATACCCGTGGTGTCATCCTTAAGATCAATAGTCCCGGAGGCAGTCCGGTGCAGGCCGGTATGGTGTATGACGAGATCCGTCGCTTGCGCGGCCTGCACCCTGAAATCCATCTCTATGCGGTGATTACCGATATCGGTGCGTCAGGGGCCTATTACATGGCTTCAGCCGCCGACGATATCTACGCCGATAAGGCGAGTCTTGTCGGCTCCATTGGTGTGATATCGAGCGGTTTTGGCTTTACGCAGCTCATGGATAAGTTGGGTGTGTCCCGGCGATTGTATACGGCGGGAGCCCATAAGGCATTTTTGGATCCTTTCTCGCCGCAAAAGCCCGAGGAAGTGAAGTTGTGGCAGCAGGTGCTCGATACGACGCATCAGCAGTTTATCGACGCGGTCAAGAAGGGACGTGGTGATCGTCTGAAGACGGACAACGATCAGTTGTTCAGCGGCCTGGTTTGGACGGGGCAGCAGGGACTCAAATTGGGGCTGATCGATGGACTTGGAAGTCCGGAGTTCGTGGCCAGGGATGTTATCAAGGCCAAGGATATTGTGAATTACAGTTCTGAGCCTTCCGCGTTCGATCGGCTGGCGCGACGGTTTGGGGTGTCGTTCGGCACCGCGTTTGCCGATCATCTGCTGCAGACGCGTTTTGATCTGCAGTAGGCTTCCTGGAGTACGTCGACGCCGAAATGGCGAAGACCATCGATAAGGGCTATCAAGGGTAGCCCTATCAGCGCGTTGGGGTCGCGCCCCTCCAGTTTTTGGAAGAGCGCGATTCCCAGTCCTTCCATTTTAAAGCTGCCGGCGCAATCGAAGGGTTTTTCCGTTTCCAGGTAATGCTCTATATCCTCGTCCGTCAGGGGGCGAAAATGGACATTGAACGTCTCGATATGATGCCAGGTTTGGCCGTTGCTCGCATTCAGGAGGGTCAGACCTGTCAGGAAGCATACCGATTGTCCGGCGCACTGCCGCAGTTGCCGGGTTGCGCGATCCAGGTTGCCGGGTTTGGTCAGGATTTCGCCGCTGGGCGCGCGGGCGACCTGGTCCGAGCCGATAATCAGGCGATCAGGATAACGCTCGATCAAGGCGCTTGCCTTT
Organism: Mangrovitalea sediminis; assembly: GCF_002514725.1. Lineage (GTDB taxonomy): Bacteria > Pseudomonadota > Gammaproteobacteria > Pseudomonadales > Oleiphilaceae > Mangrovitalea > Mangrovitalea sediminis. The sequence goes on from NZ_NTLB01000005.1 coordinate 81,453, forward strand.
GCGGCGGCGAGTCGGGCGACCAATGCTTCCGGCGATTCGTCTGGCAGGGGTGTTTCGTCAATGGACGGACTGGCACAATCGAATGTCAGGCCGAGTCGCTCCAGCAGGGCTTTGCGGTACGGTGACGACGAGGCAAGGACGAGAGCTTTGATAGTGGTCATCGGCTATGCAAGAAAAGAAGTGTGGTCGATGGGGAGGGATATTACCCGAGTCCGTGTTGGCTGTCCGGTAAGTTTCTTTCCTCGCGGCGATGTTAGCCTTTGACACTGAGTCCCCGCGCCCCTAAAATTGCGCGCTTATGTCGCACACTGCTGAATTGCCGACGGTCGTAGATCCATACAAGCTAGCCGATCAGGATGGTGTCGTAGAAGGTATTTTGCCGCTGACGACGCTGGAACGGTTGCATCCTTTGTTGCTCGATAACGATGCGACAGCGGAAGTTTGTCTGCGTTTCGGTCGAGATGAAGAAAATCGGCGGGTGGTGTCGGGAACCTTGTCCGCTCTTGTTCAGGTGGAGTGTCAGCGTTGTCTTGAGCCGATGATGTACCCGGTTACCTCCGAATTTAAGCTGGGGCTGGTGCTGTCGGACGAGCAGGCTGCTCAGTTGCCCAGGCAACTGGAGCCGTTGCTGATCGAAGAGCGTGAGATGGATGTGTGGCGGGTGATAGAAGACGAGCTTCTGCTGAGTCTGCCTGCGTTTCCGTTGCATCCCGAAAACGAGTGTGTGAAAGCGCCGGTTGTGGATTCCTCTCCGCAGGAGCCGGTAGCGGCAAAAGAGAATCCTTTCCGGGTCCTTCGAGGTTTTAAGGCGTCGGGTTCGGACAAAGATATTTCGGATACATGACAGTCGGCCGGTTGCTATTGTTGTGACTCGGCACAGTTAACTGAAGGTCAGGAGCTAGCAAGCATGGCGGTACAAAAGGTTCGCAAATCCCGGTCCAAGCGTGACATGCGTCGTTCGCACGACGCTCTGAGTGGTCCGGCTCTGTCCATCGACTCCACAACGGGTGAGACTCATCGTCGTCACCACGTTTCTCCCGATGGTTTCTACCGCGGCAAGAAAGTCGTAGAAACCAACGACGAGTAAGTCGCTGGATCCTCGCCTTATGGTGATGGCCACCACCGTTGCAATCGATGCGATGAGTGGCGACCGCGGCCCCCTTGTGGCCGCGGAGGCTGCCAGGCAGGCGGTGGAGAACAATCAGGCCTTGAGTGTCATTCTGGTCGGTCGCCGGAGTGATCTCGAGGCCCTTCCTTTTTTGGGTCATCCTCGTATTCGCCTGGTCGAAGCCACGGAAGTGGTGACGATGGACGAGCGGCCTTCCCATGCGTTGCGCTATAAGCAGCTCTCTTCAATGGGCGTTGCTCTGCGCCTGGTACGGGATGGTGAGGCTGACGCCTGCGTTAGTGCTGGCAACACCGGTGCTCTGATGGTGCTCGGGCGCGCCCTTGTGCGTATGTATCCCGGGATAGAGCGCCCCGCCATTATTAAGCTGATTCCTTCCTTGCATGGCCATTGCTACGTCCTCGATCTTGGCGCCAACGTCGATGCTACCGCCGAAAACCTCTATCAATTCGCGATCATGGGATCAGTGATGGCAGAGTTGATCGAGCGCAAGGCAGAGCCACGGGTGGCGCTGTTAAATGTCGGGGCGGAAGAAATAAAAGGCAGTGAGCCGGTAAGGCTGGCTGCACGGATGCTGGCAGAGTCGGAGGCGGTCAATTATATCGGCTACGTCGAAGGCAGCGATCTCTTTCGGGATATCGCCGATGTGGTTGTTTGCGATGGATTCGTCGGCAACATCGCCCTGAAGACCGGCGAAGGTGTTGCAGCTATGCTGATGGAGCTGCTCGAACAGGCGTTTGCCCGCAATTTATATGGGCGTCTTATTGGGTGGATGGCCAAACCGCTGGTGACTCGCCTATTGAGTCAGATAGACCCGGCTCGTCACAATGGTGCCAGCCTGCTCGGTTTGCAGGGGGTGGTTATCAAAAGTCACGGAAATGCCAATGCAAAGGCATTTCAAGCGGCGATCGAGCAGGCAGTACGAGAAGTTGCCATGCGATTGCCCGAAAGAATCAATAGCCGTCTCGATCAATTAGGCTTGTAAATTGATCATTTTGCTTGGACCATCGGCTAATCTCCATGACCTCAAGACTCGGGTAACCTAGCGACCATGAAAACGGCATTTATTTTTCCCGGACAGGGCGCACAGAGTCTCGGAATGCTGGCAGACGCCGGCACCGAATGGCCTATTGTGCGACAGACGTTTAATGAAGCTTCCGACGTGCTTGGCTTTGACCTATGGGATATTTGCCAGCGTGGACCGGAAGAGGAACTCAACAGTACAGCGGTAACTCAGCCGGCGTTGCTCACGGCGAGTGTTGCGCTCTGGCGTCAGTGGCTGTTGGACGGTGGCGCAAAGCCGGATTACGTGGCGGGGCACAGCCTCGGTGAGTATTCCGCGTTGGTCGCCGCCGAATCCCTGCGGTTTCTTGATGCCGTCCGTCTTGTGCGGCTTCGGGGTGAATTGATGCAGAGCGCTGTACCCCGCAATGAGGGGCGTATGGCGGCGATCATCGGCCTTGATGATGACGCTGTGCGTGAAGCATGCGCCGCGGCAGCCGAAGGCGAGGTGGTCGAAGCGGTTAACTTCAATGCACCGGGCCAGGTTGTTATCGCCGGTCATACGGAAGCAGTACGGCGCGCCTTGGAACTTGCAAAAGAGAAAGGGGCGCGTAAAGTCGTCACTTTGGCGGTTAGTGTCCCGTCTCATTGCGCATTGATGCGCGAAGCCGCAAAGGAATTGGCAGAAGATTTGCAGTCCGTTTCAATGGACAGCGCTGTCATTCCGGTAGTGCAAAATGTCACCGCGACGGTTGAAACCGATAGAGCGGTATTGATTGAGAATCTCGTTAAACAGCTTTACTCTCCGGTGCTCTGGACTGACGTTGTCCGGCAGTTGGCTTCGTTGGGTGTGACGAGTGTTGTTGAGTGTGGTCCGGGTCGGGTGCTTTCCGGGCTCGTGAAACGGATTGATCGTTCGTTGGCATTGCACAGTCTCGAATCGGTCGATGATTACAGTGCAGCGATGGCTGCACTGAAAGCGGACACTTGATCAGGAAGAAGGCATGGCACTGGAAGGAAAGGTCGCTCTGGTTACCGGCGCGAGCCGGGGTATTGGGCGCGCTATTGCCAAGTCACTGGCGATGCAGGGCGCAACCGTGATCGGTACGGCGACGACAGAGGAAGGTGCTTCAACCATTTCCCACTATTTCGCCAAGTGGGGTTTGCCGGGAGACGGTATCGTGATGAATGTCAACGATGCCCAGGCGGTTGAAGACGGCATCAAACAGATTACCAGCGCACATGGGGCGCCGCAGATACTGGTCAACAATGCCGGTATTACGCGGGATAACCTGATGTTGCGCATGAAAGATAGCGAGTGGGACGAGGTCATAGGTACCAACCTGACCAGCGTCTACCGCACCACCAAAGCGGTCCTGAAAGGTATGACAAAGGCTCGATGGGGACGTATCGTCAGCATCAGCTCTGTTGTCGCCGATATGGGCAATGCCGGTCAGGCCAACTACGCCGCCGCCAAAGCGGGTATGGAAGGCCTGACGCGCAGCTTGGCCCGGGAGATCGCCAGTCGCGGTATTACCGTGAACTGTGTGGCTCCAGGGTTTATAGACACGGATATGACCCGTAAGCTCGACGATGCGCAGCGTGATGCCATGTTAAAAGGCATTCCCGCACAGCGCTTGGGTGAGCCGGAGGAGATCGCGGATGTCGTGGCGTTCCTGGCCTCGCCGGCAGCGGGTTATATCACCGGTGAAACCATCCATGTCAACGGCGGTATGTACATGGGTTAATCGTGCAGGTGGCCGTCGCCCTTGTGCGACAAGCCCTGCGACCCTGGCTGCTTGTTTGCGGGTAGCGATTCATCTAAACTGCACGCGATCAGTGCTTGGTTAAGTACAAAGTGAGGATAATATGAGTACAGTTGAAGAGCGCGTGAAGAAGATTGTTTGTGAACAACTCGGCGTGAAGGAATCCGAAGTTCAAAACACCTCTTCGTTCGTGGAAGACCTGGGCGCTGACTCTCTGGACACGGTCGAGCTGGTAATGGCTCTGGAAGAAGAGTTCGAGACCGAAATTCCGGATGAGGAAGCCGAAAAGCTGGCCACCGTTCAGGACGCGATCGACTACATCGTCGCGCACACCTGATCAGCACGCGCTGAATCAAAACCAAGCAAAAGCCGTCCTTCACTGCTACGTCTGCGAGGGCGGCTTTTTTGTTGGTCCGGTCATCCGGTTAACAGTCCTGTCATCTGCGTATGTCATAAAGCGCGACGATTGGAGTCGGGCAGTAGTGGCAGTATTCGCTCCCGAATACTGCCCACCCCGCTTCGTAAGCTGAATGACAAAACCGCCCGCTAGGACTCATGCCGTTCGGCGTGCCTGCGGTGTGGTCTGAGCACAATGACAGCCTGAAGCCGTAGAGGTCTGAAAATGTCTGGAAGACGTGTTGTTATCACCGGTTTAGGCATGCTGACACCGTTGGGCAATGATGTTGCCTCGAGTTGGCAGGCGGTTCTTGAAGGGCGCAGCGGCATTGGCCCGATTGAGCGCTTTGATACGGAAGGGTACGCCACCCGTATCGGAGGAGCGATAAGGAACCTAGACCTGGAAGCCTATATGTCCGCCAAGGATGCGCGGAAGATGGATGCCTTCCTGCAATACGGCCTGATCGCCGCCATTCAGGCGGTTGCCGACAGTGGGTTGGAGGCAGTCTCCGACCTTGATAAAACTCGGGTTGGGGTGGCTATCGGTTCCGGAATTGGCGGCCTGGAGTTTATCGAAAGAAATTTCCGTAGCCTGGAAGCGCAGGGTCCGAGAAAGGTTTCTCCCTTCTTTGTGCCTGCCTCTGTCATCAATATGGCAGCGGGTTATACGGCGATCCGTTTTGGCTTCAAGGGGCCGAACATCGCTATCACTACGGCCTGCACCACAGGGACGCACAACATCGGTTACGCGGCGCGTACGATCAAGTACGGCGACGCGGATGTGATGCTGGCGGGTGGCGCTGAAATGGCAACCACACCGACTGGTGTGGCCGCATTTTGTGCGGCACGGGCCATGTCGACCCGTAATGACGATCCGGAAAAGGCCAGCCGTCCCTGGGATCGGGAACGTGACGGATTCGTTCTGGGTGACGGTGCCGGTGTCGTCGTTCTCGAGGAATTGGAGCACGCGCGTCGGCGCGGGGCGACCATCTATGGGGAGTTGATTGGTTTTGGGATGAGCGATGATGCTCATCACATTACTTCTCCGCCCGAAGATGGTGCAGGTGCGCAGATGGCAATGCGTAACGCGCTGAGGGATTCCGGTATAGCGCCTGATGAGGTGGGCTATATTAATGCGCATGGTACCTCCACACAGGTCGGTGACCTGGCAGAGGTGGCTGCCATCAAGGCGGTCTTTGGCGAGCATGCATACCGCCTTGCGGTGAGCAGCACCAAGTCCATGACTGGCCACTTGCTGGGGGCTGCCGGTGCCATTGAGGCAATTTTCTCCCTGTTGGCGCTACGCGACGGCCAATTGCCTCCGACAATCAACCTCGAAAATCCCGATGAGGGATGCGATTTGGACTTTGTGCCCAATGCGGCGCGAGCGACGGAACTCGACGTTGCGCTGTCCAACTCTTTCGGGTTTGGTGGCACCAACGGTACCTTGATTTTCCGCCGTTATCAGGCATGATTCGACGGTCCGTCGACTGGGTCTGGCCCGAAAATTTTCGGGTCGGAGCTGCTGACCGGGGGCTCGCCTACGGCGACGGACTGTTTGAAACCCTTCGTCTTATCGATTCACAACCGATTCTCCTGGAACTTCACTTCAAGCGTTTGCTCGCCGGGGCGCGCCATCTGGGCCTGGCTTGCGATCGTCAGCTGTTAGCCCAATGGTGGCAAGAATTGGTGCGGCGTTTGAGGGCGCAGGGGCTGGATAATGGCGTCGTCAAGCTCATCCTGACCCGGGGAAGCGGCGGTCGAGGATATCGCCCACCGGCTTCGCCACGGTTAACGGTCATTACGTCTTTTCATCCCGTTCCGCCGTTGCCCGGGGACGGCGGCGTCGCTACTGTCCTTTGCCGTACCCGCATGCATGCGACGATGGGCGGATTCAAAACGCTGAACCGCCTCGAGCAGGTGCAGGCGTCCGCCGAGTTGCCCGCCGATGCCTATGAAGGGTTGATGCTCGATCACGCTGGGCGGTTAACGGAAGGCACTCGTACGAACCTCTTCCTGATCGATGAGCAGGGACTGGTCTCGCCGCCGACCGCGTCTCTTGCGGTCAACGGCGTAATGCGAACCGCCTTGATGCAACTGCTGCCGAGTGCGGGCATTCCTGTTCGGGAGCAATGCCTCCAGTGGGATCGGGTTCGTCGGGGGCGAGGCCTTATTTTGGTCAATAGTGTCTCGGGGATTGTCGAGGTCCGTAGAATCGGCTGTCTGGAATTGCCAAGCGATTCACGAGTTGCGACAATCCGTCGACTCTCGAAACAAGCCTTCGGATTGTAACGTCTTGATAAAGCATTTGATGCGGCTGACCTTGCTGTCGCTTTTCCTGCTCGCTGTTTTTGTGGGCTATTTGTCATGGAACGGGATAAAAGGGCTGCACCAGGCCAACTCACTAATACAGCCGGCCCTGTTCACGGTCGATCAGGGCATGCCATTTTCGGCAGTGGCCGATCAACTGGCGCGAAAACATCTCATCTCCAATGCCTTTTGGCTGCGGGTCTGGGTACGTCTCAACCGTGACGGGCGTGAGATCAAGGCGGGAGAATACGAAATTACGCCCGGCATGACGACGATTCAGGTCCTTGATGAAATGATCGCCGGGCGGGTAAAGACCTGGTCGGTTCAGTTCATCGAAGGCTGGACCTTTGCCGAAATGCGACGGGCGCTCGATGATCAGGAAAAGCTTCAGCATGTTCTGAAGGGCCTTCCTGATGGAAAGATCATGGCAATGTTGGGGCATGCCGGGCAGGTGCCTGAAGGACTTTTCTTTCCTGATACCTATCAGTTTGAGCGGGGGCAAACGGATCTTTCCATTCTCCGTCGAGCCTATCAGAAAATGCAGAAGGTCCTGGATGCCGAGTGGCAGCAACGCGCCCAGAACTTACCCTATAAAACGCCCTATCAGGCGCTCATCATGGCGTCACTGGTGGAGAAGGAAACCGGGCTCGCCAGTGAACGGGCAAAGATCGCCGGAGTTTTTGTGCGTCGCCTGGAGAAAGGCATGCGTTTGCAGACCGATCCTGCGGTGATTTACGGGCTCGGTCGCCAATATCAAGGTGACCTGACACGCAAGGATCTCACCCTGGATACTCCCTATAATACCTATCGCCATGGTGGATTGCCGCCGACGCCGATAGCAATGCCAGGACAGGGCGCGATTCATGCGGCCTTGCACCCTGAAGCGGGCAGGGCGCTCTATTTTGTGGCAAGGGGAGATGGCTCCCACCAATTCTCCGATACCCTGGCTGAACATGACAAGGCGGTTCGCCGCTATCAGATCTATCACCGGCGGCGGGATTATCGATCGTCGCCGGAACAGGAAGGCAAACCATGAGTGAGCGCGGTCTTTTCATCACGTTCGAAGGGATCGAGGGCGTCGGTAAGTCCACGAATATGCAGACTGCGGCCGATCTACTGGGGGCGGAAGGGATCGACTTTATTGTCACCCGCGAGCCGGGTGGAACGCCGCTTGCGGAAGAAATCCGCCAGTTGCTCCTGTCCCCCCGAGAGGAACCGGTTCACGAGCTCACTGAACTGCTGATGATGTTTGCAGCCAGGGCACAACACCTGCACACCTTGATTCTCCCGGCGTTGGCCCGGGGCGTCTGGGTGTTGTGCGATCGCTTTACCGATGCAACCTATGCTTACCAGGGGGGCGGTCGCGGGGTGAGTCTCGACCGGATTGCTGAGCTGGAGCGTTTCGTGCAAGGGGAAGTGCGACCCGATCACACCTTTTTCCTGGATGCGCCGATCGAAATCGGCCTGCGTCGGGCGGGGCGTCGTGGTCAACCTGATCGCTTCGAAACGGAAACCCACCAGTTTTTCGAGCGGGTCCGTGATGTTTACCGGCAGCGTGCAGAGGCAGACCCTGCCCGCTATCATCGGGTAGACGCATCGGGTGCCCTGGATACGGTGCAGGCGGCACTTCGTGAAATACTCCATCCTCTGGCCAGGCGGTGGTGCGGAGGGCGGGTATAGCCGGTTTCTGGTTTGACTGGAATCTATGGAAAATGTCGTCAATCCGGAGCGCATTCCGGTTCGTAACAGAAGATGTGGTGAATTTATGAACCATTTCTGTTGAAATAGTGTGACGGCTACTGAATTAGTGTGATTACGACAAAAATACATTCTCCTTGTGAGCATGGGTTATGGCAGAGAAACGGCTTGAAGCCAATGTCATGACGTTTCCGGAGAGTACTCTCCGGCATCATCACAGCCATCACCAGTTGGTGGTTGGGCTTTCCGGCGACGCGCTTATCGAAGTGGACGGTATGTCCGTTCCTATCGATTCCGGGCACGCATGTGTCGTGCCGACGGACGCCCCGCATTCCTATTGTGGTGACTCCCGGAATCATGTGTTGGTTATCAATCTGGACGCGCTCTGCCCCGCGACCAACGATTCCCGCCATCCCGACTACGAGGTGTTTGCGCCGCTCTTCGAGAAGCCGCGTATCATGAACCTCGATTTTCGCCTGCAGTCTCTGATTCAGCTCTGTAGTAGCGAGATACTGCATCGGCCGGCTCAGGCGCTGATGGGAGAGCACTTTGCTGCGGGAATCATGTATTGCCTCAGCGACCGGCTCGGTAGAACCGTTCACCGCCGTCACCGCGCACATCACCTGGATATGGGGGAAATTGATGCCTATATCGACCGCCATCTCCATGAAAAAATACGCGTGCGAGATCTGGCGGCTCTCGCATGCTTGAGTGAATCTCATTTTCACGAGATATTTCAATCTGTTACTGGCGTATCTCCGCATCAGTACGTGATTCGGCATCGTCTGCGTCATGCCAAGAATATGTTGCGGGAATCTGACCTGCCATTGTCTGAAATCAGCCTCCGGGTTGGCTTCTCAAGTCAGAGTGCAATGACTAACGCCCTAAAGCGCCATGAGCAGGTTACGCCGTCGGCTTTCCGGAGCGCCGGATAACATTTTTCCCTTCATTTAGACGAAAGTCGTGGTCAATCGGAGTTTTTTGCAAAAACTCCAGAGCTTTTTGCTAGAAGCAAAAGGCCCGTCATCTTAATTTCATATAGAGACCTGTGACGCTGGTCAGTTGGTAGTCCAGTGCCTCACGCACCGAAACAGTTATATCCGTTTTTCGTCATCCTGCCGAGGCGTCGGGAGGGTGGGATTTTTGCGAGGTGACATTCATGTTCAAGGCGAGCGAGTTTCTGGGATCCGCATTTGATGACCAGAAACGGGATTTTTTCTGGCAAGCGATTGTCGGAAATTATGCTGTGGACGAAACCGCTTACCTGAAGGAATTACTGGCCTACAACGAGGTTGTATCGGAAGAGGTCAAGACGACGGAAGCGATTGCAACGGACCTGATCCGCAAAGTGCGGGCGCAGGACGATGCCGTCCATATGATCGATGCGTTGCTGCAGGAATACAGCCTGGATACCCAGGAGGGCATCCTGCTGATGTGTCTGGCGGAAGCCCTGATGCGGATTCCCGATAAGCGCACAGCGGATGCCCTGATCAGAGACAAGATGTCGGTGGCCGATTGGCAGAAGCACATGGGCAAGAGCGAGTCGACGCTGGTTAACGCCTCGACCTGGGGGCTTTTGCTTACGGGGAAAGTGGTCAAGTTGGACCGTAGGATCGACGGTACGCCGGCTAACGTCTTGAAGCGCCTGGTCAACAAATGCGGTGAGCCGGTTATTCGGGCTGCAATGTACCGCGCCATGGCCATCATGGGTAGACAATTCGTTCTTGGGCGGGACATCAAGGAAGCGTTGAGCAGCGGTCGCCGATACCGGGACCGGGGTTACACCTACTCCTTCGACATGCTGGGTGAAGCGGCCATGACAGCTGCGGATGCCAAGCGCTATCTTCAGGACTATCTCAAAGCCATCGAAACTGTTGGTGCTGATGATTACCCGGCGAACAAGGCGCCAGCGCCGTCTATTTCCATCAAGCTGTCGGCATTGCATCCGCGCTACGAGCAGTCCCAGGAGCATCGGGTACTGACGGAGCTCTGCGGTACACTGATTGAATTGGTGAGCTTCGCTCGTCAGCGCTCTGTGGCCATTACCATTGATGCCGAGGAGATGGACCGGCTAGAGCTGTCTTTGGCCTTGTTCGAAAAGGTCTATCGTTCCCCGGAGTGCCGGGGATGGGGGCATTTCGGCTTGGTCGTTCAGGCCTACTCCAAGCGAGCGCTGCCGGTGTTGAGCTGGCTGACCAAGCTGGCTAAGGAGCAGGGCGATGAGATTCCGGTACGTCTGGTGAAAGGTGCCTATTGGGACTCGGAAATCAAGCATTGCCAGCAACTGGGGTTGGACGGGTATCCGGTTTATACCCGCAAGGAAGCCACCGACGTTTCCTATCAGGCCTGTTTGCATTTCCTGATGAGCGAGCATACCGAGGGCGCCATCTATCCCCAGTTCGCCAGCCATAACGCCCACACCGTCGCATCCGTGCTGCGGTATGCCAAAAATCGTCAGCGCCGATTCGAATTCCAGCGGTTGCACGGTATGGGCGATGCGCTCTACGACACCGTGCTGGCCGAGTATGCGGTGCCCGTTCGTATCTATGCACCGGTCGGTGCCCATAAGGATCTGCTGCCTTATCTGGTGCGTCGTCTGCTGGAAAACGGCGCAAACTCTTCGTTTGTTCATCGTTTGGTCGATGCCGAGACTCCCATAGAGCACCTGGTGCAGGATCCTCGTCTGGAACTGCAGCGCTACGAAAGTCTGGCAAACGATCGCATTCCATTGCCGTCCGGCATTCTGGAGCCCGGCCGGCGCAATTCTTCAGGAGTCAATATCAACGTGGCCAGTGAACTCGAACCTCTGCAGAAGGCCATTGAGGCCTGGAATGACAAAACCTGGTCCGGCGGGCCGGTCGTCAACGGTAACTTGATCCAGGAGGGTGATAAGCGTGTCGTCAAGGCACCCTATGACCAGTCGGTTGAGGTCGGATCGGTGGTCTGGGCCAGTGCCGAGCATGCCGGTGCGGCGCTGGATGCTGCAGGCAATGCCTTCAAGGCCTGGAATGAAAGCCCGGCAGATGTGCGGGCTGCCTGTCTGGAACGTTATGGCGATCTGATGGAAAGGGATCGTGCCGAGCTGATGGCGCTGTGTGCACGCGAAGCCGGAAAAACCTGGCAGGATGGTATCGACGAAATCCGTGAAGCGGTGGATTTCTGTCGTTATTACGCCTTGCAGGCACGGGAAAAATTCAGCAAGCCCATGTTGCTACCCGGGCCAACCGGCGAGTCCAACGAGTTGTATCTCGAAGGGCGCGGGGTCTTCGTCTGCATCAGCCCCTGGAATTTCCCACTGGCTATCTTCAGCGGGCAGATCATGGCGGCGTTGGCGGCCGGTAATACGGTCATTGCCAAGCCGGCTGAACAGACCAGCCTGATCGCAGTCAAAGCCGTCCAACTGATGCTGGAAGCGGGTTTCCCTCCCGGTGTGATTCAGTTGCTCCCAGGAGATGGCGCTGCGCTGGGCAAGGTATTGTTGTCCGATCCTCGGGTGTCGGGTGTGGCCTTTACGGGTTCGACGCAGACCGCGCACCTGATCAACCGTACCCTGGCAGAACGCCCGGGTGCCATTATTCCGCTGATAGCGGAAACCGGTGGCCAGAACGCGATGATCGTCGACAGTACGGCGCTACCCGAGCAGGTCATCAGCGATGTGGTGCAGTCAGCGTTCGCCAGCGCCGGCCAGCGTTGTTCCGCGCTGCGGGTGCTGTATTTGCAGGAAGATGTCGCTGAGCGTATGGAAGAGATCCTGGCCGGAGCCATGCAGGAGCTGCATGTCGGTAATCCAAGCCAGCTGCGCGTCGATGTCGGGCCGGTAATCGATGAGGAGGCTTGCCAGGACCTGCAGAAGCATTTGGATGTCCTGAAGCAGAAAGGCGCCCGCTGCATTGCCCAGGCTCCGTTGTCCGAGGATTGCGCAAAAGGTCATTTCCTTCCGCCGAGCGCCTATGAGATCAAGGGCATTGGCGAACTGAGCAAGGAGCATTTCGGCCCCATCCTGCATGTTGTGCGTTATGCCGCCGCGGATCTGGACAAGGTGATCGATGAAATCAACGGTGCCGGTTACGGACTGACGCTGGGGATTCACAGCCGTAGCGAATCCACAGCAGCCTATATCGAGAAGCGCGTCAAAGTGGGCAACACCTATATCAACCGCAACCAGATCGGCGCTGTCGTGGGCGTGCAGCCGTTCGGCGGGCGCGGCTTGTCGGGTACCGGTCCCAAGGCCGGCGGTCCTCATTACCTGATTCGGTTTGCGACTGAGCGTAGTCGCACGATCAACACCACCGCAGTCGGTGGGAATGCGACGCTGTTGTCGCTGGGTGTGGAAAAAGTCTCCTGATTGACCGGGCCAAGGGGACGGCGGCCCGTGGTTGTATCCAACGGATTGGTTAATGTGAGCGCAATTGATGAGGGCCGGGTGCCGGTGGAGGACGACGCGAGCGAAAGGTCGCGTTGTTCTTGATCCCAAAAGGGTCTATACACTGGTGACCGTGGAATTCCGGTTCCACGACCTCCCGGGTTTCATCAACCTATAACTAAAAACGCAATAGTGCGGAGGAAATGCGATGTTCAAGCTGAAAACTCTTGTCGCAGCAACCGCGATATCCCTTGGGATGTCGGCGACGGCCATGGCGGCCGGTACAGTAACCTTTGGTGTGCAGGCGCCCATCACAGGGCAGTATGCCAACGAAGGCCAGGGTATCGAAAAAGCCGTCAAGCTGCTGGCTAAACAGCTCAACGATAAAGGCGGGCTTCTGGGCAAAACGGTCAAAGTCGTCTCCTGTGACGACGAAGGCAAGGCTACCCAAGGGGCTCTTTGCGCTCGTAATCTTTCCAACCAGAATGTCTTTGCCGTAATCGGCACTTACACTTCTGGTGCTGCTGGCGCCGCACAGCCGATCTATGCTCGTGCCAACATCCTGCAGACCAGTGATGGAACCGCAGAGCAGCTGACCCAACACGGTTACAAACTGTTCTTCCGGAATGCGCCCCCCAATAGCGCAGAAGCCAAGTTCACCGGTGAGTACCTGGTGAAAGGCAAGCATTACAAGCGCATTGCGGTGTTGTCCGACCACTCCAGCTTCTCCAAAGGTCTGGGTGATGCGGTTGATGAGGCCGTGAAAAAGGAAGGCGGCAATGTCGTGTTCCGTGGTTACATCAATGCGGGATCCCAGGACTACCGTTCCGTACTGACGACGGTTAAGTCGAAAAACCCGGATGTCATCTATTTCTCCGGTTACTATTCCGATGGCGGCCTGTTGCGCTCTCAGGAAAAGGATCTGGATATCAATGCGGATTTCGTGGGTGGTGACGCCAACCAGAATGTGAAGTTCGCCCAAATCGCCGGTCAGGCTGCTACGGGGACCGTGATCGTCAACGTGCCTGCGCCTGAAAACCTGCCGTACAAGGAAGCCAAAGACTTCCTGGCTGATTACAAGAGCATGTACGGTGAGCTGCCTCCCAGCATCTTTACGCTGACCAATGCCGACGGCATGCGGGCTATCGTCAAGGCCGTTGAAGCAACCAAGAGCTTTGACCCGAACAAGGTTGCCGACTACCTGCATAACCTGCGCAACTTCCCGGGTATTACCGGTCCGATGGGCTTCGACAAGCATGGCGAGCGGCTTGGTAGCGCTTTCCAGGCGTTTGAAATCCAACCCGACGGCAGCTACAAGACCGTTTATCCGACCCATTAACGTAATCGAACAAGACAGGGGCTCAACAACATGGAAATCTTCTTCCAGCAGCTCGCAAACGGGCTGACGGTAGGAAGTATCTATGCCCTGATCGCGCTCGGTTACACGATGGTCTATGGCATCCTGAAACTGATCAACTTCGCCCATGGCGACTTGGCGGTTCTGGGTGCCTTCATAGGACTGACCGTAATCACCAGTTTGACGGGCGCCGGTGCGGCGCCCTCTCACTGGGTCGTGATCCTGGCATTCGTGGTGGCAGTTTTGGTTGTTGCCATCGCGGGGGTGCTTCTCGAACTCACCGCCTATCGTCCCTTGCGCCATGCTCACCGTTTGTCCGCCGTCGTATCGGCGTTGGGAGCCTCCATGCTCCTGGAAAACGGCATCATGCTGATCTGGAGTCCGCAAACGCTGACGTTTCCGGAAGGGATACTGCCGTCAACCAATTATGTGATTGGCGGAGTTGTGCTGAACTCCACCCAAATTCTGATTGTCGCCATTTCGTTCCTGCTGATGCTGGCGTTGTACCTTTACGTCAACAAAACGCGGTTCGGCACGGCGATTCGCGCTTCTGCGATCGATCAGGATGCCGCTCGCCTGATGGGGATCAACGTCAATCGGGTTATTGTCAGTGTCTTCATCCTGGGCCCGGCCCTGGGTGCCATCGGTGGCCTGTTTATCGGGATCTACTACCGTCAGGCGGTTTTTGACATGGGGTGGATCTACGGTCTGAATGCCTTTATCGCGGCGATTATCGGCGGCATCGGTAATATTCCGGGCGCCATGCTCGGTGGCCTGTTGCTGGGGCTCTTCAACTCCCTCGCGGGTGGCTACATTTCCAGCACATGGCAGGAAGCGATTACCTTTGCCTTGCTGATCCTTATTCTGCTGGTCCGTCCGACCGGTATCCTCGGAGAAAGGGTGGCGGAAAAGGTATGAAAAAACTCACGTCGACCTGGGCAGGTCTGCTGCTCTGGGTACTCGGTCTGTTGTTGGTGCCGCTTTTTGCCGACAACAACTGGATCTTCATCATGTCCTATTTCGCCATCTACGCGGTGGTGTCGCTCAGTCAGGACGTTGTCCTTGGCCGTGCCGGTATGTACGACATGGGGCATGCGGTCTATTTCGGTATCGGGGCCTATACGACGGCTATCCTGAATACTCAGTATGGGGTACCTATCCTATGGACCTTGCCGATTGCCGTTGTCGTGTCTGCGCTGTTCGGTGCCCTGTTGTCCGCACCGATCGTGAAGCTGCGGGGGGACTATCTGTTGGTGGCCACCATTGGCTTCAACGAGATCTTCCACATGGCACTGGTTAATGATGTCGGTGGCATCACGGGTGGACCTGACGGTATCTACGGTATTGAGGCTCCATCGCTTTTCGGCCATCAGATCATGAGCCAGGGCGGGATCTTCGTGCTCAATTGGATACTGCTCGGTATTGTCCTGTTGCTGATGAATAACCTCGAAAACAGTCGTCTCGGACGCGTGTTCCGTTACCTGAAGGAAGACGAGCTGGCGGCGACAACGCTGGGCGTTAATGCGCGATATTACAAGATTCTGGCTTTTGCGCTGGGCGCCGGCATCGCAGGAGCGGCGGGTACGCTGTTCACCAGCCTTCTGCAGTCGGTCAGTCCGGGCGCCTTCGTGTTTACAGAATCGGTCACCCTGTTTGCCATCGTCATCGTAGGCGGTCAGGCGTCCATCCCAGGGGTGCTGTTGGGTGCGGTACTCATGTTTGTCGTGCCCCAGGTATTCCGTGATCTGGCCGAGTATCGTTACTTCGTCTTCGGCCTCGCGATGATCGTGATTATGGTCCTGCGGCCGCAGGGCATACTGCCCAGAAGGAGACGACTGGAATGAACGATAACAGTACGCCACTGCTGCAACTGGATAGTGTAGGGATCAACTTCGGCGGACTGCGTGCCGTTGACGATCTCAACCTGAGTATTAAAAAAGGTGATGTCGTCGGTCTGATCGGCCCCAATGGTGCCGGTAAAACCACGGTATTCAACCTGATTACCGGTGTTTATAAGCCGACCGACGGGGTGATTCGCTGGAAAGGTGAGCCGATCAGCGGTTTGCCTCCCTACCGGATTGCGCAACGCCGGATCCTGCGCACCTTCCAGACGATCAGGCTCTTCTCCGGAATGAGCGTTCTCGAGAATGTGCTGGCGGGTCAGCATATGGAAACGCATCAAACCTGGCTCTCCGGTCTGCTGTCGCTTCCGAAGCAACGCCGGGAGGAGAAGGCCTTGCGCAAGAGCTGCATGGAGATCCTCGAACAACTGGATCTTGCGTCTATTGCACATGAGGAGGCGACGTCACTGCCCTATGGCATCCAGCGTCGTGTGGAAATGGCGCGAACGCTGGCGGCCAAACCGGAGTTGCTGATTCTCGACGAACCGGCGGCCGGTCTTAACGACAGTGAGTCCGTGGAGCTCAACAAGACCATCCTGGGGATCCGCGACCAGGGCGTTACCGTGATTCTGGTTGAACACGACATGAATGTGGTCATGAACGTCACCGACCATATCTGTGTGATCAACTTCGGCCGCAAGATCGCCGAGGGCGGGCCAGAAGACATTCGCAACAACCCGCAGGTCATCGAGGCCTACCTGGGTAGCGATGATGACGACGATGAGGAGGCAGCATGAGCCTGCTGGAAGTGAAAGACCTCAAAGTCGCCTATGGCCACATTGAGGCATTAAAAGGTATTTCCCTGAGCGTCGAAGAGGGTGAAGTCGTCGCCATTCTCGGTGCAAACGGTGCCGGCAAGACGACGTTCATGCGGTCGCTGAGCGGCTTGCTGAAACCCCGTTCCGGAACCATTCAGTATGACGGGCACGACATCGGCAAAGCTCGCGCCGACGCCATTGTCGGATTGGGCATCGCCCAGTCGCCGGAGGGACGTCGTGTCTTCGGCACGCTGACGGTCGAGGAAAACCTGATGCTCGGTGCTTATACGCGCTCGCGCCCCGAAGCGCTGGAAACGCGCAAGCAGGTCTACGAGCTGTTTCCGCGTCTTCTGGAGCGGAAAGCGCAGATGGCCGGCACCCTATCAGGCGGTGAACAGCAAATGCTGGCGATCGGCCGGGCCTTAATGGCAAAGCCACGGCTGTTGCTGCTCGATGAGCCCAGCCTCGGTCTGGCGCCGATCATCGTCAAGGGGATCTTCAGTGCCTTGCGTGATATCCGAGCCTCCGGTGTGACTATCCTGGTCGTTGAGCAGAACGCCCGTATGGCGCTGAAGCTGGCTGACCGGGGTTATGTCCTGGAAGTCGGGCGCATTGTTCACGAAGACAGTGCCAAGGCCCTGATGGCATCTCCGGAAGTGCAGGAAGCCTATCTCGGTAAAGGTCATTAAATTGCGGCAGGGCGCAGGGATGCGCCCTTTATCCATTCCTGTCGCTATGGTGACCACTGGCGCCTAATTTTTGGTTCATCGCACTTTACCGGGAAAAGCGGCTTTGATTTCAAAGAGAAGTCGCTGCCCCGATACCCCTTTGTCATACCTGGAGGTTAGTGCTTGCTCTATCGGTAGGGCGCAATAACCGAAGGGCATTGCGCCGCATGGCAGCGGGCAAATTCCGAGTTTAACTTCCGGGTGTAGTATCGCCGTTGGTCAGTCATGGGGTGTTGTTACACCGAGTGGCGTCTCATTCGGCGCAATGCCCTTCGGTTATTGCGCCCTACAGCTTTTCACGCTAATCCGCGACGATCCTAATTTTTCCTCCCTGTCTATTCGTATTCGCTCCGGCCAGCGCGGCATCCTTAAAAAAGACGTTTCTATAACGTCGTCGTTTCCAATTCTTTTACACGCTTGGCGTCCACGGCTTTCACGGTAATCCGCAAAAAATTTTCCATCAAGGTGTAACAGCTACCGGGTTCATGCGTCTCCTTATCGGAACGCTGAGGAACACCGGCAATGAGCCGCTTACCTTCGTCGGCGATCACCTGAAACTTTTAACGCTATTGGAGAACGACAATGAACAAGCGCACTTTGATGGTCACCGCAATCTCCAGCCTGCTGGCAATTGGCGCCGCATCGGCTTCCGTGAACGCCATGGCGGCAGGCAAGGAGAAGTGTTACGGCGTAGCCAAAGCCGGAAAGAACGATTGCGCCACCAAGACCAACTCCTGCGCCGGAACGGTGAAACAGGATGGCGACAAGGGGGCGTTCATCGTTGTACCCAAAGGGCTTTGTGAAAAGCTCGCCGGCGGTACGCTGAACCCGATGTAAATCCGGTCCGGCGTTGGGGAGAGGTCAGCGCTCCCCAATGCCGCCTTAGGTAATCGCCATTATCATGGTTAAGGACACGGGTGTGGCACGATGAACATAACGGATTGGGTCGGGGTAGGGCTGCGCGTTCCCCATCATGGGTATTTCATGGCACAACGGCCATCGATCGGTTGGCTCGAAGTGCATAGTGAAAACTACTTCCATGACGCGAACCTTCGAGGCGAATTACTCGCGCTGGCAGAGGTTTACCCCATCAGCCTTCACGGTACTGGTCTTTCCCTGGGGTCTGTGGACCCGTTGAGTCAGCGGCATCTTGCCGCCCTCCGACGCCTGATCGACGAGGTTTCGCCAGTGCGTCTTTCTGAACACCTGAGCTGGAGTTCGGTGGGCGGAACCTATTTTAACGACTTGCTTCCGATTCCCTATACAGAAGAAGCCCTCGAGCACATGGTCGCGCGAATCGACACCGTTCAGCAGGCGCTAGGGCGGCAGTTGCTGATCGAGAACCCGTCCAGCTATCTGCAATACCGGCAGAGTTCGATGACTGAGTGGGATTTCCTGGCAGCGCTTCCGGAACGGTGCGGCTGCGGCTTGCTGCTTGACCTTAACAATATCTTTGTCAGCAGCCTGAATCATGGCTTTGCCGTCGAAGATTACCTGTCTGCGGTGCCGTTCGAACACGTCGGGGAGATTCATTTGGCCGGCTTCGAAGTGCAGCATTTCGATGACGGCGACCTCTGTATCGATACACATAGCCGGCCGGTCTCTGACCCGGTCTGGCAATGGTTTCGCGCGGTGACAGAGCGCCATGGCAAGCGTCTGACGTTGATCGAATGGGACAGGGACCTGCCAGAACCGGAAGTGCTCCTGGGTGAAGCGGGCAAGGCCAGGGATATCATGACATCATTGGCTGCAGCGGAGGTGACTGCATGAATCTCGGTACCTTGCAGCAAGCCTTTGGCGACATGCTATTGGGGCAGCCGTCAGCCATTGCGGATGCCATTTTCGACAACAGGCCGTGCCAATCGGCGCGGCTCTCTGTCTACCGGAACCATTTTCTCACCAGCTTGCAGGAAGCCTTGTGTGCGACCTATCCCCAGTGCCGGCGTCTGTTGGGTGACCCTCTGTTCTATAAGTTGACGCGCCGGTATGTCACGGAGCACCCCCCACTGGAATCCTGTGTTGTGAATTATGGTGACGGTTTTCCCGACTTCCTGGGGGCCAGCGAGGAGCTGGAGGATCACCCGGCAGCGGAAGAGTTGGCCGTGCTGGAGTGGTTGGTGGAACGGAGCAGTTTGTTACCCCCCGCAAAACCGTTTCCGTTTTCCCGCCTGGAGGCCGTCGATCCTGAGGCCTATGAACACTTGGTATTGCTTCCGGCGGCGAGTCTCCGATTCTGGACGGCAGGCTACGCTGTCGATCAGCTGTTCGATGCTTTGGTCGAGGCGCAGCCCATCCCGACCCTGTCGCCCGAAACCCTGTACCTCGCGGTGATTCATCGCGAGCAGGGCATTGCGTTGAGCCGGTTGTCTCCGGTGGCAATGGACCTGCTTGCCCTTTGTCGGGATGAAAGGCCACTGGCGGATCTGCCTGGCGGGCTACAGGACACCGTGCTGACCGAGTTGGCTGATCTATTGGGACGTGGGTTGATCGAAGATTTTTCGCTTGGGAGGTAGCATCATGGGGTGGTTTGCGCGAATTGATCGTTTTATGGCCGGAGGAACGGCATGGTTGGTACCGCTGGTTCTGCTGTTGACCCGGCTCTGGGTGGCCAATGTGTTCTTCCATTCGGGGATGCTTAAGCTCAGCGATTGGGATAGCACGCTGTTTCTATTCGAAGATGAGTACCATGTTCCGCTATTGCCTCCGGATATCGCCGCCTATATCGGCACGGCGATCGAGATCGGTGGTTCTACGATCCTGGCTCTGGGGATCTTGACCCGACCCATCGGATTACTGATGTTCGGATTCAATATCATGGCGGTCCTGTCCTATCCGCTTCTTTGGAAAAACGGCTTTTTTGATCATCAATTGTGGGGCGCCATGCTTTTGATGAATGTACTTTGGGGTGGAGGCTTCTTTTCGCTGGATCGATTGTTGTCGGCGTTGTCGGGCAGACGCCTGACGTTACAGGCCAGCTAGGGGGAATGTGGCATAAAAAACGCCAGCATAAAGCTGGCGTTTTTTGTCTTCAGGCGTCTCAGGCGCTTTGTTCTGCAGCCTGCTTCGCTTTTTCGCTATAACTTTCAATCTTGTCGAAGTTCAGGTAGCGGTAGATATCGCCCGACATGGAGTCGATACTCTTCGCGTATTCCATGTACTCCGCAACGGTCGGAAGGTGGCCCAGGATGGCTCCGACAGAGGCCAGCTCGGCCGAAGTCAGGTACACGTTGGCACCATCGCCCAGGCGGTTCGGGAAGTTACGGGTCGAGGTAGACAGAACCGTCGACTTCGCCGCGACGCGAGCCTGGTTACCCATGCACAGCGAACAGCCAGGGATCTCGGTGCGAACACCGTTGCGGCCGTAAGTGTTGTAGTAGCCTTCTTCCATCAGTTGCGCCTGGTCCATCTTGGTGGGCGGAGCCACCCAGAGACGGGTCTTCAGGGATTCGGTATTCTGCTCGAGCAGTTTACCGGCAGCCCGGAAGTGACCGATGTTGGTCATACAGGAACCGATGAAGACTTCGTCCACTTTGTCGCCGGCGACTTCGGACAGCAGACGGGCGTCATCCGGATCGTTCGGGCAGCAAACGATAGGTTCTTTGATTTCGCTGACGTCGATTTCGATGACGGCGCTGTACTCGGCATCTGCGTCTGCACGCATCAGGCTCGGGTTAGCCAGCCATTCTTCCATCGCCTTGGCACGACGCTCCAGGGTACGGACGTCGCCGTAGCCTTCAGCAATCATCCAACGCAGCATGGTGATGTTGGAGCGCAGGTATTCCGCCACCGACTCCTCGGACAGGGTGATGGTGCAACCCGCCGCAGAACGTTCTGCAGAGGCGTCAGACAGCTCGAAAGCCTGTTCGACGGTCAGGTCTTCCAGACCTTCGATTTCCAGAACGCGGCCGGAGAAGATGTTCTTCTTGCCTTTCTTCTCGACGGTCAGCAGGCCCTGCTTGATGGCGTAAAGCGGAATGGCATGAACCAGGTCGCGTAGGGTGATACCCGGTTGACGGGTACCCTTGAAGCGAACCAGGACTGACTCCGGCATATCCAGCGGCATAACGCCGGTTGCCGCAGCGAAAGCCACCAGACCGGAACCGGCGGGGAAGGAAATGCCCATCGGGAAGCGGGTGTGGGAGTCACCACCGGTACCGACGGTATCCGGCAACAGCATGCGGTTCAGCCAGCTATGGATAACGCCATCGCCCGGACGCAGGGAGACACCGCCACGATTCATGATGAAGTCGGGCAGGGTATGCTGCATTTCGACGTCGATGGGCTTGGGATAAGCCGCGGTATGGCAGAAGGACTGCATGACCAGGTCGGCGGAGAAGCCGAGACAGGCCAGGTCTTTCAGTTCATCGCGGGTCATCGGGCCAGTGGTGTCCTGGGAGCCGACAGTCGTCATTTTCGGTTCGCAGTACTGGCCGGCACGTACGCCTTTCACGCCACAGGCCTTGCCCACCATCTTCTGGGCGAGGGTATAACCTTTGCCACTGTCGGCAACCTTGGCCGGACGAACGAAAACATCGCTCGGAGCCAGGCCCAGCGCTTCACGGGCTTTATCGGTGAGGCCGCGGCCGATGATCAGCGGGATGCGGCCACCGGCACGGACTTCGTCCAGGAGCACATCGGACTTCAGAGAGAACTCAGACAGCACCTCGTCGGTGCCGTGCTTCTTGATCTTGCCTTCACGCGGATAGATGTCGATGACATCGCCTGTTTCCAGGTTGGATACGTCCGCTTCAAAGGGCAGGGCGCCGGCGTCTTCCATGGTGTTGAAGAAGATGGGCGCAATTTTTCCGCCGATGCAGACACCGCCGGCACGCTTGTTGGGAACACCGGCGATATCATGGCCGATGTACCACAGAACGGAGTTGGTCGCCGACTTACGGGAAGAACCGGTACCGACCACGTCACCCACGAAGGCAACCGGGTGGCCTTGCTTCTTCAGTTCTTCGATCTGCTCCTTGGCGTTGGTGATACCTTCGCGTGGCATCTTGTACATGGCCAGGGCATGCAGGGGGATGTCGGGGCGCGACCAGGCGTCAGGTGCGGGTGACAGGTCGTCGGTGTTGGTTTCGCCGGACACCTTGAAAACGGTGTTGGTGATAACGTTCGGGACTTCAGGCTTGTTCAGGAACCATTCAGCGTTGGCCCAGGACTCCAGGACGGCCTTGGCGTTGGCATTGCCGGCGTCGGCCTTTTCCTTGATGTCGTGGAACGCATCGAACACCAACAGGGTGTGCTTCAGTTGGGTGGCGGCTTCTTCAGCGAGTTCGGCATCGTCCAGCAGAGCGACCAGGGTTTCGATGTTGTAGCCACCCTGCATCAGGCCCAGCAGTTTGACGGCCTTGAGTTTGTCGACCAGCGGGGAGGAGGCTTCGCCCTTGACGATGGCGGAGAGGAAACCGGCTTTGACGTAAGCCGCTTCGTCAACACCCGGCGGAATGCGGTTTTCCAGCAAATCCAGCAAATAGGCTTCTTCGCCTGCGGGCGGATTTTTCAGCAGTTCGACCAGGCCGGCAGTCTGCTCGGCATTCAGCGGTTGCGGAGGAATGCCTTGAGCGGCACGTTCTTCCACATGTTTGCGATAGGCTTCTAGCACGGTTACATCCTCATCAGATTGAAGTCCCGCTGTCCACGCTGCGGGAGTCGTTGGCAGCAGTTGCCACGCGATCAGGCGGCGACATTCTAGAGGAAATGGGCCCAAAAGTTAAGGAACCTATTGATAGAGGCCGATCGTGGGAATCCCGTTATAGCCCGGCCGTATGGGACGCGTCGTGTCCGCCGGGCCGCTTTGTAATATACTGCGCGGCCTCAAGCAATGAACGAAAGAGTGCTGTCGATGCCGGTAGTGGATCTGAGTGCCATCAACGATTTTCTTCCCTGCGAAACGCCCGACGCCTGGATTGCCAGCGCCCTGGCGAATCAGGACTTGATGCTGATCGATCATGCACACTGCGAGAAAAAGGCGGCGTCGACGGCATTGAGCCTGATGTACCGTTATGTGGATCGCCCCGCGCTGTTGCACAAGATGTCACGGCTGGCTCGTGAGGAGTTGCGGCATTTCGAGCAGGTGCTGGCCATCATGAAGAAACGGGGCATCGTCTATGGACACCTGTCGCCGTCCCGTTATGCATCGGGCTTGCGCAAAGGTGTCCGCGAAGCCGATCCGGCCCGATTGGTGGATGTACTGATTGTGGGGGCCTTCATCGAGGCGCGCTCCTGCGAGCGCTTTGCCAAGCTGGCGCCTCATCTGGATGAGGAGTTGCAGGACTTTTATGCCTCTTTGTTGAAATCCGAGGCACGTCACTTCCAGGATTACCTGCATTTGGCGGAGCAGGCGGCAGGAACCGATATTTCGGATCGGATTGCGGCCTTCGCCCAGGCTGAGCGAGAGTTGATCGAGGCGCCTGACGGAGAATTCCGATTCCATAGCGGCCCGCCTGGGCCGTCCGCCTGAAGTTCAACGCAGGCTATTTCGTAGGGCGCAATGCCCTTTGGTTATTGCTCCCTACAGGTTTCCTGTTAATTCGCGACGAAGGGTTTAACCGGGCTGGAAGGCTTCCTGGATCAGCTCCGGCGCTTTGCCGGGCTCGACGCGCAGGTACCAGAGTGCCTTGTCCCAATCCCCGAGGACATACCGCGCGGCGGCTTCACCGGCCACCTCGATGTCGTGGACGGCTGGGCGATGTGTGTGTCCGTGAATCAGGCGGGCGACGTTGTGCTCCTCCATCTCCCGGATCACCTCTTCCGGGGTGACATCCATGATGGACTCTTCCTTGCCCTTGTTCTGGGCCATGCTGATTTCACGCAACTGGCGGGCAACCTGTTGACGGTCGGGCAGGGGGCGCCTGAGGAACATCGCCTGCCATTGGGGGTTGCGCATGTTCTGCCGAAACTTCTGGTAGCCGACGTCGAGCGTGCAGAGGCTGTCGCCATGCATAAGCAGTGTCGGCGTGCCAAAGAGGTCGATTACGGTCGGGTCGTTCAACAGGCTGGCGCCGGCCCGGGTGCAGAAGTCTTCTCCGATGAGGAAATCCCGGTTGCCGTGCATCAAATACAGCCGGGTTCCGTGCTGGCGGTTGAGCGCGGACAGGGCAGCGGCGACTTCGTCCTGAAGTGGGGTGCGTTCATCGTCGCCGATCCAGGATTCAAAGAAATCCCCCAGAATATAGAGCGATTCCGCTTGGCAGGCGTGCCTTTCCAGGAATTGCAGAAACGCCCGGGTGATGTCCGGGCGCTCCTCTTCCAGATGTAGATCGGAAATAAACAGTACGGTCACGCCGCGTCCCCGTCCTCGACGATTTCGGCCTTTTCGATGATAACGTCGTCAACCGGGACATCCTGGTGGCCCGCACGGCTGGTGGTTTTCACTTCTTTGATCGAGTTGACCACGTCCATGCCTTCGATCACTTTGCCGAAGACCGCATAACCCCAGCCCTCGACGGTTTTGCCGGTATGATCGAGAAACGCGTTGTCGCGCACGTTGATGAAAAATTGTGCGGACGCGGAATGCGGCTCCATGGTGCGTGCCATGGCGACGGTGCCGGTCATGTTGCTCAGGCCGTTGTCCGCCTCGTTTTGGATCGGCGCGCGGGGTTTGCGGGGAACCATGCCTGGCTCGAAGCCGCCACCCTGGACCATGAAATTGCTGATAACACGGTGGAAAATGAGGCCGTCGTAGAAACCGTCCTTCACATACTCTTCGAAGTTGCGTGCGGTTTCCGGTGCCTTGTCGTAATCCAGTTGCAGCTTGATGTCGCCAAAATTGGTTTTCAAAACAATCATTCAGGGATCCCCGTCAGAACAGTTGATGCTTGATTGGCGTGGTATTGTACGGTACACCGGGGCCAAGGGAAGCACCGGAAGTCATCCGAGTTTCCCGAGAGCATGAGTTGACCCGGCAACTGTGATTATAATACCGGCCTTTGGGAGGCCTCGGACAGCACCAGAAGGCGAAAACGTCTTCTACAAACGTCGTGGGCCCTTCTCCCTGACGCCAGACCGCCCCCTGAAACGCGGCGGCCCGTCAATCGCCGAGATCCGTTAAACGCAGAGTACCTATGAGCGCAGAATCGAAGAAAGCGAATAATTTTATCTACAACCTTATCGAAGAAGACATTCGCACCGGGAAAAACGGCGGCGTCGTCGCGACCCGTTTCCCGCCGGAGCCGAATGGGTACCTTCACATCGGCCATGCCAAGTCGATCTGCCTGAACTTCGGTATGGCGGAAGCCTTCAATGGCACCTGTAATCTGCGCTTCGACGATACCAACCCGGAAAAGGAAAGCCAGGAATATATCGAGGCCATCAAGCGTGATGTCGAATGGCTGGGTTTTCACTGGCAGGGGGACGTGCGCTTCGCGTCCAATTATTTCGACCAGCTTTACGATTTCGCCGTGGAGCTGATCAGGAAAGGTAAAGCCTACGTTTGCTCGCTGACCGCGGACCAGATGGCAGAGTATCGTGGAACCCTGACGGAGCCGGGCCGCAACAGTCCGGACCGGGATCGCAGTGTCGAGGAAAACCTCGATCTGTTCCAGCGCATGCGCGATGGCGAATTTGCCAACGGGGAGCTGGTATTGCGGGCGAAAATCGATATGACGTCGCCGAACATGAACCTGCGCGACCCTATCCTTTACCGGATTCGCTTTGCTGAGCATCACCAGACCGGCAATAAATGGTGCATCTATCCGATGTACGATTTTACGCACCCCATATCGGATGCGCTGGAAGGCATTGTCTACTCCCTGTGCACCCTGGAGTTCGAAGACCACCGTCCGCTTTATGATTGGGTGCTCGACAATATCACGATCGCCTGTCATCCACGCCAGATCGAATTTGCCCGCCTGAACCTGAATTACACGGTGACCAGTAAGCGCAAGCTGAAGCGCCTGGTCGACGAGGGGCACGTTCAGGGGTGGGATGATCCCCGGATGCCGACGGTTTCGGGTCTTCGCCGGCGCGGCTATACGCCGGAATCGATCCGGAAATTCTGCGATATGATCGGAGTTAATCGGGTCGGCGGCACGGTCGACGTCGGTATGCTCGAGCACGCTATCCGCGAAGACCTCAATGAACGGGCTCCGCGCGCCATGTGCGTCATGCATCCGCTGAAGGTCGTGCTGACGAACTATCCCGAGGACGGCCGAGAATTGCTGGAGTTGCCGGCGCATCCGCAAAAGCCGGAAATGGGCTCGCGTCAGGTGCCCTGGACCCGTGAGCTGTATATCGATCGTGAGGATTTCTCGCTGGAGCCACCCCGGAAATGGAAACGGCTGGCGCCGGATCAGGCAGTGCGTCTGCGTGGCGGCTATGTGATCACCTGCCGTGAGGTGGTCCGGGACGCACAAGGCGAGATAACAGAACTGCGCTGCGAATATGACAGTGCCACGCTGGGTGTCAATCCGGAAGGCTACAAGCCGAATGGCGTCATTCACTGGGTCTCGGCGACCGACAGCGTCGAAGCGGAAATCCGGCTCTACGACCGCCTGTTCAACCAGGAAAATCCCGATGCCTCCAAGGAAACGGATTTTGTCGACAGCATCAACCCGGAATCGCTGGTCGTACTGCAGGGCTGTCGTGCCGAAGCTGGTTTGGCCCAGGCGCGAAGCGATATTCCGTACCAGTTCGAACGGGAAGGCTACTTCTTCCTGGATGCCGATCAGGGCAGCGGAGACCGGGTGATCTTCAACCGGACGGTGACGCTGAGAGATTCCTGGGCAAAGATCGAAGCCCGGAGCTAGCGTCAACTGACACTGGGGAGTGAACGTGATTCAGATCTACAACACGCTGACGCAGCAAAAGGAAGAGTTTAAACCCATCGAGCCGGGTAAGGTCCGCATGTATGTCTGCGGCATGACCGTTTACGACTACTGCCACCTGGGACATGGGCGCGTGCTGGTCGCCTTCGATGTGGTGACCCGTTATCTCCGTCACAAGGGATACGAGGTGACCTATGTCCGCAATATCACCGATATCGATGACAAGATCCTGCGGCGTGCGGCCGAAAACCATGAGCCCTTCACAACGTTAACCGAGCGCATGATCGCTGCCATGCATGAGGACGAGCGAGCGCTGGGAGTGATCGCACCGACTCGGGAACCGCGGGCGACGGCACATATCGACGACATCATCGAAATGATCCAGACGTTGATGCATAACGGTTATGCCTATTATGCGGATAACGGCGACGTCTATTTTGCGGTGGAGAAGTTCGAAGGCTACGGCAAGCTGAGCAAGCGCAAGCTGGATGAGCTGCTTGCCGGCGCGCGCGTCAATGTTGAAGAAGCCAAAAAGAGTCCGGCAGATTTTGCTCTCTGGAAGGCGGCGGAACAGGGCGATGACAGCTGGTCGTCCCCATGGGGCTACGGTCGGCCCGGCTGGCATATCGAGTGTTCGGCAATGTCGACAGCCTGTCTGGGCGATACCTTTGATATCCATGGGGGCGGTCCGGACCTCATGTTCCCGCATCATGAAAATGAGATCGCCCAGTCGGAAGGCGCGACGGGCAAACCCTTCGTTCATGTGTGGATGCATGCCGGTGCGGTGCGGGTAAACAAGGAGAAAATGTCCAAATCCCTGGGCAACTTTTTCACTATTCGCGAAATCCTGGCCCAGTACTCCGCAGAAGTTGTGCGGTATTTCCTGGTTGCAAGCCACTATCGCAGTCAGATCGACTATTCGCCGGAAAGCCTGTCGGAAGCGCAGAACGCGCTGAACCGTTTCTATTCCGCGCTCCGAGGACTACAAGCCGTTGCGCCGGAGGGTAAAACCGACTGGGATGCCCGCTTTGAGGCAGCCATGGACGATGACTTCAATACGCGCGAGGCATTGACCGTGCTGTTCGAGTTGGCGGGACATATCAATCGCGCCAAACGCATGGAGCAAATGTCGGATGCGGCGTCGCTGGCCGGAGTGCTTGTGCGGCTGGGGGCTATCCTGGGGCTGTTGCAGCAGGACCCCGAGGCCTATTTCCAGAGTGGCGGGGTGGCGGAGCAGGGCGACGACCTGAGTGCGGAAGACATCGAAGCGATGATCGAGGCGCGCGCGGAAGCCCGTCGCCAAAAGGATTTCGCTGAAGGAGACCGCATACGCGACGAATTGAAGGCGCGCGGCATTGTCCTTGACGACAGTCGGGAAGGCACGACCTGGCGGCGAGTCTAGCGGGGATCTTCGGGAAACAGGCGGACAACGTCCGGGTTATGGCAATGTCCGTCGCATACGGCATGAACTGCTGCGATATTTCGCGTAGAATGGCGACCTCTCCATCAAAAGTGGACTATCGGTGCGCCGGTAGGGAGCATCTTGATCGACTCCCGGAGGTGTTTTCGATGATCGCTGAAGTCGGCGCCGTACTGACGAACCAGGCGCGTTTTGCCGACAGCGAACAACGCAATAACCTTTTTCGACGGTATTGATATGGCAGGATGCCTGTACGCACGGGTGTTATCTGTTTCCTGCGAGCCGTCGACGAAACCCTGTTCGCCGCCGATCATTGCGATCGGTCTTTAAGTGGCGGTGTCTTACCGTCAGGTAGCGAACAGTCTCGATAATCGGATACTCAAGCACTATTGAGGCGACACACGATGACAGAACGCGTTCAAGTTGGTGGCCTGCAGGTCGCCAAAGTCCTGTATGACTTTGTGAATCAGGAAGCTATTCCCGGAACGGGCATTGAAGCCGATGCCTTCTGGGCAGGGTTCGACAAACTCGTTCACGAACTCGCACCGCGCAACAAGGCCTTGCTCGCCAAGCGTGACGATCTTCAGGCCAAGCTGGACGCCTGGTATCGCGAGAATGGCGGTCAGTCGATCGACACGGCCACCTACAAGCAATTCCTGACAGACATTGGTTATCTGGTGCCGGAAGGCGACGACTTCCACGTAACCGTCGAAAACGTCGATCCTGAAATTGCCACCATGGCGGGCCCGCAGCTCGTGGTGCCGGTCATGAATGCGCGTTACGCATTGAATGCCGCAAACGCCCGTTGGGGTAGTCTTTATGACGCCTTGTACGGTACAGACGTGATTTCCGAGGAAAACGGTGCCGACAAAGGCCGCGGTTACAACCCGGTTCGCGGCGCCAAAGTCATCGAATACGCCCGCAATCTGCTGGATGAAGTGGCACCGCTGGCGGAGGGGAGTCACAAGGATTCGGCCGGTTACAGCATCGAAGGCGGTAAATTGGTCGTCAAGCTGGCGAATGGCGGTCAAACGACGCTGCGCGACAGTGCACAACTGAGTGGCTATACCGGCGATGCGAACGCACCGACCGGCATCCTGCTGGCCCATAACAATCTGCACCTCGAAATCCAGGTGGATCCGTCGCACCCGATTGGCAAGGACGATGCTGCCGGTGTGAAGGACGTGCTGATGGAAGCAGCGCTGACGACCATTATGGACTGTGAAGACTCCGTTGCGGCGGTCGATGCCGAAGACAAGGCGCTGGTCTATCGCAACTGGCTGGGCCTGATGAAGGGCGACCTGGTCGAAAACTTCCAAAAGGGCGGTGAGACGGTTTCCCGTCGCATGCATGCTGATCGCGAGTACACGACGCCGGACGGTGGCAAGCTGACCCTCCCAGGCCGCAGTCTGATGTTCGTGCGTAACGTCGGTCACCTGATGACCAACGAAGCCATTCTGGACAAGGACGGCAGCGAAGTACCTGAGGGTATCATGGATGGCGTGATCACCTCGTTGATCGCCATTCACGACCTGAAAGGCAATGGCCCGGTACGAAACAGCAAGACCGGTAGTGTTTATATCGTTAAGCCGAAGATGCACGGTCCGGAAGAGGTGGGTTTCACCAACGAACTGTTCGGTCGCATCGAAGACCTGCTCCAACTGCCGCGCTTCACCCTGAAAGTGGGCGTAATGGACGAGGAGCGTCGCACTACGGTCAACCTGAAGGAGTGTATCCGGGTCGTCAAGGACCGCGTCGTCTTCATCAACACGGGCTTCCTGGACCGCACCGGCGACGAGATCCATACGTCGATGGATGCGGGCCCCGTGATTCGTAAGGGTGCCATGAAGCAGGCGCTGTGGATGACCACCTACGAAGACTGGAACGTTGATACCGGTCTGGCCGCCGGCCTGCGTGGCCACGCCCAGATTGGTAAGGGTATGTGGGCGATGCCGGATCTGATGGCGGCGATGATGGAAGCCAAGATCGGCCACCCGAAAGCGGGTGCTAACACCGCTTGGGTTCCGTCACCGACGGCTGCGACCCTGCATGCTATCCATTACCACAAGGTTAACGTGCCGGCGCGCCAGGAAGAGTTGGCCAAGCGTGAGAAAGCCAAGCTGGACAACATCCTGACGCTGCCTCTGCTGGAAGATCGCGGCAGCCTGTCGGCCCAGGATATTCAGCAGGAACTGGACAACAACGCTCAGGGCATCCTGGGTTACGTCGTACGCTGGATCGATCACGGTGTGGGTTGTTCCAAAGTGCCCGACATCAATGATGTGGGCCTGATGGAAGACCGTGCGACGCTGCGTATCTCCTCTCAACACATCGCCAACTGGCTGCATCACGGCATCTGTTCCGAAGAGCAGGTGATCGAAACGCTGAAGCGGATGGCGGCTGTGGTTGATCGTCAGAATGCGAGTGATCCCACCTATCGCAACATGGCGCCCAACTTCGACGACAGCGTAGCCTTCCAGGCGGCTTGTGAGCTGGTTCTGCAGGGACGTGCGCAGCCTAATGGCTATACGGAGCCGGTCCTGCACCGTCGTCGCCGTGAGGCTAAGGCAAAGTACGGCGCCTAATAGGCTCTGTAGGGAGAAGCACCGTGGGTGCTGTCTCCCAGACAAAAAAAGCCGGATGAGTGAATCATCCGGCTTTTTTTGTAGGTGGTAGGGGGTAACGCAGAGACTACGGCCGTTGCGTCAGCGTACCGCAATCAATTTTTTAGTGATGCAGGTTATTCGCCGCGTAAAGCGTATTCTCCATGAGCGTGGCAATGGTCATCGGACCGACGCCGCCCGGCACCGGTGTAATCCAGGCTGCGCGCTCGGCGGCGGCCTCAAACTCCACGTCACCACATAAAGATCCGTCTTCGCACCGGTTCATACCAACGTCGATGACCAGGGCGCCAGGTTTGATCCATTCGCCTTTGACCAGCCCCTTCTTTCCGGCAGCCGCAACAATGATATCGCCGTCCCGGACATGGTGCTCTAGGTCACTGGTGAAACGGTGGGTCACGGTGACGGTAGCGCCTTCCAGCAGCAGTTCCAGGGCCATGGGGCGGCCAACGATGTTTGAAGCGCCGACGATAACGGCGTGCTTGCCCTTGCAGTCATAACCGACACTCTCGATCATGCGCATGATGCCCGCAGGTGTGCAGGGACGAAGCACGGGCAGGCGCTGTGCCAGCCGACCGATATTGTAGGGATGAAAACCATCGACATCCTTATCTGGGTGGATGCGCAGGAGGATGGAATCCGATGACAGGTGTGAGGGCAGGGGCAGTTGCACCAGGATACCGTCGATTTCGGGATCGTCGTTGAGTCGGTCGACCAGCGCTTCAAGATCGGATTGGCGGGTCGTTTCCGGTAGGTCGTAGTCTTTCGTGAGGAAGCCGATTTCCTCACAGGCGGCACGCTTGTGCTTAACATAGACTTGGGATGCCGGGTCGGTGCCGACCAGCACGACAGCCAGACCGGGGGGGCGGAGACCTTTTTCCTTGCGCTGCCGGACGCCCTCGGCCACTTCCTTTCTAACCTGGGCGGCGATTGCCTTACCGTCTATAAGCTGTGCTTTCATGATGTTTGTGATCGGCCATTTTGGGTGAACAAGTAGAGGCGGCGTATTGTCGCATGGTTCAATCATCAGGCCAACGTAACAAGCTTTCTGCATTGCTTGTTGACGAGCGCATAAGTCGCCGGTATTATTCGCGCCAACTTTGCTGAGACGCCTAGTGAACGAACATTTCGGGGTATAGCGCAGTCTGGTAGCGCGCCTGCTTTGGGAGCAGGATGTCGGGAGTTCGAATCTCTCTACCCCGACCACTTCTGCTCAGCTCGATGGTCGGCAGGGTCAAGCGCCCGTAGCTCAGCTGGATAGAGCAACGGCCTTCTAAGCCGTGGGTCGTAGGTTCGAGTCCTACCGGGCGCGCCACAAACCCGGTAGCTGGTGTAGGCAAAGCGATGTTTGGCCAAAGCTGCAATATGGCTGGGCATGTTGGTAGCAAGTTTGTATGTGGTGGACGTAGCTCAGTTGGTAGAGCTCAGGATTGTGGCTCCTGCGGTCGAGGGTTCGATCCCCTTCGTCCACCCCACTTCTTCCCCTGACGGGTTTTCCCGTTCTCGCTGGTGGTCTATCATTCGGTTTTATCAGTGAACGGCTCTTTGTAGCCTCTCATTGTTGTTGCGAATGATGGTTGTTGGCGGTTTTGGGCGTGTTGTTAGCGATCATCGCGTGCGAAAGTGGCGGAACTGGTAGACGCGCTGGATTTAGGTTCCAGTGCCTTCGGGCGTGAGAGTTCGAGTCTCTCCTTTCGCACCAATTTAACGGCAGCCTCCGCTTTTGGGCTTTTGGCGCGATGCCCAAGCGAAATGAACGTGCGGCTCCGTTGTTCCAGAATAATCGCCTTTCCGACTCCCTGTCTCTCATTAGCGAACCCGAGGCTTCTTGGCCACCCTGCGGATCCTGAGCTTCCTTTAAAAACGCAGCGCAGCGATCATCCCGAGTCTGAACCCTGACCGGTCATGCCAGCTTCTTCCTGACTGACTCTTGGTTCTCTCGGTCGGCGATGGCGTTATTTGTGTGTGTCTCTGCATCCTGTATCAGCATTTCAACCAACTCCCTGGCAAACGCCGGTAACTTGTCTGTATTCATCATGCAGACATGCAATTTGCGTAAAGCCCAGTCGTCGTTAAGGGCGATTAACTTCAGGGGCATTTCCAGCGCGTAGCGTCGAGCTGCCGACTCAGGAATAACGCCAATACCAACCTGTGCGGCGATCATGCGACATGCAGCCTCGAAATTACTCACCTCGACCCGCTCACGTAACACGCGCCCGATATCGTCGGCCGCTTTGATCAGAAACGAGTGAATGGCGCTGGCTTCGAACAGACCGACGTAATCGTAATCCAGCGTATCCTCGAAATTCAGGGAATCGAACTTTGCCAATGGGTGGTCTTTATGGGTGACCAGCGTCAACCAGTCACTGCGGTAAGGAAAAAACTCCATGCCGACACCGCCGGAATCGTTTGCGGATACGCCGATATCGGCAGCACCGTCAGCAACGGCTTTCACCACCTGGTAGCTGAGTCGTTCACGAAGCTCGATGTTGACATCGGGATGCTCGACCAGATAACGCTCCAGCACGGAGGGTATGAACTCATTTATCGCTGTTGTATTGGCGAAGACGCGTACTGATCCCTTAATACCTTGGGCATATTCCTGCATGTCTCCCCGAAGATGCTCAAGTTGACGCAAGACGATGCGTGAGTGTTGAACGAAGGCTTCGCCGGGCGGCGTTAACGTGACGCCCTGATTCGTGCGGTACAAGAGGGCGGTGCCTAGGTGCATTTCCAGATTCTTGACCCGGTTGCTCGCCGCCGGCACCGAAAGACAGCTCAGCTCGGCACCCTTGGTGAGGCTTGAGGCACCTGCAACGTTAACCATCAGTTGCATGTCCGTAAGATCGAAATGCAGCGCCATGACATCAATCTCATTGAAAGGCGTTATGTTGCCTCTTGGGTAACACAAAAACGCCAGCAGGTGGGCAGGGGCGGCACGGAATACCGAATGAACGCCAACGCGTCAGGCCTACCGCGTGGACTTCACGCAATTTAGCGCCGGCTTTTCTCCCTTGAAATGCGTTATAAGTTAGTCGGTTAACGGTGGCTTTTTATGACCTGTTTAAGTTAGTGTGCCACCATCAGCACTATGGTGATTGAACCGCGATGCGTCCAGGCAATGACGGGATTAAAGAGTTACGTTATATCGATTGTCTTCTAAAGGCCACCTTGATCTGAGGAAGCGACCTTCCCCGAGACGTCACTGCGCGAGAGGATTCGCCGCGCGCGCTCGATAATTGGCGCATCGACCATCTCACCGTCTACCTGAAAGGCACCGTGGCCCCCGGCGCTTCCGGCAATGATGCGTCGCGCCCAATCCACTTGCGCATTGGTTGGGGTGAATGCTCGGTGCACAGGTTCGATCTGAGCCGGATGGATACACAACATTCCGCCGAAACCCATGGCTCGGGCCCGCTCCGCATCCCGGGTGATCATGTCGATATCTCTGATCGCCGGGCAGATCCCCGCCAAAGGAGGCGCCAGTCCTGCCAGTTTTGAATGAAGAACCAGGGCGTAGTTGGCTTGGTCCAATATGGCTTGCGCTCCGGCATGGCCGTCGATCAGGTCCAGGTCGAGGGCCAGATCTATCGCTCCGATGCCGAGTCTTTCGACGCCGCGCACGGCGGCAATGGTGCTGATGGAGGCAAGGCCCTGGGCGCTTTCGATCAACGGCCACAACGGTTTACCGCTTTTTGCCAGGGCATGGTTCAGCGGATCAGGGTGTTCCGTTTTGGGAATCATCAAGCCCAGGATCAGCGCCTGCTCGGCACAAAAAGCCAGATCCTTTTCGAAGTGTTTGCTGTCCGGCGCGTTGGTCCTGACCCAAAAGCCACCCGTGGGCCTTTCTGCAAGGAAGAGAGCCAATGCATCGCGGGCGGCCTGTTTGGCATCGGCGGCCACCGCATCCTCCAGGTCCACGACCACAACGTCAGGGCCGCTGGCAAAGGCTTTCGGTATACGGTCCGTATTGACGGCCGGCACGAAAAGGGCTGACCGCGCAACCCGGGGAAAGTCCGCCGGTTCGCTGGATATCTTGCTAGACGGTGCCATTTTGGTGGAACTCCTCAATCGCTTTCTCTCCGTAGCCCAGTTGCTTCAGGATGGCGTTGGTATGTTGACCGAGACCGGGAACCGGGTCCATTCGTGGCGAATAGGTGTTATTGCTGGCAGGTGGTAACAGGGCCGGCAGGTGGCCGGCTGGGCTGCCGATCTCCACCCAGCGTTGGCGGGCCTTGAGCTGAGGGTGGGCCCACACATCCTGCATTGTATTAACCTTGGCATTGGCAATGCCCGCAGCGTCAAGCCGCTCGCGAACATCAACAGTCGTCATCCGTGCGAAAGCTTTGGAAATGATGTGCTTGAGTTCGTCTCGAGCGGCACTGCGTTTTGCGTTTGCGTTGAATCGCGGATCCTTCGCCATGTCCGGTTGCTGGATGACCTTGTCGCAGAAAGCCTGCCACTCGCGCTCATTCTGGAGTCCCAACATCACGACCCCGTCACCCGTCGGGAAAGGGCCGTAGGGATAGATCGTGGCGTGAGCGGCGCCGGCTCGATCCGGAGGCGGCGCACCATCGAAGGCGTAATACAGGGGATAATTCATCCACTCAACGGTACTTTCGAGCATGGAAACGTCGATTCGGCTGCCAGCGCCTGTTTTACCTCGTTGAATCAGCGCAGCGAGAATGCTCGAGTAGGCATACATGCCGGCAGCGATGTCGGATATGGAGCAGCCAGCTTTAGCCGGGCCATCGGCCGATCCCGTCACCGACAGGAAACCTGACTCGCTTTGAATCATCAAATCGTAGGCCTTTCGGTCTCGATAGGGTCCGTCCTCGCCATAGCCGGAAATATCGCAGACGATCAACGACGGGTAACGCTCATTCAACGCCTTGTAGGACAGGCCCATTCGATCCATAGCGCCGGGGGCCAGGTTTTGGACCAGTATGTCGGCTTCGTTGAGCAGCTTGTGCAGGATGGCGAGGCCTGCATCGGCCTTGAGGTTCAGGGTGAGACTCTCTTTCGAGCGGTTGGTCCAGACGAAGTGGGAAGAGAGCCCGCGGACGCGCTGGTCGTAGGCACGGGCAAAATCTCCGACG
Source organism: Mangrovitalea sediminis (assembly GCF_002514725.1). Lineage (GTDB taxonomy): Bacteria > Pseudomonadota > Gammaproteobacteria > Pseudomonadales > Oleiphilaceae > Mangrovitalea > Mangrovitalea sediminis. Next base: position 117,771 of record NZ_NTLB01000005.1, read on the forward strand.
CCAGGCCGCTCTATCTTGATAACGCGAGCCCCGAGATCGGCGAGCTGCCGGGTACAGAAGGGGGCAGCAATGGCGTGCTCAAGGCTCACCACGGTGATGCTGTCCAGGGGCCGGGATGCGGTATCAGACGTCATGGCGGTCCTCCTGCTCTGTTGCACCGGGCAATAACTGCTCAAGATCGGGCAGCGTTTCAAGCTGCCAGACCTTATCGATGAGTGTCCGGGTTTCCGCATCTGTTGCAGCTCCGGAGAATCGCACGAGCCGGTACATCTTTTCCTCCAGTTCCGCTCTCGATAGGGTGTTGTCCGGATCACCCTTCGGACTGTTCACTTCCGCTGAAAGGCGACGCCCGTCGCTGGTGACCACGGCAATGCGCCCGATCCAACGTTTGGGATAGGCGTGATCCACCTCCTGATCAAAAACCATGGTGACGTTTTGGCGAAACGCAGCCACTCGTGGATCCTGCAGCGCCTGGTTTTTGAACTCGTCCAATCCTGCGCGACCATAGACGGCAATCAGGCCGAGCACCGTACCCATGGAGAACTTGGCTTGATGAACGGTCGAGGGTTCGTGAACTTCACCCAGTACGTCGATGGCGGCCTGATGCACATGGGCGGTGACGGAGGCGATGTCGTCATACGTCAGCTGTTCCCGTTGCATCAGCAATAACAGGGCATCTGCGGCGGGATGTGTATGACGGCAGGAGGAATGGAACTTGAACGAGGTCTCGATCGTCGCCCAGCGCCTGCCGAGGCCGTCCACCAGCCGGGTCGGGTCTGCGTCCTGGGACATGCCTGCAGCCATCCCCTGGGGGCCCTCAAGGATATTTCGGGCGCCGCGCAGGTTATCGGCTGTCATATAGGCGGCCAGCAGGCCATCTGCGGCAGCTTTAGCCGTATGCAGTTGTTTCGAGTCGGCGGCATCCCTCAGAAATTCCCAAAGCCCGGCGGCCTGTGTGCCCGCAGACCCCAATGTCTGGATCATTTGTTCGGTATCGAATCCGTGCAGTTTTGCCACAGCCACCGCAGCCGCGAGGGTACCGGCAGTACCGGTGGTGTGGAACACCCGGTAGTGGGAACGGCCGAGAAATTCGCCAATGCGGATACCCGCTTCGTAGCCGGTAACCGACGCGAGCAGAAGCTCGGCCCCGGATTTTCCGAGGTCCTGAGCAGCCGCCAATGCTGCAGGAAAGACCACGGTACCCGGGTGCAGGACCGAGCTGTTATGTAAGTCGTCCTGTTCTACCAGGTGGGAAGATGCAGCGTTTATGAAGGCGGCAAAATAGGCGGAACTCGAATGACGGTTGGCGACCATGGTGCTTGGCCCGGATTGAGGGCCCATCTTTTGGACATAGCGTTCAAACACCGGAATAGGGTGACTGCCCTTGCTGGCCAGGGCCGATGCGAGCCAGTCGAGAAACAGGTCCTTGGCTCGTTCTATAACGGGTGAGGGGATCGCCTCGTAACGAAGCTCGGCGAGGAACGCGGCCAGTTGATGGGTGTTGGGTATTCGGCTAGCCATGGATCATCTCCGTCAGAAAGAGCGCGGCAGTCCCAGCGTGCGCTCGGCAACGTAGGACAGAATCAGGTTGGTCGATATCGGTGCGACTTGATAAAGACGTGTCTCGCGGAACTTGCGTTCGATATCGTATTCATTGGCGAAGCCGAAACCGCCGTAAGTCTGGAGGCAGGCGTTTGCCGCTTCCCAGGAGGCCTTGGCGGCAAGATATTTGGCCATGTTGGCGCTGGTGCCGGCATCTTCGCCGCGGTCATAGAGTTCGCAGGCCCGCCAACGCATAAGGTCCGCAGCTTCGATTTCAATATGGGCTTCCGCGAGGGGGAACTGGACGCCCTGGTTTTTACCGATGGGGCGATCGAAGACCACGCGGTCGCAGGCGTAGCGACAGGCCCGTTCGATGAACCAACGCCCATCGCCGATACATTCCGCGGCGATCAGAGTGCGCTCGGCATTCAGGCCAGCCAGGATGTATTTGAATCCCTGGCCTTCCTCGCCTATCAGGCAATCGAGCGGCAGTTCGAGATTGTCAAAGAAGAGTTCGTTGGTTTCGTGGTTGACCATATTGGCGATGGGGCGCACGGTCAGGCCATGACCAATGGCCTTACGCAGATCCACCAGAAAGATCGACATTCCCTCGGACTTCTTTGCGACTTGGTCGCGCGGTGTGGTCCGTGCCAGCAGGATCATCAGATCAGAATGCTGAATGCGCGATATCCACACTTTCTGGCCGTTAACCACATAGCGGTCACCCTGCCTGACCGCGGTGGTCTTCAATTGGGTGGTATCGGTGCCAGTGGTGGGTTCGGTGACACCCATGGACTGAAGGCGCAACTCGCCGGAGGCCAGCCGGGGGAGGTAGCGTGCCTTTTGTTCCTCGCTGCCATGACGGAGCAGCGTAAACATGTTGTACATCTGGCCATGGACAGTACCGGAGTTGCCGCCGCAGCGGTTTACCTCTTCGAGAATCACCGATGCTTCCGTCAGACCCAGGCCTGAGCCGCCATAGGCTTCGGGGATCATGGCGGCAAGCCACCCGGCGTTGGTCATCGCAGCGACAAATGCCTCTGGAAATGCCTTCCTTGCGTCGAGTTCGCGCCAATAGGCACTGTCATACTGCGCGCAAAGGTTGCGCACGCCGTCCCGGATCGCCTGAATACCTTCGTGCTCTAGCATAATGAGACCTCAATAAGAAACGTGGCAAATCAAGCCTCGAATTCGAGCGTGGCTTGATGGGCTAGGCCCCGGTCGTCGGCTGCCCATAAGGACGCCTGGCCGGCAGCATCGATACGGCCCGCAACCTCGAATGGTGTGGGTGAAAACAGGGGGCGGTTACCTCGATAACGCAATCTCCTAAGCTGGGCCTGGGGATTTGCATCGATAAATGCATCAAGCATCCATGTCGTTATCAGAGGGCCATGGACCACCAGTCCCGGATAGCCTTCACGCTCAGTGGCATAAGGCGTGTCGTAGTGAATGCGGTGACCATTGAAGGTCGCTGCGCTGTAACGAAACAGCGTGACAGGGGTAGGTTCAATGCGTCGTTGCCATTGCGCGTTAGCCGGGTCGCTCCCACGCTGGGTTTTGGCTGGAGCCGGCGTGCGGTACACAAGAACCTGACGCTCTGAAATGGCAGCGGTCTCCCGCGAAATGTGGCCGTCAGCATCGAGTTGGAAATACTCGTGACTGACCCGTAAAAAAGTCAGCTCACCGTTGCTGCCATTTTTCTTTTCGATGTCTTCCAGCGTTGAAATCCGGCGTGCGGGATGCCCGATCAGCAGCGGGTGATGAAATACCACGTCGCCACTTGCCCACATTCGCTGTCTGCCAGCGCGCGGAGGCAGAAAGCCGTCATCGTCGGGGTGTCCGTCTTCGCCGAGTTTCGCTTCGCTGCAGGGGGCCTGGAAAAAGGCCCAGTGCCATAAAGGCGGCAGTGGCGAGTGGGGCGCCGGCGCTGATCTGCCGAACAAGGCGGCGAGACGTATTGCCAAAGACACATCGAGGTTGTCATCGACAAGTTGCTGGTGGCCGAGCCACGATTGGTCGTTGTACTTTTCCATGATAACGATCGCTGATTTGATGTTGTTTTATGGATTTCAGCACCAGTATTGAGAATGGTTCGATCTCGTGGAATTTGTATTTCCATAAGGCTGCGTTCGGCACGCGGTGAGCGACGGACTGGCTGTGCTATTGGCTGCGCAAGGTGTCGTCGCCCAAGCCGTTCGTGGACGAATTCATGCCCGCGCGAAATGGAGCAGTTGCGCCGCTATGGCGACGCAACTGTCGATGTCGTGCAGTAATCTCAAACGTGAACGGGACGGGTGAGATCGCGCGTTTGGCGGACCCTTAAACCGTGCGCCCGCCATCGACGGGAAACTCTAACCCGGTCATGAACTCTGCCGCGTCGCTCGCGAGGAAAACGGCGGCCGCGCCCACATCAGAGGGTTTGCAGAAGCGCCCCAGAGGAATGGTTGAAACGAATTTTGCCCGGTTCTCCGGCGTATCCGGCAATCCCATAAAGGCTTCGAACAGCCCTGTGACGCCCATGACGGGGCAAATGGCGTTAACTCTGATTCCATCCTGCCCGAGTTCGACGGCCATCGACTTGGAGAGCACATTCACCGCTCCCTTCGAGGCGTTGTACCAGCTCAATCCGGGGCGGGGCCTGATGCCGGCGGTGGAACCGACGTTGAGGATTACGCCGCCGCCTTGTTTGCGCATAATGGGAACCACGGCCTGCGTCATGTAGTAGATGGATTTCACGTTGACGTTGAACACGCGGTCGAAGGTGGCTTCATCGACGTCCAGCATCGGCTGGTTCTTGTGAGTGGTGCCGGCGTTGTTGACCACGATGTCGAGTTTGCCGAACTCTTTCAAGCAGCTTTCTACCAGCTCTTCGATGTCTGCACGTGAACTGACGTCGGTTTTCATCGCCATCGCGCTGCTGCCAATATCCGCGGCCACCCGCTTTGCGGCTTCCAGGTCGATATCGGCAATCACTACGGTGGCGCCCTCTTTGGCATACATTTTGGCGATGCCTTCGCCAAAACCGCCTCCCGCGCCTGTCACTATCGCGACTTTATTGGCTAACTGACTCATTTCGATATCCTCTCTGTTTATTTGTTTTACGTGTTTATGCACCGTAGAACTGAACGATCGTCTTGGTCGTGCTCAGCTCCTCAAGAGCGATAAAGCCCTTTTCGCGGCCGTGGCCGCTCCTCTTAACGCCGCCAAACGGGAGTTCCACGCCGCCGCCCGCGCCAAAACAATTGATGTACAGCTGCCCGCAACGGATGCCTCGTGCCATGCGCTGTTGTCGACTGCCGTTTTCAGTCCAAACTGCGCCTTGCAGGCCGTAGTCGGTGGCGTTGGACAAGCGAATGGCATCTGCTTCATCGCTAAAGGGCAGGGCTACCAGAACCGGGCCGAATATTTCCTGGGTAAGCAGGTCGCTGCTGTGGTCGTCGGCACTGAAGAGCGTTGGGGCGATGAAATAGCCGCCCTCGGGAACGCCGGGCAGGATCTCGCCTTGGCAGATAATTTCCAGGCCATCGTTGATCCCGGCGTCTATGAATCTATTGACGCGCCGGAACTGCTTTTCGCTGATTACGGGACCGCAGTTGGCGTCCATTTCCGGGGTCCCCGCTCGAACCTTGGCAAAGGCCTCGGCCAGCATCGCCATGAAGCCGGTGTAAATCTCCTTCTGTACCAGAAGCCGGCTGCCCGCAACGCAGGTCTGGCCGGTATTCTGGACAATACCCTTGATGATCGTCGGCACCGCCAGTTCGAAATTGGCATCGTCAAACACCACGTGGGCGGTTTTCCCCCCCAGTTCCAGCACGCACTTGACGGCGTTCAATGCGGCGGCCTGCTGAATCTTGATGCCCACTTCGTTGGAGCCGGTAAAACTGATGAAATCGATTCCGGGGTGTTCCGCCAGACTCGCGCCAGCTTCCTCGCCAAGGCCGGTAACGATATTGATGGCGCCTGGTGGAAAGCCCACTTCCTGGGCCAGTTCGGCTACGCGGATCACCGACAGACAGGCGTCTTCCGCGGGTTTCACCACCACGGCATTACCCATGGCGAGAGCCGGAGCGGTCGAGCGACCGAACATCTGCGCCGGATAGTTCCAGGGGATGATATGCGCGGTCACCCCGAGCGGTTCTCGCACCAGCAACGCGGAATAGTCGTTGAGGAAGGGGATGACTTGACCGTGAATCTTGTCGGCGGCACCTCCGTAATACTCGAAGTATCTGGCCAACACCGTAATGTCGGCACGAGCGGCCGTTAGGGGCTTGCCGGTATCGCGCGCCTCGATGTCTGTCAGTTCGTCAAGGTGGTCGAGTATTTTTCGGCTAAAGTTCAGCAGAAGGCGGCTGCGTTCAAGTGCTGAGAACCTGCCCCAAGGACCCTCCAGCGCGGCCCGGGCCGCCGAGCAGGCCAAGTCGACATCGGCGGCTTCTCCCCTGGGAATGCTGTCGTAGACCAAGCCGTCGCTCGGAGCCAGTACATCCAGCGTTTTACCGCTCAACGCCGGCGTGGACTTTCCGTTTATCATCATCTGTGCCATGTGCCTGCAATGCCTCCTCGAGTCATTGGTTATTTAGTGGATCGACGCGTACATGATGTCCCGCTCGGTCACATCCTTATTGGCGAACTCCTCGACGATCTTGCCCTGGCGCGAGACCAGTATGCGGTCTGCCAACGACAGCACTTCGGGTAGGTAGGAGGAGATCACGACCACGGCCTTGCCTTCGTCGGCAAGCTGCCTGATGATCTGGTGGATTTCGGCTACAGCGCCAACATCGACACCCCGCGTAGGCTCGTCGAAAATGACAAGCTCGGGGTCCTGGATGAGCGATTTGGCGATCACCACCTTTTGCTGGTTGCCGCCTGACAGTTCGATCACATTCGCGTCAGCGCTGACAGCCTTGACGTTGAGCGATTTTGTCCATTCTTCACCGACGGCCTTTTCTTCCCGTTTTCGAACCCAGCTTCGCTTTCCACGGAGTTTTGCGAGTAGCCCGGCATAGATGTTCCGGGACACCCCCATGGTTTCGAAAAAGCCGTCGACCTTGCGGTCTTCAGTGACGTAGACAATGCCCTGGGCAATGGCTGGAGCGGGAATTCGATAGCGCACCGGTTTGTCGTTGAACAGAATCCTGCCGCCATGCAGGTAATCCCGCTTGAGTACCCCGGCCACCACCTTGAAAGTTTCGGTACGCCCCGAACCGACGAGACCGAACACTCCGGTGATTTGTCCGGCGAAAATGGAGAAGGAGTTATTCCGGACCATGGTGCCCATGCGCAGGTTTTGCACACTGAGAACACGTTTTCCCGGGGGCCTGGCCTGGGTATTCCTGCCGTAAAGCTCTTGCGATAGCTGATGCCCGACCATGGATTTGACGATGCGGTTGCGATCGAAATTGGCCGTGATGTCCGTGACGACCTTTTTGCCGTCCCTCAGTACAGTGATGCGGTCAGATATCTCCAATGCCTCCTCAAGCGCATGGGAGATGAATATCACCGACACGCCACGCTCCTTGAGGTCTTTGATGAGGTGAAAGAAATGCTGTTTTTCCTCAGGCGTCAGGGTCGCGGTGGGCTCATCGAAAACGATGATCCTGGCTTTGTGCAGAACTGCCCGCGCAATCTCGACCATCTGCTTTTGGGCGGCACCGAGAGCGGCCACCGTTAAGGTTGGATCGACGTTGAAGTTGAGCGATTGCAGAAATTGCTGGGCGGCGATGTAGATGGCCCGGAGCCTGTTGATGAACTTTTCCTGACCCAGGAAAAGGTTCTGGGCAACGGTCATGGTGGGGACCAGACTGGTTTCCTGGAACACCATGGCGATACCCGCTGCCAGTGCTTCTAGTGGCGTACGGAAATCGACTGGCTGCCCATCGATCAGCATCTGTCCTGAATTGAGGGTGACGACACCGGCCATAACCTTGGTGAGCGTCGATTTGCCTGCCCCGTTTTCGCCAACCAGTGCATGAACTTCACCAGGCATCAGGTCGAAATCAACTCCTTCGATGGCCGGTACACCGGCATAGGTCTTGGTCGCTTGGCGCAATTCCAAAATCGGCGTCATGGGACTACTCCTGTAAATTCATTTCGGTCAGAGGCACACGCAAAATGCGGCTGGCGCCCTTTGACAACACCATCAAGTGCCCATCGTGCTCGGTTGTCGAAACAACGCCGTGATGCCGGCCGCCAACGCGACTGTGCAGGGAGTAGAGAGGGAACAGGTTCTTGTCCAACCGAATGACCAGACCGTAGGAGCGCGGCGGCGCCCAGGGCTTGAGAATGCCCATTTGCCTGACGCCCCCGATCTGCAGTGGCTCGCGGAAGTCGTCGCCAGAACTCAGGGCAGGGGCGACCCAAAAACGCGGCTCGATCGTGCGCATCATTTCCTGGCGGAAATCATCTTCGCGCAGGACAAATTCCATTAGTTGGGTCCTTGCGGCAAACGCGCTCAGCCAAAAGCCGCCGCCGCTGGCGGGGCTGATTCTCCCGGGATAGCCGGGCAGGGCCGTCAGAATCCCTTCACATTGGTTGTCGGCGATAGCGACGACACGATGGCGCCAGCTTTCGGAGGCCACGATGCGGTTACCATCGGGACATACGCCGTAGCAATACTCCAGCCCGGATGCCAAGACCCTTACTGCGCCGCTTGAAGGGTCATATTCGATGACTCGCCCCGAAGCGCCATGGCTCAGGAGATCATGTCGCCATTGGTCATAGCCAAATTGGCGTGAGCCTTCACTGATCAACAACTTCCCCTGTTCACCCTCGCGCAGGGCCGTCACACATTTCAGGGGCTCTCCTTCTACCTGTTCGAGCTTCTTACCGTCCGCCGCACCACCCTGGAAAACGATGCCGCCCTCAGTCGCTACGGCAAATCCTCTGGCGAAAGCCGCCAGTGCCTGTATCGGCTGATCGAACCGGGCGACCGGGTGAGGTTCGCCATTTGCGCCGATTTCCAATATCTCGTTGGCACAGGACGCGTAGAGGACTCCGTCGTCTCCGGTCACCAAGTCGTCAAGACCGGGCTTTTCGAGGATGACATCGGCTTCTTCGAGGATGTTGTTGGGTTTCAGCGCCCCATCGAAGACCGGGACGGCGACACTGTTTTTGTCGTCACCGTCGCCAAAGAAACGGTCACGGACCCGCTTAAGAACATTAAGCATGGGGTTTGCCTCGTCTTCTGGGATGTTGCATGAAGTTCGGGTCGGCTTTTTCGAGCTTATATCGCCCGATACGGTTGTTAGAGATGCCGCCCAGATAGAGGTAGCCGCGGTGCTCGCGCATCGAGGTGATCATGGGATGGTTCACGCCGCTGCGGTCCCATAAGGCCTCGAGAATCTCTCCCTGATCGTTGCACTTGACAACGCAGCCCACGTTGATATTGGGAGAGAGCCATTCGTCCTGAGCCAGTCGCTTGGACATCCTCCGCCGGAATGCGGGTTTGCGCATCGATAGGTCGAAGGCCGGGCCCCGCATGCCCATCAGTGCGATCCAATAGTTACCGTCCGAGGCGCGGTTGATATTGTCGGGGTAGCCGGGGAGGCTTGAAATGACAGGCTCAACCCGGCCTTTTTGGGGGCCGTCGAACCAATACCGACTGATCCTGCAGGCCCAGCTCTCTGCGAACAGGATGGATTGACCTTCAGATCCCAGGCATATGCCATTTGGGAAAACCAGGTTTTTGACGACAGTCCTTGTCTGGTTGGTGTGCGGGTCATAACAGATGATCCTTCCGTTTCCGCGACTCTCGAGGCTATCGATCTGCCATTCATGCATCTCATAGCGCACTGTTGCTTCGGAAAAGAAAATACGTCCGTCTGGTGCGATATCGAGGTCGTCGGCGAGCCGCAACCGACTGTCGTCCGCAATGGAAAAGAGTGAACGGTTGGTTTCGTCGGTGACTTTCTCGACCTTGCGCTCCGGTGTGACGCGATACAGTCCCATCCCCCCGATACAGACATAAAGGTACCCGTCCGGATCGAACGCCATACCCAGCGGTTGGCCGCCGACGTGGGCGTAGACTTCCATTTGCTGATAATCCGGCGCCAGGAATCGCATGATGTTGCCGTGGCGGGTGCCGCAATAGAGGTTGTCATCGTCATCGAGGATGACATCTTCAGGGGATTCCACGCGGCCGAGTCCAATCAACTCGATATCGTGCAGTTTGTCGTTCACCGCATAGGGCGATTCAGCCGCGGTAGAGGGCGCCTTGGGCAGGTCCAGATAGCCCGGCGTCACATAGAGTTCCTGTACCGCTTTGCCCCGATTCTTGAACCAGCGGATATCCAGCGTGGTAAATAGAAGGAAGATCACAGCGAGGACGATACGGGAGACGCCAGCGGTTGTAGCCATGCTGGAAAGGCTGCTGGTGATGAGGAAGACAATGACGGTACCCAGCACAGCCTTGGTGACAGAGCCTTTGCCGCCGCCCAGTCGAATGCCACCGACTAATGCAGCGGCCAGGACAATGATGGCCATACCGCTGCCCGTGTCCGCACTGCTGCTGTCGATTCGGGCGCCGTAAAAGATTCCCGACATAGAGGCAAGCACGCCGCTGACCACGTATGAGCTGGCGACGACCCTTTTTACGGGCAGACCGGCATTATAGGCGGAGCGCCGGCTCCCGCCGACGGCCATCACGTGCCAGCCACCGCGCATTCGGGTGAGGTAAATGTGGGTTGCAATCGCGATAGCGGCAAACGCCCAGGCAGCCATCGGTATCGAGAGGAAGTAGCCCGTTCCCAGATAGTACCAGGCCTCGGAATCTGTTGTGTGCGTGGCAATGCCGACGGCCCACTGGAACTGCAGCATATCGAACAGCGAGCGGAACACGATCAGCGTGACCAGTGTCGTTAGAAAGGCCCGCAATCCCAGATAGCCGATCAGTATGCCATTGATGGCACCCAACAGCGCTCCGCAAAGCAGGGTGATGCCTACGGCAGGCAGCACCGGCATTTGTTCGACATGAATCAGGTAGAGGACCAGGACATTGCATATTGCGTAGGTGGAGCCCACGCTCAAGTCAATGCCGCCAACGATCAGCACCAGCGTCATCCCCAGAACGATGAAGCCCAGTTCGCTGGCTTGCTGGAGGTTGTCCGAAACGGTCGAAATGGAAAAGAAGCCGCTGAGCTGCCAACTGAAGAACGCGACGGTGAGCATCAGGGCCACAACCGGCACCGCCGTGTCCATCCAGGGCTTCTTCAGAAGCTCGCCAACAGCCGTGTCCGGCCAGTATTGGTAGCGATATTTTTTGAGTGTGGTCAGCATAACTTTTTTCGATTCGTGTTTGGCAAGGGACGACCACCCTGCGCACCGACGCCGTAACGCCGGTGCTGTAAGTGATCACGTGCAAACGAATACTCTGGCTGGAGGCGCTAACCTGCGCTCAATACCTCATGGTATCGACTGACCAGCATGGGTGTTTCTTGATGGATTCTTTGGTGAGTTCGTGCAGAGGGGTGTACAGCGCGGTTTTGTGGAAATCGGGTTTCTCGCCGCGCGCTTTCGCCTGCAATGAAGCAGAAATCAGGTCATCCAGGTCCCGGCCCTGTCCGGGTACGTCGTAGCTGACGTAGTTGTCGACGCTGCCGTCTTCAATCAGCTTGCAGGCTAGTGTCCCGCCGCCGCCACTGGTTGAAACGAAGACCTTACCCTTTTTGCCGGCATCCTTGATGGCCGCAACCGTTCCCTGATCGGTCACGTCCCAGACACCCATGACACCGCAGAGGTCAGGGTGCTGTTGAAGGACGACCTGGGTGATGGATTTGGCCTTTGACGAGTCGTAGTTCCCCGTGGATTGTCTGGCTACGACCTTGATATTGGGGTGTTTGCTGAGGACTTCCTGATACCCCTTTTCCATGTAGACGGACCAGGGCGACGTGGTCGGCCCTGTCAGAATCAGTACCTTCCCGGAGGTCTTCGGCCCGCAATGGTTCACCACCGACTCTGCCTGCAACTTGCCGATCTGAACAGCATCACCGCCGACGAAGCCGCTGGTCATGATGGTGCTCTTCATGTTCAGCTGTATAACGAAGATACCTTCCTTTTCGGCCTGTTTTTCAAGGCGTGCATAGGAGGTGACATCCGGATTGTGAACCACGATAACGTCTGGCTTGGGATTCTGGTGGATCAGTGACGTTAAAATCCGTGTACCGGCCTGCGTGTTGAAGTTGGCATTCCGCACTTGATATTTGTAACCGAGTGCCTTGGATTGCATCTCCATCATTTTGTTCCAGCCTTCGGTCAGATCGAGTCCCATGAAGACCGGGACGAAAACCACCGATTTGCCGCTGAAAGAACTGTAATAAGCGTCGCGTTCCGGATCGTTCATGCTTAACTGGGCCGCCTGAACAACGCTGCTCATGGCGAGCGTAGACACCACCGCGGTCGTGGCTATCGAACGCCACTTTTTGCGAAACGAACTCAAGATGTTGGTCACAGTCTTAAACTCCTTTATTTATTGTTGGAAAGGACACTGTTGGAATCTCGAATGTTCAGTGCCTGGGGTGCTTCAGATATCTCCTTGTTGCGCGGTTTCCTCGTTTCTTGGATTCAGAACGCTGTCAATGGCAATGGCCATTAACAGAATCACGCCCTTGACCAGATTTTGAGCGTCGTAGGAAAAGTTAAGGATGGTCATACCATTGAGGATTGTGCCGACCAGCAGGGTGCCGACGATGACGTTCCATACCCCGCCGCGCCCGCCGGACAGGCCTACGCCACCGAGGACCACCACCAGCACGACGTTATAGATAAGGGAGAGGTTGTAGATCCGAGTATCCATGACGGCCGAGGACGAGGCCATGACTAGGCCGGCAAAGACGGCAATTAGCGCCGCTATCAGGTACTGCAGGACCATAACAGGGCGCACAGGCATGCCGGTTGTACGCGCGGCATTCGGATTGTCACCAATGGCATAGATGAACAGGCCCAATTTTGTCCGCTTGAGGAACACTGAAACGGCGATGGCCACGACGGCGAAGGAGATAACGGACGAGGGGATACCAAAAAGCGTGGTGCCCCCGATCCATTCGATGGGGTTTAGCTGGTCGGGCCAGGGCACGACGTCAAACTGCAAGATGCCGCTTTGCCCGATACCGGCAAGCCCAAGGCCGGTGGCCAGTGTAGTAAGCAGCGCTGGCACCTCTGCATAGGCTGTCAAGAGGCCATTGAGCAAACCGAATGCGATGGCCAGCGCAACGCCGGCGATCAGTGCGAGTCCCAGATCCACCCCCGTGCTGGCCAGCGTCATGGTCAGTGCTGTCGGCACTGCGAGTATTGCGACCATGGACAGGTCGATACCGCGCCCTATGACGACAACCGCCATACCCAGTCCGAGCATGCCGAGTACCGATATCGAACGCAGTATGTTGACGAGATTGCCCGTGTTCAGAAATCCAGGCAGGAAGATCGAGAATGCAATGAAAATAATGATGAAAATGAGAAAAACGATAGTTTGCTGATCGAGCTTTATTATTTTTGCCGCCGTTTTTTCTTTTGGCAGCAGGCTGGCTGTCGTATTCATTTATTGTCCTGATTTTATTCGGCAAAAATTCGGTGAGGGGTGGCTCGTGCTGACACCGATCTAGATTCCCCTGAGACGAAAAGCTCATTGCACTGTGTATTAACGTTCTAACATGGCGTCTGAATATCCAGTATTCGCGAATGCTTAAGCTGGGGTTCGATACGGATTAACGAGCGGAATGTATCGAGCGGAATTATGGGGTCGGCGGGGTCAAATACGGTCAGGTAGCCCAGAGGATTGCTTCGATAGCGGGATAGTCAGTGCGAAAACGACTGTAAATCTGCCGACCGATGCCGCCTGGCTTTGCCGTATTACTGGCTTTCTTATCAGTCAAGCGTTTCTCTCCCGTCACAAAAGCATGGTAAAATACCGGTTTTCATAATGACGGGCTTGCCATGACCGAACGCTGTTCCTAACATGCTCGCCCGCAAGTCAAATAGAACCGCACAGGTAAACTGAGGACTATCCATGCAAGTTTCTGTCGAAACGACGTCTAACATCGAGCGTCGTATGACGATTGGTGTGCCTGCCCAGCAAATTGAGCAGGAAGTCGAAAAGCGCCTTCAGCAGGCAGCACGGAACGTGCGACTCAACGGTTTCCGTCCGGGCAAAGTGCCTATGAAAGTTGTTCGGCGTCGTTTTGGCGAAGGCGTTCGCCAGGAAGTCGTTGGCGAAGTGATGCGCGACTCCTACATGAAAGCGCTGGACGAGGTAAAGATCACTCCGGCGGGTTGGCCGCGTTTCGAGCCGAAAACCATGGAAGCCGGAAAGGATCTGGAGTTCGTAGCGGTATTCGAAGTCCTGCCTGAGATCGAAATTGGCGACCTCAGTGGCGTGAAAATCGAGAAGGCGACGTCTGAAGTCAAGGATAAGGACGTCGAAACCATGATCGATACCCTGCGTCGTCAGCAGGCGACAATGAAAGCGGTTAAGCGCAAGTCCAAGAAAAAGGACGTCATGACCATCGCTTTCAAGGGATTCATCGATGGCGAGGCGTTCGAAGGCGGCAGCGCGGACAACTATCGCCTGACGTTAGGTTCGGGACAGATGATCCCCGGCTTTGAAGATGGCCTGATCGGTGCCAAGGCGGGTGAAGACGTCGAGCTGAACGTGACATTCCCCGAAGACTACCAGAACAAGGAGTTGGCCGGTAAAGCCGCTCGCTTCGAGGTTCAGGTGAGTGAAGTAGAGGAGCCGGTACTGCCGGAATTGGACGCTGAATTCTTCGAGAAATTCGGTGTCTCCGTTGCGTCCGAGGAAGAGTTCCGCGCTGAAGTCCGTAAGAATATGGAGCGCGAAGTCGAGCAGGCGCTGGGTAACAAGGTGAAGAACAGCGTTGTCGACGCCTTGTTGAAAGTGACCGACTTCCCTGTGCCTGAAGCGTTGATTGAGCAGGAGATCGATCGTCTGCGCGAAGATGCTGTCCAGCGCTTTGGCGGCCAGATGCAGGCGTCGCAGTTGCCTGCCGAGCTGTTCACTGAGCAGGCTCGTCGTCGTGTGCGCACGGGGCTGCTGTTCCAGGAACTTATCCGTCAGAACGATCTCAAAGCGGATGACGAGAAAGTTGAAGCGCGGATCCAGCAGATCGCTTCGACCTACGAGCAGCCGGAAGAGGTTATCAACTACTACAGCAGCAATCCGCAGCAAAAATCCCAGATCGAGTCCGTGGTCCTGGAAGATGCGGTTGTTGATTTCGTGTTGGGTAAAGTGAAGGTTACCGAAAAAAAGGTCAGCTACGAGGATGCGGTCAAACCGGCGCAGCCACAGGCTGATGAATCGGAAGAAACCGACACTGAGGTCTCCGAGGGCTAAGCCCGGGGCTTCGAGGGCTGAGCTTTCTGCAGCACGCTGACAAACCGTACTGCGTGGATGTTCGTATTACGTCATCGTGAACATCCATGCAGGCTGAAAAGGTCGGGTGGAGCTGCAGTTTTCTCTCAGCCTGCTAGACTGCATTGAGACAGCCGGCTCATACCGGCTGTTTTTATCTGGGACATCCGTCTTTCCGCCCGCGAGCCCGATGACTGAGACCGGGCTGTGATCCGTGGGGTATCGACAGGAATCAGGAGATAGCCAATCTATGACGCAGCAAATGTATGATGGCCCGACGATGATCACCAATTCCGGGCTGGTACCCATCGTCATCGAGCAGACGGCTCGAGGTGAGCGCTCCTTTGATATCTATTCCCGTCTGCTGAAGGAGCGGGTTATCTTCCTTGTGGGTCCGGTCGAGGATCACATGGCCAACCTTGTGGTGGCCCAGTTGCTGTTCCTCGAATCTGAAAACCCCGATAAAGATATCCACTTGTACATCAATTCTCCCGGTGGTTCGGTAACTGCGGGTATGTCTATTTATGACACCATGCAATTCATCAAACCGTCGGTTTCGACCCTGTGCATTGGTCAGGCGGCCAGCATGGGGGCTTTCCTGCTGGCTGGCGGGGAGAAAGGTAAGCGTTTCTGTTTGCCGCATGCCCGGGTGATGATCCATCAGCCGTTGGGTGGCTATCAGGGGCAGGCTTCCGACATTGAGATTCATACACGGGAAATCCTGAAAATTCGCCAGACACTGAATGAGCTGCTGGCGGAGCATACCGGGCAGCCGTTGGAAAAGATCTCCCAGGATACGGATCGGGATAATTTCATGGATCCGGAGCAGGCCAAGGCCTACGGATTGATTGATGCCGTACTTGATAAACGAATGGTTAATAAATAATACTGGGATTGATCGTATTGGGTCGTGTGGCCGTAGTGTTCGTTGGAACACGGTTTGCGTGAACGGCAACGAGTAACAGTAGAGGTAAATCAATGGCAGATGAAAGAAACGGCAGGGGCGACGATAATGGGAAGTTGCTCTATTGCTCGTTTTGCGGCAAGAGCCAACACGAAGTCAGAAAGCTGATCGCAGGGCCGTCGGTTTTCATCTGCGATGAGTGTGTCGACCTGTGCAACGATATTATTCGTGAAGAAATTCAGGAAAGTGCTCAGGAAGAGAGCAGTGACCGGCTTCCGGCGCCTACCGAAATCAAGACGACGCTCGACGAGTACGTAATTGGGCAGGAAAGGGCTAAAGTCGTTCTGTCCGTCGCCGTGTACAACCACTATAAGCGTTTGCGCTATGGTGAAGGCAAGGGGGCGGATGTTGAGCTGGGCAAGAGCAACATTCTGTTGATCGGCCCGACGGGTAGCGGTAAGACGCTGCTCGCTGAGACTTTGGCGCGCCTTCTTGACGTACCTTTCACCATTGCGGATGCAACCACGCTGACAGAGGCGGGTTACGTCGGTGAGGATGTCGAGAATATCATCCAGAAGCTGCTTCAGAAGTGCGACTACGATGTTGAGAAAGCACAGCGCGGCATTGTCTATATCGATGAGATCGACAAGATCTCGCGTAAGTCGGACAACCCGTCGATTACGCGTGACGTGTCAGGCGAGGGCGTTCAGCAGGCACTTCTCAAGCTGATCGAAGGAACCGTCGCTTCCGTGCCCCCGCAGGGCGGGCGCAAGCATCCCCAGCAGGAATTCCTGCAGGTTGATACGTCCAATATCCTGTTCATCTGTGGCGGTGCTTTTGCCGGGCTGGACAAGGTAATCCGTGATCGTTCGGAGAAAAGCAGTATTGGGTTCGCTGCCACGGTTGTCAGCAAAGTCGACCAGAAAAGCGCAGGCGAGACCTTGTTGGAGGTGGAAACCGAAGACCTGGTCAAATATGGTCTGATCCCTGAGTTTGTGGGCCGCTTGCCGGTTGTGGCAACGCTGACCGAACTGGATGAGGTCGCTTTGGTTCAAATCCTGACTGAGCCTAAAAACGCGCTTACCAAGCAGTATCAGAAACTGTTCGATATGGAAGGCGTGGAACTGGACTTCCGTGAAGATGCGTTGCGGGCGGTTGCTCGTAAGGCGATGGAGCGGAAAACGGGCGCACGTGGGCTGCGTTCCATAATGGAAGCTGTCCTGCTGGATACGATGTATCAGATTCCTTCCGAGCACGATATCTGCAAGGTTGTCATCGACGATAGCGTTATCAAGGGCGAGTCTGATCCCATTAAGATCTATGCCAACAATGAGCAGGCTAAGGTCGTCCCTGAGGATTGATTCCTGCGTTGTTGTTCTGAGTCAGTGCCTCCAAAGAAGGGCTTCTCTTGAGAAGCCCTTCTTTTATTTTGGGCGCATAGCCGCCGCGCGAGCCTTTTGTCCCCCCTCCTTTGTTTGCTACTTATCCAGGTATGCGTTTTAGAAGCGAAATAGGCCGACCGGGTAGTTGCAATTCCCTTTCATTGCCCCAAATATGGAGGAAAACCGGTGCATTTTATTGGTTTTACCGGTTCACTCAGTACGCCAAGCGTCGGCTTTCTCGACGCCGTATTTAAAGGAGTATCATGACTGTGACTCAACATGGCGCTTCAGCAAATGGCTTTCCGCTTCTGCCGTTGCGGGACGTTGTTGTCTTCCCGCACATGGTGGTTCCGTTATTCGTAGGGCGCGATAAGTCTATCCGTGCACTGGAAGCGGCCATGGAAGGTGGCAAGGAAATCCTGCTGGTCGCGCAGAAAAATGCCGGAACCGATGATCCGGAAGGCGGCGATGTTTTCTCCGTAGGCACCGTAGCCACAATTCTGCAGTTGCTCAAACTTCCCGACGGTACCGTCAAGGTGCTGGTTGAGGGTAACGATCGGGCCCGTATCGACGAAATTCATGGTGGCCCTTTCCTGACTGCCGATGTCGAATTATTGGAAGAGACCGATATCAGTGAGCGTGAAGGCGAGGTCCTGGCTCGAACGTTGATGGAGGAATTCGAGCGTTACGTTAAGCTGTCGAAGAAGGTTCCCGCCGAAGTCAGCAACTCTCTGAATGGCATCAGCGACCTGCATCGTCTTGCCGATACCATGGCGGCGCACCTGGAATTGAAAATTCCGGAAAAGCAGGAGTTGTTGGAAACCGTCAGTATCAAGGCCCGTATTGAGGCCTTGTTGGCCCGCCTGGATGCCGAAATCGACCTGATCGAGGTTGAGCGCCGCATCCGTGGTCGCGTGAAGAAGCAGATGGAGCGCAGCCAGCGGGAGTATTACCTCAATGAGCAAATGAAAGCTATCCAGAAGGAAATGGGGCAGCTCGGTGAGGGTAACAACGATTTTGAAGAACTCGAAAAGCGCATCGAGTCTGCTGGCATGACGGAAGAGGCGCGCAAAAAGGTCGATGGCGAGCTGAACAAGCTCAAAATGATGTCACCGATGTCGGCGGAAGCTACCGTCGTGCGGGGCTATATCGACTGGCTGCTTGCCATGCCCTGGAAAAAGCGCAGCAAGGTGCGTCATGACATCGAGAAGGCGCGAGTGATCCTTGATGAGGATCATTATGGCCTGGATGAGGTCAAAGAGCGGATTCTCGAATACTTGGCAGTACAGAGCCGGGTCAAGAAATTGAAGGGGCCTGTGCTGTGCCTGGTGGGGCCGCCGGGGGTGGGTAAAACTTCTCTGGGCCAATCCATAGCGCGTGCAACCAACCGCAAGTACACGCGGATGGCTCTGGGTGGCGTGCGTGATGAAGCGGAGATTCGCGGTCATCGTCGTACCTACATCGGTGCGCTCCCCGGCAAGTTGCTGCAAAAGATCTCGAAGGTTGGCGTGAAGAATCCGCTGTTCCTGTTGGATGAGATCGACAAGATGGGTATGGATCACCGTGGTGACCCTGCCTCTGCCTTGTTGGAAGTCCTCGATCCGGAGCAGAACCACACCTTCAGTGATCACTATCTCGAGGTCGATTATGATCTCTCTGATGTGATGTTCGTGTGTACCTCGAACTCGATGAACATTCCGCCGGCCCTGATGGACCGGATGGAAATTATCCGGATTCCAGGTTACACGGAAGATGAGAAGGTCAATATTGCGCTGCGCTACCTGTTGCCGAAGCAGCTTGCGGCTAATGGCCTGTCGGATAAGGAACTGATCCTGCCGGAAGAGACGGTCCGCTCATTAATCCGTTATTACACCCGCGAAGCCGGGGTCCGGGCGTTGGAACGTGAAATTGCGAAGGTTTGCCGGAAGGTGGTGCGCGAGCATGTTGTCGCCGGTAAGAGCGAGCCGCTGACGTTGAGCGAGGATGACCTGGAGAACTATTCCGGTGTCCGTAAATTCAAATACGGTCTCGCGGAAGAGAAGAATCAGGTCGGCCAGGTAACCGGTCTGGCATGGACGCAGGTGGGTGGCGAGTTGCTGACCATCGAGTGCGCTGTAACCAAAGGGAAGGGCAAGGTGGTCAAGACCGGCTCCCTTGGCGATGTGATGCAGGAGTCCATTCAGGCGGCGCTGACGGTTGTTCGTAGCCGTGCAGTGGGCCTGGGTATTCCAGAGGACTTTCATGAGCGACAGGACCTTCATATCCACGTTCCGGAGGGTGCGACCCCGAAAGATGGGCCCAGTGCCGGTATCGCGATGTGTACTGCACTTGTTTCTGCATTAACGGGAATTCCCGTTCGGGCAGAGGTGGCCATGACGGGCGAGATCACGCTTCGAGGGCAGGTTCTGGCAATCGGCGGGCTCAAGGAAAAGCTGTTGGCGGCTCACCGTGGAGGCATTACCACGGTCTTGATTCCGGAAGATAATGTTAGAGATCTCAAGGAGATACCGGAGAATATCAAGAGTTCTCTCACGATCAAACCTGTGCGATGGATCGACGAGGTCCTGGACGTTGCGCTGGCCTATGCGCCGGAACCGCTCAAGGCTGAGCCGGCGGCCGGAGAGCCGGGTTCCAAGCGTGAAGATGATGCGGAAAGCAGTGAAAGGATCAATACACACTGATTCATGAGCAGGCCCGTTGTTGACATGTCTCGCGGCGCGTTGGTATAACTATTTCGCCGCGAGACAGCCAATACCAAGGGTTTCCGGGTAGTTCACTATCTGGCCGCGCAAAGAAAAATAGCAGCATGGAAAATGGAATTCTCCGATGGCTTGTGCCATAGTCGGAGGCGTTCAAAAAAAGAAACCAAGAGCTCACATCTTCAATCTGAAATCGAAGGGGTTTAGTGTGAATAAGTCCGAACTTATCGACGCGATTGCAGCTTCTGCCGATATCTCCAAAGCCGCTGCTGGGCGCGCACTGGACGCTATGGTCGGTTCTATTACCGATGCGTTGAAAAAAGGTGATCAGGTTACTTTGATCGGTTTTGGTACTTTCCAGGTTAAGGAAAGAGCTTCCCGCACCGGCCGCAATCCGCAAACGGGCGCTGAAATCAAGATCCCTGCTTCCAAAGTTCCCAGCTTCAAAGCCGGTAAGGCCCTGAAAGACTCCGTCAAGTAACGGACAGCAATGGATGTCGGGGCTGACTCTATACGGGTAGTAAGAACACAGGCCAGCGTTTCATAGAGTGGTTGTTCGAATTTATTGAATAATTACTCGATACGCCGGGAGTCTTGGGTTCCTCTTCCCGCCTGCTCCGCCAGACTCCAAGGCGCATTCCTTCACCGGATGCGCCTTTTTACGTTAACCGGGACCTATTGGGTGTACAGACTGTCTACCAGTTGGGACAGGCATCCTAATCAAAACAGGTACGATAAGCTGATCAGTTGATCCGATCGGCTGCGTGGGGGAATCATGCTACAAAATATGCGGAACAATGCCCAAGGCATTGTTGCCAAAGTAATTGTTGGTCTTCTGGTTTTATCGTTCGCACTCTGGGGGATTCATTCGATCATCGGTTCGTTCAGTAGCGAACCGAAGGTTGCCGAGGTTAACGGCGACGCCATCACCCAGGCTCAATTCGAGCGTCTTGTTGAACTCCAGCGTCAGCAGACTCTGGCGCAGATGCAGAAACCGGACCCCGCGGCCATCGATCAGGCCAAGCTCAAGAAAACCGTGCTCAACAGCATGATTGAGCAGATGGTGATGTATCAGGATGCGAAAAATCACGGGTTGCGGCTCAGCGACCGCGATGTTGACAACCTGATCGCCAGCCAGCCCAGTTTCCAACAAAACGGGAAATTCAACGAGCAGGCCTTCGAGGCACGAGTGCGCAACATGGGGCTGACCGTTGGGTCCTTCCGGGATCTGGTGCGCAAGGAATATCTGATTCGCCAGATTCAGGCCGGTATTGTTTCCAGCGGGTTTATCTCTGATGCCGAAGTGAACGACATCATGAAATTGCGTTTTCAGACGCGCAGTTTCAAGCAGCTGAGCCTGCCGAAATCGTTGGTGGCGAAAGACGTGACCGTCACTGACGATGAAATCAAAAAGTACTATGACGAACATCCTGCGGATTTCGTGGCGCCGGAATCAATCGATGCAGCCTATATCGAATTGAGCGTTAATGGACTGCTGGATCAGGTTCAGGTCTCCGACAAGGCGCTCCACGACCTCTATACGCAGAAAATGGATGGCTATAAAGCGCATGAAGAGCGTGACGCCGCCCAGATCCTGGTTGAGGACAAGGGTGGGGAGAAGGCCGTTAAGGCAAAGTTGGACGCTATCAAGAAGCAGATAGACAGCGGTGCAGACTTTGCGGCGCTTGCCCGGAAGTATTCCGATGATGTCGCCACCGCCAAAAAGGGTGGAGAACTGGGATACGCGACTAAGGGTACCTATACGCCGGCATTCGACGAGGCCGTCTTTTCGATGAAGAAGGGGCAGGTGAAGGGGCCGATCAAAACACCGTTTGGTTATCATTTCATCAAGCTGCTGGATATCCGCCAGCAGCCGAAGCCGACCTTTGCGCAAATGGAAGGCAAGCTGCGTCACGAATTGAAAATGCAGGAAGCCCGGAAGCTGTTCGCGACGAAATTGTCGAGTCTGCAAGACGCCGTGTTTACGGCGGATAGCCTGCAGGGGCCGGCCAAGACGTTCGGTCTCAAGGTTCAGGAGGTCAACGGCGTGACCCGTAAGGGTGGTGCTGCTCCTTTCGATCATCCAGGCCTGGTCAATAAGCTGTATTCCGATGATGTCCTCAAGAATGGGAATAATTCGGATGCGGTGCACTTGGGTGATGATGCTGTCGTGTTTACCCGCGTACTGAAGCATCATGCGGAGCATCAGCAGGCACTGGATCAGGTTCGCGAGCAGGTGAAGAAAACGCTTGAGCAGCAGCAGATCTATGTCAAGCTTGAGGACAGGGCGAAGTCTTTGATTGCCAAGCTGGAGTCCGGAGCCGACGACAACGCCGTGTCGAAGGATGTGGGGCAGGCCTGGGCTTCTTACGATGCGGTTGGTCGTGATGATCAGAAGGTCAGTGGTGATGTCCTGAAGAAGGTATTTGATATGCCTCATCCGGATGGCAAGAAAGCGACCTATGCGACTGTCAGGACCGATGATGGATTGGCCATTGTACAGCTCGACGCTGTGCAGGATCCGGAGGCCTCGACGCTCAAGGCTCGTTTCGACGGCTTCGAGCGTTATCTGGCGGCACAATCCGGTTCCAAGGACTATTATGATTACCGTCAGCAGCTTCAGCAGAAAGCCGACGTTGTTCGGAACTGAGTTGCGCTACGGTTGAGGGGCTAACCGTGGAGGCGAGGTGTTGTGCCTTCCGGTTAGCGGGATGGTTGTCTTGGACAAGTGTCCCAAGAAGGAGGAGCTTGGCTCCTCCTTTTTTATGCGTTTCGTGAACATCGATGAGGGAGCTTGCCGTAATGGGTGAGGTTATTGATAGCGTCACAGTCTGGCGTAATCGGCCTCCTACGCCACGGCAGATTTGAGGAACAGTTATCTTTAAGCCCTGATTTTTTTCGGTATCTTACCGTTACGCGATGTAACAGAGACACGCCTTCAACAAGAACGATAATAAAAACAGAAAATTATTATAACTTTGCCGGATCGTCACTGCGTTCGATAACAAGGAAACAAAGTTGCCATGATCCTCTTGTTGGCGGGGTCTATTCTGACGTTTGTCATAGCCCGGGATGCGACGATCGTGACACCTCATCCGAAAAATGAGGTGTACTACCGTCAAAAATACAATAGTGGGCCCAATCACCTCGAAGATTTCGTCAAGGTCGAGCCGCTATCTGTCATCAAAAACCGCGATGTGGTTCACCAGGCGTATGACTACAGTTGTGGTAGCGCCGCGTTGACCACGATCCTCCGTTATTACCTGGGCCGTAATCTCGATGAACGGCAGGTGATGGAGGGGCTGCTTCACTACGGTGAGAGCCAGCGTATTATTCAGCGTCGTGCCTTCTCTCTGCTGGATATGAAGCGCCTGGTCGGCGCCCTGGGGTATCCGTCCGGCGGTTTTCGGGCGACCATCGATGACCTCAAGGAATTGGATCATCCGGCGATTGCGCCGATCCATTATGCGGGCTTCAAGCACTTTGTCGTTATCCGCGCTGTCAAAGGCGACCGCATTTTCATTGCCGACCCTTCTCTGGGAAATATTTCCTTCACGCTGCACGAATTTGCCGGTAAGTGGGACCAGAACGTGCTCTTTATTGTCTTTCCCGGCAGTAGCAAGCCGATCAATGCGCTGGAGCTCAAGGAAGAGGATATGCGCTTTATCGATTCGCAAACGCTTTCTGCTCTGACCTATCGACAATTCCCGGAATTCAACGAAGCGCGTGAATGGTCTATTCAGAACGAGCTGGAGCGGCAGAAAAACAATCCGGACGGTACTGTCGAGAATACCCGTAAGCAGCTGATTTATCGGCGCTAGCGGTTGATGCAGTATCGGTGCGAGCAGATAACAGAATAATGATGAAGAATAAGGGAGCTGGGATGAATCGTTGGGTAGTGCGTGGCTTGATCCTCTGTTCTGCAGCTATGCTGATGCAACCGGCATGGGCAGCGGATGAGCAGGGGGGAGACCAGAGCAACGTGAGCAAGGCCCGTCAGGCTCTGGCAAAGAAGAAGGGTGATTCTGATTCCACCAAACAGCTGGAGCAGGTCTTCGAGGCGTCACAGAAGAACTATTCCCTGCTGAAGGCCGGGCATCAGGATCTGACATATGCGTTCGATTACACCTACACTGCGGATCAGCGGATTGATCTCAAGGTTTTAAACGGTCAGATATACAACCTTGATGTCACGCCGTCTGCCACGCATGAGTTCGATAACTCCTTCAGCTACGATTACGGTCTTCTCGATAATCTTACCATTGGGACCCGTATCCCTCTGATTTCAAAGTACGATTCCCAGAGCCAGCTTTCCACGAACAATATTGGTGATATCTCCTTCACCACGCGCTGGCAGCCTCTGCCCTATGTACCGGGAAAGATGTCGACGACGCTGTTCGGGTCATTGACGACGAAGACCGGGGTGAGCCCTTACGAAATCGATGTCCAGCGTGAGCTATCGACGGGTAGCGGTTACTACAGCGTGTCAGGGGGAGCAAGCTTCTCGAAAGTGCTTGATCCGGTCGTGCTTTTCGGTTCGACGAGTCTGACCTATAACAAGAAAGTCACCGGTCTGAACCAGGTGCGCGGGGCAGAGCTGCTGACATCCGTGGATCCGGGGTTGGGTATTTCAGGTTCCGGCGGTTTCGCGTACTCCCTTTCCTATGACATTTCGTTGAGCATGTCGGTTCAGCTGAGTTATTCCGACAAGACCACCCTGGAATTCAGTAACGGCGCCAAGCTTGAGTCAAAGGCGCAGATGAACGGCTTTTTCAGTCTGTCGTTGGGAACCCGCGTCAGCGATACCACCATTATCAATACCAGTCTGGGTATTGGCCTGACGCCGGATGCACCGGATTTTTCGCTTGGAGTTTCCCTGCCTATCAACATCGAGGGTCTCAAGAAGTAATTGCGACGTCGACCGTTAACCGGGAAGGGAAGAGCACCTCATGTTCATAAAAGGCTGTAGCAAACGGATCGGTCTGGCCGTCGCCTTACTTCTGCTGATGGTCGGCAGTGTTCGCGCGCAGTTGACGCAGAACCTGACGATCAGTCCTAAGGCGTTGTCCCTGGGTAACGCCGTAACGGCAGATCCGCCTGGAATCATGGCTATTCAGTATAACCCGGCGGGTTTGACGCAACTGGAGGGGCGTCAGTTCGAAGTCAATCTGTTGGGTGCGTACCTGGATGTCGATGCCGACTTCATCGCGCCACCCGGCTATAACGTTTTCGGGATTGATGGATTGGGCACTGACCCCATGACGGGGAAGCAGGCTGATCCGGTTGCCAATACTCACAGCCACACCAACACGGCCAACATCTATATTCCGGGTATCGGCATCCAAAAGCTGCCGGCGCC
The DNA here is from genome assembly GCF_002514725.1 of Mangrovitalea sediminis. GTDB lineage: Bacteria > Pseudomonadota > Gammaproteobacteria > Pseudomonadales > Oleiphilaceae > Mangrovitalea > Mangrovitalea sediminis. The sequence continues at coordinate 143,017 of NZ_NTLB01000005.1, forward strand.
CATTGGCGTTTTGCCGACAGGTGGCTTCAGTATCCAGAATCCGGGATCGAAGCTGACCTTTGCCAATGCCTTCTATGTTCCTATGTTTGCGAACTTTTCCCGTAAAAATACGGACCCGGCACGCTACGAACCCCAGAACGTTGCGATCCAGCGGGTGACCTACCTTTCGCCTACCGTGGCATACAAGATCAACGATCACTGGTCTGTCGGTCTCGGTATCCACTTTTCGGATCAGGCATTGGCGATCGATCAATGGATGCGGGCACCAAACATGTTGTTGGGGGTGGCGCAGGTCCTCCAGAATGCCTTCGACTGTAAATCCGGCAACGAACCCCTGCAGCCCTGGATAGCACTTTGCGGTGGTAACGTCGGTCCCTGGGACGATATCGGTACCATGCACCTCAACCTGCAGCAGACGATTTCACCGTCCTATGATTTTGGCGTGATGTGGACGCCGACGTCCTGGTTTTCTTGGGGGGCGAACTATGAGTCGTCCTCGGCAATGAATCTCACCGGGACCTACGAACTGGATTACACCAAAGATTGGTCCGGGTTCTGGCAGAGCGTCAACAGTTCGGTGTTTGGTGCCATCGGCGCGGCGATTCTGAGTCTGCCCTCCGGTGTACCCCGCGAAGCCGGTAACGTTTCAGTCAAACTGGATTATCCGCAACATTTCCAGACGGGTATCAGCGTCAAGGTCCATCCCAGGCTTACGGTGAATTTCGACGTGAGCTGGACGGACTACAGTAGCTGGGATTACCTGCATCTGAAGTTCGACCGCAACCTGGAATTCCTCAGTGCGGCACGGATTCTGTCGCCGACACTGGTGACCAAGAATACCCTGGATTTCCCCCTGGGATTCACGGATGTCTGGAACTATGGCATCGGTTTTACGTTCCATGCGTCGAGTCGTCTCGATTTGCGTATGGGGGTTGAGCGCCGGGACTCGGTCATTCCCAAGGATAAACGCTCCGTCATGGCACCGTTCGGTGGTGCCGACCTCTGGGGCGTTGGCATGGGTTATCGCTGGGATAAGGATACGCAGATCGATATGTCGCTGAGTTATCTGGAGTCGAATGAATACATTCCGGCGAATACCAGTTGTAACGTAAACTGCACCAGCATCACCAACATCATTTATAACCCCTATGCAGGGTTGGATGTTAAGACACGTTTACGGGCAGTACTTGCCGGGTTGACGTTCAGGACCAAGTTCTGAGCTTCGGCACTGGCCGGAGGTTTGGCGTATGTCGGCAGGCGGAAAACTCGCAGGTTCCCTTAGTCTGGGCGTATTGTGTCTGGCACTGTCGTTACAGGTAGTTGCGGCGGACCGGTATTTCACCTGGGTCGACCAGAACGGACAGTTACGTACCACGATCATCCATGAGCCCGATCAGCCCAATCCGATAGAGGCACAGGCTTCGAAGCACCGCCAGGAGGAGAAGGCAAAGTCGGAAGCCTCTCAGGATTCACCCGGTAAGCCTTCTTCTCAAACCGTGGCGCCGACCCCGAGTCCCGCCATGGCGACTCCGACCGCTCCGGTCTCGAGGCCAGTGGCTGGCAAAGCTCCCGCTTCTGATGGTGAGGCGATTCCCACCAAAGCTAAAGCTGATGGTGCCGGAGCTACTCAAAGACCTTCTTCAGTCGTTCCGGAAGCCTCACAGACTCCAGCCCCCGCGCATCCAGCGCCCGAGAAAAATACCGCCAATGCCAAGGCTGGTGTGGGAGGCTTAGGCGCTGCAGCGCCCCAATCCCACCCGCCGGTGAGGCTTCATGACGCAAATGCGGCGGACAACGAATACAACCTGAAGAATTATCCCGACGGGGATACCCTGGCCAAGCATGGCTTTGTCCGTGACAAGAGCCATCGACCCTATTTTACGTGGGTGGATGCCGAGAATAATCTACGCTCGAGCTTTTATCAGCCTCCGCCCTTTAAGGAAAAGACGTTGCCAAAAGGGGGAAGTAGCCTGGATGGGGTTGCGTTTAATCGCGCGAGCGTTCTGGCGTATCGGCCGGCGAAGCCGGTGGATTTACCCAAAGATGCGGCACCGGGCGTATCCAGGGTTCTCGGGTTAAATCGGCCTCCCCAATTTTTGGCGAGCTTTTCGGAGAGCTGTTGCAATACGTTGCAAAAGGGCGATATTGCAGACTTGCCGCCGGATCGGGATTTCCTGGTGAAAGTTGAGGACAGCGATCCGGTCTTTGATTTTTCCAGCGGGAAAAGTTACTACCGTTGGGTGAAGTTACCTGATAGCCGGTTACCATACGCCTTGCGGGTGAAAAGCTTCATCCATAACGGGGTCTTTGTGCCGACGCTGGTCTTTTTCGACAGCCAATTCCATATCACCCGCCTCATTACGGATATCAGCTTCGATTATGCGCCTGAACGGTGGTACCGCTATGGCTACCTGCAGGCGACCTTCCCGGTCTATCCCGCAGGTCACGGTGGGGATCGCTGGCTGCTGGTGATGACACGGAAGCGTGATCTACACCAGAAAACCATTGTCGATCACGAGAATGGGATTCCTCCTATTCAGCATACGCCGACCGGTTCTCTCGAACTGGCTGTTGTCGGCAAACCTTAATCCTCCTTCTCCTCTGGATTAATCCAGGGCTGTGATAACCAAAAAAAGCGGTTGTCGCCGGCTGGGTAGGTGCAGTTGTAACGGAAGCGCCGCCCCGAAAACGCACTGGAGGGGGTTATCTCAACGGTGTTCGTCGAGGCATTGAACGTCACCGGCAAAGCACCTCGCAGAGAACCGTAACAATGTAGATGGTCGGCTTTCCAGTGGTCCGGGAGAGGCAACTGGAGTGACGGCGGATTGCGCTGGATAACGGGGTCAGGCAGCAGGCTGGCCTCTATCGGAAAAGCGAGCGAGAGGAGTTTGTTGCGCAGAGGGCCAATCTGTCCATAGCTGTTGGCGGCAGGAAAGCGGGGGATTGCCTGAGGGTCGGAGCCGGGTCCCACCGGCCCGGACTGTTGTCCATAAGCGAGCCAGCCGCGTTGTTTGATCATTGCTTCCAGGGCCTTGTCGTATTCGCCATAGGGGTAGGCGAACAATGTCGTCGTGCTGCCGAGCTTCTCCCGCAAGCGACTCATACCGCTGTCCATTGACCGGACGACGCGCTTTTTCCAGTGCGCTGCAGTTTCCCCTGGCCTGGGGACCAAGTGAGCATGATCTGATGTGTGGCCGCCGATAGTAACCCCCTGTGTCGAGTCAAGAGCCTGGAGTTGTGTCCAGGTCATGTAGTGTCGATGGTGGTGGTCGACAGCGTCAGTGTTTACAAAGACGGTGAAGGGATAACCCCGTTGTTTGAGCAGTGGTAGTGCGGTGGTGTAAATCGATTCAAAGGCATCGTCGAAGGTGATGGCGACATAGGGTTTATCGTTGTCCTCGCCTTTGAGGGCTTTCCTGGTTGCTTCCTCCAGCGGGACGACAGGGATTTTGAGCTTGGCGATAAGGTTCAGTTGTTCCTTGAACAGTGCCGGTGTTGTACTGGTCGATGCGGGTGTATCGGTTGCGATGTGATGGTATTGCAAGATAACGAGGTCGGCGTGGGCGGGCATGACCAGAAGGCTGAGCCCGTATGGCAAAAGCCGGTGTAACCACCGCATCATGTTGGAAATCCCCTTGCATCAAAGTGTTGGCGTAGTACCGCGAGGGCGGCATTGAGCTGTTGTAGTCGGTGTGTATCGCCGCCTCTGTCCGGATGGTGTTGCATGGCAAGACGGCGAAATTGTCGTTTGGCGACTGAAAATTGCTCTGGGAGGTCGTCGAGGTGCAGCGTTTCCAGAGCGTGATTCAAACTCTCGTCGGTTGGCGCATGGACGCCACGCCAGAAGTTGTCGAGCATCGTTTCGACGACCTCATCGGCGAGATTGTAATTGTCCAGGTTGAGGTAGAAGGCCGCCAATTGATCCGGTGGTCCGGGATTGAGACTGCCGGTGGCGTTACCGGCGGCTACTCGGATATGGATATTCAGTGGCGAGATGTAAAGGGTTTCGCCTTCGGCGATCAAGTCGCTCCTGAGTTGATACAGGACGTGAAACAGGATGAAATGGACCGGGTAGAGTTCGCCCGTCGCATTGAAGTTTACGGGGCCGATCAGGTGCCAGGGGTCACCTTGAAGTGCCTTGATCAGGTCGAGTTCTCCCAGACTCTTATGTGACCGCACGACGGCTTCGGCGGCCACGCGCAGACGCATAACATAGTGCTCAAGCGATGGCTTGGCGAGCGCGGCCGGAGCTGAATCTATCATGACGTCGGTGTCCTGATCGTTATCGTCGCCGTCCTTAAACATTACAGCCCGGCCAAAATTCCGGACTGTAATGAACAGGGTGGCCGCAAAACCGTAAGGCGCGGCCTTAGGCCGTTTGCCGAACCATGCGTTCGACACCGCCCATAAAGAGGTGAGTGGCGAAGTCCGCTGCCCTTGTGGCTTCCTCTTCCGCACCTATCACACTGTCATGAGCACGTTTCGCTACGCGCAGACTCATTTCGTAGGCGACGCCAAAAAAGGCGGCGGACAGGTATTCCGCGTCGATTTGTGGGAAGAGTCCGCGCTGAACGGCTGCATGTACATCCTCTTCCAGCGATGACATGGCGAGACCGAGAATGTCGGAGCCGAATAGCTCCTTGATTGTCTGGTCGTTGCGATGCGCTAACTCGTAAATGACCGGATCTGCCGCTGTGGCACGAAACAGGGCGAGATAGGTGTTACGAATGAAAAGCTCCTCCCGCTCAGCCTTTTCCCGCATGGTGCGCAGGTTTTCGTTCAGGTTCGCGAGAAAGTCCGTTAGTAGGGCAGAAAATATGTCCTGTTTATCGGTGAAATAATTATAGAAGGTACCGGCGGCGAGATCGGTGCGACGGATAATGTCGCGAATCGTCACTCTGTCATAACCTTTTTCGCGGAAACACTCGCGGGCTGCCGCGAGTATTGCATTGCGATTGGCTATCCGGTTCCTTTCGCGTTTGCCGAGCTTTATAGCTTCCATGAATAAACCTTCCATGCATTGCCGGACGACTTCATACCCCTGGCGCCGGCACTAAGTAGTTGAATCGACGCCTGGAGTAGACTCCCCAAGGACTTTCATTATAGGAAACCGATTACGGAATTCCCACGTTTTCGGCGACAGTCAGCCGGCAGGTTCGGACTTCCCGCGACACTGCCTGACGACTGGGCCCGGGTTCCGCTATAATCGGCCCGCCAATATGTCGAGGTGACGCATGATAGACGAGTGTTTGCAGGGGAAGGACCGGGTTGAGTTGAACAAGCTGCAGAAGCTGCTGCGGCGCGAGACCGGCCGGGCCATTGCCGATTTCCGTATGATCGAGGCCGGAGACAAGGTGATGTGCTGCCTGAGTGGCGGCAAGGACTCCTATACCATGCTCGATATTCTGCTGAACCTGCAAAAACATGCGCCGGTATCGTTCGAAATCATCGCCGTCAACCTGGACCAGAAGCAGCCCGGCTTCCCGGAGGAGATCCTCCCGGAATACCTGGCCAGCCTGGGTGTCGAATACCATGTGATCGAGCGCGACACCTACAGCATCGTCAAGGACAAAGTGCCTGAGGGTAAAACCACGTGCGGGCTTTGTTCAAGGTTGCGGCGCGGCATCCTCTACGATTTCGCTGCCGACCATGATGTCACGCGTATTGCGCTGGGACATCACCGGGACGATATCCTGGAGACGCTGTTCCTCAACATGTTCTATGGCGGCAAAATGAAAGCGATGCCGCCCAAGCTGCTCAGCGACGATGGGCGCAATGTCGTGATTCGGCCGCTGGCCTATTGCCGGGAAAAGGATATTGCCCGCTACGCGGCACTGAAACAGTTTCCGATCATTCCCTGCAATCTGTGCGGTTCGCAGGAAAATCTTCAGCGACAGGTGATCAAGGAGATGTTCCAGGAGTGGGACCGCCAGCATCCCGGCCGTCTGGAAAACATGTTCAGGGCTTTAATGAACGTTGTTCCTTCCCATTTGGCGGATACTGAACTGTACGACTTCGTTGATTTTTCGACGGAAATCAAGCCGGGGTCTTCAGCAGGCGAGGTGTTTGAGACTGTGCCTGTCGCCGGGCAGTTGGATATCCTGAACCTTTGAGACCCCGTATCAAGCGGCGGCGGAGCAGGCGTCGAACCAGCGGAGAATCTTGCGATAAGCCTGACATAATTCCGGATCCCGGCGGGCGCTGCCCAGGACACAATACGTCCAAAACCGGCTGAGGTTTTCAGGATTGAGGTTGCCAGACATGGCATTGGATTGCCATTGGAGCAGGCAGGCGGTGATGGCGGTCGCGTAATTGATATTGGTATCGAGTTCGTGATCGGGGTTCTGCAGGAACTGCCGCTGACTGGCAAAACCACGAACCAGGCTCGCAAGCTCCGGGCGATAGGCCAGGTATTCGTCCCAGACTCTCCGGTGCAGGCCGGAGCTGAGGCCGTACAGGCTGAAGGCCTGGTTGTTGCGACAGCAGGGCGCAAAGCTCTCCCGTAGCGCTGCACCGGCCAAGGCTGTCTCCAGCAAGGGGGTTTCCCTCTCGCTTATTGCAACGACGACCGGACTGATAATCCGGTCCCGAAACGCTACTGCCAGATCTCGCATGGCCCACCACCTCCGGGCGAACCCCTGAACCTTGAAATTCAGCGGCTCCTCGGCAAAATCTATCGCGCTGATTGAAGTTCTAACGCTAACCTACTGTTAAGCGTAGAAGTGGGTTTGTACATCGGCAAGCTTCACCCTGTAAAAAAAACATAAAACAGCACAACGAAGATCCAGCGGGCCAACCGCGTTATATGATGCGGGAGAAGCGTTGGACCTCGGTTTGCGTACGGTAACGATCGAATATCTGGCAAATCGCCCTGACCAGAAGGCGCCCCTTGGGCTGAATAACCAGCTGTTCAGCGTTCCAGGTCAGGAGGCCGTCGTCAGCCATCTGCGTCAGGTAAGGCGCGATATCTGAAAAGTAATGGCCGAAATCCTGTGCCCAGCGCCGCTGGAACTGCGTCATATCGAGGTGGTCGTGGCAGATCAACTGCTGGATCACCCAGCGCCGTAACTTGTCGTCCTCATCGAGCCACAGACCTCGCTTGATGGGCAGCTTTCCGCTGTCGATCGCTTCTTCGTAGAGTGCTTGGTCGTGGTGATTCTGAAAGCAGGCATCGTCGGTCTGTCCAATCGCGGATACACCCAGACCGACCAGGTCGCAGTGGCCGTGCGTTGTATATCCCTGAAAGTTCCGGTGCAGCTCCCCATTGCGCTGTGCGATGGCGAGGCTGTCGGTTGGCAGGGCAAAATGATCCATGCCGATATATTGGTAGCCTGCGGCCATAAGTGTGGCGATGGTCTGCTTGAGAATCGTCAGCTTATCGGCGGCGGAAGGAAGATCCTCACGCTGTATTCGCCGCTGTGGCTTGAATCGCTCGGGCATATGGGCGTAGTTGAACACCGAGAGCCGGTCAGGCCGAATGCTGAGCACCTTATCCAGGGTATGGGCAAAGCTGTCCGGGGTTTGCAGGGGCAGACCGTAAATCAGGTCGATGTTGATCGAACCAAAGCCCAGCTCCCTGGCGCGTGCAATCTGGCTCATTGTCATCTCGGGTGGCTGAATGCGATTAACCGCCTGTTGCACGAGTGGATCGAAATCCTGAACTCCCATGCTAATACGGTTAAAACCGAGGTCCCGAAGAACACCGAGCGTGTCGGTGCGCATTTCCCGCGGGTCTATCTCAATGGAATAGTCCATGCCCTTGCCAGGTTCGATACGGAAGTAGCGGCTGAGCGTGGCCATGACTTCACGTAGCTGTTCATCTGACAGAAATGTCGGTGTCCCCCCTCCCAAATGGAGCTGCTCCACCGGCCGGTCATTGCCAAAAAGTGAAGACTGAATGGCCGCTTCGCGGTAGAGACGCTCCAGGTAAGGCGCCGCCTTCTCGCGTCTCTTCGTCACGATTTTGTTGCAGCCACAGTAATAGCAAAGGCGGGCGCAGAAGGGGACATGCACATAGAGGGACAGTGGGTTGCCATGCTCGCGGCTGAGTGCTGTCGCGCGCTCGAGATCCTTGACGCCGAAGGCTTCGGTAAATTCGACCGCAGTCGGGTAGGAGGTATAGCGCGGCCCGGCACGATCATAGCGGGCGATGAGTGCATCGTCCCACTCGAGATGATCGAAAGAAACCCTGGGCTGAAATTCTGACATGCCGCGTACTCCCTCATAGTGTTGCAGACAGTTTAACGGGAGCCTTCGTGCGATGGATTGATATGTATCAACGGCGAATCTGGCGGCTTATAAGTCAATGAGGCGCATGACAAAAAGGCGCACTGGAGGAATGGTCCACAGCCCATAGAGAACCAGGGCAACGCCGGCCAGGCGGCGCAGATTGAGGTGCTGGCGTAAGCGTTCCACACGGCGTGCTGCCAACCCGGTCAGGAGCATGGAGGGCAGGGTACCCAGACCGAAAAATATCATGATCAGGGCGGCCTGTTGCTGTCCGGCCTGCGCGATGGCCCAGGCCAGGGTGCTGTAGACGAGTCCGCATGGCAGCCAGCCCCAAAGGGCACCGAGTAATAGCGCCTGCCATCCGTGATGCACCGGTACCAGGCGGTGGCTGAGGGGGGAGATTCGTTTCCAGAAAGGCTTGCCAACCCGCTCGATGGCCACGATACCCTGCCACCAGCGCCCGAGGGACAGACCCATGGCAACCAGCAGAAAACCTGCAATGGTGCGAAGCGGGAGGGCAAGCCCGGTCCAGCGTTTGACGGCCAACTGACTAATGCCGGCAAGCACCAGGGCAATCAAGGTATAGCTGAAAATCCGGCCGATGTTGTAGCTGATCAATAAGGAGAGCTGCCGCCATCGATACCCGCTTCCGACCGGCAATGCCATGGACAAGGAGGCGCTGATGCCGCCACACATCCCGATGCAGTGGGCACTGCCCAGCAGGCCGATCAAAAAGGCGCTGGAGAGTAAAGGGAGCATGTCCCCGTTCATGGGCGGGGGTCCGTTTTACCGGCGGCAGGCGATGTGTGGGAGTCTGCCGAGGGCGCATCGGCGTCATCGGAATCGGCAATCGCCTGCTGCTCCTGCGTTCGGGCGTCCTTCGGGATCATACTGGCATCATCATCGTAGAGGATGTTGTGGGCCGGCCCTTCGAGATCATCGAACTGGCCGGACTTGACCGCCCAGATAAAGATCAGGATGCCGATCGAAACCAGCATCAGAGAAAGCGGTACCAGTACGTAGAGGACTTCCATGCGTTCAGGCTCCTGAATGGCCGTGAGGGGTGTCCCGGTCGGTTGAACGGCCTAGCCGCAGGGCGTTCAGCACGACAATCAGCGAGCTTGCCGACATACCGATGGCGGCAATCCACGGCGGAACCCATCCGATGATGGCCAGGGGGAGGGCTATCAGGTTATAGGCAATCGCCCAGCCCAGATTCTGTCGAATGACCCTGCGGGTCTTGCGTCCCAGGCTTACTGCTGTGGCTAACGCCTGCAGACGGTTACTGATGAGGATGGCGTCGGCTTGCAACTGCGTCAAATCCGCAGCGCTGGCCATCGCAATGGAAACACGGGCCCCGGCCATAACGGGCAGATCATTCAAACCATCACCCACCATGGCAACACGATGCCCCGCCTGTTCGAGGGATTGCAGGTGGGCGAGTTTTGCTTCAGGGGATGCTCCCCCGACAAAGTGCGAGAGACCCAGGGACTGGCTGACGGTTTGTACCTGACTGGAGCTGTCACCGCTGAGCAGCTCGCTGTCGACACCCAGCTGTTGAAGTCGCTGTAACGTAGTCCGGGCATCGGAGCGTGGTTGATCATTGAGTTCAAAGCGCGCAAGCCATTGGTCATCAGTGGCGAGAAACAGGAGTATGCCGCCGGACAGGGCCTTTTCCGGAGCGTTGGCGTTGCACCGAGTGGCGACGAAGTCCCAAGAGCCAAGGATATAATGGGTGTCCTCTATCCACCCGGATAGCCCCCGACCGATGTGGTTCCGAACCTCCCGCGCTCCGATGGGTAACGACGTCTGTCCATATTCGCGAAAGGCGCGGGCAATAGGGTGTTCGGAAAAGGCTTCGAGTGCTGTGGCAATGGCGATGCAGTCGGCCGTGCTACGGGTGGACAAAGGCTGGGTGTGAAGAAGGCTCAGGCGGCCATCGGTCAACGTGCCGGTTTTGTCGAAAACGACCCTGTCGATGTCCGCAAGTCCTTCCAGTACGTTACCGCGTACCGGCAGGAATCCAATGCGTCGCAGGGCAGCCGTGGCAGCTGTCAGCGCGGTGGGCGTTGCCAGCGAAAGGGCACAGGGGCAGGTGACGACCAGTACCGACAAGGCAATATCGAAGGCATCGGAGTTGCCGGCAACTGCCCAACCGACATAGACCAGGGCCGCAGTTACCAGCACGATGGCGACGAAGTGCCCGGCGATCCGGTCTGCGACGACGGCCGTTGTTGGCTTTTCGCTCTGGGCACGTTCAAGGATCCGCATAATAGCGGACAGCCTGGTATTCGGCCCGGCCTGGGCGACCCGAAAACGCAAGGGGCCGTCACCATTGAGGGTGCCGGCACTGACCCAGTCGCCGGGTCGTCGTCGTTCAGGCATGAATTCACCGGTGAGCACGGCTTCGGAGACGCTGGATTCGCCCTCGACGATTTCGCCGTCCGCAGGGATCAGCTCGCCGGGGCGAACCTGGACAAGATCTCCGGGTTGCAGGTCGAAGCTGGCGACGGGCTCTAGTGATTCTCCCGAAACGCGGTTGGCGATTGCAGGTTGTACCTGTTCCAGTGAGGCGGAGGCGAGGCCGACCCGGAAACGGGCGCGCATCTCGAGAAAGCGCCCGAGTGACAGGAAAAACGTGAACATGCAGACGGAGTCGAAATAGACGTGTCGTCCACCGGCAACGGTCACCCAGGCACTGGCGCCATAGGCCAGGGCAATGGCGAGTGAAACGGGCACGTCCATCGTCAGGTGACGAAAGCGGATATCCCGCAACGCGGCCCGGAAAAAGGGTTGTGCACTGTAAAACACGACCGGTGTTGCCACCAGCAGGCTGAGCCAGCGGAAGAAAACCTGAAACTGTGGCGTGACATCGTGAATGACACCGAAGTAGAGCGGCACAGCGAGCATCATGCCCTGCAAGGCTCCCATGCCGGCGACACAGAGACGTATGATGGCGCGCTTCTGTTCGGCTCGAAGACTTTCTTCCAGTGTATTGGGTTCGAAGGGGCGAGCCCGATAGCCCAATTCCGCAATGGCAATCAACAGGTTGCTGAGTGTGGTTTGCTGGGGGTCCCAGACCAGGGTGGCTCGTTGTGTCGTGTGGTTGACGTTGATGCTGACAACGCCGGGCTGTTTGCCGAGGTGTTTCTCGATCAGCCAGATGCAGGCCGCACAGGTAATGCCTTCGATCAGCAGCTGTGCTGACGGCAAACCATCCGGACGACAATGCACAAAGCTTTGCTGCAGGCGATGATGATCGTACAGCCTGAGCTGGGACACCAGGCTGTCTTCCAACGGCTTCGGCGTAATGGCCGGTGCGCTGCGGTGATGATAAAAACCACTTAACCCTTCTTGCAGTATCGTCTCGCAAACAGCCTTACAACCATGGCAACAAAAACGCTCCGTATGACCGTTTACCGGTAAGGCGATATTCAGCGTGCCAGGAATAGGCTCGCCACAATGGAAACAGTGGGGGTGAGCGGCATCATTCATGGCGTTTTCATCGGGCTGTGGATCAGTTCTTGGCGGGCAGCAGCGTGATTACCGAACTGTTGGGTAGACCGATCTCGGCCTTGAGGCGCCAAGTGTCAGACGGATCGCGCAGGTCCAGGTACCAGTGTCCCGTGAGAGCCTTGTCCAGTTTGACTTCAAAGCGGTCGGTGGCCAGGGGCGTCATCAGCAGCTTCTGGTCCCGGTGTGCCAGCGTGGGATGGATGAACTTGAGCACCAGATAGGGCAGATCACCCAGGGGCTTGGCGTGATCCAGCGTGACAATGATCCGGCCGTTGTCGTAGAAGTGAAACTCTCCCTTAAGGCCCAGGACTTCGGCTTTGCGGTCGCGGTTCAACTCCTGGTTGATCGCCAAGCCCTCCTTGTAATAGTTATCGCTGACGAGGGAATCCCGGGTTGTAACTGCGAAATACAGAAGGACCGAACAGAAGGAAATGGCGAACAGCACCAGCCCGATCAGAAACCAGGGCCAAAATTGCTTGTACCACGGAGTGGCAGTTAGTGCCTGTTGCATCGTCATTACTCCTGCGGCGCCAAAGGGGCGCTATTCAATCATCGCCATTGTGATAGGGCTCCGGACCCAGGAAGCGGCTTTCCCGCTTGATCATGATCTCCGGGTGATCGTGCTCATGTAATTCGAAATGGATCTCGGTATTGGTGTCCTTGATTTTCTCGGCCTCGACTTCCACGACCACTGGCAGCGAGAAAACCTCGCCGGATTCGACATGCGCCGATGTCCGTGTGGTGATGTGAATCCCCTCTATGCCGGAGACAGTGATGTCGTAATCCTGGGGGCTGTCCGTCATATTCAGGATCTTGAGCACATAGGAGTTGTCGATGGCGCCATTGGGACCTAACTGATACAGGCCCCCACGATCCCTGATCACGTCCAGGCCGAGGGGAAGGCGGCTCAGCAGTTGCCAGCCAACGATCCCGAACATCAACAAAAGCATGAAGCCATAACCGAAAGTTCGTGGGCGCAGCAGACTGGAGTGTTGCCCTTCAAGCTCATTTTCCGTGGTATAGCGGATCAGGCCCTTGGGATAATCCATTTTCTCCATGACCTGATCGCAGGCGTCGATACAGAGCGCGCAGCCGATGCATTCGTATTGCAGGCCATTACGGATGTCGATGCCAGTCGGGCAAACCTGCACGCACAGGCCACAATCGATACAGTCGCCCAAACCCAGATCTTGCGGATTGGCGTCCCGCTTGCGGCCGCCACGGGGTTCGCCACGATTGGGATCGTAAGAGACAATACGGGTGTTACGATCGAACATCACCGACTGGAAGCGTGCGTAGGGGCACATGTAGAGGCACACCTGCTCGCGCATCCAGCCAGCGTTCATATAGGTCGCGACAGTGAAGAAGGCAACCCAGAAGTAAGCCCAGCCGTTGGCGTTGAAGGTGATCAGGTCGTGAATGAGGTCCCTTATCGGATAGAAGTAACCCACGAACGTCAGGCCGGTCGCCAGTGCCACAAAGAGCCAGGCGGCGTGCTTGAGCGTTTTCTTGGCGATTTTTCGGGTGCTACCGGCTTGCTTGTCGAGTTTCATCCGTTGGTTACGGCTGCCTTCAATGCGCTCTTCGAGCCACATGAAGATGAAGGTCCAGGCTGTCTGCGGACAGGTGTAACCGCACCAGACACGGCCGAACAGGGTTGTGATGAAGAACAGGCCGAAGGCAGCGATAGCCAGAGACAGTGACAGGAGAATGAAGTCCTGGGGCCAGAATGTAATACCGAAAAGGTGGAATTTCCGGTGCGGCAGATCGAAGTAGACGAGCTGTTCGCCGTTGATCGATATCCAACAGAACAGGAAGTACATACCGAGCAGCATGCACAGGGAAATGGTGCGGATCCGCTGGAAGAAGCCCGTCACTTCCTTGACATAGATCTTCTTGCGACTGGCGTACAGCTCAACGCTTTTATGGTTGTTCTGCGAAGGGTCCGCTTTGGGATCGACCTGTTTGACCGGAATCTGTTCGCTCATCTGATACCCACTCAAAGACGGTTCAACAATGCACTCAACAAGCGCATGATTCAACGGTCTTCAGGGTATTATTCCTTGGTACTTGATCGTCATCAGGGCTGTTGCGGAAGCTTTGAACTTTCGACACTTGTCCCTTGGGAAATACGTCTCCTCCGGGCGCAGGCGGGTTCTGGTGCGATGGCAATGCCGACCGGGGAAGCCCCGGCCGGAATACCCCCTTCGTCAGGGAGCGTTAGTGGGAAAGACTGTAAACGTATGCCGCAATGATGTGAATGCGGTCTTTGCCCAACTTATCGCCCCAAGCCGGCATTTGCCCCTGACGTCCATGCAGAATGGTCAGCCGGATCGTGTGGTAATCGCCGCCGTACAGCCAGATATTGTCTGTCAGGTTGGCCGAGCCAATGCTCTGGTTACCTTTTGCGTCAGGGCCATGGCAGGCGGCGCAGGCTTGTGCAAACAATGCCTTGCCTTTCTCTGCGGCTGCCTTGTCCTTTTCGCGGCCGCTGAAGCTCAAGACATAGTTAACTAATTCGTCAACCTGTTCGTCGGTCATGTTCGGCATTAATCCCTTTGCCGGCATCATCCCGTTACGCCCGCCGGTAATGGTCTCGACGATCTTGTCCGGGGTGCCTCCATAAAGCCAGTCGTTATCGCTCAGATTGGGGAACCCCACATTGCCATGTGCCGTGGAGCCATGGCAAACGGCACAGTTGTTCTCGAACAGCCGCTGACCCATTTTGACGGCATCAGGATTCTTGGCCAGTTCAGGGATGGGCGTACTCCCGAATTTGGCGAAGATAGGACCGTACTTGTGCTGGGCGTCGACCATTTCCTGCTCCCATTGACCATGGGACGTCCAGCCGAGAATGCCTTTGAAGTTGCCGAGCGTCGGGTAGAGCACCACATAGGCCAAGGAGAAGATGACGGTAGCGGTGAACAGATAGAACCACCATTTCGGAAGCGGGTTGTCGTATTCCTCGATGCCATCGAAGGAATGCCCCATGGTCCGGTCGGTTTCCGTGTCGGTGGTCTGGCTTCGGCGCGTCGCCCACAGTAACCACCAGCACCCCAAAATGGTGCCGAGCACAATCACGCTGACCCAGATGCTCCAGAATGTGCTCATTTCTTATTCTCCGTCTTGTGCAGCGTACGGCGGTCGATATCCTCGTCATCAAAGGGCAGGTGGGCGGCCTCGTCGTTATCTTTCCGGCGACTTGCACTATAGGCCCACCAGCAGATGCCGATGAATACGGCCATCACCATCAGGGTGTTGATGCCTTCAAGGGTATGCGTATCCATAGGTCACCGTTTGCTTGAAATGTCCGTGCCCAACTGCTGCAGGTACGCGACCAGCGCTGTGATTTCGAATTGGCCTTTGACGTCCTTGCCCGCTTCGGCAATCTGTTTGTCGGTGTAAGGTACGCCGAGTTCGCGCAGTGCCCGCATCTTGGCCGCCGTTTCATGCCAATCGACCTGTTGGGTGAATAGCCAGGGGAAGGCCGGCATGATGGATTCAGGAACGACGCTGCGCGGGTTGTACAGGTGCTCGCGCTGCCAGGCGTCGGAATATTTGCCGCCAACCCGGGCGAGATCCGGCCCGGTACGTTTGGAGCCCCACAGGAAGGGATGGTCATAGACGAATTCGCCAGCCACCGAGTAGTGACCGTAGCGTTCCGTCTCGGCGCGGAAGGGGCGGATCATCTGCGTATGGCACACATGACAGCCTTCGCGGATGTAGATATCCCTGCCTTCCAACTGGAGGGCCGTCAGGGGTTTCAGACCTTCGACCGGTGTGTGGACCTTTTTCAGGAAGAACAGTGGAAGAACTTCAACCAGAAACCCCGTGCTGAACACCAGCACGATCAGTACGACCATCAGTCCCAGGTTTTTCTCGATGATTTCGTGCTTCATCTCTGGAAAACTCCTTGCGTCAGGCCGTCTGAGGAACGTTGTCGAGGGCGGTAGCCTTACGCTGGCGAACGGTCATCCAGACGTTGAATGCCATTAGCAGCATGCCGCTAAGGAAAATGCAGCCGCCGATAAACCGCACCAGATAACCCGGTTTGCTGGCCTGCATGGCTTCCACAAAGCTGTAGGTAAGGGTGCCGTCGTTGTTGACGGCGCGCCACATCAGGCCCTGGGTAATACCGTTTACCCACATGGCGGTGATGTATAGCACGGTGCCTATGGTCGCAAGCCAGAAATGCACGTTGATCAGGCGGGTGCTGAACATTTCCCGCAGACCGAAGAGGCGCGGAATCAGGTGATACATGGCGCCGATGCTGATCATGGCGACCCAGCCCAGCGCGCCGGAGTGCACGTGACCAATGGTCCAGTCGGTATCGTGGGACAGGGCGTTGACGGTCTTGATCGCCATCATGGGGCCTTCGAAGGTCGACATCCCGTAGAAGGACAGCGATACCACCAGGAAGCGCAGGATGGGGTCCGTGCGCAGCTTATGCCAGGCGCCGGAGAGCGTCATCATGCCGTTGATCATGCCACCCCAGCTTGGGGCGAGGAGGATCAGCGACATGATCATGCCAGCCGACTGCGCCCAGTCGGGCAAAGCGCTGTATTCGAGATGGTGAGCGCCGGCCCATACGTATGTGGCGATCAGCGCCCAGAAGTGAACGATAGAGAGGCGATAGGAGTAGACCGGTCTTTCCGCCTGTTTTGGCACGAAATAGTACATCATACCGAGGAAGCCTGCCGTCAGCAGGAAGCCGACCGCGTTGTGCCCCCACCACCATTGCACCATGGCATCGGTAACGCCGGCATAGATGGAGTAGGACTTCATCCAGTACACCGGTAGCTCGAGATTGTTGATCACGTAGAGGATCAGGATGGCGATGATAAAGGCGCCGTAGAACCAGTTTGCGACATAGATATGCTTTGTCGCCCGCTTGCGGATGGTTCCAAAGAAGACCAGCGTGTAAGCGATCCAGACCACGGCGACCAGGATATCGATCGGCCATTCGAGTTCGGCGTATTCCTTGGTCGTCGTGTATCCCAGAGGGAAGGAAATGATGATGCTGACGGCTACGGCCTGCCATCCCCAGAAGGTAAAGGCTGCGAGCTTGTCGGAAAAGAGTCGCGCCTGACAGGTTCGTTGAACGACATAGTACGACGTGGCAAAGAGTGCGGAACCGCCGAAGGCAAAGATAACCAGATTGGTATGCACAGGACGCAAGCGTCCGAAATGGGTCCAGGGAAGATTGAGATCCATCGCGGGCCAGTAGAGTTGCGATGCAATCAACACACCGAAACTCATGCCGATGATGCCCCATACAACGGTCATGATCGCAAACTGCCTCACGACCTTGTAGTTATAAGTGAGGTGTGCCGTATCTGTGCTCATAGCCGTACCAAAGTGAATTTTTGGTTAAGAACATGCGAGGCAAGTATGGATAATGGGTGATCACATTTCAATGACTCATATCAATGTTAATCTTTGAGCAAACGTCGATATGGCGCGGTTTTCAGCGGATTTCCGCATGGTCTGCGGGCGCAGGACTGGATATTGATTGATCAGGTAGCTAGCTTATGACTCATAAAAAAGTGAATATTAAAAGTGAGCAATTGTTCATAAGTTGATAAATGTGATGATCGAATGGATGCAATGACTGGACAGAGAGCAGGTGGAATGGTTGTGGATTTGGCAGAAAAGTTTTTGGTGGAAGGTGACGGTAACGCGACGTTGTTGCTGGCACACGGTGCGGGTGCGCCGATGGATTCGGTGTTTATGAATGAGCTGTCGAATGCATTGTCGAATCTGGGTGTTCGGGTGATGCGATTCGAGTTTCCCTATATGGCACTTCGGAGAGAGGACGGTCGCAAGCGTCCTCCTAACAATCAGCGGCAATTGTTGGCGTCCTGGTGGGAGCATATTCAGCTGGCGAGAGACCTGTTGGGTTCTGGTCCGCTGTTTATCGGCGGCAAGTCAATGGGCGGGCGGATGGCCTCCATGGCTGCGACCGATCCTGCGGTTGCTGCGAAGGAGGTGAGGGGGTGCCTTTGTTTTGGTTATCCTTTTCATCCGCCTGGAAAACCGGATAACTGGCGTATCGACCATTTTTCGGATGTTCAGGTGCCGCTATGGATTGCCCAGGGGGAGCGGGATCCTTTTGGTCGTTACGATGAAGTCGTGAGGCGTTTGCCGGCGTCCTCATCCCTTGCGGTGCATCGGGTAGTGGACGGCGATCACGATTTCCGGCCAACAAAACGCAGCGGTCTTGACCCGGCGACGATCCTGGGAGGTGCGGCGAAAGCGGCTGCCGACTTTATGCGTGAGCATTCTACATCACGTTAGTGGCGCCTATTCGGTGAGCGTCGCGCGGTCCCGGCCCGCTTGTTTGGCTTCATAGAGCGCGTTGTCCGCCCGCTGGAACCAGCTCAGGACGTTGATGTCGTCACTGCGTAGCTGCGCGACCCCCGCGCTGACGGTGATTTGTAGGGTTTTACCGCCGGGTGTCGTGAGAGGGAGTGTCCGGATACGTTCCAGCAGGGTATCAGCGACATGGCGGGCGCCATTCAGGTCGGTGCCGGGCAATACGATAACGAATTCTTCGCCACCATATCGTGCGACCGTATCCCTGGGACGTTTGACCACTTCAGCCATAACTTGAGCAATACCGCGAAGGCATTCGTCGCCAAAGGTATGTCCGTAGGAATCATTGATGGTCTTGAAATGGTCGGCGTCGAGAAGAATCAGGGACAGCGGCATCTTGTGGCGGCGAGCCACGGAGAAAGCCTGTTCAATTGCTTCATCCAGGTAGCGACGGTTGTAGAGGTTGGTGAGTTCGTCCCGGATATTCTGACGCTTCAGTTTGTCGTTGACTTGCGCCAGGGTCTGCAGGGCGGACTGAAGCTCTGCAGTACGCGCCTCCACCACCTGCTCGAGTTCGGCCTTGGCGTGGGTTTGCATGGCCAGCACCCGCTCTATCAACTGTCTTACCCGGATGACTGCAGCATAGGTGAGAAGCAGTACCTGCCCTCCGAGTGCAATCTGCATCAGGATTTCGTTGGCGAGATAGTCGGCCGCATAGCCAAAGGCGGCCAAGGCGTAGATGGAGGTGCCGAGCAGCATCAGGGACCAGGAAATCAGGTACCAGAGAGCCGGTCCGTAGCCTTGACGCAGTCGCTGTATGCCGATCCCGTAGAGTGTAAGCATACACAGCAGAGCAATGGCGGTATTCCAGCGGATAATGGCATGGTAGGGCACAATAAAGGACGCTGCCACGCTCAGCATGGCCAGCACGATCATCACCCTTATCATGCGCTGCATCCCTGGCAGTTCGTGGTCGATCTCCAGAAACGATGCGCCAAACAGGACAAAAGCCAGAATGGACAGGGCCTCAGTCAGAGGGACGGACGTGTTCGCGAGCCAGGGGCTCAACGGCCAGAGATACTGATAGGAGAGGCCGCTCATCGATGCCAGGAAGAGCCCCGCACTCAGCATGTAAAAGGCGTTATAGAAATACTGACGGCGCCATGTGGTGATGAATAGCATTGCATTGAACAGAACCAGGATCAGTAAGGCGCCGTAGAAAATCCCCTGTTCGAGGGATTGCCCTTCTACTTGGTGTACAAGGGCATCGGACTGGAAGAGTGCCAGCGGAATATTGACCGAGCCGGAGCTGCGCACCTGCAGGACCAGCTCACGGGCGCCATGTCCTTCGATGTCCAGCGGCTGAAGATAGTAGCGATAATCCACTGGACGGGAGGCAAAGAGTTCTCGGTCACCCATTCGGTGAACCGTGGTTTTGGGGCCGCCGAATATGGAAATCGAAATGTGGTCCAGCGGGGGATAACTGATTTGTAGATACCAGTGCTGGATGACGGGAGACGGATTGCGCAGGCGTATCAGGATCCAATAGCTGTTATCGCTATTTGAAAAAACCAGTTCCTGCTTTTTTGAAACTTCGAGCTTCACCTCGCCGCTTGCGATCTGCTCTGCAGAGTAGTTATTGCCATTGTCTGCCGTAAAGCAGACATCTCGCAATGGATCGATCTGCTTGAGTGTTGTGAACAGCGAGACTTCCGGGCACTGGGTTGCCGTACTTGCTAAAACCGGACTGGAATGGACAATAGCGGCTACCAGAGCCAGGGCCCAGACAAGGGTGTGCAAAATATGAGCTGGGTTAACGCCGCATTGTCTCATGGAAACTGAGTATAGCCGACACTGCCAATGCCTTCCCTACAGCCCTCTCCGCAGGTTGCAAAAGATGAATGAAGTTCACGCTTTCTGTCGTCCCGGTTTCGAATCTGAATGTGGCCAGGAATTGGTCGACGTCGCTGCACGGGCTGAAGTTTACGGCTATTTTCGCAGTTCACACGGGAGCGGCCTGACCAGTTTTGTGGCGTCCTCCGAGGATGACGTCGAGCGCCTCATGACGCGTGTCAACTGGCGAGACCTGGTCTTCACGAGGGACTGGATGAGAGCGGTAGCGACGCTGGAGTTGCCTCAGACAGATCGTGTAGGTGCGGTGGTGCGCACGCTTAGCGATATCGGATTTGATCGTTGCTGTGATCGGGTTGAGGTCATCGTCACTGAGGATTGCCAGGATGCCGATGTACAGAATTTCGCCCGCAAGTGGGTCCCACCCTTATCGCGCGCATTGCGAGGCAGGGGATGGCTGACGCCTCAGGGCGTGACAGGTAGTGGTCTGCGTCTGGATCTCGTGCTCAGCGGCTTTAATGAGGTCAGGATAGGGCTTAGCCTGCCAGGCAATCGCTCGCCGTTTATCGCTGGTCGAACACGGTTGCGTATGCCGCCGGAGGCGCCGAGCCGTTCGACATTGAAGTTGGAGGAAGCCTGGCATCTGTTTATTGGGAAGGAGCGCTGGTTTGATCTGCTGGGCGGCGGCGCCAAGGCCGTCGACCTGGGCGCCGCACCCGGTGGTTGGACCTGGCAGTTGGTGCAGCAGGGAATGCGGGTGACGGCGGTCGATAACGGACCTATGGACCCGGCGTTGATGGCGACCGGGCAGGTGACGCATGTCCAGGCCGATGGTTATGTCTGGAAGCCCGTACGGGCGGTGGATTGGTTGGTGTGCGATATTGTTGACAAGCCCCGCCGGACGCTGCACTTGATGCTGGAATGGCTGAGCAGCCGACTTTGCCGCTATGCGATTTTCAATTTGAAGCTGCCGATGAAGCAGCGCTACGCAGAATGGTGCCTGTGCCGGGACCTTCTCGAGTCGGGATTGCAGGAGGCCGGCATCAATGCCCGCATCCAGGCCCGGCAGTTGTATCATGACAGGGAAGAAATAACCTGTTTTGTGGAAAGAATCGATTGAGGAGTTGTCGGTGAGCGAAATGGAACACGATCTGGCATTGGATGCGACCGGGTTGATGTGCCCCGAACCCGTGATGTTGCTGCATAACCGGATCAATGAAGTGCCTGTCGGCGGAACCTTGTTGGTGATCGCCACGGATCCGTCCACAACCCGTGATATTCCGCGGTTCTGTCATTTTCTGGGCCATGAGCTACTGGCCCAGGCGGAGGACGAGAAAACGTTCCGCTACTATATTCGGCGAGCCACCTAGGGCCCCTGTGCATGCCGGGGGCTGATGGCTTGCCGCGAATCGGCCGTCAGCCGCTATTGATGGCCGATTTGAGCCGGGCCAGATGCTCTAGAAATTGCTTCCGGTCCATCTCGCCCAGGATACGGAAATCCCCCAGTTCCTTACCCTTCGGTCCGAAGAACAGAATCGCCGGTGGGCCAAAGAGCCCATAGCGTTTCATCAGCGCCTGTTGAGCGGGCGTGTTTTTGGTGATGTCCAGTTGAAGGCGCTTAAATGATGCCAGGGCTGCACGTACACCAGGATTACCGAAAACCTCGTGATCCATGACCTGGCAACTGATACACCAGTCAGCGTAGAAATCCAGGATGACGGGCTGTTGCTGGGAGGTTGCCGTTGCGAGTAAATCCGGAAGCTGCTCAGCATCCTCGAACCGCTGAAAAAGGGTTGGGCTGGCAGATGGTGCTGTGCCAATGGGACCGCTGGCAAGGCGTTGGGTAAAGGGGGTGAGCGGCTGCAGCGGATTGGAGGCCCCCGCCAAGGCCCCTATGAGCAGGCTGGCGGCGTAGACGAACAGCAGTAGCCCAAGTCCCCTGAGCATGCGTGTTGCTCGGGAGGCCGCCCTGTCGAAGGCGCCCAGTAGAACGCCGCAAAGAGCGGCCAGGAGTGCCCACATTACCAGTGATGCGGCAGGTGGCACGATGCGAGTGATCAGCCAGACCGCCACCGCGAGCAATAAAACCCCGTAGAACGCCTTTACATGCTGCAGCCAGGGACCGCTGCGCGGCAGGATCCGTCTGCCGGCAACGCCAACCAGCACCAGCGGAGTGCCCATGCCCAGCGCCAGAACGAAGAGTGCCAGTCCACCCAGGATGGCGTTTTGCGTTGCGCTGATGTACACCAGTGCGCCGGCTAAGGGGGCCGAAACGCAGGGGGAGACAACCAGGGCTGAAACTGCGCCAATGAGGAAGGTGCCGCCGAGGTGGCCGCCGGACAGTTTTCGCTCGGTAGACGTCAGGCGATGTCTGAGGGCGGCAGGAAGCTGGAGTTCATAGAGACCGAAACTGGACAGTGCCAATATCACGAAAAGTCCGGCGATGACGCTGAGCACCCAGGGCTCCTGCATGATGGCCTGAAGGTTGAAGCTGGCGCCCAACAAGCCTGTAATCACGCCGGCCGCCGCATAGGTGATCGCCATGCCGAGCACGTAACTCAGGCAGAGGATAAAGTTGCCCCAGTGACTATGGTGCCGGTGACCGCCAACGATCGCCGTAATGATCGGAATCATCGGTAAGACGCAGGGCGTGAAGGTAAGCCCAAGACCCAGCAGGTAAAAAAGCAGAAGAATGGATACCAGATTCTGCTGACGCAGCATTTGGGTGATGCCGCTGGCGGTTTCCGGCTGCTGGCCGGGCGATGCTAGTACCGGTCTGGCGTTTGTGCCGATCTTGGGCACAGCATTGCCAGCGTCATAAAGCACGGTTTTCTTTTGGGGCGGGTAGCAAAGCCCTGCTGTCGCGCAGCCTTGGTAGGTGACCGTCAGCTTGGCCGTCCGTGTGCCCTCGGGCAAGGAGACCGGTAAAGTTGCGGAGATGTCCTTGAGAAACACTCTGACCTGACCGAAGTAGGGGTCCTGTTTATCGTGGCCGGGTCTCGAAAACTGGAGGCTGCCCACGGTGACGTGTGGGGTATCCGTGGTAGCGCTAATGCGTTCCTGATACAGGTAGTAGCCCGGCGTAATGGTCCAGTCCAGCACCAGCTTGTTGCCATCCATGCGGCTACTGAACTGGAACGCCTGGTCGACCGGAAGAAAACTGTTCTGGGTGTCGGAAGACTGAAAAAAGTTACGGGCGTCGGCTGTGCCATGAAATGCAAGCAGGGGCCAGAGACAGAACAGCAGGTATCGTAATGGCGTAAAGAGGCGGGTGATCATACGTCTTTGGGGTCTCGTTCTCAGGTAACGGCAGACAACCGGCAGGCCCTTACACTAGCAGAAAGTTCAGGTCGGTTCTTCTGTCGCCGTAACGTCTGTGAGTGGCTGTCGACTCATGCGCCAGAGCCGGGTAAACAGGAAAATCGCGGCAGCGGTGAGCCCGATAATCAGTCCGCTCCAATAACCCTGCACTCCCAGTTGTGGGAAGATCCAGATGCCTTTGGCCAGCATATAGCCCAGCGGGAGACCGAACCCCCAATAGGCCAGCAGGGTGGCGAGCATGATGGCGCGGGTATCCCGGTAGCCCCGCAGCGCGCCGGAAGTCGATGCCTGAATGGCGTCCGAGAGCTGGAAAATCGCTGCCATAACAAGCAGGTGCGAGGCTACGGCGACCACGGCGGGGTCCGGACTGTACAGGGCGGCGATGTCCTGCCGGAATACCAGGATCAGCAGGGCGGCGACGACGGCAAAACACACGGATACCGCAATGCCTGAGAGAGCTGCCAGGCGGGCGCCGGCTCGATCTTTGCGGCCCAGGAAATAACCGGCACGCACCGAAATGGCCATGCCCATCGACAGCGGCACCATATAGGTGGTAGCTGACAGGATATAGGCGATCTGGTGTCCCGACAGCACAACGGCGCCATAAGCTGACACCAGGAGCGAGATGATGCTGAACAGGCTGGCTTCGAAGAATATCCCCATTGCGACCGGGACACCGAGCCGGGCCAGGCGCAGAATCTCATCCTTGCGGGGCGGATGGCGTTCAGTGTAGAGCGAGGGCAGTCTCTGTTTGCGGGCTGCCACGCGGGTGTAGCCCCAGGCAGCCAGGACCATGAGCCAGATGACCAGGGATGTCGCCCAGCCGCAACCTACGCCACCCATCGGCTGGATCGGGCCGAGTCCGAAAACGAGAATGTAGTCCGCCGGTATATTCACGAGAAAGCCAAGGGCCATGAACATCATGACCTGGCGGGTACGGGCCTGGCCTTCGCAGAAGCTGCGCAGGGGTTGATAGAGTCCGATCGCCGGCGCACTCCAGCCTACAGCCGCCAGATAGTCCTCGGCGCGGGTACGTACATCGGGGGTGACCTGGAGAAAATGCGTGAACCAGGCGCCATGCTGGCAGATCCACCAGCCGATCACGCCCAGGGTTACGCCAAGCCAGAGTCCCTGGTGGGTTTGATCCACGGCCTTGTGAGGCGCCTGCTCGCCGATGGCATGGGCGACAAGCGCCGACAGGACCACCAGCACGCCGGTGATCGTCAGGAAGATGGGCATCCAGATGGCGCTGCCCAGCGATACGCCGGCGAGTTCGTCCGGGCCGGCGTTGCCGGCCATTACGCCATCGACGAACAGCAGGCCGCTCTCCAGCAATTGGGTTGCCACGATCGGCAGACCCAGACTGAGCAGCGCACGGACTTCCCGCCGGGCAAGCTCCATGGTGGGCACTACGGGATTAGGTGTGGCGCTGGACACGGGAAACCTCGAAATGCGAAACCTGCATGCGGGTTGTTTCCCCGCACCGGATATGCCGGTTGGCGACAGGGGGCAACGCCGTATGCCGAATGCCGTGCGGCATGTACAATGCGCCCGGAGAAAACGTGGAAGTCTGTCTTGTAATGAACCATGACTACAACGATCTGATCGCCTTATTTAACGGCTTGTTCGAGGAAACAGAGGGTACCATCCTGGTACGTGGCGAAGACGAGCCGATCTATCTGCCACGGGACGAGAGCTGTCCCCATGATCGTGTTATATTTGCGCACGGTTACTTTTCCAGTGCACTGCATGAAATCAGTCACTGGTGTATTGCAGGTGTCGAGCGCCGCCGCAAAGTCGATTTCGGTTACTGGTATCGCCCCGACGGCAGGACTGCGGATGAGCAACGACAGTTTGAACAGGTGGAAGTGCGGCCACAAGCTCTTGAGTGGCTGTTTTCCGAAGCTGCCGGTGTTCGCTTTCATGTCAGCCTGGACAACCTAAACGGCGCCAAGTCTGGTAATGACCAGTCTTTCAGGCAAGCTGTCTGGGAGCAAGCGCATCGATACCTGGATCGAGGATTGCCTGCCAGGGGCGGCCGTTTTTTGGCGGCGCTGTTGGCATTTTACCGTCGAAGCGACCAATTTGGTCCGGCGAATTTTGATCTCGCCGTCCTTTGAAATCCGTCCAGTATATCGGATGACGGCGACGGATACAGAATTATCTATGATCGCTTAATAGCGATAAATCAATTGATTAGGGTTTATTAATTATGCATTGGTTGAAAATGATTTGGCAGTGGCTGATGCGGTGGCTACGGGGATCCCCCGCGCCAGCGCAACAGCAACCGTCTCCGGTACGCGACACGACTTCAGCAAAACCCAAGGGTGCTGGCACCAAGGCCAAGGTAGTTGCCGACAGGTCAGTCGCCGACAGGTCTGTGCCGCCGGCTAAAGGTGTCCCGGCAGCCGCTGAGCCGCGAAAGCAGGCTGACGATGCCGTCGCAAAGGGCGGCACCGACAAGCCAAAAGAGAACCGTCCGGCGCCTCTTGCCCCGCCAGAGAAAAAGGCACCCAAGCCGGTGGAAAAACCCTGGAAGCCCGAGGATTACCAAGTGCCTGAAGCGGAGGGCAAGACCCGCTTTACCGACTTCCAACTGGGCACAGAACTTTTGCATGCGATCGCTGATTCGCAGTTTCAGTACTGCACGCCGATTCAGGCAGAAACCCTGCCTCAGACGCTGGCCGGTAACGATCTGATTGGTCAGGCTCAAACCGGCACCGGCAAGACGGCCGCCTTCCTGATCACGGCTATTCAACGCATGCTGGAAAAGCCGATTTCCGAAGAGCAGCGTTTTGCCAGCGAGCCGCGGGTGCTGGCGTTGGCGCCGACCCGGGAGCTGGCCTTACAGATTGGTCGCGACGCCGAAGGCCTGTGCAAGTATACGGGCCACCGCGTGGTAACCGTCGTTGGCGGGATGAACTACGATACCCAGCGCGAACAGCTGCGGCATCACGTTGTCGATATCCTGGTCGCGACGCCAGGTCGCCTCATCGATTTTCTCGGTTCCCAGGATGTGTTCCTGGATCAGTTGGACCTTCTCATTATCGACGAAGCCGATCGAATGCTGGATATGGGCTTTATCCCGGATGTGAAGCGCATCATCCGTAAGTGTACGCCGCGAGAGGAGCGTCAGACGCTGTTGTTCAGCGCCACCTTCAATCAGGATGTACTCAATCTGGCGTCCATGTGGACTCGGGCGGCGGCCTTCGTCGAGATCGAGCCCGAGCAGAAGACGGCCGAGCGCGTCGAGCAGACGGTCTATATGGTGTCCGAAGATGACAAGCTGAAGGTATTGTGTAATTACCTGCTG
The DNA here is from genome assembly GCF_002514725.1 of Mangrovitalea sediminis. Classification (GTDB taxonomy): domain Bacteria; phylum Pseudomonadota; class Gammaproteobacteria; order Pseudomonadales; family Oleiphilaceae; genus Mangrovitalea; species Mangrovitalea sediminis. Next base: position 169,562 of record NZ_NTLB01000005.1, read on the forward strand.
CAGCATCCCGTGGATAAGGCGATTGTTTTCGCCAACCGCCGTGACCAGACCCGGGATCTGGAAGAGGCCCTGCGCCGGCAGGGGGTTCGTTCAGCACTGTTGTCCGGGGAGATTGCGCAGAACAAGCGTCTGCGAACGCTGGAACAGTTCAAGGCGGGTGATATTCAAGTGTTGGTGGCGACGGACGTGGCCGGACGTGGGATTCACGTAGATGGTGTCAGTCACGTCTTCAACTACAACCTGCCGGAAAATGCCGAAGACTATGTCCATCGTATCGGGCGTACAGGTCGAGCCGGAGAGTCGGGTGTCTCGGTCAGCTTTGCCAGCGAAGATGACGCTTTCGCCCTGCCGGCCATCGAGGCCTACATCGGGCAGAAGCTGAACTGCGTTATTCCTGAAGAATCCCTTCTGGCTCAGTTGGCCGTCGCCGAGCAGCGCCGCTCGACGTCCCGTTCCCGTCCGCGCCAGGGTGGCCGGCAGGGTGGGGGTGGAAAAGGTCGCAGACGCGCTTGAAGTTCCGGTAACGCTGACAGGTTAACGGCCAGTTTCTGGCGTCATAGGGTGCTCAGGCATGCGTATCGTAGCTGATGAGAATATTCCGTTGCTGGAAAGTTTTTTCGGTGACCTTGGGGATATCCGCCGGGTTCCGGGGCGTCAGATGCAGCGGGAGCACTTGAAGGATGCCGATGTCCTCCTCGTGCGTTCTGTTACGCGCGTCGACCGGGAGCTGATTGCAGGAACACCGATCCGCTTTGTTGGAACCGCAACGATTGGCGTCGACCATATTGATCGGGCAGCTCTGGATGAAGCGGGGATTAGCTTCGCCAGTGCGCCCGGCTCAAATGCCAATTCGGTGGTTGAGTACGTAACCTGCGCGATATCCCTCTATTTGGAGCGAACCCGCCGGTCCTGGCAGGACATCAGTGTTGGTATCGTTGGGTGTGGCAATGTTGGCTCACGCTTGCGGCAGCGGCTGGCCGGGCTGGGATGTCAGGTCAAGGCTAACGATCCGCCCTTGCAGGCAAAAGGGGAAGGCGGGCTTGTCTCCCTGGAAGAGGCGCTGGCCTGCGATGTGGTATCACTGCATACGCCGCTTACACGGGATGGTGAGTTTCCCACCTGGCACCTGCTGGATGCGAATCGGTTGGCAGGACTGAATGCCTCCCAATTATTGATCAACAGTGGCCGCGGCCCTGCCATAGACAACCAGGCGCTCAAAGCACGCTTGAAACAACCCAACGCACCCTTGGTCGTGCTCGATGTCTGGGAGCCGGAACCGGATATCGATACCGAGTTGTTGGAAAGGGTATGGTTAGGGACACCTCATATCGCGGGTTACAGTCTCGATGGCAAGGTCAACGGGACGGAAATGATCTATAGAGCCTTGTGCCAGCACTTGGGGCTGCCGGTTTTGCGACGGGCAGAGCAATACTTGCCGGAGCCTCCGCTGAGCCTGTTGGCTTTCACCGCGTCAGCGCGCACGGAAGAGGCGGTTCATACCGCAATCCGGGCCTGCTATGACATCCGATACGATGATGGTCTGCTTCGGGGCCTGTTGCGGATGCCACAGGATGAACGTCGAGCTTATTTCGATCAGTTGCGGCGGCATTATCGGGTACGGCGGGAATGCGGCAGCGTCAAAATCTGTCTGAAAGGAGCTGCCCGGGAGATGGAGCGCAACTTCACGGTGCTGGGGTTCAGCATAAAACGCTAGGTTATTGCTCATTCAGCCCTGAATGCACCGCCCTTCGTTGTGCGGTCTTCTGCCGTCAAGACGCCGTGCTAACGGTTTCTATTGCCGTAAATCGCGCTTACGCGGCAGGTTCCGGTGACCTAGCCTTTGGGCGGAAGTTCGAAGCGTTCGCCCATTTTCCACTCTTCCTCTTCAACGAGCGCGTCAAGCGCTTCCTGAATCATGGCGTTCGTGATCGGGATTTCATGGCCGTCGGCCATCACCAGAGCCGCCCCATTCATCGAGGTTTCTGCAGCCACAGGGGGCTGTTGGGCTACATAGTGTTGTGTGCGCATAGTCCGGCCTCCACGACAGGTTTCTGTTGAGGTCACTGCTGAAACCAACGTCATTACGCTACAGTTCGAGTATGACTGATCTTTGACATTTTGCCTCGTCAAAAGGTCGGACACATCGTGAAAAATTGTGAGCCGGTCAGCGGTAGTGACGGAGGAAAAGAGCCCTGGGAAGATGGGGGCCCGGAGCCATCCTTGGCGCCTTGGCAGAGTGGAAACCGACCCCCCTTACGATGCGGTGTTTACTGATACTTACGGGCGCGCAATGCTTCAATCCGCAGATCCAGGGGCGGGTGGCTGGAGAACAGTTCGGCCAGACCGGAGCGCTTTCCCTGGCTGATGCCGAAAGCCTGCATGGATTCCGGCATGGCATCCGGTATTTCGGACTCCCGTTTCAGGCGATTGAGCGCGCTAATCATGGCCTCCGTTCCCGCCAGGCGAGCACCGGCGGCATCCGCCCGGAATTCCCGCTGCCGGGAGAACCACATGACGATCAGGCTGGCGAGTATGCCCAGGATCACTTCTGCGACCATGGTAACCAGGAAGTAGCCAATGCCGCGGCCTTCTTCTGAGCGGAACACCGCGCGGTCGACAACGTCGCCGATAATTCGGGCGAAGAAGATCACGAAAGTGTTCAAAACGCCCTGAATCAGGGCCAGTGTTACCATGTCGCCATTCGCCACATGGCCGATTTCGTGACCGAGAACCGCTCGTAACGAGTCGCGATCGAAGCGCTCAAGTATGCCGGAGCTGACGGCAACCAGTGCGTCGTTCTTGTTCCAGCCCGTGGCAAAGGCGTTGGACTGGTCGGCTGGGAAAATGGCTACTTCGGGCGTGCGAATCCCGGCGTTACGCGCCAATTCGCCCACGGTTGTCAGCAACCACTGTTCGCTGGCATTTGAGGGGCTGTCGATGACAACGGCCCTGGTTGTCCATTTCGCTATCGATTTGGACATCAGCAGCGACACGAAGGAACCGGCAAAGCCGAAGACGGCGGCGAAAATCAACAGCGCATTGAAGTTCATGCCGTGCATGGACATGTAACTGTCTACGCCGAGTAGCCGAAGTGTGATGTTGGCTACCAACAAAATAGCCAGGTTGGTGCCAAGAAACAGCAGGATTCGCATCATAGACCAGTGTACTCCTATACCCTGAGAGTGAATCCATGACCGCAATGACAGTCGATCATAAATTTAAGGAATATTTAAGGTCGATAGGGATTCGAATCAATAGGGTCAATCCCTTAATTTACTGTCATGTTGCGATGTGAGTTGTGGGGGAATCGACCGGAAAAAGGATGCGGTGCAGGGTTTGGGTGATTCGCTCGGAGCCGCCATCGCGCAGCGCTTCTCGGATCAGGTTGATATGCGAGAGGTAGTTGGATTTGACCGCTTCCGGTGCATCGGGGGGAGGTGACGCCCAGGCGATAAGCTGCGGGTCCCGGCTAAGGGAGCTTAGTCGGACAAAACTCTGCTGGGTCAGGATGGCCTGATCGACGGCTTCCTGTCGGATGGTATCCACGTAGCGGATAAAGCCTTCTTCGGCGAGCCAGAGCATGGCACCGAAACAGGCCATATGGCGCTTGCTGTGAAGGCCGAATTCATCGGGTTGATCCGGACCGGCGATGTCTTCGACGAAAACGCTGGCCTTGCGCGGGAAGGCATTGTAAAGCTGCAGCAGTATGCGAGCGGTGTCCTTGTAGAAGTCGTCGATATGGATGTCGGCCATGATTTTCCTGTCTTACCGTCGGTGAAACGGGGGGCGCCCTTAAGACGCACCCCGCTTCTTTTCTATTGGCGGTAGCTGGCCAGGAAATGTGCCAGACGCTTGATAGCGTCTTCGAGGAGGTCTTCCCGTGGCAGAAACACCACGCGCATGTGCTGGCGGTCGTCGATGTTGAAGGCCGACCCTTGCACCAGCAGGATGCGCTCCTGCAGCAACAGATCCAGCACCAGTCGCTCGTCGTTCTGAATAGGGAAGCGTTTTGGATCCAGCTTGGGGAAAAGGTATAGCGCGCCATTCGGCTTCACACAACTTACCCCGGGAATATCGTTCAGCAGTCGCCAGGCCGTGTCGCGCTGTTCGCGCAACCGTCCACCGGGGGCGACCAGGTCATTGATTGACTGATAACCGCCGAGTGCAGTCTGGATGGCGAACTGTGCGGGAACATTGGCACAGAGGCGCATGGACGCCAGCATGTCGATGCCTTCGATGAGGTCGCGGGCCTGATACTTGGCTCCGCTGATGACCATCCAGCCGGCACGGTAGCCGGCAGCCCGGTAATTTTTCGACAGGCCGTTGTAGGTGAAGAACAGGACGTCATTGGCCAGCGATGCCGTTGAGATGTGGGTGGCATCCTCGTAAAGGATCTTGTCGTAGATTTCATCCGACAACACCACGAGGTTGTGCTCCCTGGCAAGATCCACGATCTGCTGGAGCAAATCGCGGGAATAGACAGCGCCGGTCGGGTTGTTGGGGTTGATCAGTACGATGGCGCGGGTCCGCGATGTCAGCTTACTGCGTATATCGTCGATATCCGGGTACCAGTCCTGCTGTTCGTCACACCGGTAGTGGACGGGTTTGCCGCTGGACAAGGTTACGGCGGCGGTCCACAGAGGATAGTCCGGCGCGGGAATCAGGACTTCGTCTCCGGTATTGAGCAGTGCTTGCATCGACATGACGATGAGTTCGCTGACACCGTTGCCGATGTAGATGTCTTCGATGTCGACATCGGAAATTTCCCGCTGCTGGCAATATTGCATGACCGCCTTGCGCGCCGAGAAAAGGCCCTTCGACTCGCAGTATCCCTGGGCCTGGGGCAGGTTGTAGATCATGTCCTGCTGTAGCTCGTCGGGGACATCGAAGCCAAAGGGGGCAGGATTACCGATATTGAGCTTGAGGATGCGGTGACCTTCATCCTCGAGGCGGCGGGCTTCCTGAAGCACCACACCACGAATTTCGTAACAAACATTGTCCAGTTTTGATGACTTCTTGAAACTTTGCATGATCGTCGGCAATCCTTGAAAACCGGAGAACAGGGCCAAGCTCTTACCGTTGACGGGCAGCCAGCGTAAAAGTACGGCATTATTGGAGCTGAGGATCGTATTCTAAAGGAGGCTCGGTCTATGAAAAAAGTGATGAAATCTGACGAAGAATGGCAAAAAGAGCTTTCACCTGAAGTGTATCGCATCACGCGGCAAAAAGGCACAGAGCCCCCATTCAGCGGTCTCTACAACGGTTGTCACAAGCAGGGCACCTACGTCTGTGCCTGTTGTGGGCAGCCCCTGTTTCGTTCCGGCGAAAAATACGATTCCGGTTCCGGCTGGCCGAGTTTCTGGCAGCCGGTGGCGGAGGCTGCCATCGAAGAGCATGTCGACCGTAGTCATATGATGGTTCGTACTGAAATCGTTTGCAGCCGTTGTGAGGCTCACCTGGGGCATGTTTTTGAGGACGGCCCGAACCCAACGGGCTTACGCTATTGCGTTAACTCTGCCTCCCTGAAACTGGATGAAGAGGGTCAGGAAGGGTGACGTCATTCCGTATTATCGAAGACCGGGCTCTTCGTCGCCTGGGCAGTCCAGAGGCGCTGGAGGCCCGTATGCCGGCGGTACTGACCGGGGGCGAGCTGGCTTCCCGCCCTGACGGTTATTTCCTGTCCGCCATGTCTCGCCGCATTTTTCAGGCAGGGATGAAGCATTCGGTGATCGATGATCGCTGGCCGTTTTTCGAGGAATGGTTCTGGCATTTCGATCCTGAAAAGCTATCGCTGTTGTCGGAGCCCCAGCTCGAACAAGCCATGCAGGAGCCACGGTTAATTCGTCATTGGGGCAAGTTAAGGACGATTCCGATCAATGCTGCGGAGATGTTGGCGATCAGTCGGGAGCACGGCGGGTTTGGGCGCTGGCTGGCGGAATGGCCGGACAGCGATCTTGTCGGCCTTTGGAAAGTGCTGGGAAAGCGCTTTGAGCGAATGGGAGGGCATTCCGCTCCGCGTTTCCTGCGACTGTGTGGGCGAGATACATTTGTTTTCACCGATGATGTGCTCGCGGCATTGAAAGCGCTCGACGTGATCGACGGCAAGCCCACCCGTAAAGATGACATCGCGCGGGTAACGGCCCAATTTCTGACGTGGCAATCTGAGAGCGGGCGCCCCCTGGCTCACCTGAGTCGGATACTGTCACTGACCGTGGATTGAATTCGGGCAGGGCCGCCTTCAGTCGTTCGGTTTTCATAAAAGATTGTGCGCAATATTATTTTGTGCAATGCTTTTAGCATAACCGAATCATGGGAAAGGGACTTGGATATGGCAGAGAATACGTCGATTTACGACATCGCGGTAAAGGATATCAAGGGGAACGAACTCGCTCTTGAGGCGTATCGCGGCAAGGTGATGCTGATCGTCAATACCGCAAGCAAGTGCGGCTTTACACCGCAGTTTGAGGGCTTGCAGGCGCTGAATGAGGCTTATGAATCGCAGGGGCTGGCTATTCTGGGTTTTCCCTGTAACCAGTTCCTCAGCCAGGACCCTGGTAGTAATGACGAAATCAGCCAGTTCTGCTCGCTCAATTACGGCGTGACATTCCCAATGTTTGCCAAGGTTGAGGTCAATGGTCCGGATGCGCACCCGCTTTACCAGTTCCTCAAGCATTCCGCCAAGGGCATGTTGGGTTCTGAAGGGATCAAGTGGAACTTCACCAAGTTCCTGGTCGACCGGTCCGGCCGGGTCGTTAAGCGTTATCCGCCGACAGTGAAGCCGGAAGCGCTCAAGGCCGACATCGAAAAATTACTGAAAGCGGCTTAACGGAGTATCCCCGTGTCTTCAGACGCCCCGGCTTCGATGGAGGCAGATGATCTCTGGCTTCGGTTGGACAATCAGCTGTGTTTTGCGCTTTATGCGGCAAACCGTGCGGTAACAGCCGAATATCGGGAGTTGCTGGCCGATCTCGATCTGACGTACCCCCAGTATCTGGTCATGCTGGTGCTCTGGGAGGCGGAGCGGTCGGGGCAGGTCGTAAAGATTTCCGATCTGGGGCAGCGGTTGCGTCTGGATACCGGTACGCTTACCCCGTTATTGAAGCGAATGGCTGGGCACGGTTTGCTCGAGCGGCGTCGCGACCAGCAGGATGAACGGATCGTGACGCTGCATTTGACAGCGTCCGGCTCCGCTTTGCGGGAAAGTGCCAGGTCAGTTCCGCGGGAGCTGGTCTGCCGGGCCGGTATGGAGCGCGAACAGCTCGTCAGTCTGAGGCAGACCCTGTATCAGTTGCTCGAACACTTGGAGAAAGTGACTGATCACGGTTAGGCATCGCGCTCCAGTCGATGGCTGGCCCGGTCGGTCAGCCATTTGCTGATGGCGACCCGCAGGGCATCCATATTGTATGGTTTGGTGACATAATCATTCATGCCGGCGCGGAGGCAGTCTTCCCGGTCGCCCTGCATGACGTTGGCCGTGACGGCAATGACAGGCAGGTCTTTCCAGCGACCGTTTTGACGAATATGACGGGTGGCTTCAAAACCATCCATAACCGGCATCTGGCAGTCCATCAGGACCATATCGAAACTTTGTTTTTCCAGGGTCGTCAGGGCGCGCTCGCCGTTTTCCGCCAGGGTGACGGCGCAGCCGAGTTTTCGCAGCATGCCGCTCGCAACAATCTGGTTGACCCGGTTATCCTCCACCAGCAATACGCGAACGCCTTGAAGAGAAATATCCTCCATGTTGCTTTGGTCGCTGCGTCCCGGGAGCACTTCTTCCGCCATTCCCAATACGGCCCGGACTGCATGCCTGAATTGGGCACGGCAGAGTGGAAGTTGCACGCGAATGGTCGTGTCGGCATCGGTCAGTCTATTTTCCGGTTCGTCCAACACGAGGATCTTGGCTTGATCTTCTGCGGGGAGTGAGGATCGCTGAGAGCGGAGTGTGGCGGAACGGATCAGCAGGATATCGGGATTATCCTGTTTCAGTATTTCGGGTTCCAGCGAGGGCCGGATACTCACTTCAGCGCCCCAGTACTCCAACTGGGCCACCAGGGCCGGGCGGTGAAGATACTCTTCAGAAACATTGAGAAGGACGCGATAACCCTTGAGGAAACGTGGGTCGGCGCCGGCTGAAGCGTCTTCAGCGATTTCCAGTGGCAGTGTGACAATAAAAGAGGTACCCACGTTTTCCTGCGACTCGACGTTGATGGAGCCTCGCATACGGTCGACCAACTGGCGACATAGCGCGAGCCCTAAACCCGTTCCCCCGAAACGTCGGGTGGTGTCCGAGTGAGCCTGCGAGAAGGGCGAAAAAATACGCTCCAAAGAGAGTTCAGAAATACCGATACCGGTATCCGATATACGCAGCATTACACCCTGGGATGCCGCCTCCACCCTTAATGTCACGCTACCCTTGTCGGTGAATTTGATGGCGTTGCCCAGAAGGTTGGCAATGATTTGGCGGATGCGGGTCGGGTCACCCAGGTAGGTATCCGGTAGATCCGGCGCGACATCGACCACCATGGCCACCTGCTTGCGAGCGGCCTGTTGAGACAGCAGTGCGGCGTTTTCTTCCGCCAGTTCGCGCAAGCTGAACGGAATATGTTCCAGGCTGAGTTTGCCGGCCTCGACTTTTGATATGTCGAGGATGTCGTTGAGCAGGCTCTGCAAGCTATGTCCGGCACTCAGGGCAATCTGCAATCGGTTGCGTTGCGCAGGCGACAGCTCTTCATCGAGCGCCAGGCTCACCATGCCCAGCAGGCCGTTTAGCGGCGTGCGGATTTCATGACTCATGCTGGCCAGGAAGTTGGCACGGGCGCGGGCCCTGCGCATCGCGTCCTCCTTGGCCTGAATCTGCGCACGGTTGCTACGCTGTAAGGCTTCGTTCTTGTCGGAGATTTCGCGGGTACGGGCTTCGACGATCTGTTCCAGCTCTTCGGAATAGCCTTTCAAGCGCCCTTCGGCTTCGCGCAGTTTCTGTAGGTTTTCATCGATCTTGTCGAGATGCTCATTGGTGATACTGACCAGCAATCCAATCTCGTCTTCACGATGTCCCAGGGGAATCGGCAGGCGGATTTTTTCCCGTGTGTCGGTATCGACCTGGGAAAGGGCCTCAATCACGGCCAATAGCGGTTTGGTCAGCATGACGTAGTAGAGGAACAGCAGGATAACGGCGAGGATCAGGCTCCGTGCGAATCCGCTGATGATGGTCGACGCCGCCCGCTGCAGGAACGCGGTGCCGTAATAGTAGGTGTCGACCACCAGATCCAGGTGCCCCAGGTCTATATCCGAGAGCTGAGGCACGCGCAGTTGTTCCGTGTATTGGCGCTTGGCGCCAAACAGAAGATCGCTGAGCCATCGGTAGGGGGATTCGCTGACAGGGCGTTCGCGTTTGGCCAGGACCCGGCCGTCAGGATCAACGATTTTTGCCTGCACGATGGCGGGGTGCTGAAGCAGGCCTGTCAGGAGTTCCTGGGCGAGGCGTGTATCGATGTTATAGGCGATTTGCGACGCCGGGCTGTGGCTAATGTCGAGGAGAGCCCGAATCTCCTGATCCATGGCACGCTGCGCGTTGAAATAGTCAAAAGTGACCTGTACGAAGTTCAACAGGATGCCGAGCGTCAGCGCGAGCAAAACCGTGTTACGCGCAAGTTTGAACGACAGGCGTTTGGCGACGTCAATCTTCACGGTATGCACTCATCCCGTTGTGTGCTGGAGCGGCGTCATCGAACGCCTTTGCCCGATAGTCCCGTCGGGTGCCCGTTGATATGTTATACCGTGCGAATCAGGAGTCGTAATCCGCTTTTTTCTTCCAGGCATCTTCGTCCTTGAGCATGGATTCCATTTCTTTATCGAGACGGTTGGTGTCTTCGGCGCGTTTAGCGGCGGGCTGCTTGCCCAGGGCTTGTTGTTGCAATTCCTCAATTTTCTGCCGGTATCCCTTGATCGCCTTAACGGCTTCTGGATTGTCCTTGCTCTTTTCGAGTTCAGTGCAGGCGAGGTTCAGGCAGTGAATCGCCTTGCGGAAGTCTTTGCGCTGAAGGTGTTCATTGGCAGTATGCGCCAGCAAGTCCGCCTGGGCCCGGTGGACGAAAAACAGAATCTGCTTGAGGTGCTGGCGGGCGACAGACGTCGCCAGCTTGCCGCTTTTGTGTCGCGCTTCGACGAAGCGGAACAGTAATTCCAACAGATGCTTGGCGGTATCGAACGTTTCTTTGTTGTCGATCGGTAAAGGCTTTGGGGCCGGCCCCTTCGCCGATTCGATGATCTGTTGACGCCGACTTTTGTCATCGGCGAGCAAGGTGTCGATATCCATCGTTGATTTGAGCGCACGCATTTCCCCGCAAAGTTCGATCGCACGGTCGACGATCAACAAGCGCAGCTCATTCGTAAGAAACTGCGGAGGCAGTTCATTCAGCATGCGGTTCATGCGTGAATGGGCATCTTCAAGTGCGGTCAGACGTCGAGCCTGCTCGAGGCGATTGCGCTCTCGTGCCTGCACGAACAAGATGATGCCAATCGACGCGATTACCAGCACACCGAACAATACGACAATATTGGTAGTTGTCATTACTACAGTTCACACCTGCAATGATTCTGCGTTTGCCAGCAGTATAGCTCACTGTTGGATAACGGAAAGTCGCGAGTTATGTCGAAATGTTATCGAAAGTTGAGACCCTTCGGTGTGAGCAACAGGGAAAGGGTGCCCTGGACTTGGTCGAGCCCGGACCAGGATTTGACGCTGAAACGTATGGCGGCCAATCCGCAGGTGGGAAGGTTGGTGATGTGGCTATCGCTAAGGCGGTTTATCACATCGGTCAGTCCAGGATTATGTGCGCAGATCATCAGGTGGTCTATGTGATCGGGAGTACGGCAAATACACTCGAACAACTGGCTCCAGTCGGCGTTGTACAGGGTTTTGTCGGTGGTCAGCGCTGACGTTTTGAGGGAAAGGTGGGCACCCACACAGCGGGCCGTGTTGTAGGTTCTGACGGCAGGACTGGCGACCAGAATATCCGGCGACCAGTGCAGGCTGGCCAGTAGATCGCCCATCGCCGCGGACTGCTTTTTGCCCCGCTTGTTCAGAGGCCGGTCGAAGTCTTTCAGCGATGTATCCTTCCAGGACGACTTCGCATGCCGGAGGAGGGTTAACGTTTTCATGGCGATAGCGCTCAAGTTAAGGGAGGTCTTTGCGTTTTAGCACACCAATATGAACCCATGCGAGCATGCGTCGGTTCCGGAATTTTTTCCATGTATGTTCGGTGTGGATGCATTTAGATGGTGAATGATGGGATAATGCCGTACGTTTATGTTGTACGAAGGGGCGCCTGATGGACCTATCCCGAGTTGATCTCAACCTGCTGGTTTACCTGGATGTGTTGTTGCGCGAGAAAAGCGTGACGAAGGCCGCCAATCACCTCGGTATCACGCAGCCGGCATTGAGTAACGGTCTTCGACGCTTACGCCAGTTGTTCGACGACCCCATTCTGGTTCGCACCAGTGAAGGCATGACGGCAACCGACCGTGGGACGGAATTACAGCCGCTTGTGCGGTCCATTCTGGCGGAGGTTGAGCGAGCCGTGCAGCCGACTCGTTCATTCCAGGCAGAGGAAAGCCAGCGGGTGTTTCGGGTCATGGCCAGTGACTATGCCGAATCGACGTTGATTCCCCGGGTTCTCAAACGTATCCGCCAGGAAGCCCCCTATGTCACTCTGGATGTGCTGACACCCAGCGATGTCAGCTTTCTGGACGTCGAGCAGGGGCGGGTGGATATGGCCATCAATCGCTTCGACAAGATCCCCCAATCGTTTCACCAGAAAACGCTCTGGATGGACTACTTTGCCTGCCTGATGAGTGCCCGCAATCCGATCCTGCAGGAACCGTTCGTTTTGGAAACCTATCTGGCGGCGAGTCATATTTGGGTCAGCAAGACGGGCTTTGGGGTAGGCGTGGGCGTCAATCCCAAGGATGTTCAGCGTTTGGGTTGGGTCGATGAGGCCCTGGCGCGAATGGGGCGTAAACGGCGTATTTCGGTATTTACCCGTCACTATCAAGTGGCCACGCTGCTGGCGGAGCAGCATGACCTGATTGCGACCTTGCCCAGCCGTGCCGCGTGGCGGCAGCGGGATAATCCCGCTTTGGTGATCAAGGCGCCTCCCTTTGATATTCCGCCCTTTGAGTTAAAAATGGCCTGGAGCCCCCTACTGCAACACAACCCGGACCATCAATGGCTGCGCCGAGTGATCGTCGATGTCGCCCATCAGGTCGATGAGGAATTCGCACCTTTCGGTGTACAGTTCGAGCCGAGTGGGCCGCGGCCGCTCAATCCGTCAGAGCGGTAATTGACGTAGTTCGACGGATGCCTTGGCATAGTCCCACTGGCGCTGGTATTGCTCTGCCAATAAGCGGATTTTGCCCGACGCGCTGAAATTGGCGAATCCGGCCGGCGCCGACCAGTCGTGCCGGAACAGCAGCCCGTCGTTATCGGCGATAATGAAGGCCCTTTCGTCGAAGGGGTAAGCCGGGTTAATCAGCTTAAGACTGATACTGCTGGGGAGGCGCTGCATCAGTTGAACAAGCCGATGACGGCGCTCGACCAGCGGGCGATCATCCTGAATCAGTAAGCGCACCTCGGTCGCACGATGACGACGGGCAAGGCGTGACATTTCGTCATAGAGAAACTCGGAGTCGTAGCGCTCATGCTCCAGTTGCCTGTCATAGATCCAGAGTCGCTGGCTGGCCTGGCCGATCAGGTGATTTGCCAACTGACTCCAGTCGCGCACGTCGGAGTATAGCCAGCTGCTGTCGTCGCGCCCCAGTTGCATGGGAAAGGGCGCGTCGGCGGGCGAGCGTAGGATGAGTTGGGCCGCGGCACAGCGCATGTCCCGGTGAGGCAGGCCGGCTTCTTCATAGGTCTCAGAGCACAGGTGGAATCCGCTGCGCTCATAGAAGGGTATGGCCTGCTCCTGTGCGCTGAGGCAGAGGAAGGCGTAACGTTGAGCGCCTGCACGCATGATCTCATGCAGCAGTGCGCTGCCAATACCCTGACCGCGCACCGAAGGTTCAACCGCCATTCGCCCTATGCGTCCGGTTTCCACGACGGAAGGGTAAAGTCGCCCGACAGCGACGACATCCCCGTTATCGTCAAAGCCGACAAAGTGTTCGGCGATCTCGTCGGTGTCGTCCCATTCCAGATCGGCAGGTACGCCTTGTTCTTCGATGAATACCCGTTCCCTGAGCCGACGCGCTGCCTGAGGCAGACGATGCCAGGGAAAACGTTCAACCTGTAAGCTCATGAGGCATCATAGAGGCTCCCCTGGTTGAATAGCAGGGTCACCAGCTCCAGTAAGGCCTGATCGTCGATGAGGCGGGCCAGCTGTTCTGTATCCACCTCATAGCGGCGGCAGAGCAGGGGTGCCAGTTCGCGGGCTTCTCCCCGCAAGAGGTAACGCTCGCCATCAACGAACAGAGCAGTTTCGTCACCCAGATCATGGTAGGCGAAACGTGAGCCTTCGTTCCAGCAAATGGGCGCCCCGCTGTCGATCAGTTCTCGAATGTCCTGGTCGCTCCAGGGTTCATCGAGGGGGATGACAATGTCTTCGTGCTTGGGTTCGGTGGAGAACTGGCCGAACCAGAGCGTAAGCTGACGGCGGTCGAGCAGTTTTTCCCGGATAATCGCTTCGAGGTCGTCCAGTACCTGTGTGTCGATTCGGCCGGGGTTGTCCTGCAGGCGCAGGTCACGGTCCTCCAGGTGCCGCTCGCTGTCTTCCTGATGGCAGCAGTAGTCGCTGAAACTGGTAATGATCTCTTCGTGGGTCGGTGACCTGAAACCAACGGAAAAGGTGATGCAGTCGCCTTCCGCCACACCCCAGTGGGCAACCTGCGGCGGTAAATAAAGCATGTCGCCCGGTTCCAGTACCCATTCCTCGTCGGGTTGGAAGTCGCTCAGAATCCGTAGAGGCGTCCCCGACAGGCGTGGAGAATGGCTGTCGCAGTTGCCCCCCACCTGCCAGCGCCGGCGGCCTTCGACCTGCAGCAGGAAAACATCGTAATAGTCGAAATGCGGGCCGACACTGCCGCCATCCGGTGCGTAGCTGGCCATGATGTCGTCAAGACGCCAGTTGGGGATGAAGCGAAAACGGTCAAGCAGTTCGGCGACTTCGGGTACCCAGTGATCAAGGCCTTGGACCAGGAGTGTCCAGGGGCTATCCGGAAGTTTCTCGAAATGACTTTCATCAAAAGGACCGTGCCGGAGCTGCCAGGGTTTGCCGTTGTCGTTTTCGATAACGATACGTGCCTCGACGTTTTCTTCGCAGGCCAGGCCGGCGAGCTCGTCGGCGGAAATCGGTGAAACCAGGTCTGGAATCGCCTGCCGGATCAGCAAGGGACGTTTTTGCCAGTAATCGCGCAGGAAGGTCTCGATCGAAAGGTCGCCGAGCACGGACATGGTGAGCTCCTGATAGTCAGCCATAATGCGCTGGTATCGATACACAGGCATCAAGGCGTGAAGTTGCAGTGTCGAGATACTAGCCGGTGGATGCAGTTGGACTGCACCCATCAGCAGAAAGGCCCGGTTAGATGGCGCGCGCCTGATCGGTGGCGTTACCGGTATAGGTCGCAGGTGTCAGCGCAAGAAGCTGGTCCTTGGCGTCCTGGGGGATATCCAACTGGGCAATGAATTGTTGCAGGACTTCACGGGTCATCGCTTTGCCCCGGGTCAAGGCTTTCAGCTTTTCATAAGGCTGTTCGATATTGTATCGGCGCATGACCGTTTGGATCGGCTCAGCCAGGACTTCCCAGCTTTGGTCGAGATCGGCGGAGAGTCTTGCCGGGTTGATTTCCAGCTTGTTCAGGCCCTTCAGGGTGGCCTGGTAGGCGATCAGGCTATGGGCAAAGCCGACACCGAGGTTGCGCAGCACGGTGGAATCGGTCAGATCGCGCTGCCAACGGGAAATCGGGAGTTTGCTGGCCAGGTGCCCGAGAATCGCATTGGCGAGGCCCAGGTTGCCTTCGGAATTTTCGAAGTCGATAGGGTTGACCTTATGGGGCATGGTCGAAGAGCCCACTTCACCTTCCACAGTCTTCTGCTTGAAATAGCCCAGGGAGATATAACCCCAGATATCCCGGTCGAGGTCGATCAGGATCGTGTTGAAACGGGCAACGGCGTCGAACAGTTCCGCGATGTAGTCGTGCGGCTCAATCTGGGTGGTATAGGGGTTCCACGTCAACCCCAGGGATGTCACGAAGGCTTCGGCGTTGGCCTGCCAGTCGACATCCGGATACGCGGACAGGTGAGCGTTGTAGTTGCCAACGGCACCGTTCATTTTTCCGAGCAGTTCGACCGATTGAATCGGCCGTAGTTGGCGGCGCAGACGGTGCACGACATTGGCCAGTTCTTTGCCCATGGTTGTCGGCGATGCGGTCTGGCCATGGGTACGGGCGAGCATTGGCTGGTCGGCGAGATCCTGGGCCAGCCCTGTGAGGCGGTCGAGAATCTGGTTCATGGCGGGCAGCAGGCCATGATCCAGGCCTTCGCGCAGCATCAATGCGTGGGACAGGTTATTGATGTCTTCGGAGGTGCAGGCGAAATGAACGAACTCAGTGACGGCCTGCAACTCGGGAAAGCGGTCAGCGACGGCATCGAATTTCTGCTTGATCAGGTATTCAACGGCCTTGACGTCGTGATTGGTTGTGCGCTCGATCTGTTTGACCTGTTCGGCGTCCGCCAGGCTGAATTCGGAGATCCACTGATCGAGCCAGGCATTGGCGGCTTCGGAGAAAGGCGGAACCTCGGGAATACCAGGATGATTGGCCAGTTGCTGCAACCAGCGAATTTCCACCGTAACGCGACAACGGATCAACCCATACTCGCTGAAGATTTCGCGAAATACCTGGACTTTATCACCGTAACGGCCGTCGACCGGGGAGATGGCGGTCAGGGCAGTCAGTTCCATCAGAAGACCTCTTGAAATTCGATACCGGAGAAGGGATGCAATGATACACCAATACCGGTGTATTTTCGGCGATTTTGTCGGGGCCTCATTGAAGGCCCCCATGACTCGGGGATTCAGTGTGTTCCGAGGGAGGCGGCCAATTGCCGGGCGGATTTGATATACCGTTGCCGCCCGAAGACCAGCTGCCAGCGGCGGCCTCCGGTTTGATGCCAAAGGATGGCGGAGCGGATTCCCGCAAGCAGCAGTGCGCGAATCTTGACGGCGTTGCTGTCGACCCGCAGGTGCGATGGATTTCCCGTCACCTGGATGCGCTGGCTGAAGGTGCTGATACTGTCCAGGTAAACGGACGCCAGATTGCTCAGCGTATTGCTGTGGGTATAGCCAAAATGATCGGCCGTATGGCGAGCCTGTTCGATGCGCTTCCCAATCAGGTCAAGCATATCCTTGCGGCGGCGTAGCCTGCCGCTGAGGTGAACCAGGTTAAGACTGTAGCGGAGGATCTCGATATCCTTATGGCTGGTCTGGCGATCCAGCACCTCGCCCATTTCCTGTAAGCCCAGGCGAATACCATAGTAGTCACCAAAGACATCGATGGTTGACTGTGGGTTTGTAACGAACAGCGACATCAGGCTGCTGTCCATAGTGGCTTCCGGACAGGTTCCGCGATGGGCAATCTGGTGTACCAGCGCGGCCGCCTGGAAGACTCCGGCCAGAGCAACGGTGCGATCTTCTTGCGTATAGCTCAAGGGTGTGACGCCTTGTCGATAGGAATGGTATGCGTGAGAACAGCGCCGGCTTCAGCGATTTCATCATCACGGAAGCTTTGCTCAATAACACCGCCCCCGAGACAGATATCCCCCCGATAAAAGACCACGGACTGCCCCGGCGTCACCGCTCTTTGGGGCTGGTCGAAAACAACATGGAATCCGCCGTCTACCTTTTCTACGACACAGTCCTGATCGGGCTGCCGGTAGCGCGTTTTGGCCTTACAGCGCAAGGGCATGTCGGGAGCTTCTCCGGCGACCCAGTCAACGGTGCCGGTGGTCAGGGCGCGGGCGAAAAGCAGGGGGTTCTGTTTGCCTTGGACGACCACCAACACGTTGCGTTCCAGATCCTTTTTCGCGACATACCACGGCGCATCGCCATAGTCGCGCAGCCCGCCGATGCCGAGGCCCTCCCGCTGGCCGATCGTATGATACATCAGGCCCTGGTGACGACCGATAACATCACCGTCCGGGGTCTGTATCTCGCCGGGCTGAGCGGGTAGGTATTGCTTGAGAAAGTCGCGAAATTTGCGTTCGCCGATAAAGCAGATGCCGGTGGAATCCTTTTTATCGTGAGTGATCAAACCCTGTTCTTCGGCGAGTTCGCGTACGCGGGGCTTTTCCAGCTCGCCAACCGGGAAGAGCGTTCGGGCGATCTTGTCGCCGGATACGGCGTGCAGGAAGTAACTCTGATCCTTGTTGGGGTCCAGGCCCTTGAGCAACTGAGCCTGTCCTTCCGTCACGCGGGACCGGGTGTAATGGCCGGTCGCAATATAGTCGGCGCCCAGCGTCAGTGCGTAATCCAGAAATGCGCGGAATTTGATCTCTTTATTGCAGAGAATGTCAGGATTGGGCGTGCGGCCCGCCTGATACTCTTCGAGGAAATGTTCGAATACCCGATCCCAATATTCGGCAGCGAAACTCGCTGTATGCAGCTTGATGCCCAGGCGATCGCATACCGCTTGGGCGTCAGCGAGATCCTGCATGGCCGTGCAGTACTCGGTGCCGTCGTCCTCATCCCAGTTCTTCATGAACAGGCCTTCCACCTGGTAACCCTGTTGCTGCAACAGCAGGGCTGAGACGGAAGAGTCCACACCGCCGGACATGCCGACGATAACTCGGGTATCTTGGGGAGCCTTTTTCATGTCGTTGCGTTTCATCTTGGATCGGTCAAAGAGGCGCTATTGTATCAATCTTGCGGCAAATTGCCCGGTTGCCTGTTGTGGATTGTACGCATGCAGGATCCCGCGACGGCCTAGGCTTGGTTGGAAGGCTCTGCCTGCAATTCCCGAATAACGTCCAGCGGCCAGCGACGCCCCTGGCGATAATCGTCGATACATTGCATCACCAGTGGGCTGCGTAGGGATTCGGCACGTGCCAGCAGGGCGTCATAGGACAGCCAGTGGGCGGCTACGATATCCGGGTCCAGCTCCGTAGTAACCTGTTCGACCGCCTTTGCGACAAAGCAGAAGCGGTAGTATGTCACGCCGTTTGCGGGCGCTTTCCAGGTATAGAGGCCGAGAAATTCCGTCGGTTCCACCTGCCAGCCGGTTTCCTCCAGGGCTTCACGACGGGCCGCATCGATCAGCGATTCGTTCTCTTCGACGTGGCCTGCGGGCTGGTTGAACACACGGGCCTCTTCCCGGCCTTCTTCGACCATAAGGAACTGGCCGTCGGTTTCGACGACGACTGCGACCGTAGCGTGGGGTGTCCAGCTCATGGTTATGGGCTCCTCTTGTGTCGGGTGGCGTGGGTGCGAGGCTTGGGTGTCGGGCGCTGGCCGCCCTGTCGTCGAGCCGGCCGAGAGGCGCCCTGCGACAGGTGTACGGACAGGACGCGGGATTCGCCCGGCGCAAGACCCTGTAGTGTCCAGTCGCCCACAGCCCAGCGAACCAGGCGCAGTGTAGGGTAGCCTACCGCAGCCGTCATGCGGCGAACCTGACGATTGCGGCCCTCGGACAAAGTCAGTTCCAGCCAGCTGGTCGGGATCTGGCGCCGTTCACGTACGGGAGGCTGGCGTGGCCAAAGGTCCGGGGCTGAAATCCGGCGCGCCTGGGCCGGGCGAGTGGGGCCGTCGTTCAGATTGATGCCGTGACGGAGTGCGTCGAGGGCTTCGTCGCTGATAGTGCCTTCGACTTGTACCCAATAGGTTTTGGGGAGTTTAAAGCGTGGGGAGGCGATTCGGGCCTGCAGGCTGCCGTCGTCGGTCAACAGGACCAGTCCCTCGGAGTCGTAGTCCAGACGCCCGGCAGCGTAGACGTTAGGCACGTCTACGTAGTCGGCCAGCGTGGCCCGCCCTTTCGTATCGGTGAACTGGCAGAGCACGTTGAACGGCTTGTTAAGAAGGATCAGTGTTGCCATGGATGCGTCGTGTCGCGATTTGTAATAAAATTACGCCCGGCAGGGAGGGGCTTAGATCTTCGTGTAATAAAACTACAAAAACGGCTTCATTCCCTCTAATATACTGCCGACAGCTCAGAAGCGCTTAATGGGAAGCGAAGTGTAGTCGTTCGCTCCCAGGTTTGATAGCGATGTATGACGGCGACGCCGCCACCTGTCATAACCCCCCGCCAGGTGCCTGTCACTGAAGCGTGTCCGTCACAAGAGGATGGGGTGCTCAGATTTCGGTGGAGGTCCGGTTTGCTCATCGCATCGGCTGCTTGCGGCCGCCCCCCGGCCCGGATGTCCACGCTAGCTATCAGCTACAGCTATCAAAACGTGCATCTTTCGTTTCACCAATACGGAGACAAGCATGGGATACCAAAAGATTACGGTTCCTAAAGACGGTGACAAAATCACTGTTAACGCGGACCTGTCCCTGAACGTACCTAACCACCCCATTATTCCTTTCATCGAAGGCGACGGTATCGGTACAGATATCACGCCGGCCATGATGAAGGTGGTTAATGCCGCGGTCCAAAAGGCTTACGGTTCCAAGCGTTCCATCGTATGGATGGAAGTATACTGTGGTGAGAAGTCGACCAAGATTTACGGTCCGGACGTCTGGCTGCCGGAAGAAACCCTGGAAGTGCTGCGAGAGTATTCTGTCAGCATCAAGGGCCCTCTGACGACGCCGGTGGGCGGTGGTTTCCGCTCCCTGAACGTTGCCCTGCGCCAGGAGTTGGATCTTTACGCCTGTATCCGCCCGGTGCGTTGGTTCAAGGGTGTTCCCAGCCCGGTCAACCATCCCGAGCTGACCGACATGATTATCTTCCGTGAGAATTCGGAGGATATCTACGCAGGTATCGAGTGGAAGGCTGACTCGGAAGATGCCAAGAAGCTGATTCGCTTCCTGCGCGAAGAAATGGGTGTCAAGAACATCCGTTTCCCCGAAGGCTGTGGTATCGGCGTTAAGCCGGTGTCGAAGGAAGGTACGCAGCGTCTGGTGCGCAAGGCGATTCAGTACGCGATCGACAACGATATGCCCTCCGTTACCTTGGTGCACAAGGGCAATATCATGAAGTTCACCGAAGGTGCTTTCCGTGACTGGGGTTACGAGTTAGCACGTGATCGTTATGGTGCAGAGCCCCTTGACGGTGGTCCCTGGCACACGATCAAGAATCCTGTGACTGGCCGCGACATCATCATCAAGGATGTTATCGCCGACGCCTTCCTGCAGCAGATCCTGATGCGTCCCAATGAGTACAGCGTCATCGCGACCCTGAACCTCAACGGCGACTACATCTCCGATGCCCTGGCCGCGGAAGTGGGTGGTATCGGTATCGCTCCGGGCGCCAACATCGGTGGTTCCATAGCCATGTTCGAGGCTACCCACGGTACGGCGCCGAAGTACGCCGGCCAGGATAAGGTGAACCCTGGTTCATTGATCCTGTCTGCGGAAATGATGCTGCGCCACATGGGCTGGTCCGAAGCCGCAGACCTGATTATCAAAGGCGTTGAAGGGGCGATCGAGGCGAAGACGGTTACTTACGACTTCGAACGTCTGATGCCTGATGCCACGCTGCTCAAGTGCTCCGAATTTGGTGACGCTGTCGTTACCAATATGGACCGCTGAGTGGTTTGACGGGGCCACCGGCCTTGCGCTGGTGAGTCCCGACTTTTGGCGGGAGCGGTTGCTTCCGCCAAATTCCTGAACCCTGCCTTCGTTTTGTCTCTTGTTCAGGTTGTAAATCTGAATTAGCCATATCTACGTATAACGACAACTCGATCTTCGTCTTATGGTGTGGATAGTGGCTGTGGTGATAAAAAAGGCAGTATAAGAGAGCCTCCTTGCCAGACATCTTGATACTTGGCAAGGTAGTTAGGCAGTGCCCCTTTTTTGCAGGCGCAAAAAGACTCAGCCTATTGACGTCATCAAGGGGCTGTACGGAATGCCGGCTTAGTGGCTGGCGCTAGTCCTTTTAGGCGTTTGCGGCTACCGCGGTGACTTGAGCGGTTTCAGGTTCATGCTCCGCCTGCTGCTCAAGCTTGTCCTGCGGAACGATATTGACCGCATGAGTGCCCTTATCGCTCGGCTGCTTTTCGAAGCTGACGCTTTGACCCGCTTTCAGTGTCTTATAACCTTCCATCTGGATGGAAGAAAAGTGCGCGAAGAGGTCTTCGCTGCAACCGTCTTCAATGATGAAGCCGTAGCCCTTGGCATTGTTGAACCATTTCACTTTACCTTGAGGCATTTTCCACTCCCTTGTTTCATCGTTTTTATAAGCAAAACGCTGCAAGTCATGTCCTCGGGATATTTAATTGTTATATAACGATATTAATCCCGTACCAACAGCGCCCACTGGCTACTTTTGACTAATCTTCATACATAGTCAAGATGCGTGAATGGTGGTTCGCAGGTGTTGCAGGGCGCTATGATAGAAGTAGCTTGAAGGCCGGCAAATGAATCGGGAAGCTTGGGGTTGTGACATGTGCCTATGGTCATCCGCAAGCCTTGAATTCAGTGTCCGGAGTAACCATTTGACACATTTGGATTCACCAATCCGGTGAGAAACATGCTTAAACTGGAAAATAGTCTACTAATATTGAATCAAGGAGGTGATCACGAAGGGGAGCGCGAAGACGGCGTCGCACTGGAGTCGGCGAAACCCGCGCTTAAGCGTCCATCGATGTATCGGGTTGTCATGATGAATGACGACTATACGCCAATGGATTTCGTGGTTGACGTATTGATGAAGTTTTTTGGCATGGATGAAGAGAAGGCCACGCAGGTGATGCTGATCGTACATACGCAGGGTAAGGCAGTCTGTGGGGTTTACACGAGGGATATTGCAGAAACCAAGGCAGCACAGGTGAATCAATATTCCTCTGAGTGTGAACATCCGCTACTCTGCGAGATAGAACGTGCCGACTGATAGATATCGGGGTGACCAATGTTGAGCAAAGACCTCGAAATGACGCTGAATGCAGCGTTCAAGAATGCGCGGGACAAACGTCATGAATTCATGACCGTCGAACACCTTTTGCTGGCGTTACTGGATAACGATTCGGCAATCAAGGTGTTGCGTGCCTGTGGCGCCGATTTGGGGCGGCTACGGGAGGAGCTGACGGAGTTTGTCGATTCCACCACACCATTGATTCCCAATAACGACGCCGAACGCGAAACCCAACCTACGTTGGGCTTCCAGCGTGTTCTGCAGCGTGCCGTTTTCCATGTCCAGTCTTCCGGCAAGAAGGAGGTCACGGGTGCCAATGTGCTCGTCGCCATCTTCAGTGAGCAGGAAAGCCAGGCAGTTTATGCGCTGAAGAAACAGAACGTCGCCCGTATCGATATCGTCAACTTCATCTCCCACGGCATCAGCAAAGTGCCTGGACACGATGGTCAGGAAGGTGATGAAGGCGTACAGGGGCAGGAAGAGGGTAGCGAAGAGGGTGGCGTGGGCAACCCCCTGGAATCCTATGCCACCAACCTGAACGAACAAGCCCGTCGCGGCCGGATCGATCCACTGATCGGTCGGGAGCGGGAGGTCGAGCGTGTGGTCCAGATACTGGTCCGCCGCCGCAAGAACAATCCGCTGCTGGTCGGTGAGGCCGGTGTCGGCAAAACCGCAATTGCCGAGGGGCTGGCGAAGCAGATCGTCGATAAGCAGGTGCCCGAAATCATCGCGGATGCCGTCGTATATTCGCTGGACCTGGGCGCGCTCCTGGCTGGTACCAAATATCGCGGTGACTTCGAGAAGCGGTTCAAGGCGCTGTTGGCGGAACTGAAAAAACAGAAGCATGCGATTCTGTTCATCGATGAAATTCACACGATCATCGGCGCGGGATCAGCTTCTGGTGGGGTTATGGATGCTTCGAACCTACTCAAACCGTTGTTGAGTTCGGGTGAGATCCGCTGCATCGGCTCGACGACCTTCTCCGAATTCCGGGGTATTTTCGAGAAAGACAGTGCCTTGGCACGCCGCTTTCAGAAGATCGATGTCAACGAGCCCAGCGTCGATGACACGTATCAGATCCTGCGTGGCTTAAAGAGTCATTTTGAGAAACACCATGATCTGAAATACACCGACAAGGCGTTGCGCTCCGCAGCCGAGCTGGCGGCTCGTTATATCACGGACCGTCATTTGCCCGATAAAGCGATCGACGTGATTGATGAGGCTGGCGCTCGTCAGCGTCTTGTGCCCGCGAACAAGCGCAAGAAGGTGATTGGTGTTTCAGCGATCGAGGATGTCGTAGCGACCATCGCGCGGATTCCGCCGAAGAATGTTTCGTCGACGGATAAGGATCTGCTGCGCAAGTTGGAGCGGGATCTCAAGATGGTGGTGTTCGGGCAGGATCGAGCCATCGAGTCGCTGTCGACGGCGATCAAGCTGGCGCGTGCAGGCTTGAAGTCGCCTGAGAAGCCGGAGGGTGCCTTCCTGTTCGCGGGTCCCACCGGTGTCGGTAAGACTGAAGTGACCCGCCAGTTGGCGAAGATCCTGGGTATCGAGTTGGTACGCTTCGATATGTCGGAGTACATGGAGCGTCATACGGTATCGCGTCTGATCGGTGCCCCTCCGGGGTATGTCGGCTTTGACCAGGGCGGTTTGCTGACGGAATCGATCAACAAGCATCCGCATTGCGTGTTGCTGCTGGATGAGATCGAGAAGGCCCACCCGGAAGTGTTCAACCTGCTGCTGCAGGTGATGGACCACGGGACCCTGACCGATAACAACGGTCGTAAAGCGGATTTCCGTCATGTCATCATCGTAATGACAACGAACGCCGGAGCTGAAAGTCTGGCGCGACGTTCAATCGGCTTCCAGGAGCAGGATAACAGTACGGATGCCATGGAGGTGATCACCAAGATGTTCACGCCAGAGTTCCGTAACCGGTTGGATGGCATCATTCAGTTCTCCGCGCTCAATCGGGATACCATCACCCATGTGGTGGACAAATTCCTCGTTGAGCTGCAGGCGCAGTTGGATGAGAAACGTGTGGTTCTGCACGTGGATGAGGCGGCCAAACGCTGGCTGGCCGAGCATGGCTACGACGACAAGATGGGCGCTCGCCCGATGGCGCGCCTGATCCAGGAGAAGATCAAGAAGCCTATGGCGGAGGAAATTCTCTTTGGACGACTCGCGGATAATGGGGGTGAGGTTTCTATTACCCTCAAGGGCGACGAACTCGAGTTTGAGTTCGAGGCGGAGCCTGCTGAAGCGGTCTAAGTTGATGTAGTCGCTCGTTTAAAAGGCGCGGTCCTGAAAGGGGCTGCGCCTTTTTTATAGGCGTTGTTGTGAATAAGGCGCTGTGAGGTATGGCTTATGGGCCATAGCGAAACTCCTACGGCATGCGTAATGGCCTTCAGTTACTCGTCTGGCCCCCTAAAAAAAGGATCGTCGCGGATTAGCGTGAAAAGCCGTAGGGCGCAATAACCGAAGGGCATTGCGCCGAATGAGACGCCACTCGGTGTAACAACACCCCATGACTGACCAACGGCGATACTACACCCGGAAGCTAAACTCGGAGTTTGCCTGCTGCCATGCGGCGCAATGCCCTTCGGTTATTGCGCCCTACCGATGGAGCAAGCGCTAACCTCCAGGTATGACAAAGGGGTATCGGGGCAGCGACTTCTCTTTGAAATCAAAGCCGCTTTTCCCGGTAAAGTGCGATGAACCTAAAAAATGGGGCTGACGGGTAATCAGCTGACCACTCGTTGAGAGCAAAGAGTGGTCAGTTTATATTCCATGAACCAGCTGTCGGAGCTACTTCCTCTGGATCGAGATCACTTTCTCGACAGCTGGTGTGATTAGGTTAACCATCTGTAGCGCCATAAAATTGCTGATATGATGATTGTCCTTGAATAGAATTTGTCCTTTTTTAATACTCACACAAGTTTCTTTGTCGCAAAAATAGTTTTCTAAAGACAAAATGTGCGCTCCCCATCGCTTGCCAATTGCCTCATAGAAAGGAGAGAGTTGCTTGTCATATTCCTTTCGACTTATGGTTTCGCCGTCATAAGGTATGCCTAGCATTGCGTTATGGATATATTGGTCTGGTACTCTTCTGTTGAAGCGCGGCGGCTGAGCCATTATCAAAAATTTAGTGTTATTGGTTGTAAGTTTTTCGAAGGTGCTATTTGCGGCAGCAGAAAAATCTATTTCAGACTTTGAGGGATTTCTATAGAAATTTGATTTATTGCTTTCGATTACGCCCCAATCTAAATAGTTGTCAAATGCGCCGAATAAAATAATTAAATCGTAATGATTTTTAAGTATGTAGTGAAAAACCATATTGTTCACGCGAACGCACGACTGTCTCCAATCGTTTCTCCTAATATCAATTATAGGTGGGCATCCCGTAGTGTTTGCGAAGTCAATTTTGTACTTTGAAGCTAATTCTGAAAATCCGGTCATTGCAGCGCTGCCGTGGCTATCTCCCCAAACGAAGATCTTCTTGCTGGGGTTGGAACCATAGGGGATTTTTAAACTACAAATATGAAGCTTTCCGGTATTTCTGGTCCTATCAGTGCAATCTCTTCTTATTTCTGGATGAATAGCTTTCTCATATTTTGCAACGACTGCACCGGTAGGGTCAGAATAAAAGGCATTTCCATAAATAATTCCACCCGTTGATAGTAGCGCTACTGCTGCAAAGGCGGGAATGAAAATTTTTTTGAACTGAGTATTTGATATGATCTCTTTTTTTCTAAATGGCGTTTCAATGTATTTGTATGATAGCCATGAAAATATAAAGGTAGCGCTCAGGATAAGTAAAGTTTTTGGCCAGGCGTTTGTGCTGTAAATCCAATTACTAAAAACAATGATTGGCCAGTGCCAGAGATAGAGCGAGTACGAAATAATTCCAATAAAAGTAAGGAGCTTTGACTTAAGTAATAAATTAACAACGCTTCGCTCGTTCGAAGAAAACATTATAAGTGAAGCCCCGATAACCGGGAATAAGGCGTTGTATGAAGGAAATTTTGTGTTGCTATTAAATGCGAATATTGGGATTGCGATTAAGGCCATCCCTACTTCTTTTAAGTATGGAAGAGATCTATAGCGAGATTGAGGGTAGTAATGAATGTAAATCGCAGCTATCCCTCCAATGCAGAGTTCATAAAATCTGGGTGGAAGCAAATAAAATGCAGCAAAAGATCTATATGATGGCGTGTAGTGTATGGCTAAGTATATTGAGAATAGTGAGACAATAATAAATATTAGAAGCTGGGCTAGCTTTTCCCTGAATAAAGTTAGCGTAATCAGCATGAAAAGTGGAAAAGCAAGATAATATTGCTCCTCAATGCTCAGACTCCAAGTGTGAAGGAAGGGGTTTAAGCTAAGATCAGAGCTGAAGTAGCCGCCTTGTTTCCAAAAATAGATGTTGGATACAAATGTCAAAGATGATAATGCCGCTTTAGACACACTTTGATAATAAGGTGGCGGATATATGAAGAAAAAGGTTAAGAGTGTTGTTAAATATATAATTAATGCCGCTGGAGCCAGTCGTCGGAATCGTCTTGCATAGAAGTCTTTAAAAGAAAAGGTGGATGTGTTCATTTTTTTTATTATGATTGAGGTTATCAAGAATCCGCTAATGGCAAAGAAAACATCTACCCCTATAAATCCTCCAGAGAAAGCTGATAAATGCATATGGAAAAATATAACGGGAATTATTGCTAAAGCGCGTAGGCCATCAATATCTTTTCTGTATTCTATATCCACTTTTTGAACCATCCTTGATAATGGACTCAGTTGTATTTAAATTTTGCAATTTTTTTCGATTGCATGAGGGATATAAATTAAATTTATTTATGCAACCTTCATGGTTCAATTTTGTAGTGAATTTTAGATGAAAATGTGTTTGAAGGGAATTTTTGATCTTGGTAGGGGGCAGAAAGCAGGTTATCAATTGATTTTATCGTTGTTGCTTCGAGCCCTTTCCTCGTAATGAGAGTCTCTTTTGTTGTGGGGGTTGTACAAAAAACGCTCAATATATGTTTGTGGGGCTGTGTTGTGTTCAAACAATTAGATTTATGTGCCCTGGTAAGCGCCTTTCTCGTGGCGTGCTAGGTGAGAAGATTTCTCAGTAGGTCTGCGTCGATGATTGCGTCATAGCGCACGTAATGAAGGTTGGGCGCAAGTAATCAAGAGCATGGCGCTGAGTGGAAGAACCTACTTTTCCCGCTAAAGTTGTTCCAGATGCACATGTGTGGCGAGCTGCGCACAGCAAGCCACACTCTTCGACGACACGTGTGTACGATCTGCGAAAATTCGTTTTCATCGTTACTGTGTTCGAACAACTTCCTGCAAGACCGTTTGGCGACGGATGCATTTACAATATTTTGAGGTGCTCACCGTGACGAAACGATATTAATTCTCGGTCTTCCGTTTTTTTGTTTAAGTCAATAAGTTACTTTGTGATCATGAATGTATCATTAGTCAGCGAAGTAACCAGAACCGGGCGCCGCCAGGGTGAGGGATTCGGATCAGCGGGCGCGGTAGACGATGCGACCCTTGCTCAGGTCGTAGGGAGTCAGCTCAACTTTGACTTTATCTCCGGTCAGGATGCGGATGTAGTTTTTGCGCATTTTGCCGGAAATGTGTGCCGTCACAACGTGACCGTTGCTCAGTTCAACACGGAACATGGTGTTGGGAAGGGTATCGATAACAGTCCCTTCCATTTCGATGACATCAGTCTTCGCCATTCAGTATAAACCCCAGTTGCGATCAATCTGTAATAAGCCGGTGATGCACAAAAGCCTGCTCAGCGGGGATTTTGCACCGCCTGAACATGACCGGCCGGAAAGTGGCAGCAATTCTGCCTGAATTATCGGCAATTGGCAAAAGCCGTAAGTGTCTTAGTGCGGTAGAGGCAATCCGTTAAGGTCTAATCGAGGGGAAGATCCTGCCAGTGACCGTCTGAAAGCATTTCCAGTGGCTGGAAATGGTCCTTATAGCTCATCTTGCGACAGTCCTTAATCCAGTAGCCCAAGTATACGTAGGGCAATTCCCGTCGACGTGTTTCTTCGATTTGCCAGAGGATAGCCAGTGTGCCAAGTCCCCTGGGGGTGGATGATGGCTCAAACAACGTATAGATCGCGGAGAGGCCGTCGTCCAGGGCGTCAACGACGCCCAGGCCGATCAGTCGCCCATGTTCCCGCATTTCCAGATAAAACCCATCGACACCACCTTCTACCAGAAAGGAAGAAAACTGCTCCCGGCTCGGTGGATACATATCGCCATCCGAATGGCGCTGATTGATATAGTTCTCGTAAAGCCGGTAATACTCTTCGGTATAGCGCGCAGGGACTGGGCGTAACTCAAGGTCGCTGTTCTGGCGCAGGTTACGTCGCTGCGATCTATCTGGCCGAAAGCGGTCTACCGGTATTCGGACGGGAATGCAGGCGTTGCAGGATTCGCAGTGTGGACGATAGTAATGCGAGCCGCTGCGCCGGAAGCCGAGGGCCGTCAGTTGACTGTACAGTCTGCGGTCAACATGCGCTCGAGGGTCCACGAACATGGTGGTGGCGTGCCGATCAGTCAAGTAGCTGCAATGGTGTTCCGGTGTGGCGAAAAATACTAACGTCTTGAGACTGCTCATGGCGCCTCCCGTTCTGACCATTGCCACTCCATTTGCCATAACACATGGTCTGGAGACTGGTCGATGTTCTTTTCCAGTATAGATAAAAATTCGGCGCGGGGAACAAGTCGGGCGCCCAGGGAACGCAAGTGGGCATTCTCCACCTGGCAGTCGATGAGGGCATATTTCCAGGCCTGAAGTTGTCGCACCATATGGGTAAAGGCGACCTTTGAGGCATCGGTTTGCCGGGCAAACATCGACTCGCCAAAGAAGCAGCGCCCCATGGCAACGCCGTAGAGGCCTCCGGCGAGGTTGCCTTCATCGTCCCAGGCTTCGAAGGAGTGAGCCAGGCGGAGCTGGTGCAACCGGGAGTAGGCCATCTTCATGTCCGGCGTAATCCAGGTGCCTTCGCTGCGTGAGTCGGCGCAGGCAGTAACGACTTCATCGAACGCTTTGTCGATAGTGACGTGGTAGCGACCCTGGCGCAGGGTCTTGCGCAGGCTGCGGGAAGTATGCAATTCGTGAGGCAACAGTATGCAGCGGGGATTGGGCGACCACCAGAGTATCGGCTGCTCTTCACTGAACCAGGGGAAAATGCCGGAGCGATAGGCAAGCAGCAGCCTGTCGACGGCTAAGTCGCCGCCGATAGCAAGCAGACCGTCCGGATCCTCCAGGGCGGCATCCGGGGAGGGGAACCAGAGATGGTCGGAGTCCAGCCAGGGTAACGTCGTCATCCCGATATCTGAGCGCGCCTAAGGGACGATGGGCAGCCCTCCCGTATCGGTCCGGAAGGGCCCTGCATCTCATTGTGACTCAAGCGTGGTGATCGAGAAAGCGTTCTGCGTCCAGAGCGGCCATGCAGCCGAAACCGGCAGAGGTGATCGCTTGGCGATACACATGGTCGGCAACGTCTCCGGCAGCGAATACGCCAGGCACGCTGGTTTGCGTCGCCATACCTTCAAGACCTGAACGGATGTTGATGTAGCCGTTGGTCATATCCAGTTGGCCTTCGAAAATATGGGTGTTCGGGTGATGGCCGATGGCAATGAAGGCGCCGGTGACCTCGAGGTCCTGCTTTTCGCCGGTCTGGGTATCAACCAGGCGTACACCGGTTACGCCGCTGTCGTCGCCCAGTACCTCATCCAGCGTGTGGTTCCAGATCAGGCGTACATTACCGCTTTCTGCCTTCTCGAAGAGTTTGTCCTGCATGATTTTTTCGGCACGCAGGGAATCGCGACGATGAACCAGCGTTACCTCAGCGGCAATGTTGGAAAGGTAGAGCGCTTCTTCTACGGCCGTGTTGCCCCCCCCAATGACGGCGACTTTCTGCTTGCGGTAGAAAAAGCCGTCACAGGTGGCGCAGGCGCTGACGCCTTTTCCCTTGAAGGCCTCTTCAGAAGGCAGGCCCAGATATTTGGCGGAGGCGCCTGTGGCGATGATCAGGGCGTCGCAGGTGTATTCGCCGCTATCGCCCTTGAGCCGGAACGGGCGTTGGGACAGGTCGGCTTCGTTGATGGTATCGAAGACCATTTCGGTTTCGAAACGCTCGGCATGTTTCTGCATGCGCTGCATCAGTTCCGGGCCTTGCACGCCGTCGGCATCACCGGGCCAGTTATCGACGTCGGTGGTAGTGGTCAACTGGCCGCCGACCTCGATACCGGTAATCATCATGGGTTTGAGGTTGGCGCGTGCTGCGTAGACCGCAGCGCTGTAACCGGCAGGGCCAGAGCCCAGGATGATGACTTTGGCGTGCTTTTTCGTCGTGCTCATGTGTCCTCTCTCGAAACAGTCGACAGGCTGGAATACGTGGCGTCGGTCCCCCTTTTGCAGGAGCAGGTCGGGGTCAGCTCGGGATGGCGCCAGCCGCCATCCCATTTTGAAGTGGCTAGGTTACCACGATGTCCAGCGTTATCGGATTGAATTGGCCAATATCGATTATTGAGATACTTAATGGGCTAGCTGAGGGCGATAGTCTGTATTTCAACCGTTGCGTGGACCTTTCTACGGGACTCTACAGGACGCTACAGGACCGCGACGTCCTCCAGGATACGTTGGGCACGCAACTGGCCTTTGGGGGACTCGCCTTGGGCCAGCCGGTGCTCGACGATGGCGGGCAACACCATCTGAACGTCATCGGGCAGTACATGGTGGCGGCCACTCATCAGTGCCCAGGCCCTGGCGGCGCGGAGTAATCCAAGGCCGGCCCGGGGAGAGAGCCCGTAGACGACACCGGGCATTTGCCGGGTGTAGCCGAGAATCCGCTGAACATAGTCCAGCAAGGCTTCTGATACGGTAACCCGGTCGACGGCCTGCTGCAGGGTCAGAACGTCTTCGGTGCTTAATTGCGGTTGCAGTCGGGCGGTGAGGTCGCGTCGGTCCTCTCCCTGCAATAGCGCACGCTCCGCCAGACGGTCGGGATATCCCAACTGGAGTCGCATAAGGAAGCGGTCCAGTTGTGACTCCGGGAGCGGGTATGTGCCCCCTTGCTCGAGTGGATTCTGGGTGGCAATCACGAAGAAAGGAATCGGCAGAGGGCGGGTGTGGCCCTCGATAGAGACCTGACGTTCTTCCATCGCTTCCAGCAGCGCGCTCTGGGTGCGCGGTGAGGCTCGGTTAATCTCGTCGGCCAGGACGACCTGGGAGAAGATGGGGCCGGGATGAAAGACCAGGTCATTCGCGTCGCGATCAAAGGTCGAGAAACCGAGCACATCGGCCGGCAACAGGTCGCTGGTGAACTGAATGCGCTGATAGCTCAGGCCCATAATACGGGCAAGGGCATGAGACAGCGTGGTTTTACCCATGCCGGGAATGTCCTCGATCAGCAGGTGACCCCGAGCCAACATGCAGCACAGTGCGAGTCGAACCTGCAGATCCTTGCCCAGAAGCACCTCATTGAGGGCGCCGATGGTGTTCTCGATAAGTCGTTTCACGAAGGATTACCGGGTTCGGCTCAATCGCGCACGCGCTTGAGGATGTCCTGATAAGCGTCGATGCGCCGGTCTCGCAAGTAGGGCCAGATGCGCCGAACACTTTCTGTGCGTTCCCGGTCGAGCTCGACCATGAGAACAGTTTCCGTTACGTCGTCCGCCCGTGCCAGGAATTCACCCTGGGGCCCGGCAATAAAACTGTTACCCCAGAAACGGATGCCGTCGGATTGCCCGGAAGGATCGGGCTCCTGTCCGATACGGTTTGGCGCGATAACCGGGAGATTGTTGGCAACCGCGTGACCGCGCTGAACGGTCACCCAGGCTTCAAGTTGCCGGGCCTTTTCATCATCGGTATCCGCCAGGTCCCAACCGATTGCGGTGGGGTAAATCAGGATTTCGGCGCCGGCGAGAGCCATCAGGCGCGCGGCTTCCGGATACCACTGATCCCAGCAAACCAATACCCCGAGGCGGCCTACCGAGGTGTCGATAGGGCTGAAACCGCTGCGGCCGTCGTTGAACTGGGCATCGCCTGGTGTGAAATAGAATTTCTCATAAAAGCCGGGGTCGTCCGGAATGTGCATTTTCCGATACAGGCCCGCAATGGAGCCATCTCGCTCAAGGACCACAGCGGTATTGTGGTAGACGCCGTTCATACGGCGCTCGAATACGGAACCGACGATGACAATACCCAGTTCCTTCGCCAGAGCCGACAGGTGATCTGTCGTTGGGCCGGGAATGGGTTCCGCGAGTTCGAAAATCGCCGTGTCCTCGGTCTGACAGAAATACTGCGTCGCGTGCAATTCCTGCAGCACAACGAGTTCCGCTCCCTGGCCGGCCGCCTCGCGGACCAGGCGTTCGCTGGTTGCCAGGCTTTCCGCTTTCTGCGTGGAACAGGCCTGCTGGAGGGCGGCCACTTTTAGGGGGGATCGGCTAGTCATGAGGCTCCGACGACTCCACTGGGAATTTGCATGGTCAGGCAGTGCAGGCTGCCGTGTTGTTCGATGATGGCGCGGCAATTGATCGGTACGATCTCATGCTCCGGGAAACACTGTGCCATGACTTCGATCGCCGCGTCATCCTGGGGAACACCATAAACCGGCAGCAGCACGGCACCGTTTACCAGCAGGAAGTTGGCATAGGTCGCGGGCAGTCGGTGTCCATCTTCGGAGTAGATGGCGTCGGGCCAGGGCAGTGGTACCAGTTCATAGGGCTCGCCGTTTCGCTGTCGGAGCGCTTGCAACTCCCGCTCCATGGCATTGAGCTCGTTAAAATGCTCGTCGCCGGCGTCGGTGCAGCGCACGTAACAGATGCGGGAAGGTGTGCAAAACCGCGCCAACGTGTCGATATGGCTGTCGGTGTCGTCTCCGGCCAGGTAGCCATGTTCGAGCCACAGTATGCGGTCGAAGCCGAGAAGGTCGCTCAGCCGTTGTTCAACCTCCGCACGGCTAAGGCCCGGGTTACGGGTGGGGGTCAGCAGGCATTGGGCTGTGGTCAGCAGAGTGCCTTCACCGTCGGACTCGACGGAGCCGCCTTCGAGGACGAAATCCACTGCTTGTAACGGGGTCTGCCCGAACAGCCGGCTGCGCGCAAGATGCGTATTTAACGCGTCGTCCTTCTCGTGGGGAAACTTGCCGCCCCAGGCATTGAAGCGGAAATCGAGCAGACGTGGCTGACCATCGACGATGACGGTAATTGGGCCATGGTCTCGTGCCCAAGTGTCATTAGCCGGCGCCGGCGTGGCGAACACCCGACCGGGCAGCTTGTCGGCGTTGATGTGCTCCTGCAGCGTTTTCTGGATGCGCTCGAGCCGGAAGACGTCTTCGCAACTGACAACGAGATGCTCGCGACGCAGCACTTCGATGGCGATCTCGAAAAACACCGGTTCCACCTGGTCGATAAGGTCGGCCCAGTCTGTCCCCATGTGTGGCCAGGTCAGCATCACCGCGCTTTGCGGTGCCCATTCGGCCGGAAGTACAGGTGTTTGTTGCGTCATCTCGTCTCCTGGGAGAAGGCGGCCGGAACGCTCATGGCCGCCGACCACTGGTCAGACGGGCATTATTTGGCGCTTTGCGGCTGATGGCTCAGCACGGTATGAATAACCCGATCGCCTTCAAAAAAAACCGTAAATTTATCGTAATGCCACTGTGTATAAGAGTAGGGCGCCTTGCCCACAGGACCTTTCTTGGACTTGGGCTCACCGAACTGTTTTAGCACCTTGGCCTGGGTTTCACCCCATTTGGGCCTCGGGATCGACTGATCCTGAGGCGACTGCGACATCAGGGGAACGACGGTCTGCTCAGCCTGCGTCGCGGGCGCGAGCATTAAAGCAAAAGCTGCCCCGGCGAACAATTGGGACAGGGCGGCAACTCGAGGTCGGGACATACTGGATTTCCGCAATGTCGGGCTCTCCACGCGTTCTTTGAGATAGGTTCGCGCCTTTCGTTGAAACCATCGTTTCAGCGGAATGGCGCATTTCAGGGTGAGGGCATACTGAAACAGCCCTTGCCTAGTACTATAGACGCTCCCGCAGCACTTTCCCGCTGAGGAGCTTCAGGAGGCCGGGTCGGGCTGCTGGGATTGACGCTGGCGTGCCTGCCATCGCAGCACGTGGCGTGCGATGCTCTGCCGGTCGTGGTCATCCATCTCAACAAATTCCACATGCACGCGGGAGGTTTCGCCGGGTGCCTGGACAAGGTCGAGTACCCTTGCCTTCATGCGGGGGCGGGCAAGATCCGGCATCAGGGTCAGGCGAAGCGCGATGCCATCGCCGGGCTGCAGGTCCTCCTCGAGCAGCGCGGCGGAAAAGGCCAGGCCGCCTTCGCTCAACGTGACATCGCACCACTGGCTCGGTTGCAACGGATTCTGCTGAAAGGCCATAATGCGCGCCAGTGTGTCGAGCTTTAGATTCAGTGATTTGAAAAGACTGGATATTTGGCGCTCTTTCTCCGCGAGGAGGCTCATCTGGAGGCGAATGTCCTGGTCGAGCCGGCGTACTTCCTGGTAAAGGGGGCCAAGGTGGGCGTCGTTGAAAACGGCATCCAGTGACTGATCGGCATTCGCAAGTACCCGGACTTCCAGCCCGATACGATCTTCAATTCGGTAGAACTGCCGGCGATTGTTGGAAGGTACATTCTCCACGCTGTCGTCCGGTGCCGAAGGTGCGGTTTTCGGGGCACGTTGGTTGCTGGACAGATTCTTATGGCGAGGCATGAAGGCTCCAACTCGGTTGCCCGAAAGGGCAGTTCAGCGTATCCGGGGTGGATGCCATGCCGGTTCCGCCCCTGTTTTTCGTTAGTGTAACAGCTTCTGCGCGAGTTGCTTTTTTCGCCGCAGGTTGATTCGGGTTCCCGCCTCAGGGCGGTGTGGCCATGGAGTGGAATGACCGCAGATGTTTAAGCCCTTACCGTTTTATATCGGTTTGCGTTACACCGCAGCCAAGCGCCGCAATCACTTTATTTCCTTTATTTCATTGATATCGATGCTGGGGTTGACCCTGGGCATCGCCGTGCTGATCACGGTCCTGTCCGTCATGAACGGATTCGACCATGAATTACAGAAGCGCATCCTGGGTATGGTGCCCCATGCCGTGATTCGCAGTCAGGGGCCGATGACGGACTGGCGCCAGGTGGCAAAAATTGCCAGCCAGGATCCTGATGTGGTGGGCACGGCCCCTTTCACACAGGTGCAGGGTATGGTGACTGAGCGAGGGCAGGTCCGGGGCATTCTGCTCAATGGAATCCTTCCTTCGATGGAGCCCAAGGTCTCCATTATCCAGAATCATATGATTGCAGGCAGTCTCAATGATCTGAAGCCCGGCAAGTTCGGCATTATCGTGGGCCAGTTACTGGCGCGATATCTGGATCTCTCGCTCGGCGATAAGGTGACGGTGATCCTGCCAGAGGCATCGCTGACACCGGCGGGAGTGTTACCGCGGCTTAAGCGGTTTACCGTGGTCGGCATCTTCAAGGTGGGAGCGGAGCTGGATGCGAACTACACGGTGATCAATATCGATGATGCAGAACGCATCCTGCATACCGACGGCGTAGGCGGGGTGCGGCTGAAAGTGGATAACCTGTTCAAGGCCCCGATGATCGCGGAACGAATCGCCCAGAAGCTGCCAGGCATGCACTATATCAGCGACTGGACCCAGACCCAGGGCAACCTGTTCCGCGCCATCGGTATGGAAAAGACGATGATCGGGTTGTTGCTGATGTTTATCGTTGCCGTGGCGGCTTTCAATATCGTCTCTGCGCTGGTGATGGTGGTCACCGACAAGCGTGCCGATATCGCGATCCTGCGGACCATGGGGGCGACGCCGGGCACCATACTGCGGATCTTTATCGTTCAGGGGGCAGTGATAGGTCTCACCGGCCTGGTTGTCGGCGCCATTCTCGGCATCATTCTCGCGCTGAACGTGAGCGATATGTTCAACTGGCTGGAGCATGTGACCCACCATCAGTTCCTCAGTGCGGACGTCTATTTCATCAGCTATCTGCCCTCGCAGCTCAAGTGGTCCGATGTGGCCGTTATCTGTGGCTCGGGGCTTGCCATGAGCCTGCTGGCAACCCTCTATCCGGCATGGCGGGCATCAAAAGTGGATCCTGCGGAGGCATTGCGATATGAGTAATGCGTTGGTTATCGACTGTCGCAGTGTTACCAAGAGCTACCGTGAGGGGCGGTCTACGCTGACCGTTTTCCATGATATTTCAGTGGAATTGGCTGCGGGAGAAACCCTCGGGATTGTGGGCAGTTCAGGTGCGGGCAAAACGACGTTGCTCAATTTGCTGGGGGGCTTGGATAAGCCCAGTTCCGGCGAAGTGCACGTTATGGGGCAGAACATCCATCGCCTGCGGGAAAAGCCCCGGGCAGCATTCCGCAATCGAACTCTTGGCTTCGTCTACCAATTTCACCACCTGTTGTCCGAGTTTACCGCGCTGGAAAATGTCGCGATGCCTTGCTTGCTGGGTGGCCGCTCAGTGGTGGAAAGCCGGCAAAGAGCCCGGGATATCCTGACACGGGTCGGCTTGGAGCCCCGGTTGGAGCACAAGCCGGCAGAGCTGTCAGGCGGGGAGCGTC
This sequence comes from Mangrovitalea sediminis, assembly GCF_002514725.1. Lineage (GTDB taxonomy): Bacteria > Pseudomonadota > Gammaproteobacteria > Pseudomonadales > Oleiphilaceae > Mangrovitalea > Mangrovitalea sediminis. The sequence continues at coordinate 206,243 of NZ_NTLB01000005.1, forward strand.
AGCGTGTCGCCATTGCCCGTGCCCTGGTGAATGAACCCAAGTGTGTGCTGATGGACGAGCCTACCGGTAATCTCGACGAGGCGACCGCGGCGGGTGTACAGGCGTTGATTGAGGAGCTGAGCGCTCAACTGGCGACATCCTTCGTGATCGTGACGCACGATAGCCAGCTGGCTGGCCGTCTGCAGCGGGTGTGCCGCTTGGAACAGGGGCGCTTGATCGCAGAACGGTAGCGTTTTGGGCGCGCGGGAAGGCTATCGATGCTTTCGCCGTTCGCGCCAGTCGCGGCGAATCTTGCGTCTCCACAGCCAGTCGACGACGACAAAACTCGCGATACCAAAGCCCAGGCCCGCGATGACCGATCCGGTATACAGGGGGACTCCCACTTCCATCAGGCGGTGGCTGATCCAGTTAAGGGACAGATGGAAGTCAAAAGGCAGGGTGGGTCTGCCCAGTAGCAGTGCTCCGAGCCGGTAATTGAAGTAGAAGATCGGAGGCATGGTCAGCGGGTTGGTGATCCAGACCAAGGCCACGGACAAGGGCAGGTTGGCATTCAACCAGAGTGCGAACAGGGCGGCCGGGATCATCTGAAACGGCATGGGTATAAAACACCAGAAGATACCGATCAGGCAGGCGCGTGCAATGGAATGCCGGTTGATATGCCAAAGATTGGGTTCGTGCAGGATGTTGCCCAGAAAGTGCAGAGACTTGATGTTCCGGACTTTCTCCGGTGACGGCATATGTCGCTTGATGAAATCCTTGGGCATAGAACAGTCAGCCTACAGTGCCTTGACCGGTTTTTGACGAAATAAGGTAATACACAGTCGCAGGGAGCGAAGATATTGCGCGCACGGATGATCGCGTTTTCGGGCGGGGTAATCTTACTGTATTGTGTCGGCACAATACCACCGCCCACCTACCTGTTTGGGGCTGCAGCGCTGCTGCTGTTGGTCGCATGGCGTGCTCGCGGCAGACGGGTGGCAGGGCTGTTTTGTTGCCTGTTGCTGGGGGCTTCATGGGCCGACTACCAGGCCCTGGTCCGATATAACGGGCGCTTGCCGGCAGCTGTGGAGCTAAAGCCTTTGATGGCGGAAGGCTACCTCTGCAGTCTTCCAGCCCCTGGTGCCTACGGAGCTGTCCACTTCGATTTCTGCGTTACCCGCTGGCCTCAAACTTCATTATTGTCGCAGCCAGCTCGCATACGCCTCACACGCTATCACGCGAAGCCCTCAGATATCCCGGATCAGGCCCGTCTTGTCGTTCGGTTGAAGCGCCCCCATGGCGAAGTCAATCCATCGGGTTTTCGCTATGAAACCTGGCTCTTTCGCCACGGTTACCTGGCAACAGGTTCAGTGCGAACGATCGAGCCGGGCAGGGGCCACTGTGGACCTTCCTGTCATTTCGATGAATGGCGTCGGCACCTGGTTCTGCGCTTTGAACAGCGATACCCCCATCTTGACCAGCAGCCGCTTGTGGAGTCGCTGCTATTTGGCGTGCGCGCCCGGATTACCTCATCGCAATGGCAGGTTTTGCAGCGCACGGGCACGATTCACCTGATTTCGATCTCTGGCCTGCACGTGGGGCTGCTGGCGGCATTGACGGGATGGCTGAGTCGTTATGTTTGGCTGCTGCTGTGTGGTCAACGCTTCCCGCCTTCGTGGCAGCGTCGTTTCGTTGTTATTTCGGTATTGGTTAGCAGTGGGTTTTACGCGGCCCTGGCAGGGTTTTCGATACCGACACAGCGAGCACTGATCATGGTGGCGGTTGGGCTGGCAGCCTATTTATCGGGGCGTCGGTTGAGTTTGTGGACAGCCTGGTGGACGGCGCTTTGCCTGGTGCTGCTGATCGACCCGCTCGCGCCTTTGGATTTGGGCTGCTGGCTATCGTTCTGCGCTGTGGCCAGCCTTCTGTTCGCGTTTGGCGGTCGCCTTCGGCCGTCATCGTCCGTGGGTAGCCTCATCGTTGCGCAGATTGCGATTGGTGCCGGGCTGCTTCCTGTCCTGATGGCCATGGGATTACCTGTGGCGAGCCTGGGTTTCCTGGTGAACCTTTTGGCGATTCCCTGGGTGTCATTGTTGGTGATGCCATTACTTTTTGTCGCTGTGCCGCTGGGAATGACATTTCCTTTTCTGGCGGGACCCTTGAGTGTCCTCATGGATGCGGTGTTAGGGTTGTGGTGGCAGGGTCTGAGTTGGTCGTCAGCGCACAGTGACCTCCTGTTCCCGGTCAGCGTTACGGTTGCTCTCGGGGTTGCGGCAACCACCATGATGATGCTTTGGCCGGTCTCGAGGTTCTACCGCATGGTTGCTGCTATAACCTTGCTGATCGTATTGACCCCGCTGTTGCCGGAATGGCGTCGAAACAGTGTGGTGTCCGGGGTAACCATGCGGGTCTTTGATGTCGGGGAGGGAACTTCGGTATTGCTGCGCTCGGGGCGTCATGCGGTGCTTTACGGTGTGGGGCCGGGATCACCGGATGGGTATAACGCTGCCAGTCAGGTGATTCTGCCGAGCCTTGCCGCATTGGGAGTGCGGCGATTGGATGCGCTGGTGATGAGTCGTGCTGACTGGAACCACCGACTGGATGCGAAACTGCTCGAAAATGGCGTTTGGGTCGAAAGGGTGATCAGTCCAAAAGCGACGGAGCCCGAACTCGCCTGTAAAGCTGCACCCGCTATGGTGCTGGGCGATATGGTATTGACCTTCTGGGCACCCCCCAGGGCGGGCGATCGAGAGAGGAGTGCCTGCGTGACACGCGTCGAAACGGCCGGCGGCGATGTGATGCTGGCGGGCGATCTTTCCGTGGCTGGCGAGAGGTGGCGGTTGAGCCGCCCCAATCGGCCGGCTCCGGTCAGGATTCTGGTGGCCGGTCGGGCCGGCAGCGCTACCGGCTCATCGTTACCTTGGGTGAGGGCGCTTGAGCCTGAATGGGTGGTGTTTGCGGCAGGCTACCGAAACCCTTATCACCATCCGGCCGCATTGGTAGTACGCCGTTATCGGCAGGCCGGGGCTCGGATACTCGAAACAGCGAAGAGAGGGAGTCTCCATTTTCGCTGGAAACGCGATCATATTGTGGTTTCCGGTACCCGGGATCAGGCCGCATTTTGGATAGAAAAGACACAGTTGGGGGCGGGATCTTGAGGAACGGGATTCATTGTTGCGATTCGGCTGTGTCACTGTGCTAAAGTATCGCGCGGCTTGATTGACTTCATGGAGACTTCGCGTGTTAGAGCTGTTGAAAGCCGGCGGTATCGTCATGATTCCCATCGTGGCTTGTTCGATCCTCGCACTGGCCATCGTTTTGGAACGTTTCTGGACATTGCGGACCAGTCGGATCGCCCCCAAGGACACTATAAAAGAGCTTTGGCGCTGGATTAAACGCAAAGAGCTGAATTCGCGAAAGCTCAAAGCGCTGCGTGAATCTTCACCGTTGGGCCGAATCCTTTCTGCGGGCCTGATGAACGCCAAGCATGGCCGCGATGTGATGAAGGAAAGCATCGAGGAAGAGGCTGCACAGGTGGTACATGAGCTGGAGCGGTTCCTCAACGCTTTGGGTACCATTGCGGCCATCTCGCCGTTGCTGGGTCTTCTGGGTACCGTTGTCGGCATGATCCAGGTGTTTTCGGAGATCTCACTGGCGGGGATCGGTAATGCCGACAACCTGGCAGGCGGTATTTCCCAGGCGCTGATCACCACGGCTGCCGGTCTGACAATCGCCATACCCACCCTGATTTGCCATCGTTACTTCGTGGCACGCGTCGACGCCATCGTCGTCGGCATGGAACAGGAAGCGGTGAAACTCGTGGAAGTCGTCCACGGTGATCGTGAGATTGACGCCGAGGGAGAATAAGCACCGTGAAATTCAAGCGTCAGGCTTCCCGCGGTGAGTCGCTGGTCGATATCACACCGCTGATCGATGTGGTGTTCCTGCTGCTGATCTTTTTCATGGTGTCGGCAACCTTTACCCGGGAAAGTCACCTGAAAATCGATCTGCCCCAGGCGGATGGCCAGCAAGGCAAGATTGAAAAGCTCAATGTCGATGTCATCATCGATGCCAAGGGCAATTTCTCGGTCAACGATCGGCCGCTGGTCAACAACCAGCGCGATACCTTGAAACGTGCGGTCGAAAAAGTGGCAAACGGCAATCACAAGATTCCTTTCGTGATAACCGCCGATGCGATGACTCCGCACGAGTATGTGGTTCGGGCAATGGATGTGGCTGGCCAACTGGGGTTCGTGCGACTCAGTATCACCACCAAGCGTGGCAACGATAACGGCAAATAATCGCCCGCCCGTGCACTAGGCACGGGCCCTCCGGAGTCCACTAGAGTTTCATGTCTGACGAAAACGCGTCTCACTGGCAGATCTATAGGCGTCTGCTGACTTATCTCAAACCGCTCTGGTTTGCTTTCATGCTGGCTGTCATTGGCAACGGTATTTATGCCGGTGCCTCGACAGCTATGGCCGCGGCGATGGAGTTCGTCATCAAGGCGGTTCAGGAGCCTTCCCACCACAGCCGGGTACTGGTCTGTTTGCTGATTGTTGCGGTATTTCTGATGCGCGGCGTCGGTACTTTTTTTGGCCAGTATTTCATGGCCAAGGTGGCCCGTAGCATCGTCAACGAAATGCGGACCGAGATCTTCAACCACTTCCTGAAGCTGCCCTGTGGGTTTTTCGAAGACCATGCCTCTGGTCATTTGGTCTCGAAGATCACGTATAACGTGGAACAGGTGACCGGGGCCGCAACCAGTGCCATTACGGTCATGCTGCGCGAAGGACTGACGGTCGTCGGGCTGGTGGGGTTCATGTTCGTGACCAATTGGCGACTGTCGCTCATCTTCCTGGCATTGGGGCCGCTCATCGGTGGCATCATCAGCTATGTCAGCAAACGCTTCCGAAAGCTGAGCCGACGGATTCAGAGTTCGATGGGCGATGTGACCCATGTTGCGTCTGAGGCCATCAACGGCTACCGCGTCGTAAGGATCTTCGGTGGCGAGAGCTACGAAGAGGTTCGTTTTCGCGAGGTTAGCGAGAATAACCAGCGACAGAGCATGAAGATGGCGTTGACCCAGGCGATCAGCACGCCGGTCGTCCAGGTCCTGGTGGCTATCGCTATCGCACTACTTGTCTGGTTGGCGCTGGCGCCTTCGGTACAGGGGCATATGACCACCGGACAGTTCGTCGCGTTTATCACAGCGGCGACGACGCTGGCCAAACCCATCCGTCAGCTGACTTCGGTACATTCCCAGGTGCAACAGGGGATTGCTGCCGCGCAGGATGTATTCGAGAATCTTGATGTCCCTATTGAGGCCGATGAAGGGTCTCTTGAGCCGCCGCGCGTTAGGGGTGATATTCGTTTCGACCAGGTGCGTTTCCGTTACCGGTCTCAATACGAAGACGTGCTCAAAGGCATCGATCTCGACATTCGCGCAGGGCAGACCGTGGCGCTGGTCGGTCGGTCCGGAAGTGGCAAGTCAACATTGATTAGCCTGCTACCCAGGTTCTACGATTTTACGGGCGGAAATATCCTTATCGATGGCATGCCCCAGCGGGATCTGACACTGGCTGCATTGCGTCGGCAGATGTCGCTCGTTACGCAGCAGGTGGTGCTGTTTAACGACACTATCGCCAACAACATTGCTTATGGCGTGCTACGGAATACCTCTAAAGAGGAGATTCGCGAGGCGGCCCGCAAGGCGTATGCGCTGGAGTTTATCGAAAGGCTGCCGCAGGGCTTCGATACGCTGATCGGTGATAACGGTGTCATGCTCTCCGGAGGCCAACGGCAGCGTCTGGCCATTGCCCGTGCGTTGCTGAAGGATGCTCCTATCCTCATCCTGGACGAAGCAACCTCTGCCCTGGATACCGAATCCGAGCGTCAGATTCAGGCGGCACTCGAGACCGTGATGCAGGGGCGTACCACACTGGTGATCGCCCACCGGCTGTCCACCGTCGAAAATGCCGACCGGATCCTGGTGATGGATGCCGGGCAGATTGTCGAATCCGGAAGTCACAGTGAGTTGCTGGCGTTGGACGGGCAATACGCTCAGCTCTACCAGATGCAATTCAGCGATTGACCATGCGCTTCAATGTCGACAGGCTTTGGTACCGGCGCGCGCGTCCGCTATTGATACTGGCGCCGCTGGCCTGGTTGTTCGGTGTGATCGTGCGTCGGCGGCGTTTGCGCTACCGCACAGGAAATTCCGCTTCATATCGCTCTTCCTTGCCGGTCATTGTGGTGGGCAACATCACCGTGGGCGGCACCGGCAAATCGCCACTGACGGCCTGGTTGGTGGAATTCCTCAAGCGTCAGGGTAAGCGCCCGGTGATTGTCAGTCGCGGTTACGGCGGGCGGGCGGACTACTACCCCTGTGTGATCGATGCCCATAGCCGCCCGGAAACCGTGGGAGATGAGCCGCTGATGCTCGCCCGCCTTACCGGTGTTCCTGTCGTTGTAGACCCTCAGCGTGCGAGAGCAGCCGCCTATGTGCAGGAGAGGAGTCTGGGCGATATCATCGTCTGTGACGACGGTCTGCAGCACTATGCGCTTCAACGTGATGTCGAAATCGTTGTTTTTGACGGTCAGCGTGGCGTCGGCAATGGCATGCTGTTACCGGTAGGGCCGTTGAGAGAACCTTTGGCGAGGGCTGTTGAAGCTGATTTACTGGTCGCCAACGGCGGTGTACCTGCAACGCTCAGTGGCTTGCCGATCCATGAGATGCGATTGGCTCCGCGGCAGTTACGACGGGTGTCGACAGGGGAGACTGCGCCCTTGGAGTGGTTGCACGGGCAGACCGTACATGGCGTCGCCGGCATCGGGAATCCCGCTCGATTTTTTGATACGCTGACGAAACTCGGTGCCAATGTTATTCCCCATCCGTTGCCGGACCATTATCGGTTGACAGCGTCCGATATTGATTATCTGGGAGAGGTCGTTATGACCGACAAGGATGCCGTCAAATGCGAGGCCTTTGCTGGAGAGCGGGCGTGGGCGCTTGAAGTCAATGCCGAATTGGGCAGCGAGTTTGTGTCGGCACTCAAAACGGTTCTGCGGGCAAAAGGCCTCTTGAAGTAAAATTTGCTCCAGAAATTTCGCTCCAGAAATAAAGTGGCGCGGGAGCACGGCATTTGGCGTATTCCGGACATTCATACAGGTAGAACCATCAATGGATAAGAAACTACTGGCCTTGCTGGCCTGTCCCGTTTGCAGGGGTGAGTTGAAACTGGATAAAGAGCGTCAGGAACTGATCTGTCGTGCAGACGGTATGGCATTCCCCATCCGGGATGGGATTCCGGTCATGCTGGCGACTGAAGCCCGGACACTGACCTCGGACGAGCGTCTGGCCAAGTCCTGATCCGGAGCATCTGCATGGCTTTTTCCGTTGTGATTCCTGCGCGTTACGCGTCCACTCGTCTTCCCGGGAAACCCCTGCTGGAGATTGGCGGAAAGCCGATGATTCAGCATGTCTACGAGCGAGCGAGTGAAAGCCAGGCTTCCGAGGTTGTCATTGCCACCGATGATGCGCGGATATACCAGGTGGCAGAGTCCTTTGGTGCCAGGGTCGTCATGACCGCAGCCACGCACAATTCCGGCACTGATCGCCTGGAAGAGGTGGCGTCCCGCCTGGGATATGCAGACGACCATATCGTGGTCAACGTTCAAGGGGATGAACCGCTGATCCCGGCCGCGTTGATCAATCAAGTCGCGGACAATCTGGCGACTGAGGCCGAAGCGAGCATTGCAACGCTTTGCGAACGGATTCATGACCGGGAGTCGGTCTTCAATCCCAATGTGGTTAAAGTGGTTTTCGATCATAAGGGGATGGCGCACTATTTCAGCAGAGCGACCATTCCCTGGGCTCGGGACGACTTCGCGAAGGGCCAGCCGGCAAGCTTGCCCGATCATGTTCGCTGGTATCGTCATATCGGAATCTATGCCTATCGCGTCAGCTTGTTGAAGGCGTTTGTGGAATGGGAACCGGCCCCGCTGGAGGTGACTGAGGCCCTTGAACAGTTGCGTGCACTCTGGAACGGCGCACGTATCCATGTGGCCGAGGCGGGCGTCACGCCAGCACCGGGCGTGGATACTGAGGCCGATCTGGAGCGTGTCCGCGCTATTCTGGAGAAGCGTCCATGAGCGGAGAGATCTCCGTCCTGTTCGTTTGTCTGGGCAACATCTGTCGCTCGCCCACTGCGCACGGTGTCTTCGAGAAAATGGTGCAGGATGCCGGTTTGCAGGATCGGATTCGGATCGATTCGGCAGGAACCGGGGCCTGGCACGTCGGGGAATCGCCTGACAAGCGAGCGACGGCTGCCGCGGCGCAGCGCGGTTATCGGCTTGATCACTTGCGTGCCCGCCAGGCGACGGCGGGTGACTTTTCCCGTTTTGATTACGTCTTGGCGATGGATCGCAGCAATTACGGGGATCTCGAAAGCATACGTCAGGAAGGCTCCTCTGCGCGCCTGCAGCTGTTTCTTGAGTATGCGGCCCGTTTCGATGAACGGGAAGTGCCGGACCCATATTATGGCGGGGCGGACGGATTCGATCACGTTCTGGATCTGGTCGAGGATGCTGCAGCGGGATTGTTGAGCCACATCCGGGAGCGCCATCTGTGACGCCGAGTGCCAAGCAGTTGAAAACGCAGGTCGACCTGCGTTCGATGAATACGCTTGGCGTGTCTGCGATGGCGGCGTGGTTCGTTCGGTTAGCCCGGAAGGATGATCTGCCGTATTGGCTGTCCTGGGCTCGGGAAAAGAGCCTGCCGGTGTTGATCCTCGGCGGGGGCAGTAATCTTGTGTTGGCTCAGGATTTTCCGGGGCTGGTGATCCAGATGGGCTTGAAAGGGCGTTGTTGGGAGTCCGTTTCGCAGGAAAGCGCGATTCTTGATGTGGCTGCCGGAGAAAACTGGCATGACACCGTCATGTACAGTGTCGATGCCGGGTATGGCGGTCTGGAAAACCTCGCCTTGATCCCCGGCACCGTGGGCGCTGCGCCTATTCAGAATATTGGCGCCTATGGTGCTGAACTGGGTGATGTGCTGGCGTCTGTGGACGTCTTTGACACACAGCTCGGCGAGTGGCGGCGAATTGCCCGTCAGGAGTGCCGTTTCGGCTATAGGGACAGCCTGTTCAAGCAGGAGCCGGGGCGCTATGTCGTTACCGGTGTTCGGTTTGGCCTGTCGCGGCAGCGGCCGCTTAATATAGCGTACCGGGATCTTCAGCAGTATTTTGCGCAGGTGCAACGCGAGCCGTCGTCCTTGAGCGGGGCAGATGTGGCTCGGGCAGTCATTGCCATTCGCCACGACAAGCTACCCGATCCCACCCGGCTACCCAATGTCGGGAGCTTCTTCAAGAACCCCATTGTTTCCCGCGCACATTACGAAAAGCTTAGCGCGTCATTCCCGGGGCTGGTCTCTTATCCCGATCCCGGCGGCGTTAAACTGGCGGCAGGCTGGATGATCGATCAGTGTGGCTGGAAAGGTTATCGCAATACCCATGTCGGTGTGCATGCACGCCAGGCGTTGGTGCTGATCAACCATGCCAATGGCACGGGCAAGGATATTCTGGATCTTGCCAGGGCGATTCAGGCGGATGTGGAAAAAACCTTTGGAGTTATGCTGGAGATCGAGCCTCTGGTCATCGGGGAAGATGCAGCGTAACGCCGTTTTGATCGTTGGTTTTTATCTTCGACACCTCCCATGCCGTATCTTCAAAGGTAATAGCGGCTTCCGTCCTTTAAATCAGTAGTCGAATCCAGGGAAAGTGTTTGGGATAGGCTTCGACTGCAATGCCTTGTTCCAGTCGCGCTGCGGTGCGGTAGGGGTGTTCGAAGTCGCTGTTATCGAAAAGCCAGGCTCGATCAACTATTTTGATGGCATCGGCCATCAGGGCGTAGGTGCGTTCGTAACGGGCCCTGATCTTATCTTCCGGCACGGGATGTCCGCCGCGGGCCACCCGGTGTTTGACACGAGCCACATTCAGGGTTGGCGTGTCGAGGTGGCAGTAAATCAGGGTTACCAGATAGCCGGCACGTTTGGCCTCGCTCAGTAATTCCAATTTCGAGGGATGGCTAAAAACGGTTTCCGTACAAAAGGAGCGACGTTCCCGGATCAAGGTGTCCCGTAACGTTGCGGCTTCCTGGGCCGCCTGCCAGCTGAGTTCGTCGGTTAACGGCTGATCGTAGCTTTGTGCAATCTGGTCGGCGTTGACAAATGGCAGACCCAGCCGCGCTAAGCGAAAGCGGTAGAAGGTACTTTTTCCTGAACCGTTAGCGCCAGCGAGTAACCAGAGCTCTGGAATATCAGCCATCCTGTTTGGGGTCCAGCAGGACCACATTCCCGTCGCGGGACACTGGAATCGGCTCTCCGCTTTCGATCAACTCTTTCTTCAGGTCCGAATAGTCCTGATCGCCGCCCAGCGTATCGAACACATAGCGGGATGCAACTTGTCGAACCGGCGAACTCAGTTCATCCAGCGACAGCCGTCCCTCTATAAAGGCCTGGAGTTGCTGGATGCTCAGTACCGAACTGGATTCCAGCATTCTGCCCAGCTCCACCCAGTGCTCGATTTGCCCGTTAATGGAGCGGTGGTTGGCTTTACCGGCATTGCGTGCGCGTTCTACCAATTCATCACTCAAGCGTACGGATTGCGGCATGACATTCCCTCCTGTGCTGATCCCCATTATACATAAAAATCGCATTTTGCGATTATTGAGTGCATTTTGCGTTTATTGATCCGCTGGCTGGCAGGGTATTGCGGTTGCTGAAGGGGGCTGTCTGGGGGTGCTAATGCGTTTGTTGATGAAAGTGCGGGGAGGGGGGAGTAAAGGGGCAGTAGGCCTTTCCTGGTTCTACTCGTGGGTAGAGATTGTCAAAAAAATTGACGGATGGCTTAAGCCGTCGGTCGTTAGCATGACATACAAACAAAGAACGCCCCGGTCGGGGCGTTCTTTGTTCAGCCGCCGCGATTAAGCGTTAGCTTTACGACGCTTGTAGGCAATGCCAAGGCCTACCAGGCCAAGACCCATCAGAGCCAGCGAGCCGGGCTCCGGAACAGGCTTGACGGACTCAACTTCAACGACCATGTCCTGATAGTCGAAGTCAGTACCGTCTTCAAAACCGAGGATGTATTCGTTTGGAGTCCAGGTTCCAGCTGAATTTCCGCCGATCTGAATTTTGTCTTTGCCCGTTCCTTCATAGGCGACCATGTGGTCTTGACCGTCGCTGTTCAGGTTCGTGTCGGAGTAGAAGACCTTCGAGCCGGTATTGACGTAGAAGCCAAACAGGTTCTGACCAATGTTGCCCACAATGCTGGTGTTGTTCAGCCAGACGTCGCCATTAGCTTTGATGCTAATGGTTGCCTGTTGCCCAGCCGCAGAGCTGTGACTCAGCAGAGGAATCAGGTTAGAGCCATTCCCGTACTGGAAAATGCCGAACTGTTCACTCGTGTTCCCAGTCAGCGAGATGATGAATGTGCTCGTGGTCGCGCTGGAACCGGTGATTTCCCAGTAGTTATCGCCAGCCACTTGATCGGTGTTCACGTTAACACTGCTGGTGCCGCCGACAGTGATGCCATTAATAACCTGTTGCAGCGATTGCTCATTCGCAGGTGACGGCTGAATGACGGTGGCGCTTACGGTTGATGCAAACGCTGCACATGCCACAACGAGAGCAACTTTAAGTTTGGAGAATTTCATGGGGTAACTCCGCAATTTTTTCAGTTGATTCCAGTGCAGGAGGCCATTGTGCAGCGTATTCACTCGCCTTTAATTCCCTCTGCCCTTTACAACGTTAGTCAGGCTTTTCGGATCGCAATCACCATAAGCAATTGTGGTGCCAACTTAAAAATAACAGCTAGAACAACGAGATACGATTGCTCCAAAAAAGGTGGTGTAAAATATGCTGACAAACACAGCGTGTCGTGACGGTGAATCCCAATGTCGACTGGCTCCGGTGCGGGGATACTACGCAGTGATAGAGGCATTTGTATCAAATTGTCTCCACCGGGGAATTAGCGACACCTCGTTACATATCGACTGATCTGCGGCATATTCGAATGACATCCTTCACGTTAAATAGTCATCCTGAATGTTCTGTAGGCGCCGTATGCGCCGGGGTTCCTGTCGACGTTGATTCACAAGGCGAATTTTTCATGGCTGAAATCTCCGCAATTCTCCAGGGTATCTCGCATTCGGAGTGGCCCGATTCTCGTCTGTTCATGGAGTGCGCGACATGACGACAACTCCGGAAAGGTCGAACCGGGTTGAGGCGGCCCGAGGTACGCGTGGTGCGCATAGCCCGGTGAAAGGTCGGGCGCCACGGAATAGAGGTCTGCGCTGGTTGATCGTCGGGGTTATTCTGGTTCTGGCTGTTGGGGCCGGGGTGACTTATCGGCTGCGCCTCAACGACGCCTCACCACATTATGCCCTGGCGACCGTCACACGCGGCAATATAGAAAAGACCGTTACGGCACTGGGCTCGATTAAGCCAAAGGATTATGTGGACGTCGGTGTCCAGGTTTCCGGCCAGTTGCAGAAGATCTGGGTCGCCATCGGTGACCGTGTCAGCAAGGGACAGCTGCTGGCGGAGATCGATCCCAAAGTGTACGAGACCCGGGTCAGCACCGATAAGGCGAATATGGCGAGCCTCAAGGCCCAGTTGTTGGAGAAAGAGGCCGCGTTGACGCTGGCCCGACAGCAATACAACAGGAACCTGAATCTTTTTAAGGAAAATGCTGTCAGCCAGGACACCCTGCAGACCAGTCATTCTGCAGTGAAGGTGGCTCAGGCACAGATCCTTTCCTACCGTGCGCAGATCGACTCAGCCCAGGCTGCTTTGGATGGCGACGAGGCCAGTCTGGGCTACACCAAGATTTATGCACCGATGTCCGGCACTGTCGTGACGGAGCCGGCCGTTGAAGGTCAGACACTCAACGCCAATCAGACGACGCCGACCATCTTGGAAATCGCGAATCTCGATACCATGACGGTGTGGGCGCAGGTGGCCGAAGCTGACATCAATCGCCTTAAAGTCGGTATGCCGGTCTACTTCACCACACTCGGCATGCCTGATCAGCGGTGGCACGCCACGGTTCGCCAGATTCTCCCTACGCCGGAAACCGTGAACGACGTGATTCTTTACGACGTGCTGATCGATATCGCGAACCCGAATCATGTCTTGATGAGCAGTATGACGGCGCAGGTTTTCTTCGTCCTCGGCGCCGTGCGCGACGTTCCTGTGGTACCGGTTTCGGCGCTCCATTACGATCAGGAGGGCGGTAAAAATCAGGCTTTTGTCATGGTTATGACGGCTCAGGGGCCTCGTCGCAGGCTGGTGGATATTGGCCTACAAAATCGTACAGAGGCTGAGGTGAAATCGGGACTTCAGCCCGGCGACAAGGTCATTGTCGGCGAACTCTCCGCCACGGCCGCATCTCAGGGGCGTCGCCGCTTCGGCATGGGGCCGCACCTATGACGACCGAAACCTCTGATCGTGCTGAACCGCTGTTGTCCTTAAGTGAGATATCCCGCATTTACGAGCGGGGCGATAACCGGGTTTATGCGCTCGACAAGGTCTCTTTGGACATTTTTCCCGGCGAGTTCGTTGCCATTATGGGGCAGTCCGGCTCGGGCAAATCGACGCTGATGAACATCATTGGCTGTCTCGATCGTCCTTCTGAGGGCACCTACGCCGTGAATGGGCAGGATGTCGCAGCACTGACTCGCGACGAACTGGCTGGGTTGCGGCGAGACACCTTTGGTTTCATCTTTCAGCGTTACAACCTGCTGGAGACGGTGACGGCTGTTGAAAATGTTGAAATTCCCGCCGTCTATGCCGGCAGGTCCCGTCGTTCCCGCCTGGAGCGCGCGCGTGCCTTGCTGGATACCCTGGGCTTGGCGGATCGCGCAGAACACCGCCCCAGTGAACTGTCTGGTGGTCAGCAGCAGCGCGTGTCTATTGCGCGTGCGCTGATGAATGATGCTGAAGTCATTCTGGCCGATGAGCCGACAGGCGCCCTGGATTCTCAAAGTGGTGACGATGTCCTGACACTTCTCAAGCAGCTGCATGCTCAGGGGCGCACCATCGTGCTGATTACCCATGATAATGACGTGGCTGCCCATGCTGAGCGCGTGATTCGTATTGCGGACGGCCGGATTGTCGATGACACGGGCGTGGTGCATCGTTGGCCTCCGGTACAAGCCGTTGAGCGGGCGTTGCACACAGGTGGCTTCATGTCCGATTTGAGTGAAGCGGTAAAAATGGCGCTGCGTTCGTTGCGTGCCAATCTTTTTCGATCTTCCCTGACATTGTTGGGGATCGTAATCGGTGTTGCGGCCGTCGTGTCGATGTTGGCGATTGGCGAAGGCAGCCGACTGTCCGTATTGAGAAGCATCGAGTCGATGGGGACCAACCTGGTCATGATTCGGCCTGGGGCGCCAGGCCTGCGCAGCAGTGGAGATATCATCACGTTGACGCCGGGGGACGCAAAGGCCTTGCAGGCGATTCCCGGGGTCGAGAACGTCAGTCCGGAGCGTAACTCCCAAATGACGCTGCGCTACGGCAGTGAAGATTACCGGACACGTGTTCAGGGTGTCTGGCCAGGGTATGCCCTGGCGCGGGACTGGACGATGGCAACGGGCGGTTTTGTCACCCAGAGCGATGTGACCAGCTATGCACCTGTGGTCGTACTGGGGCAAACCGCCGCCAGGAACCTGTTTCCCAGCGGTACAGATCCCATTGGCAAGTATGTGCTGATCCAGAATGTTCCTTTCGAGGTTATCGGTGTCCTCTCGCCGAAAGGCGCCACGCCCTTTGGGTCAGACCAGGACGATGTCGCCATGGTGCCCTTGTCCACGGGTTTTATGCGGCTATTTGGGCGTCAGTACGTCAATACCATCATGCTCAAGGTCGACGATGCCTCGAAAATCGACAGCATCCAGACTGCAATCACCCGGTTATTGGTCAGCCGTCACCGGACCCAGGACTTCCAGGTACGCAACACCGCTTCGATATTGCAGATGGCCAACGATACCCAACAGACGATGACGGTGCTGCTGGGTACTGTAGCGGCTATTTCGCTGTTGGTGGGTGGGATTGGTGTCATGAATATCATGCTGGTCAGTGTCACTGAGCGTAAGCGGGAGATTGGGATCCGGATGGCCACGGGCGCCCGGCCAGGCAACATCCTGCTTCAGTTCAACACCGAAGCCTTGGTGATATGCGGTATCGGCGGACTCGTCGGCGTTGCGTTGGGCGTTTTGTCTGGAGTGGTCGCCAAGACTTTTGGTGTATCGGTGGCCTTTTCGACGGCGCCGGCGGTACTGGCATTTTCTTGTGCGTTTGCCACGGGATTGCTGTTCGGGTTTCTGCCGGCGAGGCAAGCCTCTCGTCTGGACCCGGTCGTCGCATTGGCGGCGGAGTAGGCGATGATGACATTCCGAGTGAAGGGCCTGCCCGCCAAGCCTCTCCCGTTGAGTCACATGTTGGTGCTCACCGTGGTCGTCACACTGCTTTCCGCCTGCTCGGTAACGCCGGCTTATCAAAAGCCGCTCGTTACGCTTCCACAGCAGTGGTCGCCCGTTGCGGCTAACGTCACGCATCAGGTGCAGGCAGGGCGAGCGTGGTGGTCCCACTTCGGTAACAGCGAATTGGATGATCTGGTATCGCAGGCGCTGGCCAGGAACCATGACTTGAAGGCCGCTATGCAACGCGTGGCGCAGGCGAGGGCGCAGGTACGTGTTGCCGGGGCAGGGTTACGGCCCTCGTTGAGCGGTAGCGTCTCCGCAACCCGTAGCCATAACCGCGGTGCAAGCGGCGATGGTAAAACCTCCTATGAGGGGTTGCTGTCGGCCAGTTACGAATTGGACCTTTGGGGTGCCAATCGGGCCTCGTTGACTGCCGCTGAAGCGTCTGCGGAGAAAAGTGTCTACGATCGGGCGGCGTTAGCGCTGGTGGTGGAGGCGGAAGTCGCTTCGGATTATTTCCAGGTTCTGGCATTGAAGGATCGTATCAGGGTTGCACGTCGCAATCTGGCGGCGGCGGAAGACCTGTTGAAGCTTGTCAGAGCCGAGTATGCCCAGGGGGCGACATCCGCCCTGGAAGTCGCCCAGCAGGAAACGACTGTTTATAACGATCAGGCCAAGATCCCTCAGCTCACGGCGCAGAAGGTGAATCTGGAGCATGCCATTGCGGTGCTTATTGGGGTTCCGCCGCAGGCGTTTAGTGTGAAGTCTGAGGGACTGGATGCCGTCTCACTGCCGGCGATCGGTGCCGGTCAGCCGAGTACCCTGTTGGAGCGTCGACCCGATATCCGCTCAGCGGAGGCGGCACTTCGCGGCGCAAATGCCGACGTGGGTATTGCCCGGGCGGCGTTTTTGCCCGCGCTGGATCTTAGTGCGAGTGCAGGATTAGCCGGCCTCATCACCGGAGGGGCATCCACAGTGGCATCACTTGTCGCCCAGATGACGGCGCCTCTCTATAAGGGCGGTGAGCTCCGCGGGCAATTGGCTGTCTCTAAAGCCAAATTGGCGGAGTTGGTGGAGAACTATCGACAAGCGGTTTTGGCCGCATTGCAGGATGTCGAGGATGCCCAGTCGTCGATTTATTACGGTCATCGGCAGGTCGCGCTGCTGAAGCGCGCGGCGGTCAGTGCCCAGCGGGCCTATCATCTGGCCAGAGTCAGGTTTAAGGCGGGTTCGGTGGACTTCCTGAGTGTGCTGTCGGCAGAACAGGCGCAACTGAGTGCCGATGATGCCTTGCTTCAGGCCCAGGCCAGCCAGTTTGTTAACGCCGCTGGATTGTTCAAAGCGCTTGGCGGTGGTTGGGACCTTCGGGAAGGGACGGCCGGTAAGGGTAATTCCTAGGCGCCCGGAGCGGGTCCTCTGATTATCCTGCGACCAGGGAAGGATGATCGGCGCGATACGATCATTGCGATTGCAATGGAGGCCCGCATAGCAAGCGGCCTTCCGTCGGTACCGGAAACGGTGGGGATTTGGTGTTCCGGTCGGCACAGTGGGTCGACATCGCCTTATCACCAAGATCGACTTTTCACCAAGAAAGAAGGTCATTACAAAAAAGTACATCAGGAGAACGCTATGAAAGTTCAAAAGCTGATTTCTGCTAAAGCACTACTAACGGCGATATCCCTGATAGTGGCAATGACCGCTGGGTCGGCCTCAGCGGACGATCGTGGTCGCCACGACAATGATCGGTGGGATAATCACTACCGGCACGATGATGACCGCTATCGCCATCACCGTGATGTACCGAAAGGCTATATTCCAGCGTGGCATGGACGGGAGGTTTACTATGTCCGCCGTGGTCATTTCTATCGCCACACAGACACGGGCTTCGTGTCCATTGGGCTGCCTTTCGGCGCTATCGTTGCGACCTTGCCCGGAGGGCATGTCTCGGTAACGATTGGTGGCCTGGGATATTTCCTCGCCGATGGCGTCTATTATCGGCCGTACCGCACAGGTGGATACCAAATCGTTACACCTCCGGTAGTGCCCGTTGTCCCTGCCGCGAGGGTCCCCGCACCGGCACCGACGTCTTCCGTGACGGTGACGGTGTCAGCATTGAATGTTCGCTCCGGGCCGGGTGGAAATTTCTCGGTTGTCGGCGAAGTGTTCAATGGCGACCCGCTGGTCGTCCACGGTACGGCGCCAGGCTGGTATTACGTGCAGTTGTCCAACGGACAGTATGGCTGGGTCATGATCAGGTATGTCTCACCCATGCAGGTGGAGCCTGAGGGGTAAATTGCGGCGCTCATTCGGTATTTGGGGTATTGTCGAATAACCCGCTGTCATACGGCGGACATTGGCGACTGCTAGATATCGCAGTGGACGGCGTGACTGACTGTTCGAGAAGCAGGGTTTAACGGCTGTAAATTGTAAAAAGTTGCTTAAACCCTGATCAGAGTGTCCTTTATCTGGCGCTTTGACTCGCTTGAAATTGCAAATGCTGCAATGTGGCTTAGAATACTAACCAGTGGTGAGATCGCGGTGAGTATCTCAACAGCGGTGGAACTTTCTCTCTTTTTGGATATCCCTGTCTTCGAACCAACAGCCGACTACTACGCTTTCGTTTATTCTGGTGCTGTCATGGAGCGGTCAGCGAATGACTGATGGTTATTTTCTGTTGTTGACAGGACGGCTCCAGAGGGTTCCGTCGAGTGTATGCTCGTCCGTGGATTGCTGTATTATCGATGCGCTTGACAAGGAGTGAATGTGGCGCACTTTCGCATTTTTGGTCATTATATCCACGTCCCTTATGCCATTCTTGGACTGTTGGATTTCCTGGTTCTTCTACTCTCGTTCTACCTGTCGGTTTTTTTCCGGTTTTTTGGTGACCTGTCCCTTTTAGAACAGCACTGGGCTGCAGTGTTGCCGTCCGCGACGTTCTTTTCCGCAGCTAACCTGGTGGTGATGCTGTCGATCGGCGTGCATCAGTCCCGTTTGGAAGAAGGGATGACCGGCATGATGCTGCGAACCATCCTGGGGCTGATTCTCAGTCTTCCGCTGTCCACCATGGCCTATATCGCCATACCGTCCTCCTTCTGGTACTTAGGCGGGGACAGTGTGTTGCCCTCGGCTTCCGTTTTCGGCTTCTTTTTCCTCGGCATCACGCGCACCCTGTTCTTTATTTTCGTCCGGGAGGCATCCTTTCGGCGTAAGGTGTTGGTGTTGGGAGCGGGGGAGCGGGCCCGCCGATTGATGGAGGACCTGAAAGGCCCGGTCAACCGAAAGGGATTTGAGCTTCAGGGGTTTGTTGCGACAGGTACTGAAGACGAGCTCAAGGTTCCCGAAAACCTGCTCCTGAACATCCCGGGACCCTTGCAGGCTTATGCGCTTGAGCATGCTATCGAGGAAATCGTTGTTGCCGTTGACGATCGTCGTAAAGGTCTGCCGATGGACGATCTTCTGGAATGCAAGATGAAGGGCGTCCGGATACTGGATGGCGCTTCATTCTATGAGCGGGAATCCCGTAAAGTGGCTCTGGAAATGATCTCGCCGGGCTGGCTGGTCTTTTCTGAAGGGTTCAACCTGTCAACGGTGTCCGGCCTGGGCAAGCGTACGATCGATATCCTGGCCAGCTGCACGTTGCTGCTGGCGACCTGGCCGTTGATGTTACTCACTGTGCTGGCTATCAAGCTCGAAGAGGGGTGGCGTGCGCCCATTCTGTACAGCCAGGAGCGGGTTGGTCTCAACGGCCGGCCATTCAATGTGCTTAAATTCCGCTCGATGCGTACTGACGCTGAAAAAGGCGGGGCCGTGTGGGCAAAGCAGAATGATACGCGCGTGACCAAAGTGGGTGCTTTTATCAGAAAGGTTCGTATCGATGAGCTGCCCCAACTTTTTAACGTGGTCAGGGGGGATATGGCCTTCGTTGGCCCGCGGCCCGAACGGCCTGTTTTTGTTGATAAACTGGCACAGACGATACCCTTCTATCATGAGCGGCACCGGGTTAAACCGGGACTGACAGGCTGGGCTCAGCTATGCTTCGCTTATGCGGATAATGAAGAGGATAGTCGCGAAAAACTTCGGTATGACTTGTACTACATCAAGAATCAAAGTCTGCTACTCGATATATTGATCATATTGCAGACAGTAGAAGTCGTCCTGTTTAAAAAAGGGTCCCGATAGACCCGAGTGTTCCAGAGCGGCTGTTCATGTTGATCTTGGGCCTGCGCAGCGGCTGCGGAATTTGGCAACGTTTTAATCAATGCCTTGTAATTGAACGCGATTACGAGGTTTGTTAGCGTTTTTTCGGAATTCATAGGCGGAATTGAGGGCTTTCTCATGGCAAGGATGTTTAAGATCCTGCTGGCAGTGGTGTCGATGGTTTGGTTGGCGGGATGTGCAGGACCGCAGATTTCCAGTCAACAGCAGATTAAGGCGGCCTTGAGCAGTACGCCGGAGTCAGTGAAGCAATATGTGCTTGGGCCGAGCGACGTCGTCAATGTGAGCGTTTGGCGCAATCAGGATCTGAGTGTGACGGTGCCTATCCGCCCGGATGGGAAGATCTCTGTGCCGCTGCTGGGGGATGTCCAGGCTGCTGGCCTTACACCCGAGGCCCTGGCGAACAATATTCAGAGCAAGCTTGGCGTTTATATTCGTGAGCCGAAGGTCAGTGTCATCGTCGAGCAGATGATCAGCCACGAATATACGGAGCGGGTACGCATCACGGGGGCGGTCAAGAGTCCGATGTCCGCACCTTACCGAGAAGGCATGACGGTGCTGGATATGGTGCTGGGCGCCGGTGGGCTCAACGATTTTGCGGCACCTAACAAAGCCGTGCTTTATCGGAAGGTAGGCAAGGATATCGTCGCCATTCCGGTACATTTGGACGATATTCTCAATCAGGGCGATATCGCGACCAATTACAAGTTGCACGCGGGTGACATTCTGACCATACCCGAGCGGACTTTCTGAACGAGAATTTCGGCACGTCGATGACCTCGTGAGGCATCCAGAAACAGGGTTCTATATGGCTTTACCCGCATCGCAGTTACCGTTTGAGATTATCCGTGAGGTTCGGCAGCGCAAATGGATTGCGCTGCTGGTTTTCGTGGCGGTTTGTCTGGCCGTTCTGGCAACGGGATTCCTGTGGCACTACAAGTATCAGTCACAGGTTGTGATTTTTGTCGATGACTCCAACATCATCAAGCCGTTGATGGCGGGCTCTGCGGTCACAACGACAATATCTGATCGAGCCTCGGAAGCCGAGCAGTTGCTCATCAGTCGCGACCTTTTGTCCAAGGTGGGGAAAGACACCAGTATATTTGGCGCGGACGCCGATTCCCTGGAAGGCCATGCCTTGGAGCAGCGGCTGGATGGTATACGTTCGGGGATTCGCGTGGTGGCCTTGGGAAGGAGTTATTTTGGCATCCGCTACACCGCGCATGACCCGGAAAAGGCTTTTCTGGTCGCGCAAAAGCTGGGACAACTGTTTATTGAAGAATCGGAACGTCGCAAGAAGCAGGAAAGCCGCAGTGCTTACGACTTTATTGATAAGCAGGTCAAAGCCTATGAGCAACAGCTTCAGCAAAGCGAAGAAAACCTGAAGGACTTCCTGGCACAGAATACCGACGGCACCGAAAGTGAGGCTGACCGCAAGATAGCCGAGATCCGGGGCAAGATCGAACTGGCCAAGCTTGACCTGCAGGAGGCGCAATCTGAGCGTTCTGCCTTGCAACAGCAGCTTGTTGGCGTCCGGGATACGGTGACGCAGGGGCAGACGGAGGATGTGTTTCAGACCCGCATCAACAACCTCCAGCAGCAGTTGGATAATCTGCGCCTCAAATACAAGGATTCTTACCCTGATATCATCAACCTCAAGCAGCAGATTATCGAGCTGAAAAAACAGCATGCAGCGGCTATCAAGGACAAGTCTGCGGATCAGGTGACACAGGGACAGGAAGTGATCAACCCCCTGTACCAATCCATTAAGTCCCAGTTGGCCACGGCCGCTGCGAAAATTGACAGCACCAAGACCCGTTTGAACGCCCTGAACGGCATGCTGGATCAGGAAAAGGTGCGCATGAAACGTATTCAGGCGAATAAGGCCAGGTATGCAGAGCTGACCCGCGGCATGCAGGTCAACAAGGAAATCTACGACAATCTGCTGCGCAAGCGGGAGACGGCGCGGGTTTCGATGCGCCTGGACTTTGACGGGCAGGGGTTGAGCTACCATATTCAGGAGTCAGCGCAGTATCCCCTGGCACCCGTGGGGCCGAAATTCCCTTATTTCGCGGCGGCTGGTTTGCTGCTTGGCCTATGTGCGCCTTTCGGGCTGGCCGCCGGCCTGTTACGCATCGATCCCAGGGTGCGCAGCCGGGAAGTGATCGAGGACGATCTAGGGGTTCCGGTGCTTACCGTTATTCCGGAGGTCCGCACGCCCTTCGAGCACCGTCAGGACCGACGGCGAACGCTGATCATCGGTCTGATTGCAATGCTGGTTGTGGCCGGTTATTCGGCGATCGCCCTGCTACATATAATGGGGGTCTTTTGATGACGGATTCTCAAAAGTCGACGACTGAAAAGGAAGAGATGGAAGAACTCTCCCGCAATCTTTCAACGTCTGATCCAGATAAGTCCGTCCAAGGAAAAGGCAACCAGAACGGCGGTGAATCAGCCGATGGATCTGCGTTGCGAAAGCCTTCCAGTGACGTGTCTGCCAGAAGCAACTGGGACGAAGACTCCAAACTGCTTGTGCCGAGTTCGCTGGAGCTCGGTGCTGGTGCGGTCGACCGTTATATCATCAGCAAACAGATTTCACGCATGGAGGAGCCTCGGCGCCTCACGCGTGAAGATCTGGATGAACGCCGCATCATCTACCCCGAATCGACCAACCGTCGCGTGGTCAACCGTTTTCGGGATCTGCGCACCAAACTGGTTGAACGGAGCCAGGGAAATAATTTCGCGCTTGTCGTTACGGGAGCTGTTGCCGGGGCTGGCGCTTCATTCGTTGCGCTGAATCTTGCCGCCTCCTTTGCGTTTGATCACGCCAAGACCGCGTTGTTGATCGACTGCAACCTGCGCGAGCCGGTCTTGCACTCGCAACTGGATTTAATCCCTGAGGTGGGTTTAACCGATTTTCTCGAAAATCCCGATATGGATATCGGCGGCATTATCTACCCGACAGGCATTAGCCGCTTGCGACTGATTCCCGCCGGATCCCGCAGGGAATCTCCTGCGGAATTCTTTACCTCCTTCCGCATGAAGCAGTTCCTGTTGGCAATCCGTCGCCGTTATCCCGATCGCTTTATCATTCTGGATACCAGCAGTATCGATGACTCGCCTGACGCCCGTATCCTTACGGAATTTTGTGATTATACGCTTGTTGTCGTGCCCCATGGCCGCGCGAGCAAGGAACAGGTTCGCTATGCAGTGGAGTCCATCAATAGCGAAAAAATGGTCGGGGTGGTCATCAATGACTGATTTCTCGCGCGCAAAAAGGAAGCTATGCGCGGGCGGTTGTGTGGGAGGGCTGCTTGTTCTGGCGTCGCTTTCCGGTCAGGCGCTTGCAGAGCCGGTTCAGGTGGGCCTGCACCTGGATGAGCGGTTCAGCGATAACATCGGTCGGAGTGAGAGCCATCCCCGGAGCGATCTTGAGCACCGTCTATCGGTGTCTGTGTTGCACCAAACCGATCCAGCCCCTTGCAGTTCCTTTCTGGATGGTGTCTTTGGTTTTCGGCATTATCAGCGAGGAACCTATTCCGACCAGGCCGACCTTAATGGTTCCTGGAATGGTGCTTGTGCGTTGTCAGATTCGGGGCTGCAATGGACGGCTTCAGATAGTGTAAGTCAGGTGGCAGTGAATACCACGCAGGCCTTTACACCGAACAACCAGACAAGACGGAATGTGTTCTCGACAGGGCCCCGTTATCTATGGTTGATAAGTCCCAGGGACCAATTGGCGACATCAGCTCAATACCAGAGAACCAGTTACGCAGGACAGGGGCAGAGTAACGCCACACATTATCTGGGTAATTCGACCTATACGCACCAAATGAGTCCGACGTTATCGGTGGGTTTAGGTGCGGAGATTGATAAAGGGAAATTGGATACCGGAGAGGATATCACTCGGCGCACAGGGAATGTGCAGATGACCAAGACCCTGACTTCAACCCGGTTTTCCGGTTCTGTCGGGTATTCGCGCCTTGAAGACAATTTCGGTGGCTTTCAGAGCACCAACAGTGGAATGACTTGGCAGTTGCGCGTTGACCGGCAGCTGACCGAAAGGCGCAGCGTCTATGCGGAATATGGAAGGGAACTGTCTGACTCGTCGTCGCCTTATGTCATTCAAATCGCCGGCCTGACCTTTAACCTGTCGCAGACGTCTGCATTGCAGTTGACGCATTGGCGTGCGGGCCTGAATCAGGACCTAAGCAGCGGTGGAACTATCAACTTCGATATATCGCAGCAGAACTCAGAGTATCTCAGTACATCTGAAACCGAGAAAAGCTCTACGGCTACGTTGTCGTTGGCCCAACCCATTGTGACCAACCTGACGCTGCATTCCGATATCTCAGCCCAACATCAGACAAGTTCACTCACGACGCTTTCTCAAAACCTCTACGGAGCCTCGCTGGCGCTTTCCTATCAAAAGACTAGGGCTCTTGCTTTCAGGGCGGGACTCGGTAGGAATATCAACTCAGCGAACAGTATCGGCACATCCTATCGGGAAAACTGGATGCTGGTCGGTGTTGATTACGCATTTCGTTAAGCACAGACCAGAGATATCAGATGCCAGTATCACAGGGAATTCGTAATGCGCTGACGATTGATGTCGAGGATTATTTCCAGGTTGCGGCGCTCGCTGAAGCGGTGCGGGTGGAAGACTGGTCGAAGATGGAGTATCGCGTTGAGGCCAATACCCAGCGCCTTCTCGTCTTATTGGCCGAGCGGGATATCAAGGCAACTTTTTTTGTCCTGGGGTGGGTCGCTGAGCGGTCCCCGGCGCTGGTGAGGGCGATTGCCGATGCCGGACATGAAATCGCCTGTCACGGTTATAGTCATCAGCTGGTTTACAGCCAGACTCCCGAAGTCTTCCGAGAAGAAACCCATAAAGCCAAAGCAATACTGGAAGCGCAGATACAGAAGCCAGTGCTAGGGTATAGGGCAGCCAGTTATTCCATCACGCAAGCCTCTCGTTGGGCTCTCGATATTCTCGTCGAGGAAGGCTTTACATGGGATTCTTCGATATTCCCCGTTCGTCACGATCGCTACGGCATGCCAGGTACCCCACGATGGCCCCATCGATTGAAGGCCGATGGTGGCGGTGAACTCGTTGAATTTCCACTTAGCACCTTGAAGCTCATGCATATGACGCTGCCGATTGCCGGTGGCGGCTATTTCCGGTTGTTTCCTTATTGGTTCAGCGAATGGGGGCTGGCGAGTATCAATCGTCAAGGAGAGCCCTTTATCTTTTATCTTCACCCCTGGGAAATTGATCCGGGACAGCCTCGGTTGGAGGTTAAAGCCCTGTCGCGCTTTAGGCATTACAACAATCTGAATAAATGTGAGAGCCGGCTCTGCCGCCTGCTTGACCGCTTCGCTTTCACGACCGTCGAAGAAGTGTTGCGTGGTAAATCTCTGCTGCCATCGTGATGTTTAGGACGCCAGACATGTGGCCCTTGTGGCAGCTGTTGGAGTGTTTAACGGGCCGCCATTCTCCAGGAGGAATTCTACATGGCGTTGCGTAGTAACAACGTGGCTCATCGGGCCGCCGTCATGTTGTCGCCTTTTGTCATTATGGCTGCAATCGTTATCCTCGAGTATTCGACCGTTCAGGGAATATTCCATCGCTGGTTGATCTTCGAGGAATCCTATTCTCAGGGATTGCTGCTGTTTTTGGTGGCGATATTCCTGTTTATCCTTAAATTTCGTGAAGTGAGACCGGTCGTCGGTCTTTATCCGCGTTGGTTTATTCCGTTTTTCCTGGGGTTGGCTTTCTACGTTCTGGGC
Source organism: Mangrovitalea sediminis (assembly GCF_002514725.1). Lineage (GTDB taxonomy): Bacteria > Pseudomonadota > Gammaproteobacteria > Pseudomonadales > Oleiphilaceae > Mangrovitalea > Mangrovitalea sediminis. The sequence goes on from NZ_NTLB01000005.1 coordinate 231,707, forward strand.
GCGGTGATGGTGATCCAAGCCTTTCAGCAGGTCATTCTCCTTCCGTTGTTATGGTGCACGCTGGCGTTGTTTTGGGGGTGGCGTCAAGCAAAGCATTTTATTGTATCCGTCGGCGTTCTCATTTTTGCCATCAATATCTGGGAGATCATCCGGTTACCGCTACAGGTCATGGCGGTCAAGGTGAATGGTTTTGCACTGGGACTGCTGGGTATTCATTTCTACGTCGATGATGTGTTCGTCCACCTTCCAGGGATCGGTTCTTTCGAAGTGGCTCGGGGTTGTTCTGGGCTGAATTACTTCCTGGTGGGCCTCAGCCTCTCGTTCATCTATGGGGAACTCAACAATCTAAAGTGGCGGAACCGGCTTATTCTGGGCGCCGTGGGTGGTTGTTTGGCTTTATTAGCCAACTGGATTCGGGTGTTTGTCATTATCTATGTGGGTTATGCCTCCGACATGAAATCCCCGCTGGTTTCCAATCACACGACCTTCGGGTGGATCGTGTTCGCCATTTCCCTGGTGCCCATGTTCTGGGTGGCAAAGAAGTTGGAGCATGTCGACGGGTATCCCGGCGCATCGAAACCCCAATCAGTCAATGACGGCGCACCAAGCAAGGCTACTGTTCTTGCAGGGGGCGTCCTTGCGATTTTTATGGTCGGATGCGCGGCCTATTTGACAAGACCACCGAGTGATACGGTATATGCAGGGGATGCGACCTATGATTTTTCGCCTGTCGATTTGGCTGAGTGGGTGCCCACGTACAGCAAGCGACTTTATGACTGGCAGCCGTCCGTGGTTAATTCAGACGCGAGTTCCCTCGGTACTTATGCAAAACTGGGTAGCGTTGCTGACAAGAACAATGCTGACCTGAGCCTTTTGGTGGCACTGGATACCTATGATTTTCAGCGTGACGGTGCTGAGGTGATTCAGTGGGGTAACTGGATTTACGATCACAAGAAATTTGCAGTGACCCGACGCTTCGATGTCGTCACCAAAGACGGCATTCGGCTCTCTGGCCTGGAGCTGAAGTCACGGCAATATGATAAAGATATCTACGTCGCTTACGGCTACTACGAGAATGGCCGTTGGGAGGCCGATGAAATACAGGCCAAACTGGCTCAGCTCAAAGGTGTTCTTCGGGGAAGGAGGGATGCTACTCGGTTGGTTCTCGGTGTGACCTGCTCGTCGTGTGACGCGCCAGCGGCGTTGGCCGAGATTGGCGGCAAGATCGCTGAGCGCGTATCGGTGAATTTGGATAGGAAATATTAGCCAGCGCTGCCCTTATTGTAGATGGAGACCCAACAAGAAAAAGGACCTCGTGCGATGAAGGTTTGAGGCAAAGATGCCGAGGCGGGTAATGTGATGCATATTCATCTGCCGCCCCAATGGAGCTTCTTCAATTGCACGCAGTGGGATATTGAAACGGTTCAAACCGGGCTTTACCGTCAATTGAAGATTGAATCTGTCGTTATAGGCCTGTCCGTCTTCATCGTGTTTGGCGTCGTTGACTCTCAGTGTTAATCGGAGCGGCCTTTTTTCCGGGTTGTCCAGGACGACGACCAGAAAGCGGTATGCGGACCAATCATGAGGCAGGTTGTCGAGGAAGACCCCCGGATAGGCTCCCGGACGAAGGGTTGCCATTAAAGGATAGTAGCCCTTTCGTGAAAGCAGGTGCGCGGCTGTCATTGGCTCGCCCGTCCAGATGTTGGGAGATGGCGGGCGGCTGAAATCATACAGCGCCGGTAATGACTCCGCGATTCTGAGCTGCCTGGTCCCGACAACGGCGACATGAGCCAATTCGAAGAGTATCAGGCCGCTCGCAATGGTGCGGATAATTGCCTGCCGAAAGGGAGAAGTTCCCCGACCGGTCGTAGAGGTCTGCGTCATGTGTGTGGGCAGCCAGGCGAGTATGAGCCAGCTCCCGGTAAGGTCCCGGTAGACATCCTGGATGTCCATATCGCGCCCGACAAAACCTTGGACAACTTCGATCAGCCCGCCAATGGCGATGACCGAAAGTGAAACGAATAGCCAAAGCCGCCACCCCTTAAGCGAGCGCCAGGGGCGGACAACAATCATGAGCAAGGCAAAAAACGCCGGGTGGCCCAGATTCCAGACGGCATTATAGAAATCGCAGTTATTGCACTCCGGGCCGCCCCAAAAGAACAGTGGCGTCGCGAACATAACCGCCGCCAGGGAAAAACGTCTAATCCAACAGGCATTGTTAACGATGAAGGCTGTCACCTGGTCTATCCTTCGTTCAGCAAATGATGATGTTGCGATGACAGTGGGGGGCGAATGACGGCGGTATCTCAATGGGATTCTCATTTCGAGGAATCGAGTGCGAAATGGGTTTCGCTAACAGTGTCATATATCGCATGTTAATATCCACCGCTGAAAATGTGCAGGGAAGTGAGCATGTTTGATAACCGGCGCTATATAACGCCACCTCAAGATCTAAAGCCACAACTGATTGTCGTTATCGATACTGAGGAAGAGTTCGATTGGAATGCCGAACCGGACTCCAAAGCGACGGGCGTGTCTGCCATGGCCCATATCGACCGGGTGCAGTCGATTTTTGATGAATATGGCATTGTTCCCTGTTACGTGGTGGATTATCCCATTGCCAGCCAGTCGTCATCGGTGGAAGTGCTCAAAACGATTCATGCGCAGGGGCGTTGTGAAATTGGTGCACACTTGCACCCTTGGGTGAGTCCCCCTGTTGAAGAGACCCTGTCCCGGGCCAACATGTACCCAGGGAATCTGCCGGCTGCACTGGAGAAAGAGAAACTTCGGCAGTTACGCGACACGATAGAAACGTCCTTTGGAAAAGCGCCTTCAATCTATAAAGCAGGCCGCTACGGCTTTGGCTCCAACACAGCGACTATACTTCGAGAGCTGGGGTTCAACATCGATCTGTCGGTTTGCCCCCCGCTGGATTCGCGAGGCGATGGCGGGCCTGATTACCGGCGCTTCGACGCGCGCCCGTTCTGGTTCGGTCCATCCCAGGACATTCTTGAAATTCCCGTCACGGGCGGTTTTGTCGGCTGGGCGCATCGCTTCGCGCTCCCGTTGTTCGGATTGGCCAGCCGCCTGCGCCGGCTGCGCGCGCCAGGTATTCTGGCTCGTTTGGGCGCAGTGGATCGACTGATGCTTTCCCCGGAAGGTTTTTCTCCGGCCGAGCACATCAAACTGACGCAGTTTTTACTGTCTCAAGGGGTGCGAACTTTCACGTGGAGTTTCCACAGCCCCAGCGTCGTGCCCGGTCATACCGATTACGTGCAGAACGATCAACAGTTAACGCAGTTCCTCGCATCGTTCCGCCAATATTTCGATTTCTTCTTTAATCAGTTGGGCGGGCAGGCCACGACACCTACCCGGCTACGCACGCTAATGGAGCAACAGACATGAAAGTGCTAGGCATTTCACCGCTGGACAAGGATGCAACGGTTTCGGTGGTAGAGGATGGCCAGATCCTTTTTGCCGCGGGCGAAGAACGGTTTTCCCGGCAAAAGCAACAGGACGGATTTCCCCGCCTGGCACTGGAGCGGGCGCTTAAGGATACCGGTCTGAGCATGAGCGATTTTGACCTGGTCTGCTATCCGTTCCTGACCTGGGAAAACGAACAAAAGCTGTATACCAAGAATCTCGAAGACGAAAAGGCCTTCATTAAATCGTTTCAGCCCCGCGATCTGAATGAGCAGATAAAGATTGCCCAAAGCAAGGTGCCGGATCGTCGCGAGGGTATCCATGGTCTTGAGCACCCCAATGCGATCATGGAAAAGGGCTTTCTTCACAACTCGTACTACAACATGGCGGGTACCCAACGGCTGGCCTCTAACAATGCGGCATTGAAAGGTTCGCGTCAGTGGGCCGAAGGTGCGACAGAGTCCTTCCGCAATTATGAGCAGATATTGAATGATGGCTTGAAGGAGGCCGGGTGGTCCGGCGCCGTCAAGCGAATGGATCATCACCTGTCCCATGCCGCCAATGCCTATTTGTGTAGTGGTTATGAGCGAGCTCTTTGCGTCACCCTTGATGGTTATGGCTCTGGACTGGCCGGTTCAGTCAGTGAGGCAAGGGACGGGAAGATCCATCGCCTTCACGGGATTCCTTTCCCCAACTCTCTGGGCACGCTCTACGAACATGTCACCTCCAGTCTCGGCTTCAAGCCCAGCCGGCATGAAGGCAAGATCGTAGGGCTGGCCTCCTACGGCGACCCCAACATCCTGGGCGATATCCTGCTTTCCCGTATCGAACAGGAGCCCGGGAATTTCCGGATTTACGAAGCGAACAACGTGTTCTTTAGCCGGTATCTGGCCTCCAAATTCCCCAAAATCGATGTGGCCGCGGCCTACCAGTATGTGTTGGAGAAGGTCGCAACGGATTACGTGCGCTATTGGGTACAGAAAACGGGTATCGATACCATTGTGTTGTCTGGCGGTGTCGCGGCGAACGTTAAACTCAATCAACGTATTTTTGAAATTGAAGGCGTCAACCAGATCTTTGTGTACCCGAATATGGGCGATGGTGGCTGTGGCAGCGGCGCTGCGCTCTACCACGCCTGGCCTGGCGGTGTGAAAGAGACCATCCAGAACGCTTATCTGGGGCCGGAATATTCGGAAGGCGAAATCGAGAAAGCCTTGGCGGCGGAAAACCTGACGTATACCCGACCCAACAATCTGGCAGCGGAAGTCGCCGCACTGATTCATAGCGGGCAAGTCGTCGCTCGCTTTGATGGCAGGATGGAATACGGTCCCCGTGCATTGGGTAATCGCTCGATTATGTATCACGCACGGGAGCCCGAGGTGAACCAGTGGCTCAACAAGCGTTTGGGGCGAACAGAATTTATGCCTTTTGCTCCGGTCACCCTCTATGAGGCGAGAGAACGCTGCTATCACAACATCAAGGGCGCTGAGCATGCGGCCGAATTTATGACCATTACCTTCGACTGTACAGATTTCATGCGGCAGAACTGTCCTGCTGCGGTGCATGTCGACGGGACGGCCCGTCCCCAGCTCATTCGCCGCGAGGTGAATCCGGGCTACTACGACATTCTGGTGGAGTACGAGAAGCTCAGCGGCATTCCAAGCCTGATCAATACCAGCTTCAATATGCATGAAGAGCCCATCGTCAACTCGCCGGAGGACGCGATACGTGCTTTCCTGCAGGGTTCTCTGGATTATCTGGCAATAGGACCTTTCCTCGTTAAACAGCCTAATCCGGCTCACTGATACCCGGCAAAAAGGATTGCGCATATGGGGGCCGGCGAACTGACGGTGACATGCAGTGGCCTTGACGATATTCCCACGCTGGAAGCGGAATGGCGTGAGCTGGAAAGCCGCGCCCATCCCACGGTGTTTTTATCGTGGCAATGGCTGGGGCCCTGGTTGCAGGTCTATCGCCCCGCGGCGAAGGTTTTACGCGTCCGCGATGGCAATCGCTTAATCGGTATGGGCTTGGTGGTTGAAACCGAAGAGGTCCGCCATGGGGTGCTCCGTTCGCGGTGCTTGCGGCTGCACCAGACGGGAGAGCGGGCGCTCGATCAAATCTGGATCGAATACAACGGTTTTCTGGCGGAGCAAGGGGCCCAGCGTCAAGTGGTGAATGCGTGCCTGGATTACCTCTGTCATGAAATGACCCAATGGGACGAATTTGTCGTCGGCGCGATAGAGGTGGAGGAGGCGAATCGATATGCGGCCATTACTGGCCTGCATGCACATGTGCGTTGGGATGCACCCTGTTATGGCGTCGATCTCGATGCGTTGCGCCAGTCCGGAAAAACCTACCTGAGCGAGCTGTCCCGGAATACGCGTTATCAGATTCGCCGCTCACAACGTCTTTATGAGGAACGCGGACCGCTACGCCTGATCCGGCCGGATTCGCTGGAGGAGGCGCTGGCGGTCTTCGACGGTATAGGGCCGCTGCACCTGAAGCGATGGGGCAGTGGACCGGACGAAAGTGGGTTCGCAAACCCTGACTTCGTGCGCTTCCACCGAGCGATGATCGAACAGCAATGGCCTCACGGTGGCGTGGACCTGGTGCGCGTCGTCGCCGGTGATGAGGATATTGCCGCCTTCTACAACCTCCTCTATGAGAAGGTCGTGTATTTCTATCTGGGTGGGATGACGCAGGAGGACGACAACCGCTTCCACCCCGGTTTGCTGGGGCACTCACTCTGTATCGAAGACTACCGGCATCACGGGTTCACCTACTACGACTTTATGGGTGGCGATGAACGCTACAAGGCCAATCTCGGTCATTTGCACCGCCATCTGGTGCAAGTGTCACTGCAGCGGGACCGTCTCAAGCTGAAAATTGAAGATGCCGCCAGGCGAGCCCGAAATCGATGGCTGGGTGGGGTAAAGGCGGGCCCTGAATCATGATAGGGGAAGCGCTCGACAGGAAGGATGAGGACCTTCATTCAAAAGCCGGTAAATTGATAGAGACCCGTTGCCTGAGGCTGGACGCCGTCGACAGTGATGCCTACGACCGATATGTCCAGTCCCATGAAGGTGCTTCACCTTACCATTACTCGGCCTGGCTGAAGGCTGTCGAGGCGGCATACGGCCATCAGGCCTGGATCATCCTGGCCGAACGCGAGGGCATCGTCTGTGGGGTATTGCCCTTCGTTTACGTCAAGCCTCCCTTGGGAAGCGGTTCACTTGTGTCGCTACCGTTTTGCGATATAGGCGGCATTCTTGCCGATGATGAATCCGTTGAGGCGTCGTTGAGGCTCGCTGGCGGCCATTTGGCTCAGCAACTCGGTTTATCCGAGGCCCAGTTGCGGACAACCGGAAGCTCGATGGATGACGATCCTGACAGTGAGACGGTGGCGCAGGCTCCGAAAGTCAGCATGCGCTGCGAATTACCGGAAAGCAGTGAGGCGCTGTTCAAAAGCTATAAGCCGAAGTTGCGCAGTCAGATTCGAAAAGCGGAAAAGAATGGCCTCTCGGCGACGGTGAGCTGCACGCCAGAGGCGGTAAAGGCGTTTTATCCGGTTTTTGCCGCAAATATGAGGCGGCTGGGCTCTCCCACACATAGCCTGGCGTGGTTTCTAGCGCTACAAGCGGCTTATGGCCCAGACATGGTGATTGGCCTGGTTTTCTCGGGCGAAACCGTTGTAGGGGGCGGCGTGGTGTTGCGTCGCGGGGACCTTGCGAGTATTCCCTGGGCGTCCACCCTGGCTGAGTACAATCGTCTGGCCCCAAACATGCTCCTGTATTGGACCTTACTGAGTTACCTGAGTGATAACGGTTGCCGGGTCTTTGATTTTGGCCGTTCATCGTTGGGCGAGGGGACTTACCGGTTTAAACAGCAGTGGGGGGCAAAGCCCTACACATTGCAGTGGGATAAGCTTACGTCCGCAGGGGACATCCTACCGACGACGACCACGACGCCGTCCCGGCAAGCCCGGCAAATAAGGGCATGGATAGAATGGTTGTGGCAGCGATTACCGCTGGCATTGGCCAATCACCTAGGACCTCGTATTCGAAAATATATCACCCTATGACCGAAATCCTGACTTCCCTCACGATGCTTTGTCTGTTGGTGCCCGTCTATGTCTATTTCGGCTATCCGGTGCTGCTGTGGACATTGACGCTTTGGCGCCCGCGACGTACCCACCGGGTTGGGCTGATCGAGCCGTCGGTCTCGCTCATCGTGTCCTGTTATAACGAAGCCGGCGTTATCCGCGAAAAGCTGGATAACGCGAGTGCGCTTGATTACCCCTCCGAAAAACTGGAGATCATCGTCGTTTCTGATGGTTCGGACGATGGGACGGACGATATCGTCAAGGAATATGCCGCTCAGGGCGTAAGACTGATTCGCCAGGAAGGGCGTCTCGGTAAAACCATGGGATTGAACCTGGCCCTTGAGGCGGCAACCGGCGAGATTGTTGTGTTCAGTGATGCCAATGCGATGTATGCCGCCGATGCCCTCCGGATGTTGGTGCGTAATTTCGCGGATGAGGGGGTTGGGTATGTCGTCGGTGCCGCGCTCTATACCGATGGCCGTGAAGGTGCTAGCGCACAAAATGAAAACCTTTATTGGCGTTACGAGCTTGCCATCAAATCGATGGAATCTAGGCTCCACTCTGTCGTGGGCGGTGATGGTGCGATATACGCAATCCGCCGCGAGTTATGGGAGCCATTGCAACAACGGGATATCAACGATTTCGTCAATCCGTTGCAGATCGTAGCGAAGGGCTACCGGGGAATATTCGAGCCGGAGGCAAAGTGTTTCGAGGAAACGGCTGGCAGCTTCGACAAGGAGATCGCGCGTAAGGAGCGTATCGTTAATCGAAGTATCCGGGGCTTGATGCGGGTGAAGTCGGTGATGAATCCGCTGACCGTAGGTATTTTCGCGGTTGAGGTGATTTCACACAAATTGTTGCGTTGGCTGATACCGCTCTTTCTCCTGGTCGGTGTCGGCGGGAGCACGCTTTTGGCCGCCAGGGCCCTGTGGCCATTTCAAGTTATCACCGCCGGAGCCCTTGTCCTGACGGTGTTGGCTTTTCAGGGGCAGCGTGCTGGCGATAAGCAGGATTTACCCGTCTGGATTTCCGTGCCTTATTATTTCGTTATGGTAAACCTTTATGCGGTAAAGGGTATTGCCAAGGCAGCCAGAGGCGAAACGCAGGTGACTTGGAGCAGTGCTCGACCGGTGTCCCATGGGGGCCTAATGATCGATAACAACGGTTCTCGGGAAAGCGTTAACCGCTGGTGGCTGCTCCTCATATTGTTTTTTGTGTTGGGGCTGGGGATTGGCTATGTTTGTTAAAGCCTTCAATAGGATAAATATATTGTGCAAGCAATAATGCCTAATAAGGGGAGACTGTAAATTGAGTAAGCTTGCCCTTTTATTTTTGGGTATCTTTGGTGTAGGTATTATTGGCGCATTATTTTATGACAGTTCTCTGTCATTTTTACTCTATCAGTTAGTATATTTCCTGGACCCTAAAGAGCGCTGGTGGGGGCATCAACTTCCAGATATAAGTTATTCTTTTATATCATCTATATTGATGCTTTTGGTTTTAGCTTTTAATTATCAAAAACTTTCAAAGTTCAACCCTTGGAAGGGGCATCCAGCACTGATCTGGCTGGCGGCGCTTTTGATGTGTTACTATTTGGCATACTTCTGGGCTGTTGATATGTATATGCAGCAGCGTTTCACCTACGACTTCATGAAGCTTGTCGTAGTTGTTTTTGCAGCATATAAGTTGATAAATACAAAAAAGTCTTTGGATTGGTCTTTATGGGCATACATCATCGGCTGCACTTACATTGGTTATTTGGCGACCAGTACTGGGCGTAACGCTGGAGATCGTGTTGAGGGTATAGCACTTCCGTCGACGGGGGGGGATGTGAATCCAGTCGCTGCGGCCTTGGTACCCGCAGGTGTATTGCTTCTATATTTTGCGTGGATGGGAAATAAAAAAATTAAGGTACTATGCATTTTTTGCGGCGCTCTTATTGCGAATGGTTTAGTACTCTTCAATAGTCGCGGTGCTTTTTTAGGCGCTTCAGTAAGTACATCTATTTACCTTCTTTACATGATTTTTTCTCGGCATCGCCAGCCAGGGCAGAGAGGAGTTGCCATATTCATCATTGCTTTGGGGATCGGTGGCTTCTTCTATGTGGCCGATAACCTGTTTTGGCAGCGAATGTCTACTATCGATAATGCTCATGACAAAGATAGTGGGCGAGGGAGAATTCAGTTTTGGTTCGCTGCTCTCAAAATGATGAAGGATCATCCTTTGGGGTTGGGTATTTATGGATTTAACGTTCTGTCCTCACACTATTTAACTGATGAACAGCGTGGCGGTGTTCATTATAGAGCGGTCCACTCGCTTTGGTTTCAGGGACTCACTGAAGTAGGGTGGCATGGGATGATCATATTTCTGTCTATGCTGTTCACTTTGTATAGGCTATCTAGAAGAGCTCGTAGGGCAATACTTGCGGAAAAGGACTATGCAGCTTTCTTCAAACTGTTGGCCTTAGAATGTGGGCTCATCGGATATTTGGTTACAAGTACTTTTATCAATCAGTTTAGAGCAGAAATATTATATTGGTTCGTATTGTTAGTGGCGGCTGGTACGAATATATATTATCTGAGGCCTGAATTAGAAAGGCAGCAAGAGGCAAAAGTGTCTAAGCGCGTTCTACGTAATAAGGTAAAAACATGAGCCAGGTCCGTGTACTTCAATTTATCACGCCTGCTGGATTTTATGGTGCGGAGCGCTGGATTTTAGCCCTGGCAAATAATGTCGATTACGATCAGGTCGTTTGCGATTTAGCTGTTAGTGACGAAGGAGGAAGTCAGGATCTCTCGGTGCTCGACTATTTCCCGAGTGAGGCTGGGAAAATCCATAAATTGCCCATGCGAGGCCGTTTTGATTGGCGTGTCGTTCGTGAGCTTTGCCGAATTATCGGCGAAAGACGCATCGACGTAATCCATACGCACGGCTATAAATCCGATATTCTCGGTGTTATTGCGGCCAAACGCATGGGTATTGCCTGCGTCAGTACGCCTCATGGATTCCCAAACAACATGAACTTCAAGCTGGCGACATTCGTTCGTATGGGTACCTTTGCGCTGCGATATTTCGATACGGTTGCGCCGCTCTCCGATGAACTGGTCGCCGATATGCGCCGTATCCATGTGCCGGTTAAGAAGACACGGTTCATCCGCAATGGTGTAGACCTCAAAGAAATTGATCAGGCGATGGCTGACATTAAGCACGTCGACCGGGGTAGCGAGTGGAAACAGCAAACGACCTTCACCATTGGATTCATCGGTCAGATGATTGATCGTAAGGGGGTCCCCGAGCTGCTGGCTGTCTTTGATCGACTTTATGAAAAATACCCACATCTACGTTTGGTATTGGTGGGTGATGGCGACAAGCGACTGGAACTTGAAGCGCAGGCCGCAAACCTGGCCAGCCGTGATGCGATTAATTTTCTTGGCTTTCGGATTGACCGCCTGGAGTTACTGTCGCAGTTCGATTTGTTCGTGATGACGTCTTCTCTCGAGGGCATTCCCCGCTGCATGATGGAAGCAATGTCCGTCGGCGTACCCGTGGTGGGTTACGATATTCCCGGCGTTGATCAGTTGATTGAACACGATGTCACAGGCCTGCTGGCGCCGCTGGGAGATCGTGACGCGCTTGCCTCCTGCTGCGAACGCGTCATTAATAACCCCTTAAGCGCTAAAGCATGGACCTCTGCGGCGCGGGAAAAGATCGACCGTGAATATTCCGCCGCCCGCATGGCGCGTGAATATGAGGCGCTTTTCCGTGAACTCAGGGATCATCGCAGGTTAGCGGCACAGCCGGACAGGAGGCCTGGTTGAAATGTGCGGTATCGCCGGTTTTCTGCGTAACCCCGACACGCCCGATAGAGAGCATCATCGGCGATGGCTCGAGCAAATGGGCCTGGCCATAATTCATCGCGGCCCGGATGCCGGTGGCGTGTATCTTGACGATCATGTGGGTCTTTCCCACCGGCGGCTCAGTATTCTCGACCTCAGCGAGGCAGGTACCCAGCCAATGGCGTCCGCGTCCGGGCGGCACCTGATTGCGTTCAACGGCGAGATATACAATTTCCAAGTGCTGCGACGGGAGCTCGAGGCGCAAGGCCACCAATTTCGTACACAGACGGATACGGAAGTCTTTGTCACGCTGTTCGAGTTGGAGGGTATCGATTGCCTGCAAAAGCTGAACGGAATGTTTGCCGCGGCTATTTGGGATACCCAGCGTCAGCGTCTCTTCCTGGTGCGGGATCGCCTGGGCAAGAAGCCGCTCTACTACTACCACAACAACGGCCAGTTTGCGTTCGCATCGGAAATCAAGGCGCTACACGAGGTCCCTTTCGTCAAAACCACCATCCGATATGATGCGATCAAGGATTTTTTCTTTTACCAATATATTCCAGACCCGAAGTCTATTTATCGGGAAGTGCACAAACTTCCTCCTGGCCATTGGTTAACCATCGAAGGTTCGACCGTTAAAAGCGGCGCATACTGGGATATCAGCTTTGGCAAGGTTCACCCGGGATCAGAACAGCAATTTGCCGAAGGATTGAGAGAGAAACTCCACGAAGCGGTTCGGCTAAGAATGATCAGTGATGTACCGCTCGGTGCTTTCCTGAGTGGTGGTGTCGATTCGAGTGCGGTGGTGGCATTGATGGCAGGCGAGTCAGCGACCCCGGTAACGACTTGCGCTATCGGCTTCGACTCCAAGCGGTATGATGAAGTCCACTATGCACGGCAGGTCGCGGACCTTTTTCATACCGACCACCATGAATTCACGGTGCGAGCCTCTGTTGCGGATAACCTGCGAGGGATCGCCCGTTTTTTTGACGAACCCTTTGCCGATCCCTCATTCGTCCCGACGTATTTTGTGTCTCAACTGGCGCGACAGAAGGTAACGGTAGCGTTAGCCGGCGATGGCGGGGACGAGAACTTTGCCGGTTATACGAAATACCATACCGATGCTGTCGAAAACCGGCTGCGTAAACTATTTCCATCCGCATTGCGGCAGCACGTCTTCCCGCCGCTTGCCGCGATGCTGAATCATTTCCCTTTCCGGCAGGCGCGTCGTGCCACCTCACTCTTGAATACCCTGGCTCTGGATCCGGCGACTGCATTTTATGTTAGTAATCGCTTTTGCAGCCCCCTGGTGTGGCAGCGTATTGCGAAGGGTAGATTGGCCCGGGAAACCCAAGACTATGACCCCGCCGACATCACTCGTGGTCATTATCATCACGCGGATACGGACGACCACCTGTCGCGCATCCTTTATACCGACTTCAAAACCTACCTACCCGGCGATGTGATGGTAAAGGTCGACCGCATGAGTATGGCGAACTCCCTCGAAACACGGGCGCCGCTCCTCGATTATCGCGTCGTCGAGTATGTCGCTTCGGTGCCCTCTTCGCTGAAGCTCCTTGGTGCGGAGAAGAAATATATTCTTAAGAAGGCGTTTGAGGGTGACCTCCCTAAAGATATTCTTTACCGCAAAAAGATGGGGTTTTCCGTGCCGCTTGCCGACTGGCTTCGCAACGAAATTCGTTCAATCGCAGAATCTTTGTTGACGGCGCAGAATGGGGGACTATCGCTCTTTTTTGAGATGGATGCGGTAAGAGATCTTTGGAGTATTCACTTGTCCGGTAGCGACCGCCATACACAAGAGCTATGGACCTTACTTGCCTTTGCTCTTTGGTGGGGACCTTATGGAGAAAAGGCCAAATTATAGTAATTCTCATCTAGGGCGGCCTCGCCTCTCATATTCGGTTGATACTTTTGATGCTAAATATACTACATATAACTTTCAATATGGGGATTGGTGGCACCGAACAGGTGATTCGTCAGTTGGTGACGTGCCTACCTAATAATAAATACAGGAACCGCATTGTTTGTATTGATGGAATTATCGGGCCGATTGGGGAAGCTCTATCTGCAGAGGGTATATCCGTAGAGGCTATGCGCAGAAAGCCCGGATTGGATTTGGGCTTAGTAATGGCGCTTAAAAGACTCATTCGTCATCATAATATCGATATCGTCCATTGCCATCAGTATACGCCATTTGTTTACGGTTGGTTGGCTACTATAGGCCGTAAAACTAAAGTTGTTTTTACGGAGCATGGACGTTTTTATCCAGATCGCTATCGATATAAAGCGGCACTTGTTAATCCTATTATGGCGCTTTCTAGTGATGCTGTTGTTGCGATTTCTGTCGCGACTCGCGAGGCATTGTCAAAATATGAATTCATCCCGAAAGCTAAGGTTCGAGTTATATATAACGGCATTCAGGCATTAAAAAGCTCACCAGAGAAGACAGCGGAGGTTAGATATAAGCTGGGGATACCCCAGGATGCATATGTTATTGGAACCGTCGCGAGATTGGACCCGGTAAAAAATCAGGAAATGATGCTCAACGCATTTGCTCAGATTATTGAGGATATACCCAATAGTTGGCTTCTAATGGTTGGTGATGGACCTGATCGCAAAAAGTTGGAAGCATTGTCGTCTACCTTGGGTGTGTCTGATAGGGTAATTTTTACTGGGTTCATAAGTTTACCTAAGGACTATCTGGCGTCAATGGACTTGTTTCTGCTGTCCTCTCACACCGAAGGCACGTCAATGACTCTATTAGAATCATTAAGCTTAGAAATTCCTTCGGTAGTGACAAACGTTGGGGGTAATCCAGAGATCGTGACACATCTTGAAACGGGAATGCTCGTAGAGAGCGATGATGCAGCGGCGTTTGCGGATGCAATCAAGGAATTGAATTCAAATACAAATCTTTATGAAACAATGAAAATAAATTGCAGGATTGTATTTAAAGAGCGCTTTTCTGTAGATAAGATGATAAGTCAGTATGATGATTTGTATGGCGAATTTTGTTAGATATTTAATTGTTGGTTGATATTTGTTAATTGGTTATATTTTTATTTTAATTTATGGTCTTTTTTATGGCGGATTTTGTTATATAAAATAAAGACACTGGGTCAGCTATTGTCAGTTGCAGAAAGCTTGCAAGGCCACCTCGTCTCAGGCGATGTAAAATATTCCAAGAAATATTTTTACGTGCTAGATGGAGCCTGCTCTTCATTAGCTCGCATGACTTTCTATGTTCGCTAAATTCCGATAGGAATTTCTTTCGGAAAAGGATTTCATCTTTTAGTCGTAGGAAGTCCTTTTTTGTTCCAAAGCTTTGGTCAGAATATATGCTTACTCCCTTTCCATAAATTACGCCGACACCGGTTGAATATACGGCTTTTTTTGCCACTGCTGCCATTTTAAGCCACAAAAATTGATCTTCGCCAAATCTGCAGAATTGAGTCGGAAACAAAAGATCTTTGAATGGCTGGTGTCTAAAAACAACTGTAGATGTCGTTACATAACCTTTAATTATTGTTTCCTGAAACTCCTCATGGTTTATCGTTAAAAAACCTGGAGCGGAGCCTTCTGAGTGTTTAGCGCTAGTTATAAAGTCATGTTTGTTGAAAAGGCTTATTTCTTCATCTTCCACAATGCGGTCACAGAAATAAAAATCAAAATTTGATCCTAGGGCAGCAATCGCTCTCTTTAAATGGTCTTGAGTCCAATAATCATCAGAATCCAAAAAAGCAACGAAAGAAATATCGCTATGGATGCTCTTTAGTGCCTTGTTACGAGCAAATGCAGGGCCTGCGTTAGATTGCTTCAAAATTTCGACAGAGATGTTCTTGGGTGGAGTTACACCCTGCAAAGCTTTATCCGCAGGAAAAGGACTTTCGTCGTCAACGATGATAACTTTAATGTCACTTTCAATTGTTTGGCTAAATATAGAATTAATGCATCGGCTGAGGAGAAAGCCATCGTTCTGATAGTAGGGAATTACTACTGCTATTGGCTTCATTTTATTAACTCTTCCACTATAAAGTGAAGTATTTTTAATTTTTATCTTTTTGCTTTTTAAATTTCGACATAATTTTATTTATTATGTCTTTGATCTCATGGGATATTGCATGTCTTGTTAGTGTGGCTGCAGATAGCCAGAATATAGGCATTATTAGTGCGACGATTGATATCGTAAGGTAGGGGTTTAGACTAAAATGATCTATGGCCCTTTTAAGTATCTCGGAAAAAATAAGGCAAATTATTGTAAGATTTAAGCTCGGGATTATCGATTTAATGAATATTTTGGCGCTGAAATTGGTAGCCATTTTCAGAATTAAAGTTGTTATCATTAAGCTAAAAAGCGACGTTAGTAGGTACGAGTACGCGAGCCCTATGAGTGAGTAGCGGAAATAAAGGACTAAAGATATGATGAAAGCCAAAAAAATAAGAGCATCTTTTATAATGAGAAAGTGCTCTTTGGAAGATGCTACGATATATTGATTGGAATATAAATGAGCTTCTTTGATGATAACGGATATGGCGATGATTGCGGCAAGTGGTGCAGCTTCGATCCATTGATTTCCAAAAAGCACGATAATGGCCGGCTTAGCAAACACTGACACGACAGCGAGAACCGGCCATATGAGAGCTGTGGAAAAAACCGAAGCCTTCCTATAGGCAAGCTCCATCGCTGCCGGTGATTGATTGTTTTTTGAAAGGTAAGGTAACGAAATTGGAGTCGTACCGGAAGATACTGCTTCGTTGACAAACTCGACGAACCCTAAACCTTTTGAAAAGATCCCAACTTGGGCAGTCGTTCCAAAACGTCCAATTAGTAGGTCTGGAAATGTAAACTGGGCCTTTCTTAGAAGTCCTGATGTAGAACTATATAGGCCGAGCTTAATTATTTTGGATGAGTTGTGGAAGTTGGGTATTACTGGAGTTCCCTTATGAGTATTAAATCGAATTCCAAAAAAATATATAATTTCTCTGGATAAGAATCCAAGTGCAAGAGAGTAGAATGAAAAGCCATATAATATTAAGAGTATAGTTATAGTTATGCTGATAATGGATGAGGCAATATTTATCCTCAATAATATATTGAATTTTAGCTTTCTGGTTAGTAATGCTTGGTAAACACTGGTGTAAGGCGATAGGATGAAGGTTGCGGCCAAGATTTTTATGATATTCCCAACGTCGCGGTTTGCAAAAAAATCAGCAATAATTGTTGATGAAAAGAAAAGTATAAAACCTATAAGCCAGGATAATATAATAGAAACACCTAACGAAGATCGTATCTTGTTGGTATCTATATTTTTCTCTCGTATTATATAAAGATTTGCGCCCATTAGTTTGATTTCAGATAGCCATACAATTAATGAACTGGCTATAGCGTAAGTACCTACTTCGCTCGGCGTAAGCAGGCGAGCGACGATGACGCTCGATGCTATGGCTAGAACCTTCAACGAGTAGCTGTTTAGAATAGAGTGTAGAAGCGCTTTGCGTATCTCGCTCATAAACTACTTATCCTTCGATGTGAATTTATGAGGATGAGATGGAATTTATTCTATTTGCTAGATCTTCAGTTATTTTTGAACATAAAAAGTCTGCGCGGCTGTTATAGCCAGAAAAATTATTCCATTCGGAGTGATTCTGAGAAATCTCTATTAGTCGATTTGTCAGTGCGTCAACTTCATTAAAATCAAAAAGTTCGCCTAAACCTTTCGCTTTAACAAGGCGACCGAGCGCACCGCTTTGAGGGGTGATATTAATGATGGGTTTTCTTAGCGCCAAGTAGTCGTAAAGCTTCGAAGGGATTTGGGTATTTGTGTTGGGCTGAATATTGGCGACCCAATCCGAGTTTTTAAGAATCTGCAAGCATTCTTTGTAAGATGTCGGCGGGTCGAGTACCAGCGATCCGTTTTCGATCATATCGGCGTAGCGCTGCTCAATGTCATAGTCTAGTGACACCTGGCCGACTTGCTGAAAGCGAATCCGAGGTCCCTGATCTCCGATGGCGACATTTGCAGATTTGATGGCTTCCAATAGGACGGATGGATCTCGGACACCATAAAGGAACCCGGTATGGCATATGGTAATAGCATTGGATGGTTCGTGAGTATTTTGGGGTTCAATATCTTGAAAATCGATTTCGTCGAAACCATTAGGCAGGACGAAAAACTTATTTTCGGATACGAAGGGGTAACGGCGAACGAAGTCGTCATAGAGTGCTATGGTATTGAGGGAAACCGCTGACGCATGAGCGATAACTTTTCGTTCAAGTTTTGCCGAAATTCCGTCGAGGAGCTTTCCCTTCGAGTGGTGGAAGGGGTTATTCATCCAAGGGTCGCGGAAGTCGACAATTAAAGGTTTTCTCGTAAGCTTGCTGAGATAGTACCCGGCTATGAGCCCAGACCAGGGAGAACCGGTCGCAAAAATAACGTCGATTTTTTCCTTTTTGATCAGATTGCGCCCTTTTTTAATGGCAGGAAGTATCCACGGGCCGGCCTGATCGGGAAAATAGCAAGCGTTGTAAATAAAGTCCTTGAATCGTTGCAGCACTCCCGGTGAATCCTCGTTTCTGCTGCCAGACTTAAACGGATCGGAAGTCGGTTTGGTTGAAGCGTCGGAATCAGGCGTCTTTCTCCGAAGCAGACTCTTCAAGGTTTGGCGGAACGCCAGCAATAACTTGAAGATATCCCATGCATTAATGCGGTAAATTTTCTCGCCATTGACCGGAAGCGATAGATGACCCAGTGCAGAGCTTTTCTCATCGACGCGAGGTGGGGTGGTTAGGACGTGGAAACTGCCATTTGTCATGTTCCGAATGAACTTAACGGTTCTCATTGCCCCTGGAACCCCCGTGCTATCGACAGGAGGATAAAAGTAGGCAATGAAAAGAATGTTTTTTCCTTTGAGGTCTGCCTTGGTTATTGCGGTCATTAGACGGCTATTCCATGCGTAGCGTAAGTGCGTTTCAGTTAGTCAAGCCTACGGCGTCAACCAAGTTTTTCACTTCGCTCAACTCCGCACGCACAGCTTCAAATGGCGCATGCTTCACCAGTACGCAGAGGATATCGGCATCTGCCAGTGCGTTTTCCATGGCCACTTTCGTAATATTCGAGCGGGCTAGCGACTCAGGTAGCTTGTCGACATTTGGTTCTACGACGAGTACTGAGCAACCAAGTTCAGCGATCTGTTGTGTGATGCGAAGGGCGGGGCTTTCACGCAAATCATCGATATTTGGTTTGAAGGCCACGCCCAGGCAAGCCACTTTTATATCGGCGCGGCTTCTGTTGGGGGCAGTGGCGTGCAGTTGCTGCAGTAACGTTTGAACCTTCCCGATGACCCATCCGGGCTTGTTGTCGTTGACTTCCCGGGCCATACGGATAATGCGTGCATACTCGGGGCAGCTATCGACAATAAACCATGGGTCAACGGCGATGCAGTGGCCTCCGACGCCGGGTCCGGGCTGAAGTATGTTGACCCTGGGGTGACGGTTAGCGAGGGAGATCATTTCCCATACGTTAATACCCAAACTGTCGCAAATCATCGAAAGTTCATTCGCAAAGGCGATGTTGACATCTCTGAAGCTGTTTTCAGTAAGCTTAGCCATCTCCGCCGTACGCGCGGTAGTGGTGATGCAGTCACCCTGAACGATCATTTTATAGAGGGAAAAAGCAGCTGCTGAGCAGGCGGGCGTAATGCCTCCGATTACACGATCGTTCTCGACCAATTCTCTAATGACCTGGCCGGGCAGTACCCGTTCAGGACAATGAGCGACATTAATGTTTGCTGAATCCCCATGTATGTGGGGTACCTTGAGATCTGGACGTTCATCGGCAATCCAAGCGGACACTTGTTCGGTTGTACCAACCGGTGATGTCGACTCCAACACTACGAGGTTTCCAGGGCGAAGATAAGGTGCGATGGCTCTGGATGCGCTTTCCACATAGGATAAGTCCGGCTTTTTGTCGCCTTTGAAAGGTGTGGGCACAGCAATAAGGAACGCATCCGCTTCCTGTGGTTGGGTATCCGCATGTAGGTAGCCCTCAGTCACCGCAGCGCGAACGACGATATCCAGTGAGGGTTCTACGATATGAATCTTTCCCTGGTTGATCATGTTAACCGCATTCTGATTGACGTCGACGCCGAGAACGTGAGTTCGGCGCGAGGCGAATACCGCAGCGGTTGGCAATCCTACGTAACCTAGACCCATCACCACAATTTTCTTGATCGTCATGCGATTAACCTTATTTTTGATCCGGTTGGATTATTGCCACGACTGAAGCAGTGTCTCGACGATGCGTTTGCTGGCCTTCCCGTCACCATAGGGGTTGTGGGCATGAGCCATACTTGCGTATGCGTCAGTGTTGGTCAAAAGCTCGCGAACTTCTTGCGTAATGAGCTCAACGTCAGTGCCGACAAGCCGAACGGTCCCGGCTTCGACCGCTTCCGGACGTTCCGTAGTGTCGCGCATGACGAGTACTGGCTTACCCAGTGAAGGGGCTTCTTCCTGAATGCCACCGGAATCGGTGAGGATAATAGTCGAGCGTCTCATCAAATACACGAAGGGCAGATAGTCCTGAGGCTCGATAAGGTGCACGTTATCCTTGCTGCCAAGCAGGCGCTTAACGGGCTCTCGTACGTTGGGGTTGAGGTGGACCGGATAGAGGATTTCTGTATCGGTATGTTCTTCTGCGATAGATGAAAGAGCTTCGCAAATTCGCTCGAACCCACTACCGAAGCTTTCTCGCCTGTGCCCGGTTACCAGAATGAGCTTCTTATCAGGGGCTAGGAAGTTAAACACTTCTTCGAATTGTTTGTCGAGTTGGCGATCATTGTCTAACTTGGCGGAAACCGCAAGCAGCGTGTCGATCACCGTATTCCCCGTTACTGTAATTCGTGCGTCTTCGACCCCTTCGCGAAGCAGGTTGTTTCTTGCTAAAGCTGTAGGGGCAAAGTGTAGAAGAGTGAGTGCACCCGTAAGTTTGCGGTTAGCTTCCTCTGGCCACGGCGAATAAAGATTTCCGGTCCTCAGGCCCGCCTCGACATGACCCACAGGAATCTGTTTATAGTAGGCTGCCAGCGATGTGGCAAAGGTCGTGGTTGTATCGCCGTGCACTAAAACGACGTCCGGCCGGAATTCATCGAGCACGGACTCCATGCCGCTTAGCACGCGAGCGGTCAGTTCGCCCAGTGTCTGGCCTGCTTTCATAACGTTTAGGTCGAAATCCGGGGATATATGAAAGAGCTCCAGAACCTGATCTAACATCTCCCGATGTTGCGCCGTTACGCAAACTTTTGCGTCGAAACGAGAGTCTTCTGCAAGAAGGAGTGCCAAGGGGGCCATTTTTATAGCCTCGGGGCGGGTGCCAAAAACGGTTAGCACTCGTAACGCTGACATAAACAACCTTTCCGTAGGTAGTGAACGACGGGCAGAATATAGCATAGGCCAGCGGGTTTCTGTACGGAGCAGCTAGGCTGATTTCGCCCCCTATACTTTGATTGGCAGAGTTTTTCAAAGGCAACTAGCGAATGACCCAAAATTTTTCCGGTCAAGATATTACAGTGGTGATTCCCGCACACAATTGTGAGCGCTTTATCGAAGATGCAATCTGTAGCGTGGAGGCCCAAACAGAAAGACCAAAAGAAATACTTATCGTTGAGAACGCGTCTTCGGACAAAAGCTACGAAGTTATCCAGGGCCTCGCAGCAGAGCGGAAGGTTCCTTTACGTATAGTTAAGACGAGTTGCCCCGGAGTCTCCAATGCGAGAAATCTTGGTTTTTCTTTGGCTAGCACACCCTTAATTTCAATGCTGGACGCTGATGATCTTTATGATCAATGCTTTCTCTCGCTGGCGTTGAGAGCGTTTAACGCTAAGCCAGAGCTGACACTTTTTTTCGGCAATCGACGCCCTTTATCGGATGGTAATGTAACCGGCGACACCTTTCTGGAAAAGACTCGTTTGATGAGCCTGGATTATGAGGAGGTGGTCCCGGATATTCGATACGTATCTGGTGACCTGTTCTCCGAGTTACTGAAAGGGAGCTTCGTGTCCTGTAGCGGGGCCGTGCTTCAAAAGGAAGCGGCATACCGCGCGGGACTCTTTCCTGTTGGGCTCGTTTCCAGTGAAGATCGCAAGTTTTTCTGCCGCCTTTCTCTTTGTGGGCCTTCAGCCTATACGCTTGCCGTCACGCATTTTTACCGTGAACATGATGCGAGCCGAACAGGGCGATCCCACTGGATTGAACTCAGGAGGAATGCGATCGTCGCGTTGAATATGATTCGATTGGAGCTAAGTAACAAAGACCTGTCCGTGGAGCAGCAGGGACGTCTTGATGAGGCCATTGGTGCGGAAGTCACCAAGCTATTGTACGACGGCGCTGATAATGGATGGGAACGCTTTCAAGCTCAGCGGCGTTGGCTGGAGTCCAAGGGCCTTTCCAAGGGGATTTCTCCTCGTTTCTACCTGAAAGCGTTGAAAAATTAGTGTCTTGGGAAAGGCTCGGACCGTTAAATACGCATGTCCGGTTTTGTAAAGTAATTATATGAAATTTAGTAATATGTAATCTTGAGAATTAGATCATTTGGTATGAGGTTTGTGGCCTTATCATGGGCCGGTAAATGCTAAACTTCGTTAAATGAGAGATCGGTCGCAGGGCCGGTGAAGTTGAGCTTCGCTTCGATGGTTATAGCCTCAGTGCTGGCGAGTGTTCTTAAACTTGGGTGTTGAATATTGGGAATCGTTGATATGAGCATTTTCCGTAAAGCAATCGGCCTTGGCGCCGCAGCATGGCTTGCAACTTCATTTGCTCCAGCGGTTTCGGCTGGGGTTATTTTCCAAGATAATTTTGATAATCAACCTGACTATATTGCCGATAACTACCTATCTGGTTCTAACCATGAACTTTGGGCCAGTAGAGGAGACACTGTTCCCAAAGGTTGGGATGCGGTTTCCGTGTGGTCATTGTTTGCTGGGAAAAGCGGCTTGCAAATTACATCGGCTAATAGTGATAAGGCCCGTGGTGGAACCGGAAAATCATTAGTAATCTTGCGGGGTAGTGGAAGTACCGCTTGGTCCAGTGATGCGGAGCTCGCGAAAAACTTTTCGCCAGGTTACGATCAACTCTATGTTAGTTTTTGGATTAAATTTCAGCCCGGTTGGACTCCTGATGGACATACAAAAATATTCAGGATTGGATCCTATGCTCCAGACACTATCGGTCCAGATTACTGGAGCAATATCGGAATGGGTTTTATTTGGGATTGGGTTAGTTATCCTACGGGCAGCGGTTTGAGAAATGGATTATTTTTAGCGCCTAAGCCAGGTGCACATTTTTCTAATCCAAATATTGGTAACGGTGGCTGCAATTATGATGGTTATAACACATATAATGCTAACTATACTAATTGTCCATATGATTTAAATGCTGACGGCGTCGTAGATAATAAACCTCAGATCCTGGATCGGGTGAGTGGCGGAATAATTCCTGATGGCGGTGTTGCTACGCACGATATGGTATTTGGTTCGGCGTGGAATCATATGGAATTCTTTGTCAAAGTGAATTCTAAACCCGGCGTTCAGGATGGCATTCTTAAAGAGTGGTTTAATGGAAGTCTAATTTTTGAAAATGATGCTATACCTTGGCGTCAAGCTGATATGTCTGCTAGCCAGAATTTCACTGCAATAAAGTTTGGTGGAAATGATTTCTTTACTACGTATCCACGCTCTGATGAGCATACTGAATGGTATTCAATAGATGACGTCGTCGTTAGGGATGATTTGCCTGCTAATAGGCTTGGCAATGCTCCTAATCCACCTTCAAATGTATCAGTGAAATAGCGTCATCGATTTAACCTGCGGCCTACAAGACTGAGTAGTAGGCCGCAGCTTCTTGCGGTTACATAAATTATATCTATAAAATATATTGAAAATATTTGCTTTTTGCTTATTTTTTTAACTCCGCTTCGATATATTCTTTTGAAAGAAAATGCTGCCGGTATAAAAAACATTCCCGATAATCCTGCGAATAACTTGCTGGGACTTAATGTTATAAGTCCGATGAGAAATAAAGTGAAGAGAAAAATGTGCAGGGAAATAAGAATGAATACTGGGTCCTTAATGGATGCGGATAAATTGTTGAAATAATTTTCAGAGTGCCAAATTTGGCGCATAAAAAATTGGCGGAGTGTCTTTGCATTACCAAGGTGAGTTACAGATAATTCTTGCGTCATTTTAATGGAATAGCCTTTCGATTTCAGGTCTACAGAAAGCTGGGTATCCTCTCCTGATGATAGTAGTTCGTTAAATCCGCCGATAGATTCAAAGGTTTCTTTTGAGATAAAGATACTGGCACCAATAAGTTCTTTTGGAACTCGTTTTATTCCTTCTCCAAGTAACCAGTTTTTTTCTAGCCAATTTGCTTCTCTGGGAATTAGACACCCCCCTCCAAATACGTGATTAGGGTGAGCTGTGGCAAGATTGACGGCTCGATTAACCCAGTCATTATCTATAATGCAATCTGCGTCTATGAAAGCAAGAAATTGTCCAGATGCTTTGCGCGCGCCCTGATTTCTGACCGCGCCAACATAGCCTTTCGCTCCTTCAATAACTAATGCGCCGGTTTTCTTTGCAATGTCAGCCGTTTCATCGGTTGAACTGTTGTCAACTACAATAATTTCTAGACATTCTGTTGGATAGTTTTGAGAATTTATTGATGCTAAGCAGCGACCAATAAATTCTTTTTCATTTTTGGCTGGTATAATAACAGATACAATTGGTTTCATGAGATTCCTACTACTGACTTAAATTTACCATTTTTCCCCCTGGGTATTCTTTCTACATATTCAAAATTTATGGCTATTTCTTCGCTTATTCGAGATTTGAAGTTTTCAGTTATCAGTTTTTCATTGTTTGGAATCTTTTTGCTAGTAGAAATTAAAATTGTGCATTGAGTAACAGAGTTCTGGATTACTTGTGCTTCTCTAATGCCATATACTCCTTTGAATATATGATCAATACGACCAATTTTTCGACCGTCTGGAGTAAAAATATAATCATCCTTTCTACCATTGAAGCGAACTATAGATTTTACTCCTTCCGAATTGCCTTTGTCGTCAATGGAGATTGCTGTATCCCCTACGTCGTAGCGAACTAATGGCATGGCATAGTTATTAAGGGTCGTTGCTATAATGCGACCTTCTTGCGCATCATCACTCTCTTTAACTATCTCGGAAATTCCAATTAGTGGATTCGTTTTGTAAATTCCAGATATATTTTGCCCTGCAAAAATCACATATTCAGCCGTGCCGTAATAGTCATATATGGGGCATTGAAACGCAGATTCTATTCGGTCTCTTTGCCAGCTAAGCAAACTTTCTGAGTTTGTCACTATTGCTTTAGCTTGGAATTGAGGTCGGATGCCTTTTTCCAAATAATGTGTCGCCAATTCGCTAATGGCAGAGGGATAGCCGATAATTTCTAATGGTTTAAAGTTATCTAACTCTTTTCTGTAATAGGGGAAAGTTCGAGAACTTAAATGATAGCTAGAAAAAATTTTTTGATTTTCCGCCCAGTTAAAACGTGAGAAAGGAGGAGTTAGATTGTTTAGTGGTTGTATCATGCGCCCGGCAAAGGTTGCTCTGCGTGAACGAAAAGGAACACCATGAGACTCTTCATGATCTACCAAAAGAGCCATCGCTAGCTTGTATGTGTATTCGTTTACATCTAGTGCAAGAGGGGTGCCCGTGCTTCCGCTTGTTTTTTGAACAATAAAGGGCCTTTTACCGTTAATAGGCCGAAATAGACTTATGTGTTCCCGCAGAACCTGTTTGTCCAATATTGGCAATTTTTGAAGATCCGCGACTGAAGTTATATCTTGAGGTTTTAGGGCGTATTCAGAAAAAATATTCTGGTAGTAAGGGATGTTTCGGTAACAATATTGAATCAGCGCATGAAGCCTCTCTTGCTGCATTGCATCGATTTTATCCTTGCTTGCTTCCTTAAACTCAAGAATTTCCTGCTTTATCTTTTTATAGATTCCGATATAGCGTTTTCTATATAAATCGCAGCCATATACTGAAACTAGAAAGCTCTGAGCCCAAGACGGCGTATTGTAATAGACGTAGTCAAACGCACCTCTCATTGCTTATCTTTCCCTTTTGGCAAAAGCCAAGTAGTAGTCCACGGTTTTTACCTTAGCCAGCATATCAAGTGTTGAACCCGCATCAATAGAATTTTTGGGGTTGTCTTTGATTGTGAGCCTCATTTTTTCCTTATCCCACATCTCATGCTGCAAGCTGTCGATAATGTCGTATAAGCTGGAGGATTGGTACAAGTGTTCATAGTTGAACCAACCAAGCTGAGGACTTTTGTTTCGTAACCGCCGGGATAGAAGTTCTTTGACGATCCGGACTCCCCGTGACAACTCTTGGATGGGGATCGGGTATTTTGCGCCAACCAGAGTTGCAGACATTGGCTCTTTTAGTAGTTCCGAGTGGTGGCGTCGGAGTATCTCTTGGTTGGTTTTGTTATGAACCCGTTCGCTGAAAGGGAGCTTCCCAATGGCTTCAACAGCTCTGTCATCGGCGAAGGGTAAGCGGTACCCGATCAAACACGATGCAGCTTGTGCCTGTTTCAGAATGTATTGCCGAGCCCTGTGGTCCATATTGAATTGCTCGATAGCCAGCTGCCAATCCCTTGTTTCCTGATACTGGCGGCTCAGACTGTCATAGGTTTGTTGCGCCGTTTTGTCTGCCAATGTGGAAAAATGCGCATTTGCGTCGTCGGTCAAAAACCAATGGCTGGTCGGCGGCAACGCGAATTTTCTGACTGCTGCTTCAATACGGTGGTCAGGGATCCTTTGTTTGTTAAAGATGAACAGAGCTGATTTCAATTTTTGCCACCGGTTTCCCAAACTGAGTAAACCGTAATGGCCACCTAACAGTTCGCCGAGCACGCCGCTGACCAACGGCGCGTCATAGATTTTTTTGATTTTCTGTGCGGCGAGGTACCAGATAGGAAAAACACAAAAGCCATTTTCGTTCAGCATGCTTTCAAGAAGCTGTGGTGTAAAATCTAGCCGGCTGATCTCTGTAAATATGTGATCCAGCCGAACAGACCCTGTGAGTCTCTGCGTAATCCGTAACTCTCGACTTGAAAGGTCGCCGTGGGAATAGGCTGTTGCAAATGGAGTGCTCCCGTCGAGAAGGAGCGTTCTTGAATCCCAACCGGCCGACATCATCAATACGCCTGGTGGAGAGCTCCTGAGATGATCCCTTAGGCGCTCTGCAATGGTATTAACCGGATCTTCTGAATCATCATCTGAGCTTCTCGTCCGACCACTGACGCTCACTGAGGGCACTGGGCCATCCAGCGATACTGTGATCTCTTGGTTTGGCAGCGTTTGCTGAATCTCCTGGAAAAACGTTTTGCTATCTAGCGTATAGCCGCGGCAAAGATACTGTTGAATCGAGTGCCATTCGACGGTCGTTTCATTAGAGATGAGGTGTTCGAGGCGGTTTGAGAGGCAGTATGTACCATCGCCAAGTTGCCGATGGAAAACAATGGCCGTCCCGAGCCGGTCAGTGCTTAAACGAAACTGATGGGTTGTTGAATCGTAACGGATCAGGGTTCCTGAAGCACCAGGATGAGTAGCTTCAGGTTCTTCGAATGGCGATGCAGTCCGCTCACCCATGAAGAGCGAAAACCCGGTGTGATCCGTCTGGTATTGAATGTAATACGGATTGTCGACGTTAACCCATAAGCTGCAGTGCGAGTCTTCGAAAACACAGGAAACATCATGGAGGCTCAGGCGTGTGGGACCAAGCGCTATAGAAAAGGAAGTCGGTTTCACTAAGCCTGCTCCTTGGTAATTCTGTCACCGATGGCTTTTGCTGGGTTACCGGCAATGATGATTTTAGGTTTCGGCGTCTCTTTTGTAACTACGCTTCCTGCGGCCACGATGCAGCCATCATGAACGTTAGCCATCACCAGTGCGCTATTGCCTAGCCAGCAGTCGGAACCGATGGAAATTTTCTGGTATGCGCCACCTTGTGCCTGAATGGGTTGAGTGGCGTCTTCAAAGAAATGTTGCTTGTTCCCACTCAAAATATGGACACCGCTGCCGATTAGCGTGTCCGCCCCGATTTTACATTTGCCGATATTACATTGGGGGCCGATGTAAACCCCTTTTTGTATTGTCGTGTCGCGGTGAGACAAAAGTGTGAGGAATCCAATCGAAATTTCATCCGAGGTGTCGGGACAGGCTAGGTGGTAAAAGGCTGCTCTGGTGTATATCCCCAGCTTGCCGGGAATGATACTCAGAAACTGGGAGAAGCCGCTGAATACGGCGTCAGTCTTACCGCCTTTTGAAAGCATCCAATAGAGGGCATACAGGGGTAATACCAGAATGAGGACGCCTTTCTTGACGATAGTCTTTACGACTCCTCGAATCATGTTAGCGTCCCATGCGAATTGACAGCCATGCCTTTTCCCGTTTGATACTGAAATGGCGCAGTCCCAGCAGAAGGCGTTTCAGTATGCGTAATGTTATCGACGCAAAGCCGATTCGTGATGGCGATAACCTGTGGAAGGCGCTGGGGGATAGCTTTGCCAGTTGATCTTGAAATAAGGATTGTAGCTCGTCAATCGTAAACCCCTGAGGACCATAGTTCTGAAGTAATATGACCAATACCCGGGTGTATTGGCGTTCCGGCGTTTGCGTTAAGGTATCGGTGATATGTTGTTGCCATTCGAGCGCTTTCCCATAGAAATCTGTTGCAGACTCGGGGAAGAAGCTTGCAGCCTGGTAGAGCAGCGCCGCTTTGCGTATGTCCTGCGCGGTCCAGGTATGATTCGGAAATTCCAGCTGCTCCGGGTGGGTCAGAAAAGGGACTTCACAGTTCATGATCCACTGACAGTAAAGCTGCAGGGCGTTCCTTGCGTAGATCAGCGCGTCGTCGATCTCCGAACGTTCAAGCTTCAGGTTGATGTACCGGCTCAAACTGGCGAGAAAAACGAGGTAAGACCAGGCGACCTCGACATCTAACAGGTTTCTGTCGTTTGGATCGTCATCAGGGTGGACTGTTGCCGCGATGACGCGCGCTGCCTGGTGCAGCCAGTCTCCGGAAGGATCGATCAGACTGGCGTCAATCAGCGTATTGAGGTAGTTGCCGGTGCCTCGAGTGAAGGCGTATTGCCGGTTGGATACGGTCCGTCCCTTGACGCAATGTATGAGAGAGGGGAGATCCCTCCGCCTAACCAGATCGAGCTGGCCCAGTATGCTTGTATCACCCTCTCGCTGACTGGTTATCCAGTTTGCTAATTCAAGGACTGCCGTACGCGCGGTTTCATCGCCGGTCATCAAGTAGTGGTATAACAGGCCCGTACTATAGCAGTGCTCTTCGGCGGGCCCGCCTCCAGTTTGCCCCGGCGTAGAACTCGTATCATTGTGACGAGTGAACGTCCTGTGGGTCGCCGTACTGGCGTCCAGGTAATGATCGGTATGCCAGAAGAGTCCGTTGTTGTATTCCGCGCGGTCTTCCTGGGTATGGTAGATATCGATGTCTACGACGTGGCGGGCGAGGTCGTCCATCAGTTGGAACCAGCGGGGATCTCCGCTGAGTGCAAACTGCCGCGCAAAACCGTAAATCGGGTCGTATTGATTGTTGTAGTGGGAGATGAACGGCTGTTCGTCTTTACCCTGATAGAGCGTCTCGTGGTCCGCAAACAGGTCGCCGAAGTTGCGCCAGCCGTACTCGTCAATGATCTCCCGCTTCTGAAAGAAATTACTGGGGCCTTCAATGCCCGCCTGAATGAGGTCATCCAACCCGGTTTTGGGGGCATTTGCCTTAAACCAGGGAAAGGCTTGTGCCTGCTCGTAGATTACCGGGTCAAGTGATGGGACGGGCGGCGACTGTGTCCAGTCGAGGGCATTCGGGCTGTCACCGTAATGAAGGTAGAACGTTTGGTTTTTTCGCTCTCCACCCTGAAGTTCATAGGGTAGGGCCGTTTCCTCCGGGAATAGCGCAATATCCAGGCTTTGCGGGGTTACGCCGATGGCACTGGGAAAATTTTGCCAGAATCGGTCCAGGCTCGCCTGGAAGCTTCCGATGGCGGTCATCAGGCCTGCGGTGGGGGTCGCGCGAAGGCCTTCCGCGATCTGTTTTTCGCCACGGCTGACCTTGTAGCCGGGAAAGGACACGGTCAGTTTACCGTCCGCGCCAATGTGGTTGCGGCTATTCCAGTGCTCCCCGCCACTGGAATCCTGATAGAGGCGTAACGGGGCGCCGGTTTCGGCTTCGGGCTGGTCAATGGCTGCTCTAAGCCAGCCTGTTCCTGGCGCGGGAGATTCCAGGCTCGCTGTCAGAGAGCGGAAATGTATCGAACCCGGATCTCCCAGGTCCCAAAGTCCGCCGGGATGCCGGGCGCGCTTCGGATTGTGCAGGCACAGTGACGCAGTAACCGTGTCGCTGTCCCTGAAAATTTCGACAGAGCTGCTGAAGTCGGCCAGGCGATCGCCTTGTGGATTTTGCCAGTATCCACTCATTTCGAGCCGTACACAGACGGAGCCGGCTTCCCGGATTGACCATGGGGATTTTATAACGGCGGCACAGGGCGCGCCCAAGGCGTCGCTTAAGGCAAATGAGAGCGTTGAGGGCTGCTCAGCGCCCTCCTGAGTCTGAAGCCAGCCGGGCCGCTGCCTGTCGAAAGCGAAAATATGCTTTCCATTACTGACGCACAGGATGTTCCCAGTGTGTTCGACCTTCAGGGGGGGCGCCAGCTCCGCCGCATTCTCGGCGAACTCCAGCTGGTAGGTCGTAGTGGCGTTTGAAGTGGGCGAGGCGATAAAGCGGACTTTTAGCCACCTAACAGAACCGTCGGGCCAGTAGGCGAGTGGCATGGTCTGTACCGCGCAGGCTTCGCCGTTTTCGCCATTGATCAGTCGGCAGCTCTGATCCTTGGAAAGTTGTCCTTGCGGGTAAGGAACCCCAATGGTTTGCGGTACACCGGAAAGTGAATGGGGTAGCTTGTTCGAAACGCGAATGGAAACGGCTTTATGCATCTGCTCTCAAGCGCCTACTTCGTTGGTAATACGTCGTCCGTAATACAATGATACTTTGTCCTTTACACGGATAAAGCATAGTAAAGGATGCGATTGTTGTTTGATGCGTCGATCTTTCCAGCCTATCAGGGACTCGGCTTTTTTCTACGAATCACGTGCTTCAGCAGGAAACGAATCTGATGCCACTCTTCTGTGTTTCGTAGCAGGAGCGAGGCCCATATCAGTGTCGTTGCCACGGCGATCAGGACAAAGCCTGCGCCACGGAGGAGGAACTCAACGACAGGCGGCAGCGCTTGTAGCGGGCACTGTGCAATTAAATATCCAGCGCCTGCGCTGCCGATCAGGGACGGAAGTGTCAGCCAGCAGTATCTCGCCAGTCCGAAGCGGGTCATTCGGGCGAGAATCAACAGCAAGGCCAATGTCGTCGCGATGGCCAGCCATCCCCGTGACCAGGCCATCGCCGTCAGGCTATGGGTCCCCGTTAACAACAGTGTGACAAATATGATGACGGTGGAAATGACGTCAAACCAGAACAGGCGATAGACCTTACCCAGGGCGATTATGGCATCGCTAACGAGGGCAAACAGGCAGAAGGTGAAAAACAGGAGGCCGAACGGGCGAAGCAAGGGTGCATACGCTGTCCAGTTATCACCCAGCAAGACACCAACGATCAGCTTCGGGTACATCATGATAAAAAGTGTGACCGGGATAAGGCAGCTGCTCATTACGGCGAGACTGAAGCGAATACGGTGGGCCAGGGTGGCTGGGTCTTCTTTGGCCTTGGCGATGGCGGCCAGTAGCGGCTCTGACATGGGAATGATTGCCGATAGTGCCGGCAGCAGGCTGACTTCCCGTACGACGTTATAACCACCGAGCGGCGTGGTACCGAAAAAACGGGATACCATCAGGTTATCGATTTGAGAGCGGGTAAAGCCGACGATGCCTCTCAGCAGAAGCCACTGGGAAAAACCCCATTGCTCGCGAAAGTTGACCAGTGTCCATCGAGGTCGATAGGCATCCACCCGGTAAGAACCAATGGCCAAAATACAGGCAGACACAATGTTGCCGGCAATGAGCGCCCAGTAGCTGGGGTGCGCCAGTGCCAGCCCGATAACAACGATAAAGGTGATGATTTTCTGCCAAAGGTTGAGCCGGAAGATCGGCCGGTAATTGATGTCGCGTGCCAGTTTCATCAGGCCGGGCGTTTTAAGTGCCCGAATAGGGAGCGTTAGTGCCGTAACACTCAGCGCGGCGGTTAATTCCGGTGTCCTGAAGTAAATCGCCAGTAATGGTGACGCCGCGATGATGAGAAGGGCGAGCAGGCTCTTAAGCAGGACATCCATGGACCAGGCAGTATTGAGATCGTCGTCGACCAGGGTTTTCTTCTGAACGATATATTGCTGATTGCCCGTCTCTACGAGCAATTCGAAAAACTGCATGGAAATCGTCACCAGTGCGACGATACCGAATTCGGCTGGGACCAGGAGGCGAGCCAGGATCAGGGTACTGACGATCCCCAGGCCTCTCTGGACGAGTTGCAGGCTGAGTAAGAGTGCTGCGCTTTTGAGAACGCTAAGGCTAGCGGACATGGAGATCGTCGCGGAGGAGGGCTGACATTCAGATAAGCCTTATGATGACTGCGTAACGCTGTGTCCGAAACCCATATCTTCGCCGACCTATGGTGCCGAGATCTCCCCTTGGGTCAGCGAGTTTCGCTGCGGCCGACCCAAGGGATAGAGGTGGTGACTTGTCAGAACTTCTCCAGAATTGCCTTCGCTTTCTTGTCCTGTGAGGTTTGCTTGTAAGCCTCTGCCAAATGGAGTGCGATTTCCTTCTGGTCCGGCGCTTTCTGGTGAGCCGCCTCGAGGATCGGAACACTTGCCTTGGCGTTACCCTGTTTCAGCAATATCCAACCGTAGGTATCCGCAATGGCGGCCGAATCGGGTTGAATTTCATAAGCCTTCTTGGCTGTTTCTGCCGCGCGCTTGTCGCCTTTTTGCTGATAAATCCAGGCGAGGTTGTTGAGTGCCGCGGGCTGGTCCGGCGACAACTTCAGTAGCTGCTGATAGGCCTGTTCCGCTTTATCGATCTTGTTCTCATTCTGATAGGCGATGCCGAGACGCAGGTAGGTCTCTGGTACATCCGGGTATTGTTTGGCGGTGTCTTCAAGCGTTGCGATGGCGTTTTGCGGCTGCCCACCCAGGGTCTGCGCGGTAGCCAGCTGAAGTGCGGTAGCCGGGCTACTGGCCTTTTGAAGCGCCAGCTTGTATAGCTCGATCGCCTGGTCGAATTGCTTTTTCGATAGCCGGTAACCTGCTTCCACCAAGTAGGGTTGAGCCGTATCAGGATTCTTCAGCTTGAGCTGACGCAGCAACGCGAGTGCGCCGTCTTCGTTGTTCTGGGTGAACAGTACAGTTGCGCGGGCCAAACCAATTTGGAGGTTGTCTGGGAACCGTTGGTCGGCAAGGTCCAGAACTTTGCCCGCCTGATCGGCCTTCTGGGCTCTCAAATCGTTCATGGCTGCATTGACGTAAACCATGGCCATAAGCCGCTCAGCACCTTCCTTGCTCTTTGACAGCGCTTGAACCTTGTCGCCGAGTGCTTCGCTTTCCTTGAAGTTGCCTTGATCCAGGGCATATTCCATCAGGATGATGCGAGGGCCGGTCGCCTCGGGATGCTTGTCGGCCTCGTTGCGCAGGAAGCTGACGGTTTGAGCGATCTGCTTCTTATCGTTGGCGGTGAGGCGAATGAGCGATGACAGGGCCGCATTATCATTGGGGGCTAATTCGATCGCGTTCTTGTAGTAGGTCAGGGCTTTCGCGCGTTCGCCATTGACCTCCATCAGGTGCCCCATGGCCATTTGGGGGGCGGCGGATTTCGGATCCATCTTGGCGGCAGCCTGATAGTCTTCGAACGCCTGTGTCGTCTTTTTCTGTAACGCGTTCAAATCACCGCTGGCGAGAAGGGCATAGATGTTCTTGGGTTGCGATTTACGCCATGCCTTAGCGGCTTCCACGGCCTGTTCGGCCTGGTTCCCCTTGAGGAGAGCGGCAATTTCAAGTCGGTGTGCGGGAACCGAATCCGGTGCGTACTTGATCGCCTCGCGGGCTTGAGCTGCAGCGCCATTGAAGTCGTTTTGCTTCATCAGCCACTGGCCATAACGAAGTCGCAATGTGAGGTTTTTCGGTTCGAGTGTTAAGGACTTCTCGATGTATTGACGACCAACGTTCAGCTCCCCGGCGCTGATAGCGGCGGTTCCGACGAGGGCAAGTACGCCGGGGTCTGAGTCGGCACCTTTCAGCTCGGACAGCATCTTTTGCGCCTGCTGGCTTTGGCCGGAGCGGATTTGGCTGGCCGCGAGCAGTTTGGTGGCTTCAAGAGAGCTACCGCTTTCCTCCAGCGGTTTAAGCAGCTTTTCTGCTTCCTGGGTCTTTCCTTGCTGGTAGCGGATTAGCCCGAGCAGCAGGGTTGCTTTTTGGTTGCCAGGTGATTGCTTGAGGATTTCCTCGAGATGGTTCGCGGCTTCGCCGAGATCGCCCCGTTTATAGGCTTTGATGGCGGATTCGTAGTAGCCAATGATAATCCCTGGGCCTGATTTGGCGAGAATCTCTTCATAAACATAGGCCTGCTGTATCTTCCCTTCGGCACGCAGCACCTGAATGAGCGATGACATCGTCTGGTATTTCTGCAATGTCATGATGTCATATTTGCCGATATCTTCGAGGGCCCTCATGTAGGCGCTTTCGGCCGTAGCGTAGTCCTTTTCGTTCTGTGCCATCTGAGCCTTCCAAAGCAGGGCATCAGAATTGGTCGGGTTGTCCTTCAGGGTGGCGCTTAAGAGACTTTGCGACTGCTTCTTGTCACCCTGGAAGTAGGCAACCTTGGACAGCCCTACCGCGGCATCGACGGAATTGGGATTGAGTTTCTGGGCGGCTTCGAAGGCGTCTTTGGCGCCGTTAGTGTCACCTTTTGCGAGCAGTACCTGTCCGCGCAGGTTGTTGGCCTTGACCAGGTCGTCCTTAACACCGGATTCCGGTGTTTTGACATCGTCGAGATGCTTAAGGGCGGAGTCATAGTCGCGTTTGAGCAGTTCTGTTTTCGCCCACTCGATGGCGATGCGATTCTTGTCCGCGACGTTAACGTTCTCGGAGAGATGTTTCTCGAGCTTCTTCAGGGACTCTTCGGCGTTGGTCGCATCGCCGGCGATAATAAGATTGTCGATGATGAGCAGGTAAGGCGCCGCATTTTGCGGCTGTAGCCGGATGGCGCTGCGCGCTTCCTGGGTACTGGCCTTCAGCTCGCCCTGCCGCTCAAAAAAGCGGGCCTGGTCCATGTGGCTGAGGTACTCGACCTGAGCCTTCGTCTTTTCGGGCTTTTTGCTGCAACCTGCCAGCGGCAAGGCAATGACGGCGCAGAGCAGCGAAACCTGGAAAAGATTTTTCCCGTTCATCTTCGGATTTCCTTATTATCTTCAGCTTCCGCGGCCTGGTTAGGCTCCGGCTGTCGGGGCGAGCAGGTGGCCCGCGACCTCGAGCGGTAGCGTTGGTCGGGAAGCAAAGTCAACACGCTGGCGGATGATGTTTGTTGTTTGGATTTGCGATGCAATCAAGCCCATCATTCGGGCTGCATTTAACCGTTTTACCTTCTGTTCCGGTCTTTTGTATGTATCAGGCGACATTACCACCGACTTATGGCCCTGCAAGATGCCATTTGCTTGTCGCCCGACGATCATTCATTGACTGCTTGCGATGTCGGAATCCGGTATTTATCCGTCAGATTGTAGAGCGTCGGACGAGTGATACCCAGAAGCCGGGCCGCTTGCGCCATATTAAACTGCGAAGACTGCAGTGCCTGCATGACAGCTTTCCGTTCAGCATCTTCCCGGACCTGACGGAGGTTCAGGATGGCGCCATCCAGACTCTCGTCACAGGTTAGCTCAAGATCGGCGGCGGTCACGCGCTTGCCATCGGCCATAATCGTCGCCCGCTTGACCTTGTTGATCATCTCGCGGACATTGCCTGGCCAGGTATAGGACTTGATTGCGCGTAACGCCTCCTCGGTAAAGGCCAAACCGCCGCGGTCCATGGTACGGGAAAACTCTTTGAGGAGGGCCTGGGCAATGACAACGGCATCGCCTTCCCGGGAGCGCAGGGGCGGCACTTCGACCGTGATTTCGCTGACGCGATAATAGAGGTCTTCCCTGAATTCACCGGAGTCGATCAGTTGGCGAACATCGCGGTGTGTTGCGCAAACAACGCGCACATCGACTGGAATCGATTTTACGCCTCCCACCCGGTCAATCACCCGTTCCTGCAGGAAGCGTAGCAGCTTCGCCTGCAGCGACATGGGCATATCTCCGATTTCATCCAGGAACAGGGTTCCACCGTGGGCGAGTTCGATTTTGCCTTTCTTGTTCTGCGTGGCGCCGGTGAAGGCCCCTTTTTCATAGCCGAAGAGTTCGCTTTCCAGCAGGTTCTCTGGGATGGCGGCGCAGTTGATGGCGGCGAAGGGCTGATCGGAGCGGCCACTGAGATCGTGGATGGCACGAGCCAGGAGTTCCTTGCCGGTGCCGGTTTCGCCAATGATGAGCGACGTGACATCGGCAGGCGCAATTTTCTCGATGGTTCGGCAGATATCCAGCATCTGGGGGCTGGCGGCAATAATGCCTTTGATTCGGGCCCCATTGGTAACCAGGCTGAGTTCGCGGTTTTCCTTTTCCAGCTCGGCGAGACGGAATGCCCGGTTGACCACGAAGGAGAGAATGTCGGCATCCAAAGGCTTTTGGTAAAAGTCGCTGGCGCCCATACCGATAGCGCGAACAGCGTTTTCCTTTTCTTCGCGACCGGTGACCACGATGACCTTGGTGGCGGGGGCCAGTCTCAGGATCTCTTCCAGCAATGCGAAACCTTCGGAGGCGCCACCGGGATCGGGTGGTAGCCCAAGATCCAGCGTGACGACCTGAGGCTCATGGCGCCGCAAGGCGGTGAGGGCACTGTCCCGATCCTCGGCGATAGAAATCTCGATCTTGTCGTCGAAACACCAGCGCATCTGGCTTTGCAGGCCGGGATCATCCTCCACAATGAGTAAACGTTTGTTCACAGTGCGATCAAATCCTTTTTTCGTTATTTGTGGCGACACAGCGCCTCGCCTAATGGAACCACTATTACCGGGGGAAAGCGAGACTTCTCCAGCGTCTTTTCTTGCGCCTTCAAGTGATTATAACAAGCTATAACGTCGCCTGAAGGGGCAATAATGTATTGTTTTTGGCCTGGCAGGCTTGACAACGCGCTTTGATGACCAGGTTTGTGCTTTGACGTCCAGATAGTTGTCAGGCCGCCGCATTGGCTTGATCGGCTTCGCGGTTCAAGGGAATCCGAACCGAGAAACAGGAACCGACTCCAGGCTCGCTGGTGACATCGATATTGCCACCGATCTTACGAATATATTCCCGCGCCTGATAGGCGCCAATTCCCATACCGGTCAGGCCCTTTGTGCTCTCGAAGGGCTTAAACAGCCGGGTCTTGATGAAGTCTTCGGTCATTCCGGAGCCGGAGTCCTGGATAAACAAGACCACGTGGTCAAGGCTGGTTTTGAGCGTGATCGACACTTCGCCGTCCCGGGGCGTGGCATCCTGGGCGTTTTGTACCAGATGACCGAGGACGCCTCGTAGCTGATCGGGGTCGGCCTTCACGTGGATATTGGTCTCGGGGCCCACATAGATCGGTTCCGGTTTCTGCCTCGCTTGCTGCGACACAATGTCGCGAACGATCGGAGGCAGATCCAGCACCTGGGCGCGGGCTTCGTCGCTGGGCTTTTTGATGTGCTCGACCAGATTGGACATCTTGTTAACAGCATGTTCCGTGGTTCGGATCATGTCGTCGATAAATGCCGGATTCTCGCGGTGTTTCGGTGCATTGCGTACCAGTAGGGACAATTGGGCAATCAGGGTTTTCAAGTCATGCACCATAAAGGCGGAGGCCTTGTTGACCGCTTCGAACTGCATGGCACGTGAGAGGCGCGACTGGGCATCGGATTGGGCGAGGAAATTACAGGTCTGGCGCGCGACAACGCGGATCAGGTCGAAGTTTTCCCAATTCAGCTCGACGCGTGTATAGGGCTCGCCGATCAACACGATACCGTACAGCTCGTTGCCCAGATAAAGCGGAACGATCAGCCACTTGTCCGGGAAGTTGAGAATGGCATCCGGAATCTCCAACAAATTGTAGCGAACAGGGTCGTTTTGGTATTCGCGCAAATCCAGGACCCATTCCCGCTCCTGGAAGAAGCGGACGAGATCGCAGTCCAGGTCGATTTCGGTATGTTTGGGTTCTTGCATGTTGACGCTGGTTGCGAGCAGGAAGTGACCTTCGTCGTCGCGGAGCCAGAGGGCGCCGGAATGGCTGTCCACCAGGCTGGCCAGAATGCGGATTGTGCGCTCGGTCAGAGGCGGCTCTTCACCCAGATTACTGAAGAATTGAGTGATTTTGAGCCACTCATCCCGGTAATCGTATTTGTAGTCGAAGAAATTCTTGCTGATCATCAACATCGCCCGGGAGCGCAATCGCGACGACGTTATCAGGAGCGTGAACAGCAGAACGAAGGTGGTCATGAACAGGATCTGCAGCGCCTCTCCCCAAGAGCCGCCCCAAACCCGGACGTAGTATCCGCCGGCGGATACGATCAGGAGATAGATGCCGGCGGCGATCAGCGTCCCGGCATGAAACACCAGATTCCGGGAGAACTGCAGCTCGATAGGCTGTTTGCGGGCATTGATCATATTGACCGCAAACAACGGTGCTACCAGTGCATTGATGGCGCCGCGGGCATCCCACATCGAGCTTGAGATCTGGTTGAATAGCAACGCTTCAGCGTACATGAAAAAGTCGTAGACAAAGATGGCGCCGATAGCGATGCAGACGTACTTGATACTCGAGCGGCCGTAGGTCACAGAGTTGCGCCAGATCTGTTCGACCAGGCTGAGGCCAAATAGCGCGATGGCCATCTGCGCGATGACCCGGACCTTACCGGGAATCAAGGTCACCGAATAGATGTTCTCGACCACAGCCGAGGCGAAGAGCGTCAGCAGGGCGAGTCCAATAATACTGAAAAGAGTGATTCTCAGTCGCTTGAGCTTGGTGGGAATACGGTTGCTATCCCGGATCAGGGTGATCAGCACCGTAATCCAACTGGCATCCCTGGCCAGCTCAAGGCCATAACGGACGACGAAGGGCGGTTGACCCCACACGGACTGTGCCGCAAGGGCTGCTGCCCAGGTCGCAGATAGCAGTGCGGCCACAAGCAGGGCCCGATCCGTGTAGCGTCGCAGGTATCGCCGGGAGACCAGCAGGCCGAGTAGCAGGAATGCGAGCGCTGCAGCGGTATGACTGACCGCGCCGAATGTGAGGGTCATGTGGAGGTCCACCCGGTCATTGGCTGCACCGATAAAAATGAATCATCGCTCAAGTGTAGCCGATAGCTCCCACAAGACGTAAGCCTTGGATGTGAGACGCGTCCGGATGACTTCGGGCCGGCCGCGTGGACGACGGGCCCGATTCCTGCGTATTACACCGGATTCTTGTATTCCCGGTAGTAACGAAAGATTTCTCTCAGCGGACGACGGGGACGGAAGCCGAAAGTATCCCGGAAAACCCGGCCATCGATCACCACAGGGTACTTGAAAAAATTCATCAGGAAGGGTGGGAAGTTCTGCATATTGAGGGTGCGCAGAATGAAGCGGGGTACCGCCGGCGGGACAGAGGGGATCGGAACCATCTTGCAGCCACACAGTGAGAGCGCATGCTGGTAAGACACCCAGTCTTCCGGAGCCACATTGAAAATGCCCGGCTTTTCCTTGGTATAGGCGAGCACCAGGGCCTCTGCCATATCCTCGATATGAATGAACTGCATCATGGGCGAAAAACCGGCCAGTGTCGGTGCGTATTTGCTCGACAGCAGCTGGCTGATAGTGTTCCGCACGCCGGGGCCGACGATATTGCAGGGCCGCAGGATGGTGATGTTCAGGTTGGGGTAACGCCACAGATAAATGGTGGCGAGATTTTCCAGCTCAACCGAATCGATCAAGTCCATCGTCAGTTCGGCACCCTTGAGGGGGGCGGATTCGTCGATCAACGCCGGGTTGTAGGCGTTGGCGCCATAGACGTGATAGGTCGACAGGACGATGACTCGTTTGATGCCGTACTTGTTGCTCAGGTTTAACAGCTTCTGGGTACCCAGGACATTGGCGTTATAACGGCGCATCCGGGTTTCCTGGCTGGACATGATCCGGCCGAGATGAATAACGCCTTCAAAGTCATAGCGCTTGAACAGGTCTTCGAAGACCCGTTTGTTGAAGTCAATACAGTAGCTGGGCACATCATCGCCCAGATAGGGTTGCTCCCGGAAATCAACGGCCACGACGTTATAGCGGTCGCGGAGGCGGTTGATCACATGCTGGGCGAGTGCACCGGCGGCCCCGGTGACAAGAATGCTTTGCTTTTTGCGCTGGTTCATCAGAAGAGCCTTTTCCGTTCACTCAGTCCTTGATCGATCAACTCGCTAATGGCGGATTTAACCTGTTCGACCTGTCTGGTCACTTCTTCTTCGGTGAGATCCTCATTGGCGGGAAAATACATCGGGTCGCCGAAATTCAGGATGACCTTGGCCGGCAGCACCATGGGCAGCGCAACGGGGAAGTAAGGAATGCCCAGGGATTTGGCCACCGGCTTTAAGTTGCTGATTGCCGGAATCGTCTCTTCGCAGCCGACCACGCCAACCGGCACGATCGGTGCGTTGTACTTCATGGCCAAATGCATAAAACCGTTCCCAAAGCGTTTGAGTTGGTAACGGTCCCGGTAAAGTTTGCCGGAACCACGCACGCCCTCCGGGAACACGATAACCGCTTCGTCGTTATCCAGCATTTTGGCGCAGTTAACCGGGTCGCCGAGGACGGCACCGACCTGGTTCAGCACGTTGCCGAGCCAGGGGACGGTCGGAAAGAAGCGCTCGATCATCGCGCGGGGCATGCGCGGCTCTTTATCCCGGGTGGCCAGGGCGAAGCCGATCAAAATGCCGTCGATCGGCAACTGGCCGCTGTGGTTGGCTATGATCAGCACCGGACCTCTGCTGGGGACCTTCTCGGTGCCATGGGCCTCGACCCGGAAGTACTTGTCATAAAGCTGTTTGACCAGGGCATAACCGATTTTGACTGTGTCGGTGTTGTAGCCCCAGGGGTCGTAGCCAAGGCTACCGACGGGTTTGCGAATCTGGTTGATTTTTTCGTCGAGTTCCTTCGACACGAGTTTTTCTTTGAGAAAAGAGCGCAGATTCATCGAAAAGTCCTTGTTGGTCCGTCTGAACGG
Organism: Mangrovitalea sediminis; assembly: GCF_002514725.1. Lineage (GTDB taxonomy): Bacteria > Pseudomonadota > Gammaproteobacteria > Pseudomonadales > Oleiphilaceae > Mangrovitalea > Mangrovitalea sediminis. The sequence goes on from NZ_NTLB01000005.1 coordinate 272,513, forward strand.
CAGCGCGCGGTTCGCTGGGCATTATACGCGACAGCGTTTAGGGTTTGGACACTTCTTTGAGGTTCTCATGTATCTGCCGAAGTGGCCTGGACTGACAGGGCGGTGACGTCTTCCATATGACCGCCACCTTCGGCCTGTTCAATCAGGGTTTGGGGCGGGCTATGCGCGCAGCGCTCGCGCAAACCGGGTCGCCTATCGGCGATTCTAGCAACCACGATGTATTTGTACCCCACGATGTATTTGTACCCACCGTTGCCGACGATTGACGTGCCGGTATATGAAGTCTGGGAGAAGATGGCGGATGTGCTGCCGCGCTAAACGGATGGAGAATCCGTGGAATCCCATCCAGATGGTGGAAATTCCGGAATGGAGGCCGCGGGCGCGTCATGGTCTTGCATCGGCGTGGCGGTATTCAGTGCGCGCCTTCTGTGCCTCGCGGCCAGTTTTGAGCGTCGGTGCGAGTCATTTATGGCGCGTTATTTCCGCGCAGTAGACGGTTAGTCGGTTTCAAAACGAAATATTCTGGGTCTTTCCGGCGATGACAGGTTGTCGGAGCACCAGCGGTTTAATTCTGCCCGCATTTGCTCCTCGGTTGGACTGTCGCTAATCGGTTTGATGACCGCCTCAAGGCGACCGCCTTCAGAGGCGGGTCGTAAGTCGACACGGGCGCCCGCGATAAAGTTGAGGGATTCCAGTTGGCTTGCGATGCGCTGAGGGTAAACGTTGACACCGCCAACCTGCACCGCCAGGTCCTTGCGACGAACCGGCGTTAGTTGACGGGCACCGTGCCACTGAATTTCATCCGGCAACACATAAAGGCGGTTGGCTGTAACGTCAGTAATCGCATCGGTTTCCTGGGCGCGTTGCCAGCGTGGCAACAGCTCGAAAGGCTGTTCTGGCTGCGCCCTATAGCCGATGCCTGCTGTTTCGCTGGAACCGTAGATCTCCATAACCAGCGACACGCCTAATCCCTGCAATGCCTTGAAAATATCGGGCTCGCAGCGTTCGGTCGAGGTCAGCGCCATAACCCCCTCGGGGAAACGTCGCCCCGCACGAACGGCCTGTTGCCAAAGAAAAGGAAATCCTACCAACAGGTCGCCTGGCTGTGCCCGTCCACTCAGGACGTGGTTTAAGGCCGTGGGTCCCGACAGGACAGGAACGTCTAGCAGTTGAGGCATCATGACGCCGAACAGGCAGCCATAGATATGATGGCAGGGCGAGGGTGCAACAACTCGTTCGATTGGCCGGCCTAAAATCGCTTGAAAATGCCGGGCAAAGAAGGTTACTTCATCAACCAGTGAAGCCCAAGGATGCTCACATACCTTGGGCGCGCCGGTGGTGCCTGAACTGCTGAAAGCCAAGCTGGTAACGCGTCGAGCACGCGCTTCCTGGACCAGCTCCACCCATTGTCCCAACTGGCGACGACGCAGCAAATAATCTTCCAGGCCGGAGTGATGGAGCTGGAACAGCGTATTGACCGCGGTCGCCACGGTGACCAATTCCAACGAGTCCAAGTCCAGCGAGCTGGAAGCAGGTCCTCCCTGAGACTGACGATCGCTGGTTAGCGCCGTGTCTGACCGCCATTGCTGCGTATCAAACCGGAAACTGTCGCTGCGTCGCGACCGGGTTAACTCGCTGACCAGTAACGACGTTATCATTCGCATAACGCTTTCGTCGGACAACCCCAAATCTTTGGCTACCACCGGCAATGACCTCTGAGCGCGGATTTAAAGTCGTTTCACAAACACCCAGTAGCTGTCACCCACCAATGCTTTCTTCATATGCACTTTCACTTTGGTCGGCTTCATGTTGTAGTCAAAGGTATATTCGAACATGGTGTTCAGGTTGTCGCCCTTAACACCGTCGTCAAACCGTCCCCTGAACTCCGGGCGGTTGGTACATGGAGCCACTTGCCGGAAAAAGTTCTTTCCAATCACATCCTTTGGGTTGCGCCCTGTGATATCACCTTCTGCGGCGTTGTATTTGAGTACGGTGCCAGTCTTGTCGAGTTCGATGGCGCCGAACGCCAATGCGTCCAACTGTGTGCCAGACATTTTCGATAAGGTATTTTCGATATCGTTGGCGCCGAAACTGACCACTTCCATAAATTACTCCCGCGATATTAAGGTGGTTTGCCCAATGCGATTGATTTCTGCGTTGGCCCAGAGTTTACGGTAACACTGCCAATGCGGATCACTGTGCCGGCTAGGGCGAACACCCTGAAAAAGTGAGACTCGCAAAAATCCGACAGGGCCATTAGTCGTGACGGTTGCTGAAGGCAGTGACGTGTGTGCCGGGCGAGGTGTTCCTGGCGTGCTGCAGCCCACAAAAAAGGATCGTCGCGGATTAGCGTGAAAAGCCGTAGGGCGCAATAACCGAAGGGCATTGCGCCGAATGAGACGCCACTCGGTGTAACAACACCCCATGACTGACCAACGGCGATACTACACCCGGAAGCTAAACTCGGAATTTGCCCGCTGCCATGCGGCGCAATGCCCTTCGGTTATTGCGCCCTACCGATGGAGCAAGCGCTAACCTCCAGGTATGACAAAGGGGTATCGGGGCAGCGACTTCTCTTTGAAATCAAAGCCGCTTTTCCCGGTAAAGTGCGATGAACCACAAAAAAGGGGGCCAGTTCGGCCCCCGGATTGACGCCATTGTGCGTCTTACTCGAAGTCGTAGTCAGGTGTTGCGGCGGCGGCCTTCTTATCCGCCGGTGCCTCGGTCACCATGGCTTCGGTGGTGAGCATCAGGCCCGCTACCGAGGCCGCATTTTGCAATGCCGTGCGGGTGACCTTGGCTGGATCGAGAATCCCCATGTCCAGCATATCGCCGTAGGCTTCAGTTTGCGCGTTGTAACCCCAGCTCGCCTTATCGTTGCAACGCACCTTGTCCAGCACCACGCTGGGCTCCACGCCGGCGTTGGCGACGATCTGACGGAACGGCTCCTCCATGGCGCGCAAGGCGATGCGGATACCGGCTTTCTGATCGTCGTTGGCCGCCTTGAGCTCGGCTTTCCGTACAGCGTCGGCAGCGCGCACCAGCGCGATGCCACCACCCGGGACGATACCTTCCTCGACAGCCGCGCGTGTGGCGTGAAGGGCGTCATCCACCAGATCCTTCTTCTCTTTCATTTCCACTTCGGTGGCCGCCCCGACCTTGATGACGGCAACTCCGCCGGAAAGCTTGGCAACGCGCTCCTGGAGTTTTTCGCGATCATAGTCGGAAGTGGAGGCCTCGATTTCCTTTTGGATCTGGCTCACGCGCGCGTCGATATTCGCTTTTTTACCCGCACCTTCGACGATGGTGGTGTGTTCCTTGGTGATAACGACCCGCTTGGCGGTACCCAACTGTTCCAGGGTCACCTTTTCCAGCGAGAGGCCGACTTCCTCGGAAATGACCTCGCCGCCGGTCAGGATGGCAATATCCTGCAGCATCGCCTTGCGCCGGTCGCCAAACCCCGGGGCTTTCACCGCAGCGGCTTTCAGAATGCCGCGCAGATTGTTGACCACCAGGGTGGCCAGAGCCTCGCCTTCGACGTCTTCGGCGATCAGCAAGAATGGCTTGCCGGCCTTCGCCACCGCTTCCAGCGCCGGCAACAACTCGCGAATGTTGCTGACTTTCTTATCGAGGAGCAGCACGTAGGGGCTGTCCAGCTCCACCTGCATTTTTTCCTGATTGGTAATGAAGTAGGGCGAAAGGTAGCCGCGGTCGAACTGCATGCCTTCCACGACATCCAGTTCGTTCTCGAGGGATTTTCCTTCTTCCACCGTGATCACGCCATCGCGGCCCACCTTGTCCATGGCTTCCGCCAGGATGTCACCAATGTCGTTGTTCCAGTTCGCTGAAACCGTGGCCACCTGGCCGATGGACTTATTGTCAGCGCAGGGCTTGGCCAGGTTCTTCAACTCTTCGACGGCGGCGCTGACCGCCAGGTCGATGCCACGTTTGAGGTCCATGGGATTCATGCCTGCCGCCACAGCCTTGTGGCCTTCCCGTACGATGGCCTGCGCCAAAACGGTCGCGGTGGTTGTGCCGTCACCGGCGAGGTCCGCGGTTTTCGACGCCACTTCCTTGACCATCTGGGCGCCCATATTCTCGAACTTGTCCTTGAGCTGGATTTCCTTCGCTACCGAGACGCCGTCCTTGGTGACGCGGGGCGCACCGAAACCTTTATCCAGTATCACGTTACGGCCTTTTGGGCCCATGGTGACCTTGACGGCGTCTGCCAGAACATTCACCCCTGCCAGCATACGTTCACGGGCGTTCTGGGAAAACGTGATCATCTTGGTGCTCATGCTGCTTTCTCCTGTTCCTGTACGTCTTCGATAACAGCAAGAATGTCGGTTTCACGAACGATCAGATAGGTTTCGCCGTCGAGCGTGATCTCATTGCCGGCGTACTGACCCAACAGCACTCGATCGCCCACCTTGACGCTCAGCGGACGTTGTTCCCCGTTATCCAGCAAGGTGCCGTCGCCGATGGCCAGGACGTCAGCCTGGGGGGATTTTTCGGCCGATTTATCGGGGATCACTATGCCGCCTTTGGTGGTGGTTTCCGCCTCGACGCGACGGACAACCACCCGATCATACAGCGGTTTGATATGCATTGAGGATGCCTCCTGAATGTCTACAAAACACTGATAAGGAAAGAATGTCGGGAGCGGTGTTATCACCGTCCCGCCATCGCCAAAATAGGAGCGATCCGGCCGGTTTCAAGAGGGGGCTGCCGTGATTTTATAAAATTTTTTGGTATAAAAAGCAGACTGTTATGTATTGAAACGGGCGCCTGCTGTCCTATAGTTAAGAAAGGCCAACAGCGAGAGGTAACAGCATGCTGCAACGGGCTGCAGAAACCTTTGAGCGCACATTGGGTGATTATTTTCGGGAACGGCTGGCAGCCTGCGCCAAGGCACTGGAGCCGCACCCCCAAGAAGACACCCTGTGGTATGTCGGTGCGGTACTGGCACGTTTGGGAGACAGCCGTCACTTGTTCAGCTACGACGAGGGGCGACTGGATCTGCGCCCGTTGGCGCTGCTGTATAAAGACGCGCACGAAGCCACGGCTGAGCATGAGCGTTGCCTGATACTGAGGCAGTTGGGAGACCAGGCCCTCTTTGTCGGTGCGCTCTTCCCCGAACGCTATCAGCGCAAGGGGTTCCGGCAGGACTATTTCGTTGGCATGGGTGGTGGCGCCTACGACTACCTGGCTGGCAACGCCTTCAGTTATCGACATGTGTTTGCCGAATTGGCAGAACGATTCTCAGCATTTCTGGAACTGGTTGCCCACGCCTGTACCCGAAAGGTGGGCAACAATGTAGAGGACGTGCTGGCCCTTTATCAACAGTGGCGAGCAACGGGCAACCCCCGGCTGGCGCGGCATCTCCAATCGCTGGGCATCAGTTTGGACGCTGGCGGCAAAACACACTGATCCAACCGGATGTCCAGAGCGCTTGCCTTTAGTCCACCGGCGGCAACTCCCGGCTAAAAAGCAATGAGCCCAAAAAAAGGTTCATCGCACTTTACCGGGAAAAGCGGCTTTGATTTCAAAGAGAAGTCGCTGCCCCGATACCCCTTTGTCATACCTGGAGGTTAGCGCTTGCTCCATCGGTAGGGCGCAATAACCGAAGGGCATTGCGCCGCATGGCAGCGGGCAAATTCCGAGTTTAGCTTCCGGGTGTAGTATCGCCGTTGGTCAGTCATGGGGTGTTGTTACACCGAGTGGCGTCTCATTCGGCGCAATGCCCTTCGGTTATTGCGCCCTACGGCTTTTCACGCTAATCCGCGACGATCCAAAAAAAAAAGCCCGGCACGAAGGAGCCGGGCAGAGGCGTGCGAGTAGTATCCATGAAAGACTTCCAGACAAACCGGCGCGTTTGAAACACCGGCCCTTACAGTATTGATCAATATTTGTTCAGCTCAAGTAAATTTGCTCGAATAGTGAGCTTATTTTTTCATAAACCGGTCATGCTTATGCTCGACAGTAAGCGGGGCATGGAATTGACGGAAAGCTTTGGCGGCAAGCGCCAAGGAACGGTCGGCTAAGCCTTTCGCACCCGTGTTTCCGACGCTACCAACTCTTCGTCCTTGAACTCGTAGGGGACCAATTGATAGCGCCGGTGCCGGCCGGTGATGTCCACAAAGGGGTATTTGATAATCTCGAAATAGGGAGAGTAGTCAAAATCACTGGGTGTGAAGAGCTTGGGATTGCGTCGGTATAGGCGGAGTTCCCCGTTTTCCTCTCTTTCCACAAGCGGGAGGATGGGATAGTCCACGGAGGCAAAGGCCTCAGCAATCATGGTGGAGCAGACTGTACGGGTCTGGGTGCCGATGTTGTGGTGAAACAGGCTTGAGCGCCATCGCCGGGGCAGGAATTTCCAGGGAAACAGCAGGCGGAACAGGTCGAAGATCTGTCGCATGTCGTAATCGCTTCCCAGACGGCTTACCGCATAGTCGGTGATGCGCTGGACATCGCGATAGGTCAGGTCACGGGGCCGGCAGATGCGAATATGGTCCTGGTCGTAGGCGTGTAACGGCCGGATGATGGTCCCTTTTCCCAGCTCGCTCTCGACGATGAGCTGGACATCCGGCTGGCCGTCAAACCAGGCTTTGATTCGGGCCCGGGTTCTCGGGTCCTCGATTTCGTGGAGGCGGCCGATATAGAGGGCTGAATGCGACCAACGGCTTTGCGTCATATATTTGATCACATCCGAGACGCGTGTCCGCCCTTCGATCAGAACCACGTCACCAGCCCGAACTTCATAGCGGATGCGCTCGAAATTGCACAAGGGGATCGCGGCGGGCGGACGTTCCCGTGTCAGCCAGCGGATGATAGCCCGCATGAAGGTGTTGTGGGTCTGGAGTCCCATGACGTATCCGGCTTATGCGAAAAAAGGATGTGCTCTTTAGTAGGTATAGCAGACGGACAGCCAGCGTAGGCATCGATATCCCTGTGCACAGGGCGCTTCACCTGTGAATGATGTAGGGCTTTATATTAGAATGCGATGACGTTCGGGGATTGCACCGATGGGGAGATGAAGTACATGGCCAAGAGCCGCGACAACGAACAGGAAACGGAAAACGCTAGTCAGCTGGCGGACAAGATCAAGGATTCGGCACGTCAGATCTGGTTGGCGGGGCTGGGTGCTTACACCAAGGCTGAAGAAGATGCCGGCCGTTTCTTTGAGCGTCTGGTGCATGAAGGCGAAGAGATCGAGAGCCGTACCCGGGGAGCTGTCGAGCGGCAGATTCGCAGCGTCGAGGGCCGGGTGGAAGAGGTCAAGGAAAAGGCGACCGGTACCTGGGATAGGCTCGAAAGCGTGTTTGACCAGCGAGTCTCCCGTACCTTGCAGCGTCTGGGTATTCCCACCCGGGAAGAAGTCGCAGCCTTGAAGGCGCAAATCGAAACGCTTGAGGCCGAGCTGAAGACGCTGAAACAGGCCAAGCCTAAAGCTGCCAGTGGAAAGGGCACCAAGTCAAAATAAGGTTCGCCCCGGGCCTTAAAGGTAATCCTGCATCATCGACTGCAACTGCGTCCGCGCCTCTTCGATCAGATAGGGCGCGACCAGTGACATCACCTGGTACACCCCCCTTCCGAGATCGATATTGTCCTTGTTTTCCAGGTGCGTCAGCATCTCGAAGCTGACCCAGTAGGTCGTCGTCAGGACAATCTGTTCGCAGAGCGCGCCCAGCTCTTCATCTGTGGCGTGTAGAATCGCTTGCTCGCGAAGGCTGCCGCAGATGGTACGGGAGGCTTTGCGCTTGCGTTCCAGTATCCTCCGAAAGTGCGGCTGCAAGTCCTGATACCGTGACAGCACGTTGACCAAGTCCTGATAGACGAAGCGATAGCGTGCAATGGCCTCAAAAATGAGGTGCAGGAACAGCCACTGGTCTTCGATGGAAATCGTGACCTGTGGCACATCCAGAAATTCATTGATCTGCGACTCATACCAGCCGAACAGCTCGTGAACGATGTCCGACTTGCTCTTGAAGTGGTAATAGAGATTCCCGGGACTGATATCCAGCTCGTCGGCAATCTGCAACGTGGTAACGTTGGGTTCGCCAAAGCGATTGAAGAGCTCGAGACTGGTATGCAGGATACGGTCGCGGGTCTTCATCTTCATGGGCGGGCTGCCGCTCATCAGGTTTAGATATCGAAATCGGTCCACACCGGCGCATGATCGGATGGCTTTTCCATTGCGCGGGTGTCGTAGTCAATGCCGGCGTCCTTCATTTTACTCACCAGCGGAGACGTCGCCAGGATCAGGTCGATTCGCAGACCGCGCCGGGGATCGCGCTCGAACCCCTTGCTGCGGTAATCGAACCAGCTGAAACGGTCATTGACCTCTGGATAGCGGGCCCGGAAGGAATCTGTCAGGCCCCAGTCGAGCAGCTTATTCATCCACTCGCGTTCTTCCGGCAGGAAGCTGCACTTTCCTTCGCGCAGCCATCGCTTGCGGCTGTCCTCACCAATACCGATATCCTGGTCGGTGGAGGAAATATTCATATCGCCCATGACGACCACACACTCGTCGGGTTTGCTGAATTCACCGAGCCAGCGCATGAGGTCTGCGTAAAAGCGTTCCTTGTTGGGGAATTTTTCCGGATGCGCACGGTTTTCGCCTTGCGGAAAATAACCGTTGATTACGGTCAGGGTTTTTCCGTTTTGCTCGAAACGACCGAGGATCAAGCGCCTTTGGGCCTTTTTGTCATCCCAGGGAAAGCCTTTCTGGACGTCGACCGGTGGAACCTTCGAGAGTAGTGCAACGCCGTAGTGGCCTTTCTGGCCGTGAAAATGCACGTCGTAGCCCAGAGCCTTGACGTCATCTACGGGAAACTCCGCATCGGTGACCTTCGTTTCCTGCAGGCCGATGATATCGGGTGCCAGTGTTTTGGTGACGTGTTCAAGTTGGTGCAGACGGGCGCGTATTCCGTTGACGTTGAAGCTGACAACTCGCATCGGGATCTCGCTCTTTCCTTGGTCAGTGACCGGTCCGGTTAGGCCCGGCGGGCGGAGAGGATGTATGACGGGCGAGTGTAACACAGCGTGCCGGGAAATCGCCTCAATCGGGGTTTGCTTTGGCGCAGTCGGGTATCGGTGGGTGTTGATAGTGGATATGCGCCCGATAATTGGTGTCGGCGGTTTTGGGGATGTTGGTCAAACCGATATAGTCGGTGAGCTGCCGTTGCTGGTTGTATCCCAGCAGGATAGGGTCGACGAACCAGCTTAGAATGGTGCTTTCGGGTTTGATCACAAAACTATGTGCGGCACCGGTTTTCTCCCGTTCAGTCCGGTTGGCGGGGACTAAACGGAACGCAATAGTCTTGCCGCGGGTCGGTGCGAGAAAGTCGAAATGCAGGGTTTCCCCGGCCATCAGTTTGGACCAGTCAGCCTTCACCTTGTAATCGAAGCCACCGTCTATCACCAGGGCCGGCGTGGGACTGACGTCACTTTGATGTTCTTTTCCGTGCGTATCCCGCCAACGGACACTGACGGGTTGTCCCTTTTGGTATCGCACATCGAAGCGCTCACCGAAGACGTCGTCGTGCAGGGTGAAAGAGGGCGTCTGCAGGCCGGAGCCATAGTCCAGCTGCTTGGTCGCCAGGATCTGGCCGTTTGGGGCGCGGTAAGTCACGTTCTCGTGAAGGGGCTGCCAGTGGTTGTTTTCACAGATGCCGGTAATACGATGATCCTCTGTATACAGCAGCGTTTGGCTATTGGCATCGAGTGCTCGTCCCTCGAAACGGATGTGACGATCCAGAGGCTTCGCCAATGCTGTCACGCTAGCGAGTAGCGCCACTACACATAGGCCTGATGCCCGGAGTGTGCTAGGCGATACAGCGTTCATGGGGCTGCCTGAATTGAGCGGTGAGTTTTGCCAGCAGTAGAAAAAGCAACCACCAGCCCAGTGCCAGGAGCGCCCATTCCAAGAGGGTTTGGGGGCCTTCCAGAGCGCCGAGTCGTGCGGCGCTAAAGTAGGCGAAGGGACCTGCAATAGGCGGTAGCACCCAGCGCCACCGGCTTTTTACCAGCCCGTACAGGGAGTGCCAAAGGGTGGTGAGGAAGAGGGCCCAAAGCGCGATCAGCCATAGCGGGATCACCGGTCCTGGGTGCGCCGCGAAGCGCAGTAGGCCGAGTTGCGACCAGAGGCTGTCCATGGCAGACCCCAGCAGGGTCGCTACCAGGATAAACACGCCTTCGCGCAAGGGTTCCCGACTGACGGTTATCAGGTGTACGGTCACCAATGCCAGGGCGACTCCAGCGGCCAGGTTGTCATGTCGAATCGCGACAAAGATCCAACCTCCCTGAAACAGGACAAAGTTGATGAGATTGCGCTGTCCGGTCGATACTTGCATTGCGTGTGGCCCGCTTAAAGCGTCAGGATCGCCGAGCGTCGGTTTCGGGGTTTGCTCAGGAGGATTTGGGCAACACCGATGGCGCGCTCCGCAAAGCCGGCTTCACAGTAGGCAAAATAGAATTCCCAGAGCCGCATGAAGCGGTCGTCGTATCCCAGCGCCTGAATCCGGTCCTCAGCGGCCAGGAAGCGTTCGCGCCAATCGCGAAGCGTTCGAGCGTAATGAAAACCGGTATCTTCAACATGAGTGAGCACAAAGTCCGTTTCCTGGCGAACAGCGTCGAGGATTGCGCCGAAGGAGGGGATGAAGCTTCCCGGAAAAATGTAGCGCTGAATAAAATCAACATTGCGCAGGGCGCGCGCATACCGCTGTTCCGGCATATTGATCGCTTGAATCAGCGCCAGGCCGTCTTCTTTTAGCAGACGGCTGACGGTACCCAGATAGTGGCCAAGGAATTGAGGGCCGACGGCTTCGATCATCTCAATCGACACCAACTTGTCGAACTGGCCCTCCAGGTTGCGGTAATCCTCGAACAGTAGCGTGATGTGGTCCTCTAGGCCCAGCGCCTGTATCCGCGCCTGTGCGTAGTCATGCTGCTCGCGGGAGATCGTCGTCGTCGTGATGTGGCAACCGTAATGGCGTGCGGCGTGAATCGCGAAGCCGCCCCAGCCGGTGCCGATCTCTACCACGCGGTCACCGGGCTGCAGATCCAGCTTTCGGCAGATTCGATCGAGCTTATAGCGTGCGGCTTCCTCGAGCGTACTTTCCTCAGTGGGATAGATGGCACTGGAATACATCATTTCCGGATCCAGGAACTGCTCGAACAGCGCATTTCCCAAATCGTAGTGGGCTTCGATATTCTTGCGCGAACCGGCCTGGGTGTTGCGGTTCAGCCAGTGCAGGGCCCGTAATGCCGGCTTGCTGATCCAGCTGAAGCGGTCCTCGAAGGCATTCATCCGGTCCACATTACGTACAAACAGCCGCAGCAGCGCGACCAGGTCAGGTGAGGTCCAGTCGCCGGCGACATAGGCTTCCGCCGCGCCGATAGCACCGCCGGTCAGCAGGTCGCGCCAGGTGCTCTTGTCCAGAATATCGAGCCGGGCTACCTGAAAACGGGAATCGGGTTCCCCCAGCGTCAACTGGCTTTCGTTTTCGTGGATGACGAGGGTACCGGCTCGCAGTTGCGCCAGCTGACCTAATACGAGCTTACGGGCAACGCCCTGGCGCGTACTTGCCGGGATTGTTGTCTGCTCGGACTTGATGTGTTCCATGCGAATTACCTTTCACGACTTTTGAGGGGACTTACGATGGAACCGGACGGACGGTTCTCAGGCTCAGGTTCAGGGTGGCCGTTTTCGGGGTGATCATAAAAGGTGGCGCCCTTGAGCTTCAGACGCAGGGCCTGCCAGTAAATGCCCGCGACGACCTTGACCGTTTCCAGCGGGAAACGGCGCAGGGCCCGGTGGAAGGTCTGGCGATTCAGGGCGTGACGTTTCACCTCCATGGTTGCATCGAACACCTTGTGGCCGTCCTGGTGCAGGTTCATGTGAATACGACATTCGCCAGGCCGGAAGCTGAATAGCCAGTCATAGTCCTGTTCCATGGGATTGAACGGCGAGACGTGGAATGCCTTGGCAAAGCTGAACCGCCGCGTTTGCCAGCCATGGAGGCCAACGACGACGTCGCCTCCTTCAAGGCAGTAGGTATGCCTTTCACCCCAAGGCGTATTGGTGATCTGCGCCAGAATCACGCGCGGAACGTCACCCGTTGCCGGCGATGCGCCCTTCTCGTAGCAATGATAGAAGCTGACCGGATTGAATATCCGGCCCAGGTAGCGGGGGTGGGTGATGAGCTCAATCGGGCCGTCCGGGCGCCAGCCAGTCGCGTTCAGGACATGATCGCGAACCGCGGTCTCTATATCCGGTTGCTCAGGACAGAAATAGTCTTCCCTGCGGAGGGAAACCCAGTTGAAGTGGCGGGTAGAGAACAGGGGGCTGAGCCGGTTCAGCGTATGCCACTCCGAAAGGTCCACTGAAAACAGGCCGGAACGATAGGAAAACTGGTGCTCGACCGGACTGAAGCGACGATGACGGATACGCGTTTCCAGCCACTGGCTACGCCAGTTGAGGGGCTTGTCCATAGGGCACCTCCTGGCTGTTTCGACTCACCTCGAGAATCGGGTATTCGATGCCAAAGTCGTTGACCACCCTGAGCGCGCTCCGTACCCCATCCTCATGAAACCCATTGTGCCAGTATGCGCCACAGAAGTGAGTACGATGGCGATTGCCGATGTCGTGATAACGCGATTGGGCCTCGACACCGGCCAAGGTAAATTCCGGATGGGCGTATTGGAATCGCTTGATTATTTTAAGGGGATGGATGCCGGCACTCCGATTGAGCGTCACGCAGAAGGTTTCGGGTGCGTCGAAATTCTGCAGAATATTCATGTTGTAGGTGACGGAGACCGGTGCTGACGAACTCTGCGGAATGTAATAATTCCAGGCCGCCCAGGCACGTCGGTTGTTGGGTAGCATGCATTCGTCGGTGTGCAGCACTACATCGTTCATTTGGTACGGAATGGCCCCAAGAATCTCGGTTTCAGCCGGCGTGGCATCTTTCAATAATGCGAGAGCCTGGTCGCTGTGGCAGGCCATTACGATCTGGTCGAAGCGGTGACTTCCCAGAGGGGTGCGGATTTCCACTTCCTTAGGGTGACGCAGCACGGCCTCGACCGGAGCGTTCAGGTGTAGTTTGTCGCCAAAGTGCGGCAGCATGCGTTTGACGTAGCTGGCGGACCCGCGCTTGAGAACGCGCCACTGGGGGCGCTCGTCCACGGACAACATTCCGTGATTTTCGAAGAAACGGAGGAAAAAACGTACCGGAAACTGGGCGGTCGCCCCTTCCGGTGCCGACCAGATGGCCGCCCCCATCGGAATAATGTAATGGTCGCGAAAATAGTTGGAGAAACGGTGGCGTCGCAGGTAGGCCGCCAGCGTCTCATCGGCTTGAATCACGTCTCTGGCGAGCTCGTCGCGTGTTATGCGATTAAAGCGCAGGATCTCCCGGATCATGTTGATAAAGCGCGGATTCAGAAGGTTGCGACGCTGGGCGAACAGGGTGTTGAGGCTGGTACCGTTGTATTCCAGTCCACGACGCTCGCTTTGAACGCTGAAACTCATGTCGCTGGGTTCTGATTCAACCCCAAGCACTTGCATCAAGCGGATGAAGTTTGGATAGGTCCAGTCATTGAAGACGATAAAGCCTGTATTCACCGGCCAGACACGTCCATGTCGCTCCACCGGCAGCGTATGGGTATGGCCCCCGGCATAATCGTTTGCCTCGAAAATGTGGACCTCGTGGCGGCGGGACAGCATCCAGGCGGCGGTGAGTCCAGAGATACCGGTACCGACGACGGCAATACGTTGACGGGAAATCATAGGACAGAGTCCTTCTGTTGTTCGTTACGGGCAAGGTTGGCCGCGATCCGGTCTGCCAGTGGGCGGGGCAGGCAAGCCAGAAGCTTCAACAGACCGGTAAAGCGTTTCGGGAAGGCGATCTCATTGTGACCTCGCTGCAAGCCCCGACAGATAATGCGGGCGGCTTTGTCGGCATCGATGCGAAAAGGCATCGGAAAGTCATTGCGGTCAGTAAGCGGCGTGCGGACAAAACCGGGAGAAATGATCGTCACCGGAATATTTTCCGCGGCAAGGTCAGCCCTTAGTGATAGTGCAAAGGTGGTCAGTGCCGCCTTGGAGGCGCTGTAGGCTTCGGCCCTGGGAAACGGGAACCACCAGGCGGATGAGCTCATGATCGCCAGACGCGCCGGAAGACCGGACGAACGGGTCTGCCGGAGAACCGGCAGGACGGCTTCCACGCAGCGTACAGTTCCCATGACATTGGTCTCCATCACCCTTCCTACAAGTTCGCTGTCGAAATGGCGTACGTCCAGGTATTCGCAGGTACCGGCATTCAGGATTGCCAGCTCTATGGCGCCTTGTTCCCGCAGTGTTTTAGCCAGCCGCGCCACGTCCTCGCGTGATGTCGTGTCGCCCGGTAAAGGCGTTATACGCGCAGGGAATTCCCGCTTCAGGGCATTGAGTGCGTCCTGATTCCGTGCCGTGGCCAGGACGCGAAAGCCCTCATGGGCAAACATCCGGGCGAGGGCGAGGCCGATACCGGAAGAAGCGCCGGTAAGCCAGACTGTTGCCGGGACTTCCTGTTCGGTAATCATGCCGCGTGTCTCCGTATCCAGCGTACTGCGGTACCGAGCAGCGGAATGTTTTCATAGAGCAACTGGCCGGCATCGAAGTAATCCCGATGAAAAATGACCCGGTCGTTCATGAACTGCAGATAGCTGATGCCTTCGACGCGGACCTCCTCGCCACCCCGGAGACGCCGATGCCTCAGACGCATCAGCCAGGGTTGCGTTGCCTCATTGGCCTGTTGCAGCGGCGCATCGAAATCGAAGGTACAGCTGATCACGTTGCTGTAGGCATCCCGGAAATATTGTTCAAGCGCGGTTAATCCCCGGATTGTCACGAAAGGATCCTGAAACCGGATATCCTTTGCGTAGACATCGGAAAGATTTCGCGCTTTAGGGTGGGGCAGCTCATTAAAAAGCTCGCGAAACGGTACCAGCCGATCATCACTGTTGTGATACATGCTTGAGCTCCCTTCTTCTCTGGCGATCGCGGATAATGGCTTCTTCCTGGATGTGCAGGGGTACCGGGTTCAAGTCCCAAATCAGCCGACACTTTTGCATCAGCCAGAGCAGGTAGTAGGTCATGTCGATTTCCCACCAGCGAAAGCCCTGCCGGGCAGACTGGGGCCAGCGGTGATGGTTGTTGTGCCAGCCTTCGCCAAGGGTGATTAACGCCAACCAGATATTGTTTCGGCTGCCATCGTCCGTCTCGAATCGACGAGAACCCCAGACATGCGACAGTGAGTTGATTGAGACGGTGGCGTGAAACAAGAAAACCGTCGAAACAAAAAAGCCCCACAGGGTCAGTTGTGGACCATTGGTGTCAAGCCCAGGAGCCGCCAGTGATAACCATTCGCCCAAGCCGTAGAGCGAAAGTATCGTCAGCACGGGGATCAGGGCATCAAAACGATTAAGAAAGCGGAGCTCCGGAAACTTTTCCCAGTCACGAATACGCCGAAAATCCGTCACGAAGCCTGCGTCACAGGTGAACCAGCCGACATGTGCCCACCAGAAGCCTCGCTGAGTGGGGGAGTGGAGGTCCTCGGGACCGTCTGAATGCTGGTGATGGCGGCGATGGTGGGCGGCCCACCAGAGTGCGCCCCGTTGAGCGGCCATGGCGCCGACCAGCGCGAAAATAAACTGCACGGAACGTGATGTTTTAAAGGTTTTATGGGCAAAATAGCGGTGATAGAAACCGGTAATGGCAAACATCCTGATAAGGAAAAAGGCAGCGGCAAATCCGACAGCGAAAGGGCTGACGCCGACAAACCATATGCCTAGGCACGCTACATGCATGCCAACAAAGGGAAGTACCCGGATAGCGTTAAATTTGACGCTTTGGTGGTCGAGATGATCCAAATGCGCTTCGGCATCGAACCATCGCTGAATGTTGTACTGCAAATGCTGCAATCGGGTCATCGCCCTGATCCCTGTTATGTCTAAAATTGGCTTTATGAGTGACGTTCACGGCCGCTTTCGGAAAAAAGTTGCCGGAACCAGTTCTCCTATATACGAACGAACGGCGGTTTATGATGCATCGCAAACGAATACGAAGTGTCGGGATTATCGGTTCAGGTATGGCTGGTCTGGCCTGTGCGATTCGCCTGAATGCTGTCGGTATTCGTGTGGGTATTTATGAGAAGTCCCGCGGGCCGGGAGGTCGCATGGCGTCCAAGCGCGTGGACGGCGATGCCAGGACCTTGGATATGGGCGCTCAGTACTTCACGATACGCAATACACGCTTTCGTCGCTTCCTCGAAAGTTACGCCGGTTTCGATACCTTCGCGGCGTGGTCAGGACGCCTTTTGCACGAAGCGGACGATGGAGGTCTGGAGGCCTTTACCGTCCAGCAACGGTTTGTGGGTGCTCCCCGCATGTCAGCAATTACCCGGGCGCTCTCGCGACACATTCCGGTTGAATACGGTGTCCAGGCGGAGCGTCTTGAACATGATGAGGATGGTTGGCGGATTCTCGCCCAAGGCGGTCATCGCATTGGTCCATACGATGCCTTGGTGTTGACGCCGCCGCCCGCTCAGTCGAATTGCCTGCTTCATGGTTTCCCCGAGCTGCAGAAGGAATTGGAAGGCTATAGCATGCTGCCCTGTATGGCAGTCGCTGCGTGCTTTTCCGAGCCATTGGATCTGGATTTCCAGGGCGTTCAGCTCGTTCAACATCCGGTCTTGCGATGGGCCGGGCTGGATTCGAGCAAACCGGGTCGAGAAGAAGGTGTCGAATGGTGGGTGTTGCACGCAGATCCTTATTGGTCCCTGTCTCAGCTCGATAAACCTGAAGACGAGGTAAGCGATGCCCTGGTCGAGGCGTTCCGGGAGCGTTTTTCCTTGAAGGCCGTCGTCGCCGAAAGACACATTCACCGTTGGCGTTATGCCATTCCGGAGACTGAAGTCGGTCCAGGTCATCTTTGGTATCCGAAGGTCAATCTCGGGCTCTGCGGCGACTGGTTGAGTGGCGGCCGGGTGGAGGGGGCTTTCGATAGCGCGGAAAGCCTTCTGGCGCATCTTCGCTCGGATGATCGCCTTGGGTTCAGCCTGCCCTGAAGAGATGCGCGCTACCGATACTCTGATGCGCGCGGCAGGGGGAGTGGGCTCTTATCAGGCGCGAAGTATCGCTGGCTTCAGATAGAAGTGGATGATGGTGCCGTCAGAGAACTTATTGAAGAAGGCGCTGACATCGCTGATCTGCCGCAGATGGCGCTCTCTCGTCAGCGGGTCCCGCACCAACACCTTGATGCCGTTGAAGTTCTCGCGAATATTCGTGAATCTTGCGCGCATGGTGCAGGTGACCACCGACTCCGCCGGGACCTTCATTGCCGCCGCGAGCGCCTGACGATGGGCCGCGATCGCGCCGGCATCAAGGTTTTCCCGTGTATCGATATGGTCGAGCTTGATCCGGTCGACGATGCAGCGTGAATAGCTGCCCGGGCTCCGGCGGGCCTTGCGGCGAAAAGCTTCCCAAAAGAAGTTATCGGTCAGCTGGCTGAAATCCTTCATATCGCTCAGGCAATGATCGACCCATTCGAAGGTTTCCTGATCCTCGAGCACCTCATTGATGCCTTCCCGCAGTATCCAGTCGAAGCCCAGTGCCGTCTTGTGGGCATACACCTGACGGTACATCTGGTGGCGGCTGTAGACGAAATCCTCCAGTGCGCCCAGCCCCTTGTGGGCGATGGCCAGCCCGAGCCAGGGGTTCTCCACGTTCCACCCAAACCGGAGGTTGCTTAGTAGGTGGTCGAGGTTGAAGCCCCCGATGGTGACCGACGAATGGAAACCGTCTCGCAGCATGTAGTCGGCCCGGTCCGCATCGACTTCACCGGAGACGATGGAGGACAGGAGGTCCATGACCATTCGCGGTGTAGAGGCGTGTTGGAGTGCGCCGGCATTGGCGTCGGGACCGGCGATGAATTCCCAGAAGGTGTGGGCGTGGGCGCAGAACTGCTCGGATGGACGGGCCTGGGTGGTTTCCATGATGCCGAGTACATCCTCGATGGCGATACCGGTTTCGACGAACCCGGTGTCCTGCAGGATCTGCCAGGCTACCCTGACGGAGTAGTGTTCGTGCTCCAGTTCTTCCGGGGTTTCCCCATGGATGGTGCTAATGTCGACGTCTCGCCAGAGATCGGCAAAACGCTGTGGCCGGCTCATCAGCTCCCGGATGCGCCGAGCCTGAGTGAACTGGTGGGAAAAGCTGGAGTGCCCACTATCGTGAAGAAGACAGCCGAGACGGATCACCTTTGCGAAATAGTCGATAGCCTCCAGTTGGCTGAAGGTCAGGTCGACACGGCGACTGAGATTACGTTCGCGCAGGTACGCATCGATCATCGAACGGAACATGCGCCCGCCGACATGCATGACGCCAATGCTGTGCAGGAATCGCGAATGGGTGGCTCCCGGGAAGACCAGGCTGAGGATGTCGTTTTGACAGATATTGCGCAGGCGCTGAAAAAGCGGGTGATCGATGACATCGATTTCGTGCCGGTAAAGCGGGATGCCGCCATGTACCGGGTCCATAATAAGCTTGTCGTAGGCGCCCAAAAGGTCGTCGATGGCACTGCGCATTGGAGAGTCCTTCGGCCGTCGTCAATGAAGTCTTCGGTGAGTGGAGCGGGGGCCATGTGCCGGATAGTGGTGATTGTTACATTAAATATGTCGGAATGGGCCGTCACGTACCCTTGCATGGCAGATTTTCTTTGGCAGTGAGAGTAGTATAACGCGTCCAATGGCGCGGACGGTATGAAATCCGGGCTATCCGAGGTCGACTGGCGCTCGGAAAGGTGGGGCTGGGAACGATGATTGATGTCGCAAAAGCCCCCAGATAAAGCGATAGGTTTGTGAAATGTGGTTACAGGCGGCACTAAATGTGACGTTTAACATGAAATCTGCCCCTGTATCACAGTCAATTAGGATGAAAACTCTAGAATTGGCACCTAAGCTTCATATATGTGCATGTCGGACCAGAACAGGCCGCCGTTGTGGCGCGCCGAGCAGTGGGCGTCTTCGGGGAGTTTGGGCCCGATGACTGACGAGTGGCCTAACGTTCGGAATACAGTATGGCCCGATCATAACTCAGGCCGGTGTCTGTTATGACGTCGCGAACGGAAAGAATACTGATCGTTGATCAGACCAGCGAGATTCAGGCAGCGCTGACGAAATATTTGAGCGACAAGGGTTTCCTGGTGTCTTCCTGTGCCGATCTCGAGACGGCGCTGACGCGTGTGGACGATAATCCGCCTGACGTGATTTTTGCCGATTTGGGGCCGAAGGCAATCGCAGAGCTTTCATCCCAATGCCGCGTGGAGGATGGGCGCATCCCCGTCGTCGTATGTTCTCACGCAAAACAGGTGGACGATGTCCTGTTGGCGTTGAGAGCGGGTGCTTCGGATTTCCTGAATAAGCCCCTCGATGACCATCAGGCGGTCGACGGAGTCCTGGGCAAGCTCTTCGATCAGGTTCGGTTGACCCGTCTCAACCAGGTGTACCGGCAAGAGCTGGAAGAGAGCAATCGCCACTTACGCGAAGGCATCGCGGAGTTGCGAGCGGATCAGAGCGCTGGTCGCAAGGTCCAGATGCGCATGCTCCCCGAACATAATCGCCAGATCGGCGACATTCACCTGGATCACCTCGTCAAACCCTCCCTCTATCTCAGCGGCGATTTTCTCGATTACTTCCGACTCGATGACAACCGGATGCTGGTGTATATCGCCGACGTGTCTGGACACGGCGCCAGCTCGGCCTTCGTCACGGTTTTGCTGAAGAATCTGACCAATCGTCTGCAGCGTAACCTGAGGCGGGGCTCCAGTGACGATATCCGCTATCCGGACCGTTTCCTGCACCGGGTCAACAAGGAGTTGCTGGATACACGGCTCGGCAAGCACTTGACTTTGTTCGTGGGAATCATCGATACCGCGAAGCACGAAATGAGCTATGCGGTCGGGGCGCATTTCCCCATGCCGATCCTGGCTGCAGGAGGTGAAGCGCACTTTCTCGAGGGGAGTGGGCTGCCGGTTGGCCTGTTCGAAGAGCCGTCGTGGGTTATCTACCACACCTCCTTACCGCAGAATTTCAGCCTTTTACTCTTTTCAGATGGTATATTGGAAGTGATCAAGGCCAATAGTCTCGATGAAAAGGAAAATAGGCTACTTGAAGTCGTCAGCGCCGGGGGGCACACTATCGCGTCCTTGAGTGAGGCACTGGCTCTCGATGAGATTAGCGAACTTCCGGACGATATCGCAATCGTAACCGTGACGGATATGGCGGCGAGCTGAAATGTCCAGTTATAAGATTTTGCAAGCGGAGCAGCAGGGCATCTATGTCCTGAAATTCATCGGCGAGATCCGGTTGAATCTTTGCTCGACGCTCGACAACCTGATCGACTCGATGATTTCCAATCCTGAGTTCCGGACGGTTGTCGTCGATCTGACAGAGACCCAGGTGATCGACAGTACCACCCTGGGGCTGCTCGCCAAGATCGCCATCGCTGCCGAAAAACGCAGTCATTTCCTCCCCACGCTGGTCTCGACGAATCCCGATATTACCCGTATCGTGCTCTCTATGGGGTTTGATCGAATCTTCATTATTGTGAGCGAGCCCGCTACCCGGATCGAGCAGTTGGAAGAGATTCCGGTGCTGCGTGCTTCCGAGAAAGAGGTTCGTGACAAGGTCCTGGATGCCCATCGTGTTTTGATGAGCATGAATAAGAAGAATCGCGACGAGTTCACCAATCTGGTTCGTGCTCTCGAGTGCGAAGACCAGTGATCGGTATCGCGGCTTAATCTAACGGAACTTCTCGATGTCCCAATCTCAAAAGATCGCCGTCATCGGTGGTGGCAGCTTTGGTACTGCAATTGCCAAGGTGCTCTCTGAAAACGGGCAAAGCGTCCTTTTCTGGATGCGAGATCCCGACCGCGCCGAAGAAATCCAACGCACCCGTGTCAACCGGCGTTACATGCCGGACGTGGTACTGGACCCGTTGGTCGAGGCGACGACAGATCTTAAGGCTTGTCTTCGCCAGTGCCCGGTGGTGTTTCTTGCGCTACCCAGTAAGGCCTTTCGCCCCTTTATGGCGGAAGCGGCAGAAGATTTTCACCCCAACCAGATTGTGGTCAGTCTGACGAAAGGTATCGAGCGGGAAGGCTTTCGACTGATGAGCGAAATCCTCCAGCAGATTGTGCCAAAGACACGGATTGGTGTGCTGGGCGGGCCAAACCTGGCGGCTGAAATCATTCGCCGGGACCTGACGGCCAGTGTCATCGCGTCTGCCGACGCCGATGTCCGCAAAACCGTCCAAGCCCTCCTGGGGTGCGAGTACTTCCGTGTCTACGCCAATGTCGACGTCTACGGTGTCGAGCTGGGCGGGGCGCTGAAGAATATTTACGCCATTGTGGCCGGTTTGGCGGCCGCCTTGGGGATGGGCGAAAACACCAAGGCCATGCTGATTACCCGGAGCCTGGCAGAAATGAGCCGCTTTGCGGTCAGTCTCGGTGCTAATCCCATGACGTTTCTCGGCCTGGCGGGCGTCGGGGACCTGATTGTTACCTGCCATTCGCCGCTGAGCCGGAATTACCGGGTCGGGTATGCGCTGGGTAAAGGCGATACCCTGGAGCACGCAGTGGCGGAGCTGGGACAGGTGGCTGAAGGTATCAATACGCTGCTGCTGGTAAAGGAAAAAGCAGAGGAAATGGATATCTATATGCCTCTGGTGAAGGGCTTATACGAGATCATCTATAACAAGGCCAATATCCGGGATGTCATCCAGAACCTGATGATGGCCGTGCAGAGCTCCGACGTGGAATTCATTCTGCCGCGCCCGGAAGGTTGTTGAGTCGGGTCCCATGCAACTTATCATCATGCGTCATGGTGAAGCCGGCTGGCATAGCGACGATCGTCAGCGGGCGCTGACGGACGCCGGTCGTATACGGGCCGAGCTGGTAGCGCGCCAGATTTCGGCGTCCGAGGACTGGAGGCCTGCACAGCTCTGGTGCAGCCCATTGGTCCGTGCGAGACAGACAGCAGATATCGTGGGGCGGGTACTGGGGCTTGTTGCCGAGGAGCGATCCTTTCTGACCCCGGACGATGATCCCGCCCAGTGCCTCGACATGCTTCAGGTTTTGGGTGAGGAGGCGACGGTGATGCTTGTTTCTCACATGCCTTTTGTCGGTGCGCTAACCACCTTGCTGGTTGAAGGGCACCGGAGGGGTATTCCTTTCGGCACGGCTCAGGCCGTGCGTCTCGTCATGCCGGTTGCCGGCCCAGGTTGCGCCGAACTCAAAGGGTTCCTTCCTGCACATCACTAGCTGAACGTTTTATTATCAAGACATTAGGCAGATCATTTGATGATCTGTGTTAGCGTCCGAACCGCGGTTTCGATAACCGCTGACGGTGTGTAGAAGTGGGGAGAGAAGCGGACACCACCACCGCGATAGGCGCAGACGACCCCTCGGTTCATCAGTTCCTGATACAGTTTTGCGCTGTCATGTCCTTCCAGCCGAAAGGTGAAGATTCCGGCCCGCTGCTCAGGATTTACCGGGGTAATCTGTCGATAGCCGGGCAAGGGGGTTAGCAGCGTCTCCAGCCAGGATAGGCGATCGGCTATACCTCGCTGTATTTCCTCAAGCCCGGCCTCCAGAAGCAGGGAGGTGCTGGCCTGCAGTGTATAGATGCCCAGCATGTTAGGGCTACCGCACTCGAAACGCAGAGCATCCTCTGCCGGCTCCCAGTCCTTGCGATCGAAATCTCCGCGATGCTTCACCATATGCCAACCGTATTCATGGAGCTGCAGGCTGTCGCGCAGCTCGGGGCGGACATAGAACAGGCAGAGTCCCTCGGCACCCAGCATCCATTTGTGGCCGTCGGCCATGGTGAAATCGATGGGCAGCGCCTGTACATCCATTGGTTCAGCGCCAATGCTCTGGATGGCGTCGACGCAGAACAGTATGCCCCGTTCCCGGCAGGCATCTCCCAGGCGCTTGAGATCTAGACGCAGCCCGGTGCCATACTGCACGGCGCTTATTGAAACGAGTTTTGTGCGCGGGCTAAGACAGGTCTCGACCGCACCTTCTGGATCGTCCTCGTTCAGTGTCGCCACGGCGACCTTAACGCCTTGTGGGGCCAGGGATTCCCAGACGATACGATTCGACGGGAATTCCTGGTCGCTGATGACGATTTCATCTCCCGCTTCCCACGACAAGCCCCAGGCGACCATCGACAAGGCTTCGGAGGTGTTCTTCACCAGCGCAATGTCCTGTGGCGAAGGCGCATTGACCAACTGCGCCAATTGGCGGCGGAGTTGCGTTTCAACCGCCAGCCAGTGGGGATAGTGCCGAGCGCCTTCTACGACATTTTGCCGGGCGAAGGCGGTTAGGGCGTCACCGGCACGCCTGGGCCAGGGTGCCACGGCGGCGTGGTTGAGGTAGGCAATTTCCGGGTCCTGGGGAAATTCCTGTGCAAGGTCGAGTGCCATGCAGGTTGCTCTCCGGTTTACAGCGGTGCTGGACAGAACGGTTGAATTGCGGGGGATGGCCCCCATTTACAGGAAAAGGCGGTTATCCTGATGCCATCGACTGCCCAGACACGCAATAGTGGATGTCGATGGCCGCTTACTTGATATGACTATGGCTGCATCGGGAGGTGCTATGCAAGGCCGGCAACGGGATCCGGAATCCCTGGCGCAACAGGTGGAACCGTTACACCGGAAAAGTGCGTCGCCGCCGCCCGTCGAGTCCTGGCATCCGGAATTTTCCGGCGACATTGATATCCGTATTGCTCGAGATGGCCAGTGGTACTTCAAAGGTGCACCGATCGAGCGGCAGAGCTTTGTCGCGCTTTTCTCCACGATTCTAAGAAAGGATGACGACGGAGACTACTATCTGGTCACGCCGGTGGAAAAATGGCGTATCAGGGTGGATGACGCTCCCTTTGTTGCCCATTCCCTGTCGGCGGAGGGGCAAGGAGAAGGCCAGAAGCTGTCCTTTGTCACCAATGCCGGCGATACGATTGTGCTTGGGGCGGACCATCCGCTTGAAGTGCATACGCATGTGGAAACGGGGGAACCCTCTCCCTATATCCGGGTCCGGCGCAATCTGTATGCCCTGATCGAGCGTTCCACTTTCTACCATCTGGTTGAACTTGCGGTTTCACGAGAGGGAAGTAACGGCACCGAACTGGGTGTATGGAGCGATGGAAATTTCTACCCGATAGGAACTCTCTAGCCGGAAGCCGGCAGGGGCGTGCCTTTCAACCGTTGGGCCTTTGCCCTAAACTGGTACTTTGGGCCGGTGTTCGAGGGAGGGCACGAAGCCGGACGTAAATCATTGTCCTCAAACACGGTGGTCGTGAGTCCCTCTGTGCAGTCTGACTGTTCACGTACACTTTCGATTACCTCATCCAAAAGGCTGCCGAGTAGGCACACAAGGAGCAAATATGTCCGAACCCCGTGTTGTAACCATCCACTACACGCTGACCAATGATGCCGGCGAAGTTCTAGACTCGTCGCGCGAGCGTGAGCCGCTGAGTTACCTGGAAGGGGCCCAGAATATTATCAGTGGTCTGGAAGAGGCCCTGAACGAGCAGGAAGCCGGTGCTCAGCTGAAAGTATCCATCGAAGCGGAAGATGCCTACGGCGAGCAGCGTGAAGAGCTGGTCCAGCCGGTACCGCGCAGCGCCTTCGAAGGCGTTGACAATGTGGAGCCGGGAATGCAGTTCCAGGCGCAAACGCCAGGTGGTCCTCAGGTCGTGCGGGTTGTCCGTGTGGAAGAAGACACCGTGGTCATCGATGCCAACCATCCGTTGGCGGGCCAGCGTCTGCATTTCGATGTGGAAGTCGTCGGCACCCGTGAGGCGACTGAAGAAGAAACGACTCACGGTCACGCGCACTAATATTGCCCGGCTGGCTCCTCGGGCGGCATCGCTCGAGGGGGGCTGTGTGCGATATAAAAAAAGCGACCTTATGGTCGCTTTTTTGTTTTTATGGAAGGTCTTCCACCTTTTCCCCAACCCCTCTCCCGCCAGGGAGAGGGGGCGGCCAAAGGCCGTTACATGTTGGGATAGTTAGGACCACCGCCGCCTTCCGGCGTTACCCAGGTAATGTTCTGGGCCGGGTCCTTGATGTCACAGGTCTTGCAGTGAACACAGTTTTGCGCGTTGATCTGGAAGCGCTTGCCGCCATCATCGGCTTCTACCACTTCATACACGCCTGCCGGGCAGTATCGCTGTGCTGGCTCGTTGTATTTCGGTAGGTTCTCCTTGATCGGAGTATCCGGATTGGTCAGCTTCAGGTGAATCGGCTGATCCTCTTCGTGGTTGGTGTTTGAAATGAACACCGAGGACAGGCGATCAAACGTCAGCGTGTTGTCCGGCTTGGGATAAGTGATCTTTTTGCACTGATCCGCCGGTTTGAGGGTCGAATAGTCCGGAATCGTGTCGTGGAACGTGAACGGCAGGCTACCGCGCAGGATGTTTTGCTCGAAGAAGGCAATGCCCGCTCCGATCACGTTGCCAAACTTATGCATGCTTGGGCCGAAATTCCGCTCCGCATACAATTCCTTGTACAGCCAGCTGTTCTTGAAGCGATCGGCGAATTCGACAATCTCTTCACCGGTCTTTCCGCCCTTGAGGGCTTCGAAGACGGCTTCAGCGCCCAACAGGCCGGATTTCATCGCAGTGTGGGAACCCTTGATCTTGGAAAAGTTCAAGGTTCCAGCATCGCAGCCCAGCAGTAGACCACCTGGGAAGCTCATTTTGGGCAGGCTGTTGAAGCCCCCTTTGGTAATGGCCCGCGCACCATAGGAAACTCGCTTACCGCCTTCCAGGTACTTGCGGATCTCCGGATGCAGCTTCAGGCGCTGGAATTCCTCGAACGGGCTGATGTTCGGGTTGGAATAGGCCAGGTCGGTAATCAGACCGACGTACACCTGATTGTTTTCCAGGTGGTACAGAAATGAGCCGCCTGTGGAGTTGCTTTCGGTCAGCGGCCAGCCGGTAGTGTGGACAACCAGGCCTGGCTCGTGTTTGGCAGGATCGATATCCCACAGTTCCTTGATGCCGATACCGTAATGCTGCGGGTCCTTGCCTTCATCCAGCTTGTATTGCTTGATGAGGCGTTTGCCGAGATGTCCGCGGCAGCCTTCACTGAACAGTGTGTACTTGGCGCGCAGCTCCATGCCCGGCATGTAGGTGTCTTTTTGGGAACCATCGCGTGCGACACCCATATCGCCGGTAATGACACCCTTAACCTGACCGTCTTCAACGATGACGTCGGCCGCGGCAAATCCCGGGTAGACCTCGACGCCCAGGCCTTCGGCCTGCTCGCCCAGCCAGCGGCAGAGGTTGCCAAGACTGATGATGTAGTTGCCATGGTTGTGCATATTGCGGGGCACGAAGGTATTCGGCACCTTCATGGCGCTTTCCTGGCTACGCAGCAGGAAAATGTCGTCGCGCGTGACCGGCGTATTTAGTGGGGCGCCCAGTTCTTTCCAGTTCGGAAACAGTTCGTTAAGGGCTGTGGGCTCGAAAACGGTACCCGCCAGGATATGAGCTCCGACTTCGGAACCTTTTTCGACGACGCAGACGCTGATCTCCTCACCGGCTTCCTCGGCCATCTGCCGTAGACGGCAGGCTGCCGACAGGCCCGCAGGCCCCGCACCGACGATCAGGACATCAAATTCCATCGATTCGCGTTCCACGTTTTGTCTCCTCAAGCTTCACCAATGGATGAAAGGATCTCGTCACGCAAGGCGTGTCACAGAAACCTTGTGCTTTTAAAGGCACCCCTGGGGCAGCATGCCGCCAGCGTGGGCCCGGCGGGGAGTCTCCGGGACTCCCTCCTTATTATTCGACCGGTTCATATTTCAAAGGGGCTTTTCGCCGCCGGCCGCTCGGACGGGCCACATTCTAGCGAAAGGTGCCGCCAAGAACGACCATTTGACGATCCCGGTCGTGACATTCTTCGCTTAAGGATATAACATTTGATGTCTCAAACAAACGTTTGTTTGAATTTTGCCGTAACCCTTGCCGGTGAGCGGTAAAAGCCCCTGGAAGCCTTCGCTATGGCCCATTTGGAGCCGACGGCATGCTCCTCGGGCTATTGACCATGCGTGTAATTGAGGTCAGTATTAGGGCGCTTTTGCCCGCGGCTGTCTGCATGAAGGCCAGAAAATTTTTAGCGATTTTCTGGCGTCACCCGGTTATCGGTGTCGCGTTTCGGCCCTCAGGGCTGATGGAATCTCAAGCCGCATGCGTTGCCCTAATAGCTTCTCCATAAAAACGGGGGAGCGGAAAGCTTGAGCTGGACTTGCCGGGGATCGGCGATGTTCGCTCGAGTGATATGGCATCGGCACGCACAGTTTTATAAACCCATCGTAGAAGAACGAGGAATCTATGAAGGTTCTGGTCGCTGTAAAACGAGTTATCGACTACAACGTCAAGGTTCGGGTTAAGCCTGATAATACCGGCGTTGATCTGGCCAACGTCAAGATGGCGATGAACCCCTTCTGTGAGATTGCCGTGGAAGAAGCGGTACGTTTGAAAGAGAAAGGGGTTGCTACCGAGATCGTAGTCGTTTCCATCGGCCCGAAAGCCGCTCAGGAGCAGATTCGTACCGCGCTGGCACTGGGTGCCGATCGCGGTATTCACATCGAAACCGACGAAGAAGTTCAGTCGCTGCAAGCGGCCAAACTGCTCAAGGCTGTTGTCGATAAGGAAGAACCCAAGCTGGTTATCCTCGGCAAGCAGTCTATCGACACCGACAACAACCAGACTGGCCAGATGCTGGCGGCATTGGCGGGCATGCCTCAGGGCACTTTCGCCTCTGAAGTGGTTGTCGATGGCGACAAGGTTAACGTGACCCGTGAAGTCGATGGTGGTCTCGTTACCGTTCAGCTGAATCTGCCGGCGGTGGTCACCACGGATCTGCGTCTCAATGAGCCGCGTTATGCTTCGCTGCCGAACATCATGAAAGCCAAGAAAAAGCCGCTGGATACTCAGAGCCCGGCTGATCTGGGCGTCGATCTGACACCTCGCCTGACCACCCTGAAAGTCGAAGCGCCGCAAACGCGTAAGGCAGGTATCAAGGTGGGTAGCGTTGAAGAGCTGGTCGACAAACTGAAGAACGAAGCGAAGGTGATCTAAATGAGCATCCTGGTTTTTGCAGAGCACGATAACAGTACCCTGAAGTCTGCGACCCTGAACGTCGTTGGCGCAGCGAAAG
Organism: Mangrovitalea sediminis; assembly: GCF_002514725.1. Lineage (GTDB taxonomy): Bacteria > Pseudomonadota > Gammaproteobacteria > Pseudomonadales > Oleiphilaceae > Mangrovitalea > Mangrovitalea sediminis. The sequence goes on from NZ_NTLB01000005.1 coordinate 300,785, forward strand.
CCATTGGCGGTGATATCCATGTCCTGGTTGCTGGCCAGAACGTGGGTGGCGTTGCCGAAAAGGCGGCTCAGATCGATGGCGTGTCGAAGGTCCTGGTTGCCGATAATGCCGCTTACGGTCATCAACTGGGTGAAAACCTGGCGCTGCTGGTGGCTGAAGTGGGTAAAGGCTACAGCCACATCCTGGCCAATGCCGGTACCACGGGCAAAGACTTCATGCCGCGCGTCGCTGCGCTGCTGGACGTTGCGCAGATCTCCGATATCATGCGTGTCGAGTCGGCTGATACCTTCGTGCGTCCGATCTACGCCGGTAACGCTATTGCAACCGTTAAATCCTCCGATGGCATCAAGGTCATCACTGTGCGCGGTACCGGTTTCGACCCGGTTGCAGGCGAGGGTGGTTCTGCTGCAGTTGAAAGTATCGACGCAGCGCATGATGCCGGTATTTCGTCTTTCGTTGAAGCGAAGATGGCGGAATCCGATCGTCCTGAGCTGACTGCTGCGAGCATCGTTATTTCCGGTGGCCGCGGTATGCAGAACGGTGAAAACTTCCACATGCTGGAAAAAGTTGCCGATTTGCTGGGTGCCGCTGTTGGCGCATCCCGTGCCGCTGTCGATGCAGGCTTCGTACCGAACGACATGCAGGTCGGCCAGACCGGTAAGATCGTCGCGCCGAACCTCTACATCGCTGTGGGTATCTCCGGTGCCATTCAGCACTTGGCGGGTATGTCCGATTCCAAGGTGATTGTTGCAATCAACAAGGATGAGGAAGCACCGATTTTCCAGGTGGCCGATTATGGTCTTGTAGCCGACCTGTTCGAGGCGGTTCCGCAACTGGAAGCGGAGTTGAAGAAAGTACTGTAATGTACTGACTTCAATTAAGAAAAAGGGCGCTTAGGCGCCCTTTTTTACGCTGTAGGGCCGCAATATTGTAGGGCGCAATAACCAAGGGGCATTGCGCCGAAAGGGAGGTCCTCAAACCCGCCCGTACCCGGCCTCCACTGACGGACAGCTCTGCAATGGCCCGCCGGATATGGACAGGCCGCCTCATGCGGCGCAATGCCCTTTGGTTATTGCGCCCTACGGGCTGTGCGCTATTGCTCTCGCTGGGCACTCACCAGAAAGATCGGAAACTGTCTGAGCACACCGTCCTCACCGATTTTTTCCATCGTATAGGCGGTATCGAAGTCTATGTTCGCGAAGCCTGCCGCTTCGAGCCAGCGCCGTATATCATCCCTTTCAAACCCATTGTGAGCTATGCCAGGCTTGTCGCCGTGAAAGGAACCGTCCTCGGCGTCCAGATCTGCCAGTGCCACCTGGCCTCCCGGGGAGAGATGACCATAAAGCCTTTTCAGGAGACCTGGCACGTCTGCAACATGGTGAAGCGTCATGCTACTGACGATCGCATCGAAAGCACCTTCAGGTAGCGTCTGGCTTAGATCGCCCTCGAAGGTTTCGACATTCTTCAGGGGTAACTCCTCGATTTTGCGTTCCAGCACCGCCAACATACCGGGCGCGCTGTCCATGGCAACCACTTGATGAAAGGAGGGGGCGAGGAGAGCGGTGATGAGCCCTGTGCCGCATCCGAATTCGAGCATTCGGCCGCCACCTGCAGGGGCTAAACGTTTCAACATCGCTGCGGCAACATGACGTGCCATCGCGAGTCGGCCGGGTTTGTCGTCCCAAGTCGCCGCAACGTCGTTGAATCGCTGAATGTTGGCCTGGGAAAGCGTGTCGTCACTCATGTTGTCCTCCGCCACTCGGTGGGTAAAACGTCATGACCGCCATCGCGGCTTCCTGTCTATTCGCTGGGATCGGGCGTCAGGCGCAGATAGGGACGAATAACCTTATATCCCTTGGGGAAGCGCCGATGGATATCATCTTCGTCCTGCAAGCTGGGAATGATGACGACATCGTCGCCCTTTTTCCAGTTAACGGGTGTGGCGACCTGATGTTGGTCTGTCAGCTGCAGTGAATCAATCACGCGGAGAATCTCATCGAAATTACGCCCGGTGCTTAGCGGATACGTAATGATCAGCCGGATTTTCTTGGCGGGATCGATGACAAACAGCGAGCGGACCGTGGCCGAGCTGTCGGCATTCGGGTGGATCATGTCGTACAGCATCGAAACCTTGCGATCGGGATCGGCGATAATCGGGAAATCGACGTGGGTATGCTGGGTTGTGTTGATGTCATCGATCCATTTTTCATGGGATGCAACGTCATCGATGCTCAGTGCCAGTACCTTGACATTACGCCTGCTGAATTCATCGTGCAGTTTGGCCGTATAGCCCAATTCCGTGGTGCATACCGGTGTGAAATCGGCTGGGTGGGAGAACAGGACGCCCCAACTGTCACCCAGCCATTCGTGAAGGTGAATGCGCCCTTTGCTGGAGTCCTGTTCGAAGTCGGGTGCCATATCGCCGAGTCGCACTGGCATCGTTTCTTATCCTTATATGATCTTGCGGGTGTGAGCCGTAAGCCGATGTGTCACTGTCAGCTTTTTAACTCTATCAGATCTTCAAAATAATCGAGTGCTTCCGGATTGGCCAGTGCGTCTTTGTTTTTAACCGGTTCTCCGTGGACGACATTGCGGACGGCAAGTTCGACAATCTTGCCGCTGATGGTTCGTGGGATGTCAGCGACCTGCAGAATTTTGGCCGGGACATGGCGGGGTGTCGTGTTCTCACGAATAACGCGCTTGATGCGCTCACGCAATTCGTCGTCCAGCGTGAGTCCGTCCCTGAGTCGCACAAACAGAATCACCCGGGTGTCGTCTTTCCAATTCTGGCCGATCGCAATGGATTCCAGCACGGCTTCAATTTTCTCCACCTGCCGGTAGATTTCAGCGGTGCCGATACGCACGCCGCCGGGGTTGAGCGTTGCATCGGCACGGCCGTGAATAATGACCCCAGTCTGTGCCGGTGTCGTGTCGGTGGCCGGGTGCGGCCTGAGCTCGCCAAAGTCACCGTGGGCCCAGATACCCGGGAATCGTTCGAAATAGGCGCCCCGGAACTTGCTGCCGTCCGCATCGTTCCAAAAACCGAGCGGAATGGAGGGGAAGGGACTACGGCAGACCAATTCGCCTTTGCCGGTGGGCAGGGCGTTGCCGTCGTCATCCAGAAAGGCGACATCCATCCCCAGCGCGAGGCACTGCAGCTCGCCCCGATACACCGGCAGGCTGGGATTGCCCAGTGCGAAACAGGCGACGATATCGGTGCCACCGGAAATACTGGAAAGACAGATGTCCTGCTTTACCTCCCGGTAGAGGTAGTCGAAGCTTTCGTGCGCAAGCGGACTGCCTGTGGAGAGGATCGCGTCAAGGGCGCTGAGATCGTAATCCCGGCCCGGACTGAGGTGGGCCTTGTCGCAGGCGGCATAGTACTTGGCGCCGCCGCCAAAGATGCGTACGCGCTCCTGAGCGGCTATTTCCCATAGGCGGGCCGGTCCGGGATGGAATGGCGATCCATCATAGAGCAGGAGTGTAGCCCCTTGTGCCAGGCCGGATACCAGCCAGTTCCACATCATCCAGCCACAGGTGGTGTAATAGAAAAATACGTCTCCGGAGCGGATGTCCACATGCAGGGAATGTTCCTTGATGTGTTGCAACAAGGTGCCGCCGACCCCGTGGATGATGCACTTGGGCACACCGGTCGTGCCGGAGGAGTACATGATGTAGAGCGGCGAATTGAAGGGAACCTGCTCGAAGTGGTCGTAGGGATCATGAGCCAGCGCGTCATCCCAGAGCGTTTGGCGGTCGCAGAGGGTGTCGGTGCTGTGACCGGACTGGTTATCGATCAGGATCAGCCGGGTCAGATCCGGCAGCCGTTCGACGATATCCGAGACACGATGACAGGTATCCACTGACTTGCCGCCATACTGATAGCCGTTGATGGCGATCAGGATCTTGGGCTGAATCTGGCCGAAGCGGTCAATCACACCATTGAGGCCGAAATCGGGTGAGCAGGAAGACCAGGTTCCACCGAGGCGTGCCGTGGCCAGCATACCTATCACGGCTTCCAGGCCGTTGGAAACGAAGCCGGCGACACGGTCGCCGACGCCGACGCCCTGATCTCGCAGAAAGCCAGCAAGCCGGGCACTGGCGTCCCTTAGTTCGGAGAACGTCATGGTTCGGCGACGGCCGTCTTCCCGGTGCTCGATAAGGGCGGGGGCGTCGTCATCGCCGCGAGCCAGCAGGTTCTCAGCAAAATTCAGTTGGGCACGGGGAAACCAGCGTACGGCGGCCATGTCTCCGGGATGCTCGAAGACGGGTCCGTCTCCGGGATTACCGATGACCTGATGAAAGCGCCAGATGCCCCGCCAAAATGAAGCGGGCTGTTCGACAGACCAGCGGTGCAACCCTTCATAACCTTCCGGCAGCTTGCCGTGGGTGGCCTGCAGAAAGTCGACGAACTGGGTCATATTGCTGGCGGCGATCCGCTCCGGACCCGGAATCCAGAGTGGTGCTTGCGATGGCGACGATACCTGTTGAGACATGGTTTCCCCGACTGCTCACTGGAAGGCGCCTTTATCGCTCGTAGCGGAGGAAGGGCCTTCATCGGTTAGTTTATTGTTTTCGCGTCAATACCAGTGCCTTGCCGGCCTTGGACGGGTTTTCCCGTTGCAGGTGTCGGCAGATGCGATCCCCAAGGTCAGCGACGGCATCCAGGTCCACCCCGGTTCGGAATCCCTCTCCCTGGAATAAATAGAGTAGATCTTCCGTTGCAACATTGCCCGACGCACCTTTGGCGTAAGGGCAGCCACCGAGTCCGGCTACTGCGCTGTCGAAGATGCGGATATCCCGTTCCAGGGCTGCGTAAACGTTGGCGACGGCAGTGCCGCGCGTGTCATGACAATGCAACGCCAATTTGGGGGCAGGGCATAGCGGTAATACCGCGGCCAGCAGCGCGTGTATTTCACGGGGGCGGGCGACGCCGATGGTATCGCCAAGGGAGATTTCGTCCGAGCCGAGTTCCAGCAACTGCTCGACAACCGCCGCGACTTGCTCGGGCGCGATGCGTCCTTCATAGGGACAGCCAACCACACAGGAGACGTAGGCGCGGATACGTTTTCCGGCAGCGCGTCCGCCTGCAACGACATCACGGAAACGGTCGATGCTTTCAGCGATAGTACAGTTGATATTGCGCTGGTTGAAGGTTTCGGAGGCGGCGGTAAAGATCGACAGGGTATCGACGTCTGAAGCCAGGGCCAATTCCAGTCCTTTCGCATTGGGCACCAGTACTTCGACTTCGAGTCCTTCCTTGCGCTCGATCCGGCGCAGCACCTCATCGGTACCGCTCATTTGCGGTACCCATTTGGGAGATACGAAGCTGCCGGCCTCAATGCGACGAAGTCCGGCATGGGATAGCGCATTAAACCAGTCCGCCCGCATTTCCGGGCTGACCGATTGTTTCTCGTTCTGGAGTCCGTCCCGCAGGCCGACCTCGACGATGGCAACGGCTTCAGGCGTCATCTTCCACCTCCGGTTCAAAGTCGAGCAGCGGCTCGGCGGCTTCCACGGTCTGCCCAATGCTGCAGAGCAGGGCGGTGACCGTGCCGTCGACCGGTGCGCGGATGGTATGTTCCATCTTCATGGCTTCCATAATAACCAAAGCAGCGCCGGCACTCACGGTATCGCCTTCCTGGCACAAAACATCGGTGACCCGACCGTGCATGGGGGCATTAAGCGCACTCAGGTGATCGGTGTGTGCGGACTGGGCTTCCGGCTCGTTGATGGCAGCGTTCCAATTCTCGGCATCGGCGAACACGGTGAGGCGCCGGTCATGGCCAAGACAGGTCAGGCTGACCGAGCGGCCTGGCAACTGCACATGCCAGCTGTTGTTCCGCTGTTGCCAGCGCACCGCCAGAGTCTGCTCAGCAAGCTGAACCTGGGCACTGTCAGCGGAGAGGAGTCTGTATGAGAAGACGCTTTCTGCGTCACCTATACGAACCTCGCAGGGTTGGAAATCCGGGCTGCCAAGTCGCCAGCCATCACCCGCCGACCAGGGGTCGTGTTGATTGGCATCGCTGTGACGGGACAGATGCCAGGCCAGCCAGCTGAGTGCGAGCTTTTCTTCGGAGGACACCGCAGGCTGATGCAACTGCTCCTGGTGTTTCTCGATGAAATTGGTCGCCAACTCCGCACCCAAGAAGTCAGGGTGCAGTAATACACGATGTAAAAACGCGGTGTTCAGGGTGACGCCGCGGGCGCGATACTGCGTCACCGCTTCCGCCAAGCGGCGAATGGCGGAAGTACGGTCTTCGCCCCAGGCGATGACCTTGGCCAGCATGGGGTCGTACCAGGCTGTAATCGCCTGCCCCTGGGTGACGCCGGAATCGACGCGAACGTGGGGCAGACCTACAGGCTCCTGCAGGTACTCCAATTGGCCGGTCATCGGCAGGAAGCCATTGTCCGGGTCCTCGGCGTAAATACGCACTTCCACCGCATGGCCTTTGGGTGCCAGCTCATCCTGCGTCCAGGGGAGCGTTTCGCCGGCGGCTACCCGCAACTGCCATTCGACCAGGTCGAGGCCGCTGACCAGCTCCGTTACCGGATGTTCGACCTGCAGGCGGGTGTTCATTTCCATGAAATAGAAATCGTCGCCCTCAACCAGGAACTCTACCGTGCCGGCACCGACGTAGCCGATGGATTCCCCGCAACGAACGGCGGCTTCGCCCATACGGGTGCGCAACTCGCTGGAGAGGCCAGGGGCCGGCGCTTCCTCGATGACCTTTTGGTGACGGCGCTGCACAGAGCAATCCCGGTCGAACAGGTAAACGCCTTTGCCGTGGGTGTCGAACAGGATCTGTACTTCGACGTGACGAGGCTTCTCCAGGTAGCGTTCGATCAGCAACTTGGGGTCACCAAAGGAGGATTGGGCTTCCCGCTGGGCCGCGCCGAGGTTGTCGCGCAGCTCGGATTCGTCGCGGACGACCCGCATACCCTTGCCGCCGCCGCCCGCGCTCGCCTTGATCAGCAACGGGTAGCCGACGCGGCTGGCTTCGCGCTCAAGCAGATCGAGGTCCTGATCATCTCCGTGATAACCGGGCACCAGGGGAACGCCCGCCTTTTCCATCAGTGCCTTGGCAGCGCTTTTAGAACCCATGGCGGCAATGGAGTCGGCCGAAGGGCCGACGAAACGGATACCGGCGTTTTCCAGGCGGCGGGCGAAATCGGTGTTCTCGGAAAGAAAACCGTAACCAGGGTGCACGGCGTCTGCGCCGGATTGGGTGGCGGCGTGAAGCAGCTTGTCGACATTCAGGTAGCTGTCGCGAGCCATGGCCGGGCCGATGGGCAAGGCGATATCGGCAGCCTGTACGAAGGGTGCCCCGGCGTCTGCTTCGGAATAGACGGCCACACAGCGAATACCCATTCGCTGGGCGGTGCGCATCACACGAAGGGCGATCTCACCCCGGTTGGCGATCAGCAGGGTCTTGATGGGATGCGTCATGATTCAGTGATCCTCCTGCGTGGCCGCATGCCAGGCCGGTGCGCGTTTTTCGAAGAAAGCGGTCAGACCTTCCTGTCCTTCACTGCCGGTACGCAGTCGGGCGATCAGTTGGGTCGTATAGTCCTGCAAATCGTCGTCCGGTTGGCGACTGTACGCTGTTTCGATCAGCGTCTTGCAGGCGGCGAGGGCTGTGGGGCCATTGCGGGTGATGCGTGCGGCGAGTTCCTGGACCGTGTTGTCCAGCGATTCCGCGTCCACCACTTCGTGGACCAGGCCCAGGTTCAGGGCTTTGCTCGCAGGGATCTCCTCGGTGGTCAGGAAATAACGACGAGCCTGCCGTGCACCGAGTGCGCGCAGCACATAGGGGCTGATAACGGCCGGGGCAAGACCCAGACGGGCTTCACTCAGGCAAAAACGGGTGTCGTCGCTGGCGACAGCGATATCGCAGCAGGAAACCAGACCCACAGCCCCACCGTAAACGGCGCCCTGGACCCGGGCAATCGTCGGCTTGGCCAGTTGATCCAGCGTCGACATCAGTCCTGCGAGCTTATGAGCGTCTCGCAGGTTGTCCTCCTGGGACCATTGCGCAGAGTCGCGCATCCAGTTGAGATCGGCGCCGGCAGAAAAGTGCTTGCCGGCGGCGGCAAGCACGACGACACGGACCTCCGGTTTGGCGGCGGCCTCCTGCAGCGCTTCGGTCAGGCTGCGGATGATATCGGCATCGAAGGCATTTCGACGTTCGGGCCGGTTCAGGGTGACCGTGGCGATCCCCTGCGGGTTGACGGTACTGATAACTGTCGCTTCGCTCATGATCTTCGATCCTTACATCCGGAAAACGCCAAACTGGGTGGCTTCGGCAGGGGCGTTACGTGCTGCCGAGAGCGCAAGGGACAGCACCCGGCGGGTATCGGCCGGATCGATGATGCCGTCATCCCAGAGTCGGGCGCTGGCATAATAGGGGTTTGACTGCGCTTCAAACTGATCGACGATGGGTTGTTTGAACGCCTGTTCGTCCTCCACTGGCCAATCGACCCCTTTACGCTTGAGACCGGCGCGGCGGACGTCTGCAAGCACGCCCGCAGCCTGTTCTCCGCCCATGACGGCAATCCGGGCGTTAGGCCACATCCACATAAAGCGCGGTCGATAGGCCCGTCCGCACATGCCGTAGTTGCCAGCGCCGAAGCTGCCGCCGATGACAACGGTGAATTTGGGGACTCGGGCACAGGCGACGGCCATGACCATCTTGGCGCCGTTCTTGGCGATCCCTTCATGTTCGGCCTTTTTGCCGACCATGAAGCCGGTGATGTTCTGCAGGAACACCAGCGCAATGTTGCGTTGGCTGCACAGTTCGATGAAATGGGCGCCTTTGAGGGCCGATTCCGAAAACAGGATGCCGTTGTTCGCGACGATACCGACAGGCATGCCACTGATGGCGGCAAAACCGCAGACCAGGGTGGTACCGTATCCTGCCTTGAACTCATCGAAGTCCGAGTCGTCGACCAGGCGGGCGATGACTTCGTGGACGTCATAAGGCGTGCGCAGCTCCTTGGGTACCACGCCATGCAATTCGGCGGGTGAATAGCGGGGCTCGCGGGCACCGGCAGGGACCGGCTCGGCTTTCTGGTGGTTGAGCCGTGCAACACAGGCGCGGGCGCGCTCCAGGGCCTCTGCTTCAGTATGTGCGTAATGGTCGGCGACGCCCGAAATGCGGGTATGGACATCGCCCCCCCCCAATTCCTCGGCAGAGACTTCTTCTCCCGTGGCGGCTTTGACCAGGGGCGGGCCGGCGAGGAAGATCGAGCTTTGCTCCCGTACCATGATGCTCTCGTCGGCCATGGCAGGAACATAGGCGCCCCCGGCGGTACAGAGGCCCAGTACGACCGCGATTTGCGGTATGCCTTTGGCGGACATCGTGGCCTGACGGTAGAAAATGTGGCCGAAATGCTCGTGGTCGGGGAACACCTCGTCCTGCTGGGGCAGGTTGGCGCCACCGGAATCCACCAGATAGATGCAGGGTAAGCGGTTTTCCTCGGCAATGGTCTGGGCGCGAATGTGCTTCTTGACGGTAAGGGGGTAATAGGTGCCCCCCTTAACGGTGGAGTCGTTTGCCACAATCATGCATTCAACGCCGGAAACGCGTCCGATGCCGGCAATCACGCCAGCGCCGGGGATGTCCTCGTCATAGACCTCGTGTGCCGCCAGGGGGGCCACTTCGAGGAACGGGGAGCCGGGATCGAGAAGGCGATTGATGCGCTCGCGAGGCAACAGCTTGCCTCGTGAGCGATGGCGGGCCTGCGCGACTTCACCGCCACCCAGATAGACATGGTCCATCCGGGCTTGCAGATCGGTCACCAGCGCCTGCATGTGCGCCTGTCGTTCCTGGAACTCTGCGGACTGGGTCTGGATCTTACTCTGCAGTATCGCCATGACGTGCCTCAGTGGGTTTCCTTGAACAGTTCGCGCCCGATCAGCATGCGACGGATCTCCTGGGTGCCAGCGCCGATTTCATAGAGCTTGGCGTCGCGCAGCAGGCGTCCGGTGGAGTATTCGTTGGTGTAACCGTTGCCGCCCAGGATCTGGATGGCTTCCAGTGCCATGCGGGTGGCCCGTTCGGAACAGTAGAGGATGACGCCGGCGGCATCCTTGCGGGTGGCTTCTCCGCGATCGCAGGATTGGGCAACCGCGTAGAGGTAGGCGCGGCAGGCGTTGAGCTCCGTGTACATGTCGGCGAGTTTGCCCTGAATCAGCTGGAATTCGCCAATGGACTGACCGAATTGTTTGCGTTCGTGGACATAGGGCACGACGACATCCAGACAAGCCTGCATGATGCCCGTGGGACCGCCTGAGAGAACGACACGCTCATAGTCCAGGCCGGACATCAGAACCCGCACGCCCTGGTTTTCACCACCAAGGATGTTTTCTTCGGGGACTTCCACGTCTTCGAAGATCAACTCACAGGTGTTGGAGCCGCGCATACCGAGTTTGTCGAGTTTCGGTCCGCGTGAGAAGCCTTTCGAGTCACGCTCGACAATGAACGCCGTAATACCGTGGGGTCCCTTGCTGGTATCGGTCTTGGCGTAAATGACATAGGTGTCGGCGTCAGGACCGTTGGTGATCCACATCTTATTGCCGTTGAGGACAAAACGGTCGCCCTTACGGTCCGCGCGAAGCTTCATGGAAACGACGTCAGAACCGGCGTTGGGCTCGCTCATGGCGAGGGCGCCAATATGTTCACCACTGACCAGCTTAGGCAGGTAGCGGGCACGCTGTTCGTCGTTGCCATTGCGGAAAATCTGGTTAACGCATAGGTTGGAGTGGGCGCCATAGCTGAGACCAATGGAGGCGGAGGCCCGGCTGACCTCTTCCATTGCGATAACGTGCGCAAGGTAACCCATGTCACTACCGCCATATTCCTCGCTGACCGTCATGCCCAGCAGGCCCATGGCACCGAACTGCGGCCAGAGTTCGTTGGGGAACTGGTTGTCGCGGTCCACCTGGGCGGCGATCGGCGCGATTTCCTTGTTGACGAAGGCGCTGACTTGATCGCGGAGCATGTCGGCGGTTTCGCCGAGGCCGAAGTTGAAGAGGGAGTACTGTGCTGCCATGGATTTCATTCCTCTGCTGCGGGTTCTTTTACGCGGGGCTACCGCATTCTGGATCCTGTCGTTCGAAACCATTTCGGCTCGAAAACCAGTTGCCGTTTACGTAAACGGGACTGCTGTGTAGCAAGAAAGCTGTGATGCCCCTGGCGTTATGAGGCATCACAGAATCACTATTTATCAAAAGGTTAAGCCAAGTTCCTCGACGCTGATTTCACGCATCTTGAACTTCTGGATCTTGCCGGTCACCGTCATGGGGAAGTTATCCACAAACTTGATGTAACGTGGAATTTTGTAATGGGCGATCTGGCCTTTGCAGAAAGCGCGCAGGGCGTCTTCATCGAGCTGTTCGCCTTCCACCAGCTTGACCCAGGCCATGACTTCCTCACCATATTTGGTATCGGGAACACCGATAACCTGGACATCCGAGATGGCAGGGTGGGTATAGAGGAATTCCTCGATTTCACGGGGATAGATGTTCTCACCGCCGCGGATGATCATGTCCTTGATGCGACCGGTTATGGCGATGTAGCCCTCCTCATCCATCACTGCGAGGTCGCCGGTGTGCATCCAGCCGGCGCGATCGATCGTCTTGGTTGTGGCTTCGTCGTTGTTCCAGTAACCGAGCATCACACTGTAGCCGCGGGTGCAGAGTTCGCCCCGTTCTCCCCGTGGAACGATTCGTCCCGTCGCCGGATCGACCAGTTTGACTTCCAGGTGCGGCTGGATGGTGCCGACAGTACTGACGCGCTTTTCGAACGGCGCGTCGATGGCCGTCTGCAAGCTCACGGGGCTGGTTTCGGTCATGCCATAGGCGATGGTGACATCGTCCATGTGCATCTGTTTCATGACACGCTTCATGACTTCTGCGGGACAATTGGAGCCCGCCATGATGCCGGTGCGCAGGGTGGACAGGTCGAAGCTTTCGAAGTCGGGGTGTTCCAGCTCGGCGATGAACATGGTCGGCACACCGTAAAGGGCCGTTGCTTTTTCTTCCACGACAGCCTTAAGCGTGGCTTCAGGATCGAAACCGTCGTTCGGATAAATCATGGTGGCGCCGTGCGTGACGCATCCCAGGTTTCCCATGACCATCCCGAAACAGTGGTAAAGCGGCACGGGAATGACCATGCGATCCTGGTCCGTGAGGTTCATCGCACGGGCAACGAAGTAGCCGTTGTTCAGGATATTGTTGTGGGACAGGGTTGCACCTTTGGGCGCGCCGGTCGTACCTGAGGTGTACTGGATATTGATAGGGTCGTCGAACTGCAGTGTGCCCTGGATTTTGGTCAACTCGGCTTCGCTGACTTCGCTGTGCATAGCCATGATGTCCGACCAGGTCCACATGCCGTCGGTTGCCAGGTTTTCGTCGAGGCAGACCAGGTGGCGCAAGTCGGGCAGGCGTTCGGATTTGAAGTTGGCGGGTGGCCCGGATTTGGCTTCGGGAGCCAGCTCGCAGATCATCCCCACATAATCTGACGTCTTGAATTGTCCCTGCAGGATCAGGGTGCCCGTTCCGGACTGCTTCAAGGCATATTCCAGTTCATTTAAGCGGTAGCTGGGATTGATGTTTACGAGAATGGCGCCGATTTTCGCGGTGGCGAATTGCGCAATGCACCATTCGGCGCCATTGGGTGCCCAGATGCCAACGCGATCGCCGGCCTTGACGCCCAAATGCAGCAGGCCGCGAGCGCATTCATTGACGGCTGCCTGTAATTCCCGATAGGTATAACGCAGACCCTGGTGGCGGGAGATCAGGGCATCGTTTTCGGGATGATTGGCGACTGTCCGGTCGAACAGGTCTCCAATGGTCAAGCCTAATAGGGGAGTGGAGCCAACGCCACAAACATAGCTCGAAAGAGTACTCATGGGACACCTTTTTATTGTCAGTTACTGGTCGTGATCAGCGACTGTTTCGTCCACGGCCGGAAGAAACCGGCTCGGCTTATTCTCTCACTGCTACCGCTCAGTTGACGCTCAGGCATTCCTGCATAGCCTGTCGGCAGCGTTCCTCGGCTTCATCGAGTTCATGTCGCATGACTTCGATATCCGCGAGCTGCTGCATCAAAACATCACGTCTTTGATGAATTTTGTTCAATAACGCATTGAGCTGCTTTATGTTTCCCTCGGAAGGGTCATACATTTCTATCAGCTCACGGGACTCGGCGAGACTGAATCCCAGACGCTTCCCCCTGAGGATCAGCTTGAGCTTTACACGGTCTTCGTCCGTGTAGATCCGGGTTTGCCCATCGCGAAGCGGCTGCAATAAGCCGCCTTCCTCATAGAACCTGATGGTGCGGGTGGTTACGTCGAATTCCCGCGCCAGGTCGCTGATGGAGTACGTCTGTTTTCTTTTACGCTCGTCCACGGCGCCCGTCCAGCTATACGTTTACGTTAACGTAAAGATATCGGGAGCGGGGGAAACTTGCAAGGGGGAGCTGCTCAGCAGGAACGGCGGCTGTGATCTGGCCTTAAGAAATTAGCGTAAAGTATTGATTAATCGATTATTCAGGTTGACCCATTGATCGAGCGAGCTGGGTTTTCCAATGCGCTCCGATGGGCCGCGGAGCTTGTTCAGCCAGAGGCCATCGCCGTTAAAGCTATAGACCGGCGCCAGGTCAGTACGTTGTGACGCGGGGAGTATCTTGTTGATCAGGTTGTCGAGTATCAGCGGGTCAGCCCCAGGCGTGGGGTAGTACGCCAACACCATGTGTGCCTGGTTGAGCCTGAGTGCTTTGACATAAGTGATCCGCATTTTGTTGTCTGGGACCCCCATGGCTTTTAGCGTCAGGTATTTGGCAATGGCGAAATCCTCGCAGTCGCCCCCGTCGGTGGCGAGGAATTCAACCGGTGTTGCCCAATAATCCTCTTTTCCCCAGTGCACGAGGTCGTTGACGAAGGGGATCTGGTTAAAGAACTGGTTCACGAGCTGCAGTTTGTCCAGCTCCGGTTTGTTGCGGGAGGAATTGGTCAGGCGCTCCCACTCCAGCAGACGTAATCTGGCCTGGGCGCCGAATTTACTGCCGACGTAGTCAAGTAGGTGATTGCTTAACTGAAGGGCGAAGGCGAGTGATGACAGTAGTGCGAGCAGCAGAAGTAGCCGTCGTGGGAACCCGCGGCGGCGGAAACTGGCTGAAAGCATCTCTCGCGACAGAATCCCCATCTATGGTTCCTGTCCTTGGCAGGGATAGCGTGCTATCCGCGGATCACAACGGAACGCCGAATGGTGTTGTTTTTGGCGTTCCGCTACTGGTAGTTGGCTCTCAAGCGTGCGCGGAGCTGTTGGAGTCGCTTCTGAATTTCATTCTTGCGCTGTTCGCTGAGCCCGTAATTCGGTTCAGGTATATCGCCACCGGCTTGCGGTGAGTTTTGCTCCGAAGAAGGGGTGTAGACGCCATCCTGGGCTGTATTGTCGCTCTCGCTGTCGCCGTTCGCCATCTGGATGCCAGCGCCGGTCTCGTCAGTTTTCGGGAAGTAAAGGTTTTCCAGACGTCCCTGGCGTTCGATAACGACCCTATGGGCGTAAACCGCATGAAGCTTGGCATTCCCTGGTAAGGTGTCGCCCAGGTTATAGGTTTGGGTTTTCTGGTCGGGGCCCTCGACCAATGCGCTGGCGGGGCCTTTATCGGTAGAGGCCATGACGCCGCGTAACACCAGGCGCAGATTGGTTTTTGGCAATTGGGCGGTTTCCAGCGTCTGCTGGGTGGTGACATTTGTCGTGCCGAAGAGTGTCAGCGTTGCCAGGTCCACCCTGGGCTGGGCTGGTGCCTGACGGCGTTGGGTTGTGGTGACGTGCCGGGCCTCACCCTGATGCTGGTGTCCCTGTACAAAGCGATAGCCTTGCCACCCCAGCGACGCCAGCATCGCTAGGACCAGCAGGGTGGCAATCAGCATGGGTAGACGTTTCTGAATCGCCTGCATGCGAAAAAACAACTCCCTTGGCATGAATATCCGGCAATCTTGGCCGGTTTCCGATTATACATCTTGTCAGCACGCCGGGTGGGCGGGCGAATTACGGAATGATCCTGGCTGTCAGGCAACTTACATTGGCCTGATATTTCCTGTAGCCCCGATGGTCCGTAGTCTCCAGCCCCGAAAACGGATAGATTGAAGACCCTGTGGCGCAGATCGCTTTATCGTGCTCCGTAAGAAACACTTTTGCTCCGTAAGAAACACTTTATAGTGCTTGGAATATAGTGCATCTTTCGGCGTTCGTACGCCAAAGTGCGCTACTTTACCGAAAGCTTCGCGTCAGGTCTGTGACAGCGCTATTCCGGTAGGGTTTCAAGGGCCAGGCGTTGACCGCGGTCAGGTTATGCGGACACCTGACATTGTGATCTGGTCGGAGGAATGCGCCATGGCGGTTTTTCGCCGGGAGCAGAGCGGCTATCATCTGTGTAGTGAAAAACGCGTGTCGTAAAAAACGTGTGTAGTGAAAAACGTATGTAGTGAAAAACGTATGTAGCAAGAAGGGTGCACAGTCGGGAACGATTGATGGCCGGTTTCGTCATATAGTGATGGGTAGGCTTCCGGTTACAACCGCTTTGCCGAACCGCAGGGCGTCACGCTAACAAGTATGAGGTAGGCATTGGATACCCAGGCATTGGACTCTCAGGATCTGCCGACATTGGCCGATACGGTCGCGCCGGAGCGGGTGGCGACGTATAACCGCTTGCCCTTTACCTTTGCCAAACGCAATGGTGTCATCCTGACCCGCGACGAAAATGGTGCCAGCGTTGCTTTGGTCCGCGCCGGAGCCCCGGCGACAGCGTTGGCCGAGGTTAATCGGCTGACACAGGGCCAGGTGCGTTTTGCGTCGATCGACGCCGCGGAATTCGACGAGGCACTCGCCCGTGCCTACCAGAACGATTCCGCGGAAGCCATGCAGATGGTGGAAGGGATTGGCGATGAGATGGACCTGGCCAGTCTCGCCGACTCGGTGCCGGAAACGGAGGACCTGCTGGAACAGGAAGACGATGCGCCGATTATCCGCCTGATCAATGCCATTCTGACCGAAGCGGTTAAAACCAATGCTTCGGACGTCCACATCGAGACCTACGAAAAGAATCTGGTTGTGCGTTTCCGAGTCGACGGCGTATTGCGGGAAATCGTACAACCGAAGCGGGCACTCGCGCCCCTGCTCGTATCGCGGATCAAGGTTATGGCGCGACTCGATATTGCGGAGAAGCGGCTACCGCAGGATGGCCGGATTTCCCTTCGGGTCGGCGGCCGGGAGGTCGATATCCGTGTTTCGACGATGCCCTCGGCCAACGGCGAACGCATCGTGCTGCGTCTGCTGGATAAGCAGGCAGGGCGTTTGCGCTTGGCGCTGTTGGGAATGGCGGACCGGGACCATAACCTGATCAAGGATCTCATCAGCCGTCCCTACGGCATCCTGCTCGTCACCGGGCCGACGGGTTCAGGGAAAACCACAACGCTGTATGCGGCGCTTACCGAGATCAACGACCGGACACGTAACATCCTGACCGTCGAGGATCCGATCGAATACAATCTGCCCGGAGTGGGTCAGACCCAGGTCAATATGAAGGTGGATATGACCTTCGCCCGGGGATTACGCGCGATTCTCCGCCAGGACCCGGATGTGGTGATGATCGGGGAGATCCGGGATCTGGAGACGGCGGAAATTGCGGTTCAGGCCAGTTTGACCGGCCACCTCGTGTTATCGACCCTGCATACGAATACTGCCGTGGGTGCCATAACCCGGCTTATCGATATGGGCATCGAGCCCTTCCTGATTTCCTCCAGTCTCGTTGGGATCATTGCCCAGCGACTGGTGCGCGTCCTCTGCGAGCACTGTAAGGAAAGCTACGTGGCGAGTGAGGAGCACTGCGCATTCATGCAAGTGGATCCGGCCAATCCCCCAACCATATACCGCCCTAAAGGATGCCAGGAGTGTAATCAGTTGGGCTATCGCGGTCGCGTCGGTATTTACGAGGTGGTGGAAGTCGATGAGGAAATGCGTTCCCTCATCCATAAGCAGGTCGGCGAACTCGATCTCGAGCGCCAGGCCCGCACGCGGGGGCCCAGTATTCACGCCGATGGCGTCGCCAAGATTCTTTCCGGGATAACCTCTATTGAGGAAGTCTTGAGAGTGACTCACCGGGGATGATCGCCCTCTCAGGTTGAGGCGACCGTAACATCGGCTTACAGGATTGGCGACAGGCGGTTAAATGGCAGCATACGAATTCAAGGCCCTGGATGGGCGGGGCAAGGCGCAGCAAGGTGTGCTGGAGGCCGATAGCGCCCGAGCGGTACGCCAGCAGTTGCGCGAGAAAGGGTGGGCGCCATTGGCTGTCGAGCCGGCGCGTGAGAAGCAGAAGCAGGGTGGCGCTTTTGTCCGCCGGGCAGGATTGAGCGCAGGGGATCTTGCGCTGGTGACCCGGCAGCTGGCGACATTGATCCAGTCGGGAATTCCCGTGGAACAGTCGCTGGCGGCCGTTGCACAGCAGGCGGAGAAGGCAAAACTCAAGAGTATGGTCCTGGCTATCCGCGCAAGGGTCCTGGAAGGGTATTCCCTGGCGGATAGCCTGAACGAATTTCCCGGAGCCTTTCCCCGCCTGTATCGTTCGACGGTGGCGGCGGGTGAGCATGCCGGGCATCTGGACCTGGTCCTCAACCGGCTGGCGGACTACACCGAATCCCGGCAGGAATCCCGTCAAAAAATCCAGTTGGCAGCCATTTACCCCGTTATCCTGACCGTTGTGGCCATCAGCATCGTTATTTTCCTGCTGACCTACGTTGTGCCGGACATTGTGCAGGTGTTCGTGAAGCAGGGGCAGGCGCTTCCGGTATTGACGCAGGCACTTCTGGCAACCAGTTCCTTCCTGGCGAAGTATGGTATCTACCTCGCTGCGATCCTGATTGCGCTGGGTGCCGGGTTCCGAATGGCGCTGCAGAAGGACAATACCCGGAAGCGGTTTCACCGGATGCTGCTGGATCTGCCGTTTATCTCGCGTCTTTCACGGGGCATCAATGCGGCTCAGTTCGCCAGCACCCTGAGCATCCTGAGCAGCAGTGGCGTCCCGCTGGTGGATGCGATGCGTATTGCCGGCGAGGTTCTGTCCAATGATTTCCTGCGGGAAAAGGTGCAGGAATCGGCTCAGCGGGTCAGCGAGGGCACGAGCCTGCATCGTGCACTGGAGCAGATGGGCTATTTCCCCCCCATGATGCTGCATATGATCGCCAGCGGCGAGGCGAGCGGTGAGCTCGACCAGATGCTGGAGCGCACGGCCCGCAATCAGGAGAACGATTTGCAAGGAAAAATAGCGACGCTTGTCGGTCTCTTCGAACCCCTGATGCTCTTGTTGATGGGGGGGGTGGTGCTCATAATCGTGATGGCGATTATGCTGCCCATCCTGAATATCAGTAACCTGGTGCATTGAAGCACTTGATTCGATCGGGAACGACGTTGTTGCGACAGCCGCTCGTAGGGAAACGTAGCCGTTATGACACGACGCCAAGTGACGCAACGCCTGGTGACATCGGTTCCGATCAAACACGGTGGTCGATAGTGGGAACGCCTGTCGTTCCCGTCATATAAAAAGGACGAACATGAACACGCTCAAATCCAGTCGTGGCTTTACCCTTATCGAAATCATGGTGGTGATGGTCATCCTCGGCCTGCTGGTTGCTATTGTCGCACCCAACATTATCGGTCGTAGCGATCAGGCAAAGGTGACGGTGGCCCGTACTCAGCTCAAGCAAATCGGCAATGCGCTCGATCTCTACAAACTGGACAATCACAATTACCCCTCCACCCAGCAAGGGTTGCAGGCACTGGTCAGCAAGCCCGATGGTTTCCCGGACGCGAAGAATTGGAATCCTGACGGTTATATGAA
Organism: Mangrovitalea sediminis; assembly: GCF_002514725.1. GTDB lineage: Bacteria > Pseudomonadota > Gammaproteobacteria > Pseudomonadales > Oleiphilaceae > Mangrovitalea > Mangrovitalea sediminis. Next base: position 319,690 of record NZ_NTLB01000005.1, read on the forward strand.
GAGTGTACCGGTGGATCCCTGGGGCAATGCCTACCAGTATGTCAGTCCCGGTGCCAACCACCCCTACGATCTCTATTCCTACGGCTCTGACGGCCGTGAAGGTGGAGATGGCGATGCCGCGGATCTGAGCGTCTGGGATACGAATGGGCCCAAGAAGCAGTAATCGAAACCGTATGACCAGGCCCGGGCAATCGGGTTTTACGCTGATCGAAATCCTGGTGGTGGTGGTGATCGTTGGGCTGATTGCGACCATCGCCGTGGTCAATATGGGCAGTGGTTCCCAATTGCGCGATCTCGAGAACAGTGCCCGTCAATTGTTCCTGGTTTTGCAGACGGCTTCGGATCAGGCTGTGCTCCAAAACGAGGAAATCGGTGTCGTGCTGGATGAGCATGGCTACCAATTATACGTTTACAACGAAGACAAGAGCACTTGGGATGCCGGTACCGGGACTTTGTTCCAGCCATATACGATGCCGGACTGGGTTTCCATGACACTGCAGCGTGACAAAAAGACCCCCAAGCTCGCCACGGGCGACAATAACACGGTGAAACCGGATCTGGTGTTGTTCTCAAGTAGCGAAACGACCCCCTTTCAGTTGACCGTTAAGGTCAAGGGCAAGGACGACTCTCCCGTTTATACGATCCGCTCCGATGGCGTCAATGGTTTGGAATGGGTGCCGCCGGGAGAGAACAAGCAATGACACGCTGTCGCCATAACCGGGGCTTCACATTGCTGGAAGTGATGGTGGCGCTGATGATTTTTGCGCTGTTCGCTGTCGCGGTAGAGCGGGCGGGCAGCCAGTACTTCAGTCATTTCGAACGCATCGAAGGCAAGACGCTGGCCACCTGGATTGCCCAGAACACCCTGGCCAAGATACGGCTTGCCACCAACCTGCCATCGGTATCCGAAAACAGTGACGAGTTGGATTACGCCGACTTTCACTGGAAAGTCACCACCAAGGTCAGCACGACCGGCGACCCTACGATCCGTCGTGTGGATATCACCGTCGATCAATACCAGAACAATGGAAGAGACCCGCGACAACAACTTGTCTTCAGCGGTTTTGTGGGGAAAAACTGATGGCTAGGCCCGTTGTATCCCGGCAGGCAGGCTTTACGCTGCTGGAGGTCCTGATTGCTATCGGCATCACGGCGTTGATCGGAATCGGTATTTGGCAAGTAATGTCCGGCGTCATCAATTCCCGTAACGGCGTCGACCGTGTATCGACACAGTTCGAGCAGCTCCAGAAAACCGTATTGCTGATCGAACGGGACATCTTTCAGGTCGTCAATCGACCGATTCGCGACGCCTATGGCGATGCCCAGTTTGCAATCACCACCCGCGCCGACCCCTATGCATTGGAGCTGACCCGGCAGGGGTGGCGCAATCCACTGAATGACCCACGCAGTGAACTTCAGCGGGTGGCATACAGCCTGGACGGTACGACCCTCCATCGCTGGCAGTGGCAGGTGCTTGATCGGGCACAGGACAGCCAGCCGCTGGATCAGGTGCTCTTAAAGGATGTCGACCAATTGCAGGTGCGGTTTCTGGACAGCCACAATCAATGGGTGGATAGCTGGCCGGAGCAGCAGGTCATCGACCAGCAAAATGTCGATCCCTCTATTGTGCCGATGCCGCGGGCGATTGAAATCGCCTTTGACCAGAAACAGTTCGGACATATTTCCCGGATCTTTGTGCTGCCTAACTTCGACCTGGTTAAGGCGCGTCAGGCTGCGAGCCGTGCCTCTGGTTCGGATACGACGTCGTCCGGACAGGGTGCTTCGACCCAGACGGAGAATGCGCAATGAAGCGCCCGCAGCGGGGGCAACCCTCGCGTCAGCGCGGCGTCGCGCTGATCATGGTCTTGTTGGCGTTTGCCCTGGCGACGGCACTGGCGGCGGGCATGTATACCAGTCAGCACCTTATGATCTACAAGGCCTCCCATTATCTGGACCGGGAACAACAGCGTAGCCTGGCGTTAGGGGCTGAGGCGCTCGCCGAGCATATCCTCGCCCAGGACTGGAAGAGCGATAAGCAGAATAATGCCTATGTCGACGATTACGGTGAGGATTGGGGAAAGTACGCCGCGGCATTACCCGTGGATAATGGCGTCGTTCAGCTGCAAATCGATGACCTTGAGGGGCGGTTCAACCTCAATGACCTGTTGACGGCGACGGGGCAGGTGGATCCGGTGGCGAAGCAGCGTTTCGAACGCTTGCTCCAGGTGTTGGAGATCACCAGCATCAACGTCGACAAGGTGATCGACTGGGAGGACAGTAACGATACGCCCAGTGGCGCGACGGGCGCGGAAGACAACTACTATCTGGGGCTGACACCGCCTTATCGCGCCGCAAACCGGCCTTTCACGAGCGTCACTGAGCTGCGCCTTATTGCCGGTATCACCGAGGCGGACTATAAGAAACTCCTGCCTAACGTGAGTGCGCTGCCGCTGACAGGGATCGGGTTCAACGTCAATACGGCGACCGGACCCGTATTAAGAAGCCTGAATCAGGGGATTACGCAGGCCCAGGCGGAAACTATACTGCAGGTCAGGGCGGACACACCGTTCAAGGATATAACCGATTTTCTCGCTCGGCCCGAGTTCGCCGGGCTGGGCTTGAAGAACCAGGAACTGTCGGTCAACAGTCATTTTTTCCGGGTTGCGATCCGGGTGACCTACGATGATCAGGTCTATCGCCTGGTTTCGGTACTTTATCGGGACGATCAGGGCAATCTCAGTGTGGTCAGTCGCGATGAAGGCCAGAGAGCACTGATTACCAAAAAACTGTTTAGCTTGTCACAATAGGGTGAGGCGATCCGCACAGATGCGGACGCGATCCCGACACTGGAGTGGGGGAGCAGGCCAAGATGTCGTATCGACTGTATGTCAGACCCGTTTCTGGCGAGGGAGGACGATTGCCCGATGAAACGGCGCCATGGCGTTACGACTGGCTGTTGCAGGATGCCGGTGGACAGGTGCAGGCCCAGGGCGAGGCGGAGGAAAAGGACGCGATCGAACAGGTTCTGCGTCAGAACGATCTCGACAATGTTCGTCTGACAGGCCTGTTGCCGGCCGAAAACGTGCTCTGGTGTACTGCCGTTCTGCCCGGCAAGCAGTCCCGCTACTTACGCCAGGCGTTGCCGTTTGCCGTCGAGGAGCAGTTGGCCCAGGATGTGGAGTCCGTCCACCTTGCCCTGGGCAATCGTTATGAGGACGCCTACAGCGTTGCCGCCATCGATGAACCCTTGATGGCCGATACGGTGGCACGCCTGTCTCAATGGTCGGCCGACCTGCATGCGGTCTATGCAGATGCCGCCTTGCTGCCGGTGGACAACGGCCGGTGGACCTTCTGCATCGAGGGGAGCGACACCCTGATTGCCGGTGCCGGAGGCGAATGGTGCAGGCTGCAGACGCAGAACCTGCCGGTCTATGTCGAAACACTGGAAGCGGCCAGCGGAGATGATGAAACGCTGCCGGTGTTACGTATCTACGTAACCCCAGCGGCCCGTGAAGCACATAGCCTGGTGATTGCGGCACTTGAGCAGAGCGAACGGTTTTCGGTCATTGTTGAAGACCTCGCGGCTTCCCCGCTGGAGTTACTGGCGCATGCTCACCACCTTCGCCTCTGCCAGCCAATCAACCTCTCGCAGGGTCCCTTTGCGACCGACTCCGGGACACAGAGCCCCTGGCGCGCCTGGCGCGCCTGGCGCGCGGTTGCTGTCGTTGCCGGGATCTGGTTCGTGCTGCAGGTGGGGCTGGAGATTGGACAGGGTATTTACTTTGAGCGTGATGCCCAACATTGGCAGCAGCAGGCGCTGTCGACGTATAAATCGATTTTCCCCCGCGAAAGCCGGGTGACGGGGCAAAACATGAAAAGGGTCCTGGAAGGCAAATTGCGTCTTGCGAGTCAGCAGGGCAGCAACCTGGGATTCCTGCCGTTGCTCAAACAGGCTGGATATCAATATTCGGTCATTCCGGATAAAGGCAATCTGGAGTTTGATTCTGTGAATTACAGCCAGGACCGGGGCGAGCTGGTGATCGAAATGAAGGCTGACAACTTCGACAAGCTCAATCAGCTTAAGAACGGCCTTACCAGTGCAGGGTTGGAGGCCCGTATCGGTTCGGTGGTCAACGACAAGAACAGCGCCCGTGGGCGCATTACGATCACTGGAGGCTGAGTTGTGTTGAATCGTTTGCGAACATCGCCACTCGTGCTGAAAGCCGTCGCTGCCTTCGATCAGTTGCCGACACGAGACCAGCGGGCACTTCAGCTCCTGGGTGCCGCGCTCCTGATCTTTATTCTGTTTTTCGGGGTCTGGCGTCCGGCACACGAGTTTCATCTGCGCGGCGCGCGGGATCTGGCGCAGGCACAGGATCTTGTCAGTTGGATGCACGCCCACGAAGCAGAAGCCCGTCAGTTGGCGCGTAACGGGCAGCAGTCTGCCGCCAGTGTTGTCGATAGTCGCTCGCTGCTGACGACCGTTACGACGTCGGCGCAACAATCCGGGCTGGCGTTGCAACGGTTTGAACCCAGCGGCGAGCGGGGTATGCGGGTCTGGTTGGAAGATGTACCCTTCACAACATTAGCCGCTTGGCTGGAAAAGCTGGATAGGCAGTACGGCATAAAAGTGGATCAGGCATCGATCGACCGCGGGCAGACACCAGGGCTCGTGACGGCACGCCTGACATTGAAAATCTGAGAGGGAGACGTCCCGATGACGATTGCCGCAGCCTCTGTTGAACCCGTTGTCGTACGTCTGGACGAATCAGCACTGAGTGAAGCCAACAGTATCCTTTACGCCGCCTATCTGCATGACCCGACGTTTCACTACCTGTTCGAGGAGAATCGTCCCGGCTATGAAAAGCGGGTCAGGGCGACGGTACGGGAACTGATTACCCTGTATTTCGAGCGTAATCGGGATGCGATAGGACTCATGCTGGACAATACGCTGGTCGCTGTAGCCTTTATCGGCAGCCCGGAATTGCGCATGAACCTGGCCCAGCAGTTCGGTTGGCGGATGCGCATGATGTTGACCGCGGGGCTGACGTCGACGCGGCGTTACATCGACTATCATGAGCAGATCGCAGCGCTACTGCCTGAGCGCCAGGTTCATGAATTACCGTTGATGGGCGTGAATCCCAAGTATCAGGATCGTGGGCTGGGACGGCGCATGCTGGCTGCAGTGGAAGCGCTTTGCAGCGAAAATCCCCGTACCACTGGTATCGTCCTGGATACCGGCAACAGCCGCTATCTGCCGTTTTACGAATCCATCGGTTATCGTAGCCTGGGTCAGATCCGACTGGGTCCTCTGACCGAATACGTGTTATTCAAATCCGTTTCCCATTGAAGCGCGCCATGTGTTTGCGCCGTGGCCGCTCATCATCTGCCGTATAGGTGTTTTGTGTCCGAAAATCATGAGTACGATCTGGTTGTCATAGGTGCGGGCTCCGGCGGAGTCCGTCTTGCCCGTATGTCCGCGGGCTATGGCGCTCGCGTTGCTGTCATCGAGTCCCGTTATTTGGGCGGCACCTGTGTCAATGTAGGCTGTGTTCCCAAGAAGCTGTTCGTTTACGGCTCCCATCTGCCGGAAGAGATCGAAGACGCTGCGGGTTATGGCTGGGAGGTCCAGGAGGGCGCGGTCAGTTTTGACTGGTCGACGCTGGTCCGTAACAAGAATACCGAGATCAGCCGGCTTAACGGCATCTACGAAAAGCTCTTGCAGGGCGCCGGTGTCGATATCATCGAAGGCACCGCAACGATCGACGACCCGCACACCGTCAGTGTCGGGGATCGCCGTCTTCGTGCCCGCCATATTGCCGTCGCTACCGGCAGTTGGCCCTGCGTGCCGGAAATACCCGGTGCGCAGTTCGTGAAAACCTCGAATGAGATGTTTTTCCTGGATCGCCTGCCCAAGCACGCTATCGTCTGGGGCGGCGGCTACATTGCGGTTGAATTCGCCGGCATTCTGAATGGTCTTGGGGTCAAAACCACCCTGGTCTATCGGGGAGAGCTGTTTCTGCGAGGTTTCGACCAGGATGTGCGTACCTTTGTGGCCGAAGAGCTGGGCAAGAAAGGTATCGAACTATGCTTTGGCCGCAATATCAACTCCGTCGCGGAGTCCGATGAGGGCTTCCGGGTGACGCTGGATAACGGCGACACGCTGGACACGGGTCTGGTGCTGGCTGCGACCGGCCGCAAGCCGCTGTTGGATGGGCTGGGTTTGGACTCCCTGGGCGTCGAACTCAATGAGGACGGTTCCCTGAAGGTGGACGAGCAGTTCAGGACCAGCGTTCCCTCCATTGTCGCATTGGGCGATGTTATCGGTACTCCGCAGCTGACACCGGTTGCGATCAGGCAAGGGATGGTGTTGTCCCGTAACCTGTTTGACGGTGGGCAGGACCGCATGGATTACGAAGCGATTCCCACAGCCGTCTTCTGCCAACCGAATATCGGTACTGTAGGGTTGACGGAAGATGAAGCCAGGGAGCGTTACGGCGTCTTGCGTATTTATCGGACGAGCTTTCGCCCGATGAAGTATACGCTGTCGGGGCGGGACGAGCGGACCCTTATGAAACTGGTTGTCGACGACGCCTCTGATCGTGTGGTGGGCGCCCATATGGTGGGACCGGATGCGGGAGAAATTATCCAGGGCATCGCGGTCGCGATTAAGGCCGGTGCCACCAAGGCCGTGTTCGACAGTACGATCGGTATCCACCCGACTTCTGCCGAGGAGTTTGTCACCATGCGTCAGCCCGTCGACGCCTGACCCCCTTCCTTGTGCGCCTCCATTCAGGGCGCTGGAGGCGTCAGGTAACACCTTGTTTCCCTAGACATTGATCCAGCGTTTCAGGGACTCGCGCAACTTTTCCTTGCGTACCGGCTTGGCCAGGTAGTCGTTCATCCCGACGTTGCGGCAGCTTTCCTCAGTATCCGGCAAGGCATCGGCGGTCATGGCGATGATCGGCGTCGGCGCCCGCTGGCTTTTATGCTCCCATTCACGAATGTGTCGGGTCGCTTCCCAGCCATCCATCGTCGGCATCTGGCAGTCCATCAGGATGACGGAGTATGGTGGATCGGCCTGCATGACCCGCTCTACCGCCTCCGCGCCATTATCGGCACACTCCACCGCGAACCCGAGACGCTGAAGCATGGCGGCGGCAACGCGTTGGTTCACCGCGTTATCCTCAACGATGAGGGCGTGCCGGCTGCTCGTGCCAGGAGGTATTTCGGGGAATGTATCGTTGGGTTCCGCAGCGGCTTTACGTTCCACCGTCTGGTCGATCTCAAGCGGGATCGTGAAGCGGAAGGCGCTGCCACAGGCGAGAGCGCTGTCCACCGTAATGTGCCCCCCCATCAGTTCGATCAGTCTTTGCACCAGCGGTAAACCGATCCCAGTCCCGCCATAACGACGGGAAGAAGAGGTATCGAGCTGTTCGAAGGCGTTGAACATTTCCTGCATCCGCTCCATGGGGATACCGATGCCGGTATCCTGGATTTCGCAGCTCAGGAACACGCTGTCGTAGGTATTGGGAATCCATTGTGCCGTCACCGTGATGGTGCCTTCGTCGGTGAATTTGATGGCATTCTCCAGCAGGTTCGCCATTACCTGCCGTAGCCTGCCAGGATCACCCAAGACCTGAGCCACCTGTGGCCAGCCCCCGAGTAAGCGGACATCCAGTTCGAGCTTCTTGCTGCGCACTTCGTGGCGGAAGGAGGCAATGCAATTCTCCAGAAGCTGCCGCAGATCGAAGGACTGGTGGTCGATGATCAGCTTGCCGCGTTCGATCCGGGAGAAGTCCAGGATGTCGCTGATGATGGTCAGCAGGTCTTCGGTGGAACGTACGGCTGTTGTCAGGTAGTCACGCTGGCGCGGCGAGAGCGCGTCGTCCTGCAGGAGTTGCAACATACCGAGTATGCCGTTGAGCGGTGTCCTGAGTTCATGGCTCATCAGCGTCAGGAACTCCGACTTTGCGTGGCTTGCCATTTCCGCCTTTTCGCGCGCCAGACGTGACTGCTCCAGCGTTTTTTCGGTATTGCTCTCGGCCTTGGCCAAATGATTGGCCATGGTCGATATGGCATTTTGGAGGTGATCCATTTCCACCGCCACGCGTATCGGTTCCGGTTCGAAGTGATATTGGCCCTGCTGAATGCGCTGCACCCGTTCTGCGAGTCTGGAAATGGGCGTGTTCAGGCGGTGCGCCATGCGATTGATGAACAGCAGTGTGAATGCCAGCATGAAGATGCCCAGCACCAGCGATGACCAGATAATTTCGGATCTTTCATGGGCCAGGGTGGCATCGGAGACGGTGACTTCGACCGTACCCAGGCTATAGCGACCGTTCCCATTCCCATAATCCGGCGCGAACCAGTCCAATTGGTCAGGTTCGGAGAGGTTCACCGGTTGCTGGGTGATTTGTGCCTTGAAGGTATGCTGGGTGCCGCTGGTGATGTCAGTATCTTTCGTCTTGACGTCACCCACGATCTTACCCAGAACGTCACGAACCCGGATGGACATAAGGTCGGAGCGGTTAAGCGTCTGTTCCAGCAGACTTTGCAGTGCATCATGATTGCCGGATACAACGGCATATTCGACCGCAGGCGCGAGGTTATCGGCGATAATCTGACCGTTACTGTAGAGCTGCTGGCGGGCGTCATTGATCCGCGCCGAGGTAAAAAATACCAGCAATATGACGAACATCGCCACGGCGGGGGCGGTACCCAGCACCAGGAGACGTTGATACAGCGTCCAACGAGTGGGGCGCTTCATGGCGACACCTCCGACGCCGCCTGCTTTTCCAACGCCTTGAGCTCCTTTTCAAGCGTGTCGGTGGGCGGAACGATAATATTGAGCGAGCGCGCTACCTGGCGGTTGACGTCTACGGCATAGCGGTCGGCGAAGGCCGCTGCCGGCAGCTTCCCGGTGCGTTGCCAGGTGCGAATCATGTCAGCGGCCTGCGCCGCGAAATCCGGAATTGTTGTATAGGTCGAGGCCAGCGCTCCGGCCCGCACATAGGCGCGCCCAGGCCCAATCAGCACCCGGCTCTGACGATAGGTTGTCAGCAGGATGTGTTTGATGGTGGCCCGGTTGTAGATTTTCGGATCGGGTGTCCCCAGGAGGAAATCGCCGTAAACAAGGGCCCGGTCAAGGGTTCGAACCAAATTGCGGATAGTGTCGACAGGAAAGGCCTGCATAGCCAGTCCTCGCTTGACGAGCCGGTTGCGCAGTTTTTCGAGATCGCCGCCGTAACCGGGGCTGGTCAGCAGCGAGATACGCTGGGCTTGAGGGAATATCAGGGTCCCAAGCAGGGCCTGCCGCAGCAGCGGTGGATCGTAAAAAATGGCACTGACGCGTGGCGCCTGATCATGCTGCAGTGTCTGGTACTGCTGTTGTGTGACGAACAGTGCCAGCACTGGCATTTTGTCGTCGACCTGGTTCAGTACGGCATTGAGTTCGGCAGGCCCCAGGGTGACGATGATGTGCTTGTCGCCATTGTTTGTATTGATTGGTGTGCCGCTGCGATAGGGAACGACCGTCGCGGTTCCCGTCAAGGCTTCGCCCAGGCTTTTAAAAACGGCCTGGTTGAGTTCGAGGTTGGACGACCCTGCAAGGTGCAAATAGAGGGTTTGCCCGTACAGCTGCGGACTGAACAGCAGCCAGGCCGCCAGCACGCAGCGTAAGATGCAACTCCCTATGATGGTGCCCTGCAAGGCTGCCGGCATAGCGTTCCTTTAAAACCGTGAGGATAATTGAACGAAGACCTGATTCTGGCCCTGATAGTTATTGTCTCGATACATGATGGGATCGGCGGTTACGTAGTGTTGAAGAATCCCGGCGATTTCCAGTGTCATCCTCGGCAAGTAAAAGGACTTTGCGATGCGTGTATCGATTCGCTGGTAAGGGAACGTGTTCAGGTCGAAATCGGCATAGTACGCCACTGAAGACGTAATGTTGTGATTGAATCGATGTATCCACGCGGCGCTACCGCTATTGCGAGCGGTCATTCGGTTCTGGAAGTCGATGTAACGGCCAGGCGCCAACGAGGTGCTGGTCAGCGTGCCGGTAAAGGAGCCTTTCTGATCGAGATAAGCGTAGCTCAGGCGGTAATAGTCTCGCCGGTACTCCATTGATGACTCCAGTTCGATACCCTGCTGACGGAGATTGACGTTATTCTGCAGGTCCCAATTACTGATATCGAAGCGGCCGCTGATGATATTGGTCAGGGTGTCGTGGAATAGCTTGATCTCGTTGGACCAGATGCCCCTGCCAACATTGAATTTGCCATAATAACTGACTTCGCGGGAGATGATCTGTTCAGGCTGCAGCCCGCCTGGCGCCTGGAATGATATGAGGGTGGCCGTCGTCTGCCCGTTGAGCGGGGGCGTGATATTTCGCGCCGTGTAACTCCAGTTGGCAGACTGCTCGAAGGCGTCCGGCGTTCTGTAGGCTTTGGAAAATATCAGCCGGATAGTCTGATTGTCGGCAAAGGGAAAGTTGATGGCGTAACGCGGTTGGAAAAAGGTGCCGTTAACGCTGTCATGCTCCCACATCGCGCCGACATTGGTCGTCAGCCAGTCAAGAGGCGAATATTCGACATTGGTGAACAGGCTGGACAGAAACTTCTCACCGGAGCCGCTGAAGAAGGTTTCCGAATCGTAGCTGTCCTTGCGATAACTCACGCCTGACACGAAGCGCAGCTGGCTGGAGGGGCTATAGGTATCCTGAAGCTCGATATTGGCGCGGGCTTCGCTCTTGTTCTGGTTGGCGTCGCCGCAGATGGGAATGTCGGGAAGGGAACTGTCTATCGCGCTGAGGCTGAGACAACTCCGCCATTCCTGTGTCTGACGCTGTGTCTGGTAATAGGCCTGGAGGGAATAACTGTGATGCTGGTTCAGGGTTTGCGACCATTTCAACTGGCCGAAATAGTTTTCCTTGTATTTATTGGGTGCGGTTACGACGCCCAAACCCCGATACTGGTAGGGGTCTTCATCTTCCCGGGCCCGGGTGGCACCGGCGTTTAGCGCCAGAGAGCGGGTGTTGTCGACCTGGAATATGGAGTTGTAGGTTAGTGTGTCGACGTTATAGGCATCATTGAACGGCACACGGGCTTCAGTGTCAGACTGCTTGACATAGCGCCAGTCGAAGCCGTCGCTCACATTCTTCAGGTAGGTTATCCGGTAATCGTATTGGCCGACATGTTGGCCAACCCTTGCTTCATAATGACCGAAACCCTTGCTGCCGGACATGGCATCCAGCCTGACGCCATTGGTGTCCTGGGGGGACTTGGTAATGATGTTGATAACGGCCAGGAAGGCATTGATGCCATAGGTGGCAGCGTCCGGTCCACGTGTGACTTCGATGCGCTGGATATCCTGCAGCGCAACCGGCATGGTATGCCAGTCGACTTCGGCGAGGTCCACGTTGTAGGTAGCGCGTCCGTCGATGAGTACCTGCAGGCGCCGTTGGTCGTCTGCCACGGTTCCATGGTAGCTAACCACGGCATTATTGCTCTTGCTGTAGCCTACGGTCATGCCGGGAACGAGCCGGAAAACGTCCCAGAGCGTATTGATTCCCAATTCCTGGATGAGGTCGCCGGGAATGATCGTCACAGATGCAGGTACCTTGGTTTTCGGCTGGCGTAGACGGGTTGCGGTCAACACATCCGGGAGTTGGGCATCGTAAAGGTCGTTCGGCAGGTCGCCTGGCATGTAGTTGTCTGTCACCGGCACCGTTGAATCCTTCGCGGCCGGTTGCGCAGCATCACTTGTCATGGTTTCTGCACGAGCCGTGTTCGTAAGCGTCATCGAGCCCCCCAAAAGGGCCAGCAGCGCGTAGCAATAGCTTTTCATCGTTTTCGTTCTTTTTTGCCGAGCGGGCTCCCGGAAACTTGGCGTTTATGCCGGGGAAACCCGGATATTTTTATTTATGTCCCCATGTGGCGCCCTATATCGAATGACACCCCGATGGTTTTTTACGCTCAGGCCCCCTCCCTGTATCGTAAACCCGCGCCATGGAATCCCTTTCACGTATCAGGAAAGGCCCCGGCGAGTTACGCGACTGAACGTAAGAATCATATTGAATCGCAGGTCCAATGTCTTGGTTTTTACGGACGAAAGTCAGGGAAGGAAAAAGGACCGGACCTCAAGGGCAGGAGAGGTCCGGCAAAAGGGGTATTGCAGGGAGAGTGGCCCTCAATGGGCCGAGGAGGGGCCGGCGGAGCGGCCCGCGAAGGGCGGTTTGGCCAACCAGATTACGGCTATCAGGACGACAAAGAGCCAGCCCAGCAGCGTGAAAATATCCAGCGTCGACATCATCAATGCCTGACCGTTGACCATGTTATTGAGCATGGCCGCCCCCTGTTGGGTCGAAGTGGCATGGAGATTGTCGATGGCTGCGCGCGTGGTCGGGTCATACAGGCTCAGGTGCTCGCTTAGATAGGCGTGATGCATCGTCGTGCGCCGGGTCCACAGCCATGTGGTCAGCGAGGCAGCGAAGCTGCCGCCGAGGTTTCGCAGGAAGGTGGATAATCCCGATCCGTCGGCGATTTCGTTGGGCGGTAGGTCCGACAGCAGGATGGACAGTACCGGCATGAAAAACAGAGCCACGCCAAGCCCCATCATAAGCTGGACCTCGGCGACATAGGCGAATGTCACCTGATCGTTGAAACCAGCGCGCATGAAACAGGTTATTGCCATGGCCGTAAATGAGAGTCCTGCCAGCACTCGAAGATCGAAGCGGAAGGCATGTCGGCCAATGACGGGCGCGAGAAAGACAGGAATGATCCCCATCGGCGCGGTGGCTAAGCCGGCCCAGGACGCCGTGTATCCCATTTGGCGCTGCAACCACTGTGGCAGTAGCAGGTTAATGCTGAAAAAGGCCGCATAACCCCCAATCAGGGCCAGGGTGCCCGCTGTGAAATTCCTGTGGCGAAACAGCCGAAGGTTCACTATCGGGTGTCGGTCGGTGAACTCCCAGATGACAAAGAAAACCAGCGAGACTACAGCGATAGCGGTACCGCCGAGAATGAAATTTGACTCGAACCAGTCCATTTCATTGCCCTTGTCCAAGACCACCTGAAGCATGCCGACACCGATCACCAGCGTTATCAGACCGATATAGTCCATCGGGGCCCTGGTCAGGGTTTCAGGGCGACCCCGCATCTGCTGGAAGACCACTGAACAGGCGAAAATGCCGATAGGCACGTTGATGAAGAAGATCCAGGGCCAACTGTAGTCATCCGTCAGCCAGCCACCGAGAATGGGGCCTGCAATGGGTGCGACGACGGTCACCATCGCCAGTAGGGCGAGTGCCATACCGCGCTTTTGTGGCGGATAGATCGAAATCAGCAACGCTTGAGTGATCGGATACATCGGGCCGGCGACAAAGCCCTGGATTGCCCGGAACGTCACCAGCATTCCCATCGATTGGGATATGCCGCAAAGTAACGAGGCCAGCGAAAAGAGCAGTGTCGCGGCGATGAATAATTTGACCTCACCGAACCGGCGGCCGAGCCAACCGGTCAGGGGAAGGGCAATGGCATTACTGACCGCAAACGATGTAATCACCCAGGTTCCCTGGTTTGCGCTCACGCCCAGGTTGCCGGCAATCGTCGGCAAGGACACGTTGGCAATGGTCGTGTCGAGGACCTGCATGAACGTGGCCAGCGAAAGACCGATGGTACTGAGTACCAGGCTGGGCGGCCGGAAGGGTGTGTCCGACATGGAGGGTCCCCTAACGCGTTGCTTGCGCGTGAGTAATGCGGGCTACCGCTGTGGTGTTGTTGGCCTGCAAAACCCGATCGATCAGGGCTTGGGCATCCGCCATTTGGCGCTGATAGACAGCGGTTTCCAGCACGGGCCTGGTCGGCGCCGTTTGCGCGAGCATCGGACCCTTTTGATCATGAAGGTTGACGGAAACCGTCATGGAGAGCCCAACCCTCAGCGGATGTTTTTGCAGCTGCTCCGGGTCCAGCTTGATGCGAACAGGAACCCTTTGAACGATCTTGATCCAGTTGCCGGTGGCATTCTGGGCCGGTAGCAGCGAGAAGGCGCTGCCAGTGCCGACACCGAGGCTTTCGACGGTCCCGTGATAAGGTACATCGCTTCCGTACAGGTCTGACTCCAGGGTAACCGGCTGCCCCAACCGCATCTCCTTCAACTGGGTTTCCTTGAAATTCGCATCGACCCAGACTTGTTGCAGCGGTACCACGGCCATCAATGGTGTGCCCGGTTGCACGCGTTGTCCCACCTGTACCGTCCGTTTTGCAATGTATCCGGTGACCGGTGCCACAATGGTGCTGCGCACATCATTCAGGTAAGCCTGTCTCAACTGCGCTTCCGCGTCTTTCACCTCCGGGTTGGAAGCGACAGTGGTGTCGTCGATCAATGCCTTGCTGCTGTTCAACTGCTGACGGGCCCGGGCCAGGGCGCTGCGGGCCGCCGCCAGGGCATCGCGGGCATGGGCGAGCTCCTCGCTGGAGATAGCGCCACTTTGGGCAAGATCGCGGCGGCGATTAAAATCGGATTGGGTGCGCTGAAGCGCCACCTGGCGGGCGCTCACTTCGGCACGATAACTGTCGACGGTCGCGAACAGGCCCCGGACTTTGCGGACGGTGTGAGCAAGCCGGGCCTCAGCCTGTTGCAGCGTGATATCGGCATCGCTCGGATCGAATTTCACCAGCACCTGACCAGCATGGACCAAATCGCCGTCATCCGCGCCGATACTGACAACGGTGCCGGTCGTTTGCGGTGTGATCTGCACAATATTGCCGTCGACATAGGCGTCGTCCGTTCCTTCGTACCAGCGGCCGTATAACAGATACCAGGTGGTAGCTGATGCCAACGCGACCAGGACTACCAGGAGCAGGATCAGGAGCATGCGCCGGCGGGGGGTATTGCCGCCAGTTTCAGTGGCAGCCTCATTCGATGCGTTGTTGCTCATAGAGACTCCTTTTAATCGGCTTGTAACGTGTTAAGGGCGATGCCGGCTTGGCGATGGGTGTTCGCCGAAGTATCGTTATGGGGTTTGAAACCCCCGCCCAGTGCTTGCACCAGTCTTAGGGATGCGTCGATCTGTTCGGACTTCAGGGTCGCAAGGAGTTTGTCCGCCTGAAGTAATTGCTGTTCCACGCTAAGCGCCTGCAGGTAGCTGCCGATACCGGAGCCGTAACGCTGCATGGCGAGGTCGTAAGATGATTTGGCGATGTCCCGTGCGCGCTGCTGCGCCTGGACTCGCGATTTCAAGGCGCGGAGCGACTGCAGACTGTCTCCGACCTGTGACAGGGCATTGATCAGAACCTGGTTATATCGTGCGACGGCGAGGTCGTAGTCCGCGTCGCGACCGGCGAGGTTGGCTCTGAGACGTCCGCCATCGAACAATGGCAGGGAAAGCGCCGGAGTCACGTTATAGAAGCGGGCCGGTGCAGAGAGTAGGTCGCTCGTCTGCATCGATGTGAGTCCAAGCCCCGCGCTCAGGTCGATATTTGGGTAGAACCGGGTTTTGGCGACCTTGATATCTTTTGCAGCAGATTCGACACGCAGTCTGGCGGCAACGACATCGGGTCGATGGCCAAGGAGGTCGGCCGGCAAGGTCGAGGGGAGCGTCAAACTGTGTGGTCGCAGCAGGCGTGGGCGATCAATCTCAATCCCACGGTCCGGACCTTTGCCGAGCAGCGCGGCCAGGCTGATACGGATGCTGTTGATGGACTGCTGTGCAGCGGTAACCTGCTGCTGTGCGCCTGCGACCAGACTTTCCGTCTGCTCGTACTCCACCTTACTGTCGAGCCCGGAGTTCCAGCGGTGCTCGCTGAGCTGCGCCATGTGCTGCGTCCGATGCAGCTCGTCGCGCGCCAAGTCGCGTTGCACATACGCATACCCGAGACTGGAGTAAGCCTGCACGATCTCGGCCGACAACGTTAATCGAGCAGCCTGTCTGTCGACCTGGGCGGCTTGGGCGCGACCGACGGCGGCCTCCCAGGCGGCCTTTTGACCGCCCCAAAGATCAAAACCATAAGTAAAATCGAGACCCAGGCTCTTTTGCGCAATGTAGCGGTTGCCGTACATCGGATCGATATCGAGCGGTTGGCGTCTGCCCTGATAACGGGCGGAAGCATCCAGGCGGGGCTGCCGGTCAGCATCGTAAACTGAGGCGGCCGCCAGTGCCTGCTGCATGCGGGCGTTGGCTACCTGCAGGCTAGGGTTACCCTGGAGGGCCTGGGTGACCAAATCATCCAACTGGGCATCCTTAAAGCCTTTCCACCAATCGGCGTCAGGCCAGGCGTTCTGGCTCAGCGCAACGTCCGAGAGCGTCTGAGTCGCCTTTAGCTCGGAGGCCTTCAGCGTCTTGCCGGTGGGGTGCAGGTTATCCATGCTGGCGCAGCCGCTAAGAGCAGTAGCGGTCGCCGCCAGCGTAAGGGCGATCAGGCGTGGACTCACTTCAGTCTTCCTCTCGCGTGCCAAATGGCGGGTTGGATTGACCGGCGGCGTTGACGATTTTCCACAGAATACGTTCGAGACTTGCGAACTCTTCCGGACTGATCGGTTCGAAGAGTTCATTCAGCGCATCGACGGCCATATTCGGAATACGGTCGGCAACCTTATGGCCTTCCTCCGTCAGGTCAACACGAACCACACGGCGGTCGGTGGGGCAGCGTCGGCGTTCAATCAGCCCCTTTTTTTCAAGGCGGTCGAGCATGCGGGTCATCGCGCCGCTGTCGAGCCCCAGTTCCCGGCAGAATTCAGCCGGCGTTTCCATCTTGCCGTAGACCATGCTGATGAAAACCTTGAATTGGGCCGGTGTGATATCGAGTGGCATCAGGTGCTTTTCGAGAACCCGGTCCTTGATATGTGCCATGGCGGAAATTAGGTAGCCGATAGATTTCCGGTAGGGAAATTCCTCGCCGTACTGAAAATGTTTGAATTTCATCTCAACTCCGATTTGCCTGCCTAGGCAGTAAGCGCTTGAGCAGGATATTAATCTGCCTAGGCAGGGATAGACAACCGGAATTGTGCTTTAGGTATGTAGGTATTTCCCCTTACAGGGGGACGAAAGGGACAGTGGAACCAAGGTTCAATGGGCTTGCAGATACAGCAGCAATGATGTTGCCATTGCACCGAAAAGCCAGGCGATGAGCGAATAGCGATGGAAGAGAAGCCATAGCCCTGGTGAAGAGACCTGCCGCAATGCTATGAGATTGGCCAGGGACCCTATAGCCAGACCGAATCCTCCAACATTGACTCCGTAGGCAAGAGCAGACCACTGCTGCGTGAATCCAGCCAGCGTGATGGTAGCGGGCACGTTACTGATGACCTGGGACCCGAATGCGGCTGCCCAGAAACTGCCCTGCACCGAATTCAGCGGCAGCATGTGCAGGAAGTGGTTGATGAACGGCAATTGTGCGAGCCCCCGGAAGTCGATAAACATCAGGATAAAGGCGAAGACCAGCCCCCAATCCAACGTCGAGAGTATCCGGCGACCGCTGATGGCCGAAAGCACCATGACCGCAGCCAATACCAACGTGAGTCCGGAGAAGGTGTGGTTGGTGTCCATTGCTGTGATAAATGCGATATAGAGTGCACCGCCTGACGCGATCAACATTTTTGAACGCTGCTCAGGATCGGGGGATTCCTCTATCTCGAGTCGTCGCGAAGAAAACGCAACAAAGGCCAGACCAACCACGATCCCCATCATCAAGAGGGAGGCAGGTGCCATGCGTAAAGAGAATTCCAACAGGGAGTCGCCGGATACTCTCCAGAGGAAAAGGTTTTGAGGGTTACCGATAGCGGTGATGCTCGACCCCGCGTTCACGGCCAGCGCTTCAAAGATAACCAGTCGTGCGACCGGCAGGGAAGAGTGGCGGGCTGCACTGAGCGTCAGGGGCACGATGATAAAGAGGGCAACGTCGTTGGTGATCCAGGCCGACAGCACAGCCGACAGGAGTATCAGCGTCAGCGCCAATCGCCGCTCGGTATGGCAGTGGTAAAGCATATGGCGCGCCCCAATGGCGAGATAGCCGCTCAGTTCCAGCGTTTTCGCCGGCGCCAGCAAACCACAAATGGCGCCGACCGTTTTCCATTCAACGAGATCTTTCACCTGCCCGATCAGCGTCGGCTCGAGGACAACGAGGAAGAGCGCTAGGAATAGCAATACCTGTACCCAGCGATCCGTAACGATCCGGTCGACGACCATCAGTAATCGAGACCTGTCGTTGGCCCGGATATCCGGCATAAAAGTGGCTCCAGGAGTGTTCTTGGCGATAACGATGTAACTCGCCGGGCGGCTGTGCCAGCGGCGGCGGAACATCTTCAAGTACATTCCTTTTGACGTCAATGTTGACCGGCATCAAGACGGTGCTCAGGGTGCGGGCATAGATTCAGAATGAGAGCGTGTGGAATGATCCGACCGGAGGGCCGCAGGAGCATGGTGTCCTCGGTCAGTGAATACCGACAAGAAGGATCTGTCTCATTAAGGGGTGTCGCCATGAAAATCGATGACGTCTGTAACCGTCATGTGATCGCAGTGAATCAGGGGGCCAGTCTCCAGGAGGCCGTGAAACTGATGCGGCAGTATCATGTAGGCGTACTGGTGGTCGTCCGTGAGGAGAGTGGCCAGCGTTTTCCGGTAGGCATGATCACCGACCGGGACATTCTTATGCGGGTACTGGGCGAGGAACTCTCACTCGATGAAGTTGATGTGGCCGATGTCATGTCCAGCGAACTGGTGTTGGGGCATGTTGGAGACTCTGTGTCCCATAGCATACGCTGGATGCGGGAAAACGGCGTAAGGCGTTTGCCGGTGGTGAATGATAACGATGAGCTTATCGGCATCCTCAGTGTTGACGATCTCATCGATGTGATCGCCGGCGAGCTGTCTGATCTGGCCGGCCTGATCCGCCGTGAACAGATTGAAGAACGCCGGCGGACGATTTCCACACCCTAGGATAGGCCAGCAATCGCTTTGGTGATTCGGCTTATTCGGCCAGAAAGGCGTTCATTTCCTGGTTGATCGACTGTCTCAGTGCCATAAGCTTTTGGGCGTATTGGTGTAATTCGATATCTTCCTCGGTCTCAGGCTCCCATTTGGGCACGGTAATAGGGTTGCCGCTGTCGTCGACTGCCACGAAAACCACGATGCAGTGAGTCGTGCGATGGCGCTCCCGGGACTGGGGATCGGCGGCATGGACGTCGACGGCGATCTGCATACTGGTCTTGCCCGTGTAGACGATCTTGGCATCGATATCGACCACTTCGCCAATACGTATCGGTCGAAAAAAGCGGATACCACCCACGTAAACAGTTACGCAGTAGCGCCCACTCCAGCCCGCTGCGCAGGTGTAGCCTGCCTGGTCGATCCATTTCATCACGGCACCGCCATGGACTTTCCCGCCAAAATTCACGTCGCCGGGTTCAGCGAGGAAACGGAGCGTTATCTTTCGCTGCATCGAAGGTTCTGTCATAAGGTTTTCCTTCATATCCGCTGAGTTGGGGACAAGTTCATTTACAATATCGGGTATGGCCGGAGCCAAAGCGAGTCTTTGCTCCGGCATCCAATGGTTTTCTTTGGGGCGCAGTACGGTTAGTCTTTGCCGTCCGCTTTGTAACGAACAGGTATTATGGATCCATTTGCAGAGATACGACCCTACCAGGACGATGAAGTTCGTCCGGTGCTGGATCGCTTATTGACCGATAATCACTTTCTCGACCTTATGGGCCGTTTCCGGGTTCCTCGGTTGAGTCGTTGGTTTCCGTTTCTTATCCGCCCTCTGGTAAGACACAGGATGGCTCGCGAGATTCGTGACGTCCATTGCGTTGACGATTTGCAGCAGGTTATTGCCCGCTATGTCGACCATGCAGTGGAGCACACGACCAGCGGCTTGACCCACAGCGGCCTGGAGCAGCTCTCGCCGAACCGGGCTTACCTGTTTGTGTCCAATCACAGGGATATCGTGTTCGATCCCACGGTGGTCAACTATATGCTCTGGCACAATGGCTTTGGGACATCTCGCATTGCCATTGGCGACAATCTCCTCAAAAATCCGTTGTTTGCCGAGATGATGCGGCTCAACAAAAGTTTTGTGGTGAAGCGTAACCTCACCAGCCCGCGGGAAATGCGCGACGTTTATTCGACGCTTTCGGCTTTCGTCAATCACTCGATCGAAGAAGGGCATTCCATCTGGATTGCCCAGCGTGAGGGTCGGGCCAAAGACGGTATCGATGCGACGGATCCCGCTATTATCAAAATGTTCTACATGAGCCAGAAAACCTCCGGGGACGCCTTTCAGGATGTCATACGGCGACTGAGTATTGTCCCGGTTTCCATTGCTTATGAATACGATCCTTGTGATATCGCCAAGGCTTGGGAGCTGGAAGAGAGAGGGCGGACGGGTGCTTACGTCAAGACCGATACCGAGGACAGCGAACACATTATCCGGGGAATTACAGGTTTCAAGGGGCGAGTCCATGTAGGCTTTGGTGCACCTTTGACGGGGGAATACGAAAATGCCAAGGCGGTGGCCCAAGCCATCGATACGGCTATTCTGGACGCCTACAAGCTGTTCCCCACTCACCACCTGGCCTATGAGCGTCTGCGGGAAATTCAGCCTGAAAAGGGGTATCCGGTCCTTTCCTGGGATGAAAATCAGGCAGGTGTCGAACCGGCTCGACGCTGGTTGGAGGGGCATCTGGCGCAATGTCCGGAAGCGCTCCATCCGTACCTGCTGGGCATGTACGCAAATCCGGTAATTCGCAAGTACGGTATCGAGGTCGCTGAAACCCAATAACCTGTTAATAAACAAAATTTTGAGGTGTTTATCTAAGGTAATTTGGAAGTGAGTAGCGGGAACTACCTAATAGGTACTTCCGGCAACTGTCAAGGGGTTTTTTCGTGCATATAATTAGCACATCAATTAATCCAAATGACATTCACTTTACCAAGAGGTAATCACCATGTTTCAGAAACTCGTAAAAACCACTAACAGCTGGCAACGTCGCAGAAGCGAACGCGCATCTCTGGCCACTATGGACGACCGCATGCTGCGTGATATCGGTATGGATCGTTTTCAGGCCGAGCGTGAAGCCCGCAAGCCGTTTTGGAAGAAATAAGCGTTATGACGGTTCTCCAGTGGGAGACGTCGCTAACGCCATCCATTCACTGAAAGGCCCTGATTGTCAGGGCCTTTTTTGTTGTCTTGCGGATCAGTTTACCGATAGGCGCTTTGCGCGACCGGCCAACGCTTCTCCCAGGCCGATAACGCCAATACCGAGCAATAGATGTACGACCTGGGTCAGCCAATGCATGGACCCGGTCAGGATCTGGACCTGCGCTCCACCAAAGACAAGTTCCACCAGCCCCCAGACAATAGCTACCCAAATCAGGCCACCTGTTACGCCCCGTCGCTTCGCCTGAAATGCAATGACCCACAGTGCCAGTACGGCAATGGAACCCATTGCCATGTGCAGGGGAGCGAGATGGAACAGGTGTCCGGTCCACAAGGCAATTCCCATGATGATGGCTATTAGCCAACACAGGCGAAGGGTCATCAGTGGTGCTTTAATGCTCATGAATGAGGTCTCCTGTCCTCGGTTTTCGTCTATACGATTGGGCTCAGCTTATGCGACATGGTGCGCCAAGTCGATGAGGGGCTTTGTCTTAGCCAC
This sequence comes from Mangrovitalea sediminis, assembly GCF_002514725.1. GTDB lineage: Bacteria > Pseudomonadota > Gammaproteobacteria > Pseudomonadales > Oleiphilaceae > Mangrovitalea > Mangrovitalea sediminis. The sequence goes on from NZ_NTLB01000005.1 coordinate 341,344, forward strand.
AACGTTATGGAACTCGACGACGCTTGGCTCGTCATAGAACAAGGCTCCCGGCATCCGCTACACTGGTAGTCAGCGACCCCTGATTTTCATCTCGTCATCTTTTCCTTCCGACAATTAAGGTTAGGCCGTGCATATCGCCAATAGCGCACTGGGTAAGGCGGGTTTAGTGTTGACCGGCGGGGGCGCCCGTGCCGCCTACCAGGTGGGTGTGCTGCGAGCCGTCTCGGACCTGTTGCCAGACCTGAACGATCCTTTTCGAGTCATATGCGGCACCTCTGCCGGCGCCATCAATGCGGTGGCTTTGGCGGGAGGCGATGACATCTTCCGGCATAACGTGGGGCATCTTGAGCGACTTTGGGCGCGCCTGAAAATCGAGGATATATACCGGGCAGATGTCTTCGGCATGTCTCGCTGGATGACCGGGTTTGTCCGCGGCATTCTGCAGGGGCAGGGCGACGAGCCGGTGTCCTTGCTGGACAACCGGCCGCTACGGGCTTTCCTCGAAAAGGAAATGCATTTCGATGCCATCGCCAGATCCATTGACGAAGGCCGTCTCGATGCGATTGGGATCAATGCCTGCGCCTATACTGCAGGCCAGAACGTGTGCTTTTTCCAGGGGAAACCGGAGGTGGCGAGCTGGGATTTGGGACAACGGGTTGGGGCAAAGTGCCAGTTGACACTTGATCACGTTATGGCGTCTTCGGCCATTCCCACCATTTTTCCGCCGGTCAAGCTCAACCGGGAGTATTTTGGCGATGGTGTGACCCGGCAGATGGCTCACATCAGTCCGGCGCTGCACATGGGGGCCGATCGGGTACTGGTGATCGGGGTCAGTGCGAACCGGGTGAGCAAGCCGGTGCGCTTCAGCGCGAAAGAGCCGCCGTCGCTGGCGAAAGTGATGGAGCACGTTCTCAACGGTCTGTTTCTGGATACGATGGAATACGATATCGATCGCCTGATAACGATTAACCGCCTGGTTGACCTGATCCCTGAAGAAAAGCGGCAGGAAGCGGGACTGAATCTGCGGCCGGTGAAGTTGTTGGACATTTCCCCGAGTCGTCCGATCAACGAAATCGCCTCTCAGTACCTCGATGGCCTTCCGTTGATACTGCGTCGGCTCCTGGGGCGCAATCTGGAAAAAGGCGAGGGTGGCGCCAGCCTGGCGAGCTACCTGCTTTTCGATCACCGTTTCTGTCGGGACCTGATTGCGCTCGGCTATCAGGATGCCCAGGCCCAAGCCCACCAACTTGTTGAATTTCTCGATCCCCGGGCGTCTCAGGAGATATCCCTATAGGAGTTCGCCCGCGTCAATATCCCGGTTTTATTTAGGGGGGGCGGGAGATACAGTACTCGTATTCGGGATCGCATGTGATCCCGGTGGTGTCAGAGGTTTATCCGTAAACTCCAATAAGATTTTAATCGCATTGAGACAAGCGCATTGGAACGAGCCCCAGTTGAGTCGGCACCACGTGGCCGGCGATGCGTTATCGGAGGATGGGGCGAGGTGGGAGCCGTGTACCTAACCGCCAAAGGAGAATGTGCGTTATGCGTCTGGATTCCGCTTCCCGCTGGTCACTCGATGATATCCCTTACGACAAGATCGAGATTGGACTCGCCCGGCAAGACCCCTACCTTTTGTACCTGATTGCAGCGGCGTCCTTTGTAGAGATCACGTCTGACCTGTATTCCCGGAACCTGATTTCCTATTTCGAAACGCAACCGGCCTTGCAGCAATGGCTTCGCAGTCGTTGGGCCCCGGAAGAGGTGCAGCATGGTGAGGCCCTGAAACGATACGTCCTGACAGTCTGGCCGTCATTCGACTGGGAGTCGGCCTACGCAGACTTCTATCGGGAGTACATGCAGTTCTGTAAGCCGGAGCTGCTGGGGCCAACCCAGGCTCTGGAGCTGGTTGCACGCTGCGTGGTGGAAACGGGTACGGCAACCTTCTATACAGCACTGTCCCGCTTCACCCAGGAACCGGTCCTGGCTAAATTGGCCGACCTAATCCGGCAGGACGAGGTGCGACACTATCACCGTTTCTATCATGACTTTCTGGCGTTAGTCACGGCGGATGGCGTTGGCCGTCTCGCCGTCAGCAGGACGCTATGGGAGCGATTGGCTGAAGTCGATCAGGAAGATGCCTATTACGCGTTTAAACATGTCTTCCTTTCGGTCAATCCGGAGAAAACATTCGACAAGCGCCAGTACCAGGCATTTCGACGGCATTACGCGCCGCTCTTCCAACAATACTTTCCGTACCGGACAGCGGCGAATATGTTCGTTAAGCCGTTAAGGTTGAATCGTTCGGTACAACGCCTATCGACGCGAGGTCTGGCAACCGGAGCCGAGTGGGCGTTTCGGTTTTTGAGCCAAAAAGGATGGCTGCGCAGGGCCTAAGCCCTGCGCCTGATCGGTCAGGCCTTGGCGTGGCGCCGTGCGGAACGGCGCTGTGCCTGCATGGCGGCGGTGACCAGCCGTTGATAGGACGCGGGCAAGAGCCGCTGCATACGGTCAGCGATTCTAGCGTCGGCACCGATGAGCACGCGGCGATCATTGTGGCGCACCGCTTCGAGAATCACCTGGGCGGCTTTCTCCGGCGTAGTGCGGAACATTTTGGCGAAGTTGTCCCGGAGGTCGTCATCGCTCACGTCGTCACCGGCCACCTCATGGATACTCTTCGACATGCGGGCGTTGTGCGCGATATTGGTCTTGATCCCACCGGGGTGGACGCAGGTGGCGGAGACGCCGCACTGCATGATATCCAGTTCCTGGCGCAGCGACTCGGTGAATCCTCGCACGGCGAACTTCGTGGTGTTGTAGGCGCTCTGGGTCGGTTGGGCAAAGATACCGAAGATGCTGGAAATGTTGATCACATGACCGTCCCCGGTTTCCTTGAGGTAGGGCAGGAATGCCTTGGTTCCGTGAATCACACCCCAAAGATTGATACCGATAATCCACTCGTAGTCAGCGTAGTCGGAACCTTCCACGGTGCCGCCGTGTGCGACACCGGCGTTATTGAAGATCAGATTGACCTTGCCGTGATCCTTCTTGACCTGATCGGCCCAGGCATGGACCTGATCCCGGTTGGCGACATCCACCTTGGCGGTGGTTACCTTTACGCCCTTGGCCGACGCCAGTCGGGCAGTTTCGGCGAGACCGTTTTCATCCACATCGCTAAGGGCAAGCTGGCACTGCTGATCGGCCAGTGCCAACGCCAGGGCTCGGCCAATACCGGATGCGGCACCAGTGATGGCGGCGACTTTATGGTTGAAGGATTTCATGCGGAAGTACTCTCCCTGTGCTTTAGGGTAACGGGTTTACGGGTCTTGCGCGTCTTGGTCGTTTTTGTACGGCGGACCCGGGCTGACTCCAAACGGTAGGCATCGGCGTCGAAATGACGCGTCTGCTGCCGGAATTTCCAGGTAAAGTCTGGCCAAAGTGTCACATTTTTGCCACTAACCGGATGCAGATACCAGCTCTGGCAGCCCCCGATGTTCCACACAGTGCCGCCCAGCTTGCTCTGGATGCGGTTGTTGAAGCGCTTTTGCGCATCCTCACGGACTTCAATACTCCGCAATTCCTTTTTCCGCATCAGGCGCAGGGCGTCGGTGACATAGGCTATCTGTGACTCGATCATGTATACCATGGAGTTGTGACCGAGACCGGTATTGGGTCCCATGAGGAAAAACAGGTTGGGAAAGCCGGCGACACTGGTTCCCTTGTAGGCTTCGGGGCCCTCATTCCAGCTATCGAGAAGATCGGTGCCGCCCCGTCCAAAGACGGTTCCACGCGGTACCGGATCGGCAGCCTGGAAGCCGGTTCCGAAAATAATGGCATCCACCGGTCGTTCGGTTCCGTCTTCGGTGATTACGCTGTGATCGCGAATTTCGCGAATGCCAGCCGTAACGACATCGACGTTGTCCTTGGCCAGGGCCGGGTAGTAATCGTTGGAGATCAGGATACGTTTACATCCGATGGTATAGTCCGGCGTTACGGTACGGCGCAGCGCCGGGTCTTCGACCTGCTTGTGAATATGTCGTATGGCCAGCCGCTGGGCGAGCTTCATAATGCGCGGCGAGATGGAAAAGCCCAGTACGCGGCTTTCCAGCATCATGTAGATAAGGTTGCGGGCACCTTGCTGCAGCACTGGAAAACGTTTGAACAGGCGCTGCTCGGTGGCGCTGACCTCGCGGTCCGGTTTGGGCATGATCCAGGGGGCGGTACGCTGGTAGAGGTCAAGGTGGGCTACGTCAGGCTGGATCTTCGGCACGAACTGTATGGCCGACGCGCCGGTCCCGATTACTGCGACCCTTTTACCCTTCAGGTCATAGTCGTGATTCCATTGTTGGGAATGGAACATTTCGCCCTTGAAGGTTTCCAGTCCCTTGAGTTTCGGATAGGCGGGTGTGGACAGTCCACCCATGCCGGAGACCACGATAGTGGCTGTGCTCTTGTGACCCTGCGCATCTTCGATGTGCCAGAGGCTTTGGTCGTCGTCCCATTTCAGTGTGCGGATTTCGGTATTCAATCGAATGTGGGGGAGAAGATCGTACTTTTCCGCACAATGCTCCAGGTAACCGCGAATCTCCGGTTGTGGCGCAAACATACGGCTCCAGTTCGGATTGGGTTCGAAAGAGAAGGAATACAGGTGTGACTGCACATCGCAGGCGCACCCCGGATAATGGTTCACCCGCCAGGTTCCGCCAACGCCACCCTCCCGTTCATAGACGACGAAGTCGTTCTCACCGCTCTGCTTCAACTTGATGGCCATTCCCAAACCGGAAAAGCCGCTGCCGATAATGGCAATGTGATGGTGTGACGAGGCGCCACGGTGTTGTGATTGTTGGTTTGGCATAGACCATCTCCCTTACGAGAAGTGTCATCGGACAACGCGATATCCGTGAGAGTCCCTCGGCGAATACGGCATGTAGACATCTGTCTACCAATGTAGACGCTTGTATACTCGAGGGTCAATATGGTCTAGACTTCAATCATTAGTCATTTCATGCCAATGTGACGCCCGTCGCGGGTTTTGGGGTGTCAGATGGCCATCAATAATCCATCTTCTTCCGGCCGGGAACAGGGATCTACTGTGAATATCAGTGCTCGTTCTGACACTGCCCAGGGGAAACGCCTGCTGATGGTGGCTGCCTTGAAGCTGGCGGCCGATTCTCGCAGTGTCACTTCTCTGGGATTAAGGGAGCTGGCACGTGAGGCCGGCCTGAATCCGAATACCTTCTATCGCCATTTTAAGAATATCGATGAACTGGGCCTGGCTATCGTCGAGGACGTTGCAGGCCAGCTTCGCCAGCCATTACGGGCGTTACGCTATCAGGCGGCTGCTTCGGTATCGGAGGCGTCAGAGGTTGCGCCGGGCGGCACGCTGCACTTCGAGCGAGGTCGCCGGGTCAATGAGGAGACTGTCCGCCTCTTCTTCAACTTTGTCGCCGAGCATCCGGCGGCATTCATTATCGGCGTTCGGGAACTTCATGGTGCCTCTCCGGCCTTGCGTCAGGCTGTACGTGAGGTCATGAAGGGGTTTTCCGAGGATATGGTCGAGGATATTGGTAAACTCGCGCTTTTGCCGGGGATTGACCACGACACCGTCAGTGAGCTGGCGACAGCGGTAACGCGGCAGATGTTCCAGATGTCTCTGGATTACATTGAAGCGACGTCGGATCAGCGGGAGGTGATTATCGATCGGGCCGCTCGCCAGATGTTTATGCTCTTCGCAGGCGCGATGGCGCTCAAAGGGTTACAGCCCTTGCAGGCCATGATCAGCCAGCCGAAAATCCGGAAATCATCAGGGGCCTGATCTCCGCCGAAATCTGTTCTTCGGGGTTCTACCTATGACCCCATTTCTGCATTGCGCGGCTTAGCCGATTGGCTATGATGGGTTACCTGCGATAAGGATTAAGTGTCCCTAAAGGTTTTCGCCGGTCTTTCATCTTATTTGTGAGGCCATCAACGGCAATGAACCGCGACCTGAGAATCGACACCCTGAGGGGGATTCTCCTGGTAATTATGACCATCGATCATCTCGGTGGCTGGCTGGCACGAATCACCAGTGAAACCCTGGGCTACGTCTCCGCACTGGAAGGTTTTATCTTCCTGTCGGCGTTCGTCTTTGCCATGGTTTATGTGCGTTACGTCAACGATCCCCGGATGATGTGGCGTAAAAGCCTGTCCCGGGCCCTGGTCATCTACCGGTATCACCTGATTCTGCTGGCGACGATCCCGCTATTGCTATGGCTGTCGCCGGAATACCGGCTTTCCTTGGCCAACTGGATCAATCCCTATCTTCAGCATCCGCTTTACTATGGGGCGTATGCGCTGATGATGCTGCATCAGCCGGTTTATATGGATATCCTGCCGATCTACTTTGTCTTCGTTGTATTGTCGCCGCTGCTGTTGCTGGCTTTCCGACGTGGGGCAGGGCCTGCGGTTATCCTGATCAGCGTGCTGATCTGGGCCTTATCACAAAGCGTCAATCCCGTGAAATTTCTGGCAGGAACGGCCTGCGACCATTGTCGCTACGGTTTCCTGAACCTGTTTGCGTGGCAACTTATCTGGGTGAGCGGGCTTTATCTTGGATACCTGCGCCAAAGCGGTAAGCCCTTACTGAAGGCGCTCAGCAGGCCGTGGGCGGGGGCGTTACTGATCGCTGTCGCCGCAGTCCTGTTTATGACGCGCCATCAGTTGATCGACGTCGGGCTCCGTATCGGTCCCTGGATCGACCGGGAAAACCTGGGTGTCCTGCGTATCCTGAATTTCTTCGTTGTCGTGACCCTGATCGGCTTGCTGATTCAACGTTGGCCACGGACGGCGGGGATTCCCTGGTTGAGCTTTATCGGGCGTTATTCGCTGCAGGTGTTTGCGTTCCATGTCTTCCTGTCATACCTGATCCTGCCGTACCGATCGGTTATCGCCAATGCGGCAGGTCCCATCGGGTACAGCCTGTTCACGCTGCTGGTCGTGGCCAGCCTGACGCTGCCGGCCTGGATCTATCACTGCTATCAGAAGCGTCAGGCTGAAGGCGAGGCCCGGAGTTTTGTCAGAATCAGGAAGCTTCCCTGGTAATGGCTATGCTTCGCAAGTAATGACTATGCATCCCAGGTGATGACGACGCGCTTGTTGCGGGCACCCTTACTGCGAATATCGGATACGCGCATGGCGCCGATCTCTCCGGTATGGCGGATATGGGTGCCTCCGCAGGGCTGGTAGTCGACACCGTCGACCCGGATCATGCGAATGTCTCCCACGCCGCGGGGCGGTCGTACGGACATGGTCTTGATCAGTTCAGGTTGCTGGTCGAGTTCCGCTTCGGTCAGGGTTTCGATCGAGACGGGGTGGTCCTCGGCAATCAACCGTTGCAGCCCTTCTGTTAATGCTTCTGCATCCAGGACAAGGTCGCCGATGTCGAAATCCAGACGGCTTTTGTCTTCGCCGACATCACCTCCGGTCACGCCGCAAGGAATCAGGGCCGAAAGCAGGTGCAGGCAGGTGTGCATGCGCATCAGGCGGTAACGACGATCCCAATCGAGCTTCATGGCGATCGACTGGCCGGGCGCCAGGTCATTCGCGCGCTCGACTTGGTGACGAATCTGGCCACCTTCACCCTTGCGGGTGTCCAGAACCCTCACAGTTTCTCCATTAGGCAGACGCCAGGTACCCGTATCGCCAGGTTGGCCGCCACCCCGTGGATAGAAAACGGTTTTGTCGGTTATGACCCAGTCGCCATCGACAGCAGTGATCGTCGCATCGGTCTCGGTCTGGTAAGCGTCCTGTTGGAATACGGCGTCTGTCATGGCGGTCGGTTCCCTCTTGTTGGATAAGACTTCTTTCAATAGCAGGTTCGTCGACACGGCTCAAGCCATGTGTGTGCGCTGGGTCGCTTGGCCCTGTTCGCCGACCACTTTAGCCAGGGCTTCCAGCGCCGCGGTGGATGCAGATGGCTGATAAACCATCAGCGTTCCGGCATTTGCGATATGTGGCGGTAGTGCATGTACGGAAAGTCGGGTGCCGATCATGGCGAGATCCAATACGGACCGGGGCACGATAGCGATACCGGCGCCAGCAGCGACGCAGGCGATGATCGCGTGGTAGGAGCCAAATTCCATCACCCTCAGCGGCACCACCCGTGATTCAGCAAGCCAGCGCTCCAGTCTGGCGCGGTAGGCGCAGCCGTGGCTGAACGTGATGATCGTGTGATGGGCAACAGCAGACGCCTTATCTACGTTTTCCGGCGTTGGAGGGGTAATCAGAACCAGTTCTTCGTCAAAGGCAAACCGGGTAACCAGGTCGTCGGTTTGGACCGGTTCGGCAACAAAGGCAACATCGATGGCGCACTGGCGCAGCTGCTGCAGGAGGGCGCCGGTAGTATCGGTCGTGAGTTCCAGCCGGACATCGGGAAAGCGCTCATGATAAGTGGACAGAACAGGCGGTAACCGGCTGGCAGCGGTGCTCTCCATGGTACCTATCCGCAGCACGCCGCCGGGGCGCCGACTGGTGATGGCGGATTCGGCTTCGTCCGCAAGGTTTAGCAAACGGTTGGCAAAAACCAGCAATCTTTCTCCGTCCTGGGTCAATACCATGCGTCGCTGGCTACGATGGAACAACTGGGTTCCCAATCGTTCTTCCAACTGCTTGATACGGGTGGTCACATTGGACTGTACGCGATGCAGCTTTTCTGCTGCGCGGTTAATGCCGCCTTCGTCAACGACAGCCTTGAACACTTCCAGGGACGCCAAGTCCAGTGCACGCATCCTTTGGTTCTCTAAACAGGAATGTGGAATCATTTTAATTCATTACAAGTGATAGTTTGAAGCGGTTAGGATGGGTTTCTGCCTTCAGGAAACTCGCTTTTCGGGAATAGAGGCAGTCCTGGTGCAGGGGATTCTGCCGGTTTTGGAGTTTGAGTATGGCGTTTCGGGATGTGTTGATCGCGCTGTCAATTGTGGTGGTCTGGGGGCTGAGTTTCGTGGTGGTGAAATGGGGGCTCAGTGATATGCCGCCCCTGTTTTTCGTGACACTGCGGTTTGCCGGTGTTGCAGTGTTGGCGCTGGTGCTGCCGCGTCCTCGGCTGCCGTGGTCCCATCTTGCAGCCTATGGCCTGAGCTGGGGCGCCATACAGTTCGGGGCGTTGTTTATTGCGATACAGGTGGGAATGCCCGCAGGGCTGGCATCGGTGGTGGTGCAGTCTCAGGCCTTCTTTACCCTGATCCTTGCCACCTTTTTCCTCAATGAGCACTGGAAAATTCAGCAGGTGGTCGGCTTGCTCTGCGCGGCGGCGGGGCTATGGCTGATTGCGGACAGTCCCCGTGGAGAGGTGCCGCTGCTGGGTTTCCTGCTTAACCTGCTCGGCGCGCTGGGTTGGGCGTTCGGGAATATCATCGTGCGGCGTGTGGTGCAACGTGAGACTCGGACGGATAACGTGGCCTTCATTGCCTGGGCGTCGATTATTCCGGCGTTGGTGCTTGGCGCGCTGAGTCTCGGTGTTGAAGGGCCGCATCGTATTGGCGCGTCCGTGACCCATATGGGGCTTTCTGCCTGGACGGCAGTGGCATACCAAGCCTTTGGTGCCTTGTTGTTCGGCGCGCTGATGTGGAACCGGTTGTTGAGCCGTTATCCCGCCAATCAGGTGGCACCGTTTTCCCTGTTGGTACCCTGCATCGGGCTTGTGAGTTGCGCGTTGCTGCTGGACGAAAAGACGACGGCGGTGCAACTGGTCGGGACCTTACTGGTGATGGCGGGGTTGCTGGTGAACGTGGCGGGGCAACGTGTGTTTGGGATGTTCATGCCGAGACGTGCAACCCTGGAGCAGGATGGCTGACAAATGGAGGTATCACAGGTGAAGGGCAAGTTTGATCTGGCGAAACGGTTGGGAATACGGCACCCCATCTTTCTGGCGCCCATGGCGGGGGAGGCAGCCAAGCCGGGTTTTGTGGCGGCAGTATCCGATGCAGGTGGTTTGGGCAATCTGGGGGCCGGTTATATGGCGCCTGAAGCGTTGCGAACCGCTATCGACGAGATTCGCAAACTGACCAAGGCGCCGTTTGGCATCAATCTGTTTGCGCCGTTATCGCCGGTTGTACAGGACCTTGAGCAGATTGCTCAATATGGCAGGGCTCTCGAGCCGATACACAGGGAGCTGGCACTCGGGGAGCCTTCGTTGCCAGGACACCTGGCGGAGGATTTCGATACCCAGTTCGATGTTGTCCTGGCGGCGAGGGTGCCCGTGTTCAGCTACACCTTCGGTCCCATTGGAAAGGACCGCGTGGCGGCCCTTAAAGAGGGTGGCACTTTTGTCGTTGGAACGGCAACCAACGTGGCCGAGGGTTTGGCGCTGCAGGATGAAGGCGTGGATGCCGTGATAGCGCAGGGCGCTGAGGCCGGTGGCCACCGGGGGACCTTTATGGGGAGTTTCGCCGAAGGGCTGATGGGTACTATGGCGTTGGTCCCCGCCTTGGTGGATGCTCTCAGGATTCCGGTGATTGCCGCAGGCGGCATCGCCGACCGACGAGGCGTGCGGGCCGCAATGGCTTTGGGCGCCAGCGGTGTCACCGTAGGTACCGCCTTTCTTTCAACCAGGGAGTCCCCGCTGGGCGAAGCCTACAAGGCCGCGCTGCTGGCGCCCACAGCCGAACGAGTGACACGCGTGACGTCCGCGATTTCCGGGCGGCCTGCACGGGGCCTGGTGAATACCCTGATGACGACGCTGGAGCAGGTGGATGCCGGCGCGCCTCCCTATCCCTTGGCCAATGCCATGACGCGCGCGCTGCGTAAAAGCGCTGGAGGGCAGGGGCGTGCTGACTACCTGTCGTTGTGGGCGGGACAGGCCGTCCCACTCAATCGTTCCTGGGCGGTGTCCGACTTAATGGAGGAGTTGGCGAAGGGACTGGCGTAGCAATCACCAGGTACCGCATTGCGTTCGCGCCAAAGGCGTTCGGTCGGCGGCGCTACACTTTTCGCCTCAGTACACCTTCCAAAGCGGTCCCGGGAGCTACGGTATTAAACACCGTGCCGAACTTCTTCACGTTGTCGTGAAGCAGGTCGAGGCGGTGATCGGTCTCATCGGAGTCCACGATGATCTCGTAGCTGATAGAAGCCATGCGCGGGGGCGCGTCCTGCCGCACACCCCGTATATGGACGTCGATGCCGCGAAACTGAAACTTCAAGATCGGCGCGACCCGTTCGATGCCTTTGATGATACAGGCCGAGATGGCCGCCAGCAGCAATTCCGCGGGATTGAAGGCGTCGGTGCGTCCTGCAAGATCGGTGTCGAGCGTGATGTCGGCGTTCTTGCAGTGGGCGACGCTGCCGTGAGCGTCAATGCGCTGACTGACGACATGAAACTGCATACCTTGGGGGGCATCAGACATCAGGGGTGACTCCTGCTCGGGGTTATGTTGACTGGCGGCTGATAACAGCCGCCTTACCTTGGGCACCACCTGAAGATATCGTCTTCAGGCTGGCTCCGCGTTGCCTGTCGTCAATAAGAAGCCCTGTCGTACCACCCTTTGCTGCGGTTGACGATTCGTACGACCAATAGCATGACCGGTACCTCGATCAAGACACCGACAACCGTCGCCAACGCTGCACCCGACTCGAATCCGAACAGACTGATCGCGGTGGCGACGGCAAGTTCGAAAAAGTTGGAGGCACCGATGAGCGCGGAGGGGCAGGCAATATTGTGCTTTTCCCCCAGCAGCCGGTTCAGGCCATAAGCGAGGCTCGCGTTAAAGAATACCTGGATCAGGATCGGTACGGCGATCAAGGCGATTACCAGGGGCTGCTTGAGAATTTCGACACCCTGGAAAGCAAAGAGCAAAACCAGGGTCGCCAGCAACGCCAACGTCGACCAGGGCGCGATCTTGGCCATGGTGCTCTCGAAGTGTGCCTGACCTTTGGAAAGCAGGATTTTCCGCCAGAGCTGGGCCAGTATCACAGGGATAACGATATAGAGGGCGACGGAAGTGAGCAGGGTGGCCCAGGGAACGGTAATAGAAGACAAGCCAAGAAGCAGGGCAACGATAGGCGCGAAAGCAAACACCATAATGGTGTCGTTGAGGGCGACCTGGGACAGCGTGAACAGGGGATCACCGTTAGTGAGCCGGCTCCAGACGAAGACCATGGCCGTACAGGGCGCGGCGGCGAGCAGGATCAGTCCGGCCATGTAGCTGTCGATCTGGCCTGCGGGCAGCCATTCGGCGAACAGGTGACGGATAAACAGCCAGGCAAGAAACGCCATCGAGAACGGTTTGACCAGCCAGTTCACGAACAGCGTCACGCCGATCCCTCGCACGTGCTGGCGGATTTCGCCGAGCGCCGCGAAGTCGACCTTTACCAGCATGGGGATGATCATTATCCAGATCAGCAGCCCCACCGGCAGATTGACCTGAGCCACCTGCAGGCGGCCAATCGCCTGAAACAGGTTCGGCAGCCATTGTCCGAGAGTGACTCCGGCCACGATGCACAGAAACACCCAGAGCGTCAGATAGCGTTCAAAAAAGCTGATAGGCGCGTGCGCGGCGGGCTCGACGACAGCGTTGTTACCGGCGGACATCAGTCTGCATCTCCGGGAATGAGTGTACCGATCCTGCTGAGTTCGGTCTTGAGGGAGTCTGGTACCAGCCGCAAATCATCAAACGGCAGGGCGAGAAATTGCTCTATTCGGTAACGTAATGTCCGATAGGCGTTGTAAAAGGCGGCTTCGATGTGCGCCTCGCTGCCAGTGGCATGGGCTGGGTCGTCGACCCCCCAGTGCGCCCGGATCGCCGGCCCAAGATAAGCCGGGCAGGTTTCTCCGGCCGCACTGGCGCAAACGGTAATGACGATGTCAGGGGCTTCATCAAGGTCGTCCCAGGATTTGCTGTGGAGTCCCTCCGTGGGGATGCCTTCCCGGGTCAGCAGCGCCAAAGACCGGGGGTGTACCTGTCCGGTGGGGTGGCTGCCGGCACTCACCGCTTTGAGCCCGGCTGGCGCCAACTGGTTGAAGGTGGCTTCGGCCAGGATCGAACGGCAGGAGTTTCCGGTGCATAGAAAGAGTATGGACAGATCCTTGGCAAGCATCAGCAGCAACCCCGTCCGGAAGGTGTTTTGGTCTGTTCGTTCCGGGGGGCGCAACAGGTGGTGCCGGAATCCGTTTTCGCCGATCCGTTGAAGGTGGGAATGTCCTGCAACGAGTGGAAGCCTTCCCAGGGGATTCCCTGAGGGTCGACAGACCAATACTTGTTGGATTGCACATAGCAGCATGCCGTGTCGAATTCCTTACGAGAAGGGAGTTCGGCATCAGCCAGACGCTGATTCAGTGCGACGAGCTCTTCATCGGAGTCGACCTGGAAACCCAGATGATCCAGCCCGGGTTCGGCGCCGCGCTGCGAAATCGCGAAATTCACGCAGGGATCGTCCAGCATCCATTTGGCGTAGTCGGCTTTGACGACGGCAGGTTCGCCACCGAACAGGGCAGAGTAGAAACGGATGCTGTCCTCCAGATTGGCGACAGCCAGGTGCACATGAAAACGTTTCATTGAGGGTCTCCCGTCATGGGGGCTGCGCAGCCAGCGTCCTCGAGGTCGCAGGACTCTCCCTGGCAGCAGTTTTCGGTCAGATAGGCGATCACGCCGTTCATGGCGGCAAAGTCGGCCTGGTAGTGGATGAAGCGGCCTTCCTGTCTTTTGCGTAACAGGCCGGCATGCAGCAATTCCTTCAGGTGAAAGGATAGGGTCGCAGGCGCCAGTTCCAGAGCCTGGCTCAAGGCCCCGGGTGTCAGCCCCTCCGGGCCGGCGATAACAAGCCGTCGAAAAATGGCCAGGCGATTCTCCTGGGCAAGGGCGGCTAATGCAGAAAGAGTCTGTTGTGTATTCATGTTTTTATGTTTCCATAAATATGGAAATGATTCAATAACCATCGCACCAAGGCGTACGAGAACTGACGAGTGGCTTTCACTGTCGAAGTATGACGTTGCCAGTTGAGAGGCGGGCGGGGAGTGTGTGTTTCGTAGCGACTTAAGTCGACTACGTACGGTGGATGGTTGGCATTATGGTGCTTTCGGAAGCTCAGGATCGGACGTAATCAGGGGGCTTTAAGTTTACGTTTACGTAAAAGTCCTTAGCGGCTATGATCCTTAACCGTAGATTACCGTCTACATTCATACTAAGGCAGACCCCCACAAGGGGTATGCCGTTCCTCAACTCCCTAGACCAGGACGAGGATGTTATGCCGACAACAAAAAACGCTAACTCCAGTTCCATCCATACGCCGACGTTCATTCGCGGCGATGAATTCCATTTCCCGATCTACAAGGTCCTTAAACAGGACGGCACGACCTATCGTGGCGCCGTGTTGCCGAAGCTGGATCAGGAAAAAGCCCTGCGCATCTACCGCACCATGGTGTTCACCCGTGTTCTTGACGAGCGCATGCTCGCTGCCCAGCGGCAGGGGCGCCTCAGTTTCTATATGCAAAGTACCGGCGAGGAGGCAACTGTTATCGGCAGCGCCGCTGCGCTGGACGATGCCGACATGATCATGGCCCAGTACCGGGAGCAGGGCGCCCTGGCGTATCGGGGGTTCACGACTGACCAATTTATGAACCAGTTGTTCAGCAATGAGCTGGACTATGGTAAAGGTCGTCAGATGCCGATCCACTACGGGTCGCGCGACCTGCATTACATGACGATCTCGTCACCGCTAGCTACCCAGATCCCCCAGGCGACTGGTTATGCCTACGGACAGAAGCTGGATGGCGGCGGGCACTGCACCATTACCTATTTTGGTGAAGGGGCTGCCTCCGAAGGGGACTTCCATGCGGCGCTCAATATGGCGTCGGTGCACAAGGTCCCGGTGATTTTCCTTTGCCGTAACAACGGCTATGCCATTTCCACGCCTTCCAGTGAACAGTTTGCCGCCGACGGTATCGCGCCGCGGGCACTCGGATATCGGATGCACGCTATCCGGGTAGACGGCAACGATATCCTCGCCGTCTATCAGGCGACACTCGAAGCGCGAAAGATTGCCGTCGAGCAGAACGAGCCGGTTCTGGTGGAGGCGATGTCCTATCGTCTGGCAGCGCATTCTTCCTCGGATGATCCTTCCGGTTATCGTAGCAAGAAGGAAGAGGAAGCCTGGCGCGAGAAAGATCCGATCCTGCGCATGAAGCTGTGGCTTCAGAAGAAAAAATGGTGGTCTGAAGAGGAAGAGAAAAACCTCCAGGAAAGCCTGCGCCGGGAAGTACTGGAGACCATGAAAAAGGCCGAGAAACGGCCACCGCCCCCGCTGGACAGTCTGGTTACCGATGTGTACGACGAAGTTCCACCGCAACTCGCCGAGCAGTTGAGCAAGCTGAAGGCCCATATCCGCAAGTATCCGGATGCTTATCCGAAAAGCGCGGGAGGGCTGAAGCATGGCTAAGATGAACCTGTTGCAGGCGATCAATAATGCGCTCGACCTGGCCATGGCCAGCAATGACAAAACGGTTTGTTTCGGTGAGGATGTGGGTGTCTTTGGCGGCGTTTTCCGCGCCACCAGCCATCTGCAGGAAAAATACGGCCGTGCTCGCTGTTTCAATACGCCACTGGTCGAGCAAGGGATTATCGGCTTCGCCAATGGTCTGGCTGCCCAGGGGCATGTGGCGGTCGCTGAGATTCAGTTCGCCGATTACATCTTTCCGGCGTTTGACCAGATCGTCAACGAATCCGCCAAATACCGCTATCGCTCTGGCAGCCTGTTCGATGTCGGGAACCTGACGATACGGACACCCTACGGTGGTGGTATTGCCGGTGGTCTCTACCATTCCCAGTCGCCGGAAGCCTACTTTGCCCATACGCCGGGCCTGAAAATCGTGGTGCCGCGCAATCCTTACGAAGCCAAGGGCTTGTTGCTGGCCTCGATTCGCGACCCCAACCCTGTGGTGTTCTTTGAGCCCAAGCGACTCTATCGTGCTTCCGTCGGCGATGTGCCCGAGGAAGATTATGAGCTGCCACTGGGTAAAGCCTCTGTTCTCAAGGAAGGCACGGACATCACATTGCTGGCCTGGGGCGCGCAGATGGAACCCCTCGAAAAAGCGGCCGAGATGGCCGAAAAAGAGGGCATTTCCTGCGAAATCATTGACCTGCGAACCATTGTTCCCTGGGATATTGAAACGGTGACCAACTCCGTGCTGAAAACCGGTCGCCTGGTCATCAGTCATGAGGCCCCCCTGACAGGTGGTTTTGCCGGCGAAATCGCCGCGACCATCCAGGAACGCTGTTTCCTCTACCTTGAATCGCCGATCGCTCGTGTCACCGGTCTCGATACACCTTTCCCCCTCGCGCTGGAGAAAGAGTATGTGCCGGATCACCTGAAGATCTTTGAAGCGATCAAGCACAGTATTCATTTTTAGGGGGAGACACTGATGGCTGATTTCATTCTGCCCGATATCGGCGAGGGCATTGTCGAGTGTGAACTGGTCAAATGGCTGATCAAGGAAGGCGATGTGATCGTCGAAGACCAGCCGGTCGCCGAAGTCATGACCGACAAGGCCCTTGTCGAGATTCCAGCGCCCCATGCCGGGCGTGTGACCAAATTGTATTATCAGGAAGGCGAGATCGCGCGGGTGCATTCCCCGTTGTTTGCGGTCACCGATACTGAAACCGCTGAAACGCCCTCAGCGCCGGCGGCTGAGCCGAAATCGCCTGCGGAGGACGAACCGACGGCTCCGGCGCCGTCTGCAGCGCCGCAGACCTCTTCCGGTGCGCGGGACTTTGTTCTGCCGGATATCGGTGAGGGCATCGTCGAGTGTGAAGTCGTGACCTGGCAAGTGCAGGACGGCGACGAGATCGAGGAAGACCAGCCGATTGTCGACGTTATGACCGACAAGGCCATGGTTGAAATCACCGCGCCAGAAGCCGGTAAGATCGTCAAACACTACTATGCGCAGGGCGATATCGCGAAAGTCCATTCGCCGTTGTTTGCCTATATTCCCCGTGACGGTGCCGCCAGCACTGCGCCGGTATCGGTCTCTGCATCAGAGCCGGCGAAAGAAACCGAGACGCGACCTGCTCAGGTCACGGCTCCCAAGGCGGCCCGGGATCGAATTCCGGCCAGCCCTGCGGTACGGCGTCTGGTGCGTGAGATGGAAATCAATCTTGACGATATCCTCGGCTCCGGCCCCAATGGGCGCGTCCTGAAAGAGGATGTTCTGCGCTTCCGGAAAGGTCCGGAAACGGTTAAGACACCGATCACCCCGGCAGCCGTCGAGGCCCAGGGAGAAGTGCGTGTCGAGCCTATCCGAGGCATTCGCGCGGTCATGGCCAAGCGTATGGTGGAGTCGGCTAATACGATTCCGCATTTCATCTACGGCGATGAAGTGGATGTCACCGCGCTGCTGGCGTTGCGCGAACAGCTCAAGCCTCTCGCCGAAAAAGAGGGCGTCCGGCTGACGCTGATGCCGTTCATCATGAAGGCATTGGCGATGGCCGTGGCGGAGTTCCCCATCTTGAACAGCCGGGTCAATGATGAGGTAACCGAAATCCACTACTTGCCGAACTGCAATATCGGCATGGCCGTGGATACGCCTAAGGGGCTGATCGTGCCCAATGTGAAGGGCGTGGAAAGCCTGAGCATACTGGGTATCGCGCGGGAAGTGACGCGTCTGACCCAGGCTGCCCGCGAAGGCGGGGTGCGACAGGAGGATCTGCGCGACGGCACCATCAGCATCTCCAATATCGGTGCGCTGGGGGGGACCTATGCCTCGCCAATTATCAGTAAGCCGGAGGTCGCTATCGTTGCGCTGGGGCGGACACAGACATTGCCCCGCTTTGCTGACGATGGTTCGGTCGTGGCCCGCAGCATCATGAACATCAGTTGGGCTGGCGATCACCGGATCATCGACGGCGGCACCATCGCACGATTCAGCAACCGCTGGCGCCAGTACCTTGAGGATCCTGCGTCAATGGTGCTGCATCTGCGATAACCGGAGCTTACCGGAGCGCCCATGACGCAACCGACACTGCAGCAGTTCTACATCCCGGAAGAGCAGTCGATCTACCTGCTCAGCCACAACGATGCCAAAAAGCTCAAGGACTGGGTCGCGCTCTGCCAGACCCAGCTTGAGCAACTCGGGTATCGGGATATCGAACTGGTGGGCAAGGGCGCCTACGCCTTTGTCTTCGCCGGTGTCACGGCGCAGGGCGCTCATTACGTCTTCAAGTTCACCCGTATTACCTTGCCGCAACATCTCCAGGATCGCCTCGAAGAAGAGGCGTTCATGCTGGATCAGGTCGAACATCCCCATGTACCGCGTTTGATCGCCTTCCAGCGGGTCCGGCGTCAATCCATCCTGGTGATGGAACGGGCGCGGGGAATCAACCTGGAAGAATATTCCCTTCGTCACGGTCGACTATCAGCTCGACTCGTTATTAAAATTGCGGCTCAACTTGCTGATATACTAAGGTATCTCAGACAAGGATCTCAGGCCAACGGTAAGCCGGTCGTGCACGGGGATATCAAACCCTCCAACCTGGTTTTCGATGCGGACCGTGAGCGGGTGGCGCTGATCGACTGGGGTTCTTCTGTCTTCGCTCAACTGGATGAGAACCATCAATTCGTTGCCTCCAATGTCATGGAACTGATGTCGGATAACCTTCAGCAGACCAACGCGCGCCTGGGGGATGTCTACTTTATCGGTGACGAACAGCTCAATGGCGGGCTGTCGAGCCCGCGCTTCGACGAGCAGGGCGTTGCGGGCACCCTCTATGCGCTGGCATCGGGTCAGTCATGCCGGTTCGGGCACAAGGCGATTCCGGCGACGGCACTGGGACTACCCATGGAGTTCGCCCGTATGCTGGATGGCATGCTGGATGAGGACCCCCGCAAGCGCGCCGAGGCCGGGGACTACTTCATTACCCATATGCCGCGGATGGCCCGCACCGTAATCCTGGACCTACCCGCCAAGCCTGAGCTGCCGCTGGTGCCGGTCTGGGTGCGTCCCAGTCACCGGGAAATCGATACGGTCGTCTATAGCTCCCGCAAATCCTTTCTGCGCGAGGAAGGTGTGCGGGAATCGCTCAAGGATGTGAACGATGTGCAGCTCGATCGCTACTACAAGAACTTCATGCAGGGGATGGGTGAGACGGCCAAGGCCTTCGTGGCGGCGGTAAGCCGTCTGGGGCAGTATCCCGTCGTCGGTGGCCTGGCCGTGCGCTGGGAGAAAGACGGCGTCTATATCGATACCAGCCTGAACCTTCATGACGTCAGCCACAAGGCGGCCTTCGTGGCATCGGTTAACAACATGGTAAGCCTTGCCAGGGCGATCCATCGGCAAGGGGTGTTCAAAAGCTGCCTGTTCAATGCGCGGGATACCTTGCATATTGATCGCGAACAGGCCAGCGATCCCTTCGTGCCGACCCCGGAGATGGCACTGCCTTATGAAGTGAGCGCCGCACCGGAACTGGAGGATGAAAGTCGGGTTCACTCCTATTTCGAAGATGGTCCGGACCCAGACGAATTCCTGCAATTACCCGATGAAATCATGGTGTTGCTGAAACATCTTAATACGATTCATCATACAGGACTGATCATCTTTGAGAGCCTGAGTAATCACCTGAAGATCCACAGCTATTACCGGCTGCTCGATCCCGCCCGGGAGGCGGAATTCCGCGACTGTCTCGCGGCCATCATCGATGCTGTACCGTTGATCCGTGGGCTGGGCATTTCCGGCTTTATGAAAATGCCTTACAAGGACACCAAGTTTTTCACCCACATCGAGCATCTCCCCGAGAAGTTTTATCCCAAGGATCCGCGGGCTGAACTCGATCCGCCGGTGTAGCACGAATCGCGTTCCTCCCCCGGTCATCTGATCGGTTAAGCCCGATATCGTATCCGTTTCAGCAACGCGAAGATCACCGGCATGGCCAGCAGCACCAGGGGCATTTGGATAAAGAGCCCGGAGATGATGGCGATGGCCAATGGTTGTTGCATCGCTGAGCCCTGTCCGATGCCAAGCGCAAGGGGTGCCAGTGCCAGGATGGCGGCGATGGTCGTCATGGCGATGGGACGCATCCGGTTAACCCCGGCTTTGACCAGCGCGATATCCTCCGGCTCGTTATGCTCCTGTGTGAGGGTCTTGTATTCCGAGAAATAGAAGATCGCGACTTCGGTGACAATACCTACCACCATCGTCATCCCCATCATAGCCGTGATATTGAGTTCGATACCCGTCAGCCATAGACCGGCAAAGACAATGTTCACCGCCAGCAATGGCATGAGGATCACGCTGATCGCCATCCGGAAGCTTTCGTAGAGATAGAGCAGTAGCAGGAACACCAGGGCGAAGGCAGCAATGATGACCGCAATGAGACCACGAAAGGCAATTTGCTGCTGCTTATAGAGACCGCCGAGTTCATAGTACATCTTCCCGGGCAACAGGCCCTGTTGATTAAGAACCCGCTTCACGTCCTGCAGGGTGTGGCCCATGTCCCGACCGTTGATCCTCGCGGACACCGCCACCATACGTTGCAGTTGATCGCGGGTGATCATCGGTTGTCCTTTTTCAATGGTTACCTTGGCGATGTGCTTCAGGGAGACCACCTGTCCGGAAGGCGTTCTCAGCTGCATACGTTCCAGGTCACGGATGCTATGGCGAATATCCCGAGGCACCCAAACCCGGATGCCGAGCATGCGGACGCCTTTTTGAATATGGGTCGTGACGACACCGCTGAAGTAGTTCTGAATATCCTGGGTCACGGTGTCGGGATCGATACCCATCAGTGCGGCCTTGGCGCGATCGACCTGAATGCGAAGGGAATCACCGGCAACGATAACCCCGTCCTGGACATCCACCACACCCGGAATCTTGCTGATCGCAGCGGCGACTTTGGGGGCGGTTTTCAGCAACTCGTCGGAGCTGCCGCCAAAGAGCTTGATTTCAATAGGTTGGGGCACCGCCGTGAGATCGCCGATCAGGTCCTCCATCAGCTGTGCCATATCGATATCCAGGCCAGGTACCTGTGTCTCGACCTGATGCCGGACTTCGTCCATCACCTGCCAGACCGTTTCTCGAGGCTGGGGCTTGAGACGTACGAAGAAATCGCCTTCGTTGGTCCCGGTGATACCGCCCCCGAGTTGCAGACCGGTCCTGCGTGAGTAGGTCGCCACGTTGGGATTGTGCATCAGGATCTGGCCAACCTGGCGCAGCAGGCGATCCGTTTCGGCCAGGGATGTCCCAGGCTCTGCCCGGTAGTCGAGGATAAAGCCCCCCTCGTCCATGGCCGGCATAAAGCCGGAGCCCACGCGGTGGTAACTGACATAACCCACTCCGGCGAGCGGGACAATCAAGGCCAGCAACCACAGGGGGCGTTTCAGCATGGCCACCAGCACCCTGGAGTAGCGACGCTGTATGATGCGGGCGAGTGGACCTTCGTCTTCCCGTTCGATGTCCCGGTTGCTGATAAGGTGGTCTGCCAGCAGCGGAATGGCCAGCCATGCGATCATGTATGAGATGATCAGGGAGCTGGCCATGGTCAGGGATAGCGCCTTGAAGAAGGCCCCGGTGACGCCGGACAGGAAGGCCAGTGGCACAAACACGATGATGGTGGACAATGAAGAGCCGGTCAGCGGTTTGGTGAACTCCATCGCAGCATAACGCACCTGGTCGTGCCGGTTACCGGTGCCGTCGCGCACCCTGCGCATAATGTTCTCGATCATGACGATGGCATCGTCGATGATCAGCCCCACTGCCGCGGCCATGCCGCCCAAGGTCATGATGTTAAAACTCATGCCCAGCACATAGAGCAGCAGGATGGTGGCGGCCAGCACGGCCGGCACCACCAGGATCGCGATCCCCATGATGCGCACGCTGCGCAGGAAAACGAAGAGTACCAACGCCGCCAGCGCCACGCCGATGAGGATGGCATCCCGCACGCTACCCGCCGAGGCGATAATCAGCTGGCTCTGGTCATACCAGTTCCTGACGGTGATATCGCCCGGCATTTTGCTGCGATAGGCGGCGAGTTTGGCCTTGATGTTCTTGACGATCTGTACCGTATTACCGCTGGGCTGTTGGAAGATTTGAACGGATACAGCGCGCTTACCGTCTGCGGTTACCGTGGACCAATGGGGAACCGTCGCCGTTTGTACCGTGGCGATGTCACCGAGTTCCACCAGGCCATTCTTTCCGCTACGCAAGATGGTATGGCGAATACTCTTGACGCCGGTGAGCCGGGTATCGGACAGCATCAGGTACAGGTTGTAATGTTCGTCGAGCCGACCCACGGCCTTCAATACGTTGGTTGCCGAAAGTGCCTTGGTCACATCGGCAAAGGTCAATCCATAGGCGAGCAGTTTCGCGGGATCGACTTCAACCCGGTATTCCTCATGATCGCCTCCGATCGCCGTGACCTTGGCGACGCCTTTTACTGACGATAGCAGCGGTATCAGTTGGTACTGCGCCAGGTCCCGCAAGGCAACCTGGCTTTCGGTGGCAGAGGTCAGGCTGAAAGCTGCGACCGGATCCACGGTTGGGTCCATGCGCCGGGCGGTAAAGGTCGTTCCCTTGGGCAGGGAAGGTAGTGTCTGCGTCACCGCAGACATGACTTCCTGCAACGTCAGGGGCATATTGGCGCCCCAGTCGAAATTTATGGACAGGTCGGCTGCGCCGCGGCTGGTATCCGAACGAATCTCGCGGACACCGGGAACCGAACGGATGGCCTCTTCCACCGGTCGGGTCACGTCGAGCGTCATCTGGTCAGCCGGCCGGTCGCCGGCATCCAGTTCGACGCGTATGCGGGGGAAATCGACATGGGGAAACAGGGCTACCGGTAACCGAAATGCCGTGGCGGCCCCGCCCGCTGCCAGGATAAACAACAGGAACAGGATCGAACGGCGGTGCCGGGCTGCCCACTCGGCAAAGTTCATCAGTGAACCTCCCGCACGTGCATACCGTCCGTCAGTTCATAATTGCCGGTGATCACCACCGAGTCCCCAGCATGCACAGCGCCCGTGATCCCAACGTAGCCGTCGCTTTGGATCCCGGTCTGGATATAGTGCTTATGGGCGATGCCCTGATGATCAACGGTGAACAGGTAGTGTCCTTTGCGATCGTCCAAAATGGCGCTGGCCGGCACGGCCAGGCTGTTCGCCTGCTGCAAGGTGATATGGCCGCGCATCATTTCGTTGAAGATCAGGGCCGCGGCCTGAGCCGCGGGCACCGGCACGATGACGTCGACCAGCCCGGTGGCTGGATCGGCCATCGCATGAATCTGACCGATGCGCGAGTCGATCTTCAGGTCCGGGTTGAATACCGGTTCCAGGACAACGGTTTGCCCGGGTTTCAGGCGTGAGACGTCCTCTTGTTCGACACCCAGGGGCACCAACATGCCTTCCCGGCGGGCAACCTGGACTACGGTCGTGTCCTGTTGTACCCGGTCGCCCTGCGAAACGGCCACCTTGCTGACAACCCCATCAAAGGGAGAGCGCAGGATGCTGGTGGGAGTATCGGCGCCAAGGCGCCTTTGGGCCTGCAATGCCGCCTCTGCGCTCTTCAGGTCCTTCTGCGCGGACGCGACATCGCCCTGCGTGACCAGATGCTGACTGAAAAGTGATTGCTTTCGGGCCAATTCAGCCTTGGCATATTTCAGGTTCGCCTCGGCTTGCTGGTAATCCATGCGAGAGGCCGGGGAGGTGGCCAGTTGAATCAGTGCCTGCCCAGCGCTGACCTGCTCGCCGGGGCGCACCATAAGTTTCTCGATGGTACCGGCGTGGACGACAGCGATGTTGCTTTGGGAGTCGGGGTCCGGCACCACGCGGCCGTAAGTGTCGATCGTTTCGGTAAGGGTCCGTACCTGAAGGGTGACGGTCTTGACCTTCGCCGAGACAACGTCATCAGCCCTGGCAACCTGCCCAAACAGGCAAAGAGCGACGAACAATCCCGTCAACGATGGGGAAAAGACGAACTTCATGAGGGGTTCTTCTCCTGATTCGGGTGGCTGTTCGACAGGGAGTGCTGGGCATCTACCGGCCAACCCAGTAGTGTTTCAAGCGAAATACGGGCATCCCAGAGCGCGAGGCGCAAATCGATGGCATCGGTTTCCTTTTTCAACAGGGTGTCCTGGATGTTCAGGTAGGAGAGGCTGTTGAAATTACCCGCCTGATAGGCTTTGAGCGCCTGTCGATAGACC
This sequence comes from Mangrovitalea sediminis, assembly GCF_002514725.1. Classification (GTDB taxonomy): domain Bacteria; phylum Pseudomonadota; class Gammaproteobacteria; order Pseudomonadales; family Oleiphilaceae; genus Mangrovitalea; species Mangrovitalea sediminis. The sequence continues at coordinate 365,496 of NZ_NTLB01000005.1, forward strand.
TGTTGCAGCGTCGGCAGTGTCGCCTGCAGTTGCTCGTATTGCGCCTGCAGAAGCCGGAAGCGGCTATCGAGCTGATCGACATCGCTCAGGCTCTGATCGAGACGTGCCTGATAATCCTGGCGCAAGGCTGCACGGGTGGCCCGTTGAACGGCAATCTCGCCGCGGTTGACGTTCCACAAGGGGAGATTGATTTGCAACCCGAAGCCGAGGGTACGCACGTCCGACGTATCGTTGGCGCTATTGAAACCCAGGCTGATTGACGGGAACTGGTCCAGAATGGCCTTGCGTACCTTGGCCTCCTGGCTTTGGTAGCCCGCGCGAAGCGCCAACAGGTCAGGGCGGTGGCGAACCAGGATCGCCGCATCGGCGTTCATCGCCGGAGGTAGGACCGGTATCGATACGCCTTGCGGTTTCAGGTTGAGGATGACATTCGGTTTCAGACCGAGCAGAGCGTTTAACTGGTGACGACTATCGGAGAGATCCAGCCGCGCCTGATAGAGTTGCCCCTGAATATCGGTATAGCCCGTGAGGTCGTTACTGAGGGTCTCCAGCGTAATATTACCGAGAGACAGTTGATGCTGGGCGTTCTGGTAGCGCTGTTTTTGTGTGGCGGCACTTTGGTTCAGCAGCGCGACTTTATCCTGATCGGCCAAAACCCTGAAATACAGCTGCCGTGCTTTTTGCGCGGTTTGCCATTCCTGCCAGAGCAGGTCCAAGCGGGTTTTCCGGTGTTCGCCGCGCGCACTGTCGACACTCGCGCTGTGATCGATCAGCGTCATCAGGTCATAGCTGAGACCGAGTGATTTTGCATTGCTCAGGCCGGGACCGTTCGATGTAGGGTGATCCAGCGAGAAGGCAAGCTGGGGGTCCGGCAACAGGTGTGCCGCGTAGAGTTGCGCTCCGGCCACACCCAGTTGTGCGCGACGGGCCTTGAGTTCCGGATTATTGGCGACCGTCAGCATGGCGACGCCGACACTGTCCAGCCCCTCTGCGGGGTTCAGGGCATGATGCCGTAACGGGGGTAAAGGGATGGCCTGCTGGTCGACCGTGGCTGGAATCTGATCTGCAAGATCGCTCGAGTGGGGCAATGGCTGAGCCTGATAGGTGGCGCAACCGGCAAGCAATAGCAAGCAGGATGCGGGTACCAGTACTTTCAGGCGCGATACGGGTTGCCGAGCTTTGGGGCGCGCGGGCATGGGATATTTTCCTGTCCTTTATCGTTCCGTCCGTTCGTGACGGCTTTTGAGGATGAGTAGAATGGCATTGATGAATTAGGCTTTTATTAGCGGTTTACAGATGGAGGCGCACCGCGCCGCTAATCGTTCCCTAATCTTTCGAGGCCACACTCAAGGCCAAATGAGCTATCGCTGCGAGACGCTGCGCGGTGAATCGAGTCGGGTGAAGGTTATGAGAGTCTTGTTGGTGGAAGATGATGAGATGCTTGGCGCGGCCGTTGAGCAGGGACTGAGAGACGAGGGCTACGCAGCGGACTGGGCCCTTGATGGCCAACTGGCACAAGCGTCCCTCGCCGCCCAGCGCTATGATGTGGTGCTGCTGGATCTGACGCTGCCCAAGGTGCCCGGGCTGGATGTCCTGCAGGGCTTGCGCCGTGAGCGCAATCCTATACCGGTCATCATCATCACCGCCCGCGACGATATCGATATGCGTATCCGGGGCCTGGACCTTGGCGCCGATGACTATGTCATCAAGCCGTTCGCCCTGCGAGAGTTGCTTGCACGTATGCGTGCCGTGGTCCGTCGTCGCGGGGGTCACCTGGATAATATGTTGTCCTGTGGCGCCCTGACACTGGACACCAATACCCACGAAGCGACGTATGAAGGCAAGCACTGTCGGCTGACGGCACGAGAGTTTGCTTTGCTGAATGCACTCCTGCTGAAGCCCGGGAAGATTCTCTCCCGCAGCGAGCTGGAGGATCGCATCTACGGCTGGAACGAGGAAGTCGAAAGTAATGCCGTCGACTTCCTGATTCACGGCATCCGTCGAAAGCTGGGGTCCGGCGTGATCGAAAATATACGGGGGGCAGGGTGGCTGATTCGAAGCGAAACCTGACGCTGTCGCTGCAGGGGCGACTGGCGCGAGATCTTACCATCCTGATCCTCACTCTGGGGGCCGTCGCCACCGCGCTGTCCTTTTCGCTGGCCTATAACGACGCCCATGCGCTGCAGGATACGGAACTGAAGCAGGTGGCCGGTCTCTATCCCCCCGGAGAACAGCATGTCCTGCGTTCAATGCTCCACCCCAAGACCGATATCCAGGACGACAGTCTGATCCAGATCTGGCCGCAACGGGTCTGGAAGCGGTTTGCCATCGATCTGTTGCCGGACGGCTACAGCGATGTCCACCTCCAGGGTGAGGATTGGCGTCTCTACAAGGAAAGCCGTTCTGGTCACGGAGGGGTTGCAGTGCTGCAGTCGACCGATCTTCGTGACGAACTCGCCGCATCCAGCGCCCTGCAGACACTATTGCCCTTGCTCCTGACGATTCCGGCCATGCTCTGGTTGAGCCGTCGGACGCTGGCCCAAGGCTTCACAACGGTCCAGGATGCCATTCGGCGTATCGACCGGCGTTCGCCGGGAGATGTCTCGCCTCTGGTGATGGAGACACCTGTTCAGGAAATCCAGCCTTTTGTGGATTCCATCAATGGCCTGTTGGAGAGGGCGGGTGCCGAAATGGAGCGCCAGCAACGCTTTATCGCCGATGCCGCCCACGAATTACGCACACCGCTAGCGGCCATGACGGTGCAGGTCGGCAATCTTCAGCGCGTGGATTCCCTGGATGAGTTGGGAGAACGCCTGGCGCCCCTGAATGCCGGGTTGCAGCGGATGGAGCGACTGGTCAATCAACTGCTGACATTGGCACGCAATCAGGCCGTGACAGCCCCCGTGCGGCAGCCGGTGGATTTTGCCGAGATCGCACGCGACATGGTTGGGAACCTGCTACCGCTTGCACGGGCCAAGGACATCGATCTTGGTCTCTATGCCCCGGGATCCTGCATGGTCAGCGCGCAGCCGGGTGAGCTCGAAACCCTCATCCAGGCATTACTGGAAAACGCCATCAAATATACACCTGCGGGAGGGCACATTACGGTACGCGTGACCAACGGGAGGGATCATGCCTCGCTCGAAATCGAGGACAGCGGCCCGGGTATCCCTGTCGACCAACAGGCCGACATTTTCGATCCCTTTCATCGCGGTGCCAATGCCAGTGGGGAAGGCAGCGGTCTCGGACTGGCTATCGCGAAAGCCATTTCAGAACGCTATGCTGGCGATCTCCTCCTGGAAAACCTGCTTGACGAAGCTGGCCAGCCCAACGGGCTGTGCGTGCGTTACCGGCACCCCATCGCGCCGGTTTGATGGGGGCTCGTCAGCGTAACCCGACAATGCCGAGGGCCTGATGTCTCAGAAATTCTTCCTTCCCGGAGGCGCCCTGGCCGCATTGGTCGCGGCGGCGCTCTTTGGTGCTGGCACGCCAGCCTCGAAATGGCTGCTGGACAGTATCGGTCCCTGGCTGATGGCCGGATTGCTCTACCTGGGATGCGGTCTGGGGCTGACGCTGTACCGGTTGCTGACCCGTCCGCCTGCTGTATCGATGGCGCCCGCGGAGTGGGGATGGTTAATCGCAGCCGTCCTGGCCGGTGGCGTGGCCGGGCCCGTATTGTTGATGTTCGGCCTGACGGGAATGCCGGCCGCCTCAACAGCCTTGCTGCTCAATGCAGAGTCCGTATTTACTGCCTTGCTTGCCTGGGTATTCTTTCACGAGAACGTCGACCGACGTATCGCCCTGGGCATGTTATCCATCGTCGCCGGTGCCGTTTTGCTGAGCTGGCCGGCCCACCTTCAATTCTCCAGCCTCTGGCCCTCCCTCTGTGTGCTCGGCGCCTGCCTGGCCTGGGGCGTGGACAATAACCTGACGCGCAAGATTGCCTTGTCCGATGCGAGTTTCATTGCGGCGGTTAAAGGGTGGGTCGCCGGCATTATCAATGTATTGCTGGCCGTCATTATCGGAACATCGATGCCGCCTGTTCATGCCATGCTGGGTGCGCTGGTCGTCGGTTCACTGGCTTATGGCGCCAGTCTGGCATTGTTTGTGGTGGCATTGAGGGATCTCGGCACGGCCCGAACCGGTGCCTACTTTTCAGTCGCCCCGTTCTTTGGTGCCGTGCTGGCCATTTTCTGGCTTCGCGAGCCGCTGAATGGACACCTTATTGCCGCCGGGGCACTGATGGCCTTCGGTGTCTGGCTGCACCTCACCGAGAAACACAGCCATCCCCACACCCATGAAAGCCTTTTGCACGATCACTGGCATGTCCACGACGAGCATCACCAGCACGAGCATGATTATCCGGTTGCTCCGGGCGTGAGGCACAAGCACGTTCATCAACATGCGCCGTTAACGCATAGTCACCACCATTTCCCTGATGCTCATCACCGGCATCGCCACTAAAGGACACTGAACAGGGAGGTAGGGACGACCTGTTTTGTCAGGGCAACGCTGACGATATAGAAGAACATAAATAGCCCAAGAGCCAGGCAGGTCACGCGGATACGGCGTGTGCGGCCCCTTTTGAGGGCGAGGGTGCCGAATCCAATATACGCAAACAGGCCAATGACTTTCGCCGTCAGCCAGGGGGTTTCGAAGGGATACTGGTGAATCATCCATGCCAGGATCAGTGCACTGGCCAGCAGCAGGCTGTCGACGACATGCGGCACCACCCGGATCCAGCGCTGTCGGAGCCGGTCAGAGCCGGTCATCATCCAATATCCCCGGATGCTGAAAAGAATGAATGTGGTTGCGACCGCTGAGATATGGACAGTCTTTATGATGAAAAAGGACAGCATGTTCACGGGTCCGGTTGGTCGGTGAATGCCTGTTTTTGCGAAGCAGCCTTGCATTCAGGAAGTCTACACATCTCCTGGCGTCGGTGGCTTCGCAATCGTCTCAAAATTCCCCATAATCGGCTCCTTCATCCGCAAGGATCCCATGGAGTTGTTGCCGCATGTATGCTTTTACTCCGTCGACCGCCCGTTTTCTGGCGTTCTGCTGCGCCGCGCTCGTCTTCCTTTTCGTTCTCAAGCTGTCACTGCTGGCCCCCCTGTATTCCGGGTTGCTGACCTACGCCCTGGTGACGGCCCTTTCGGGGCGGCTGGCGCAGCACGTGCCGCATACCCACGGCGCAAAAGTCTTGTCGGCCTGGATCGTGGCGGCGCTCGTGGCTGTGGTGCTGGTGGGGATAGGGCTGGCAATCCATGCCCAGGTCCGGAATGGTTTTGGTTTGCAACGACTGCTGGTTGAGATGAGCAAGATCCTCAGTTCCGCACGGATTTGGCTGCCGCACTCGCTGAGTGCACTGCTGCCGGAACAGAGCGATTTGCTCAAGGAAGCCGGTGACTGGCTCAAGCAGCATGCGGCGCTGGTCGGCGCTGCCGGACTGGGCACTCTTAAACTGTTTGGCTATATCGTCGTCGGTATCCTGCTGGGTGCCATGATCGGTGTGAGCGATGTTACCCGCGAAACCCCTTTGGGGCCGGCCTCCCGTTATCTGATGGCGCAGGTGATCGGGCTTCGTGAGGCCTTTTGGCAGGTGGCCACAGCACAGTTGAAAATCTCAGCGTTAAACACGTTGTTGACCGCGATTTACCTGGTGGTCGCGCTCCCCATCGCCGGCATTCACCTGCCGTTTACCAAGACCTTGCTGATCATCACCTTTGTCGCGGGATTACTGCCGGTTCTGGGTAATCTGGTTTCCAATACGGTTATGGTGGTTATCAGCCTTTCGGCCTCGTTGAACGTGGCTTTGGCGTCGCTGATCTTCCTCGTTGCGGTACATAAGCTGGAATACTTTGCCAATGCCCGCATTGTCGGTGGAGAAATCAAGGCCAAGGCGTGGGAAATCCTGCTCTGCATGCTGGTGATGGAGCGTATCTTCGGCATAGTCGGTGTGATCGCCGGTCCCGTGTTCTACGCCTGGATGAAAAGTGAATGGCATCGCTGGGACCGAGCCAGCGAGGATGTCATCCGTTTCTCCTGAGCTCCTAAGTATCCCCTAATTCAAGTGGGCTAGCCTGAGTCGAACGGACTCTGTCAGCCCATGTTTTCGATTTTCCATGGGCATCCACCGAAGGCCGGCCCAGCCGTCATGCCATCGAGACTGATTGGCATGCCGCTGAGTCCTGTCAGCCTTGAGCCTTTCCGGAGCTTGTTCGCCATGCCCCTTCTGCGGTTTCTGTTGTTACCGATCCTGGTTGGCGTTGTATCTATGGCGATGGCTTCACCGTCGCCTAAGGTGTTTCACGTCGAGCTTCGTCCTCTGCAGCAACGGGTCAGCCTCTTTGCCAAGGTGGTCGCCAGCCAGCCCGTCTCATTGTCTGCCAATGCCTCTGGACGTCTGAGCGGGTTCTCCCTGGTCGTGGGCGACAGGGTTGCGGCCGGTCAGATGATCGGCCGTTTGGAATCGCCAACAAGCGTGGCCTCTCAGGCGTCTGCTGAGCAGGCTTTCCAGCAGGACGAAAAGGATGTCGCCTTCTATCGTCGCCGGCTACAGCTGATCCAGCAGAAACAACATCAGCGTTTTGCGACAGAAGCCAATGTGCTTGAGCTGACGCAACAGCTTAGCGACAGTGAATCCCGTCTGGCCATCGCGCGAATGCACCTCGACGCCCTGAGGCAGGAATCTCGGATCCTGGCGCCGGTGGCGGGGCAGATCGTCGCGATCAAGGCCGGCGAGGGTGACCATTTGACGCCGGGGCAAGCCATTGCAACGATTCAGCCCGACAAAGGCCTCTGGTTGAGGGCTGAAACCTACGGCGAACAAGGTTTTAAGCTGGCGCCCGGAGACAGCGGACAGTTTCGTGCTGAGAGTTCGGGACGCCATGTCTCGGTCGAAGTCGTGTCCCGGTATCCGGATCCGTCTTTACCGGGCCGCTGGTGGGTTGACCTGAAACCGGCCAGAGTCCCTGTAAATTGGTTCCCCGGTGAGTTCGGCGAGTTACGCCTGACCATAAAAAGCCGGCAGCTCCCCGCGGTACCCACGAGCGCTCTGATACTGGATGCAGGCACCTGGTGGGTGATGCAGGAGATCGCCGGTAAGGCCACGCCCGTCGAAGTCAGTCTTGCAGCGACCCAGCAGGGTTGGAGCTGGATCAGGAAAGGGCTTTCTCCGGGGGACAGGGTCGTTATCGACGGTGCTTACGCGCTGTACCACAAGGATTTCTCCAGCCACTATTCGAACCCGGACTGACCTGTGGCGACCACTTTCCGTATCCCGCTTCGTTTGCGACATCCGCTGCTATGGCTGCTGATCTATGGTTGTCTGGTACTGGCCGGAATCTATGCGCTGCATAACATTTCCGTAGAGGTATTGCCCCAGTTCCGCTTTCCCCAGATAAGCGTGGTGGTTCATGCGCCCGGGTCGACGCCCGTTGATTTAGAGAGCCAGGTAGTTCGCCCCCTGGAAGCGCAGTTGATGACCTTGCCCGACGTAACGGAAGTTCGCTCGGTCATGGGAGAGGGGGCCGTCGAAATCGACGTCCGTTTCTCTCCCAATAGCGACGTGCATCAGGATCTGCAGGCTGTCCAGTCGGCCCTGGACCGAGGACATGCTTCGTTGCCGCCGGGTGTTCAGCCTCATGCGGAAATTATGGGTAATGCCATCAACGAAGTGGCGGATTATGCACTGAAACTTCCCGCCGGGGTCTCTGTGGTACAGGCCAAAACGCTTGTGGAAACACGGATTGCGCCGGCTTTACGCGCGCTGTCTGGCGTGCAGAGGGTCAACGTGTTCGGTGCGGGCGACGAAGCGATCTGGATCGAACCCCATCTCGCGCGTCTCCAGGCGTATGGCGTCACCGTGCAGACGCTGGAGGCGGCCGTGCGTTCGCAGGTGGTGTTGGGGGCGGATGGTTACCTGAGCCTGGGGCACCAGGATGTTTTCCTGGAAGCAAGGCACCTACCGGTTTCCGCTGCCGAACTGACGCAAATCATGGTCAAGGGGACCAAGGGCAGGGTGCCTCTTGGAACGCTGGCAACGGTAGTGCACGGGGCTGTCCCGACACATAATGCTGTGGCGCTCGACGGATTGCCTACGGTGATCATGACCATTTTCAAACAGCCAGGTGCGTCGACCTTACCGGTGACACACGGGCTGGCGCAGGTTCTGAACGACACCCGTAACCAGCTTCCAGCGGGTGCCCGTTGGGTAAAACTCTATAGTCAGGGGCATCTCGTGGCACTGATCGGTGCCGACCTGGGACGCAACCTGGTTGTGGGCGGGATGCTCGCCATCCTGGTGCTGTTGGCGCTGATCGGGCCCCGTCGTGGTGGGTGGATACTGGCGATCAGTATTCCGCTTTCCCTGCTGCTGGGGATCGCCGGTCTCTATGTGTTGGGTCAAAGCCTCAATCTGCTCACGCTGGGGGCGCTCTCGATTTCTGTGGGATTGCTGGTGGATGATGCCATCATCGTTTTTGAGAGTATCTGCTATCGCTGGGAAACGGGGCTGTCAGGGTGGGCCGGCATCCGGGCGGGTCTTGGCGATATTGTCGGGCCGGATATCTCCGGGACGCTGACCACGGTATCGGTTTTCGTGCCCTTGCTGTTTGTCGGGGGACTCGCCGGGCTCTTCAGTATTCCCTTTGCGTTGGCGATGAGCCTGTCCCTGCTGGCGTCGCTTCTGGTGTCCCTGACGCTCATCCCATTGTTGATGAGCCGCGTTCGCGACAGAAAACCTGTCAGTGTTGGTCTGGGTGAACGCCTGATTCACCGGTTACAACAGGCCAATGCGCGCCTTTTCGAGGTTGCATTGAGGTATCCAAGAGCGAGCCTCGCGGCCTGCGGCGGCTTACTGGTTTTCAGCCTGTTGCTGCTGGTGCTGGTGCCGGTCGACTTCCTGCCGCTCCCCAATGAAGGTGTCTTGCTGGAGAGTTTCACGCTGCCGCCCGGTACCTCGCTGGTCGAGACGCGCAAGGTCGCAACGGGCATTAGCGACCGCCTGATGCGTAATCCTGCAGTTGAACATACCTATATCCGGATGGGTTCGCCGGGCGACACCTCGTATATGGAAAACAGCTACGCAGGCGAAATCGAGATCGTCCTGAAGCCTTCCGTCGCCGATCATAGCCTGGACCGGCTGGCTGCCTCCCTGTTGCAGGTCAGCCAGACTGACGGCGTTCAATTGGCGATGGGCACCCCAACCCTGGAACGCGTGGGCGAGAGTCTGTCCGGTTTGCCGCAGCCGTTCGTCCTCAGGTTGTTCGGGCCCAGCCTACAGCGGTTACGGCAACTGTCCGAGACTGTCACCGAGCGCCTCCATCAGGTGCCGCTCCTGTCGGATGTGTTCGATGACGACGGTTATCCCGTTACGCAGTTACAGCTCGTGCCGGACATCCAGGCGCTGCGTTATTACGGGCTGAGTCCCGCGGATTTGGAAGTGCAGCTGCATCCGCTGTTGGGCGGAGACGTCCTGGCAGCGCTACCGGATGGTGATCATCACCTGGACCTGTATCTGCGCCTGAAAGATGTCAAGGATCTCAGTCTCGCGCAGCTGCGTGAATTGCCGGTGCACAGCGATGCGGGGTGGGTTCCTTTGAGGGCGGTAGCACAGGTACGGTGGTCGGCGATTCCCAATCAGATCCGTCATATCGACGGCGCTCGTGCCCTGGATATTACGGCTATCCCTCTCGGTCCTTTGGGGAGCGTTGTGGAGCAGGCCCGGGCTGCGCTTGCCTCATTGCATTTGCCTCCAGGCTACCGAATTGCCTTTGGTGGCCTGCTGCCCGCTTTGGAAAAGGCCGGGGTTACCCTGCTTACCGCCGCTGTACTGGCGTTTGTTCTGATGGCGGGCTTGCTGGTTCTGCAGTTTGATGGCCTGCGCGTTCCGGGATTATTGCTCCTGCAACTGCCACTGGCGGTAACCGGAGGCGCGCTGGCACTTGCTGCCAGTGGCGTGGGACTCAATGCGACCGGACTGGTCGCTTTTCTGACGCTTATCGGCATAAGCCTCAATCACGGCATCGTGCTGTTACATCGGGCGCGTCGCAATGAAATGTCCGGCATGGCTGTTGAAGCAGCGGTGCGCGAGGCCATAAAAGTGCGATTCCGGCCAATTCTGCTGACGACGGTCACCGCGATTCTTGGCATGCTTCCGACAGCTCTCGGCTGGGGAAAAGGGGCTGCGCCGGAGCAAGGGCTGGCGATTGTGATTCTCGGAGGGATTGTGTGGAGTGCACTCCTGAGCACAAACCTGTTACCGGCACTGTATCTTTGGCGGTCAACTATCAAGGGCCGCTGACTGTTCCGGGGATTAATGGCAGGTATGAGCCTTAGTGGCTTCCTCGAACGGATACGTTCAGGGGGTCCTTAAAGAAATCCACATGAGGGGAAGGGTCTCGTAAAATCGACGGGTAATTGTTGGCGAACCTGTACAAATCCTTATTGGCTTCGATCTGTTGCAGATAGTTCGCTGGTTGGTTATTCGGAGCTGCTTTCGACCTCTTCAGCCCATTGGATACTGTCCCTGTAATCCACCGCCAGATCTGTCGCGGCAACGCCGCTGCGCTTGAGCAATGACAATTGCAGGTCAGCCCATTTGCCGCGTTCGTATGAAAGCACGGTGTCGAGAATCAGGCCAAGGGGGCCTCCTTTTTCAAGTAGGGCTTTGCGCAAACTCTCGTGCAAGGGAATCAGTTCCAACACTTCGGCCATCGGTGTGTCAAAAAAGGCATCGATGCATGAGAACAGGCCCGTGGTGAAGGCCGCATCCTTATCCCTGATGCCCATCCTCTGTGCGATGAGTTCAGCAAATCGGGCTCGCGTGAGTGCCAGCATTTGCAGCGCATGGGGTTTATCTTCCAGCTTGGCGAGAGCCAGCATGCTGATCAGCGCGCGGATGCGGTTGAGCCCCAGCAACATCACGGCGGTATTGATCGAGGTGATTTCGGCAGAGCGTCGCAGCGCCGCCGAATTGACGACTCGCAGCAAACGGATGCTGAAAAAGGAATCCTGCCGTATCAGTTGCATGATTTCCTGCAGCTCCATCTGGGGCTTATTGACGGCCGTCAGCAGGCGCAATACGGAGAGTCGGTTGTTGGGCATTTTCCGGCCCCTGACCACTTCCGGCCGCGCGAGGAAATACCCTTGGAAGAGGTCGCAACCGGCGTCCATGCAGCGACGAAGGTCTTCCTGGGTTTCCAGCTTTTCTGCAAGGACCTGGACGCGCCGCTGCTTGAGTTGATGGACGACACCGGACAATTTGTCGGCGGGGCAGGCGGGATATTCGAGCTTGATAATATCGGCGTAGTGGACCAGCGGGCTGTCCAGGTTGCCAATGACGAAATCATCGAGGGCGAGGCGATACCCCATCTGGGCCAACTGATCCAATACCGGACCGAGCGAAGAATCCCATTCAATCGTTTCCAGCAATTCCAGGACCACATGGTCCGGTGCAAAGGGTATTGGCTCACAAAGGCGTTGCCGGGTCATATTGATAAAGGCCGGCTTCCCGTCACACACCTCCTGAATGGTGCTTTCGATGAAGGCGTTCAGCATTACTTCGTTGGTTGCGAGATCTCCGTCGAGGTTATTCGGCGCCATGTGCTCGTTGTTTTCGGACCGGAATAAGAGCTCATAAGCGGCAACCGACAGGTTACGGTCGAATATGGGTTGTCGCGCAAAAAGAATGGCCGGTCCGGAGATTTCTTGTTGTTGGTCTGTCATCGGCGCTCCCTCTGCCTGATACCTTTGGAAGTGTAGCTTCTCCAGGCAATGTCAGCGAACGGTACTGTCGGACCTTGCAGGCTCTCCCAAAACTCTCCAGGAACGACTATCATGTGCGCCCCGATAACCACGCGTTTCATGAGGATATTCAGTGAACCCTTTACCGCCTTGCCCCCAGTGCAAATCCGAATACACCTATGAAGACGGCAACCTCCTGATGTGTCCAGAATGTGGAAATGAATGGAGCCCTAACGAAGCTTCAACAGCAGAAAACGTTAACGAGGGGAAAGTCGTCAAGGACTCTGCGGGTAATACGTTGCAGGATGGGGATACCGTCACCGTGATCAAGGACCTTAAGGTCAAAGGCTCGTCCTTGGTGGTCAAGATCGGCACCAAAGTCAGGAATATTCGCCTGGTTGAAGGCGACCATGACATCGACTGCAAAATCGACGGCATTGGTGCGATGAAACTGAAATCCGAATTCGTCAAAAAGGTTTAGCCTGCTGGTGCCTAATCCGGGTAGAGCTGATCCAGCTCAAGCGGTGGGTATTGAGTTTTTGCGACTTATATTGATAATGAGTTTCATTTGCGCGCCGGAGAAGCAGTATGACGCACATGGTGGACCCCTCTTTGTCGGATAAGCACCTTACCAACAGGCCTCTGGCACGTTGGCGCCTTGCGCTGTCCGTGTTTGGGCCCGGTCTGGTCGTCATGCTGGCCGATACCGATGTAGGTAGCATCATCACGGCGGCGCAAAGTGGTGCCCAATGGGGATACCACCTGCTATTGCTGCAGATCATCCTGGTTCCGATCCTGTTTGTGGTCCAGGAGCTTACTGTTCGCCTCGGTTTAATTACGGGACGTGGCCACGGTGAGCTGATTCGCGAGACGTTCGGTCAGGGGTGGGCCTGGTTGTCAGTCTCGACGTTGGTTGTTGCATGCATTGGTGCCTTGTTGACAGAGTTTTCCGGCATTGTCAGCGTTGGTCGGCTCTATGGTGTGCCAGGTATTGTAAGCCTGAGTCTGGCCGCCGGATTCCTGATTCTCGTTGTCTGGACTGGCAGCTACCGCCGCGTAGAGCGTGTCGCCATGTTGATGGGGGGCTTCGAATTAGCGTTCTTTTGGGTTGCCGCCAAGGCACATCCCAACCCTGCGGATATTGTAAGTGGGCTGGCGCACATGCCGTTGAACAACTCCGCTTATCTTTATCTGGTTGCGGCCAATATCGGTGCGGTGATCATGCCCTGGATGGTGTTTTACCAGCAGTCAGCCATCGCGGATAAAGGATTGCGTCCGGAAGCACTGCGCTATGCCCGTTGGGATACGGCGATTGGCGCCGTCGTTACGCAGTTGGTCATGGCGGCCGTGTTGATTGCCGCGGCTGCAACCCTGGGTGCCCATTCCGACGGAGCCCCCCTGAATACCGTCGAGCAAATCAGTGAAGCATTGACACCTTATCTGGGGGCCGATATCGGCCGCCTGTTCTTTTCCGTCGGCATACTGGGCGCGGCCATGGTCGCTGCCATCGTGGTATCCCTGGCTGCGGCGTGGGGCTTGGGGGAGGTTGTGGGCTACCGCCGTTCCCTGCAGGACACCCCGACCAAGGCCCCTTGGTTCTACGCGGTTTTCTCATTTGTTGTCATCGCGGGGGCGCTGGTGGTCGGCGAAGCACAGGATCTCGTCGCATTGAGCTTAGCGGTTGAAGTGATGAATGCCTTGTTGCTGCCGCTTGTCCTGATGTTTCTGTTTATGTTGGGGCGGAAGGCATTGCCCGAATCTCACCGCCTGAAAGGCGGCTATGCCGTTGTTGTCGCGGCAGTCATTGCTGTCACGGCGGGCCTGGGTGTGTACGGCGGTCTGGTGGGGGTTTTCGGTCACGGTTGAAGATTTGATAGAGCGACGCGTCATAAACAGGGTAAATAATGGTACGCATTGTTCGGTTGGTAGCGCAATTGTCACCCAATTATGGGACTATGGATCGTAGTCGTCTATCAGGTGCCTGTTTGGAATCAAGGCTCAAGAAGGAGCGCGCGCGAGGGAGATAGAAGCCATTTTTAAGGTTGGCGTGCAATAGTCGATAGTTATTTATTCACGCTGAGGTTAAAAATGCATGAGTGATCGTCATACACTCGAAAATAATAAACGACAAATCATCGACCGTTTCTCTCAAAAGAGCGACATTACTGCTTTCAGCCAACTGGCTCTCACATTAATTCCTTATGGCATTTTCTGGTATCTGGCGATCGTTAGCTGGCCGGTTTCCGGGCTGCTGACGTTGCTCTGCGGTGTTTTTATCACCCTGTTTCTGTTGCGTATCTTTGTGTTGATGCACGAGTGTGGGCATAACGCGCTGTTTGCCACTTGCCGCTACAACAAAATCGCCGGGTTCCTGTTGGGGGTACTCTGCGGCATGCCGCAGTATGTCTGGTCGAAAAATCACGACTTCCACCATGCGAATAATGGCAATTGGGAACGTTATCGGGGGCCCTTGGGCACGCTTACGCGGGAAGAGTACACGGCGCTTTCCCCGCGGAAACAGCGTCTATACCACATGACCCGCAACATTTTTTTTGCACCTGTTGGCGGCTTCCTTTACCTCATTTTCAATCCCCGATACACCTGGATCAAAGGCTCGATCCTGCTGTGGTCTAGTGTGCTGAAACAGAAAATGGCGACCCCCGGTCTTCCGGTTGCTTCGATCATCCGTGATTTCAAATGCCGCTATTGGAAAAATGAAAAGGAATACTGGCACATGACGGGCAATAATATTGTCCTGCTCTCGCTGTGGGCTTTGATGTCGATAGCGGTTGGCCCAGCCTTGTTCTTTACGATCTACCTGCTCACCCTGTCCATAGCCGGTGCCGGAGGCATCATCCTCTTTGCCGTACAGCACAATTTCGAGGGTTCCTGGGCTGCGGATGATAAGAACTGGTGTTATCACCGTGCGGCGGTTGAGGGCACGAGTTTTCTCTTACTGCCGACGTGGTTGAACTGGTTTACGGCCAATATCGCCTACCACCACATACATCATCTTTCTGCTCGTATTCCCAACTATCGACTGGCCGCCTGTCATCAGGAGTATGAGTACCTTTTTGCCGACGTTACCCGGATTAAACTTCGCCATATTCCAGCAGCGCTCAAGAACAATATCTGGGATGTGGACCATCAGCGTATTACGACGATCTAGTCTCGACGCGACACTCGTTAAGAGTGTCGCGGCCCAAATGCTCGCCGCATTTATCCCACCGGGATCAAGGAAAACGCAAAAGACCCACGGTTCATCTCGCCCGCCTGCCTAATCCGGCGTATTGTTGAAATTCGTATGAATAAAAGGAACCTTGGTCGTTGTTTCAGGGCCGAGACGGTTATTCAGGAGCGGGAGTGGCACATGATTCGTACACGCGGTTATGCCATGTTAAGGCGCTGGGGCGCGTGGCTGCTTGCCGGAATTGTCGTGCTATCGGTTGGCAGTCCAGGGTCGATGGCGCGGGAACAAAACTCGCGCACGGCCTTATTGCTGACCATCGACGGACCCATAGGGCCTGCAACGACGGATTACCTGAAACGAGGACTGTCGAAAGCCGCCCACGATGGCGATGCGTTGCTGGTTATCGAACTGGATACCCCGGGTGGGCTGATGAATAGCCTGCACGATATCGTTAAGGCGATCCTGGCATCGCCGGTCCCTGTGGTGACTTATGTGTCGCCGTCTGGCGCGCGCGCGGCGAGCGCCGGCACCTACCTGCTTTATGCCAGTCATATCGCTGCCATGGCACCTGCCACTCATCTCGGCTCCGCAACACCGGTTCAGCTTGGCGGAATCCCCGGCCTCTCGGACGACAAGGGACAGGATAATGAGGGTAAGTCGGCGAAGAACGCCATGGATCGCAAAATTACGGAAGACGCTGTCGCCTATATTCGCAGCCTTGCAGAGCGCCGTGGGAGAAATGCCGATTGGGCCGAAGAGGCGGTGCGCCACGCCGCAAACCTGGATGCCCAGGCAGCGCTAAAACGCCACGTGATCGATGTAGTGGCACCAACCCTGGACGATGTTTTTCGCCAGATCGATGGGCGTCAAGTCATGATGGCTCAGCAGATACAGGTCTTGCGCACCTTGAATCTCACGGTGGTGCGTTTCGATCCGGACTGGCGTACCAATCTGCTATCCGTCATTGCCAATCCCAATATCGCGTATTTGCTCTTGCTGGCCGGTTTTTTGGGGCTGGCTATCGAGCTGTTCAATCCTGGAGGAACGGTACCCGGCGTGGTGGGTGGTATCTGCCTGCTACTGGCGTTGTTCGCGTTCCAGATGCTGCCCGTGAATTATTCCGGTCTGGCACTGCTTGTCCTGGGATTGGGGTTTATTGTTGCGGAGGCGTTTGTGCCCAGTTTTGGCGTGCTTGGCATTGGCGGCATTGTGGCCTTTGTGACGGGCTCTATCCTGTTGATGGATGGGCTGCACCCGCAAGTTTCCATACCGCTCATCGGTGGCACGGCGTTGATCGCGGCAGGATTCCTTCTTTGGATGGTGACACGGCTTCTTGGTTTTCGCCGACGACCGCCCACCACCGGCGAACCGCAGATGATCGGCTTGTCAGCCCTTGTTCTCGACGATTTCGTTCAGGATGCAGAAACCGGCCGCTGGCGAGGGCGCGTCCGTGTGCGTGGCGAAAATTGGCTGGCGTTGGGTGAGCGCGCTGCCAAAGCGGGCGATGTTCTTGAAGTAACCGGTATCGAGGGACTTCATGTCTTCGTCTCGGTAATCCATCAAGGGACCGACGGGCCGGGTGAAAATATGGCCGACGGTCAGGGAAACTGATCCTTAACCCAGAAGGGAGATCGACCGTGAGTGAATTGATTGCCTATCTTGTACCTCTTGTAATGGTGGGGCTGATTATCGGTTCCGCCATTCGAATTGTTCCCGAATACCAGCGGGGAGTCGTGTTTTTCCTTGGACGCTTCCAGGCTGTCAAAGGGCCGGGATTGGTACTGATCGTGCCCGGTATACAGCAGGTCGTCAGGGTGGATCTGCGGGTTATTACCCATGACGTGCCGGCGCAGGATGTTATCTCCAAAGATAACGTTACCGTCCGCGTCAATGCGGTTCTCTACTATCGGGTCGTCGATCCCGAAAAGGCGATCATCCAGGTCGAGAATTTTGGCAACGCCACCAGCCAATTGGCTCAGACGACGTTGCGTTCCGTGCTTGGCAAGCACGACTTGGATGAGATGCTCTCCGAAAGGGATAAGTTGAATCGGGATATTCAGGAGATCCTCGATGCCCAGACCGAGGCTTGGGGCATCAAGGTCGCCAATGTGGAGATCAAGCACGTCGACCTCAACGAAAGCATGATCAGGGCTATTGCACGTCAGGCTGAGGCGGAACGTGAGCGTCGTGCCAAGGTGATCCATGCCGATGGCGAACTGCAGGCGTCACACAAACTGTTCGAAGCGGCGGAAATCATGTCGCGCAATCCGGCAGCCCTGCAATTACGCTATCTGCAGACAATGGCGGATATGAGCAACAACAGCTCGTCCACCGTCTTTTTCCCCTTGCCGATAAACCTGATGGAAGCCTTCGAAAAATTGCGGCCGACTAAGCCTGAGTAAGTGAGCCGCAAGGGGAAAGCTGTATCAGGACAGCCGTTTGCGGAACAGCCACGCGGCCGTGATCAGTGTGACCAGGCCGATCACGGCCATTGGCCAGTATTGCGCGGTCAAGGCGGAGAAATCCGCGCCTTCCAGAAACACCTTTCGCACGATAATCAGGAAGTAGCGCATTGGATTGATAAAGGTCAGGTACTGCACCCATTCCGACATATTGGCGATGGGGGTGGCAAAGCCCGATAGAATGACCGATGGCACCATGAATAGGAACGCCCCCAAGAGTGCCTGCTGCTGGGTGACGGCCAGCGACGAAATCATCAGGCCGATACCGGTAACCGACACGACAAACAGCAGTAGCCCGAAATAGAGCGCCAAGAGTTCCCCCCTCAAGGGGATATCGAACCACCAGACCGTCGCCGCAATAATCACCGTAGCCTCTATGCCACCGATCAGCAGGCTGGGGAGGCCTTTCCCGAGTAGAATGTCGAACTGTCGGAGCGGCGTTACCAGCAACTGGTCAAAAGTCCCCGTCTCCCGTTCCCTGGCGACCGACATCCCAACAATCAACAACGTCACCAACTGCGTCAGCAAGGCGATGATGCCGGGCACGATAAACCAATGTGAATCAAGAGTTGGGTTGAAGCGGGCGCGCATATCCAGCACCGCCGGGGGCGGTGGGGCGCCTTTTCGGGCGTTCCAGGCAAGAGCGTAGTCGTTCAGTATGTTGTTGGCATAGCCCTGTATCAGCAACGCAGTGTTGGAGTTACGACCGTCCACGATCATCTGTACCGGCGCAGGGTGGCCGCTCAGCAGGTTGCGTGTAAATCGCGGGTCGATGACCAATACCATTCGAACCTCGCGGGAATCGATGAGATCGTCGATAGGTTTCTCGCTCTTCAGATTAGCCACGACATTAAAGGTAGGGGAGCCGGTAAAGTGAGCCACCAGGTCCCGCGAAGCGGCACTTCGGTCCTGGTTATAGATGGCGATGGGCACTTTGTTGAGATCGAAGGTCGCCGCGTAACCAAACACCATCAGTTGGATTAACGGCGGGCCGATCAGCACAACACGGCTCTTACGGTCACTGAGTACCGTGAGCAATTCCTTGATAAGCAGTGCAAGCACCTGTCGCCACATGGGTTTCAGTCCAATCTCTTGTGGGTAATGGCGCGTGCGGCGGCAAGAAAGATCACCGCCATTATGGCCAGTGCCAGGGCGTTAGGCAGAATCACCGACCAGACATCCCCGGCCAGGAAAAGCGTCTGCAGTATGGCCACGAAATAACGGGCGGCGACGATGTGGGTAATGAACTGAACCACTTGCGGCATGCTGTCGATGTCGAACACAAACCCCGACAGGATAAACGCCGGCAGGAAGGTGGTGATGATGGCAATCTGACCGGCAACAAACTGATTGCGGGCAAAGCTCGAAATCAGTAAACCCATCCCCAGGGCTGCGAGCATGAACAGGGCCGAAGTCCCCGTCAATACGAGCAGCGAACCTCTCATTGGAATGCCGAACAGGAACACCGCAATCGCCACTGAGGCGGCCATGCCGCCCATGCCCAACAGAAAGTAGGGAACCAGTTTGGCGAGGAGTATTTCCCGCATCTTTACGCGGGTTACCATGAGGGCCTCCAGCGTACCGCGTTCCCATTCGCGAGCCATGACCAAGGCTGTCAACAGCGCGCCGGTTAGCGTCATAATCAGCGCAATGAGGCCCGGGACGAGATAATCGCGGCTGCTGACGCCCGGATTGAAGCGAACCCTGGCGGCCACATCTAGCGGTAGCGGAGAGCGCTTGCCCTGGAGGCGGGCCTGAGCGGCAAGCCAGGTGCTCCAAACCTGTTGAACATAGCCTTCGATCAATCGTGCATCGTTGGCATCGACCCCATTGACGATCACACCGATCGGTGAATTACCGTTTGCTCTGGCTCTGCGACTGAAGTCGCTGGGTAACCAGACGATTGCTTGCACTTTGCCTGCTGCCATCGCGGCCTCTGCCGACTGGATATCCCGATAACGCAAAGGGCGGAAGTAGGGCGATTGCTCGAAATGTCCGGTAAAGCTGGCCGTCAATGCATCCGGATGCTGCACGACCAGCGCAACCGGTACTCCGCGGGCGTCCAGGGAAACCCCTTGCCCGATGATCAGCAACAGGACCGCCGGTAATACAAAGGCGATGGCGAGCGCTGAGGGGTCCCGCAGGATTTGCAGGAATTCCTTGCGTAATAGGCCGGTGAAACGACGAAGAGCGGCGCCTTTCATGTGACGTCGGCCTCTGCAGGGGTTTCGATGACCGCAATGAAGGCATCCTCCATCGTAGGATCCGGCGTTTCCGGCGTACGGGCGATACGCTTGATGTTCTCCGGGGCTCCGGTGGCAAGGATGCGGCCCTGCGCCATGATCACCAACTGATCGCAGTACTCGGCCTCTTCCATGAAGTGCGTCGTGACGAGAACGGTTACGCCAGACTCGGCTAACCCGTTGATTCGGCGCCAGAACTCCCTCCTTGCAAGGGGGTCGACACCCGAGGTGGGTTCGTCGAGGAAAAGAATGTCCGGCTCATGCATCAAGGCGCAGGCAAGGGCGAGCCGTTGTTTGAATCCCAACGGCAGGTCCTTCGAGGTGTCGTTAAGGATGGGCTTTAGGTCGAATTCCTGAATGGCCCAGTCGATACGATCCTGCTGCCGGGCGCCCTTGAGCCGGTAGGCACTGCTGAAAAAGCGCAGGTTTCGGTGTACTGAGAGATCGCCGTACAGTGAAAATTTTTGCGCCATATAGCCAATTCTTCCCCGCGCCGCTGCGGCGGCTTTTCGTAGGTCGTAACCAGCCACCTGCAGTGAGCCGGATGAGGGCGGCAGCAATCCGCACAGCATTCGGAACGTGGTGGATTTCCCGGCGCCATTGGCGCCCAGGAGCCCGAATATCTGGCCTCGGTTTACTGAAAAGCTGATGTCGTTTACCGCTACAAAATCACCGAACCGGCGACTAAGGCGACTGACGGATATGACATTATCATCTCCGTCATTTGCTGATTTTAACGGGGGTGGCATGGCCGTGACGGAACTGCCGGTTTCCTGCGCCTGTTCGTGCAAACGCGCAACAAAGCTATCCTCGAAGCGAGGGGGTGTCGGCGTCAGACGAAGGTCCGGCGCTTCCTCTATCCAGCCTGCCGGGTCGGATGTTGTGGTCGATGCCGTGATAACCCGCACATGGCTGCCCTGAATGATGGCATCTATAACGCCAGGGGTACTGCTCAACCGCGCCTGCAGGCGGCGACGGCTTAGTTGACTGGAGGCAAGATAACTGCGGCCTTCGATCTCTTTCGTGAACTCGCCGGGCTTTCCGCTGCCCAATAAACGACCTTCATGCAGAAGAAGCACCGCGTCGCAACGCTCTGCCTCATCCAAGTAGGCCGTGCTGAACAGGACGGTGAGCGACGTCGTCTGCATCAGGTGTTCGATGATCTGCCAGAGTTCTCGCCGGGATACGGGGTCGACGCCGACGGTCGGTTCATCGAGCAAAAGGAGTTCAGGCGGATGAAGCAGGGTACAGGCCAGTCCAAGCTTCTGTTTCATGCCTCCGGAAAGGCGGCCGGCCATGCGCTGGGTAAAGGGACCCAGTCCGGTCATGTGCAGTAGCTCGGCATAACGCGCCGGTCTTATGGCTGGTGCAACGCCCTGCAGGTCGGCATAAAGGTCGAGATTCTCCCGCACGCTCAGGTCTTCATAGAGACCAAAGCGCTGCGGCATGTAACCGAGCTTGCCTTGCACGCCAAGAGGGTCGGCAGAGACATCGAGACCCAATGCCTGGATGCTGCCGCCATCGAGCCGCAAAAGCCCCGCAATGAGCCGCATCAACGTGGTTTTGCCTGCGCCATCAGGACCGATCAAACCGGTAACGGTCCCTTCTTCGACCTCTGCGGAAATGCCGTCAAGTGCCGTTACCAGGCGTTTGTTGGTGCGGAAATGACGTTGAACCGCCTCCAGTTTTAGCGCGGGTGGTTTTTCAGGGCGCTCGTTTGGCATCGACGGGCCCGCATTTCGGAGGTTGTGCCGGTGTCGAAGGCTGCGTATCGATATGAACTGTGGCTGGCATCCCCAGACGCAATTCATCACGGGTATCACAGACATACACGCGAACTTCGAAGACCAGGGCCGTCCGCAATGCGGGTGTCTGAACCGTTTTGGGCGTGAATTCCGCTGTCGGCGAAATGTAGCCGATCCAGCCTTCATAGCGATGGTTGGGAAAACTGTCCGTGCTTACCGCGGCACGCATGCCGGTTCTGATTCGACCCATTGCGGTTTCGGGAACATAGGCCCGAACCCAGGTCGGCGAAAGCAGGGCGATGGTGTAAACCGGGGTTGAGGGCGACGCCATGTCCCCAGGCTCGAGTATGCGGTTCTCAACGATCCCGTCGGCAGGTGCATAGAGGCGGGTATCGTCCAGTTGTCGCTGCGCCAGAGCAACAGCGGCTTGCTGCGCCTGGTAGGTTGCATACGCCGCCTGATAGGCCGCCCTTGCATCGTCCCGTTGCTGAATCGCGGTTGCGTTGGTGGTCGCCAGCTGCGTATAGCGCCGGTAGATCACAGCGTTGTTCTGATAGGTCACTTTCGCTGCCGCCAGGGCAGCGGTGGCCTGATTCAACGCTGCGGTGTATCGACTGCTATCCAGTGTCGCCAGCAGCTCGCCCTGTTTTACCCGAGCACCTTCCTGAACCGCCAGGGAGGTAATGCGGCCGCTGGCGTTGAATGCGGGTTGGACTTCCCGTATATCGACGTTGCCGTATAGCGTCAATTGTGTCGGGTCCGACGGGGATTCGCGGTGCTTATAAAACCAGATACCCCCGCCAATACCGCCAACCAGCAGGAGAAGAATCAGGAAGCGCGCCATTTTGGGCATGTCGAGTCAGTCCAACCAAAAGATCTGCCCATTGTTTCATAGGCGAAGGCAATAACCCTTGATATGTGTCAACGTTGTATGGTTCCAGAACATCCCTAAAATCAGCGAGTTCCGGAACTCCTAGTGAGTATTTTTTATTCAGCGTCCCTGCATCGCATTGCCCGGACCCGCTTACTCCAGAACACATCACAATCCTTCAAGACGCTTTGCCATTCCCTCAATAAATTAGACAGTGAATCTACCTCGGCGCCCGCATCAGATGCGCGACAGGCGGGGCGAGCCCTGGACAAAGGTTTGTGGAGGCGACTATGACGATTGGTTTTATTGGTCTGGGGGTCATGGGAAAACCCATGGCAACAAACCTGGCGAAGGCCGGCACGCCTATTGTGGTCTGGAACCGTAGCCCTGGAGCCGGAGACGAGCTTCGAACACTGGGCGCTTCCGTGGTGGAGAGTCCGGCAGAGGTTTTTGCCTGTGCCAGGATCGTCATACTGATGTTGGCTACCGAGTCTGCTATCGATGACGTCCTTGCCCGGCAAACACCGGTTTTCAGCGACTATGTGGCGAACCACATCGTCGTACATATGGGTACCACTTCGCCCGAGTACTCCAAAGCATTGGGTAAAGCCATAACGTCGGCCGGTGGACACTATGTGGAAGCGCCCGTATCAGGCTCTCGAAAACCCGCCGAAGCCGGCCAGTTGGTGGCAATGCTCGCCGGTGAGCCGGATGTCCTCTGCGAAATCAAGCCGCTACTCGCGCCGATGTGCCATGAAACCGTGCTTTGCGGGCCGGTGCCGTCAGCACTGTTGATGAAGCTTTCCGTGAATCTCTTTCTCATCACGATGGTGACAGGGCTTGTCGAGTCGCTGCATTTTGCCAACCATCACGCACTGGATATCGATAAGTTACTGGCGGTGCTGGACGCCGGACCGATGGCTAGCGATGTCTCCCGGATGAAATCCCACAAGTTGGCTGCGCGTGATTTCGATGTCCAGGCCTCCATTCTTGATGTGTTGAAGAACAATCGCCTGATTTCGGAAGCCGCAAGGTCGGCCAAGGTTGCATCCCCCCTTCTGGATGTCTGTTACGCGCTCTTCGGTGAAAGTGCTGCGCAAGGGCATGGCGATCTCGATATGGTCGCGGTATCGCTGGCGATCGAAGCGAGAACCCGTTCGCTCGAACAGGATCAGGCGCCGTAAGGCTGATCGGCGAGAGTGGCAAGGCTGACTGTCAGATCAGGCGGAGAGGGCGCTCATGGCATTCGATCGGGATTTGACGGCTGAACTTATCGACTACATTGACTCCCGGCGAGTAAGTTCGTTACGGGGTTTTGCCGCGTTGCTGGGCCGGGAGGATATCCGCCTGCGATTCGGCACCCCTCGCAGATTAGGGGCCGAGGAAGCGATATTGGCGGCATTCCAGTGCCACCCGCCGGAACAGGAAATGATCTGGGGCATGTCCCAGGACGGTTCCCTGGCCGGGGTCGTGAATTGCGCCTTGGTCAGTCCTACGGAAATGGAGATTGGCCTTATCGTTCGGTCTGACCTAAAGCGAAACGGGATTGGCTCCTGGCTGCTTGAGGTTGCCAAGCGCAGGGCCCTTCACCGGAAGATGGATAAGGTACTGGGAACGATCCTTTGGGAGAACTCAGCGATGAGATCGCTCGCCAGGAAGGCGGGTTTCGTCGCGATCGGAACCTACGGTATCTTGATTGATATGGAGATCGTGCTGCGGCCAGATACGCAAAACCCGGAAACCGCTATCCGTTAAGGGCGGTAAGCCACTTCTTGGGCGTCAGTCCGTAAGCAAGTTTGAATTGTCGCGTCATGTGGCTCTGATCGGAAAAACCGGCATCCATGGCAGCATCGGCCAGGGTTAGGCCCTGCTTCAGCAAAAGGCGGACCCTGTCCAGCTGCCGTAGCGTCCTATAGCGACGCGGACTGGTGCCGAATGCCGCCCGAAACTGTCGTGCCAGCGTCCAACGGTCGATACCGGCAATCACCTCAAGTTCATCCATGGAGTGCTGTTCTGCACAATTTGCCGATATTAATGCCTTTACGCGCAGCAGTGCGGGAAGATTCAAGGAGCCAATGCGCTCTGGTCTTTGCTCTGCCGCATGCAGGAGGAGGTTTGAAGCGGCGACGATGAGGTCCGTACTCACAACATCGTCGAGATCAGTATCCAGGTCCCATAAGTCGGGAGAGGTATTCGCTCTCAGAAGATCCGCGTCAACGATAGCCTGTTTGACGAACGGCAGGGGTCTGCCTTGCAGCGCTTCCTGAATAAGGGCTGGATCGATGTAAAGCATTCGATAGCAGAAGCCCTCTTCTGTCCCTGCGCCGCCGTCATGCAGTTCATCAGGGTGCAGGATGTGGCACTGGCCGGGCAGGCATTGCCATCGCTCGCCTCGATAGCGGAATGTCTGGACACCCGAGACGGTAATACCAATGGCATAGGTATCATGGCGATGGGGGGAAAAGGGCTGTCCGTGCAGAGATGCCTCCAGTCGTTCAATACCTTTCGTCCCGCTAGCCACGCGAAAGCAGTCGTTTCCGGGGGCGGCCTGGTGCTGTGCTTGGGCGTGGATTTCCGTGACTGGCCGGCACTCAGCCATGGCAGTTTCTCCCGATCATGCGCGATAAAAGGACGTGTCGATGCACCCTGGCTTTTTCAGGGAATTCCTTAAAGGCGTTCTGGGAATCACTCTATCGGTGTAGAATTGATAATAATAATGGATTTTTTGAATATTCTTGCATAGGCAATGCTTATGAATATGAGACCATTGAGGTTCTTTGCGGCCATCGTCGATTACGGTGGCGTCAGTAAGGCTGCGGAACGCCTGAACATATCGCAGCCTGCCATGTCGGCGGCGCTGAAGGTCCTTGAGCAAGAGCTCGGCGTAGAGTTGTTTGATCGCCGAAGCGGTAGGGGAGGCTTGCGTTTAACCGACGAAGGTCAGCGCTTTTACCAGCATGTCGTCAAAATCCTGCGTGATTATGATCAGGCGAAATCGGAATTACGGGATATGCCAACGCCACGGCGTCGATTACGCGTCGGGGTGCTTGAGACGATGTCATCGGAGGTGGTTCAGGCGTCGTTATTTGCTCTCATCGAAAATAATCCGGATTGCCGTGTGGAACTGTGGGAAGGCCCTCCGTCCCGCCTGTCTGACTGGCTATCCCAGGGGCGGCTCGATATCGCCTGGACGCTCGTTGAGGAAGGGGAGCAGCAGGTACGCGTGTTGTGGCAGGAACCATTTGTGCTCGCGTTGGCTCCGGAGCATATTTTGGCATCGTCTCCAGGTAACTCCGTCGGACTGGATAGCATCGGAAAATATCCCTTTGTTTTTCGTGCCCGCTGTGAAATGACTGGGGCCATCAGGGTCCATTTGCGCAGCGCCGGCGTATCTCCTCAGATCATGATGCGGATTGAGCGGGAGGATGTCGCCTTTTCCTTTGTAGCGAAGGGCGTCGGCATTACCCTAAGTCCTTTTAGCCTGGTGCCGGACGGGCTTTTGCCGGTGAAAGTGGACGGGTTCTCCCTGCAGCGGACGATCGGGCTGCGTTGGCGTGAAGATGCCTTTTTGGCCAGCGTGGATGCCACGGAGAAGGCTATTGAACTGGGAGCTGCCGATATGCTGAAGGGGCTGCGCGAGTTTGCCTCAAAGAACGGGAGTGCATCCGCCGTCATTGCTGCAAGCGCGACGCCATCGTGAAGGAAGAGTTGGCAAATGGGTTGGGCGAACGTATAAGTGCACATCGTATTCGCCTTGCCTGCGCCTGTAACAGCCCCGTGTTGTCTTGCGTGGATTTGCAGGCAGCCATGTTAATCTATCCCCTAAAGTTTCTTACCTCACTTTTCAGGAATCATAGTGCCAAAAGAAAAATATACGCCGAAGGTGTCGACCCATGTCGACAAGAAGCGCCTTCTGGATCAACTGGCTAGCGAGCTACAAGCGTTAGATGAGAATGTTACGGTAAAGCGGGAAACGCAATTTCGGGATGCGATTCTCGGTCTTATGGAACAGCATGATTTTTCGTTGGCTGAAACCGCTCAAATCCTGAAATTGCTCGATGGCAAAAGCCAGGACTGACGTAGCGCCGGAGCCCTACCTTGCGACACAAAACGTCAATGACGAGCGATAAGGCCCCGAAGACTGATAGCCATTGGGTAAATCATAGCAACCAGGGAAGGGCGGACACCCGTCTCCGACGTCCGTATATCTCATTCTCGCCGGCTTCCGGCATCAGGCTAATCCCAATCCATCCAACTCATCCGAGATAACGTTGTCGTACGACTCGCCCTCGATGTGTGCGCTCAATTTCTTCCTGTGCCAAAAGCTCCCAGATTCAAGAGTCGCCCCGCCTGATTCTGTGCAGATGCTTTGCCATTAGTCATCTTGCAAACAGAAAAATCATCCAATAAAGACACAATAATTAATGCTTTCACATACTTTGTGTGTCAAATAGTAAAACGAAAAACATTGTTATCATATTGTTTATAAACATCTTATTTAATTTTTAACGCTAAATAACGATATTAGAGAAACATCACAATTGACACAAATTGAATTTTAAGTATCCAATAAGGGCGTTCTCGCCTTGACCCGGTATCGCGGATCATGGGCTGAAAAAGGTGCAGTGACTTACCTTAAAACGAGGCGGGTTATGAGAAGTTGCGCTCGATCTTTGCCATCTCCGGATGATGGCGCATTCATTCCAGCGTCGTCTCCCCGTAAAACCTTCACTGAAGAATATGGTTGTTTCGATGTCGGCAAACGATGAGCGTGCGCGCTCCGGCGGTACTACAGCTGCAGCCAGGGTCTGGCTAGCCATCCTGCTACCCACGATTCCGGCGCTGATACTGGAAATCGTTTTAGTTTCATCAGATCTGGGGTCTAGCTCGAGCCTTCACTTTTGGAGTTTTGTCTCTGCGATAGCGATCCCTGTATCCCTCTTCTTTAGTTATCGTCTGCTGGCTGCCGGCCTCCTGAAACCCATCCTCAGGATCAAGGAGACATTCGAAGATATCAAGAATCGGCACGGCGATATCTCCGTAAGCCTACCGGCGGGAGACGGTGACGAAATTGGCCGACTCGGCGCTGCCTATAATGATTTTTCCCACGCCCTGAAACAGATGATCGCCCAATCGCGGCAACGCAGTGTCAATGTTTCACTGGGAGCCGCACAGCTGCAGAGCATCATCAATCGAGTTCGCCAGGCCACCGATAGCCAATCGAAGGAGGCCAGCCAAGTATTCCAGGCCAGCCAGGAAGCCACCCAAGCCATCAATGAAATTGCCGGTCACACACAGCACATTGCCCAACGGAACGAGCACAACCTGCAGGAAATCAATACCTCGAGCGAGGAATTGTCTCGTATCCAGGAGCAGGTGAAGGCGATAGGAGAGGAGGTATCCCGGTTTCAGGAGGTGGTGGATCGACTGTCGACGAATTCGGAAAACGTCGTCTCGGTGCTGGCCATGGTCAGGGGATTCTCCGAACAGACGAATCTATTGGCACTCAATGCCAGCATAGAAGCCGCTCGTGCCGGTGAGGCCGGCCGAGGGTTCGCGGTTGTCGCAGATGAGGTTCGCAACCTGTCTCTCAAAGTGAGTAACGCAACGCAGCAAATCGACAGCAGTGTCGCTGAGATGACGACGCTGGTGGAAAGCACCCGCGAAGGCTCGCAACACATTATGAATCACGTACGCGATACGGATTCTTTCATCAGTATCACTCACGGCAAGTTTTCCGAGCTGCTGAAAGACTTTACGGCACTCAATGGCCAGCTCAGCGAAATCAGCGCGGCCGTCGAGGAGCTGTCCTACACCAACGGTGCCACTCACGAGAATATTTCATCGATCAACCGTCTTTCCGACAACATTCGGAATGAGATCGAGGTATCTGTACGCCATTCCCAGTCGTTGGAGGGCGCAAGCGAGGAGCTACAAGTTCTCCTTTCCAACTTCCGCATCGGGTATGGCGGTTTCGAAAACATCATTGGCACGGCGCGGAGTTGGGCGACTGAGGTCCAACAGCAACTGCAGATGCTGGCTGATTCCGGTCACGACCTCTTCGACCACAATTATCGACGCACCAACCCGAACCAGTTGCCTGAAAAGTACGACACCCGCTATGTGGATGCATACGAACGAGCACTGCAGCCATTGTTTGACCGTTTTATCCAGGATCGACCTGAGTTTATGATTGCTTCGGCATTCGATATCAACGGCTATCTGCCTGCACACAACAGCAAGATCTCACGACCGCTGACCGGCGATTTCGAAACCGACAACCAACTCAGCCGACACCGGCGCATCTACGATGCCAATCGCGCAGAAAAGCGACGCGCGTCAAACACCGCTCCATTCCTGTTGCAAACCTTCATCCGCGACACGGGCGAGATTCTCAACTCGGTTTCAGTTCCCCTCTATGTGTCCGATCGACACTGGGGTAACTTCTGCACAGCCTTTTTACCGGATCAGTTGCTGGACGTTGAGCAGGAGTAGGGACTATGCGACTCATTATGGTTCTTTGATCGATTCCGGATCGTTGCGCCGGGGACGGGATTTACTGGTTGGATTGATCGGCCGATATTTGCAGAGAAGCTCACAGTTATTGGGCTAGAGCGGTACTGAGTAAAATCTCATGAACCTTTTGGTACACTGCATGTTCCTTAACATAATATACATTATGCGTAATTCCAGATGTGTCATACCTCATAACTTAAGACGCCCCATCTTCTCGTAAAGCGATGCACGGGAGATCCCCAATAACTCGGCGGCCTTTTTTCTGTTTCCGTTTGTTTTGCCTAATGCCTGTTTGAGTGCGGCCCTTTCCGCCGACGCCATCTGTTCCTGGAGGGGCGTTATGGTGAGTGACTCCGACGCATATTTGGCGTCAGGCTGCGTGCGCTCGTCATCGTTGCCGGGAATGACGCCATGCTCCTGAGCCAGAAGCTCGCTGATCAGTTCGGAACCGATTTCAGGATTATTTTGAGAAAGAATGACCGCTCTCTCCAGGACGTTACGCAGCTCGCGGATATTGCCGGGCCAATTGTGTTTTCGCAGTACATCAAGGGCGTCTGGCGTCAGGAAGTACAACTGGAGATGCAGAGCGCTCGTAATGTCATCCAGAATCCTTTCTGCAATCAGATCAATATCCTCAAGTCTTTCTCGTAACGGTGGCAAATGCAGCGGCATGCCATTGAGCCGGTAAAAAAGGTCGGATCGGAATTCGCCTTCACGTATCATTTTCTGGAGATCCCGACTCGTAGCCGCAACGATCCTGACGTTTGCTTTTTGGACTTTGTCCGACCCAACGGCTTCAAACTCCTGATCCTGTAATACACGCAATAGTTTACTTTGGACTTCAGCCGGCATATCCCCGATTTCGTCCAAAAATAACGTGCCTCCCCGTGCCAAAGCCAATTTGCCTTCTCTCCCTTCCTTTTTGGCGCCTGTAAATGCCCCAGGAGCAACGCCAAAAAACTCCGCTTCAACGAGGTTGTCCGGAATGGCTGAGACGTTCAGTGAAACAAATGGCTTGTGGGAACGGTTCGAAAGCTGATGGATGGCGTGGGCAAAGAGTTCTTTGCCTGTCCCTGTCTCCCCCGTGAGAAGGACTGAAATATCGAAGCGGGCGACTTGTCTGAGGCGCTGCTTGATCGCCTGCAGTTCCCTGCTCCGGCCGACGATATGCGACAACCGGTATTTACTCCGACGCTCCTGGTCAAGCTGGCTACTTACGCTTTTAAGTTCCTGCTGCAGCTTGTTGTATTTATTGGCAAGTTTACCAAGACCGCTATTGTCAGCCATCGCCACAAAGCCAAAGGCGCCGACAATAGAACCTGTCTCATTCTGTAAGGGTAAAGCGCTGACAATGACCCATTGTTCCTGGACGTAAAGAAGGTCGAGGAAAACGGGTTTCCCCGTATCCACGACTCTGGGCATATAGCTGTTTGGGATGTGGCGGGTAATGGGGTCGCCTATGGGTGAACGATCCAGGCCGAGAAAACGTTGGTATCCATCGCTAATCCAGGTGACTTTATGCGCGGTATCGATAGCAATGGCATATTCGTAGAATGTGCCAAATGATTCCGCAAGCATCTTAACCGCACTCTCGCGGACACCCTTTGGTGGAGAATTCAAATCGGTCACGCCTGCTCCGGCTTTTGTCTAAAATATTCGACACTCATTGTCTATAAATCTGGACATTAGTGTCCATGTATTTAGACGCATTATTTGAATTATTCAAAATAATACCTATAAAACCGCCAGTTATCATTTTGGCACGTTTGTTGATCGTCAGGACTTACAACAATAATTATCAGACCGGTCGACATCGCTATGAATATAGCCACCCTCCTCCCTCAGGCCGCCCTTCGCTGGACGAACCTGACAGCCCTGCAGTCATCATCGGGGCAACGCCTTACCTTCGGCCAGTTTCATGACCGGGTACGCCGCCTCGCCTACTGGTTCGAGAAAGGGATCCAGCTGCGTCCCGGAGATCGTGTGGTGCTCTTCATGGAAAACCGGATGGAATACCCGGAAATCATGTTCGCCACCTGGTATGCCGGTCTGGTCGTCGTGCCCGTCAACGCCAAGCTCCATGCCAGAGAATTCAGCCATATCCTGAGGAGCAGCGAAGCCAGCATTGCGTTCATCAGTAACAAGAATGCAGATGCGATTGTGACGGCCGGGTCAGACACTCCGTGCACTTTTATCAATGTGGATGAAGGCGCTTACCAGGCATGTTTTGGCGATGGTAAGGCCAGTCTTGTCGAACGTGATCCCAATGACCTCGCCTGGCTGTTCTACACCAGCGGCACAACCGGTAAACCCAAAGGCGCGATGCAGTCCCACCGTAACCTTTATGCCATGCTCAATGGCTTCCTGGACAAGGTTAAGAAGGTTGAGCCGGGGCAGGCGCTTTATCACGGCGCCCCCATGTCTCACGGCAGTGGATACTACACCCTCCCCTTTATGGCCAACGGGGGCTGCCAGATTATTCCGGCCTCAGGCGGTTTTGATGTTGAAGAGCTTTGCCAGATTCTGAGTGAGCACCCGTCGGTTTCATTCTTTGCCGCACCCACCATGGTCAAGCGTATTCTCGACCGGCCGGACCTGCTCACAAAATCAGTGCTCTCCGGGCTGGACAGAATTATCTACGGAGGTGGTCCCATGTACCTCCGTGATCTCGAGCGTGCGCACGACGTTTTTGGCCACAAGCTGGTTCAGATCTACGGCCAGGGTGAATGCCCGATGACCATCACCGTGCTTGACGAGGCTCAGCACAAAGATACGGGACATCCTCGGTACCGTACCCGCCTTTCTTCGGTTGGCCAGGCCCAATCGGGCATAGAAATCAAGATTGTCGATCCGGTAGGGAATGTCCTGCCGGCAGGCGAAACCGGTGAAATCCTCGTTCGCGGTGACGCCGTTATGCTGGGTTATTGGAACAACGCTGAGGCTTCCGCCGCAACAATAAAGGAGGGTTGGCTCCACACAGGGGATGTCGGTCACCTGGATGAGGACAATTTTCTTTACCTTACCGACCGTTCGAAGGACGTCATTATCAGCGGCGGCACCAACGTGTATCCACGCGAAGTTGAGGAAGTTCTACTCCAACATCCCGATGTTAAAGAAGTTTCTGTTATTGGTGCAGCGGATGCAGACTGGGGGGAACGCGTCGTGGCCTGTATCGCAACCCAAGAGGGCAAACATTGCAGCCCGGAAGAACTGGGCCGGTTTTGCGCCACGCAACTCGCTCGCTTCAAGCTTCCGAAGGAGTACCGGTTCTACAGTGAACTCCCGAAAAACGCGACGGGGAAAATCCTGAAGACGACACTTCGGGATCAGGTTGGGGAAATCGGCACCGGTAGCCATCATTGATGCCGCCGTTTCCGGGGTTAGTCACACGGCGTTCCTGAGTCGGTAAGGAGCAATAATAATGAACAGCGACAATGTATTAATTACCGGATCTACGAGTGGTATCGGCTTGGCAACAGCACGAGTACTGGCTGGCCGGGGTTTCAATTTGATGTTAAACGGCCTGGAATCCGGTTCAGAGGGAGATTCGCTGGCCCAGGGGCTGCAGCGGGAATTCGGCGTCAAAGCCGCCTATTGTCAGGCGGATCTTTCCAACGTCGATCAACTCAACAAGCTGATTGATGCAGCCGAAACGTCGCTCGGGCCCATTGGCATCCTGGTTAACAACGCCGGTATTCAGTTCACATCGTCGCTGGCTGAATTTCCCGTGGAAAAGTGGAATGCCATTATTGCCATCAATTTATCGGCAGCCTTTCACACCATGAAGCGCCTGATGCCCGCGATGAAGGACGCCGGTTGGGGGCGTGTCATCAACATTGCCTCAGTGCATGGTTTGGTGGCGTCGCCACAAAAAGCCGCCTACTGTGCGGCAAAGCATGGTCTCGTGGGACTTTCCAAAGTCGCGGCGCTCGAGTACGCAGAGTATGGCGTGACGGTTAATTGTATCTGTCCTGGATGGACAGAAACCCCTATCCTAAATCATCAGTTCAACGAATTCGCCAAAGCCAATGGCGTCAGTTTTGAAGAGGCGAAAAGAGGTCTCATCAAAACCAAGACCCCCTACCCTGAGCTTATCAAGCCTGAAGCCATCGGTAGGATGATTCAGTTTCTGATTTCCGACAGTGCCGATGCCATCACCGGCGCTTCGCTACCCATCGATGGCGGCTGGACAGCTCTTTAGAGCAGCCATTAAGGACATAAACTTAGGCCTACCAGCACGGCCAGGATGATCGGTGCGGCAAATCTGAAGACGAACATGGACGGAATCAACAGCTATCTCAGTGTGTGAAAGGGGCCGGCGAGTATCGCGGTCTGGCAACAACAACAATAACCAAAACCAGAAACCTGAGGAGATCCACTATGAAGAAACTTACCTGTGCACTCGCCTGTGCGGCCGCCCTGGGGCTGTCCACTGCGGGCCCCGTCAACGCTGCTGGCATATCCAACGGATCGGTTAAGATCGGTGTCCTGTCCGATATGTCCGGTGTCTACTCCGCCATCGGTGGCAAAGGTTCTGTGGTAGCCGCCGAGATGGCTGTCCATGACTTTGGGGGTAGCGTTCTGGGCAAACCGATCGAGATCGTTTCTGCCGACCACCAGAACAAGGCGGATGTCGGTTCAGCCGTCGCCCGTGAGTGGATCGATAAGGATCATGTGGACATGATCACCGACATCCTCAATTCCGGTGTCGGTATTGCCGTGCAGAAGCTGGCGTCAGAAAAGCACACCATCACCATGAACACCGGTGCCGGCTCCACCGCGCTGACCAACAAAGATTGCACCAAGTACGGCATCCACTACCTGTATGACACCTATGCGCTGCCAGTCGGTACCGCCACTGCAATGGTCAAGGGGGGTGGCAAAAGCTGGTTTTTCATCACAGCTGACTATGCCTTCGGTCATTCGTTGCAGGGCAACACAGAAAAAGTCGTGAAATCGCTGGGCGGCACCATAAAAGGGGCGGTGCTGGCGCCGCTGGCCACCTCTGACTTTTCCTCGTACCTGCTTCAGGCACAATCTTCCGGTGCACAGGTTATCGCCCTGGCTAATGCCGGCGCGGACACCATCAATGCGATCAAGCAGGCCAACGAGTTCGGTATCGTGGCGCAGGGCCAGAAAATGGCCGGCATGCTGGTTTTCCTGACGGACGTTAAGAGCCTGGGTCTGAACATCGCCAAGGGTCTGCAGTTCACCACCAGTTACTACTGGGATCGCAATGATGCCTCGCGTAAGTTCGGCGATGCCTTCTATGCCAAGTTCGGCAAGATGCCGACCATGGACCAGGCGGGCGTTTACTCAGCGGTTATGAACTACCTGCAGGCCGTCAAGACGGCAGGTACCGACAATGCGGATGCGGTCCGTGCAGAGCTGGGCAAGATGAAGATCAACTTCTTCGGTACCGAGGGCCATATCCGTGCTGACGGTCTGAACGTCCACGACATGTACCTGGTCAAGGTGAAAACCCCGAAGGAATCCAATCCGAAGCATGGCCACGGCTGGGACCTGCTGAAGGTTGAGCAGACCATTCCCGGGGACAAGGCCTTCATGACCCTGGCCCAAGGCTCCTGCCCGCTGGTTAAATAATCATCGTAACAGGCGGCGGAGGCAGTTTAGATTCTGGCTCCGCCCGCCCCCCCCCTAATCTGCCGCGCGACGCTGTAAATCCGAAAGAAATCGAGAAACCGTGCTTCCCGCTCGGCATTCTGGCTCCGGATTTCCTCAATCATTCCTTCAAACCGGTTAGGGAATTGACCCTTTTCCCGTGGTCCGGTTGACCTGCAAACGGCTGGAAAGTATCTAAGCGATTCAGTGATTCAAAAAGGTGATGTTGCTAACCGTAGCTCTCTGTATTGTGACAACAAAGGCAAGTTGAGCCGCCGCACCAATAATTCATAATTAAAGAAAGTCTCGAAAATAGCGTTGGATGCTGTCTTTCGAAATGACGGTGTCGCCTTTCTCCCCAGCAAACAAATCGTTTCGGCTCAGTAGCCACGGCTGCTGTTCAATGATGGCGGCTTCCAGTTGGTAAGTTGAGAGATTTCTGTAAATTTTAAAGGCCAGCTCTATGTGACGTTGATCGTCTTGACTGATGAGCGGGCGGTACGTTTTGTTTGGTTTGAAGTAAAGACTCTCTAAATCGAGAGGTGTTAGGAGGGGTGAGTAAACGTCTTCGAATCGAAGATGGATGGCCCGGATCGTCGGGCCACGAACCCAGCCTTCGAAATCGTCTTCAAACAGCGATATATCATGAACGGCCAAGTGCCACCCCTGCATGTAGTAAAGGAGCTTTTGGACTTTTGCCGAACTCAGAAAGGTATTTTGTTTATGATGCAGAAAAATGATGTGGTCTGTGATCGCGTGAATTTTATTAGGGTCCATTGCCTGTGCCCTCCTATGGTAGGGCTGAGTCTTTGCCAGATCATCATGTGTTGTCGCCGCGTTATACGGATTCACCGAAACACTATAACGCCATGCGGATAGCCACCTCCACAGGATAAATGGGTGCTGACTTAGCGCCCGGAACATTTAAGCCCTGCTTTGGAAAAAGCGGAGATGGAGCCCTTTCCAGAACCGCCAAAAGTTACGGACTGAGATTTAGGTCGGGCGATGGAACTGTTCCTGAACAACATCCAGGTGCCTGGCTAAAGCCGCCCACCCTGGCGGGGTAACATGGATGATTCGAGAGTTCTTCGATCGGCGTAGC
Source organism: Mangrovitalea sediminis (assembly GCF_002514725.1). Classification (GTDB taxonomy): domain Bacteria; phylum Pseudomonadota; class Gammaproteobacteria; order Pseudomonadales; family Oleiphilaceae; genus Mangrovitalea; species Mangrovitalea sediminis. The sequence goes on from NZ_NTLB01000005.1 coordinate 400,995, forward strand.
CAGCCATTATCGCAAAAAACTGTGAGCAGTTGGACGCCGATTGGTCCGGCCAGGTGATGGTCGCGTTCGGTCCAGTCGAGACACTGGCGGGCAAGTCCGCGACGACTTGGGTTCAGCGCACAGATGTCGAGGCCCAGGTCGCCAAACCATTCGGCGCCCAAAGTCGTAATTTCAAACCGCTTGTCCTGGGCCGGAAGGATATACCCTTTCTCCACCAAGGCTCGGGTAACAGCGATACCCAGACGGCCGGCCAGGTGGTCGTAGCAGCGCCGGGCGAACTGAAGGGTTCTTGCCTCCTGACTGAGGGGTTTCTGGCGAACTGGATGCATTTGATTGATTGCAGCGAGATGCTCTAACGCCTGAGCGACATGGTCCCCTGCCAAACGGTAATAGCGATGCCGACCTTCGCTCTCGCACAGAAGTAATCCGCCGTCCAACAATTTAGCCAGATGCGAGCTGGCCGTCTGGGGAGTGACCCCAGCGACAAACGCCAACTCACCGGCGGGGCGGGCACGACCGTCCACCAATAAAGCCAGCATTGCCGCCCGCGATGGGTCAGCTATCAAATAGGCGACAGTGTACAGTTGCGTTTCAGGGCACACGATTTCACCTCCCAGCGACACAGTTCATGTTATCTGGTTCCGGCTAGGAATGCTTCGATCCGCGTCGAGTCATTGTGATCGACGGCGGACCTAAAATGGCGCCTCCGACAAAGGAGTGCCTCCAATGCAGCACCGTAGCCATCAACCAATGCCTGATGCGAGACAGGCAGATATTACCAGCCACACTATCAAGGACAGGAGAGGTCTCACACTGGTTACCCTTTGTCTGGCTGTGTTAATCGCACAGGTGGACACCTCTGTGGTTAACCTTGCCACCCACCCCATAGCCTTGTTCTTCAATGCTGGCGTCAGCCAGATACAGTGGGTGTTGGACGCCTATAATCTTACCTACGCCGCATTTCTGCTGACGGGCGGATTGTTAGCGGACCTTTATGGAAGGCGACGGATCTTTATGACAGGGGTAGGTATTTTTGCTGGCGCTTCGCTCCTGTGCGCGTTTTCACCTGCCATGGATCTTTTGATAACCGGTCGCGCCATAGCCGGATTGGGGGCTGCGCTAATGATTCCCGCGTCATTGGCCATTGTTCGGGTGGTTTGGACCGATGTCGGATCGCGGGCGCGTGTTTTGGGTATCTGGGCGGCCTGCAACGGTCTGGCCTTGGCAATGGGCCCGTCAATTGGCGGAATTCTAATCGACCATTGTGGCTGGCGGAGCATTTTTCTCCTGGTGGTTCCCCTGGCGCTGGCGGCGGTTGCATTGTCCCACCTGAGTATTAGGGAGTCGTCCAACCCGGAAGGTCGCCATCCGCAATTCATTGCGCAGGGACTGGGGATATTGGTATTGGGCGGACTGGCCGTCGCAGCGATATCTGCCCATGGGGCACCGGTGCATGCGATGCTTGCGTTGATAGTGACTGTGGTGGCTCTGACGTTGTTTGTCCGCACGCAGCATCGAGCCGGCTCTCGGGCGATGGTGCCGCTCGATTTGTTTCGCCAAGGACCCTTCCGGGGCGCCATGATTGCCACCGGCGGCATGACATTCGGTATGTATGGCGCCCTGTTTTTGGTGCCGCTGGTCTGGGAGGACACTGCCGTCCTTGGGCCGACAGGCGCGGGCCTGGCACTCATGCCTATGGCACTGGCGTTTGTTTTTGTTTCACCGTTCTCCGGTTTTCTGGCAGGTTGGCTCGGAAGCCGAATAATGACGACTGGGGGCATGATCGTCATCGACTCCGGATTGATATCCACCGGCTTGGGTGCGGGGCATGGGAGTTTGGCGGTTACCGAGTTGGGGTTGATATCCACCGGTGTGGGAATGGGGCTAGCCACTGGCCCGCTTTTCGGATTGGCAGTGGGGTCAGTATCCGCCTCCCGGGCAGGAAGCGCGTCCGCCTTGATTAATGTGGCGCGTATGGTTGGGGCAACCCTGGGCGTGGCTCTGTTAGGCACTGTTTTTGCCATATTTCAGGGTGGAGAAATGGGACTGGAAGCGGCCCTGCTGGTGGGGGGTGGCGTCCAGCTTGGATGCACCGCGCTAATGGCGCGGTCTGCAAGACTCGACGAAAGCGAAAGTTAAACTGCATGGGCGGTGGGGATTCAGGTGGTTCGTGCCGGCAACGAAAATTTTGGTATGCGCTGCATGGTCATTCAGAAGAAACGCGATCGACGCGACAGGCATAACAGCCATATTTCGCGTAGTGGAGCTGAATATACGCGGTGTTTTCGTCGGCCAGCATCTTTTCTATGAAGCGTTCGAGAGCATGGCCTTCACAAAGTTCGGCACCCATCATCATGTCAGAGTCGTCAAATGCGCGAAGGGAGATCATTCGCGACAGCAAGACATCCGGGATTTGATTGACCTGATCGTACCGATGGGAGGGATTTTCAAGAACGTAGACTGCGTGCGAAGCTTTATAGGGGGTGGAGGCGGGTTGGTGCATATAGTTTACCAAAATCAGACTCTCGCCCACCTTGGCGTCGCGAAGCTCGATTCGGTCCGGGTAGCGCGGTGAGGTTTCGGCTATCACACGCACTGCCCCGAGTTTTCGGAGATCATGGCTGGACATGCCGAACAGTGGTTGGAATTCAGAGGCATCTAATCCCGTGATCCGAAATGACATGATGGCGACTCCTTTGATGTTGGACTAGTCAACATTCTGGCAAGCTCGAATGCCGAGGTCTCGCTGGAATCGGACCTATAATTCACTTCGTACTGAGGATCGTCAGCTGAAGCCATTTAACTGCCCTGCACAACTTCATTGCAATCTTCCACAACCGGACACGTCGCCACCGTCACTTGGATGGTGTCAGTCCGGAAACCTTCGAAAGGCCTCGTCGTGAGGACAGAATCTGTCTACCGAGCTAGGGGCACTCCATCAAGCCTTTGTGACGAGGAAAACGCCGCAACCGATCAAGATACTTCCGGAGGTTACATTTAATGCTTTAGTGCTGCCGGAACTGTTGAACAGGCGACCCGCTTTACTGGCAGCGTATGCGTAAGCAGCCATTACGGACCCCACCGCTATTGTCGCTATAATTAATATCTGAATAACCTGAGTGTGCGTTACAGATTGAATGTTAATGAATGCGGGGAAGAAACTTACATAAAAAAGAATGGCCTTCGGATTGCTTAGTGTAGTGACGAGGCCGGCTGTAAAGTTCGCAAAAAAAGAAAGCTCTGCAACAGGCTCAACTTCATTGATATGCGCTTTTTTAAAAAACAGCCTGACACCTAAATAGGCCAAGTAAGTAGCACCTAATATTTTTATGACCACAAAAAATTCACCCATTGTGCTCGCCAACGCCGACAAGCCATAAATTGACAGTGCGATAAATATGTAGTCGCCAAAAACAATACCGAACACTGTCGCCAACCCATGCCTGAAACCAGATGTCATCGATCTTGCAACTACCGAAAAAACTCCGGGCCCTGGAATCACTGCTAATATAACCAAGGCTATAAATAGCGAAAAAAAACTATCGGCTGTCATGTTGCTTTCCTTCGTGACAAAGACTGAAATCAAAGCCCTTAAAATCAGGAAGTCCTGGTGTAACTTCCATGCATGACCCGGCTCCAGGTTTTGCCGTCGTCAAAGGAGCTTTCCAATATCAATCGGTAGCTTTCATCTCCAAATTGATCGTAGGTATGTCGCGTTTTCCCTCGAGGTGACGTTCTGATAAACATCAATTTCTCACCGTCCCACTGCCCCAATGCTGGAATTTCTGGCACAAATCCAAGACTGTCAAACCAGAACAAACGATAAGTGGCATTTTGTTCATCGAACGTAAAGACCGCATGTACTTCCAGCCAGGGCTTTCCATCTCGCACCGCACGATAATCTTGGGTCAGCACATAGTGGTTGAGTCCTTTTCGGGCGGAAATACGAGAAGATGCCACGCCACCTGCCCCCCACTTCGACGGAGCAATGATTTCCTCTCCAGCCCACTCGCCAACAAAGAGACTCAGACAATCTATGGATGAGGCTGTAATCATTCCCTGCTCCTCAATATCTTTATTAAAGGATTCTGCAACCATCGACAAGATTACCAATTGTCAGAAGCCACCGGAAACCCGCAAGGCAGCTCCTGTGATACAGGACGCGTCATTCGATAGTGGCCATAAAAGGCACTTTGCTATTCCATTGGTTCGGCTAATCGATGCATGGGCATTGGCAGCGTAAAACCACCGGGCTTTGTTATCTAGAACCTTTGTGACGCCATCACTGCGTTTTAAGCAAGTGCAGGGTTAATCGTTATTAACTATCCAGGAAGACGCGGCATTTCCAGGTGCGCCCAAAGACTGGGCGTGCGATCTCTCCTCTCGAAACATCACTGTGAATACAGGCCCCACTTTCCCTCCATCTATCTTCCGAAACCTCAATCGTTGTCGACGGCTTCAGAAGCGTTTTCCAGCACCTTGCCGGTCTTTGCGTCGACGCCGACTTCGTGAGTGATGTTTCCCTGACGAATATCGAAGGAATATCTCAATCCGCTACCGCCCTCCTCCTTCTCCAGTTCTTCCTTGAGGATTTTTCCGCTATAGGCGTGCGTCGCTATCGCTCTTGCCTGGGTTAACGATACGGTTGCGCTATGGCTGTAACGAGCACTGCCGGTCAAGGCCGCGAATGCGCTGGGTGAAAGACTCCCAAACAGCAGGATGGCGAGCGCCGCGTGTCGAAGTTGCGTCTTGGTCATATCTCATCTCCTCACAAAGAACAGCCCAACACGAGCGTGTTTGCTGCGGGGCTGTATGTTAGCCGCGAGACCATTGTGGGCAACAAGCGTTAGTGGAGGATTAGACATCGGAGCACCGCAAAGGCGGCAACGATCCTAATTGTCGACTAATCAACGCTGGCCAGACTGTGCCTGCCAACTTCAACGGATGAGGCAAATTTTTTCAGGGCCTGCGACGACACTCATGCCGTCATCTCGGCGGGGAATAATTGGGTGCTGTTTTCAATCAACGATAGAGAAGTCTGGTGACACTAGGAGTTGCCGGCGTTTCAGGGAGAATGTGAATGATAGCGAAACAGGTAACGGCATTGATCCTCGCCCTCGCGGCCGTATCCTCCGCCCGGGCCAGTGCGGCTGCGGCAAAGGTGCTGACCCCGGAGGCACCGATAGAAGTCTCAGCCAAAGCCGCAAGGTTCGATCTTATGACTGTGGACGCGTCACAACGTCGATTGCTGGCGGCCCACAGCCACGCCCACACATTGACGGTTGTTGATCTAAGAAAGGACGCACTGATTGGCGAGATCCCGGTTGGCAAATCGTCCGGCGTCGCGGTTGATACGATCGACAACAAATATTTCGTTGGTACTGAACACGGTGTGGCGGTTGTCGACCGGCGCACGCTGAAAAAAGTGGGCCTCATTAAAACGCCCGGGCCTGCCGACGCGATGATTTTTGACCCCGCAAACGACGAGCTGTACGTCGGTCACGATGATGGCAAGGCGTTGTGGATCATAGACGCGCATAGCAATAAGAGGGTTGGCCATATCGCCATACCCGGCGCGCCGGAATTAATGGCCTTGGATGCAAATGCGCACCACCTTTACCTGAACATCAAACCCCGCAATGAAGTTCTCGAGATCGACACGACGACGCATAAAATCCTTCACCACTGGTCAACGCAGCCGGCGAATTCGCCCCATGGCTTGGCGCTTGATGAGGACGCGCAGCGACTGTTTGTCGGTGGTCGCTCGGAAAAAATCGCGGTACTTTCGGCCGCTACGGGGGCCCCCGAGCAATCCATCACAATTGGCCGGGGTAATCACATTGATCAGATGGCCTACGATCCCCAATATCACCGCCTGTATTGTCCCGATCACGGGCGTCTGATTGTTATCGATACCCAGCCAACCTCGAAACCGGTTTTAGCGACGCTGGAAATCCCTAAAGGAACGCACTCCGCCACGTTTGACCCAGTCACGCACAAGGTGTGGATCGCTTATGTCCGCCATGGACATAGCTATGTTCAATCCTTTAAGCCCGCGATGCCTTAGGACGCGAAGAAAGGTTGCAAGGTTTCACCTCCCCGGTGAAACCTTCGCGTCAAGGCGAGACGCGACCTTTTCTTTTGCACCGAGGACCAGATGCCTAAATCCGCCCAGACGCCACATTCATAAAAATAGGCTATGGATATCAATCTATATTATCCATTATTAGTATTCTTCGTATCACGTTAGAGTGGTCTCCAGTTCACGGGAAAAGATGATCGGAAGAACAGCCCGGTGATGTGACTGGAGGTGCTTTATGACTAAGCTGGTACTCTACGAAACCCGTCAGCGTATCGCTTACATCACGTTAAATCGACCGGATGCCCGTAATGCACTGGATGATGGCTTGAACCACGCCTTGGCGGAAGCCTGGGTGCGGTTTTCAGAAGACAGTGACGCCGATGTCGCCATCCTCTCGGCTAATGGCAAGGCGTTTTCCGCCGGTGCCGATCTCCAGTCTTTTATTCCCCGTTGGGAAAGGGCCAGCAGCGCGGATCTTCGCAACAATGCCAGGGAAGGTTTGGGCGGCGGAATCACGCGGGGCAGGCACCGCCTTTACAAGCCGATTATCGCCGCCCTGCATGGCTATGCCGTAGGCGCCGGTTTTGAGTTGGCACTGGCCTGTGATATCCGGATTGCTTCCGATGACGCCGTGCTGGGAGTCTTTGAAGTGAAAGTCGGTCTGCATCAGGGTGACGGCGGCATTGTGCGACTCGTGAATATCGCAGGTGTCGGCGTTGCGCTCGATCTCACCCTGACGGGGCGCCCCGTTCCGGCCGAAGAGGCGTTAAGGCTCGGTCTGGTGAGCAGGATTGTTCCCCGCGCCGAACTACTGGAGGTGGCTGAGGACGTGGCAAAATCCATCATCGGCAACAGCCAGTTTGCCGTTCGTTCTGCCAAGGAAACGATTATGGACGTTGTTGGCCGGCAACTGGACGACGCCCTGCATCTGGAAGCATTGCACGGCTATAGCAGTTATGGCGACTTCAACGTGGTGAAAAGCCGCATCGCTCAATTGAAGGCGTCTTCGACGCGATCGCGTGACTGACGCAGGTACCTGTGCGGGTCAACGTAGAGGTTCAACACGGCTCCATCTTGAGAATTCTATGCCCCAGGATCCACAGCAGCAGAGAGTCCATAGACCCTTCACAGTAGTCACCGACGATGGTATTTCCTTAAAAGGGCGCTATTGGCGGCAGCCAGAGCGGGCCGTCGAGCGCCCCGTCGTTATCATCAATCCCGCCACATCGGTTATCTGCCGGTATTATTTCCGGTTCGCGGATTACCTCTTTCAAAACGGCTTTGATGTCGTTACCTACGACTACCGAGGCATCGGCGAGTCAAAACCCAGCTCCCTCAGAGGCTTCAGTGCAGGTTGGATCGATTGGGGACATTTTGATTTCCAGGCCGTCATGGATTTCGTGGCGCGGGCGTTCCCGGGTCAGCCCATCCATGTTGTCGCTCACAGTGTCGGCGGATTCGTTCTCGGACTGGCTCGCTCCAACCACCGCATCCGGCGCGTTATGACCGTGGGCGCGCAGTACGCCTACTGGCGCGACTATGCGCCCGCTCACCGGTTAAAGATGCTGGTGAAATGGCATCTGATGATGCCCCTGATGAGCTTGCCGTTAGGATATTTCCCCGGGAAAAGACTGGGATGGCTCGAAGATACTCCCGGAGGGGTCGTTCGGGACTGGGTTTTCAGTCGGCCGCGTTTTGAAGACACTTGGCGCGGTTTTTCCGGCCGCCGCTATCCCGGCAAGCAGGATCTTGTGCGGCGTTTTTCCCAAATGAGCGGGTCCACGTTGGCCTTGAGTTTCACGGACGACGAATTCGGCACCGTGCCGGCTATCCATCGCCTGTTAGCCTATTACCATGGGAGTAAGCGGACCCATCTCAGAATTGAGCCGAACGCCATCGGCGAGCGTTCCATTGGCCACTTCGGCTATTTCAACAGTCGGTTTTCCGGAAAACTCTGGGACATTGCGCTTAAATGGCTGCGCGACGGAACTGTTGTCGACCATTCCCCTGGCATTGTGGCGGCCTTTGATCCGGGGGCGGATGTCCCGAAGGCCGTTTGATGTCTCCTCGGGGCCGCACCCTCAGGCGCCTTCAAGGCCGACCAACGTCACCACAACGCTGTAAACCAGTATCCCCGCAAACAGCAGATTGACGATTCTCCATAGCCTGGGTTTTTGCAGCACACTCGACAGAGAGGCTCCCAGGACCAGCCAGGCGGTTTGGGTGGTCAATATCACCGCCGCGAGGACGGCCAACTTGACCGCGGTGTCGTGCCCTGCTGCTCCGAGTCTCAGCGTCGTTCCGGTATAGACGGCACCAATGGCAAAATAGGCTTTCGGGTTGACGACGGCAAACAGGAGCGCGCCCATGAAACTGGGGGCTCTCGCATTGTCGCCGGTTCCTGTTAACGGGGAGGCGCGCGCAATTTTATAGGCCAGGTGCAACAGGTATGTCATCGCCAGCCCAACCAGAAAAGGCGCCGCCCCAGGATAGGAAAACAGGAGGGCCACCAACCCGCCCGCAACGGCGAAAAGCACCAACATCGTTCCAACGATCATTCCTGCGACATAACGCAGCGATTGCCGAAAACCGAAAGTCGCCCCCACGGCGGTAATGCCCATCGTCGCCGGACCAGGGCTTCCCATCACCACAACACCGGACAGAAACAGGGACAGAAGCGATGGCCATAGCCCATCAGCGAATAGGGATTGATGCATGAACAGATTCCGAAGGACTGATAAGTAGAGGTCCTCAGTGTCCCTCAGCCCTCAGTTTTCGTATTGAAGGGTTGTGTCACGCGCCCCAGTCTGCAACACCGTCGGCAATCGCAGGATGTCTAGACCGTTTCCAGTCCTGCCCCAGAGAGCGCCAACGAGTGGTTTTGTCCGCTATCAGAGCGACGGCTGTTGCCGGCACACCGCCAGGAATAGCTGACGTAACCATCGATGAGCGGGGTCTGCGTCCATGCGAGGATGCCACATCTGCGACACCGTAATCCTCTCGGTCGTGACAGGAAGTTCAAATGCATACATCGTGGCTGTCGAAGATTCCGACTGAGATTGAAGGAGCGACGCCGGCACCAGCGCAATCAGGTCGGAAGCGCGAGCCACCGCTAGTGCCGCCGAGAAGCCAGGGACGATGGCCGTTATCGTTCGTTTCAATCCCAAGGCCGCCAGGGCGACATCAACCGGTCCGGTCGCCGTCCCCCTGCGCGAAGCAACAATATGTTCGAACGCAACATAACGCTTGGCGGTCACAGTCTTTTCGGCTTCCAATGGATGCCCTTTCCTCACAACGCCCAGGAAGCGGTCTCGAAACAGCGCCTGCAAGCGGACTTCGGGTCCCATTTGTCCGAGCACGCCAACCTCCAGATCGACCAGACCTTCCCGTAAGGGCTCCGGTGTCTTTTCCGGCTTTGGCACAAAACGCAATCTTACCCGCGGTGCAACCGCCGCTACTGCGGCGATCAGCGAGGCGCCGAAGGCTTCCACAAAGCCTTCGTTGGTGCGAATCGTAAAGGTTCGCTCCAATGTCGGGAAATCCAATGCTGTCGTTCGGGGTTGCAGCACCGCTTGTGCAGCCTGAGCCGCAGTTCTGGCACGCTCTCGCAGTTCTTCTGCATGCGGCGTCAGCACCATGCCTCTCCCCGCCCTTACCAGCAGCGGATCATGCGTTGTCGCACGAAGACGCGCCAGCGTTCGGCTCATCGCCGAGGCACTCAAGCCCAATCGACGAGCAGCCCCTGCCACGCTGCCCTCGGCCAGCAAGGCATCCAGCGCAATGAGTAAATTTAAGTCCGGTTCAGGCATGCCGACATCGTAGCACGTCGCTCCGCTCGCCTCACATGGCGTCTGGTGCATGTATTAAGTGCTTTTGCTGCGCCTACCGCCATGACTTTGGCCTCGATATAGTCGAAGAACCATCACGTTCATTGGTCGTCTCGGTCCGCCTGTTGGTGGTTAAGGATGACCGAGAGGCCGCAGGAGATTTACATGCAAAGTACAACTTCGACGAAAACGGCGCTGATCATTGGCGCATCCCGCGGACTTGGCTTCGCCATGGTCGACGAGTACCTCAAGAGAGGCTGGCAGGTGATTGCAACGGCCCGGAGCACCTCGCTGGAGAATCTACGTCGCCTCTCGGGATGCGCTGGCGAAAGGCTTGAGATTGAAACCGTCGACATTACTCTGCCCGGGGAAGTCGCAGCACTACGCGATCGTCTCAACGACCGTAAATTCGATCTGCTCTTTGTGAACGCAGGGGTCAAAAACGATGACCGGGAAACCATTGCCGATGTTTCAACTGACGAGTTTATCCGCGTAATGGTCACCAACGCGCTGAGTCCGATGAGAGTCATCGAAGCGTTCGAGGACCTTGTCCAGCCGACCGGAACCATTGGGGTCATGTCGTCAGGTCAAGGCAGCCTCACCAACAATACCAACGGGAATTATGAGGTGTACCGCGGTAGCAAGGCTGCACTGAATATGTTTATGCGCAGCTTTGCAGCACGCCACGCTGAAGATTCGCGCCCTCTTTTGCTGATGGCTCCTGGCTGGGTTCGCACGGACATGGGCGGTCCCCAGGCACGCTTGAGCATTGAGGAAAGCATTCCCAACCTGGTCACTACCATCGAATCCCAGGCCGAGAACCCTGGATTGCATTATCTGGATTATGCCGGTCGAGCGGTGCCGTGGTGAAGGGGGTCCCAGGTCCATAAGCCGCTGGTGAAGTGGTTGCCTGGCGAGGTATCCCCTGGCTTACAGCAATGTGTGGGTCTCGAAACACTGCGCACGAACTGTCCGGAGGGTATCGAAGGTGTCAGTCAAAAACCGCGGGCGTGTTGCTGTAAATCTGCGAAAAAAGCGATGAAGCGATCTTCGAGTTCGGCATTGTGACTCTGGATTTCAATGATGATGCCCTCAAACCGGTTCGGGAACCGAATACGCTGCGCCACCCGATCAAGGGCGTAACCGATGTTTTCGAGGCGCTGGTACTGGCCGAACCAGTCTTGAGCCGCCATCCGCCGCGTGACCCTGGCCATCGGGTCCGGCATCAGGTGCTCGTATTCTGCGAACTCCGCATACACCCGTTGGATAAAGGCTTCGCGATCGAGCTCGCTGAATCTGTCCCAATGCTTCAAGAGGTAATGGTCGTAGAGAATATCCAGCGCAACGCCCGCGAAGCGGCGGCGATCCTGAGAGAAAAGCCGTTTGCTGGCTCTGACCTGCGGGTGCCGATCGGTATAGCTGTCGACCGCACGGTGGTGCTGCACACCCCTTTGGAGTTCCGGTGTCAGCTCCTCAAGCGTCAGGCCCCTGGAAAAATCGCCAAGAATACTCCCGATCCTTGCTTCCGGGGTGTCGGGGGCCAGAAATACGTGTGCCAGGTGGTTCAAACGTTCTTCACCCTGTCGTTGGCCGGAAGCATTTCAGCAACGCGGTAATTGGATCGTTAACGAGCCTTCCCTGGCCATAGGGCTCAGTGCCGTATCCGGCACTGAAGCGCGGTGTCAGCTGACATAGCGCGGTTATACCATCACCGGCAAGCCATCAACTCAGGTGCTGACCGAAGAACCGGAGGGTTCTATCCCAGGCGAGCTGTGCCCAGACCGGATCGTACTGCGTAAACGCAACTCGGCCGGGCCCGACAGCAGTTTCATTGGCAAAGGCGTGCTGTGCGAGATAGCGGTAACCTTCGTAGTCGACACCCGCCTCTTTCAGTTTCGCTTCGAACGCGTCCACACTGGCGATGGGGAATGCCTGATCCTGCTCAGCCCAGTGCCCCATCAGCGGCCGGCCGGCGCCAATCTTGGCTGCATCGACATAGTCCAGCGGCGGGACGCCATACCAGATGACTCCGGCATCTGCCTCCGGTACCATCATCATCGAAAGCACGGTCAAAGCACCGCCCATGCAGTACCCGGTGATGCCGACCTTGCCGCTACCGATGTTGCGGGATTTGAGGTAGGTCGCCGCGCCGCGGATATCGTTGCTGGCTGCATCGCCGAAATCAAGGTTATCCATGAGGTGGTGAGCCTCTTCCTGCTCGACCGTACTCTTGCCACGGTAAAGATCCGGCACCAGTGCCGTAAGACCGGCACGGGCGAAGCGGTCGGCAACACCACGAATCTGATCGTTGAGCCCCCACCACTCCTGAATCACGACGACGGAACCGATAGGATTTTCAGCTTCTGCGAGATAGCCATTGAGGCTGTTTCCGTCAGGGCGTTCGAATTGAATGACATTACCCATTCTGTTGGTCTCCTATCATTATTGTGAGCGCGATTCGCAATTATTGAATCGATTGGCCAGGTACATACGTTAGTCATTGTGGTATCAGATTGTTACCGATGACAATTTCATTGTCTCCCCTTGAAGGGGACCCGCGTCAAATCACGCCGACGATGATTCGGGACCGAGCGCCCGCTACTCAGCCGCAAATGAACCCTGACGGTCGACCAGCCGCGGGAATCCAGAATCTCCTTGGCGTTAATGGCTTCGATAATGTCGGACTTCCATGTCTCTCCTTGAGGTCTTAGCAGGTTGGACCGGGCCAGGACTCCATAATCTGTAAGTAATTGGCACGCTCATACAGGTCTGGGCTGCGCAATTTGCACTGACTCATGCTGCCCCGCATTTGGTCGAGCAACAGTCCCCGTCCCTGCAGCCAGTTCTCGAGATGCTTTCTCAGCTCTCCGATGTACGCCGGGCCATGCCGGAGTAGAGCCGAAGTGGTCATCACCACATCTGCACCGGACAGCAGGTATTTGACCACTTCATCGCCGGTCTCCACCCCTGTGCTGGCGGCCAGCGAGCAGTCGATGCGTCCTGCCAGAAGCCCAAGCCAAAGCAGGGGAAGCCGGATTTCGTCGTTGTGGCTGAGCGCAAGATCCCGGCGTAACGACAACTGCGTTAGGTCGATATCCGGTTGATAGAAGCGGTTAAACAGGATCAACCCGTCTGCCTTTTCTCCCACAAGTCGCTGGGCCATGTGGCCTGGAGCGCTGAAATAGGGATTCAGCTTGACCGCCACCGGCAGCCGGGTTGCCCGCTTGACGGCCTGAAGGATGTCCAGATACCGCTGCTCCACCGCCTGTCCGTCCAGCGACAGGTCCGCCGGGATGAAATAGATGTTCAGCTCGATAGCGCTGGCACCGGCTTCTTCCAGCAATTGGGCGTAGCGTGTCCAGGCGTGATCGGTGATGCCGTTTAGGCTGGCGATGACGGGAATATCGAGCGCCGCCCTGGCCTTTCGTACCAGCTCGAGATAAGGATCCACACCAGCGGGAAACGCTGCCGAGGACGGAAAATAACTCAGCGCCTCCGCGAAGGCGTCCGAAGGCTGGTGCACCAGCCGATCCATCATCTCCACTTCCTGCTCGATCTGTTCCTCGAACATCGAAGGCAGCACCACCGCGGCGGCGCCTGCATCTTCAAGCGTTCGGAGGTTGCCCAGATCACGGTTGAGGGGCGAGGCCGAGGCAACCAGAGGGTTTTTAAGGTCGAGGCCCAGATATCGTGTCGAAAGATCCACTGTCCCGCTCTCCCGCTTAAGGTCCATTGTTGCCGATCTGGCCAGCGGCATCAGGGTGGAAGCGCTCGGGATGCCAGTTGGCCATTTCTTCGTAGGTCCGGTATTTCTCTTCGATCACCGATTGTGCCATCGTCAGCAGCTCTGCTGCCTCTTCCGGCCGGTTGGCCGCCAGTGCCTTATAGCGAATTTCGTTGTAGGCGTAGTCCTGGAAGGGAATCGTCGGACGGGGCGAATCCAGCCTGAAAGGGCTTTCTCCGATGGCGCGCATGGCCGGGCTGTAGCGAAACAGCGGCCAGTAGCCGCTCGCGACGGCGAGATCCTGCTGACGCATGCCATATTGCATGTCGATGCCATGGGCGATGCAGTGACTGTAGGCCAGGATCAGCGAGGGACCGGGATACGCCTCCGCCTCGCGGAAAGCCTGTAACGTCTGTTGCGGATTGGCGCCCATGGCCACCTGCGCAACATAGACGTTGCCATAGGCAATGGCCTGTAACGCAAGATCCTTTCGCGCCGTACGTTTCCCGGCCGCCGCGAATTTGGCGATGGCGCCGAGCGGCGTGGCTTTTGAGGCTTGCCCTCCGGTGTTGGAGTACACCTCGGTATCCAGCACCAGCACATTGACGTCCCGCGCGCTGGCCAGCACATGATCCAGGCCGCCATAACCGATATCGTAGGCCCAGCCGTCGCCGCCCACGAGCCAGATACTGCGCCGCACCAAATGATCGACAACGGACAGCAGATCTTTCGCCGCCGGATCCTCCAGGGCTTTCAAGTGTTGTTTGAGCTTATCAACTCGCGCGCGCTGGGCTCGGATCTCCGATTCCTGGATTTGCGGCGCATGCAGAACCGCCGCCATAAGCTCTTCGCCAATTCGGGACCCCAGCTTTCGGGTCAGTTGCTCGGCAAGCTCCCGATGTTTGTCCGCGGCAAGGCGGAACCCCAGGCCGAACTCGGCATTGTCTTCGAAGAGGGAGTTAGACCATGCCGGCCCCCGCCCCTCCGCATTTTTACCCCAGGGGGTGACGGGCAGATTGCCCCCATAAATCGAGGAACATCCCGTGGCGTTGGCAATCTGCAGACGGTCGCCGAACAACTGCGAAAGCAGCTTCAGGTAGGGTGTCTCGCCACAGCCCGCACAGGCACCGGAGAACTCGAAAAGCGGCTCCAGGAACTGCACGCCGCGGACATTCGCGAAATCGACCTGAGAGCGATCATTGACCGGCAGCCCTTCGAAGAACCCGATATGCTCGCGCGCCTCTTCGACCAGAGGCAGCTTCGACTGCAGATTGATGGCTTTCGTTTGCGGATGAACGGGACTGTGCGCCGGGCAGGCTTCGACGCAGAGACCGCAACCGGTGCAGTCCTCCACATAGAACTGCAGAGAAAAGCGCACGTCCGGATATCCCCGCACGTTGATCGGTGCCGATTTGAATGTCTCTGGTGCCTGCGCGAGCTGGTCCTGATGAAAATACTTGGCACGGATCACGCTATGGGGACAGACGAAACTGCACTGCCCGCACTGGACGCAAAGATCCTCCTCCCAGACCGGCACGAAATCCGCCACATTGCGCTTTTCCCACATCGCTGTACCGGATGGAAAGGTCCCGTCGGCAGGCATCGCACTGACGGGGATTTCATCGCCACGCCCTTCGAACATCATTGCCGTCACGTCGCGAACGAAATCCGGCGCCGTAGCCGGCACTACAGGTGGACGTTCGAGAGTTCCCCTGACCTCACTGGGCACAGACACCGCATAAAGATGGGCGAGCGTCGCATCGACCGCCTCGAAGTTACGCTGGACCACCTCCTCGCCCTTGCGGGTATAGGTCTTGCGGATGGCGGCCTTGATGCGATCCAGTGCCTCCGCCTTTGGCAAAACCCCGGAAATGGCAAAGAAACAGGTTTGCAGAACCGTATTGGTCCTGTTGCGAAGACCGACTTCCTGCGCCACACGGGAAGCATCGATCACGTAAAAGTGGAGCTGCTTGTCGATGATCTGCTGTTGGACGGGACGGGGCAGTTTCTCCCAGACTTCTTTGGGCCCATAGGGGCTGTTCAGCAGGAAGGTTCCACCCGGCGCCGCCAGTTTCAGCACGTCCTGGCGCATCAGGAAGTGGAACTGGTGGCAGCCCACGAAACTGGCTTGGGATATCAGGTAAGGCGCCTGGATCGGCCTGGGTCCAAAGCGCAGATGAGACACCGTCTGCGCGCCGGATTTATGGGAATCGTAGACGAAATAGCCCTGGGCATAGCGATCGGCATCTTCCGCGATGATTTTGACGCTGTTCTTGTTGGCCCCGACGGTGCCATCCGAGCCAAGGCCGTAAAACACCGCCCGCACGACATCGTCCGGCTCGATGGAGAAACTCGGGTCGAAGGTCAGGCTGGTGTGGGTCACATCATCCACTATGCCGATGGTAAAGCCATTTTTAGGCGCTTCGGCGGCCAGTTCGTCGAACACCGCCTTGACCATTGCCGGCGTAAACTCCTTGGACGACAGGCCATAACGGCCGCCGATGACGCGAGGCATAGTGCTGCGCAGGCCACGGGCAACCGCGTCGGCGAGCGTCGCCGTCACGTCCAGGTAGAGTGGCTCGCCGCTTGCGCCCGGCTCTTTGGTCCGATCCAGTACCGCGACGGACCGGCAACTGGCGGGAAGAGCCCCCAGAAAATGGACGGCAGAGAAAGGCCGGTAGAGCCGCACCTGTAACACGCCGACCTTCTCACCCTGTTCCGCCAGTACCGCGACTGTCGTTCGCGCCGTTTCGGCGCCCGACCCCATGAGGATAATGACCCGTTCTGCGTCCGGCGCGCCTTCGTACTCGAAAAGACCATAATGGCGCCCCGTCAGCTCGCCAAAACGCGCCATGGCCTTTTCGACGATCGCTGGCGTCGCCTGATAGAAGGCATTTACGGTTTCGCGTCCCTGAAAAAAGGTATCGGGGTTTTGCGCCGTGCCGCGAACGAACGGGTTTTCGGGACTCAGGGCCCGGGAGCGGTGGGCACGGACGCATTCGTCGTCGATCATCGCCCTCACCTGTTCATCACTGACCAGCTCCAGGGTGTTGACCTCATGAGAGGTACGGAAGCCGTCAAAGAAATGCAGGAACGGAATGCGGGATTCCAAGGTAGCGGCCTGTGCGATCAACGCGCTGTCGTGCGCTTCCTGAATCGAAGCGGAGGCCATCAGCGCAAAGCCGGTTCCCCGCACGGCCATGACATCCGAATGATCGCCAAAGATGGACAGCGCCTGTGCCGCCAGGGAGCGGGCCGCCACATGGAATACCGTCGGCGTCAGTTCACCGGCGATCTTGAACATGTTGGGCAGCATGAGCATCAGGCCCTGTGAAGCGGTAAAGGTCGTGGTCAGGGCACCGGACTGCAAGGCACCGTGGATGGCCCCGGCAGCGCCCCCCTCGCTTTGCATTTCCTGGATAACCGGCACGTTGCCCCAGATGTTGCCCTGTCCTGCCGCCGACCACTGGTCTGCCAGTTCCGCCATGGGGGACGACGGCGTAATCGGGTAAATAGCGCATACCTCATTGACGCGATAGGCGATATGGGCAACAGCGGTATTGCCGTCCATGGTCGCTTTGCTGGATGCCATTCGGGGCTCCTCGATATTCGGTCAGATTGCGGGGCTGGAAGCCTCGGCGATGTCAGTCAGGCTCCGGAACCATGTCGATGGCATGGCAGGGGCACTGCTCGAAGCAGGTTCCGCAACCGGTACACTTCGCATAGTCATAACGATACCGATTGCCGGGGCCCAGCTTGATAATCGCGTCTTCGGGACAGGCTGCAAAACAGTTGTCGCACTCGAAGCAGTTGCCGCAGGACAGGCAGCGCTGCGATTCGTAGCGGGCCTGCGTTTCCGACAGCCCCGTAACGACTTCTTCAAACCCCGTCACACGCTCGGTGGCAGCCAACGCTTTTTCGGTCAGGGGACTGGCGTCGCTGAACACCGGTAAATGAAGCATCGGATAATCCACAACCCTGGCGGGTTCCGGCTCGGCATAAGGCTGCTGTCTTAACCAGGCGTCGATATGTTTCGCGGCCTTTTTGCCGTGTCCTACGGCAACGGTCACAGACCGTTCGCCCGGCACCATATCGCCACCGGCAAAGAGGCCGGGGCAACCCGTCATCAAGTCAGGCCCAACGTCGACAGTCCCATCGGGTTTACAGGAAACCCCGGGAACCTGCCGCAGAAAGCCGGTATCGGTCTGTTGACCCAGCGCGAGGACCACCGCGTCGGCTTCCAGGGTTTCCAACTGCCCTGTCGGCTGCGGGCGCCCCTGCTCGTCCAGCGCCATCACTTCCACCGTGAGCGTCGAGCCGTCGATGTCCTTGATACTGGTAAGCCATTTGATCTTTACGCCTTCGGCCGCTGCTTCGTCTGCTTCAAAGGCATGGGCAGCCATATGGCCACGATCACGGTGGTAGACGATCAGCGCCTCGTCTGCGCCCAGCCGGCGGGCTGTCCGCGCGGCATCCATAGCGGTATTACCACCACCATACACGACGACACGGCGCCCCAGACGTGGCGTGTCCCCCGTACCGACCTGATGCAACAGGGAGACGGCATCCAATACGCGGGCGGCATCGCGAGCGGGAATATCCACGTGTTTACCGATGTGGGCGCCGACGGCCACGAAGACGGCATCAAAGGCACCGGCCTCACGTTCGGCATCCAGATCCTCTACCCGGTGGTTGAACACGAACTTGACGCCCATGGCCTCGATACGCGCGACTTCCTTCTGCAAATCCGCGCGCGGTAGCCGATAGGCCGGGATACCGAACTGCATCATGCCACCTGCAACGGGCCCGGCTTCATGGATCTCGACGGCGTGGCCGAGACGGGTCAGATGATAAGCCGCAGACAGGCCACTGGGACCTGCGCCGACGATCAACACCCGCTTCCCGCTGGCCGCTGCATCGATGGGGAACGGCCAGCCTTCGGACGCCGCCAGATCCCCCAAAAAGCGTTCCACCGCATGGATGCTGACCGGCGCATCCAGCGACTGCCGATTGCAGTGACTTTCACAGGGGTGATAACAGACACGGCCATGCACGGCGGGCAACGGGTTGTCTCGCACCAGGGTTTCCCAGGCTTTTCGATAGTCGCCCGCCTGCGCCAGCGCCAGCCAGGCCTGAATGTTCTCACCGGCCGGACAGGCTTGATTGCAGGGCGGAAGCAGGTCGACATAAACGGGGCGTTGCTGGCGTATCGGTCCAGTCCCCTTTTCGCGGGTCAGGTCTACCACTGGGGTCATATCCCGGCGGTTAATCGGCATGATCGTCCTCTCCCATAATTCCCTTGCTGTCACCATACGCTCTGATGGCCAAAGCTCCCTGACCTGCGTCAAATCGCACAGGAATGGCCAACTTTTACCAAGACGGCATTCAAGGCGACCGGCATACGGCCACGGAAGTTCCACAGTCCGGGAATCTTTAAAGGGCCTATTGACCCATATCAAAGGGGACACAGAGAGGATCGACGCAGACTGTAGTGCGCTGCACTAATCCTGTAGAAATACAGACTTATTCCCGGCAGTCCGATGGTCACTGCGTGATCCGCTGCATCAGTCCCCGGTCGGCGGATCTGAAACCATCTTTCGTTTTGTAGCCCCAAGTACCGGCTCGTGGCGAATGACTCTCTTCCCGATTTTCGTGGCACCTCGACACGACGTTAACCAGCCTCAGAGTCAGTCAAACACGAAGCCGGGACAACCTCACCTAAGGAGTACGAGATGGTCGACAGCATCGAAGCTCAAGATGCGGAAAAAAGGGATCTGGAAGACCTTCTTGAAAAGCTGGACAGTTCCCAAGACGGACTCACATCCGCAGAAGCCTCGAACCGCTTATCGCAGTTTGGTCCCAACGCCCTGGTGGAAAAACATGTCAGTCCCCTGAGCCGGTTTCTCGGTTACTTCTGGGGGCCCATACCCTGGATGATCGAAGTGGCCGCCGTACTGTCGGCGCTGGTGAGGCATTGGGACGATTTCGTCATTATCCTGGCGCTTCTGGTTTTCAATGCCGGCGTCGGCTTTTGGCAGGAATTCAAGGCCGCCAATGCCCTGGACGCGCTAAAAAGCCAGCTCGCACTGAAGGCGCGCGCCCTCCGCGATGGCGCCTGGGGCGAAGTCAACGCCAGTGACCTGGTGCCCGGAGACATCATCCGTTTACGGCTGGGGGATATCATCCCGGCGGACGCCAAGTTATTCGGCGGCGACTATCTCGCCATCGACCAGTCAGCCCTCACCGGTGAATCGCTGCCAGTCAATAAAAAGGCCGGAGATGTCGCCTACTCCGGGTCTGTCGCCAAGCAGGGTGAGATGCTGGCGCTCGTCACAGCGACCGGAAGCGAGACCTTTTTTGGTCGTACCGCCAAGCTGGTGGAAGGCGCCGGCGCCGTTTCTCACTTCCAAAAGGCGGTCCTCGCCATCGGCGACTACCTCATCTATCTCAGCCTTGCCCTGGTAGCAGCATTGATCATTGTGCAGTTGTTCCGTCATGCGCCGTTACTGGATCTTGTGCAGTTCGCGCTGATCCTGACCGTCGCCTCGATACCGGTTGCCATGCCGGCCGTACTGTCGGTCACCATGGCCGTTGGCGCGCTGGCCCTATCGAAGAAAAAAGCCATCGTTTCGCGGTTGCAGTCGATAGAGGAAATGGCCGGTATCGATATCCTTTGTTCGGACAAGACCGGAACCCTCACCCAGAACAAGCTCACCCTTGGCGAGCCTGCGGTATTTGGCGCGAAGGATGCCCAGGACCTGATACTCGCCGGGGCGCTGGCGTCCAAGGCAGAGAACAAGGATGCCATCGATCTGGCGGTCATCGGCGGCCTTGGGGACAACACTGCGTTGCAGGCCTACACACAAATTAACTTTGTTCCCTTCGATCCGGTGAGCAAGCGCACTGTAGGCGAAATCCGCAGCAGTGATGCCACCACGTTCAAGGTCAGTAAAGGCGCTCCCCAAGTCATTCTGGAGTTGGCCGGTGTTGCCGGCGAAGAGTCTGAGCGGGCAAATACACTGATCGGCGAACTTGCCGCCAAAGGCTTCCGCACCCTGGGCGTTGCACGTACCGATGACGCGGGAACATGGCATTTCCTCGGTATTCTGCCGTTGTTCGATCCACCCCGGGAGGACTCCCGCGAGACCATTCGCCAAGCCGAGGAGCACGGTATCGAGGTTAAGATGGTGACGGGCGACGATACCGCCATCGCCAAGGAAATCGCCGGTCAGCTGAATCTCGGCACGGCCATTCAACCTGCTGGAAACCTGTTGACACAGGCAGCGGCTCAGGGGCACCTGTCTTCAGATGTGGGTGAACGTATCGAGGCTGCAGACGGCTTCGCACAGGTTTTCCCCGAGCATAAGTACGCCATCGTCAAAGCCCTACAGGAGCGCAACCATCTGGTCGCGATGACGGGCGATGGCGTCAACGATGCCCCGGCGTTAAAACAGGCTGATGTCGGTATTGCCGTCAGCGGTGCCACCGACGCGGCCCGCGCCGCAGCCGACCTGGTGCTGACCGCGCCGGGGTTGTCTACCATCGTCAGCGCCGTGGAAGAGGCGCGCCGCATCTTCGAACGAATGAATTCGTATGCGATTTACCGCATCGTCGAAACCATTCGCATCATGTTTTTCGTGGTACTGGCCATGATCGCGTTCAACTTTTACCCGATCAGCGCGATCATGATCATCCTGCTGGCCTTCTTCAACGACGTACCGATCATGGCGATCGCGTACGACAACACCTGGCTCGACCCCAAGCCGGTTCGCTGGAATATGCCGCGGGTCCTGACCGTTTCCACCGTACTGGGTCTGATCGGTGTGGTGGAAACCTTTGGTCTGCTGTGGATCGCCAGGGAATGGATGCACCTGTCCATCGCGCAGATCCAGACTTTCATATTCCTGAAACTGGCCGTCGCCGGCCATCTCACCCTGTTTGTCGCGCGCACTCACCGGCCCTTCTGGAGCCGGCCATTCCCGTCGCCGCTGCTGTTATGGTCAGCCATCCTGACCAAGATACTCGCAACGTTGTTCGTGGTTTTCCCGTTTGGGCTGATCACGCCGATCGGCTGGACTGACGTGGGCCTGATTTGGGCCTATTGCATCGTTTGGATCTTTATCGAGGACCTGGCCAAGCTGGCCGTCTATAACCGCTTCCGCCGCTCTTCGCCGCGCCATCGCAGTTTCTTGTCAACACTGAGTTCGCCGCTGCATGGGCATGGACGCTGAAATGTCGCTCAGTCCCCCGTTTTGCCGGGTTGGAGGTTTGAGCACAAACCTATCGAGCACGTGCAGATCATCATGACCAATTTCAAATACATTCGCTTTTTCAATGAGCTGGGCATCGACGATGTGCCCCTGGTTGGCGGCAAGAATGCGTCACTCGGGGAAATGTATCGAACCCTGACGGAACGCGGCGTAACAGTCCCCAATGGCTTCGCCATTACCGCCGACGCCTATCGATATGTCCTCGACAAGGCGGGCGCCTGGGATGCGTTGCACGCGGCGCTGGATGGTCTGGACCCTGCCAATGTCGCGGATCTCGCCAGGCGGGGCAAACGCGCACGGGAAATCGTCTACGGTGCAGGCCTGCCGGACGACCTTGCACAGGAGATCGTCGCGGCCTATCGGGTATTGCAGGAAGAGTACGGCGAAGACCTGAGCCTCGCAGTACGCAGCTCAGCCACTGCGGAAGACCTGCCAACGGCAAGTTTTGCCGGCCAGCAGGATACCTTCCTGAATATCCATGGAGACGAGAGCCTGCTCGACGCCTGCCGACGCGATTTCGCCAGCCTGTTCACGGATCGCGCCATTCATTACCGCCTCGATCAGGGCTTTGACCATTTCAAGGTTTTCCTTTCGATTGGCGTCATGAAGATGGTGCGTTCCGATATCTCGTCATCCGGTGTCATGTTTACCCTGGATACCGAATCCGGATTTCGCGACTTGGTCTTCGTGACCGGCAGTTACGGATTGGGCGAGAACGTGGTTCAAGGCGCCGTCGACCCTGACGAATTCTATGTTCACAAGCCCACCTACGCCGGGGGCCACCGGGCGGTCCTGCGCCGGAGCCTGGGCGACAAGGCCGTCAAGATGATCTATCTGGAGGGCGATACGCGCCAGACCACGCGCAATATTCCCACACCGAAGGCGGACCGCGAACGTTACTGCATCGACGATAGCGATGTGCTGGAACTCGCCGGTTATGCCATGACCATCGAGCAGCATTATCAGCGCCCAATGGATATCGAGTGGGCCAAGGACGGTACCGACGGCAAGCTCTATATCGTGCAGGCGCGCCCGGAGACCGTCGCCTCCCAACGGGTACTGACAGTGCTGGAGACCGATGTCCTCGACGGCAAAGGCGAGATTATTGCCACCGGGCGTGCCGTCGGCGAACGTATTGCCAGCGGCCGTACCCGGGTGATTACCTCCGTCGCGAAGCTGGACGAATTCCAGCCCGGCGAAATTCTTGTGGCCGATACCACCACGCCGGACTGGGAGCCGGTGATGAAGACGGCTGCCGCCATCGTTACCAACCGGGGTGGTCGCACCTGCCATGCAGCCATCATTGCCCGGGAACTGGGTATTCCTGCCGTCGTCGGCGCAGGAACCGCAACCAGCGACATCCCGGATGGCGAGATTGCTACGGTTTCCTGTGCCGAGGGCGATAGCGGACATATCTATCGGGGTGAAGTGCCGTTCCACCGCGAACAGACCGAGATTGGCGACCTGCCCCGTCCGGCTACTCACATCATGATCAACCTGGGCAATCCGGAGATTGCCTTCAAGACGTCCTTTCTGCCCAATGACGGCGTTGGCCTGGCCCGGATGGAATTCATCATCAATGAATACATCAAGATCCACCCTATGGCACTCCTGCATCCGGAAAGGGTGACCGATGCCACTGTCCGCGACACTATCGACCTCCTGACACGCGGCGCGCCGGATAAGGCGACCTTCTTTGTTCAAAGGCTCTCGGAAGGCATCGGTACCATAGCGGCTGCCTTCTGGCCAAAGCCGGTCGTGGTCCGGCTGTCGGACTTCAAATCCAACGAGTACGCCAGCCTGCTTGGGGGCAGCGCCTTCGAACCGGACGAAGCCAATCCCATGATTGGATTCCGCGGTGCTTCCCGCTATGCCCATCCAGCGTATGTCGAAGGCTTCCACCTGGAGTGCCGGGCCATGAAACGTGTCCGCGATACGATGGGGCTGACCAACGTCATCGTTATGCTGCCCTTTGTGCGCCGTGTTCAGGAGGCCGATGCGGTATTGGCCAAAATGGCGGAGTTCGGGCTGACCCGGGGTGAAAACGGCCTGCAGGTCTATGCAATGTGCGAGATACCCAACAACGTTATCCTGATCGACCAGTTCGCTAAACGGTTCGACGGTTTTTCCATCGGCTCGAACGATCTCACCCAATTAACCCTCGGTGTTGACCGGGACAGCGAAATCGTCGCCTTCGACTATGACGAGCGGGATGATGGTGTCAAAGAGATGATCCGCCTTGCCGTAGAAGGCTGCCGCCGGAACGGCATCCATTCAGGACTTTGCGGCCAGGCACCTTCCGATTATCCGGAAATGGCCGAATACCTGGTGCAGCTCGGTATCGATTCGATGAGTCTCAATCCCGATACCGTCGTTGCCACAACCCGACGGGTTCTCCAGGTGGAGGCGAATCTTAAACGCACTTCCGGCGAGTGAATTCGGCGATCCCGCGTCATCAGGGGCGGAGATACAGGCCCCCGATGACCGTCTTCGTATCAAGTTGCCTGTGCCGGGCACACAGAACTGGCCATAAATTGTTCTATTTAAACGTCATTATGTGATTCCAGATCAAGTTTTGGTGATGTCACGGGCCGGACCTCCCCCGCAAGTTGACGCGGGTCAAATGGGGCCGCGAGGCCCCCTCCTAGACTAAGAACCGACACCAATCAGATATCCATTCCAATATTGGTGGGAGGATGAATAATGGCGCTCTCAGGTCAACGTATGAGTTCCCGATCAGACCGTAATTGCCACCTCGCCGATATCGATAGCCTTGGGCTTTGGCGGTGTGTCACGCGTAAGCATTCATTACTTTCGTCGCTCCAGGATCAAACCCGGCATAGCAGCGAAACCCCGGCACGCAATACGCTGCTCGAAGCCAATCCCCACCAGGGTACCGTGGCGTTAGCCCTCGAATTTCCGTTCAAGACCATGCCGGTCTGCACAGAAACGAACAGCGAAGCGGCCGGTAACGCAATCCGCCGGTATCTGGACAACCTCCTGGACGAGGCCCGCCGGGTTGGTGAGCTATTGCAGGACGGCCCAGCTGTATCACATCTCTATCTGTTGGGAAACGTGGCCGGCTGGCTCGATGCCGCTGAACTCACCGAAGTCATGTTTCGGCTTGGCCGATATTTTCATGTGCGTCAGAGTCAGGGGCATTGCGCCGTTTTGGCGGTGGATGACTGGAACCAGGACAAGGGCGCCTATAACCTGATCAGGGGCCTGGGTTTCACCCATTTGCTGATCAATAGCACTCTGCCCTTACAAGGAAGTGCCGATTCAGAGCGGTTCGCTGCGCTTCGACAACATTGGGATAAGCTCGGTTTAACCCCCATTGTGCCCGTCGTTGACGACACCGGCGTTCATGCATTTCAACGGATTGGAGAACGCGATACGGCGATGGCCGGTATCGGCGAAAACATCGAAGCCGTCGTTGACGCCGCGCCGGACCGGCTTATCGGCTTGGGGTTGGGAGCTTGGTCCGTATTAGGTCATCAGCTCCTGCGGAACCCTACGCAACTGAACCATTATTACGGGAGCCTGTCAGAAAGACGCCTGGATGGACAGGCAGCGAATCGGAATAGGGTTTTGAAGACGCGGGAGGGGTCATCGCTCTGACGAACAAGTTTCCGCTTCCCCGGAGTTGCCGCTTTCGCGCTTAATTTTCGATATAAAGGACGCATTTCATTGAGCACGGCAACTCCGGATACGTCGGGTGGCATGCCCCATTTAGGCATAACCACCCTGACCTTCATGACAACGGCACTTTTCCTCACCCTTCGCAACATGCCGATGATGGCCGAGACCGGCCTGCAGATGGTGTTCTTTAACCTGATCACCATGTTCGCCTTCTTGATTCCCCTGGCACTGGTCTCCGCAGAATTGGCAACCACCTGGCCAAAGAATGGTGTTTTTCACTGGGTCGAGGAAGCCTTCGGGTCCCGATGGGGGCTGGTCGCCGTTTGGCTGCAGTGGATACAAAGCCTGTTTGGCATCACCTCCATCCTGTCCTATGTGGCCGCCAGTCTCGCCTATGCCATCGACCCCAGCCTATCCAGCCATAGAACCTTTATCGTGGGTGTGATTCTGGTGGTGTACTGGGTCGCGACACTGGGTAATCTCCGGGGCACCCGTGCTTCGGGATATATATCCAGCATCTGCCTGGGTGCGGGTGTGATCTTTCCGAGCCTGGTGCTGATCGTGCTGGCCGGCGTCTATGTGGCCTCCGGGCAGCCATTGCACCTGAACCTGGCGCTAACCGTCGACAACTGGCTGCCCGTGCACCATGCACAGCATTCGTTTGTCCTGTTTCTCGGTTTTATCTTTGGGGTCGTCGGTATCGAAGTGTCTGCCAACCATGCAAATGAAGTTCGTAACGTCCGGCGCACCTATCCCATCGCCGTGTTCTCTGCCGCAGCGTTGGGATTTGTGCTGACCTTATTGGGCGGCCTGGCGGTTGCCGTGGTCGTTCCCTCACAGCAGTTGGACTTGGTTTCCGGCAGCGTCCAGGCACTGCAACGATTGCTGGCGCTCGATCACCTGAGCGGGTTGATGTCTTTAACCGCCCTGCTCGTTGCCGTCGGCGCCGCAGGTCAGGTCAGCACCTGGGTCCTGGGTCCCCTCAAAGGACTCTGGGCCGCGGGAAAATCCGGTTACCTGCCGCCCCGCCTGCAGGCTGTCAATCGTCATGGCGTACCGCACCACTTACTCCTGGTACAGGCGTTGGCCATGAGCGTCGTGGCGCTGGTGTTCCTCTTCACCCGGGACATCGACGCGGCGTTTCTCCTGCTGACCTCAGCCGCCGTAGTGCTATACAGTGCCATGTATCTATTGCTGTTCGCGGCGGCGATCCGCTTGCGCTATTCCGAGCCAGCCCGAATACGTCCCTATCGGGTCCCGGGCGGCAAAAACTGGGGGCTTTGGCTCGTTGCCGGCCTTGGATTCATGACCACGGTCTTATGTCTCGCCATCGGTTTGTTCATTCCCGGGAATGACATAGTTCCAAGCCATTACATCGGCGCCATGATGGGCATATTGGTTGCGATGATACTGGTCCCCCTCATGCTCTATCGCTGGCGCCGGCCAGCCTGGACAAACGCGACGTAAAGGAGCTACATCCCCATGGTCAAGAAACTCAAGCCCGATACCAATCTCGCTCCCACCTACGGCTGCCGGGCAATGGCCCATCCGATTCCCAAATACGCATTACCCCATGAAGAACTGGACTCCCGTACCGCTTACCAACTCGTGCATGACGAACTCATGCTGGACGGCAACGCACGCCTGAACCTGGCGACCTTCGTCACGACCTGGATGGAACCCGAAGCCGAACAGTTGATGGCCGAAACCTTCAACAAGAATATGATCGACAAGGACGAGTATCCCCAAACCGCCGAGCTCGAAACCCGTTGCGTGAACATGATCGCCCGGCTGTTCAATGCACCGGAAGAACAAAGTGCCATCGGGGTTTCCGCGATCGGCTCCAGCGAAGCCATTATGCTCGCCGGCATGGCCTTAAAGTGGCGCTGGAAAGCACGGCGGCTCGTCGCCAACCAGCCCACCAATAAGCCCAATCTCATATTGGGTACCAACGTTCAGGTCGTTTGGGAAAAATTCTGCCGTTATTGGGAAGTGGAACCACGCTATGTTCCCATGACCGAAAACCGTTTTGTCATCTCTCCGGAGGAAGTCACAAGCCGCATTGACGAAAATACCATCGGGGTCGTGGCTATTCTTGGCACGACTTTTACAGGGGAATACGAACCCATTGAGGCTATCCATGATGCCGTCGTAAAGCATGCCCAGGCACATAACCTTACGGTTCCCATCCATGTCGATGCCGCCAGCGGTGGGTTTGTGGCCCCCTTCATTCAACCCCACCTGCGCTGGGACTTCCGGTTGCCGAACGTGGTGTCGATCAACGTCTCCGGCCACAAATATGGATTGGTATATCCCGGTGTGGGTTGGGCCATCTGGCGCAGCCAGGAACACCTGCCTGACGACCTGATATTCCATGTCGATTACTTGGGCGGCAATATGCCCACCTTTACGCTGAATTTTTCCCGACCGGGAAACCAGATCGTCGGCCAGTACTACAACTTTCTACGTCTAGGCCGGGCCGGTTATACCCGCATCATGACGACCCTGAGAGACACCGCGACGGGTTTATCAAAACGTATCGCACAGTTGGGTCCGTTTGCGCTGCTGAGCGATGGGAGCGACATTCCGGTCTTTGCCTTTCGCCTGAAAGATAGCCGACGCTATTCCGTCTACGATGTTTCTGATCGATTGCGCATTTACGGCTGGCAGGTCCCGGCTTATGCGATGCCGGCGAACGCCGAAGATATTCACGCGCTCAGGATCGTTGTTCGGGAGGGTTTCTCTCGCGACATGGCGGATATGTTGCTCCAGGACCTCAACCGCGTGGTGGACGAACTCGAGCAGGCGCCCCCCAATCAACCCAAGCAACCGGCGAGCGCCTTTCGCCACCTTTGAACGTTACTCCCGAGTGAGTCGTTCCGCGTGGGGCGTACGCCCAAACCAGCGTTTGTAGGCATTGATGAAGCTGGTCGGCTCGGCGTAACCCAGCCGTTCAGCGATACGTTCCACCGTCAAACGGGGCACAGAGAGGTATTCTCGCGCCAGGGCCTGCCGAACCTCCTCACGCAGCTCGATAAAGGTCGTGTCGGCAGCCTTCAGGTGGCGGCGCAGGGTGCGCGGTGTCATGTGCAACTGACCGGCGACCTTCTCCAGCGTTGGCATCTCCGCGGCGCTATCGGCGAGACGCTGGCGTACCTGGGCTGCCAGTCCCGTGCGCCGGCGGCGTTGGTCCAATAACGCCTCGCATTGCTGGCGCGCCGCCTCCCGGGCCAACTCATTGGCCTGCGGCAGCGGCAGGTCCATCAGGTCCCGTCTCAAGGCAATCCGATGCCGGGAGGCGCCAAACAGGGGTTTTTGCCCCAGAAGCGCCTCATAGACTGACGTGTTTTCTGGTTCGGGAAAGGCCAACCAGAGTTCATCCAGCAAGGGCTGACCGGCCAGAATATCGTGTTGAAGGATCAGTAATGCGCTGATGTCCCGCTCGACGATAAATCGACGCATGTTCTCGGGCATAATCGGGCGGAGTTCGTCATCGATGACATTGATACAGGTTTGGGATGCGTCAAGAGTGACAGCGAAGCGGACAAAGGCGTAGGTCAGGTTGAGATAATGAAACCCGATGTCCAGTGCTTCCTGCAGGCTACGGCTGCTGGCCAGCGCAAAACCGAGGGCACCAAAAGCCGTGAAGTGATACCGCTGCCCACATGCGATCCCGAGCCCCGGCAAGTTTGGAAGCGCCGTCATGAGGTTCCGAATCAGCCGCAACTCCTGCTGGCCGCTCACCTCAGCGGAGGGATCACAGAGCACCTCGGCAGCAACGCCCGTGCCCGCCAGAATCGTCTCGTCGTCGATCCCCTGCTCCCGGCCGACTTCCGTCATCAGGCGCATGCTGACGATGCTTCGACGGAAATCCCAGGATGCGGTTGACGGGTTCGGATACGGCGAGGACCTTGGTGGCGATGGTGGATTCTGCATAGAGCCATTCACCCATTATTGTTGTCTGTGCAGTCTAATACAGACACCCCCGAATGTCCCCAAACAACGATTTTATGTCCTTTCAGGGCATCGCCCACCATAAGTCGCCCACCTACTCTATCTCTCTGAACACCCCCCTTTTGGAGAAGATATGAGTGCCATCGACACCCCAAACTCCCAGCATATCGTGATCATCGGGTCCGGTTTTGGCGGTCTCGGCATGGCTATCCAGCTTAAAAAGGCCGGTATCGAGGCGTTCTCCATTCTGGAAAAGGCTGACAGCGTCGGCGGAACCTGGCGAGACAACACCTATCCCGGCGCTGCCTGCGACGTGCAGTCACACCTGTATTCGTTTTCGTTCGAGCCCAAGAGCGATTGGTCACGCAAGTTCGGTTTACAGCCGGAAATTCGCGCTTACATGGAGCACTGTGTCGATAAATATGGACTGCGCAATCACATCCGGTTCAATACCGAGGTTCGTTCGGCCAGCTTCGACAGGGACACCGGACTCTGGACGATTCAGACAACGCATCGCGATCCTATAGAGGCCCGGGTGTTGATTCCAGCCTGCGGACAGCTCAACCAGCCCGCAATACCTGATATCAAGGGGATTGAAAGCTTCAAGGGTAAGATATTCCATTCGGCGCGATGGGATCATAGCTACGACCTGACCGGCAAGCGAGTGGCCGTTATCGGTACCGGTGCCAGTGCAATACAGTTCGTGCCGGAGATTGTGCATCAGGTGAAGGCACTTAAACTGTTCCAACGCTCCGGCGCCTGGGTCATACCCAAGCCCGACCGCCCCTTCACCCGCTTCGAGCAACGGGTATTCGAAAACGTCCCGGTACTCGACCGGCTCTATCGGGCACAAATCTACTGGCGCAATGAAAGCCGGGCCCTGGCGTTTACCCGCTACGGTTTTCTGCTGAACATCTTCAAATGGCAGGTCAAGCATCTCGTCCGTAAGCAGGTGCGCGACCCGGTGAAACGCGCAAAACTGATTCCCGACTACCCCGTGGGCTGTAAACGTATCCTGATGTCCAACAACTGGTTTCAGGCCATGGACCAGGACAATCTCGACCTCATTACCGAAGCAGTGGATCGTATTGAGGGAAATACGATCGTCACGCGGGACGGCCAACGTCACGATGTCGACGCCATCATTTACGCCACGGGCTTCAAGGCCACGGAATTCCTGTCCCCCATGAAATTCACCGGCCTCGACGGCATCGATCTGACCCGGGCATGGAAAGACGGCGCCGAAGCCTATAAAGGGATCTCCGTTTCGGGCTTCCCCAACCTGTTCATTCTGTATGGCCCTAACACCAACCTGGCGCACAGCTCCATACTCTTTATGCTGGAATCGCAGATCCGTTACGTGATGCAATGCGTGCGAACATTGCAGGCCCCCGGGCTGCGGTACATGGACGTCAAACCCGACCGCCAGCAAGCATACGATGACAATATACAGGCGCGACTGAAAAACAGTGTCTGGGAGGCTGGATGTACGTCCTGGTACAAGACGGCATCTGGCAGGAATACCAATAACTGGCCCGGCTTCACCTTCAGCTACCGGCTCATGACCGGCAAGCTGGAGTTGCAGGACTACGAATTAGAGCCCGCAACCGCAACCCAGGCCTGAACCGTCACAAGGATCACCCTTTCAATGGAACGCTTGCTTCGTGCCCTGACCCGTTTTGGCGTCAAGCCCATGCTCTCGCCCAGGATACCCGTCTGGCTCCAGCGTCAGACAGGCACACTCAGCGCCTTGATCCTGCGCACGCCACGCCATGTCACAATGGCGCTCCGACACTTGGGCGGCAACAAGGCACTGGCGATCACGCCCACACGTCATGCGCCCGGAATCGGCATGCTGTTTCTGCATGGCGGTGCCTATGTGATGGGCGGCTTCGGCAGTCATCGCAAACTGGCCGGTTGGCTGGCCCAAACCACCCAGGCACGCACATGGTTGCTGGATTACCGGCTTGCGCCGGAGCACCCGTGCCCTGCGGCACTCGATGACGCACTCGCCGCCTATCGCGAGCTGCTGGATGAGGGCCAGGACCCCGCCCGCCTCATCATCGCCGGAGATTCCGCAGGGGGCGGGCTGACCCTGGCCACCGCCGTTGCAATCCGGGAAGCCGGGCTTCCCCTCCCCGCAGCCCTGGTACTGCTTTCGCCCTGGGTCGATTTGAGCCAGTCAGGAGCCACCATCACGACTCACGTCGCACGGGACGCAATGCTATCACCGGCCTGGTTGAACTTCGGTGCAGCGGCCTATGCCGGAAACCGTTCTCCGAAAGACGCGATCTGCTCTCCACTGAATGCCGATCTTACCGGCTTGCCGCCAATGTTGATCCAGGTTGGCAGCGAGGAAATCCTGCTGGACGATGCCCGCCGGTTAAATGCAGGTGCCATTGCCGCCGGTGTCGATGCGGACTTGCAGGAATACGTTGGCGGCGGGCATGTTTTCCAGTTTCACGCGGGGCAACTACCCGTCGCAGACCGCGCACTGGGGGACATTGCGCGCTTCGTACAGCGGCGGATCGACACGCCAACAGAGAGGGATACCAGCCACTGATCGCTATCGCCGAGTGCCGGTCTCCCGATGTTTTGCGGCCATCAACATACTGTTGAGTTGCTTGTTGGAGCGCGCGAGTTCTGCATCGGCGATTTTCAGCTCCTCGGCCAGACGCGGAGAAGGAAAACGAGTTGTTGCGACTTGAGAGGGCTAACCCTGGCATTACCCGCGTAAAAAGGGACGCCGACGGGTCCATCGTTATCGACGATACGGGTAAGTATTAACTGTAACCCGGGAAATAACGCCGGCACGCAACAGCAAAGCGTCAGTCAGGACTCTCTTCGGCCACATGCGGTTGTGAGACGCTCGTCTTCGCTTTCAGTGCTTTCAGGATATTGACGCGTAACTTCCGGAAGCCGTGCCGGTCTTCCTCGGTAAACGGTAAAGGACGGCACTCCGCGGCAATGATCAGGCCAAGCCGCGCCGTCATCAAGCCATTGGATAGGCCGTCCCCCAGCCGGGCCGATAAGGCTCCGACCAAATGATTGCCCAGGTTTTCCGCCACCATGTCGCTGACCACTTCGCTGGCGCCGGATACCGCCAAGGCCTCCAGCGCGTGACGCGCCAGGCTGACGGAGCGTACAAAACCCGGCCGCACGCCATAGACAGTGGCAACGTCATGTAGCATGCGCATATTCCGCCACAAGGTCAGCAGCATATCCAAGGCCACGAAGGAACTTATGGCCGATAGGGTCGCCGACTGGATGCCGTAGCGGGTAATCCGGCGATAGGCTTCTTCGTCCAGCGGACGTAGCACATCCCGTGAAAACAGCGCCAGTATTTCTGGCTGCGTGTGGGTATCCGAATAGCCTTCGAGAAACGCCTTGAATCGGCGCTGGACCCCACCGTCATTCCGGTAAAGGTGGGCTACCCGGTGTACCAGCGTCAGTGCATCTCGATCCTTGCGTTTGCCATCAAGAGGCTCCCCCGCATCGTCACGCAAGCGCTCTGCACTGTGACGCAAGCTGTCCACGCTACGCAGGCTGGCATAGCCGCGGATCTCCCGTCCACAGAGCCAGAGCAAACAGAACACGACGGCCAACATGGGAATCGTCGCGATCAGGCCTGGGATCCATCCACGCCCATAGTAATCCATCAGAGTGAAGTAACCGCTCAGTCCCAGCAGCGTCACCGTCAGTACAGCGATGGCGCCCAGCAGTACCTTGAACGGTGCCCCACCCTGACGGCGTGTGGGCTTTGTTGGTGTCTCCGTAACCGGCGCTTCCCGGAAACGGTTGTTGCGAACGTAGTCATCGAAGCGATTATCGCCCTGCGACGCCAGGACCCCCGGGTGAGGTGCCTCCATGGACGCTGTTTTGCCGACCTCTGCGGCGCCCTTATCGAAAGGCTTAACCCGTTCGTTACTGTCACTCATTGGAACTTATCTCCAATCAAGGACCGAAGGATGAGATCCAGACCGATATGAGGTAACGGCTCGCGGCTCGAACCGAGTCCCACTGGTGGCAGGAAGACTTTGAAATCAAAACGATCCCGCCCCCATTCATCGGACGATGGCGGCGTCGCAGGTACTTCGCCGGGATACAGTATTCGCTGCTCGTGACACCCCTCCGGGACGCCCTTCAGACAACTGAGCCTGTGTCCTTCATGCTCAACCTCAATCGTTTCCGTACAGCGAAGGGATGACAGCACCTGGATTTCCGGCCGCAAAGCGGACTTGAATCCAATCGTTGCCCTGGCGTTCTCCACCATGGTGTCCAGCAAAGCCCGCAGGTTTGCGTGCTGGGGCGTGGGGACATGGTCCGCCTTGGTGGCCGCGAACACCAGCTTGTCGATACGGTTTCGGCTGAAAAAGCGGCTCAATAGCCCATTACGACCGTACCGGAAACTCTCGAGAACCACTTCCAGCGCCTTTTGCATGTCCCTAAACGTTTCGGGGCCACTGTTCAGTGCCGTGATGACATCGACCAGGACTATCTGGCGGTCAAAGGCTGCAAAATGATCCCGGTAGAAGGCTCCCACCACCTGCTTTTTGAAGGCTTCAAAACGACGTTCGAGTTCCGCATAAACAGAGCCTTTCGTCGCCTCGTCCTGCGCAGGTACGGGAAAAAAGTTAAGGGGCAATGTTCCTTCGTGTCGACCGGGCATCAGGAAAAACCCCGGTTGCAGATAACTCAGATGATACGGTTCGGCTTTACAGCGCTGCAGGAACTGGGTGTAAAGGCGCTGAATCCGCTGGACGGCATGGTCCTGCTCAACCGAAAACGGTGCCATGACATTCATCCCCCTGGCCGCCAGCAGCCACTCTTGCGCCAACGACTGCCGCGGCTCATGCCGACACTGCTCAAGCACCGTCTCGGACCATGCCTGGAATGTGAGCCCGGTAATCGGAAGATCCAACAACCATTCGCCGGGGTAATCCAGTAAATCGACGTAAAGGATGCGATCAGAGCCCTTGCTCAGCAGTCCTCCAAGGGTACGATAGCGGATGCCGACCCTGACTCCGCGCAAACGATCCGTAGGCAGAGGCCAGGCCGGCGAGGCATGCTGCAGGCTTTCCAGCAATTCCAGATAGGGGAACGGTGGTATCTGATCTGGCAGCTGAAAAAGACGTGTGCCCAGTATCTCGATCTTCTCGCCGGTCTCGGGACGTACGAAGCGCGGCAACCGGGTTGGGTGTAGCAGTTGGTTGACCGTCGAAATGATGAAGTTGGTTTTTCCGCTTTGGCTGAGACCTGTAACCGCAATTCGAACCGTGCGGTCCTGAAGCCGGTTCCAGCGTTCGCGGAGGTGACTGCTCCGGCCGGACTTTTCAGGTACAACACTCACAGGCACATACTCCGAGAAACAAGGACCCAGACGGGGATAGACGCGACGTGCTCAGTCGCCGATACCGGTAAGGGAACCTAACCTGATTGACCCGTTTGGTCTATAGCCTGTTACCGAGATCGAACCTGAGTCAGATGACGCACCCTGCCTTGCTCGAAGGTGTGGCTCATCAACCGGCGAAATAACGGCACGCCAGCCAATTGCCTGAATTCGCTGACTTACAAGCCAACCACCGAAACTTCCCGGAAGCGTTCACGCATGACGAATCCATCGACCAGGGCACAGAGCGCCTCGTAGCCTTTGTCGTCATTTTCGGCCAGCTCCAACCCAACGCCATCCTCCGCTAGCCGGGCGACAACGGTTTTAACGCGAACACGGCTCGAACGTCCGCCAGCCTGCAACCGAAATTCGATCTCGATGGGCTGGTTAACCCTGATCTCATCAATATTCATTTCGATGAACAGGCCGCCGTGACTGGCGTTGCGGATAACACCCAGCGTTATCGGTATCCCCCGCCTGAATACCAGTGCCTTGATCCCGATGTGCACACGCCGGCTATAACGATGTTCCACTTGAAGAGCCCTCCCTGTTGAGCCTGGTGCCTAATGATCAATTGTTGAACACCCACCCTCTGCTCGCCATGACACATATCAAAGGTTCGTCGCAGTTTACAAAGTGTCACCGGCTTCCGGACGCGGGAAGGAAGGATTTGCCCAACGCCACAAAATGATCAAAAATCGATCTAATCCCTGCGGTATCAGTCAAGCAGCCAAGGCACGACTCATGCCGCCCCGGGCCAGCCCTGTCTAACCGCAGCGAGAAACACGATTGCCGGAACGCTTAACCAATCCCCGTCAGCGCTTTCATGCTTTTTCGCTTGCTCTCAGCGCTGGGATTCAGCCTTGCCACGTTTCACTATGAGGATGGAAATAGCACTACTGAGCGAATGATCGACCGGTAAAAAGCCAAATCAGGAGAGGCGACATGTTACGTATCCGCACTTACAACAATATTTCGATAAAAGGATTGGATCGTTTCGGTCGGGAGCAGTATGAAGTTGCCAGCGATATCAATCGTCCCGATGCCATCCTGTTGCGCAGTTACAGGTTACATGACGACCCTATACCCGACAGTGTTCAGGCGATCGCCCGGGCGGGGGCTGGCGTCAACAATATTCCCGTCGATGCGTGCACCGATAAGGGGATCGTCGTCTTCAATACCCCCGGCGCCAACGCCAATGCGGTGAAAGAGCTGGTGCTGGCCGGACTGTTACTCAGCTCACGGGGCATTCTTCCTGGGATCGCCTATGCCGAATCCCTCACCGCAACAGACCACACCGAACTGAATAGGCAATTGGAAGCGGAAAAGAAGCGCTTTGCGGGGCGGGAAATCGCGGGTCAGACCCTTGGTGTTGTCGGCCTTGGGGCTATCGGGTCCCTGGTCGCCAACATGGCACTGGGATTGGGTATGAAGGTGATCGGCTATGATCCGGCGCTTTCTGTGGATGCCGCCTGGCGGCTTTCGAGCCAAGTCCAGAAAGCGGAAAATTTGCAGAGCCTACTCGCGCGCTCCGACTTTATCAGCCTGCATGTCCCTGCTTTGCCTGAAACCCAACATCTGATTGGGACCGAAACGCTCTCATCCGTACGTGAGGGGGCGGTGATCCTGAACTTTGCCCGTGAGGAAATCGTCGATACCGATGCGATGCTCACCGCATTGCAGGCAGGCCGTATCAAGAGCTATGTCAGCGACTTCCCTTCAGCACTGTTACGCGGACGTCCTGAGGTCATTGCCATGCCCCACCTGGGAGCCAGCACGGCCGAATCGGAGCAAAACTGCGCGGTAATGGCGGCGGAGCAACTCAAGGATTTTCTCGAAAACGGCAACATCCGTAACGCTGTCAATTTTCCTGCCACCAGCATGGAACGCATCAGTGGGAACCGCCTGACGCTTTCAAATCATAACGTTCCCAAGGTGCTCGGCCATGTGTTGTCGATTCTCGCCAATCGCAATATCAACGTGATCGACATGGTCAATCGCAGCCGCAATAACGTGGCCTATAACATCCTTGACGTGGACAACGAGATCGATGCTCCCCTGCTCGCGGAAATAGCAGAAGTCGAGCATGTTATTCGCGTGAGAGCTGTCTAGGAAGCCAGGAAGCACACCGTTTACATAACGTCAGCGGGAGCAATCAATGTAGCGCTGGATTTCCCGTGAAAAGGATTTCATCTGCAGGGTTTCAAATTGATTGGGATAGGCGCCACCCAATAAGACCATGCCCGTCGTTTGTTGAGTACTGTCGCCGAATGGAATCATCAACAGGGAGCGCGTCTGTCCGAGCCCATTGAATTTCCTCAATGAGACGATATTGGAGCGCTCAAGTTGGCTTTCATACACCTGAACATCCGGGTGTAGAGAGCGCTCTCCCTCAGCAGTCTCCCCAAGCCGGGACAGTAATTCGTCGAGACGAAAGGGATGCTGCGGGTTTGACGTGGACAGGATATTCTGACCAGCAACACCTTGGCTGTCACAGCAGATGAAGGAGCCGCTCTCGTCCCTTTGCAGCAACAAGGAAAAGCGGATTCCCGGTAATGCAGCCAGACGCTCGAGCAACGGCGTCGCGTCGTCCTTTGTTTCCAGGACCGAATAGTAATGTTGCTGGACCTGTTTGGTGACATAAAGCTGCGTGGTGATATCGTCCTGGAGCCGTACGTCGGAAATCAACAGCATGAGATAACGGTCTTTTGCCGTCAGCATAGATTCGCTCAGGCTCTTTATGATTAACCGCCTATATATTCCATATGCCTCTGATAATAGAAAGGAATCTACGCCACACAGTTCATGAATCTCCCCCAGGACACGGGCCCTTGCCAAAATCGCCGCCTGAGTAGTCTCCGGGTCCAGCACCGTTCCGATATGCTTCACCTGCTGATTTTTCAGTGACTCCATTTCGCTTGGAGAGAGCGTTTCGAGAATGGCGGCGGCACGGTCATTTTTGGCAAGCTCTTCATAGAAACGTTCTCGGAACAGCGGACCAACCTGATCGAACAAGCGTCTTGCACCCGTGAGCAGTTTCCGCGCATCGGAACCATAGACATCGAAGTGTTTTTCCTGGGAAGGCACCTCCGGCCGCAGGTGCCCCTCGCCTGCCATCCGCCACCACCGTGATCGCGATGTCTTCTCCTGCTTGACCTGATACATGGCGGCATCAGCCATGCGCATAAGGTTCGCGGGGTCTTCCGCATCGGACGGGAACACCGATAATCCCATCGTCATACCAACCTCTGCATCCCTGCCGGGAGCCAGGTTGATAGGTGACTCGACGGACAGGTGAAGTCGGCGTAGCGCGTTATCGATGTGCGCCTCCAATGCGTTACTATCGACGTCTTCGAGCACAAGGATGAACTCATCCCCGCCGATTCGCCCAATAAAGTCAGTCTCCCGCATATAAGACTTCAAACGTAAGGCGATGGTCTTGAGCAGTTCATCGCCGGCATCGTGGCCATAAAGGTCATTGACCGGTTTGAAATCATCCAAATCCAGTACGCCAACCGCTATAGAACAGCCACGGCGGCGGGCTCGCGCAATCGACTGGGGCAAATATTCTTCGACAGCCAGGCGGTTGGGAAGGCCTGTGAGCACATCGGTACGTGCGCGCAGGGACTCCTGCTGCTGAAGGAAGTGCAGGTGCTTGCGCGTATCCAGTGCACTCAGGCTGTGTTCCAGCATATCGGCCACCCTGCTACAGAGGGCGATATTCTTCTCTTCAAACGCATCCGATTGCGATGAGGTAAACGTCATGACGGCCCAGATCTGTCCACCGCGCTGGACCGGCGCCGCAAGTACGGTACGCCAGTCAGGATCCTTCTTCGCGGCGTCAGCACCTGAGGTCCGGGTTGTCTTGACCTCCAGCTTTTTCGATTCCCAGCAGGCCCGCGTCTGGGATATCAGCACACTGCGCCACTCGGGTGAAACGCGACCATCTGCAGAGCAAAACCCGTCTTCCCGGGCACTGGCAATAATATCAATACGGCTTTCGGCATCGACGCGACTGAGCCAGACCGACTGGAAGGGGGTATCCCTGACCAATTGTTGACAGGTCTTTTCCAGCAGGGTCAGTTCATCCGATGTTTTCAGCATGACATCAGCGGCTTGCGCTAACGCATGGTACAGATGTTGTGACGTTTCGCGCGTCGTCACATCTTCGATGGTCCATACCGACAACCCAGTGCCGATATCCTTTATCTGCGTACCCGACAGGTCTGCAATAAGCAGGCTACCGTCAGCGCGTCCCAAGTGCATAGAATCGATCCTGACAGACCCTTCGGTCGCCAGTCTCTCATATGCCTTACCGACACGGTCGTATTCGGATTCATGGAGGTATAGGGTCCGCGTGGATTTGCCGTTCAGTTCACCGGGCTTGAGTCCCAGCAACTCCGTGACTCGCGCATTCGCTTCCAGGATGATGCGATCCTTTACCAGAATGACGCCTACTACAGAATTGTCCAACAGCGCTTTTCGCCAACTCTTTAGTGCAAGATTATCGATACCCCGGCCGATATCCAGCGCCAGCTTTTCCAGCATCGCCTCCAGCCCGTTATCGAAGGGCCCGGCATGCGACGAGTAAAGGCAGAGCGTGACCCACACCTTCCCACGGCGCCGGATGGGTATGGTCGAAAGTAGTTGCAGGCGACTCGACACGCTCTCCGCGGCGTCGATAACGGGAGCGTTGAAAAAGGCTCGTCCTTCGCGGAACGACCGGCGGATAAGCTCCCGACCCGGTACCGATGAAACACTCCAGTCTGCCGGTAGATCGGGCTTGGCTTTATAGGACACAACCTGAATGCCACTGTCACGTTGCTCCCCTATCAACACCAGCTCAAGCATCGAGTAACGCATAAGCAGATGACAGATATCCCGGAGAAGTTCGGCTTCATTTTCCGCTTGAGCCGCAAACAGGTTGATTTCTGCGATGAGCAGGTTGAGTTGAGTGAGGCGCTCCAAATAATCGGTGCGGGAACTCAGATCGGCTTCCAATCGTTTTCTACCGGTAATATCGAACCCCTCGAGCAGAAGATAATGCTTGGCTTTGTCCTTACTTTCGACACGCGAACTTTTCCAGGCCAAAAATCGTTGCTCGCCGGAACGGGTGGCGCATTGCGCGTCAAAATGGTGCCTGAGACCAGGGGATGTCGATAATTGATCCAGCAGCGCCTTGATTGCGGCCGCATCCTCCGCCTCAAGGAACTCCTCCCAGAAAAACCGCGTAGCTCTCACCTCATCGACGGAGTAACCGGTAAGCTGCTGTGCTGCTCGGTTGAATACGAGAATATCGCCATTCTGATCCAGAATAACGACCAATGCCTCGCACGCATCAAAGGCGGCGTTGCCAGGCATTCCGAACTCGAGCGACAGAGACTTGTCGATCAGCATGCCGAACCGGCTCTCCTCATGGTCCCTTGCATCCGCGGCAGACTCCTTTACATTGAAAAGATGGGCTTCGTTTTTAATGACGGGAGAAGCACTGAGACGCAGCCCACATAATTGCATCTATAGTTATAGGTCATGGAGTTGAAATACGACCAGCATTCGACGAAATGATTGTTCGAAGCACGGAAAGGACTCTAACCATGTCGACAAAAAAAGAACTCACCATCCAGGTGCCTGTCGATCAGCTAAAAGTCGGTTTGTACGTCGATGTTGGGCTTTCATGGATGCAAAATCCCTTTCTCTTTCGCCGATTCCGCATCAAATCCACTCAAGAAATCAAGGTAATACAAGATATTGTTAAGGGAAACATTTCGGTTTATCCCGGAAGAAGTATTGTCGGCGTTGCGCCCGACGCGGCAGAAGACGCCGCCGCCAAAGACGATATGAAGCCGGGCTCCTACGAGCAGGCCCTGAGGGTGCAAAAAGAAAAACATTTGAACGAAGCTCGACGTTATCGGGATCAACGGCAGGCCCTGATGCGCCTCTATAGGGAAACCTCTCAAAAGATTAAAGCCTTTACCGGCGGCCTTACCCGCGAACCGGCCAATGCCATACGTGATGCCGATGGCATCGTCGGCGACATGCTCGATAACTTCGAGCAAAAAGGCCATGTACTCATGAATCTGATCAACCTGCCGGAGTCGGTCTACACCCCGTACGCCCATTCGCTCAATGTCATGGTGCTGTCGCTTTCGCTGGCCAGGACGCATGGGCTCACAGGAGGCAGTCTTCGGCAGGTTGCACTGGGTGCCCTATTGCACGACGTCGGACTGATCCAGGTTCCACCGAAAATCACCAAATCCACAACCGCACTGAGTCCGGCTGAACAGAAGGTGTACGAAACCCACCCGACCATAGGCGGTAAACTGGTCCGGCAAATCGGGGTTATCGACGAAAGGGTCATCGATATCATTGAAATGCACCATGAAATGCTGGATGGCAGCGGTTATCCAGGCGGGATAGACGAAAAGAAAATTTCTCTCGCCGTTCGTATCGTCAGCATAGCCAACAGCTATGACAACCTTTGCAATCCCCGGGAGTCGGAGAAATCCCTGACCCCCAAACAGGCTATGGCGATCCTTTACAGCCGCTATCCCGGACGATTGGACCAGGTTCTATTGGAGAATTTTGTCAAAACCATGGGAATTTATCCGCCAGGTACCGTCGTACAGCTATCCGATGATAGCGTCGCACTTGTGGTCTCTGTCGATACCGAGAACCTGCTCAAACCCGTCGTACTGATCTATAACCCGGATATTCCCAAGGATGAAGCGTTCTTGATGGATCTTGCAGACCGCAACGATTTAACCATCGAGGACGCGCTGAAGCCCTCACAATACCCACCGGAAATGTACGAGTACCTGGGAATGACTCACCATGTCGGCTATTTTTACAGCGTCGACGAATAGCCCCGACCCGGAAGCACGTTATATCCGGTGGCCGCTTCCCATCCGCCGCATCAGCTCCACCAGATAGGCGGCAATGTTTTCCAGGGGGAGCACTTCGGTGGCCGCCCCTAGCTCAACCGCCGCACGCGGCATCCCGTAGACCAGGCAACTCTGCTCGTTTTGCGCGACCGTCACTGCCCCTTGCTCCTTTAGATGCAGCATTCCGGCAGCGCCGTCCTTACCCATCCCGGTCAGCAAGACCCCAACGCTATTCCCTGCTGCCAATTCCGCCAAGCTATCAAACATCACATCGACGGCTGGTTTATGCCGATTGACCGGTTCGCCATCCGAAAGACACACCTCATAGTTCGCCCCGGAGCGCGTCAGCTTAAGATGACGGTCTCCGGGAGCCAGATAGGCATGGCCAGGTAAAATCCGCTCGCCATGTTCAGCCTCTTTGACTGTCATCGCACTGAGACTGTTAAGCCTGCCGGCGAAAGAGCGTGTAAATCCGGCAGGCATGTGCTGCGTTATCAAGACGGCCGGCATATTGGCCGGCAAATCCTGCAGTACCTGCTTGATCGCTTCAGTTCCTCCGGTCGAGGCTCCAATCCCTATCAGTTTTTCCGTACCCGTAATCCCGGTGATCTGTTGGACGCTCCCGGATTTCTGCCTGGGCATTGCCGGCCGCCGCAATAGTGCCGTATGAGACGCCGCTGCGGCCCGAATCTTGTCGAGTATGGTTTCCGCATAGGCCGCCATACCTTCAGTAATCCCCAGGCGCGGCTTGGGTATAAAATCCACCGCGCCCAACTCAAGGGCCTTCATCGTGGCTTCGGACCCTTTCTCCGTCAGCGTGGAGATCATGACAACCGGCGTCGGCCTTGCTCGCATCAGCTTGTTCAGAAAGGTCAGTCCATCCATCCTGGGCATTTCGATATCCAGGGTAATGACGTCAGGCGAGAACTGATTCACCATGTCGCGCGCCACGTACGCATCCTTGGCCGCGCCGACAAAAACCATATCCGGAGCGCTGCGGACGATTTGCTCAAGCAGTTGCCTGATCAGCGCAGAATCATCGACAACCAGTACTTTGATCGACATACCCAGCCTCCGGAGACGTTTTGAGGATTACTCAAACAGGTCGACACTGCCGCTTCCAGCCGTTTGACGAACCTTGAGCCGGTATTCGCTTTCGCGATCCAGAATCGTCGCGTTGTGCAAGGTGCGGATTTTCCTGACGAGGACCTTTCCCGTGTCCGGGAAGTAGTAGATCTTACGGGGATATTCTCCAGCAACGTCGCTGGCCAGCAGGGGGATGGATTCATTTTTCAGATACTCCAGTACAAATTCTGCATTTCTGTGGCCCACCCGATTTACAGAGAATCCTTTGAGCACATTGCCCCCACCGAACACCTTCGCTTCGAGCCGGTCTCTAGACGCTCCCAGTTTCAAGAGATGATTAATGAGAATTTCCATCGCATATGCACCATAACGGGCTGATTCTCCAACCAATGAGTTGGAAAGATCGTCACTACCAGGCAACATGAAATGGTTCATGCCACCGATCCTGGTAGCCGGATCACGGATACAGGCAGACACGCAGGAACCCAGCACTGTCACAATCAAGGTCGGCGCTTTGGTGA
Organism: Mangrovitalea sediminis; assembly: GCF_002514725.1. Lineage (GTDB taxonomy): Bacteria > Pseudomonadota > Gammaproteobacteria > Pseudomonadales > Oleiphilaceae > Mangrovitalea > Mangrovitalea sediminis. The sequence goes on from NZ_NTLB01000005.1 coordinate 444,371, forward strand.
CATAGTATTCCCCAGGCAATATCTTGACGGCCTCCCGCTCGAAGTGCCGGTCGTAGTATCGGTTCGGAGCCATAAAGGGATTGTTGTCGAAGTTCATGCGCTTCCCTTGGTCGTTTGTATGGAAGCTGAGGTGACCGGCCGATAGACACTGTGGCCCACAAGGCGCACCAGATTCCCAGCATTGACGAAGCTTTCGGAGTGCCCCGCAAAGTACAACCCATCCGGCGTCAACAGCGGAATCATCCGCTCCAACAAGCGTCGCTGTGTCTTCTTGTCAAAATAAATCATCACGTTGCGACAAAAGATAGCGTCGATGGGCGTATCCAGATCCCAGTGCGGGTCCAGCAGATTGATTTGCCTGAACGTCACCATGGCCCGAATATCCGGTACGACCCTGGCAAACCCCGTGTTTTGCCCCTTGCCCTTTAGAAAGAAACGGTGCTTGCGTTCAGCGCTTATTGCATCGATCCGGGAAAGTTCATAAACCCCTCTTTCGGCATGACGCAGAACCTGACTGTCGATATCAGATGCGAGGATCTTGACCGGTGGCCGGTATGAGGCAAAAGCCTCGGCAACGACCATCGCTATGGAATAAGGCTCCTCTCCGGTACTGGCGGCAGCGCACCATATACTAAGGGGACGTGCCAGCGACCGCCTTTCCTGCAGGAACTCCGTCAACGTGATGAAGTGATGCGGCTCGCGGAAGAAGGCCGTAAGGTTTGTCGTCAGGGCATTGATGAAATGCTCGAACTCCGCCTCATCACTCAACAGGTATGTGATATAAGCAGAGAAATGCCTAAGCCCCAGGGATCGCAGCCTCCGCGTGAGGCGACTATAGACCAATTGACGCTTACCATCGGCCAACCGAATACCGGCACGTTGATAGAGCAGCCCGCGAATCGTTTCGAAGTCAGACTGGCTGAATGAAAACTCACGATCATCCGACACTGGTTCCCTGCCCCGCTCGCCAACTGAATCCATTCCTGCTCGAAACCGACATGCCAACGAGGCATTGCGGGAGCTCCGCTGGGTCGACCCGTCATGACCTACGGAGCTTGCCACCGCTCAACCTTTCCGGCCTCTAGAACTGCTCCCAATCGTCCTCATCTTCCGGCAATTGCGGCGTATCCATTGGCGATGGTTTTACACCATGTGTCTGAAGGCGACTGACGGTCCCTTTGGCCGGTTTGGCCGCCGTCTTCTGAAGCGCGGGCGGCGTTGCCATCGAGATAACATGTGCCTCCTGTAACCGGAACCGGCTGACCAACCGCTGCAGCGACTCGACTTGCGATTGCTGGCTTTCAGCGGCGGCGGCAGCTTCTTCGACCAGGGCTGCATTCTGTTGCGTCATCTCGTCCATCTGGTTGACGGCCGTGGAGACGTTTTCAATACCTTTGGACTGTTCGACTGACGCGGCAGAGATTTCGGCGTTGATATCGCTGACACGTTTCACGGCCGTCACGATATCGTGCATCGTTTCGCCGGCCTGAGTCGCCAGCTGATTGCCGTTCTCGATTTTTTCCACCGAGGCCGATATCAACGCCTTGATATCTTTTGCCGCATTTGCGGAACGTTGCGCAAGATTACGGACCTCTGATGCAACGACCGCAAATCCCCGGCCTTGATCGCCTGCCCGGGCCGCCTCGACAGCGGCGTTGAGCGCCAGGATATTGGTCTGGAACGCGATGCTATCGATGACGCCAATGATTTCGGCGATTTTCTGCGCCGAGGTGTTGATATCATTCATCGTCGACACAACCTGTTCCACCAGCTGGCCACCATCCTGGGCAACCTGCGTGGCCTGCGACGAAAGGGTGTTGGCCTGACGGGCATTATCCGAATTCTGTTTAACCGTGGACGTCAACTGCTCCATGCTGGAGGCGGTTTCCTCCAGGCTGGAAGCCTGCTCCTCCGTGCGCGAGGACAGATCGCTGTTGCCCTGCGCAATTTCCCGGGCGGCCGTTGCAATGGTGTCGGAGGATGAGCGGATTTCACCCAACATTTCCGATAACCGGGCGGCCGTATCGTTGCAATAACGCTTCAGCTCGCCAAAGGTTCCCTGATAATCGTCCTCGATCAGTTCCGTCAGGTTGCCCTTGGAAATCTCGCTCAGTACACGCGCCACATCGTTGAGACCTTTGTCCGCTGTCGAGACCAGTTGGTTGAGGCCTTTGGCGATCTCCAGGAAGAAACCTTCCTTGTTCTCCATGTCAATGCGGGTGGCGAAGTTCCCGCCGGCAGCCGCAGAAACCAGCGCCGACACCTCCTCCCCAGCCCGCACTTCAGCAGTACGATCGACCCACTCTACGACAGCCCCCAGGCGCTCACCGTCAGCATTGATCACCGGACTCGCTGCCAGACCAAAGTGACAGTCGCCTACGCGGATTTGCGTCCGATACGTCGTTGTGAAGGTGGAAAGCAGTTTTCGCTGATGCTCGGGATTCTGATGGAAATTGTCGATATTCGTGCCCAGGAGATCTTTGGCATTGAAACTCGGAATCTCCTTCTTGAAGACCGACTCCCGGTGTTTCAGCATTTCCTCGACGGACTTGTTCAGGTAAATGATGTTCCGCTCGTTATCGGCGATCATCAGGTTCGTGGAAACGTTGTCCAGCGCGATGCGAATTCGCAGGTTTTCCGCCGAGATCGCCCGTTCTCGAGTGATATTTTCGGACAGTTTGGCCCGCATATCGTCCAGTCCCTGTAAAAGGACGGACATTTCATTCGAGCCGACAGGTCTCGGTGCATGCTGTTCGAAGTCGCCGTCCGCGATACGTTTGGCTGACGCCACTGCCGCGCTGAGCGGACGCGTGACGCTCCTGGTAATTAACAAGATACAGCCGACAAGGACGATAACAATCACGATCAGCGTGATGCTCAGGTGCAAATGATCGGTTTCCATGCGGGCGATCTGCTGATTGGCCGCATCGATATAGAACTGCCAGAGCTGGTCCTGAACACGGGTGAGCGTGCCAATGGCTTGCGTGGTGGCCTGCCAGAAAGCACCCGCGTCTTCTTTCCGGTTCTTCTGGAGCAAAGCCTTACTGTCCTGTATTGCGCCCATATCGGTGCGAGCCGACAACGAGAGCGCCTTCAGCCGATCGCCGTTTTCGGTATTGCCTTTTTCCTCCTGAGCCTGAGCAGCCAACGACAGGGAATTCGACACCATCTTTCCCTGGGCGTCAGCCCGGGAAGCGAGGCTGTCAATCCGGGCCATGTTTGGCGCATTTTCGTTGTTGGTAGACAGGACCATCATGCCTCGGGCGCGGTACTGCCCAAGGGTTTCGATAAGGGGTTCCAGCTTATTGAAGGTGGCATCGTAGAGATAATGCGTTGCAGCGGAGGGATCCAGGAGGATGCCGCTATCCTTCGCCATCCGGTCCCCCAGCACGAACACATCGCGAACCAAATCCGTTTGCCGGGCAAAACTGTCCGTATCGCTTATCGCTTTGTTTTGCACACTGGAACTCAAGGTTTCGAAGTTCTGGCGGATCCGGTCGATCTCCCGCTGCAGGTTCGGATGCTGTTTGATAAAAGCGGTATCCGACAGCCGGCTGAACGCAGACAGGACATCATTTCGAGGCCCATCGATCGTCTTTGGGTCATCGGTACCTGAAAGAATGCCGACAGATCGCCCCCGGTGGGCCCTCATTGCGGACGCCAGCTGAACGTCGGCTCGTAGGGCCGGGACACCCAAGAGCACGTTCTTTTCGAATTCAATTTTGGCGCTTTCCCCCCGCCACAGTTGTGTCATGGGGTAAGACAATGCCAACAGGGCCAGAATCCCGATCGAGAAAAGCTTTGTTCGAATGCCAATACTGTTCAGGAACGCTTTCATGCCAGACCTCACATGCAAGGTAGTCAGGAAAGGGCGTCAACCTCGTTCAGAACCGCGCAGAGGGGTTGGCGTCCATGTCTTACTCCTGTCCATCACGGGTGTGTCAAAACCGGTACCGCCTTCGTCCGGTCGGGGTTTACAAAAATCAATGGGGCTCTGTCAGGGATGATTCGCTGACCTGATCCATGAGCCCTATCTCATCGCTGCTAATCAGGCGTTCGATATCGATGACGACAACCATGCTCTCCCCGACCGATGCCAATCCCAGTAGGTAGCGACTGTCGAAGGAGACACCAAACTCAGGAGCAGGACGCACATCCTCCTTCCCCAGCGTTATTACATCCGATACAGCGTCCACGACAACGCCCACATACCGGCTGTTGATCTGCAACACGATAACTATGGTGAATTCGTTATAGGTCACGTCACCGATATCGAATTTCATGCGCAGGTCGATGATAGGAACGATATCCCCCCTGAGATTGATAACGCCTTTGATAAAAGCGGGCGCGTTGGCAATCTTGGTCACCGCGTCGTAACCCCGGATTTCCTTGACCTTGAGGATGTCGAGCGCATAGTGCTCGGTACCCAGCGTGAAGGTCAGAAACTCCTGGCCGTTCTCGCTCGATACGGCTGCTGTAAGCTGATCTTCGTTCATACTGTGCTAGCCTCCATCGTCTCCGATGAAATCGCGTGTTCCGCCAATGCCTCGATATCCAGAATCAGCGCAACGCCCCCGTCTCCCAGAATTGTCGCGCCTGCCACCCCTGACACCCGCCGGTAGTGCTGCTCAAGACTTTTGATAACGACCTGCTGCTGCCCGACCAACTCGTCGACTTGCAGCGCAAAACGACGTCGCCCCGCTTCGACCAAAACCATGATGCTATGCTCCGCATCCAGGGTTCCTTTCTCGACCTGCATGACGGCCCCAAGGGCGACGACGGGCCAATAGTGATTGCGTACGGAAAGGAGTTTGTCCTGGCCCGCCAATGTCTTGATTGAGCCCGCGTCCGGCGCCATCGACTCAATGATATTGACCAGCGGAATAATGAACGTCTGATCCCCGGCCAGCACGCAGAGTCCGTCCACGATGGCCAGTGTCAGCGGCAGGTGAATCGAGAAGGTCGTTCCCTGCCCCTTAGCCGATAAGATATCCAGGCGCCCCCCAAGCGCCTCGATATTGCGCTTGACGACATCCATGCCCACACCCCGCCCGGATACCTCGGTGACAACGGTAGCCGTGGAAAAGCCAGGAGCCATGATCAACTGCCAGACATCTCTGTCCGAGGGATTGTCGGGTAGCGGCAGGCCCCGCTGTATCGCTTTGTCGATGATTTTTTCGCGGTCCAGGCCGCCGCCATCGTCAGCGACTTCGATGACCACATTCCCGCCTTGTTGCAGCGCCCTCAAGACGACATTTCCCTTTTCAGGTTTTCCGGCGGCCTTACGGGCTTCGCGGGTTTCTATACCGTGGTCGACGCTGTTGCGCACGAGATGGGTCAACGGATCGACAAGCTTTTCGATCAACCCCTTATCCAACTCTGTTTCACTGCCTTCAACGATGAGGTCTATCGATTTGCCCAGCTTTCCCGCCAGATCCCGGACCACCCGCGGGAAACGACTGAACGCAAAGGAAATGGGCAACATCCGCACCGACATCACCGATTCCTGCAGCTCTCGTGTATTCCGTACCAACTCGCCCAACACCCTTTCAAGGCGTTCGCCATTGTGCCCCTCCACGTCCTTGCAGATATCCAGTAGCATCGATTGGGTAATCACCAGTTCGCCAACCAGATTGATCAATTGGTCGACCTTCAACGTGTCCACCCGAATCGATGTAGATTCGTGAGACGATCGCTTTTCCCTCCCCAGGGATTTCTCAGCCGACGTTTTAGAAGGCCCACCAGAGGTTTTTGGCACCGGTGGCGATACACTTTTTTGATGGCCAACCGCACTCTCGGCCTCGCCGTCTCCCGCATTACCTGGCGCCTCCCGATCGGCTTTCGGGGGAATGCCTTTCGTGGGATGCGCTATTGAGTCGGAGCCTGCCGCAGCAGCCCCACCTTCCTCGCCAAAGAAGCCAAATCCGGGGCCCGATTCGGGCGCAACGGGAGACGCCCCTGAGGGCAACTCGTCAAAAAAACCGAAACCTTCATCTATAGGCGCCGCGGCGGTGTCAGGTTCGAAAAATCCAAAACCGTCGTCTTCAGTGGGCTGGGGTTTCGCCGGGAAGAAACCATACCCGACGGTTTCCGGCGGTGTGGAACCGACATCTGGCTCTTCAACGGGCGCGCCGTCATGAGATTTAAGTACCTTTTCCAGGGCTTCCGTTGCCTGGTTCACCTCCGTCCAGGGTATCGATTCGCCGCCCCGATAAGCCCCCAGGATGGTTCTTAAGGTGTCGCCGGTCCTGAGCAGGATTTCGACAAGGTCGCTCTCAAGCGCCATTTCCCGCGCCCGCACCTTATCCAGCAGGTTCTCCATGACATGGGTGACTACCCCCAAGGCATCGAAACCGAAGATTCCACTGCCCCCTTTTATGGAGTGGGCCGCCCTGAAAATGCTGTCCAAATCATCGGCGGAGGGCGACTCAAGATCGACCTGCATAAGAATCCGTTCCATTTCGTCGAGGTGCTCTGCACTCTCTTCGAAAAAGCTGTCATGGAACTGGCGCATGTCTATGCTCATGTCGTCCCTCCTTGGGAGCCGGTTAACCGCGAAACCGGAAGGGCCTGTTAAACCATCGCTGTTCTATTTGAGAACCTTGGCGGCAACTTCCAGCAACTTTGCCGGATCGAATGGCTTAACCATCCACCCCGTCGCACCTACAGCCCGGCCCTGAGCTTTCATTGCATCGCTGGCTTCTGTCGTGAGAACGACAATAGGTGTCCGTCCGAATGCAGCCATTCCCCTCAGGCTTTTTATCAACGTCAGACCGTCCATATTGGGCATGTTCTGGTCAGTAAGAACGAAATCAAAACGATTGGATTGGCAGGCTGCGAGCGCCTTTTGCCCATCGCTCGCCGTCGTCACCTGATACCCGGCGGACTTCAGGGTCACCTCGACCATCTGCCGTACGGATGCAGAATCGTCGACTACTAGGATGTGCTTACTCATAATGCTGACCTTCCCTTCGTTACAGACCTTAAAGGCTGTTTTCAACGGCACAGGCGTGCCGCCTCACAGCGACACGCACGCAATGATGTTGTTACCGGGCGATCGAATTTCCAACGATGCACAGAGCCTTCGGAGCAACTGCAGACCTCGCCCGGAAACTCGGGTAAGTGCATCGTCGCCCTCTTCTCCCATATCAAAACCGGTTCCTGAATCGATAACCTGAATAAGCAAAAGCCCCGGCGCTTCGGGTGAATTCCATGCCATCTTTAGCGACACCCGGTCCTTTTCAGTCAGTTCTCTGACTCTGGATTCCCGTTCCTCGGCATAAGCAAGAAAACCCGATTCCTGTTCCTTAAGACTGGAGTCAAGTCTCAGCACACCATGGTCTATCGCGTTTGAAACCAGCTCTGTCACAACGGTCATGACTTTTGCCATGGGCTCGTTTGGTAAATCCAGTTGCTGCATCACCCCGCTACATAAAGCCGGCATGCTGACTTTGGCTAATTGTGGCCCCGACAAAACCACGTTATAGACAAAGGGAGACCGGGGAATCTCGGGTGACCATTCACCGGTAGGAGACCTTTCGACAGTCTGTTGGGATGCCTCCCAAAACACCTTGGGTGCCAGCGAGCAACAGGATATGTCGTCGTGAAACTTCTCCTTCCCGGCAAACGCGAAAAGTGCATTAAACACATTGTTGACGGCGTCTTCAGGATCCGGCATCAGCGCGGACTCAAGCCTGTCTCGGGAAAAGGGTTCGCCATCGGCATTTGGCTGCTCGGTAAGACCATCGCTGTAGAAGAACCAATACCCCTCGTCCGTCAAAGCGTGTGTTTCGACCGATACATCGAAATGACGGTCGTCCAGAATACCCAACGCCATATGGCGCGAAGGAAATTGGTGCTCTATGACGCCTGTCTTACTGACCTTCATCAAGGGCGGCATGCCGCCGTTCCAAAGCCGGACCTCCGATCGATTGACATCCATTTCAATGGCAATGGCACCGACAAAACGGTCTGGAGGTGTATCTCGTAGTAGACGCTTGTTCAGTTCGAAGAGAATCTGCTGTAGCGAAAATCCCTTCGCAGCCATCGTTGTGAAGGTGGTCGCCACCGGAAGTAAGGTGATAGCCGCAGATAACCCGTGCCCGGTAGCATCGACCAACATCACGTAGGCTTGCCCAACAGGGCCTTTGGCCCGCAGTATCAAGTCTCCGCTAAATGCCCGAGAAGAAGACGAAGCGGCATAAACACCCGGCAACTCTTTGTACACCCGGCTCACGAGAAAGTCGTAGGTGAATCTTGCCAGTTGCTCTTCACGCGAAGATTCGGCGATCAGCAGCTGCAGGCGTTGGTTCTGAGCATCGATTTTTCGGGTCAACCAGCGCTCGCGCAGGAGCGCTTTCGCCTTTTGTACCAGCAAACCGATACTGAAAGGCTTTATGAGATAGTCCGCAGCGCCTTCCGAAAAGCAGCGATTGATAAAGGACTGATCGTCATTGGAGCTGATAATCACGACTGAGGGCTCATAGGCTTTTTTCATAGCCCCCTTGCCGCGGAACATACCCAGGAAGGTTAAGGCTCCCCCGCCACCGAACTGGTCATTGAGGAGGACAAGGTCGAGCTCTTCCCTATTCGCGACCCAATGCCCGATATCGCGCTTCGAAGAGGCAATCGCAATGTTAAGCGGCAAATCACCTCCGCGATCGTCCTGAACAACGTCCGATTCCAATGCCCCCTTTACCAACAGGCACATCAGCTCGTCATCATCTACGACTAAAACGGAAACTCCACTCCGTAATACGTCTCCCACAGCGCTACCCGACTATGCCAGAGGTATCAGTTTTTGAATGTTGGCTATCTCCAGCGTCTCGCGAACCTGCCCTGTCGCGTTAACGATGGCGACGCCCTTTCCGGCCTCGTCGCATTTCTTTTTCAGCTGGACAAGCATGCCAAGCGCCGAGCTGTCCATATAACGCGTTTTAGCGAGATCCAATGTGATTTTTTTGACGCTGGGTCTTTCCAGGAGCACCTTGCAGGATTCGTGGAACGTGCGGTGATAGCTAAAGTCGAACCGTTCATCTAACCGAATAGTCTCATCAGTACTCACGGTGGTGCTCCTTCACGCAACAGATCAACGGATGGTCAGAACAACTCAATCTCTCCACTACCAATAGACTCGGCACTCACCGGGTTATTTCGCCGGGCAGCCGCCTTCTCCTCAAACCTGGATAACGCCTGTTCCAATGTCGACACGGGGGAGTTCCCCTTTCCCATTCCTTTAAGGGACTGCGTCAGAGGAACCAGTTGTTGCAGGCCTTCAGCACTGTATTGAATGTTTTGCAAAGACATGTCTTCGAACTGAAGCGCCCGAATGGCGTCATTGACACTATTCTCCAGCGTCTCAGCCGATGACTCGATTTCGTGAGCGATTTGACGATCTCTTTCGGCCTTATCCACCAACGCCCTGATCGTCGACTCGACCTCCTTCTTTGCTCCAAGGACGTATGACATATCCTGAGAAGCCACGTCTCCAACCTGAACTTTCAGGCGCTCGAATGCGTCGGCGATATGATGTAACTTCTTTTGAATGGCATCGCTGAATTCAGCAGAGCGTTTGGAAAGGGAGCGGACTTCTTCGGCGACGACGGCAAATCCGCGGCCACTCTCCCCAGCCCGAGCGGCTTCTATGGCAGCATTTAATGCAAGGAGATTGGTTTGAGCCGCAATACCATCTATATCCTTGAGCGCCTTAATGACATCCGGCATGGCGGATGATATCTCTTCGACATATTCAACGAGCCCCATTGCTTCTGAGCTCATTTTTACGGTTGTTTCAACAAACTGGGTCAAAACCCTCGAGGTATTATTGGCGAACCTGGCCATACGCTTTTGCATTTGGTCATCGTCGTGCTCCTCGCTATTTACCTCGTATAATAATGTTTCTATGCTGCTTTTTTGTGTTGAAAGAATACCGTGCAACACATGAAAGGCCGTCGTTAGGGTCGACGACGCATCCTTTTGAATATGTTCGAGATTGTCCAGATTTGCCAGGGTTTCCTGGAGGCGTTCATAAAAGTGGCTACCAATGCCTTCCAGCACACTGGCGAAAGTTCCGGCGCTATCGTCAGCCACCTCATCCGAAGCAGCACTATCATTCTGTTGATATAAAAAATCCTTTTTATAATAGCCATAAATTATAATTACGGCCGCACACAACAGGCTCCCCAGCCATGGAGATACCTCTGTACCGATTACGCCACCTACGACGATCGACACCATTATAATAAACGTCAGATGTAATCGATTCACAGGCGATGGCCTCCCTTCGCATCAGAGACGTTTAAAGGCTCAGCGGCATTTTCTTCCTAAAAATCCCTTAAAAGGCCAAGTGAGCGCATAAGTGCAATTATTCATTTTAGAAATAGTTCAATAGCTACAGCCTAACAAGTAAACACGCGCAGAATCCATAACATCATTGACCGGAATCAGGCCATTGAAAGCCAATAAGCGTCCAAGGATATAATTTTAAATCAAGGTTTATGATTTAGTTCCTTGATTTCAATAAATTCTAAAATTTAAAATTAATCGAAAACCTGTCATTAATTCCAATACAATCGCCACCGGCTCACCGAGAAGGCGTCACACTCAACCCTACCATTTGGCGAAGACGCTCTACGGGCTCGGGGCGGCTGATGTAATATCCCTGGATCAGGTTGCAACCGTTACGTTCAAGAAAACGCAACTGCTCTTCCGTTTCGACTCCTTCTGCCACCACTTCCAGACCCAGCTTGTGCGCAAGGACGATAATAGCCTCAGAAATGGCCGCGTCATTGGCATCATCCGGGAGATCCTTGACGAAGGTCCGATCAATCTTGAGCATGTTCAACGGCAATATCTTGAGATAAGCCATCGAGCTGTAACCGGTGCCGAAATCATCAATCGCTACGCGAACACCCAGTTCATGCAATTCGCGAAGAATCTCTCCGGAGGCTTTAAGGTCCTCCATCAACATCTGCTCGGTGATTTCAAGTTCAAGGGCCTCGGCCGGGAAATCCTCCTCGGCCAAGATCATTCTGACCTGCTCAAGTAATGTCCCACCGGAAAACTGCCGGGCAGACAGGTTAACGGATACCCGGGGGCGGGAATCGATTGTCTTCCACAAGGCCCGGAAATCGATACAGGCCTGACGGAGAACCCAAAGGCCCACCGGTACAATCAGCCCGGTCTCCTCCAATAAGGGAACGAAATCGGCAGGTGACACCAAGCCTCGCTGGGGATGTTGCCAGCGCAACAATGCCTCCATACCAACGACTGTTCCGGTGCAAAGGTCGATCTGAGGTTGATAGTGCAGGACGAATTCCTGCCGGGCGAGCGCCCAATGCAGCTCCGACTCCAGAGACAGAAGCTCGTGGCGCCGTTCATTCATTGCCGGCGCATAAAACCGGTATTCTCTCCCCCCCTTCGACTTCGCCTGGTACATCGCAGAGTCGGCATTCTGCAACAGCGCTTCCACGGAGGTGCCGTCGTCTGGACAAAACGCAATCCCGGTCGTAAAGGACACGAACAGATCCGTATCGGCGATTCGAAAGGGCCGGTCGAACGCCTGGTGCAAGGTTTCGAGAATGATCAGCACATGATCCGGTTTGACCAGATCGGTAATCACCACGACAAATTCATCCCCACCATACCGGGCCAGAATATCCGAGGGCCGCAAGTGTTGGCGGAGCCTTTCGCCCGCCAACTGCAGCAGCTGATCGCCCGTCGTATGCCCCAGGCTGTCGTTGACCCTTTTAAAGTTGTTCAGGTCAAGAAAAAGGACAGCGGTATAGCCACCCCGGCGCTGGTTTCTATAGATTTCCGTTTCCAGTTTCTCCACGAGCAGCACGCGATTCGCGAGCCCTGTCAGCGTGTCATGAGTGGCTTGATGGTGCAGCTCGGCTTCGAAGCGTTTTCGTTCCGTGATATTGCGCGCAATGGTCGACATATAGGCGACGGACCCGTCGTCCGTGCGGTGCGCCAGGACCAGTTGGGATAGCGATACCCCCAGGCCATCACGGGTTTCAAGGTATGCCTCCCGCTCCCAGACGTCGCTTCTTGCCGCCGCCTGCAGGGCGTCTTTCAACAGTTTTTGCGCCAGCGCTATCGCCTGCTCTTTGCTCGAGGGATAATCACCAACAGCCAGGTTTGACGACCCAAGCAGCTCAACTCCGGCGCGGTTCAGGTACAGGATCTCGCCCCGCTCGTCGCTGATGGCGACGATGTCCGTTGTCGCTTCGATAATGGCCTGCAGGCGCGCCTGGGTTTCCTCCGCGATAACCTTTTCTGTGACATCCCGACTGGTGGAGACAAAGTGGGTGATTTCACCCTGGTCATTGATGAGCGGCGCGATAAGCGTCTCTTCGAAATAGATTTCGCCGTTTTTGCGACGGTTCGTGATCGTGTCGCGAAAAATATTTTCTTTCAGGATGGTGTTCCAAAGGCGCGAGTAATACTCCGGCCCATGTTGTCCCGATTTCAGGAATGAGGGGCTTTGTCCGAGAACCTCTTCCGAGCTATAGCCGGTCAGGACTTCGAATGCGGGATTGACGTATTCGATCAATCCCTGCTTATCGGTGATAAAAACACTTTCGGCGGCCTGCTCAACCACCTGCGACAATTTGCGAAGAAGTTCTTCCGCCAAGCGGTGCTTGCGACGGGTTTGAGCGTCCGCCAATGCCTTTTCAATGGCCGGAGGCAGCCTGGACAGGTCCCCCTTGATCACGTAGTCCTGCGCACCGGCCTGCATCGCGGTGACAGCAGCCTTTTCCCCTATCGTGCCTGAAACAAAGATGAAGGGGACTTCCTTGTTCAGCGAACGAACGATTTTCAATGCCTCAGGTCCACTAAACTGGGGCATCGTGTAGTCCGACAGGATCAGGTCCCATTGACGCTCTGCCAGCGCACGCTTTAAACCGGATTCCGTGTCAGTCCGAATCCATTGAAGCTTGTAACCTTTACCCGTCAGATAGGCCACAACCAGCAATGCGTCGTCTTCGGAGTCTTCCAGGATAAGAACATTGAGCTCAGCTCGTTCAGCTGCCATTTCCATCTAGCACTCTCCAAGCGTCCGTAACTCGCTAACCTTGTGCCGGCTCATTCAGTAATAGCCAGTACATTCCCAGTTGCTGGGTGGCTCTAACGAACTCGTCGAAATCGACGGGCTTCCTGACATAGCTGTTGGCGCCAAGCGAATAGGCTTTCAGCCGATCCTCCTGTTCCCGTGATGAGGTCAGCACCACAACAGGGATATACGCTGTCGACGCGTTCGCGCGAAGCTGGCGCAGGACTTCCAGACCATCCACCTTGGGAAGCTTCAGGTCCAGGAGGACCAGTGTTGGCACCTCTTGCTCCGCCCTTTTTTCATGCGGCCCCCGGGCCAGAAGGTAATCCAGGGCTTCCGCTCCATCTCGCAGTACGACAACCCGATTGCCGATCTTATTCGCCGCCAAGGCATGTAGCGTCAACGCCTCATCGTCGGGATTGTCCTCCACCAGCAGAATCACCTTGTCGTTCATGAATTCACCTCCGCTTCCCTCAGGGTGAAGTAAAAGGTGGCCCCTTGCCCTATTGCAGCAACAGCCCATATGCGACCACCCAATTTGTGGATAATACGTTGTACAGTAGCAAGTCCGATTCCTGTTCCTGGAAAATCGGATGAACTGTGTAGACGCTGGAAAGCGCCAAACAGCTTGTCGGCGTAGGTCATATCAAAGCCTGCGCCGTTGTCTTTAACGAAATAGACCCGCTCTCCGTCCTTGATTTCTGTGCCGACAGACACGATCGGCTCGTCAGTCTTGGACGAAAACTTGAAGGCATTTCCCAACAGGTTTTCCAATGCAACACGCAGCAACCGCCCATCGCTGTTCACCCGCATTTCGGGTTCGACCTTGAAGGTCACCGCTCTTTCAGGGTACTGCTCAGCAATTCCGGCAAAAACACTCCCAGCCAACGCCGTAAGGTCCACATTTTCGTTATGGATTTCCGCGCGAGTAATTCGTGAGAGGTTCAACAAATCGTCGATCAACTCGCCCATGCGCTGGGCTCCGCGACGCACACGGTCCAGATAGTCCTTATGCTGAGGCGAAAGCGAGTCTCCGAGTTCGGATACCAGGATATTACTGAACCCGTCGATAGCCCGAAGCGGCGTCCTGAGATCGTGCGACACGGAATAGCTAAAGGCTTCCAACTCCCGGTTGACGACCATCAGCTCGCCGTTCTGCAGCGCCAGAGACTCGTTGAGATGCTTGATCTGACGGTCGATCAGCCGTTGTTCGGTGACATCTCTAATGGCGCTGAACACAAGGACATCCTCTCCCATGGGAACCGGACTCAGACTGATTTCGACGGGAAACAGACTGCCGTCCTTTCTCCGGGCATGCAGATCCAGCCCCGCGCCCATGGGGCGTGTTCTGGGCATGGAGAGGTATTCCGAGCGGTGGGAGACGTGTTGCGACGCGATTTCCTTCGGCACCAGAACCTCAATCGGTTTGCCGAGCAATTCGTCCTTGTCGTAACCAAAAGCCTGCTGGGCTCGGGCATTTGCCAACACGATATGCCCGGACTTGTCGATAATGACAATGGCGTCCGGAGCCGCCTCAAGTAGGGACCTAAAGGTGGACTCGCTGGCGCGCAGCTTTTCCTCGGCCAGATGCCTTCGGACCACGGCCCGGGAAAACATGGCGGCGGCTATGCCAAGGACCAGCGCCATGCCCGAAAAGGATACAAGAAACTTATGCCGAAGCCGGTGCTCCCCGACAGCGACATAGGTCGAAGGCAACATGGACACCACATACCAGTGGGCCAGCCGTTTGCCCTGGGTATTGGTGCTGGCAGGCACATCGTTTCCGATATGGTTGATTGGGAAAATCTTTGATGCCGTGTAGATATTCCGGTGATCGACATACTGACCTATACCCGGACCGTTGGCGATCTCGCGCCATACCTCAGGGAACCTGGCCGCCAGGGTCCTGGATTGGCCATTGTCATACATAAATGCCCAATCATCCCCCGGAGCGCCACCGTATAGCCAATAACCGTTGGCATTCAAAAGCCATACTTTGCCCGGCTCATTGACTGAAATCCGATCAAGATTCTGAAGGATTTCCTTACCCATGAAATTCAGGACAATCACGCCTTTGACCTGCCCATTATCATCAGTGACCGGCGTGACGAAACGGATCATCGGTTTGATAGGCTGCTCGATCTTGCCGTGCTCAATGTTAAGGTCGAAAGGCGAGACATAAACCTGACCGCGGGACAGCGCCAGGCCATTTTTGACGTAATACCGAGAAAGTTTGTTTTGCAGATGGGCGTGATCGACGATAACGGGATGCCCCTGATCCCAGTTAACGCGTATTTTTTCCTGGCCATCAACGCCAATCAAACGCAGTTGGTCATAACGCTGCTTGTTTTTGACGAAGGCCAGGAAGGTATTCGCAAGCGGCTGCTGTGATGAGGGCTTTTCGTTTTCCGGCCAGCCCTGCAGCTCGGCTTGGGCGGCAAGAAACAACAGGTCTGACCGAACAGACGCGAGGGTGCTGGACAACGACGTACTAACAAGCTGAACTGCCTTCCGCTGCTCCGACAGGAGAACGGATCGACTCGCGCTATCCTGGGCCTGAAAGAGCAGCCATGTGATTGCCGCAGCCAAGAGTAAAAGCGGAGTCCACGCTACCCAAAAATAGAACCACCTTGTTCGATATTCCCTGCGCATACCCAGCAAGCTCCATTCCTTGCTACTGAGTGTAAAAACCTTACGCTTCCAAGCGCTCAAGTATTTTCGTAGACATATACCTTCTATCGACAGTAATTATAGTTCAGATTTTGATCGCGCCATGCCCATCCGACAATTTCTTCACAAGAATTCACAACCTCTTGAAAAGAATAAAACATTATTTATCAATAAAATATAAATTCGCTACTGACGCCGACCTGGCACGCACATTGGCCGATTCTGACGTGGATCCTGTACCCCTGGGGCTTACTGCAAAGGAGAATTATAGGTGCAGTACTGCCTCTGCGAGCTCACACTGATCGACTGAGTCGCGGTTCCCAAGCTGGCCAGCATTCTCGAGTCAACCTGCGGATCGAACCAGAGTTTCTTGTCGGAGAAAGGTGTCTGAGCTGACAGGTCGGGATTGGGAATAAAGAAGATTCTCCGCTGACGCAAACGAGCTCTCTCGATATCCTTGCCGAAGTAGGCGTAGAACAGGCGATCGAAGGAACCATCCTTCTGCATGGCACGCAAACCGGCTTCGATCTGGCTCGCCAGCTTGGGTCGCTTGGGCGTCACAAAAAAATAGGTCGGCAACGGGATATACAGCATTACTGACGGATCTACCATCAGATCGGGGAAAACACCCTGATGGGCTTTCAGCTCACTGTAGGCCTCATTGATGCCGCGTCCAAACGTTGTGAAACGCCCTTGCTCCAGCATCCGGAAAAGCCCTTCGTAGTTCGAGCCGGTGATCACGTTAAAACCCGCACGGGCCATAATCGATGCGGTGGACCACTGACCACCCGACCCAGTGGGCATTGCCATGAGGTCGTCGAGCGTTCTTACCTCGCGCATGCGGCTCTCGTTCTCCCTTTTTATCAGGAAAACACGGTACCCCTGTATGCCCTTGCGGATAGGAATCCGTATGGGAATCAACTTCTGCTCCCAATGCGGTTTGGGCGCTTCAGCCACAACCTGTACCAGATCCCCCTTCAGGAGCTCCTGGAAAAGCCGGTCTCTGGACATGGTATATCGCGAGCAACGAACTTCCTTGATGCCATAGGTCCCCGAGACCTCCGCGAGTGCCATACGTAGGAGCTCCTGCGGATACTCATAACGCGTATCGTGCACTGAATAAGGGCGATTGATAAGAACAATAGGAGCGTTATCGGTTTCCGCGCTGGCCGGGAGAACAGTGGAGTAAAGAAGAATCCCAAATAATAGGAGAGCAATAGCCGGTTTCATGCCCATTTCCTTTTCCATAGACCGCACGATGGCCGTCAATCATTCCTTTCTTCGACGATTAGGGGCACAGGCAAGACGTCGTCGAAGTATCCTTAAGCACGATAAACCTTAAACTACCCTAGTCCCCAGGCCCTACCGGAATCAATCTATTCTTTGAGGATATTGTCGTGAAATCGTCACCTTTTTCACAGCCGACATCCACTAACATGACGAAAACCTCTAGAGAACGCCCCATGCTCAAACAGCTGATCGGTATCAGACGGCCACACGCAGCCTGGTTCGAGAAAAGCTCCGACGAACCGGGAGATGGGCTATCGCTACGCTATTTAGGGACAGCAGGATTCGTACTGAGTTCACCCGAGCGCACCCTGGTACTGGATCCCTTTCTTACAAGGCCGGACCTGACCACAACCTTGCTGCGTCCATTAAGGGTCAACGCCGAACTGCTCCGTCGGCATATCCCTCATGCCGATGATGTCGTTGTCGGGCACGCTCATTACGATCACGTATTGGACGCACCGGAGCTTTGTCGGCAAACCGGCGCGCGGTTGGTGGGATCGAGCGCTGTATGCATGGTGGGTCGAGCCGCCGGACTGCCGGAATCGCAGCTGTTGGAAACCAGAGGCAACGAGGATATTGAGTCGGGCCCCTGGACGTTACGGGGATTACCTTCTCGGCACGGAAAAGTCTTTATGGGACGGGTAGCGCTGGCAGGTGACATAACCCGACCACCCCCCTGGCCACCGCGAGTAAGTCACCTGCGGCATGGTCAGGTATTGAACTGGTGGGTCGACACAGGTGGACTCAGGATTCTTCACGTCGATTCAGCGGACTTCATCAATGAAGAACTCGATCAATGCCAAGCAGACATCGTTTGTCTTTGCGCCATCGGACGCCACGCCCGCCCCAACTATGTACGGGACATCGTCGATAGGGTGCGTCCTAAATGGATAGTGCCCTGTCACTGGGACACCATGATGACCCCCTACGAGCAGGAACCGGAATGCCTGCCCGGAGTGGACCTCCCCGGTTTTATAGACGAAATCCGACAGGCGGGTGTCACGCCCATCGTACTTCCCATGCGCGGACAATACCGATTCCCCGCCTAACCCGCCATCGAGCCTCAGGCCGCTTTCCGAGCCCCATCCAACAGGAACGACGGCAGCAAACGGCTGATCAGGTACAGCAGTGCCGCTAAGGCGCTAATCCAGAAGCTGACAGGCCAGTCCGTCAGATAGGCGGCAGTAATGCCTCCCCACGTGACCAGCAATGCCAGCGGTATCGACAACAGGACGGCGAACCAGATCCGGCAGGTCAGACGGGCCGCGGCTGCCGGAGGTGCGATCAGCAACGAGAGTAAAAGTAGTATGCCCACGACCTGCACCGCTTCGGCGACGGCGACTGCCACGATCGCCAGAAACAACATCGCCATCAGCGCAGGCGAGACACCTTTTGACTCCGCCATATCCGGGTCCAGAGACACCGCCAGCAAAGGGCGGGCAATCACGCCCAACGCGATCAGGCTCAACGCACCCAGCACGGCCAGGATCACCAGAGCCTCAGGCGTAATCCCCAGGACATTACCAAATAGCAGTGCCGTCCCCTGCCGGGCATACGATGTGTAGAAGTGCAGGAAGAGTGTCCCTAAACCCAGGGAAAGCGCCAGGACAATACCGATCGCAACATCGCGCTGACGCACACGATCTCCCAGTCGCCCCATGACCACGCCACCGGTAACCGTCAGGGTCAACAGACCCCAGATAGGATTCAACCCGAAAAGGATCGCGCCTGTGGCGCCGGCAAAACCAATATGGGAAAGTGCATGACCCGCAAAGATTTCACGCCTGAGCACCATAAAATAGCCGATGGGACCGACGACGATGGAAACGATCAATCCCGCCAGAAACGCCGTGCGCATGAAATCATAGGCAAACATGATGCGCTCCCGATTCTGCCGCCACGCCCGATTCAGCAGAAACGACAAAATAATGGCCGGCGGTATGTACTACTTCTATTGGCATTCCATACAGGCGCGACAGCACCGGGCCGGTAACGATATCGTTCACCGCCCCGATCGCCGCCTGCCCCCCGCCGAGATAAAGCACGCGGTCAAGCGCGCCCAATAATGGATTGATTTCGTGTGACGTAAACAGCACCGTGACCGAACGTCGCTTTTGGATACCCTTGATCAGGGCAACCACATTGGCCTGATGACGCGGGTCGAGGCTGACGAGAGGTTCATCGAGTAGCAAGAGCCTTGGATTGCCTAACAGTGCCTGTGCAAGCAAAAGACGTTGTCGCTCGCCGCCGGACAGCGCCGAAAGCGGACGCTGAGCCAGGTGCTCACCTTCGACCAAGCAAATGGCCTCATCGATCTCGCGCTTGTCGGCCCCGCGATAGATGGGCAGCCCCCAGCGCGACGGATGTTGGGCACTGGCAACGAAGTCCCAGGCACGAATGTCGGCATCCAACAGGTCTGCCCGCATTTGGGGAAGATAGCCTATCAGGCGATCCGCTTTTCTGGGCCGGGCGCCGAACACCTGAATGTTGCCGGTGACCTCGGGTAGCAACCCCAGTATGGCGCGGAATAAGGTGGACTTGCCCGCGCCGTTCGGTCCGAGGACACCAATAAACTCGCCCTGACGAATACTGAAATCAACCCTATCGAGCACAACATGCCCATTACGACGCAGCGTAACACCTTCCAGCATGATCGCAGGTACGGTGCTCCCGGCTTCACTGTTCAACGAAATTGCTCCAATGCCTTCTCCAGGCGGTCAAGTTGCGACTGCATCCAATGCACGTAATCCTGATCCGTCGGCTCTGTTTCCGTTACACCAACAACCGGTACGCCCGACTTCTTCGCCAAGGCGAGAAAATGGGCCGTCGTGGAGTCCGTCACCTGACGGTTGTAGATAAGAGCCGCCACCTTGCGCTGACGAAGATCACCTTCGAGCGCCGCAACCTCTGAGGCGCCCGGTTCGACATTATTCATTACAGCCAACTGAAAGCCTGTATTGCGCATCGATAATCCCAGGCTGTCAGCCATATAGCCGAATACCGGTTCCGTCGCTGTCACTGGCGTACCGTGAAAACGCTGGCGCATGGTATGGATCTGATTTTCCAGGGGGCGCATTTTAGCGCGGAATTGCTCCAGGTTATGAGCAAATTCCTTCCGGTGAACAGGGTCGACCTGGGAAAGCCGCTCAGCCACGTCCTGAGCTACAGCCTGAATGTTCTTTGGATCGTACCAAAGGTGAGGATTTGCCCCACTTTTCGCGCCAACCAAGGCTGACACCAGCAGCAGTTGGCGTCTTTTCGACGGACTTCCGCCGATCAACTTATTAGCCCAGGGGTCGTAATCAGCGCCATTGACAATCACCAGATCGGCCTTGGCCAAAGCAACGGCAATGGATGGACTCGCCTCAAACATGTGTGGGTCCTGATTCGGGTCCTTGAGAATACTGGTGACCACAACCTCATCGCCGCCGATCTGCTGGGCGATGTTACCGTACACATTTTCGGCAGCCACTATCCGCACAGCCGCATGGCCATAACCGGCCACGAGAATCAGAATGAAGCCAACCAGCCTTGTCAGACGTTTCATGAATGGGCATATCCTAATCACGAGGGATGGTGTTGCGAGACTGCGCTCAGAGAACAAATGTTATGTTATAACATAATTACCTTTCAACCCATTTCCCCAAAAGTGCTTTCTCGACGAAAAGGAATCCCGACGGGTAAGAAAGAATAGGTGTCGCACAGGATGCGCCTTTGGCGCAAAATAACGAAAAGCTCTCATCTGCCTGCGCCAACAGGCTCCAAGAAAACCTAATTCGCTGTGCAATGGAGATTTCACAAAGAGACTCTCGCTCCATCATGCTGTATCCGTGTTGCCCACCTGCTTTAGATCGAGCCCGATGCCAACCCGGCATGGCGAGGATTCAAACGACGATAGTAACCCCGAAATGCCTCTACCAATGATATAGTTGCTTTTCCAACTATAATGCACCTTACGATTAACGTAAGGTACTGCTTTTATTGTCGATGTGCCGTCGTCACTGTCCTTCCTGATCAGAAGTGTTTACAAGGGAGTTATTCATTTATGAGTCTGCTCAACAAGCGATTGATCTTACCCTTGGCGACGCTCCTTCTCGTCACGGCATGCAGCAAGGAACAAAGTTCCCAGAATTCACAGGCCTCCCGGCCGCCGCCCCAGGTCAATGTCGTCGTCGTACATCAGCAATCGGTTCCGGTAACACGGGACCTCGTCGGCCGTCTCGCGGCGACCCGCGTTGCTGAAGTTCGCGCGCGCGTCACCGGCATTGTCCTCAAGCGCACCTACACCGAAGGCACCTACGTTAAGCAGGGGCAGCAGCTTTTCCAGATTGATCCTGCGCCGCTGCAGGCATCGCTGCACGTTCAGGAAGCGGCCCTGGCCCAGGCGCAGGCGTCAGCCGCCAACGCTGCTCGTATTGCAAAACGATATGAAGGCCTGAATAAGAAGGGACTGATCTCCCCTCAGGACCTGGACAATGCGTTGTCGACTGAGCGGACGACCGCAGCCGCAGTCAAACAGGCTGAAGCCAATGTCGAACTGGCGCGACTCAACCTGAGTTATGCCTCCGTCACGGCACCCATCTCAGGACAGGTCGAAACCGCAATGGTTACTGAAGGTGCCCTGGTCAGCCAAAGCAGTGCCACCCAGATGACGACGATCGAACAGATCGATCCGATTTACGTCAATTTCAGCCTCCCCTCGGCCGATCTGCGTATCCTGGATCAGTCCCGAAAACTGACCGGCAATACCCAGACCGATATCGGCAAGGTTTCACTCGCCTTCCCGGACGGCACAGCCTATCCGAAACAGGGCGTCGTCAATTACCTCGATCTGGCGGTCAATCCGGATACCGGAACCGTATCCCTGCGTGGCACGGTGCCCAACCCGGACCGGCAACTTCTGCCCGGAATGTTTATGAAAGTGCATTTCACGGTCGGCGCCGTACAGGATGCCTTCCTGCTACCGCAGGCGTCCGTGTTACGCGATGGCCAAGGCGCTTACGTCCTGACCGTCGGGACTGACGGAAAAGTCGCCCAGGTGCGGGTCGATACCCACACGCTGAAGGGCGCTACCTGGGTGGTCACCAGCAAGACGCTTCACAATGGCGACAAGGTCATCGTGTCGGGTCTGCAGAAAGTCCAGCCCGGCGAGAAAGCCAACGCCACAGTAGTAAAAGACAATCAGGACGGGGCCTCAGCATCCGCGTCGACAGAATCACGGTCCTGAGGAGTTCCTGATGCCAAGTTTCTTTATCGACAGGCCAATATTTGCCTGGGTGGTCGCCCTGCTGATAACGCTGGGAGGGACGATATCCATTTTCAAGCTGCCGATCTCCGCGTATCCCCAGATCGCGCCACCGCAGGTGTCTATCAGCGCCTCCTATCCAGGCGCCAGTGCAGCCGTTGTTGAGAAGACGGTTACGTCCGTCATCGAACAACAGCTGACGGGTATCGATAACCTCCTGTATTTCGACTCGACGTCGCGATCGAACGGCAGCGTACAAATCACGTTAACCTTCGAGAACGGCACGGACCCGGATATCGCTGCCGTACAGGTGCAGAACCGGGTTAGCGTTGCTCAGCCGCGCCTACCCTCTGAGGTGGTGCAGAGCGGCATAAAAGTCGCCAAATCGAACAGCGACTTTTTGATGGTTATCGCATTGAAATCGGATAACCCCGCCTACGACAGCCATGCACTGGATAACCTCATCGCCGGCCAGGTACTGGATCCGATCCAGCGACTGCCGGGTGTCGGCAGCGCTACGCAGTTCGGCTCGGAATACGCCATGCGGATCTGGCTCGACCCGAACAAGTTGCATGGCTACGGCATCAGTGCCTCCGAGGTATTGAGTGCGGTTAAAGCCCAGAACGTTCAGTTTGCAGCGGGCTCTATCGGTGCTGACCCTGCGCCGACCGGCCAGGGTATTACGGCGTCTGTTACTGCCTCCAGTCGCTTCACTACGCCAGAGCAGTTCGCCAATATCATCCTGCGCACCAACTCCGACGGCAGCACCGTGCGCCTGAAGGACGTCGCTCGGATTGAACTGGGCGCGGCTTCCTATGGGAAACAGGCCTACCTGGACGGAAAACCCATTGCCGGATTTGCCGTACAACTGTCGCCCGGTGCCAATGCGCTGAAAGTGGCGCAATCCGTGCGGGACAAGATGAAGCAGTTGCAGGAATACTTACCCAAAGGTGTGACCTGGCTATCGCCTTATGACACGACCACCTTCATCAGTACGTCGATAAAGGAAGTGGCGGAAACCCTGGTGATCGCTGTCGTACTCGTGTTCATCGTCATCCTGCTGTTTCTGGAAAACCTCCGGGCAACCTTAATACCGACACTGGTCGTCCCCGTTGCCATTACCGGTGCTTTCGCCGGCATGTATATGGTCGGTTTTTCGATCAATGTCCTGACCCTCTTCGCCCTGGTGCTGGCGATCGGCCTGGTGGTGGATGATGCTATCGTCGTGGTGGAGAACGTCGAACGGATCATGACTGAAGAAGGGCTGCCGCCCAAGGAAGCGGCCCGGAAGGCCATGGGACAGATTACCGGCGCTATCGTGGCCATTACAGTGGTTCTGGCGGCGGTGTTCGTGCCAATCGCACTGGTCGGCGGCAGCGTCGGCGTCATCTATCGCCAGTTCGCACTGACCATCGCCATTTCCATGGGCCTCTCCGCCATCATGGCACTGAGTTTCACACCCGCTTTGTGCGCTTCGCTACTCAAGCCCGTTCATGGTAAAGGCAACTGGTTCTCCCGTGGTTTCAACCGCAGTTACGACAGTGTCAGCCGTGGCTACATGGGCACCGTCAAGCGCCTTATTCGACGCCTTCCCATCATGATGGTGATATGGCTGCTGCTCGGCGGCTACTGCTACTACCAGTTTACCCGCCTGCCAACCAGCTTTGTGCCGTCGGAAGATCAGGGGTACGCGCTGGCCATCGTGCAGTTACCGCCCGGGGCCACCATCAGTCGCACGACCAAGGTCCTCGGCCAGATGGAGACGGTCCTGCAAAAGAATTCGGCAGTCTACCAGGTGCTGGACGTGGCGGGCTTCAGTTTCATTGGTCAGGGCGAAAACGTCGGCCTCGGTTTTATCCGCCTGAAACCCTGGGGTGAGCGCAAAAAACCGAGCGAGCAGATAGGTCCCTTTATCCAATGGGCCAATGGTGCGCTTCAGAGTATCAAAGGCGCCCGAATCTTTGTGGTCAATCTGCCGGCGATACGTGGCCTGGGTCGATTTGGCGGCTTCGACTTCCAACTGGAAGACCGTGCTGGCCTCGGCCACGATGCGCTCATCAATGCCCGCAACAAACTACTTGCGGCTGCGGCCAAGAACCCCAATCTTTATGGCGTTCGCCCGAACCAAATGGAAGACGCGCCGGAAGTCACGATGCATGTGGACCGGGTTCAGGCCGAGTCCATGGGACTGTCGCTCACCGATATCTATGACGCGATCCACCTGATGCTTGCACCTGTTTATGCGAACGATTTCAGCTACAAGGGACGGGTACTCAAAGTGTTGCTGGAAGCGGAAGCGAAGGATCGTCGGAGCCCGGAGGACCTTTCCCACTACTATGTGCCCAGCTCTTCCGGCGGGATCGACAAGATGGTTCCATTGAGCAGTGTCGTATCGTCCCACTGGGCCCTGGCGCCGCCGGCATTGTCCCGCTACAACGGCTATGGAGCCATTCAGATCAACGGCGCCCCCTCACCGGGTCATAGCTCGGGCCAAGCCATGCAGGCGATGGAAAATATCGTGACCAAGGATCTGCCCTCTGGAATCGGATTCGAATGGTCGGGACAGTCGTTGCAGGAAATCATCTCCGGCCAGCAGGCTCCCATCCTCTTCGGCCTATCGATCCTGGTCGTGTTCCTCTGCCTGTCGGCACTGTACGAGAGCTGGTCGATTCCGGTCGCAGTGCTGATGGTTGTACCGCTAGGGGTGCTTGGTGCCGTGATGTTTACCAGCCTTCGTGGGCTGGATAACGACATCTACTTCAAGGTGGGTCTGATTACCGTCATCGGCCTGTCTGCCAAAAACGCCATCCTGATCATCGAGTTTGCGAATACCATGCGTAAACAGGGGGTCGGGTTACTGGAAGCGACTATTCAAGCCTGCCGTATGCGGTTTCGGCCGATCCTGATGACCTCGATTGCCTTTGTGTTCGGTGTATTGCCCCTGGCCATATCCAGCGGTGCTGGCGCCAATAGCCGCCATGCCATTGGAACCGGGGTCATGGGTGGGATGATCGGCGCGACGGTTCTTGGCGTTTTCTTCATCCCCGCCTTCTATGTATTTGTCCGCCGCATCCTCGGCGACAAATCCGACGGCACGGACGACGATGCGGGAACACCGGAACCCCCCGTCGTTAAAGAAGAACCACACTAAACCAAAGCCCATCGAAAAAGGCCGGCACCGAATATCGGTGCCGGCCTTTTTGATGCCGAACTACCCCCTGGATCAATCGACCAACAATCGATAGACCGCTTCGAAGCGCTCATGGTCGACCACGCCGAAATCCCCGGGCGCGTATTGCAGGAACCAATCACCGGCTTTGCCCCGCAAGACATCGCCACCCTCACTCCGGGCAACGGTAAAGGGCTCGCTGATCTGCTTGGCTAAAACCGGGATCGGACGATTACGGTAATGACCCGGCTGCCCCGGTTCCAGCGGTGGAACGGGCTCATATTTGGCATCAAAGCGGTCTCGTGATACCGTCCAGCGCACTCCGGTCGATCCCGTGATCAGTGCGTCACCGGGCAAGTAGCGATTAGGGCCTTCCTGACTGACCAGTTCCCCCTCTTCGGTGGCAAAAACCACGCTGACCGTTTCTCGCTTGATGTATTCACGGCTTTCCGGATCGCGGCGTAGATCCGACGGAAAAAGCTGGCTCATAAGGCTCCTTAATGCGTTTTGGATGATGAGTCGGTGGATACGGAATCTTCGTTACGAGGCAAATCGATCCGTCCGCTGGCAACGGTTTCGCCCGCCCGCCATAAACGCCATTCGCCGCGATGGTATGGCGTCCAGATTTCATCAGTGGTCAACGGCTCGGTGGCGATCACACTGACCACATCTCGGGAAGTGGTTTCCTGCTGGAAATCGACAACAACGTCAGCATCTTTCAGGCGGGCCGGGCCAAAGGGCGCACGGCGAGTGATACAAAACAATTTGCTGGAACAGAACGTCAACAGCCAGTCACCGTTGCTGAGCAGGATATTGCAAACGCCTTGGCGGGCATACTCCCCACAGAGTGTGACAACGGTGTCCACCAATGCCGTTTCACCTGTGTCCGGATGATGCTCTGCCCGGATCCGATTCAAAAGATCGCAGAAAAGCGCCTCGCTATCCGTGTTGCCCACCGGCTGATAAAGGTCCTCCCGTCCCAAAAATCCGGGCACCTGCCCGTTATGGGCGAAGGTCCAGTAACGTCCCCAGAGCTCACGGATAAATGGATGGGTATTGACCAGGCAGACCGATCCGACATTAGCCTGCCGGATATGGGATATCACGATCTCGCTCTTGATGGGAAGACGTTGAACGACACCAGCGATCTCAGAGTTGGCGCTCGCGGCGGGCTCATGAAAGACACGAACCCCTCGCCCCTCATAAAAGGCCACACCCCAACCATCGCGATGGGGCCCCGTCGCGCCACCGCGCTGCATCAATCCGGTAAAACTGAAACGGATGTCGGTAGGCGTATTGGCACTCATTCCGAGCAATTCGCACATGTCGGCAAAATCTCCGGTAATGACCTAGGTTCCGACGTCAGGAATCTGTATCAATGATATCCCCTCAATGCCCTCGTAACAGCCAACATCGCGTTCCCTCAGGAATAATGCATCTTGCCCAGCAGCGGTGGCTGATCCTTTGCGAACATACGGTAGGCCAGGAGCTTGATGGCATCTTCCAGCAGGAAGCCCAGGAGCGCGTACCCCCAGACGAAACCGGCCCAGCCCCAGCCTAGCGGTGTCATAAAGACCCCGTAAACCGCAATCAACGTCGCCAGGATCTGGGTGCCAACGACGGCAGCCAGTAATGCCTTAGCCGGACGGATGGACCAGAAGGGGCCACGCGTACGAGTCACGAAAACCGTCAGGTGACCCGCCACAGAGAGCTTCAGGTATATCAGAGACTGGATCATGTCCTGGTTCAGATTGAAGACCCGCTCTGCCAGATAGAAGAGGCCGAAGGACTCGATAACCCCGGCAACACCCAACACCGTTGCCACGCCCAGAACCAACTGCATACGCCATGTTTCCGGCGCTTTCGCGTAACGCACCCGGTCATAGGCGATCGAAAGGATCGCGCCATCGTTCAACAGTGCCAGCAGTACGATCATGACGGCCGTCACCGGGTAAAAATTGAAAACCAGGATCGACAGCGTCATGAACAGCAGCACACGAATCGTTTCAGCGATGCGGTAGATTGCATAGCTATTCATGCGCTGGAAGATTTTCCGGCTTTCCTTGATGGCATCGATAATGACCGAAAGACCGGGTGTCATCAGAACGATATCAGCGGCATCCCGGGCTGCATCAGTCGCGCCGGAAACCGCGATACCACAGTCCGCCTTCTTCAGCGCAGGCGCATCGTTAACGCCGTCGCCCGTCATCCCGACAATGTGATTACGCTTCTGGAGTACGTCGACAATGTGGAACTTATGCTCAGGGAACACCTGGGCAAAGCCGTCAGCCTGCTCTATCGAATCCTCCAGTCGCCCCGCCTCATGCTCCCTTACCTTTTCGAAAATCCCGGCCGACAACAGGTTTCCGCCCAAGCCCAACTGGCCACCAATCTCTTTGGCTATCGCCAACTGGTCTCCAGTCACCATCTTGACGGTGACACCCATGTCCCGCGCTGTGGAAATCGTGGACTTGGAATCCTCGCGAGGCGGATCGAACAGCGGCAGGACGCCGACGAACTGCCATTGGCCGGAACTGTCGGTCCTTGCCACTCCCAGCGAACGAAAGCCGCGTTGAGCGAATTCGTTGACGGCGGAATCCACCTGTTGCCTTACCTGCTCGGCATTTGCGGCCAATGCCATAATGACCTGGGGCGCCCCTTTCGTGACCTTGAACGCATTACCGTCAGCCCCGGTTACGTCCGCTTCTGTGCGCTTATGCACGGGGTCGAACGGCTGAAAATGTGTAACCTTATAGGTCTTCAGTACATCCTTGTCCTTGAGGGCCGCAAAGATGGCATGATCGATCGTGTCATCATCCTCCTGGCGGGACGCCAGTGCGGCATTCAGGATCACGGCATCGGCAGTCATCCCTTTCAGGGTCAACGGCTCGCCCAAAGAGAGTTTATTCTGCGTCAGCGTGCCGGTTTTGTCGGAACACAGGATATCCATGCCGGCCAACTCTTCAATGGCAGCCAGCCGGCTGACAATGGCTTCCTTACGCGCCAGAAGACGGGCACCAACGGCCATCGTGACTGAAAGCACTGTCGGCATGGCAACAGGTATCGCGGCCACGGTCAACACCAGGGCAAATTGCAGCGTGGTGACGATGGAGTCGCCACGGAACAGCGCCGCAGCGAGGATCACCAGCACCAAAGCAATCGCAAGCAGAATAAGATAATTGCCGATTTTGAGGACCGCGCGCTGGAAATGGCTGACGACATGCGTCTGTTCGACCAACTGGGCGGTCTTGCCGAAATAGGTTCGGTCACCAGTGGCGTAGACCAGCGCGTCGATCTCGCCCCGACGGACAATGGAGCCCGAGAAGACCGCAGCCCCTTCTCCGGCCGTGACAGGCAGGGATTCACCGGTCAACGCCGATTGATCGACTTCAATCGTATCTCCCTCGAGCAAACGTGCGTCAGCAGGTACGATATCCCCCAGGCGAAGCCGAATACGGTCACCGGGCACCAGATCCCGCGCAGCCACAGAGCCCCACTGCCCGTTACGACAGGCACGCGCCCTGACCGCCAGGCGGGCCTTCAGTGCCGCGATGGCGTTACCGGCCTGATATTCCTCCCAGAATCCCACCACCGCATTGGCCAGCAACAACACAAGGATGATCGCGAAATCCGCCCAGTGACGCAGTAACGCCGATAAAATCATTGCCACTTCGATCATCCAGGGGATAGGCCCCCAGAAATACCCAAGCAGCTTGCGCAAGACGCCCTGCTCTTTCGCCTCGATTTCGTTGTGCCCATATTGTTGCAGGCGCTCTTCGACCTGGGCGTCGTTGAGGCCATCCGGGGAAAACCCGAGCTTGGCCTTCAGGTCTTCCAGGGGCATTTTCTGTTGGTCTTCCTGAGGCTGACCGGGTTGCATGAACGAAATCTCCTGACTGAGTCCCGAAAACCGGGCCATCTGATTGGGGTCCGCCCCATTCAGCTCATTCGCTGCATGAGTTCACGATGGATACTAGGATCTCGAAGACGGTTCGCCGACCGCCGTTCCGACTACCGCTCGCGCTTCATCGAGGATCACCCTCAGGTGTTCAGCGCCTTCGAAGCTCTCCGCATAGATCTTGTAGATATCCTCGGTTCCGGATGGACGTGCCGCAAACCACCCGTTTGCCGTCATAACCTTGAGACCACCAATCGGTGCGCCATTCCCCGGTGCATGTGTCAAAACCTGTTCAACAGGAAATCCGGCCAGTGTCTCAAGATGGACCTGATCCGGCGACAGGCTTCCCAGCCGTTTTTTCTGCTCGGGCGACGCCGGTGCATCCACGCGTTCGTAGACCGGTGCGCCCAACTCCTGAGTCAGAGCCTCGTAACACTGCCCGGGATCCTGCCCTGTTCGCGCCGTCATTTCAGCGGACAAGAGGCAAGGCACCAGTCCGTCCTTGTCAGTGGTCCAGACCCGGCCGTCCCGGCGCAGGAAGGTTGCGCCGGCACTCTCCTCGCCGACAAAACCAAGCGAACCATCCATCAGCCCGTCCACGAACCATTTGAAACCGACCGGTGTTTCATAGAGTTTACGCCCCAGACGGGCAGTCACTCGATCAATCAGCGCGCTACTCACCACGGTCTTGCCCACCGCGGCATCGCTCGGCCACTGGGGGCGGTGCCTGAACAGGTAGTCAATCGAGGTTGCCAGGTAGTGATTCGGCGCCATAAGACCGCCGCTTCGAGTCACGACGCCATGGCGGTCATGGTCGGTGTCACAACCAAAGGCGACATCGAAACGATCTCTGGCACTCACCAAACCCTGCATGACATAAGGCGAGGAGGGATCCATGCGAATCTGACCGTCCCAGTCCACCCGCATAAAGCGAAACGTGGGGTCGACCACATCGTTGAGCACCGTCAGGTCCAGGCCATAGCGCTCGCCGATCTCACCCCAATAATGGACGGCAGCCCCCCCCAGAGGGTCCACAGCCATACGAACGCCTGCCGCAGAAATGCAGGCCATGTCGATCACCTGATCCAGTTCTGACACATAGTGGTCGAGATAGTCGAAGATATGGGTCGTATCCGCCTTCAGGGCTCGCTCGTAGGGCATCCGGCGAACACCCTTCAGCCCGTCCTGCAGCAGCGCGTTTGCGCAATTTTCTATCCAGCCGGTGATATCGCCCCCGGCAGGGCCGCCGTGTGGTGGGTTGTATTTGAAACCGCCATCCTGTGGCGGGTTGTGGGATGGCGTAATGACGATACCGTCCGCCCTGGCACGGCTCTTGTCCTGGTTATGCGTCAAAATGGCATGGGAGATGACGGGGGTCGGCGTGTAGACCTCTTTACCGGCGATCATCGCAGTTACGCCGTTGGCAGCCAGCACTTCCAGCGTGGTCACAAAAGCGGGCGTTGACAGCGCATGGGTATCGCGGCCGAGAAACAAGGGCCCGCTAATCCCGTTTTCCTGGCGATATTGGCAAATAGCCTGGGTGACGGCCAGGATGTGATCCTCGTTGAACGCATTGTTCTGTGATGATCCACGATGACCGGAAGTCCCGAAAGCAACCCGCTGGCTCGGTACCGCGGGATCGGGATGACGACTGTAGTAGGCGGTAATCAGGTCCGGGACATCCACCAGCAGGTGGACAGGCATCGGTTTTCCGGCAAGCGGACTGACGCGGGGGGTAGCATTATCATCATGAGGCATCTTCGATCTCCCTGGATATCCCGAAAACGAACGCGGTCCCGTCGCGCTAACGACGACACTGTCAAATGTCGGGATAATATCCTGTCCCCCGCATTTTCCATAACGGAATAGGAAAATCCCATTGCAATTCATGTGTGTAAAAAGGATACGACATTGCCGGGGCGGGAGGTTGACCTGAAACAAGGGAACGCGTGAAAAGGCTCCCGGAAGGGCTGGCAGGACGCCGCCACTGGGGTGCGTCCCGCCATTCCCAGCCTGGCAACCTGCCAGGCTGGGTGCTTATCAGTGTTGCAGGATCTGGCTGAGGAACAGTTTGGTCCGCTCGTTCTGAGGATTGAGGAAGAACTCCTCCGGTGCATTTTCCTCGACGATCTGACCGGCATCCATAAAGATCACGCGATCCGCCACTTTCCTGGCAAAACCCATTTCGTGGGTAACGCAGATCATGGTCATGCCCTCTTCCGCCAGATCGGTCATGACGTCCAGGACTTCCTTGATCATTTCCGGATCGAGTGCCGAGGTCGGCTCATCGAACAGCATGACCTTCGGGCTCATGCAGAGACTGCGAGCGATCGCCACACGCTGCTGCTGGCCACCGGAAAGCTGCCCCGGAAACTTGGTTGCCTGGTTGGCGATTTTCACGCGCTCCAGGTACGTCATCGCTGCCGCTTCGGCTTCCTTGCGCGGCACCTTGTTGACCCAGATCGGCGCGAGACAGCAGTTGTCCAACACCGTCAGATGGGGAAACAGATTAAAGTGCTGGAAGACCATGCCCACATCCCGGCGGATGCGTTCGATATTCTTGACCTCTTCCGTCACCTCAACACCTTCGACCAGAATCTTGCCTCTCTGGTGTTCCTCAAGGTGATTGATACACCGGATCATTGTGGATTTACCCGATCCGGAGGGCCCGCAGACCACGATACGCTCTCCACGCCGTACCGTAAGATTGATATCCTTCAGGACGTGAAAGGCGCCATACCACTTGTGCATGTCGATGATTTCAATCATCGGTTCGCCAGCCGGCTTTTCAGCCGGAGTGTTCACATTGGCTTCAGACATGAACGATTCCTCGTAAACAGTTCTCGCGAGCCGCTTCTATCAGCGCTTGTGGCCGGTTTCGAAGCGTCTCTCCAAATGCAGGCTGTAGCGGGAAATCCCGAAACAGAAGGCCCAGTAAAAGAGGCCCGCGAAGACATAACCTTCCACCGTCATACCCAGCCATTTGGGATCGGTGAGGCCCGCTTGAACAATACCCAACAAGTCCAGCAGACTGATGATCGACACCAGCGTCGTGTCCTTGAACAGCTCGATAAAGGTTACGACCAGACCCGGAATCACCATTTTCAGCGCCTGAGGCAAAACAATCAGGACCATCGATTTGGCGTAACTCAGGCCCAGCGACGACGCGGCCTCGAATTGCCCCTTGGGAATCGCCTGCAAACCACCCCGGACGACCTCGGCAACGTAGGCCCCCTGGAACAGGGCGATACCGACCAATGCCCGCAGCAGCTTATTGAAGTCGACGCCCTGAGGCAGAAACAGCGGCAGCATGACCGACGCCATGAACAGCACCGTAATCAGCGGAACGCCGCGCCACAGTTCGATGTAGGACACGCAGACCGATTTCAATATCGGCATCTTCGAGCGGCGCCCAAGCGCCAACAGGATCCCCAACGGCAAAGCGCAGACGATGCCAACAGTCGACAGGATCAGGGTCAGCATCAACCCGCCCCACTGCGACGTGGTGACCACCGGTAACCCAAACACGCCTCCATGGAAGAGATTGTAGGCAATGAACGGGAAAACGAAGAGCGTGAAAGAGCCAATCCAGATTTTGCCGGGAATACGGGGTGCAATCAGCAGTCCGATCAAACCGGCGAAAATCCCCCAGGTCAACAGGACCCGCCAATGCTCCGCTTGCGGATAGAAACCGAACATGAACTGCTCAAAACGCGCGCCGACGAAGACCCAACAGGCGCCACCGCTGGTACAGGCTGCGCGGGTGTTACCCACCCAGTCTGCGTCGATGAAAGCCCACTTGATCACCGGCGGGATCGCCAGGTACAGCAGGTAAAGCGCAGCAATCGTCATCACCGAATTACTCGGCGAGGAAAACAGATTCTTACGCAACCACCCGATAACACCAACTTCGGAAACGGGTGGCGGTAGATCGGGATGTTTTTCGAACGTATCCATGATAGCCAGCCTCTCCCCTAGCGCTCAATCAGGCGCTTACGATGGTTATACCAATTCATAAACAGCGAGATCAGCAAACTGATCGACAGATAAACCCCCATCGTCATGGCGATAATCACCACCGCCTGTCCGGTCTGGTTAAGTGTCGTACCGGCGAAGACGTTGACCAGATCGGGATAACCGATGGCTGTCGCCAGCGAGGAGTTCTTCGTCAGGTTCAGATACTGGCTGGTCAATGGCGGTATGATCACTCGCAGGGCCTGAGGCAGAACAACAAGGCGCATGACGTGACCGCGTTTCAAGCCCAGTGAGCTTGCCGCTTCCGTCTGGCCATGGCTGACTGACAATATTCCGGAACGGACAATTTCAGCGATCGACGACGCGGTGTAGATCGTCAATGCGATCACCAATGCTGTCAGCTCTGGGATCACCGCCAATCCACCCGTGAAGTTGAACCCTTGAAGCTTGGGCAGACTCCACGTCAACGGCGCCCCTACCGCGAAGAACGTCAGCAGCGGAAGCAGGATCAGGATACCGAGGGACACCCATACCGTATGGAACTGCTGCCCGGTACGCATCTGCCTGTTGTGCGCCCATCGTTTGATGAAGATCACCGCGATGATCGCCAGGATCAACGCCCCCAGTATGAAACCGGACCCAGGGCCGAACACCGGCTCGGGCAGGTACACACCACGGATATTCAGGAAGATGACGTCGCCAATGTGCAGGCTTTGCCGTGGAGACGGCATGGTTTCAACCACCGCGAAATACCAGAAGAACACCTGAAGCAGTAACGGGATGTTCCGAAAGGTTTCGATATAGATGGCAGCCAGCTTCGCGATAAGCCAGTTATGGCTGAGTCGGGCCAGACCGATAATCAGGCCGACAATGGTTGCGAAGAAAATACCCAGTACGGAGATCATCACCGTATTCAGCAGGCCGACCAGGAAGGTGCGACCGTAAGTCGATGCTGGCGTATACGGAATCAAACTCTGGATGATCCCAAAACCGGCAGGCTGGCTCAGAAAGCTGAAGCCGGTCGAGATCCCATGCGCCTGCATGTTGACCTGGGTATTGTGAAAGATATAAGCAAAAAACAGGACTACCCCAAGCAACAGGGTAATCTGGGCAACCCAACCATGCACTCGCGGATTTTTCCACGGGCGAGGCTTGGAGGGAGCCAGGGACTGGTTTGTCTGGTCAGACATAGGCACCTTCAAACAAGGTCTCTATCGCACCCTGAGTGCGGACATCATTTAACACAGCCTTATTCAGGCAGATGTACAAAAGGCGCAGCCACATTGGGCTGCGCCTTCGGGCTCCTAACCCTTACTGCCAGGGCGGAGCGTACATGATGCCGCCGTCTTTCCACAGCGCGTTCAGGCCGCGGCGGATTTTCAGCGGAGAGTCCTTACCGACGTTACGGTCGAAGGATTGAGCGTAGTTACCGACTTGCTTCACGATGTTGTAAGCCCAGTCGTTGGATACACCCAGCATTTTACCAAAATCGCCTTCCTTACCCAGGAAGCGGACGATTGCCGGGTTCTTGCTGTGAGCACGCAGGTCATCGACGTTGTTGGACGTGATACCCAGCCCCTCAGCGTCCTGCATCGCGAACAGGCTCCACTTGACGATATTGAACCACTGTACGTCGCCTTGACGAACAGACGGCCCCAGAGGCTCTTTTGAGATAACGTCAGGCAGTACTTCAGCACTGCTCGGATCTTTCAGCACGGCTTTCCAGGCATACAGCTGGGACTGGTCGGACGTGAGTGCGTCGCAACGGCCGCTCTCGAACGCCTTCTCAGTGGCATCGCCGGTGTCGAAGGTTACCGGGGTGAACTTCATGTTGTGGCTGCGGAAGTAGTCAGCCAGGTTCAGCTCGGTGGTGGTACCGGACTGAACACAAACGGTAGCGCCGCTGAGCTCGCTCGCTTTCTTCACACCCAGGCTCTTCTTGACCAGGAAGCCCTGACCGTCGTAGTAGTTAACGCCGGTGAAGGTAATGCCCAGAGAGGCATCGCGAGTAAGAGTCCAGGTGGTGTTGCGGGACAGCATGTCGATTTCGCCCGACTGCAGAGCGGTGAAGCGCTCCTTGGCGTTCAGCGGAGTGTACTTGACCTTGCTGGCATCACCGAACATGGCGGCGGCCACGGCACGGCAAACATCGACATCAAGACCTTTCCAGTGGCCCTTGTCGTCAATGTTGGAGAAACCGGGCAAACCGGTGTTCACGCCACATTGAACAAAACCTTTCTTTTTGACAGCGTCAAAGGTCGCACCAGCGCTTGCCGTTCCTGCGACCATGGCGAGCGTCAGGGCGGTGCCTGCGGCTACGAGACGTAACGTTTTCATTATTGTTCCTCACTATTCCTGGACTGTTGTTATTGTCAGTACCACAGAGTTGGCGCTTGTGGCGCCGTCCTGCAATACCCGCTTCCCCTGTAACCAGACACGATCGCGCGCCGGATGCAGGTGGTTGAAGGCACAATGGTCAGTGCCGTCGAAGCGCATACAATCGCTCCCAGTCAACACCGAAGCGCTAAGCTGGTCAAGCGCCTTGCCTGGCAGGGTCGCGGTGACAATGAACCCTTCCCGACTGCGTGAACAATCGGACCAAACGGGGCGAAGCGATTGCACAATGCGGGCCAGATTTAAAAACGTCCGACTTTCGTCTAACGCCAAATCCCGCCTGCATATCTTTACCGGAAAACCGCGAAGTCAGATAACACCGGGCCTCACAGCACTTCCGGAAATTCCCCAAAATTCTTTTCTGAACAAAGCGTGCTCAGCCAGCATTGACAGGCCTTGCACAGCATTGAGCCGATCCTTTCTTGACGTGCACCGATGACGTGCCTCGTGCTCATTTCTGCCCGCTTTCATGGCAGGGGAAAGGTCCGCTATCTGTCTCGTTTCGTACGGGAGTTGCAACAACCAATGTGTGGGCCGGAAAGATTTGCAAACGCCCTACCGGAAGATAGTCCGGCAGGGCGCTGTGAGCAATTAGATATTTGGATGTATTGGCATTTCCGTAACCTGGCAGGCCAACGGAAAGCGCCGGAAACCGGGGCCCGGGGCACCATCAGCGCCACCGGGTCCGTACACCGGCCAGGTTGGCTCGCAGTTTACGATGCGCGGAAGATATTGAGAACAGAACGATGCCCCGCCAGCAAATGGATCATCACCGCCCCGACGTGCAGCCCCAGATATCCCCACATGACCGGGCCCCAGAAGCTATGGAACTCCGCGATGGCATGAACGGTAGCGCCCATGGCGCCATCCGCTGCCATCCCCAGAAACAGCACTAACCCACTTGCCGCCAGGAGGGTTCCGACCAAAAGCCCCAATCCCTGAATGCCCCCGGCCAGACTATCCTGCTGCTCCGGATTTTCGATGCGTAAGCGTAACAGGCCCTTGATATCGTCAAACACCGCCGTACGCCGCGCCCGGGAGAACCAGGGAAAGAAATGCCCCCACCCTTTGTGGGCATTGCCACTGATAAAGAGCAGCCAATGCAGCACCACGATGGCCAGCACCGCAACACCCACGTAACGGTGCGCGTCATACGTCAAATTTTCAAAAGCAGTGTGTACCCGGCCTGGGTGCGGCGGTCTCATCACCAGACTGAGAAGCATTTGTAGCGAGATTGCTGCTGCCAACAGCCAATGCAACACACGGGTATAAAGGCCATACTTCATTCGACAGATCCTTCTTCCAAGGTAACAGTTTAGTGCCGGGCCTTATCCGGCAATACAGCAAAGCGAGAGTCTGGAGTAATGAAGACAGTCCTCCCAGTGCGCCTCAGGGAACATTTCCTCATGAGGTGACTCTGCAAAACATCATAAAACGCTTAAAAGAAGCTTATGCTCCCCAACCGGTCACTGCCTGGCTCTGGCTTGTACCTCGATGCGCCCTCCCTTACTATCCCCGCATCGAACCGACAGCATTGTCATTATCGGCCGGCAAACATTGCCGCTCTCTTTACACCTCTGGAAGATCATGTTGACAACCCTGAGGCAGGAAAAATTCCTTTGGCTGGCCATGAGTGTCGGCATCGCCATGCGCCTGTCGAGTCACTTTTTCGCAGGGGCGGGCCGGTCAGCCTCGTTAATGCTGGCACTTGTCATCATCGCCGTTATCGTTGGAGCTGCCTTACGGGTTGCCCACCACGCCGAACAGTTGGCGGAGCGGTTTGGAGAACCCTATGGCACGATGATCCTGACCATCAGTGCCGTCCTGGTCGAGGTTCTGGTATTAGCCATACTCCTGACCCACGACCAGGCGCCAACGCTGGTCCGGGATACGATCTATTCGGCACTGATGCTGGACATCAATGGCGTACTCGGTATCGCGGCGCTTATTGGCGGGCTCAAGCATGGCGAGCAGAAATACAACTGCGACTCCGGCAACAGCTACGTCGTCATGATCCTCATTGCCGTGGCGATCGCCATGGTCGTTCCGGAATTTGTCCCACCGGCAAGCGCACGGGCTTATTCGATATTTACCATACTGATCATGCTGGTGCTATACGGCCTTTTCCTGCGTCTGCAAACCGGTCAGCATTCCTATTTCTTCTCCTATGCCTATAAGCGCAAGATATCTGCGGAGTCGCATGATGCCGGGCCGGCGTCCACGATTCCAGTCGCACGTCACGTCATCTACCTGGTCGTCGGCCTCGCGATCATCGGCTGGTTGTCCGAGATCATGTCCCCCTATCTCACCAGGGGTCTGGACGGTTCCGGCCTGCCCGCAATCGTTCCCGGACTGCTCGTCGCCTTCATTTCGGCCAGCCCGGAAATCCTGACAGCACTGCGTTCGGCGCTCGCCAACCGTATCCAGTCCACGCTTAACATTGCTCTGGGGGCGTCACTGTCCACGGTACTGCTGACCGTTCCCGTCATCGAGGCGATTGGTCTTTTCACGCACCATACCATCACCATAGCGATGACACCGGTACAGACCCTTATGGTGTTCGTTACACTGATTGCCGCCACGATCAATTTAACCGACGGGTCGACGAACGCGATCGAGGGCAAAGCGCACTTTGCCCTGTTTCTGACGTTCGTTATGTTGTCGGCCATCGGTCTTTAACAACCGCCAGGGAAGGCGGCCAGTCGCGACTTTAGGAGTCAGGATTCGTGTCAACGGACCCGCAGCAGATCCTCAACACCGTTTTTGGATATTCGGCCTTTCGGGGCTCCCAGCAAGAGATCATCAATGAACTGATATCCGGTCGTGACGCGCTCGTCCTCATGCCGACCGGAGGCGGTAAATCCCTCTGTTACCAGATCCCCGCGTTGGCACGCCCCGGCGTGGGCATCGTCGTCTCCCCCTTGATCGCGTTGATGCAGGACCAAGTCAATGCACTACGGCAACTTGGCGTGCGAGCGGACTTCCTGAACTCCACCCTCGCCTGGGACGACGTCTCCGCTATCGAACAGCGCCTGCTGAAAGGCGACCTGGACCTGCTGTACATTGCTCCTGAGCGGCTGATTCAGGAACGCACGCTGGATTTGCTCGATCGTGCGCCTATCGGGCTTTTCGCGATCGACGAAGCGCACTGCGTTTCCCAGTGGGGACACGACTTCCGTGCCGACTATCTCGCCCTGAGCATTCTTCATGAGCGCTACCCCCAGATTCCCCGCGTTGCGTTGACCGCCACTGCGGACGCCCGAACTCGCCAGGAAATCGTCCAACGCCTCGATCTGACCAATGCACGGCAGTTCGTTACCAGCTTCGACCGTCCCAATATCCAGTACCGCATCACCCAGAAAAGGAACGCTCGCCAGCAGTTGCTGCACTTCCTACGCCGCGAACACCCGACCGATGCGGGTATCGTTTACTGCCTTTCCCGAAACAAGGTGGAAACCGTCGCCAAGTGGCTGTCAGCCGAGGGCTTTAACGCCGTGCCCTACCATGCCGGATTAACCCCCCGACAGCGGCAGGAACACCAGGAACGGTTCCTGCGCGAAGACGGCGTCATTGTCGTCGCGACCATCGCTTTCGGCATGGGTATCGACAAGCCCGACGTGCGTTTTGTCGCCCATCTCGACCTCCCCAAGAGTCTCGAAGCCTATTATCAGGAAACCGGCCGGGCCGGACGTGACGCGCTGCCCTCCACCGCCTGGATGGCCTACGGCTTGCAGGACGTCATCAAACTGCGTCAAATGATGGACGGCTCCGAAGCCAGCGATGCCCACAAACGGGCAGAGCGGCAAAAGCTCGATGCCATGCTGGCACTCTGCGAAACAACCGCCTGCCGGCGCCACACCCTGCTGGCCTACTTCGGAGAAGCCTCGCCGGAACATTGCGGCAACTGCGACACCTGCCTTACGCCGGTCCCCACCTGGGATGCTACGGTTCCCGTGCAGATGGCGTTGTCCTGCGTTTACCGCACCGGCCAACGCTTCGGCGTCAACCATGTCATCGATGTCCTTAGAGGTGACGCGACCGACAAGGTCTCACAAAACGGGCACCAGGCCCTGTCGACGTTCGGTATCGGAAAAGACCGATCCGCGACCGAGTGGCGCTCTATCTTTCGTCAGTTGGTTGCCGGGGGCTATCTTAGCGCCGATATCGACGGTTTCGGTGCACTCAAGCTGACCGAGCTCTGTCGGCCGCTCCTGCGCGGCGATGCCACGCTCGCCTTACGGAAGGATATCGCTGAACCGCAGGACAAGAGTGCGCGTCAGCGTAAGAAGAAAGGCTCCCCAGCGGTGCCTGAGCACCTGCTCGAGGCTTGGGAAGCCTTGCGCGCCTGCCGCAAGCGCCTCGCGGACGAACAGGGCGTACCGCCCTATGTTATCTTCCACGACGCCACGCTCCTGTCCCTACTTGAGCACAAACCGTCGAGCCTCAACGATATGCGCGACATCAGCGGCATCGGCGAAGCGAAACTGGAGCGTTACGGCGACGCCTTTCTGGAAGTGTTGGGCTCGCTGTAGCGGTTTTTCGACGCCTTTACGGGATATCCATATCGGGAGGCGGCTACTTGCGGCGGACCTGATACAGCGCCTTCGAGAAGGCAACGATCTCGCCTTCCGTGTCCCGCAACTCCCCTTCCAGCGCGAATTCGGCCTTACCCTCCGCTTCGACCTCCCGCCGGATACGTTCAACTTCTTCCGGCGAGATCGCGAATTCGACCGTAACGTCACTCTTGGCCGTTTTCACATAAGTCATGGTCAGCGACTTGAGGATGGGAACGAAACCGGCACCGAACTCGAACAGAACCAACACCCCACCCGGAATCTCCGCCAGCACGAACATCGCGCCGGCATAGAGGGTACCGATGTGGTTACGATTGCCCTTCAGCGGGATGCGGGCCCGTACATGACCAGGCCGCAACTCCTGTACCTGGAAGTGGTTCCGCCGTGCAAAGGGCACCGCTACCCCCACCAGTCGGTTTAACGCTGCATAGGCTCCCAGCCGTTTGCCTGCCTGAAGGAAGTCACCTACCCCCTGCCGCCCGGCAGGCTCGCCCTCCAGTCGCTGAAACCATTGCCCCAGAAACGTGGCCACGCGATCCGTCAAATCCATCCGATTCCCCTTACTGGCTTTATTAACTGCCTTTCTGTAGATCCCGTGGTGCAGGATTGTTACCGTCGGCCATCTGCTTAAGATCATGAGCGATGGCATCAGCCCCATTTTTGTAATTCATCACCAGACTGACTTTCCCCTCGGAATCGAACACGAAAATAGCCGCGCTGTGATTAACCCCGTATTCGCGGTGCGCGTCCGGTTTGTCATAGCTGTAGGAAACGCGATAGCGCTTCGCCAACGCCTGCAATTGGTCCTGGGTGCCGGTCAGCCCCACCAACTCCGGCGAACCGAAGGCCTCAACGTAGGCCTTGAGTACTGCCGGGGTGTCCCTCTCCGGGTCCACACTCACGAACAGGAAGCGGACGGCACTCGCCTGCCCCTTGAGTTCATGCAGCGCACGAATGACCGTGGCGACCGTCGTCGGGCAAACATCGGGACAGTGGGTGTAGCCGAAATACAGCAAGGTGGTATAGCCCTTGTAGGCGCGCTGGGTTACCGCCTTTCCGTCGGTGTTGGTCAGCTTGAAGGCAAGGTCCGGCATCAGACCACGGATGTCATGGGTCTTCCAGGTCGGATCTGAGCGGCTACAACCCGCCAACAGGGGTATCGCTAAAACCAGGGCGTATAGCAGCCCGGCGTTGAGAGGCATCTTCATGCAAACCCTACTCCGTGGCCGGGCCGCCAATACGGAAGGCCGCCGTCTTGGTCTTGCCATCGGCGAACTTGAGCGTGACTGGCGTTGTCTGGTCAACCTTCAGCGGCTCCAGCCGCCACATCATCAGATGATATCCGCCTGGCGCGAAGACCACCTTCTCGCCGGGCTTAACGGTGATCGCCTTGACCATCACCATCTTTTCCATCCCATTCACGGATTTGCTTTGGTGTAGCATGATGCGCCGAAACGCCGGGCCATAGGCGCCTACCAGCCGGACATCGCGATCTCCGGTATTGGTCAGGGTGAAATAACCCGCCAGCGGCAGGCCTCCGGCCAACAATCGCAGCCGCGCATTGTCGATTTTAACGGGAGCGATATCCGCATAAACCTGCGTGGACATCCAACACATCGCGAGGAACAGTCCGAGCGACACCAGTCCCTTGTTCAAATGGAACACCCTTGCCTTGGCCATAGCGTCTCTCCGAATGGATGCAAAGGAATAAAGCCACCACTAGAACAGAAGACTAGCATGCTCAGAGGCAAGTCATAAGCGACGGGCTTGTTCCAGGCAGGCCAAGGGTGCTTTTACGGGAAGCGGCGTGCGGATCAGGACGCCCAGAAGTGGAACCTCAGACCAGTAGCCCGGCCAGAAGGGTCCCTTATGACGACCTCAGCCAGCCACTGCATCCTGCCCGTCACGCAGGCCACGAGTTCCGCGGCACCGGTGTAGGCACCATCCGGCTGTTGCTCAAGCGTAATCCGGTTGTACCCCATGTACATATCCACACCCTGAAATTCGACAGTGACCTGCCTGGCATGAATCCCTTTGAGCTGAACCCGGACGGGAAAGGTCTGCAGCGATTTCAGTTCCGCCCCCGGCAGATCCACCTGAATCATGCGGGTCGCGTCTTCCCAATGGCAGCGACCGTTAAACGGCTCGCACGCGGCTGGCAGAAACCGAATAACGTCTTCCTGATGGCGGGAAAGCACATTGAAGCCCTGGATCAACGCAATCAACGCCAATATTGACGCTACCAGCGCAATATCTTTCCCTAACCGACGACCAACCCGCCTTCGCATCGGTTCATGCTCCCGGATTACCCGACATCATCGTACCTCGAACGCCGCATCGGCCAGGGACCGGCCCTGATCATCGACAACGACAACACGCCAACGACCGGTCATTCGCGCCGAGATGTATTTGCTCGATGAAGCGTTCATATCATCCCGATAGGGGCGTATCGCCACGCGAGCTACGCCTTTGCCGTCATGATACCAACGATGATAGACACGGCGCCCCTTTAACCCCTTTAACTCGGTATAGAAATATACCTTGATCAGTGAGCGCCCCCGCAAGTGGACAACCGAGGCCAGCCTGTCTGTCGGCAATTTATCTTTCAGGTGGCTCGTCAGTTGAGCCCGCGCAATTTGGGGGGAATGTATCCGTACTGGAGCCGGTACCGCCACAGGCGCTGCCTTGTCCACGTTCGCTGGGGCATTTGGGCTCGAACCAACATTGTCGGCTTTCAGTTCCGGTTTCGAAGGAACATCCGGGACAGGATTACTGCGTGGCGCCGGCGCTGGCTCAGCGTCAGAAGACGGTACCTGGCGGGGTATCACTTCGGCAGGCGTTGTAGGCAATTTGGACAACTCGCTGTCGCCAGTTTCCGCACCCCCTTGAACCTCAGGCGGTTTTGGCACCTCCAACGGAATGGCAACCGGCGGCGTCTGTGCGATGGGGAGGACAACCGAGGATCGGTTTTCGACTACAAACCAGAGTCCGAGGCCAACCAGCAATAACGCCACCCCCAACGCCAAAAAGATGCGCCCCCAGTGATAAACGACCACTTCCTTGGGTCCGGCACCAAGGGAACCCTCGCCTCGCCGGTGTGCCGGTTTACGGCCTCCCGCCGTGGAATCGCCGATTCTGATAATGATTTTTTCGGTCATGGTCCTAACCCGGGCATTATCAACATACAGGGGTCTTGCTCGCCCCCAGCAAGGCCCTGAAGAGGCTGGCGCATTCTATGCTGCAGGCTCCCAAAATACACGGCCGCCCGTCGGACATATTGGCCCCAGCGCACAGATCCGGTAAAACACCCATGATGAACCCCAACTAGCGGCACCTGCACGGATTACCGTGAAACGCAAAAAGGAGAACGTCGTGCCTCAGCAGCAACCCAATGACAACCTGATCCTGATCGGAATGCCCGGCGCCGGCAAGAGTACGATCGGCGTATTGTTGGCAAAACGTCTTGGGCTGGGTTTCGTCGACACGGATGTACTGATCCAGACGCGGGAAGGACGCACACTGCAGGATATTGTGAATAGCGACGGGCCGGCCGCATTGCGGCAGATCGAAGAGCAGGTTCTTGCCGACCTCAAGGTAACGCGCACAGTCATCGCCACTGGCGGCAGCGCGGTTTACAGCGCCAAAGCCATGTCGGCGCTCGCAGAGAGCGGAATTATCGTCAATCTGCACGTTCCCCTGCCGGTCCTTGAGCAGCGGATCAGCAATCACGACACTCGCGGACTGGTACGACAGCCTGGGCAATCGATAGCCGACCTTTACCAGGAGCGCGTGCCCCTTTATGCCCGCTATGCGGACATTAGCATTGAGGTGGACAACGAGCGTCCGGATCAGGTCGTCGAGCAAATAGTAGGAGCCATTAGTCGATGAAAGTTCCAGAATGAACGTTATCCTTGGGTCAACTTCTGCTCTTAATTGCTTCGAGATCAAAACCGCCACACCCCATCGCTTTAAACCTCCCCCGTGCTATTTGGCACGCGAGCACATCCTCGGAAATGGCGGAAAGTCCCCTCACTCACTAATATTTACGTATATCCCTCGCAGCGGTCACAAATAATGAGATGCTCAGTTTGAAGAAGAATGAGCCAGCTCCCTCTGTCAACCTGTGGTTACAGGAGTTACACAGTCTTATTGTTCACTATTTCGATGACGTGGAAGGCTTCGCAGCAGCCTGCATAGAATCAGGGTTACGTATGC
Organism: Mangrovitalea sediminis; assembly: GCF_002514725.1. Lineage (GTDB taxonomy): Bacteria > Pseudomonadota > Gammaproteobacteria > Pseudomonadales > Oleiphilaceae > Mangrovitalea > Mangrovitalea sediminis. The sequence goes on from NZ_NTLB01000005.1 coordinate 488,858, forward strand.
TCCGTCTATCGACAGGCATTGTCAGTCGAATAAAAACTGATGCATATCACGTTGTCGAAGTGATCTCGCCCCTTGAGGGCCTTTCGCGGGGCAGTACATTTGAGTTGTCGAATACCTACTGCGCGGCGATTGTCGATGCAGGGCAAATGATCGCCTACCATGACGTTGGACAGTTACCGGAACTTGGCGATCACCCCGTCTACGTGAATATGGGACTCAGCGCCTATATTGGTGCGCCTATCCCGGTTGGAGGTTCTATCTACGGAACGCTGAACTTCAGCGACAAGAAACCCCGAGAACAGCCTTTCAGCGATGAAGAAAAGTATATTGTTGAATCGATGGCCGCATTGATAGGGCGTTTCATTGAGCGCCAAAAGAAGGACATCGCGCTAAAGGATGCTAAGCAGCTGGCAGAAAGCATCTTCCAAAACAGCATCGTGGGTAATGGCCTGGCCACGGCAGAAGGCACGATCATCGATGCCAACGACGCCCTAATCAGAACCCTCGAGTGCTCTAGGGAAGACATCATCGGGAAAACCGCCAGAGATTTCACTCACCCCGAAGACCAAAGCCTCACAGATGACGCTTATGCCCGACTTTTCGCTGGCGAAATTGATCACTTTTTCATCAACAAGCGCTATGTCAGCGGCCGGGGCCGGATCATCGAGGGTGAGATTGGTGTTTCACTGATCAAGGATCAGCAACAGAAACCCGCCTACCTGATTCTGCAGTTGATCGACCGCAGCAATGAACGTGCTGCCTACCGTGATCTTTTAGCGGCGAACGCCAGGCTCAACCAGCTGTCTCTACAAGATGGATTAACAGGCTTGCCAAATCGAAGAGCATTCGACGAGGAATTCGACAGGTCTCTCGCCGGTATCGCAGACACCAGTGGTGAAGTAACCCTCGTGCTGTTTGACATTGACCACTTCAAGAAGATTAACGATCTGCATGGCCATCAGTCAGGTGATGACGTACTGATCAAATTGGCAGGCCTTGTTAAGGGCAGTCTGCGCTCATTCGATATGGCAGCGAGGGTTGGAGGTGAGGAATTTGCACTTATCTTGCCCGATACACCATTACAGAAGGCAAGACTCGTCGTTGAGAGACTACGTACCCGGATCGCCAACGCACGTTGGTCCGAACAAAAAGTAACCTGCAGCTTCGGCATCGCCAGTTTCAGCCAAAGGCTTTTTACCCCCAATGCGCTCTATAGCGCTGCGGACCAAGCCTTATACGACGCCAAAGCGGCTGGACGAAACCGCGTTCATTGCTACGAACAGCCCACACCTGACACTGAAAATACCAGCACTGCTCCCCCAAAACCCGATATTGACTGATAAGCACTGGTTTCACTCATCATCTGGATATGACACCCCTCATTGATCTTCACCTCGCCGTCATAGACTGTTTCCCCGCCCACCGTGCATAGTAGACTCCTGTTAACGCGCCTGGGCCTTCTGATCCACGGTGCTCCCTCGGATACTCGTCGGCACCAGCGCCTGCGAAAGGATGTCACACCTTCATGGGCATGACGCTCAAAACCCGCATGCTATCCCTCTTACTGGCTGGCGTCCTTTGGCTACCGCTGTATGCCTGGTCGGAAGCGATACCGCCGCAGGCAACGCCTGCACCCAGCCCGACGGACGACCAGGCGGCCGATGGCTGGACCACCGTTATTCGGAACACCCCCTATTGGCAAAGTCAGGGAATCTACAAAAACCTTCGGGTTATCCGCGCCTGGGTATTGCTCGGTAACGGTTACTGCAGTCAGCCTGATCGGCAGATCCTTTTCGACCGGCGTGGCCGCTTTCTCGGTTACATCGTCAATCAAGCCACCCCCGCCGAAACCCAGCAGCGGCTCAACCAGCTTCGTAAACAACTTGTCGACGAGAACAGGATTAAAACCTGGATTCCCGGTACGCTCGACAAGGTCGGTTACCCCTTTGCACTGGCCTGCGAACAACCCCACGTGGATATCGGCGCCTCCATCGACCGAATGACCGGCAACGACAAAAGCGATTTGCTCTGGGGCAGTTGGGACGGTCTGACCATCGGCGCACCGGACGACGAAGTACCGCTTTACCAAGTCATCCAGCGCGTTTACCGCTACCGGGACGAAAACCTCGCCTACGCCTTCCCAGACAGTGTCCTTCACGATTTGCTCGGCCAGATAATGATCGAGAGCGGCGCTCGCAAACACGCCTTTTCCGCCGCCAATGCCAAGGGACTGATGCAATTACGCCCGGAAGTACTCAATGACTGCCAGATTCCCCAAGCCTTTCGCCTGCACCGTATGGCCCAGATCGACTGTGCGCTGAAGCTCGTCGATCAAAACCATCGCAATCTGGCGCCGGTGTTCGATAAGCGATTTGGCACATTACCCAAAGCCAAGCGGGAAGACCTCTACAGCCTCCTATTGGTGATGGCTTATAACGTCGGCGTAGGCCGTATGGAGGAATTGCTCGACGATCCGGAGCTGGGCAAGCCCGCACGCTATTTCGCCGCGCACCCGGATCATTTCAGTGCCAACGATATTGCCCTGGGCATGCTTTACCATAACCTCGGCCGCAAAGACATCGGCTTCGCTGCCCTTTTCTACATGATCGATGTGCGCATTGCGGCCCACGAACTCTGTCGCCAACTACCGGCGGCAGGCACACCCTGGTGTCCCGAAAACCGACAGGCAACGCCATCAAGCAGCAAAGTGCCATAATGACCTATCAGAGAGGGTAAACGGCGTTGCTCAACAGCCCAATTGACCGATAGAGCAGATGAATTCACGAAAACTCGAGCGTATACTTGGCCGCCAGCAAATCCGCCTGGACGCGGCACGGCGGCAGATGCCTGAAATTATCTCTATAAAGACGACCGCGAAAGGGCTCCTGTCAGCATGACCAGCGAATCAACCACGTTGGAAGCCGGTACTGGAAACACCCCTGAATACGGGCGTCTCGCCCGACTTACCCTGGCAGCGCTGGGAGTGGTGTACGGCGATATCGGGACCAGTCCCCTTTATGCCGTCCGCGAATGTTTCTTCGGCTCTATCCCTCTCGACGTCAACCCCGACAATGTCCTGGGCGTACTGTCCCTGATCTGTTGGGCGTTGATTCTCGTCATTTCGGTGAAATACCTCCTCGTCGTCATGCGTGCCGACAACAACGGCGAAGGCGGGATTCTGGCGCTTCTGGCGCTGCTCGATCCCTGGCGGGGCAAACGCTCTAAACGTTTGAAAGCCACACTGATCATTCTGGGGGTTTTCGGTGCCGCCCTGCTGCTCGGTGATGGCATGATTACCCCCGCAATATCGGTGCTTAGCGCCGTCGAAGGGCTCAAGGTTGCGGCCCCAGCCACAGCAGATATGGTGATACCTGGCACCATCGGGATACTGGTCCTGCTTTTCTGGTTTCAGAAACACGGAACCGGTACCATCGGCACCCTGTTCGGTCCGATCATGATCGTATGGTTCCTGATCCTGGCGGCCCTGGGCATCGTCAGCATCAGCGCGGACCCCGGCGTCCTGCTCGCGATCAACCCCTGGGAAGCGGTTCGCTTCTTTCAGGACCATCCGAGCGCGGGCTTCTTCGTGCTCGGCGGTGTGTTCCTCGCCGTCACCGGCGGCGAGGCGCTTTATGCCGATATGGGGCATTTCGGCGGAAAGCCGATTCGACTCGCCTGGTTTGGCCTGGTGCTACCCGCCCTGCTGCTGAATTATTTCGGACAGGGAGCCTTTATCCTCCAGCACCCTGACGATGTCGTCCATCCGTTTTATAACCTGGTACCCCATTGGGGCGTCTATCCCATGATCGGGCTGGCCACGGTGGTCACCGTTATCGCGTCCCAAGCGGTGATTTCCGGCACCTTTTCACTGGTCCGTCAGGCCATCCAGTTGCACCAGAGCCCGCCGCTCACCGTTATCCAAACCTCCTCGGAAGAAATTGGGCAGATTTATGTGCCGATTATGAATTGGTTGCTGCTGCTCGGCTCCGTATCCCTGGTCATCGGTTTTGGCTCATCCAGCAACTTGGCGGCCGCCTACGGGGTGGCCGTCAGTGCGACCATGGTCATTACCACGGTACTGGCCTATTTCGTCATGCGGGACAAATGGAAATGGCGGGCCTCTGTGGCCTATCTGGTCACTGGGCTATTCCTGATTGCCGATATCTCCTTCTTTTCGGCAAACTTGTTCAAGATTGCCGACGGCGGCTGGTTCCCCATCGCCGTCAGCAGTGCCGCCATGCTGATGATGACCACTTGGTATAGCGGCCGCCGCCTTTACCACATGAAAGCCATCGCGCGTTCCATCCCCATCGACCTGTTCATCAATAGCATTCAACGTGACGGCCCGCCGCGAATCTCCGGCACAGGGGTCTTTCTCACCAGCCCCGGCAATAACGTATCGGGTGGTTTACTCCATCACCTCAAGCTCAATAAGGTGTTGCACGAGAAGGTTATCCTGTTGACAGCCATCACGGAGGATATCCCCCGGGTGACGGCCGCAAACCGTCTGGAAATCGAGGAAATGCCCTGCGGCTTCTACCGCGTGTTCGTTCGTTATGGCTTTATGCAGAGCCCCAATATCCCGGTGGCCCTGAAATTCTGTGCCGATCAGGCCCTGATTCCGGACCTCGACCCGGAAACTGTCGCCTATTACGCCGATCGCGCGACGTTGGTCGCCACGACGGACAACAGTCGCATGTCCCTCTGGCGGAAGCGCCTGTACGGGTTCATGTCTCGCAACTCCCAGCGCGCCGTCGAGTATTACAAGCTGCCTCCAGGCAAATCGGTTGAACTGGGGATTCAGGTCGAATTCTAGAATTTCGTAAGTCCTTAATCCAAATCAAATACAGGCGGATACGAATCGGTTTAAATAAAGGGCAACGTAGAGGCGTCGATCGACGCCTCTTTGCAAGGATGCCGGCGCAGACCGGTACTGGATAGTTGCCTGGAGATGTCTTCATGTCGACCCGTTCGCCCGGCTCGGACAGCCCGCCCACGGAAGAGCGCAAGGCGCGCCACGAGCCGTCGCCGCCCCACCCGCATCACCGGCACGAGCCGCTACCCTGGCAAACCCCCAAATCGCTTGAAGAGGACCCGGACGCTCCGGCCCGCATCCAGAGCATCCTGCAAAGCAACACCTACCTGCAGGGCGATGAAGACGTCGCCTTCCTGAACCGTTACGACACTCGTGGCGTCCGTCTTCAGATCGACTACCTGAAACCCGAGCTTCTCCTGCGCGAACGCGGGATATCGCATACGATTGTGGTATTTGGTAGTACTCGTATCCCGGAGCCGCAGGCAGCCAGGCATAAGGTCGAGAGCTTGCGTCAGGCCCTTTCGGCCACACCTGACGATGTCAACTTGCACCGGCACCTGGCTGTCGCCGAACGCATTCTGGCTAAAAGTCGCTACTATGATGTCGCCCGCGACTTTGCCCGAATGGTATCCGAAAGCGATCACTGCAAGGGTGCACAACATGCCGTAGTCATGACTGGCGGCGGCCCCGGCATCATGGAAGCCGCCAATCGGGGAGCTTTTGACGCAGACGCCCAAACCATCGGCCTGAACATCACGTTGCCGCACGAGCAATACCCCAACCCTTACATCACTCCGGATCTGTGTTTCCGTTTTCATTATTTTGCGGTGCGCAAGCTGCACTTCCTGCTGCGCGCCAGGGCATTGGTCGCTTTTCCTGGCGGCTATGGTACGTTCGACGAGTTATTCGAAACCCTCACACTGGTACAAACACGCAAGATCAAACCCCTGCCCATTGTCCTGGTTGGGCGGGAATTTTGGGAACGCGCCGTCGATATCGATTTCCTGATCGAGGAAGGCGTTATCGATCCGGAAGACGGCGACCTGTTCTGGTACGCGGAAACAGCCGAAGACATCTGGAGCGGGATTCAACGCTGGTACGAGGCCTGCGGGGACCCGCTGTTTACCCCAGGTTCCACCCAGTAACCATACCCAGACGATACCCAATAACAACGGCGGCTCCGGCCGACGACTCGGTAATCAAGGAGTTACGATGAAAATTTCCTTTCATGGTGCGGATCGCGGCGTCACAGGATCTTGCCACCTTGTCGAATGTGGCGGCGTGCGCATCCTCATCGACTGCGGCATGTATCAGGGTGGCCGCGAACTCGATGAAGAAAACGCCGAACCCTTTGGTTTTGATCCCAAGGATATCGACTACCTGCTACTCACCCATGCTCACCTGGACCATTGCGGACGTATTCCGCTGCTGGCCAGCCGGGGGTTTCGGGGTGAGATCATCACCACATCAGCATCCCGCGAACTCGCGCGGCTGGTCATGCTCGACGCCGCTCACCTGCAGGAGGAAGAGGCCGATTGGCGTAAGCGTAAATCCGCCCGTCACGGCCATTCCCGCGCACACGACGGCGACGAACCGCTCTACACCGTGCTGGACGCGCTGAATAGCCTCGAGTACTTTGGCCGCACCGCAAGCTACAACAAAACGATCGAACTCAGCTCGGGAATTCGCGCCACCTTTCTCGATGCGGGACATATCCTGGGGTCGGCAAGTATCCTGTTAGAGCTGCGCGAAGGAGAAAAACAGCGGCGAGTCCTGTTTTCCGGCGATATCGGCAATGCGGGCCGCCCTATCCTCCGCGATCCGGTCGTACCTGGCGACATCGATGTCGTGGTGATGGAAACCACCTACGGCGACCGCTCGCACAAGGAAATGGCGCCGACGGTCGATGAGTTCTACAGCGCCATCCGCGACACCTTCCAGCGCGGCGGCAACGTCATCATTCCGACCTTTGCCCTCGAACGTGCCCAGGAGCTGCTGTACTACCTCCGGGAAGGCGTCGAAAACGGGCAATTGGCCGGTGCGACACAGGTCTTCCTGGATTCGCCGATGGCCATTTCCGCCACCCGTATCTTCCAGCACCATCCGGAGTGTTATGACGAAGAAGCCTGCGCCATGTTCCAGGAAGGAAAGGATCCCTTCCAACTGCCGGGCCTGCATTTCACTCAGGAAACCGCCCAATCGATGGCTCTCAACCGTATCGGCGGCGGTGCAATCATCATGGCGGGTTCCGGCATGTGTACCGGTGGACGCGTTCGACACCACCTCAAACACAACCTCTGGCGCAAGGATTCCAGTGTAATCTTCGTCGGGTTCGCCGCTCATCACACGCTGGCTCGTCGCATCATCGATGGCGCCAACGAGGTCCGGATTTTCGGCGAAACCATCCCTGTCCGCGCCAGCATCTATACCATCAACGGCTTCTCGGCGCATGCGGATCAAAAGGAGCTGCTGGCCTGGCACCGTCGCACCGGAAAGCCCGAGCGGACCATACTGGTCCATGGCGACGAGGAGGCCATGCAACACTTCGGTAGCCTGCTGAGTAATACGATCGTGGATATGCCCGAGCGAGGACGCGTTATAGAGCTCTAAGCGCTGGTGGAGTGCGATAATCACACAGGTGCCGCTGCAGAAAGCGGCACCTGTGTGATTGGGTGGATCGCGATCCAGTCTCAAGTTTTACGGGCATAGGACTAGACCTGTCTTCGGTGGCACAATGGGCACCATGGCATCGAACATCCCGCGCTTGCCATGACTGGCAACCCGCCAATCTCTACGAGTATGCCACCTATGATCCGGACGAACCGTCGCCAACCCCAGAAACAGCCGTCCGGCCCAAAAAAACGAGAAGGAACTACTCTGCCATGACCGGCTTGAGCGAGTATGTGCACATCCTCACCGCGCTGTTCGTTATCGTAAACCCTATCGGCGCCATCCCACTCTTCATCACCTTCACGCGAGAGCAGAGTCCATCGGAAAGATTGGTCACGGCCAAGCAGACAGCTATTGCCGTCGCCGTCGTCTTGGTGGTGACACTCTTCATCGGTGAGCCGTTACTGCATTTCTTTGGTATCGGGCTCCCCTCATTCCGGGTCGGCGGCGGGATATTGATACTGCTGATGGCGATTTCAATGCTGCACGCCCGCCAGGGCGGCGCCCGCAACACCCTGCAGGAAGTCGTGGAAGCCGAGGACAAGGAAAACGTTGCGGTGGTGCCCTTGGCCATCCCCATGCTGGCTGGGCCGGGTGCGATCAGCACGACCATCATCTACGCACATCGGGTGAACACCGTCTGGGGCTATGTCGTGCTTCTGGGCATCGTGCTGGTGGTGGCATTCGGCGTCATGGCGGCACTACGCCTGGCAGACCCGATTTCCAAGCGTCTGGGTCGGACCGGGATCAACATCGCAACACGCATTATGGGCTTGATCCTTGCCGCCATCTCCATCGAGTTCATTGCTGGTGGCCTGCTACAACTGTTTCCACACCTTGCCTGACCAGGGCTCACCCGTTCGTTAGCGGTACCAAAGGATCAGGGGCGTTTCCAAAGGGATATTGACCCCGGCATGCGCGGGCACCACTCGCGGTGTATAGACGTTTGCCGCCCTGACCGCCGGTATGAGGGCATGGTAGTTGTAAGCGTTGGTCGCGCCCGTCAGCGCTTCCCCCCGAGCCATGGATATGATCTCGACGCCATCGCCATCCGCGTAGAGTTGAACGTCTACCAGCTCAGGAGAGATGCCGTCCAGGTATACCTGGACATCGAAACGATGATGATCGTCCGTCGATTGTGTTGCGACATTGCCGAAATGCAGCCGGGGCCAATGATTCGCCAATGAGCGATGCCAATCATTGATCGCTTTCGCGGTATCGATGGAACGATCCTTTCCGGCCAGAGCCAGCGGCAGGTAATAGGACTGCACGTATTCCTGCAACATCCTGTTGCTGGAATAGCGCGGAGTCAGATGAGCCATGCTCTCACGCATCATCGCAATCCAATCCCGCGGCAAACCCTGCTCATCACGCCGGTAGAAACTCGGTACTACCGCATGCTCCAGAATCCGATACAGGGCCTCTGCATCGGCCAGATCGCCCGATGCCTCACTGAAGTGTTCGGTATCATCGCCAACCGCCCAACCCAGTTCGTTACTAAAGGCTTCAGCCCACCACCCATCGAGCACCGAGAGGTTGAGACCACCATTAACGAGAACCTTCATTCCGCTGGTACCACATGCCTCCCAGGGACGGCGCGGCGTATTGATCCAGACATCGACACCCTGTACCAGTTGCTCGGCAACGCCAAGATCGTAATCCTGAATAAAAACAACCTTTCCCTCAATATCGGGACGCTGCATAAAGTCATGCCACTCCCGCACCATAGCCTTGCCGTTGCCGTCGTGCGGGTGCGCCTTACCGGCGATGACCAATTGCACCGGATGATTGCGGTTCGTCAGCAGCCGTGCCAGCCTCTCTACATCCCGTAAAAGCAGATTCGTCCGTTTATAGTCCGTGAAACGGCGGGCAAACCCGAGCGTCAGGACATCCCGGTCCAACAGCAGGCCGCAATGTTTCCCCGACTCTTCACCGGACCCCAGGGCGCAATGCTGTCGAACCAGTCGCTTTCGCAGATACCCGACCAGGCGCCCACGCTGGGCCTGCCGCAAACGCCAGAAAACCTCATCGCTGACCGCGCGTAATGCCGGTTCGATCTCTTCCAGGCCGCCAAGCCAACGGGATTTCCCGCAGCTTTCAGTCCACAATATGTCCGCATCCGGAGAGTCCCAGGTCGGCATATGGACACCGTTGGTCACATGCCCCACTGGAACCTCTTCGCAGGGCCAACGGGGAAACAGAGGCTGGAAGATACCCTGACTCACTTCACCGTGTCGTCGGCTGACGCCGTTGATGGCACCGGCGCCGTGGGCGGCAAGATAGGCCATATTGAAAGGCTCCGAGGCGCCCTTCATGGCAGACCGGCCGAGATCCAGGAACTGCTCGAACGTCAGCCCCATCCCCACGGCATAAGGTTCGAGGTAAAGGCGCATCAGGTTCGGAGAAAAACAATCAAACCCGGCAGCGACCGGTGTATGCGTCGTAAACAGGTTGCTCGCCCGAGTAACACGCCAGGCAACCTCGAACGACTCCCCGGTTTTCCGCATAAAGTGGCGAATACGCTCCAGCATCGCGAAAGCCGCATGCCCCTCATTCAAGTGACAGACACCGCACTCGATACCCATGTTTTCCAGCAGGCGCCAACCGCCGATACCCAGTACGATTTCCTGCTGGAGGCGCATTTCTTCCCCGCCGCCATACAGTTCGCTGGTAATGCCCCGATCGCCAGGATCGTTACGCGGATCGTTGCTATCGAGCAGCAGCAGTGAACGGCGCCCCACTTGAGCCAGCCAGGTACGTAATCGGAGTTCTCGCCCAGGCAGTGACAGGGTCACACTGGTCCACTGCCCCTCGGCATCCCGAAGAGGGATTACCGGTAACATCGTCGGATCGTTATAGGGGTAGAATTCGATCTGATTGCCATGGGCATCCACGGACTGCCGGAAATAGCCTTGCTGATAAAGCAAACCCACCCCAATAACCGGCACACCAAGATCACTGGCAGTTTTAAGGAAGTCCCCAGCCAACACGCCCAGTCCACCCGAGTAGATAGGCAATGATTCGGTCAACCCGAATTCCATGCTGAAATAGGCGATCTGCCCCGGGAAACGCCCATCCCATTCGCGTGAAAACCAGGTCTCATCGGCCACATAGGCCTCACGGGCCGCCAATTGATCCTGCAACTGGCCAATGAAGGCATCATCGGCTGCCAGCTCATTCAGGCGCTGGTTGGATATCGTCGCAATGATGAGCCAGGGGTTGGCTGTCGAATCCCAGAGATCCGGGTCCATCATGCGCCAGAGTCGGTCGCTGGCATGGTGCCAGCTCCATCGCAAATCCAATGCCAGGGTTACAAGCCCGTTCAAGGGCACTGGCATCTGCCGGGGCAGATAGGGACTCATTGGCATACGAAAAACTCCGCGGCGTCAGTTGCCAGACATTGGTGATTGCCAACGCCAGCGACGGATTTCGGGCATATCCTCTCCGTGCAAAGCGATGTAGCGTTTGTGTTCTGACAGCTTGTCCCGCATCCGTTGACGGAGATAGGCCGCACGTGACCCAAGTTGAGGGACACGGTCAATAACGTCCATCACCAGATGAAAACGGTCCAGGTCGTTCAGCACTGTCATATCGAACGGCGTGGTGGTGGTGCCTTCCTCCTTGTAGCCCCGCACATGCAGATTACCGTGATTGGTTCTCCTATAGGTCAGGCGATGGATCAGCCAGGGATAACCGTGGAAGGCAAAAATCACGGGGCGATCCTGTGTGAACAAGACATCGAAATGGGTATCCGACAAGCCATCCGGATGCTCCTCACGAGGCTGTAATGCCATGAGATTGACAACGTTAATGACGCGAATACGCAGGTCAGGCTCGCTTTCCCGGAGGATTTGCACCGCAGCCAGCGTCTCCAGTGTGGGAACATCGCCGGCACAGGCCATCACCACATCCGGATCGCCGCCTTCGTCGGTGCTGGCCCAGGGCCAGATCCCCAGCCCGGCATCGCAATGGCTCGCAGCCTGCTCCGCATCCATCCACTGTAGGGAGGGTTGCTTGCCGGCCACGATCACATTTACCCGGTCACGGCTGCGCAGGCAACGTTCTGCGATATACAGCAGGCTATTGCTGTCCGGCGGCAGATAGACCCGAACGATATCCGCCTTCTTGTTGACGACATGGTCGATGAACCCAGGGTCCTGGTGCGAAAAGCCGTTGTGGTCCTGGCGCCAGACATGGGACGTCAACAGGATATTCAGTGAGGCTATCGGTCGCCGCCAACCAATCTTGCGACTGACTTTCAGCCACTTCGCGTGCTGGTTGAACATCGAGTCGACGATATGAATAAACGCTTCGTAGCAAGAGAAAAAACCATGGCGGCCAGTTAACAGATACCCTTCCAACCACCCCTGGCAGGTGTGCTCCGAGAGGATTTCCATCACCCGTCCATCCGGTGCCAAGTGATCGTCCTCAGGTAATATCGCGGCGTCCCAGGCGCGATCCGTGGCTTCGAGCACCGCTCCCAAGCGATTGGAGACCGTCTCATCCGGCCCCATCAGGCGGAAATTACGAGTGTTGGCGCTCAGTCGCATCAGTTCGCGCAGGTACTGCCCGAGCATGCGGGTGGCTTCACCAATCACTTGACCCGGTTTTGGTACATCCAAGGCAAAGTCGGCCAACGGCGGAAGCTTCAGGTCCCGCAGCAACAAGCCACCATTAGCGTGGGGATTGGCGCCGAGGCGGCGAGTTCCCTTTGGAGCCAGTGCCGCCAGTTCCGGCAGCAGACATCCTTCACTGTCAAACAACGCTTCCGGCTGGTAACTCCGCAGCCACTGCTCAAGGACTTTGACGTGTTCGGGATTTTCCGCCAACTGAGCGATGGGAACCTGATGGGCCCGCCAATACCCTTCCAGTTTCAGGCCGTCGAGTGTCGCAGGACAGGTCCACCCCTTGGGCGTCCGCAACACGATCATGGGCCACATGGGGCGCGTTTTGGCACCCTCCGTCCTAGCCTGGGACTGGATATGCCGGATCTCCGCCACAGCGCTTTCCAGCGCCGCGGCCATGGCCTGATGGACAACGCCGGGTTCGCTCCCCTCCACAAACAGTGGCCGATAGCCATAGCCGGACATCAGGTCCTTGAGCTCCTGATGGCTTATCCTGGCCAGTACGGTGGGGTTGGCGATTTTGTAGCCGTTAAGATGCAGGATAGGCAGCACGGCACCATCGAGAATCGGGTTAAGGAACTTGTTGCTGTGCCAGGCGGTCGCCAACGGACCGGTTTCCGCCTCGCCGTCACCAATGACGCAGGTCGCAATCAGCTCCGGGTTGTCGAACACCGCACCAAAGGCATGGCTAAGGGAATACCCCAGCTCACCGCCTTCGTGGATCGACCCCGGCGTTTCAGGTGCCGTGTGGCTCGGGATGCCCCCAGGAAAGGAAAATTGTCGGAACAGCTTTCGTAAACCGTCCCTGTCGGGAGTGATATCCGGATAAAGTTCGGAGTAAGTGCCTTCGAGATAGGTGTTGGCGACGATACCCGGAGCCCCATGACCCGGCCCTGTCACCAGGATCATATCAAGATCCTGGTGACGGATAATCCTGTTCAGGTGTGCATAAATCAGGTTGAGCCCCGGCGTCGTACCCCAGTGCCCCAGCAAGCGGGGTTTGATGTGCGACAGCGTCAGCGGTTCCTGTAACAGCGGATTGTCCAGCAGGTAGATCTGTCCCACCGACAGGTAATTGGCCGCACGCCAATAGGCATCGATTTCAACCAACTCTGTCTCGCCGAGCGGCCCATTGGCAACACCATCTTCCTCTACCCTGACCATCGCGGATCCTTGCTGAAATTGTTCCCTTAGTACGCGTGGTCAGCCACGTTTCAGCCGAACCCCATCACGCTCCGGACACTGTTTCCCAAAGGAAATCAAGCAACTGAGTAATGCGACTGTTGCTCACTTAATGCATCCATCAGTGCGCAAAGTGCGTCATAACCATCGTCACTGGTCTCTTCAAGCTCCAGTCCGAAACCACGACCGGTGGTGCGGGCCACAACAGCCTTTACGCGCATCCGTTTGGGTCGCTGGTACCCTTTTAGGTGGAATTCCACTTCCAGTATCTGGTGTGCCTTGATGTCTTCATAGTCGGTTTCGATGAAGAGCCCACCGCGACTGACGTCCCGGATAGTACCGGTAGCCACGGGAATACCGCGTTTGAAAACGAGGGATTTAAGGCCGGCTTCGAGGCGTTTGCTGTACCGGTGTTCCATGTCGTTTCCTCCTGTGCTTGCTTGTCATCAGCCCTACCTTTTTATGCCTTGTCTGATCCAGCAGCCATGATTTGAATCAAGGGTCGGGTCAGCATTACAGGAAATTCACGGGATTCTCAGAGCCGAAGCGGTTCCTCGCCCTTGCGGTCATATTGGAAAATCAGATGACGGAGCCTTTCGGACAGGTCTGGAGGCACCTGATCCCAATGGAACTGCCAGCTCCAGTTGCCCGAAGCGGTGCCGGGAATATTCATGCGGTGTGCCGAATCCAGTGCCAGCAAATCCTGCATCGGAACAATCGCCAACCTGGACACTGACATCATGGCGGCACGAATCAGCGGCCAGGGCATGGTCTCAGCCGGATACCCCAAATAGTCTTCGAGACGACGCCTGACCTCTTCCGGGAGACCGTTATACCAACCGACTGTCGTGTCGTTGTCATGCGTTCCGGTGTAAACGACGGAGTCAGGGGTATGAGCGTGTTGAAGATACGGATTATGAGGATTACCGTCGAAGGCAAACTGAAGGATACGCATCCCTGGGAGCGCGAACGCTTCACGAAGGGCCTCCACTTCTGGCGTTATGACCCCCAGGTTTTCCGCGACAAACGGCAACGACGGATGCAGATGCGGATAATGCCGGGCCAGGGCCCCAAGCAGCGCTTCGCCGGGAACCTGAATCCAATGGCCAGCCGACGCATGTTCCGCTTCAGCCGGGATTTCCCAACAGGCCTCGAAGCCCCGAAAATGGTCGATACGGATCAGGTCGAAGTGGGCCAAGGCCGAATCCACTCGCTGCAACCACCAACGAAAGCCGTCAGACGCCATGGCATCCCAGTCGTAGAGGGGATTCCCCCAGCGCTGACCATCTTCGGAGAAATAGTCTGGGGGGACACCTGCAACCACCGAAGGCCGGCCCTCTTCGTCCAGCCGGAACAGACGCTGGTTCGCCCAAACATCCGCACTGTCCGGAGATACGAAAATGGGCATATCGCCAAACAGGTAGACGCCTTGTGAGCGAGCGAAATCGCGTAACTCACGCCATTGGCATTCAAAGACGAACTGTTCGAAATACAGCACGTTCAGCCGATCTGTTTCTTCCTGCTCGAAGCGATCCCGCCAGGCAGGCGTCGGCCGACGCGCCTCGAGCGGCCATTCGTACCAGGGTTGCCTGCCAAAATGCTCGCGTAGGACGCGAAAGCAGGCATAGTCTTTAAGCCAGAACGACTGCGATCGGCAAAAACGCTCATAGTCCTCCCGTGCTGTCGTATCACCACCGGTCAGGAAGCAATTCGTCGCTTCAGCCCATAGTTCGGCCCTTTCAGCCTGACCCTGCCAGCGTGCCAGCGATGCGTCGTCTATCAGCTGCCGAAGAGCCAGCCAGAGAGGGTCGATAAGGTCTGGATTGCCGGCATGGGCGGAGAGAGACTGATAGGGTGACAAGTCCGCCTGGGTCGGGCCGGTAGGCAACATCTGCCAAACCGTAAAACCGCTGTTCGCCAGAAAGCTGACAAAATGGAAGGCCTCCTCGCCCAGGCAGCCCATTGCACCATGGCGAGAGGGCAATGAGGTGGGATGCAGCAAAACGCCTGCCCTGCGACGATCCATCATGACCGCAACAGACCCCACCGTATCGTTCATGGGCCCCCGCCTCCGTCCGATTGTCCGTGGCGCATGGTGCCCCCTCTCGCTGGAGTGCCCCGGCCCTGACTAATGACATGGGTCAGGCTCTCCGGCGCTGGACGTCCGATCAATTCATAGAGTCGCGTCAGGTGACGCCGATAAAGACGCTCGAAGTCGCTAACAGCATCTGCCGCGTTGTAGTCCCCAAACCACCAGAACCAGTCAGAACCTTCACAAACCGCCAGTTGACGGGTTGCTGCTTCAACAACCTCGGGAGCCAGCGTGCCAGAGGCCAATACCTCGTCATACGCCTTTTTCGCCTCGATTAACAGATCCCAACCGCGGTTCTTGTCCGCACTGCCGATCCAGGTTGAAAAGGTGCCGTAAACCCAGCTTCCGGCGACCAGGCGGGGATACGCAACGGGCTCGATATCGCCATCCGCCAGAATGTCGCTGTAGGTGCTCAGCGTCAGTTTGGGATGGCGGACCAGGGCTTCATAAAGGTGCGACAGGAAGTAGTACCCGTTTTCCGGATAATGCTCCCAGGCATTTTCGCCGTCCATGATAATCGACACGACCCGATGCCCGGGATCCGTGCAATTCGCCGCTATCTGCTCGAGGTGCCGGACGAGATCGGCAACGGCATCTTCGGCATGCCAGTCGGCATACGTAAAACCGATCAGGTCGGACAGTCCGTCGTCGCGGAAGAAACAGCGAACCGTCGCATCGTCAAAACGATAGGCGCGAAAATGATTGACGGCATTCGCGGCCCCCTCCTGCCCTTTGGCGGCGGCATTCATGCTGTTGCGCAACACGGATTCGCCGCTGGCGGTCCAGGCCACATGATGTTGGTCGAGCAGCCTCAGGGATGCCTGGCTTACTCCTCCTTCGGATAACCAGCATCCCCGGGGATGGATACCGAAGAAACGTTCGAAGCTCCGCGCACCTTCCCGCATATGCCAATGGGCTCGCTCCTCGCCACCGGGATAGCCGCCCCCCGCCGGCAAACTAGCGCCGGGAATCGCTTCCTGGGCTGCATGCACATCCAGCAACAGGGGAATGATCGGGTGGGAATGCGGAGAAAACGACAGCTCTACCCTCCCCGAGTCGGCCAATCGCCGATAACGTGGCGCAATGGACTTCAACAACTCATCGATCAGGCGCAGTAATGTCAGCCGGTCATCCCGATCGAAATCACGCCCTTTACTCTGAAGACGCTTGATACGGTCATCGTCGCGACGCACGGTTTCCGCCATCCACCCCAGGTGATACCACACCGACAGGTCGATCAGGAACTGCGGCGCCAGATAAATCAGGGCACCGTCGTTTTTCAGTAACCAGTGAGCGTAATCCGCCAACTGGGCGTATTCGGGGAACCGCTTGATAATGCGATCGTTATTGGCCCTCAGGCACTGGCTCATCAACTGCCGGAAGTCGTCACTATTCGCCTCGGGCCATTGATCGTTTGCCAGCAGGTTCAGAACAGGGTCATTGATCGGCACGCCTTGCTTCAGGCAGATATCGATCTGCCGGACATAGTCCTCGATCTGCTCCAGCAGGATGGGCGCAAAATTGACCACGGCACGCGCCTGTGGATGGGCTTCCAGATGCGCCACCATATCCACGTAATCCTTGATACCGTGGAGATAGGTCCACGGGAACTGATAGGTTCCCGTGCCTGGATCCCGGTACTCCGGTTGATGCATGTGCCAACACAACACGACACGCAGCGGTTTGGCGCTAGCTGACATGAGGATAATCCTGTCCGAGCATTTCCGGCGTCACCAGCACGACGCCCTTTTCCGATACGTGAAAGCGGGCACGATCCTCCTCGGGATTAATACCGATTCGGGTACCGGGCGGAATGATGCAGCCCCGGTCTATGAGCGCCTTACGAATGGTGCAGTTGCGGCCCACCTCGACATCGGGATGAATCACCGAATCCTGGATGTCGCTGTAGGAGTGGATCCGCACACGCGAGAACAGCATGGAGCGGGTCAATTGGGCGCCGGAAACGATACAGCCGCCCGCCACCATGGAATTGACGGCCGCGCCGCGCCGATTGGGATCGTCAAAGACGAACTTTGCCGGAGGGACCTGCTCCTGGTAGGTCCAGATTGGCCACTCCTTGTCATAGAGATTGAGCACCGGACTGACACCGATCAGTTCCAGGTTGGCCTCCCACAGGGAGTCCACCGTCCCGACATCCCGCCAGTAGGCCTGTCCGTCCGTTACCGGGTTGCGGAACGGGAAACCGATGATCCGGCGCCGACTCAGCATACCGGGGATGATGTCCTTACCAAAATCATGGCTGGACGAGGTTTCAGCCTGATCCCGGAGTAATTCTTCGAACAGCACCTCGGTGCGAAACACATAGATCCCCATGGATGCCAAGGCATGTCCCGGTTTGCCCGGCATGGGACTCGGGTCCGAGGGCTTTTCCTCGAATTTAACGATGCGCCGGTCTTCGTTCATCGTCATTACCCCGAACGCCGAGGCATCTTCTATCGGCACCTCGATACAGCCCACAGTAATGTCGGCATCCTGTTCCACATGCTCGGCCAGCATGGTGCCGTAATCCATCTTGTACACATGATCGCCGGCCAGGATCAGCACGTAGGTCGGGTTGTGGCTGCGTATGATGTCCAGATTCTGGAGTACCGCGTCTGCCGTGCCCGCGTACCAGGAAGTTTCAATACGCTGCTGCGCCGGCAGCAACTCGACGAATTCACCCGACTCACCTCGCAGGAACCCCCACCCCAACTGGATATGTCGGATCAATGAGTGAGCCTTGTATTGGGTGACGACGCCAACCCGGCGAATGCCGGAATTGAGACAGTTGGACAAGGGAAAATCGATGATGCGGAACTTGCCGCCGAAAGGTACTGCAGGTTTGGCTCGCCATGCGGTGAGCTGTTTTAAACGGGTTCCACGTCCGCCCGCCAGCACCAAAGCCAGGGTTTCACGCGTCAACCGGCTAACAAAACGGCCGGAGTTTTGGGGTAACATCAGCAAATGCCCTCCTGGTTACAGCTTGATGTCCGAGCCGCCAACGCGGCGAAACAGCCTCCTACTCATTGCAAGCTAGCACAGCCCAATTGGTGGATTATTGCCTTGGATCAATACCCTGAATGATCCGCTACGCTTGAATAAAACAAGGACATCCAGCGCAATAGAGTATTTCTGATCATGGATAATGGATTCGATAATCGGCTCACGGAAGCAATGGAAAGACTGCGCAGTGCGCGCCTCCACGATCCCTTCGAGGTGTTGGGAGCGCACCCCACCACCACGGGTACCACCGTACGCGTCTATATCCCTGGTGCAGAAAAAATTTCACTCGAGGGATACAAGGAACGCCTGAGCATGATGCCCCTATCCCAGGATGGGCTTTTTGAGTGGCAGGGCAAGGCAGAGCAACTCCCGGATCATTACCACGTCCGCTGGACCGACGGTTACGGACAGGAACACCGCGAACAGGACCCCTACAGCTTTCCCTCTCAGATTCCGGCGTTCGATCTCCATCTGTTTGCAGAGGGACGTCACTGGCACGTTTACCGTTTACTCGGCGCCAATGTCCGCGTTGTCGATGGCACAGAAGGTATCCTCTTCGCGACCTGGGCTCCCAATGCAGAGCGTGTCAGTGTCGTCGGCGATTTCAATCATTGGGACGGACGACGCCACCCGTTGCGGGCCTGTGGCGAAAGTGGTGTGTGGGAACTGTTCATTCCCGGTCTGGCGGTCGGCAGCCTGTATAAGTTCGAAATCCGCAGCAGCGCCTCCGAAGAGGTTCTCCTGAAGGCGGACCCCTATGCCCGGCAGAGCGAGTACCGCCCTGGCACGGCATCCGTCATATCGGCGCCAGTCAATGCCGACGGCTGGCAGGACCGGCTCTGGATGGATCGCCGGGCAGCGCAGGACTGGCAGCATCAACCCATCTCGATCTACGAGGTGCACCTGGGGTCCTGGCAGCGCACCGATGACGGCAGTTTCCTGAATTACCGGGATATCGCGCACCGCCTCGTGGAATATGTCAAACGTCTCGGGTTCACACACATCGAGCTGATGCCGATCACCGAGCACCCCCTGGACGACTCCTGGGGCTACCAAAGTACCGGTTATTTTGCCCCCACCAGCCGCTTCGGCACGCCCGACGACTTTCGGTATTTTGTCGATTACTGCCACCGGCACGACATCGGTGTCATTCTCGACTGGGTCCCAGCCCACTTCCCCAAGGACAGACATGCCCTCGCCCATTTCGATGGCACGCCACTCTACGAGCACGCCGATCCCCGGCGGGGCGAACACCGGGACTGGGGCACACTTATCTACAACTATGGCCGCAACGAAGTCCGAAACTTCCTGCTGGCCAGCGCCAATTTCTGGCTCGAGGAATTCCACCTCGACGGCCTTCGCGTGGACGCTGTTGCATCGATGCTGTACCTGGATTATTCCCGTGAGGATGGTGACTGGCTGCCCAATGTCTATGGCGGAAACGAAAACCTCGAAGCCATCGATTTCCTGCGCACCCTGAGCATTCTCACGCACGGTCAGCATCCCGGTACCTTGCTGTTTGCCGAGGAATCGACCGCCTGGCCCCAGGTGACCCGGCCGACCTGGGTCGGTGGGCTGGGGTTTTCCCTCAAATGGAACATGGGCTGGATGCACGATACCCTCGAATACCTTAAAGAGGACCCCGTCTTCCGGCACTATCATCACGACCGGCTGACGTTCGGCATGCTCTATGCCTTTACGGAGAATTTCGTGTTGCCGTTCTCCCACGATGAAGTGGTTCACGGCAAGGGCAGCCTGTTCCACCAGATGGCTGGCGACGACTGGCAACGGTTTGCCAACCTCCGCCTTCTTTACACCTATCAGTTCACCTATCCGGGCGCCAAGTTATTGTTCATGGGGAACGAGTTCGGACAACGTAACGAGTGGTATCACGCCAGGGGACTCGACTGGTATCTCCTCGAGCAAGCCCCCCATCAGGGGGTACAGAATCTTGTGGCCGATCTCAACCACCTTTACCGGCAGGAACCGGCCCTTTACCAGTATCCCTTTACCGACCAGGGATTCCACTGGATCGACTGTCACGATGCTGCACAATCGGTTGTGACCTACCAGCGAAACAGCGATCAGGGCTTCGTCATCGTTGTGTTGAATTTCACCCCGGTCCCGCGGGAAAACTACCGTATCGGCGTCAGTAAACCTGGCTTCTATCGAGAACTGTTCAACTCCGACTCGGGACATTATGGGGGCGGAAACATCGGCAACGGCGGCGGGCGGCACAGCGAGCCAACCCCCTGGATGGGACAACCGCACTCGGTCTCCTTGACGCTACCACCGTTGGCCGGACTGATCCTCATCTGTGAGGGAGGTTAGCGACGCGAATGTTCAAAGTCCTTTTTGTGACCAGCGAAGCCGCTCCCCTGATGAAAACGGGCGGGCTCGGCGACGTTTCCGCCAGCCTGCCGCGTGCCCTTCAGAGCCTCGGCTGCAAGATGCGACTGCTCATGCCAGCCTATCCGGAGACCCTTGAGCGCGCAAAGGCCGGCGGTATTACCCCTGTTGCCGAAACCACCGTTCGTGGCCAAGTGGTGCGGATCCTGCAGACCCGCCTACCCGGAACCCGGCTCGCCGTGTGGCTGGTGGAATGCCCGGCGCTGTTCGGCAGGGCCGGTAACCCCTATCACGACGATCAGGGAAACGACTGGCCCGACAACGCCGAGCGCTTTGACCTGCTATGTCGCGTGGCCTGTGAAGTGGCGCTTGATCGTATTGGCCTCAATTGGCAGCCGGATGTCGTGCACTGCAACGACTGGCAGACCGGTCTGGTGCCGGTGCTACTCGCCGACGAGCCGAAGCGGCCGGCGACCCTGTTCACCGTGCATAACCTCGCCTATCACGGCCGCTTCCCGTACGAAACCCTGATTAAGCTCGGGTTGCCCGAACGTCTCTGGGATTACCGGGCGCTCGAGTTTCATGGCTACCTGTCGCTACTGAAAGGCGGCCTGGTCTTCGCTGACAGACTCACCACCGTCAGCCCCCACTACGCTGAGGAAATCCAGGGCCCCGATCAGGGCCAGGGTCTCGACGGCCTCTTGCGACTCCGCCGAAATGACCTGGATGGCATTCTCAACGGCATAGACGATCAACTCTGGGATCCGGCGCATGATCACCATTTACCGGCGACCTACAACCTGCGCACATTGCCCCGCAAGGCCGTGAACAAGGCTCAGCTGCAGCAGGAGATGGGCTTGGAGGAAAGCGCCGAGCGTCCCTTAATCGGGTTTATCGGGCGATTGGTGGAGCAGAAAGGGATAGACCTGATGCTGGAAAGCCTGGACGCCATCATGGGAATGGGCGCACAGTTTGTCATGCTCGGCAGCGGTCAACCCGAGTATGAAAAGGCCCTGAAAGCAGCCGCTGGACGCTACCCCGGCAGAATGGCCTTGCGCCTGGGATACGATGAAACGCTGGCCCACCGGATCGAGGCGGGCGCGGACATGTTTCTGATGCCGTCTCGCTTCGAGCCCTGCGGCCTGAATCAGCTCTATAGCTTGCGCTACGGCACGGTGCCGATAGTCCACGATGTCGGTGGTCTCCATGATACGGTCGTCAATACCGATCCCATTAGCCTGGAAAGTGGCGCGGCCACCGGTTTCATCTTCTCTCCGGCCACGCCAGCGGCCTTGACCGAGGCCGTATCCCGGGCGCTGGATTTGTATCGGGCACCGGCTGACTGGCAGCGCCTGCAAGCCATCGGAATGACCCGGGACTTCTCCTGGCAGCGCAGCGGCAGAGCCTATATGGCCCTCTATGCCGACGCCTGCAAGGCTCGCACACAGGCCGAGACCAACGGAACATAGTCGCCGGCGGCAGCACCGGCTTTCGGGGGGTTCCTCCATGAACGGAAAAGGGATGTATCGCCATGTCCGGTAAGCGCTTCACGCTGGAAGTTCAACCTCAGTTGCCGGAGTCACTGAGCCGGCTCGACGAATTGGCGAACGATTTGCTGTACAGCTGGGATCACCGGGTTCGCAGCATCTTCTATCGGCTGGATCGCGCACTCTGGCAACGCTGCGGCCATAATCCCAAACTCTTTCTGCGCCGCGTCGCGCAGGAAAAGCTGGAGTCCGCTGTCACCAATCGCGCCTATATGGAAGAGTACCGGCGAGTCGTCAACGGCTACGATGCCTATCGTGAAGCCCGTACACGCCCGGAACTGAGTGAACTGATCGATCCCAATCAGGATCTGGTGACCTATTTCTGCGCCGAATACGGTTTCCACGAGAGCTTTCCGATCTATTCGGGTGGCCTGGGAATACTGGCGGGCGATTACTGTAAGGCCGCCAGCGACCTGGGCCTGCCGCTGGTCGCTGTCGGCCTATTGTATCGCCAGGGCTATTTCACCCAAGTCATAGACGGACAGGGCCGACAACAGGCCCTCTACCACCTCAACGATACCGAACACCTGCCGATTCGGCGTGCCGAAAAGGATGGGCAACCCGCTGCATTGGTTCTGGAGTTTCCTGGTCGCCAGGTTCATGTCAGGATATGGGAAGCGTTGGCGGGCCACGTCCGACTCCTGCTGCTCGACACCGACACGCCGGAAAACAGCGACGGCGACCGCAGCATCACCTACCAGTTGTACGGCGGCGATTCCGAGCGGCGTATTCAGCAGGAAATCGTGCTCGGCGTGGCGGGTACCCGGGCACTGCGACTGCTCGGCTACAAGCCCAGCGCCTGGCATATCAACGAAGGCCACGCGGCGTTCCAGATCCTCGAACGCTGCCGGGAAGCGGTCGCCGACGGCATGGATTTCGACAGCGCCCTCGAGCTGGTGGCTTCGGGGACCCTGTTCACCACCCATACGCCGGTGCCGGCCGGTCACGACATCTTCAGCTATTCGCTGATCGAAACCTATCTGAGCCATTTCACCCAGTCGCTCGGTATCGACCTCTCACGACTCTATGCGCTGGGTCAATCCGCCGGCGCAGCCGACGGTTTCAATATGACAACCCTCGCCCTGCACGGCTCCCGCTTTCACAACGGTGTCAGCCGCATTCACGGTGGCGTCGCCTCGGAAATGGAACACGCCATCTGGCCCCAGATACCGCCCGACGAAAACCCGATTGGCTACGTTACCAATGGCGTACACGTGCCCACCTTCCTGGCCCGCGAATGGGGCAGCCTCTTCGACATGCGCTTCGACACCTGGCAGAGCGCACTGCTCGACCCGGAGTTCTGGGAACAGATCGACGACATTCCCGATTACCAATACTGGAGTGTCCACAAGGCGCTGAAGCAACAGCTTATCGACGCCGTCAAACGGCGGGTCACTTTCCAGCACCGGCGCAATGGCACCAGCCATTCCGTCACAGCACGAACTCTGTCGCTCCTGAACGATGACGACCAGGATTTCCTGATACTGGGCTTTGCCCGCCGCTTTGCCACCTACAAGCGTGCGACGCTGCTGTTCTCGGATACAGATAGGCTTGCTGCCCTGCTCAACAACCCGGAAAAGCCCTGCATCATCATCTACGCGGGTAAGGCGCACCCTAACGATCACCCGGGGCAGCAACTTATCCGCGTCATTCACGAGTTGTCGTTGCAGCCGGAATTCATCGGCAAGATTATTCTGCTTGAAGGCTACGATTTAGCCGTGGCCCGCCAACTGGTCAGCGGTGTCGATGTCTGGCTGAACACGCCGGAGGCACCTCTCGAAGCCAGCGGAACCTCCGGCCAGAAGGCGGCCGTCAACGGCGCCCTGAACCTGAGTGTCCTGGATGGATGGTGGGCTGAGGGTTTCGATGGGGACAATGGCTGGGGAATCGCACCCAGGGACCTCCGGTTCGACAAGGACTACCGCAACCGCGAGGAAGCCGGCGACCTGCTCGACATTCTCGAACATGAGGTCATCCCGCTCTTTTATGCCAGGGACGGTCGTGGCTATTCGGAGCAGTGGGTACAGCTGTCAAAAGCGTCCATGAAATCGATCATGCCGCGTTTCAACGCCCAACGGATGGTCATGGATTACGTTCGCAACTACTACGACCCGGCGCAAAAGCAAATGCAACGGATGTCGGCGGACAACAATCGCCAGGCAAAGATGCTGGCGCAGTGGAAAGCCCATATTCGCCACGCCTGGCCTGAAGTCAGGGCGACCCTGGCCAAACCGCTACCCTGCACCATCCGTTACGGCGAAGTCCTGCCGTTGAGGGTGAATGTCAGTCTTGGTGCACTGAAACCGGAAGACATCATCGTCGAAGCCGTGGTCGAGCCCATGCTGGACCCTGAGACGGCCTCAGAGGTACGGCACTACGCCCTCAAACCGGAACCCAGCGCCACACCACAGGACCCAGTGACCTTTGCCCTTGATCTGGAGCCACCCTATGCGGGAGTGCAGTCATTGCGGTTACGCCTGTTCCCCTGGCATGAACTACTTAGCCACCGCTTTGAGGTGGGGCTGATGATATGGATCGAAGAGAATCGGTAAGGCTGAGGGGGGCTGATGCTTCTTTCAGCCACTGCTGAACCACGCCTTCGCGGCGCAATTGTGCCAAGCCCCGATTCAACTTCTGCAGCAGCATGCGGCTTCGACTCGAGGTTCTGGTCAGCAGGACGTGGTAACCGACGACTTCCAGCGGTTGTGGCGACCAAGTGATTTGCGCGGCTTCTTCCGGGGGGACCTTGGTATTCAGCAGCCAGAGTCCAACCGTAAGATCGCATGGAAACAGGTCGATCCGGCCATGCGCCAACTTCAGAAAGTTCAACCGATCGGTGGGCGCCCTCTCGGTGTGGATTAGGCCCCGTTGCTCGGCGGCCGCCAAGTGGTTATAGATATAGCCCAATGTTTCCCCGACCCGTAGTCCTTTCAAGTCGTCCAGCGTAGACCACGGATAGCGATGTTGCCGGGTGTGGAAAAACACCGTTTTTCCCATGAAGACGGGATCGCTCATCCTGAACAGTTTTTCACGGGACGGCGAGTCACGCCACGCCAGCGTGCCGTCGAATTCGCCTTTTCCTGCCATGTAAAAAGCACGCTTCCAGGGCAGGAATACGTACTTAACCCGCACGCCCTGGGTGGCAAACGCGGCGGAAACAATACGTGAGGCCACCCCATAATAAGGCAGGTTCTTAGACAGGTAGGGCGACCATTCGCCGTTGGCCAGAACGACCGTTTGCGGCACGGTCTTGTCATCCTGCGCCTGCGTATAGCCGCTGCCCCACATCAAACCAAATAACGCGCAGAGCAACGCCCACCGGAACGCTCTTATCGTCATCGTCCTATACACCACCGCCACCGACAACAACGTCGCCAATTACTCGGTGACGGGAACGGCGTCATGAACCTCATCGAGCTCTGCGGCAACGCACCTATCTCGTCCCAACGCTTTGGCACGGTATAGCGCCTGGTCCGCGAGACGAAGCAGTTCCTGAGGGTCCACCTCTGACGATGACGGCATAAAGGCAATTCCAATACTGCTGGTAATGTGGAAACTCATCTCCTGAGCCCGGATGGGGCGTCGGACGCTTCGAAGAATCTTTCCGGCCACTTCATAGGCCGTATCGAGGCTTTGAACCGGCCTTAACAGAATCACGAACTCATCCCCACCAAGCCGGCTGACCACATCATGTTCTCGCACCGACTTACGCAGGCGGGCGCCAAATGCCTTGAGCAATTCGTCGCCGATCTCGTGACCATGCTGATCGTTTATCGGTTTGAAAAAGTCGATATCGAGATAAAGCAGCGCTAGCCTGTCCTCGGACCGGCTAAACCCCCCAGAAGACATCAGACGGCGCAACTCGGTCATCAGGAAATGCCGGTTTCTAAGACCGGTTAACGGATCGTGTTCAGCAAAATAGCGCATCCTTTCTTCGGTGCGCTTACGCTCGGAAATATCTTCCTGGATCGATACAAAGTGAGAAATGTGACCGTTGCTGTCCGTCACCGGAGTTATCGACTGCAGCACGGTATATTCCGACCCGTCCTTGCGCCGTTCGACGGTTTCACCCGACCACACCCTTCCGGATCGCAGCTTACGCCAGCGGTCATCGGATTCCGACGAACCGTCGCCGGACTGGCTCAACATCGGCAGTCGACAACCTACCCACTCGCTTTCCGAATAGCCGCTGCTATCCACCAGAGCCCTGTTCGTCCAGACCACGCGTCCTTCGCGATCGGCGATAAACATGGCATTGCGAGCCACTTCGAGCGCTTTGCGCAACAGCATCAACTGCTGCTGCTCGCTCACCATTTCCAGCGCCACACTCAACCGGTTATGCACCTGATCGAGAATCCTGAGGATTTCCTGTCGGTGGAAGAGTTCGGGATGCTGGCTGGCCAACACCAAAACACCAGGCCGGCTGTCTGCCGTTTGCAGAGGAATCAGGCACAACAACTTCAGGCTGGAGTCCCCCAGCGACTCAAAGAGCGACTTAAACCGCTGATCGTCTCGCGAGGCAATCTGCAGGGTCTCAATCTCGTTCAGGGAGCTGTCGTAAGCGGAAATATGCCCGGTGGATAACGATTCCCTCAATGGCCCGACAAAATAGTGCGTACCAGATGTCATCAGCGATGAGGAGGGAGCGAACCAGACCAGCGGACACCTGAACACGGTTTGCAGGCGGGCGCAGCAATCGGCAATCAACTGATGGAGGCTGTCGCCCGCCAGGATATGGCGGTCCACGCTGTTGAGAATGGCGTCGACATTGCGCCGAATATAGCCGACGGTAATATCCTCGGAATAGATGGCAAAACGTGTCACCTTGCTATCGTCATCCAGCACCGGATTGACAGTGTGGTGCAGATACATCCCCGAACGGAAATCCTCGAAAACGACGGATTCGTGATTCTCGACAACGCGCCGGGCGATATCCCGACGGTTATCGCGTATCGACTCAGGGCTGAGATCGATGATGCGCTTGCCGATGAGTTCGTCGGCGCTCGCTGCGCCAAACCGTTCAGCCCCCACCCGGTTAATCTGCAGAATACGCGTGTCCGGCGTAACAAGGGCTGCCATCTGTTCGCTGGCGTTGAGCAACGCCGACAGTTCGCGCTGACGATCACGCAGTATGCGCTCGCTGATCATGCGCTCGGAGAGATCCCTGGCAATGGCAATGCCGAATCGCTCCCCCTCCACCCAAAACAGGCGACAATTGATTTCCACGGGAATCTGCCGACCGTCATAGGATCTGAGGACACGCTCAAAGCGGGCAACACCATGTTCCTCCAGGTCCCGGTGCATGGATTGCCAGAGATCGGTCGGCAACGGCACATGGTGCAGATCCTGGGGTGCCAATTTCAGCAACTCTTCCCGGGAATACCCCAGAAGATCGCAGGTGGCCTTGTTCACCTCGACAAAGGGCCCGGGCAAACGCCCTTCAGGCATAGGAACGACAAAGGCCGCATCCGAGGTACTTTCGAAAAAGAGACGATAGGCTGTCTCTAAATCTGGAGAAGCAGCTTTGGCCGACATGTCTTTGGCTCTAATAGTGTGTTTCATCGCGTATCGGTTGAGACTATCCGCTACTGCCGGAAAATACAGAGCCCCACCCTACCCCTAGTTTTGAACCGGGGTTCAGTCCTGTCAACTTAACCCCCTGACATTTCGCGAGAATCTTGCGAGATATGACAATCTACCCATTGTTTGTTTCGTGCCCAGAGGCATCAGCGCATCCCTCTACGCGTAAGGACCTGTCCGCCGGACGTCAGTTCCGGTCGTTCGAATAAAACCTTGAGAAAAGTACGGGCATCCGTAATTTGATTTGTCTCAACGAAGTATCAGATCACGATATCTAAGTGGGTAGGTCCTTGATATAACACTGGCTACGATAATCAGCCACAAGGACAGATCATGGCAACGAATGCTCCCTCAGACAGGAATGCAATCCCTCCAAAATTACACCTAGGTGCTCTGACAGCCCTCGTCATTGGCTCCATGATCGGCGGGGGGATTTTTTCCCTGCCACAGAATATGGCCGCCAGCGCCGGCGCAGGCGCCACCTTGATCGGTTGGCTGATTACCGCCGTAGGCATGCTGACACTCGCATTTGTATTTCAGTCACTTGCGGTGCGAAAGCCGGAGCTCGATTCCGGTGTCTATGCCTATGCCAAAGCCGGGTTCGGCGATTACATGGGCTTCAGCTCCGCCTGGGGATACTGGATCAGTGCCTGGATCGGCAACGTCAGTTATTTCGTCCTGCTCTTTAGCTCTCTCGGCTTTTTCTTCCCCATATTCGGCGAAGGTAACACGTTGCCGGCGATCATCGGCGCCTCCGTCTTGCTCTGGGTCGTGCATTTCCTGATTCTGAGCGGCATCCGGGAGGCGGCGTTCGTCAACCTCATCACCACGGTTGCCAAGGTGGTGCCGTTGATTCTGTTCATCGTACTGGCGGTTGTGGGCTTCAAACTGGATCTGTTCAAGACCGATTTCTGGGGATTGGGTAATCCCAAGCTCGGCAGCGTTCTCGATCAGGTGCGTGGCGTTATGCTGGTGACAGTCTGGGTGTTCATCGGCATTGAAGGCGCCAGCGTATACTCGGCCAGGGCCAGTAATCGCAAGGACGTCGGCAAGGCGACTCTGATCGGTTTCATCAGCGTTCTCGCTCTGCTGGTACTCGTCAACGTCATCTCCCAGGGCATCATGAGCCAGGCCGAACTGGCTGGCCTGAAAAACCCCTCCATGGCGGGCGTACTGGCCAAAGTCGTCGGCCCCGTCGGCAGCAACCTGATCAACATCGGCCTGATCATTTCTCTCTGCGGGGCCCTGCTTAGTTGGACCATGCTGTGCGCCGAAATCATGTATGCCTCAGCAAGCGACGGCACCATGCCGGCCTTCCTCGCGAAAACGACCCGCAAACATGTCCCGGTATCCGCTCTCTGGGTCAGCAACGGCCTGATTCAGTTGTTCCTGATCATCACCCTGTTTTCCGCCGGGACCTACCTCCAGTTACTGTACCTGGCGACGTCGATGATCCTGATCCCCTATTTCTGGTCTGCGTTCTACGCACTGCTCCTGGCCTGGAAAGGCGACACCTACGGCGCCAATGACAGTCAACGGGGACGAGACCTGTTTATTGCGCTACTCGCCGTAGTCTATAGCGTTTGGCTGGTCTATGCCGGCGGCATCAAGTACCTCCTGCTGAGCGCAGTCCTTTATGCGCCTGGCGCCATTTTCTTTGCCATCGCCAAGCGGGAAAAGGGCGAGCGCATTTTCAAACCGATTGAAGCGATCATCTTCGCTGTTGTGCTCGTCGTCGGCATCTACGGGGTTTATGCCCTGGCGACAGGAAAGCTCAGTCTCTAACACAGGTCACTCATTGGATTGAGAGCGTCAGCGGATCGGGGCGATGACATCGCCAGAGGCCAGGGAAGGCCCCATCGTCCTTGGGGTCATGCCCCCGATGCCCACCTTTCCCGCTGGCACCATTCAGGAACGATTCAGAGGTAACCGTCATGCCCCAACCTTCATCCCTCGGCGCCTATTCGGAAATCGGCAAACTGCGCAAGGTCATGGTCTGCCGTCCCGGGCTTGCCCACCAGCGACTCACGCCCGGTAACTGCGATGAACTGCTATTCGACGACGTCATGTGGGTTCACCAGGCCAAGCGTGATCACTACGACTTTGTCGACAAGATGGAAGAACGCGGCGTAGAGGTCATGGACATGCATGACCTGCTGGCCGACGTCGTGGCCATCGATGACGCCCGTCGCTGGCTGATGGATCGTCGCATTACCAACGAAAGCGTCGGCATTGGCCTCGCCCAGGATATCCGCGCCTGGCTGGACGAACTGTCGCCCCAACAGGTGGCGGAATTCCTCATCGGCGGTATTAGCGGCGCAGATCTTCCGTCCGACGCCAGCAGTCGCGACATCAAATTGTTCCTCGACTTCGTCGGCCCCACCGGCTTTATTCTGCCGCCCCTACCCAACACTGTTTTCACCCGTGACACCAGCTGCTGGATTTTCGGTGGCGTCACCCTGAACCCGATGTATTGGCAGGCGCGCCGGCCCGAAACGCTCCTCACCGCAGCCATTTACCGGTTCCACCCAACCTTTGCCGATTCCGGCATGCATTTCTGGTGGGGCGATCCCGAGATCGATCATGGACCGGCCACCCTGGAAGGCGGCGATGTCATGCCATTGGGCAATGGCGTGGTGCTTATCGGTATGGGTGAGCGCTCCTCCCGGCAGGCGATCGGCATGGTCGCCGACTCCCTGTTCCGCCATGGTGCGGCCAAGCAGGTTATCGTTGCGGCTCTCCCCAAGGCCCGTTCTGCCATGCACCTGGATACGGTGTTTACCTTCTGCGACCGGGACCTTGTGACCATCTATCCGGAGGTCGTTAATCATATTCAGGCGTTTTCCCTGCGGCCGGGCGACCGGGAGGGACATCTGGACATTCGACGCGAAGACAAGCCCTTCCTCGACGTCGTTGCCAAGGCACTTAACCTCAAGTCGCTGCGAGTTGTCCAAACCGGCGGCGACCGTTACGAACAGGAACGCGAGCAGTGGGATGACGGTAATAATGTCGTCGCCCTGGAACCTGGCGTCGTCATTGGCTACGACCGTAATACCTGGACCAATACCCAACTGCGCAAGGCCGGCGTCGAAGTGATCACCATCACCGCCGCCGAATTGGGCCGGGGCCGTGGCGGCGGCCACTGCATGACCTGCCCCATCCTGCGCGACCCCGTCGAATACTAGGAATACGCAAGGCCGCAACACTGCAGCCGATCAAGAGGATATCGAGATGGCTTTTAACGTTCACAATCACCACCTGCTCACCTTGCTCGATTTCACACCCAGGCAGCTCCGCTATCTTCTGGACCTGGCCCGTGACTTGAAACGCGCCAAATACACCGGCACCGAGCAACCGAAACTGTCGGGCAAGAATATCGCGCTGATCTTCGAGAAAGCCTCGACGCGCACACGCTGTGCCTTTGAAGTCGCCGCCCATGACCAGGGCGCCCACGTCACCTATATCGATCCATCGGGTTCGCAAATCGGCCACAAGGAATCCATCAAGGACACGGCGCGGGTACTGGGACGCATGTTCGACGCTATCGAATACCGCGGGTTCAGCCAGCACAAGGTGGAGGAGCTGGCGAATTATGCCGGTGTCCCGATCTACAACGGCCTGACCGATGAATACCACCCGACCCAAATGCTGGCCGACGTCATGACGATGCGCGAGCATAGCGACAAGCCCCTGCACGACATCGCCTATGCCTACGTCGGCGATGCCCGTAACAATATGGGCCATTCTCTGATGATCATCGGCTGTAAGCTGGGCATGGACGTCCGCATCGGCGCGCCCCGCGAACTGTGGCCGGATGATGAACTCGTCAAAACCTGCCGGGAGATTGCTGCCCACACCGGCGCCCGCCTGCAACTCACGGACAATCCCCGCGATGCGGTCAGCGGCGTCGATTTCATCCACACCGATGTCTGGGTGTCTATGGGCGAACCGATGGAAAAATGGGGGGAACGCATCAAGGTGCTGCTTCCCTACCAGGTCAACACCACTCTGATGCAAGCCGCGCGAAACCCCCGGGTGAGATTCATGCATTGCCTCCCCTCCCTGCACAATGCGGAAACCGAGGTCGGCAAACAGGTTTCCGGTCAATACGGCCTTCATGACGGCATAGAAGTGACGGAAGAGGTTTTTGAGTCCGAAGCCTCGATCGTCTTTGAGCAGGCAGAAAACCGGATGCACACCATCAAAGCCATACTGGTTTCCACACTGGGGAGCTGAGATCGCCATGCGTATCGTCGTCGCCCTGGGTGGAAACGCCCTGCTTCGCCGCGGTGAACCCATGACCGCGGACCAACAACGCAGGAACGTCGGTGTCGCCGTCAAACACCTGGCGCGCATACAATCGGGCAATGAGCTGGTCATCGCCCACGGCAATGGCCCGCAAGTCGGGTTGCTCGCCCTGCAGGCTGCAGCCTACGCTCCGGTGAGCCCCTATCCTCTTGATGTACTGGGTGCCGAGAGTGAGGGCATGATCGGTTACCTGATCGAACAGGAGCTGGGTAACGCCCTGCCGACGGAGACGCCCATGGCCACCCTGTTGACGCAGGTTGAGGTCGATCCGGACGACCCTGCCTTCCAGCACCCCACCAAGCCCATCGGCCCGACCTATTCCAAGGAAGATGCCGAGCGCCTGATGGACTCGCGGGGCTGGCAGATGGCACCGGACGGTCCTTACATGCGTCGCGTGGTCGCCAGTCCCCGGCCTCGACGCATCTTTGAGATCCGGCCGATAAAGTGGTTGCTCGAACAGGGTACCGTGGTCATTTGCGCGGGCGGCGGCGGTGTACCGACCTTTTACAACCGGGACGGGAAATTGCAGGGTATTGAAGCCGTTATCGACAAGGACTACTGCGCCGCCCTTCTGGCCCATGATCTGGATGCAGATTGCCTGATCATCGCAACCGATGTCGACGGTGTTTACGAGGACTGGGGTAAACCGACACAGCGCCTGATCGAACGGATCCGGCCGGCTGATATCGACCCTACCGGTTTTCCGGCAGGTTCCATGGGACCGAAGCTGGGCGCCGCCCTGGATTTCGTGAGCAGAACCGGGAAAACCGCGGTTATCGGGTCCCTGGAAAATATTGATGCCATGCTTGAGGGAAAAGCCGGGACCCGTGTCACGCCCTGACGCCCGGGATTGGGCCGCAACAAGTAAGAGGACAACATCAGGGGCTTGCCGATCACCGTCGTTCAGCCCCTGGTCAGGAAGATTCCCACGAAAAATCGGGGGACGTCAGGACGCCTTTGGCGCAGGCTGTAGCGTTACCTCCCGATCAGGCTGACGAATCAGTTGCCAGACCTGATAACTGCGCCACCCTAACATCGCGCAGGCCGTCATCACGCCCCCCATCAAGGCTCCTCCCACACCCGCCGTAACGACGTCGGAACCGGTCAGGTAAAGATCGCGAACTGGGGTGATCGGATGCAGCCACCCCTGTTCGAAACGTTGCACATCGTGGTCGATACCATAGATCTCACCCTCTTCGTTATGCTGGAACCAGCGCGTGGAGAGCGGTGTAGACAGTTCATAGTAGTCAAGCGCGTCCCGCAGCTCGGGATGGTGCTTGAACAACACCTCGAGTAGCTCTTGCGCGATCTGCTCCTTGAGCACCTCATAGTCTTCCCCCCGATGATTCCAGGTCGTCCCCATCCACTTTTCGAAAAGCCGGTTATTGGTCGGCGCGACAACCTCCACCGTGGCCCGGTCCGGATAGCGTTCATCCCAGGCGGGGTCCTTGGCCGACGGAAACGAGATATAAACCAGGGGCATTGGCGCATCAGGATTTTCACGAAACGCCGCCACATTGGCATCGTGATCGAAAGAGGGGTAGATCCAGTCGTTGGTTTTCGGTATTCCCAGTGCGCTGGCAGAGCCCTTGAGACCCACATACAGACAGACATGGGAGGCCGATAAGCGAACGCCTTGCAGATGACGGTCCAAGCCATGACGGCGCACCACCGACTCCGGCAGCAACCGCTTCACCGTGGGGACAATGCCCACGCCGCTGACCACCGCATCCGCTTTCAATTCGTCCCCATTGGCCATACGCACACCGTAGGCCCGATTACCCTTGATCAACACCTGTTCGACGCTGGCATAGGTGAAGACTTCCCCGCCAGCCGCCCGAATAACCGGGATGATGGTCTCGGCGATACTCGACGCCCCTCCAACGGGATAGTTACCACCCGTCAGGTAGTGCTTCGCCACCATCGCATGCATCAGGAACGATGACTCCGAAGGCGGAAGCCCGTAGTCACCCCATTGCGCCGTGAGCACGCCGATCAACGCCTGATTCCGGGTCAACCCTTCAAGCGCCTGCCGCGTGGACTGGAAGCAGTACGCCGGCAACAGGCGCCGCCGGACCTTCTGATAAAGCCGCGCGACCGGTCTTGGCAGCGCCTGGCCGGCAAAGAATGCCGGCACCTTGGAACTGACGGTCTTGATGTAATCGACATAGCGCTCGATCGCCTGTGCCTCATCCGGAAAACGCGACGTGAGTGAAGCCTTGAACGAATCTTCGCCGGCAACGAAATCGTATGTTTCATCCCCAATCATAACCCGGTCATACAGGGGGTCCATCGGCGCCCACTTCAGGTTTCCATCGCTAATGGTGTCGAAGACCCGCCGGATCATGGACCAGGGCTTATGCACCTCTCCAATGTAATGTACCCCGACATCCCACTCATACCCCGCACGCTCATAGCTGTGGGTATAACCCCCGGCGGTGTAGTGTTGCTCAAGGACACACACTTTCCTGCCGAGCTTGGACAACAAAGCCGCTGTGCATAAGCCACCGATGCCGGAGCCGATCACGATGACATCATAATGGCTGTCGGCGCGGTTGGTACGATAGCGACGTCCGGTGCGGGGCATGACGATTCTCCTTATGCAATTTATTGCATAATATTGAGGCGCACAGAGTTATGCAACAATTTGCATATCAGGTACACTAGACTCCAGATATTCGACGGAGTCGTCATGTCACTCAAACACGCCATTCTCGTCCTCCTGGAAACCGAGCCCGCCAGCGGCTACGACCTCTACAAGCAGTTCAAGCAAAGCCTTGGCTATTTCTGGAACGCCAGTCACCAGCAGGTCTACCAGCAACTCAAGCGGATGAGTGAGGACGGCTGGCTGGACTACTCTGCAGAAATCCAGAGCGACAAGCCGGACCGCAAGGTTTATCGCATGACGGACAGGGGCCGGGAGGCCCTGCTCACCTGGCTCAATGCGCCGGTCAAACCCAATAAACTTAATGATGCCCTTTTGGTAAAACTGTTTGGCGGCGACAGTCTGCCCCCTGATGCACTTATCGAGGAGCTCGACCGCCATACGGCCATCCATCGTCATACCCTCGACAAGCTGCTGGCCATCCAAAGCCAGTACGAACGCCTGCCCGAAAACCAGCGGCGCCCATGGGAACTGCCCTTTCTCACGCTGAGACGCGGTATTCTGGGCGAACAGGCCTGGATCGACTGGGCACAGGAAACGCGCGCTGCCCTGGAAAAACGTCGCAATGAGACAGCGGACAAGCGGTCTGATCCACTCGATACCGCAGGGACCGGCAGCGCAAGAAGCGCCGCAGAAAGCTGACCGGGGAATCGTCAGTGAGGGAGGGAGATCCGTGAAAGGTCGGGGCGGACCTGAGACCCGCCCCGAAACCCTTTACACCCGGAAGCGGGCGACCTTGTCATGAAGGGCGTTGCCGACTTCTTCGATCTTGGAGCTGTAGCTGTCGTTTTCCGTCGCAGCCTTAGCCGCCAGCTGGCCCTGATCGGCAATCCGCGTAATCGAGGAGTTCAGTTCCTCCGTAACCGACGTCTGCTCTTCGGAAGCCGTGGCGATCTGGCTCGTCATATTGCTGATGGCATTGATCGACTCGGCAATCCGCTTGAGCGCATCCATCGCATCCTGGGCCTTCTCCATACTGACATTACTCACCGCCCGTGACGCCTGCATGCCCTGCACCGCGTCATGCGCGCCTTTCTGCAGGCGCTCAATCATGCCATTGATCTCTTCGGTGCTATCCTGGGTCCGTTTCGCCAGGTTTCGCACCTCGTCCGCGACAACCGCAAAGCCACGACCGGCTTCACCGGCTCGAGCCGCTTCGATCGCCGCGTTGAGCGCCAGCAGGTTGGTTTGCTCGGCGATACCTTCAATGACTTCCAGGACCGAGGTAATGGACGCCACATCATTGCCGAGACGGTCGATGACCTCCGCCGCCTGACCGACTTCATGGGCAAGTCGTTCCACCGCATCCCGCGACGCCTGCACGGTATTCAGCGAAGCGTTGGCATCCTTATCCGCCGCATTGGCAGAATCCGCCGTCTGTTGTGCGGACTGCGCGATTTCGTTGGCTGCCGCAGACATCTCGTTGATCGCCGTCGCCACCATATCGATCTCGTGCTGTTGCGTCTCGACGCTGTCGCGACTGATCTTGGATGTTTCCTTGAGGGAGTGCACATGGCCGCGTAATTCACCGCCACTTTCCTGCGCCTCACTGACGACGCCACGAATGTTGGCCACGAAGCGGTTGAAGTCTCCCGCCAGCTGCGCAAATTCATCGGAACCCTCGACCGAAAGCGTTTTTGTGAGATCCGCATCGCCGGAGGCAATATCCCGCATGGCATCGCGCAGGCTATAGACAGGACGCATCAGGACCTTGAGCCCGATCTGAAGAATAATCAATGCCACCAACAAGCCAACAACGGCAATGATCAACCCGGTCCAGCGAGCCTGATTAACCGGTGCCATGATCTTGTCGCGGTCGACGAAAATCCCCAGGTACCAGTCAACGCCCCGTGCGGCCGTGATCTTGTTGAAACTGACCAGCCAGGGTGTACCATCAATCTGGTAGGTATGGGTCTCACCATCGAGATTGGCGTCGGCCTTGAGCAGCGTCTGGATATTTTTCCCGATCAATGCCTTGTCGGGATCGAACAATATGGTCCCCGAGGCACTCACCAGCATGGCATAGCCGCTACCGCCCATGGTGATATCGGACAGGACCTGGTTAACCTGGTCCAACGTGATATCGCCAGCCACAACGCCTTGATAGGTACCGGTAGAAACCGGCGCCAGCGACGAGATGATCATGTTACCGGTCGAGGCGTCCTTATAAGGCTCCGTATAGGAAGCGGCCTGTTTCGACATGCCCAGTTTGTACCAGGGCCGGCTTCGCGGGTCGTAGCCCGCCGGCAGCGTGGAAGCCGCTTCAGCGGACTCCATCAACATCTTGCCGGAACCCGTCCCCACATAGACGTCCTTGAAACCACCACCCGTAGTGGCAGTCATAAACAGGCGCTGGGCCTGATCGTCCGTGGTCACTCCCTTCAACTGGTCCGCTACACCCTGAGTAATGTCCAGACGGGTATTAAGCCACTGGGCGATACTGGTCGTACTCTGACGCACCACTTCCTGTTTCATGGCGTTCAGATAATCCTGGGTGGTCGAAGAAAGACGGCGATCATTGATCACCACGTAGACCGTAATCAGTATGATAAGCAACAGCGCAAAGGCTGATAGCAGTTTCTGACCGAACGACAGCTGACGCATGAAAGTTTCTACCTGCAGAAAAAAGTTTTTGTGACGAGCATGAACAACATTTCATGTTGTTAAGTAAACATAGTCCACGCAGGGAAAAACGGTACTCCCTGGACGGCCTATCCACTTAACGGACATACATAAAGTATCGGCAGGGAATCTGTTATTCTGAGAGGAATTTGCCAGACCAGCGCACTATCGAAGGAACTCGTGCGCAAGCCACAACAGCGAGGAGTCGACAATGGCCCATGAAGAACTGCACCTGACGCTTCGAAACCTGACGCTGGACGATTACGATCAGCTCAAGACGCTGATGGACCGGGTCTATGACGATATCGGCGGCGCCTGGCCAAGAGAGACCATCAAGCTCCTGGTCGGTCAGTTCCCGGACGGCCAGATCTGCATCGAAGATCATGGAGAGCTTGTCGCCGTCGCCCTAACGGTACAGGTCGCGTATGAACGTTTCAGTGATCCACACACCTACGACGACCTGATCCTGCGCAACCAGCGCATCTGGCACAACCCCAAGGGCGACGCCCTGTACGGCCTGGATGTCTTTATCGACCCTGAATACCGGGGCTACCGGCTGGGGCGCCGCCTGTACGAAGCCCGTAAGGAGCTGTGCCGTTCCCTGAACCTGCGGGGCATCCTTGCCGGCGGAAGGATCCCCAACTACTCCGAATACGCCGACAACCTGACCCCCTCGCAATACATCGAGAAGGTCGACCGCAAGGAAATCTACGATCCGATACTGACCTTCCAGCTATCGAATGACTTCCAGGTCAAGCGCCTGCTTCACAAGTACCTGCCCGAGGACAAAAAGTCGATGGGCTACGCAACGCTATTGGAATGGAACAATATTCTGTACATGCCGCCGACACCGGTGCTGGCGACGCGCAAGACGCAGGTCCGACTGGGCTCGGTGCAATGGCAGATGCGCGCCTTCGAATCCGTTGAGGAGGTCTTGCGCCAGGTAGAATATTTCGTTGATGCGCTGTCCGACTACAAAAGCGATTTCGCGCTTTTCCCCGAGTTTTTCAACGCACCGTTGATGGGACTGACCGATCAGGTGGACCAGAACAAGGCGATCCGCTTTCTCGCCGGTTTCACGGAGCAGTTCCGGGACAGCATGTCGGATATGGCGGTGAGCTATAACATCAACATCATTACCGGCTCCATGCCACTCCTGGAAGACGGCAAAGTCTACAATGTGTCCTACCTTTGCCACCGGGATGGACAGGTCGACGAGCAGCGCAAAATCCACATTACGCCCCACGAGCGACGCGACTGGGTTATTGAGGGTGGAGACAGCATGCCGGTTTTCCAGACCGACGCCGGCCGTATCGCCATCATGGTCTGTTATGACATCGAGTTTCCGGAACTCGGGCGTCTCGCCGCCGATCAGGACGTCGATATCATCTTCGTCCCGTTCTGGACCGACACCAAGAACGGCTACCTGCGAGTCCGTCACTGTGCCCAGTCCAGAGCTATTGAGAACGAATGTTATGTGGCAATCACCGGCAGTGTCGGCAACCTGCCCCAAGTTGAAAACCTCGACGTCCAATACGCTCAGTCGTCGGTTTTCTCGCCATCCGATTTTTCCTTCCCCCATGATGCCGTGATGGCGGAAACTACCCCGAACACGGAGATGATATTCTTTGCGGACCTCGATCTGGACAAGCTCAAGTTGATTCGTAACGAAGGTTCTGTCACCAACCTCAAGCATCGCCGGCGCGACCTCTACGGTCTTGAGTGGATTAATGGCGGTCAATCGTCAGAAGACACCGCAGCCGGCACCCGATCCGGTAAACCGGTACTGGAAGAGAATAAATGAGCGTGGCAGGATCTGCCCTGAACGAAACGCGCTTCGGCGAGCTTTCGCGCTTAAATCGATAAACAGGTACTCGGAGAACTATGGGACACCATCACGCACATCCCGACGGTCAGTCGCATCATCATGAGCACGGCCACGGGCACGACCATGCACATGGAGCCGCGCTATTAGAAGGCAACGGTCGAGCCTTTGCGATCGGTATCGGGCTGAATACGCTGTACCTGGTCATCGAAACCTTCTATGGCCTGGCCACCGGCTCGATGGGACTGTTGGCCGACGCCGGTCACAACTTCAGTGACGTCCTGACCCTGTTGCTAGCCTGGGGCGCGGCCATCATGGCAAAGAAGAGCGCCACATTCACTCATACATACGGCTTCCGGCGGGGCACCGTGCTCTCCGCGCTGCTCAGTTCCATCTTACTGTTGCTGGCCCTTGGCGCCATCACCCTCGAAGCCTTTCAGCGCCTACTCTCACCCCACCCAGTCAGCGGCCTCGTGATGATCGTCGTCGCCGGCGTTGGTGTCGTCATCAATACGGCAACCGCACTGCTGTTCATCAAAAGCCAGCACCATGACCTGAACATGCGAGGAGCCTTTCTCCACATGGCCGTCGATGCGGCTGTCTCTCTTGGCGTTGTGATCGCCGGTTTGGGCATCTACTTTACCGGCTGGCTTTGGCTGGACCCTGCGATTAGTCTCTTGATCGTCGCGATTATCTTCTGGGGGACCTGGGACATGTTCCGGGAATCCTTGAACCTATCGGTCGACGCCGTGCCGCGAAAGATCGATATTCGTGCGATCAGTGAATATCTGGCGACAGTGCCTGGCGTAACCGGTGTGCACGACCTCCATGTCTGGGCTCTCAGCACGACAGATGTCGCCCTCACCGCCCACCTCGAAGTTCCATCGGATTTTGTCGCACCGGACCGATGGCTGGCGAATATTATCGAAACCCTCGAAGACCGCTATGACATCGGCCACGCGACGGTTCAAGTGGAGCGCGCCGACATTGGATGCCGGCAGAGCCAATGCTGCTGATCGCCGGCTTTTCAAATCAGGCCAGATTCAAGGCATCTAGCGACAACTCCCCGAGCCTCGGCCTGCCGGCCGCGGGACGTTCGCCCATCGCGCGATTGATCGAGAAATAATATTGATATCAAAGCGTTGAGAGATAATTTTAAAGTTACAGGAACTGCAATATCCGGATATTGCTTACCTTTCATTTCATCATCTCAGCTTATCAACATAGTCGCTTGATTAAATTGCCTTTTCAGGAAATGCTGTCTACAGTTTGTACACCAAGCCCAAGAACTGAATGCGACAATCGACTGTCACTGGGGCACTCAGTTTGACGTAAGGACATCATCGGAACGCAGTATGGAACACTTCAGGATCGATCCTTCGTCCCCGGTTCCCGACCTACTGGCCCGATTTACGGTCAAGCGCGGTTTTTTGCGACGAGACAGGGTCGAGGCCCCGGTTTACAGTCTTCAACAACAGGGCTGTGTCATAAAAAGCGACGAAATGTTTAATCCGGGCGACAACGTTCATTTGGATCTCGTACTGGATATGCCTTTCGAAAACATCGAAGCCTCCTCACTGCTTGGGCATGTGACCGAGGTTAGAAAGTATTGCAGCAATTTCTTCTATACCATTGAATTCCATGAATTCTCTTCTGATAAGACCGTCTCCGATCGCATCTCTCGCCTTACTAACGTCATCAAACGCAAGCGGGCGCTTCGGCGAAGACGGAATGGAAAATCGCAGGCAGACAGTATCGAATCCTTACCTGGCGGCCAGGCATTCACGTCGTCAGGATTCTGAAAGGCAGCTATTCTGGCTATCGGACCAGGCGGTACATGTAGGCGTGCAAGTAGGGTAATAAGTGCGGCACCGTAGTTGTAGGGCATTTCATTAAGGACAGGGAACCGGAGACTCAACATCATGGCAAAGAAAGAAAAAATGGGCGTGGACAAGATCGTCAAACGCGTCAACAAGGAATTCGAAAAAACCTCGAATCAGATCGAGTCGCTGCTCAGCGATGCATTGCGGCAGTTGGATACGTTGCAGAACCAGATTCAGGAGCCGCTGCGCAAGTTGGTTGACGACATGGAACGCATTCGTGAACGTGAAATGAAGCGTTTTCAGGACGAGTTCGACCGTCGCATGAGCGAATTCCACGAGCTGCAGCAAACCGTTCTCGACAAGCTCGGGCTCGCTGGCACTCGGGACAAAACGTCCGCACAGACAGGCAAGGCTGCCAAGCCATCCACCAGTGCCGCAACCGCCAAACCCGCAGCACCGAAAGCCAAACCCGCTGCCAAGGCCGCGACCAAGACAGCCAAGGCGCCGGCAAAATCCAAAACTGCAGCCGCCAAACCGGCGAGCACCGCGAGCAAGGCTTCTGCAGCCAAGAAGACACCGGCTCCCAAGAAGGCCGCTGTCAACACTTCGAACCTTGGGCAAATCAAGGGACTTGGTCCTGCAACCGTCAAGAAGATGAAAGAGGCCGGCATTACATCGATCGAGCAAATCGCAAATCCGTCAGCCGAAGAAAAGAAGAAGCTCGACGTGTTTTCCACCATGAAAGGTTACGAAACCTGGCAGGCGCAGGCTCGCAAATTGCTGGGTTAATAACGCTATTGAGATAAACCAAGAAGGGC
Source organism: Mangrovitalea sediminis (assembly GCF_002514725.1). Lineage (GTDB taxonomy): Bacteria > Pseudomonadota > Gammaproteobacteria > Pseudomonadales > Oleiphilaceae > Mangrovitalea > Mangrovitalea sediminis. The sequence continues at coordinate 530,783 of NZ_NTLB01000005.1, forward strand.
TCTGTACTTCTCACAGGGCCCGTCATTTTTTGGCCGGAGCGAGATTTACATTTCCTAACAGTGAGTTACAATTTGCAAACCGTAAAATCGCTGTCATATCCCCTTTGAAATGTGACGCAGTTCCACTCGAATGCAGTGCCCTAATCTAAGCTGGCTATACAGTAGGACCAACATCGTAGTAGGAGCGAGCTAGCGGTCGAAATGAGCTAGTTGTAGTAGTAGTAGTAATAGTAGCGGCATCGAATCACGTAGCCGCCAAACAGATTTTGCTGAATAACAAGAACAATACGTACGCAGAACGATCCACTCGTTCATTTCCCTCTTATGTCGTCCTTAGTGCGGAAACAGCTTAATGGCGTTACTGGGCAACGGTCTGTCCGAACAACTTGAAAGCGCCTTTCCCTGGCTCGGTCATGCCGGAAGCGGTTGGGCTCCTGTCGCGGCAGGGTTCGCCCTATTAAGCGTTGCTATCGTCCTGTTTATGCTCGTTCTCGTCTTGAAACAGCGCCTTGCTGACAGCGTGAGGCGGCGCAACGAGGACCGCTATAACCTGGCAAAATTCTCCAGCGCCGTTATGAACAGTGGCTCAATGATCGCAATAACGGATTGCGAGGGACGTATTGAATACGTCAATGAGCGGTTCTGCGCCATTACCGGCTTTGATCGTAGCGACGCCATTGGCAAGCCCCTCAATATCCTGCGCCCTGCGGCCTCGCGCAACGGTAACCCCGAAAAGCGCGGAAACGACATTCTCGACTGCCTTCAACCCTCCTGGGAAGGTGAAATGCTTTGCTCTCGCAAGGATGGCGAAACCTTCTGGTCGACGGTCAACGTCTCTGCCGTCTACGACAACGAAAACGCCATTGCGAACTTTGTCGTTTCCGGCGTCGATATCACGGAACTCAAGGTCGCCAACCAGCGCATGGAACAGTTGGCGCTTTTCGACAGCCTGACAGGGCTCGCCAACCGACGCCTGTTTCTTGACCGTTTGGAACAGGCCATCATTAACGCCAGACGTCACCAATGCCAGGTTGCCCTCCTCTTTCTGGATCTCGATCAGTTCAAACGGATTAACGATACATTAGGTCACGACGCCGGGGACATGCTGCTGCTGACGGTCGCCGATCGCCTGAAGTCCTGTGTCCGTTCCCAGGATACTGTCGCGCGCCTGGGCGGCGACGAATTCACGATCCTGCTCAACGACATTCACGACCCACAGTCCGTTAACGTCGCGGCCAAAAACATTCTCCGCACTCTGAAAGCGCCCATTCGCCTGCAGAACCAGGAAGTCATCGTCTCTACCAGTATCGGCGTCACAGTGGCACCTGGCGACAGCGAAGATCCTGAAAACCTGATGAAGAATGCCGACTTGGCCCTCTATCGCGCCAAGGAAAAGGGTCGGGATCAACACCACTTCTTCACTGAGGAATTAAACCAGCGGGCCATCCGGCAGCTCCATCTGGAACAGGAACTACGCTACGCCCTCCAGTTCGATGAATTCAACCTGATGTACCAGCCGCAAGTAGATTTGCGCAGTGGGGAAATGATCTGTGTCGAGGCACTGATCCGCTGGCACCACCCACAAAGAGGCCTCATCAGCCCGGATGACTTCATCCCCGTTGCGGAGGAAACCGGTCTTATCGTCCCTATCGGCAACTGGGTACTGCGCAACGCCTGCATGCAGATGAAACTGCTGCAGCAGCTCACAGGTTGCGACCTGCGTGTCGCAGTGAACCTGTCGGCACGCCAATTCCGCGACCCCAACCTGGAACTCGTCATCTCAGACGCCCTGGACGCCTCCGGGCTCGAGCCTCGCCATCTGGAAATCGAAGTGACCGAAAGTATGCTGATGGATGACATCACCTCGGTCACGGAGCAGCTGAGCCGCATAAAATCCACGGGAGTCATCATCACCATCGATGACTTCGGCACCGGCTATTCCTCCCTGCGCTACCTCAAGTGCCTACCGGTGGACGTACTGAAGGTTGACAGGGAATTCGTACGCGACATCCCCGAAGACCTCAACGACATGGAGATTACGTCAGCAGTGATTGCCATTGCCCATAAACTGGGATTGAGAGTCATCGCAGAGGGCGTCGAAAATATCGATCAAAAGGATTTTCTGGTCATCAACAAGTGCGACTACGCACAAGGCTACCTGTTCAGCCGCCCCTTGAGTTTCGAGGACCTGTTCAAGCATTTCGGCGACCTCAAGGATAATGCCCTAAAGCGAGCCTGAGCTGAGACCTCGAGCCAGCAACACCGTTAACAACACGCGCCCCCTGGGCGACAGCCAATATTCCTGCCCCATTTCCGCCCCGATGGCCCCGCCGACACCATTTCCCTTAAAACCTTTGTAAATTGTGACGTCGCCCCATTTCCAAGGCACCAGCGCCTAAAGTAACATTTCGTAACACCAAGTAATCTTTCTTATCTTGCCGCCGTTTTGCAAGTCAGGTAACAGATGAATAACTGGATACTCTTTTCATCATCAGCCCTTTTGGTCACGTTGGTTTTACTGTTGGCCCTAAGGATTCTTTACCTCTACAGGGACAGCATGGCAAGCCCGGCTGGAGGTCGCCTCAGCGCAGCCCCCTCCCCCCAACAGCGTTACACCACACTCCGTTCTGAAAATGGCTCCAGCAAGGCTGATAGCCGCTCGGCAAAGGGTTCCCAGGAATACTCACGCGTGGACTGGATGTCCAAGGCACAGATTTTTGCTGGCATTCAACTGTTGGATGCAAAACGTAAGGGATTGATCTTGGCGGATGACAACAAACCCGGTTGCCGGCAGTTAGCGGCGATGTACATGATCGGTGCAGCCAAAGGCATCATTCTCAACATGCAGGGGAACGACCAGGATGCACGGGACGTCGCGGCTTTCCTGATGACACATAACCTGCATTTTGACCGGCTGGATATTGAAGACGCACTAAACGCCGTCACTCGGGATGAGTCGACCCTGAACAGCTATCGGTGTGGCCTGGAAGGCGCCGAGACCTGGTTGGCCCGGCGTTTTGTTCCTGACAGCATCTCGCTCTATGAGGCTGTCTCCAGTAACGCTTTCATCTGAACATCAAGGCGGTCGAGCCAGCTTCTAGCCGACCGTCCACTCCCGCCCCAAATCGACCGGTTCGGCGGCTACCGGCTTCAAGTTCCCATCGAGCAAGACACCGGTGATCTGCGGTTTGCCGAACTGATCGTTCTCGAGACGCTCCATACTGTCGACATCAACCGAGCGGACCTGGTACTGCCTTCCATCCACGATGACACGCGTGCGATGGCTCAATCCGAATACAAATCGACAGTAATCCAGCTTTAGCTGCGAAAGATCCCTTTCGGCCTTGTTGATCTTGCGTACGAGGACGCTACGAAGACTGTCGGCGTATTCCGTCATGATGTTTCCTGCCCGGGATCCTGATCGGTAATGGAACCGGAGAGCGCCACAATCTTGGAAAGGGTTGCGACGGCGTCATCCGATTAACCGCGGCATTATCCCCCAAAGCCAGTAGCCTGTCAGGTCCGAGCACGCCTGTCCGGCATACAAACCTTTCCCCAGATCCGCGGCTTACTCCTGAATACGCTCTGCCACTGCCGCATAACGGGCGAGAATACCCTCTATACGGGCCAGGTTATCCTGGGCATCGCCGCGCCCGCCCGACTCAAACTCCAGGCCATAATGCTTGACTGCATCACGGGACTCAGTATGCCGGATCGCCGCAGATACCTTGTTCACCGTGATATCGCCCACCTCAGTTGCCAATCGAAGCGAAAGCTGTACCCGGTCACCCGTTTTCAACGGATGTGCTGTCACGATCCCAATGCCCAACTGATTGAAGTCAGCAACATCGACTTCCATCCATTCATTGCTAAGGAGGCCCTTGCGGACACGGATTCTCGCCTCCAACTGCAAGCGTGGCAAACGTTGACGGCGGCGGCGTTCATTCATCGAGTGCTCCGAAATTATCAGTTATTTGAAGGGCCTGCAAAAAGCATGGGGCAGAGTTCGGCTTTGCTCAAGGTGGACTTTTCAAAAAGCCAAATACATCTCAAAAAGGGGCAAAAAAGGCCAAAATTGCATCAACTTCCCGTCAAAAAAGCGCCACTTACCGCAATAGGATCCTATACCTCTTGCACCTTCATACCTCTCGGCATGCAATCTAGGAAACGTATGTTTTAGCCGTGTAAAGAGGGCCGTAACGAACACGGTGGGATAACAATAGCCGCGAGAAGCGTGGCGAATCAGCTCTGCCAGTGGCATCGCAGTGAGCAGGAGGCGAGTCTCATTCGCCCCCAGGGCGTTTTCAGTTATGACCACTCAGCATTTCGAGGTTCTGATGATCGATGCTGGACTCTCCCGGGTTTCGTTATTCCGGCAACAAGGCGTGATCCAAGACAACGGAGAAAACCGCCATAGGTGGCACATCCGTATCGTCAGAATCCCTATTAAAAGGAAAGCAGAGTGACCAGACTCTCCGACCGATCCGGTGTCTCAAAGCGGTGACGAATTTCAGCGGGATGAGGACTGGTCAGGGGCATCATGGCGACCCAATCGGTCAAACCGTATTCAGCCAGTATTTTTGCCAGACGACCGGTCTGGCGAAGCTTTCGCAGCCCCTGATCCATCAGCCGTGCCAGTTTTCTGCCTCGGGCATCTGGCGTAAATGCGATATTGACCACATTGTAGGCGGCCGTGTCGGAGATCTTAAGCTGCCCCTGCAAGTGCATCAGCTTGAGGGTGTAATTCAAGACATTGCCGCTGGCAAAGATAGCGTCGATGTAGTGCAGCCTCAGCATCTCGATCAGTTGCCGAAGCGCATGGTCCGTGGCCAGTACAACGACGGAATCGGGGTTGTTCCGGCGGCGATCCGCGAGATACTGATCGATCGGGCCGCCGTTGTTATAGCCGTAGTTGTCGATAATGCCGATTTTCAGTCCGTCCAGGGAGTGAGGCCCCGAATAAATCACCGTACTATTTTCGGCAAAGGCCACAACGGTATGGTCGATGCCCAATGCCTCGTGACCAAATACCAGTCCCCGACCATCCTCGTATGTTGCGCCAACAGCACCGTCGATCACCCCGTTATGGGCTTCCACCAGTGCCCGGGACCAGGGCCGCGTGCGATACTCCACCGAGTATCCGGACTTGACGAGAATCGTCCGCGCCAATTCAATCATGTAACCAGGATGAGCGCTGTTCGGGGCACAGTTGTACGGACACCAGGGATCGGCGGCCAATTTGACCACACGGGACGAGGCAGAGGTTCCTGCAGTCGCAGGGGAGCTGTTCAGCAAAAGCGAACCGCCAAGGCAAGGCAGGAGCAACGCTAACGCCGCCCCCCTAACCTTCTGGCGTAGAGTTTCAAACAACACCATTCAGTAGCCTTCACCGAACTACAGAAGAGATTAACCTTTAAACCATAGTCGGAAACGCGCCACTTCGTCCAATCGAAGCCAGACGGCATACGAAGAGACAACCAGTTCCGCAAACCTACGCGCTTCTTATATCTAACTCAACGACATGCAAAACGGTCAGGATCGGTCTACCGACAGCGAGCGCGAACGACGCACACGAATTACCGTGTTTTTTTTCTCTGAAGGACTGTTTTCAGGAGCCGCAAGAGCGGTACCACACTGGTCGTATTCGGCCGTGAACGCTTCGACCCCCTCGCGAATCAGGCGCACCACCTCTACCGCGTTGAGTCCGGACGGCACACGGCCCGGCGAAACGGAGAAATTGGTTGTATCCGGAACACCCTCGAACTTAAGCATCATCCCCGAGGTGTGAGAAGCACAGGCGGCCGCCAAGTCGACCGACCATTTTGGGTGTGGCATATTAACGATCCCCTACGTCAATTGACGCCAATGGACCTGAGAATACGAGTTCCGGCCCTTTCAGGCAATTGATTGGACTAAAATTTAACGCCACTGTCGTGTTCCCGGTCAACGGCTGGAACGTCAAGACGACAGCTGGTCAAGTGCGGTCCCCACGACGGCGGAAAGCGCCCACCCCAGGATAAAATGCTGGTCCGCGTCGAGATGAACACCATCGACCCGACTGGTGCTCGTCACGGTAGCCGCGTCGAAGAAAAGGCAGTCCATTTGGGCACACACCTGCTCATAGGCCGCCGCCAAACCGATACACTTATGCTCTCCGCCCTGGAATTTGGGCGCAATCGTCCCCTTCGCCGCCTGCTGCGGCGGGGGTGCGACCACCAGAATGGGGGGAACCGGCATGCCCGGTTCGATGGGGGCCTGGCGAATGGCGCGAACCAGCGCAGCTATGCCTTGGGACGAGTGCCACGCATTGTGCTCATGCATGGATTGGAAATCGTTGGTGCCCAGCATCAGCACCACCATCGCCAGGGGTGAATGCATTTCTATCCGTTGTGCGAGACCTTCCAGCCCGTTTCGTCCCGCATTAAATGGGTCATCCCAAACCGTCCGGCGGCCGTTCAGGCAATCCTCCAACACCCGCACATGACGGCCACCTTCGTTAAGCGCTATCTCCATTACTCCCGGCCAACGCTGCTCAAAATCGAGCCGTTGGCGCGTGTTTGGCACGATGCCCCAGGAAAGAGAATCTGCGTAGACCAGGATCTGCTGCATGACGGCTTCCCGAAATATGGCCTGTCGGCAGGAAACGGTATAAGGCCTAGACGGCCACTTCCTGAGACTAAACAGTCGCCCTCCAACATACAAGCGCAGCAACCCTGAATGCAAAGCAGCCTCGTCACCCAGGTCCGTTACCGGCAATCCGCCCAATCATTACAACATCCTCACGCTGTGTGGCCATCGATTCCGGAACTCACCTCCCCAAACGGAGTCTTTAACTCTGCTTTATCAGCCGAAAAGGAGATTGACCGTGGATTACTCACTCGCAGAGCAACAGATGTCTCAAGTACAACAGCAATCTCAGGCGACCCTGGATAAGATGCAGAACCTGGCGCAGAAGCTTCGTATGCAGGCGCCAGACGAAACCACCGGCCGCGAATGGGCGATGGACCTGAGGGAGGTGGCCGTGACGATGCAACAACAGAACCAGGGCACGATGATGTTGCTGCAACAGATGGCCCAGTACATTCATACCCTGGAAAACGAACTGCAGACTCACCCCAGGCCCTCCGTACAGCCGCGCGGCTGGGGTAGCGGTGGAGGCTTTTTGGGCAACCTGACAGCAGGACTTGGTATGGGAGCGGGTTTTGCGGTGGCAGAAGATGTCGTGAATGACATCTTCAACGCCTTCTGATCCAAGCCCTTCGACCTCACGAACACGAGGGAGGCACCGTCAACGATGCTTCCCTTTGCCCGACCACCCAGGCCGTGTCAGGCTGCGTCGTGACTGGCCTTCATATCAGGAAATCACTGACCTCGCGGATAATATGTTCCGGCACCTCTTCCGCGAGATAGTGCCCGGCCGGTAGCGCATGCCCCCGGACATTCCGGGCCACCTGCTGCCATTCACGCAGCGGGTCGAAACACTGGGCTACCGTACCTTTGGCACCCCACAATACCAACAGGGGGCATTCAATGACCCGGTTCGCCTCCCGGTCCATGCGGTCATGTTCCAGATCGATACCTGCACTGGCCCGATAATCCTCGCAAATCCCCCTGGCCGTCCCGGGTAATGCCAGACAACGCTCATACTCCGCCAGAACCTCATCGGTGAAAGGCGCCATGCCGGCGCTGCGACTTCCCATGACGCTACGCAGGTAGAGCGCCGGATCCGCCTTTATGAGTGTTTCCGGCAACGGGGCCGGGCGTATCAGGAAAAACCAGTGCCAATAAGCACGCGCAAATAGTTCATCCGTTTGAGAATACATCGATAACGTCGGTGCGATATCGAGCAATATCATCCGGTTGATCCGCGCCGGATGGTCCATGGCCAGCCGATGGGCGACACGGGCACCCCGGTCGTGCGCCAGGACGCTAAAACGCAGGTGACCCAGCATCTCCATCAGTTGCACCGCGTCACGCGCCATTTCACGCTTCGAGTAGGCAGAATGATCGGCGTTGGCTTCGGGTTTTCCGCTGTCGCCGTACCCCCGCAGATCGGGTGCGATAACCGTAAAGGATTTCGCCAGCGTCGGCGCAACACGGTGCCACATCACATGGGTCTGCGGATGTCCGTGCAGCAACAGTAATGCCGGCCCCTGCCCACCTATCCGGTAGGTCAACTCGATGCCGTTGAACTTCCCCCGGACTTTCTCGAACCCTTCAAACATACAGCCTCCCGACGCCAAACATCACACGTATCAGTCAGTGATCAGGATCACCGATGCGCGAGCAGTGGAAATTCGCGTATATTGAAACCCCAGTCGCTTCCGCCGACAACAACAATGTGGAGGAACTATGTCCAATCTCGTGATCTTGCCACGTATTATGCACGTCGGTGCCAACGCCAGCGAAAAGGTCGCCGAAGTTCTCGTTGATCTCGGCTGCAGCCGGCCGCTGATTATTACTGACAATATGATGGTGAAACTGGGGTATGTCGGAAAGATACAGGACATACTCAAGGGTAGCGGCATTGAGGCTGAGGTGTTCTCGGACACCGTCCCCGAGCCGACCGTCAGCTCCATTCAGGCCGGCGTTCAGGCAGCCACGGCGCGAAATTACGACGGGATCATTGCGCTCGGGGGCGGCAGTGCTATCGACAGCGCCAAGGCCATCGCCATTCTTGCACGCTTTGGCGGCGTACCTCGGGACTACAAGTTTCCCCGCAATGTCAACGAGGCGGGTCTCCCCCTTATCGCCATCCCGACCACGGCCGGCACAGGATCGGAAGTGACCCGGTTCACCATTATCACGGATGACGAAAGCGACGAAAAAATGCTCTGCGTCGGCATCGGATACATGCCGATCGCTGCGCTGGTCGATTACACGTTGACGATCAGCGTGCCCCCGCGCACCACCGCCGACACCGGCATCGACGCACTCACCCATGCGATCGAGTCATACGTCAGCCAGAAGGCGAATCCGTTCAGTGACAGTCAGGCGCTGTCGGCGATGCGGCTGATCGGCCCCAACCTGAAGCGGGCGTACCACGACGGTAACGACCTCGAGGCTCGCGAGGCCATGATGATGGGAGCCACACTGGCCGGCATGGCTTTCTCCAACGCTTCCGTGGCCCTGGTTCATGGCATGAGTCGCCCTATCGGCGCGTTCTTCCACGTACCTCACGGCTTGTCCAACGCCATGCTGTTACCCAGTGTCACCGAGTTCTCGATTCCTGCCGCCGCAGCACGTTATGCCGACTGTGCCCGAGCCATCGGCTGGGCCTCGGAGGAGGACTCTACGGAAAGCGCCAACGGCAAACTGTTAGAGGCACTGAAGGCGCTCAACGAAGAACTTCAGGTTCCGACACCCGCGGCATACGGTATCGAGCAGGAGCATTTCTTCAAACTGATGCCTACCATGGCCGAGCAAGCCCGGGCCTCGGGCTCTCCGGCCAACAATCCCCGGGTCCCGACACTTGACGAGATGGTCGAGATCTACCGCAGCCTCTGGTAACCGGAAAGGCATCCGGCCGCGACGTGACCTTACCAGCAGTCCGTCGCGGTACCGGTAACGGATTGCGCCCCTTGATCGTTGATCTCAAAGGTGCCGCAATCATCGTTCTTTTGCGCGTTTTCCGGCACGGCGTCAGCGGTGAAACCCGTTCCGCCGTTGTTCAGCACCACCGATACCGCATAGAAGGCCTCATTGGCACTCGGCACCTCCAGACACGTCGAGGCCCCACCCGTACAGGTTGTCGAGACTGAGGCATAGCCGAGATTCGCCAGACTGCTCGTGTAGGCATTGTTGGTGGCGTAGAACTTCTCCTCCTTCGACGCGATATCCAACAGGGTCGTTTTCGCGGACGTACGACGGGATTCCTGAACCTGTTTCTCATAGAGAGGCAGGGCTATCGCCGTCAGTATCCCGATGATGACCACCACGATCATCAACTCTATCAACGTAAACCCCTTCTGGTGACGACTGCCGCGTCGCATACATAACTCCTATCGGATTTGTGCCCAGGTCAATTGACCGCCGTTACTGCTGTATTCCGGGTTGATCTGTTGAACCACACCCTGCCCGTTGCTGGTCTGGTTGATCAGGTAGTGATCCACCTTACCGTTGACGTTGGCACTGACCACAGACGGCGAGCCAGTGGCATTGGTGGTCACACCGCTGACAATCGATTCAGAGCTGATGTTGGAGAAGTACGAGACTGGGAGCGCCGCGCCTGTGGCGGGATTCAGCGCCATTGTCCAACCCTCGGCACTTTTCACCGAGCAGGTGAACGGTGAATTGTTTGGCGGTATCACGGTGTTTACGACGAAAGCACCGAACGACTCGATCGGATTGAAGACAACCTGCTCAGTCTGGTTCGATGAGCCAATGCCAGTCACCCCCAGATACCCTGGCAAATCGAGGTACCACCCAAACTGGCCTGATGAGAGCGAGTTGTTGCTTACGGTGCGATACCCTGTCACCGCACCGGCGGACGTGTTGTAGGCACCGGTAATCGTCTGTTCCTGCAATTCCTTGGTAGTAATGGGATTTGTCGGGCTCGGCGCAGACGATAACCCCGTCCAGCTCGCGTATTGTTTCGAGCCCAGACTGTTCCACCCCCCCATATCCCAATCCAGAATGCCGTAAAGCGACTGTTGGCCGGTAGCGTATTTAGCGGAGGAATCCGCGGTTTGGGCGATGGACTGCCCTGTTCCAAAGTCCACCATCAGTTGGCCACGCCCCTTGACAGAGGCCGTACTCAACACCATGACCTTGGTGGTGATCGGCTGATTGTTGGGTGTGGAGAACAGCGGGTTTGGCGTGGTGCCACCAAAGGTCGAGACGTGCCATTTCGAAGGGTCGCTGCTGGTCAGGTCAAAGCGCCACAGGTTGCCGTCAACGTCGCCCGCATACACATAGTCGGTGATATGGTCACCATCCAGGTCCGCGGGCGTGACATAGGCAATGCCGTCAGGCGCCGTCGACGAGCCTGCGCCGGTGTCCAGAAAATAAGTATCCGAGAAGGCGCCGGTCGACGGATCGACCGTCATGGCATACATCCCGGCGTGCCCACCGGCACTGTCCAGGCCATTTCCGAACAGAATCGCCCACTTCCCATTGTGCAGACGACGGATCTGGGGCGTGCCATAGGTTTTACCCAAATACTGACCGCACTGACTATTGTTGGTGCACGAAAGTGTCGACGGCCCCCATTCCCTCAGCACGGAGGTAGCAGAGAACTTACCCGGATCGGTGATATCGAGCGCATAGATCGCGTTGCCCCCCGCGCCCAATCCACCGACCAGCCAGGTGTGCCAGGCTTTGTTGTAGAAAAGATCGCCGGTACCGGGCGTCGCGTCTAAAAAGTAGTTATGGGCATAGTGGACAGAGGAATAGTCCGCAACGCCACTGTTGGCACTATTGTGAATGGCTTTGAGGACAGCCTGCGGCATGTAGGCGACCTCCTCATTGCCGTCATTGGCCGTCGCATCGTAGTTGCCGCTGCTAGTGTAGGCACCGGATTCGAAACCGTGCAGGAAGCCATCGTTGGCGCCGTCATAAACCATATTCGTGCGGGTCGCATAGGTACTCTTGAACGCTGAATAGGCCTCTGCGCTGGTACCATTCTCCGGTACGCTGGCAGCGGAACCTCCCGCCAAGTCGTCCGTCCAGACATCCGGATACGGAGACGCCGGCGGTCCGACCCAGACCGGACTGGAATGGATAATATCGCCGAGCACACTGCTGCGTGCCCGGAACATGCCCGTTCCGGAGCTGTTGATCTCGTTGGAGCGATCTCCCGTCAGGTAGGAAAGACGGTACTGCCCCTCATTGTCATCGTTTAACCAGCCCTGCTCTGTCGACGTGAGACTGGACCAGTTTAGGGGGATCCCCTGTGAACCACTCCAGGTCAGCAGCGTACGACCGCTCTCGGCGGTCATGCCCGTCGCACCAGTCGAGGGACAGACTCCGCCGGTAAGGACACAGGATGCATCCCAATTTGCCGTTGGGCTGATTGATGCCGCGCCAGTGCTGCTGTTAACCAGCAGGTCGTGCGACGTCAGCTGCCCCCACCAGTTATCAGTGTGGTAATAGGCCAGATAGACCTGAGTACCAGTCTTGACCTCGCCGGATTGCTGTACGTTCAGACTCGCAGAGCTCGCGGACTGGTTGGCGGGAGCCGCCTGGAAACAGGTAATCTCGTGCACGTTATCGCTGCCGCCGGTCGAACCCCCGAAGCCGAACTTGAACGAACTGGGCAGCGGACCGTTCGCCGATGTAATGCTCTGCTTCGTCAGGACGGGTACATAGCTGCCGCCGTTATAGCTGTACCAGAGACTCAACAATCCATCGTGGGTGACTTTCAGCTTGTAACTGACCGGCGTGGCCTGCGTTCTCTTGGTTGCGCTTTCGTTGGCAATCGGCGTATTCGAAGGCAGCACGACGTACGAATTGGGGATGACATCGTAGTCAGCAACAGCCTTACCCGTGTCCTGCGGGTCGAGGTAGGTATAGGCCTTATTGTGGTAATACTGGGTCGTATAGTTGTCGTAATTCCACAGATCACCGCTTTTACAGGTGTTTTTTACGGCGTTCAGTTTATCGCTATATGAAAGCGTCGACGGATAATCATCGGGATAGTTGGCGTTCAACCATGACCACGCAATGTTGCCATATCCCCGCATGCCGATACGTCCCGGCTGATAGCCGGGCCCTGTGTGCGTGTTATCCGACGGATTGAGGAAGTTACCGTACTCGTCGATCCCCAGACCGAGATAGGCGCCGACCATGCCTTTATAGGGATTGTTAGAATTGGAGCAGCTGTAGCCGAGACTCCCGCCCCAGGCCCCCAAGTTGGCCGCCTGAGTCCCATCGATCAAATAGAAACCGATACCATCCGCACCGTGCCCACCCTGATTGTCACCGCCATAGGTATAGGTGGTGAAGGTCACCTGGACACCATCGTTGGTGGGATAGGTCGTGTTCGAGATAATGGCGCCCGCCTGATGGTAATAGCAGGTGCCGTTGGCGCAGCCATTCGTCAGTCGTAGCGCACCATATCCGGGGGAATCGGCGTTGTTCGTGAGCCCCGTCTGCTGCTGAGAACCGTAATAACTCAACCCCTTGCAGGCCGGGATGGTGCCGGAATTATCCCCCGCCGTCAGGCAGGCGCCTTCAAGTGCCGTCCAGTCCATCGTGGATGAGGTGCCGGTAAAGTTATCTTCCAGGGTCACCGCGACGGCTGTCTCCGCGATAAGCGATAGCCCCACAAGCAACAGAGGGAAAACGAAACGCATGGCCATCTTCATCAGAGTGCTCCCAGATCAACAACGCCGCTGGAAAGTTCGAACGTGCTTTTGATGATGGATACAGCGTTGGCATTGCCACCGAATCCCAGCGCTGTAATTTCGTAAACCTGTCCTTGACCATTCGAGGACAGCCCCAGGTATTGGATATAGAACTGTGGATAGGCGTAGTAGGTTCCCTTGCCGCCGGAACTGGAGATATCCGACGCATTCACTCCTGGCGCGGAAGTATCCGTGTAGCCGTTGGTCAGCGCCGCTAACGGCGCATTCTTTATGCTCACCGCGTTCGTGCAGATCGTTGCTGCCGTCAAGGCCGCCGCGCAATTGCTGCTCTGAGGCAACGGCGATGTAACGGATTGATCGATCAACGATTCCGCGTGATGTAGCGCTACCTGTGCCATCTGCAACGCCCGCGCCTTTTCCTTGACGCTGCCGGCGACCTTCTCCTGTAACCCCGCACCGCGGAACATGCTTACCCCGAGAATACTCAGGACCAGCAGCAGCAAAATGCTTGCTATGAGAACGAACCCCGATTGCCGACGAGTTGGTTGGCCCATGACACTCCCCCTCAACGCACGTTTTGCATGAGTGCTAAGACACTATGAATCGGCGGCAAGGTACTGTTCTGACCAGCCTGCCCCGCCAGCGGGTTATCGAAGGTGAGTGCCAACTTGACGGAGTTCACCAGAGACCATTCCTTGCTGCTCAGTTGGTCCGCCGGCAAATATTGCAGCGCCGATCCACTCCCTGTTGTATCCACGCCGTAGAGCACCGTCATCGCCTTCACGCCAGAGACAATGGTCTCCGGCGCCTTACCGTTGACCGAACACTGGAAATCCCCACTGTTGCTCACGGAAAAAGTATTGGTGACCAATGTCCCGGTGGTCTCGGCCTGCCCCAGACAATCGAGGGTATTGACGTTGCTATCGGCGATGAAGCGTACCGACAGGGTATCGCCCGGCGCTGCAGCAGCATGGGTGCCGCTGATAACCTGACCGATGGCAAAGGAACCGCTGGCCGCAAAATCGTTGGTCGAATACGGAGAAGCCGGGGCCGGCGTTTGGTAGTTCAGGTAAACCGGATAGTAACCCGCCATATGGACGGTATTCGCGGCGACCGTCAGCGCGAGGCGCTCACTCCCCTGCAAATCGCTAAGGCTGTTTTCCGTCGAAAATGTGCCTCGCGTCGATTGCCAGATGGTAAAGAGGATCAGCAGCAGGAAGGTGCTGAGCAGAATGGCGATCATGACCGAAATCAGGCTGAGTCCGGACTGCCGGCCACAACGGTTGCCGTGAATTCTTGCGGAGGTCTTCATAGCACGCTCACCAAGCTATAGGTCTTGGCCGTCGCCGTTGTTGAGTTTGTCGCCTGGGTTCCGGTGTTCACCGCAGCCGCAATCTTCATTCGCCAATTGATGGTGATTTTGCAGGTATCCGGCGTGCCGATTTGACAGGCGACGATTCCGGACGCGCCTGGAATTTGCTGACGTAAATCGTCTCCCCATTGCCGCAGGTCGTAACTGGCCAGTTCCGTGGGGCTGCAGGTCGAGGAGGAACAGTCCTTGGTGATGGAAGACAGGGTCGGATCGCTGAGGACGGTCGTACTGTTCTTTGATGTGACCGAAATAGGCGTGGTGGAAAACAGGCCATCGGCCCAGTAACCGGGATTAGCCGTGATGGCATCCGCCATGCTTTGGGCCTCCACCGCGACAATGGATTCGTAACGAGCGCCCGATGTGGTGCTCAGCGTATTGGCCTGCAGGGCGGCCATGCCCAACAGGCCAAAGGCTATCACCACAAGGGCAACCAGGACCTCGACCAGAGTGAACCCTGCGGAAGCTCTCGCCGTCATGGACAGACTCCCGGATTGTTGGTTTCAGTGTCGGTATAGGTTTTCCCCGTCATGGGAACAATAAGGCAATGGCGCCACTGGGGATCGTTGGCAGCGTTGTGCAGCGACAGTACGCCCGGAGTGGTCGCGCCCATGCGGTTGATGGTCAACCAATCGAGATTACCGGAGAAATTGCCGGGTTGACCCGCCGTCCCCGTGAGCGTATCCGCCTGAGTACCACCGGCGAGGGGCGAATGCACCCGCAACAAGGCATCACCCTGGGTGGACTGCAGTGTGTGATCACCATTGAAGTCGCTGAAAATGATCCAGCCTGTGCCCCAAGAGGCGCTGTCGCTGCAGGATTGCAGATCCTTCGACGCACAGATAGTGACCGGGATACCGCGTGAAACAGCGGAGATACGGGCAAACTCGACGTCACCGTTGAGATCGTTCATCTCGCTGGCAATCCGGTCGCCGGTCTGAACGTTTTCGTAGGACGGCAGCGCAAACATCAAGAAGATGGCGATGACAGCCAACACCACCATCAATTCGATCAGCGTGACGCCCTGATAACGAGTCAGCGGTCGAAGAGCTCTTTTCATCGGCATTCCCAAGGCACCGGTGCGCCTACCACTAGGAAAACTTGCACTCATCATTACCCGAATGTTTGCGATTGGCTTGGCAGGCACAGTAGTTGTCGTATTAACGCCTCGCGCTTCCTGCCGCAGCTACGACGACCTTCGCCGAAACTTACGCCAGGCTGCATTGGTGATAGAAAAGGGTTGGAGTTTGATCAATGTGAAAAATGAGCCAGATCAACGTCCCAGGGCATCATTACTCGTGCCACATCCCATTGATTCTTCCGTTTTTATTTGAATATCCGTGGATTAGTGGCCCATTAATTTTTTTTCACCCTGAAGACATCTAACGGCAAAGACCTCGCTGGCAACATGGCAGCCGCATCTTGGCTCTACCGTGACAGCTATCTCGGCAAAGAGTTCCGGAGCGACCTCTGTTCCAGATTGATTGAGAGGTTTAATCCAGCGCGGACAGCGCGAAAACCGGAGGGGTGCCTGAGCAGGGGCGTCAAGAAAACTTGACGTAGGTCATCGGCCAAACAGCGTTGTATGGGTATGTTTGTCCGGACATAATAGAGAGGGACCGACCGGGCATCCGATCGTCCATTACGATCGATCAAGGACCGTCGTCAGTCTTAGTCCTCAGCTTTGGTGTAAACGTAACGGCATGGATATGCCACAACGCTAGTCAGAATCGCCGCCATGGAAACGCCTGTCGACCGAAACAAACTTTACGCGCTCAGCGATTACATCATCCGCTATTCCGTCAAAAACGGAATTCCTGTCAACGTCATCAAGGTACAACGACTGCTTTATGTCGCCTATGCCTGGCATTTGGCGTTTTTCGGCAAGAAAACGCTCTTTACTGAAACCTTCGAAGCCTGGAAATTCGGTCCGGTATGTAGAACCCTCCATGACCGTTTTCAGGGACAACGGGATGTACGACAACCCCTGACATTATCCGACTGCTGGTATTCCTCCCCGCCAGAGACGGTGATCGGTCGCCGCGAGCGACTCCACCTCGACAATGTACTCAACACCTATGCGGATATGTCGGCCGACGAGCTCGAGGACATGCTTCGTTATGAAACGCCCTGGCGCGAAGCCCGTGCCGGCCTTGCCGCCCACGAGGACAGTAGCCGTCCGATACCCCAGGAAGTGATCTACAGCTATTACAAGAGCAGAGTTCACTTGTAATCGGATACCAGAGACCTCAAGGCGTCGGCAACGGCCTCTACCCGGGGGGAACGACGGACATCCGGGTGAATCACGAGCCACGCTGTGCGTGAAACCGGGCATGGAAGGTGAGGGACAGGCACCAGTTCAGGCGCGCCTTCCCCCAGGAAATGCGGCAGCACAGCCACGCCATACCCCTCGCGGCAAGCCTGAAAAAGGACATTCAGGTCATTGCTGCGCAGCGAAAAGGAACGGTTCCCTGCCAAGCTCTCCAGCCAACGCTGTTGCGGTGTCTGGCTAAGGCTCTCGTCATAGCCCAGAAACTGCCAGGTCGCTTCATCCCCTGCCAGCCATTCCTCACGGGCATATAGCCCAAACTCGAAGGTGATCAGAGGACGTGCGGCCAGTCCGGGCGTTACCGGGCGATCGAAGCGCACCGCGATGTCGGCTTCGCGCCGGTTAAGATCGGCTTCACGGTTTTCGCCAATCAACTCCAGACTGATACCAGGCCAGCGCTGATGAAAGGCCGTCAGTCGCGGTACCAGAAAATGCGCTGCAACGGCCGGCGGAGCGGATACGCGAACACGCCCACTCACCGCTCCCACGCCCAGCGCGGCTCGTCCGAATCCCAGCGCTTCAGCCTCCATGCGCCTGGCCTGCTTGAGCAACGTTTCACCTTCCTGCGTGAGCATCCAACCCCGCGCCATACGATCGAACAACCGTAAGCCCGTGGCAGCTTCCAAGCCGCCAATGCGGCGGGCCACCGTGGAATGTTCAACATTCAACACCCTTGCTGTCGCCGACAGGCTGCCTTGACGGGATAGTTCAATGAAGTAACGGATGTCATCCCAGTTCATTTGCCGAACGGTCAACGCAGATTCTGTGTTTTTTTGCACACTGAATGGCTCTTTTTTTGGAATTCCATTCATTTTTGCTCAGTGTAATCTGTCCACTCAAGCGAAACTGGAGCCTCAGCCATGAAAGCCATCCTTTTTTCACGCACAGGTTTGCCAGAAGAGGTCCTGAGCCTGGGAACCGCACTGGAACCCACCCCTGCCCCGGACCAGGTTCTGATCCGAGTCACCACCCGCTCCATCCAGCCTGCTGATTTACTGTTTATCGAGGGCCGTTACCGCTATACACCGAGCTTTCCCCAGATCGCCGGTTTCGATGCTGTCGGCACCGTTATCGATACGGGCCCTGGCGTGACGGACCTTGCACAGGGAACCCGAGTGGCCTTCCGGGGCGTTGGGGCCTGGGCCGAGATGGCTGTTGCGTCCAGATCAAGGGTCTATCCGGTACCAGAGGCCCTATCTGATGACGTGGCAAGTCAGTTCGCGCTGAATCCGTTGACGGCCTGGGGCTTGATCGATGAGTGCAGGCTTGCGCCAGGCGCCCGTCTACTGATTACGGCAGGACGTTCAATTGTCGCGAGCCTGCTGACCCTCCTCGCCCGACGCCAGGGACTGAACCCTGTACTGCTGATCCGGAATGAAGACGGCTATGTCACCGTTGATGGCAATGACGGGAGTGTGATTGCCCACGCGGCGAGCGTCGCCCAGGTTCTGCAGGGCACCTTAAAGGGCGAAGGCTTCAACGCCGTGCTGGATGCGGTGGGAGGCGTCGATAGCCTGGCACTGATCGACGCATTATTGCCGGGAGGTCGCCTGGTCACCTATGGCCTGTTAAGCGACACTGATATCACGCTGAAGGGATCTACGCTGCTCCGCAAAAACCTTATCTGGCAAGGCTTCGGTATCGAAAAGTGGGTTAGCGAAAAAACGCCGGAAGACATGCACGAAGCAACCCGTGAATTATGGGCGGTGCTCGCCGAACACCCCCATGTCATGCCGGTGATCGGACGCTTCCCGCTGGAGCGGTTTCAGGAAGCCCTGCAGGCCGTACGCAATGCGACACGGCCGGGAAAGGTGCTCCTGACGAACTGAGCCGGCTCAACCCGGAAAACCTGAATCACATCATGCCGGAGATGGCTTGCGCAATAACCGGCATGAGCCAACAGCCAACCATCAATCGCAGTGAGCAACTGCTCCGGGGTGTCACCATGCAAGCGATGCAATACAGTTTCACACTTCCAGCGGACTACGACATGTCAATCATCAGCCGGAGGGTGAACGACAAAGGGTCTGCGCTGGACAACCACGCGCCGTTGATTTTCAAGGCTTACCTCAGCGCGCGGAGAAACTCCACGGAAACACCGAGCCACGAAAACCTATACGCCCCCTTCTACCTATGGCATGACAACGACGGCATGACGGACTTCCTGACAGGACCTGGTTTTGAGGGCCTCGTCAACGCCTTCGGCTGGCCAGCCGTCAATACCTGGCCCGGCATGATCGCCTGTAAAAGCGGCTCCGGTTTCAAAGAAGCACGATTCGCCAGCCGGGAAGTCCTGCATATTCCCCCTTTCACCACGATGGAAAACCTGAGGGCCGAAGAACGCCGCCTGGTGGAAAAGGCTACCGACACCCAGGGGGCACTTCTGGCGTTGACGGCCTTTGAGCCGTCCCACTGGACACTCGTTCGCTTCCGGCTCTGGCCAGAGGACACAACACTCACCAATGATCCAAACATTCAGCTGTACGACGTACTGCACGTTTCACATCCGGCAGGATAGTCAGGTTCCCGGCGCGGCGGGACCTGACATCAGGCCTGCCGCTGTTCGTTAACGGTCGACCTCACGGGAGCAGTTTCTGTCACTCCTATCAAAACCCTGTACGCCACACCGCCAAACGAATGCCGAGCCCGATCATCAGCGACGCAAAGACGAAACTCTGTAACCGCTGCACGACAGGGCTGCGCGTCAACCATTTGCCGATATTATGACCCGCCATGGCATAGGCGGCGTCGAAACCCAGTCCCAAGGCCACCAGTACAACGCCCAGCAGCGCGAATTGGGTCCCCATCGAGCCACCGCCCGGCTGCACGAATTGCGGTAGGAGCACCGAACAGAAGACCAGCGCTTTGGGGTTGAGCAGGTTGGTCAACAGCCCTCTACGCACTGCTGTTTTATAGCCAACCGCTTTCAGCGCCGGAGATGATGTCTGAGAGCGTTCCTGCGCGGACGCCCCCAGCCCCCCCGAAAAAAACATCCGCCCACCAAGCAGGATGAGGTAGGCGCCGCCCAATATACGAACCGCGTCGAATGTCCAGGGGGTCGATTTAAAGAGCGCCGCCAGCCCGAGCGCCGCGAGAATGACATGCGTCATACGGGCAATACCCAGGCCGAAAGCCACAGCCAGGGCCTTGCCCCGGCCCAATACGACGCCCGTTTCCAGAACCAGAAGCATATCCGGTCCCGGTACCAGATAGACCACAACCAATGCGGCGATGAACATCCAAAGGTTTTCCATGAACTCGGCCCTGCCCGAATAGCTTTAGCGACGCGCCATTCTAGCGCTCCCCCAGCAGTACCCGATTGCCAACTTGCCCCACGAAACGGCATTTTGCGATATATTCTGCCAATACTTTCGGCAAAGGTTTGCAGTTATGCCAAAACATGACATAGACCGTTTTGATCAAAAGATCCTTGAGGCCTTACAGAAAAACGGGCGCCTCACAAACGTCGAGCTTGCAGAGGAAATCGGCCTGTCTCCCTCCCCCTGCCTTCGACGGGTACGGGCGCTGGAGAAATCCGGGGTGATCAAACGCTACGGTGCGGTCCTGGACAGGGATGAAGTTGGGCTGGGACTTACGGTTTTCGTTGGCGTCAAAGTGGAACGCCATAATGACAGGGAGGCCGCCGTTTTCCGCGAGGCCGTGGAGTCCCTGCCCGAAGTGGTCGCCGCCCACCTGGTCTCCGGCGAATCGGACTTCCTGCTGCAGGTCGTGGTTCCCGATCTCAGGGCATATGAGCGTTTTCTCACGGGCACTCTGCTGAAGCTGCCGGGCGTGAGCGACATCCGCAGTAACTTTGCCATTCAAACCGTGAAGCAGGAAAGCCCCTTACCGCTGAGCCATTTGCCCCGTTAAAGACTTACTTGGATACCCGCTCGAGTTGCGGTCAATAGGCTCGGGACTCGGGCCGTCATTCATTCCCCAGCCGATCGATCAGGAAGTCGATCAGGACCCTGACTTTGTGGGGCAGGAAACGTCTGGCCGGATATAGGGCATAGATCGTTGTGCTGGGCTTTTCCCAGTCGGGCAGCAGCTCCACCAGGCGCCCGGCCACAAGGTCATCCGCAACCAGGACCTGCGGCTGCAGGACGATACCCAGCCCCTCCCGCGCCGCGTCGATCAAAACTGCCGTGTCGTTAACCACCAGGGAGCCTTTGACGGCCACCTCGACCGGATCGCTCTCCGGACCGAAAATCCAGTGTCCGGTCTCGAATCGACGTTTGTTATAGAGACAGTTGTGCGCCACCAGATCCATCGGCGTTCGCGGTGTGCCGTTGGCTTCGAGATAACTGGGTGCCGCCAGCAACATATTGTTCAATGGCTTCATCAAGGGCCGGCCTACCAGCTTCTCATCAACGGAATGCAGGTTGACCCGCAGCGCCAGGTCGTACCCCTCCTCAACCAGGTCGGTATGCCGATTACTGAGCGTCAGGTCGATATCGATCTCCGGGAATTCCCGCCGGAACTCTGCCAACAACCCGCCCAGGCGGCGTTGCCCGAACTCGACACTGGATGTCATACGGATGAGGCCGTTGGGTGTGCCGTTCTTACAGCTGACGACCGACGCGGCTTCATCGACATGCTCCAGGATCGTACCCACGCGAACGAGGTAATCGGCACCCACTTCTGTCAGGGTCAACCGGCGGGTCGTACGGTACAGAAGGCGCGCACCGAGTTGTTGCTCCAAGGCAGCCACATGCTTTGTCACCATACCGCGAGACAGTTGCAGATGGTCTGCAGCGGCGGCGAAGCTGCCTGAGTCGACGACAGCCTTGAAAACACGCATGGAGGTGAACGTATCCATAATTCCCCGTCAATAAACAGTAGCAACCAAACTTCCGACATTACCCCTCAAAACAAAAATAGTCGAACACAACGAACCGATTGATCCCCAAACTGCCGATCGCCCCCGTGGTAACCCCAACCCCAAATTGTCATAGAGCTGCCACATAACTTTCATACGAAACCTGGATACTCTCCCTCGAAACAAAAAACGCCTATTGGGTTAAACGGTCGAAATGCAGCTATCCGAACGACAGAGCATTATTCTTCAACGTCTCAGAGACGAAGGCGGCACCTTATCCAGCGCCGTGATCAGCGATCTGTTCGATGTGTCCATTCAGACAATTCGCAAGGACCTGAATGCGCTGAGCGACGCGGGACTGGTGAAGCGGGTCCACGGCGGCATTACCTTACCAGTACAGACACACAACCTCTCTTTTCATAACCGGCAGGTGATCAACCTGCAGGCCAAGCGGGCCATCGCTGCTCGTGTCGCCGCCGCCATTCCAGAGGGAGCGAGCCTGTTTCTGGGCATAGGAACCACCCTTCAGCAAATTGCCCAGGCGCTCACACAGCACTCGCACCTGACCGTGATCACCAACAACCTGAATGCAGCCATGACCCTGTGCCAGAACCCGTCCATCGACACCTATCTTTGCGGCGGCAAGCTGCGGCCATCCGATCAGGACCTGATGGGCGAGGACGCCACCCGTTTTCTGCGCCGCTTCCACGTCAACTTTGGCATTTTCGGGGTCGGCGGTTTGGGCGAAGACGGCACCCTGTTGGACTTCTCCCCGGAGGAATCCCATATCTCGACCGCCATCATGGACAACAGTGAACAACGCATCCTCGTCGCCGACAGAAGCAAGTACCTGCGCAGCGCGCCCATCAAGACCGGCGTTCTCGACGACGTGGACAGCTTTTACACCGACAGCCTGCCTAGCGCCCTGCAAACCACCTGTGCGGCGGCCGGTCTTCATGTCGTCGAATGTCTTGGGAGGATGTCTGCATGAGCTTCCTCTCGGTAAAGGGTCTATCCAAGCAATGGGCCGATACACAGGCTGTCAGCGATCTCAGTTTCGACGTCGACGAAGGCGAGTTCATCGCCCTGCTCGGTCCGTCCGGTTGCGGCAAGTCGACCACGCTCAAGATGATTGCCGGGCTCGACACACCCTCTGCGGGCCGGATACTGCTCAACGGACAGGACATCACCGATCGGGCACCGGGGCAGCGGCGCCTGTCCATGGTGTTTCAGTCCTATGCCCTGTTCCCACACTTGAGCGTGAAAGAGAACATTCTCTTTGGCCTGAAAGCACGCAAAGTCGCTGCGAACGAACAAAAACAGCGACTGGATCGGGCGGTGGAGCTGGTCAACCTTGGAGATCAGCTCCATAAGAAGCCTTCCCAGTTGTCCGGCGGTCAATGTCAGCGGGTAGCCCTGGCGCGAGCCATCGTTTCCCAGGCGCCGCTCTGCTTGATGGACGAACCGCTGTCCAACCTCGACGCCAAGCTGCGCAATGAAATGCGCAGCGAGATCCGGGCCCTGCAGAAGCAGCTCGGCCTGACAGTGCTTTACGTTACCCATGACCAGATAGAAGCGATGAGCATGGCGGACCGCATCCTGTTGCTCAACGATGGCAAACTGGAGCAAAGCGGTGCACCTGAAGCCCTTTACAACCAGCCCGCAAGCCTTTTCGTTGCACGCTTTATCGGCCATCCACCGATGAACATCCTGGAAAAAGGCGACCGTTTGGTCGGCATCCGCCCCGAGCACATCCGGCTGACCGGCCACAGCCAGTCCCCGAACGCCACCGTAATGCACTGCGATTACCAAGGTTCCGACACGCAGATCTGTGTCGATCACCAAGGCGCATCGATAACGCTGAGTTTGCAGGGTCACCACCTGCTCCCCCAGGGACATCCGCTGGATATCACCTGGGACCGTCAACACGAGCACCACTTCTCAACACAAACCGGCCTACGCCAAACCGCTCCCTCACAACCGAAGGAAAGTTCTCATGTTTAAGATTGGCAAGAAGCGCCTTCTGGCGGCTGCACTGGCAACACTCGTCTCCGGCATCGCCCAGGCGAAAACGGACCTGACGATGTATTACCCCATCGCCGTCGGCGGCCCGCTCACCAAAGTGGTTGACGGCATGGTCAGCGACTTCGAGAAGCAAAACCCCGACATCCACGTCAACGCCATCTATGCCGGTAACTACAACGATGCCCGCGTTAAGGCGCTGGCAGCCCTGAAAAGCGGTCAGCCCGCCCAACTGGCAGTCATGTTCTCCATCGACGTACATGAGCTGATGGATCTCCATGCCATCATCCCGTTCGATGAAATGGCGAAAACACCCGAAGACAAAGCCTGGCTACACAGCTTCTATCCGGCGCTGATGAAGAACGGCGAAGTGAACGGTAAAACCTGGGGCGTTCCCTTCCAACGTTCGACCATCGTGATGTACTACAACAAGGATATGTTCCGCGCGGCCGGCCTCGATCCGAATCACCCGCCCGCGACCTGGAAGGAACTCGTCAGCATGGGTGAAAAGCTGACCCATAAGGATGCCAACGGCGACGTCACCCAATGGGGTCTGATGATTCCATCCACAGGCTATCCCTATTGGATGTTCGGTGCGCTGACCAAGGAAAACGGCCAGGTTCTGATGAACCAGGCAGGCACCAAAACCTACTTCGACAAACCCGCTGTTGTTGAAGCACTGTCATTCTGGAAATCCCTCGGCACCCAATATCACATCATGCCGAAGGGGACGATCGACTGGGGTACCCTGCGCCAGAACTTCCTGGACCAGAAAACCGCAATGATGTGGCACTCCACTGGTAACCTGACGGCAGTGAAGAACAACGCCAAGTTCGACTTCGGTGTCGCCATGCTGCCGGCGAACAAGGAACCCGGCTCGCCGACCGGTGGTGGTAACTTCTACCTGTTCAAGCATTCGACGCCTGAACAGCGCGAAGCGGCCTTCAAACTGGTGAAATTCATGACATCGCCGGAAGAAGCGGCCAAGTGGAGTATCGCGACAGGCTATATGGGCGTCAGCCCGGCCGCCTACAAGACGCCGGCCCTGGAATCCTATGTGAAAACCTTCCCCCAGGCTGCCGTTGCCCGCGACCAGCTCAAATATGCCACAGCAGAGCTTTCCACCCATCAGTCCGGTCGTGTGAGAAAGCTTCTGGATGATGCGATCCAAGCCGCCCTCACCGGCGAGGAATCGCCCAAGGCGGCCCTCAGCTCCGCCCAGAAACAGGCAACTCGCATCCTGCGCCGTTACCACTAACGACGTAGCGCAAGGCGCGAGACACACCGGGGCGGGTGCCACCCAAGGCACCTGCCCTTTTTCTACCGCCAAGGGTCCAACCACGACAGTGACAATGACACGCAACCAACAGCTCTACGCCTGGCTGCTTCTGCTGCCGGCCCTGGCGTTGCTTACCGCCTTCACCTACATGCCGACCGTCGCCACGATCTGGCACAGTTTCACCGGCTCTGGCATGCAGGATAATGTGGGATTCAACCTGGATAACTACCGGGACCTGATAGACGACGACGTCTTCTGGCAGGTGCTGCGTAACAATCTGATTTACGCGGCGGTTACGGTGCCTGTATCGATCGTGCTGGCACTGGTGATGGCCCTGTGGGTCAACAGCAAGATCCGCGGCAAGGGCGCACTTCGTCTCGCCTATTTTACGCCGACGATTCTGCCGATGATTTCCGTCGCCAACATCTGGCTATTCTTCTATACCCCGGAAATCGGACTGTTCAACACCATCCTCGGCTGGTTCGGCCACAAGGGCTATAACTGGCTGGGCGATCCCAACCTGAGCCTGTATAGCCTGATGCTGATGGCAATCTGGAAAGAAGCCGGGTTCTTCATGATTTTTTATCTGGCCGCCCTACAGGGCATCAGCCCGGACCTTTACCAGGCTGCGGAACTGGAAGGCGCCGGGCGCTGGACGCGTTTCCGCCGGATTACATTGCCGCTGTTGATGCCAACGACGCTGTTCGTTCTCATCAATGCCTTCCTGAACGCCTTCAAGCTGGTGGATCACCTGTTCATCCTGACCAAAGGCGGCCCCAACAACGCCAGCAACCTGTTGCTGTACTACATCTACGAAAACGCCTTCAGCTTCTTCGATACCGCCTACGCTTCCGCGCTTACCGTGGCGCTGTTACTGATTCTGGTGGTCATTGCGCTGATCCAGTTCGGCGTTATCGAACGTCGCGTGCATTACCGGTGAGGCCCGCCATGTCCCAACGCTCGACTCAGTCCAAGCTCCTTTCCCAAGTGACCCAAAGCCTGTCCACTGCCAGCGCCTGGGTACTGGGTCTGCTCTGGATTTTCCCGTTGCTTTACGCCTTCTGGGCCGCCTTTCACCCGCCAGCCTATGTCACGCATTTCAGTCTGACGGCACCGCTGACCCTGGCCAACTTCGTCAAGGCGTGGCACCAGGCGCCGTTTATGAGCTATATGGTCAACACCGTCGCCATCACCCTGTTGATCCTCGCCTTCCAACTCGTACTCTGTACCCTGGCCGGCTACGCCCTCGCCCGCATTGCCTTCCGGGGACGGGGACTGGTTTTTGCACTGATCCTGATGCAGCTGATGGTGGTCCCGGAAATCCTCATCGTCCAGAACTACCAGACCATCGCCAGCCTGCATGCCGTCGATACCTATTTCGGTGTGGGGCTGCCCTATTTCGCCAGCGCCTTCGGCATCTTCCTGCTGAGGCAGACCTTCAAAACGATTCCGCAGGAACTGGAAGACGCTGCCCGCATCGAGGGCTGCTCCACCCTGCAGATCATCCGCAAAGTTTATGTGCCACTGGCTAAGCCCACCTATGTGGCTTTCGCACTGGTCTCCATTAGCTATCACTGGAACAACTTTCTCTGGCCCCTGGTCGTCACCAACACCGCCAACAGCCGGCCGCTCACCGTCGGTATGGCGATCTTCGGAGCACCCGAATCCGGCGTCGACTGGTCCGTCATCTGCGCAGGCACACTGATCTCCATCGCACCGTTGCTGATCGCCTTCCTGATGTTCCAGCGTCAGTTCGTGCAATCCTTTATCCGCGCCGGTGTGAAATAATCCTCCACCCTTTTTGGCCCATCGGGCTAAGGAAACCTTTTCATGCAAGACAGTACTCCGACCCGCCTACCGGCATCGTTCGATACTCCGGTTAAGGTCGTTTTCACCGATGTGGACGACACACTGACGTGGGAAGGCAAATTACCGCCCGAAACCTTTCTGGCGCTTGAGCGTCTTCGTCGCAGCGGGATTAAAGTCGTGCCGGTGACCGGCGCCAGCGCAGGATGGTGCGACTGTATCGTTCGCACATGGCCGGTAGAGTCTGTTATTGGCGAGAACGGCAGCTTCTGGATGCAGCGTAACGCATCAGGCCACGTTATCCGTACCTTCCGCGAGACAGAGAGCCGGAGAAACGATAACAACCGCCGCCTTAAAGCCCTGGGATCGGAAGTCATGCACCGATTCCCCGAGATCGGCTATACCCAGGATCAACCGTTCCGCTTGACGGACATGGCCTTCGACATCGCACAGCAGGCCCAGGTACCCCTCGATGTGGCCCACGCCGCCACGGAGTGGCTCAAAGCACAGACGGAAGTCTCCGCGCGGCTCAGCTCAATCCACCTGAATGTCTGGATCGGCGACTACAACAAGGCAGATACCGCCCTCGCCTGGCTGAATCAGCATCACCCCGAGCTGTCAGCGGAACATTGTGCCTTTATCGGTGACTCCCCGAACGACGAAGCCATGTTCGAGCATTTCCCCCGATCCATCGGGGTTGCCAATATCCAGCGCTTTCTCGCGCACATGCAACACCAGCCCCGTTACATCACGGAGAACACCGGCGGTTACGGTTTTGTAGAGTTGTCGGAATGTCTTTTGAAAGGATTAACGGAAGATACGACGCTGTAGGTCAAGTGGTTGAGGGCAGCCGGAAGACGGCTGCCCCTGCGATCAGTTGCCGCCGCGCTCAGAAGCGATAGCCCACACCCAGGGAATAGAACCAGGGGTTCAGCGTCATTTTTACATTTTGCTCAATCATGCCGGTCAGTCGGGCTGTCGTCTTCATGTGCACATAACGCGCGCTGGTCGTCAGGAGCCAGCGATCGTTCAGATTAAGATCCAGGCCGGCTTGAGCCCCCATTCCCCAGGCGTCGTCAACAGAGACGTTCAGGCCATTAAAGGCATTCTTCTCATCGAAGAAGTGGGCGTAATCGACGTCCAGTCCCACATAAGGCTGCCATTTCGAGTTCGGCATGAAGTGGTAAGTCACCGCAGCGCCAACCGGTAATTGGCTGACATCTGCCAGGCGGTGCAGTCCCAACCGGCCGAGCCGGTCGTTGCCTTTGACTTCCTGATAGAAAGGCCACGCCGTGTACAACCCCACCCCCAGATGGGAATCGAGGCGTCGCGTGACCGAGAAACCGACGGAGGCGGCCTCATCCAGGAAAATCTCGCTGTTGGATATGTTGTTCAAGCCGTCGCTGGATTTGTCGGGAACGACGCCGGTAAGGGTTCCCTTCACGACCCAGTTGCCTTCAGGGGCGGCTGAGGCTATGCCAGGTAGCGCTAGAGCGGTGCTGATGGCTACAGCCGGGGCCAAGCGATAAAAGATTTTTTTCACGTGTGTCTCCGTTGTTTGAACGGTATCGAGTCAATAACCTGTCCTGACGATTGGCCCGCCTATGCCGGCAAACTCTTAGGACTTTCTATCACTTTAGAGAAGCTGATAGCGGCTTTCAGCAGAACTTTTGCGAAATTAGGCTATTCCTGACTCAAATCAAATGTCACTCGCCCGCGACAACAACCCAAACCAATTTTGATAAGCGTCAATATTTAGTACTTATCCCCCGCTTACAGTATCCACTTATTGAAAGCTTCACGTTCAATGATGACGTTTTACGCTCTGCCTGACGGAAAAGGCTCTAGTGAAAATGCCTCTAGGTATTGCCTTGGGCAATTGGAGATACAGCATGATAACGACAAGGTTTACAAGCGCTTGGCTATTGGTCATCGCGGCTGGCCTCACCAGTCTATTGAGTGGCTGCAATAGTGGCGGGGACACGACAACACTCGACGCCCAGACAGCGATTGAATCGAATATCACCACCCAGACAGACCAGATCGGCGGTGCCTCGACCAGTGCAGTCCGTTATGTAGACGGTTCCGGCACCAACTGGGCCCTCTTCAACATGTCCGATTACCTGAAGATTACTCCCATCTCCACCACCAAGGGGTCCGAGTACACCTTATCGATGGGCTCCTATATCCGCGACATCAAACTCGTGGATTACGGCGGTAACCACTATGCCCTGGTCGCGTTGGGGCGTGGCGGGATCGGCGTCGTCAACATCAACGACCCGGCCAACATGCAGTATCTCTACAGCGTAAAGGTGCATTACGAGCAGACCGGCATCACCTTTACCGAAGGTGGTGGTGACATTCTCACCAACCAGACCATCTCGAGTACCGATGCGCCGATCTCGTCCCTGGAAACGGACGGCACTTCGCTCTGGATCGGTGACGAAGGCTACGGCATCCAGAAAACAGCGCTGAGCAACCTGATCGGTAGCAGCCCGGTGACCAACGCCGATGGCACCCTGAAAATCGATTCCGGCGTCTACACCCTGCAATATGCCGGAGAGAATCCCTGGGGCGGCCCCCTGGACCTGAAACTGGTTAATGGTCACCTCTATGCGGCCTTGGGTTTCCTGGGTATTGGCATCTACAACCCCACGACTCTGGCACGCGAAGGCGGTTATAACCTGTATACCGATACTTCGGTCTCTGAAGACTGGGATGTCAACATGAACGTCGCCACCCAGGTCCAGTCTCCCAGTGCGAATTACCTTGATCCGGTCACCGGCATGCCTAACTATGAGCAGGCCGCTTTCGAGATCAATCAGGTTTGGCGCGACGGCGTCAGCGCCCCCACCCCTTGGGCCGACTTCGACCGTTACGGCAAGTACTACTACAACGCCCGTAAGCTGGATGTAGCCACCAATGTCGGTGCCGGCAACAACCAGACATACGTTTATATCGCGTATGGTCTGGGCGGTCTGGTGGCCGTCAACGCCACCAACCCTGCCAGCGTTTCGTATCTGGGCTATGCTCCCGCCGTCCCTGCCCACGGGCCGGATAAAGCGACCGGACAGCAGTCGAAAAGCATCTTCCCCCACTTCGGTTCAGGCATGTTGAAAGAAGCCGGTGTGGTGGATGTCGATGTCGATGTCGCCAACAACACCGTCTATTACGCCGATCACTTTGCCGGTCTGGTGGCCCTGAGTTCCGCCACCGATCCCAGCGCATGGCACGGTCCCAATGGGCTGCACGCCTATAACAACAACACCTCCGGGACTTTGGGTGACCACTGGCCGGACTATGAGTTCGTTACCTCCTATGACATGTCACCGGCTGATCCCACAGTAGAGGAATCGCTACCCAAATGGCTGACGGAGTCACCCGCATTGCTGGCGACCGGCGAAATCAGCGGCCACGGCGGTCCCATGTTCCTGATGCCCGGCATCTCTAGCGCGACCGGCAGCGTGGATCTGGTTCAGACCACGGGTGCAGGCGGCGTGAATTTCATCGACCTCGGCAATACGAGCGCAACTGCCATGGCAGACCGTTTCTCGGTCCCCGTGAAGTTTGCCAGCACCACCGAAGTCGCCGCCGGTGCGGGCGGTTCAACCGTTACGGCTTCCATCGGACATACCTCCGGCATTACCGCGGACGGCCGCTACCTCTATGTCGCTGACGGCCCCCACGGCATGAGTGTCTGGCAGATCGCCGATGACAATGGCAACCCGATCGACCAGCCTCACATCGTCGCCAATACGTTACAGAGCGAGGACCCCGTGACCGTCGGTGGCGTCACGATTCTGCCGACACCTCACGCCTACGGTGTGGTCTTGAATGGCAACGATGCCTATGTGATGTCGCAGAGCCTGGGTGTCCGCCGGGTCGACATCGCCGACGTCCTTAATGGCAATGCCAAGGCGGGCGCCCCCTTATTGTTGGCGCCTACAACGGCCGGCATCTATGAGCACAGCGCTGAAACCGGCAAATACGGCGGCCTCAAAGGCCAGGACCATGCCTATGACATGGTCATCTATGGCAATTACGGTATCGTTGCCGATGGCAGCAACGGTCTGACGGTCTATAACCTGAGCGTGAATCCCTCGGTCAGCGATCCCGTCGTCGCCAACCTGGGCGGCACCAGCGGCCAGCCTGAACTGGGCAGAGCGCTAGCGGTGAAACTCTGGACCGACACCTCGACCGGCAAGATCTATGCCCTGGTGGCCGCTGGTTCCTCCGGGATCGCCGTCGTCGACATGACAGGGCTGCTGGTGAATGGTCAGGCCAATGGCATGACGCTGATCAAACGCTTCGAGCCCATCAAGATGGAAGGCACCAAAGTGGGCGCCGCTGACGGCCATAGCGTCGACATGAAAATCGTTGGCAACTATGCCTACGTCAGTTACGACAGCTTCGGCATCCTCTGCTACAAAATGTCCGACCTGATCGCGCCCCTGCCCTCCGGCATCAGCGCGACCGCAGTGTGGGACAAGGCCGGCAGCTACGACTATCGCCCCCACGCCATGGCTCACTTCCGCCTGCAGGATCAAGCCGGCTATGCCAGCGCTGACGGCTCGGCGCAGTACATGACCGCTCAGTACTTCCCGGCCGACAAGCCGCTGCTGGACGCCAACGGCCACATCTATGTGCGTGACACGCCCAAGCTGATCATCTATGCCGCCTACGGTACCAGTGGCGTCGTCAAGCTGGACTGGACCGACCCGGCGAACCCGGTCATGCTGCAGCACAAGGAGACCGTGGGGACTGCAGAGGCGACCGCCATCGCCTATGGCAGAGTCTATGTGGCGGATAGCGACGGTGGTGTCGTCGTCCTCAAATAACAGACTCAAATGGCACTGAAAAGCCGGGCTCAATGCCCGGCTTTTTTGTTGAGCTTATTCTCTCCTGCCAAAAGTCACTGGACCGATTGGGGCTACCTGCCGGTAAAATCAGCGGTTATACGCCGCGAACGGGCGATACATTCCCAAAGGAAGAAACCTCATGACGACACCCTGTGTGGCCATTGTCGGCGGCGGTTTAAGCGGCCTTTATGCAGCGTTACGTCTCACCCAGGCCGGTATCGATTTCCGCCTGCTGGAAGCCAGGGAGCGCCTCGGCGGCCGCATTCATTCCGGCTATTCATCCGCCGGAGCGACCGACACCGCTTCGGCATTCGATCTTGGCCCCTCCTGGTTTTGGCCGGATTTCCAGCCACTGATGACCCGGCTAACGGCAGACCTGAACCTGGCCACATTTCCTCAATATACCGACGGCGATATGGTCGTGGAGCGCGCCCAATCACTGCCGCCGCAACGGATGGCTGGTTTTGACCAAGGCAATCTGTCGCTGCGCATCGCCGGAGGAACCAGCGCACTCATTCAGGCACTTGTGGCCAGGATTCATCCCGAGCGTCTCCTGCTGAATCACCCTGTGACCGCTGCCCGCCTGGTGGGGGACAGCATCCACCTTGACGTCGATAACAGGCCGGAGGCTGGGGCGCCGTTAGCGTTTTCCCACCTGCTCCTGGCAGCCCCACCCCGCTTGTTGGCAGGTAGCCTGGATATTCAACCACCGCTCAGGCCACAGGAACGAAATCATTGGGTTGATATGCCCACCTGGATGGCGCCCCATGCCAAGTATGTCGCGATCTATGATGCGCCTTTCTGGCGCCAGCAGGGGCTGTCGGGCATGGCCAGAAGCATGGTTGGTCCCCTTGCAGAGATTCACGATGCCACCAGTGCAAAGGGTCAGGCCGCGCTGTTTGGTTTTGTCGGTGTCCCGGCCGACGTCCGCCAGCGCCTGGGTCCCGAGGCCTTGAAGCACCACTGCCGGACCCAGTTGGAACGCCTGTTCGGCCCTCAGGCTGGAGCGCCTCTCGACGAACATCTCAAAGACTGGGCCAGCGATCCCTTCACGGCCACAGCGGCGGACCGGGAACCCGGTGACCATCCCGTTGCCACCGTGGATCTATCACAGGTCACAGGGCCTTGGGCCGGCCGAATGATGCTGATCTCCAGCGAGGCTGCATTGGAGCAACCCGGCTATATGGAAGGTGCCTTGCAGGCAACCGCCAGGATTTTGCCCTTGCTGGAAAGACTCAATGCAGGAAGCAGCCGGTTCTGAACATCGGTGACGGGCAAGGCTGGCGTATTGCCGATGACCCGGTTCATTCAGAAAGGTGCGAATGGACGGATTTTCTCCGCTGAGGGCGACGAAACGGTGCTCAGGATCTCCCCATACCGGCCGCTGGCTTTCAGCATTCGCAGCCCCCGATCCAACTTGGAGATCAGTGCTTCCGATTGCGGGATTTCGCGGGAGAACATGACGAACGCATCCGCTTCATGCAAGGGCGTGGGATCGTGGGTGAACAACGCCGCCTGGGTCGGGCTGAACAACTTGTGGATCAGGTAATAACCCACTTCACGCGTGGTCGCATAGACATCCACACGGCCACGCAGCATTTTCTCGAAATTCTGTTCCTCGCTGGACACCTTATCGACCGCCACGCCATGCTGCTCCAGCAGACTGGTGTCAAAAAAGCCTAGCGTGCCGCCAACCCGATAGCGCTTAAGATCGTCAAAGCCGCGCCAGCGGAAGTCCAGCGTCTTCAGGTGGAAAAACACTTCCTGCCCGTGCAGCAGGGGTTCATGATTGAAAAGAAAGGCCTCGGTGCGCGCCTTGCTTTTGTACCAGGGGAACGTCGCGTCGACGTGCCCTTGCCTCACCTCTACATAGGCACGCTTCCAGGGGAAATACCGATACTCGACATGGACGCCCTCCAGCAGGAAAGCAGCCGTGACAATTTTCTGCGCAACCTGCGCACTCGGAACCACCTGCGAGGTATAGGGTGGCCATTCGCCAACGGCAATCGTCACCGTTTCTGCCGCCACGGACCGATACAGGAAAAGCAGCACTACCCCAATCAGTGTGGCGGTTTTCTTCATCGGTTCGATCCAGTCATGCGCTTTTCGGAGATGGGCATTCTACCTTTCATCCCACCATGACGATACCGGTGCCGTTCAAGCCACAAGCGTCGATTCAGGCCTGAGCCCCTCTTCACAGTGCGCGGTACTGGACAAATCAAAACCTCAAAGTTGCAACAAAAGGCAAGAGACAGAGCCCAGTTCCAGCAGTAAAACCTCAACATACCCCGCTGTCCGTCAAGGCGACACGGAATTATCGCTTTCAGCGGCTCCCTCCGTGTCCAGTTTTTGGTATGTTGGGGGTTTGTTTCTGGTGATACCACAACGAGGACCCTAGGATGACAAAAGCACATTATGGCCCCATGCCAGACGATAAGGGCTTCTTTGGCGACTTTGGCGGCGCACTGGTACCCGAGCCTCTGGACCGTATCATGCGCGAGATTGCCGAAGCCTATGTCGCCATTCGGGACACCCCCGCTTTTCAGGAAGAACTCAAAGACCTCCAGATCCATTACGTCGGTCGCCCCAGCCCGGTTTACCACGCCAAACGTCTCACCGCGCATTGCGGTGGCGCGCAGATCTATCTCAAGCGAGAGGATCTGAATCACACCGGCGCCCACAAGATCAATCATTGCCTGGGCGAGGCGCTGCTGGCCAAACACATGGGCAAGACCAAGGTCCTGGCCGAAACCGGTGCCGGTCAGCACGGCGTGGCCCTGGCAACGGCTTGCGCCCTGGTCGGTATCGATTGTGAGATCCACATGGGACAGGTGGATGTGGAAAAAGAAGCGCCCAACGTCGGGAAAATGAAAATCCTGGGGTGCCGGCTGGTTCCCGTTACCCGTGGCACAGCCACGCTCAAGGACGCGGTGGACAGCGCCTTCGAAGAGTATCTGAAGGACCCCGAAAATTCCTTCTATGCCATTGGCTCCGTCGTCGGTCCCCATCCCTTCCCGATGATGGTACGGGACTTCCAGCGCATCATCGGCGAGGAAGCCCGCGCCCAGTTTCTGTCCATGACCGGACGACTGCCGGATACCATTACCGCCTGCGTCGGCGGCGGCTCCAATGCCATCGGTCTGTTCAGCGCCTTCCTGGAAGATGAGTCCGTTCGCATTGTGGGCGTGGAGCCTGCCGGTGAAGGCCTGGATACGCCTCGCAACGCCGCCACCCTGACCCTTGGCACTCCCGGCGCCATCCACGGATTCAAATGCTATGTGCTGCAGGACGACAAAGGCGAGCCATTGCCCGTGCACTCCATCGCCTCCGGTTTGGATTACCCGGGCGTCGGCCCCCAACACAGTTACCTGAAGGAACTGGGAGCGGTCGACTATGAGTCCGTCACCGATACGGAGTGCCTGGACGCCTTCATGAAGCTCTCCCGCCTTGAGGGGATCATCCCTGCCCTGGAAAGTGCCCACGCGGTTGCCTATGCCATGAAACTGGCGAAGGATCTGCCGGCGGACAAAACCATTCTGGTCAACCTGAGTGGTCGCGGGGACAAGGATGTGGATTTCGTCGCCGAGCGGCTGGGCCTGTAATCCGAGGAGCGGCATGCCAGCGAGGAATTGCTCAGGCAAGCCGCCGTTTGGGGGTGTTTATCGGCGTTTTCTAATGGGTGTCCAGACGAGCCCCCATCCTGCGATCGCTGCCAGCCCCAACGCCCCCAGCATTACCCAGGCAGCGGGAGCATCGATGGCCAGCAGACAGAGGACGCTGTAAAAACACCAAAGAACCGGGATGACCATCAGGACCCCGCGCCATCGACTCTTTTTCCAGCCCAGAAGGGCTCCCAGAGTGGCGATGGCGGTGGGGTCCGGCAACAGGCCCGGCAGTTCCGCAGCAGACCATGCCCCTCCCAATAGGGCTGTCACCAAAGGGTGGCCCGCCAGGGCGTAACACAACAGGACCAAGCCCAGGCGCCTGCCCGCCCCGGGGCGGACGTCCGTCGGTCGACGGGCCGCCAGCACCAGAAGCAACAGTCCTTCGAGGAAGAAAACCGGCACCATGTACTTAACGGGCCAGTTGATGGCCGCATACCGCTGATCCAGGTAGCCCCAGCCCACGAAAAACCAGCCGCAAGCCAGCAGCGCCCAAGCCGCCCGCCAGGTGCGGGGCTGCCGGCGCAACAAGCCGTAAAGAACCACAAAACCGAGAAGCAGGACCGGAATCTGCAAGGGCCAGAGCGACTGATTGTAGTGTTCGATCAGCCGCCAATAAACGCGTGGCGAGAACAGCAGGAAGCTGTGCAAACTATAGGTCCACCATTCGGTCATCACAACGCCCTGACGTAGGCCGCCATCCGCCGGCGCAGAGCCTCATCGGGTAGCACGGATCCGGCCACCGCAACATTTTCCTGAACATGATCCACTCGGGTGGTGGCGGGGATGACACAGGTGACGGCCGGGTGCGACAGGATGAACTTGAGAATAAACTGTGCCCAGCTGCCGGCGCCGATTTCATCTGCCCAGGACGGAAGTGGACGCCCCCGAAGGCGCTCTATCAGCCCCCCCTGCTGAAACGGGCGGTTGACGATCACCGCAATACCCCGGTCCATGGCCAGGGGCAGCAGTCGCTGCTCGGCCTCCCGGTCCACGATATTGTACGTGAACTGAACAAAATCCAGGGGCCGGGTGCGCATGACCTGCGCCAACTCTCCGTGACGACGGCCATCCGAGGTGGTGATCCCCACATAGCGCAGGTCGCCAGCCGCTTTCATGGCGAACAGCGTCTTCAGGTGCCCCTCCCAGCTCAGCAGGTTATGGACCTGCAACAGGTCGAAGCGCGGTATCCCCCATTTGCGGCGCGAGGTTTCGATCTGCTCCCGGCCCTCCGCCACAGACCATGTCCAGACCTTGTCGGCGGCGAAAACGGCACCGGGACGCCCAAGCTTGTTCAGGCCGTAGCCGATGGTGTCCTGGGAAGAGCCATACATGGGCGACGAGTCGATCAGACGGCCGCCAGCTTTCACGAAATGAGCGATCACATCGGCACACTGATCCAGCAGCTGTTGATCACCGCCTACATTGAACGTGGTCCAGCTGCCCAGCCCCACCATCGGCAGACGTTCGCCGGTGGAAGGGATAAGGCGCATCCGTGGGTCAGCCGCTGACAGGGCGGGTGCCGGAAAGGCGGTGGCGAGGGCCAAAGCGCCCAGGCCCTTGAGCAGTAT
Source organism: Mangrovitalea sediminis (assembly GCF_002514725.1). Classification (GTDB taxonomy): domain Bacteria; phylum Pseudomonadota; class Gammaproteobacteria; order Pseudomonadales; family Oleiphilaceae; genus Mangrovitalea; species Mangrovitalea sediminis. The sequence goes on from NZ_NTLB01000005.1 coordinate 567,809, forward strand.
CCGCCGGCTGAATGTGGGGCGGTGAATGGACATGGCTCTTCTCCTGTGCTCCCTGCCCTCAGCTTACCGCGACTGGTGCCCGGTCAGGAATCCTCGCTGCCCGACGAACACCCCGGACCCATCGTTCACCCCAAGAATGAATACCCATACCCGTGCCCGGTTTGCCAGGCCCGAAGGTCGGTTGCTGCCTCACAGGCCCCGGCTGAATGGATTGTCCCGGTTTTATCGGGGAATAATGATCGAGCGCGAAAGAAACGGGGCTTTCCCAACAGTCGGGGCACACGAGCCATCCACGAGACGATTCAAACGGACATCGTTGGACACCACCCGCCAGTCAGCGGTAACTGGGTGATGAAGCGGTGGTTCACGGACCTATATGTCCGCTTGAGCTTCTTTTTAGCGGTTTAAGCGCTAACAGGAAGTTCAAACCAAGACCGCAAACGTCATGTAGAATGTCGTGCTTTCGAATCTGCAGAAGGCACTGTCGTCATGATCGATTTCCGTAGTGATACCGTCACCCGCCCCACCCAGGAGATGCGCCAGGCCATGGCCAGCGCGGAGGTCGGTGATGATGTGTACGGTGACGATCCCACGGTTAACAGTTTGCAGGACTATGCCGCTGACCGGCTTGGCTTCGAGGCGGCCCTGTTCACGCCCACCGGCACCCAGGCCAACCTGCTGGCCATCATGAGCCACTGCGGCCGTGGCGACGAATACCTGTGCGGCCAATCCGCACATAACTACCGCTATGAAGGCGGCGGCGCTGCCGTGTTGGGCAGCATTCAACCGCAGCCCATCGAAAACGAGCCTGACGGCAGCATCGATCTGGCCAAGGCGCGCGCCGCGGTCAAGGCGGACGACTTCCATTTCGCCATGACCCGCCTCCTGTCTCTGGAGAACACCATCGGCGGTAAGGTGCTGTCACTGGATTACCAGCGTCAGGCCCGGGCGTTTTGCGACGAGCATCAGCTCAGGCTCCACCTGGACGGCGCCCGGGTATTCAACGCCGCCGTCAAATCCAACTGTGACGTCACGGAAATTACCCGTTACTACGACTCCGTCAGCGTCTGCCTGTCAAAAGGACTCGGCGCTCCGGTCGGCTCGATACTGGTCGGCTCGAAGGAATTTATCGCCCGCGCCACCCGTCTGCGGAAAATGCTGGGCGGCGCCATGCGCCAGGCCGGCATTTTGGCCGCCGCGGGCCGGATTGCCCTGGAGCAGGGCCCGCTCCGGTTACACGAGGATCACGAAAATGCCGAATACCTGGCGGCCGGCCTGGTAGAGATCCCGTCAATGGCCATCAATCCGGCCAATACGCAGACCAATATCGTCTACGCCCACTGCCGCCACGGCAAGGCCGCCGCGTTACGCGACTTTCTGGCCACCAGAGGCATCCTGATAACCGCCGGGGATCCCATCCGTTTCGTCACCCACCGGGATGTGGGACGCACCGATATCGACCGGTTGTTGGGCGAGATCCGGCAGTTCTATCAATCGCATCAGTGAACGGATGCGGATAGGCTATGAGTGGAGCGCCGACTCGATGCGCGGCAACGGGCCCGGAGAAAACTCCCCCGGTGACCGTCTGGCATAGGGACGTCAGGCTGTAGGGGTCGGGAAACCAGCCATCAAGGCGCGCCCTTTCCGCCTCCCGGGATCCCTGCAACGACAACTCGGTTTCGGCCGGCGCGTTTTGCGTCATACAGGGCCGCATCGGCCGCCGTCATCGTGTCTTCCAGCGTGTGCAGAAAGGGCGACAGCCCGATGCTGACCGTCACCGAAAGCCTTTCCGGCAGGTTGAATTCCGCGTCAGCGATCACCTGCCGCAGACGCTCCGCGACCGGGATTGCTTCGGCAACCGTCATCTCCGGTAGCCAGCAGGCGAATTCCTCTCCCCCCGTACGCGCAAACAGGTCGTTACTGCGAACCTGCTGCCGCCCCAGCGAGGCTACAGCCTTGAGCACGTCATCACCGGTCTGGTGCCCAAACCGGTCATTAATCGACTTGAAGTAATCGATATCGAGCATCATCACCACCCCCTCGGCATTGTCTGGGGGCGTTGCCGCCATGAAATGCCGCCGATTGGGAATGGATGTCAGATCGTCGGTACGCGTCAGCGCCTGCAGGCGTTGATTGGCCTCGCGCAATGCCAGGGTGCGCTTCGCCACCTGATCCTCCAGCATGGATTTCGCCGATCGCAGTTCCAACTGTTGCGCCGCCACAAACAACGCCGCGACACCGCTGGCGAAAACGAACAACAGCAGATTCGCCAACTGAGCCCAATGGGACGCACCACCAAAGGGGCTATGTCCATACACAGTCAACGAGGTTAGCGTGATGGAGCTGACGGTAAGAAACAGCGAAACACCCCGGACATGGGCACGCAGCGCCAGGATCATGAACATCGGAATCAGCAGGTACACAGCGCCGCCAAGCACGGTATACCCAAGCAGGATGATCACAGCGAGCACGCCGAACATTCCCACCATCAGCCAGGGATTGAGTGCACCGCGCTCCCGATAGGCGCCCATCCACGAAAGCGCGAGCGGCACGATCAGCAGCATGCCGTGGATGTCCGCCAACGAGAAGGAAGCCCATATCGACAGGGCCCCCATCATTCCCGTCTCCGGGGTTTTCGGCAGAAAGCCCAGCGCTGCAGAGAGCGCCACCAGCAGCATGACGGTAACCGCACTCACGGGAATCGCCACCCAAAAGCTGAAGCGCAACACCTGATAACCCGCCACGAACCGGGGGCGACCAACCAGACGCTGGAACAGCCAGGCCGCCGCAAACGACTGAAAGGTATCGACAGCGCCTGCCCCAACACCGGCCAGCAAGGCCGCCCAGTGTTGCGACATCAATGCATCCGGAAGCCCGGCGGGTGTATTGATCAACAGCGACGCCAGCCAGATGGCCGGCAGCATACGCCACCCGCGTAGCATCACCGCCGCCGCACCTATCCCGGAAGGCAACCACAACAGACTCAGCGACGAGTCCGGCATGCTCGAAAACACCACACCCAGCCGAGCAAACAGGTAATAGACAACAAACACAGCGAGCGCAAAAAGCCAGGGGTAACGACGAAGCGAGGACACGGGCGGCATCAGTCAGGCGTTCATTTCAGATGACATCGAGGACCGATACAAGATAGCAGCAATTGCCCTTGGGCAGATGATTAATATTGTGAAAACTGGACTTGCCGGATGACGGACGTCACCGGGCCTCAACGGACGAAAGGGCACTCTTTCCCGGACTGCCCCCCTGTCTTCTCGATGAACTGATCGCCGTTATCAATAACCCGATCAACGAAGATAACCGGTAAACCTGCAATAGCTGGCCCGTTGCAGGCCAGCCTCAGTGCTCGTCAGGCTATGCCTTATTCAACCAGCCTGTAGACGGCCGTTGCCCAGGACAAGCCGACCCCAAAGCCTGACATCAGGATGGTCCGGTGCTTATTCTCCAGCTCATTGACCAGCAACAACGGAATGGAAGAGGAAACCGTGTTCCCCGTCTTATCCAGTCTCACCGGAGCCTTTTCCAGGGGAATGCCCGCTCGCTTGATGGTGCTTTCCAGCATGTAGCGACTGCCCTGATGGAGCAGGAAAAGATCGATATCGTCCGTCGTCAGGCCGCTATCATCAAGCAGACGATTAATCTGTTTGGGAACGTCCTGCAGGGCGAAGTTGAACACCGCACGCCCGTTCATCTCCAGCATATTGTTTTTCCGCCGCAACGCCTGGCTGCCGGCGCCCTTCGTCGAAAATTTCGCGCGGTCGAGGACGTAACGCGGAGTTTCGCTGATCAAGGTGACCGAGGCGGCATCCCCAAACAGGAGGCAGGTGTTCTTATCGTCCTGATTCAGGATCCTGGAATAAGGATCGCAGGTGAAAAACAGCCCTTTCCTTAGCCCGTTGGCAGCCATAAACGACTGGATGACACTCAGCCCGTAAACATAACCGGAACACGCCAGACCGATATCAAAACAGGCACAATCTTCAGACAAACCCAGCTCGCCATGAAGCAGTGCGGAGTTATGGGGCAGCCCGCCGTTGTCGGGGTTCTGCGTGCACAACACAACACAGTCGATCTGCTCCAGGTCGATGGCTTCTTTGCTGCTGAGATTCTGGAAAGCATTCAGGCAGGCACTGACGACGGTCTCATCCTTGCCCAAGCGCGGCAGCGTGGATACACCGATTTTCTGCTCCACAAATTCCCGGTTTGTCTCAAACCTGTCAGCTTGCTGAAAGTTATCAACGAAGTCTTTCGGGATATAAGTGCCGATATTCTGAATACCTAACATGAGGACTTGACCCTTAACCATAAAATTTCGTTATGAAAAGCATGTGTCCCCGACTTCTTGCTGACCCATCAGGACGTCACTGCAGGTAAAACGCACACCAAGCCTGTTCGATATTTCAGCTCCACGCTGTCAGGCTCGGGAAAGGAAACAGACCATGGTGACGAGAGAACACTCACTTACTCGGCGCGCCGACGCGTGCCAGATACGTTCGCTTGCACAGTGGCATCAACCGCCCAATCACTCCCTGATAATACGGCGTCACCTATTTAATGCACTTATCTATTAGGATAGTGTCGCGACACGGAGTCACCTCCACACTCCAATAAAGTATTTATTTTTCAGAAAGTTAAAACCAGAAAGAAACAGAATACCTCTGCCCTGTCTTCACCCGGTTAATAGGCAGACACAGCATCATCGGCAAGGAAATTCATCATTATCCGGCTGCCGCCGTAGCACGCACCTGCGCACAATTCAGCGCGGAGGGTATCCGGTGTGACGGGTTTCGAATCGAGGAGAAACGCAGATTGGCGGGAATAGCGAGCCAGGTTTCAAGGCGCAGTGGTCAACGGGCCATTGCTTTAAAAGGCACCCATTGGGACGATCATACAGAGGGCTTACACCCTCCTGGGGTAGACGGATAACCCGCCGATGTCCCAAGAGGCAGTATAGGATCGGAATTGAATGGTTTCAGGAGGGCCCGACGCAACCCAGTCGTTGCAATCGACGCCCACCCGTTAACTTCCGGAACACGATACAAGGCGATCGCCGTTACTAGGCGCCAGCCTTTCCTGAGCGTCGCAGGCGTGCTCCCCAGAACCCCACCAATCCAAGACCCAGCAACGCAAGGCTGGAAGGCTCAGGGACAGGAGCGGCGCTGGATACAAAGGTCCAACGCGCAAACGTCACCCGCGCCGCCGAGTTGTGCGACGGATCGGATTCATCGTAGCTGGCACTCAGCGTCGGTGCCACGACGACGTCTCCCGATTCAGAGTAGTCATTCCGGGCAGCCTCGTTGGAGGCCAAATTGCCATCACCGGCATAGACCGTCGTGACAAAACAAGGTCCCGCGGTGCAGCCATTGGTCAAGGAAGGGTTACTGTCGAACGCGCCCAGACCAGAGTCGATAAAAACCGAGTCCAACAGCGCCTGGCTTGCGGCTGTCGCATCGGCACTGGTGTGAAAAGTGAAGTCGGAAGGCGCGTCACAGCCGTTGAACAGCGAGGTGCAGGAGCCATCTACAAACTGGACATCGTATATCGACCCGCCTACCGCAATGCCCGTCGCCCCCATCAGCTGGCCGCCGACGACATTGAGCACCGGTGCAGCGTTAGCGGATAGGGATCCCAGAAGAAGCGTCATTCCGAAAAGGCCGAGAAATCCTTGCAGGGTAAACATTCTGTGTTTGGTCACAGTTATCATTATCACTTCCTTAAGCGCGCTACAGTTCTTGATGAATTTGTTCGCTCCCAGATTCGAGGCGCACGATCAGAGATCACAAGCACTTATAGCGCCATTTCATAAAAATCAATTAGAAATCATTTTTCTGTATAAACCGAAGCCAAACAAAAGCCCTTCCTAATTACATGGGATGCAAAATATCTCGACACCCTTTCGATTGATTTGGAGACGTTAAGGCCAATGTGCGGAACAGACCTGTGCCGGCGAAGAGATCGATAGCCTAGGCAACGAATACGGCTAAGGGACGCTTCGGTATCCAGGTCAAAGGGCGCTATGGATTAGTCGCCTGCACCGCCGGGTTATAAATCTACCCAAACAGGCCAAAGCCCAGCACGGTATGTTGGGCTGACGAAGGAAGGCCAACATACGACTTCTCGGGAAATGTCGGGCCTGTCAGCCCAATCTACGGGGCGAGCGGCAATGACGTCGGCATCCATCCGAATAGCGTTGATCTTTGTTTTTCTCAGACTTGACGGCTAGGTCATCCAGGCGCAGTTTAATAAAAATGCCGATCAAGGAGTTGATCGATGGTCACTTCGAACCGCGCCACCCTGTCCCATCCCATGGCCATTTTCGGCGGCTTTCTGGGAGGCTTCTTCGCCACGCTGATCTTCCACCAACTGGCCGTCGCCCTGCTCTGGTGGCTTCATCTGGCTCCATTTCCACCCTATCAAATGGCACCACAGCCACCGTTCGGGGTTCCAGCCGTTTTTTCGCTGGCATTTTGGGGCGGCGTCTGGGGCATTTTGTTTGCCTATCTGACCCCCTACTTTGGCGTCGGTTCGCGCTATTGGCTGAAGGCCTTTGTCTTCGGGGCCATTTTCCCCACGCTGGTCGCCCTGCTGGTGGTATTACCCCTGAAAGGTAAGCCCGTCGGTGCTCACTGGCAGCTGAGCATCTGGACTTTCGCACTCGTGGTAAACGGCTGCTGGGGGTTGGGTACGGGTGTTTTTTTGCGAGTCGCTCAGGGGCTTGTGCCCGGGACTTCCAGGGCGCCGGGATAAACACGAGAAGTTAGGCTGACGAAGGAAGCCCAACCTGTGGCTTCTCGGGAAATGTTGGGCTTGCCAGTCCAATCTACGCGGCTTGGTGATCGCCGCTGGCTGCAATCATATGTGGTCCCGAAATCGGCTGATCCTTGCGAAAATGCCAGGGCCGGCCTGCACGATAGGCTTTTAGGCGGTTTTCGTAATACCGCAGTTTCCAAGCAACATCACGGTGCTGGGCGATGTCGTGCCTGAGCTGTGATAGGGCCTTTTCCTCTATCTGCACCGCCGTATGGAATTGGTCATTCGCTGCATAGACAGCAGCCACAGTGTCCAGCTTTTCTGTCCGCCAAGGATCATCTTTATCAATGCTTTCACCTTTTACCAGCGACAGAGCCCGCGGTCCGTCACGAAAGTCAGCATCTGCCGAAACGGCCAGCCACCAAGCATAATCAAAGACAGCCATATGATGAGACCCCCACATTGGCTCAGAGGAAATTGCTCTCTCGAAAAGGAGCTTGGCGATACCGGTATTACGTTGTACGCCCTGCCCGGTGGCATAGCACAGCGCGAGGATGTCCAGATTCGGGGGATCATCCTTGTAGCGGTCCCCACGTAGAATCGTGGTAGCGGCAACATCATTGTCGGGATTGTCGTCTGCCAGCATCAGCCGCGCTTTCACTTGCGGCATGAAATAGTCGAGATACTGGTCGTATGGCTGAGGCGCCATTGTTTGAGCCCGATGATAGTATTCCCGCGCCTTCGCCAGATTCTCTGGAACCGTGCAGTCGCAAAGATAGATGAACGCGAGCTCAATGGCTGCTGCTTTGCTCCCGTCGTCGACGGCCTTCTGCAAATGTGGAATCGCGTCCGCCACCCGGTTGTCGTCGAGCAAGTCATTGGCCTTGCCCATCTGGGTATAGGCGCACCCCGATGCAAAAGCGACTATGCCCGCCAACAACATCATCGTGAAAAACCTCATCTTCGCTCCCTCGATATTACGTATACCGCCTCAACGCGGTGTCCCTGCGGCAAGCGCCATTATGCATAACTCATCGATAGAAGAAATGCTCTAGCGGGGATATAGGCATATCAATGGGATCTGCAGATAAACAGGTCAAAGTCATGGATCGTTGATTGCCCCGTTATTACTTCAAGCGCCCGCAAAACGAGAATCCGTTACCCTCATAACGCATAGGGCCACTGTCTCCTTCCTCACTTACTCATACCCAGGTAGTGAAAATAAATCTGTCCCGGTTTCGGATTTTGCTCCATTTTTGTCCCATTGCTGACGCACATCACACGGCACGATCAGTCTAATATCACTTTCTCAAATCGCTTCCTCAAGTGGTCTCTATTTGTTTGAGTCAGCGCCAGGCGTGTGCGGTCTTGATGTTGTCCAGGTCATCGTATCGGTACAAATCCATTGCCTGGGACGCCACGGCGCTAAAACGCGCAATAAAGACCATGAGAATCTGCGAGCCGATTTAATGAAAATTTACGCTCAAAAAGGTTATGAGCGCTTCAGTAACCGACATGCGGCGAAGATTCTTTATGAGGAAAACCAGGCAGAGGTAGAGCGGATTTTGAGATCGGACGACCCAGCACATCAGATTGCGAAGTGGATCAGCAAGCACAAAAGAACCCCCGCACCGGCAGATCCACAGCAATAAAAAATCAGGGCTACCGCGCTAGTGGGCGCGGTGACGCCCCATATCTTCAGCCAGAATGGACGCTACCAACGCATTCATGCTGACGCCTTCCTGTTTTGCTCGACTCACCAAACGAGCGTGCAGGCTTTTGGGCAAACGAGCAATGAACTTGCCGCTGGCACCACCTCCAGGCACAGGAATCTCTCTTCCCTCTTCAATATAAACACCCATCCATGCGTCAAACGCGTCTCGACCATTTTCTATGGCTTCAGCAGGTGTTTCCCCATCCGACATACAGCCGGGAAGATCCGGCCAGGAAATCAAATAGCCGCCGCCTTCATCAGCGCTCAATCGCCGAATTTCAAAGGGATAATCATCAAATTTTGGATATTCCATATTTCACTCCCCCACATCATCGATGAGGTCTATCAGTTGCCGTACATAGATCGGCTTAATAGGTCGATGCGCTGGCACCGTAACAACAACCGGAGAGTCTGGATGACTGAACACCGCATGACTCCCGCCCTGCTTCCTCACCGTAATGCCATATCGCGCCGCGACCGTTTCAAGTTCATCAATCCGCCAGTCACGGGGATTGTTGCGCATCTTCTGTAATGTCTTGTCCGCTTTCGTCATAGAAATATGATACTAAATATAGTATCTACCAACAATCTGCATAAATTTCAATCAGCCGTAAACAAAACTGATCGCAGCCAATTTAAAGCACCGACTATGTACCTGTAGGCCCTTCGAGTATACCTCTAGGCCCTTGAGGTATACCTCTAGGGCCTTGGAGTATACCGCTAGGCCCTAGCGGCATTCTAACCCTATGAAATAACTTCAAAATGATCGTCATACTTTCAAACACAGGAAATATGACGATGACCGACAAGCTACTAACTACCGCCGAAGCCGCTCAAGCTCTTGGCGTCAGCAAAGCCTTTCTTGAACGCGACCGCTGGGCCGGTGTGAATCGCCACCAGTTTGCTAGACACCTATCAGCCATACACAATGGCTATCAGAGAGGTGCTCATGAGCAGCAAACGTTATCCCGAAGAATTCAAGATTGAAGCCGTCCGCCAGATAAC
>NZ_NTLB01000006.1 GCF_002514725.1 Mangrovitalea sediminis
GATGTTCTATAACAACCGACGCCGCCATGGTTCTAATGAGCAGTTATCGCCAGTAGAGTATGAGCGGCGTCATCAGGAACGGCTGGGAAGTGTCTAGAGAATTGGTGGCGATTCACTTCTTCGGTGAAGGAAAGTGCAGGTTTGGTCATGGCTCTAAAACCTCTTTCACAAAAATGCCAAGATCCCAGATTGGCGGTCCATTGAAAGCGAGTTCATTACCGGAATTAAGAATCCCGAACTGGTCGTCATTAATTCGGAAAATCGTCGTCATCCCTGGACTTTCGGCTGCAATCCTCTTGGCGTTTGACGACAAGGATCTAGTTAGGAGGACAGCGGGCTTCCCGGACCGGAGTTGATGATCCAGGTGGACTTGTAAATGGTCATCATTGAAGCCATAACCCAGAATCAAATATCTGGACGCTTTATCGATCTCTCGATTCGCTCTCTCGCGGTGGGCATCAAATGGCCTGTCATAACCACCACGAAATTTATTCACTCCTGGCGTGATTAAGAGCTTTCTCCCAAGTTGCCCCAACGTACAGCGGATTGGCTCACCATTGCGCAGGAACCAATCCAAGCTTCCATGAGGTTTTAAAACCGTTATGTGTTGTTTAAAAGTAAGATAAACAAAGCTTTTGGTTTTCTTGACTCCGCGACATAGACTTGCCTTGCTTTCTTTGGGGTCAAAGTTGCCAATATTCTGGCCGGAGAACAAGACGTCAACACCCATGCCGCAGAATTCCACCGCTACCTCTACGAGCCGATCATAGTTCGTCGTCACAACCGGCACACCAGAGGACGGCTTTACGATATGCTTGAGGAGCGAACTAAATCGAAGCTCCCTGGTTCCAGCCAAGACCTCCTCAAGAATTTTTGCCTCATACGACTCTATCAGGCCAGCCGTTTCCGTAACGATTATCGCCTCTAGTGCGTCTGGCGGCGCCGTTTTAAGAAGTGCGCTTTCTAAGTCAATGCCAGCCTTGAGATCAGCTTCAATCGCAGACCAAGCACTTTCACTGCCAACTGGTAGACTCGCTGGCACCACAGATAAGAGATGCTGAGCCAAGTCCCACATGCCTGGAATCCCTTCGGCAGCCGAAAGCCCAGAACCAACGACAATAGCGAGGCCATCAGTAAAATGGTCTTGTAGAATTTTTTTGAGATCGGATAATTCCATTATTAGATAGCACGTCCTGTGAGCAGTTGACCAAAAAACACCCGCTTGATGGTTCACTTACTAAAATAATGGGCACTTTTGAGGCTTCGTAGGTTCGTCTGCCGCAGTTTCTTCGATGCTTTCGCGCCCTGCAGCCGATGAAAATTGGATTACTGTTCAACAGCCAAAACGGACTTAAAAAGAGTAGTCTCTTTCAAGACCGCTCGTGACGATGTAAGCGACAGTCAATTTGAATAGTATATGCTTCCGCTGAGCTCGAACAGCAACTCATTCGTTTAGTTAACTGATGAAAGCTTCGTATACCTGAACCGGGAAATTGCCAAATTTGGTATTGCGTAGAACAAAACTGCCTCCCAAAGTGTCTACACCACGTCTACACCGGTATAAAGTCCTTGTTTTCTCAGCGATCCACAGAAGCGAAAAATGCTCTTAAGCTTTTGATTTTACTGGTGCCCGGGGCCGGGGTCGAACCGGCACGGAGGTAACCCTCCGAGGGATTTTAAGTCCCTTGCGTCTACCAATTTCGCCACCCGGGCCTTTGGGGAGAGGCGTTGCGCCTGGGGCGCGCCTTTGACGAAGTGTTTGAAGCGGCGAAATTGTATAAGGCGAGGTCTTTAAAAGCAATTTCGAAGATGCCCCAAATTTCCCGGCAAACCCGGGCATTTGCGCCGCAGCGCCCTTCCCTGCCGAGTCGTCCATCGCGCCTGCCCGAAAATTTTCTCATTCTGCAGATAGTCTAATGCCTCGCATTACGTTCATAATTTAGCCAATTCCTCCTCGGATTAACGGTCATGTCAAAGATGCAGGGGGAGCCGGCGCCCCTGTTGAGTCCGGCGCTGACCGCCTTTATGCAGCAGGGGCTGTCCATTAGTCTGGCGTCACGGGATATCCGTCATGTGCCGTCGCTGACCCGGTGCCTGGCGTGCCGGGTTCTGGACGATGCCACCGTGGTCCTGTTTCTGCTTCGGGAGCAGGCACTGGATCTCCTGCGCGATCTTCAAAAATGCCGGCGATTGGCCGTCGTCTTCTCTCGTCCACTCACCCACCAAACCATTCAAATCAAGGGCGAGCTCGTTGAGGTGCGGCCGTGTGAAGCGGAAGAGCATCCTTTAATCGAACGCCAATTGACACGAATCCGCGAAGAGCTGGTTGGCATGGGGTTTCCGGATACCATGCTGCGCACTTTCTTTCAGGTCGTTTGGGAGAATGTAGACGCAGTGCGTTTCCTGCCGGACGCGGTCTTCGAACAGACGCCCGGACCGCGGGCAGGACACCGTATGGAGAATGTACCGTGACCGTCAGGCTGGACATGATCCGGGGCTGTCTTGAAGGGGTGATTCCCTGTGCGCTGGCCACTTGCGATGCGACTGGCGAGCCCAATATCACCTATGTCTCGCAGATGACCTACATCGACAACGAGCATGTGGGCCTGTCGTTCCAATTCTTCAACAAAACCCGCGAAAACATCCTGGCCAACCCCCATGTCACGGCCTACGTGATCCACCCGGATACCGCTGCACGTTACCGGCTGGCCCTGCTCTACCTGCGAACCGAAGCCGAGGGCGCCTTGTTCCAGAGCATGAAGGCCAAGCTGGCCGGGATTGCCTCCCACACCGGCATGAGCGGTGTGTTCAGGCTGCAAGGGGCCGATGTTTACCGGGTATTGGATATCGAGCAGGTGCCGGGAGCAACCGTCGCGGCACCGGCACGACCGCGCAACGGCCTGTCGACCGTGCGCAGACTGTCCCTGCGGATAGCCAATTGTACCGACCTGTCCAGCCTGCTCGATCAAACGCTCGCCGATCTCGAAGACGATCTGGATATCCACTACAGCATGGTGCTGATGCTGGATCAGCAGGCCCAGAAGTTGTTTACGGTGGCGAGCCGGGGATACCAGGCTTCAGGCGTTGGATCGGAAATCCCGCTGGGCTGCGGAGTCATCGGCGTCGCGGCCGAGCACCAGACGCCGATCCGCATCAACCACATGACATCCGAGTACAGCTACAGCCTCGCCATGCGCAACCAGGCCATGGCAGACGGAGACCTCAAGCTTCTTGAAACCGCAATCCCCTTCCCCGGGCTGACCGAACCGCACAGCCAGCTTGCTGTACCGATCCTCTCGGCGGGCAGTGTGCGCGGGGTGCTCTATGTGGAGAGCCCCGAAGACCTGCGCTTCACCTACGATGATGAGGATGCGCTGGTCTCCATTGCGGTTCAACTGGGATTGGCGACGCTGGGATTGCAGCAAACGGGCGAATGCCAGGACGAGGACGAGGCGCCGCCTCAAGCCATCATGCCAGGCGCAGGCCCCTTACTGGTCGTGCGTCATTACGCGGGGGACCATAGCCTCTTTATAGAAGAAGACTACCTGATCAAAGGCGTGGCAGGTGCCATTCTCTGGCGCTTACTGCAGGGCTATGTGAACGAACAACGCACAGACTACAGTAACCGGGAATTGCGCCTGGACCGATCCCTCGGCCTACCGGATATCGACGACAATCTGGAAGCCAGACTGATCCTGCTGCAGCGACGACTGGCAGAGCGTAGTCACTGCCTCCGCATTGAAAAAACGGGGCGCGGCAGATTTCGCCTGGTGGTCCTGCGCCCCGTGCGGTTGGTTGATGTGCCGCGCGACGACTCCACGGTCACCCCATGAATCAGGCCAGCACGCGCTCCAGCTTGCACCAGTCGCCACTGCCCAGCAGCGGGCGCAGTACCTCCAGCATGCCGTGGAACGCCTCGGCCGGCATCCCCTGACGCATACCTCCAATCAGCAGGCCCCGCTCGGAAGGATTGAGTGCCGGTAACATCCAACGCAGGGTGGCAATCATTTTCTCAGGCGGCTGAGACGCCACGATAGCGCCCTCGATCGCCCGTAATTCCTCATCGGTGTAGAGCGCCCAGAGCACACGGTTGTTATCGGTTTCTTCCATTTGCATGTGTTCCAGGTTCTCCGCCACGAACACGGCCAGTTGACGGTACAGCTGGCCCGCGGCGTGTTCGCGCTTCTCCCCGTGGCTATGCTCGACGGCGAAGACATCCGTCTCCAGTAGGTCTATCACGCGAAGGTGTTCGCGGTGTTCCTTTTCAGCCCGGTCTGCCGAACCCGGTGCCCGGGCGTCCATGGCCGTGTGGACGAAGCGGTTTTCGTGATCCAGGTGAGCGCGGCACATCTCGAGCAAACCTCGGACCTGGCCCAGTGTGACAGCGGTATCGGCATCATCCTCACAGTCCATGCGGCCCATCGATAACAGGGTATCGGTCATAAAGGCGCGCAAGGCTTTGTGGATGAAGGCGTACATATCGTAGCGCGGAATCATTGCTTGCATGGGTTATCCCTCCTTGAATCTACGTTTTTGGGGCCGGTGGTCGTTGATGGCGTCCGGCATGGAAGGCATCTTATGGCCCCGCGCATGCAAGCGTTGCTAAATATTGGCTAAGCAAACCCTAAGAGTTCCTTAACTGGCGCCACAGTCCTGATCCTTGGCTCTTTACCCACGTCCCTACAGGCGCTAACGTTGGTCTTTCCACCGGTGTGCGGCCTCGTTGCCGGTATCGCCGCTCGCAGAAAAAACGATAATCAACGGATGAATGGACAACCCATGAAACTCGAATCTCTCGCCCTGCACCACGGCTACGAATCGGAAGCCACCACCAAGTCGGCGGCGGTACCGATTTACCAGACCACCTCCTACACCTTCGACAACACCCAGCACGGTGCTGACCTGTTCGACCTGAAGGTGCCGGGGAATATCTACACCCGCATCATGAACCCGACGACGGCCGTGCTCGAACAGCGCATCGCTGCGATGGAAGGTGGCGTGGGCGCCCTGGCGTTGGCGTCGGGCATGGCGGCGATCACTTACGCAATACAATGTATTGCCGAGGCCGGCGACAACATCGTCAGCACGACCCAACTCTATGGCGGCACCTACAACCTCTTCGCGCACACCTTTCCGCGCCAGGGCATCGACGTGCGAATGGCCTCTTTCGATGATTTTGACGGCCTCGAAAAGCTGATCGACGACAAGACCAAGGCCGTCTTCTGCGAATCCATCGGCAACCCGGCCGGCAACATCGTCGACCTGAAAACCCTGGCCGATATCGCCCATAAGCACGGCGTGCCGCTGATCGTGGACAACACCGTGGCAACGCCTTACCTGTGCCGCCCCTTCGACCTGGGCGTGGACATCGTCGTTCATTCCTTGACCAAGTATATCGGCGGCCACGGCACCACCGTCGGCGGCATCATCGTCGATTCCGGCAAGTTCGACTGGGCCAAGCACAAGGACCGCTTCCCGATCATGAACGAGCCCGATCCGTCCTACCACGGCGTGGTCTATACCGAAGCCCTGGGTCCGGCGGCCTATATCGGTCGCTGCCGCGTCGTGCCGCTGCGCAACACCGGCGCCGCGCTCTCGCCCCATAGCGCCTTCCTGCTGATGCAGGGCCTGGAAACCCTGGGCCTGCGGATGGAACGCCACTGCGAAAACGCCCTCAAGGTCGCTACCCATCTGGAGCAGCACCCGAAAGTCGCCTGGGTGAACTATGGTGCGCTGCCCAACAGTCCCTATTACGCCAACTGCCAGAAGATCACCGGCGGCAAGGCTTCAGGCATTCTCAGCTTTGGCATCAAGGGCGGCCGGGAGGCCGGTGCGCAATTTATCGACGCGCTGAAGATGATCCTGCGTCTGGTGAACATTGGCGACGCCAAGTCTCTCGCCTGCCACCCGGCCACGACCACGCACCGCCAGCTCAGCCCGGATGAACTCAAAACTGCGGGCGTCTCTGAGGATCTGGTTCGGATTTCTGTCGGCATCGAGCATATCGATGACATCCTGGCGGATATCGATCAGGCCCTGGAAGCGGTAACCGTAGGCTGATCGACGCCGGGCGTGACTCGAATTCCCCGAGTCACGCCCGGTCTTTATCCACCATCCCTGTGGTTCCCTTTCAAAAAGCACTAGACGACTGGTCTAATCCTGCGTAGTATGGCCGCCATGAAAACGGCTTACGACGACACCCGACAACATATCCTGGATACCGGGCACCGCATTATGGCGGGCAAGGGATTTTCCAGTGTGGGTCTGAATGAAATCCTTCAGACCGCGGGCGTACCCAAGGGGTCGTTTTACCACTACTTCAAGTCCAAAGAGCAGTTCGGTCAGTCTCTGCTGGAAGACTACTTCAAACACTACCTTGCCCTGGTCGATCAAAGCTTCAACGATGACAGCCGGCCGGCGCGTGAGCGCCTGATGGGGTATTGGGAACACTGGCTCGGCAGCTATAACGGCCCCTGCCACGAGCAGCAATGCCTGGTGGTCAAGCTCAGCGCGGAAGTTGCCGACCTGTCGGAATCGATGCGCCTCACGCTGCGCGATGGTACCGACCAGATCATCGGCCGCCTCGCGGGCTGTATCGAGGCCGGCGTTGCCGATAAGTCGCTCCCGGTTCTGGACCCCCTACCGGTCGCCACCCTGCTCTATGAGCTATGGCTGGGCGCCAGCTTGCTGACCAAGCTACATCGTACCAGCGAGCCACTGAAGCAGGCCCTGGAGATGACGCGCCAACTACTGGGCGATCAACTGTCAAAAAACTGAATGCCCGCCTTATGGCGGGTATTTTTAGCACGCAAATCTAGACGACTGGTCTATTAAACGCGCTTAGACCGCTTCACTTGCTCATGAGGAGCCGATAAAACATGCAAAATTTCGAATTCTATAACCCCACCCGGATTGTATTTGGCGAAGGCCGCATTGCAGAGCTGAACCGCCTGGTGCCGGAACAGGCACGGGTGTTGATCCTGTTCGGCGGCGAAAGCGCCCGTCGCAACGGCACGCTGGCGGAAGTCGAGGCCGCACTGGGTGAGCGCCATGTTAAGCATTTTGGCGGTATTGAACCCAATCCCAGTTACGAGACGCTGATGCGGGCTGTAGAACAGGTCCGTGCTGAAGAGCTCGACTTCCTGCTGGCCGTCGGCGGCGGCTCCGTCATCGATGGCACCAAGTTCGTGGCAGCCGCAGTGAATTACAGCGGCGATCCTTGGGGCATCCTTGAAACAGGCGGCCGGAAAATCACCCAGGCGCTGCCGTTCGGCTCGGTTCTGACCCTGCCCGCTACCGGTTCCGAAATGAACGACGGCAGTGTCGTCACACGTAAAGCCACCAAAACCAAGCTGCCGTTCAAGAACGCCCTGGTCTTCCCCCAGTTCTCCGTTCTCGATCCCACCAAGACCTACACCCTGCCGCCCCGTCAGGTCGCCAATGGTGTCGTAGATGCCTTTGTCCACATCGCCGAGCAATACCTGACCTACCCGGCGAATGCACCGGTACAGGATCGCTTTGCCGAAGGGCTGCTCACCACCCTGATCGAACTGGGCCCCTTAGCCCTGAGCGATCCGAAGAATTACGACGTGCGCGCCAACCTGATGTGGGTTGCGACCCTGGCCTTGAACGGACTGATCGGCGTCGGTGTTCCCCAGGACTGGGCCACCCACATGGTCGGCCACGAAATCACCGCCCTGCACGGTCTCGATCATGCCCAGACGCTGGCCATCGTACTCCCCGCCATGCTCCAGGAACGCCGCGACGCCAAACGCGGAAAGCTGCTGCAGTATGCAGAGCGGGTCTGGGGTCTGACCAACGGCGACGAAGAGCAGCGTATCGATGCGGCGATCGTCCGTACCCGGGACTTCTTTGAATCGCTGGGCGTCAAGACCCGCCTGAGCGATTACAACCTGGGGAGCGACGTTGTCGAGCCGCTGGTCGAGCAACTGAAAACCCACGGCATGGTCAAACTCGGCGAACACCGCGATGTCGACCTGGCGACCAGTCGCCGCGTCCTCGAAGCCTGCCTCTAAAACCGGATCCAAAGGAGATTAACGATGACACAGACAAGCGAAACCAATCGCCGGATCGTGCTGGCCTCACGCCCCAAGGGTGCACCGAGTCCAGAGGATTTCCGGCTCGAACAAGCTCCGGTTCCGACGCCCAAAAGCGGCGAAGTCCTGTTGCGCAGCGTTTACCTGTCGCTGGACCCCTATATGCGTGGCCGCATGAGCGATGCGCCTTCCTACGCCGCACCGGTCGAGATTGACGCAGTGATGGTGGGCGCCACGGTCAGCCGCGTTGTCGCCTCCGAACATCCCGACTATGCCGAGGGGGACTGGGTGCTGGCCTACAGTGGCTGGCAGGATTATGCCCTCTCCGACGGCACCGGCCTGACGCCACTGGGCAAGGCGCCGACGAATCCCTCCTACACCCTGGGCATCCTCGGCATGCCCGGTTTCACCGCCTATATGGGCTTGCTGGATATCGGCAAACCGAAGGCTGGAGAAACGCTGGTCGTGGCCGCCGCCACAGGTCCGGTTGGCGCCACAGTCGGCCAGATCGGCAAAATCAAGGGATGTCGAGTGGTGGGTGTCGCCGGCGGCGCGGAAAAATGCCGCCATGCGGTTGAAGTACAGGGATTCGATGCCTGTATCGACCACTACGCCGACGACTTCGCCGAGCAGTTGGCAAAGGCTTGCCCGCAGGGAATCGATATCTATTTCGAAAACGTCGGCGGCAAGGTGTTTGACGCTGTGCTGCCCCTGCTGAACACCGCCGCTCGCATTCCGGTCTGCGGCCTGATTTCGTATTACAACGCGACATCACTACCCGAAGGCCCTGACCGCACCGCCGTGCTGATGCGCAACATTCTTACCAAGCGCCTCACCATCAAAGGTTTCATCATCTTCGACGACTATGGACATCGCTACAACGAGTTCGCCAAAGATATGACCGAATGGCTGAGCGCAGGAAAGATCCAGTATCGCGAACAGATCGTCGACGGTCTGGAAAACGCACCGAAGGCCTTTATGGGCCTGCTTGAAGGCAAAAACTTCGGAAAGCTGGTCATACGCGTCGGCGCCGACAGCTGATCACACCCCCGGATGGGCCTGGCCCGCAGGCCTTGCCCTTCCCAGACCGTAAAGGAGTTCTGAATGAAAATCTTGATGGTATTAACCTCACACGACCAACTCGGCGACACCGGACACAAAACCGGGTTCTGGCTGGAAGAGTTCGCCGCGCCCTATTACGTCTTCAAGGATGCGGGCGCCGATATCACCCTGGCGTCACCGAAAGGCGGTCAGCCGCCACTCGACCCGAAAAGCGACGAACCGGACGCCCAGACCGCGGCCACAGAACGCTTCCGTCAGGACGCAGACGCCCAGAAAGCCCTGGCCAACACCCAGCCCCTCGCCAGCGTTAACGCTGACGACTACGACGCGGTGTTCTACCCCGGTGGACATGGCCCCCTCTGGGACCTGGCCGAAGATGCCGATTCGATTCGCCTGATCGAAACCTTCTACGCCGACGGCAAAGCCGTGGGTGCAGTCTGTCATGCGCCCGGCGTGCTGCGTCACACCAAGGCGCCTGACGGCCAGCCCCTTGTCAAAGGCAAGCGTGTCGCCGGCTTCACCAATACAGAAGAAGCGGCTGTCGGTCTCACCGAGATCGTGCCTTTCCTGGTGGAAGACATGCTGAAAGCCAACGGCGGCGAATACAGCCAAGCCGCAGACTGGCAGAGCCATGCCGTGACTGACGGTCATCTGGTCACCGGCCAGAACCCGGCGTCCTCGGAAGCGGCGGCACATGCCGTATTGGAATTGTTGAAGTAACGTAAATAAGCACGCTGTAAGCAACGGCTGTTCAGGCTGGATCTGGCTCAGACAAAGAGCCAGTGACGGCTTGGCGGCCGTTTTGCGTTCAAAGATGCGGGAAAAGAGCGCACTTGCGTCTGAAACGGTCATCGAATTATGACCGAGACTCATGCGGCGCAATGCCTTTCAGTTATTGCGCCCTACCGGGCTAGCTGGGGATCTTTGAAGGAAATGGAGGCGCGGGTCGGAATCGAACCGGCGTACACGGAGTTGCAGTCCGCTGCATGACCACTCTGCCACCGCGCCTTTTAAGGCAAAAACCCCGGTTTGTGCCGGGGTTTTCTGAAATCTGGAGCGGGAAACGAGACTCGAACTCGCGACCCCAACCTTGGCAAGGTTGTGCTCTACCAACTGAGCTATTCCCGCTTTTCTGCAGTGCCCTGATCAAGTGCTCTGCGAAAGTGGCGCTTATGATAATGAATCCCCGTGGGGTGTCAACCTTTTTTACCGATTGATGTCCCCTGAGTGCCTTTCGCTAACTGATTGATTATTCTTTGATCATCCGCGGAAAAAGGTCCGGCCAGGCAGCCCGCAGATAGAGGATCATCGACCACAACGTCAGTGTCGCTGCAAAGTACAACAAGACGACGCCGACACCAGACAGGGCCGTATGAGGCGGATTCGCCAGCAGCATGATAATGGAGAGCATCTGCGCCGAGGTCTTGATCTTGCCGATAAAGGACACCGCCACGCTCGCCCGCTTGCCCATTTCGGCCATCCATTCCCGCAGTGCGGAAATCACGATCTCGCGGCCGATAATGATCATGGCCGGCAGTGTCAGCAGCAGGTTGTGGTGCTCTTCGATGAGAACCGCCAGGGCGACAGCCACCATCAGCTTGTCGGCAACCGGATCGAGGAAGGCCCCAAAGGGCGTCATCTGGTCCCAGCGCCTTGCCAGGTAACCATCGAGCCAATCAGTGACGGCGGCCAGGGCGAAGATGGCGGCACTCGCCAGTAAATGCCAGCCGGCAGGAACGTAAAACAGGACCACAAACACAGGAATCATGATGATTCGGGAAGTGGTCAGGATATTCGGCAAATTCATCCGGTTCACTCATTATGCAGGGCTGCGTAGATGGCTTCCGCCAAACCGCTGCCGATGCCTTTGACTTTGGCGATTTCTTCGATGCTGGCTTTGCGGATCTCCTGGATGCCGCCGAAGTAGTGTATCAGGTCACGGCGTTTTCGGGGGCCTACACCCTCGATACCTTCCAGGGTGGACTGTCGCCGTTTCTTGTCCCGGCGCTGCCGGTGGCCGGTAATGGCAAAGCGGTGCGCTTCGTCGCGGATATGCTGGATGAGATGCAACGCCGGCGAGTCCGGTGCAACCCGGAAGCTCTCGTCGGTCAGCGCATCCACCAGGGTTTCCATCCCCGCCTTGCGGGTTACGCCTTTGGCGACCCCAATCAGCGGTATATCCTGAATCCCTAGCGATTCGAATACTTCCCTGGCAACGTTCAACTGCCCTTTGCCGCCGTCGATGAACACCAGATCGGGACGCTTGCCCTCACCTTGCGCCACCTTGCGATAGCGCCGTGTCAGGACCTGGCGCATGGCGCCATAGTCGTCGCCCGCGGTAACGCCTTCAATGTTGTAGATACGGTAGTCCGACTTCAGCGGCCCGTTCTCGTCGAAGACCACACAGGAAGCCACGGTATTTTCGCCGTGGCTGTGGCTGATGTCGAAACATTCCATGCGCTGGGGAATCTGCTCCAGCTCGAGCAGGTCCCGCAGAGCCAGCATGCGGCGGTAGACCGTTTCCTTGCTCGCCAGATGGCTGATCAGGGTCTGTTGGGCGTTGGTCTTGGCGAGATCCAGCCAACGGCGCCGCTCACCGCGCACGTTACCGCGCACACTCACTTCACGGCCAGCCGCCTGGGACAAGGCCTGGGATAGCAATTCCGCCTCGGGCAACGCCACCGAGACCAGGATGTCATGAGGAATCTCCCGCTGGGCATCACCGGCAAGATAGTACTGCCCCAGGAAAGCGCTCAGCAGCTCACCATCATCCTGCTCCAGCGAATAGCGCGGGAAATAATGGCGGGTACCCAGCACCCGGCCACCGCGCACGATAATCACCACCACGCAGACCACACCGGCATCCTGGGTCAGCGCCACGATGTCGGCATCGCCTCCGGCCGCCTCGATGGACTGCTGTTCCTGGACATGCCGGAGATTGTTGATCTGATCCCGGTAACGAGCGGCCTTTTCGAATTCCAAGGCCTCTGCCGCCGCCTTCATCGCCGCCAGCAGGTCATCCATGATGGCAGGATTACGCCCCTCCAGAAACATCGCCGCATGGCGGATATCCCGCTGATACTCCTCCGGCGAGATATATTCGACGCAGGGAGCGGTGCAACGCTTGATCTGGTATTGCAGGCAAGGCCGGGTACGGTTGTTGAAGTAGCTGTTGTCGCACTGGCGGATCTTGAACAACTTCTGCAGGATATTCAGGCTCTCGCGAACCGCAGCCGAGCTGGGGAAAGGCCCGAAAAACTGCCCCTTGGCCCGCTTGCTCCTGCCGCGGCGAAAGGTCAGCGACGGGTATTTTTCGTGAGACGACAGGTAGATATAGGGATAGGACTTGTCGTCCCGCAACAGGATGTTATAAGGCGGGCGCAGCGATTTGATCAGATTCTGTTCAAGCAGCAGCGCCTCGGTTTCGCTGTTGGTCACCGTGACTTCGATATCGGCGATTCGGCTGACCAGGGCGCGCGTCTTGATCGACAGGCCACTTTGGCGGAAGTAGCTGCTGACGCGATTTTTCAGGTTGCGGGCCTTGCCGACGTAGAGGATATCGCCCGCCACGTCGAGCATTCGGTAGACGCCGGGTCTTTCGGTCAGGCGGGACAGGTAGGCTTTGTGGTCGAAAACCGGGGTTTCAGACTTTGTTGGCATCCAGTAATCCGACCCTCACCGCCATCAACGCCAGCTCCACGTCGCTGGAAATGTCCAGTTTCTCGAATATGCGGTACCGATAGCTGTTGACGGTCTTGGGACTGAGGCAAAGCTTGTCGGAAATTTCCTGAACCTTATTGCAGTCAACGATCATCATGGCGATCTGCAATTCCCGCTCGGACAGGCGGTCGAATGCGGACTGTTCCGGCTCCTGCTGGTCGCCCAACTGCTTGAACGCCATCTTCTGGGCAATTTCCGGACTGATGTAACGCTGGCCGGTATGCGCCATGCGGATAGCCCGGATCATTTCGCGCAGGTCCGCACCCTTGGTCACATAAGCCGTGGCGCCGGCCTGCATGACCCGCGTCGGATAGGGATCGTCGGCGCAGGCCGTGACGACGATCACCTTGATATCGTCATCGATACGAAGAATTCGGCGGGTGGCCTCGAGGCCCCCGATGCCGGGCATGCGGATATCCATCAAGACCACATCGGGACGGGTTTCCCGCACATGGTCGACCGCTTCCTCACCGGAGGACGCTTCTCCGGTTACTTCGATATCCGTGCTGTCCTGTAGCATTCGTGTGATGCCGGCACGCACTAACTCGTGGTCGTCTACGACAAGGACCTTGATCAACGCTGCACCTCATTGCCATTCGACCGGTGGCCAGTCATCGGTCGCCAGATGCTGGGACCGTGCCACTACCCGTAAGTCCATTTCAGGGTTATGCCAGTATAGTCGAATAATGCACCCGGTTTGGATACTCGGACACGCTCCTTAACAAAACCGGGAGACACCCTTCGACCTGTCTGGCGGGCGCATTCTAGCAGCCACATTATTACAAACCAATAATCGCCGGACCCAGCCGTCCCACAGAGACATCACAAACTTTGTCAGCGCAGCCCGGCTTCAGGAGTGGCCTTGTTCGACAGCGTACGCCCCTGCGAAGGCGCAGGAAAGGACTGATGCTGGGCAAAGGAGAAAATAGCACCGCGCCGGCCGTGTCAGGAAGCCTCCGTTTCCCACGATAAACCCCCAAAAAAAAACCCAGACTTTCGTCTGGGCTTTTCGTTTGGCGGAGGGACAGGGATTCGAACCCTGGAAGGGCTATAAACCCTTGCCGGTTTTCAAGACCGGTGCATTCAACCGCTCTGCCATCCCTCCAGAAACTTTTTCACGTCGTAATACGAAGACTGCCGCTCAGCAGCGGCACGGGAATGATACTGAATTCCCTCAGCCTGTCAACGCCGGAGATTACAAGTTGGCCACAAAGCATTGAAAGTTTTCGGCTTGGCCTTATTATGGCTGTAGATTGAGTCCAGTCAGGAGCAACACATGCAAGACAGACAACAGAATGAGCTTTCCCGCGACCGGGCCCGCCTTGCGACGGGTTACGGTAGTATCGACAGCTCCCGGAGTATGGCCCCCAGCGCCGCTTCCGTTCTGCGCAACACCTATATGTTGCTGGGGCTCACCGTTGGTTTCTCGGCGCTCGTCGCCTGGTTCAGCATGGGCGCACAACCGCCCGGGCTGCTGGTCACCCTGGTAGGCTTTTACGGGCTGCTGTTCGTGACCTATCGCCTGAAGAACAGTCCCTGGGGCCTGCTGAGCGTCTTCGCGCTTACCGGGTTCATGGGTTACACCCTGGGTCCGATCATTGGCATGTTCGCCAAGGCGGGTGCCATGACCGTCGTGGCCAACGCCCTGACGCTCACCGCTATCGCTTTCGTTGGCCTGTCGGCTATCGCACTGATCACCCGAAAGGATTTCCGCTTCCTGGCCAGCTTCATCACCGTAGGCTTCTTTGTCCTGCTGGGCGCTGTGTTGCTGGGCATCTTTGTCCAGACGACTGTCCTGCACCTGGCCATCGCAGCCGGCTTCACGCTGTTCTCGTCGGTCGTTATCCTCTACCAGACCAGCGAGATCATTCACGGCGGTGAGCGTAACTACATCATCGCGACCGTCACGCTTTACGTAGCACTGTACAACCTCTTCGTCAGCCTGCTCCAGATCCTGGGCGCTTCACGCAACTAAGCGCGGCGTAGAGAACCGGGACGGAGCCCTCATGGGCTCCGTCTTTCGTTATACTGTCTGCAAAGTGTGCACCCCACATCGTATCGACACCGTCTTACAGGCATGCCCATGAAGTTCGCTATCCTGATTACCGGCGCGCCCTACAGCAGCCAGGCCCCGCAAACCGCCCTGTCCTTCTGTGAGGCGGCACGCAAGCGTGGCGACGACGTCATCCGGGTGTTCCTCTACGGCGATGGCGTCCATCTGGCGAATGCCCTGAGCACTCCCCCCAGTGACGAAGCCAACTGGTATCGGCGCTGGAGCGCCTGGATCGAACAGGAGGACGTGGAAGCCATTGTCTGTGTGGCATCCGCCCTTCGCCGGGGCCTGATCGACGAACGGGAGGCGGGACGCTATGAAAAGGCCCACTTCAATGTGACCGCCCCCTGGCAAATCGCCGGACTCGGTGAACTGGTTTCGGCCGGCAACGACGCAGATCGCCTGATCCACTTCGGACCGGCCTGACACCCTGATTGGATCGAAGCATGAGCCAACCCAGCTACCTGATTGTCGTTGACGCCGCGCCATACGGCAGCCTGGCCTGCCGCGAAGCGCTGGATGTCGCACTCGCCCTGGCCGCCTTCGACCAGTCCGTTACGCTGTTGTTGCGGGGCGCGGCAGTGAACGGGCTCGCCGCAGACCAACGGCCGGATGCGATCGAACAAAAGAATCTGGCCAAAAATCTCGGTGCTGCCGGGCTCTACGGGGTGGAAACCATCCTGGCGATTCGGGAAGATATGCAGCGATATGGCATTGATCCTGACGCTACCGGCGTACCGGTCACCCTGACCGGGGCCTCGCAGGTGGACACCATGATGAACAGCTTTGACCGGGTCCTGCAGTTCGGATGAGTACACTTCACCTATTGAATAAAACCCCGGACCGCGAGCGCGCTCGCCAGTGTCTGGCCGCCGCCTCCGCGAGTGAAGCCGGCCCTCATGGCATCCTGCTGCTGGAAAACGGCGTTTTCTGTGCTGTAAACCCGGACTGGAGACAGGCGCTGGAGGACGGACTGCCTTTATGGGCGCTGACACCGGATGTGGCTGCCCGCAGCCTGACAGCCCGCCTTCCCAGCGGCATCCAACAGATTGACTACGACGCCTTTGTCGAACTCACCACCCGTTTCGACAACGTCGTTTCCTGGTAAGACAATGAGCCTTCCCTCAACGGACAAAGACGGTTTTCTGACCGACCCCACCAGTTGGACGCCGGAAATCGCAAAAGTGTTGGCCGAACAGGATCAGTTGGAACTGACGGATGCCCACTGGGAAGTCATCCAGGTACTGCGACGTTTTTATGAAGAACACGACCTGGCGCCGGCAATGCGGATTTTTGTCAAGGCCGTACGGACATCCCTGGGTGACGACAAGGGCAACAGCATTTATCTGATGCAACTGTTTCCGGGTAGCCCGGCCAAACGCGCCTGCCGGATCGCTGGCCTGCCCCGCCCCACCAACTGCCTGTGAGGGCCCCCATGTCTCAAGACGAAACGTCTAATTCGTTACCCGAGCCCAAACCCGGCGAGCATCCCTTCGCCCCCTATGTACGCATTCTGGGCAAAGGAAAGCGGGGTTCGCGCGCCTTGTCCCGGGCAGAAGCCCGCCATGCCATGAGCATGATCCTGAAAGGCGAAGTCGAACAGGTGCAGCTCGGCGCCTTTCTGATGCTGCTGCGCGTGAAAGAGGAAGTCCCCGAGGAACTCGCCGGCTTCGCAGATGCCGCACGTGACTATTGTCGGCCCGGAGCACCCATCACCGTCGATATCGACTGGCCTTCGTATGCCGGCAAGCGACGCCATGCTCCCTGGTTCATCTTCGCCATACAGTTGCTGGCAGATGCAGGCCTTAGGGTGTTTATTCATGGTGACGAAGGACATACTCCCGGACGCATCTACACCTCGGATATCCTTCGCGAACTGGGACTGGAAGTGGCCACGGACTGGTACGACGCCGCCCGCCTTATCGACCTTCAGGGATTCTGCTACCTGCCGCTGGAACAGGTCCTGCCGACCATGTCCGAGCTGATCGACCTGCGCCCCATCCTTGGCCTGAGGTCGCCCGTACACTCACTGGCGAGACTGCTCAACCCCCTGGATGCCCCCCTGGTCATGCAGGGTATCTTCCATCCGCCTTATGCGCCGTTACATCAGGCCGCTAGTCAACTGCTCGGCTACGAGCGCGCTGCGGTCATCAAAGGTGAAGGGGGAGAAATCGAACGCAACCCGGACACATCCCTGACGGTGTACCAGTCATTTGCCCGGGAGGGCAGCATCGCGCAGGAGGATTGGCCGCCCATGTTCGAGCGCCGCCATGTGAAACCGGATAATCCCGGAGCCGGGCAGATGCGAGCCGTCTGGAACGGCACCCTGGAGGACGAGTATGCGACCGGCGCCATCGTCGGCACGGCCGCCCTCGCCCTCAAGGAAAGCGGACGGGCGAACACACAGGCTGAGGCGCTGGCAATGGCCGAGGGGCTCTGGCAAACGCGGGACCGTTCGCGCTTCTAGCGAACCCCGTCATCGCTCCCGGTGCGACGCGGCCGCTTCAGGTCCGAAGGCGATCCGAGCAAGGTACTGAGCCCGCCTTCCATCAGGTCGTTGCCCATGCGAATCATCTGTCGGGTCGTGCCGCGGATCGTGCTCTCGGGCAAGCGCCTGAGTGCACGACCGATGCCCTCCTCGACCCCACTGGCGACCTTCTGATCGACATCGCCCCCCAATACCTTGATTTCCTTAAGTTTAGCTTCCATCCAAGGGCGCAGGATCAGGCGGTGAAACAGCCACAGCGTCAGCCACACCAACACCACCGTCAAAATCGATTGCACCGTAATCTGCACCATCATCAAAGCCCACGCTGACATATGCCATTCCCGTTGGTTCGCCGACACCTTACCCGTAAAGCAGAAAGGCCCATTGAAAAAGCCCGGCGAGCGCCCCTAACACGCCGCCCGCCAGCATCAGTTGCCACTCTTCTTCCTGAAACGCCGGACGTAACACATCCTGGAATTCCTCGGACGTCAGCGATTTCATCTGCTCGCTGATCGCCACTGCCACCACATCTGCCCGGTCCCGGTTGAAATCCGGATCGTGGAAAACATCCGCTGTGGCGTCCACTGCCTTGCTGTTCATCGCCTTCTTGAGTTCGCTGTAGCCGGCTACGCCTACGGTTACCTGCGCAACGAGCTTCATCACCATCGAGCGATCCAGCAACGGACGCAGGTTACGCTGAATGATCGCCCGGGTTCGTGCACCCTGAGCGCCATGCAACATGGCGTAGGCCACCTTCTCCACGGTGAACAGCTCCTGGGCGACAAGGCGGCTCCAGACATCACAGATCTCCGCCTGCCGCTGCAGGAATAGCCCCTGTACCCGTAAACCGAACACGCGCCTGGGATGCAGTGGGCGGAAAATGAGGTTGAGCGCCAGCCAATTGGTACAGAATCCGACCACAAAGCCACAAAGGGGCAATGCCCAGACCTGGCGCAACATATCGCCGAAAGGCATCAGGCAGGCGCCCAGCAGCGCACCTATCGTGGCGCCGCTCAGAATCACGAAACGGATTTCCGGCCCGCCAGCCTCACGGAATATCCGGTTCATCAGGTCGGGATGGGTTTCCAGTTCGCGACTGAGCAGCACCTTGAGGTCGACGAGATCCCCGAAGTCGTCACCAAAATCGTCGACCAATGCCTGAATACGGTCCGGGAACTGTGCGGCCGCCCACTTATAGATGCGCCGTTTGGCAATCATCGGCAGGTTATCCCAGAGGACCGGCTGCAGGTCGTACATGATCTCGTCGATATATTCTTCGAGGCGAGGCGCCACCTGGGAAATGATCTGTCCGGCGATACGGGAGGGCTCCAGCCGCCGGTAGATCTCATTGAGATTGCCGAAGCGTGCGAGAATCCGGTCGATGCAGATATAGGCCATTTTGCGCGATTTGCGGGGAATCACACCCTGCCAGCCCAACCAGGGCGGCACGCCGATAAACCGAACCGGATAGAACGACATCTGGATCGCCAGCCAGTTGGTAAACCAACCGACCAATCCAGCGACCAACGGCAAGGACCACACCACCGCCCCCATTACCAACAAGCGTTCCTCTCCCTTACTGTGTGTTCACGGGATTATCGGTCAGAATTGGCCCAGTTTGAGGAAACCTCGCCCGTCGGGCATTGGCCGACCCGACAGCAGGTCCAGGGCAGACTTTACACCCCGATATTGGAGAGAATAAACAGAAGATACTGGCAGGGACTACGGGGGGGACGGAACGTCGGTAACACAGAAAAAATCATCGGGAGGGCATGCGATCATGCCCTCCGCCAAACTGCGGAGACGGTAGAAGACGTCTTACTGGTAATAAGCGTTATCGCGGTAGCTGTGATCTGTCACATCGCGGACAGCCGTCAGCTCCGGCACCCGCTCAACCAAGGTCTTTTCAACGCCCTGCTTGAGCGTCAGGCTCACGGCACTGCACCCCTGGCACCCGCCGCCGAATCGCAGCACGGCGACCGAGCCGTCGACGATTTCGACCAATTGCACTTCGCCCCCATGGGACGCAAGGCCGGGGTTGATCTCGGAGGCCAGGATATAGTTGATGCGGTCCGGTAACGGCGCATCTTCACTGATATTGGGCACTTTCGCGTTCGGCGCCTTGATCGTCAATTGGCCGCCCATCCGGTCAGACGAATAGTCGACCACAGCCTCTTCCAGGAACGGCACGCTATTGTGCTCGAGATAGAGCGTGATCTTTTCCAGATCGATCACCTCGTCGGTCGGGACCCGCTCATTCGGCGGACAATATGCCAGACAGGTCTCTGCGAACTTGGTACCGGGCTGGGTCACGAACATACGGACCCCCATACCTTCCACATCCTGTCGCTCGATCAGTTGCGCCAGATAATCACGAGCCGACTCGGTTACGGTTACAGTAGACATGGATTGCTTTGGTCCCCATCCAGAAAGGTGAATTGGAGCGCCTAGCCCACTCGGGCGTCAAGACTCCCCTATCGCTCCGTTATTGTATGAAAACGGTGATGCTTTGGAAAGACCTAGTAATTTTGTCGGGAATTAAAATAACCGCATAATCCCTCACATCCGGAGCCATCGAATCGCGGCGGAAGCGTCAAACGGTGATAATCTGCTATGATTTCGCCCCCAAAGAGCAGCCGCACCCGGATGCCGAACACTCAGCGCAGATCCAAGACGGAACGCAGAACCATGACTGATCGCGATAACCGCATAGCCCAGCTCCACGACGCCCTCAAGCAACGCATCCTGGTTCTGGATGGCGCCATGGGCACCATGATCCAGAATCGCAAACTGGATGAAGCGGATTATCGGGGTGAACGTTTCGCCGACTACGACCGTGACGTCAAGGGCAACAACGATCTGCTCTGCCTGACCCAGCCCGAAATCATCCGCGAGATCCATCGCGAGTATCTCGATGCCGGCGCCGATATTATCGAAACCAACACCTTCAACTCGACGCGCGTCTCACAGGCCGACTACGGCATGGAAGACCTGGTGCCGGAGTTGAACCGGGAAGCCGCCCGTATCGCACGCGAAGTCGCCGACGAATACAGCCGCCGCGACCCGTCGCGTCCGCGCTTCGTGGCCGGTGCAGTAGGGCCGACCTCACGGACGCTGTCGATCTCACCGGACGTCAACAACCCCGGCTTCCGCAATATCGAATTCCAGACGCTGGTGGACAACTACTACGAAGCCGTTGCCGGGCTGGTCGAGGGCGGTTCGGATATCATCCTAATCGAAACCATCTTCGACACCCTGAACGCCAAGGCCGCCATCTTCGCCACCCAGCAGTATTTCGAAGACCAGGGTATAGAGTTGCCGATCATGATTTCCGGCACCATTACTGACGCTTCCGGCCGTACCCTTTCCGGTCAGACAACGGAAGCCTTCTGGAATTCCATCGCCCACGCCAGGCCGTTGAGTGTCGGGCTCAACTGCGCGCTGGGCGCAGACATGTTACGCCCCTATATCGAGGAACTGTCCAACAAAGCCGACACCCTGGTCAGCGCCCACCCCAATGCCGGCCTGCCCAACGAATTCGGCGAATACGATCAAACGCCGGAAGAAATGGCGGAGATCATCGAAGGCTTTGCCCGCGACGGTTTTCTCAACATTATCGGCGGCTGCTGCGGCTCCCGCCCAGAACACATCGCCGCGATAGCCCGCGCCATGGAAAAGCATGCACCGCGTAAAGTGCCGGTTCGTCCTCCGGTGCTCCGTCTCGCGGGCCTGGAACCCTTTACCGGCGATGCCCGCGTCCTCTTCATCAACGTCGGCGAACGGACCAACGTGACCGGTTCAAAGCGCTTCCTGCGCCTCATCAAGGAGGAGCAGTACGAAGAAGCCCTCGACGTCGCCCGCGATCAGGTCGAGAACGGGGCCCAGATCATCGATATCAACATGGATGAGGGCATGCTCGATTCCGGGGCGGTGATGGAAACGTACCTCAAGCTCGTCGCCTCCGAGCCGGATATCTGCCGTGTGCCGGTGATGCTCGACTCTTCCAAGTGGGAGGTGATCGAAATCGGGCTGCGCTGCGTGCAAGGCAAGTCTGTGGTCAACTCCATCAGCCTGAAGGAAGGCGAAAAGGAATTCCTCGAGCGAGCCCGCCTGTGCATGCGCTACGGCGCCGCTGTCGTCGTCATGGCCTTCGACGAAACCGGTCAGGCCGATACCTATCAGCGCAAGATCGACATCTGTAAGCGCTCCTATGACCTGCTGACAGGCATCGGCTTCAAGCCAGAGGATATTATTTTCGATCCTAATATCTTTGCCATCGCGACCGGGATCGACGAACACAACAACTACGCCGTTGATTTCATCGAAGCTACCCGCTGGATTCGCCAAAACCTGCCCCATGCATCGGTATCGGGCGGAGTTTCCAACGTGTCCTTCTCCTTCCGCGGCAACGATACCGTACGTGAAGCGATCCACTCTGTGTTTCTCTATCATGCCATCAAGGCCGGCATGAACATGGGCATCGTCAACCCTGGCCAGCTCGTGATCTACGATGAGATCGATCCTGAGCTGAAGGCCTGTGTCGAGGATGTGGTGCTGAACCAGCGCGATGACGCCACCGACCGTCTGCTTGAAGTCGCCGAACGCTTCAGGGGTGCCGGTGGAAAGAAACAGGAAGAGGATCAGGCCTGGCGCCACCTGCCAGTCAACAAGCGCCTGGAGCACGCACTGGTCAAGGGCATCACCAGCCACATCATCGATGACACCGAGGAAGCCAGGCAGCAGGCATCACACCCCATTGAGGTCATCGAAGGCCCGCTGATGGACGGTATGAATGTCGTCGGCGACCTGTTCGGCGCAGGCAAGATGTTCCTGCCCCAGGTGGTCAAGAGCGCCCGGGTCATGAAACAGGCGGTAGCCCACCTGATTCCCTACATCGAGGCCGAAAAGAGCTCGAAGCAGGAGGCCAAGGGCAAGATCCTGATGGCCACCGTGAAAGGCGACGTCCACGATATCGGCAAGAACATCGTCGGCGTGGTGCTGCAATGCAACAACTACGAAGTTATCGACCTCGGCGTTATGGTGCCGTGCGAGAAAATCCTGGAAACCGCCCGTCGCGAAAACGTCGACATCATCGGCCTTAGCGGTCTGATTACGCCCTCACTGGACGAGATGGTCCACGTGGCCAAGGAAATGCAGCGCCTGGACTTCCATGTACCGCTGCTGATCGGCGGGGCCACAACCTCCAAGGCCCATACGGCCGTCAAGATCGAGCCTCAATACAAGAACGATCAGGTGCTGTACGTGTCCGACGCCTCGCGTAGCGTCAACGTCGCCTCCCAGCTGCTGAGCCAGACCCAAAAACCTGCGCTGGTCGACGCCACGAAAACCGAATATGAGGAAATCCGCGAACGCCGCCGTAACCGGGGCGAACGCGCCAAGCTTGTCACCATCGAAGCCGCCCGCAGCCGGGCGCCGCAATTCGAGTGGGGCGGTTATACACCGCCGAAACCCGTCTTTACCGGCCTCAGGGTGTTCGAGGATTACGATCTGAAGGAACTGGCCGAGTATATCGACTGGACACCGTTCTTCATTTCCTGGGACCTTGCCGGGAAGTACCCGAAGATATTCGACGACCCCGAGCGCGGCGAAGCGGCACGCACACTCTTTAACGATGCGCAGACCATCCTGCAACGCATCATCGACGAGAAACGTTTTACCGCCAAGGGCGTCATCGGTTTCTGGCCGGCGAACCGCGTCGGCGACGATGTCGAGGTCTACACCGACGACAGCCGTACCTCGGTACTGACAACCCTGCACCACCTGCGCCAACAGGACGACAAGTCGCCGAACAAGCCCATGATGGCGCTTGCCGACTTCGTCGCCCCCAAAGACAGTGGCAAGGCGGATTATATTGGCGGTTTTGCCGTCACCAGTGGCATCGGTACCGATGAACTGGCTCTCGAATACCAAGGCCAGAACGACGATTACAGCGCCATCATGGTCAAAGCCCTGGCTGACCGGCTGGCTGAAGCCTTCGCCGAACGCATGCACGAGCGAGTGCGGCGTGAGTTCTGGGCCTATGCCCCCGATGAGGCTTTGGACAGCGATGCATTGATCCAGGAACGCTACCGCGGCATCCGCCCCGCCCCGGGTTACCCTGCCTGTCCGGATCATACCGAGAAGGCGACGCTGTTCAGTCTCCTGGACGCGCCGGCCAATGCGGATATGCACCTGAGCGAACACTTCGCCATGCTCCCGGCGGCCTCCGTTTCAGGCTGGTATTTCTCACATCCTGATGCCAGCTATTTTTCGGTGGGCAAGATTGGCCGTGATCAGGTCGAGGACTACGCCAAGCGCAAAAATATGCGTGTGGACGAAGTGGAACGCTGGCTCGCTCCCACTCTATCCTACGAACCGGCGGAATAAATCAGTATGGCGGTTGCCCCGCCTGTGGGAACTCTCCTAAACTGATCAAAAAGCGACCAACTTCGCAGTGATAGGGGCGGTCGCTTTCAAGGAAATTGAGTTCCACAAGCAAAGGAGGGGCAAACGATGGGCGAAAAACCGCAGAAACCCGCCCGCCAGCGCGTTGGCCTGCTGCAGGTCATTCGCAGCGTTTCAGCCGCCGCTTTCGGTGTTCAGGCACGAAAAAACCAGGAAGCCGACTTCAATAGCGGCAATCCCGTGCCTTTTATTATCGGCGGGCTGATTTTTACCCTGGTGTTCGTGATAAGCATCGCCCTGATTGTTCATTGGATCGTCAGAACACAGGGTAGCTAATCTCTTTTATTGACTGGAAACCCACGTCACCGCAAAGGCAACGACCAGCAACACCAGCAGGACGACAGCGACCGCATCCGCGGTGGAATCTTTCAACATATGCTTATTAGACATTGTCTTTGACTCCTGTCTCATGCATTAAAGACCATTGGTATCCATTTTATCCTTTGGATCAATCCCCTTCTCTTTTCCTGTTTAGACGATTTCAAAGCACGCCTCAAGGAATATTTTGGACTTTATAACAGCCTGCAGCCCACGCAAATCGTATAAAAAATGATCACCTTCAACATTGGCAGCAAACATCCTCACCGGGAATCAGTTACCTAACCTCTTCAACAATTCGCCCCCTCTCCTGCAATACCCCACATAGTTATTACTTATTGCTATTACCATATTAAAATTTGTTCGTTTTAGACATAAGCCAAAGCTGGTATCGTCGCAACCAAATACCGGTCATTGGTAAGGGCCGGTTATCGGCCGCCGCTGGGACTCTTGACGTTTCAGGCACGACAGACGCCAGACCATCGGTCGACACCCATTCCAAACGCAGTACCAGGATCGGTTCAACTATGTACGTCTACGACGAGTACGACCGCAAAATACTGAATGACAGGGTCAAGCAGTTCCGCGACCAGACCCAGCGCTACCTGGCGGGTGAGCTCAGTGAGGAAGAATTCCTGCCGTTGCGCCTTCAGAATGGCCTCTATGTTCAGCGCCTGGCGCCCATGTTCCGTATTTGCGTGCCCTACGGCATGCTGCGCTCCGAACAGCTTCGTCGCCTGGCCCGCATCACGCGCGATTACGACAAGGGTTATGCCCACTTCACGACGCGCCAGAATATTCAGCTGAACTGGCCAAAGCTGGAAGAAGTGCCTGATATCCTGGCCGAGCTGGCCGAAGTGGAGATGCACGCCAACCAGACCAGCGGTAACTGCATCCGCAACACCACCACCGACCAGTTCGCCGGCGTCAATGCCGACGAAGTCGTCGATCCCCGACCCTATTGCGAAATCATTCGTCAGTGGTCCACCTATCACCCGGAATTCGCGTTTTTGCCACGCAAGTTCAAGATTGCCGTGAATGCCGCGCCCGGCAGCGACCGGGCAGCGATCCAGGTGCATGACATCGGTCTTGAGATTGTTCGTAACGACCTCGGCGAGCTGGGCTTCCGTGTATATGCCGGAGGTGGCTTGGGTCGTACGCCGATGGTGGGCCCTGTCATCCGCGAATTCCTGCCGGAACTTGATCTGCTGACCTATCTGGAAGCCATGGTCCGCGTCTATAACCGCTATGGCCGTCGCGACAACAAGTTCAAGGCCCGTATCAAGATTCTGGTCAAGGCGCTGACCCCCGAAGTTTACGCCGAGAAGGTGGAAGCCGAGTGGGCCCACATCAAGGGCTCGCCGACCCGACTGACACCGGAAGCCATCGAGCGCGTCAAAGCCTATTTCAATGAGCCCAACTATCAGACGCTGGATGACGAGCCAGCCGAGCTGGTCGAACCGCGCAATGGCTCCCGACCCTTTGCGAACTGGCTCAAGCGTAACGTCAAACCCCACAAGAAAGCGGGTTATGCCGTCGTGACATTGACCCTGAAGGAAACGGGCGTGCCGCCAGGCGACGTTTACGACTGGCAGTTGGAAAAAATCGCTGATCTGGCCGACGAGTTCAGCTTCAGCGAGATCCGGGTCACTCACGAACAGAATGTCGTATTGGCGGATGTGCGCCAGAAAGACCTGTACCGCCTGTGGGAAATGCTCAAGACCGCCGGCTTTGCCACGCCAAACCTGGGACTGCTCACCGACATCATCTGCTGCCCCGGCGGCGACTACTGTGCCCTGGCCAACGCCAAGTCCATCCCGGTTGCAGAAGCTATCCAGCGTCGATTCGACGACCTGGATTACCTGTACGACCTCGGCGATATCGACCTGAACATTTCCGGTTGCATGAACGCCTGCGGACACCATCACGTCGGTAACATCGGCGTATTGGGCGTCGACAAGAAGGGCGAAGAGTATTACCAGGTTTCACTGGGCGGGTCTTCCCAGCGGGATGCCACCATCGGCCAGATTCTCGGGCCCTCGTTCGCGCGGGACCAGATGGCGGACGTCATCGACAAGATCGTCAAGCTCTATGTCGAAACCCGCACTGCGGAAGAACGCTTTATCGACACCTTCCGCCGCATCGGTATTCAACCCTTCAAGGAGCGTGTATATGAGCCGGCTCATTAAGGTCGACGGCCTCGCGGCCGACCACTGGACACGGTTGGAGAAGCCCGTCGACGGGAAAACGGTCGAGGTGCCCGAAGGCAACGTGATCGTTCCCCTGTCGGTCTGGCTGGCACAGAGAGACAGGCTTGAAGCCCGGGACGATATCGGTGTCTGGTTCGATAGTGACGAGGAACCGGAAGCCCTGGGAATCGATTGCCGTCGCTTCCCGGTCATCGCTGTCAATTTTCCCAAGTTCACGGACGGGCGCGGGTACAGCATTGGGCGCCTTCTCCGCGAGCGTTATGGCTTCCGTCACGAACTGCGGGCTGTCGGCGACGTGCTGCTGGACCAGTTGTTCTACATGAAGCGTTGCGGCTTCGACGCCTTTGTCCTGCGCGAGGATAAGGACATCAACAAGGCAGCCAAGTGCCTGGAATTCTTCAGCGAAGCCTATCAGGCCGCCGTCGACCAGACCGCACCGCTCTTTCGCCGCCGCGAGCGCACTGTAACCGAGGAAGCCGGCGAAGTGGCCTTTGCCTGATTGCTACTTCACCGCTTCGCCGGACCACCTGTCCTAACCGCCAGCGCCCTTGAAGAGGATCTGGTGGTTGGGCCAGGTCCTTCGGCGTCAACGCCTGACCACCCCGCAAAGATCCTCTCCAATTATCAGGAAAGCCCGGTTTTCCCTTGCGGCGGCACAAGCGCATCCAGTAAGGTAAATTGACCCGGAGCCGTAAGTGTCGCCTGTATGGAAACATCCCCCATCATTACCTCCTTTTTCGTGATTTTCAGCGGTGCGGCCATCCTCGCATCGATAGCGTTGTATACACGACAGCCGCTGATCATCGCTTATATCGCCATCGGCGCAATTGCCGGCCCCTATGGCCTGCACTTGGTCAGCGACGCGAACATGCTGTCCGAAGTCTCGGAAATCGGCATTATTTTCCTGTTGTTCCTGCTAGGGCTGGATATGCATCCGCGCAGCCTTTTGCATATGCTGCGTAAGGCTTCGACCGTCGCGGTCGGCAGTTCTGTGGTCTTTGCATTGGCGGGATTCGGTATAGCCCGCCTGTCAGGGTTCGGCAATGGTGAAGCGCTGGTGGTGGGGCTGGCCATGATGTTTTCCAGCACCATTATCGGCATCAAGCTGCTGCCGACCACCGTGCTGCATCATCGCCATACGGGGGAACTGGTGGTTGGACTCCTGTTACTCCAGGATCTGATTGCCATCATCACCCTGCTGGTCATCGCCGGCGCCAAAACCGGTTTTGACTGGCTGCAGCTCGGCCGCACGCTGTTGATGCTCCCGCTGCTGGTCGTCGCCGCCTTCCTCATCGTCCGCTACATACTCCTGCGGTTGCTGAGCGCTTTTGACCGCTTTCACGAGTACATCTTCCTGCTGGCAATCGGCTGGTGTCTGGGGATGGCGGAATTGGCCAAGTCTATCGGCCTATCCCTGGAGATCGGTGCCTTTGTCGCCGGGGTAAGCCTGGCAACCTCACCGATATCCCAATATATGGCGGAGCACCTGAAACCGCTGCGCGACTTCTTTCTGGTACTGTTTTTCTTCTCACTCGGCGCCGGGCTCGACTGGAACCTGATCCCCAAAATGATCTGGCCCGTCCTCGGATTGACGGCGGCGCTGCTCGTCCTTAAGCCGCTGGTGTTCCGGGGCCTCCTGATGTTTATCCAGGAGCCGGCCCCTATCGCCTGGGAAGTTGGCGTCCGCCTGGGACAGATCAGCGAGTTTTCGTTACTGATCGCCTATCTGGCGGCCCAGACTGGCATGATCAGCGAAACAGGTTCCGTCTTGATTCAGGCCACCGCCATTCTGACTTTTGTCCTGAACACTTATCTGGTGCTATTGAAGTATCCCAGCCCGATCGCCATCAGTGATCGACTGAGGAGAGACTGAAACGGCCCTAGGCCGTTTCAGTCTGATGAGCAAGCACCACACGGCCGCGGGAGTGCCCTTCCAGGAAGGCCTTGAGTGCAGGACCCAGTGATTCCAGGCCAATAGTGCGGGCTCCCTGCTCCGTCTGCGGGCAACGCCATTCACTGGAGAGTTTTTCCCAGATCCGCTGCTTGTCTGCAAGGGGAATTTCAACAGAGTCCACACCCAACAAACTGATGCCCCGCAGAATAAACGGGAAAACCGTCGTTGGCAGCTCAATTCCGCCAACCATGCCACAGCAGGCAACAGCACCACCTGGCCGGATCACCTTGAGCAATTCTGCCAGCAATGTTCCGCCGACAGTATCCACGGCGCCGGCGTAAGACCCCCTCTGCAGGGGACGCTTACTCGTTTCGAGAACGGCCCGGTCAACGATTTCAATCGCGCCCAATTGCTTCAGGCGCCCGGCTTCGTCGTGCTTCCCGCTGAGTGCGACAACCTCGAATCCCAGTCGAGCCAACAATTCCACCGCAACCGTACCAACACCGCCGCTGGCGCCAGTCACCAGTACAGGTCCCTGATCAGGCGCGAGCCCCATCCTCAACAGCTTGTCGACGCAAAGCGCCGCCGTCAGTCCCGCTGTACCGTAACTCATCGCCGCCGCACCGCTCAGGCTCTCCGGCATGGGAAGACACCAGGCCGCCGGCACCCGGATGTATTCGCCAAAGCCGCCGTCGGTGTTCATCCCGAGATCGTAACCCGTCACGATCACGCGGTCTCCTGCGTGAAAAGCGGGTACAGTCGACGACTCGACAACCCCGGCAGCATCAATACCGGGAGTGTGAGGATATTCCCGAGTCACACCCTTGTTGCCGGAAGCGGACAAGGCATCCTTGTAATTCAGCGAAGAATGGGAAACACGCACCAGCACCTCACCTTCGGGTAGCTGGTCCTGGGTCATCATGTCGATGGAACCCTGGAATTGGCCGTCCTTTTCATGGACGCGCCAGGCTCGAAAATGCACCATCGTATGCTCCTTATAGCGATGAAGGCCGCTCCGTTCTAAAGCGGATTGCCAACAGTTTGGAGGCGTCCCAGCAATGAGGACGCTCTCATAGAAGCAGGCTCAGCTATGCATGCGGCTGTTACGAAGCTCTTCCAATACGCGCCAGGTGACCTTTTCGACGATATTCGAGGTCGCCATCCCCAGCTTTTCCTGCAGGCTGCGCTTGTGTTCGTAATTGACGACGAAGACATCTGCCCGCTCACAGGCCTCCAGCAGATAATCATCTGAAGTTTTCAGTTCGTCGATCAACTGAACTTCGAGCGCTCGCCGACCGAACCAGATATCACCATTGGCCACGGCCACGATATCCAATTGCGGACGCCGCTCCGACACATGGGTCTTAAACAATTCATGCGTGTCTTCCAGGTCGCTCAGGAACTTCTCACGCCCTTTTTCGGTATTTTCACCAAAGATGGTCAGCGTCCGTTTGAACTCACCCGCCGTCAGCACTTCATAATCGATATCGTGCTTTTTCAGCAGACGGTGGAAGTTCGGCAACTGGGCCACCACACCGATGGAGCCGATCACGGCAAAGGGCGATGCCAAAATGTGGCTGGCGACACACGCCATCATATAACCGCCGCTGGCGGCGACTTTATCGACACAGGCTGTCAGCTTCAGGCCCCGCGCACGCAGACGATCCAACTGTGCGGCTGCCAGACCGTATGAATGAACCAACCCGCCGGCACTTTCGAGACGTACCACAACCTCATCCTGGCGCACATCCGCCACCGCAAGCACCGCGTCGATTTTGCGTGTCAGGTTAGCGGTATCGCTCGCCTTGATGTCACCGTCAAAATCGAGAACGAATACCCGCTGACGCGCCTGTTCAGGCGTCGCACCAATATGTTTGGACTGCGCTTTCTGGGCGGCCTTAAGACGTTTACGTTCTGCCTTTTCCGCTTTTTTTCGCGCTTTCTCTGCGGCTTTGCGCTGCTCGTCCGGCACCAACTGGGTCTTAAGCCGTTCGGTCATGGTCTTCAGCGATTCATTAAGCCGCTCCAGTGATATCTCACCATCCGGCGACTTATGCTTTCCGCGCTGTGACATAACCGCGGCGATCAGCACCAGCAATGCGGCAACGACAGTGACGACCTTCGCCAGGAACAGCCCGTAATTCGACAAAAACTCCAAGATGATTCTCCCTCAACCAGAACGATCCGGCCAAAACGATTCGGCCTTCAGGACGAACAGAATCATACCGGTGATAACTCTCCCTGTCGCCATGGTTCGTTGGGCCGGATAAAGCAAGTCTTTCCTGCGCAGAATCCCATTCCACGCCGCCGACGCTTCCGATATACGACAGCCTCAGGCCAGCAGACCCCATTGCCACAAAACCCGAAACGCGCTATAACGCACAAGTTTTTCAAACAAGCGTTCGATCAGTCTTGACAGCCTAGAGTGGCATCCCTACAGTCTGAGCTGTTTCCCGGCTCTCCGGCCTCAAGTGGGAGGTCGCGGCACCCGCGGTTCAAGACGCTGTATAAACCTGAGAAAGGATCGAAAAAATGTCAGTATCCAATGTATTCGAACAGCTGAAGCAGAACTTCAATGCAGATGCCGCCAGCGGCCTGGACTTGGTATTCCAGTTCGATATCGAAGACGACACCTCTTACCACCTGATCATCAATGACGGCCAATGCATCCTGATCGAAGG
The DNA here is from genome assembly GCF_002514725.1 of Mangrovitalea sediminis. Lineage (GTDB taxonomy): Bacteria > Pseudomonadota > Gammaproteobacteria > Pseudomonadales > Oleiphilaceae > Mangrovitalea > Mangrovitalea sediminis. The sequence continues at coordinate 30,949 of NZ_NTLB01000006.1, forward strand.
CGAGCACAGCGACCCGTCGGTCACCCTGATCATGAATGCTGACACCCTGCAGGGCATCGTTACCGGCGAAACCGACGGTATGCAGGCGTTCATGGCCGGCCAGCTGCGCGCCGAAGGCGATATGATGCTGGCGACCAAACTCGGCGAACTGTTCAGCATCGGCTAAGCCCGGGACTGACAAGAACGCCCCAATCCCGCTTTTCATGCGGCCGGCCGCCAGAGGTTTTCGGTCAGCATCAGGAAGCGGGATTTTTTTTGCCTGAGGAAGGCAGAGATCGCCCGGCTAGGCGCTGTCAGAACCAGTCATCCACCGCTTTTTGCGCGATAGCATTGGTGGGTTCAGCCACCAGGCCGGTACTGCTTAACTGAACCCGATAGGTGGCACCGTCCTTGAGGGGCATAAAGGTGGCACTGCCATAGCGAGACTCGACAAAGGGCAATCCGATCTTTCGGTCGATCGACCAGATATCCACCACGCCCGTGTGCGCCAGATCGAAGACAGTGCGTTCGGCATCCCTGGCCTGCTCCAGCGTGACATAGCGCCCGCTGAGCCGGTCCAATTGATAGACCGGTTTAAGCCCAATCCAACTCAACAGCCCACTAAAACGGATGATCCGGGCATCCAACTGCCACTGATCGCCTTTCAACGTGACGCTTTTGGGAGCCGAACCGTTCGCCTGCACGGTAACCCGCCACGTCTGAGGTCCAACCTGAATCGATTTGAGCGTGGCAACCGGCGTCAACTGGTCCAGCGACTGGTAGTAACGGAGATTCAGCGCCAGCAAGGCCATCAAGATACCGACAGCAATCAGTCCAAAGGCAAACATGCCTTTGAACCATGCTATGAGCCAGCGGGGGCGCAGGAAAAACGCCAAACCACCCAGAGTGGCCAGGGCCGCGAGGCCGAGCAGTATGATCTCGGGGAAAGAAGTCAGCTCCACGCTTTACGGATTCCTGCCGTCAGAGTTCCCTGTGCGGCGGCGGGAGACCCGTTGGGCTTATAGCCCAACGTCTCCCAGAGAGGTTTCCGCCAGCTTCAGCAGGTCGGGATTCAACTCACTGTTGGCACCCAGACCTTCGATATAGTATTCCAGCGATGTGAGTGCATCCGCCAGGGCTTCCAGCACCCGATTCTCCGGTGCACCCTTGGCCGCCAACAACCGCTCGTCGATACCGGTGGCTATGCGCGCAATCAGTGTCGCCGCCTGCGCATCTTCCATCATCATCAGGCCACCCCAGATGCTGCGCAGTGTAGCCGGTACGTTGGCCAGATGCATCTTATCGAAGTCCGACTCCAGGAAAGCCGTAATCGCACGCTTGGCCAATGTCAGCGCTGATTTCGCTTCATCAGCCACAACGATGACCGCTTCCCGCAGGTACAGAGACTGCTCGGAGCGCCGCGCCTCGCCAGCCAGGGAATCGGTTTCCTCGGTAATCCCCTTATTGACCAGTTGCTGCGCAGCCTCTTCGATGTTGAGCACCGCATCGGCCAAGGCATACAGGCTGTCCTCTTCCGGCAGGTGCCCATCCTGCTCCCACTGACGCAGGAGTGCTGCTTCGCGCTTGGCCAGCTCACTGAGCTGGTTGAGATCCAGGATCAGGAGCGTATTGGCCAGGCGCTCCAGGGAGACGGCTATGTTACCCAGTTCAGAGATATCCGGTTCGATACCCCGTTCGATAATATCGACCTTGTCCTTCAACTGGTTGATTTCTTCCAGCAGGGCCTCGGACAGGGATTTGAGAACGTCAGAGCCCGGCCCATAAAGCCGCTTACGGTGCGCTAACACCATCGCTTCGTTGAATTCCGCGGGTGCCAGATCATAGGCACTGAGGATCTGCATCACTTCCGGATTATGGGACCCGCTCTGGTAAAGGATGTACACCAGTTCCCGAAACAGGGAGTCCGGTGCCTCTTTCGTCATGGCGACCCGACCGACGTAAACGATCTCCCGCGCATACTTCTCGAGGCGCATGAGTAGCCGTTTGCGAGGCTTCTCAAACCCCATCAGGCGATCCTGCATCGTCGCCATGACAATGTGCAATAGACACCAGATCTGCCCCATAGGGGCGCCATTGCACAGCCGGCTAAAGCTCTCCGCTGCGCGACCGATCAGCTTCTGACTCACCAACGGGTCACGGTCGCGCAATACCCCGAGCAAACCAACCTGATACATCAGGCGGATACGGCGGGCATGGATTTCGTAATCGGCCTCGTTTTCCAGTACGAGCGGACGCACATCCAGCCCGGCACAAAAATCGGGACGTTTGCGGGCATCGACCTCAAAAAAGCAGGAATCCGGATAGGGCTTTTCCTTCCGGGCCTCGCGCAGTTCATTGATGATCGGCAACAGCAATTCGGGATGGTCGGCACGCTGCCGGTGATAGTATTCGACATAGCGCCGCAGGATGAACAGCGCGTTACTCAGCGCTGTCAGCAGATTGTTCTTGTCGTCGGTTGCGCCGACAGGCACCTCATTGGCCAGAGACACCGATTCCTGGCACAACAGCATCCCGCCACGTAACTCGACGAGGATAAAAATACCACGCAGCTGGTTAATGAAATCAACGCAGTTCTGCAGGTCCTCCCCACTTTCCCGATTTTCCTGAAAGCGTTCGAGACTCTGTTCAGCTTGTTTGATGGTGCTTTCTATCTCACCTTTAACCAGCTCAAACGAGTGCGATTTCGTCGCCAGTGACGATTGGACCATAAAAAGACACTTCCTGATTGTCCATCACGGAAGAGGTCGGGAGGACAGACCACCCCTGCAACCTCGTCCCGGGTACGATTCATTGTTATTCATCGGAGATCCACACGCCGCCAGAGGCATCCATTCCAGATCCTGAAGCCCCCCGCGCCCGAACTGTGTTTCTGCGGATGCGGTCGTGGTTCCTTCTGCGTCCATGACGCAGAATTTCGTTATTGCCGTGGGGTATCAAAAAATTCACGAACTATTCTTAACTTATAACACAAATTTCAAGCTCCTCAAGAAAGCCCCTGTTTCAATCATTTTGCTTTCCGTTACCAAATTTGACCGCCTGGCCACTCAACCCGCAGCAGGCCTGACATCCCCTCGCTTTGCGTCGACAGTCTCCGCTGATTACCGTATCTTTCACCTCTGTTCTCATACAGTATCTGGCAGGATCGAATGTCGATATACGCTAAAGCCCTCTACCAGAATTTTCTCGGGCACTCTCCGGGCTGGTACAAACTGCTTATAATTGCCTTCCTCGTCATCAACCCGCTTCTGGCACAGGTCGACGCCTATATCGCGGGCTGGTTACTCATCGGCGAATTCATCCTGACACTCGCCATGGCGCTGAAGTGTTATCCCCTGCAGCCGGGAGGCCTGCTGGCTCTGGAAGCCGTCATCATCGGCCTGGTCTCGCCTGAGATGGTCTACACCGAGGTTTCGTCCAACCTCGAAGTCATCCTGCTATTGATATTCATGGTTGCCGGCATCTACTTCATGAAAGAGCTCTTGCTCGATGCCTTTACCCGCATCCTGCTGGGCATCCGTTCCAAGACACTGCTGGCGCTCTTTTTCTGCCTGACGTCAGCTGTGCTGTCCGCGTTCCTCGATGCCTTGACGGTCACTGCCGTAGTCCTCACCGTGTGCGCGGGTTTTTATAGCGTCTATCACAAGGTAGCCTCTGGAAAGGAATATCACCACGAACACGACAGCGATGATGATGACCAGATTAATGAACTACATCGCTCCCACCTCGACGAATTTCGTGCTTTTTTGCGCAGTTTGCTGATGCATGCCGCCGTGGGCACGGCCCTGGGCGGGGTATGCACGCAGGTGGGCGAACCGCAGAACCTGATTATCGCGGCCCATGCCGGCTGGGATTTCATCCAGTTCTTCAAGGCAATGGCCGTGGTGTCCATGCCTACACTGGCCCTGGGACTGATCACTTGCTATGTACTGGAGAAGGCCAAGGTCTTCGGCTACGGCCAGCCACTACCTGAGACCGTTCGGAATATTCTTCAGGATTACGCCGATCACGAAGCCTCGAAGATGACCCCGCAACGCTGGCTGGCCATCGGTGTCCAGGCGGTGGTTGCCGTCCTGTTGATCGTGGCGCTGGCTATGCACCTGGCGCAAGTTGGCCTGATCGGACTGGCCGTCATCATCCTCACCACGTCCCTGACCGGTATCACCGAGGAACACCAGATCGCCAGGGCCTTCGAGGAGGCTCTGCCATTCACGGCGTTGCTGGTGGTCTTTTTCGCCGTCGTGGGCGTGATCCACGATCAACATTTATTCGACGGCATTATCAATGCGGTGCTGGTCCTGGATAAATCGATGCAGCCGGGCATGTTCTTTATCGCCAACGGCGTCCTCTCCATGATCAGCGACAACGTCTTCGTCGCCACCGTCTATATGGATCAGGTCAAGACGGCGCTCCAGCATGGTGTGATCGACCGCCAGCATATGCAGGCGCTGGCGATCGCCATCAATGCGGGCACCAACCTGCCCAGCGTTGCCACCCCGAACGGTCAGGCCGCCTTCCTGTTCATGCTGACCTCGGCCCTGGCGCCACTGGTTCGCCTCTCTTACGGACGCATGGTCTGGATGGCGTTGCCCTATACCTTCGTGATGGGCATTGCCGGCTTCGTGCTGGTGGAGCTTTTTGTCTAGGCGGGATGCCCGGCCTGTTCACCTTGTGAGCGTCACAGGCCGGGTCCTTTGAATAACGGGGTCAGCCGTCAAGTTGGCGCCACAGTGCCTGACCTGCGGATTTATCGAGGATCTCCAGAATGGCCTCATGGGCCTGCTGCTCGTCATCAGTGGCGCCGATCACGCGGAGCCTTGGGCGATTCGCGTCCAGGCGTTTGAGTCCCGACACCTGACCACCTTCTTCATTGTCACTGCCGGCATCCAGGGACAGAGCCGTCTGACCGCCCGTCATCGCCAGATAGACTTCCGCCAGAATCTCCGCATCCAACAAGGCGCCGTGCAGTTCACGGTGACTGTTGTCGATGCCGTAGCGCTTACAGAGGGCATCCAGGTTGTTTTTCTGCCCGGGATGCTTCCGCCGCGCCATTTCCAGGGTATCGATGATACGGCAGTGGTTTTCGACAACCCCGGGATTGTTTGCCAGCATTGCAAACTCGTGGTTGATGAACCCCACGTCAAACGCGGCATTGTGGATGATCAATTCCGCGCCCTGGATAAACTCGAAAAAGGCCTCAGCCACCTCGGCGAACACCGGCTTATCCGTCAGGAATTCGTTGGTGATGCCGTGCACCTCGATGGCACCATCGTCGATTTCCCGCTCGGGGTTGATATAGACATGATAATGCCGCCCCGTCAGCGAACGGTCGGCGACCTCAACACACCCAATCTCGATAATCCGGTGCCCCTGATGGGGGTCCAGGCCGGTTGTTTCCGTATCCAATACGATCTGACGCATATTTCGTGATTCCTGCCTTTAATATCAGCGCGAAGCCAAAGCTTCAGGTCGCGAGCATCTCATCGATGCCTTGATTCGCGAGTTGGTCGGCCATTTCGTTATCGGGTATCCCGGCATGCCCCTTGACCCAGTGCCAGCGGACATCGTGCCGCGATACCTGTTCTTCCAGCGCCTGCCACAAATCCACATTCTTGACAGGCTTCCTGTCGGCCGTGCGCCAGCCATTGCTCTTCCACCGCTCAAGCCATTCCAAAACCCCACGCCGAACGTATTGGGAATCGGTATATAACTCCACGGCACAACGGCGTTTCAGTGCGCGCAGCCCTTCGATGGCCGCTCGCAGTTCCATCCGGTTGTTGGTCGTTTCGGGCTCGCCACCATGAAGGGTCTTGCGCGCATCCCCATAGCGAAGCACTACGCCCCATCCTCCTGGCCCAGGATTGCCCCGGCAGGCGCCATCTGTGTAAAGGGTGACAGTCTGACTCATCCGTTCTTCTTCCGGGTCCTCACAGCTCAACAGCGCTTCGGCGCAAGCGGTTATTCGTCAAGGCGGTGACGATGAGCGCCATTGGCAACGGGAAAGGCGACCACATTCTTCCGCTTCCAGCGAGGCCGCAAGGGTATCATGGACCCTACCCGCTTTTCCGCCAGCACGACATAGAAGGCGCCGGTCGGCAATGCAAAGCGTTTTGGCATAAGCCGTTCAAGAAAATACAGGCGATGAAGCAGTCGCGCACTTTGCAACGGTGGGCGGAAAAACTGGAAAGACCGCATTTCCATTCCGAAATCCAGCAGCGTGAGCCAATCGTCCAAGCGGCGGGAGCCGATAAAGCGCCCATTCCAGGGTGCCTTTTTATGGCGGTGCAAAAGCCGCCACAAGCCCCAGGAACTGAGCGGATTGAAACCCACGATGACCAGATGACCGCTGCCCCTCAGCACCCGGTGCGCCTCGCGTAAAGCCTGATGGGGATACGGAGCGAAATCGAGGGTGTGATGCATGATCACCACGTCCAGCGTATCGCTGGGAAAAGGCAACTCTTCGGGGTTGGCAACCACCACGCCCGCCGGCATGTGATCCGCCCAGGCCGGGATGGCCAGCATTCTGTGACCGCAATGCCCCAGGGAACCAACAGGGACCCGGTGACTGACGCCCAATTCCAGCTGGTTTGCACCGAATACCCGCTCCAGAACCTGACGAACCGCTCGCCGCTCCGTCGCCAGCAGCTGACGTCCCAGCGCAGACTGGAACCAATGCTCGAAGCTCTCGCATTCAGCGCTCATCCTGGGTCGATCCGACTGGTTAGCCTGCTCTGAGTGAGGCATTTGTCGCCTATCTACGGACAGTGGATTTGGGTAACCTAGTGGCTTCTTTTATGATACCGGTAGAAATCATACCACCAAGCGGACCGGACCATGTTCAAAGTCGATGCCATCGCCGCCTTCAATGACAACTATATCTGGTGTATCAGCAACACCGAAACCCACGATGCCTGGGTCGTCGATCCTGGCGATGCCGCGCCGGTCCTGGAGACTTTGCAGCGGGAACGCCTAACCCTCCGCGGCATATTGATCACCCACCATCATGGTGATCATGTCGGAGGTGTCTCCCGCCTGCTCGAAAGTGCGGATATTCCCGTCTACGCTCCCAAAAACTCGCCATTCCAGGGCGCATCGCATTATCTCGAGGACGGCGATACCCTGGTGCTGCCGGGCCTGACATTCCACGTCCTCGCGGTCCCAGGCCACACACTGGATCATATCGCCTATTACTGTCCACAGTTGGATGATGCGCCCGCAGTGTTCTGCGGCGACACACTGTTTGCCTGCGGCTGCGGACGACTGTTCGAAGGGCAGCCCGCTCAAATGCAGGCATCCCTGGCCAAGCTGGTCGCTCTGCCCGATGCAACCCGTGTTTATTGTGCCCATGAGTACACGCTTGCCAATGTACGTTTTGCCCGAGCAGTTCTCCCGGAAGATCAGGCGCTGCTGGCATTCGAGAACGCCTGCAGGAAAAAGCGTGACGCCGGACAACCGACACTCCCTGTAACCCTCGGCAACGAAAAACAACTGAATCCGTTCCTGCGATGGGGTGACAATGACCTCATACAATCGGCAAAAACCTATGCCGGGGCCCAGGGACTGGCGTTTTCACCCGATCAGGCCGCATCCATTTTTGCAGTTATTCGGAGCTGGAAAGATCGTTTTTAGCGGGCTTTGGTCCCACACGCACGGTTCCAGGGAGCCACGCAAAGGCCGAATGGAGCGCCCCGGGTCGGGTTGACCCTCACCGGGGGGTTAAATAGAATCCAGAAGCCTTTGAAAAATGGTCTATATTTACAGCAGGACTCTGGCGCGAGGCGCAACCTGTTGTTGGTACTCTCCTCCGTCAAACCGGGCCGGCCCGGATATTTGAACGACACCGGCCTTCCATGTGCTGTTACTCGAAGATCAAGAAAAATGCGTAAGATTGCCGCTATCGTCAGTTCGCTCGTCATTTTATCAGGCTGCAGCAGCCTGGCACCCAAGACGGCCGATGACGCTTCACAGCAACCGGCCAACGAATCCGAGTTGATGAATTCCCAGCAGGTCGTCGTACCTGCTGCCGACGACGATTCCGCCGAGGCGCTCGGCAGCGATACTGATTCCCAAGCCAGCCAGCAGGACGAAAACGAGACGCTGGACAGCAATATAGACCCCAGCGTTAAGGATGAAGTTCAAAAAGCCCGCGCCAAATTGGATAACGGGGACAGCAGTGACGTGGATACGACGCCTGCAGCGCCCCAGGATCTGTGGGCGCACCTGCGCTCGACGTTCAAGCTGGATCTGAACCGCGACAATCCCCGCATTGAGGCCCAGGTCAAGTGGTACGCCAGCCATCCTGGCTACCTCAACCGCACGGTTCAACGCGCCAGCCGATACCTCTACTACATCACCGACCAATTGCAGAAGCGCAACATGCCGGGCGAACTGGCGTTGCTGCCGGTCGTTGAAAGTGCCTTCGACCCCTTTGCCTACTCCCATGGCCGCGCATCGGGCCTATGGCAGTTCATCCCGTCGACGGGCCGCATCTACGGCCTCGATCAGGACTGGTGGTACGACGGTCGCCGCGATGTCGTGCAGTCCACTGACGCCGCGCTACGCTACCTGCAGGCACTCTCCAATCGTTTCGATGGAAAATGGCTACTCGCACTGGCCTCATACAACAGCGGTGCCGGCACCGTTATCAATGCCGTCAAACACAACGAACGGCGTCACAAGCCCACGGATTTCTGGTCCCTGCACCTGCCGAAGGAAACCAGTGCCTACGTGCCTAAATTGCTGGCGATTGCCAAAATCGTTCAGGATCCGGCCAAATATGGCGTCACGCTGAAATCCCTGCCGGATACACCCTACTTCAAAATCGTCGAGACCCATGGACAGATCGACCTTGCCCAGGCCGCCAAACTGGCCGGTGTCGACGTTGAGGAGATCTATCTGCTCAACCCCGGCTGCAACCGTTGGGCGACTGATCCCAAGGGGCCCGGCCGCCTGCTGGTACCGGCCAAGGATGCAGATACCTTTGAAACCGCGCTCGCCGAATTGCCCAAGGACAAACGCGTAACCTGGCACAATTACCGGGTCAGAAACGGCGACTCCCTTATCGTGATTGCCCACCAATTCCGCACGACACCCTCGGTGATCCGGCAGATCAACGGCCTGCACACCAATATGATCCGGGTGGGTCAGCACCTGCTGATTCCCGTCGCCAGCCACGATGGCAAGTACTATGCGCTCAGCGCGTCCGCACGCCTGAAAGCCACGCAGGAACGTTATGCATCCAGCGGGCGCACCCGCGTGAACTATCGCGTCAGACATGGCGATACCCTGTGGGATATTGCCAGGGCCCACAATGTCAGTGTGCGTAAACTGGCGAAATGGAACGGCATGGCCCCGACAGATCCGCTGATGCCCGGCCATAAGCTGGTGATATTGAAAGCCGACACCCGCCTGGCGATGGCCTCCACATCGCCCTCGCGCCAGGAAATGATCCGCAAGATCGGTTATCGCGTTCATCGCGGCGACTCACTGTCCCGTATCGCCAACCGGTTTAACGTGGATGTTGCCGATATTGTCGACTGGAACTCAATCAACCCGGACAACTATCTCCGTCCCGGTGAAAGTCTGGTACTCTACGTCGATATACGAAACAGCCCCTGATTCCGGCACACGGCTAACACCGATTTAACCGGTCCCGAGCGATTTTGCGGAACAATCGCCGGGCCCGGCCGGTCTTACGGGTCATTCCATCGATAACCAAAACGAATCCATGATGAGACTGACGAAACCGGCTGCCCTCACCCTTTCCCTGCTCTTCTCGCTCCTCCCCTTTAGCCCATCAGCTCTTGCTGCCGACAAAGCACCCCAGGCGCAATACGCCATTGCAATGCACGGCAAACCGAAGTACGGACCGGATTTCAAACATTTCGATTATGTAAATCCGAAAGCGCCCAAGGGCGGCACGCTGAAAATGGCAGCGGTGGGCAACAATTACGACAGTTTCAATCCCTTTATTCTCAAGGGCGTGGCGGTGGCCGGAATCAACCGGATCTACGACACGCTGATGATGTCGTCAGGCGACGAGCCCTTTACCGAGTATGGTCTCGTGGCAGACAGCATCAAAGTCGCCAATGACCGGAGCTGGGTCGAGTTTCATATCAACCCCAAAGCGCGTTTCCAGGACGGAAAGCCGATTACGGCAGCGGATGTCGTGTTTTCCTTCAATATCCTCATGACACAAGGCCAACCCGGCTATCAGGCCTATTACGCCGACGTCAAATCCGTCAAAGCCATCGATAGTCACCTCGTCCGCTTTGACCTCAAGAAAACCCGTAATCGGGAGCTGCCACTGATCCTGGGGCAGATTCCGGTGCTTCCCAAACATTACTGGGCTCACCACAAGTTTGACAGTACAAAACTGGAAATCCCGGTCGGCAGCGGACCCTATCGCATCGAGAAATTCGATCCCGGCAGTTCGATTACCTATGTGCGGGACAAGAATTACTGGGCAAGGGACCTCCCGGTCAATAAAGGGCGCTATAACTTCGATAAGATCGTCTACGACTATTTCAACGACGACACCGTCGCATTGCAGGCTTTCAAGGCCGGAGACCTTAACTTTCGCCTGGAAAACATCGCCAAGAACTGGGCCACCATGTATTCCGGGTCAAAGTTCAGCAGCGGTGAAATCCAGAAGGAAGAGATTCCCCAGCACCTGCCCGTGGGCATGCAGGCTTTCGTCTACAACACCCGGCGCCCCGTGTTTGCCGATCGTGAGGTTCGGCGAGCGCTGGCGTATGCGTTCGATTTTCACTGGACCAACAAGGCTCTGTTTTACGGCCAATATCAGCGTAGCGACAGTTACTTTGAAAACAGTGATCTTGCCAACCAGGGGCTTCCCCAAGGCAAGGAGCTGAGCTTACTGGAGCCCTTCCGTAAGACGTTGCCGCCAGAGGTGTTTACCCAACACTACGAGCCGCCCGACACCTCGGACAAGGTCACACTGCGCGACAACCTGAAAACGGCCTACGAGATCCTGAAAAAAGACGGATGGGTCATACGTAACGGCAAGATGGTCAACGCTAAAACCGGCCAGCCGCTGAGTTTCGAAATTCTCCTGCGCAGCAAATCCTTTGAGCGCGTTGTTCTGCCCTTCACCCAGAACCTTGCGCGACTGGGTATCGATGCCAACATTCGGCTGGTCGACAGCAGCCAGTATATCGAGCGTATGAACCATTTCGATTTCGACATGGCCATTCTGGTATTGCCGGAATCCGATTCGCCCGGTAACGAGCAACGGGACAAGTGGTCCTCCCATGCCGCCAACACGCCCGGCTCCTCAAACTATATGGGGGTGAACAGCCCCGTGGTCGACCAACTCGTCGGCGACATCATCAAGGCCGACTCCCGGGAGGACCTGGTCACGGCGACCCGTGCGCTCGATCGCGTCCTGCTCTGGGGTTACTACACAATTCCCCAATGGTTCCTTCCGGTTAGCCGGGTTGCCTATTACCGCCCCATACAGCATCCGACGCACTATCCCAAGAGCGGTGTCGATATCGATACCTGGTGGTCCGCCGCTCGTTGAGCCCGCATCTGAGAGGAACCTGACGGTATGGGCACCTATATACTGCGTCGACTGCTGCTGATCATCCCTACCCTGTTTGGGGTCATGCTGCTCAACTTCGTGATTATCCAGGCCGCCCCCGGCGGCCCTGTCGAGCAGATCATGGGTAAGATCAAGGGGTTCGAGACCAGCAACCTCGGCCGCATTACCAATACCGGCGCTGAGACCCTTCAATCCACCTCGGATAACGGCGGCAGCTACCGTGGCAGCCAGGGGTTACGGCCCGAACTCCTGGCCAAGATCAAGAAGATGTATGGCTTTGACCAGCCTGCCTATGTCCGCTTCTTCAAGATGGTGCGCAACTACCTGACCTTCAATTTCGGCGACAGCCTGTTCCGCGACAAATCGGTGCTTGGGCTGATCAAGGAAAAGATGCCCGTCTCCATTTCACTGGGGCTATGGTCGACGCTGATCATCTATCTCGTCTCCATTCCACTGGGTATCCGCAAGGCCGTCCGGGACGGTAGCCATTTCGATGCCTGGACCAGTACGGCCATTATTACCGGTTACTCCATTCCCGGCTTCCTGTTTGCGGTGCTGCTGATTATCCTGTTCGCCGGCGGGACCTATTTCGACTGGTTCCCGCTAAAGGGTTTGACATCGGATAACTTCCACAGCCTGCCCTGGTATCGCCAGATTGCCGACTACTTCTGGCATCTGGTGCTGCCGGTGACAGCCAATGTCGTTGGCGGCTTTGCGACACTGACCTTCCTGACCAAAAACTCGTTCATGGACGAGATCAGCAAGCAATATGTCGTGACAGCGCGGGCCAAGGGGCTGGACGAAAATCGCATCCTTTACGGGCACGTTTTCCGCAACGCCATGCTGATTGTCATCTCTGGCATTCCCGGTCTGCTGGTCAGTCTGTTCTTCACCAGCTCGCTGCTGATCGAGGTCATGTTCTCCCTCGACGGACTCGGTCTGCTCAGCTATCAAGCCACACTGGACCGCGACTATCCGGTCGTCTTCGGCACCCTGTACCTGTTCACATTGATCGGGCTTGTCCTGAAATTGATTAGCGACATCACCTATTTCCTGGTCGATCCGCGGATCGATTTCGAGAGCAGGGAGTCCTGACATGCGATTCCCGCGCCCCCGATTGACCCCGATTCAACAGCGCCGCCTGAACAACTTCAAACGGAGTCGGAAGGCGTACTGGTCGCTATGGATTTTCCTCGCCCTGTTCGCGCTCTCCCTGGCCGCCGAACTGATCGCCAACGACAAGCCCCTGCTGCTCGAGTACAAGCACCAGTTATATTTCCCGGTCTTCAAGACCTACCCCGAGACCGACTTTGGCGGCTTCCTGCCGACAGAAACCAATTTCCGCGACCCGGACGTCGCCAAGGAAATCAAGGCCCACGGCTGGATGCTCTGGCCACCGATCCGGTTCAGTTATGACACCATCAACTACAACCTGAACCAGCCACCGCCCACGCCGCCCAGCACCACCAACTGGCTCGGGACCGACGACCGGGGCCGGGATGTGCTCGCGAGGCTGATCTACGGCTTCCGTCTCTCCGTCGTCTTTGGCCTGATCCTGACCGTGCTCAGCACCATCATCGGGGTCACCGTCGGCGCCGTACAGGGCTTCTACGGCGGCAAGATCGACCTGTTCGGGCAACGATTCCTGGAAATCTGGTCGAGCCTTCCCTATCTCTACCTGCTGATTATCCTGTCCAGCTTCATCACGCCGAATTTCTGGTGGATTCTCGGTATTATGCTGCTGTTCAGTTGGACCAGCCTGGTCGACTTGGTGCGGGCCGAATTCCTTCGGGCACGAAATTTCGAATATGTCCGGGCCGCCCGAGCGCTCGGCCTCGGTAACCGGGGCATTATGTTTCGCCACATGCTGCCCAACGCCATGGTCACCACCCTGACCTATGTTCCCTTTATCCTGACCGGCTCCATCGTTGGCCTGACCTCTCTCGATTTTCTCGGTTTCGGCCTTCCGGTCGGCTCGCCCTCGCTGGGTGAACTGATCGCCGAAGCCAAGGCCAACATTCAGGCGCCCTGGTTGGGAATATCGGCCTTTGCGGCGCTGGCGATCATGCTGACACTGCTGGTGTATATCGGAGAAGGTGTCCGCAATGCGTTTGATCCAAGGAAGTAGCACGCCATGAGCGACGCCCTGCCATTGATCGATATCCAGGATCTCAGTATCCGTTTTCATAATGCCCCGACCGAGGCCGTACGGAAGGTCAGTTTCAGCATTCCGCACAACCAGATTGTCTCGCTCGTGGGTGAAAGCGGTTCAGGGAAATCGGTGACGGCACTTTCCATATTGCGTCTGCTCGACGAGCGGGCCATGACCTATCCCAGTGGCCGTATTCTGCTCGAAGACGAGGACCTGCTGCGCGCCAATGAAAAACGGCTTAGGCAAATCCGCGGCGCCCGCATCAGCGTAGTCTTCCAGGAACCGATGACGTCGCTGAACCCGCTGCACACCGTTGAAAAGCAAATCGGTGAAATACTGTCGGTCCACAAAGGCATTACCGGCGCTGCCGCTCGCGAACGCATCATCGACTTGCTGACGTTGGTAGGCATCCCTGAGCCGGCCTCCCGGCTCAAGAGCTATCCCCACCAGCTTTCCGGCGGCCAGAAGCAACGCATAATGATCGCCATGGCGCTGGCCAACGAACCGGACCTGTTGATCGCCGACGAGCCCACCACAGCGCTTGATGTGACTGTCCAGAAGCAGGTGTTGGAGTTATTGAAGAACCTGCAGAGCCGTTTCGGCATGTCCATCCTGCTGATTACCCACGACCTCTCCATCGTGCGGCGCTATGCCGATGCGGTCGTCGTCATGCAGTCGGGTGAAGTGGTTGAACAGGGCGAATGCCATGCTCTCTTCGAGAATCCCCAGCACCCCTACACGCAGAAGCTCCTCGCGGCTGAGCCTTCCGGGGCGCCAAAGCCCGTGGAGGACGACGCCGAGACGCTGCTGTCGGTCACCGACCTTAGCGTCCGTTTTCCGGTCGGAAAGCGTCTTTTCGGACAAGCCCGGGATTACTTTGTTGCTGTCGATCACATCAGCCTGGCGCTACGCCGGGGGGAAACCCTGGGAATCGTCGGTGAAAGTGGTAGCGGTAAAACCACTTTGGGTCTGGCACTGCTGAAACTGATCCGCAGCGAAGGCGCCGTAACCTTCAGAGACCAACGCCTGGATGGCCTAGACCAGAAGCAGTTCCGACCGTTCCGCCGCGCCTTGCAAATCGTTTTCCAGGACCCGTATGGCAGCCTGAGCCCCCGAATGTCCATTGCGGAGATCATTGGCGAAGGCCTCGGCATCCACCGCATCGGTACGCCTGCGGAGCGCGAGCAACGCATTATTCAGGCGCTCGAGGACGTCGGGCTCGACCCTGAAACCCGCCACCGCTATCCGCACGAGTTTTCCGGCGGTCAACGCCAGCGCGTCGCGCTCGCCCGAGCTCTGGTTCTGCAACCGGACATTATTATCCTGGATGAACCGACATCCGCGCTCGACCGCACCGTACAGGCGCAAATGATTCGTCTGCTGCGCGAGCTACAGCGCAAATACCAGCTCAGTTTTCTCTTTATCAGCCACGACCTGTCTGTGGTGCGAGCCCTCAGTCACCGACTCATCGTGATGCGCCAGGGCCGGGTTGTCGAAGAAGGCGAAGCCAGTCAGGTCTTCGACAGCCCCCGTCATCCCTATACCCGGGAGTTGATGGACGCCGCCTTTTTCTACCAGAAAGACAACACCGAAACCCCGCGGTCACCGATCCCGGGATTCTGAAAACAAAGGCCTTAGACGAACGGTTAATCATCCGGTAGCGTCTCCCGTGGGATACTACGCGGATTAGTCACAGGGGAGATTTGAATCATGGGAATGCTCGAAGGCAAAAAGGCGCTGATCGTCGGTGTCGCCAGTAAACATTCGATCGCCAGCGGTATTGCAGCCGCATTCCAGCGGGAAGGCGCTGAACTGGCCTTTACCTATCAGAACGAACGCCTGCGCGAGCGCGTCGAAGGTTTTGCGGAAGGCTGGGGCAGTAAGATCGTTGTGCCCTGTGACGTTGCCAACGATAGCGACATCGACAATGTCTTCAAGGAGCTGGGCAAGCATTGGGACGGCGTGGATATCGTGATTCACTCCGTCGGTTTCGCGCCCGCCAACGAACTCGCAGGCAACTATGTGGATGTCACCACTCGCGAAGGCTTCCGCATCGCCCACGACATCAGCTCCTATAGCTTTGTCGCCCTGGCTCGTGCCGGGCGGGAGATGATGCGCGGCCGCAACGGTTCCCTGCTGACGCTGACGTACCTGGGTGCCCAGAAAGTGCTGCCCAACTACAACGTCATGGGGCTGGCCAAAGCGAGCCTGGAGGCAAACGTACGCTACATGGCGGCGAGCCTGGGGCCGGATGGCACCCGGGTCAACGGTATTTCAGCCGGCCCGATCAAGACGCTGGCCGCTTCCGGCATCGGCAGCTTCCGCAAGATGCTGTCCGAAAATGCCAACCGTGCGCCCCTTCGCCGTAACGTCACGACGGAAGAAGTAGGCAACAGCGGCGCCTTCCTCTGTTCCGACATGGCTTCCGGTATTACCGGCGAAATCCTTTACGTCGATGCCGGTTTCAACATTACTGCCATGGGTAATCTCGAGGATTAAGCCTCTCCGGGGGCGGAAGACCTTCCGCCCCCACCTCATATCCGTTGTCCCTGCGGGCCAGCCACCGGGAAAGCCGGATTTTTCACGACGTTACTCGAACTGCGTCACTGTCACGATCAGTAAGAGTCTGTAACATTGACGCGCTCGCTTTAACAGGTGAAAGGCGCATGAAATCAACTAGTAAATGGATTTTCCTGGCTCTTCTCCAACTCTGCCTGGTCTCCGGCCTGCTCAGTGGTTGCTCCAGCATGGGCGCCGCTCTGGAAGCCAGCCCCTCCCTGGCGAACGCCATGGGGGTTGCAGATATTCCGATGAGCGACCTGAAAAAATGGTACGTGTCTGACAACGACCATTTCATCCAGGTCAACGGTTACAACATTCACTATCGGGATGTCGGTCAGGGGCCACCTGTCGTGTTGTTACACGGCATCTTTTCTTCGCTGCAGACCTGGGACGGCTGGATCGGCGACCTGAGCAAGACGCATCGGGTTATCGCACTGGACATGCCCGGCTACGGGCTGACGGGAGCCCCCAAGGATATCGACGATTTCAGCGAGCAGAATATCGTCAACACCTTTGCCAAGTTCGTTGACCGACTGCAACTCGAACACTTCTCCCTGGTGGGCAACTCCCTCGGGGGGTACGTTGCCGCCACCTATGCCGCCGATTACCCCGAACGGGTCGACCGGCTGATCCTGCTCGACCCTTTTGGTTACCCGCAGAACCTGCCCTGGATCATGAGCCTGGCGACCTTCCCGCCTGTGGAGTTCCTGGGCGAATATTGCCTGCCGCCTGTGATTGTGACATTGAATGTGCGCTGGGTTTACGGCGATCCGAGGCGTATCACGGATGATAATATCTATCGCTATGTCCGTATGAGCCAGCGCGAAGGGGCCAGGAAGATCTACGTCCGCACGCTGGATATGATCAAGAAGCAGGCGGACACCGAAAAGCCGCTGCCTTTTTACCGGATCAAGGCACCGACCCTCTTGATGTGGGGTGGCAAAGACGACTGGGTTCCCGAGAAGATTTCCAAGAAATGGCTGGACGACATTGCCAATTCGCGACTCATCGTGTATCCCGGAGTCGGCCACATTCCCATGGAAGAGGTGCCGGAAACGACGCTTAGGGATGCAGAGCCGTTCCTGGCAGGTGGTTTTGCCGCCCTCGACAAGTCCCATGAGAAGCCAAAGGACGACACAGGTACAGCCATGCCGGACATGGCACCGTTCGATACCAACCAGATCGAACAGAATGGCGGGAACACGAACAACAACCCCGCGACGCCCCAACCCAGTCCGGCCCAGTAGCCACACCGAGGGATACGACCCGGCGCCAGATACGGCGCTGGGAAGCTCCACCTAGCGCCTGGACTAGCCCAATGTCAGGAGGTGCGCCACCGCTTCCTTCCATTCCAGGACAGAGGCATCATCGGATTCGTAGACCTGGAATCCGATGGTATAGCCCCGAGCCTCCTCTCGACACCACATGACCTCAACGGTCAACAGATACGCCCGCTCGTTGACATGCACCGTCATCGGCAGGAGGGCTCCCGTGGGCAGCATTTCCTGAGAATGCACCCTGATGCCGTTGGCGGAGATATCGCTGGTCACACAGGACAACAGGCGGCGAGGCTGGTCTGCCGTCGGATCGGCGGCCTCCACCTCCACTTCCACCCGCACGCGACCGGTCAAACGGTATTCTCGGCGCTGTTCACGGCTGTCGTCCAGAAGCGGCGCAAAGTCAGCGTCCTGGCGATTGCTGTCAGGTTCCAGATGCTTATCGGTCATTGCTTGCCTACCCTGATGCGCCCCACCACACGGGACAGTGTGTCCTCAAATTCCGCGCCCCCGCTGAGAATCCTGACCTTGCCGTCCTGCAGGTACTTCAGCATCTCGTCACGCAAAATCTCCCGACGGTTCAGGCCCAGGCGATCGACGAACAACAACTTCCCACTGGCATTGATTCGCACTGCCAGCTTGAGGCGAAGCCCCTCCTCACCGTCATCGTCTTTCAATTCGATCCAGCCGCCCAGCTTGATCCCATCGATCTGGGCATACAGTTCGCTGATCCGCTTTTGCTGTGCAGCGGCCTCCGCCTGTGCTTCCGCCTCTGCCGCTTCGCGTTCCGCCGCCAACCGGGCCTGCTCTTCCGCCAGCGCCCGGCGCTCGGCATCTGCCCGGGCCCTGGCCTCGGCTTCCTCGCGTGCCTTTTTTAACGATTCGGCCTGCAACCTGGCATGTTCGACTGCGGCCTTACGCTGCTGTCGCTGCGCCTCGAGCACTTTTCCCAGGCCGGCCAACGTATCCTGTAAAACGTCGGCAAAACTGTTGAGCGGTGGCAATAGCCGGAGCTGGCCGCTGCCCTGGGCCCCCAGGAACGCCTCGACAGAGGTGACTGCCAGTTTGACGCCATTACCATTGGTCCAGAGCAATTCGCCCGACTCGCGCAGTTCCGCAAACAGGTAACGGCGCTGCTCTCCTACTCCCTGACCTTCGACAAACCATTGTCCGACGAACCCGCCCGGCACTGGCGTTACTTCGGGCTCCAGCCAGGCTCCATCGAACTCGATAACCGGTGCTTGAACCAACGGGACAGCCTGCCCTTGCAAACGCGCGACCAGCAACGACTGGATGCGATCCAGGTAACCACTGTCAAAAGCGGTACCCGTCACGCCTTTCCAGACATCGGCAATACGGTCGGTCAGTTGCTCGCCTACCTGATAGAGACGGTCTCTATCGGTATCCGACAAGGCAGGATCCGCCACCCAGACCATCCATTCCAGAAGCCGTCCGGCATGACGCCATGCATCGCTTTCCATCCCCTGCTCGAGCGCGATCTGGCGCAGCAGGGGCTGCCAGTAGCGATCGATCCATTCGGTCATCAACTCGGGAATCCGTCGGCCCTGAAGTACCCGCCCCAGTAGCGCCCTTGCCCGTTGCTCAGCCGCTCGCTGGCGCGCTGCCCCCCTTTCGGTCTCCAGCAGTCGCTTGCGCAACTTGTCCCGGCGCTCGCGCTGGACCTCCATCTCCTGATGCCAGTTGTCGACAAAGGCGGCCAGCGGACCTTCGTCGTTCGCGTCGAAGGCTGACTGCACCGCCTTATAGAACGCCTCCAGACGCTCCAGAACCTGCTTTGAGGAGCGCCCGCCGGTATCGCTCCAGCCTCGCAGGTCATCAAGCGTGTCCAGCCAGCGTTTAATCGGCGCCGTAACAGCGAGCGCCTCGGCGCCCTGCTCTGCCAGCTTCCAGGCGAGCCAGAAGCGCAAGCGCGCGACGGCCTTTATCAGCGCCGGATTGAGGCCGGATTTTCGAACAAAGACATCCATCATGCGGTCTGACAGGTAGGCCGCGTTTACCTGACGCATAGACCATGTTTCGCTACGTGCCTTTAGCACCTGAACGACCGTTTCGTCACAACGGCTCCGCCAACAGTCCGCCAGAATGGGTCGCCATTCAGTTTCAGGCTCCGCGCTCCGGCCTACAGGATAAGGCAAGTCCGGAACACGTAATTCAGCCAGTATGTCGTCAGCTAGACTCACAGGATTTCACCACATCGGCGTCATAGAAAAGACGCGGAAAAACATCACGCCAGGCAGAGACGATAGCCGCAGGAATCGGTTTGACGGCATCACCCGCGCTGACTCGGAATAATCGTATCGGGCCCGTAGGTTTCGTGAATGACAGCACCGCAACAGGATATCGGTCCCCCCGCGCGACCACTGTCGGAATTTGCCATGATGGCATAGCGTCTTATACCAAATCATTCCAGCACATAAGACGCCATTGAGCTAGCCTGTTAGATGCGGAAGTATTCCGCGACCGCCATGGAATCCAGGCAAAGATGTTACATCGATCAGAAGGAGTTGATACATGTACGACCTAACGCTGGACAGACGAAAATACGCCCGACGCCAGCAGAGCCCGCTGGCGAAAGACACATATCGCGTTCAGGGATACGAGCGCCGAAATGGCGACAGACGCACCGATTGCCGACCGTTGTCGGCATTCCCCTTCCTGCCGCACAGCATGCGTTGAGAATCAACTTCACCGAGTTCGGCAATTCCGACGGTCGACATACACTGAAGCCTCGCATGTGGCGCCTTGCTGCATGCGGGGCCGTTGCATTGAAGCGCCAAATAAAGCAGACTTGTGGGCCCCACTTCAGGCCAGCACCGACGCGGCGGCCGGCCCTGAAAGTTGTCTTTGGCAGGTATTGCCCCGACACCCGACTGGAATAAAGACCCTCAAGGCGGTCCAGCTCTGGTGAAGGAATATCATCAGGAACAGAACCCTTATGTCCGGCGAACAACTCGAGAATCTCAATGTCGCCAGCCAGGAGCCCTTGATCACCCCGGAGGCCCTGAAGCGCGAAATGCCGCTGTCCGATACAGCCGCAGCCACTGTTACCCAAGGCCGCCAGGTTATTAACAACATCCTGGACCGGAAGGACCCTCGCCTTATCGTCGTCGTCGGCCCCTGCTCGATTCACGACGTGAAAGCCGCCCGCGAGTATGCGCAGCGTCTGAAGAAACTGAGCGAAGAGCTGAGCGAAACCCTTTATCTGGTGATGCGCGTCTATTTCGAGAAGCCGCGAACCACCATCGGCTGGAAAGGCCTGATCAACGACCCGCATCTGGATGACTCATTCGACATCGAGCAAGGCCTGCACATCGGTCGTCGCTTGCTGCTGGATATTGCCGAAATCGGGCTGCCGACTGCGACAGAAGCGCTCGATCCTATCAGCCCCCAGTATTTGCAGGATACGATTTCCTGGTCGGCCATCGGCGCCCGTACCACCGAATCGCAAACACATCGCGAAATGAGCAGTGGCCTGTCGACAGCGATCGGCTTCAAGAATGGGACTGACGGCAGCCTGGAAGTCGCAGTCAACGCCATGAAGTCCGTCTCCCATCCGCACAGCTTCCTGGGTATCGATCAGCAAGGCCTGGTGTCAGTCATCCGCACCCGTGGCAACCAATACGGTCACGTGGTCCTGCGTGGTGGTGGCGGCAAGCCGAATTACGATTCGGTCAGTGTTGCGCTGTGCGAGAAGGAGCTTGAAAAAGCCGGGCTGCGCCAGGCCATCATGATCGATTGTAGCCACGCCAACTCCAACAAGGACCCGGCGCTACAGCCGCTGGTGATGCAGGATGTTGCACATCAGATTATCGAAGGCAACCAGTCCATTATCGGGCTGATGGTGGAAAGTAACCTGAATTGGGGCAGCCAGGCGTTGCCGGCGGACCTGAAAGACCTGAAATACGGTGTTTCTGTCACCGACGCCTGTATCGACTGGGAAACCACCGAAAAGGCTCTGCGCGACCTGGATCAAAAGCTGAAACCAGTGCTCGCAGGCCGGCACTAAGTCATATCCTGACGCACAGTGACGACAATCGCTGTGCGTCCTTTCCCGTCCACGCCATCAACGCCTCAGCACCGTGCCGTCAGGTGAGTCCACACCCTCATCTCGCAGTCCCAGCCAGTCCAGTTTACCCCTGAGCCGAACCACTTCCCCCACGATAATGAGCGTGGGCGCATGCACGCCCGATGCTTCGACGCGCCCGCTGATAGAGTCCAGTGTTCCCGTAACCACCACCTGCTCCGGCGTCGTTCCCCTGGATACCAGGGCCACCGGCATAGAAGGCGCCATCCCATGAGCCATCAGTTCACGCGCAATCACCGGCAGACCGACCAGCCCCATGTAAAAGACCAGGGTCTGGCGATTCTGAACCAGGTCGTGCCAGGGCAAATCGCAACTGTCATCCTGCAGGTGCCCCGTGACGAAGCGGACAGACTGGGCGTAATTGCGGTGTGTCAGCGGGATACCGGCATAAGCGGCACACCCTGATGCCGCCGTAATACCCGGAACCACCTGGAACCGAATGCCGGCCTCAGCCAGGGTTTCGATTTCCTCGCCTCCCCGGCCGAAGATGAACGGGTCTCCGCCCTTAAGACGCACGACCGTCTTTCCCTGGCGCGCATAGTCGACCAGCAACTGATTGATCGCATGCTGCGGGACCGAATGATTGGAACGTGCCTTTCCCACGTGGACACGTTCGGCCCCGCTATTGATCAAGGCGAGAATTTCCGGAGAGACCAGCCGGTCATAGAGCACCACGTCCGCCATGCCGATCAGTCGCAATGCCTTCACGGTCAGCAGATCAGGATCGCCGGGCCCGGCTCCCACCAGAAACACTTCACCTTCAGCCGCAGATGTCATCCGCTATTCCTTTGCAACGTTATCCGCGGGTCTCTCAACGCAGAACGTCGACACCGCGCATGTAGGGACGCAGAATTTCCGGAACGACCACTGAGCCGTCTTCCTGCTGATAGTTCTCCAAAACCGCCACCAGCGCACGTCCGACGGCCAGGCCGGACCCGTTCAGCGTATGGACCAGCTCGGGTTTGCCCGTTTCTGGATTGCGCCAGCGCGCCAGCATCCGGCGGGCCTGGAAGTCGCGGGTGTTGCTGCAGGACGAAATCTCGCGGTACTTACCCTGGCCAGGGAGCCAGACTTCCAGGTCATAGGTCTTCGCAGCGGAAAAGCCCATATCCCCACCGCACAGCAACATGACCCGGTACGGCAATCCCAAAAGCTGCAGAACACGCTCGGCGTGGGTGGTGAGTTCTTCCAGGGCCTTTTCGGAGTCTTCAGGCCGCACCACATGCACCAGCTCCACCTTGTCGAACTGGTGCTGCCGGATCATACCCCGGGTATCCCGGCCGTAAGAACCGGCCTCACTGCGGAAGCACGGCGTGTGGCAAACGAAGCGCAGGGGCAGTTGATCAGCTTCGATGATGCTGTCGCGCACCAGGTTGGTCGCCGGCACTTCTGCGGTAGGAATCAGGTACAGGCCGTCGTCGCCCGTCATGCGGAACAGGTCTTCCTCGAATTTCGGCAGCTGTCCTGTACCGAAAAGCGCCTCGCTATTGACCAGATAAGGCACGTAGGTTTCGCCATATCCATGCTCCTCGGTGTGAAGATCGAGCATGAACTGGGCAAGTGCGCGGTGCAGACGGGCGATCCCCTTCCGCATCACAGCAAAGCGCGACCGTGAAATCTGCGCGGCCTTGGCAAAATCGAGCCCGTCCAACCCTTCACCGATATCCACATGGTCGCGCGGTTCGAAGTCAAACTGGCGTGGTTCGCCCCAGCGCCGGACTTCCAGGTTGTGCTCCTCATCGCGGCCCTCCGGAACATCATCGTCCGGCAGGTTCGGAATGCCCGCGACAAAGGCATTCATACGCTCCTGAAGATCACGAAGGCTGTCTTCCGCTTCGCTGCGCTGCTGTTTCAGCGCATTGACCGCTTCCATCAACGGGGCAATGTCCTCGCCAGCTGCCTTGGCCTTGCCAATTTCCTTGGAACGGCGATTCTGGTCCCCCTGAATCTCTTCGGTGCGAACCTGGAGCGCCTTACGCTGGGATTCCAGAGTTTCGAAGGTCTCCAGATCAAATCGGAACTGTTTGCGGGCAAGCCGTTCGACGACTGTGGCGGTGTGAGAGCGGACCAGTTTCGGATCAAGCATGGTAATCCTGCACTTTCGGAGTTGGGAGTTTAGAACAGGCCCGGCATGGGGCTTGGCGAAAAACCGCTATTCTAGCCCGGAATGCCGCCGGCTTCATGTCCTCAGGGCAGCCAGATCAGGATTTATCGGACTTGGGATAGCGCTGCAGAGGGCTGTTCGCATTTAACGCATCGAGATAAGCGCGCTTTTCAGCCAGCTTTTTCTCCAGACCGCGGTCGACGGGATGGTAATAGCGGGTACCGTCGAGCGCTTCCGGGAAATAGGATTCCCCGGCGGCAAAGGCTTCCGGCTCATCATGGGCATAGCGGTACTCCGCGCCATGCCCCATATCCTTGAGCAGGGATGTGGGCGCGTTACGCAGATGCACGGGAACCGTGTAATCCGGCTGTTCACGAATGGCCGCCCGGCAGGCGTTAAAGGCCTTATAGACAGCATTGCTCTTGGGCGCCATCGCCAGATAGATGGTCAGTTGCGCCAGTGCCAGTTCCCCCTCTGGGCTCCCCAGGCGCTCCTGGACGTCCCAGGCGCTCAATGCCATTTCCAGAGCCCGCGGATCAGCATTACCGACATCCTCACTCGCCACGCGCACCAGGCGCCGGGCCAGATACAGCGGATCGCAACCCCCATCCAGCATCCGGCAAAACCAATACAGCGAGGCATCGGGGTCAGAGCCACGAATGGACTTGTGGAGCGCCGAGATCTGGTCATAAAACAGGTCCCCGCCTTTATCGAAGCGACGCAGCGACGTCTGCAGGACCTGCTCGAGAATACGCGCATCGATGCGGGGTTTACCGGAACCGTCGTCTTCCGCCAGATCGGCGGCCACCTCGAGTATATTCAGCGCCCGACGGGCATCCCCATCGGCCGCCTGGGCCATCGCCGCCAGGATGTCTGCATCAACCGCAACGCGTTGATTCAACCCGGCAGGTGAGCTCAGGCCCCGCTCAAGAACCTGCACGATATCGCCGTTCTCAAGCGATTTCAGCACGTAGACCCGGGTACGCGACAGAAGGGCGCTATTCAGTTCGAAGGAGGGATTTTCCGTCGTGGCACCCACAAAGATCACCGTGCCGTTTTCAATGTGGGGCAGGAAGGCATCCTGCTGCGACTTGTTGAAGCGATGTACTTCATCCACGAACAACAGCGTTTCCCGGCCATCCGCTAACTTACGCTGCCGGGCCTGTTCCACAGCCTCGCGGATATCCTTGACGCCACTGAGTACCGCCGACAGCGTAACGAACACAATGTCGGCGGTTTCTGCCAAGAGGCGGGCAAAGGTCGTCTTGCCCACGCCGGGCGGCCCCCACAGGATCATGGAGTGCAACTGCCCCATTTCAACCGCCCGTCGCAACGGCTTACCCGGACCTACCAAATGCGTCTGGCCGACATAATCGGCAAGCGATTCCGGACGCATCCGTGCCGCCAGTGGTTGCAATGCGGGGTCGGCAGCGAACAGCTGCTCCTGCTGGGCCATCAGTTCGAACTCTGGATAACATCCGTGCCAGGAGGAACCTGCAGCTCGAACTTGCTGTCCGCAATCGGCTGATTGGTCACCACATGGCTGAATTGCAGCGTACTCTGCTGGTCCAGCGAGTCATGCAGGCGCATCTCCACCAGGGTGTTCTTCTCGAAGCGCAGTGCCAGCGACTCGAACAGGGAGTCCGGATTCTTGGGAACCAAGGTAAACACCACGCCGTTCGCCCGCTCGGTACGCTGCACCCGGTAGGCCTTATCCAGATTCTTGACGTTACCGCTCAGCAACAGGGCGGGCGTTGAAGACAGGCGCTGGTCCATATCCTGAATGGTCACCTGCATCAGGTCGGGGTCGTAGACTTTTACCCGCTTGCCATCCGCCACGATGAACTGCTCCATTGGCGGATTGGTATGCCAATAGAAATAGCCGGGACGCTTCGCCAGCATGGTTCCCGAGGAATGCTGTACGACCGCCCCGCTCTTATCCACCACTTTCTGCTGAAAACTGGCGGAAAAGGTCCGGTATCCTTCCAGGCGAGCGGCCAGCAGTTGGCTGGCATCGGCTGGCGCATTCGCAGCGGCAGCCTGCGATATTCCTGGCGCCAACGTGGCGACGACACAAATCAAGGCTGATAGGAATGTTGAGTAAGACGTCGTCAAAAACAATTTGATAAACCGGGACATAGCAATCCTTATTCGCAACGTCGGAACATCAGTCCCTGGGAGGTGGTGGTGCCAGGACTTCACGAGAGCCGTTGTGGCCTGCAGCGCTTACGACACCGGAGGACTCCATGGCCTCAACCAGATTGGCCGCACGGTTGTAGCCAATCTTGAATTTACGCTGAACAGAGGAAATCGACACCCTGCGGCTTTCCGTGACAAAAGCCACGGCTTCGTCGTAGAGCGCGTCCTGCTCGCTATCGCCTTCACCGCCAAAGGAAGCCGGCATTCCAGGTAGACTCTCACCCTCAGCACCGGAAAGGATCTCTTCGACGAAAACCGGCTCGCCCCGGGCTTTCCAGGCGCTGACCACTCGATGAACTTCCTCGTCGGCAACAAAGGCACCGTGTACACGCACTGGCAGACCGGTGCCGGGCGGCAGGTACAGCATATCCCCGTGTCCCAGCAATTGCTCCGCACCACCTTGATCCAGAATGGTTCGTGAGTCGATCTTGGACGACACCTGGAACGACATTCGGGTGGGAATATTGGCTTTGATCAGGCCGGTGATGACATCCACCGACGGGCGCTGGGTAGCCAGAATCAGGTGGATCCCCGCCGCACGTGCCTTTTGGGCAATCCGCGCAATCAATTCTTCAACCTTCTTGCCGACGATCATCATCATGTCGGCGAATTCGTCGATGACGACAACGATAAAGGGCAGAACCTCCAGCTCAGGCCGAGCCTGTTCGCTGTTGTCGAGGAACTCATCCGGCCGCCATAGCGGATCCAGAATGGGTTCACCCGCCGCCGCAGCTTCTCGCAGCTTACGATTGAAACCTGCCAGATTACGCACGCCGAGCGCCGCCATCAGCTTGTAACGACGCTCCATTTCGGCCACGCACCAACGCAACGCATTAGCCGCTTCCTTCATGTCGGTCACAACAGGCGCGAGCAGATGCGGGATTCCGTCGTAGATCGACAGCTCCAGCATTTTGGGGTCGACCATGATGAAGCGGACTTCTTCCGGCGTGGCCTTGAGCAGCATGCTCAGCAACATCGCGTTAACACCAACGGATTTACCGGACCCGGTAGTACCGGCCACCAGCAAGTGCGGCATTTTCGACAGATTGGCAACAACCGGATTGCCGGCAATGTCATTGCCCAGTGCCAGCGACAGCGCCGAACTGGCATCCTTGAACTCCGGTGCCGACAGCACTTCGCTGAGGCGTACCATTTCCCGCTCTTCATTGGGAATTTCGATACCCACAACGGACTTGCCGGGAATCACTTCCACCACGCGCACGCTGAATACCGCCAATGAGCGGGCGAGATCCTTCGCGAGGTTGGAGATACGGCTGACTTTGACACCCGGCGCCGGCTGAATTTCAAAACGGGTGATCACCGGGCCGGGATTGACTTCCACCACTTCCACCGACACCCCGAAATCCTGCAGTTTCTCCTCCAGCAGGCGGGACATATGCTCCAGCAGCTCGCGGGAAAAGCCCTTCTTCTTATGGGTTTCCGGCGGGTCCAGCAGGGTAATCGGCGGTATCGGACTGTCCATGTCGTCAAACAGCGACGGCTGTTGATCATTCACCGATTTCTTTGCAGCCGGCTTGGGATCGCGCCGGAAAGGTGCAATTTTCGGCGCCTTGCCGACCGCGTCGGCCCCCTTCCCTACCGCAGGCTCTGCGCGCAATGGCGGCTCGGAGCGCGGCACCTTGGGAGGTTCAGGTTCGGTAACGGCAATCACAGGTTCCCGGCGGTCCTCAACCGGTCTGTCTTCCTTGGGCTTGCGCCGGAAAAGGCGCTTCAACCAACCGGGCTCAGCGTCGAGTTCCTGCGTGTCCTCAATGCGGTCATTGACGACGGGGGGCTCAACGTCCTTTTTGGGAACCGGCTTGGGAGCTGGCGATGGCACCACCGCTTTGCGGGCCGGTCGGGAGGGTTCAGAATCTTCGTGTTTTTCCTCCCGGCTGGAAATTCGCTGCCAAACGGTAAGCGCAAGGCCGCCGAGACGATCCATCAACCCCAACCAGGAAATCCCGGTGAAGATAGTGACGGCAAACAGGAAGATAGCCACCAGAATGACCGTGGCGGCCGGCAAATTGAAGGAGCCGACCATCGAGTTCGACACTTCCCGCCCGATGACACCCCCGGCGCCAGCGTCCAGCCCAAAGATCGAATAGGTGGCCAGAAGACTCGTCGCAGAAAACAGCAACAGCAGAAAACCGCCCATACGCAGCAGGAACAGCGGCCAGTGAAACGCCATGCTGCGGTTGCGCTGACGGATTAACAAAAAGGCGTAATACGCCGTCAGCGCCGGGAACAGGTAGGACACATAGCCAAAGAAATTAAAAAACAGGCTGGCGAACCAGGCACCGGTCCTCCCGGCATAGTTGGTTGCCTGTGTTTGATGACCGATACTGGCCCAGCCAGGATCCGCCGGATTATAGGAAACCAGTGCCATGGTCAGGTAAATGCAGAGTGCCACAAGGCCAATCAGCGCGCCTTCCCGACCGCCCTGGGCCAACAGGCGCTGGAAGCGTTTCTGCTTATCGGTATGGGAATCCATGGTCGCTGTCTTCAAATCCGACATGCATGTCCTTCTGAAAGATGGGGGCAATGTGCCGACGATGTTACCGGCCACTGTCAGGCAATTTGACGCGCCGATTCCGCCTGACAGTTCACCTTAAAATATAGCCCTATTTTTATGTTTTATATAGCAAACGAGCTTAAGACATTCACCGACGCCGTCCCGAACAACTCAGATGGCCGCCAGACCGCGCGCCAGATCAGCCTTCAGGTCCTCGATATCCTCAAGGCCCACCGACACCCGAACCAGGTTCTCGGTAATACCCGCTCGCGCCTTGTCCTCTGGAGACAGTCTGCCGTGCGTAGTGGTCGCCGGATGCGTGATCGTGGTCTTGACATCGCCGAGGTTCGCGGTAATCGACACAATGCGGGTTCCGTCAATCAACTTCCAGGCTTCTTCCCGTCCACCGCGCACCTTGAACGAAAGCATCCCACCAAACCCCTTCTGCTGGCGTTTAGCCAACGCGTGTTGGGGATGCGTTTCCAGGCCGGCATGGAAAACCGTTTCGATGGCGGGTTGCTCACTCAACCAGCGCGCCAGCGTCAGGGATTGCTCACTGTGCGCACGCATGCGCAACGGCAGGGTTTCCAACCCCTTGAGGAAAACCCAGGCATTGAAGGGGCTCAGCGTCGGGCCTGCAGAGCGCAGGAAGCCGAATACCTCCTGCATCACCGTATTGGAGCCTACCACCACACCGCCGACACAACGGCCCTGCCCGTCAATGTATTTGGTGCCGGAGTGGACAACGACATCGGCCCCAAAATCCAGCGGACGCTGCAGAATCGGTGTACAGAAACAGTTGTCCACGACCAGGAGCGCCCCCTGACGATGGGCGATCTCGGCAATAACCTGAATATCGGCCACTTCACACAGCGGGTTGGACGGCGTTTCCAGAAACAGCATCCTGGTATCAGGCATGACTGCCTGTTCCCATTGAGCCTGATCGGTCAGATCGACAAAGGTGGTGCGAACACCGAACTTCTCCATATATCTGCCGAACACCACATTGGTGGTGCCGAAGACGCTACGCGAGCAGACGACATGATCGCCACTCTTCAACAGCGCCATACAGGTCGCGAGAATTGCGGCCATCCCGGAAGCTGTGGCAACGGCCCGTTCTCCACCTTCCAGTGCGGCAATCCGCTCTTCGAAAGCGGCAACGGTAGGATTGGTAAAGCGGGAATAGATATTACCCGGCTCATCGCCGGCAAAACGGGCTGCCGCCTGTGCCGCCGTTCCGTAGACGAAACTCGACGTCGGAAACAGGGGTTCTGAATGCTCGAGCTCCAGGGTGCGATGGTGACCAGCGCGGATCGCCAGGGTATCCAGCGATACGCCGTCCAGGTCGGATTCCGGCACCCAGCCATGACGTTCGACTAGCTTGCTCATCGTCGGTTACTCGTCATTGTGCAAATCCAGAATGCCGTTGTCGGCCAGCAGCTCCGGATTTTTGTTTGATTTGTTGGCATCGTTACGCAGCGTCTCCAGCCGGTTAAGGAACTCACTGGTAATATCGCCCGTGATGTAGTGTCCATCGAACACTGAACACTCGAAACTTTCGATGGCGGGATTAACCTCGTGAGCACACATAACCAGGTCTTCCAGATCCTGGTAGACCAGCCAGTCCGCACCAATTTGCTCGCGAATTTCCTCGATCGTCCGGTTATGGGCGATCAGTTCGCTGGCCGCAGGCATGTCGATCCCGTAAACATTGGGGAAACGCACGGGCGGCGCAGCAGAGGCGAAATAGACCTTGTTGGCGCCGGCATCCCGCGCCATTTGCACGATTTCCTTACAGGTCGTACCGCGCACGATCGAATCGTCGACCAGCAACACGTTCTTGCCCCTGAATTCGAGGTCGATCGGGTTGAGCTTCTGGCGCACGGACTTCTTGCGCAATTTCTGTCCGGGCATGATAAAGGTGCGGCCGATATAGCGATTCTTGATAAAGCCTTCGCGGAATTTGACGCCCAGGCGGTTCGCCATCTGCAGTGCCGAGGTCCGACTGGTGTCCGGAATCGGTACGACCACATCGATATCGTGCTCAGGACGCTCGCGCAGAATCTTCTCGGCCAGGGTTTCCCCCATACGGAGGCGGGCCTTATATACGGAAACTTGATCGATGATCGAGTCCGGACGGGCAAAATAGACGTGCTCGAAAATGCAGGGGTGGAGACTGGGATTTTCGGCGCACTGCTGGGTATAGAGCTTGTGGTCAGTCTCGATATAGACCGCCTCGCCGGGCGCGATGTCCCGAACCAGGCGAAAGCCCAACGCGCTCAGCGCCACACTCTCGGAGGCAATCATATATTCCTTACCGTCCGGCGTATCGCGCTCTCCGTAACAGATCGGACGAATACCGTAGGGGTCGCGGAAGCCGACGATACCGTAGCCGGTGATCATGGCGATAACCGCATAGGCTCCACGGCAGCGCCGATGCACCGCTCTCACGGCAGAGAAGATGTCTTCCTTGCTCGGATGCAGCTTGCCTAACTTTTGCAGCTCGTGGGCAAATACGTTAAGGAGCACCTCAGAATCGGAATTGGTATTGATATGGCGCAGATCGGTACGGAACAAGTCACGACTGAGCTCGTCCGCATTGGTCAGGTTACCGTTGTGAGCCAGCGTGATCCCATAGGGGCTGTTCACATAAAAGGGCTGCGCTTCCGCGGAACTGGAGGTACCTGCCGTCGGATAACGGACGTGACCGATACCGACATTACCGACCAGGCGCTTCATGTGGCGGGTCCGGAACACATCCCGCACCAGGCCATTGTCCTTGCGCAGGAAGAAACGCTCATCCTGGAACGTCACCATACCAGCGGCATCCTGGCCACGGTGCTGCAAGACCGTCAGCGCATCATACAGCGCCTGATTCACATTGGATGTGCCGACAATACCTACGATTCCACACATGCGCTGTCTCGTTCCCCTCAAAAAACCCGAAACTCAGTTTGGCCGTCCAGGTCTCGACCCGAACCGCCTTGAAACTTCTTCAGCCAGCCTGGCTGACAGGATGTCATCCCTATTGCGACGATCCATCGGACCGTTTCAGGAACTCTGTGGCGCGGCGCCAACTTTTTGCATGGCACCAGACGCGTGAGGCCCGGAAATCTGCTGAATCTGGTCGCCGAGCACTCGCCGTGACCACTGCTCCACCATCCCCAGCTTGTCGACCATAATCGACTGTCGCCACCAGGACTGCTGTGACATGGGGGTATAACGCAGAATAGCAATGGCCACCACGACGACGATCACGCCCCGCAGCAGTCCAAAGCCCATACCCAGCACTCGGTCGGTCGACGTAAGACCGGTCACATGGACCAGCTTGCTCACCAGGTTATTGACCACAGCCCCGACAATCAGCGTTGCAATAAACAAAATGGCAAACGCTGTTATCAGCCGCACCAAGGGCGACTGGATACTGCCTTCAAGCAGAGCCTGTAAATGGGGGTGAAAGGTGCGGGCGACGATAAAGGCGGCCACCCAGGTCACCAGTGAAAGCGCTTCCCGGACGAAGCCTCGCATAAGACTGACCAGGGTCGAAAAACCGATAACGGCGATAATGACCCAGTCAATCCAGATCAGTGCCTTCATGAGCTGCCTTGAGTGCTTCAGCGTGAGCCCGAATTCTAGCAGGAATCGACCTCACGCCAAAGCCTTGACCCGCGTCAGGATAATCCGAAATAGGTCTGCAGACCCCTACTCCGGATCACTTGTCGCCGGCCATCACCAGGCTTTTGATTTTGAAAGCCTTGTCCAGCTTGATTTTCGCGGCGTCCGCATCAGCTTTCTGGACGAAGGGACCGGAAAACACCCGGGTCAGGGCTTTACTGCCGGTATGCGCGGTTTGCAGATACGCGGGATACCCTTTGGCCCTGACAGAATCCCGCAGTCTCTGGGCATTTTTCGTGTCGCCAAAACTACCTAACTGCACGACCCAGGCCCCTTTCAGGCTCTGGCTGAACTCGGGTTTCTGTGTCGGCTGTGCAGCCTGGGTGGTGACCGGCGCCGGCTGAGCCTTGGGCGCAGGTGTTGGCGCCGGAGCCGGTGTCGACGGGGCGGCGGCAGGTGCGGTAGTGGCGGCTGCCGGCGTATCGGCTGTAGGGGTCTGTGCCGGAGTCGTAACATCACTATTATCGGTGGCTGTCGCTGTATTATCAGTGGACGTCACTGTATTGGCAGATGTCGTCGGCGCCGTACCGGACTGATCAGCCGATGCGGAGGCGTTATCCTGAACCACCGGTGCACTCGTGTCTGCACCAGGCGTTGCCGGTTTTGTCGGCTGTTCGATGGTCATCACCGGGTACTGTGGCTTGTTCGGGATCTCGATGGTCTTCGTCGTCTGTTTGTTATGAGGCTCATCGAACAGCATCGGAACAAAAATAATGGCCAGACAGATCAGTACCAGCGCACCAATAATCCGTTGTTTCAGTCCGTCCACAGGACAACCTCGCTTGATTCGCTATCGGATAAGGAATGCCTATTCACTCCCGGAGAACCCGTTCGATTAGCGATCGAACGGCCCCAGAAGTTACCCAGGTCAGGTTATGACATTGGTGTGGGATAGTACCGCGGTGAGCCCGGGAAGTTCAAAGGGGATTGATTCCCGGCGACAACTACCGGTCAGAGAAGGCCTATTCCGACCGTTTCAGGTGCTCACGCGCCTCCGCAACCGTGAAAAAGGAACCGAAAACCAGCACTGTTCCACCAGACTCCAGATGGGAAACGGCCTGATCCAGAGCCTCGCCCACCGATTCCGTCGCGGCCGCCACCGGGATACTCACCCCGGCTTCCGCCAGACGCGAGGACAATGCCTCGGCGGACAGTCCGCGTGGCACATCCAGACCGGCCAGATACCAGTGGCTGATCTCGGGGGCCAGAGCCTGCACAACACCGACACAGTCCTTATCGGAAAGGCAGGCATAGACCGCGGTCACCGGCCGCAACTCCCCGCGGTTGGCGAGTCGATCCCGCAACCAGCGGGCGGCATGGGGATTGTGCCCCACATCCACCAGGATCCGGGGAGACTCGGAAAGGCTTTCAAAGCGCCCGGGGATACGCAGTTCGCGGCAAAGACCCGTAACATCGAGGGCCAATGGGTCGAGGTCAAGCAAGGCCAGCGCCTGCAAAGCAGTGATCACACTGTCTCGTGGAATCGCGGACTCCGGCACATCCAGCGTGCGCTCCTCGCCCCGATAGCGAATACCAACGCGGAATGCCTCTCCACCCTCAGGCTTCGGGCCGAAATCGCGCCCCCGGACATACAGGTCAACCTTCTGGGCATTCGCCTGCTGCAACACCGAGTCCGGGGGATTCAACTCACCGTAGACTGCAGGGCGCCGTGCACGCAGGATGCCGGCCTTTTCGTACCCAATCGTTTCCCGATCAGAACCCAGCCAGTCAGCGTGATCGATATCCACGCAAGTGATAACGGCCACATCCGGGTCCACAACGTTGACCGCATCCAAACGGCCCCCCAAACCGACTTCAAGAATCACCACGTCCGGAGCCGCCCGGCAAAACACCCAGAGCGCAGCCAACGTGCCAAACTCGAAATACGTCAAAGAGGTACGACCGCGGGCTGCCTCAACGGCTTCGAAGGCTTCGATCAGCGTCTGATCGTCAACCTCTTCGCCAGAAAGTCGGACTCGCTCGTTGTATCGGTGAAGAT
Source organism: Mangrovitalea sediminis (assembly GCF_002514725.1). Lineage (GTDB taxonomy): Bacteria > Pseudomonadota > Gammaproteobacteria > Pseudomonadales > Oleiphilaceae > Mangrovitalea > Mangrovitalea sediminis. The sequence goes on from NZ_NTLB01000006.1 coordinate 65,100, forward strand.
GGGGAGAGGTATAGGCGGCCGTACGTTTCCCCTGCTGGCGCAACAACCAGTCCAGAGCCGCAACCGTCGAACCCTTGCCATTGGTACCCCCCACAATAATCACTTGGGAAGGCAACCCTTTGGGGAGGAGCTTTCGGTAGACCTGGATCACACGATCCAGGCCAAGATCCATCGCTTGCGGATGAATACTTTCGAGATAGGCAAGCCAGTCGTCCAGGCTGGCCCCAACATCAGGCTTCTTCTTCGTCGACATCGACAATTTCGTCTTCCGGCGCAGGTTCCAGGGCCGGGAGATTCTGCATTTTTGCCAGCAGAGAGGCAATACGTCGGCGCATTTCGCCCCGATGCAGAATCATGTCGATAGCGCCATGCTCCAGCAGGAATTCGCTGCGCTGGAAGCCCTTAGGCAGGGTCTCCCGAACCGTCTGTTCAATGACACGGGGGCCCGCAAAACCGATCAGCGCGAAAGGTTCGGCGATATTCAAGTCACCCAGCATGGCCAGACTCGCAGACACGCCTCCGAAGACGGGGTCCGTCATCACGGAGATGTAAGGCAGCCCACGCTGCTTCATACGCTCGAGCGCCGCGGACGTCTTGGCCATCTGCATCAACGAAATAATCGCTTCCTGCATACGGGCGCCGCCGCTTGCAGAGAAACAGACCAGCGGTATCCCCCGCTCCAGCGCAATGTTTACGCCCTGCACGAACTTCTCCCCCACCACGGCACCCATGGAGCCGCCCATGAAGTTGAATTCGAAGGCGCAGGCCACAACCGGGATGCCCCGAACCTTGCCCGACATCGCTACCAGGGCATCCTTTTCACCACTGGCTTTCTGTGCCTGGGACAGGCGATCCTTATAGCGCTTGGAATCCTTGAACTTGAGCCGGTCGGTTGGCTCCAGCTCGGTTCCGATTTCATGGCGCTCTTCGGGATCCAGGAAAATGTCCAGGCGTCGCCGTGCCGATATGCGCAAGTGATGCTGACACTTGGGGCAGACGTCCTGGTTCTTTTCCAGTTCAGGCCGATAGAGGAACGCATTGCATTTGGGGCATTTCTTCCACAGGCCTTCTGGCACCGTCGTCCGCTGATGGGTTTCCGAGCGGATCATGCTCGGCATAATCTTGTCCAGCCAGCTACTCATGGGGTCTTTACCTGCTCAAGTTGTCCCGATTTAGGTTACTGTGCCTCAGGAAGCGAGTTCGTCCAACGCTTCACGCATGGGGCGCAGAATATCGGAAAGCGCCAGATGCAGCGCCTCCGGTTTATCCTGATATCGAGCAATCGTATCAACCAGCACGCTGCCGACAATTACACCATCGGATACCCGGCCGATCATACCTGCCGACCGGGCATCGCGAATACCAAACCCGACACCAACCGGCAACGCCGTAATCTCATGAATATGCGCAACTTTTTGTGCAACTTCGGTTGCATCCAACTGGGCGGAACCGGTGACGCCTTTCAGCGAAACATAATAGACGTAGCCGGAACAATGTTGGCTGATCCTGCGGATACGGTCATCCGTCGTGGTCGGCGCCAGAAGGAAAATAACGTCCAGGTTCCTCGCCTTAAGCAAGGGCACCAGCGTATCCGCTTCTTCCGGCGGCAGATCCACGGTCAGGACGCCGTCGACACCGGCATCAGCGGCCATCTCGGCAAATGTCTCATAGCCCAGCGCCTCAACCGGGTTCAGATAACCCATCAGGACAATGGGAGTCTGCGTATCCTGCTGACGAAATTCGCGAACCATCTCCAGGACATTGCGCAGTGACACATGGTGCCTGAGCGCCCGCTCACAGGCCAACTGAATAACGGGACCGTCTGCCATCGGGTCGGAAAACGGCACGCCGAGTTCGATAATATCGGCACCGGCGGCGACCAGCGTCTGCATGATCCGGACGGTTTCCCCCGGCTGGGGATCGCCGGCGGTGATATAGGGAATCAACGCCTTGCGTCCCTGACGACGCAGTTGACTGAGTGTCGCTTCAATTCGGCTCATGCCAGATCCTCAAATCGTAATGCCATCGCGTTCGGCGATCGTATGAATATCCTTGTCGCCGCGACCGGAAACATTGATAACCACCATCTGATCCTTGTCCATCTCACCGGCCAGTTTCACGCCGTATGCCACCGCATGGCTCGATTCCAGCGCCGGCATGATGCCTTCGACAAGTGTCAGGCGGCGAAAGGCATCCAGCGCCTCATCATCCGTCACCGATACATAATTGGCACGCCCGATATCTTTCAACCAGGCATGCTCCGGACCCACTCCCGGATAATCGAGACCGGCCGAAATGGAGTGCGTCGCCGAGATCTGACCATCGTCGTCTTCCATCAGGTAGGTCCGGTTGCCGTGCAGAACGCCAGGGCGACCTGCGCTGAGCGGCGCTGCGTGCTGGCCGGTCGCCAGCCCCAGGCCGCCGGCTTCGACGCCATACAGCTCAACCGCCTCGTCACCCAGGAACGGGTAGAAAATGCCCATGGCATTGGACCCACCCCCCACACAAGCGACAATCGCATCGGGCAGACGACCGACTTTCTCCAGGCTCTGGCGACGCGTCTCACGGCCGATGACGGACTGGAAGTCGCGGACCAGCATGGGATACGGGTGGGGCCCCGCCACCGTGCCAATGATGTAGAAGGTATCGTCGACATTGGTGACCCAGTCGCGCATGGCTTCGTTCATGGCATCTTTCAGCGTTTTGGTGCCGCTGTCGACAGATTGGACTTCAGCCCCAAGTAGCTTCATGCGATAGACGTTGAGCGACTGCCGCTTGATGTCCTCAGAACCCATAAAGACCTTGCACTTCAGTCCCAAACGCGCGGCCACGGTCGCCGTTGCTACTCCGTGCTGACCGGCGCCGGTTTCAGCGATGACCCGGGGCTTTCCGAGGAAATGCGCCAGCAGCGCCTGACCGATGGTGTTATTCACCTTGTGGGCACCGGTGTGATTGAGGTCTTCCCGCTTCAGCCAGATCTGGGCGCCGCCGGTTTCGCGGGTCAGGCGCTCAGCAAAGTAAAGAGGACTGGGACGTCCCACATAATCGGCCAGATCGCGGTCAAAGCGCTCCGTAAATTCCGGGGCGTTCTTGAGACGCTCGTATTCTCTTTCAAGCTGCAACAGCGAATCGAATAGCGTCTCGGAGACAAAGCGGCCGCCATAGTTACCAAAATGCCCCCGGTCATCCGGCAGGGCTTTCAACATTTCTTCAGTCAGTTTTACCGACACTGCGCACCTCGTTAATAAAGGCTCGAATTTTTTCGGCACTCTTGATGCCCTTCGCACTCTCGACGCCGCCGCTGACGTCTACGGCCCAGGGTCGCACCTGACGTATTGCGTCGGCTACGTTAACAGAGTCCAGACCACCGGCCAACACAAGCGGCAAAGGCCGCTGCCGGGGAATCAGGCTCCAGTCGAAGGCGCGTCCCGTCCCGCCGTACAAGGCCGGGTCAAAGGCATCGACCAATAGTCCACGCGCTTCGGCGAAGACGGAGAATGCCCTTTCAATATCGTTACTGCTCCGAACCCGGATTGCCTTCATCCAGGGTCGGCCAAACTGCGAGCAATAGTCCGGCGTTTCGTCGCCATGGAATTGGAGAAGGTCGAGAGGAACGGTCGCCAGCACCTCCCTCACCCAATCCGGCTCGGCGTTCACAAAGAGCCCCACACTGCTCACGAACGGCGGAAGGCCTCGAACAATATCCCACGCCCGATCGATAGCAATTGCTCGCGGACTGGGCGCATAAAAGACAAAGCCGATCGCATCGGCCCCGGCGTCGACTGCCGCCTGGGCATCTTCCTGCCGGGTAATCCCGCAGATTTTTATACGCGTCATGTCCTAAAACCGTTTTTGATTTCCCGTTAGCCGCGCTGACCCGCGATTCCGCCGTCGAAGAGCGGCTGCAGGAAAGCCGGCCCCGGCCGTGTCGCCGGTAATCCGTATTGCTCCGGGTATATCACATCCACGAGATATAACCCATAGGGCGGTGCGGTTACACCGCCAGCCCGCCGATCCCTGGACTGAAGTGCCTGCTCGACCCAATCGACCGGTCGATGGCCAGTCCCCACCGCCATGAGGCTGCCCGCGATGTTACGAACCATGTGATGCAGAAAGGCATTGGCCTGAATATCGATCACGATGTAATGGCCAAAGCGCTCGATATTCAAAAACTCCACCCGCCGCACCGGCGACTTCGCCTGACAGCCGGTCGCACGGAAGGAGGTAAAGTCATGCTCCCCTACGAGGCAACGCGAGGCCTTGCGCATCGCCTCCACATCCAGGGGGCGATATTGCCAGGTCACATTATGACGCAGCAGTCCCGGCCTCACTGGGTGATTGAAGATCACATAACGATAACGTCTGGCTACGGCACTGAAACGGGCGTGAAAGTCGTCACGGGCATTACCGGCCCAATGGACACAGACTTCGTCCGGCAATGCACTGTTTATGCCCATGACCCAGGAACGCAACGAACGAAGTGCCCGGGTTTCGAAATGAACGACCTGATGACTGGCATGCACCTGGGCATCAGTGCGGCCGGCACAGACAAGGTCCACCGTTTCGTCGGCCACTTTCGAGACGGCCTTCAGCAGGGCAGCCTCAACGGAGGGAATCCCCATCTTCTGGTACTGCCAGCCATGGAAGCGATGGCCGTCGTACTCGACCGTTAAAATGACACGACCAGCACCGATATCGATGCTGGTCGTGAGTTCTGGCGTCATTTCAAGCAATGCGCTATACCCCGATCCCTTCAAGGGGTCGCATTATAGCGCCTCATTTGAGGTTTTTAAGCAGATCCTGCGCTTCCTTCTTCTGCTCGTCGTTACCCTCGAGGGAAACTTCCTCAAGAATGTCGCGGGCGCCATCGCTGTCACCCATCTCGATATAGGCCCGAGCCAGATCCAACTTGGTGGCCGCTTCATCGGTACCGGCGAGGAAATCGAAATCCTCGTCATCCGGTTCTGGCAGTTCTTCGCCCAACGACTCGGAATCAGCAGCGCCGGCAGCAGCGTCGAGGTCTTCGTCAGTCAGCGCGAAATCGCTCTCTTCGAGCTGGTCCCACTCTGCATCAGAAAGCTCTTCGGCTTCCTTCGACAAGTCGGCTTCAGGCTCGTCGAGGTCGACATCGAGGACGTCTTCTCCGCCGCCCAGTTCAGGCTCATCCGACTCGCCAAGATCGACTTCTTCGCCGAAGTCAGGGAGATCGAGATCATCCAGTTCGTCACCCGCCGCTTCTTCGAGAACCGCAAGGTCATCGTCAGAAACGTCCAGTTCCAGCCCGTCCAGGGTATCGTCTTCTTCCGCCGCAACGGTTTCTTCAAAGGACGGCAGTTCCGTTTCAGAAGTCAGGTCTTCGGAGGTCAGCTCTGCGGAGGGTTCTTCAAGTGAAGGCGCTTCCTCGACTGCACTCTCTTCCTCTTTCGTCAGACCAGCCTCAGGTTCAACGGCAGGAATAAAGGCTTCTTCCTCGGTATCGGCAGCACCGGTATCACCAGTAACTTTTTCCAGCTCCGCGTCCAGTTCATCCAGGAAGGACTCATCCAGCACTTCCTCTGCCGGCGTGGCGGTATCGGACGTGAACGCCAGAGGCTCCTGCTCCTCCGGAGTCTCTCCGCTTTCAGCTGTCGGGCTTTCCTCGAAGGACTCGTTTGCCAGGTCCTCAAGTTCACCCTCAGACATCAACGGTTCGATGTCACCACTTTCTTCTTCCACGGTCTCCAGGGAGAAGTCGAGCGGTTCCTCTTCAACCTCCTCTGAGCCTGGCTCAATAGCTTCCGGGACGACTGACTCCTGCCCCGCCTCGGCTTTATCTTCAAGTTCGAGATTACCCAGATCGAAGTCAATTGACCCGAAGTCAGCCTCTTCCTTCGCCGGCTTTTCTTCTGCCTCAGGCGTTTCTTCCTCAAGCTGCGCAGGCTCTTCATCGGAGAGATCCCACGCTATGCCCAGATCTTCCTCTTCACTTTCCGGCAAAACCTCACTAACCGAGTCAATGGAAGACTCTTCAGGTTCGGCAGCCTCCTGCTCAGCCTCTTCCTTCTCCAGGAACGCACCGAAATCGGTCGACTCCTGAGCGCTGCCGGTTTTCAGCTCGCTCTCAAGATCATCGATACTCGGCATCTCCTCGGCTTCCTGCAGCCGGTCACGCAGCGCTTCTGCGCTCGCGAGAGCCTCGGTATCATCCAATGCTTCAAGTTCACGGAACTGCTTGTCGAACGCCTCGCGGTTGCTGGACTCGGCATAGACCTCAAGCAGTTTCAGGCGCAGGTCGCTACGGCTTGGTTCACCGGAAATGGCGTCTTCCAGAAGGTGAGCAGCCTGATCCAGACGACCGTATGCGATATAAACATCGGCCTCCGACAACGGATCTTCCGACTCGCCACGGGGCATATCGTCAGCTTCGCCGTCGCCAGAATCACCGTCGAAACCTGGCATCTCGATGGTGTCGTCGCCGTCTTCTTCAGCGCTACGCAATTGTTCCTGGAAATTTTGTTCCCGCTTGGCGTTACGACGCGCCAACGCCAATAGCGCCAACAACAACAAAACACCAGCACCACCTGCCCCAATCTGGTAAAGCGGATTATTTTTCAGCTCATTCAGAATATCGGCCGGGAAGCCGGGTTTCGCTGCCGGCTCTGGCTGGGTCTTGATCTCAGGCTTCACCGTAGGCGCTGTTGCGGGTTTCACCGGCTCAGCCATTGGCTTGGGCGCCGGGGCCGTTTCCGCAGGCGTTGATTGGACTTGCGCCGTAGCAGCCGGAGTCGAGGTTGTTTGAGCCGCCTCCGGCTTCTGCTCAGTCATGCCTGGCTGAGCAGCTTTAGGCTGTGCCTCTGGCGAGGATTGACCGGCTTCCGGGGTCGCTGCCGGAGCAGGCGTTGGCGTGGCCTGAGGGGTCGCCGTTACCGGAGCAGCACTTGTGGTGGCCGGAGCGCTCTCCTCACGTTTCTGGGACTCGTTCTGCAGCGCGGACAACTGATCACTCTTCAGCTGTACCAGCCGGTTGAGGGTTTTGACCTGGTCCTGCAGATCCTGCAAGCGGCTATTCAGCTCTGCATTATCCCGCTTGGCCTTATCCAACTGTTCCTGGGACAGCGCCAACCGATCCTGGATGGAGCCTTCGCCCTCACCGCCAATACCGCCACCATGCGAACCTTCCTTACTCTGCTTGGCGCTCGGGGCAACCGACAGACGCAACTTATCCTGGCTGGCTGGCTCCGAGGTTGAGGAGGTGCTCGCTGTAGTCTTGGTGGACGTCGCGTCAATCGGCGTCCGCGAAGCCTTAAAGGAACGGTTCTGGGCAATGACCTCACGGACGGCCTGATGCGCCGTTCGCGATGTCACCTGATCAGGTGTCGGCAAGCGAAGTACGACACCCTTTTTCATCAAATTGATATTGTGATCCAGGAAAGCATCCGGATTCCGGTCCTGAATCGCCAGCATCATTTGCTGTGTCGTCGCCCGGGAAGGCTTGAAACGTGCCGCAATCTGCCACAGCGTATCGCTGGCCTTGGTGGGACCGTAAGTGCGCGGTCCTGCAGGCGCCATAGCGCCCGATTGAGCGGGAGCTGCCGACGGCTCTGCTGCCTGCGTGGGTTGCGGTGCAGCCTGCGCTGCTGGCGTCGAAGACGCAGCGGCGGCAACCGGCTGGGCAGCGCCCTCATTATAAGTGGGGGGGTCGATCAGCAGCGTATATTCGCGGAGCAGCCGGCCTTTCGGCCAAACCAACTGCACCAGGAAATCCATATAGGGTTCGCGAACCGCATTTTTGGTGGAGACATCAACCACCAACTGGCCGTTCTTGCCACGCACAATCTTGAAATTGAGATTCGACAGGTCATAGGACCGGTGAATGCCGGCACGCGCAAAATCCTCTTGCGGCGCCAGGCTTACGGCGATCTGGTCTGTTGAAAGATTGCCGACGTTGACGAGATTGATCTCAGCCCGAAGCGGCTCATTCAGATGCGAATCAAGATTCACATCTCCCAGCCCTATGGCCTGAGCCATCTCCGCGCCGAGGCTTCCCACCAGCGCCAGAGCAATCGCAAGCTTGCGTACCTTCATGCTAGTTCCTTACCAGTCTCCGTAATCAAAATAGGGTTCGTCAGCAAAAGACTCGGACGAGGTCGGCCTTTTGGATGTGGGCCGATGCACGCAGACGACGTTACAATTCAAGCGAAAGTATTGTTGATAAACCCTCTTTTATCAATAAATCAGCCTCGCTGGCTGCAAGATCACTTCAGGAGCGTGACGGAAACCACTGTCGCGGCGCTTGAGACCAGTTCTGATGCGGCTATTCCGGCGATTTCATGACGCAGTGACCCGCGTTTTTGACCACTCGACAAGTGGTCGGCAAAATTTCGTCACCAAAAGGAAAAATATCTACAACAAAAAGGGCGGTGCCTTGCAGCTACCGCCCTCCTCGCATTCCTTCACCAACGAATGGAACTGTCCGTCAACCGCGCTCGCCGAGAATGCGCAACATACGGCGCAGTGGCTCCGCAGCACCCCAGAGCAACTGGTCGCCCACGGTAAAGGCGGAAACGAACTGCGGTCCCATATTCAGTTTGCGGATACGGCCTACCGGCACGCTCAACGTACCGGTCACCTTGGCAGGACTGAGTTCGCTGATCGACATCTCGCGATCGTTTGGCACCACTTTGACCCAGTCATTGGCGCCAGCCATGATCTGCTCAAGGTCGGAAACAGGCACATCCTGACGCAGCTTGAGAGTCAGGGCCTGGCTGTGGCTGCGCATAGCACCGATACGAACACAAAGACCATCGATGGGGATGGGATTGGCGTCAAGACCGAGAATCTTGTTGGTTTCAGCCTGAGCCTTCCACTCTTCACGACTTTGCCCGCTCGCCATCTGTTTGTCGATCCAGGGAATCAGGCTGCCAGCCAACGCAGCCCCAAAGTGATCGGTCGGGAATTCGCCGGAACGCATGGTTTCCGATACCTTGCGATCGATATCCAGAATCGCCGATGCCGGATCCTGTAACAGACTGTCGACGCTGTCGTGCAACGCCCCCATCTGCCGAATGAGTTCGCGCATGTTCTGCGCACCGGCGCCGGAGGCCGCCTGATAGGTCATCGGCGAGACCCATTCCACCAGATTCTGCTCAAACAGACCGCCGATCGCCATCAACATCAGGCTGACCGTACAGTTGCCGCCAATGAAATCCTTCTTGCCGGTATCCAGTGCCCTATCGATCACATGACGATTGACCGGATCAAGGATAATGGTCGCATCCTTTTCCATGCGCAACGCCGAGGCGGCGTCGATCCAGTAACCCTGCCAACCGGACTCCCGCAGTTTCGGATAGACGTCGTTCGTGTAGTCACCGCCCTGACAGGTAACAATGACCTCCATGTCCGACAGGGCATTGAGATCGAAAGCATCCTGCAGCACCGGCACGGATTTCCCGACATCGGGCGCGGCACCACCGGCCTGGGATGTGGAAAAGAATACCGGCTCGATGGCGGCAAAATCGTTTTCTTCCTGCATGCGCTGCATGAGGACTGAGCCCACCATGCCTCGCCAACCTACCAGTCCAACTCGCTTCATAATGGGCGACCTTTGAACCTCTCGTTAAGCCGACCCCCTCCGGGGATCGGATGAATGTGTGCCCGCGGAAATATCCGCCAATCAGGCGCCAAGCGCCGCAAGAACCGCCTCGCCCATCTGCTGCGTCGTGACGCGCTCGCAGCCTTCGGCGTAGATGTCAGCGGTACGCAATCCCTGGTCGAGAACCTGGCTGACCGCCGTCTCGATCGCCAGGGCGGCTGCATCGGCCTGAAGGCTGTATCGTAACATCATCGCAGCAGACAGAATGGTCGCCAACGGATTGGCAATCCCCTGTCCTGCAATGTCGGGCGCAGAACCATGACATGGCTCATACATACCCTGCTTTTCAGCATTCAACGATGCAGATGGCAGCATGCCGATCGAACCCGTCAGCATGGCGGCTTCATCAGACAGGATATCACCAAACATATTGCCGGTCACAAGGACGTCGAACTGCTTGGGCGCGCGCACCAGCTGCATGGCGGCATTATCAACGTACATATGGGAGAGTTCGACGTCAGGATATTCCTTCGCCAATTCGTCCATGATTTCCCGCCACAGTACGGTGACTTCCAGTACATTCGCCTTGTCCACCGAACACAGTTTGCCGTTGCGCTGCTGCGCCGCCTCGAATGCGACACGGCCGATGCGCCTGATCTCGGACTCGCTGTAGACATAGGTGTTGAAGCCCTGGCGCTCACCGTTCTCCAGATCACGCACGCCACGTGGCTGGCCGAAGTAGATGCCGCCGGTGAGCTCGCGCACGATCAGGATATCCAAACCGGAGACGACCTCCGGCTTGAGCGAGGAGGCTGCGGCCAGTTGCGGATAAAGGATCGCCGGGCGCAGGTTGGCGAAAAGCTGCAGATTGGAACGCAATCCCAGGAGCCCCTTCTCCGGGCGCCTGGCCATCTCCAGCTTATCCCACTTCGGACCGCCCACAGCACCGAGCAGAATGGCATCGGACTGTTTTGCCTTTTCCAGGGTTTCTTCCGGCAGGGGGATGCCGGTGGCATCGATAGCCGCACCACCAACCAGGGCTTGGTCAAAGGTCAGTCCGAGACTGAACTGCTCGTTGACCTTGCGCAGGATTTTCTCCGCTTCCGTCACAATCTCCGGCCCGATACCGTCACCCGGCAACAACAATACTTTCTTACTCATTTACCTGATCCCTTCTTGAAAACGTCAAACGCCTCTACAGCGCGCCACTGCAACCGTCATAACGTCTCAGCCACCAAACAGCCAAGGCGATACCTGCCTGCGCTGCGCTTCGTAAGCCTTGATGGCATCCGCATCTTCCAGCGTGAGCCCGATATCATCCAGACCTTTCAGCAGGCAATGCTTGCGGAAACCGTCGACCTCGAACGCAAACGTCTCACCAGACGGCGTGGTAACCGTTTGCGCCTCCAGGTCGATAGCCAGTTGGAAACCTTCTTCATCAAAGGTTTCCTGGAACAGTTTGTCGATGGACTTTTCATCCAAAACAATAGGTAACAGTCCATTCTTAAAGCAGTTGTTATAGAAAATATCGGCAAAGCTGGGCGCAATGATGGCGCGGAAACCGTAGTCTTCCAGCGCCCAGGGCGCATGCTCACGGCTTGAGCCACAGCCAAAATTGCGACGGGCCAGCAGGATGCTCGCATTACGGTAGCGATCCTGATTCAGCATAAAGTCCGGGTTGAGAGGACGCTGACTACTGTCCTGATCCGGCTTGCCTTCGTCGAGATAACGCAGCTCGTCGAACAGGTTCGGGCCAAAACCGGTTCGCTTGATGGACTTCAGGAACTGCTTGGGAATGATCATGTCGGTGTCGACATTGGCACGGTCCATCGGCGCCACAATACCGGTGTGTGTAACGAATGCTCTCATGGCGCTCTCCTCAGTTCATCATCTCGCGGACATCGACAAAGTGGCCGGCAATCGCAGCCGCCGCGGCCATTGCCGGGCTAACCAGGTGCGTACGGCCGCCAAAGCCCTGGCGTCCTTCAAAGTTACGGTTGGACGTTGAGGCACAATGCTCGCCCGGGCCCAGCTTATCGGCATTCATGGCCAGGCACATGGAGCAGCCCGGATCGCGCCACTCCAGTCCCGCTTCGATAAAGATCTTGTCCAGGCCTTCGGCTTCCGCCTGGGCTTTGACCAGGCCGGAGCCCGGAACCACCAGCGCCTGTTTTAGCGTCGGGGCGACCTTGCGCCCTTTTACGACACCGGCGGCTTCACGGAGGTCTTCAATCCGGGAGTTGGTGCAGGACCCGATAAATACGCGGTCCAGCTTGATCTCGCTGATAGGCATACTCGGCTGCAAGCCCATGTATTTCAGGGCACGAACGATACCTTCACGCTTGATCGGGTCGCTTTCAGCCGCGGGGTCCGGCACCATGCCGTCGATGCCGGTAACCATTTCCGGGGAAGTGCCCCAGGTCACCTGCGGCTGAATGTCCGCACCATCCAGCTCAACCACCTTGTCGAACACGGCATCGTCATCACTGTGCAGCTCACGCCACGCCTTGACGGCCATTTCCCACTGATCGCCCTTGGGCGCGAACGGACGGCCCCTCACATAGTCGATGGTGGTATCGTCCACTGCCACCATGCCGGCGCGTGCGCCCGCTTCGATGGCCATATTGCAAAGGGTCATACGACCTTCCATGGACAGCGAGCGGATCGCCTCACCGCCGAACTCGATGGCGCATCCGGTGCCACCCGCCGTACCGATACGACCGATAATCGCCAAAACCACATCTTTGGCGGTCACTCCGGCCCCCAGTTGACCGTTAACCCGCACCAGCATGTTCTTCATTTTCTTCTGGACCAGGCACTGGGTCGCCAGAACGTGCTCCACCTCGGAAGTCCCGATGCCATGGGCAAGCGCTCCGAAGGCTCCGTGGGTCGACGTGTGGGAGTCGCCACAGACGATAGTCATGCCTGGCAGGGTAGCGCCCTGCTCCGGGCTGATCACATGGACAATACCCTGACGCTGATCGAGCATGCCGAATTCGGTAATACCGAACTCCTCGCAGTTGCGGTCCAGTGTTTCCACCTGCACCTTGGACACCGGGTCGTCGATGCCATCGATACCCCGCGCCCGCCCGGTGGTCGGCACATTGTGGTCGGGCGTCGCCAGATTGGTGTCGATCCGCCAGGGCTTGCGTCCCGCCAGCCGCAGCCCTTCGAAGGCCTGCGGCGAGGTCACTTCATGCAACAGATGACGGTCGATGTAGATCAGGGCTGAGCCATCGTCCCGCTGTTTGACCAAATGGCTGTCCCACAATTTGTCGTAAAGCGTTTTTCCCGCCATAAAATCTCCCGGGCGCCATGAGGCGCAAGCAGTGGTGCGGTCGCAAACAGGCCGCGAAAATCATGCACTGATGGTAAGGACTTGACTCGAATAACTCAAATTCATATTTTTCATATGCTAAATTCCAAATAGGAATAGAAATGGATCTCCAGTCACTCTCCACCTTTGTTGCCGTCGTCGACAGCGGGTCCTTTTCCGCTGCCGCCGAAACGCTACACCTGACCCAACCGGCAATCAGTAAGCGATTGGCCGCACTGGAGCAACAACTCGATCATCAACTGATCGACCGCAGCCACCGTCAGGTGCGTCTGACGGAAGCCGGTCAGCGCCTCTTACCCCACGCCCGCCGCATTCTCGACGAGCTGCACAACGCCCGCCAGCAGTTGGATAGCCAGGATATCGAGGTGGCAGGAGGACTTCCGCTGATCGCCAGTCACCACATGGGACTGCACCATCTGCCGGCCTGGTTGCGAAGATTCAAACGGGAGTTTCCGGCGGTCACGCTGAGCTTTCAGTTCATGGAATCGGAGCGTGCGTTCGACCATCTCCGTCGCGCGGAAGCAGAACTGGCCTTCGTCACGCTGAACGACAGCATGGATGACGCGTTTGAAGTGCATCACAGCTGGGAGGACCCGATGTGCTTCGTTTGCGCCAAGGATCACCCGCTGGCACAACTCGAACACCCGGTGCTGGCCGATCTGGAGCCCTATGATGCCTTGTTGCCGGATACGGGGACGGAAACCTATCGGGTGGTGAGCCGCCTGTTTCTGCAGGAGAACGTCCGCCTGCATGTGCAGATGGCCACTAACTATTTGGAAACACTGAAGATGATGGCCAGCGTCGGTCTGGGCTGGTCGGTCCTTCCGCGCACCATGCTGGACGGATCACTCCACGCTATGCCCCTTCAGATCGAGGTCCGCAGAATGCTGGGCGCTGTCGGCCTGCGTCGACGCCGACTCAGTCGCGCCGCGCAGGCCCTGATGTCGGTCGTCAGTCAGTCATGACCCGGCAATGTCACTGATACGCTGTTGCACATAATGCCCCGGCGCGGCCTCAAGCGACGGCAGGGCCCCGTCCCCTGGCTGCCGGGCAGGCACCATAGGTCCGGCATAGGCTTCAATCCAGCGCTTCCATTCAGGCCACCAGGACCCCTCATGGCGCTCAGCACCTGCCATCCATTCATCCGGGGTCTCCGCGAGGCTGTCATTCGTCCAGTAACCATACTTATGTGCAGCGGGTGGATTCACGACTCCGGCAATATGGCCTGAACCCGACAACACAAAGCGCACATCCCCACTGTGGACACGAGCTCCCTTGTAGGTAGCCTTCCACTTGGCGATGTGATCCTGCTCGGCCGACAGGAAAAAGGCCGGGATACGAATCTTCCGGAGATCGATCGGCACCCCCGACAGATTGATACCACCGGGCTCGATCAGTCGGTTATGCAGATACATGTTGCGCAGGTAAAAACTGTGCATGCGCGCCGGCAGGTTGGTGCTGTCGGTATTCCAGTAAAGCAGATCGAAGGCTGCAGGCTTTTCGCCTTTCAGGTAGCTGTTGATCCAGAAGGACCAGAACAGCTCATTCTCCCGCAGCAGGTTGAAGCTGAAGGCCATGGCGCGGCCATCGTAGTAGCCGGTCTTGTTGATCAGACGCTCGACCGCCTTGATCAGATGTTCATTGATGAAGACGCCGATACCCCCCGGATCGGAAAAATCCATCAAAGTCGCCAGATAGGTGGTGCTGACCACCGGTTTCCGGCCCTTCTCCGCCAGCCACGCCAGGGTAGCTGCCAGCAGGGTACCCCCGATGCAGTAGCCGATGGCATTGATCTGCTTCTCACCGGTTGCCTGCTGGATCGCCTCGATCGCGGCCAGCGGACCTTCCTGCATATAATCTTCAAAGCCCTTGTCCCGCAGGGACGGCCCCGGATTGACCCAGGATATGATGAACACCGTAAAGCCCTGCTCAACCAGCCACTGGATAAGGGAATTCTTCGGTTTGAGATCCAGGATGTAATACTTGTTGATCCAGGGTGGCACGATCAGCAAGGGGCGCTGAAAGACGGTTTCCGTGGCCGGGCGATACTGGATCAACTGCATCAGGTCGTTCTGGTAAATCACCTCGCCTGGCGTCGTGGCGACATTGCGCCCCACCTCGAAGGCATCGGTATCCGTCATCGCCACATTGAAAAGTCGCGGATTATTGCGCAGGTCCTGCAGGAAATAGCGCGCACCATCGACCAGGTTCTGCCCTTTACGCTCCATTGTAATCCGCAGGACTTCCGGGTTCGTCGGCACGAAATTCGAGGGTGAAAAGGCGCTTAACAGCTGGCGGGCAAAGAAACGGAGCTGATCCCGCTGGTGTTCCGGCCCGGTCGCCGTCTGGTCAATCAGGTCCATCGCCAACCGGGTATTGATCAAATAAGCCTGCTTGAGATAGTCGAAAACGGCGTACTTGTCCCAATCAGCCGCCCGGAAGCGACGGTCATCCGGTGCCGGCAAAGCAACCGGTTCCGGGTGACCGCCACTCAAGCGCGATCCCAGATACCCCAGCAACCGCATTTGCTGCCGAAGCCACTCCGCCTCCAGGCCGACCACCCGCAACGGATGGACGAGGGCATCCTCCAGCATCCGCCGATAGGCATCGCCCATTTCTGCCAACGTCGACAGCTGCGCGTCATCGACCGCCCCCCAACCGGAAACCCAGTCTTCCATCTGCTGTCGCGCACTGGCAGCTGCTGAATCCAGCCGGTTGAACGCACGGCGGAAAAATCCCTGACCTGATTCGGTCATCCACACACCCTCATCCCATTAGCTCACTTTCAGGAACCGGCAGATGCCGTATTGGTGTTGGCTGCGGGTGCGGCTTTCGCAACCGGCTTCTTGGTAGCAGGCTTTTTCGCTGCCGGCTTTTTAGGTGCAGCTTTCGCTTTTGGCTTGGCGGCAGGCTTTGCCGCAGCGGGTTTTGCCGCCTCAGGCTTGGCTTCAACAATCAGACCCTGAAAATCTTCGCGCAACTTGGTGGCCAGCTCCTGCATCGACTGCCAGTCTTCCGCCATACGATCAGAGACTTCCCTGACAACATCGCTCTGACCGTTAATGAAGGCTTTCAGGCCTTCAGCATCGCGAATATCACCCAACTGTCGCGCCTGACGCAGTGCCAGGTCGGTGTAGGCGCGCAGCGCCTGCATCTGAACATCGGCGGCCTTTTCAACGTTCGTCATCATGAGCTGGTTCAGTTTTCCAGCCTGCTCGAACAATTTACGGGACTTATCGGAAAGATCGGACAACAGTTCCTTGGTCATGGGACGCTCCTTGTGAGCTCATCGAGAGTCATAATAAAAACCGTGAGAAGCGGACGACTTACCGCCCTCGGACCATTAGACGGCATTGGAAACTGAGCGGCATTGACCAGCGTCAAACAGGGTTCGTGTTGATGTCAGTTGGCAAATGCCAACTCGGGACGGGGGCGTAATCCGATATAGGCGACCATCAACCCCAGGCCGATGGCAACGGCACTGCCCCAGAACGCGGCACTGGTGCCATGCCAGTCCACCAGGACGCCGGCCATCCAGGCACCGATGGCTCCGCCCGCACCGAAACTGAGCCCACCATACAAAGCTTGGCCTCTCGCTTGATGCGTAGGACCAAAATGCAGGTGAATGAACTGAATCGACATGGCATGCATGGCACCGTATGACGCTGCATGCATCAGCTGGGCAAGAATCAGCAGGCCCAGGACGTCAGACCAGCCGGCGATCAGGCACCAGCGCAGGGTCGTCAAGCTCAGTGCCGCCAGCGCTATATGGCGTAGGCTAAAGCGGTGTAGCAGTCGATGCATGACCAGGAAGAGAACGACCTCGGCAATGACCCCCAATGCCCATAGAAGGCCGACCGCCAGGCGGGAATACCCCTGTTGCGCCAGGTGAATACTGAAAAAGGTGTAGTAACTGCCATGGGAGACCTGCAGCAGGATGTTGGTCACCAGAAAGGCCCAAACCGGCATCTGTCGAATCCGCGCCAGCAGTCCACCGGCATGCTCCCCCTTCCTTGGCACCGGCGCATCGCCCCCAATCAGCAACGTCGACAGGAAAATCCCGCAGAACAGCGGCATCAGCAACCAGGGCAGATAACGTACCGACAGATGTTCAAACAAGGCCCCCAACGCCGTCACCGACAAGATAAAACCGATAGATCCCCAGAGCCGGATACGTCCGTAGCGGGCCCTGTCTGCCTGCAGCCGGGTCAAGGTGATGGTTTCGTAAAGCGGAAGGATGGCATTCCAGAAAAACGTGAATCCCAGCATAACCAGCATCAAGCCGGCAAAACCAGGATGGGCGAAGACACCGGCGAAGATCATTCCGGCCCCGAGTGCACCGATGCGCACCAGCCGAACCCGGCTGCCGGTGTGATCGCCGAGCCAGCCCCACACGTTGGGGGCAATGATCTTGGTAAACTGGATGGTCGCCATCAACATGGCGATCTGGAAATAGGTGAAGCCCTGCCCCTCCAGGTACAGTGACCAGTAAGGGACCAGGGCTCCAATCAACGCGAAGAACCAGAAATACAGGTTCGACAGGCGCCAATACATCGACATAGGGCGGCTTACTGGGGCTGGCTTTCCCGCTGGAGGGCCGCAAGGTCAGGCGTGTCGATGCTGACGTCCCCATTCTGCCCCCGGTGCCGCAGGTAATGGTCCATCAGCACCAGCGCCATCATGGCTTCAGCGATCGGCGTGGCACGAATCCCGACACAGGGATCGTGACGCCCGGTCGTGATCACCTCCGTGGGCTGACCATGGAGGTCGATACTACGACCGGGCAGACGCAGGCTGGAGGTCGGCTTGAGTGCAATACTGGCCGTAATCGGCTGACCGCTCGAAATTCCGCCAAGCACGCCTCCCGCCTGGTTGGAGAGGAATCCTTCCGGCGTCATTTCATCCCGATGCTCCGTCCCCTTCTGTTCGATGGACGCGAAACCGGCACCGATCTCAACGCCCTTCACGGCATTGATACTCATCAGAGCATGGGCCAGATCCGCATCGAGCCGATCAAAGATCGGCTCGCCCAATCCGGGCGGCACACCGTCGGCCACAACGTTGATACGGGCGCCAATGGAATTACCTTCCTTGCGCAACGCATCCATATAGGCTTCCAGCTCAGGAACGCGCGATGGATCCGGGCAGAAGAATGCATTGTTCCCGACAGCATCCCAGTCGACGCAGTCGATCTTGATCGGGCCCAACTGCGCCAGATACCCCCGAACCTGAATGCCCAGGCGCTGCTGCAGGTACTTCTTGGCAATGGCCCCCGCCGCCACCCGCATGGCGGTCTCACGGGCCGACGAACGGCCGCCGCCACGATAATCCCGCACGCCGTACTTATGCATATAGGTGTAATCGGCATGGGCCGGACGGAACTGGTCCTTGATAGACCCATAATCCTTGGAGCGCTGATCGACATTCTCGATCAGCAACCCTATCGGCGTACCTGTGGTCTTGCCTTCAAAGACGCCGGAAAGGATGCGTACCTCGTCAGGCTCGCGACGCTGGGTCGTGTGGCGGGACGTACCCGGCCGACGGCGATCCAGATCCTCCTGGAGATCAGCTTCGGAAAGCTCCAGCCCGGGCGGGCAGCCGTCGACAATACAGCCCAACGCCGGCCCATGGCTTTCCCCGAAGGTGGTAACGACGAACAGTTTTCCGAAGCTATTTCCAGACATAATACAATCGCTTAGTGTGATTTTTTAATTCAGGTTCTTGAAGTGATCCCGTAGATCGGATGCCATCATCAGAAAGACACCATGGCCGCCCCGCTCAAAATCCAGCCAGGTGAAGGGCAATTCCGGGAAGGCTTCCTCAAGTGCCGGGGCGCTATTGCCCACCTCGACGACCAGCAAGCCATCTTCTGTCAGATAGTCCTGCGCCTCCGCCAGGATACGTCGCACCACGTCGAGACCGTCAGTACCCGCCTCAAGCCCCAATACCGGTTCGTGCCGGAATTCTTCCGGCATCGCCGCAAGGTCGGACGCATCGACGTAAGGCGGATTGCTCAGGATGACATCGTAGCGTCCGGACAGGGCCTCAAAAAGATCGGACTCGACAGCCTGTACCCGGTCACCCACCTCGTGGCGATGAATATTCCGCTCAGCAACGGCCAAAGCCTCCGGGGAAATATCCGCCAGATCCACCTCTGCTTCCGGGAACACCAGTGCCGCGGCAATACCGATACAGCCACTGCCCGTACACAGATCCAGCAAACGCCCTACCGGCCGCTCTCCCAACCAGGGTTGAAGACTGTTCTCCAGCAGTTCGGCTATGGGAGAGCGAGGGATCAGCACATGTTCGTTGACATAGAACGGCAGCCCCATAAACCACGCCTCTCCCGTCAGATAGCTAACCGGTACGCGATCCACCACGCGGCGCTCGATCTGGTTCAGGAGTAGTTCACGCTCAGAACGGGTCAAACGCGCATCGAGGAAAATGGCATTATTGTCCAAGGGCAGATGCAGGCTGGCAAAAACCAGGTGAACCGCCTCATCCCACACATTGTCACTGCCGTGGCCATAGAAGAGGTTTTCGGCCTCGAAACGGCTGACGGCATAACGCAGGAAATCACGAATGCTGATCAGGTCGTCGGCATGTGAGATGGTACTAGGGGTCATCGGGTATCCTTAATCGCCGGGGATTCTTCGGGCAAGTCGGTTATTATAACCGGGTTCGACCGGCTTTGGCTTTGGCGGTGACCGAATTAGTCGATTTGATGTGCGAAGTGGCCACCGAGTCGATTCCGCCCGAAACCGATCCGGTCTTTACCTGTTCGGCCGAGATGGCTAACCTTGTCGCGCTCCGAGAGTCTGCTTCGCTCCACAGGCCTCTTTCGGAGGCGCCCAAGCCCCTATAGAAACAGCGGACCGGCTCTATATCATGGAAAAATCTTTCGAAGAGATCATTCGCGCGATTGGCGAAAACCCTGAACGCGACGGGTTACGCGACACCCCGAAACGCGCCGCCAAAGCCTTTCAGTTTCTCAACAAAGGCTATGCACAGACACTCGACGAGGTCGTCAATGGCGCCCTGTTCGAGTCGGACAACAGCGAGATGGTCATCGTTCGCGACGTAGAGCTGTATTCCTTGTGCGAACACCACCTGTTGCCCTTTATCGGCAAGTGCCATGTGGCCTATCTACCGACCGGCCGCGTACTGGGGCTCTCCAAAATTGCGCGTATCGTCGATATGTATGCCCGCCGCCTGCAGATCCAGGAGAATCTCACACTGCAGATTGCAGAGGCCATCGAGAAAGTCACCGGCGCCGCCGGCGTCGCCGTGGTGATCGAAGCCAAGCACCTGTGCATGATGATGCGCGGTGTCGAGAAACAGAATTCACTCATGAAATCTTCGGTCATGCTGGGCGCATTCCGCGAAAACCCTGCCACCCGCCAGGAATTCCTCGCACTGATACGATAACGCCCCAACCAACGCCGCTGTCAGTAAAACAGCGATGACTTCCCGGTCGGCAGGAGGCGATCCAGCGTCGCCTCCGCGCACTCTCTCCCCAACTGAATCATTTCAGGCGCCTTGTGGTAATCGAAGGTCTTACACGAGTGTTTGGGGATTTCAATCAGGATATCCGGCGGATAGCCCGCGAGCTTGTACTGGGTCAGTGAACTCTGCATCGTCTCGAAGGCCAGGTTCATGATGTCGAACTTGCCCAATCCCAACCGCTGCCATTTCAGCGCCTGCCTGGCATCTTCAGCATCCTTTTTCAGCGTCGGGTCCCGCTGCGGTGGAACGCCACTATCCTCAGCCCGCGCATTTTCCTCATCATCCGGCTTCCCCGAAAAGGAGCGCCAGGTATCCCGGTCAAATATTCGCGAGGCCTTTTCCCTGATACGCTCCAGCCATTCCTCAGAGGGGTCGCCATCGTCTTCCGCGTCAGTCTCTTCGGACGCGGAGGATGGCACCTCCAGCAACTGAAACGGCTGAGCGTCATCACCACTGAGGTTAACCGCAATGATCTGGTCGGCACGGGCCGCAATGGTGGGAATAATGGGCAACGGGTTCAGCAATCCGCCATCGACCAGCACCCTCCCCCCCATCAGGACCGGCGTCAGTAAGCTGGGGATCGCCACCGAGGCGCGGATCGCCTGATGCAGCGAACCTTCCTGGAACCAGATTTCCTTGTGAGCCAGGAGATCCGTTGCCACCGCCGTATAGGGAACCGGCAAATCCTCAATACGGATATCGCCAATCAGGTCATGCACAATGGCAAAAATTTTCTCTCCGCGGATAGCTCCGGGAAGCGATAGCGAGATATCCAGCAACTTGAGGACATCGAACTGCCCGAGTCCCGTGACCCAATCCTTGTAGTCCTGTAACTTACCCGCGGCGTACACGCCGCCGACCAGCGCGCCCATCGAGCAGCCCGCAATGGCGATGATATCGTAGCCTCGCTCGAGCAGGACCTCGATGACGCCGATATGGGCATAGCCCCGAGCGCCTCCGCTGCCCAGCACCAAGGCCACGGTCTTTCCGTTACCTGGTCGGGCCACGAACGGGCTCAAGGGATTGGTGTCGCTCATGAATCCGCACCTCCTTTACGAATCAGAACGATTTCAACACGATTACCGCTTCTGCCGGATTCCTGGATCGGTATGACCGGCCCCACCGGCACAACCTGAATACGGGAGCGATCGATGCCTCGGGCCTGAAGCAGGTCGGCAAACGCATTCGCAGCCTGACGCGCTCGCGCCATCATCTGGCTCAGCGACTGCTGGTCGAGCGCGGTATAGCCAACGACCACAAATTCTGCCTGGGGATACTTGTCCGCCAGCGCCTTGAGTTCACGCGTGGTCTCGACATCGAGATCGAAATGGGTCGTCAGTCCACCATGCCAGGGCACGACGATTGGCCCAATGCGACGCCCCTCCTCAGCCGTAATGCCTGGCAATACCGCCTTGGGCGGCAAGAGCAGTTCCCCCACTCGCACGCGAATCCCCAGATCGCCACGCCGAACCACGTAAATCACACTTAACACCCGCTGGCCCTGCGCATCCCGCCACAGTGCCACTCGATAATATTGCTGATCGTCGGACCCGTACAGGTCTGCCGTCTGAAAAACTTGATTCGCCCAAAGCCGGCTGGGACCGCAATCTCGGCCATCGCAGCCAAACAGCATCTGGGCGCGATGATCCCGCAACCAGGTTTGATAGTGTTCAACCACCCGGGTCGGGCTGTCGTCCTGGTTGATACGATAAAACCTGACCCGCCCCTCGACGGGAACGCGGATCACCCGGTCCCCTCTCAGCTCATCGTTGATCTGCTTGACGGAGCTTAGAAATATTCGGTAATCCGCATCCTTCACGGAAGTTTCCGACGTCTGGGTTGCCCCGGGAAAGGCAGGTACAGGGGGCGGCGACGCAAAGGCCGGCAAAGACAGCAACAGCGCCCCCCAAACCATGAGGCTTCGCACCGTGAAAGCCGCTGTTTTCAAAACATGCCACTTCATAAAAGAAAGTTCCGGATGGTTTCAGCGACGACGGGCGCCGACTCGGCTTCGAGGTGGCAATGGTGAGTACCCGTAACGCCCACGACGCGCACGTCTTCCAGGCTACCCAAACGATCATTATGCGATAGCGCCTTCGCCAGCACCCCGGCTTCCGCCGTCACCAGGAGACTCGGCATCGTGAGACGCGACAGGTAGCCTCTCACCTGAGGTTCCGACAGATACATCATCGAGGCATCTCTGAGGCGCCGATCAGTTCGCCAGCCGAAGCCCTCGTCCAGCACCTTCAGGTTGCGGTCAACGATACGTTCCGCACCCCAGCGGCTCAGCGCCAACGCCCCTGTCTCGCGGGCTGCCACCGCGTCAGACCGGTCAGCGTAGATTCGGGGCTGGCTCCGGCGATCGTTCAGGCGCTGGTCAATGGCCTTGCGCAGTTGCTCGGCAAAGCGCGTCTCATCCAAGGTTCTTGGACCCAGGCTGTCGATCATGACGAGCCGCTCGATTTTTTCGGGAAAGGCCGAGGCATAAAGGCTGGCGATGATTCCCCCCAGGGAATGACCGATCAGAATCAGGCGCTGTTTGCCAAGCGCCGCAACGATTTCAGCCACATCCCGCACATAATCGAGCAGTGCGTAGTCGTCGCCGGGTGGTCGGTGACCGGAATGTCCGTGCCCAGCCAAGTCGACAGCGATCACATGGTATGCCTCAGCGAAGGCGGGGCCAAGACGGCTGAAGGATGCTGCATTATCCAGCCAGCCGTGCAGGCAAAGGATCAGCGGATGCTCAGGCGAACCCCATGTCAGCCCGGCAACGTCGAGATGTTTGAGAGAAAGACTCCAGGGAGCGCCTTCCCGAGTCCTGTCGCGCATCCTGGTCATGCGAAATACCTATCTGGAGGGGTTACATGGTATGCGTCGGGCGATCCGAGCCCAAAGCTCCGGCCAGATAGGCTTCAATCTTGTTTTTTGCCGTCTCGTCATCGGCATTGAATTGAACACCAACACCTGCTGCCCTGTTTCCCTGGGCGCCTTTCGGCGTAATCCAGATGACCTTGCCGGCAACCGGAATTTTTTCGGCCTCTTCCATAAGGTTCAACAGCAAAAACACTTCGTCCCCCAGCTGGTACTGCTTCTGGGTGGGAATAAACAGACCGCCATTGCGAATAAACGGCATATAGGCCGCATACAGCACTGCCTTGTCCTTGATCGTCAGCGTCAGAATACCGCTGCGAGCACCAAATCCTGGCCCCATGATCGTTCTACCTGTCGGGCGCCAAACCTGCGAGGTGGCGCACTTACCACTGATGTTTGAAAGGACTCCATGGAAAGGTTCACCTTTGGGCGGCACAAAACCCGCCATTGAAAGGTGCACGGAGATTACCCAATTCTAGCCACTCTGCCGGGACTTTCCACCGGAGTCTACCGCAGTCAGGATGCGCGTGCCTGCTTACGCGGCATCAATTTACGCCACGCCATCAGCAGTTGACCGATTTCCAGTTCCGGGTTGAGATTGTACGTCATGCCCGCCCTCGCTTCCTGGATACGGGCATAAAGATGATGAACCTCTGCGGGATGGTTATGCTGCGCGAGATAGCTCAACATATCGTGCGCCTGATGATCCTCTCCATGACCGCCGGCGCCAAGTCGTGCTAGATCCTGCGCCCAGCGCCCCATGAAGACCAGCGTGGACGCCAAGCCTTCCTTGAGGAAAGGGGCGACCGCATCGCTTAATACAACCTGCCCCTTGAGATACTGGCGTAACGCCGACAGGCACTGTTCTGCGGCGGCGAGATGCCCATCATGAATCAACGCCTGCGCGGCAAGGGGCGCACCGCCTGCCAACGCCAACGCATGATCGAGGAGTTCGGGATCCCGCCCTTCCTCGCCTTCCAGACGTGATAGCAACCAGTCACGTGCCGTGTCGATGGGCGGCGTGGGTAGTGACAATACCTGGCAGCGTGAGCGCAAGGTCGGCAAAATCCGCTGGCCGGCATGCTGCAGCAATAGGAGATTGACGTCCGTCGCCGGCTCCTCGAGCGTTTTCAGCAAGGCGTTCGCCGCATTCATATTCAACTGATCTGCCGTATCCACGATGGCGATCTTGCGCGCGGCAACCTGCGGGCTCTGCACCAGAAACTCCGTCAAGGCCCGAACCTGGTCGACCTTGATAACACGAGAGTCAGCCGGCGTGCACACTTGAATATCCGGGTGGGCACCTGCCGCACGCAAGCGGCAATGCTTGCACTCCCCACAGGCTACATCGCCCGGATTGGAACAGAGCAGCCACGTCGCCAGGCGCTCTGCAAAGTCCCGCTTTCCACTACCTCGCACCGCCGATAACAGTAAGGCATGGGGCAGGCGGTCCAACCGGGACCACTCCACCACTCGTAACCAGGATGACTCGTGCCAGGGTAAAATTGGGTTTTCCGTCGCCGGCATTTCAGGTTTTCCGCTGTTTGAACGTGCGAACACTCCGCTTGAAGCGCTTCAGTTGACGCCAGAGTTCCCGTTCTGGAGTGCCCCGCGAGGAGTCATAGTAATGGCTGTTTAGCTGACGGGCAAAGTTCATCGACAAGCGCCCCAGCGTGGGATCCAGGTCATAGGCACGCTGGGCAATCTGAAGCGGCGTTTCCGACGCCTGGGAAGCGACTCCGACTTTTGACAAGAGCACCCGCCACTGACGAAACAGTCGTGCCATACCCTCCCCCTGTCGTTCTTGCCGTGCGCGCCAGAGAGACCACAGCGCAACACCGAGCGAGAACAATCCCACCAGTCCTGCAGAAATCCATCCCAGTTCCCGTTTTCCGATATGACGGGAAAGATGCCCGAACAACGCCAGCTGGGTATTCCCCTGGTAACCCACCACCCAACGCTCCCAGCGGTAGTTGAAGGCGTCCATCTGCAAATTGATCCAACGGACCCAGGCTATGTTGTTGTACCGCGAAGGCGCCATCCAGTTGTCTGCCAGGAAGTCGGCGGGGTCGGAGACTGCGGACTGTAAACCCCGTTCAATACGCTCCGGTGCGATGGCAGCGGTGGGGTCCACCCTTACCCAGCGCTGCCCAAGCCAAACCTCCACCCAGGCATGGGCGTCATACTGACGGACGATCAGATAGCGACCGTCTGCGCCAACCTCTCCACCCTGATAACCCACCACCAACCTGGCCGGAATACCTGCCACCCGCAGCACATATGCCGTCGCACTGGCGTAATGGGCACAAAACCCCTGACGCGTCTGAAACAACAGCGTGTCCATGGGATTGGCCCCCAGCTTCGGCGGATTCAGCGTGTAATAGAATGGCTGGGTATGAAAATAGTTCAGGACGGCTGCAACAACGGCCCTTGGCGTCCCATAGCGTGCACGTAGCGATAGCGCCCAGGCCCGGGTCTCGGGGTTTCCGCCCAACGGCAATGCCGTATCCCGAAAACGAACTGCAGCACTCAAGCGCGACGGCAGAGGCGCCACTGACAGGCGCTTCATCCGGTAGCGCACCGTCGTATCCACCGGCCGACGAAAGCGGATCAGGCCGTTCCCCATCGCCGAGATATTCGATGAAACCGGCACCGAGTCCCTCAACGCAAATCCCCAGCGTTGATAGGTCGGTTCCATCAAGACCTCGTACTCGTCGGCCGGCAATGGGCCCGCCCCAGCCTCTTCGTTGACCTTGCCCGGCGGAGACAACGGGGAATAGGACTGCCGTTCCCGCCAGGCTCGACCGTCATAGTCCTCCAGCACCAAACCACGCCAATAACGCTCCCGGGGCGGCGGGAGAGCGCCGCCGAAGCGAACCCGGAAAGCACGCCGGTCACTTTGCGCCAAATGGGAAATATCGCCAGGCGCAACCGTATCGCTGAACCCCGTCGTTCCACGATCCGACACCAGAGGGACACTCCATAACGGACCGATACGGGGGAAAAAGATGAAGAGACCGATCACCAGCGGCAGCGCCAGCAGGAATAGCTTGCCCATGCGCTTCCAGGTTTGAAGCATCCCCCGCTTCAGGTGCCCCCCTTGAGAGCCTTGTAACGCATTGAATAGAGAAAGAATACCGACGAAGTCGAGCAGCGCCCATCCAGGAGAACTCCTGAACAGGAAGTTGACGGCTGCCAGATAGCAAAGAATAAAAAAGAGCACATAGAGATCGCGACGGCTGCGCAACTCGAGCCACTTCAACGCGACGGTCAGGACGAAGAAATCACTGGCGGCTTCAACCGTAAATCGTCCCCTGACGGTAACCGCAAAAATCACCGCCAACACCAACACCATAAGGACACGAAGGGCTCTGCCGGGCATGCGCACACCAAAACGCGCCCCCGCCCATGCCCAAATCGCCAGGCCGCTAGTGACCAGTGCCAGCCAAATCGGTAAACGCGCCCATTGGGGGATGATCAGGAGCGCAAAACCGAAAAACAGCCAGTTAACGCTGAATGCCCGCAGCGCCGGGCCCTTGTGCTTTACATCCAGGCTACCCATTGGCCGGCCCCTCAAAGCCGTGCCACGCTAACGCCCGCATGCAGCTCAGCCGATGCGCCGCCCCTAGTCCCGGCCCATAACGGCGAGGGCCCATTTTCAGGCCATAAGGCTTCCCCGACAGCTCTCGCAAATCGATCAGGTGAGCCAGGTAGTTCAGACGAAGCTCGACATCAACACCCGGGAAGGCCTCAAGATCCAGCCAGTCGGGGTCCAACAGACCGGCCTGCCAATCCGCCGTCACCATATCCTCCGACCGGGCGTACCGCTTCCACTGCACGCGCTGTAGGGGATCCCCCTGTCGATACGGCCGAAGATCTATCCAGTCGACACCGGCCAGCGCGGACGAGGGAGCACCTTCATCAGCGGCGAGCGTACCTACCCGCTCGGGAGGGCAAGGGATCGCCGCCGGCCAGGCTAGCCCCCGACTCAGAGGGCGCCCCCAACTCCAGGCCTTGAGCAAGCCGAACGGAAAACGGGTTTCGATGCGCAGCCGTGGCAAATCGACCGGGCCCCTGCGACGCAGCGGTAGCCCAAGCTCGACATCCACGCTGTTACCCGCCATAACCGAGAAATTGACCGGATGCCGGGGATCCGCCGCCACCGTTAGCGAGGGGTAATCCCTGTCATTGTCCGCGATAAACCTTAAACCAATTCGCGATAACGACCCGACCTCGCCTTCTCCGGCCTCGACAACGATCAATTCCAGCCCCGCAAGGGATTGATATGTTTGCACAATTGACAGGAAAAACAACGTCCCCAACAGGAACGTCAGAAGATAGATCAGGCTGTTCTGGTAATTGATTCCCGTCAACAGCATGACGACCAGCAGGCCACAAAACACCAGGCCGGCACCGGAAGGCACGATAAAGATATTCCTTTGCTCGAAACAGACGCGATCCGAACGCCCGACACGCTGATCAACCCAGTGCTGCCACCGCTGACGCAGAAGACGGCGAGGTGTCGAAATCAGGCTAGAAATCATGGAAATACGCCACCTTTTTACTGCTAGGCTTCCGTTACAATCGTCGGATTGCCCCAATGGTAGTATTTGTACACAAAACTACGAAAATAGGCTTGAAAAACACGATCCTCAATCGAATACTGAACAATAGCAGGTCGTCCAGGCACAGGTATCGTAATCTGTCAGTGAAGTCGGATGAATGCATCGGAAATGCCCGGCCGATAAGAGTATGATCGGTATTTCCAGAGACTTATGCTGAATGATCCGGACACATCGGAATCTTACAGCTAAATAGCATTATTGCGGTTGCTGTTGACCCAAATCCGGCATTCTACTCATGGACAGCCTCATGCGTACGCTTAGAGCCACTTTGACTATTTCCTCCCTTGCCACTGCCATTGCGCTGACCGCAATACCGCTGTCCGCTGATGCAGGCGTCAAGTCACTCTCCTCCGACGAGATGGTTCAGACCTACATCAAGGACTCGGCCATCATTATCGTGCCGCAAACGAATAAGTCGGAAAAAGAGAAAGAAGCTGAGAAGAAAAAGCAGCTCGAAGAGGAAGAAAACGCGGTTATCAGGACGCTAACGATCTCGCCCGGAGAACCCGTCGTTACTGATGCAGACAAGCAGCGCCTGCTCGATAAACAGCAAAAGGCCAGCTCAGACCAAATCAGCGGTGCGGTACAAACGGCAGAAGAGCAACTGGTTAAGCAAACTCTGCTGACACCGCTGGATCAGATCTCCAAAGCCCAGCCCGTCGCCGATTTCTCGCCCACGATTACCCCAGTCGTATTCGGCCAATTGAATCGCGTCACCATCCCCGACGCCCCCTTTACGCAAAGTGCATTTGGCAATCAATTGGGCTTGAGCTATGACGGACAGAAAGTAACGTTCTCCTTCGGCAACAGCCTCCCAGGGGTGAGCACCATTACGATGCCGCAAGCGATCCATCAGGGCGGTATTGACCTGACGCCCAAACCTGGCGGTGGTTTCGACTTATCGATTGCTGTCCCCAAGAACTGATTCCAGCAACCACGGGTTACACGTGAGAGCCGGGCTAAAGGTCCGGCTTTTTCATGCCTGAACACTCTTGACGCTTGTGCCCCGAACTTCAGTCCACTGCAAAGACGGCTTCCCGCGTTCCCCGCCTGTACCATATTCCTATAACAACGGGACCAGAACACCAGCCGGCACTACAGGCATACCCCCAGGAACATCCCATCAATTCGAATCGCTCCCGTCTTGTACAAGCGACTTCGTTTCCCATGCCCCAATAAAAAAGGTTCATCGCACTTTACCGGGAAAAGCGGCTTTGATTTCAAAGAGAAGTCGCTGCCCCGATACCCCCTTGTCATACCTGGAGGTTAGCGCTTGCTCCATCGGTAGGGCGCAATAACCGAAGGGCATTGCGCCGCATGGCAGCGGACAAATTCCGAGTTTAGCTTCCGGGTGTAGTATCGTCGTTGGTCAGTCATGGGGTGTTGTTACACCGAGTGGCGTCTTATTCGGCGCAATGCCCTTCGGTTATTGCGCCCTACGGCTTTTCACGCTAATCCGCGACGATCCATAAAAAAGGCCACCCCGAGGGGTGGCCTTCACTCTTGCGAGTACTACAGTCGATCTTAGTGACCGTAGATGCGCAGAGTGGTGTTGTCTACAGCCAGGTTGCTGATAGCAACCGAACCGACGCTAACACCACCAACCAGGACTTGGCTCATGTTGATATCCATCGGCGATACAGCTACGTCGATAGCCAGAGCGCTGGTTGCAGTCTGAGCAACCTGAACCGGACCAGTAGAGCCCAGCAGGGTAACGCTGGTTGCAGTCGGGGTGCTGGCGTAGAGGTTCAGGTCAGCAGTCGCGAACTGAGCGGCAGTAGCACCGGCGGTGTTACCTGCAGCAACAGCAGCCAGGTAACCACCGTGGTGGATGCTCAGACCACGGATACCCACGGCAACGAAGTTGGCATCGAATTGCATGTCTTCAACGCTGAACGCAGTTTGCAGTTCCAAGCTGCTAGTAGCAGCGGTTGCACCGAAAGGCGTGTAGTCTTGGTTGTGAACAGTGATGTTCAGAGCACCCAACAGACCGAAGGCTTCCATGTTGGACAGCAGCGTAGTGCTGGTAGCGCCAGTGGAGTCTTGGATGCCGATGGAACCAACCTTGACACCCCAGTCAATCGGGTTGCCGGAGATGCTGCCCAGATCGATAGTGGCATCACCGTTTGCAGCAATGTCGATCAGGATTGCAGCGTCGTCAAGAGCGTTGGTCCAGCCAGTGTTGTTAGCAGTAGCATAAGCTGCACCGTTAGCAGTTACACCAGCACCACCAACTTCTACGTTGTTGATGGTCAGGCTGCCGTCGTCAGTGTATTTGATCTGGCCAATCGTCATGTGCGAAGACAGTTCGATGGTCACACCGGCCTGGCCAGTAACGTTGCCCAGGGTAGAATCGTTCAGTGCTTTCAGTTGTGCGTTTGCAACCATGGGGGCAGCTGCAATAGCGGTAACCAGTACAAGCTTCTTCAGGCCTTTCATCTTGTTCTCCTTATTACACAGAGTACAAATGTGATTTTTTAGTTTTATCGTTAGACGGGCTTTTCCTGACCGTCGAAGCCATTCTAGTGCCTGTCAGTCGAATTCTTCCGTGACTGTAGTCACAAATCATTACGAACAGATACAGACATCGTTAATATTGGTAAAATTCGACAAGAAATGTGAAGGGCTTGTTACCGGGGTTTTTGCAGAAGAAAAGTGCAGATACGACATTAAACTGCCGTATCTGCGAGCCGGATTTATTTCACAGCCATTACAAATCATCCATTGTTCGGGGAGCCTTTTTGAGGATCATAGAACATGACGAAAGGTTTCTTCCGATCGATAGGCTTTCCAAATGCGAGCTTCCCATCCTTAAACTTATACGGGATGATCCGCATCGCCGATACACCCAGCAAGTGTTCGTATTCGGCGACCAGAACCGTCTGTTTCTTTCCATCCTTTTCAGGGGCAGCCGCCGTGTAATAAATTACTGCGGCGACGATCGTATGGTGCCTCGCTGCGGCCCTTAAGGCGGCACGGTATATTTCGACACGAGCGCCGGCCGGAACATCCTTCTGCTTGATATCCAGTTCCTTAACGCCACCGTTGACAAACATCATTGCGGCGCTTGGCATCGTTTTCCCATCTTTCGACAGCGAATCTACAGGCCGCTTGATACTTTCCTTGAAAAGCGCCGCCAACTGTCGCTCCGCAGCCCCTTCCATAGATTTAATGACTTTAGCCGCTGCCGCCTTTTTCTCTGCCTCGGTCATCGGCTTCTCTGGTTTCTTCGCTTCTGGCGCCGACGTAGCCGCCGGTTGGCCTGCCGCTTGTTTAGCGTCTTGCGCTTGAGCCACATTGAGCGTCAAGCCCAATAGACAAGCCACGAAAACTACACCCATTCTTCGCATACGATTACGCCTTGCACCTGATTCATGTTGTTATGAGTCGTTCATTACGCCACGAGGAAACGGCAGTCGTTCCTCGCGCTCACCGGACCCTGTAAAATAGCGCACTCACCCCTACAGGGAAGTCGACTGTGAAGTTTTGTGACCCAGACATCACTTTTGGGACCAGTGCGACAAGATCACGCCACTTTCCACCGCATTGATGGCGCAGTCGCTCGTCTCCGTCAGTCTTCAGACACCAACTGTATGACAGCCTGGAAGGCGACTCGGTTCTTAACGATTCACCCTACTGAGCAATACGTCACAAACAAAGGCCCCAACCGAGAAATCACATTGGTAGCGTTCACCCCCCTCGAAGACTTCGCCCGTTTTGCCGACCGACTTCATCGTCAGGAGGGCTTCATCTACTTCGGCGCGCCTGGCGATAACGGTGAACGCGGTGATTACGACATCGTAACCGCCCTGCCCGAGCGGCAAATCCGCTGCCACGCGGATTCACTGTCGCCGATGCCCCTGCCAGCCGCCATTGAAACATTGAAGTCAGCACTAGAGCCAGCGCCCCGCCTATCTCCTGATCAATTGACGTCCTTACCGTTCATTCCCCCTTTTATCGGCGGACTGGCAGGCCATATAGGTTATGAGACCGGCTACTACCTTGACCCGACAACAACAGCCCTTCGTGCCAAGGACGATGGCGACCTGTTATCGGTTGGCCTCTATACCTGGGCTGCGGTTAAGGAGAACCGAACGGGTCGTTCTGCGCTATTCTGGCACCCTCGCTGCACAACAGCGACACGGGAGCATATTCGGTCAATGGCAACGGCCAGGATCAGCCCGGCGGATAATTTCCGGATAACCCGCCCTTTTGCGCCCGATCAAACCGCCGAACAGTACCAGTCCAGGGTATCGCGAATTCTCGACTACCTGCTTGCTGGTGATGCTTATCAGGTTAACCTCTCACAGCGCTTTGAAGGTGGTTACGAGGGCGATCCATGGCACGCGTTTCTCCAACTCACCGCCGCCCATGACGCCGCTTTCTCGGCCTATTACAATTCTGGCCACAGCCAGATACTCAGCCTCTCTCCCGAACGCTTCATACTGGCGGATAAGGGTCGGGTAATCACAGCCCCCATCAAGGGTACGCGAGCACGCGGTGCCACGAGGGACGAGGACGCACGTCTTCGCGAGCAGCTCGTCAACAGTGAGAAAGACCGGGCCGAAAACCTCATGATCGTCGACCTACTGCGCAACGATCTCGGGCGCCAATGCGTCACGGGCTCCGTTCACGTCGACGAGCTGTTCCGCGTCGAAAGTCATCCCAACGTCCACCACCTTGTCAGCACGATTTCCGGGCGCCTACGCCCGGACCTGACACCGTTGGACCTGCTGCTGAGTGCCTTTCCGGGCGGCTCTATCACTGGTGCTCCCAAACGGCGCGCCATGGAAATCATTCACGAGCTGGAACCGCATCAGCGAGGCCCCTATTGTGGATCGATCTTCTATATCAGCCACCATGGCCGCATGGACAGCAATATCGCGATAAGGACATTGAGGTGTAGCGAGGGATTGATTGAGTGCTGGGGCGGCGGCGGCGTGGTTGCCGACTCAGATCCGCAAGAGGAATACGAAGAGTCTTGCGTGAAGGTCAAACGGTTAATGGAGATTGTCGAAAGTCTTCACTAACCACATGGCCGGCATCTCGGTGCGCCGGCCATGCCGTCAGGCCTCAGAGAGCAATATCGCGAACGCTCAGCTCACAAAACTGCCGTTTGAGATCCTCATAGGTGTGGACCGCCGGAAACTGCGGAAACTCATCGATAACGTTTTGCGGTGCATGGAACAGGATGCCTGCATCCGCTTGCGACAGCATTGTCGTATCGTTGTAGGAATCTCCCGCCGCCAACACACGGTAATTCAACAACTGAAATGCACGGACGGACTGGCGCTTGGGATCTCGCTGGCGAAGCAGGTAGTTGGTGATACGCCCGTCTTCAGCCACGTCCAACTTATGACACAGCAATGCTGGGAAGCCCAGCTTAGCCATCAGCGGCATGGCAAACTCATAAAAGGTGTCCGACAGAATCACTACCTGGAACCGGGCCCGCAGCCAGTCCATGAATTCAACGGCACCTTCGAGGGGGTCCAGGCCGCCAATCACTTCCTGAATCTCGTTGAGCCCATAGCCATGCTGATCGAGCAGGCGCAGCCGCTGACGCATCAGCACATCATAATCCGGGATATCCCGGGTTGTTGCCTTGAGTTCAGGAATGCCGGTTTTCTCGGCAAACGCGATCCAGATTTCCGGAATCAATACACCTTCCAGATCGAGGCAGGCCAGTTCCACGAATAACTCCTTGATTTTATTCAATCAGTTTACGACAAGCGTCGCCGATATGACATCCGGCCAGCGTGCGCCATGCCGATAAGCGGTGCCTCATAATAAAGGAAAGCATCGACCTTTGGCAGCGCTTCAAATTGCTATAAGGATATAAGTTGCTATTCCTTTTGTGCCTAGCGGCGCAATGATAAAGTTCGGCCTTGTTCCCTGGCTCATCCCGGGTCCGGTACTTATCGGTATTTCGGGACAGCCTGCCATCCGATCTTCAGAGGCTCGTCACTCATGACCGACATCAGCCAACTCGCCCAGGAGCTTAGTGCGGAGTCACCCAGAAGCATTCTGAAATATGCCCTGCAACACTATGATAATATTGCGATATCATTTAGTGGCGCAGAAGATGTGGCGCTAATCGAGCTAGCACATAAACTGACCGATAACCTGCGCGTCTTCACGCTGGACACCGGTCGCCTACACCCTGAAACCTATCGTTATATCGATCAGGTGAAGACTCATTACGGTATCGATATCGAAGTGTTGTTTCCGGATACCGAGGCTGTTCAGCAACTCGTGAGCCGCAAAGGGCTTTTCAGCTTCTACCAGGATGGACACAGCGAATGTTGCGGCATTCGCAAGGTTGAACCCCTGCGCCGCAAGCTGGCGACTGTCGACGCCTGGATCACCGGTCAGCGCCGTGATCAAAGCCCCAGCACCCGCAATGATGTTCCTGTGGTGCAGCAGGACACCACCTTTGGCTCAGACGAGCGGCCACTGGTGAAGTTCAATCCGTTGGCCAACTGGTCTTCCAAAGAAGTCTGGGATTACATCCGGATGTCCGAAGTGCCTTATAACAGCCTGCACGAAAAGGGCTTCATCAGCATTGGGTGCGAGCCCTGCACGCGCCCTGTTCTGCCGGGTCAGCATGAGCGCGAAGGGCGCTGGTGGTGGGAAGAGGCTACGCAGAAGGAGTGCGGCCTGCATGCCGGCAACCTGATCGCAAGCCAATCTTAAGGCTTCTTGCGACCTTGCCGACTCAGTCCGCTAGAACACCGTCGAGGCCACCGATGGCCTCGATAGGCTCGCAAGACGCAGGGGCTAGTGGATTGGCAGTTCAATATCCTTGAACAGTTCATCCAGTTCAACGCGATTGGTCCGGTGAGAGGCGGCCTCGACCAGATCGCGAGTCAGGTGGGGGGCAAAACGCTGGATAAAGTCATACATATAACCCCGTAAGAAGGTCCCTTTTCGAAAACCGATCTGTGTCGTGCTCGGCTTGAAGAGATGCCTTGCATCGAGAGCCACCAGGTCCTTGTCCGTCACCTCATCGATTGCCATCCGGGCAACGATCCCAACGCCCAGTCCCAGCCGTACGTAGGTTTTAATAACGTCAGCGTCGGCAGCGGTAAACACCACTTTTGGCGTCAGACCCGCTTCCTGGAAAGCCTCGTCAAGCTTCGAGCGCCCGGTAAACCCAAAGACATAAGTGACCAGGGGATACTCGGCGACATCCTTCAGCGTCAACTCCTTCAACTGTGTCAACGGATGCTCCCGCGGCACGATGATGCAACGATTCCACCGATAACAGGGCATCATGATCAAGTCGCTGAACAGTTCCAAGGCCTCAGTGGCAATCGCAAAATCCACTGCACCCGTCGCCGCCATTTCCGAAATCTGCATAGGCGTTCCCTGGTGCATATGCAGGGATACTTCCGGGTATGCCTCGATAAAGCCGCGAATGATGGGCGGCAGAGCATAACGCGCCTGGGTGTGCGTTGTAGCAATGCTGAGATCACCCCGTCGCTGGTTACTGAACTCCTGGGCGATCTTCTTGATCCCCTCTACCCGCCTCAGGATTTCCCCCGACTCACGAATGATCGTCTCGCCGGCCGGCGTGATACGAGTCAGGTGCTTACCGCTGCGTGCAAACACCTCGACCCCTAATTCATCTTCCAAGAGTCGAATCTGCTTCGAAATACCGGGTTGAGACGTGTAAAGGCTCTGCGCCGTAGCGGATACGTTGAGATCGTGATGCGCAACTTCCCAAATGTAGCGCAATTGCTGCAGCTTCATGATTCCTCCAGAACCTCATCCGAACAAAGTCGAATAAAAATATAAGTAAATATTCTTTTTATGAATAGATAAGAGTCAGTAGAGTTTGATCATCCACGGAAGCACAGTACCTAAAGTGTAGACCAAAATCATGGATATATTGCTATATGTTATAGCCGGCGCTGGTGTCGGTTTCGCCGTCGGACTGACAGGCGTTGGAGGCGGGTCCCTGATGACCCCCATCCTTCTGCTGTTCGGTTTTCCGGCACATATTGCCGTGGGTACTGATCTTATCTATGCCGCCGTCACCAAAGGCAGCGGCGTGCATTCTCACCACCGGCACCGCAATGTCAACTGGCAGGTGGTGCGTCGTCTGGCCTCGGGCAGCTTGCCGGCATCAATCATCACCATCCTCATCCTGTCCCGTTTTTTTTCGGATCCTGCCGAATACCAGGGGCTATTGATGTCGACGCTGGGTGCCATGCTGATCCTGACATCTATCGTCCTGCTTTTCCGCTCCCGCCTCCAGCGATTTCAAGCCACCACAACCGAAGGTCGCAGATGGCATGAACACTATCAGGCCCCGCTTACCATTCTTGCCGGCGTATTTCTGGGTATCTGCGTCACGCTGTCGTCGGTAGGCGCTGGCGCCTTCGGTGCGGCCATTCTGATGATCCTGTATCCAAGGCTTTCACCGATCGAAATTATCGGCACCGATCTGGCACATGCGGTTCCATTGACGCTGGTCGCCGGACTCGGTCACTGGGAACTGGGCAACATCAACTTCTACCTGCTGGGCAGTCTCCTGCTCGGCTCGCTGCCGGCCATCCATCTGGGGACCTATTTGGGACGGCGCCTTCCGGCCAAAGTGATGCAATCAGCCCTTGCCAGCATCCTTTTCCTTGTCGGACTGAAATACGTCTTCTTCTAGGAAACCTAGGCAGGGCCCCCGTTCCGGGTCACCCTGCTCCATTTCCGGCCTCACGACACGTCAGTCACAGCTTGACAATGCCTGTAAAGGCCCGACAATGCTGAGCTGACGATCCTTTCTGCCCATATGCTGTCGGGATGAACTTTCAGGCTCCTGGATGATCTGATTTCGCATGTTGTTAGCGACCAAATTCTTGAGACCCGCCCCCGATTCTCGTGCGATCACTCGCACGCGCTTGCTGGACAGACTTAAGCCCCGCCCGGGCAAACGCATCACCACCGTCATTGCACCCGCCGGGTACGGCAAGACCACCCTGGTCAACCAATGGTGTGAGCAGGATGGCGGAACGATCGCCTGGCTGTCACTGGATGCGGGCGACGACGAACCCCGTCGCTTCTGGCAATATGTCGCCGGCGCCATTGAGCGTCAGAAGATCGCCGACATCAGCGACGCCAGAAAAAGAATCAATGACCTGTCGGAGCAGGAATTCGATGGCGCCATCACAGCGCTCATCAATGCCCTTGCCGAACGCGACGACAACGCCGCGGTGCTCGTACTCGATGACTACCACCTGATCAAGCGCCCGGACATCCACTGGCAACTGGGCTACTTCATCGATTACCTGCCGCCACAGTTCCAGGTAGTGCTCATTTCGCGAACAGAGCCACCGCTTCCCCTTGCACGCTGGCGCGTCAGGCACAGCCTGGACGAAGTCCATGCAGCTGACCTCGCTTTTTCGGAAAGCGAGTGCCAAAGCTTTTTCAACGACTACATGGGACTTGCGCTGACGCCGGAACAGGCCACCCAGCTCTGGCAACGAACGGAGGGCTGGGTCGCCGCCATGCAGCTCGCCGCACTTTCCGGCAGTCACGACGATCGCCTGAAAAATACCGAATCACTCATCCGGTACGGCGGCGGCGACAAATACATCAGCGATTATGTCCTGAGCGAGATTCTCGATCACCAGGCGCCGGAGATACGCCAGTTCCTGCTCGAAACGGCCTGCTGCCTGCGCCTTTGCGGCCCCCTGTGCGATGGCATTCGCGAGGCCACGAATAGCCAGGGCATTCTGGAAACGCTGGTTGCAGCGAACCTCTTCATTATTCCCCTGGATACGCGGGGTGAATGGTTCCGCTACCACGACCTGTTCCGGGAAGCGCTCTATAACCGCCTGAAGCAGACCGATAGTCAGCGCATCGATCAATTACAGCAGCGTGCCGTCGACTGGTTTCTGGAGCACGATCAACTGCAGGAAGCCATTGCCCAACTGGTGCAGCTCGAAGACTGGGAATGGCTGGCCAAGGTATTGGAGCAGTATGGCAACAACCTGATCCACGGCGGCTATCACCTTCCTGTTCTCGGCTGGATGGACCGCATGCCGGTATCGCTGACCGAGTCTCGCCCCCGGCTGCTGATGCTGCGTATCTGGGCACTGTTCTTCAGCAACAAACTCGATATCGTTGAACCCCTGCTCGAACGCCTGGAAAGCCTTTTGCACAAGCGCATTGCCGAAGACCATCCAGATACGGATGGTGCCATGGCGCTGCAGAGCGAAATCGCGTTGATACGCTCCTACCTCGCGCGCACAAGAAGCGATTTACAAAAAGCCAGCGTGTTGACCCAGCAGGTCCTGAGGGATATCGACCACACGAACATACCGCTGAAATCGGTGACCTATTACGGTATCGGACTGGATTGTTACGCCCGGGGCGATCTGGTGTCGGCACGTACCGCACTTCAATCGTCCGTTGACCACGGCAAGGCCGAGAAAAAGCAC
Organism: Mangrovitalea sediminis; assembly: GCF_002514725.1. Classification (GTDB taxonomy): domain Bacteria; phylum Pseudomonadota; class Gammaproteobacteria; order Pseudomonadales; family Oleiphilaceae; genus Mangrovitalea; species Mangrovitalea sediminis. Next base: position 103,449 of record NZ_NTLB01000006.1, read on the forward strand.
TCCACCGTACTTTCCAGCGGTGGCCTGCTCGCCTGGATACTCTTTCATCAGGGTGAAATGGACCTGGCCCTGGAACTCTGCGCGTCAGTCCGGGCCTGGGTGGATAGCTACCACACCGATCCATCCCAGCCTCGCCTCGTGTCCTGCTGGCAAAACAGTGCCCTGATACAGATCTACCGTGAGCGTAACGACCTTTCCCTGGCACAGACGTACCTGAATCCACTGCTTGATCACGTGAAAAAAGGTACCGAACCCGGACAGCACATCATCATCCAGTATATGCGCGCGCATCTCGCGTTTTCCCAGGAAAACTATGAGGAAGCCATCGCATACCTGGAAGATGCGGAAAATGTGCTGACGCACAAGCGTGACGTCATAGTTTTCGAGCCGCCAAGTGTGGACGCACTGAAAGCCCGTTGTTTCATGGCCATGGGTCAACTCGACAAGGCCACGGCCTGGTTGCGTCGGCGGGAGGAGCAAACCTATCAGAACCCGCTGAATCGCGAACAAAGCCTCATTACCGCGGCACGTGTGATGCTGGCAACCCAGCGCCCGGAGGATGCACTGAATATCCTCATTCCACTGCGGACGGAAACCGAACAAAGCCAGCACAACAAGCACCTGATCGAGTTGTTGGCCGTCTATGCTACGGCCTGCCACTTAAAAGGCGATGAAGCCGAAGCCGTAGCCACGATGCAGCAGGCACTCCGGCTTGCTGCCCGGGATCGTCTGCTACGCCTCTTCGTGGACGAGGGCGAAGCCACCGCTCACCTCATCCGGCACAGCGACACCCGGGACCTGCCCGACTCCTACATGGCGGAATTGCACCGCCTGCTGGATGAACGCTACTCCCCCGAATCGAGCCAGCCGGTGGGCGAGCCCAAGCCCGCCACAGCTGTGATTGGCTGTGCCGAATTGGTGGAACCGCTCAGTCAGCGTGAGCTGGAAGTATTGGAATTGATCAATGCCGGGCTGGCCAATAAGGAAATCGCCCTGAAACTCGATGTTGCGCCAACCACGATTAAGGCCCACATTCGTAATCTTTACGGTAAAATTGGCGCCCGTAGCCGTACCGAAGCCCTGGCGAAGGCTAGACAGCTAGGTGTTTTATCCTGATTTACGGTAAATAGCGCCTTCTTTTGTGACAAGCATCACAAAAATACGCGTTACGCCCACCCGCTACGCCCTTTGGACGATCCGAATACGCCCCCTCCCCCCCTAAACTGCAAACATCGATGAGGTAACTCATCAACGGAATTCAGAACTTCAGGCCTCTGATTCCTGTTCAGCTTTCGTTAGGGCCTCCCAAGTAAAAGCCCTGCTTGCAGCAAAGGTGTCATGTACGGTTCGGCGCATGACACCTTTTTTTTATCCCGATTCCCCCCCCTTATCCATTACCGCTCCAAGAGAAGGACGAACGAATCCTCGACGGTGTCGGTACGGCTATCGATAAGACTTATTGGAAAGGATCTCAGGCGAGAATACGTCGGAAAGGCGGAAGCGCGTCGAGCAACAGGCGACCATAGCGGCGAGAGACAATACGCCGGTCCAGGATGGTGATGCGTCCCCGGTCATCCTCGGTTCGCAACAGTCGACCGGCAGCCTGAATCAGGCGAATGGAGGCATCCGGCACGCTGATTTCCATGAACGGATTCCCCCCTCTCACGGTAATCCACTCCGCCAGGCTGGCCTCAATGGGGTCGTTCGGTACCGAAAATGGCAGTCGCGTGATGATGACATGTCTCAGATAAGCGCCCGGCAGGTCAATACCTTCCGCAAAGCTGGCAACCCCGAACAGGATGCTGGTTTCCCCACGATCAATACGCTCACGGTGGTGGGCCAATACCGCCGCCTTGGACATATCATCCTGAGTGACGATCTGCTCGGGAAAGCCCGGCGCCAGGAGATCTCGAACATCGTGCATCTGGCGGCGAGAAGTGAACAGGACCAACACGGCACTTTCATCCCGCCATATCTCCGGTAGAGCCTTGACCAAAGCCTCCGTGAAAGCAGCCGCATCGGACGGATCAATGGCATTGGCAGGAACCTCGACCGTCGCCATTTCGGCATAGCGGAAAGCGCTGGGCACCACGATGTACTGGCTTTCTTCCGGCAACCCCGCGCGTTGACGGAGACGGTCGAAACGCCCCAGAGCCGTCAGCGTCGCCGACGTCAGCACCGCACCGAAAGCCCTGGTCCATAGTCGGGAATAGAGGAGACTGTCAGCGAGTACCGGGCTGCTGTATAGGGTGATATCGTCGCCGGTTTCCCAGGACTCTCGCTGTAACCAGCGCGCTGTTGGCGGCCCCTTACCCTCATCCTTGGCAGCAAAGGACTGCCAGAGACGGAGACCGGCTTCCGCCCGATTCTGCAAGGTACCGATAGCCGGATACCATGCCTCGGCGGTGGAGCGGTCCAGGTCCGATGTCTTTCTGTCGTCGAACCCTTTTTCCAGCTCCTCGAGCAACGTATTGAGATGCCGCACCAGCGTCGATGACGCAATCACCGCCGCGTCCACCAGTTCCTTGACGCCGCCTCCGATCTGCCCCTGGGGATAACGGTAATGGTCACTATCCTCCTCGCCCTCGTCTGGCCAGGGCGTTTCAGTCAGCAGATAGCGGTAGACACCGTCCAACATGGGATCGAGATCTCGCGCCGCTGCGCCAATACTATCGACGACCCGGGCCGCTCCGGAACCCGGCGGCACAAAGGGGACAATGCGAGTTAGCGCTTGGGACACCTGTTTCAACCAGTGCCGCGTTCCCTGCAGCGAAAGCGACGCCGCAAAATGGCCAAGGGCCTTGTCGGGAAGGTGATGAGCCTCATCGAAGACATACAGCGTATCTTCAGGACGAGGCAGAATGGCGCCCCCGCCCAATGTCAGATCTGCCAACACCAGGTCGTGGTTGGCGACGATCACATCGGCATTTTCCTGATACCCCCGAGCCGCAAAGAAGGCGCAGGTATCGAAATAGTTGCAGTGGCGATTGGTACACTGGCGATGATCCGTCGTCACCTGGCGCCAGGTTTCATCGGGAATGCCTCCCGGCCAGTGGTCACGATCCCCGTCCCACTGACGTGACGCATAGGAGGCCAAAAGCTCCTCCATGAACTGCCGGTTGTCTCCCGCTTCCGCGCTGGGCTCTTCAAGCAGGAACAGTGGCATGGTGTCGCTGTCGCCCTGGCCATGCTCATGAAGTTTGTTCTCCAGGCGAGACAGGCAAAGATAGCGCCCCCGTCCCTTTGCCAGGGTCCACGAAATGTTGAGCTTGGCGAACTCCTTGAGGTCCGGCAGATCCCGCCCCACAATCTGGTCCTGCAAGGCCACCGTTGCCGTGGATATCACCAGTTTCTTGTTGAGCTGCCGCGCCAGGGGAATCATCGCCAACAGATAGGACAGCGTCTTACCCGTCCCTGTGCCGGCTTCGATCACACAGGCAGAGGGTGGTGAAGTGCGCTCGCCGTCGTGAGATTGAATCGCCGATACATACTTGGCAATCTCGGCGATCATCATGCGCTGCCCATAGCGCGCGCGAATACCCCGCCCTGCCAGAAAATCCCGGTAGGCCTGCTGAATCTGCTGTTTGGTCTCTTCTGCCAGCATAATGTCAGTTCGGCCCATTCCAGTCGCTGACGACACCTACCCGGAACAACTGGCCATTCAGATCGAAAACCACGCCCGACTCGGTAATACGCTCCACCTTCAGGTCCCCCAATGAATCGCCCTCACCGAGGTACATGTCATTGATGACCACCCGGCGTGCACTGGGCACAGAGGAATAGATATGGCCGCTGAAATGCAACGGCGGGACCTGCTGCTGGAACGACAGAGGCTCGTCAACCAGGAGCGGAATGCTGTCAGGATGCGCCAGATCCGGCGTCGACGACGTCTTCGCAATGGTGGTCGTCGGGCCAGGTGCGGGCGTTGCTGCTGACGCTGACGGTAAAGACGATTGGTCGCCCTCCGATGGGACGATCAGGGTCGGTACACCGCTCTGTGCCGATACGACCTGGGTCTTCGACGGTGACGGCGGCGTTACCAAAGCTCCCGCTGGCAGTGGCTTAGCGCCAGAGGGAGTAGCCTGGGCGGTTTGCGGCGACGGCGTTGCTGCCACAGCTGGAACGGCAGCAGTTGCCGCTTTAGACGCCGGCTCCGCCACCGCGCTTTTGGGAACAGATGAAGCAACCACCGGTTTGGCCGAAGGCGTTGGACGCGGCCAGAAAAGATAGGCAAAGACACCGGCATTGACGACAAGCGCCACGGCAATCCAGAACGACCAATGCAAGCCTTGGGAGCGCTTCTTGTGGACCATCTGTACTGTTGTACCGAGATCCGGAATGCGCCCCTGGCGCCGCTCACTTTCAGATTTACGTAATGCGTCCAGAATATAGGACATCGTCAACCTCGTTTGGCACTATCGACGGTCTGCGTCGTATCGAACAACCGGGGTACCTTGGCGTCGAGCACCGTATTCAGGTGGATCAGTGTGACCGTACCCGGGATACCGTCGGGAATGAGGCCAACCGACTTCTGGAACCATTTGACCTGATCCACCAAGGACATGGACTTGAGCTGCTGCCGCTGGGAAACGCTGCCGCCCTGACGGTCGATCACCTGACTGATCTGTAAAGACAGCCATTTCTTACGATCCGCATCCTTTCGGCTTTCACCCGGCGGCATTCGCCAAACGAGCGAATAGTCTCCCAGCCAGTGCTTGTCCAACAGGTCACGCGGCACTTGGTACTCCTTGCCATCCAGACTGATCGTTGCAAGGTCGCCCGAAAGGCGCAACAACGCAATGTAGAACTCATTGCCATCGCGATTGAACAATCGCATGACGACAGGCCGGTTCAACTGCTGCAGACCCCGCCAGTTCCCCTCCCGGTGAAGACACTGCAACCCCATTGTTTGGGCATAATCACAGGCGTAAGGCGTCGAGGCCGGTTGATAATCATCGCCCCAGGCCTTGAACACTACCTGATACGCCTGAACCTTTTCGTCGCCTTGGGGTTGATAGGCATCAAGGTCAGGCGCAGGATCGCTTTTCTGGCCGGTCGAGGTGTCAGGAGAAGCGACTTCCTGCTGGGAGACATCGCCACCAGCGTCCGAAGCGCTTACCTTGCTCAAAGACGTGGACGCTCCCGGTTGACTGCCGCTCGAGCCTATTCCCGACGACGAGGTATCTGCCTTGAGGGGCTTTGAGGACGCCGATAGCGTCGCCTTCTCCGGTGTAGACAGTGTCGCCGAAGCCCCCTTGTCATTGATGCGGATATTCAGCCAGCCAAGACGGTATGAGGTGAGCCCAGCGGTAAACAACACCAAGGCGGCGACAATGACGCCGACACTGACACCCGGCAGAGAGGGGCGTTCGGCCTTCATATTCCCGCCAGCAGCACCAACGCGGCCCAACACCTCGCGGCCGGCCTGACGTACAGTCCGGGCATCGACCTGATGCACGCCTTCGGCATAGGCACCCAGCAACGCGCGATCGCAGATCAGGTTGATCAGCCGGGGAATGCCCCGCGCCATGCGATAGACGCGGCGCAGGGCCGCCGGCGTAAACAGGTCGGTCCGTTGTCCGGCAACGGACAGGCGGTAACGGACATAGGCGGGGATTTCATCCTTGGCCAACGAATCCAGGTGGTAACGTGCCGTCACCCGTTGGGCCAGCTGTCGTAGCTCCCGTCGTTCCAGGATTTCCTGCAGCTCCGGTTGCCCCAACAGGACAATTTGCAGCAGCTTTTTCTCTGAGGTTTCCAGATTGGTCAGCAGGCGCAGCTGTTCCAACACATCGATCGACAGGTTCTGCGCCTCATCGATGATAAGCACCGTGTGGCGCCCTTTGGCATGCGCGTCGAGCAGATGGGCATTCAGTTGGTCGATCATGCGTTTGATCGATGCGCCCGCGGGAATCTTGATACCCAGTTCGTCGCAAATGCTGCCGAGGAGCTCGCGCGCCGAAAGTTTGGGATTGAGGATCAACGCGATATCGACATGCTCTGGCGCCTGCTCCATAAAGCAGCGACAGATAGTCGTCTTCCCGGTTCCGACTTCACCGGTAATGACGATAAAGCCGCCCTGCCCGCCCACGCCGTACATGAGGTGGGCCAACGCTTCCTTGTGGCGTTCGCTGAGATAGAGATAGCGCGGATCCGGGGCGATGGAAAAAGGCGCCTCGCGAAATCCAAAAAATTCGTAGTACATTGATTCTCAATCGGGCCGGGGCATGCAGGAGCCTAATGATAGCCCCCGGCCCGCCACACTGTCACCCGCGATCTGGACGGATTGCCGGGAACCGGTAATCCGTCATGAAACCCGTGGTCCTCAGCTCGCCGAACCCGCTACCGGATCGGAGGAAATCACCCGGATTTCCGCCCGCCGCGATTCCGCCCGTTGCCGTAACCGCGCAACGCAGCGCTCCAGTGTCTGCGAAATCTTGGCATGGGTACGAATCATGGCGATATGCGGCCAAGTGGCACGTTCGCCCTGTTGTATCAGCTCCCGGGCGAACTCTGGTGTTGGGTTTCTCAACATCCCCGCGTAGTGGCGAAGGCCGTATCGCGGCGCGATGGTGACATCACCGTAATAGCGCTGAGCCAGGATCGTATACATCTGGCCGGAGGCCTGACGCAATATTTCCGGGCGCACGCGCTTACGCATGAAATCGAACAGCCCCTTGCCATGGAACTGGAATTCCGACTTCAGCAACTGCTTCGGTAAGCCGAGCAGGCCCATCTTCTCGTCACGCCCCCGCGTTCCGAGGAAGGGTACGACATGGGGGTTGGTCTGACTGACGATGGTGAAATTGACATCATGCAGATGCATCAGCCGTTCAACCGGGAGATCGCTGACGACGGAACCATCCACAAACTGCAGGCGCGGCATGTAAGGCTGAAGGTTACCGCTGGGATCTTTCTTCATCAGGGTGACCGGGGCAAAAATACCCGGCACGGCCGCCGACGCCAGTACCGCGCTCCAGACCAGCAGGTACGGCGACGTATAACCACACAACAGCCGCGCCTTCTGATTCTCCTGAATTGGCGACACGCTGATATTGATGGAGCGTCCTGTCCGGTGAAACGCCTCCTCAAAGGTGTACTCGCCCATATTGGCCCGCAGGCAGTTCTCCAACTGGGACTGGTCCATGAAGCCGCGGCCTCGCAGGCCATTCATCAGACCGTTCCAGCGCCACGCATGAAGGTTATGGTTTTCCGGTGAGAAAAGGTCGGGGATCTCGGCGTCGGTATGAGTTCCCAGGATGCCGGCAATGATCGCGCCGACACTGGAACCGGCCACCACCTGAGGCAGCAGCGCCCTCTCCCAAAGCGCCTTGATGACGCCGATATGGAACAAGCCGAGACTGGCCCCTCCGCTGAGCAACAGTGCAGGTCGCCCATAGCTCAGCAGTGTATCCTTGAAAAAGTCGATTTTTTCGGCCACCGAAAAGCCTGGCACGTCGTTATCGCACAGAAAATCGAGCGATTCACAGACCTGGTTGATATAGGCCTCAACCAGATGCTTGGTGCCTACGCGGCTCTGACGGTAAAGGGCTGGGTTGCCCATATTACCGAGATCGTGATGCAAACCTTCCCGCAGCGCCCGACGCAACAGATCGAATTCACGCTGCTGGTGATATTGTCGCAGTTGACTGAGCCGGTCGTAGATCAACTCATAATTGTAGAGATCAGAGGCAAAGGTCTCCTTCCAGTCGACCTTCCCTTCAAGATAATCCAGCTCCAGTGCCGCTGCCTTCCAGCTCTCGTAATTCGGAGCCTCCGCCAGCATTTTCTGGAAACGGTGGATCTTGCCGCGCATCGCCATGAACCAGAAACCTCCGGTCAGCTATCACTGCGGATCCGTACTCGTCTGCGTGTCGTCGGGGTAGGATGCGTTCCCTGCCCCTCTTGGCAAATGGCCTCCGTACCACGCTTACCGGATCTCGCCTTTGACCCAGCATAGACCTCGATACCGCCAGCGTCATCATGAGCTTATCGCGATGTGTCGTCCGTCTCACCGAAAGCGACGACTCCGTGGGGATCAAAACCCTTTTAACATGACGTCCGAATCATCGCCGCTGGTGAAGGGGTCATCTACCTTACCGTCCTTCACCAGGAACTGACGTCGCTGCAAATAGGCATTACGCAGGAAGGTGTAGCGATCCCCTTCGATCAAACCTTCCGCAGGAATCAGGTCGGCTCGCGTATCCACCACGTCGAGGCCCCGCAGGTAATACCAGTCCGGTGCGTGGATGTAGCTCCACAGGTTTTCGGGCGAGAAGTAGTCGACGGTCATCCCCGACGCGTCACGTACGTCTGACGGCCCGAGGAATGGCAGCACCAGATAGGGACCAGTACCCACGCCCCAGTATCCCAGGGTTTGCCCAAAATCCTCATCGTGCGCAGGCAGCCCCATGCGCCCCGCCACATCAAAGAATCCGCCCAGGCCGAAGGTCGTGTTGAAAAGAAAACGCCCCGTGGCGGTCATGGCCGCATCGGGCTTGAGCTGAAACAGACTGTTGACCAGGTTGATGGGCTCACCCAGGTTGCTGAAGAAATTCGTGACACCATCATCCAGGAAGCGCGGCATGATCGCACGGTAACCCCGTGCCACCGGCTTCAGGAACCACCGATCGAGGAAATCATTAAACGCGAAAACCTTGCGGTTAAAGGGCTGCCAGGGGTCACGGGCATCATAGTTGCTGCTGTCCTGATAGCCCGTGTCACTAGACGCGGCCCAGGCATTCGCCGTCGACGCACTCAACAGGACGACCATCATTGCCCGGATAATGAGGGAAGAAATGGAAAGTCGCTTTCCAACGTTAAGCATACCGTTAAATGCTCCCTATCATGGCCTCGTTTCCGGGCCCTGGTTTTCAAATCGTGATCATTCGATGACAATGGATGGCTGAATCATCCGGCTCGGAGCCAGCCTTTATGAGTGATCAACGAAATCTGGTCTACACCAATACGATGTCCATACGCTGGGGTGATCTGGACGCCAATGGGCACGTGAACAATACGACCTATTTCCGCTTTTTTGAAGAAGCGCGCGTGAGTTGGCTGGAATCCCTGCAACTCAAGGTCGGCAGTGCCGAAACGGGCCCCGTCATCATCAAGACCGAAGCCACATTCCTTCGTGAACTGGGGTGGCCGACCAACGTCGAAATTCGCACGTTCACCGGCAAAGCCGGCCGATCCAGCCTCGATACCTACCATGAGGTCATCGACCAGGCGACCGGCGACATCTGCTGCGAAGGATACGCCAAAATCGTCTGGCTGAACCACCGCGAACGCAAATCGACCGAGCTACCGGATTCTCTTCGCGCGCTGGCGGCGGAGTAAAGGCGCCTATCAGGCGCCGTGCTTGCGAACAATCACACTACCGATGGAATACCCGGCACCGAAGGAGCAGATCACACCCAGCTCACCGGCTGCGATGTCCTGTTTGTGCTGGTGAAATGCAATGATGGAGCCGGCAGAGCTGGTGTTTGCATATTCGTTCAGAATTACCGGCGCCTCTTCTTCAGACGCATCACGCCCCAGCACCCGGCGGGCAATCAGCTGATTCATGTTGAGGTTCGCCTGATGCAACCACAGTCGCTTGAGCTGATCAGACGTCAGCCCCAGGCTTTCCAGGTGCCCCATAATGGTATCGGCAACCATGGGAGAGACTTCCTTGAACACCTTCCGGCCCTGCTGGACAAAAAGCTTGTCCGGCTTACCAATACCCGACTCATCGCACCGGTTGAGGAAACCGAAGTTGTTCCGGATATTATTCGAAAATAGCGTTTTGAGGCGTGTTCCGAGGATCTCAAATACGTTTTCACCCCGCGCCTGATCCGCGCGCTCGACGATGATCGCCGTGCAGGCATCCCCAAAGATGAAATGGCTGTCCCGGTCGCGAAAGTTGAGGTGTGCCGTACAGATCTCCGGATTGACGACCAGCACAGCCCTTGCCGAACCGCTTTCCACTGCGTTCACCGCCGCCTGAATCCCAAATGTCGCCGAACTGCAGGCCACGTTCATATCGTAGGCGAAACCCTCGATACCCAGAGCGGCCTGGACCTCAATCGCTACCGCCGGATAAGGACGCTGCAGATTGGAACAGGCCACGATGACCGCATCGATATCGGCGGCAGATCGATCGGCCTGGGCCATCGCTTCCCGCGCCGCCGCGACAGACATTTCGCATTGGATACTGGGAGACTCGTTATCCCGCTCCGGTAAACGTGGACAAAGGCGCTCGGGGTCAACAATGCCCTCCCGATCCATGACATGCCGGCGTTTAATGCCGGAAGCCTTCTCGATAAAGGCGGTTGAGGACTCCTGCAACGGCGCGACATCTCCTGCCTCGATAGCGGCACGGTGTTCGTCATTAAAGCGGCGCACATATTCGTTAAAGGCGGCGACCAGATCGTCATTCTCGACGACCGCCGGCGGTGTATACAAACCGGTCCCGCTAATTACTGTCTTTGTCACAGGCAACCCCACAATTTTTTGATTTATGCGTCAAAATATTAACATAACACGCCACCGAGCGGCCCGGTACTGAGCTGGCGCCAACTACCTGCACTCCGCCTTACACCCTGACCCTTTCCCATTGGCGATCCAGCCGCTTGAGCGATACCGGTACCGATGTCCCCAGTATCTGCGCAAAAAACGATACCCGATACTCCTCCAGCATCCACCGGTACATCACCAATTCCGGATCGGCGATACCCTGGCGCATCAGATGTTCCCTGCGCGTGGCATACCGTTCCCACAGCGGTTTGAAATCGTGCAGGAACTCCCGCTCTCGCCCCATCTCCCGGGTCATTTTCTCCCTTCGAATCAGGGCGGCTTCCAGATAACGTGGAATCTGCTTGAGCCAGGTTTCGGGGGTATCCGCCATAAAACCGGGAAAAACCAAGTGCTGCATCTGGAATTTCAAGTCGGACAGGCTGCTTGCCAGCGTCAACGGGATCTTGCCCTCCAGACTTTTCATGACCTCATGGTGCCGTTGCAGAATCTCCTTAAGTAGCGTGGAATGGGACTCCAGTGCGGGCCAGAAACTGTCCCGTCCCTTGCGGAGAACCTCGTCGAAGGCCTCCGACGTTCGCGGCAGTTCGTTAGACAGGAAGTGGTTCTGAACGGCGGCAATCAGCAAGTCGTCCAGTAAATCACGTTGCTTTCCTGTCGGTGCGAACAGGAGTGCTGCGGCTTTGAAACCCGGCAGCCGCCGCTCCAGATCGGAAAGCATATTACCCAATGCATGGACGATCAGTCGTGCGACACCGCGGCGATGACTGACCTCCGCCGCGACGGGGTCCAGCAGTCGGGTCGTTCGCACCGTATCACCCAGGTCTTCAATTGCCGGATAAACCCTTACCTGCATGCCGGATTGTTCAGCCTCCGCCTGCGCAGGTAAGGAGCCAAAACTCCACTGCCGCGCCGGCGCCGGTTCCTGCCGGCCTTGCTGCACCGGCTGCGATTGCAACGCCTTGTCGGCTTCCTGCTCCAGCGATCGTTGCAGGGCGGCAGGGTCACGCCCCTGCATCAGCATCTGTCCGTTACTATCGAGAATGCGGACGTTCATGCGCAGGTGATCGGGCAGGTTTTCGGGCGACCAGGCTTCAGCGTCAACGGTTACGCCGGTCATTCGAGCCAACTCCTCACCGAGCTTCCGGGTCAGCGGTTCATTGCAGGGGGCCAGGTTTTCAAGGGCGGCTTGGATAAAGTCGGGTACCGGGACAAAGTTTTTGCGTAAGGCCTTGGGCAACGCCTTGACCAGGGCAACACATTTTTCGCGCAGAAGACCCGGCACCAGCCAGTCGAGGCGATGAATCGGCAACTGGCGCAATGCCATCAGCGGCACCTGGATGGTCACCCCATCATCGATCGCACCGGGCTCGAAACGATAGAGCAAGCGGTAACGGATCCCGTCCCAGACCAGGCTGTCTGGATAGGCACTGTGCAGGTCTGCATCCGGTGTGCGCTGAAAAACCGCTTCAGGTGTGAGCGTCAAGGCCGTCAACGCTGCCTGATCCAGCGAGCGCCACCACGTATCGAAGTGGCGCCCACTGACCACTTCCGCAGGCACCCTGGTTTCGTAAAACTCGAACAGGCTCTCCTCATCGATCACAAGATCTCGACGCCGAACCCGGTCCTCCAGCGACTCGGCCTCCTGCAGGAGGACTCGATTTTTCGCCAGAAATGGCGCTTTGCTGCGAAGGTCGCCTTCTACAAGTGCACGCCGGATAAAAATCTCCCGGGACACCACCGGATCGATCTGGGCATATCCAATACGACGCTTGGAGACAATTTCGAGCCCGTATAGCGTCACCCGCTCATAGCCGACCACCTGCGATCGTTTACTCTCCCAATGGGGCTCGAAATAATGTCGTTTGACGACATGGGCCGCCAACGGCTCTATCCATTCCGGCTCAATGCGGGCCACCGTCCGCGCAAAGACGCGGCTGGTTTCGACAATTTCCGCGGCGACAATCCATTTGGGCGCCGATTTGACGAGCGGAGAACCGGGGAAAATCATCACTTTCAGGTTGCGGGGGCCCAGATATTCACGTTTTTCGTCCTTCAGCGCTATCTGTGACAGGAGCCCGGTCAGGATGGCCCGATGCACCGACGCGTAGTCTGCCGGTTCCTGGTTGATCCGCAACTGCTGTTCGCGCGCCAGCAAGGTGAGCTGCCGGTGCGTCTCCCTCCACTCCCGTAAGCGCATCCAGGACAGGAAACGTTTTTCGCAATACCGGCGCAATTGGTTCTGGGAAAGTGCCTGTCGCTGCTCTTCATAGAGTGACCAAAGGCGTACCAGGGTCCCAAAATCGGACTCTTTATCGGCATATTCCGCGTGAGCCTGGTCCGCGGCCTGCTTTCGGTCTGCAGGCCGATCCCGAGGATCCTGGACGCTGAGGCCAGCGGTGATGATCAGGATTTCCGCCAGGCTCCCCATTTCGCTGCCCGCTACCAGCATTCGGGCCAGCCGGGGATCCACCGGCAACCGGGCCATGGTCCGCCCCAGCTTGGTGAGCTGGCGTTTTTTATCGACCGCTCCCAGCTCCTCAAGCACGCGAAATCCGTCGTTGATCAGGCGACTGTCCGGTGCATCCAGAAACGGGAATCGCTGAATGTCGCCCAAGCCAAGCAGCGTCATCTGCAGGATGACCGACGCCAGGTTGGTGCGAAGGATTTCAGGATCGGTGTATTCCGGGCGGTTGATGAAGTCGGTTTCATCATAGAGGCGGAAGCAGATACCCGGCGCAACCCGGCCGCAACGACCCATCCGCTGGTTGGCGCTGGCTTGGGAGATCGGCTCACTCTGCAGGCGCTGGATTTTCGAGCGCACGCTGTAGCGGCTGACCCGCGCCAGACCGGTATCGATCACATAGCGGATGCCGGGCACAGTGAGCGAGGTTTCCGCCACGTTCGTTGCCAGCACGATGCGACGACCGCCATGCGTCTGGAAAACGCGGTTCTGTTCAGCCGCACTCAAGCGGGCGTACAGCGGCAGCACTTCAGTATGCCGTAGCTCTGCGTGGCGTAATGCCTTGCTCAGCTCACGGATTTCACGCTCGCCAGGGAGAAAGACCAGAATATCACCCGGCCCCTGTCGCTGCTCCCGCTCATGCGCCTCGATCTCGCCTACCGATTGCAGCACGGCATCGGGCCACCCCATTTCCTCAGTATCCGAGGCAGCCGTCAGCGGCCGGTAGCGCACCTCTACCGGCCAGGTACGGCCAGATACCTGCACTACCGGCACATCACCAAAAAAGGCACTGAACCGCTCCACCTCGATGGTCGCGGAGGTGATGATGATGCGTAGATCGGGCCGTTTGGGCAGCAGGCGTTTGAGGTACCCCATCAGGAAATCAATATTGAGACTACGCTCGTGAGCCTCATCGATGATCAAGGTGTCATAACGGTCGAGAAAACGGTCATGGCCGATTTCCGCCAGCAAAATACCGTCCGTCATAACCTTGATCAGGCTTTGCTCGCTGGTTGTATCGGTGAAACGAACCTGATATCCCACCGCATTGCCGGCAGCAGGCCCCATTTCCTCCACAAGACGCGCGGCTACTGCACGAGCGGCAATACGCCGTGGCTGGGTGTGACCGATCAAACCACGCCGTCCCCGCCCCTGCTGTAAACAGATCTTGGGTAATTGGGTCGTTTTCCCCGAGCCGGTTTCACCGGCGACGACAATCACCTGATGCTCCTTCAGTAACTCGCCGATCCGTGCGCCGTGCTGACTGACCGGCAAAGCCTCCGGCAAATCGAGATTCAGCCCGCTGGGATCCCGTTCCACATAACGACGCTCTCCCTCCACCAGCCATTTCTGCACGCGCTCCAATTCGGCCGGAGCCAGATCGCCACGTTGCTTGCCCAGCAAACGCAAAATACGGGCGGATTGCTGCTGATGACAGTGCTCGAGACGCTGGCGGATATCGGAGATCTCTGGCGGTAGCGGTTTCGTCATGATGTACGTTTTGCAAATAGGCCGATGCGAAATGTCTTTTGGAGGGCCATCCGCCGATCACGCCAGACGGAAGCTCCCGTTATCCGAAAACAAAAAACCCTGCAGCACCGGCAGGGTTTTCTGCAAAACGAACGCCCCTCGAATCAGGCGGCGTTTTCCTTCTTCTTCTCAACTTCTTCGTCGCGCAACTGGCGACGCAGAATCTTGCCGACATTGGTCTTCGGCAGCTCGTCACGGAATTCGATGTTGCGCGGTACCTTGTAGGCGGTCAGGCGTTCGCGGCAGAACTCTCGCAACTCGGCTTCACTCAGCTTGTCGTTCGAGCGAACCGCGAAGATTTTAACCGCTTCGCCGCTCTTCGGATCGGGAATGCCGACAGCCGCACACTCGAGAATATCCGGGTGGCTGGTCACCACATCCTCGATCTCGTTCGGGTAGACGTTGAAACCGGAAACCAGAATCATGTCCTTTTTACGATCAACGATACGCATATAGCCATCATCCTGGATGACCGCCACGTCGCCGGTCTTGAGCCAGCCATCTTCGGTAAAGGTTTTGCGGGTCTCTTCAGGACGCTGCCAGTACCCTTTCATGACCTGAGGACCTTTGACACACAACTCGCCCGGCTCCCCGATCTTGAGATCATTGCCTTCGTCATCGATGGTTTTGCACAGGGTCGACGGAATCGGCAGGCCGATGGTGCCCAACTGGATAGCGGTCAGCGGATTGATCGAAATGACGGGCGAGGTTTCGGTCATGCCGTAACCTTCGGCAATGTCACAACCGGTCACGGTTTTCCACATCTTCGCTGTATCGCTGGTCAAAGCCATACCGCCGGATGCTGTGATTTTCAGGCCGGAGAAATCCAGATCCTGGAATTCTTCATTGTTGCACAGCGCCACGAACAGCGTGTTCAGGCCCAGGAAGGAAGTGAACTTCCACTTCTTGAGCTCCTTTACGAAACCGCCGATATCCCGCGGGTTCGGAATCAGGATGCTGTGGTTGCCCGTTTCCACCATGATGCTGCAGTTCAGGGTGAAGGAATAAATGTGGTAAAGCGGCAACGGTGCGATAACCGTTTCTTTCGCTTCTTCCAGTCGACTCAGCAGCAGAGGCTTAACCTGAAGCAGGTTGGCCACGAGATTGGCTTGCGTCAGCATCGCGCCTTTGGCAACGCCGGTCGTGCCACCGGTATATTGCAGTACGGCGATATCATCAGGCTTGACGTCTACATCCTTGAAGCTCTGCTTCGCGCCAACATTCAGGACTTGCGGCAACGACACCGCTTTGGGAAGACGGTATTCCGGCACCATCTTCTTCACATACCGGACCACGGCGTTCATCAGCTTACGCTTGAGCGGCTTATGCATGTCCGCAATTTCAGTGACGACGACGTATTCGATACCGGTCTGGGGCAGGACTTCCTCGACCTTGTCAGCCATGTTCGCCAAAACCACCAACGCCTTGGCACCACTGTCGTTGAACTGGTGTTCCATTTCACGGGTGGTGTAAAGCGGATTGGTGTTGACGACAATCAGGCCAGCACGCATGGCACCGAATACCACAACAGGGTATTGGGTCAGGTTCGGCATCTGAATCGCAATGCGGTCGCCAGGCTTGAGACTGGTCTTGTTCTGCAGCCAAGCCGCGAAGTTGCGGCTCTGAATATCCAGGTCGCGATAAGTCAGTGTGACTCCAACGGCACTGAATGCTGGCCGGTCAGCAAAACGTTTGACCGACTTTTCAAAGACATCCACCATCGTGCTGTACTGCGAAGCGTCTATCTCCGCAGGAACACCAGGCGGGTACTTGTCCCTGAAGAATTGCGCAAAATCCATCACACCATCTCCTGTTTGCATTTGTGCTTATAGTATTCGTGAGCTGCCGCGCCTAACCGCCGTTTTATAAGACAACAGAACCAAGCCGGACGACCGGAACGGCGCCCACCAGCAAAGCCCATTGCATCCACCGGCCACAAGGAACCGTATAACGCGTCCATGGCCAAAGGCGTGAGAAGCTAATCAACAGCTTTTTATATGTCGTTTGCGACACAAATTTTGTTATTTTCCGGGTGCACGAAGAATACCAGTTTTGCCGCTATTGAGGTAGCGCCTGTGCCCGCGCCCCATACCGCGCATGCACGACAAATGATTTGCGACACAGCACACGGAATCGACCGGCCGCGGGAATAAGCCTGGGGAGGCCGTTTAATCGGCCCCACGGGTCGGTTATTATCCGAACTCAACCCGAATGATGGATAAAACCGATAATCACCATGGACCCCCACCCGCAATCCCCTGTAGTGACGACCACTCGCCAGGACTCGACCCTCACGGCAAAAGACGGGCACCAGATCCCAATCTATCGGTGGGCCCCTTCTCCGGCGTCGACGGCACCTCTCGGTGTGGTTCATGTCTGCCACGGCATGGCTGAACATGCCGGACGGTATGAGGAACTGGCGAAATGCCTATCGGAATGCGGGCTTGTGACAATAGCGCACGATCACCGGGGACACGGCCGGTGCGTGGCAACCGGGATGGCTGGCCTCTATGCGGATGACGACGGCTGGTCCCGGGTCACCGGGGATGTCGGCGATGTCCAGGCTTACATCGCGAAAGAATACCCATCGCTGCCAGTGTTTCTGCTGGGACACAGCATGGGCTCCTTTATCGTCCAGGGCTACTTGATCGAAAACAGCCCGCCTCCTTCGCTGACAGGGCTGATCCTGTCCGGCTCCAATCTGGACAAACCCGTCCGGCTGAAAGTGCTTCATCACCTGGTAACGCTCATCAGGCTTTGGCGGGGGAAACACGGTATCAGTCCGTTGATCCACAAACTGACCTTTGCCGCCTTTGCCAAAAGCGTCAGCGGCGCGGAAACCGAGTTTGACTGGCTGTCCAGCGACCGTAGTGAAGTACAGGACTATATCGACGACCCGTTGTGCGGTTTCCAATGCACGGTACAGCTCTGGCATGACTTCACCGGTGGACTGGCAACCATCTCTCAACCTGCAAACCTGGCCAAGATACCCACAGCGTTACCCGTCTATCTGTTGGCAGGGGAAAGAGATCCGGTCGGCGCCTTCGGTACCGGACCGCGCCTGCTGGCTGAGGCCTATCGGCAGGCCGGACATACCGACGTCGAACTCAGTCTCTATCCGTCTATGCGGCACGAGCCCTTCCATGAGCACGAGCACGAAGCGGTTTTTGCCGATTTGTGGAACTGGCTTGAGCGTCACCTGCGGCGCTCGGAAGGGGCGGCGGCGCCATAATCCGGCAAGAAGCGAATATGTGGCCTGATCGGCAATTTACATAATGCTACTTGCGGATTGCCCTGAGCTGTTTAAGCTGATTCAAAACTAATAACGATTCACGTCAGAGTGACAGACATGGAAGCGCTGGAAAATATTACGTATGACGAGCTTCAGGTAGGCGATACCGGCACCTATACGCGTACCCTTACTGAAAATGAGCTGATCCTCTTTGCCGCTGTTTCCGGCGATATCAACCCCGTTCACCTGGATAAGGAATTCGCTGCCAAGAGCATGTTCAAGGAACGTATCGCTCATGGTATGTGGAGTGGTGCGTTGATTTCCGCCGCACTGGCGACGGTCATTCCCGGGCCCGGAACTATTTATCTCGAACAAAACATGAATTTCAAGCGGCCGGTGAAGCTGGACGATACGCTGACCGTCAAATTGACAGTTGCGAAGAAGGAGTCCCGCAACCGGGTGATCATGCAATGTGAAGTGGTCAACCAAAATGGCGAACTGGTCGTCAACGGCGAGGCCAAGGTACTTGCACCCGTAGAAAAGCTGACGCTGGACCGCCCTAACCTTCCCAAAATCACCATTGGCGAACTACCAGACTAAACCCGCACCCCAAGCGCCTGCTACAAAGCCCCCGACCGACCACGCCACTGGCCAAACGTCGATTTATCAGTAATCCGTCATGCCGCCCGGACATCATTGCCTAGGGCGGCAGGAAGTCGATCGGCATCTGAACCGTGCGAGCGGGAGCGTTCTGCTTCCCGAAATCGAACAGTTCGACACGACTGACGATTTCCTGCTCAAGACGCGGGTCTTTCAACTCCGACGAAATCACCTTACAGGACGTCACACTGCCGTCCGACGCAATCACCAACTCCAGCAATACTTTCCCTTGCAAGAGCGGATTGAATCGTAGCGCCCGGTTATAAAGATCGAACAGCGCCGTCTTGTTCTCGTCGAAGGTCTTGCGGATACCGCCCATCGAGCGAACGCCTTTGCCACTGAGATGGTGACGGACCTTCGCGACGTCTCGGCGAGCCGTATCGCGCGGAACAGCAATTTTTTCCGCTTGATGACGTGCCAGGGCAACCTGCTCCCGTGGATCGACCGTGCTGGCAACGCCCCCGCTCCCCGCCATGGCGGCAGCACTATCGACCACGGCCTTGGGGCCGTTTTGCGCCGCGGGCTGGTTCGCCCCCAGCGTTTTGAGGGTTTGGGGCGGAGGGCTATCGCCCGTCATATCCCGCATGGCCGCCAACTGATCCTGCATCGCCAACAAGCCGGAATGTTCCGCGACGGAACGCGCCTGGGCGTCGGTTTCCGGTGGTGCTTTTTCCGGCTCACGGGGCGTTGCCGGGGGTGGGGCCATGCTTTTGGTTGGTTCCGGCTTGGCCTTGGGCTTTGGTGCCGGCTTCGGCTTTTCCTGGGGTTTGGGAGGCACCACCGGTTTCGGCGGAATTACCTTCGGCTGGGGCGGAGCCTGGATCAGCCGGGCCAACTGCGGGGGCACCTGCTCCAGTTTTTCACGAGTCGGCGCCGGCAGGTGAATCTGGGGTATCCACCACGCCAGCGGTATGAAAACCAGCAGCAATAGTCCAAGCGTCAGTCCAAACCGCAAACTCTCGCCGGCTTCCCGCGTCCAGGGTAACGCCATCGTGCGCGACATGGCCTCAGCCATCGGCATGGGCCTCCTTCCGGTTAACCGCCAGCTTCACCTGCCGATAGTCGGCGTCGACACAGGTTCGAATGATTTGGCGCAATACCGAATAAGGAATGCCGCGATCGGCCATGATGGTGACAGGCATGCCGTTCGGTGGAACGGGACTCGTCCGGCGCGAACGCTGATGATTCAGCTCCTCCTGCAAACCCGGAATATCGCCCTTCTCAGGCAATCCGGCAACACCCGCAACCTCGCGCCCCTGCACCACGATATGCTTGTCCGTCACCTGGATCATCAGCGTTTCGTCCGGCGTTTTCTGTGCCGTCGATTGAGGGAGATGAATATCCGTCGATTGCTGGATCACCTTCACATCGGAGGAGTTCAGCATCAAAAAGAACACCAGGATAGTGAAGATATCCATCATGGAGACCAGGTTGAGGCCACCCGGCCGATGCATGCGTTTGTAATGCCGTTGCATGCGCCGCGATTTGCGTGACTGCTTCACCGTGCACCTCCAGCGCCAGGAAGCGGCTTCGCGGACGCCTCCGGTGGTGCGTCGCCCAGCGCAACGTCCGGGAAAAGCTCAGCATTGACCAGGCTGGCGGCCACCACTGCCGGATAGGAGCGCACCGTATCCATTGCGGTTATCAATGTCTGGTAGTCGGTATCAGGCCGCGCCAACAGGACGATATCCTTCTTCTCGGGGACCTTCGCCTTGACTGCTTTGAGCACTTCCCGCAACGTTTTGAAATCGTGCTTGCCCTGGACATCCGGGATGGATTGGATCACCCCCCCCTGGTTGTCGCTCACTTCCAGGTGATCCGCATACAGCGCCACCCGTAGCTGTAGATGCTTGGCATCCAGCGGATGGGCCAGACTCTGACCGGGGAAATTCAGGTCGAGAATGCTCATGTGGGTGAACACCATACTCAGCAGCAGAACCGGCACCAGCACGATCATGAGATTCATGAAGGCGGTAATATCCAGATCCGCGCTTTCCTCGTTGCGGCGATGTCTGCGTCTCATGGTGACAGGACCGCTCCGTCAGCTCTTAGCCATAGAGGCGTCCGCATCGGCATCCGCAATCAGGTTCAGGAATTTCACACCGGCCATCTCGAAGCTGTCGACGATCTCGTTGGTGCGCGTTTGCAGCCAGGCATGCAGTAGAAGCAGTGGGATCGCCGTCATGAGGCCGAATGCTGTCGTGTTCATTGCGACAGAGATACTCTGCGACAGCAGTGAAGCCTTATCGGCGGGATCGGCATTGGCGACGGCCGTAAAGGCCGAGATCAGACCGATGATGGTACCCAGCAATCCCAACAGCGTCGCCACGTTTGCCAGCGTGGCGAGGTACTGGGTACGCTTTTCGAGTCGCGGCAGGACTTCCATCAGCCCCTCTTCCATGGCGTATTCGATATCTTCACGCGAGCGTTGACCCAGCAATCGGGACAGGCCTGCCCCCATGATCGCCGCGATGGCCGTATCCGACTGGGTGGCAAGCTTGATCGCGCCACGGTAATCCCGTTTCTGCAGCAGCGGCAGAATGCCTCGATCGAACGCTTGGCGGTTGGATCGACGGACGGCCCCCAGATAGAAAAACCGCTCCAGTGTTATCGCAACACCCAACAACAGGACCAGTGCGATCGGATACATGAAAACACCGCCATCCTGGAAGAACCGAATTACCGTTTGCATCATGATGAGTACTCCAACGTCCCCGTTTCTCAGAATTATGTGTGGTGTACGGTCGCTCCTCAGGAGCCCGAACCCGGCGCGGAAAGAATGTCTCCCGTCTGCCGGAAATGCCGCTGCGTCGCGAGTACATCCGGCTCCTGTGCCTTAAGCAGGTCTGGCATATCCGCTTTCAATGTAGGCCGGGCCCGGCGCGATAGCGTCGGCGCCCGCCAAGGTATGATATGCAACACCTTGGGAAATTCGTCGCTCCCCTGAACGGAGATCCCCTCCACCTGGGTAATATCCTTGCCCGCAGTCGCTACCGTCGCCTGCCGCGTTCCCCCATTAGGTCCCGCGGCATCGGCGCTCGCCGCACACAGGCTCGCGAGAGCGGCAACGAGAAGAACAACAGCCTTTTTACAAGGCCAACGACAACCGATCCGGATCATCGTGTCCTCCTTTTCAGATCCGCTATCCAACCTGCGACCTTGGGGTCCGGCTGGGGAAGCAACTTCTGATACGCCTGATACTGTTCAAGCGCATCCGGCAAATCCATGAGGTAGAGCTCGCACAACACCGCCAGGTTATAGCGCAATGACGGATTGTCAGGGTGCAGAGACACCGCCCGCTGGAGCAACTGATGCGCCATCTTGAAATGTCCCTGCTGCCGCAACAGCAGCGCCAGGTTATTCGAGGCTGTCGGTGCCCCCGGATTCAGCGTCAGCGCCTTGCGGTAAGCGGCGATGGCGTCATCAGTCCTGCCCAGCTTCTGCAAGACCAGCGCATAATCCACCTGGGCGTAACTCAGGTTCGGCCTGGCGGCGACCAGTTTGCCCAGTGCACTCGCTGCCGCCTCGACATGACCCGCATCGTGGGCTTTCCGGGCGTCGGTCATCCACGCTTGCTGCTCCTTGGTCAGGGCCTCTGACTTTTGCTGGGCCTGAACCGGTTTGGGAGCGGATTTTGGCACCGGTGCCGTAACGGTCGTTCCACAACCCGCCATCACCAGCAGCATGCCGATAACCCAGAGTCCATTAGGGTTTCGCATCGACCCACCCCAACCACTTCTCGTCTCGCGCGTAGCGCGCCGGGTACAGCGTCGCCAGGGCATCCAGGCTCTTCTGCACCCAGGTATTGTAGACCCCCTGCTGAATCCGGCGTTGATTCTGCTGATGTAGCTCAATCGCCTTTTCCTCGAACGGGTAAGCCTGATCCTCCAACAGCACGTTGTACTGCGCCAACTGCCGCTTTGTGAGTGATTTCGGTCGCTCCGAACTCAACACATCCTTGGACAACTGGTTGTACAGCTCCGCCAACGCATAGGTGGACCTGGTCGCGACCTGCGCCATACCAAAGGATTCGGCCGTCTCATAGGCCGTGATGGCCTTTTGCAGGCGAATTCGTTTCCGCTCCAGTGACCGTTTCAGCGGCAAGGTCAACTTGACGGCGCGGAAAGCCGCCGCATCTTCATCTGCCAGGGTGATGGCAGCATTACCCGCCAGATAGCGCGTGCGATCGTTGCCGAATCGCGTCTTACGTTCACGCTCAACAAGTTCGCGGTCCCAACGATCCCGCTCCCGGAGGTCCTGGGCCTTGGCCGCCGCAAGCGACAACTTGTAACGCAACTCCTGCCGGTAGGCGAAGTCGTCCGCCCCCTGAGCCGCCGGCACTGCTTTGAGATAGGCACGGTAAAGCGCCTGCGCCTTGTCGCTCTCCCCCGCCTTGTCATAGAGTTCCGCCGCCCGTAGCTGACGTTTCCAGCGCTCGGCCGCATCCACCGACTTATCACTATGACTCCACGACAACAGCTCGTCGGCCGCATGAACCGACTGGCCGGCCGCATCGTAGGCATAAACCAGCTTGGCCGGAATCCTGGATATCAGGGGGCTATCCGGGAAATCATGCTGAAAACGCACCAGCTCGTTGATGGCAGGCTGCCACCGCTTGGCTTTCATGAGCGCATTGGCTGCATCGAAACGAGCAGTAATGCGAATGGGCGATTGCGGCGCAACTGTGCCCACACGCTGATAGTTCGCAACCGCCTCATCAATCCGGCCGGCCTCCTCCGCCAATTGACCCTGGCGATAGATATCAGCCGCCAGCTTTTCGGTAATCTGGGCCTTAAGGTCGGGGACGCCCGCTGCCAGCGTCAGGGCCTGCCGGTAATCCCGCTCAGCTTCCGCATAACGCGACTGGTCGAAGGCCGTATTACCCAATACCAGCCAGGCGGCACGTTGCTCCTCCGGTTTAGCGCTGCTGTCATCCGTCACCGGTCCGGCAAACGCGACGGCGTCGGCCTTGCGCCCGTTATCGTATAAGACATTGGCGATATGGACTCGCACGGCATTTGCCCGCGGCTCGCCCTGGAAGATGGTCACGAACTGACGCGATTCCGCGACCAGGGCATCGAGCGACGCGGGAGAAGGTTGCTGTTTCCAGGCCCGCCGCTGAAGCAACACCGCCGCATAGGCAGCGTCCGGCGCCTTGTCGAAGTCGGGCGACTGATAGGCAGCCTGCCGGTACATCGCGAGCGCCTGTGACGACTGTCCCGCCTGTGCGTATGCGTCACCAGCCAAGAGCAGGTTCGGGCCCACTTCGGGGTCCGCGGGGTAGAGGCTGCCGAGGCGATCCAGGTAGCCGCCCGCCCGGGCATAGTCCTGTCTTTGCTTGTCCTTGTTCGTCTCCGTTTGCGCCTGGGCGTAGTTCCAGCGTCCGAGATCTTCCAGATAGTGGTAGAGCTTCTTGCGCTCCTCCGCATCCAGGCGACCCTGCATATCCTTCGTCGCAAAGCGGCGGACGAATTCCCGCTTGGCTTCACGGGCCTGGTTCGCAAAGCCGCCATCCTCATAGGCCGTTACCATCTGGGCAGCAATCGCCGGCGCCTTGGGATTGTCGGGATAACGGTTCAGGAATGCCTGCCCTGCAGCGACACTGTCCGAGTACCGATCATTGGCCAGGTAGTAATCTGCCAGGCGGTCATAGAGCATATAGGCGTATGGCTTGTCGCCCACAGTATCCAACAAGTTGTCCAGGGCCTTGGCGCCGCCGGCGTATGCAGCGGAAATGCTCAGGATGCGGAAGGTGTCGTTGACGGTGTCCTGGGCGATACGGTCCAACTTGTGAAAGCCGTCAGACTGAGCGTAGTAGCGATCAAGGACCTGAATGAAGGTACGACTGGCATCGGCCTGCTGGCCGGCCTTGTACTGGCTCCAGCCCAGCATGTACTGCGACTTCTCCGCAAAGGGCGTGCCCTGCCCCTCCTGCATGACCTCGGCGTAGGCAGCTTCTGCGGCGGTATATTGCGCTTGTGAGAAATCGTATTCGGCGATTCGGAAACGCGCCTCAATGGCGTAGACGGATTTCGGGAACAATCCCACCAATTGTTTAAGACGCTCCACCGACTTGCCATCCTCGCCGATAAATTCATAGGCACGCGCCATCTGGTATAGCAATTCGTCCAGCCGGCCGTAATAAATACCGGAGCTGACAATCATTTCGTAACTGGCCAACGCCTTGCGGTAGAGAACTCTTTCCTGGTCAGGCGTCATATCGACGCTTTCCCCCGCAATCGCCTGCAAATTGAGCAAACGATGCAGGGCGTCGATACGCACTTCCGGGTTTTTCGCGGTTTTGAATAGCTGTTCGTAGCGTCGGGCAACTTCCTTAAGCGAAATCGCTGGCAGGCGCTGTGCCTCCATGTCGATGTAGGCCGGCCGCAAGTCACCCAGCGTCGCACCATCGCCCCCGCCCATCCGGATCTGAAAGCTCTGCGGATCGCCACACCAGGCGGCCCGCGACGACAGGCTGAGGCCGATAGCCAACAATCCGTAGGCTATTATCCGATGAAGACGTTTCACTGCCCACCTCCCTGCTGACGCTTGTCGCGCTGGGTGATGGCCAGGTATTCATAGAGGTGGGCAATTTCCTGATTGCTACGATCACGCCATGTGGCAATCCGCTCACCCTGAGCCTGGAGGAATGCCAGCGTCTCCTGGTCAAATAACTTCTCACTGCGCTGGCGTAGCGATACTAACTGGTTGCGGCTGTCTGCAACCGCTTTCTGTTGCGCCTTAACGCGTGCCAGGAGTCGGCGGAAATGATCCGGGGCCGCGGCCAGTCGGTCATCGAAGGCGGAAACGGAGGTCGCGAGGCGATCCAGATCCTGTCCCGATTGCTGCAGTGTCGCCTCCAATTGACGGCTGTTGAGGGATTCCTGCTCCTCGGCGCGCCAGACCAGCAAACCATGCAGGCGATCGATACGCGCCATCGTCGACGCATTTGCGTGCTCACGGACAGCTTGCCGGCGCAGTGTCTCCAAGAGCGCAAACTGCTGGGCGAGATCGCCCGACACCAGACTTTCGAGATCGTTGCTTGCGGTCGCTTTCTTAAGCCGGGCCTCTAATAGACGGTATTGCGTCTGCAACGAAGCCAGCCGCGCGCGCACTGTCGACATGGCTGCACCCGTTCCACTGGTACGTACCCGTGTGAGCCGTTCCTGCAACATACCGGCAAAGACATCGAGATTGTGCTGCTGCTCCGCCAAGCGCCGATCGAGCTTGGCCAATTCCGCCACGCGACGGGCTGCCGCCTGCGCCTTGGGACTCTCCATCAGTCGCATCAAGTACGCCTGCCTGGGCGTGCTCAGCGACTTGCTGTCCGCCAGAAACCATTCGACATTGTCGCCCCGGCTCGCGACCATCATGGCTTTCCAGGCGCCTTCCTTATGGACCTGATCCTCGAGTTTACGGATATTGACCAACTCCGCCTCAAAGGCGGAAGTCGCTCCCAGGTAGGCGTCTCCGGCCTGTCCCAAATACCCGCTTTCGTCGAACGCCAACCCCATTCCCATGCTGGCATCCGCCACGCCCTCAAACGCCAACGGGTATTTGCGGGCACGGTGCCAGAACTGCATCGCATCCCGGTAGTCATCCTGACGGGACTGCGCGAGCCCATGAAGGTACAAGGCCTGTGGTGCGTAATAGCTATCCAGGCGGATATGGTTGAGAAATCCCAGGGCGGAATCGTACTGTCCAGCCTTTACCGTCAGGTACCCTGCGATCAGGTTGATCCGGTCGAGTAGTTCGAGATCCCGCTTCCGTTTATGGCCGTCCAGCATCGCAGCGGCGACGTGTAGCGCCACCAGGGTACGCGAAGGGTCGCTGTCCAATGTGGCGTAGGCCGTGGCGAGATTCATATACCCCAGGGCGGCCCAATAACCGTCGTCCATTTTTCCCAGATCGCCGGCCGACGCTTCAAGGTGCCCTTTGCGGCGCTCGATATCGGAGAGTTTGAACAACGCCTGCTGACGATCGCTGCCCTTCAATCCAGGCAGCGCCTTGCGCAACCACTGCAGCGCTTCCGCATCCTGACCTCGGTCTATGGCGATCCGTGCCAGTCCCAGTTGGGCCCTGGCGACATTTCGGCCCTGACCCGCCGCAACCTTCTGCAAATCCGCACTGGCCCCGTCGTCCATGCCCAGCTCGGCCCGCGCCAATCCCCTTAACAGCAGCGCCTGTCCTTCGGGTTGTTTGGGCGCATCGGTCAACACCGACCAGGGATGGCCTGTCAGCATGGCATAACGCATCAAGCCGACCTGGAGAGGTCCATTCGACCCTGCATCGGCACGGGCAACACTGGCAATACAAAGCAGCGTCGCCAATAGCACAGAGCCGACAAGCCGTCCCAGCAGCATCGTGGTATTACTTCCAGGTTCTAAGCTTGAATTTGGGTTCGAACGATGGCGCATCAGCGGTCACCACCAATTCGACCTGGGAAGCGTCATTCGTCTTGTGGATGGAAAACGTCGATTCCTTGCGAAAGTAATGATCGTTGACGCCCTGTCCATTGAGCGTTGCCGTCAGCTTATGCTCTCCAGCTGACAGATTGCCAATATACAACCGCTGTATCCCACCTTGCTTGAGCGCTTGCCGCTCCTGCTCTGAATAGAGATGTGAGGCTGCGGTCTGCCCATCGATGCCGATCTCCACCGAGTCGAGCACGAAGTAATTTTTGGCATCGAGGGATAAATAAACGGCGACCTGCGTATTGGCGGGATGAAGGATGTCCTCCTCCAACTGAAACAGTTGCCGATCCAGGTCCGCGACATTCTTTTTGAAATGTGCGATATCGCCATCCAGCGATGCTGCCTGCACTGACATGCCAAAGCATGCCAAACAGATCCACAGAAAAGCCTGAAAAAGCCGGCGCATGAAAGTCTCCTGGCTGACCGCTTCACAGGCATCGCCTAACGGGACAAGCAGCTGCATCCAGCCATGAGCGCCTGCTCCTTGAACGCACGCCGGACAGCCCCGTTACGGGAGCCCTTACAAATCGGCAAAGATATTAACAGGTTGAAACAATCGATAACGCTATCTACTTCACCAATTCAGGTTTTACCGATAGGTACCAGGAAGTGAAATAACACAAAGAGAGTGCCCACCCGGGGCTGAAACTGGTGGAAAGACCCAGTTAAAGCCAGTCCGGACAGGTAAGCAGCAGAACTGTCAGGTAACTTTACAACTTACTGAGCGCTTGCTCGATAACAAGCCCTTTTTTCGCGCACCTATAAAATCAATCTGTTGTTTTTAAAAAACTTATTCTTATTGGCCCGGACCATGCTTTAACTGCCGCGAGCGGTAAGTTGCAAGCTATGCAGCCTGAATTCAGGTCCGCAGGCCAAGACGTACCGTTTCGATTCGATATGCCGAGCTTCGCCGATGGTCTCAACCCCATCGGCTTTTTTTGTCGCCTCCAGGATAATGGAAGCGCCAGGGATCGGCGGAACGAATCGCCCCACCTTCCCCGTTGCCATTGCTGCTTAGTGAGCCGCTTCCATCGCAGTTTTGATCCAACCATCGAAAGTCTTCTGATGCGCCTTGATCCAACCGTCGGCATGACGTTCAACGTCAGCGTCAGTGGACTGCCCTTTCTGCATCAGCAGGTTCTCTGCACTCACATCGTTAGAACTGAGCTTCATGATCGAGAACAGCTTGGCTGCCGCAGGGTTCGCTTCCGCCCACTTGCGATTGGCGACAATCCGCTCCACATTCGGCTGGAAACCGTAGTTACGTCCGTCCGGCAGTGCCGTATTGACGTTCTTGCGCGACCCCGGCAAGGCGGAGAAAGGAACCTGCAACCAGGTAACGTCTTTGCCCGGTACCAATACACCGCTGACCCAGTATGGCGTCCAGGTGTAGTAGAGAATCGGCTTGCCCTGGCGATAGCGGGCAATGGTGTTGGCGATGATCGCCGAGTAAGAGCCCTGCTTCTGCTCAACGGTATTCGTCAGACCGTAGGCCTTGATCTCATTATTGATGACCGCTTCACACCCCCAACCCGGGTTACAGCCAGCCAGATCGGCCTTGCCGTTACGGTCGGCATCGAACAATTTGGCCAGTTTGGGATTTTTCAACTGGGCGATGTTGGTGATGTGATACTTGTCTGCCGTCTTCTTATCGATCAGGTAACCCTGCAGAGCGCCCTTGATATAAACGCCTTTGCGGTAAAGCTTCTTGTCCCCACCTGCGCGCTTGTAAAAATCCCGGTGCAAAGGGTCCCAATCATCCGCCATAAAGGTTCCATCGCCATTCGACAGCGCGATGAAAGCCGTCGCATACTCGATCTCTTTAATCGGCTTCACGTCGTACCCCAGTTTTTCCAGCGCTTTCATGACCAACACGGTCTGAAAACTCTCTTCAGGGATAGAGCTTTTTAACGGCTGAACCGAAACGCCCTTACCGGGCAGGTCCTGCGCCAGCGACGAGGTTGCCAGCGTCATGCCGACCAAAAGAGCGCCCGCCGTATGCATGGTTTTTCGCCACGCCAAGTTCAATACTGTCATGCCATTCTCCTGTGAGTGAGTCTCTATTTATTAGAGTCGTGCTCTTATTGTTGTAGGGTCATCATCCGTTGTCGGAAGCGATGACTTATCCGCGCCCCAGCAACTGGCGAACCCAGCCGACAGGCCCATGTTCGTACCAGTGTCTCCAGGGACGCGAACGGGCATCCTGCCCCAAGGCCTGCGTCATACGATCGAGAATGATCGCGAGCAGGACGATACCCAGGCCACCAACGGAAGCCAGTCCCATGTCGAGGCGGCCAATACCACGCAATACCATCTGCCCCAAACCGCCGACAGCGATCATCGAAGCAATGACCACCATGGACAGGGCGAGCATCAACGTCTGGTTGACGCCGGCCATGATGGTTGGCATTGCCAATGGAACCTGAACCTTGAACAACAACTGTTTGGGCCCCGCGCCAAAAGAGCGGGCAGCCTCAACCAGGTCTTCCGGTACCTGGCGGATCCCCAAATTCGTCAGTCGAATCAGTGGGGGTAACGCGAAGATGATGGTAACCACCACGCCCGGCACGTTGCCGATGCCAAACAGCATGACGATGGGAACCAGGTAGACGAATGCCGGAGTCGTCTGCATTGCATCCAGAAAGGGCCGGAACAGCGCCAGCCCGCGATCGTTTCGCGACAGCCATATGCCGAGCGGTAAACCGATCACAATGCAGAAGAACACCGAGGTGAACACCAGCGACAACGTCACCAGGGCCTGCGACCAGGCACCGATAAGACCGATAGTCGCCAACGACAGGAAGGTACCCAGTGCAAGCCGCCGCCCGGCCAGTTGCCAGGCAAACAGCGAGAGCAGAATGATCAGAATCGGCGACGGAATCCACTGCAGCACGTCGTTGATACCGGACAGCGTCGCATCCACCGGCCAACGAACGGCCTGGAACAGCGGACGGAAATGCAGGACAACCCAGTTCAGCGCATGCTCGACCCAGGAATCCAGAGGGATAATGGTTTCCTTGAAGGGATGCAGCCAATCGAAATGATGCGGCTGAGCCTTGGGAATATCGCTTAACCAGCTGGGCGCGGCCTGAGCATGCTGCGCTGCCGCTCCTGCGGCCTGATCGGCGCCTGCCGGAGACGCCGCCGGTGTCCCCCAGGGGTTACTACTCGCATTCTGTGCCTGATCGCTCATTTAGCCATCTCCTCAACCCTTTCGCTGATCTCGGTACCGCTTTCCCGATCAATGGTCTGAAGCAGCATGGTTTTGTTGATCGTGCCGCGATAGCGGCCTTTATCATCGACCACCGGCACGGCGCAGGGTGCTTCGGCAACAACACCGAGCACAGAACCCAACGCGGTGTCATGCGGGATGAAAGGAATATCGGTGATGACTGCATCGCGAATGCTGCCGCTGCCACTGGCTGCCTTTGACAGGGATGCCAGCGAGACAACACCGTGATAAACACCATCCTTGCCGACGAGATAGCCATGCTCGGCGTCGTGATCCTTCAGCCGCTGCAGCGCAGCGCGAATGCCCACCCCTTCCCGTTCGATGACGGTCGTCTGAACCTTGCGGGCAATGTCCCCGGCACTAAGCACCGATGTGACGTCCACACCGCGAAAGAAGGATTTGACGTAGTCGTCGGCAGGATTACGCAGGATTTCCTCCGGCGTTCCCACCTGAACGACGCGACCGCCTTCCATAATGGCGATGCGGTCGCCAATGCGCATGGCTTCATCAAGGTCGTGGGAAATGAAAATAATGGTGCGTTGTTGACGGGACTGCAGGTCCAGCAACTCATCCTGCATCTCCGTCCGGATCAGCGGATCCAGCGCCGAAAACGCCTCATCCATCAACAGCACTTCCGGATCTCCGGCCAGCGCACGTGCCAAGCCGACACGCTGCTGCATGCCACCGGACAACTCATCGGGGTAGCTGGCCGCATAGGTTCGCAAGCCCACCTGATCCAGCGCTTCGAGAGCACGTGCTTCACGCTCTTCTTTCTCGACGCCAGCCAGGTCCAGGCCGAAGGAGGTATTCTCTAAAACATTGAGGTGGGGCATCAGTGCGAAGGATTGGAAGACCATACTGATCTTCTTGCGCCGCAACGCCAGCAGGTCGGCATCGTTCATGGCGGCAATATCGACACCGTCAAAGAACACGTGACCACTGGTGGGTTCAATCAGACGGTTGAGCATCCTGACCAGCGTGGATTTGCCGGAACCGGACAGCCCCATAATGACGAAGATTTCGCCAGCGCCGATCTCAAGATTTGCATCGTAGACACCGGCGATGTTGCCCGTTCGCTCAAACACTTCATCTTTAGCGACACCTTGCTTGAGCAGCGCCAAGGCCTCTTCAGGTCGATCACCGAATATCTTATAAAGATGTTCGACAACTACTTTTTGTTTCATGTGCGCTCCCGCAACAGGACAACTTTGGCCCTAGGATTTCCCTGCCCCGAGACGGACCTCGAACAACGGAACACCGAAGCTTCCGGGAAATCGATCCAACTCCCGGAATGTCGCGTCAACAGTGGCATAACGCGTCCATCGCAGCCTTGCTAATACTTCGTGTTCTTTCTAATCGGACTTTCGTCTTCCCAGCCAAACTCATACCAAACACCTATAATTGTCTGGCATTCCCGTTCAGTCTCATTGCTGGCTTGGGGTAAAAGCGACGTGATAGTGGCACGAAGCCAACTATATTATTTAGAGTACAACATATTTAAGAATGAAATCCAGTACACAAACCCAGGAAACGACGTCAGCGGATTAGCCATCCGTTGAATACTCAAGTGGCTAAAAACATGTTTTGACCGTTAGAACAGGACGCAAGAGGGAAGAACAAGGGGTTCGAGACGGAGGTATTCGAAGAGAGATATGCGAAAGCAGTAATTCGAAGAAATTAATTCAAAGAAAGGCATTCGAAAAAACAGTTCGATGGCGACAAACAGCGTCGCCATCGAACACGCAGAAAGGAAAAAAGTCGGCTGATCAGCGGCTCAGGAAACGCATCCCGGCTTCAAGACCTTCCAGTGTCATCGGGAACATGTGGTCGCCCACCAACTGACGTGCGATTCCCAACGAGCCACCACTCCCCCAATACTGTTCAGGCAGCGGATTCAGCCAGATAACCTTGTCGAAATGATCCGTCACACGCTGCATCCAGACCGCGCCGGCTTCTTCGTTCCAATGTTCGATAGAGCCACCCGGATGCGTAATCTCGTAGGGAGCCATACTCGCATCCCCCACAAAGATCACCTTATAGTCCGGCGTATATTTATGCAGGATATCCCAGGTACTCGTCGACTCGCTGACACGGCGTATATTGTTCTTCCACACGCTTTCATAAATGAAATTGTGGAAGTAGAAGTATTCGAGATGCTTGAACTCGGTTCGGCTGGCTGAAAACAGCTCCTCGCAAACCCGGACATGGGGATCCATCGACCCGCCGATATCGAAAAACAGCAGTACCTTCACCGTGTTATGTCGCTCAGGCACCATTTTCAGATCGAGATAGCCGGCATTACGCGCCGTCGAGCGAATGGTGTCGTCCAGGTCCAGTTGATCAGCGGCACCCTGTCGCGCAAACTTGCGCAAACGACGCAGCGCAACTTTGATATTGCGGATGCCCAGCGTGATGCTATCGTCGAGATCGCGATAACCGCGCTTTTCCCAGACCTTGATCGCCTTCCCATGTCGGCCCTGCTTCTGGCCGATACGAAAACCTTCAGGATTATAGCCATTGGCACCGAATGGCGAGGTGCCACCGGTACCAATCATTCGGTTGCCGCCCTGATGGCGTTCCTTCTGCTCCTCCAGGCGCTTCTTGAAGGCTTCTATCAGCTCCTCAAGACCACCCAACGACTCTATCCTGGCTTTGTCCTCCTCGCTGAGCTGGCGCTCGAACTCGGCACGTAACCAATCGTCAGGAATCATCGCCGCCAGCAGGTCATCCAGATTCTCGATGCCCTTGAAGTAGCTTTCGAAAGCACGATCGAACTTATCGTAGTGGCGCTCATCCTTGACCAGACAAAGCCGGCTCAAATAGTAGAACTCTTCCATGTCGGCAAACGCGAGGCGTTCCTGCAATGCCGCCAGGAGGTCGAGAAACTCCCTGAGACTGGCAGGCACCCGCGCCTTGCGCACTTCCATAAAGAAATCGACTAACATCATCTCCCCCAGTTCGGCGGCAGCAGCGGATCAACCGCGGCGCCGCGCCATGAAGGCCAATTTCTGCAACAGATGGACGTCCTGCTCGTTCTTCACCAGCGCGCCATACAGCGGCGGCATCGCCTGTGCAGGATCGCGTTCCTGCAGGACCTGCATAGCCAGATCGTCCGCCAGCAAAAGCTTCAGCCAATCGATCAGTTCCGAGGTCGAAGGCTTCTTCTTGAGGCCAGGGACTTTACGAACGTCGAAGAAGATCTCCAATGCATCCCTTACCAGGTCCTGCTGGATGTTGGGGAAATGCACGCTCACGATCTCTTCCATGGTGGCGTGATCCGGGAAGCTGATGTAGTGGAAGAAGCAGCGACGAAGGAAGGCATCGGGCAACTCCTTCTCGTTGTTACTGGTGATCACAACGATCGGACGCTTTTGGGCAACCACCCGTTGCTTGGTTTCGTAGACATAGAACTCCATGCGGTCGAGCTCGAGCAACAGGTCGTTCGGGAACTCGATGTCGGCCTTATCGATCTCATCGATCAGAAGCACCGCCTGCTGCTCGGAATCGAACGCCTCCCAGAGCTTGCCCTTAATGATGTAGTTGCCGATATCCTGCACACGATCATCGCCCAGTTGCGAATCGCGCAGACGGGACACGGCATCGTATTCATAAAGTCCTTGCTGGGCCTTGGTCGTCGATTTGATATGCCAGCTGATCAATGGCGCATCGAGAGCCGCCGCCAACTCCTCGGCCAGCAGCGTTTTGCCGGTACCCGGTTCGCCCTTGATGAGCAGCGGGCGCTGTAGCGTCATGGCCGCGTTGACCGCCATCCGCAGATCATCGGTGGCAACGTATCTCTCTGTACCTTTAAACTTCATCGAAACCTATCCTCTCAACTCGCGACCGGCCGCTCCACGCAAAACAGCGGGACTCGCAGGAATCCATCGTAATCAGTTGCAGGCATTATAACCGGATGCCTCTAACGACAATACGTTACTGGGTCACTGCTCGATGAACAAGCGTCATCAGAGACAGCAACCGTACTCAGCGTTATTACCATATGACATAAATGCCGTGGATTTCGACGCACAACGTGTTTATGTTGTGCAAACTACGCTCTCCGGGATCGGCCGAAGGGCGCTAACCCGGCAATGACCGGCGAAGTTTCAACCGGACCCAATCGACAGGAGACCGACATGGCACGTATTTTTGACGACAACTCGTTTGCCATCGGCAACACCCCCCTGGTTCGCCTGAATCACGTTTCGGACGGCGCGACCATCTGGGCAAAGATCGAAGGCCGCAACCCGGCCTACTCCGTTAAGTGCCGTATCGGCGCATCCATGATCTGGGACGCCGAGAAGAAGGGGCTGCTCAAGCCCGGCATGACGATTATTGAACCGACCAGCGGCAATACCGGTATCGCCCTCGCCTACGTCGCTGCAGCCCGCGGCTATAAACTGCAACTGACGATGCCCGCCTCAATGAGCCTGGAGCGAAGAAAGGTCCTCAAGGCGTTAGGTGCGGAGCTGATTCTGACGGAAGCGGCCAAGGGAATGCCCGGCGCCATTGCCAAGGCCCAGGAAATCGCTGAAAGCGATCCCGAGCAGTTCTTTATGCCACAGCAATTCAACAACCCGGCCAACCCGGCGATTCACGAAAGTACAACAGGTCCCGAGATCTGGAACGATACCGACGGCCGGATCGACGTACTGGTCTGCGGTGTAGGCACTGGCGGGACGCTGACGGGGATTTCCCGATACATCAAGCAAACCAAAGGCAAGCCGATTACCAGCGTCGCGGTGGAGCCGACATCCTCACCGGTCATCAGCCAGACCATTCAAGGTATCGAAGTCAAACCGGCGCCCCATAAAATCCAGGGTATCGGCGCAGGCTTCGTGCCGAAGAACCTGGATATGGGGATCGTGGACCAGGTGGAGACGGTGACCAACGAGGAATCCATTGAAATGGCCCACCGCCTCATGCGGGAGGAGGGAATCCTCTGCGGGATTTCCTGTGGTGCGGCAGTTGCAGCGGCGGTGCGTGTCAGCAAACAGCCGGAACACCAAGGCAAGAACATTGTCGTGGTCCTGCCCGACTCCGCAGAACGCTATCTCTCAACGGCACTGTTCGAAAATCTCTTTAGCGAGAAAGAAACGATACAGTAAGACTCTACCAATACCTCCCGGTATCGCCGGGAGGTATTCCGGGCCGCCGTGCCTATGCCTTATCAGACGGTTTCCTGTCCTCTTTTGAATCCTCTTCGCCGCTGCCGTCATCGGGCAGGTCGTCGATATCCGAAATGTCGAAATCCTCGAGGCTGTACTCTTCGTCGGCCGACGCATTTTCCGCCATGATCTGTTCAGCGAGTTTCTCTGCATCATCAGGCTCGACTTCCGGTTCAGACGAGCCCACAACGGGTATATCCTCCGCACCCGCGTCCTCCGCCAGGATATCCTCGATATTCGCCATAGCATCGTCGGGTTCTTCGGGCTCGGGTTCGGGCTCGCTCTCCTGGGTTTCTGGCTCTGGCTCTGGCTCTGGCTCTGGCTCAGGTTCCGGCTCAGCGTCAACAACGGGAAAAGCCGCCTCATCAGACTCGTCAGGTGAGTCCAGATCGTCTACCAGGGATTCGGCCCTCAACTTTTTCCGACGCCGCCAGAACAACCAGCCTGCCACCAGTACACCAACGACTACAACCGCGCCGACACCAACAGCCAGGAACGGCTTTACACGTGACCAGAGGCTCTTTTTGGGCGGGGCAGCGGGCTTTTCCACGGTCTTTATCGGCGCAGGTTTTTCGACCTTCGACGCCAGATCCGGCGCAATATTGGGTTGAGGCGCGGGCTTCGCCTCAGGTTTTGCTACATGAGGCGCAACGGTTTCCTTGGGAGCCTCAGGAGGCGTTGCCGGCGTCTCCGGCACCGGAGGGTTGAGGCTTTGATACTCGGCACCACTCGTGCCCTTGCGCGGGAATTCCGCCGTTAACGAGTCGGGAGCGAAGAGAAACTCATGGCCGTTCGAGGTATACCCTTTTACCCGAAGGCCCACGTGGTAAGTCCCCGGTCCCTCTTCCGCTGCAAGGGAGTCATGCCATTGACCGCTGGCCTTGTCAAAGTTCAGGTTGACGATACGGTCCTTTCCGTCAGGCCCTGAAATCTTCATGGCGACGACCGTCTTGCTGACGTCAAGTGCGGGGTTTTGAGGCGTCACCACGATGTCATAGCGACTCTTGGCGCCCTCACCCGAACCATGCACTTCGACGTTAACGGGTGCCCTCAGGGTAATGGTCTGAGTATTCTCCCGCTGGAAGGTCTTACCATCGGCCAGGACCCGGAACTGGTAGACCCCGGGCTCCGTCAGCTTGCTGATGCTATCGCGATAGACCCCATCCGCCGGCACTTCGCCCGCATCCGACAACACTTTGGAACCCACTCGGCCATCCTGGGTGGTCAGGGACAGGGTCACTGTAATCAGCTTCAGGAAGTCGGCATTGGTCAGCTTGGATGAGTCGTCATAGAAACCGACATCCAGGTCCAGACGATCCCCCGCATAGAAATTGGCCGGCAACTGCGTTACCGCCATTCGCAGATCACTGACAATGGTGACACGGCTGTCCGGTTCCAGTTCGGCGTCAATATTCCAGTCGCCAGCCAGGGGTTTCTCGACCGTGACCAGGTCATAGCGATTTTCAGCCAGCCAGTGCACCGAGGCGGGATGGGCTTCAGCCGTCAGCCAGTGGCCATCAGGCATTTTCAAGCGCGTCGCTTTGCTGCCCGGCTTGTGAAAAATCAGCGCGGTAAACTCACGAACCTTGGCATCGACATGAAAGCCGTTGTCCTTGATGGGCACCTGTTCGCTCGGTGCTGCCTGATCGAAGGCCCTGAGGAAGGCGCGAGACAGGGCATCTGCGCTTTCTGCGATGGTGAAGGTGCCACCGGTATCCACCGCCAGGCGCTTCAGTAGTGAACGATCTGCATTGGGAGATAAGGCGATGGTATCGATGTGGGCGCCGTGGCTTTTGATCCGTTGCAACACCCGGGTCAGGACCTCATGTCGCGCCTTGGCATCCACTTCGGCATTACCCGGCACATCCACCATGCCATCGGTCAGGAGAATAAAGTGGGTATGGTCAAAGCGACGCCCCTTGAAGAAATCGTCGCTGGCAACCGTCAGGGCCTTACCGATGTCGGTATACAGGCCCACGGAATTGATCTTGCCGGCCTTGGCGAGCGCATTTTTCCGCCAAGCGGCATCCACCTTGCCATGCTTCACCAGCATGTTGGTGTATTGACCAAAGGTCCAGACCCCCCCTTCACTGCCTTCCGGCAGCAACTGCGTCACCATACGTACAGCCGGTCGTCGCAGGTTGTGCGGATCGTTCTGCTTCATACTGCCGGAGATGTCGATGACCAACCGCACATCGATATCTTTGGCGGCGGTCGGCGCCGGCGTTTGCGCAACGCTGAACGGACTCAGGAAAAGAAGGATAAACAGGGGTAAGAAACGCTTGGACATAGGTCGCATCATCAGGTTGCGGACATCGACGCCGGCAAGCCTAGCCACCGACGCGCTTCCTGGAGAGGGCTAACGCGGTACAACGCTGCCGCTGGCAGGTCTAACGCTCGTTACGCCACTCTTCTCAAGCCTATATATAGCAGCCTAAGTAGGAAATGAACAAACAGAACAGGGCCTAAGGCCAGTCTTTTGAGACAGATTTTCAGCTTCCTTCGCCGCCGAAGCGACGAACGCGCAACAGATCCAGCCCCCACATGATCAGCATAAGACAGCCGGCGAAGGCCATGCCGGTGAAAGCCCGGGCGGAGTCCAGCCCCTGACCGAGAATGGTTTCGTAGCCGCCATAGAGCCACGCAGGGACCAGCCAATTATCGGCGAGCCGGGAGTACACCGGGGTGAAAAGAATAACCGCAACTATCGCACGCAAAAGCTGGCGAAATCCGTAGTGCTTCACCAACCGCCCTGACAGTCGCGCAAACACCCACTGCAAACCACAGGCGCACCCCAGATAAATCAACCAGGCCAGGACGTAGGTGTTAAACAGCACACTCAAAGTCATTCAATTCACCCAATAGATAATATGTTCTTCCCAGCGATCCTCGGGGACTTCATCCTCCGAGACCACCTTCCCCCGAACAGAAATATCCGCGGCATGTACCGACGCGGGATCGCCCGTCAGCAAGGGATGCCAGTCGGGTAACGGCAGCCCCGCGTTTAGCCGGTAATAGGCACAGCTCGACGGCAGCCATTCGAAAACATCCAGGTCGCCCGCTGTCAGATGGACGCAATTCTCCACCTTATTACGGCCGCCCTGATAGACGGTACAGCGGCAGCTCTGCACATCGAGGTGGCGGCAGGCCACATCCGTGTAGAAAAGCTCCCCGGTGTCCTCATCCTCCAACTTCTGCAGACAGCAGCGCCCGCAGCCATCGCACAGCGACTCCCACTCCCTCGCGGTCATCTCGTCCAACCGCTTACGCTGCCAGAAAGGAATTTCCGCAATCACGGACTTTCCTTTCGATAATCAACAACGGCGACATCGTCCTGACTCGGCGGCATCTGCAAATAAAAACCCTGCGACGCAATGGCTTGTAGAACCTCTGCCGCGTCTGCCCGCGCCAAACGACGTTCGGCGCCAAGCATCAGGTGCATCACGTGCTCGGGCTTGCCGAACACCTGCAACAGGGACTCGGGGACCTTCTCCAGCCCCGCCTTGCGATCGACGTAAAGGTACATTTCCTCACGGCGACGGCTTTTGTAAATGGAAACCAGGCGTTTGTCACTCATGCTCAAAAATAGCTCTCAATTCCGGCCTGTAGGCTTCTGTCAGCTGTCCCCGCCAGCCCTCGAAGATGGCATCAGGAACCGTCGGCGACTGCCGCTTCAACCGCAACCACTCCTCAAGACGCTTGCGTGGCGCCAATAACTCCACAGGGACCTGCTGCTGCTCGGCCACCTGCTGCATCAGAGTCCGCAATGCCCGGTAGGAATCCTGCTCGAGGCGCGACAATGGCGTCGGAATCCGCTGTTCCCGGGTTAGCGTCTCTCCTCCACCTTCGCGAACCAGATCCACCAGGGTGTCTCCAAACTTGCGGATAACGACGGGCGTAACATCCTCCAGCCCCTTCAACTGGCCGGTGGTCTTTGGCATGCTGTCGGCGATGGCGAGCAGGGCCTTGTCACTCACAACCCGATTTCGCGGGCGATCCCGCTCTCGGCATTGCCTCTCCCGCCATAGGCTCAAGGCCCGTAAAACACCCTGTTGCTGAGGATTGAGCCGCCACCCGCCCCGCAGCCGAAGGTAGTAAACCTCAGGTTCGCTTTGCGCCAGCAGGTCGTCCGCCATGCGACGGGACTCGTCCTGCAGCGCACCAAATAGTCCCCGCGATTCCAACACCTCGCGAACCTTAACGAAAAGCACTTCAAGGTAACGGACATCGTCCAGTGCGTATCGTTCCTGCGCCGCACTCAAGGGGCGACGTAACCAGTCTGAGCGCGTTTCCCCTTTATCCAGGCTGACACCAAGTACCGACTCGACCTGCTTGGCATAGCCGACCTGATAACCCCATCCAGCCAAAGCGGCGCCGATCTGAAGGTCGAGCATGCCCTGCATTTCGATGCCCAGCCAGACTCGCAAAAGTTCCAGGTCTTCGCCCATGGCATAGAGCAGTTTTATGCGAAAGGGGTCTTCAAGCACCGGTTTGAACAGGCGACTGCCTTCGGCAGCGGCCGGTTCCACCAGCCAGGCGTCGTCCGGCGTAGACATCTGTACCAGCCCGGGTTTTGGATAATAGGTCGATACCCGTTCGAACTCCGTGTCGAGCCCAAGTGCGACACCTTCCGGCAGCGCAGCAAGGACCGCATCCAACGCCTCGGCATCTCTAAGCCAGTTCACGTCAGAGGCACCGGTCGTTTGCTCTGGTCTGTCAGACATCATTGGCCGCTTTATCCATCATTCGGCCAACGGTTTCCGCCCGCGAAACGCATGCGTCAGTGTCGACCCATCGACGTAACCCAGTTCCCCTCCCACGGGGATACCCTGAGCCAGCCGGGTGATAAGAACACCCGCCCCTTGCAGGCGATCGGCAATGTAATGTGCCGTCGCTTCGCCTTCAATGGTCGGATTGGTAGCAAGAATCAGTTCCTGGACCTGCTCGTCATGCACGCGACGCAACAGGGTATCGACACCGATTTCACGAGGACCGATACCGTCTATCGGTGAAAGGTGTCCCATCAGCACGAAGTAGCCGCCGTTATAATCCCCTGCCTGCTCTATCGCGAGGACATCCGAGGGCGACTCGACAACACAAAGTACGCCGTTTTGCCGGCGTGGATTCGTGCAAAGTGGGCAAACAGGCTCTTCAGAGAAATTCTGGCACTGCTCACAACGGCGAATATCGCGCATGGCCCGCTGCATTACATCCGAAAGGCGAACGCCTCCGGCACGACCGCGCTCAAGCAAGTGAAAAGCCATTCGCTGCGCACTCTTCTGCCCGACACCCGGCAGACAACGAAGCGCCTCCACCAACTCATCAAGGAGAGGGCTGAATGCCATGCAAATTCCTCAGAAAGGCATCTTGAAGCCGGGCGGCACACCCATCTTGGAACCCATGCCGGACATCCGCTCCTGCTGGTTTTCCTCAACCCGGCGCACAGCGTCGTTTACCGCTGCTGCGATCAGGTCTTCCAGCACTTCCCGCTCCTCGCTCATCAGCGACGGATCGATGGATACCGCCTTCACATCGTGACGACCGGTCATCACCACTTTGACCAAACCCGCGCCAGATTCCCCGGTGACCTCAGCGCGCGCCAACTCTTCCTGCGCCTTCTGCATTTCTTCCTGGAGCTTCTGTGCCTGCTTCATCAGCTCGGCCATACCGCCTTTCATCATCGACCTCACCTCACTGGTTGGGTGCCGACACCTCGGTCGTTCGCACCGCTTGAATACTCTCTTCCACTATATGGCCATTAAATTGATTCACAATGGCCTGAACATTCGGGTCGGCATGAATGGTTTCCACCGCCAGGGCCAACGCATCGGCCTCCTGCTGCGCCGCCCAACGCGCCGGCGTCTGGTCACCGGGATCAGCCTGAACCAGATTCACCTTGCCCACACTTTCAAATCGGCTCCGCAGCGCATCGAGAATCCGCTCCTGATGCCGCGCGCCCAATAACCGAAAATGGCCTTCATCCAGGGTCAGGGTGGCTTCTCCCCGTTCTAAATCCAACGCCAGTGCCGCATTTGCCGCCAGCGTACGAGTCATCCCATTCAATCCCAGGGAGCCAAAGTCGCGCACCCAAAGAAACTCGCCCGTCGGAGCCTCGGCCGGCAAGGGACGTTTCGGCTCTACAGTCTTTGCTGCCCCTTCATCCGGTAGAGACACCGGCCGGGAAATTTCCACGGCACGAGCGACCGGAGGGGCCTCAGGCGACGTTATCGGCCGAGAGACGACCGGATCCCGGGCAGCAACACCGTCACCTTCGTCGTTGGGACCGGCATCACTGCCATGGCCAGCGACCGGCTCGCCTTGGGAAAGATACTCGTCGTCGGCCGCGAGCGACGCTTCATACGCCTTATCTACCGGGGCGTCATCATAGATATCCAGCGGCACCGGCTCGTCCAAATGCGAACGCGGCATGTCCGACTCGACCGCCAAGGGCTCAGGTGCCATCGGTGCTGGCGACTCAGGTTGCTTCGGTGCTTCAGGCTGTTGCGGAGCGGGTTTCGCGTGGCTAGCCGGTTCGGGCGGCTTCGCCTGTGCGACAGGCTCGCCCTCTGCCGTGACGGTCTCGCCGGCTGCTGAAGGAGCGCCGTCGCCGGAGGATTTGGCGCGTTCACGTTCGCCACCGGCGGGCGGGGAGCTCGGCGCCGAGCCAGGCCTAAAGGCCAACATGCGCAACAAGGTCATTTCAAAGCCCATACGGGCATCAGGGGTCACGTCGAGATCACGACGCCCCATCAATGCCGTCTGGTAAAACAGTTGCGCGTCTTCGGCGCTGAGCCGTTTGGCCAGCGCCTGAACTTCAGCCATATCGCCAAAGCCCTTGTTGCCGCTGCCCGGTACCGCCTGTTCCAGGGATACGCGGTGGAATAGCGACAACATTTCTCCGAGCACGGCCGCAAAGTCGGGTGAAAACGCCGACATATGCTCCACTTCCGCCAGCACCGCTGTACCGTCGCCATCCGCCAGGGCATGAGCCAGGGCATAGATCCGGGTCTGGTCGACCGTACCCAACATGGCGCCCACCTCCTGCGCCACCAACTTCTGGTCGCCGTAGGCAATTGCCTGATCGGTCAGGCTCAGAGCGTCGCGCATACTACCGTCCGCCGCACGGGCCAGCAGCCAGAGTGCGTCATCCTCGCTGGGAATCTTTTCCTCAGAAAGAATCGACTGAAGGTGGTGAACAATACGTTCCGGCGTCATCCGCTTCAGGTTGAACTGGAGACAACGTGACAGAATCGTCACCGGCAATTTCTGGGGATCGGTGGTCGCAAACAGGAATTTGACGTGATCGGGCGGCTCTTCCAGTGTCTTCAACAAGGCGTTGAAACTGGAATTGGAAAGCATGTGCACTTCGTCGATCAGGTAGATCTTGAAGCGTCCCCGCGTCGGCGCGTACTGCACGTTTTCGAGCAGCTCCCGCATATCCTCGACTTTCGTACGCGAGGCGGCATCGATTTCGATCAGGTCGACGAAACGGCCTTCAAGTACTTCACGACAGGTGTCGCAGACGCCGCAGGGTGTGGCACTGATGCCTTCCTCACAGTTGAGGCAGCGGGCCAGGATGCGCCCGATTGTGGTCTTGCCGACACCGCGTGTTCCGGTGAACAGATAAGCATGATGCAAACGCTGCTGTTCGAGCGCGTGCACCAGAGCCTTCAGCACATGCTCCTGCCCCACCAATTCCTGAAACGTACGCGGCCGCCATTTGCGCGCCAAAACCTGGTATGTCATCCATCCTCGCCCGTAGGATTCTGATCGGCGTAACCTTAGCACGCTCCCCGCCATCGGAGAAGGACACAGACGCTGGGCTTACGGCTTCTTCACGCAGCCGGTTCACACGACACAGGCTCACACGACAGGATGCCCTGGCCTGGCGGCCAAAATACACTGAGATAGAGGAGCGGGTCGTGTAACGGAAGCGTGTCGAAGCAGCGCCGGCACATCCAGAATGAAGCAGCGATGAAGCTATGGTTTTGCGGAAAATCACCTACCAGAAATGGAGGTGGCCCCACCAGCAACACTCCGGCACCCGAGTCCACCGCTGCGGCTGCTCCCTTCCGGGCCTGACCGGGTTCACGGTTTATCGTTGCGGAGGCACCAATGGAGCCACCATAACAGCCGGGCTAATGTCCCGGGCAGTCTTCACTGCGGCGCGCATAATAACAGCATGCCGGGGGGACATCAACGGATCTGTGATGCCCGGCTCAAGCAGCCGGCAAATCCCGCCGAAACCAGCAAGCGATACTGTAACGTGTCTGCGTCGCCGGGAGAACTTCGTGAGGAATATCTTCGCTAAGGAAACACATCAACCGACTGCCCTGCGGCAACAGGGTCGCCAGGATGCGCGAGTTCTCGTTCGGATCATAGAGGCGCAATGCCCCACCATCCTCCGGCCCCCATTCGTCATTGAGATAAAGGACGACACTGACGATG
The DNA here is from genome assembly GCF_002514725.1 of Mangrovitalea sediminis. Lineage (GTDB taxonomy): Bacteria > Pseudomonadota > Gammaproteobacteria > Pseudomonadales > Oleiphilaceae > Mangrovitalea > Mangrovitalea sediminis. The sequence goes on from NZ_NTLB01000006.1 coordinate 147,175, forward strand.
CGCGACGCCCGGCCGCGGAAACTGTCGACGTGGCGCCGGTAAAAATCCCCCGGACGATAAAGGGCGAAGTGTGCTTCATACGCCCTGAGGCCAAGAAACAAGGCCCTGTTCAGGAACCGTTGTAGTTCGTCCAACCCGCGAAAGAGGGACGCCTGAATCGCACTTGAACCGTCCAGCCAACGGATACGGTCACCGCGAATGGAACGATCGGAGATCCGCTCATCGCCGCGTCCAACCGCGGCCATAACCAACGCATCCTGGCGCTGGTACGTCAACAGTTCTGCCCGCAACTCCGGTACCGGGTCTGCACCGGCAGCAAATGGCTGATCGACACAGCACCAACCCTGGCTCGAGAGGCCTTCAGCGATAGTCGCCAGGGTCGACATCTCAAAAAGCGACGACGAGACATCAGATAACGGTGAAACAGGATCTACAGCCGGTAACATGGGGCAGGCACTCAGAGGGGTACCGGCCCCATCTTAGGGCACGCCCAACACCTGCTCTATCGATATAAATTACTGATCATCAGTAATTTTTTCGATGGAAGACACTACAAGCCTACGTCGAGCCGGCGCCCCCGCATCAAGGGCGCGCAATTTCCTTCAACTTGCCTTTGCTCGCGTCAGCCAGCGCTTCGATGTCCTTCCCATCGAACGCATCCACACGAATCACGTCATACATGGCATCCAGGGCTTCAACCAGCGTTTCCCGATCAGACTCAGCGACGATGTCTCGTTCGACAGCCCAATCCACCAACTCCTTGCGCTGATGACCCAGCAGCATTTCCAGGTCCTGCAACTCATCGGGATCGGTCTTGCGAATGGCATCGTGCAATTTATCCCGAATCCGTTTGGTATCCTGCGCCATACGGTAGGCATGAAGAACCCGACCGACCGCGTCCGATGGATCTTCCGTGATATAGACACCGCGCACCAGGCGGTCACGCACCTGGCCATCCTGGACAATCGACAGCGCCACTTGGCGCCCCAGGGCGTCATCCGGCAACCGCATCCGCAAGCCCAACGGAAAGACCAGCCACTTCAGGGGGCGACGAAGCGCCTTGACCGGATAATTTTCGATCAACCGCCGCATCTGCTGCTGCAGATCGTGCAAGGATGTCTGCAAGCCCCATTCGACGACGGGCCGCATATCCTCCGAATAGCCCTCTTCATGCCACTGCTTGATCGCAGCCGACGCGTAATAGAGATGAATAAGGCAGTCGGCCATCCGCCCCGACAGTCGTTCCCGGGCCTTCAGTCCACCTCCCAGCGTTACCAGGCTGATATCCGTCAGAATCGCAAATGCTGCCGAAAAGCGGGAGAGCTGACGATAGTATTTCTGCAACCCACCTTTCCCCGGCACCGGCTCCAGCAAGCCGTGACTGAGCCCCAACAGGAAAGCCCGCAGGGTATTGCGGGTGCTATGGCGCATGTGCTTGAAGAAGACGCCGTCGAATTTTCTCAATGCCGCCTCGCGATCATCCATATTGGCCGCTTCGATTTCATCGACGATAAACGGATGACAGCGAATGGCACCCTGGCCGAAGATCATCAGGCTGCGTGTCAGAATGTTCGCACCCTCCACCGTGATGCCGATAGGAATGGCCTGGTAGACGGAGGACAGGAAGTTACGCGGCCCGCTGATCACGCCTCGCCCGGCGATGACATCCATGGCATGGTTGACCACCGTCCGCATCAATTCGGTGTTGCGATACTTAAGAACTGCGGAGGGTATCGCCGGCCTGACGCCCCGGTCCTGCATTCCTGCCGTAAAGATTCGCGCGGCATCCATCAGGTAGGTGTAGCCGGCAATTGGTTCCATGGCCTCCTGGACCCCCTCGAACTGGCTGACAGAACGACCGAACTGCTCGCGAACCGCTGCGTAGGCCCCGGTCGTCAGGCTCGACATCTTGCCGGCTCCGGTACCCAGCGCCGGGAGGGAAATGGAGCGCCCGACGGAAAGGCTTTCGAGAAGCATCGTCCAGCCTTTGCCGATCATCTTCTGTCCGCCGATCACCTGATCGAGAGGGATGAAAACGTCCTGCCCCCAAATGGGACCGTTCATGAAAACCGTATTCATGGGCAAATGGCGCGCGCCCTGCACCACACCTTCGGTGTCATGGGGAATCAGCACACAGGTGACACCCAGGTCTTCCTCATCACCCAGCAGGCCGTCAGGGTCATACACCTTGATCGCAAGCCCGATCAGCGTGGCCACCGGCGATAGCGTGATGTAACGCTTGTTCCAGGTCACCTTGAGACCCAGCACCTCCTCCCCTTTCCAGATCCCCCGGCTCACCACCCCTCTATCGGGAATGGCGCCGGCATCCGAGCCGGCTACCGGTGACGTCAGGGCGAAACAGGGAACCTCCACACCTTGCGCCAGTCTCGGCAGATAGTATTTCTTCTGCTCATCCGTCCCGTAATGCAGCAGCAGTTCGCCCGGCCCCAGTGAATTGGGCACCATCACGGTGACGGCGGCAGAAACGCTGCGAGAGGAGACCTTCATGACGATTTCGGAGTGCGCTGTGGCCGAGAAGCCCATGCCGCCAAATGCCTTGGGGATCACCAGTCCAAAGAAGCCACTTTCCCGGATATAGGTCCAGACCGACTCGGGCAGATCGTAGAGTTCATGGGTGATTTCCCAGTCGTTCAGCATGCCGCACAGTTTTTCGACCGGGCCATCGAGGAACGCCTGCTCCTCTGGGGAAAAATGGGGATGGGCATACTCGAGCAGGCGGTTCCAATTCGGCTTGCCGGAAAACAGCTCGCCATCCCAGTCGACATCGCCGGACTTCAGGGCTTCAGCCTCAGTATCGGACAGTTTGGGCAGCTTGCCCTTGATCCAATCCAGTATCGGCGCGCTCAACGATTTCCGGCGCCAGGCCGAAGGTACGATCACCACGGCACTACCGCCATACAGCACCGCGCCGAGGATCACGCTGATCATACCCCAGCCGTCCAGGTACATACCTGCCAGCGTCGCCAGCCCGACAAGAACGACCAGGACGACCTCCCCAACACCCAGGTATATCAACACCAATAAGCTGATCAACCAGAAAAGTACACTCATGCAGGACCTCCCCTTGTCCAGGATTTCAACGCGCGGCCACCATCCACAAAGCCGTATAGAATCAGAATATTCCCGTCAGTCCGCCTCCCTAAAATGACAGTCTTTTCTACCATCTATGAGTGGGAAAGGATTTTCAACCGCTCCCTGTCGAGAGGTCATGTTAAGCCACGCCCCAGCGGCGCAACGGGATTCACATCAAGTCCCTGTTAGATCAGCACCGAATTACCTGTGTATAGTGGTTCTTCTCGGCCACCGACCCGCCTTTGCCGAGAGCTATCCAGGGGCAACTGGCGCTTGGTAACGGCAAATCGGGCTCCGGTTCCCCCCTTTAAACCCGGCTCAGGAGGCCTCTAGTGCGTCCACTGCTCAACTTCGCGTCCCGCTACGGCGTTCTTACCCTAACCCTCCTACTGACCCTGACCCTTCTCATCGGTGAGCTGAGGAGCCCTGGATGGGACGGAGGGTGGCTACTGATACTGCTCGTTCCCCTTTCCCTGCTCGGCCTCTGGGACTATTTCCAGACTCGTCACACCCTGATGAGAAACTATCCCATCGTTGCCCACTTCCGCTGGCTGTTCGAGGATCTGCGCCCCTTCCTGAGGCAATATATCGTTGAGGACGACCTGAGCGGCCGCCCCTACAACCGGCATCAGCGCTCCCTGGTCTATGAGCGTGCGAAAGATACCGTCGACGCCCAACCGCTGGGGACTTCGCTGGATGTTTATGGGGAAGAATACGAGTTACTTGCCCATTCTTTTGCCCCCAAACCGCTGGGCGATGCCGACATCCGGATCGATATCGGTGGCCCTCAATGCGCGAAGCCCTATGTTGCCTCCATTCTGAACATTTCTGCCATGAGCTTCGGAGCCCTGAGCGGACGCGCCATCCAGGCCCTGAATAAAGGCGCGCGCCTGGGCAATTTCTACCACGACACCGGAGAAGGCGGCATCAGCCGCTATCACCGTCAGCACGGCGGCGATCTGGTGTGGGAAATAGGAAGCGGCTATTTTGGCTGTCGCGACAAGGACGGCAATTTCAGCGAGGAACTGTTCGCCGAGCACGCGGTCTCCGAGCAGGTCAAGATGATTGAAATCAAGCTCAGCCAGGGCGCGAAGCCAGGCCATGGCGGTGTTCTACCCGGCCCCAAAGTGACCGCTGAAATCGCCGAGGCGCGGCAAGTCAAAGCCGGGACCGAGTGTGTGTCTCCCGCTTATCATCGAGCCTTCAATACCCCGATAGAAATGCTTGAGTTCGCCGCAAGGTTGCGCGAGCTTTCGGGAGGAAAGCCCGTGGGCATCAAATTCTGCGTAGGCCAACCCTGGGAGGTCTTCGCCATCTGCAAAGCAATGCTGAAGACGGGCATCCGACTCGACTACATGGTGGTCGACGGCGCCGAAGGCGGCACAGGAGCCGCGCCGGAAGAGTTTTCAGACCACATGGGCATGCCGCTGCGCGAGGGACTGGTCTTCGTGCGCAACGCACTGGTAGGGAGCGGCCTACGCCCGGATATCAGGCTGGCCGCATCCGGCAAGGTTTTCAGTGCCTTCTCCATCGCCAGCAACCTCGCGCTCGGGGCCGACTGGTGCAACGCGGCACGCGCCTTTATGTTCTCCATCGGCTGCGTCATGTCCAAGCGCTGCCACACCGATAAGTGCCCGACCGGCGTTGCCACTCAAGATCCTGGCCGCCAGCGAGGGCTGATCGTCGAAGACAAGGCTCTGCGTGTTGCGAACTTCCACCGCAATACGTTGAAGAGGCTGGCTGAACTGGTCGCCGCCGCGGGGCTCGATCATCCCAGTCAATTTACCCCCCACCACCTCTACCACCGGGTGACACCCAACTCCATCGCGACCATGGATAGCATCCAGGAATTCCTGGAACCCAATGTTCTGCTTGAAGCGCCGGAAAGCACACCCTATGCGGCGTGGTGGGCGGCGGCCAGCGCCGAGACCTTCACGCCGAAGCACTCCCCCGGCCCCGCTCACCACCGGATCATCGCAGTCGGCTGATAAGGCCTAATCGGTGACCATCGTGGCAGGCATCCGCACGGCCACGACCCGGCCAGTGGCGCAGACCACCCCGTTGGCGGAAACCGTCGTGTTGACGACGACCTTACGGTCGGTCACCTCCTCGATGGTCCCACGTACTTCCAATGGCACGCCCAGCGGGGTGGGTTTCAGGTAATCCACATGAAGCGAGCCGGTCACGAACCGCAGAGGGGGTTCTGTGCCCATTTCCCGACCTTCCCGGCGGTAGGCCGCTGCCGCAGCACTGCCGGTGCTGTGGCAATCGACGATGGATGCAATCAAGCCACCATAGACATAACCGGGGATCGCAATATGAAACTCGGCAGGCGTCACCGTGGCAACGGTTTCATCTCCATCCCAGTAGCTTTTCAACTGTAAACCGTGCTGATTGAGGCGTCCGCAGCCATAACAATGGCTGAGTTGGTCCGGGTAACAATCCTGGAAGGCTTTGTTGGTCATAGAGGTTGGAACTCCATTTGGGGTCATCGTCAGCCAGACGATTCACTGCAGGGGCAAAAGCCCCTACAAATCGTCCGGAAAAAACGCTAGCCCCCTATTCTTCCAGAATGTAGGCAGTCGTCTCCAGCGGAGTTTCATCTTCATCGATAAATTTAAAGGTATTCCAGCCGACACGAATCACGTCCTCGTTATTCAATCGCTGACGACCGGTCACCCGGGTATCGTTGACAAAGGTACCGTTGGTGCTGGCCGCATCCACAATGTAATAGTCCTTTACGCCATCCAAATACTGGTTCTCTTCGATATCGATGCGGGCATGGTTTCCGCTGACAGCAATTTCATCGATACGGATATCATTCTCGGGATGGCGGCCAATGGTGATCGATGCCCCCTCCAACTCGAACGTTTTGACGACAACACCATCCATCAACTGCGCCAATACTGCCATAACCGCCTACCTCTCCGAATTTTCCGATGGCTGATGAGGCTGACCTTGCGCCTCTGGTGAATCGAAACCCAGTAAAATTACAGACACATTATCGTTTGCCTCCTGTGCGAGGCTGGCCGCAATCAGATTCCTTGCCTGAGTTGCCAGGGAAGCCTTACCCCCCGTCACCCCGTGCCACTCCGTCGGCGACAAGGCGCCGGGAAGACCGTCCGAGCAAAGCAACAGGCGGTCACCCGCCATCACCGGGAGTCGCCGCAGCGTCGGCGTCACCGCCGACTCGGCGCCCACCGCCTTGGTCAGGATATTCCGGAATGGAACCTGCGATACGTCCTCCGACCGGATAGAACCATCGTCGAGCATTTTCTGCACAACCGTATCGTCCCGCGTGAGCTGTTCCACCCGTCCTCCCGACAGCCGATAACAACGGGAATCACCGACGTGCGCGATGTAGGCCTCCTCTCCCTGAATCCAGGCGAGGACCAGCGTGGTCCCCATCCGCGACCGATCTCCATCAAGCCGGCGGGCATCGCGGATACGACGGTTAGCATGCGCTATCGCGTCACTCAGCGTTGCCTCGATGACCGCTGGCGAATGATCGTTAGCGCCCTTCAACTGCCCCAACACGGCCATACAGGCTTCCACTGCCAGGTGGCTTGCGACCTCACCACCTTCATATCCTCCCATCCCATCAGCCAGCACAGCCAAGGCCGAGCCTTTGTCGTCAGCAACCCACCAGTCAATGGCATCCTCGTTATAGCGGCGTCGATTCCCAGCATCCGTCGCGCCAGCAGCCTGGACCTTCAGCATGAGACCTCCCTGCCGAATTCACGGCTAAGTGCCTTACGCACCGCGTCCGCCATTTCCTCCGCCGACGCAAATCGCTTGGCGGGGTCCTTTTGAATCGCCTTATTGATAATGCGCACGGCGCTGGCTGGGAGATCCGGGCGGAATTCACGAACACTTCTTGGTCGCTTGTTCAGGATCTGATAAGTGAGATTTGCCAGCGTATCCGCGTGATAGGGTGTTTCAGCCGTCAGCAGTTTGAAAAACGTCACCCCCAGGCTGTAGAGGTCGGAGGCGCCGCTGACTTTCTGGCCTTTGAGCTGTTCCGGTGACATGTAAAGCGGACTGCCGAGGACACTCCCGGTCTTGGTACGAGAGTCGTCCGACAACTTGGCAATGCCGAAATCAGTGACCTTTAACGCGCCGGTTTGGGGGTCGTAGATGATATTGGCCGGTTTGATGTCCCGGTGAATGACCTTCTGTTCGTGCGCATAAGCCAACGCATCGGCAATACGCGCCACAATGTCGTAGACGGTCGCAACCGGCAGAAGGGATTTTGTCTTGGCGAATGCACTTAGCGGCCGCCCCTCAGCAAAATCCATGGCAATGAACGCCAGGTCCCGCTCTTCGCCAACATCGTAGACCGTAATAATATTGGCATGACTCAGGCGCCCCGCCGCCTCCGCCTCGCGGAAGAAGCGGGACTTGAGATCCTTCAACTGGCCGGGGTCAAACTGGTCGTAATTGAGGGTCTTGATGGCCACCGAGCGCGCGATATGGGGGTCCCGCCCGAGATAGACCACGCCCATAGCCCCGCGACCAAGCTCCCGCTGGATTTCGTAGCGGCCAAGCGTCGGTTTGCTGACGGCGGTTTCCGACAGGACCAGGGTTCTGGTCCCATCCAGGGCCCCGCCCCCACTTCCGGCGTCTACCTGTTGAAGCGCCTCCAGGCGTTCAGCGACATCCTTGTACTGTTTGCGCACGGCAACGATTTCCCGGTAAACCCGAATGGCACTCTCATAATCCCTGCGTTTTTCCTGACGAATGGCAACATCGTATTTAAGGGCCAGTGCATCTGCTGTCGGCGCGCAAGCGTCGACCGCTGCCAGCGTTTCTTCCAATTGCCCCTGCTGGAGCAACACCTTTCCCAGCCTGACCCGAGTGTCCTGCAGAGATACCCGAAGTTCGTCGATTTGCCGATGCGGATGCAGCCAGAACAACATGACGATCAGCCCAGCGGCCAGAAACGTCGTCACCTCCCCAAGCGGCACCCAATGACGCCCGTAAAGCTGCAAAGCCACTTGAGCCAACACCATACCCACGGCAAACAGAAGGCTTAGCAATAGGCCGGTTCCAGTCCGTAGACGCGGCAGTATCCCCACCAACAACAGTGTGACCGCAATCAGCAGACCGCGTTCAACGGGCGCGGCCCAGATTGGATTGTCCATCCCGGCGTGCGCAAGCAGGGATGGCAACGCGCTTTCAGATGGCAGGGGAAGCAGCGGACGGAGATGGGCCGACGCAGGGTGTAACAGGCTTTGCGCCAGCACGAACAGCAGCCGGTCCAGCGACGAAAGCCAGGAAAAGTCCTCGCCAAAGACAAGAACCAGCACCGCTAGTCCGACGACCAGCGTTCTCAAACTGAACAGGCGCGACATGAGCGTTTCGATGTCGAATACTCCTAAAAATTCGACAACAGCATTTAACCGGGCTGCCGCCACAAAGGCACCCGTAAGACGTTAATCCCTTAGGATAGTCTAGAAACGCAAAACGCCCTGTAACAGTTCGAAACCATGTCGTTGTGTAAGTAGTTGTTGTAATGAGAACCCGTTGGCGAATCGGACCTCAATCGGTCCGCCGCCAAAATCGCTGCATCTCCAGATACATGAAGGAGGCGCTCCAGGTGATCAACACCAAACCCGTGAGAGACTCCAGTCCGGCGAGAAAACGGATATGGCCGAACGGCTCGACATCGCCAAGGCCAAGTGATGTATAGGTTGTAAAGGAAAAGTAGCTGCAGTCCAGCAAGCTGTTATTGAAGTTCCCCGAGAGCGTACCCAGGTGGACATAGTGAATCAGCGCGAAATAGCCTGCGGCGAACAGCCAGACCTCTGCCACATGGGCAAACAGACAGCCAAAAACGCCAAGCAGGACGCGCACTCGATGCTGGACCGGAAAACGCGGCAAGAGGACCGTCAGCCACTTGAGTACTTCATAGTGGATCATGACCGCCGTGGCCACCAGGACACTGTTGATGACAATAATCTCAATCATAATCGGATCGCTTAAGCTGCCAACGCAACGTCATAGGGCTTCGGTTCGGGAGATTAACGGCGACCGGAGCCAAGGCGAGCGTTGATCATCAAATTGCGCGGGGTCAGCAGTCGATCGCAAAAGGTCCCCAGCTCCACCTGATAGCCCGCTTCCTGAAGATAGCAGACCCGATCCAACACCACCCACAGCTCAATGAACCGGCGAAACAGGTGCGCAACAAGCTCCTGGCGCCGCAGCGCCTGCAAACGTTGCCATCCCCGGGCTTCATAGCCCGACAGGTCGAGCTGCTGCGACAGACCCAACCCCTTGCACTGCGCCGCCCAATGGCAAAAGGTGTCGAATGCGCCGGATAGCAGCACCTTCGGGAGCGAAGGCAGCGGCAGGTACTCGTCCTGTTCCCGCAGCTCCCGCTGCAACGCGTCGAATCCCAGACGCCAGGCCACCTCGATATCCCGAAGACGACGGACACGCCGTCCAGCCGTCACCGTCTCCTGCACGCACAGACGCAGTTCGCGCCGGGTCAGCCCTAAATCCCGCTCCCGGCCAACGATGGAATACGGACGATAAAGGTCCCCGGAGCGACGGTGATAACAACAGGGAGACAGGCTCAGTGACGGAGTGCCTTGGCTGCACGCCAAGACCAACAGGCGTTCGTGCAACTCGCCACAGGCATGCAGAGCCACAACCTGCCCGCTGCGGGCGATCCAGTCAGCGGCTTCGGGCGCCAAAACATCCTGAAACGCCAAATGGCATGCCATGCGGTGCTGGACGGACAGTTGATTCCCCGCCTCGCACAAAGCCTTATCCCACTCCAGGCCGACAACCTTTTGGTCCCGGATAGCCGCCAGCCAGCGACCAAGATGGCCCTTGCCCGCACACCACTCGAGAAGCGGCGCTTTATGGATATCCTGCGGTGTGCTCGGTACCCGCGCCGCGAAGCTCCGTATCTGCTGCCACTTCCGACCCGGCACGCCAGTACTCAAACGATCGTGATGCGAAGTATCGGTCTGCCCTTGGGCGCTATCAAGACGAGGCACCGAGATCCACGCCAAGGCGCTATCCAAGCCGTCTATCCAGGGAGAAAGCTGTGTCGCCAGCAGCTCAGGATCGGCTTCCAGCGACGCCACGTCAGCATCCGTAAGCGACTGCAGATAGTGCCATAGGGCTGGCTGAGTCCGCTGCCAGTCGAGCTCCGGATCGACAAAGGCGGATGGCTGCCAGAATGCCCGGTGCTCGGCGAGAAAGCCGCCCAATCGACATAAGCGGTGCGCATGATCCATCGGCATTGATCTTCGTAGAATCGCCTCAGGACTGGTCGCGGAAACGAGCCTTGGCTCGTCGCCCCTTTGCTTCCAGCATGGGCTTCAGAAACTGGCGAACACCCGGCGCCAGGTAGGCAACATTGGCCAATATGCCGGAAAACACCGGCAGGGCCTGTTCGCGCCGCCCGTCTCTGGCACAGTCCAGAACCAAACGGGCAACCTCCTCGGCAGAACTCATCGGCTGGGAAAAGACCAGATCGGGCACTTCATCGATGTCGGAAAGAATAAAACCCGTGGAGATCGGCCCCGGCGACACGACAGATACGCTGACGGACGTCCCCCGCAACTCTTCTGCCAGCGCGAAGCTAAAGGCCCGCAAGCCAAACTTCGTTGCCGAGTAGGTCGCTTCGTCATCCAGTGGTACACGGCCCGCGAGGGATGCGACATTGACGACGGCCCCCTTAGGCGCCTTTTTCAAATGCGGCAGAGCCAGCTTGATCAATCTCAGAGGAGCGACCAGGTTGACGTTAAGGACCTGCTCCATGGCATCCAGACTGACCTGCTCCACGGGGCCCCGGCTATTGAACCCCGCGTTGTTGACCAGAATATCGATCCCGCCGCAGACCTCCAGCGTGGTGTCGATCAGGCGCTCACAGTCCTCGCGACGACTGAGATCGACGGCAACCGCCAGCGCACCATTGCCGAGTTCATCGGCCATACGCTCCAACGTATCGCCGGACCGGGCGGCCAGCACGACACGGGCTCCCTCCGCCGCAAACAACCGCGCGCAGGCTTCGCCCACGCCCGAGGACGCTCCGGTAACGATCACAGTCCGCTTTTCAAATCTCATCTTCACCGGGGCATCCTCTGTAGGAAAGCAGTAGATGCTAGGCTACGCGGCCGAGTAAGACAACGGGCCGATCAGGACAACGATCCCACAGACGATTCCCACCGTCCCTCTGTTCAGTTGTTGCAATACCTGAAAGAATGGCCCGACCCTGTGATTGGATTCCTTGGAGTACACCATGAAACTACTGGGTTCAACGACCTCTCCCTACGTTCGCCGCACCCGCCTGCTGTTGGCCGGTCGGCCCTATGAATTCGTCGACCTAGCCATCTATGCCGAAGATCGCGATGTGCTGCGCAGCCACAATCCGGCGTTACGCATTCCGGTGCTGCAGGATGGCGATCTGACATTGTTCGATTCGCGGGTAATCTCCCGCTATCTGGGCCAGAAGTTCCAACAGCCCGCATTGAGCTGGGACGAAGAAAACCTGTTAACGGTGATCGATGCTGCCAACGACGCCTATGTCGTCCTGTTCCAGGCACAACGGTCCGGGATAGACACGCAGCAGGACAGCATGCTGTTCAACCTTCAACGGGAGCGGGTGGAAAAGAGCCTGAAGGAATTGGCGGACAAGGTGAAAGCCGGTGCCTTTGATCACTGGAACTACCCATCGATCTGTCTGTATAGCCTGATTGACTGGCTGGACTTCCGGGAGCTGAACGACTTCAAGGGCCTGGAAGCGTTAACGGAGTTCCGCGACCGCAACCGTCAGCAACCGGGTATCGCAGAAACCGACCCTCGTAACACGTAGAGATCGACGACGATGGTCAGTGCATCGGCACCGGACCATCGTCGCTCAACGGGCGTATATCAGCTCCCTGGGCGATTGATGATCGCCATTGTCAGGCGGGAAATACACACCAGGCGCCCCTGCTCATCCTCGATGCGGATTTCCCACACCTGGGTGCTGCTGCCCAGATGCTGGGGCCGCGCCGTTCCATAGACCCAACCCTCGCGCACCGAACGAATGTGGTTGGCGTTGATGTCCAGGCCCACACCCGCCTTGCCGGGCTCTCTCAGGCACAGGTTGGCACCGATGCTGCCCAGGGTTTCCGCCAATACCACTGAGGCACCGCCATGCAGAATGCCTGCTGGCTGGATAGTCCGCTTGTCCACCGGCATCCTTGCGCGCAGGAAATCGTCGCCGACTTCCAGGAATTCAATACCGACATAACTGACCAGGGTGTCACGGCCACTGGCCTCCAACGCCTCGAGTGTCGGCGTCGTGGTCCAGATAGGCTTTTTCAAAGGAGGCTGGGCGTTCATGCATGACCTTTCAGTTTCGACTGGAGAAGCTCTCTCACCTGAGGCGCCGCGGCATAAGGATCGCTGGGATTGCGCCCTTCGAGCACATCTTCCATGCGGGTCCTGACATTATCGAGCGCCTGGGGGTGGGAGTAGATATAAAAACGGTTTTGGCGGATAGCGTCAAACGTCATCTCCGCGACCGCCTCGGCGGACACCTTACCCGATGAAACCGCTTTCTGCGACATCATCTGGGCCACTTGCTGACTGGCCGTCGGCCGGCTTGCGTTGCGTAATTCGTCCGGCCGATTCCGGTGCGATTCGCTGATACCTGTCGGTACGAAATAGGGACACAGGACCGACGCCCCGATAGGCGCATCGACCAGGTCGAGATCCTGGTAGAGCGTCTCCGACAATGACACGACAGCATGTTTGGAGACGTTATAGACGCCCATCGTCGGGGCATTCAAGAGGCCTGCCATCGACGCTGTATTGACGATATGCCCCTCGTAGTCGCTGTCCTGCGCGGCAAGCTTCAGCATCAACGGCGTGAAGGTTCGGACGCCGTGGATCACTCCCCACAGGTTGACGCCGAGCACCCACTCCCAGTCAGCGACGCTGTTCTCCCAAACCAGTCCGCCAGAACCGACACCGGCATTATTGAATACCAGATGCACCGCCCCGAAACGGGCCATCGCCGCATCTGCCAGCGCCTGTACCTGCTCAGCCTTGCGAACGTCACAAAGGCAGGTCTCGACTTCCGCACCCGACGACACTAATTCCGCCCGTATGGCATCCAGTCCATCCTGCTGGACATCCGCCAACACCAGCTTCATTCCCTCCCGCGCTCCCAGCCGCGCAAACTCGCGACCGAAACCACTGGCGGCACCGGTGATCACCGCAACGCGCTGCTCCAGGTTCTGCATACATCCCCCTATTTACATGCCGAATGGACGGACCAAGGCGCCCACCTCAGGGGGGAAATCTCGCATGAGAGCCGCCCAATCGCAAGTTCAATGGAATATTATTTTGCATGGCGAAACACTAAACCACTGAAGACTGACCTCGACGGACATCCAAACGCCGCTGGATCGCCTCAAAGAGGCTGTCCGTCGTCAAAGCGAGCAGGCCGATCAGGATCGCCCCCTGCAAAACGAAGGCAGTATTGCCGTTGATCAGTCCCGCGATTATCGGATCACCCAGTGTCCGCGCACCGATGGTGGAGCCGATCGCCGCCGTCGCGATATTGATGGTCACGGATGTCCTGACGCCGGCCAGTATCACGCGTGAGGCCAAGGGGAGCTCGATACGAAACAGGATCTGCCACGGCGACATCCCCATTCCCTTCGCCGCCTCGAGCACCGTCGGACTGATACCATCCAGCCCTACCAGCGTATTGCGCAGCACCGGTAACAGACCATAGAGCCCCAAGGCGACCAAGGTCGGCGCTGCACCAAAACCCAATGCAGGGACGGACAACGCCAGCACCGCCACCGGCGGGAACGTCTGGCCAATAGAGGCTATCTGGCTCGCCAGAGGCAGGAAATCCCGTCCTCCGGGACGGGTCACCAGAATACCTGCAATCATCGCCGTCAGCGCAGCGGCCAGGCCCGAGGCAAACACCAGTTCAACATGCAGCCACAGCAGGTACAGGAAATCCTGGCGATTGTAGACGACCGTGCGTGTATCCGGCTGCAACCAGTGAAACAATGGGGCCAGCCAAGACATACCGACGGTCGCCAGCAGCAACACGGCCAACCAGGTCAACGGCCGGAGCCAGGCCCGCCACATCATCAGAAACCTTCCGCCATTAGTCGGGAGAGCCGTATAACCCCGACAGAGTCGCCATTCCCATCGACCACCCGCAAGCTCTCCCGATGGTGGCGGAACATCAACGACAACGCCTGCCTCAAGGTGTCTTCCATCAACAACGCCGGAGCCTCGCCCGACAGGTCGTCCGTCGGTGCCTCCCTGTCCAGCAGCTCGCTCACCTGCCGCAAAGCCGCGGCTTTCAGCCCCCGGTCCTGGCTACCGATCAGGTTTTCCACAAAGGCATTCGCCGGCCGCCTCAGAAGGACATCCGGCGAGTCATACTGCATCACTCTCCCCTCGTGCATCACCACAATGCGCGATGCCAGGCGTAGGGCCTCATCGATATCGTGCGTCACGAAGACAATGGTTTTGTGTAGCTGCGCCTGAATCCTCAACATTTCCTGCTGAAGATTTTCCCGTGTGATAGCGTCCAGTGCGCCGAACGGCTCATCCATCAACAGGATATTCGGGTTACCCGCTAAGGCTCTTGCCACACCCACCCGCTGCGCCTGCCCGCCGGATAACGCATGGGGGAATTTGCCGGCAAAGGTTTCCGGCGGCAACCCCAACAGATTCAACAGCTCGGTGACCCGCGCCTCTATGTCGGCTGGGGACCAACCGAGCAAACGAGGGACCAGCCCGATGTTGCGGGCAACCGTCCAATGGGGGAACAGGCCAGTCCCCTGAATCGCATATCCAATACCCCGCCTCAGGGTTTGTGGATCGAAACTGGCAATCTGCCGACCGTCGATCAGGATGCGACCGGCATCGTGAGGCAACAGCCGGTTGATCATCCGTAGCGTGGTGGATTTGCCGCAACCGGACGACCCCACCAACACGCATACCTCGCCGGATTCCACCGTCAGCGACAGGTTGTCGACGGCAACACGGTCACCGAAACGCTTGGTGACGCCCTGTAGTTCGATCATGAGGTTATCTCCGGAATCACTCGCCAGTGGCGGGCGAGCCATGAAAACAGGAGATCGGCCAACAACGCCAGGCCGATGGTCGGCAGGGCCCCAAGCAAGACCAGATCCATCGCTGCCTGCCCCAACCCCTGAAAGATGAAGGTACCCAGTCCTCCGGCACCGATCAGTGCTGCCACTGCCGTTAGCCCGATGGCCTGAATCGTCGTTACCCGCACACCTTCGATGATGACCGGCAACGCCAGCGGCCACTTGATCTGGCGAAACAGCTGGCTTTCGCTCATGCCCATGCCTCGCCCGGCTTCAAGAAGGTCGGCAGGGATTTCCGTTAACGCCACGAACGTATTACGTACCATCGGCAACAGGCTGTAGGCCACCAACGCCAGGGCCGCCGGCGCCCACCCGATGCCTCGAATCCCCAGGTCCCGCAATAAGGTGGAATGCGCTGAAAGGTAACTCAAGGGGGCAATCAACAGACCAAACAGTGCCAGACTGGGAATCGTCTGGACAAAGTTGACCAGCGCAAATACCGGACGCTGCCAGCGAGGCCTTCGGGTCATCGCCACGGCAAGGAAAAAGCTGACCACCAGGCTGACACCCACGGAACCGAGGGACAGTGCCAGATGCTGCTCCAGCACCGTTGCGAACTGATCGGACCGGTTATGGTACTCCCGAATCAGAGACAGCGCGTCTAAAGCCCCGGTTCGCACGTCATAGAACCAGACCACCAGCACGACTGCAGCGGTCATCAGGCGGCGCCATGTCCCCTTATCGCGCAGTACCTCGATCATGATCAGCAGCAGGAAAAAGAGCAGGCACCAGAAGCCCGCACCGACCTCAACTCTGGCAAAGGGCTGGTCTGGCGACAGGTGTAGGCGTGAAAAGTGCGCCAATGACAGAGGAAGGCCGGCCAACAGCAGGATGGCCAGCACGTCGATAACCGTTCTGATCGTTTTCACTACCGGCATTCGCCAGGGTAGTGATGGCAGGATGATCAGCAGGGCCAATCCCACCAGATAGAAGGCAGACAGGCCTCCACCTATGGCGGAGAGCAGCGGGAAACCGGTCGCCGGGACAATCCTGTTTGGCTGGACACCCGCAAAATCCAGCGCCCAAACCAGGATAAGCGCCAGCCCCGCCAGGACCGGAATGACCCGATGAAAACCTCTCAAGCGCAAACTTTACTTCCGTTTCAACGAATCCAGGTATTTACGGGCAACCTGCTCGGCGGGTTCACCTTTGACCGCAACATCCGCATTCAAGCGCTGCAACGTTTGCAGGCTGAGAGACTTGAACACCGGTGCCAACAACGTGGGAATGCGGGGATACGCTTTGAGAACCGCCTCCCGAATGATCGGCGTCGGCTCGTAAACCGGCTGAACCCCCTTGGTATCCTTCATCACCCGGAGATCCAGCGCACTCAGGCCCCCATCAGTGCCGTAGGTCATAGCGCCGTTGACGCCGTTGGTTTTCAAGGCGGCAGCACGAATCGTCGCAGCAGTGTTGCCACCGGAAAGGATAACCAACTGGTCCTGTTTGAGCTTGAACCCATAGGCTTTTTCAAAAGCCGGCAAGGCGCTGGGAGAATTCACGAACTCGGCGCTGGCCGCAAATTTGAAATCGCCGCCCTGATTGATGTACTTGGCCAGGTCATCCAGGGTCTTGAGATGGTGCGCCCGCGCCAGATCCCCTCGAACACTCATAGCCCAGGTGTTATTGGCATGGGCCGGCGTCAGCCAGACGATTTTGTGGGCGGCATAGTCCAGCTTCTTAACGGCCTCGTAGCCCTGTTTGGCATTTTTCCAGACGGGGCTGTCTTTCTTATCGAAGAAGAAGGCGCCGTTACCGGTGTACTCCGGATAGATATCGATCTCACCGGCAATAATCGCCTTGCGTACGATACTGGTGGCGCCCAGTTGCAGCCGGTTTTTCACCGGAATACCCGCGTCCTGCAGACGCAGCAGGATCAGGTTGCCCAGTACGGAACCCTCGGTGTCGATCTTGGAGGACACGACGACAGGGTTGGCAGCCTCTGCGCTCATACCTGTCAGCAACAGGGCAAAAAAGACCAAGGTTTGACAGCGTGTTAACCAGGACACGGCGCTTCCTCTTATTGTCGTTAATGATCCAGTTTCCGGTGCAGCAAGACTGCGCTCCGGCCCGCGCTATTTTGCAAACAGTTGAGACAGGTCGTTAAAGGCTTTGAATTCCAGGGCATTGCCTGACGGGTCGAGAAAGAACATCGTCGCCTGCTCGCCCGTCTGGCCCTCAAAGCGGATGTAGGGTTCGATCTTGAACTGGACTCCCGCAGCGACCAGCCGGTCACGCAATGCCTTCCAATCCGCCATGGTCAATACGATACCGAAATGGGGAACCGGAACCTCATGCCCATCCACAGGATTGTGATGTACCGTCTCAGGCACATCCTGTGGTGGCCGGTAATGGGCCACGATCTGGTGGCCAAACAGGTCGAAATCGATCCAGTTTTCCGAGCTGCGGCCCTCGGGACACCCCAGCACCTCGCCATAGAAATGACGGGCGGCCGCCAGATCGTTAACAGGGAAAGCCAGGTGAAAAGGTCGAAGCTCGCTCATGGTGTTTTCCTTCCGGTTGAAGCCGACAGAGCGCACCACGCCATAGATGCCATCGATCTGAACCTGAGCTAACGCAGACTCAACAACCACATCAGGCTGGCCGCATGATTTCCTTCGCATTGAACCATGATCCATGCATCGGTGCAGCCCCTATTGGTCGTATTCACCAAGGGGATTTTCGACGAAGAGCGGTCTTGGGGATCGCCCGGCGAGGCTCGTTATCGAGCGGGCGAACTGCAGGAGGGCATTAATCCGGTCAGATGGGCGCCTACGGCAACAAGGCGTTCGGCGCCATCAGGCAGAGCCTTCTTACTTCATCAGCGCCTTTTCAGTCTCGCTGTCCAGACGACCGGTAACCTTCAGTTTATGGGCCTTCTGGAAGGACATGATCGCCCGCTCCGTACGATGCCCCATAAAACCATCAGCCTTCAATTTGGCGCCGTGACGGTTCAAGGCTTCCTGAGCCTTTTTCACCGTGGCACTGCGGTGCATCTTCCGATGGTGCTTCTTCACGACGTGCTTGCCGGCCTCGGCTTTCATTTCCTTGGCGGGAGCAGCCGGCTTCGCATCGTTAGCAGCCATTGCCGCCAACGGGAGTGCAGACATCGATCCAGCCAAAACAGCGGCTACCATTATCCTTTTCATTGTTGCTTTCGGCATTGCCAGTTTCCTCAGTAAACAATCTGCCGTTACGTTGCTCGCGACATCTCACAGGCTTTACCTGGGCGAGCGCGATCCGGTATAAGACAGTCAATTCCAATTTTCAGCAGACACTGATCGAACAATTTTCTTGATGAAGATCAAGTTTTTCACTACATCGAACGATTCTAGGCGAATGACCGACCGATGAAGCCCCTATCCAAGGCGCAATCACGACAGGATCGGCCGTCTGCAGGCGACCTGGCCCGGCAATGGGCGTCGCTATCGCCAAAGGACGCCATTGCCCTGCAACGCGCAGAGGCCGGGCGTATCATCCTGCAGGATCAGTTGCCGGCGCGCATTAACACTGTCGCGGGTGTCGATGTGGGCTTTGAAGACAAAAACACTGCCCGGGCGGCTGTCGTCGTCCTTCGACTTAGCGATCTCTCACCACTGGACTACAGTATTGCACGGCAACCTGTGGCGTTTCCCTATATACCCGGGCTGCTGTCATTCAGGGAATGTCCGGTCATACTGAAGGCGCTCGAACAGCTCAGTGAGCAACCCGACCTGTTGCTTTGTGACGGCCAGGGGATCGCGCATCCCCGGCGCCTGGGCATAGCCTCCCACATTGGACTCCTGACAGGCCTTCCCAGCATTGGCGTCGCCAAAAGCCGCCTCACCGGGCAACATGGCCCGGTACCGGAGAACAGGGGCGAGTGGACACCGCTCACGGATGGCGCAGAATGCATTGGCGCGGTCCTGCGCACACGGGCGGGCGTTAACCCTCTGTATGTCTCAGCGGGGCATCGCATCAGCCTGCCCACAGCGATCGACTACGTCATGGCCTGCACTACCCGCTACCGCCTACCCGAAACGACCCGCTGGGCCGATGGCATCGCTTCGGCACGAGGTCAGCGCTGGCTGAACCAGCTCACGTCCCTGGGCAAACACTGTAACTGACAAGGCCCTGAAACCGACCGAAAGTCGTCTCTGTTGATCCAGCGCAACTCCCCGCAAACCAACTCTTTCTACCATGTGCCTCTTTACTTTTGTGAGGAGAAAAATCGCATGCCCGCCGATCCTATCGAGCTGTATAACGACGGGAACCACAAATGCCTGATGTTCGACTCCCTGGTCACCGGTGACGGTGTCCAATCCAACCAGTTCCTGATCCTCGATGGCGAAGACAGCGCCTTGATTGATCCCGGCGGCGACCTAACCTTTACCCCCCTGCAGGTCGCCGCTTCGCGTTACATGAGATTGGATGCCCTCACCTACGTCTTGGCCTCCCACCAGGACCCCGACATCATCGCCGCCCTCGACCGCTGGCTGGTTCACAGCCAATGTAAGGTGGTCACCTCAAAGCTCTGGGCGCGATTCCTGCCTCACCTTGCATCAGGGCATGTCAGCCGGAACCTCAAGGTCAACGTTTACGAGCGCATCGTCCCCATTCCGGACGAAGGCATGAACCTTCGCTTCGGCAAAAACAGTCTTCAATGCGTGCCGGCGCATTTCCTCCATTCCGTCGGAAACTTCCACTTCTACGATCCGGTTTCACGGATTCTGTTTTCCGGCGATATGGGTGCATCCATGGGGGACGGACAAAGTCCTGTCGAAGATTTCGATCGCCACGTTCCCTTTATGGAGGGATTCCATCGCCGCTATATGGCCTCCAACAAGGCCTGCCGGCTGTGGGCCAATGCGGTTCGTCATCTCGATATCGACATGATCGTTCCGCAACATGGGCGCCCATTCAAAGGTAAAATCATGGTCGGTCGTTTTCTGGACTGGGTATCAGAACTGGCCTGCGGTCTGGATCTCATGACAGAAGAGAGCTACCGCCCGCCTGAGGGCTGAACGGTTACTTCTCGACAGGGTCGTGAAAGCCAAGGCGGGCGATACAGGGAAATCGTCATTTGATATATTCAGCAGATAATGACAGCTTTCACGACCAAGTATGGGCCGCGAGGGATACGCCCTCAAGAAACAAAAGTACGGATACGGGCCGTCAGCTTTGCAGAAGGTGTGAAGAACCATGAGGTCAATTCCTTCAGCCGCTATCCGTGCTATTGTCTGCGCCTTATTGCTGATCGCAGCCAGCCCCAAAGTGCTGGCAGACGGCTCAATCACCTTCTTTCTGGAAGATGAGCCCATCTATACCTCCAGCTCCCAGGAAACACCCGGTTTCCTGATGGAAATCGTCCTGAAAATGGCCGATACCATGAACCTGAAACCCAACGTTCGCTTTCTGCCCTGGAGGCGAGCCCAATTTTTGGCCATGCGCACACCCAATGCGATGATTTTCCCGCTGACCCGGACGTCCATGCGCGAGCATCATTACCGCTGGATCTGCAAACTCTTCGATGTTCCGGTCATGTTTATCAACAAGGTGGGTACCCGGAAAATCGATACTCCGGCGCAAGCAAAGAAGGTTAGAGGAATTGGCGTCATCATTGGCACGCCGCAGGAAGAACGCCTGAAAGCGTTCGGCATCCCTTATGTCGCCATGCCCGGTGACCAGTTGTATGCGGCTCTCGAGCAAAACCAGGTTTCAGCCATCTACACCGCTAAACCTGAGGCCATACTGGGTTGGCGAGAGGCGGGATATCGGGAACCCCTTCAATTCGGCCAAACCCAGCAAGTGCTTTCACTGTGGATTGCGGCCAACCAGGACTCCCCTGCCGTGAATACGGCCGACTGGCAAGAGGCCTTGGCGAAGATCAAGCAGAGCGGCTATTACAACACCATACTGCATAAATATTTTGGTGCTGAAGCAGCCCAGCTGGTACCGCATCACGGGGTTACGGACGAGTTGTCCGCAATAAAACGTTCGAAGTCTGCCACCGGTAGTGGCCGGGAAAACAGGTATCCCTGACCGTAATCACAACCGGTATCCACCAACAGGCGGCGCTGTGCGTCGGTTTCTACACCTTCAGCAATCACCTTCAAGCCCATTTTATGCGCCATGACGACGATCGCTTCCACTAGAACGAGATCGTTGTGCTCTGCTTCCAGATTGCGGACAAACGACTGGTCGATCTTGAGGTAATCGATGTGAAAACGCTTCAGGTATGACAGCGCCGAATACCCTGTCCCAAAGTCATCGATAGCCAACTGGATACCGGCCTCACGGAAACGCAACAGGCGGTCGGTCACCTCGGGATGGACGTTCAATAACAGGCCCTCCGTGATTTCGACACTCAGATTACGCTGGTCGGCGCCGATCTCGCTGAGATAGCCTAGCCAGTCTTCAATTTTCAGGGCGTCGCTCTGGAACTGCACCGGCGACATATTCACCGAAACCTGCAGCCCCTGGCCAAACCTCTCGGCCCAGCGCCGCGTCAGGCCCGCCGTTTCACGAAACACCCAGTCGCCGATCTCAACGATCAGCCCAGTCTCCTCCGCCAGCGGAATAAACTCCGCAGGGCTGATCATGCCGATATCAGGATGATGCCAACGTAACAGCGCCTCGGCCTTAACGACCAAACCGTTACTGAGATCAATGATCGGCTGGAAATGAAGCTCAAACTGTCGGGCTGCCAGCGCAACGCGTAAATCGTTGATCAGCTTAAGCCGATGTTGCGCACTGTCATGCAACGCCTTTGTGAAATAGCTCAGGCGATTCCGCCCCGCCTCTTTCGCCGCATACATGGCTTGATCGGCATTGCTCAAAAGCTGGTCGACCTCACCGGAATCCTCCGGATAGAAGGTGATGCCAATACTGCCTGAGATGTAGACTGTCTCGCCATTGACCGAAAACGGCTCAGCCAACACGCTAATGATCTGCTCCGCCACCTGTTCGGCATCCGCAGGATCTGCCAGTTGGGTCAGGATCACCGTGAACTCGTCGCCGCCGAGCCGGGCCACCGTATCCGATTCCCTGACACAGTCCTTGATCCGGACTGCCGCCTGAATCAGCAACAAGTCGCCAATCTGGTGTCCCAGAGTGTCATTAACATCCTTGAAACGGTCCAGGTCGATGAATAGCAGGCCTAGCAGTGAGCCTTCACGATGGGCTTTGCGTAATTCGTGATTCAGGCGATCCTGAAACATATAGCGGTTCGGCAGCTCGGTCAGGAAATCGTAATTGGCCTGATGCCAGATCAATTCATCCGAGCGTACCTTGTTGGTGATATCCGAGCCCAGCGCCACATACCGTTGCACCTGGCCGTCTTCATCCCGAATCGTGTTGATCGTCAACCATTCCGGGAAAATTTCGCCATTCTTACGGCGATTCCAGATTTCTCCCTGCCACAGTCCGGTCTTCGTAATGTCCTGCCACATCAGACGGAAAAAATCATCTGTATGACGACCTGAACGAAGGATACTGGGTTTCCTGCCGATCACCTCCTCCAAGGTATAACCCGTGACCTTGGTGAACGCCGGGTTTATCGCAACGATCTGATTGTCCGCGTCGGTCACCAGCATCGCCTCGGCACTACTTCGGTATATCGAGGAGGCAAGATGCAGCTCTTCCTCGGCACGGCGACGCTCAATCGCGAGCCCCACCAGATTCGCAGCACTTTCGATAATGGCTATTTCGTTAGCATCCGGCGCACTGGGAGTGCTGTGGTAAATGGCAAAGGTACCGCTCACCTTGCCAGAAGGGATGCGAATCGGTTCCGACCAACAGGCCGCCAAGCCAGCCTTTGCGGCAATGTCCCGATACAAAATCCAATAGGGATGCGTGCCGATATCGTCAACAACAACACGCTTACCAGTATAGGCCGCGGTGCCACAGGAGCCCACGCCGGCACCGATCTCAACACCGTTAATCGCGTTATTATAAAAATCAGGCAGGCTCGGCGCCGCGCCCATCATCAAGTGTTTGGAACCTTCATCAAGAAGCAGGATCGAACACATCGCATCAGGCAGGATAGCCTCCACTCCCGCGACGACGTGAAGCAGAACCTCCTTGAGCGGCAACCCCTTAGCCAATTTTTCCAGGGCAACCCGCCGCATCTGGTCCCGGATCTCGGCCAACTTCCGTTGGGTGATATCCTGAAGCAGCGATACCGTATACGCGAGCGATCCATCCTCATTCCGGATAGCGCGGACCGCAAGATCCACATAGACAACCTTGCCGTCTCGGCGAATAAAGCGCTTCTCCAGCGAAAAATCATCAATCTCCCGATTCGTCAACCGGGTCAATACCGCTTCGCTGTCCACTCGATCATCCGGATGAGTGAGTTCCAGCCACGTCATTTCTGCCAACTCGTCCGCCGAGTACCCCAGCATCTCGCACAGCGCCGGATTGACCTCAAGCCAGTTGCGATTCGGCAGTGTTGCGGCCATCCCAACCATCGAACGCTCGAAATAGGCCCGAAAATGCTGTTCGCTGCTCTGCAACGCCCTCAGAGCTTCAAGTCGAGACCGCTCGCGATCGAAGTTATCCAGCGCAAAGCTGATATCCCGTGTCATTTCATCAAGGAGGGCGACAGTTTCATTGTCGAAGAAATCGTCGGCCTCGTGATACACCGACATCATGGCGAATGGCTGTCCATTCCGTTGGATCGGGAACGAGCCACTACTTCCCCAACCAAAGCGTTTCGCCTCAGCATGCCAGGGGGCCGTCATCGGGTTTTGGACAAAATTATTGATGATGATGTTACGGTTTTCGCGAAACGCCTTGGCGGAGGGTCCCTGTCCCTCCGGCAGATCCTCGCGAACGGAAATCTGGATTCGTTGGACATAATCGGCTCCGGAGCCATGCCACACGACAGGTGCCAGGCGATCAGAATCCGATTCCTTCTCGCCAATCCAGGCCATCCGGGCGCCGCCGAATTCCACCGCAATACGGCAAACCAATGGGAATAACTCCGCCTCGTCACTCATGCGGAGTATGGCTTGATTGATTTCGCTGAGGGCCCGGTAGATCTGGGTCAGCCTCATGACGCGCGCTTTCGACAACTCGTCAAGGAGGTTTGCCGGTACGTCTTGGCTCATGCCGAGGCCTCAAGATTGCTCACGAATGAACGACAGGGAATCGATTTTCGGCAGGTACAATTAACCACACTATTAAAGTGGTTTTCGGTAAAAGGTCAAGTTAGCTGCCCACTGGCACAGAATGCCAACAGTTCACTGTAGCAATTATAACGACAAGATGAACATCCGTAGATGGAATAAGACGAAAGTGTTGCTGGGTATCAAAGGATAAACAAAAAGCCCCTCACAAGGAGGGGCTTTTTGTTTATTTGGCGGTGAGGGAGGGATTATTCGCCGCAACGCGGCTCACCCCTTCGGGGCCGTCGTCGCTATGCTCCGACGTTCCTTCGCCAGTCAAGCTGGCTCCGGTCGAACCCGCGAGGGTTCTTTCACCCTGCCCATCTCCTAATAAACAAAAAGCCCCTCACAAGGAGGGGCTTTTTGTTTATTTGGCGGTGAGGGAGGGATTCGAACCCTCGATACGTTGCCGTATACACACTTTCCAGGCGTGCTCCTTCAGCCACTCGGACACCTCACCTAAAACCTGGATTTCATGGTCTTGAGATCCAACGATTACTCAAGTATCACCATGAAAAGCATTCGATCTTTGGCGGACAACTATGCCCTGCCCCGTGAATGCGGGCGGAACTTTACTGGAGTTATGCGGTAAAAGCAACCGTCATTTGGCCCTGTAAATAATTCCCGGGTTGCATTGGACCATTTCGTATTTGTCCGGCAGGCCGTTCAGGGATTCTGAGGCTCCCAGAATCAGGTAGCCACCGGGATTCAGGGTCTGATGCATACGGGTCAGGATGTCGCGCTTCAGTTCGGCCGAGAAATAAATCAAGACGTTGCGACAGAATACGATGTCGAACTTACCGAGCATGTAACGTTCCAACAAGTTGAGTTCACGAAACTCAACCGCCTGCCGAATAGCGGGTTTAACCTGCCAGCTGCCATCGGCGACCGTATCGAAATACAGCTTCTGACGCTCAGCCGACAAGCCACGGCCGATGGCCAGCATCTCGTACTTTCCCTGCCGGGCGTTCTCCAGTACCGTCCGCGAAATGTCGGTCGCAATGATCTTGATATCTGAACGCAAACGCCCCGGCCGTGTTCGCCGGAACTCGTCGATGACCATGGAAATCGAATAGGGTTCCTGCCCGGTGGAGCAGGCAGCAGACCAGATCCGGAGCGGCTGCTGGCTTTTACGTTCGGCAAATTCCGGCAATATCTTTTCAGACAGGATGCGAAACGGGTGCGTATCACGAAACCATAGCGTCTCGTTTGTTGTCATCGCATCGATGACAACCTCACGCAACCCCCTCGGCGACGTCCGCAAGCGGGTTACCAGTTCACCAAGCGATCCAAGCCGGTGCTCCTCCATGATCTTTCGCAAACGGCTTTTAACCAGATACTGCTTATTGTCGCCTAGTAGAATACCGCAGGCATCCTGCAGAAACTCCTTAAAGGCTACATATTCTGACGGACTGATATCAGCGCTCATGAAGAACCATTACAGCCAGGGTCTTATCGACCAAAATCACGACTGACCATTATTGTCAATCACCTGCATGACGCGCTCAGCCAGTTCATCCGGATTGAACTTCGCCATAAAATCGTTTGCTCCAACCTTCTCAACCATCGCCTTGTTGAATACGCCGCTCAGCGACGTGTGCAGCATAATGTAGAGATCGGCAAGGAGCGGATCAGCTTTACACCGTGTCACCAGGGTGTAGCCGTCCATCTCCGGCATTTCGACATCGGAAATCATCAACGAGAGATGGTCCGTGATATTCGAACCGTCCGCCACCATCGACTGCAGCAATTCCAGCGCCTGCTTGCCGTCATTACTGGTGACGACTTCCAACCCGACAGCCTTCATGCAGCGCTCAACCTGGCGACGCGCCACCGAGGAGTCGTCAACCACCATAATCTTCATGGCTGACGCCTTCTCGCGGAAGTCATCGCGCATGACAGACTCGCTGACGTCCTCTCGCAGCGGAGAAACATCCGACAGGATTTTCTCCACATCGATAATTTCTATGATTTTTTCATCGATCTTGGTAACAGCCGTCAAATAGACGTCTTTACCTGTGCCCTTAGGCGGCGGAAGTATACTCTCCCAGTTCAGATTCACAATACGCTCAACGCCGTTCACCAGGAAACCCTGTGTCTTGCGGTTGTATTCGGTAATGATCACAAAACTGGTGGAAATTTCGCTATCGGGGATCGCCGGATGCCCAATCGCCATCCCCAGGTCGATGATAGGGATTGTTTCACCGCGAATATGGGCAACACCCCGGACGACGGGGTTACGTTGTGGAATGGCGGTCAGCCGCGGGCACTGCAGAACTTCTTTAACCTTGAATACGTTGATGCCATAAACCTGCCGCCCCTTCAAACGAAACAACAGTAATTCAAGCCGGTTCTGCCCCACCAGTTGGGTTCGTTGATTGACACTGTCCAGAACACCTGCCATGACCGTCTCACCTGCAGCACTAGCGGAATACCCTTCGCCTTGAACGAGAGCATTCCCGCGATGGAAAGATGTCCGAGCTCCAGCCCGGCATACTATTTGCTGCGCAATTACCCATACGAGGCTTTGCGCCAAAAAGACGACGCCGCTGGCTTCGTCCACAATTCCTTTCAAGCATAGGACATCTTTGCAGAAATGCGCACGCTCTGGCTACTTTCTGTCTCTCTGCTTCTGGCAACGTCAGGGATGTCCGCCTTCGCCGCCGCCAATGTCACAACGGCAGCGGATATTCGACAGGCCGCCACAAGCTTTCTGACTGACTACCAAAAACAGCAGTCAGAACAGGGACGCAAGGTCAGCTTCACCGTCGGTGTGGTCGATCCGCGTCTGCGTCTGGCGCCCTGCGATGAACCGTTAAGCTTCGACTTCGAGACAGACCCGCTGGCGGCAACCCGGGTGACGTTACAGGCAAAATGCCAAGGGAAACGGCCCTGGCGGCTCTACCTGAATGCATCCATCAAGATCAGGGCTCAGGCCTATGTAAGCCGCATTCCTTTGGCTCGCGGTACGCGCCTTTCCGCTGGGATGCTGGAAAAGCGGTTTGTCGTGATCAATCAGACGCAAAAAAGCATCTTCCAAAGTGCCACGGGTCTTATTGGCATGGACCTGATCCGGCCCATCAGCGCCGGCACCCTGATGACAGCTGATCTGCTGACTGTCCCCACCATCGTAGCCCGGGGGGATCGTGTTATTATTAACGCCAAAGTCGGCTCTATTGTTGTCAGCACGCGCGGTACGGCATTGATGCCTGGTCGCATGGGACAACAGATTCTGGTACGAAACGAGCGCTCCAGACGAACAGTTCAAGCGGTCGTTACCGGCCCGGAAGCCGTCATGGTCCCGATGTAACGCTGATGTCGTAAGGAAAGGCCTGGCAAAGCTTCAGTACCGATAGCCAGGGCCAAGCAAGGATTGAACCATCCGGCGGCAATAGCATTCCGGCGAAAATGAAAAAGGCGGCAACAGGTTTCCGCCTTCATTATGCGCTAAAGTTTTTGCGGGAACTGCCGATACACAACTGAGTCATCGTATTCTTCAAGCAGGATAGTGCTATGTCAGTAGACATCAACGGTATCAATAGCGGCCAGATCAATCCTCAGCGCAACGGCAATCGTGCCGAGCAGAGCAATGGCAAAGCCGTAAGCACGCCCACTCCCCAAGAGCAGGCCAAGGTAGCGGCATCCACGCCCAACGCCAGCGAAAACGTCAGCCTCAGCTCTCGTGCCAAAGGCCTGAAACAGACGGAGCAACGCCTGAAGGAATACCCTGAAGTCGATGACACCAAGGTCGATGCCATTCGGACGGCACTACAAAACGGTTCCTTCAAAGTCGACGCACAAAAATTGGCCCAAAAAATGCTGGAGAACGATAACAGCATTTTTGGGTGATTGGTGATGAGCGACAATATTGAAGACCTGAAAAAACGACTGATCGGTGACGCACAAGACCTCAAAGCTCTGAAGGCAATCATAGAGCAGGAGAAAATCCTGCTCTCAGAAAACCGGGTCAGCGAACTCGAACCGCTGACGAACCAAAAGAGCGAGTTGCTCAGCCGCATCCGCGAAAGTGCCCGGCAAAAAATCCACCTGCTGGTTCAGATCGGCTTCAGACCGGATCAGGGCGAGCCCTCAAAATTCATCCAGTCTCTCGGCGATGCGGCGCTCCTGGCACACTGGCAAGACGCGCATCAGGCCTTGGTCGACTGCCAATTCCACAATGAAGTCAACGGCCGCATCGTTTCTCACCTGCAGCGACGCGTCAGCCGTCTTTCGGATATTATTCGCGGAAAGGATCTTCAGCCTGCCCTGTACGGAGCATCAGGCAAGCAACAGCGTATGGGGGGCGGACAGGTGCTGGCCAGTGCCTGAGGCACTGACCAGCCATATCCAAGGAAAGGACCAACAGAATTCGACTCAGTGAGTCTTGACGACAAAATGGGAATCGGCGCTGAACTGAATATTGCTCACCGTGATGGAGCCCATAATAGGATCCGTCGTCGCTGCACCGGCTGGTCGAATATTCTGGATGCTCACCTGATCAATAGTCGCTGGAAGCGCCATATTGATACTCCCGTCCGCCAGGAACTGGTAGCGCGGGCGAGTGTCGTCGTAGTGCACTCCCTGAATCGCTACTTGAGCATCCAGCATATTGAAAACGGGCATAAAGGTACGCGCAACCGCCTTGGCCGTTTCAACACTGTCCGGCTGTGAATCGCCCTTCGCCATACTTTCGACCTTTTGGATCTGACTCAGGAACTGATCCACGCCCTGCCCCGAAACCTGCCCCAATTCGCTATCGCTCATCGGCTTGAGACCGGCGAACTGCTGTTCGCTGGTCGTCGGGATCGGCGTAGCAGCAGCCGGGGTCGTTGCAGCAAAAGCAACCAGAGGCTGAAGCGGCGTCGCCACTACGGCAGCGAATGCGGCAGCGTAGCGGTAACGTTTCTGATGGCGCAACGCACGATTGATTTCGCGCTGGGTTACCCAACCACTGGAAACTAGGATCTCACCCAAACGCTGGCCAGAGGCACGTTGTTGGCCTAGAGCGAACGAAAGTTGCGACTCGTTAATATACCCGCGGTTGACCAGCAACCGACCGAGTCGTGATTTTTCGACCTGGCTAGCACTGATGGACACGATTATTCTCCGTTGTGGAATTATGTAGTATCACCCGACAACAATAATGGAATCCCGCAGCCACTCTGTACAGATAATAACCATTTTGATTCGTTAAAAATTGTTAGCGGATCGTTCCAGAAGGTTTCTCCATCAAGGTATTAGCCGTTGAAGCAACAATATAGAAACAATCTGCTATGATCTCCGCGTTCCGACATCCAATAACATCGACCAGGGAGAGTTTTCCTTTGCGCCTTCGTCATCTGGCATTCCTACTCGCCTTCGTTTCCTCCTTCGCTTTCGCCGCGCCAGCGCCTAACCCCGTCAGCGTAAAAATGGTGACCAACTATGGCGCCATCAATATCCTGTTGCGCCCTGATGCGTCGCCGAAAACCGTTGCCAATTTTCTGGCCTATGTGAAGTCCGGTTTTTATAGCGGCACCATCTTTCACCGCGTCATACCCGGCTTCATGATTCAGGGTGGCGGTTTCACCGCGGGCTTGGCTCGCAAATCCACAGGCCAGCCGGTCGTCAACGAATCCAACAACGGCCTGCACAACGATCGCGGAACCATCGCCATGGCCCGCCTGCCGGATCCGGATTCGGCAACATCACAATTTTTCATCAACCTCAGGGATAACCGTTACCTGGATGGCAGTCCTGGCCGCCCGGGATACACGGTATTTGGACAGGTCACCGAAGGTATGGGCGTTGTCGATGCGATTGCCGGTGTCGCAACCCATAGCATCCACGGCCTGCAGAATGTACCGGAAAAGCCGGTCATTATTCAGTCCATCAGCATCATCAAAGACGCCAAGCACACCCCCTAAACGATCGCTATGAGTTTGCGCCCTCCTGCCATTGAAACTGCGGAGTTAGACTGGAATGACCATGGCGGCCCGGTTTCGCGCCGCCATGGTGACGTTTATTTCAGTGTCGAAGACGGCTTGGCGGAAACGCGCTATGTCTTCCTGGCAGCCAACAGACTCGCCGAGCGCTTTGCGACGCTGGGGTCCGGCCCGAACCATCTTACAATCGCGGAGACCGGATTCGGAACCGGGCTGAATTTCCTGGCGGCCTGGGACTGCTGGCGACAGCATGCTCCCCAAACGCATAGCGTCCTGCACTACATCTCTTTTGAACGATACCCCCTGACACGCGAAGATCTCCGTCGAGCCCTGTCCGCCTGGCCAACGCTCGAAGAATTCGCCGACGCGCTCGTCGCGCAATATCCACCACCGGTTCGCGGGGCACATCGGCTGGTGTTCGATGAAGGGCGTGTCAGGCTGACCCTTTTTCAGGGCGATGCCCTCGAGGGGCTCGAAAAGCTCAACTTCTTTGCCGATGCCTGGTTTCTCGATGGCTTTGCCCCAGCCTGCAACCCGGACCTTTGGGCAGACGGCCTCCTATCCGAAGTTGCCCGCCATAGCCGTGCAGGGACCACCTTCAGCACCTTTACGGCGGCTGGCCATGTGCGACGAGCCCTGGCCGGTGTTGGATTCCAGGTCGAAAAAGTACCGGGATTTGGCCGCAAACGGGAAATGCTGCGCGGCACCAATGGTGCGCCGGCCCCGCAAAAACCCGAGACATTGACTCACGTAACGCTGATCGGCGCAGGCATGGCCGGTAGCCTGCTGGCAGCCAACCTTGCGAGCCGAGGAATAAGAGTAACCGTTATCGATCACAGTCCAGCGCCGGCGACTGGAGCTTCCGGAAATGCTCAAGGGGCTCTCTATGTGAAACTGGGCGTCGACTGCAATGCTCAAACCCGCTTGGCGATGCACGGCCTCCTGCACAGCCAGCGCACCTTTGATAGCCCTTACTTCGGCGCCCCGGAGATCCGACCTTTCTGGCACCGCTGCGGTCTGCTCCAGCTGGCATCTACAGCGGCGGAACAACAGCGTCAGCAAAGCTTTATCGCCCGTAACGACTACCCCAGCAGCCTGGTTGAGGCCGTCTCGGCGGCAGAGGCTTCCGAGAAAGCCAAACTGGACATAGGCTATCCCGGCCTGTGGTTTCCTGCCAACGGGTGGGTCTCTCCGCCAATCTTGTGCCATTACTGCCTCGAACACCCTTTGATCGACTTTATCGGCGAAGCCAATGTTGACGGGCTCAGCTTCCGGGAAGGTGGAGGCTGGCAAATCACGATGCAAGGAAAGGTCACTCGGGACGCCGATGTGGTTGTCCTTTGCGCCGGCATCGCACTATCGGCATTGATCCCTGAAACCTATAAACCGATACGCGTGAAGCCGATACGGGGGCAGATAACCGCCCTCCCAGCACAACAACTCACCGGACCGCAATGCGTGGTATGCGCCGACGGCTACGTCAATCCAAGCGACGGTGAACGGATACTGATCGGAGCCACCTTTGATCTCCATGACAGTACCCCATCGGTATTGGACAGCAGCCGCCAGGAAAATCTGAAACGCATCTCAGCGTGGCTGCCCGGGCTACACCCAGACCTGGTAAGCCTATCCGGTGACACCGCTGATCGCGTCTCCTTCCGCGCCACCACTACAGATTATCAACCGCTGGCGGGTCCTTTAAGCCGCAACCCTTCAAGCACAGAGCAACACACAACGGAACAGTCGCTGTTCTGCTTTGGCGGTTTGGGCAGCAAAGGTCTGGCGTTAGCCCCGCTCCTGGCGGAATGGCTGGCAGATCGCCTGAGCCGGCAGCCGGAATGCCTCGAATCCGATCTGATCAAACGGATTTTGCCGTCACGCTTTCATTAAAAGACCTATTACTCAACCATTCCCGTTGAGTTTTCCTTCGCGTAGCCGATAGTGTTATTTATACAACGATGAGCGATCTCTCAGCTTTTGGGATCGTGCTTCTACGGTGATACGGCAACCCGAAAACGTTTTGCCGCATGGGTAGGCCGCGCGGGAGAAGAACAGATGTCCATCTATGTTTCAGAGCCTGGACGCCCGGTTCATACAAGACTGCCGGAAGAACTTCGTCGGCGCAAAGTCACCGATCCGGACGAACTGAACGCACTTACACCAGTGAGAGAGGACAAAACATCACCGCTGGCAAACGAAATGGAGCGCCAGTCATTACTGGCCAAGAAAGCCGTAGCGGAATATCGAAACGATACCTCTGACGAACCGGAAGCACAGAAACCCTATCTCCCGGTTGATCGCATCATGTCTCACCGACTGCTATCACTCCCAGCCACAAGCACACTGGGCGAGGCATTGAAGGAAATGGAGAGCCACGGAGTTCACCATCTTGTCATCGAATCTACAGATGGCGTGGCCGGCCTGATCGATATGCGCTGGCTTCTGCAGCGACTGGTCGGCAAACCCGCCGAAGACACAACAATGCCCCTGCTGTCCCAGCAACTACCGGTTTTCCTGTCCGCTACGCCGGACACCGATGCCCATGAACTGGCTCGCCAAATGCTGGCCAATCAGCTGAATGCCGCCTTGGTCATCAGTATACAGGGACGCCCGGAAGGGGTTATCACCAGCTCCGATTACTTGCGTCTCTATGCGGAATCCCATCAACACGAGGAAACGGCCTGATATTTCGGCCACTCCCTCCAGACAACGGGCAGATCTCAAGGCTTCGTCAGTTCTGTACCATCGAGCTTGTAGGTGCGAATCTGATAGGTGTAGGGTCCCACGCCATCAGCGCCCTGACGGACCAATGCCACCAGTTTGCGCCCGTTGTACAGCCCCAGGGCAACCACCCGCTCGTCGATACCATCATCCTGCTGCAAACGCCATGTCTCGCTGATCGTTCCCCGCGTGCTGTTATCCAGCTCGGCCAATATCAGATCCTGGTGCTGAGCCGTGACGCCATCCTGGAATGAACCACCAGTGTCGATGTAGCCCCCGATGAAGGCCGTTTCACCGTGGGGCACGATAGCCGTCAGATGAATATTCGCCAATGCGTTGCTGTCACTGAGTGTTGTCACTCCCAGCAGGGCACGGGACGTACTGTACGTGGCCACAAAACCATTCAGGGCATTCGAGATCGTCGGCGGGTCCTGGAACTGGTTGTTGGAGGCAGCCACATAGTTGGCGTATCCATCACCAATCACCCAAAGCTGCTGCCCGGTACCGAAAGCGGCGGCTTTCACAAGGTCGTCCTGACTGGTGCCAAACTGATAGATTTTGGGTGTATCAGCGGGCGACGACAGGTTTTCGAAGAAGCCATCAACGCCACCGTAGGGGCCATTGTTATCCTGAGTAGCCAGATACCCCGAGGTCGTACCCACCGGATAGACATTCGTGCCCAACGGAAGCAAGGCCGCCAGGGTTTCATCCGTCGAGGTACCGAGCAAGGTACTCCAGGTCGTGCTTCCCACCGTGCTGCCATTGTTCAATAGTTCCAGGAAGATATCGTTGCCGCCCTTTGGCGTAACGCCTCCCCAGGAACCCGTTGTCTCCCCGCCAAGGTAGACGTTGTTGTTGGCGTCCAAACCAATAGAGGTGAGCGTATCATTCGCACTGGAACCGCTCTGGTAGGACCATTCATTCGTATAGGTGCTCGCAGAGTCGTCACGCTTCAGTAGACTCACTGCAACGTCAGTACCACCACTCTGAGTGAATGACGAACCAATCGCTGTATCGGTAGAAAAACCTATCGCCAATTCACGACGGCTTATGGAGGTTGAGGAGCTTACTTTTATTGATTTCGAGCCATAGGCAAGCCGGACATTGGTTTGGTTGCCGGGGAACGACAAAGCTGATGGCTGCAGTTCAGTTGACGTCTGATCCACCCCAGTCCGATCATACATCTTTAGATTGAGCTTTCCGCCGTCAGCGCCCCCCAAAAAGACATGTCCACTGTCTCCCACCGCCATCGACTCAGGTTCAAAACCGCCGCTCGAACCGACCTGTGTTCGACTTAGCCATTCGTTCACATAGATATCAATATACGCGTTCGTGCCGGCGCCTGCGAAATTGGAGCGGCCAAACCCCAGAAACATGTCAGGAAAAACCGTTAGCAAACGATCATCAATAAAAGACCCACTCGACGACAATGGGTTCTTGATGGCAACCTTGAAATTGACATCCTGAAGACCAGCAGGGAAAACCAACTTGTTATAAGGTAGCGGCTGGCCCGTTGCATCTTCGAAACTATAGTCCGACGCAGATAATGTCGTTGTAGTATCAGCCCCCAAGTAAACACTGGTATCCACCGTCTGCGCCGCACTCAAGTGCGCCGTATATTCAGCAGACGTCCCCTTTGACACGTAGTCACTCGTCGTGGAAAACGTCACTGTAGGCTCATTGTCTTGGATAGTGATAACATCACTATCTTGTCCCCCATCACTCGTTGAGAAGGACGCCAGCCCCTGCCGAACTTCCGTTAGGTTAAGGGAAAAAGTCTCCGGAAGCTCCGCAAAATCATCATCGGTAACCTCAAGTCGGATGTAACAGGTACTCTTACCTGCCGGGATCGTCAACAATCCAGATAGCTGGTCCGCATTGTAGCTAAGATAGGAAGGCGTCGAAGGCAGTGTTCCTGTAGAGGCGACAACATCCCTTTTAAGCTGTGCAAACTGGCGATTGGTATCTGAGAACTCACAGCCCCTATCTTGAGGCTGTCCGGGCGGATGTGGGGTAGCCCCCTGCTTACACGCCTTATAATTGTATTTACTTGTTAGTTGGAAGGCGACGGCGACTGGCTCGACAGAAGGTTTCGTCAAAGTGACAGGGATAACGATTGGATAGGTTTTGAACGTTTTCTGTGTAAGACCTATCGCCGCGCCACTGCTGTCATAGGTGGTAATCCCTGTATCCGTGAGCGTACCGGTAACATCCGTCGCAGGCATGTCACAGTTAGTCGTGGCGTTTTTGGACGACGTGGTACTAGCTGGCTCGTAGGCCTTTCCTTCTGTCACTGTCGTCGTCGGGCTCAAACTCAGGGCATTCCATTTGACCTGCACATTGAACGTCGATCCACCCAGCAAAGAGCCGTCAGTGGCGTAGATACCAATATTCTTGAACTGCCCCAGGTCAGCCGATCCCAGCCTGCCGCCGGTAATGCCCGGAACCCCGTGCAGGATGATGCCGGGTCTTACCTTGTTGGTTGTATTCTCAAGGGCCATCCAGGAAGGGGCATTGGATAGCGAATAGGTCAACAGGTTATCGCCGCCATAGGCGCCGAAATCGTAGTAGTAATCCACCCCCAGATAGGCGACCGTCGAAGGCAGCCCCAAAATGGTCGGGGTATCCGCACTTTGCTGTTTTTTACAACCTGCCAGCGTAAGGCTGAGCAGGAAGAGAAAGCACAGGCGTTGGAACGTCAGGGTCGACCGCATGAAAAAATCCATTTCCGCCGCAATATTATTTTGTTACATCTCTTTACAGACCGGACAATGGTAGTCAATTTCACGGTTCGGCAACCTGCACGAGTTCTCAGATTAACGTTCGCACCCGCAACTGACCGGTGATTCCGGCCTGTCCGGCCAGATCCTGACAAACCTCAACCGGCAAGTTCGGCGAGCAATGCAAGGAAACCCTGCTCATCGACGACACGGATCCCCAACGATTCCGCCTTGGTCAGCTTGGAGCCCGCCGCTTCGCCCGCAACGACACAGCTCGTCTTGGCCGATACGCTGCCGGACACTTTGGCGCCCAGGGCTTCCAGGCGCGCCTTGGCCTCATCGCGGGTCATCGTCTGCAAGGTCCCCGTCAACACATAGGTTTGGCCCGCCAGCGGTCTTTCAGCAGGGCGGGTTTCCGGTGCCTGCCAGTGCACACCCCTCTCGATCAGCGCCTCGATGGTCTCGAGGTTGTGGGGTTGCCGGAAAAAGCTGTGCACATGGCCCGCAACGATCGGCCCCACATCATTGACCAGCTGCAGTCGTTCCAAATCAGCCTCCTGCAAGGCTTTCAAGTCGCCGAAATCCTGCGCTAGCGCCTTGGCTGTCGCCTCTCCGACTTCCCGGATACCCAGCGCATAAATAAAACGCCACAACTCCGGTCGACGGGAACCGTCGATGGCCTGAATCAGGTTCGTCGCCGACTTTTGCCCCATCCGCTCAAGACCGGCAACCTGATCCTCCCGCAGGACATACAGGTCGGCAACAGAGGAAATCAAACCTTCGTCCACCAGCAATTCCACCAACCGGTCACCCAAACCCTCGATGTCCATCGCCCGACGGGACGCAAAGTGCTTGATCGCCTCCTTGCGCTGGGCGGCACAGTAGAGTCCGCCAGTACAGCGGGCAACCGCCTCCCCTTCCACCTGCAGCACATCAGAGCCACAAACAGGGCAGGACGTCGGCAGTTCAACCACGGTCGCATCGGCTGGCCGCCGCTCCGGAATCACCTTGACGACCTGGGGGATCACGTCTCCCGCACGACGGACGATCACCGCGTCGCCACGATGCAGATCCAGGCGATGGATCTCATCCATGTTGTGAAGCGTCGCGTTGCTCACTGTCACGCCACCAACGAACACGGGCTCAAGCCGGGCAACCGGCGTGACAGCACCCGTCCTGCCAACCTGGAACTCGACGTCGCGAACGACCGTCATCACTTCCTGCGCCGGAAACTTATAGGCGATGGCCCAACGCGGGGCGCGCGAGATAAATCCCAACTGGTTCTGCAAGTCCAATCGATTGACTTTGAAAACGATGCCATCGATCTCATAGGGCAGATCGTCCCGTTTCTCCATCATCTCCCGGTAGTAGTCGAGGCAACCTTTAATGCCCCGGGTAACGCGCATCTCGGGGTTAATGCGAAACCCCCATTGCTGCACCTGCTCCAGCATCCCCGACTGGGTATCCGGTAAATGGCTCGCATCGGCAACGGCCACAGAATAAGCACAAAACTCCAGGGGGCGCCGCGCCGTCACACTGGGATCCTTTTGCCGCAGGCTACCTGCCGCGGCATTTCGCGGATTAACGAAGGTCTTCTCGCCCGCGTTGGTCAGCATATTGTTAAGGCGCTCGAAACCCGCCTTCGGCATGTAGACCTCCCCCCGCACTTCCAGTTTCTCAGGGAAATGTTCGCCGCGAAGTTTAAGGGGAATGGAGGGCAAGGTACGTACATTGGCGGTGATATCTTCGCCTGCATACCCATCGCCCCTTGTGGCGCCATAGACCAGCCGACCGTGTTCGTAGCGCAGGCTTAAAGCCAGGCCATCCAGCTTGGGTTCACAATCGTATTCAACGGTTTCTTCCGACGCCAGGCGCTCCCGCACCCGTCGGTCGAAATCGTCCATTTCCTCGTCACTGAACGCGTTATCCAGCGACAGCATGGGTATTTCATGGCGAACCTCGGCGAAGCTCGTCATGGTGGTCGACGCACCAACACGTTGCGTCGGGGAGTCTGCCGTTACCAACGCCGGATTTGCGGCTTCCAGCGCTATCAGTTCGCGCATCAGGCGATCATATTCGACATCCGGTACCGAGGGATCGTCGAGCACATAGTAGTGATAGTTGTATTCATCGATGAGTTCCCGCAGAGCGGCTAGACGCTTTTCGACGGCAGCTTGATCGGTCATGCGAAGTCCTGGAATTCTTCAATCAGGGAGGCGCCCGCAAGGCGGGCAACAGGAAAGGTTTTCAGCCGCCCGGGAAAGGCGGCGGTGCGGATCGGTCAGACCCGCACAGAACGGCGCTTGCGTTCGAACTCGCGAATCCGTTGTCGACAGTGCTCAATGGTTTGCGGCGTCATCACACTACGGCGTTCGTCCTTGAGCTCTCCGCCCAGGTTGCGAACGACCACTTGAGCGGTTTCCAGCATGAACTCAAATGCCGTCAATGGGTCACGAGGACCGGGCAAACCCATGAAGAAGCTGATACCCGGCGTTGACAGCTGGGCCATACGATCCGCTTCGAAGGTGCCGGGCTCAACGGCATTGGCCACACTGAACTGGACGGGGCTGGTCGTATCCGGCTCCTCGTGGCGATGGTAGATATTCATATCCCCATACTCCAGGCCACAGGCCTCGAATACGCGAATCAGCGCAGGGCCGCTAAACTCTTCGCCCCCCCGACTGTGGACGTTGATGATAATCACTTCCTGAGCGACAGGTCGGTTGGACCCAGCCAGTGGGCGGCTGGACGACGCCGGCGCAGCCGCCTTGACGTCCTCTTGAGAAGGTTTTGTCGAATCCGCTGCTGAACCCGGGATTTCGGGAATACTTCCCTTAATCTCAGGCTGAGATGCCTCAGAGAGTTCCTGGTCGCCTTGTTCCAGCTCGACCGATACGGATGTCACCTCCGGCTCAACAGGAAACGCTTCATCCCCTCGTCCCCACTCGCCCGACGGCGACTCCGCCAGGATACCCGCATCACCCTCGTCACGTGATGCAATAAGCGGCACCTCGACATCGGCTGAGGCAGTAGCATCGTCCGACCCAAGCTCCGAGCCGGTGTCAACCACACGGCGGGTGGGCTTCAACGGACGGTTATCCCGCATCCGCTGCTGCCGCATCCGCGCCTTGAGCTGCTCCGCAGTTTCACCCGCCAGCGCCCTGGCGCCGCCGTTGGGCAGCTCCGGGTTATACTCTTCATCGATCGGGGACGCGTCCAGATCGTCAGCCCCCATGCCTCGCGATATTTCCAGCGAATCCCGACGCGCGCGCCAGACCCTGCGCAGACCGTCAACGACGATCCCCACCAGGATGAGCACACCTACAATAATCATCCACTCTCGCAGCGACATATCTCGGTCCTGTAACTGCAGCATGCTGGCCTGATTCAAGACGGCTGCGACCGTCCTCCATCATCCTGCGCATAACTCTAAGCAATGCCCGTCAGTAATACAACGCGATTACTTACCAACAGGCGGCTTTCGGGCTCATGTGTCAACAACTCGACGGCGTCCTCACCTGACCGACGCCGAGACCACTCTACTCGGATGGCTCCGGATTCAGACAGCCGCCAGTGCCGCAGCCTCTTCCACATCCACCGACACCAGACGGGAAACTCCCGGCTCGTGCATGGTGACACCCATCAACTGATCGGCCATTTCCATCGCGATCTTGTTGTGGGTGATATAGATGAACTGCAAGTGTTGCGACATTTCCTTGACCATCGTCGCGTAGCGGCCGACGTTGGCATCATCCAGAGGCGCATCCACCTCATCCAACATACAGAAAGGCGCCGGATTGAGACGGAAGATCGAAAACACCAGTGCAATGGCCGTCAGGGCCTTTTCGCCCCCCGACAACAAATGGATCGTACTGTTCTTCTTGCCGGGCGGGCGAGCCATGATCGTCACTCCCGTCTCCAGGAGGTCCTCGCCTGTCAGCTCCAGATAAGCGCTGCCGCCGCCAAAGACCTTGGGAAAGAGCGACTGCAAACCACCATTCACTTCATCAAAGGTTTCCTTGAAGCGCTGACGAGTCTCGCGATCGATCTTACGGATGGCCGATTCCAGTGTCTCAAGCGCTTCAGTGAGATCCGCATGCTGTTCGTCCAGATACCGTTTACGCTCGCCCTGAACCCGGTATTCGTCGATGGCCGCCAGGTTGATGGCACCAAGGCGCTGAACACGCTGTGCCAGCCGCTCCAGTTCCGCCTCCCACGTTTCGACTTCTGCCTCTGCCGGCATGGTCTCCAGCACCGCCTTGAGCTGGACATCCAGTTCCGTCAGTTGCTCCAGGATATTGGTACTGCGGATTTCCAGGGCCTGGACTTCCATTTTGAGCGCCTGCTGGCGATCGCGGGTGCCCTGAATCGCCTGCTCTGCCTGTGAACGTGCCTGATCCAACTCGCGGACCTGACGGTCCAGCTCTTCCAGCGCATCGCGGGCCGTCGCCAGTCGATCCTCTTCCATCAAGCGCCGTTCCAACAACCCTTCCAGCTCGAGCGCAAGATCCTCGATCGGCGCCTGCGCGCCTTCACGGCCCTCTTGTAACACGGCGACGCGTTCGTCCAGGCGCTCGCGCTGCAGACTCATACGGTCCCGCGTCTGACGCAGTCCGTCACGCTGATTCGCCAGTGCCTGCACCTGTAACTGCAGCTGATGAGCATGATCGCGGCTATGGCGCGCTTGCTGACGCAAGTCATCGAGTTGACTTCGGATGTCGTCACGCTCGCGCAAAAGGCCTTCCTTGTCATCGGCATTCGAGGCCATACCTGCCATTGCCTCGTCCCAGATCCCGCGGGCCTCAGCCAGCCTCTCTTCCTCGAGCAACAACTGTTCAGCCACTTCTTCGAGGTCATCCTGAATGCGCCCCAAACGGACTTCTATCTGCTCAGCCCGAGCCTCCAGCGCACCCAGTCTGGATTGGGCCGTACTGACTCGCTGCTCGCTGTCACTCAGCTGGCGGCGCTGCTCGTCCCGTCGCAACTCCAGGCCCCGAACCTGCTCCCTGGCCTGTTCGACACCAGCCTCCATTGCACTGACTGAACCCTGTAGCTCCGCCAGCAACTGTTCGAGTTCCGCCACCATTTTTTGGCGCTCGATCACACCAGTATGACCGGCTTCCGTCGTCGGCATACGCAGCCAATTCCGGCCCAGCCAGACACCTTCCGGAGTAATCAGACTGGCATCTTCGGCCAGAGTCTCACGACGTTTTAAGGCTTCCGCCAAACTGCCGACTGTGATGACCGAGGACAGCAGCGCAGAAAGAGCACCCGCATTGCCGACACAGGCTGCCAGCGAGTCCGGAGAGCCTTCCTGGCTCTCAACATCCGTGATCAGGGCCAGCCCTGCCGGCGCAGACGCCAACAGGCTTTCATCCAGGGATGAGCCATCATCCAGAGCCGTCCCCTGCAGCCAGGGTCCCAACACGGTTTCAACAGCCTTCGACCAACCGTCGCGAACCTCCAGTCGTTGCGCCAACCTCGGGCGAGATTGCCAACCAGCCCGTTCCAACCAGTTCATCAAGGCTTCGTTGGTGTCACCCAACTGCTCTTCCAACAGCGCCTTTTGCGAGGCCAGGCGCCCCTTGAGCTCCTCCCGCCGTTCGCGGGCCTCCGCCAAAGCGTGTTCGTCCTCAATCAGGTGCTGCCGCGCCGCCTGGAGATCATCGCCCAATTGGTCGATTTCCGCCTGGGCCTGCTCGCGTTCGTCACGCGCCAATTCCAGGGATTCACGCAGTTCCGCCAACTCTTCGCGATCGATCTGATCACGCAGTAACTCCGACTCCTCGCGGAGTCGATTTTGCCGATCCTGCAACCGTCGAACCGTTTCTTCACCACTGCGGATACGGGACTGCTCCACCTCAGCCTGCTGGCGAACATCTGCAGCGCGTTGGCTGAACTGCTCCCAACGTTGCTGCCAATCACCCATGCGCTGCTCGGCCTGGGCCAGACGTTCCGTGTAATCTTCAGCGGTTTCGCGTTGGATTTCGAGTTCCGGCCTCAGCTCTTCCAGCTCGGCTTCGACCTCGGACAGTCGGAGCTCATCCTGCTCCAGCTCCCGGTCCAGCTCCCGCTGATTGGACAGCGCCTGCTCCAGCTCGACAGCCATCTGCCGAACCCGTTCTTTCTGATGCTGCAGACTCTGTTCCACACGAGCGATATCAGCACCGGCTTCATAGAAACGGGCCTGCGCACGGTTGAAGTGTTCGTTGCGCTCCTGGTGTTCATCACGCAGCCCTTCGAGACGTGTTTCCACGGAAATACGTTCAGTCAGGCCTTTTTCCAACGTCAGTTCCAGCTCTCGCAATTGAACCCGCTGCCGCTGTAATTCATTGTCCAGCGCCTGCCAGCGCAGCGCCGCGAGTTCGGCCTTTTTCTGGCGTTCGTCCTGCTTATAGGTCTTGTACTTCTCTGCGGCCTGGGCCTGACGCTCGAGATGGTTCAACTGACGTTCGAGTTCCTCACGAAGATCATTGAGCCGTTCGAGGTTTTCCCGCGTTCGCCGCATACGGCTTTCGGTTTCCTTGCGGCGCTCCTTATACTTGGAGATACCGGCAGCTTCTTCGATATAGATGCGCAGTTCTTCCGGCTTAGCCTCGATCAGCCGCGAGATCATGCCTTGCTCGATGATGGCGTAACTGCGAGGCCCCAGGCCGGTACCCAGGAAAAGGTCGGTGATATCCCGACGGCGACAACGGGTATTATTGAGGAAATAGTCCGACTGGGCATCGCGGGATACCCGCCGTTTTACAGAGATCTCTGCATAACTGGCATATTCGCCCGGCGCCGAGCCATCGCTATTATCGAACACCAGTTCGATAGAGGCCTGCCCCACCGGCTTGCGGGCATTGGAGCCATTGAAGATGACATCGGTCATCGACTCGCCGCGCAGATGCTTGGCGGAACTCTCCCCCATAACCCAGCGAACCGCATCGATAATATTCGACTTACCGCAGCCGTTGGGACCGACTATCGCCGACATATTGGTAGGAAAAGGAACGGTCGTCGGATCGACGAAAGATTTGAAACCGGCCAGTTTAATGGATTTCAATCGCATGGTTCAGGCCATCACCCACACAGACTTCAGGAAGCCAGCGACGGCGCGACGGCACCGTTTTCAGCGTTCAGCATCTCAAGGACGACCTGCTTCTGGTGCTCCCCGAAATCCCTTATCGCTGCCTCGATTCCGTCAGCATCACGGCTCTGCGCCGTGTCCATCAATCGCCGGAAAAACGTCTTCGTCTGCTCCATCTCGCCGCGATACCGCTGCATCGCCAGGAAATAGGTACGACTGATGGCCGGGCGAAAGTTTTCCAACGTTTCTTCCAGATAGGGATTTCCGACGATAGGGTAACAAAGCCGCATCACTTCCAGACCCGAGTCGATAATGTCTTCGATGGGTCTGTCTTCGGAGTCAGCCAGCTTGCGCAAGCGCTGCACCTGTTGAATCAGCGGCACCAGCTGCGTCCCGCTCCATCGCACGACGACCTCCCGAGCCAGCATAATCAGGAGATTGATATAGATGTCATAAAGACTGACCACCAATTCAGCAGTCAACCCAGAAACAACCGCACCTTTGCGAGGAAATATCTGAATCAGGTGGCGGCGCTCAAGAATCAGTAGTGCCTCACGGACCGAGCCCCGACTGACATCCAGTTCACCCGCAATTTTCAGCTCCTGAATGCGCTCGCCAGGCTTTAATTCCCCCATGACAATACGACGCCCCAAATGTTGGGCGATTTGTTCTGACAGACTTTCCGGTGCCTGGAATCTCATGCCGCGCTTTATGTGCCTCCGTGAATGCCGACGAATTCTAGCACAGCGGTAAAAGGCGGAGAAATTAACGCCTTCACTTTTTGGTTGGCAGCCTGCAGTTCTTCTCCGACACCGACGACGCTCCTGCCAGCCACTGCCAAAAATTTGCCGCTTTCAGCGACACCCTCACCAAAATGCACCGAAAATATCGCATAACACAATGACAAAAATAGCTTTTTATTAAAAATGGCACAAATTCCGCTTGGTACTCAATCATTCCATGCGGAGTACCGGAGCCATTTCCATGTCCAAGCAACCCCAACAGGCCGACACCGTGGATCTCAAAAAGGCAAGGCTGATGGCAAACTACG
The DNA here is from genome assembly GCF_002514725.1 of Mangrovitalea sediminis. Lineage (GTDB taxonomy): Bacteria > Pseudomonadota > Gammaproteobacteria > Pseudomonadales > Oleiphilaceae > Mangrovitalea > Mangrovitalea sediminis. The sequence goes on from NZ_NTLB01000006.1 coordinate 191,060, forward strand.
AGCAGATTTCCCAGCGCTGGCAGGAGACCAATGACGTCTTCATTCGTCTGTGCCGGCGCCTGCAAACTACATTGGAGATGGATCCCCTACTCGATATCTTTGCCGAGGAGGTCGCCACCGTGATCTCTTTCGACAGCCTGAACTATCAACACGAAAGCCAGGGAACCCACTTCGTCTATACCGTAGGTTTCGGCGGACGCCATCGGTGCGAGTATGGCCTGACGTTGGAGGGTGAACCCTTCGGCACCCTGACACTGAATCGACGTCAGCGCTTTGCTGAGCAGGAACTCTCGCTGCTCGAAGACCTGCTCGGCCTACTTGTCATGTCGTTGCGCAATGCCTGGCGCTATCACAGCATGCAACAGGCCGCACTGACCGACGCGGCCACCGGACTGGGCAACCGCAGACTTCTTTATCAGGAGATGGAGCGGGAAATTCACCGAGCTCAGCGTCACGGCAGCCACTTTTCGCTAATCCTCTGCGATCTGGACCACTTCAAGCGCATCAATGACAGCTACGGACACATGGCGGGCGACATGGTGCTGCTGCAAATCGCCGGTCTGATGAGGCAGTCGGTACGCAGCAGCGATGCATGTTTCCGTTTCGGCGGTGAGGAGTTCGCCGTTCTCCTGCCCCAGACCCCCTTGCGGGAAACCGTGCAAGTGGCGCAGCGACTATCACAGAATATCGATCAGCATGCCTTTGACATCGGTGGCAGTACGATTAAAGCGACAGTCAGCCTTGGCGTTACAGCCTACGCAGCCGACCAAAAGGCGGAGGACCTCATTGAGCGGGCGGACCGCGCGCTATATGAAGCCAAGCGTCGCGGCCGCAATCAGGTCGTCAGCGACCCCCTGGAGTAACGGTTATTCAGGCCGCCGGCGACGTCCGGCGGGTCTAGACGGCGGCTTTCTCGAAGGACGGGATGACGCATTCGATGAACGCGCCTTCCCCTTGCCAGGCGGTTTTTTCGGGATGGGTGCAGGCTCCAGACCGGCCGCCCGGCTGAGGATATCGACCGACTTCTGGTCCAGTTCCTCCCAGCGACCCAGCGTGATCCGGCTTGCCAGCAGGATCGGCCCATAACGAACGCGCTTGAGCCGGCTGACCTTGACGCCTTGCGACTCCCAAAGCCGACGCACCTCCCGGTTACGCCCCTCCAGCAGGGTCACATGGAACCAGCGATTCATGCCACTCCCGCCAGCCTCCGAAATGTCCGAGAAACTGGCCATGCCATCTTCCAGCAACACGCCCTCACGCAGGCGCTGAAGCATGTCATCGTCCACCTCGCCAAAGATACGCACGGCGTATTCACGGTCGATTTGCTGTGACGGGTGCATCAGGCGGTTCGCCAACTCACCATCGGTAGTGAACATCAGCAGCCCCATGGTGTTGATATCCAGGCGACCGATGGAAACCCAACGCTGCCCCTTCAGCCGGGGCAACCGATCGAACACCGTTGGGCGTCCCTCCGGGTCCCGTCGTGTGGTCACCTCACCTTCGGGCTTGTTATAGACAATGACCCGACGCTCAGGCGCGATCGCGATGCCGATTTCGACCACCTTTCCGTCTACAACAACACGATCCTGATCAGTAACTTTCTGCCCCAGGGTGGCCGGCTCGCCGTTGACGGTCACCCGCCCTTCGGTAATCCAGCCTTCAATATCCCGTCGCGAGCCCACACCCACTCTCGCCAATACTTTCTGTAGACGTTCCGGCTCGACCGGTGCCACCGGACGCGACTCTTCCGGCAGACGACGCGGCCTGCTGTCGCTAGCCGCCTGCGCGCCTCGAGGGGCATTGGGACGCGAAGTACGGGGACCTGATCGATGACTCATGTAAACAGCAACTCCTGATGGACAGACGGACTGGGTGTAAAAACAGCTGAAAGACGACTAGTGAAGTGTCTCACCGGTATCGTCGTCAACCTCGTCAAGGCGTTCGGTATCTTCGAAGGGAATTTCAGCCTGCAGCCGCTCTTCGACTTCACGACTGATCTCTTCCAGATCGCGAACCTCCGACAGTGGAGGCAACTGATCCAGACTCGCCAGATTGAAATAGTCGAGAAATTGGCGGGTGGTTGCATACATGGCCGGTCGCCCCGGCACATCCCGATGACCAACCACCCGAATCCACTCGCGCTCCTGCAGTGTGCGAATGATATTGCTACTCACAGCCACACCACGAATGTCTTCGATATCACCTCGCGTAATCGGCTGCCGGTAGGCAATCAGCGCCAGGGTTTCCAGCAGGGCCCGCGAGTAGCGCTGCGGCCTTTCCTCCCAGAGACGGCCAACCCAGGAGGCGTACTCTTCACGCACCTGAAAGCGATATCCACTGGCCACACGCTTCAAGGCATATCCCCGGCCTTCGCAGTCCCGGTCAATCAGACTCAGCACATGCTCTACAGCCTGGCGCGTCGGACGCTCATTTTCGTCGAACAAGCCGCAGAGGCGTTCTATGTCGAGCGGTTTTGGCGAAGCCAGTAAAGCGGCCTCGACGATATTTCGCACTTTCAGCAATCGTTCTTCGTTCATGCTCTATCCGGACTCAATCGACAGCCCGCGCTCGCAGATGGATTGGACCGAACACATCCGCCTGGACGAGATCGACCAACTGTTCCTTGACCAGTTCCAGCATAGCCAGAAACGTCACCACCACGCCCAAACGCCCTTCCTCAAGACGGAATAACGATTCGAACGCCACAAAACGATCTCCGGTCAACTCCCCGAGAATGTAGGACATACGCTCCCGGGTCGACAACTTTTCCCGCTCCACATGGTGACTGGTAAACATATCGGCACGCTGCAGGACATCCCGCAACGCAATCAACATTTCGCGCAGATCCACATCAGGATGTATACGACCCTGTGGCAGCGGCGGCACTTCGGCGGTTCCTACAAAATTATCCCGATCGATCCGGGGCAGCTCGTCCATGGATTCAGCCGCCCTCTTGAAACGCTCATACTGTTGAAGACGTCGGATAAGCTCGGCGCGGGGGTCGAGCTCCTCGTCGTCGACACTCTCCTGGCGCGGCAGCAACATGCGCGATTTGATTTCCGCCAGGGTCGCCGCCATCAGGAGGTATTCAGCCGCCAGCTCAAAACGCATGGCTTCCATCAGCGCGATGTATTCCATGTACTGATGGGTTATCTCGCTGACATCGATATCCAGAATATCCATATTCTGGCGACGAATCAGATACAACAGTAAATCGAGGGGGCCTTCGAACGCTTCCAGAAACACTTCAAGGGCGTTCGGGGGGATATACAGGTCCTGCGGCAGCTCAACGATTGGCTGACCAGCTACCCGCGCAAACGGCATCTCCGTCTGGACAGCCGCTTCCGGTTGCGGTGTCGCTTCCGGCGTCTCTGGCGCGACCTGCTCCCCCGGCTCCGTCATCGGTAGCTGAGTCCCATTGCACGCCGCACTTCATCCAACGTATCCCGAGCCGCGGCACGCGCCTGCTCGCAACCTTCCTCGATAATGGAGCGGACCAGCTCCGGATTGCCTTCATATTCCGCCGCACGCTCGTGCAGAATCTTCTGCTCGGCCACAATGGCGTCGATCAACGGCTTTTTACAATCCAGGCAGCCAATGCCCGCGCTGCGGCAGCCCTGCTGCACCCACTCTTTGGTGTCATCCTGCGAGTAAACCTTATGCAGCCCCCAAACGGGGCAACGCTCCGGCTCACCCGGATCGGTACGCCGTACCCGCGCAGGATCGGTTTGCATCGTGCGAACTTTCTGGGAAACACTGTCCGGGTCTTCACGCAGGGCGATAGTATTGCCGTAGGACTTCGACATTTTCTGTCCATCCAGCCCGGGCATTTTCGATTCCGGCGTCAGCAGAGGCTGCGGTTCCGGCAGGATCACCTTGCCGCCGCCCTCAATGTAGCCGTACAGTCGCTCGCTATCGCCCAGGGACAGGTTCTGCTGTTCCTTGAGTAAGGCTCGCGCCGTTTCCAGGGCATCCTGATCGCCCTGCTCCTGATAACGGCGGCGCAACTCCCGATACATCTTGCCGTTTTTCTTGCCCATTTTGCCGATAGCCGCTTCCGCCTGTTCTTCGAAACCGGGCTCGCGGCCATACAGGTGATTGAAACGACGCGCCACTTCACGGGTGATTTCCACATGGGAAACCTGATCGGCGCCCACGGGTACGCGACCCGCGCGGTAAATGAGGATATCGGCACTCTGTAGCAACGGATAACCCAGGAATCCGTATGTCGCCAGGTCCTTTTCCTTGAGTTTTTCCTGCTGGTCCTTGTAGGTCGGCACCCGTTCCAACCACCCTAAAGGCGTAATCATGGACAGCAACAGGTGCAGCTCCGCATGCTCGGGCACCTTGGACTGGATGAAAATGGTCGCCGACCCCGGATTGACGCCCGCCGCCAGCCAGTCGATCACCATATCCCAGACACTCTGCTCGATAATGCGGGGGTCTTCGTACTGAGTGGTCAACGCGTGCCAGTCGGCAACGAAAAAGAAACACTCATACTCGTGCTGAAGCTTGACCCAGTTTTTCAGGACACCATGGTAATGGCCCAGGTGCAGCTTGCCTGTCGGACGCATGCCTGACAACACGCGCTGCTGAGAATCGACCGAACTCAAAGCGGACTCCTTGATGCTACCGTTTCAGAGTGATGAAAGCGGCGATTATAAACCCGCGGCGGTCCCGGTTCACGCACCGATTCCCCCGCGACGAAATATCCGGGTTCAGGCCCCTGTTCAGGACAGCGGCGCTGCCCCCACCTGAATCCGACGTGCAACGCCGGTAAAGGCAAAATCAACCTCAGGAATCTTGCCGTCGATAATATCTGCAATCGATCGCGCAGACCCGCAGGAATGCGTCCAGCCCAAGGTACCGTGCCCCGTATTCAGGAATAAGTTGGATAAACGGCTACGGCCGATGTAGGGGACGTTGGAAGGCGTCGTGGGGCGCAGTCCTGTCCAGAACTCCGCCTGTTGCCAATCACCCCCCTGGGGGAAAATCTCCGATGCACGGCGGACGATAGCCTGACAACGCTTGCGGTTCAGGTCGACTCCATACCCATTCAGTTCCGCCGTCCCCGCGATGCGTAAGCGATTCCCCAAGCGGGAATAGACCAGCTTGAACTCGTCGTCGGTCAAACTGACCTGATAAGCGTTCTCCTCCTGCTTGACCGGCACGGTAACCGAATAACCTTTCGCCGGATAGATGTTCAGATGAACCCCCAGCGGTCGTGCAATCAGAGGACTGAAGCTCCCCAAGCTCAGAACATAGGCATCGCCCTTGACCACCTGATGTCCGCCATCGACGATCACTCGGACACCATCCACCCTGTCACCCAGGCGATCGAGACCTACAATCTGAGTCCCGAAACGGAATTCCGCCCCGGCTTCCGCGGCCAGGGATGCGAGCTCCCGCGTAAATTTCCTGGCGTCGCCGGACTCGTCGGCCTCGGTGTAGGTTGCTCCGGCAATCTGCCGCTCGATTCCCTTGAGAGACGGTTCCAGCCGAACGGCCTCCTGCGCGTCCACCACACGGCGATCGCAACCGAACTCCCGCATCAGCCGCGCAGGCTCCAACGCACCTTCGAACTCTTGAGGATTGGTGTAGAAGTGCAGGATACCCCGTTCCAAATGGTCGTATTCGATACCGGTATCGCGGCGCAGGGCCTGCAGCGTTTCGCGGCTGTAGGTGCCCAGATTGAGCATCTGAATAATATTATGGCGGGTTCGTGCCGCCCGGCATTCCATCAGAAAACGCAGTCCCCAGCGCCACTGGGCCGGATCGGCCCGCAACCGGAACAGCAGCGGCGCATCCTCATGGAACAGCCATTTGAGGACTTTCAGAGGGGCTGAGGGATTGGCCCAAGGCTCGGCATGGGAGACCGAAATCTGCCCACCGTTCGCGTAACTGGTTTCCTGGGCGGGGCCTGTCTGACGATCCAAAACCGTTACCTGATGTCCGGCCTTCTGCAGAAACCAGGCCGTGGTTGTTCCAACGACCCCCGCACCCAGCACCACAACATGCATTACAGACCTCCTTGAGGTGAGCAGCGCTACTCACCGGTACTTGCTGACAACGGTTCACGCCTGCAACCCTGGCCAGGATGCATGCGCAGACCGGGACGTGTTAACGTGGACACCATCCCGCGCACGTCATCGCGGGCGCCAGAGCATCCGAATCCTGTTTCAGAATAAATCGCTTACCGAGAAGACCTGCGCGTTTTGGCAGGCCTCTTTGAAGCCGGGAGGTTACCCCATGAAAACACTTCGCATCGACATCGTGTCGGATGTCGTCTGTCCTTGGTGCATCATTGGCTTCAAGCGACTCTCGCAAGCCATGGAGAGTGTGGCAGACGAATGTCGCTTCGAAATAGCCTGGCATCCCTTTGAGCTCAATCCGCAACTGGGGCCGGAAGGCGAAAACGCCGATGAGCATCTGGCGCGGAAGTATGGCATTGGGCCAGAGGAAGTCGCTCGAAACCGCCAGCATATTACCGATATGGGTCGACGCCTGGGTTTCCGGTTCCATTATGACGCCGACCGGAAGGTCTACAACACCTTTGACGCTCACCGTATCCTGTATTGGGCACAGGAACAAGGGAACCAGACGGATATCAGCCTGGCCTTATTCGAAGCCTACTTTTCAGACGGACTCAATCCCTCTGCACCGGAGGTTCTGACCTCCATCGCCGAGCGGCTTGGCCTGAATGCCCAGCGTGTGAGTGCAATTCTGGAAAGCGATGATTATGCCGATGCCGTGCGGGATGCGGAAGACCACTATCGGCGAATGGGCATACAGGCCGTGCCAGCCTATATCATCAACGAACGCTACCTGATTTCAGGCGGCCAGGAGCCTGATGTATTCATACAGGCATTCCGTCAGATCGCCAGCGAGGCCGCCTGACGGCGCCTCTATACAGGCTGTCAGAATGGGACAAACTGAACGATAACCCACGCCCTCGGCACACTGCGTGATAAGCTCGAAGGGAAAAGAGTTTAACGGCGCCGGGCCCCGGCACCGTCTTCGCGTATCGACACCGGAGTCCCCCCAATGCCCCAGCATCCAGCGGCGCTTGCCGATGCCCTCCTAGAACGGCATGTTCAATACGAACTCAGTCGTTTGAGCGGCAAACGGTTTCTCAGCGATGCCCGCAAAGAAGTCGACGATCTTTATGCACACCTGCCCGACGTTACCCTGAATGACGTTGTCAGCGCAGACAGCATCATGGGTGTCATCCAGCGCAAAGTGATCGATCTCGACATTGAGGGCGGCATCCCGGAACTGGCTGGCGAGCTGGCGCGCCAGCTCTATGGTTCTGAAAACCACCGGGGAACCACCCTCCAGGATGTCATCAGCGACCAGCAGGTCGATGCCTTTATCGACGAAACCCTGCTGTTGAGAGCCCATCGCGAGCGCGTGGTTAACGGTGTCCTGTCCCACCCCGTCTATGCAGAGCTTGTCTCGAACATTCTGTACAACGGGATCATCAACTATATCTATGAAGGAAACCTGATCAGTAAGAACGTTCCCGGTGTCAGCCCGATGATGAAGTTCGGCGCGCGAATGTTCAGCAAGGCCGCACCCGGACTGGATTCCGCTGTCGAGAAGAACCTCAAGGCCTATATCGCCCGCAATACCCAGTTTATCGTCAAGCAAAGTGAAGCTTTCCTGAACCATTCGCTCACCGACGACCAACTCCGGGAGTCAGCGAACGACCTCTGGGATAAGGTGCGAGACCGCACGCTGGGCGACCTCCAGGACGGCATGGACGACATCGAACTCAGCGAATTCATTGTCCTGGGCTACGAATTCTGGCTGGCCTTCCGAAAAACCCCTTACTTTGCCGGAGCCTGCCGCACTGTCGTCGACGCATTCTTTAAGCGCTACGGCGACCGACCGCTCGCAGAACTGATTGCCGATGTGGGGGTTAGTGCGGAAATGGTCATGGCGGAAATCGAGGTTTTCGCGCCACCGATCATCAAACAAATGAAGCGTTCCGGACATCTGGAGGCACTGTTACGTCGCCGGCTGGAGCCCTTCTACCGCTCGGATGCCGTCAAGCGCCTGCTTGCAGGCGAGCCGGACGGCCAGAAAGGCTGAGTCAGGGTTTGTTGACAGCGGGAAGACGATTGGATCGTTTGTCTTCCCAGTCAAGATCGTGCGGGTTGTACCACCCCATTCCACGTAGTACCTGCCGCCGGGTACTGTCGGAAAGCGTGGGCCAAAGATTCTGAAAGTCTTCAAGACCACGCTCACGCCGCTGCGCCATCTTGCTCTGAAGCTTATTGATCATGCCAGGCAAACGTAACGCCTCGCCCAACTGCCCTGGCACAATGACTTCCTGTCCAAGTATTTTTTTACGGTGCGTACGCCGCGCCAATACAGCCTTCAACGACAAAGCAGCTTCCAGCGCCGTTTCCGTGTCAAATTCAGGTTGTTCCACGAGATTGCTCGGCATAGGTCAAATCAAGCGAATCCGATCACTATACCCCGATCAAGTCGGAATTTCCCATGCCCGGCGTCAATATGGCGGTGAAAATTGGCCCGGGCGGGTTAGACCGCAGTAAGACGATAGTCTAGGATAAAAACACAAGAAGTTTCAGGGGAAAGTCATTTGGCGCCAGTTTCGATAGGCGCAGCAACGGCGCTCTCCCCTGATCGCGCTTTTCGATGATCGTCATACCAGGAGGAATCAATGACGTTCAAACAACAAAAACACGCTTTAACCATGGCCGTCGCCGGCATTCTGTTCGGCACGCTTACTATGCCGGCATCTGCAGAGCCCAGCAAACAGGAAATTTTCGCCGCACAAAATGCGCTTTACGGTGCAGGTTTCGACATTGGTAAAGCCGATGGCATGATGGGATCGACACTCCACGCTGCCATCAAGAAATTCCAGGAGAGCCAATCAGGCCTGCAGGCAACGGGAGACCTGGATGGTGCCACGCTTGCAGCACTAGGCGTGTCAGAAGGCGGAGGCAGTACAGACAGTATGGCCGCGACAGCCCCGGCCGCAACCAAACAGGCTGCGCCGGCAGTAGTGACACCCAAGCCCGTTGCAGAAAAGCCCGTACAAGCAACCGAGCAGCCCAAGGCCGCAGAAAAGCCAAAGAAGAAAGAAGAACACCACTGGTGGAACTTCTGACCGGCAACATACGGCTCAGTACAGAAATATCCCGAACAAGGGATACCCAAAAGGGAGGCGAAAGCCTCCCTTTCTATTTGTGACCACTAACCCATTGGTGAATGGGCGGATTATGGGGGCGCACGGTCAAGAGACAGAAAGTTCCTCAGCCTCTCCGGTAACTAGCTACTGGCTGGCGATCTGATGCTCCTGCATATCCCGCTCCGCCGCATAGCGTCTCGCAGCGTTCGGCACCCTGCCCCCCCGCCCTGTCGCCAGCCAGCGCTTGATACGCGAAACATCTCCTATGGGGGTACGTTTGCCCAGGGAATCCAGCAACACGATTCCCAGGGGCCGATGATCGACCTGTGCCAACATGACGAGGCAGCGCCCCGCATCATCGGTAAATCCGGTTTTACTGACCGAGATATTCCATCGCTCACCCCGCACCAAGGGGTTGGTATTGTAAAATGGCAGCGCATAACGAGGATGCTTGAAGTGCGCCAGCTCGTTGGGGGTGGTCGTAAACTCATGAATCAGCGGATAGTGGGCTGCAGCACTCAACATCCGGCGCAGGTCGCTCGCGGTTGAAACGTTTTCCTGCGAGAGCCCCGTCGGCTCGACAAAATGGGAATGATTCATCCCCAGCGCTTCCGCTTTCGCGTTCATCGCCGCTACAAATGCATCCATCCCCCCCGGATAATGCCGCGCCAGACTGGCAGCCGCGCGATTTTCCGAAGACATTAAAGCCAGCTTCAGCAAGCCTTTCCGGCTCATGATGCTACCGGGACGAATACGGGAGAAATGTCCCCTCGTCGCTTCGATATCCGGCTTACCAACATCAAGCTTCTCATTTAGGGGTAACTTTGCATCAAGCACCACCATCGCCGTCATGAGCTTGCTGACAGAAGCAATCGGCACCACGACATCAGGGTTTTTCGCATACAGGACTTCACCGGTTCTGCGATCGAAAACGACAGCATTCACAGACGCCAGCTGTAAATGTGCCGGATCCGGAAAGGCCCGCTCGGACTCCCCCGCTAAAACAGGATTAGCCCAGCCAACACAAACACCAGCCAGCAATGCGACCGCGAGGATTATGCGTTTCATAAAGGGTGTATAGCCCCATCAATGTGGACAGGAGATCAGGAAGAGCCGCGCTATTTTATGGACTTCCGCACCTTCAGCATAGCCCATAACGCCATTTAAAACAGGCCGCTATCGGATGAAACAGGCCAGGAGCCTCCCTCGGCAAGACGATTGAGTCGATCGTTAAGGAAGAAACAGGCTCGCTTCGTCGATTTGCCGACACAGCTCCAACCAGCGCTCGATACCTGCACTACGGTATTTTTCGCGATGGAGGATGAAGTAAAACTGACGCTTGAAATCTTTCCCCGGCGTCTTGAGCGGCACCAGGCTGCCACGCCGAAAAGCCTCGACCAGAGTAACTCGGGAAAGACAACTGATACCGATTCGGGCTTCCACCGCCCGTTTGATGGCTTCGGTGTGCTGCAACTCCAGCAATATGTTCATCTGCGGCAGGATGCCGTGCATGGCGCGCTCGAAGGTCTGTCGCGTACCGGACCCACGCTCACGCATGATCCAGACCGCGTCGAGCAAGTCACTTTCCTCCAGGGATCCATGCGCAGCCAGTGGGTGTTCCGGGGCGCAAAAAACCACGAGTTCATCCCTTCGCCACGGAAGAACCTCAAGCTGCGGCTCATTCAACTCGCCTTCGATCAGACCTACGTCAAGTTCAAAGTTGCTCACTCGGCGTACAATAGACGCTGTGTTGGCGACATCCAGCTGTACGCTGGCGCCTGGCTGTTCCCGCATGTAAGCGGCCATGATGTTGACAGCCAGATAGTTGCCGATGGTTAGCGTCGCCCCTACTTTCAGGGGACCGAGGTCGGCGTGCTGTCCCAGTGCCAGCTCGAGTTCACGCGCACGTTCAAGCAACGCCTCGACCCGCGGTCGGAGCAGCCGCCCCAACTCGTTAATCTGCAGACGCTTGCCCACACGGTCGAACAAACGAATATCGAATTGATGCTCCAGGTCGCGCAAGGCGCTGCTCGCCGCCGACTGGGACATGGACAGGCTTTCAGCCGCCCGAGTGATGTTTTCGTAGTGCGCGGCCGCCAGGAAGACTTCAAGTTGACGCAAGGTATAATGCATTATCGGTTTTTCCGATTAGCGAAATCACCATTACCCATTTAACCGATAGGTTAGCTTCTGGTTATAATGCGCGCAATTTAAATTACCAACTGGCCAAATGATCGATTGGAGTGAACTCGCTCATGGCGAACATGAATAAAGAACGCGTCCTCAGCGTTCATCACTGGAACGATACACTGTTCAGTTTCCGGACCAGCCGTGACCCGGCGTTCCGCTTCAAGAATGGCCACTTCATCATGATCGGCCTTGAACTTGAAGGCAAACCACTGATGCGCGCTTACAGCATCGCCAGCGCAAACTATGAAGACGAGCTCGAGTTCTTCAGCATCAAAGTGCAGGACGGCCCGCTGACGAAGCACCTGCAGAACCTGAAGGTCGGTGATGAGATCATCGTCAGCCGAAAGCCGACAGGTACACTGGTGGCCGATCACCTGCTGCCGGGACGTAACCTGTACCTCCTTAGCACCGGTACGGGCTTGGCTCCGTTCATGAGCATTATCAAAGACCCGGAAATTTACGAGCGCTTCGATAAAGTGATCCTGACCCATGGGGTTCGCTACGTGTCTGAACTCGCCTATCAGGATCTGATCAAGCGTGAGTTGCCGGAACACGAATATTTCGGCGACATCGTCCGCGATAAGCTGATCTACTACCCGACCGTTACCCGCGAGCCTTACGAGAACCAGGGCCGTTTGACCGACCTTATGGAAAGCGGAAAGCTGTTCGAAGACATCGGCCTGCCGCCGATCAACACCGAAGACGACCGTTTCATGATCTGTGGAAGCCCGAGCATGTTGAAAGATCTGTGCAAGATCCTTGATGCGCAGGGTTTCCAGGAAGCACGCCATGGCGATCTCGGTCACTACGTAATCGAGCGAGCTTTCGTCGAGCGCTAATGCTCAGTAAGCTCCCTGCTCTTGCTCCGGTTAATCCGCAGTATCTACCGGAGACCATAAAAAAGGCCCGCCGGAAATCCGGCGGGCCTTTTTCGTGTCCGGGCGCTCTTACCAGCCGGTCACTTCCTTCAGTGCCTTACCGATGTCAGCCAGGCTGCGTACGGTTTTAACACCAGCAGATTCCAGCGCCGCGAACTTCTCGGCAGCCGTACCCTTACCACCGGCGATGATGGCGCCAGCATGCCCCATACGCTTGCCGGGAGGTGCAGTAACACCGGCAATGTAGGAGACAACAGGCTTGGTGACGTTCTCTTTGATGAACTGAGCGGCGTCTTCTTCAGCGTTTCCGCCGATCTCACCGATCATGACGATCGCCTCAGTCTGCGGATCTTCCTGAAGCAGCTTCAGGATATCGATGAAGTTGGATCCCGCGATGGGGTCACCACCGATACCGACACAGGTGGACTGGCCGAAACCGAAGTCCGTAGTCTGCTTGACCGCTTCATAGGTCAGCGTACCGGAGCGGGAAACGATGCCCACCTTGCCCGGCTTGTGGATATGACCCGGCATGATACCGATCTTGCACTCGCCCGGCGTGATCACGCCCGGACAGTTCGGACCGATCATGCGCACGCCCTTGCGATCGACGTATTCCTTCACGTACAGCATGTCCAGCGTCGGAATGCCTTCAGTGATACAGACGATCAGCTCGATACCGCCGTCAGCCGCTTCCAGGATCGCATCCTTACAGAACGGTGCCGGTACGTAGATCACGGACGCCGTTGCGCCAGTTGCTTCAACCGCGTCACGTACAGTATTGAACACCGGCAGGCCCAGGTGCGTAGTGCCGCCCTTGCCCGGGCTGATACCGCCAACCATCTGGGTGCCATAAGCGATAGCCTGTTCGCTATGGAAGGTGCCCTGGGAGCCAGTGAAGCCCTGGCAGATCACCTTGGTGTCTTTGTTAATCAGGATACTCATGCTTCACCCCCTGCGGCAGCAACGACTTTCTGAGCGGCTTCGGTCAGACTGGTGGCCGCAATGATGTTCAGACCACTCTCGGCGAGCTTCTGGGTGCCGAGTTCGGCATTGTTGCCTTCCAGGCGAACCACGACGGGCACTTTCACACCCACCTGCTCAACAGCGCCGATGATGCCCTCGGCAATCATGTCGCAGCGTACGATGCCGCCGAAGATGTTGACCAGAACAGCCTTAACGCTGTCGTCGGACAGGATGATCTTGAAGGCCTCAGCCACACGCTCTTTGGTCGCGCCGCCGCCAACGTCCAGGAAGTTGGCCGGTGCACCGCCGTGCAGCTTGATAATGTCCATGGTACCCATCGCCAGACCGGCACCGTTGACCATGCAGCCGATGTTGCCTTCGAGGGCCACATAGTTCAGTTCCCACTCCGCCGCATGAGCTTCACGGGCGTCTTCCTGGGAAGGATCGCGCATGGCAGCGATTTTCTTCTGGCGGTAGATCGCGTTGCCATCGACGTTGATCTTGGCATCCAGACAGTGCAGGTTGCCTTCGTCAGTGATGACCAGAGGGTTGACTTCGATCAGAGCCAGATCGCAGTCTTCGAACAGCTTGGCCAAGCCCAGGAAAATCTGGGTGAACTGTTTGATCTGATCGCCCTGCAGCCCCAGCTTGAACGCGATTTCACGAGCCTGATAGGGTTGAGCGCCGACCAGCGGATCCACGGTTGCCTTGAGGATTTTCTCTGGCGTTTCTTCCGCAACGGTCTCGATTTCCATACCGCCTTCAGTCGACGCCATAAACACGACGCGACGGGAGCCGCGGTCCAGAACCGCACTCAGGTAAAGTTCTTTGGCGATATCCGTGCAGGATTCTACGAGGATACGGCTGACGGGCTGTCCCTTCTCGTCGGTCTGGAACGTAACCAGACGCTGTCCCAGCCATTTTTCGGCGAATGCACGAATCTCTTCCTTGGAGCTGACCAGCTTGACACCACCGGCCTTACCACGGCCACCGGCATGTACCTGAGCCTTGACGACCCAACGGTCACCACCAATCTTGTCTGCAGCAGCGGCTGCTTCTTCCGGTGTTTCACAAGCGTAGCCCTTGGACACCGGCAAGCCATACTCTGCGAAGAGCTGCTTCGCCTGATACTCATGCAAATTCATAGGACTGTCCCGTTCATAGATGGGTTAAAGCCATTGATGCAAACGAGAGAACCTGCCAACCGCAGGTTCTCAAAGTGTGCGTAGTGGGCGCGGATTGGGAATCCGCCCCACCACCACCGACCGGCACCCAGTCCCGCTTAGGGCGCCGGCAGTTTGCCAGCGCGTTATTTCTTGCGCTTGCGGTTGGCGATGTGGATGGCATTGCCATCGACCGCCAGGGCCGCCTCATGCACCGACTCCGACAGTGTCGGGTGGGCAAAGACGGTCAGCGCCAGATCCTCGGCGCTGGAGACAAATTCCATCGCGATCACCGCCTGGGCAACCAGCTCGGAAGCCTGGGGACCAATGATATGAACCCCCAGAATACGGTCGGTTTCAGCATCGGCAATGATTTTCACCATACCGATAGGCGCGTTCGCCGCCATGGCACGGCCGTTGGCGGAGAATGGGAAGGTACCGACTTTGTACTCTTCACCCTCAGCCTTGAGCGCTTCCTCGGTCTTACCGACCCAGGCTACTTCCGGATGGGTATAGATCACGTTGGGAATGCAATCGTAGTTAACCTGCGCCTTATGGCCGGCAATCCGTTCTGCCACCATGACGCCCTCTTCAGACGCCTTGTGCGCGAGCATCGGGCCACGCACCACGTCACCGATAGCATAAACGCCCGGCGCGTCGGTCTGACAGTTATCGTCAACGAAGATAAAGCCACGCTCATCCATATTGACGCCAGCATCGGCTGCCAACAGGTTAGCGGTGTAAGGTGCGCGGCCCACAGCAACAATCAGCTTGTCGCACTTGAGCTCCTGCTCACCTTTGCCATCGTCGTAGGTCACCTTGACCACCCCACGCTTGACCTCACTGGCCGTTACGCGGGATTTGAGGCGGATATCCAGGCCCTGCTTCTTGAAGTGCTTGAGTGCTTCTTTGGCGATCTGCTGGTCAACGCCCGGCAGGAAGGATTCCAGAGCTTCCAGTACCACGACCTCGGAACCCAGACGCGCCCAGACGCTACCCAGTTCCAGGCCGATAACGCCAGCACCGATAACACCCAGACGCTTGGGCACCTCGGAGAAGGACAAGGCGCCTTCAGAGTCGACAATAACGTCATCCTTCAACGGCGTCGGCGGAATTTCAATCGGCCGCGAACCGGTCGCGATAATGACATTCTCAGCCTGATAGACCTCGACCTTGCCGTCGTTGTCGGTAACTTCGACCTGCTTACCGCTTAAGAGGCGACCGCGACCGTGAATCGGCGTAACACCGTTAGCCTTGAACAGCGAAGCGATGCCGCCCGTCAGGTTCTTAACGATGGTGCCTTTGCGCTCCATCATTTTGGCGATGTCTACAGAGACATCGGAAACCTGAATACCCTGCTCGGCGAAGCCATGCTTGGCTTCTTCATACTTGTGGGAGATTTCCAGCAACGCCTTGGACGGAATACAGCCCACGTTCAGGCAGGTACCGCCAAGCACCGGCTTGCCGCCTTCATCGGTCCACATCTCCACGCAGGCCGTTTTCAGGCCCAGTTGTGCCGCCTTGATCGCTGCGACATAGCCACCAGGGCCCGCACCGATGACGATCACATCAAATTTATCAGCCATGTTTTATCCCATTCATTCTGTTCGGTGTGTGTCGATCTCAAACATCCAGCAGGATGCGTGCGGGATCCTCAAGGAGTTCCTTGATCGTCACCAGGAACTGGACCGCTTCTTTGCCATCGATCATGCGGTGATCGTATGAGACAGCAAGGTACATCATCGGCAGCACCACAACCTGGCCGTTGACGGCCATCGGGCGCTCCTGAATCTTATGCATGCCGAGAATGGCTGTCTGCGGCGGATTCAGGATTGGCGTGGACATCAGGGAGCCGAACACCCCACCGTTGGAAATGGTGAAGGTGCCGCCGGTCATGTCCTCAATGCTCAACTTGCCGTCGCGGGCCTTGGCGCCGAAGTCACCAATGGTCTTCTCGATATCGGCCAGGCTCATGGCATCAACGTCACGCAACACCGGTACAACCAAACCACGGCCAGTGGACACGGCGACACCCACGTCCTGATAGCCGTGATAAACCATATCGTTGCCGTCGATAGAAGCATTCACCGCCGGGAAACGCTTCAGCGCCTCAACAGCCGCTTTCACGAAGAAGCCCATGAAGCCCATCTTCACGCCATGCTTCTTCTCGAAGGCATCTTTATACTGCTTGCGAAGATCCATAACCGGCTTCATGTTGACTTCGTTAAACGTGGTCAACATAGCCGCATTCTGCTGGGCTTCCACCAGTCGACGCGCAATGCTCGCACGCAGACGGGTCATTGGCACCCGCTTCTCTTCACGTCCCTGCCCCGGCAGATCCAGGCGCGGCATATTGCTTTCCGCTGCAGGAGCCGGTTTGCCTTCAACCGCCGGACTTTGATCCTTCATGAACGCCAGAACGTCTTCCTTTGTCACGCGGCCATCTTTCCCGGACGCCTCAATGCGGGAGACATCCAGGCTGTTTTCTTCAGCCAGGCGACGTGCAGCGGGACTCAGTACGACATCACCGGACTTCGCGGCAGCAGGGGCCTCTTCTACCATAGCCTTGGCAGCAGGCGCCTCGCTTTTTGCTTTCTCAGCCGGCGCAGCAGCACCTTTTGCGCCTTCCTTGAACTGCCCGATGATCTCACCGCTGAGGACGGTGTCGCCTTCTTCCTTCAGGATTTTCTCGATTACACCGTCCGCCGGTGCCACAACTTCGAGTACCACTTTATCGGTTTCAATGTCGACAAGCAGCTCGTCACGGGATACGGCTTCGCCCGGCTTCTTGTGCCATGTGGCAACAGACCCCTCCGCTACGGATTCGGGGAAAACAGGTGCTTTGATTTCAGTTGTCATTGCTGATCCTTAACTCAATAGCTCTCAGACTTCGAAGGCGTCGTTGACCAGTTTATTTTGTTCCTCAACATGCACCGAACCATAGCCCGACGCCGGAGCCGCCGAGGCTGGGCGACCGGAGTACTGCAGGTACAGTTTGGGATTGAGGCGGTGCAAAGCCTGCCGCATATGGTGCTGACTGCTATACCAGGCCCCCTGGTTCATCGGCTCTTCCTGACACCAGACGACATTGGTGAGCTTGGTATAAGGTGCCAGAACCTCGTCCAGATCATCGGCGGGGAACGGATACAGCTGCTCGAGACGCACGATAACCGTGTCGTCACGCTCATCGCTGCGACGCTTATCCAGCAGGTCGTAATAGACCTTGCCGCTACACAGGATCAGTCGGCGCACCTTGCGAGGATCAATCTTGTCGATTTCCGGCAATACGGTCTGGAAGGTACCTTCACAGAGATCTTCCAGCGTAGAGATTGCCTCCTTGTGACGTAGCAGGCTCTTCGGTGTAATCGCCACCAGCGGCTTACGCAACGGACGCTTCACCTGGCGACGCAACATGTGGAAGACCTGCGCTGGCGTCGTCGGTACGCAAACCTGGATATTGTGCTCGGCACACATCTGCAGGAAGCGCTCGATACGCGCGGACGAGTGCTCCGGCCCCTGGCCTTCGTAGCCATGAGGCAAAAGCAGCGTAAGGCCGCAGAGACGCCCCCACTTATGCTCACCACTGGTGATGAACTGGTCGATCACCACCTGGGCACCGTTGGCAAAATCACCGAACTGCGCTTCCCAGACGATCAGCGCATTCGGCATCGTTGTCGCGAAACCGTATTCAAACGCCATCGCGGCTTCTTCCGACAGCAGCGAATCGTGGATCTCGATCAGCGGCTGATTTTCGGACAGATTCTCCAGCGGCGTATAAGTGGAACCGTCCTTCTGGTTGTGCAGCACAGCATGGCGGTGAGAGAAGGTGCCACGGCCAACATCCTGACCGGTCAGACGAATCGGATGCCCCTCATGGAGAAGCGTCGCGTAGGCCATGATCTCACCGAAGCCCCAGTTGATCGGCATCGCCCCCTGGTTCATTTTGCTGCGGTCTTCCAGAATTTTCGCAACCTGGCGCTGAACCGAGAAGCCTTCCGGCAACTGGCCCATTTTCTTGCCCAGACGCTGAAGCGTTTTCAGCCCGATGCCGGACTTACAACGGGCGGTCCACTCGTGACCGAGATAGGGCGACCAGTCAACATACAGCTCCCGATTGGGCTCTTTCACCAGCGCTTTGACAACGTGCTCGCCCTTATCGAGCGCTTCACGATAATCGTCTTCGAACTTTTTCCCTTCCCCATCACTCAACAGCCCCAGCTCAATCAGGCGGTTGGCGTACAGTTCACGGGTCGTCGGATGCTTACGGATCTTTTCGTACATCAACGGCTGGGTCGACGAAGGCTCGTCGGCCTCGTTGTGACCGCGGCGACGGTAACATACAAGATCGATGACCACGTCGCGCTTGAACTCAGAGCGGTAGTCCATGGCCAACTGCGTCACGAACAATACCGCTTCGGGATCATCGGCGTTCACATGCAGGATGGGCGCCTGAACCATCTTCGCGACGTCAGTACAATACTCGGTGGAACGCGCGTCATCGGGACGACTGGTGGTAAAGCCCACCTGGTTGTTGATGACAATGTGGATCGTGCCGCCCACACCGTAGCCCCGCGTCTGCGACATCTGGAACGTTTCCATCACCACGCCCTGGCCGGCAAAAGCGGCATCACCATGCATGATGATCGGCATGACCTGGCTACCGGTCTTGTCTTCGCGGCGCGTCTGGCGAGCACGGACAGACCCTTCCGCCACCGGCGAAACAATTTCCAGGTGAGACGGGTTGAACGCCAGTGCCAAATGCACCTCACCGCCAGGCGTCATCACGTTGGAAGAGAAACCCTGGTGATACTTAACGTCACCGGAACCGCTCACCTGCAGCTTTTTACCCTCGAACTCATCAAACAGGTCCTTGGGATTCTTGCCCAGGATGTTGACCAACACATTCAGGCGACCGCGGTGAGCCATACCCAGGACAATTTCTTTCGCACCGTAGCTGCCTGCCCGCTGAATCAGCTCATCAATCATCGGGATCAGGCTTTCACCGCCTTCGAGACCGAAACGCTTGACCCCGGGATAACGCGCTCCCAGGTATTTCTCAAGGCCCTCGGCAGCCGTCAGGCGCTCCAGCAGATGCTTGCGGGTATTGGCTTCATATTCGGGGTGCGAACGTACCGGCTCCATGCGCTGCTGGAACCAGCGTTTTACCTTGGTATCGACGATGTGCATGTATTCTGCACCGACGCTACCGCAATATGTCCGCTCGAGGCCTTCGACGATATCCCGCAACTTCATCCGGTCAGAACCGAAACTCAGCGAACCCGTCTGGAACTCCAGATCAAGGTCGGCATCCGTCAGTTCATGGAAATGGATATCCAGGTCTTCGACCCGCTCGCGCTCCATGATGCCCAGGGGATCCAGCTTGGCGTGCTGGTGTCCACGGAAGCGGAAGGCATTGATCAGCTGAAGAACTCGGACCTGCTTCTTATCGCTTTCGCTAGTGGCGGAGGCGGGGACGACGGCGGAGCTGAGTCGGCGCTGATTAAGCGCAATGTGGCGGAACTGCTCTCGAATGGCGGCGTGAGGAATATCCTTGATCTGTCCGTTACCGACCCGGGGTAACTTATCAAAGTAATTTCGCCACTCTTCGGGTATTGCGTTGGGGTCTGTCAGGTAAGTTTCAAAAAGATTCTCGACATAGGCTAGGTTCCCGCCTTGCAGGTGGGAAGTCTGCCACAACTGCTCCATCATGCTTTCGTGCATTTTGACTAGCTCGCCTTTACCTGGAGAGGGGGGGAGCTATCTCTGGTTGGCGCGGGAATGAACTCAGTCAATCATTAAAAAAAAACTGATGACTGCTGCCACCACAGATAGTACGGAGGTTTTCCGTCCCCGGTGGATCAACTTCAGCAAAACCGCGAGCAGTGCTTTTTTGAGCCCCTGCACGCGGCTTCCACATTCTGCCTCACATCGCCACCTTCAGGTATTAGCCTTTGGTGGCAACATTGTGAGGCCGGACTCATCAGAACAGTAAAGCGCCGGCTGGGCGACCCCGAATCAGGTCGCCCTTTTCAACAACATCGTACGAATATGACCAATGGCTCGCGTCGGGTTCAATCCCTTCGGACAGACGCTGACACAATTCATGATCCCCCGGCAACGGAAGACACTGAACGGGTCATCAAGGTCCGCCAGACGCTCAGACGTCGCCTGATCGCGACTATCTGCCAGGAACCGGTAGGCCTGAAGCAACCCTGCCGGCCCGACGAACTTGTCCGGATTCCACCAGAACGACGGGCAAGACGTCGAACAACAGGCACAAAGGATACATTCGTAGAGGCCATCAAGCTTCTCGCGATCCTCGGGCGACTGCAAACGCTCGATTGCCGGTGGCGGATCGTTATTGAGCAGATAGGGCTTGATCTTCTCGTATTGCTTATAGAACAGACTCATGTCTACGACAAGGTCGCGGATCACCGGCAAGCCGGGCAAAGGACGCAGCACAAGGCGATTATCCTTCAAAACCTCGGACACATGCGTGATACAGGCCAGACCGTTTTTACCGTTGATATTCATGCCGTCGGAGCCACAAACCCCTTCGCGACAGGAACGGCGGTAAGCCAGCCCCGGATCTTTATCCTTAACCAGTTGCAGGACATCCAGAACCATCAGATCCTTGCCTTCCGGCAAATCGATCTCTACGTCCTGCATGTAAGGAGCATTGTCTGTTTCAGGATTATAGCGATAAACACTGACCAACATTTTACAACTCCTCCCTTAATACGTCCGAATCTTCGGCGGGAACGGGTCTACTGTCTTCGGCGCGAAATTCACATCACGCTTGCCCACTCGCTTCTCTTTCGGGAAATACATGGAGTGTTTGAGCCAGTTGTCGTCGTCACGCTCAGTGAAGTCGTTACGCGCGTGCGCACCGCGACTTTCTTTACGTTCTTCCGCAGCCAGCGCTGTCGCATAGGCCACTTCATAGAGGTTTTCGAGCTCCAGCGCCTCTATGCGAGCCGTATTGAAAGCACCGCTCTTGTCTTCAAGCTTGACGTTCTTGACGCGCTCACCGATGGCGTTGAGCAGGTCCAGGCCTTTCTGCATGTTTTCGCCGTCACGGAACACACCAAAATACAGCTGCATGCAGTTTTGCAGGTCCGTACGAACGTCCGCCACGCGATCACCGCTGGTCGACGAGTTCAGGCGCTCGAGACGCGACATGGCGGCATCGATATCGGTATCGCTGGCATCCATCGTATCGATACCCTCAGCCAGCATCTTCTCGATCTGCAGACCGGCCGCACGACCGAAGACCACCAGATCCAGCAGCGAGTTACCGCCCAGGCGGTTGGCACCATGCACAGACACGCAAGCCACTTCGCCACAGGCGAACAGGCCGTCGACGAATTTATCGCTACCGTCGGCTCCCATGGTAATAGCCTGACCACCCACATTGGTGGCGATACCACCCATCATGTAGTGGCACGTCGGAACTACCGGAACCGGATCCTTGACCGGGTCGACATGGGCAAACGTCTTGGACAGCTCGCAGATACCCGGCAAACGCAGATTCAGCGTCTCCTCACCCAGGTGATCAAGCTTCAGCAGAACGTGATCCTTGTTGGGACCGACACCGCGCCCTTCCAGAATCTCCATGACCATGGAGCGAGCAACAACATCACGACCCGCAAGGTCTTTCGCATTCGGAGCGTACCGCTCCATGAAGCGCTCGCCTTCCGAGTTGATCAGATAGCCACCCTCACCGCGACACCCTTCGGTCACCAGAACACCGGCCCCGTGAATGCCCGTCGGATGGAACTGCCACATTTCCATATCCTGAGCCGGCACGCCCGCACGCAGCGCCATCCCCAGGCCATCGCCAGTGTTGATCAGGGCGTTGGTTGTGGATGCAAAGATACGCCCGGCACCACCTGTCGCCAGCACCGTAGCCTTGGCCTTAAGGTAAACCGTTTCGCCGGTTTCAATGCAGATCGCCACAACACCTACGATCTGGTCTCGCTGATTCTTCACCAGATCAACGGCATACCATTCATTCAGGAAAGTGGTACCGCCGCGCAGGTTAGCCTGATACAAGGTGTGGAGAAGCGCATGACCGGTACGGTCCGCCGCGGCACAGGTACGAGCCGCCTGACCACCGCGACCAAAGTCCTTGGACTGGCCACCGAAAGGACGCTGGTAGATACGACCCGTCTCTGTCCGGGAAAACGGCAGGCCCATATGCTCCAGCTCGAACACAGCCTGAGGCCCAACCGAACACATGTACTCGATAGCGTCCTGGTCACCGATATAGTCAGACCCCTTGACGGTATCGTACATATGCCACCGCCAGTCATCATTGGGATCGGCACTGGCAATCGCACAGGTAATACCGCCCTGCGCAGAAACCGTATGGGAACGGGTCGGAAAGACCTTGGTGACACAAGCAGTATTGATACCGGCCTCGGTCAGTTGCAGAGCCGCACGCATGCCGGCACCGCCACCACCAACCACCAAGGCGTCATAGGAAATCGTTCTCAACTTAGCCATGAATTACAGTCCCCAGAGAATCTGCACGCCCCAAACGAAGTAGATAAACATCACGACACCGCACAGCGCCTGGACGATAAAGCGGGCGCTAGTGACTTTGAGGTAGTCCGTCGTGATCGTCCACAGACCAACCCAAGCGTGAGCACCGATAGAAATCAGCGCCATCAGACTGAAGATACGCATCCAGGTGTTACTGAACAAAGCGCTCCAGGTGGCGTAGTTCAGATCTGACGACAACAGAATGAAGCCCAGCATGAAGATCGTGTACAAAGCCAATACGATGGCCGTGACCCGCTGGACCATCCAGTCATATACACCGCTACGGCCGAAGTTGGTGACGCTGCTTACCATATCCATACCCCCGCCAGAACAATCAGTACAATGGAAACCACGACGACGATCTTGGCGCCAAGACGTCCACCTTCCAAGGTCTCACCAATATCCATATCCATCAGCAGATGGCGAATCCCGGCAACCAGGTGGTAAAGCAGTGCTGAGACAATTCCCCAAACAATCAGTTTGGCGAGAAAGCTCTGCATGATGCCGTGCACGGCCGCAAAACCGTCTTCGCCAGAGAGCGAAAGGTTCAGGCCGTACAACAAGAACGCGATTCCTATGAACAGCAGAACACCGGTAACCCGATGCAGAATCGACGTAATCGCCGGAAGTGGAAAATGGAACTTGCTGAGATCGAGATTTACTGGGCGTTTGCTATTCACAGCTCTCTCACACTCTCTTTGAGCTCCGGCTTCGCAGGAATGCTGCCGCGGAGCGTTATGGTTGGGATACTTATGATGGTTACTTGCTCAGGAAGTGCAGGGACATGCCATGCTCGGCGTCCCCGATTCCGGGACTGGGATTATAGAGAGTGACCTAATGAATTACAAACGAGAACGTTACCCAAAGTAGCGTCAACACAGAATTTCCATCCAGTGAACTATACCTTCGGCGAGCTTCATCAACCCCCTTTCGGGCCAAATTCTGTGGCATTTCGGCGAACGTTCACAGCGTTTCCCAATTGACAACAAAAGCCATCTCCCTATATTTTGCCGCCACGCTTCGTAACATTACGACGGTGTCAGGAAACATAGACCCCCTAAAACGGTCGCCCTGCACCGCGGGTAACCAGGCGGTCTATCAGGCTGGGAAACAGCCGAATTACTCATCGAGAAGGCCCGTTAGAGCTTTTCCGGTAAACACGAAACACTCAGGCACTCGCATTGCCCCAGAGCATGCTCGCAAGGCATCCGATTCGTGACGCTGCTAGCCATATTCTGCGATAATGCGCCCCTTACTAGCGCCTGAATTGCTGATATAGGAGAGCACCATGACCGACAAGAAAGCACTGCTTTCGGTAGGTGACCAATCGATTGAGCTGCCCGTCTATTCCGGCACAGCCGGTCCTGATGTGGTTGATGTACGGGGTCTGGTCCAGCAAGGACTGTTCACCTACGATCCCGGATTTGTTTCCACCGCAGCCTGCGAGTCAAAGATCACCTTCATCGACGGTGCTAATGGTGTGCTGTTGCATCGTGGCTATCCGATAGAGCAATTGGCTGAAAAAACAGACTACCTCGACGTGTGCTATCTCCTGCTGCATGGAGAACTTCCCAGCGCCGAACAGAGCCAGAAATTCCGCGACACGGTCAAGAATCACACCATGATTCACGACCAGATGAGCCACTTCTTCAATGGCTTCCGCCGTGACGCACACCCCATGGCCGTCATGTGCGGTGTGGTTGGTGCCCTGTCCGCCTTCTACCACGACACCATGGATTTTTCCGATGAGCATCAGCGCGAAATCGCCGCATTCCGGCTGATCGCAAAAATGCCGACCCTGGCCGCCATGTGCCATAAGTACTCCATGGGGCAGCCCTTTATCTATCCGCGGAACGACCTGAGCTACGCGGCAAACTTCCTGCACATGATGTTTGCGACCCCCTGCGAGGAATACAAGGTCAGCCCGGTGCTGGCGAAGGCCATGGACCGCATCTTCATCCTTCATGCGGACCACGAGCAGAACGCCTCGACATCGACCGTGCGCCTGGCCGGCTCTACCGGCGCCAACCCCTTCGCCTGTATTGCCTCGGGTATTGCTGCCCTCTGGGGACCCGCTCACGGCGGCGCCAACGAGGCGGTACTGACCATGCTGGCGGAAATCGGCGACGAATCCCGTATCGAAGAATTCGTTGACCGCGCCAAGGACAAAAACGATCCCTTCCGTCTGATGGGCTTCGGTCACCGCGTCTACAAGAACTTCGATCCGCGCGCCAAGGTCATGCGTGAAACCTGCCATGAAGTACTGCGCGAACTGGGCCTGCAGGACGATCCACTGTTCCGCATGGCACAAAAGCTGGAAAAAATCGCCCTCGAGGACGAATACTTCATCCAGCGCCAGCTTTACCCGAACGTCGATTTCTACTCGGGCATCATCCTCAAGGCAATCGGTATCCCGGTTTCGATGTTTACCGTGATCTTTGCCATGTCCCGTACGATCGGCTGGTTCTCACACTGGAACGAAATGGTCAGCGGAAACTATCGCATCGGTCGTCCCCGTCAGCTGTACACCGGCCCCACCAAGCGCGACGTACCCGATCAGTAAGCAATAGCGGAAACAGGCCCCGCATAGTCTGTTCCGGATGCCTCACCACCCACCGGCCGCCGCCGGTGGGTGGCTTACCGAACCATCACTTTCCCCTCGCTTCCTCCCAAACGCTCTCGACCGACACACCAAAACCCGCTAGGCGATCCCATCACCCGGGGTTATGATCATCGATCGCGGAACACTCAGGAGGACAGGATGATTAAACGCGTTTCCTTTGTCGGCCTAGGCGTCATGGGCTACCCCATGGCTGGTCACCTCGTCAAACAGGGCTTCGACGTAACCGTCTTCAATCGCACCCCCGCACGCGCACTCGCCTGGGTGGAGCAATACGGTGGCAGCAGCGTACAAAGCGTGGCTGAAGCCGCCCGGAACGCCGATTGCGTCATCACCTGTGTCGGCGCCGACCCGGACTTGCGCGAGCTCTACCTGGGCAATAACGGTATCATCGCCAACGCACCGGCCGACGCCATCCTGATCGATCACACAACGGCTTCCGCCAACGTGGCCAGAGAGCTTTCCCAAATCGCCGCAACCCGCCACCAGCACTTTATCGACGCCCCGGTCTCCGGTGGCCAGCAAGGCGCTGAAAACGGCCAGCTGACCATTATGTGCGGAGGTGACGAGAATGCCTTTACCGCCGCGAAGGATGTCATGAACAGCTATGCCAGGGCGTTGACATGGATGGGGGAATCCGGCGCAGGACAGCTCACCAAGATGGCGAACCAGATTTCCGTGGCCGGCATTGTTCAGGGGCTATCGGAAAGTATTCATTTTGCAGAACAGGCAGGACTCGACGTCACCCGCGTCATCGACGTCATTTCGAAGGGGGCAGCTCAAAGCTGGCAAATGGAGAACCGCTCGGCGACGATGATCGCCGGCGAGTATAATCATGGATTTGCGGTGAACTGGATGAGAAAGGACCTGGCTATCTGTCTGCAGGAAGCCCGCCAGTGCCAAGCATCTCTTCCCACAACCGCATTGATCGACCAGTTCTATGCGGATGTTCAGGCCATGGGCGGAGAGCGGTGGGACACCTCAAGCCTATTGGAACGCCTGCGGCGTTTTCGCACCGATAAGAGCTAAAGAGAGCGTGCCGGACACCTTCAGGGAGCTGTCCGGCACCCCGCTTTATTTGGACTTATCCTGCACCGTCCATTTGCCGTTTTCGTAAAACGCACTCCAACCGGTCGCCTTCCCTTCCACTTCGGTCATGACATACTGGCTGCGCGTCTTGCGACTGTACCGGATAACGGCTGGGTTACCCTTTGAGTCCGTTTCCGGCGCTGACAACAGAAACGCGTACTTACTGTCCAGCTCCTTGGCGTGCGGTTTCAACTCCCGCACCAAAGGCGCACGCGTTTCCCGGTTGCGAGGAAACTTGCTCGCCGCCAGGAAAAGCCCCGAAGCGCCGTCACGCAGGATATAGGTGTCATCCACCTTCTCGCACTTCAGCTCCGGCATCGGCACCGGATCCATTTTGGGCGGCGCAGGCTCGCCGTTTCTGAGCAATTTACGTGTATTTTTGCATTCGGTGTTGGTGCAGCCGAAATACTTGCCGAAACGGCCCGTCTTCAACTGCATCTCCGATCCGCACTTATCGCATTCCAGTGTCGGGCCGTCATACCCTTTGATCCGGAAGGTGCCCGCTTCGACTTCATACCCCGGACAATCGGGGTTGTTACCACAAACATGCAACTTGCGATGCTCGTCGATCAGGTAGCTGTCCATCGCGGTGCCACACAACTTACAGCGCCGCTTCTTGCGGAGCAGACGAGATTCGCCCTCACCTTCCACATCATCATCGACGCCCACGACATCATCGCCCGGCACCAGATTGATCGTCGTCTTACAACGCTCCTTCGGCGGCAGCGCATAGCCTGAGCAGCCCAGGAATACGCCCGTGCTGGCCACCCGAATCTGCATGGGGCGCCCACAGGTGGGACAGGCGATATCGGTTTCCGTCGGCATGTTTCCGCGCATACCGTTATCGTCGGACTCTGCACGCTCGAGCTGATTGGAGAAGTTCTTGTAAAAGGCGTTAAGCACCACCTTCCAATCGATATCGCCAGACGCGATCTCGTCCAGTTCCTCCTCCATTCGCGCGGTGAAACCGTAATCCATCAAATTGGCGAAGGATTCGCCCAAACGATCCGTCACCACATCGCCCATTTTTTCCGCATAAAACCGGCGATTTTCCAGACGCACGTAGCCGCGATCCTGGATGGTGGAAATAATCGAAGCATAAGTCGAAGGTCGTCCAATACCCCGCTTTTCCAGCTCCTTTACCAGGGTCGCTTCCGTGTAGCGGGCGGAAGGTTTTGTAAAGTGCTGCGTCGGATCGAGCTGAATGAGGTCCAGCGCCTGCCCCACTTTCAAGTCGGGCAGCACCACATCCTCATCTTTTTTGGCCGGTTGCGGCAGGACCTTGAGGAAACCGTCAAAACGCAGAATCCGGCCCCGGGTCCGAAGCTCATAATCACCCGCCTGCACAGCAATGGACGTACTCAGATATTCAGCATCATTCATCTGGCAGGCGATAAACTGACGCCAGATCAAGTCATACAGACGCTCAGCATCCTTCTCGAGGCCGCTGATGTCAGAAGCCCCACGACTGACCTCCGTTGGGCGAATCGCCTCGTGCGCCTCCTGAGCGCCCTCTTTGCTCGAGTAAAAACGAGGCGACTCGGGCAAGTAACGATCACCGAACTGCGATTCGATGTATTCCCGGCAGCTGTTAAGCGCATCCTGACTCAGATTGGTCGAGTCGGTACGCATATAGGTGATGTAGCCCGCTTCATAAAGGCGCTGCGCCAGCATCATGGTCTTCTTGACGCTGAAGCCGAGGCGATTGCTGGCTGCCTGCTGCAATGTAGAGGTGATAAAGGGCGCATTGGGCTTTGAGCGGGTAGGCTTGTCCTCGCGACGGGACACACTGAATGCGGCACTTTCAAGCCGCCTGACGTGTTCACTCGTTTCCTGCTCGTTGCCCGGGCGGAAGTTATCCTGGGCGACTTTCGCCACTTCGAAACGCACTGTCGGCGCACTTGCCTCGGCCTGCTGGCGCAGGTTGGCATGCAGCTGCCAGTACTCTTCCGGCACAAAAGCGCGAATTTCACGCTCCCGCTCAACAATCAGGCGCACAGCGACAGATTGGACGCGACCGGCAGACAAGCCTCTTGCAATCTTGTTCCACAGCAGCGGCGAGACCATATAACCGACGACTCGGTCAAGAAAGCGCCTTGCCTGCTGGGCATTTACACGATGGGTATCCAGGTCACCTGGCTTGGAAAACGCGTCCTGGATGGCCCGCTTGGTGATCTCGTTGAACACCACGCGGCGGAATTTGCTGTCATCGCCACCGATCGTCTCGCGCAAATGCCAGGCAATCGCCTCCCCTTCGCGGTCAAGGTCAGTTGCGAGGTAAACCTGATCGGCGCTTTTCGCCAATCGCTTAAGCTCGCTGACAACCTTTTCCTTGCCGGGCAGGATTTCGTAATGGGCTTCCCAATCCTTTTCGGGGTCGACCCCCATTCTGGCAATCAGTTGCTCCCGGGCTTTACGCTGCTTGTATAGCGCCTTTTCGTCCGGGCTCATCTTGCGCGTCTGGGCCGCCTGCCGGGCACGCTCCTTGGGATCGACCTGCGACCCGGAGCCACTGACGGGCAGGTCACGGATATGGCCGACGCTGGACTTTACGATAAAGTCCGAGCCCAAGTATTTATTAATCGTTTTCGCTTTTGCTGGCGACTCGACAATGACGAGACTTTTGCCCATATC
The DNA here is from genome assembly GCF_002514725.1 of Mangrovitalea sediminis. GTDB lineage: Bacteria > Pseudomonadota > Gammaproteobacteria > Pseudomonadales > Oleiphilaceae > Mangrovitalea > Mangrovitalea sediminis. The sequence goes on from NZ_NTLB01000006.1 coordinate 220,304, forward strand.
GGCCCATTAATCCTTTGGCATTTCAAACTTGCAAGAAAATCAGCGGTATAGATTCACGGCTGTCGCGACAATATATAAGTGCTCATTTTGATCGGGTCAAGTCAGGCGACCTTGATCCCAAGGCAAATCCAGGGGGAGACACATTGCCCGGATTCATCACTGGCGTCCAGTCCCAATTGATCAAAGAGACTCTGCGACATCAACAAAAAGCCCGGCTTAGAGCCGGGCTTTTTGCGATCAACCGATCGGGATTAGATACGTTCCCACACAGTGGCAACGCCTTGTCCCAGACCGATACACATGGTCGAAACGCCCAGGGTACCGCCCTTCGCCTGCATGACGTTCAGCAGGGTCGTGGAGATACGCGCACCGGAACAGCCCAGGGGGTGCCCCAGAGCAATAGCGCCACCATTGAGATTGACTTTCTCGTCAGCCACATTCAGGAGCTTGAGATCCTTCAGGACCGGAAGAGACTGGGCCGCAAAGGCTTCGTTCAGCTCCCAGAAGTCAATATCCTCGACCGTCAGACCGGCACGCTTCAGCGCCTTCTTGGTCGCAGGTACCGGACCGTAACCCATGATCGCTGGATCACAGCCCGCCACAGCCATGGCACGAACCTTGGCGATCGGCGTCAGACCCAGCGCCTTGGCACGTTCAGCAGACATCATCAGCATCGCGGAAGCGCCGTCGGTCAACTGGGAGGAGGTACCCGCCGTCACCGTGCCGTTCTTCGGATCAAATGCCGGACGCAGTTGGCCCAGGGACTCGACCGTGGTCTCCGGACGGATGGTTTCGTCCTGCTCGATCAGGACCTTGAACCCATTCTCGTCATGACCTTCGATCGGCACGATTTCATTCTTGAAGCGACCTTCCAGAGTGGCTTCGTGGGCCAGACGATGGGAACGCGCACCAAACTCGTCCTGCTGCTGGCGGGTGATACCGTGCATTTTGCCCAGCATCTCCGCCGTCAGGCCCATCATGTTGGAGGCCTTGGCAGAGTATTTGGACGAAGCCGGGTTGTGGTCGAAGCCCTGAGTCATGGGAACGTGACCCATATGCTCTACGCCACCGATGACGAAAACGTCACCGTTACCGGTCATGATCGCCTGTGCCGCCGTATGGATAGCTGACATCGAGGAACCACACAGACGGTTAACCGTCTGAGCACCTGCCTCGTGCGGCACACGGGTCAACAGGGAAATCTGGCGGGCTACATTGAAGCCCTGCTCCAGGGTCTGGTTCACACAGCCCCAGATCACATCTTCCACTTCTTTCGGGTTGGCGTTCGGGTTGCGCTCAAACAGCGCTTCGATCAATGCCGCCGACAGGTTTTCCGCGCGAACATTGCGGAAACAACCGTTTTTGGCACGACCCATCGGAGTCCGTACGCAATCGATAACGACAACGTCTCTCGGGTTGAGGCTCATAGATCTTCTCCGTTCGGAAATCTCGTTCAGCGATCAGCCAAAAAATTTCTTGCCAGCTTTGGCCATTTCACGCAGACCTTCGGTGGGCTGATACAGAGCGCCCAGGTCGGCATACTTGTCCGCAATTTTGCAGAACTCGGCGACACCGATGGAATCGATGTAACGCAGGGCACCGCCACGGAACGGAGGGAACCCGATGCCGTAGACCAGACCCATATCCGCCTCTGCAGGCGTCTCGACGATACCGTCTTCGAGACAGCGTACGGTTTCCAGACAAAGCGGAACCATCATACGCTCGATGATTTCCTCGTCGCTGAACTCCTTCTGCGCCTGGACCACTGGCTTGATCAAGCTATAGGTCTCTTCGTCGACCAGTTTCTTCTGCTTGCCTTTGCGATCCAATTCGTAACGGTAGAAGCCCAGATTGTTCTTCTGACCGAAGCGCTTGTTATCGAACATCACGTCAATAGCGGTGGTGCCTTCGTGCTTCATCCGCTCAGGGAAGCCTTCAGCCATCACTTCGCCGGCGTGCTTGGCGGTGTCCATGCCCACAACGTCCAGCAGATAAGCCGGGCCCATCGGCCAGCCGAAGCGTTCCATCACCTTGTCGACCTGCTGGAAGTCCGCACCGTCACGCACCAGGCCGATGAAGCCGCCGAAGTACGGGAACAGGATACGGTTAACCAGGAATCCAGGGCAGTCGTTGACCACGATGGGGTTCTTACCCATGGCCTTGGCATAGGCAACAGTAGTGGCGATCGCCTTCTCGCTGGTTTTCTCGCCGCGAATGACCTCTACCAGCGGCATCATATGCACCGGGTTGAAGAAGTGCATACCGCAGAAGTTTTCAGGACGCTTGAGGTTTTTCGCCAGCGAAGTGATTGAGATCGTGGAGGTATTGGACGTGATGATAGTGTCTTCACGAACATTGCTTTCGGTTTCGGCCAGAACGGCACCCTTGACTTTCGGGTTCTCGACAACGGCCTCAACAACCAGGTCGACTTCATCGAAACTGCCGTAGGTCAGCGTTGGCGTGATGCGGTTGAGCACGTCTGCCATGTCTGCAGGCGTCATGCGGCCCTTGTCGACCCGCTTGACCAACAGTTTCTTGGCTTCGCTCAGCCCCAACTCCAGGCCGGCGTGGTTGATGTCTTTCATCAGGATCGGCGTGCCTTTCAGCGCCGACTGATAAGCAACACCGCCGCCCATGATGCCAGCACCAAGAACAGCGGAGAGCTTGACGTCCTGTGCATTGGCTTCATACTGCTTGGCCTTTTTCTTCAGCTCCTGGTCATTCAGGAACAGCTGCACCAGACAGGCAGCCACACTGGTCTTGGCCATTTTGGCAAAGCCTTTGGCTTCCACTTCAACGGCCTTGTCTCGCGGCAATCCGGCATGCTTTTGCATGACCTTGATCGCTTCGACAGGCGCTGGGTAGTTCTTGCCGGCCTGACCCGCAACAAACCCTTTCGCCGTTTCGAACGTCATCATGCTTTCCATGGCGTTCAACAGCAGTTTGCCCTTTTTCTCTTCACGACGCGCTTCGAAGTTGAGCTTACCGGCCTCGCACTCGCTCAGGATCGCCAATGCAGCATCCATCAGCTTGGCTGGTTCAACCACTGCATCGACGGCGCCCGCTTTGAGGGCCTTGTCCGCACGCTGCTCGCTACCCATGCAGATCCACTCGATGGCGTTATCAGCGCCAATCAGTCGGGACAGGCGCACGGTGCCGCCGAAGCCGGGGAAGATACCCAATTTCACTTCCGGCAGGCCGACTTTTGCCTTGCTGGACATGACGCGGAAATCGGTCGACAGACACATTTCGAAACCGCCACCGAGGGCGATACCGTTGATTGCCGTGACACTCGGGAAAGGCAGGTCTTCGATGTCGCTGAAGATCGCATTGGCCGCCAGGTTGTTGGCAATCAGCTCTTCCTCAGGACCGGCAAACAGCTCGGTAAACTCCGTAATATCGGCGCCGACGATAAAGCTGTCCTTACCGCTGGTTACCACCAGGCCTTTAATATTCTTGGCCGTTTTCAGCTTATCCGTGGCCGCTCGCAGTTCTTCGATGGTGAGCCGGTTAAACTTGTTGACGGACTCGCCCTGTAAATCGAAGTTCAGCTGGGCGATCCCACCTTCGATCTCTTTAACCGTGATGGCTTTACCTTCGTAAATCATCAACTGATCTCCAGTCTGTGTTGGGTACCGCACGGCCTGCAACCCGCCCTGAAAGCCGGTCACACCCATGCAGTGAAATTTCGGTCACTACCCGAGATATCGATTCAAATTCATACAGTCGTTTGAATCGGAGTGCCAACCATGAAAAAAAACCGCGCATTTGTCAATTTCTTTCTGGAAGACGAGAGAAAGGTCAGACCGCACCGATCCCTGGCGGGACGATGCCAAACGACAGACTATATCTTAGGAATCAAGGCACTACCCAGATCTTTTCCAGTAGAATATTGGCTTTGGTCGTTAGTGGTAAAACTTTGTTACCATTCAATCACCCGAACAAGCGCCAAAAATCTTGAATGGACGGGCCTCATACTCTAGCCTCTTTAAAGTCGGATGGTCCAACAGTGCTTCGGTCTATCCGGGACGCGGTCCATAACGCATCCGAATATCGCTCGCGAAGCGACCGCACACTCCTTTTTCAGACAACCGTTTTTTTACAGGACCTGATACCCGGACGGGTATCGTGTAAAAGAATAAGACGGAGAAACAAGTCGATGAGAATATCCGCGCCAGTTTTCAGGGCCGCCGCATACCTGTTGTCACTGACCGTTCTGCTGTTCCCGATGGCGCGCCTCGCAAACGCCGCTCCACTGACGCCGCTACTGGAAAGCCTTTATAAATTCCGCATCGAAAACTTCATTGCACTGAATGCCTATTACAACTACAGCGCCAATGGTGACAAGCAGACCCTCGATCAGGTTAATGATGCGATCAATAAAAGCAACGCCCTGATGAACGAAATCCCCACGCGCGCAAGTAGTCTGGTCAGCAAGGCCCAGATCAACAAGCTCACCAGCGCTCATGACAAATTCAAGAAATTGATGAACACCAACCTGAACGACGTCCGCAAGAAAGGCTACCCCGATCTTCAGGTGGTCTCGGAAATGGCCAACGACGCCCAGGACCTGAATAAACTGTCCAAGGAAATTTACGACGACGTAAAAACCAAGGACAACGTGGTCACCGACAAATACGTGGAAGTTGGTCGTGAGGCATCCCTGCTACTGGCACAGATGATGACCAAGTATTCCGCCCGCTCGTCATCATCGACCGCCCTTACCTTTCAGGGTGCCGACACCGACACCCCGCTGGACAAGCAGGCGCAAGCATTTGACAAACTGCTTACCGAGCTGGACACGCCAGTTAAAAAATCGAAAGCCATGCAGGCCCAGTACGACGAAATTGCAACGAAATGGGCATTCATTCGCAGCTCTTACATCAATTACAACGAAAATAATGTCGCTTTCGTGATCAACCGCTACTCCAACAGCATCATCCGCGGACTGGAAAACATTGTCGAAGAGCTCGCAGGTAACAAGCCGATCCCCAAGGACATTTCGGAAAAACCGAAATTGGTGATCCCGCAGAAGCCCGCAGATCTGCAAACCTCAGGGCAAACAGCCAAACAGTAAACCACAGTCCACGCCAGCAAATTCCGCCGGAGTTTGCTGGCACATCCCTCTCTCCGGCAGTCTGCCCAGGCCCCAGTCTTCTGACACTTTGACCATACCCAACCGGGTATTTGACATAAAAAAGTACCGCCTATACGATTGCAAAATCGGCATATTGACATGCATCAGACGGAGCTGAGCCATGCGTCCTTCACTTCCACAGAGCAAGCGCATGCAATCTCGCCTCGCACGCGTTGAAGGGCAACTGAGAGGCATTCAGCGCCTCATTGGTGAGGAGGATGATTGCGAGAAAATCGTCCAGCAATTGCTGGCCGCTCGCAAGGCATTGGACAAGGCCTTTTACGAATTGCTGGCCAGTATGATAGAGGCCTGTATACGCGATACCGACAATGCCGACATGCCCAGACAAGCAGATAAGTTGCGCAACCTTTTGACGAAATACAACTGATCGCGATGCACCAGCCGGGGGCTAACACCTATACCTGCGTCTTTCCGCCTGTATTCCCGCCAACTAAAAGCGCCTGAAGATATTACCCAACGCCCTCCTTATATTTTACCCCGCCAGGCGTCCAGACTGTCATTGAACTGCTGAAGAGCCTCTCGCACCGCCTCAGGTGAACCTTTCTCCTGCCACACCAGCCCAACGCCCCGAGAATCCATATACAGCGCCTCAAATGGCGAAGGCACGCCGGGGAAGTTCTCTTCACCGGAAGCTTCAGCCGACCACACCAGACGCGGTTGGCGCTGCTGGCATTGCCGCATGACCTGCTCCGCTGTCCAAGGGCGCCAGTAAAGATACCAGTCACCCGTTTGCGTAAAGCGGTGATCATCGGCAATACCGCGAAAACGCTCCACTCGGAATCCTTTGCGGTAGGCCTCTTGCATCAATGACTTACGACGTTTTTCATAGCTTGTCGGCATCGCCATTGAAACCGAGCCGGCAAGGAACAGAATTGCAACGGTAACGACCAGCCAAGCAGGCATCTTGAAGGGGACTCCACGGTTTTTTCTGATCCATATCACGACGGCAACAACTTGATACCACTATGATATCTGGTATCAAAGGGCCATTATGGAGCGGCTTTAAGTAACGCATGGCTCGGCATATCGAGGCAAATTCGTATATCGAGACGATGTCGAGGCAACGCCAGCGGGGTCGCCAGGAAACACCCTGTTCAAGACAGTTGACCCTGATAACACCCCGTATGAATTACTTGTCGCACCCGCGATAGTTTAGACTGAAACCACAAGGCGCTTCATTGCTTAATAACAGGGAGACGATACCGGTATGGGCATTTACAAACGCATTCTTGTCGCCATCGATCTGACGGACGAGGCTCCGGAAGTTCTGGGGCGGGCGCAAACGATCGCCCAGAATAATGACGCCGAACTGCTGCTGATGCATGTTATCGAGCCAGTCGGCTATGCCTACGGTGGAGACATTCCGATGGACCTTTCGGAGCTCCAGAACCAGCTCGATGCTTCGGCTCGTAAACAGTTGGCCGAATATGGCAAGCGTTTCGATGTTGAGCCGTCTCAACATATCATTGCTGTGGGCCGTCCTTCGAGCGAGATCCACCGTGCCGCGGAGGAGCATAACGCTGATTTGGTCGTCGTCGGCAGCCACGGTCGCTCGGGGATCCAGCTCTTGCTGGGCTCCACAGCCAATGGCGTGCTTCACGGTTCGAAGTGCGACGTACTTGCCGTCAGGATTCACTGATCGGAGCCCCCGGCCCTTGGGTCGGGTATTCTGGGAACCCGCTCTCAGCCGGTTCCCGACTCCAGTTTGGTCCGCAGCTTCTGCAACTGGCTTTCCAACGAAAAACTGACACTCGACGCCATCGAAAAAAAACTCAATAGCGCTTTAAGGTTGCTGTCGCTCTCGCATATGGAATGAATCCGTTGCCACAGCGCCTGATTCACCAACTGAAGCTGTTGATTCCGAGCCACCAGCCCCTTGAGCTCCCAATCCGGTTCCTGCTGATTACGTGAAGCGAAATATTGCTGCAGGAGATACAGCGACACCGTCCTCAAGATAAACTCGTCCGAGGACGCAAAGGGCATGTGATGAACGGCCATCGGCCGCAGCTCACTCAATATAGGGCAACGGCTGGTTGCCATAATCAGCCCCAGTAAGGAGCGCAAACCTTCTTCCAGCCCCGTCAGCTTCTCATAAGTTCGCCCTTCGGTCTGGACCCTCACGGTCACCTTCTGAAAGGCATGTTCATGGCGAAACTCGTTGACGATCGGAGCGATATCAACCGCCACCGGGCAATAACGGTTCTTGGTCCGATCAAGCGGGCAGTTGCTGCATTGGCAGTGCTGAAGCTCCGTCCACTCAGGCAAGGTCCCGCTGTTGCCAGTGTCAATTTCCGGCCGATCCAACTCAACTTCAAACTCGCGTGTTTTGCCTTCGGGGAAGATAAATTCGTACTTCACTTTCATTGAGAATGCCCGTCAATCAATCTCTGGTTGTGATTTGTCGTTATCGTTGTATGGTCCACCAGAAAACGCAGGGTACGCCATATGCTCCCAGAGCATTCTGCAATCCCAGGCCAAAGAACGACATCCCTTCCCCTGAGCCCTGCCGTCATCGCGGTCATCCGGCTGCGCGTCGCTGGTTTAATTTCCTCACATGGTTTCAGTGTATCGCAGACATCAGCAGACATCGGATGATTTGCCGTGATTTCACACCTTTTTTTGACGCCTAGCTCATTTCTTCCAATTCCATCCAGCGAGCCATCAGAGTCTCGAGCCTTTGCTCCAGGTCCGTGAGCTCCGCCAGTCGCTGATTGACCGTTTCATGGTCCTGCTGATAGAAATCAGGATCATTCACCTCCACGCGACGCCGCTCCATTTCAGTTTCCAGCGCCTCGATTTCGGCAGGTAGCGATTCCAGCTCAAGCTTCAGCTTGTAGCTCAACTTTCCAGCCTTCGGTGCCGCTTTGCGTTCGACCGGCAGTACCGCAGGTTTGGCGGCAGGAGGCGATGATTCCACTCTGGGCTCGCGCACCTCTTCCCGGGGAAAACGTCCTCCCTGACGGCGCCAGTCAACATAACCACCCACATACTCGCGAACCACCCCCGTTCCATCGAGGAACAGGGTGCTGGTGACGACGTTATCCAGGAATTCCCGATCGTGACTGATCAGGATAACGGTCCCGCTAAAGGCCACCAGCTGCTCTTCCAACAGCTCCAAGGTCTCGACATCGAGATCGTTGGTGGGCTCATCCAGAACCAGAATGTTGGCGGGATTGCTGAAAAGTTTGGCGAGCAACAGGCGGGCCCGTTCTCCGCCCGAAAGCACCCGGGTGGGGGTTCGCGCCCGCTCTGGTGTAAACAGGAAATCTCCCAAATACCCCAGAACATGCTTGCGATGCCCATTCACCTCAATGAATTCACGCCCCTCGGACAGGTTATCAAGCGCCGTCTTTTCAGGATCTAATTCAGCTCTGAGCTGGTCGAAGTAGGCTACGTCTCGTTGCGTGCCCAACCGAATCGTTCCGTTGGTGGGCTGCAAATCTCCCAGCAGCAGCCTTACCAGTGTCGTCTTGCCGGTACCATTCTCACCGATGAGACCAATCTTGTCGCCGCGGATCAGTGTCAAATTGAGATCGCGAATAATCGGCTTTGCAGGATCGAATCCAAACTCGGCATTAACGGCTTCCACAACCAGCTTGCCGGATTTCCGGGCATCCTCCACGCCAAAGGCCGCACGCCCAGTCCTTTCGCGCCGCTGCTTACGCTCCTCCCGCAGCGCCTGCAGTGCCCTGACCCGCCCCATATTCCGGGTGCGACGCGCCTTGATACCTTGCCGAATCCAGGCTTCCTCCTGCGCCAGCTTCCTGTCGAACTCCGCGTTGTGGCGCTCTTCTTCTTCCAGCGCCTTTTCTTTGAGTTCGAGGTAACGCTCATAATTGCCTGGCCAGGACTTGAGCACGCCGCGATCCAGCTCGACGATTCTCGTGGCCATCGCCCGGATAAAGGCGCGGTCGTGGCTAACGAACAGGACCGCACCACCGAAGCTGAGAAGCTCCTTCTCGAGCCAGGCAATCGCAGGCACATCCAGGTGGTTGGTTGGCTCGTCGAGCAATAGTAGATCTGGCTGAGCGACCATCGCCTGGGCCAACAGCACCCGGCGCTGCCAACCACCGGACAGATCGCACAGGCGCACCTCGGGATCGATGTCATAACGCTCCAGCGTCTGCCGTATGCGTTGGTCCAGCGACCAGCCTTCAAGGGTTTCAATACGCTCCTGAATGCGCGCCAGCTGGCGCATCTGCTCGGAATCCCCCGCATCCAGGCTGTGAGAGAGGGCTTCGAAGCGAGCTAGTAGCTCACCGGTCTCGGGAAACGCCGAAGCCACCACCGTATAGGCGTTTCGCGTATCGTCGGCGGGCAGATTCTGGGGCAAACGGCCGATGCGTACGCCCTCCCGAACACGGACGACACCATCATCGGGTTTCAACTCATCCGTGAGCAGTTTGAGCAGGGTCGATTTCCCCTCCCCATTGCGCCCCAGCAGGCAGACACGCTCTCCCGCCTCGATCTGCAACTGAACGTGATCCAGCAGCGGATGCGGTCCCCACTGCAACAATACATTTTCAAGGGTTACCAGATTCATGGTGTTAACGGCGTCTCCAGAACCTCGACTTCATCGCCGACACGGATCGTACCCAATCCGCGATGAAGTCCATTTTGACCAAAAAGTGCTCCACTGGGCGACGACCGGCGCTGCTTCAGGGTTTTCAAGGGTTCGCCATCGGCATCTCGTTTACCCAGGTCAGGATCGACCGTCGTCATCACGCAACGGGAACAAGGTTTAACCAGACTGATGTCAAGACCGTTGATACGGATCGATGACCACAGATCCTCAGCAAAAGCCAGGTCGCCATCAAGAACGATACTCGGCCTGAATCGCCGTATCGACAAGGGCCGCCCCACCCACTCACAGACCTGTTTGAGCGACGACTCGGTAACCACCAGCAAGGGATAGCCATCAGCAAAGCTAACCCGGCGACGCTCCTCAACGAATACAGGATCGATCTGCCGAAAGCTCTCCTCGGGCATATAAACGAGCAGAACCTCCGTACCCAACCATGCGCCCAGCCGGGCTGAAACCTCACCTTCCGCCACCCGGGCAAGGACTGCATCGCGCCACACCGTCACCGGCCGCTCCACGGCGCTCGGTTCCAGCGCATAGACGCCCCCGCCCGGCAGGGCAATCTGCACAGAATCCCCGGAAACTGAAACATCGACCATCGCCAATTGGGGATAGAGGCGCTGAGTGACAAAACGTCCGGTGTGCGCATCGACAATCATCCAACGACGATCACCACGAGGGCCGAAGTCGTCAAACGATATTTCAGCGACCGGCAGGCCCGGCAAAGACTTCACTGGATAGCGGAATAACTGAGTGACCTTCACGGCCAGCATTCTCCGGTTCGATACGGTGGATTGACAGGTCGACAACGTTCAATTGAGAGGGATAGGAGCTGACGCTCAGGAATCCGGCCTCCAATCCTCCGGAAGGCCGGATCTTAGCATAAGGGTATGCTAGTCTGCCGCTTGGCCGCGCAGATAATCCTGGACCAGAATAGCCAACTCGTCCGGACGGAACTTGGAGAGAAAGTCGTCACAGCCAACCTGCTTCACCATGGCCTTATTGAAGCTGCCGCTCAATGACGTGTGCAAGACGACATGAAGATCCTTCAGTTGCGGATCGTTCCGGATCTCAGTGGTCAGGCGATAACCATCCATTTCAGGCATTTCGGCATCCGTAACCACCATCAATACCTGATCGTAGATGGACTTTCCGTCCTTAGACAATTCCTTGAGCAGCGCCAATCCTTCTCGCCCATTTCGTGCCGTCATCACGGAGATGCCAATTTTCGATAAGGTATCCCGCGCCTGATTGATCGCCACAGGGGAATCGTCGACCAACAGGATTTTCCGGTCACCCAGGTGCTCCAGCACTTCGCGGTCGACAATTTCCTCCGACACGTCGGTTGAAAATTCAACGATTTCAGCCAGCACCTTCTCGACATCGATGATTTCAACCAAACGATTATCGTAGCGGGTGATAGCCGTCAGGTAATGTGCGCGACCGGCACTGCGGGGCGGCGGCTCAATCTGCTCCCAGTTCATATTAATGATGCGATCGACCGACCCTACCAGAAACGCCTGGACCGTCCGGTTGTATTCGGTGACGATAATGGTCGACTCCTTATCCACCACCTGGGGCTTCATCCTAATCGCCTGACTCAGGTTGATCACCGGTATCGTCTGGTCCCGTACGTGAGTGACGCCGCAAACCACCGGGTGCCGATTGGGAATCTCGGTTAGACCGGGAAGCTTGATCACCTCTCGAACCTTAAACACATTCAAAGCAAACAACTGCTGACCGCTCAAGCGGAACAACAGCAGCTCCAAGCGGTTTTGTCCGACAAGTCGGGTTCGCTGGTCGACGGAATCAAGTACGCCACTCATTGCATAGTCCTGGATAACAACTAAGGATGTAGCTTCCAGTGTAGTGAATCGCACGTAAATTGGCAGCAAAACACGAGCGAGCGCTAACAATAATGCCCAACAATGGAAAGTCCGGCTGACGGCTTGAGAGAATTCAGGGAGACAAGATTTTGGAGCGGGAAACGAGACTCGAACTCGCGACCCCAACCTTGGCAAGGTTGTGCTCTACCAACTGAGCTATTCCCGCTTTAGGAGGACTACTTCGCTGCTGATCAGCCGAGACATGCGCTTCAGCAACGGGAGCGAATTATACGGAGCCGAAACGGGGCCTGCAACAGGAATTTTACAGGCGCCCCGTTTTTTCAGTCAGAGGATGTCGGCACATCCAAAATCACGTATAGCAGGCGCGAAAGCACGCCCTTTAAACGCTCCTCGCTGAAACTTTCGTCATACAGGATGCCGTCATATCCCAACCCCATCACCGCGCTGACCAGCAAGGCGGAGTCCGCTTCCGGATGACGCGTCCCAAGGCGCAATAACACCTCATCGAGACCACCGATCCAGGCGGCACGGTATTTTTGCGCCAAAGCCTTGAGATCGGGATCCCGAATGGCCTCCAGCAAAAAGACCTGCTCTGCGAGGATTTCCTGTTTCCGATGGCGGATCTGATCACTGAGATAACGCGACCCCAGCATGATAAGCCCGTCGGCAATGCGCTTCCGAACCTCGGGCACGTCTTTCAGCGCCTGGGGATCGAACTGCTCCAGATAGCGATGCAGCATGCCATAGAACTCATCGAGATTTTGCTGCGCCTTTTCAGCAAACAGCATGAAGGCATCGCTGATCAGTTCTTCTATATCCTTGAAATAATAGGTCGTGGAAGCCAGAGGCACTCCTGCCTCTTTGGCGACGGACCGGTGCTTGACGCCACGAATCCCCTCACGAGCGGCGATCCGTAAGGCCGCTTCCAGAATCTGGCGACGTCGATGTTCACTTTTTGCGCGGGCCGCCTTACGCCCCTGGTAATGAATGGAATCCTGCAAATCCCGACCGGACTGGCCGGTGGGTGTCTTCGTGAGAGCTCGCATAATAGGCTGTTCCGATCTCAGGCTTGTCCAAAAAGGTGTCTGTGCATCCTGCATCCGCGCGCATTTATCGCTGTTATCTTTCTATTGGGTAAACCAGCATCCCTGCCATGATCAGGGCTTCCGCCCATCGGCATAAACTGTGCATTGTCCTTGTTTTCTATAGTAAAAAAATTGAACGCGGTATCAAATACCTCAACCTCACTGCCCGAAGGATTTTGGCTTCTCTGCCAGATAGCGCTCCTCGTCCTCCGTGTTTGCCCGCTTAAGGACACGGTTCCGATGAGGGAAACGACCGAAGCGGCGAATCAGTTCCGCGTGTTCGCGCGCCGATGCTGCAAAGCCGTCCAGCAACGCTTTTTCCGTATCTCGGTAGGTGGCCGCCAACTGCTCGAAAAGAGCCACCCCTTCTTCCTGATCGGCCAGACGCTCGGAATGCTGGAAGGGCATGTAGAAAAACGCTCGCTGCACGGCTGGCAGCGCAATATCCAGACCGCGCGCCAATCCCTGACGGCAAAGCTGACGGGCCTTGGTGTCATATTCAAATGCCATGGCCGTACCGCGGTGGATATTTCGGGAGAACTGGTCCAGTACGATAATAGACGCCAACATTCCGCCCGGAGATCCCAGCCACTCGGGCATACCGTCTTCGGCGATCAGCAGCAGCGACGATAGAAAGCGCCGTCGAATCTCGCGATCAAATCCACGGTCGGCGGTGAACCAGCGCTGGCGGTGGTACGTATCAGGCAGACCGTCGGGGCTCAAGTCTCCGAACCAGAAGTCCAGGATGTCTTGCCAATGGAACATCGGCGCACCTCCCTGTCACTATGTTAGGGTACATTGCAGGAGAGAACGTGATGCTACAATCCACTCCCTGCACAGCGAATACACCTGGGTCAACTTGACTACCTCTGGAGAAAGGCGCATGACGTCGCTTTACACCATTCTGCTGGCGCACGGCTCCCGGGACCCACTCTGGAAGGAGACGTTCGAGGCCCTCACCGAACCCGCGATGAGTGAGCGTCGCAATATCGGTGTCGCCTATATGGAGCTTTGTGCCCCATCGCTCCGCGACATCGCCATCGAGGCCGTGACGCATGGTACCACGCACTTCCGGGTGATTCCGCTGTTCCTGGCAACAGGAAAACATCTACGTGAAGATATCCCCTCCCTCATCGAAGCCCTGTCCAAAGAACTGGACCGCCCCTTTACACTGACAGCCCCGATTGGCGAACACCCCGCACTGGCTCAGGCTATCCGGGATATCGTCGGCGAGTTCGATGATGGCGGCGCAACCTGATCCCATACGCCCCAAAGTGGGTTTGAGCGCTTGCCTGAGCGGCCAACCGGTACGCTACGACGGTCGCGACAAGTATGCCCCGGTTTGCATGGAAGTGATCGGGCGCTATGTCGAATGGGTACCGCTTTGCCCTGAGGTCGCAGTCGGTTTGGGTATTCCCAGGCCCCCCATTGATTTGGTTCAGGATGGGGGAACGATTCGCGCTGTTAATCGTCAGGACCCAAGCCTTGATGCCACCACTGCACTCGAGGCCTATGCAGAACAGGTCGGAGACGCCTTTCCCGAACTGTGCGCTTATGTATTCATGTCTCGCTCACCAAGCTGCGCGCTGCATTCCGGACGCCTTTACCGCGCCGAAGACGGCGAACTCCTGTCGATGTCGACTCCGGGACGCTACGCCGAACGCTGGTGCGCTGCACACCCGGACTTACCTGTCATCGAAGCCGGGGATTTGGATAGCATCCAGGCGCAGGCCGCGTTCCTGTGCCGCGTCTACCTGGCTCACGCGCGACGGTATGCTCCTTCTCCCAGCACCCTGCCGGCACTGAACGCGCTGCTCCGTACTCTTTTTCCCCAATACCGCAGCGCGACGATTGACGAAACCCGAACACTGCTGCGCACAATAGACGTCAGCAATGGACAGGCCATCAAATCCGCCCTCGGCACTCTGCAGGCAAGGCTGATCCATGACCCCGCTACAGGGCGCGAGCTGCCAGCCTTTATCCGCGAATTGCTGGAGACTGTGCCGGCACGGCCAGAGTCGGAGAGAGGTGGATTATGAGCAAGCACGTGCTGATTACCGGCGCTACCGGATTTATCGGTCAGCCCCTTTGCCGCCAGCTACTGTCACTTGGGCGCCGCATCACGGTGTTCAGTCGCCAGTCCCCGTTGGCGGTCAGAAAACTTTGCGGCCCCGTCAATGCCATCGACGACCTGGAAAAAATCCCAGAAGTGTCGCCAATCGACGCGGTCATCAACCTCGCCGGCGAAGGCATCGCTGCAAAACGCTGGTCAACAGCGCGGAAGCGCCAGCTGTTCGACAGTCGCGTCGATGTGACCCGGCGACTCGTCACCGTGCTGGGTCGCCTAAAGAACGCACCTTCGGTTCTGGTGTCGGGATCCGCCGTTGGTTATTACGGCGATCAGGGCGACACCATCGTCACCGAAAACACCATCCCAACCGATGAGTTCACCCATCAGCTCTGCAACGCCTGGGAAAGCGCCGCTCGCGCAGCGGAGTCCTTCGGAACCCGCGTCTGCCTGTCGCGTACCGGACTCGTCGTGGGGCGCGGCGGTGGATTCGTCGGGCAAATGCTTCCCCTTTTCCGATTGGGCCTGGGCGGACGATTGGGAGATGGCCACCAGTACATGCCCTGGGTGCACCGAGAGGACGTGGTCCGGGCAATCATTTGGTTACTGGAAACCGAAACGGCCACGGGGCCTTGGAACGTCGTCAGCCCTCAGCCCGTCACCAACGCTGAATTCACCCGCACACTGGCGGCCTGCCTTCATCGTCCGGCCATACTGCCGGCGCCGGCGATTGTCTTAAAACTCATCCTTGGCGAAATGTCACGCCTTTTGCTGACAGGGCAGCGGACACTTCCAAACCGCTTGCAGGAAGCAGGCTTCGAATTCCACTTCTCACACCTGCGCGAAGCGTTGGAAGACCTACTGGCGACGTGACAGACTTCCCTCTCCTGTGCCTTAAAACCGCTAAACTGTATTCTCCATCCATTGGCTTCGGCCATTGCCCCTCGGATCACAGCAAGTAATGGATTCCATGCGCGATTTTCGACAACAGGCAATCACACTGAGCCGCCGGGTAGTCGGCATGATGCTGGCTGCCTCCATGGCGGTGTATCCGGCGCTGAGCAGCGCAAAAGTCCCTGCGTCAAAAACGGATGCCGCCGGTGAAAGCTTCGAATCCTGCGCCATGATTACCAGCGAATACCTGACGATATTGCAGCTGCATCAAAAGGGGTTCACGGCGGCACAACTCAAGGCGTCACTGCCCGGAATTTCGGCCCAGGGCAAAAAGGACGTCGATGCCCTATACAGGGTTATCGATCGGGATGGCATTGTCCCGACCTATGCCAATATCAATGGCCGCTATATCCACTGCGCCAAACAGGTTTTCGACCGTCATGGAAAACCGCCACGGGGATCGCGCGAAGAACACTTCTATTTCTGTGCCGGAGAAAACAAGTTGCGGTATCAGGTTGTCCTCGCCGCCTATCTCGGCGGCAAAGAGAAGGATATTCTGCCCCAACTGCCCGAGGATCGGCGTGACCTGGCAAAGTCACTGATCAGCATGGCGCACAAGGACGGCTATCAGGAGACATTCGATCTGCTGGCCAGCCAACTGAAACGATGCATCGTGGGCAGGTAAGAGATCCGCCAACAAAAAGTTTGACAGCCCTCACCTGCTTCCCTATGATACGCGCCACTTCGACGCAGCACTGCAGCGTCCCCTTCGTCTAGAGGCCTAGGACACCGCCCTTTCACGGCGGTAACAGGGGTTCGACTCCCCTAGGGGACGCCATTCTCTTCCTGGCGTTTTTGAACAAATACCGACGTTAATTCAGATCTTGTCCAGAGTGCTTTCTGACGCGACGTAAGGGCGATCCTGAGCCTGAGCCACGCCTTTGCATGTCAGCATACCTCTCGCGACATTCAAACCATCCCTTAACCCTTTTTGCCGCTTCAACGCAGCCCTTGTTCCTTCGTCCGCCAAAGCCAGGATGTAAGGGAGCGTCGCATTGGTCAGTGCCAGGGTAGACGTTCTGGCGACAGCACCTGGCATATTGGCCACACAGTAATGGACAACACCTTCCTCGATATAAACCGGGTCATCGTGGGTTGTGGGTCTTGACGTCTCGGCGCAGCCACCCTGGTCGATCGATACATCC
Source organism: Mangrovitalea sediminis (assembly GCF_002514725.1). Taxonomy (GTDB): domain Bacteria; phylum Pseudomonadota; class Gammaproteobacteria; order Pseudomonadales; family Oleiphilaceae; genus Mangrovitalea; species Mangrovitalea sediminis. The sequence continues at coordinate 237,143 of NZ_NTLB01000006.1, forward strand.
ACGAACGCAGCACCATCCGGCATCTTCCGCAACAGATCCCGAGTAATCAGTTTTGGCGCCGCCGCGCCGGGCACCAGCACGGCCCCGATCAACAGGTCCGACGACAGCAGGGTTTCTTCCAACGCCTCGCCAGTCGAGTACAGCGTATGAACCCGGCCCGCGAATAAGGCGTCGAGTTCGCGCAACACCTCCAGGGATTTATCCAGGACGGTCACTTCGGCGCCCAACCCCATCGCCAAGCGTGCAGCGTTACGCCCTACAACACCCCCGCCCAAGACTGAAACCCGACCGGGTTTGACGCCTGCCACGCCCGACAACAGGACACCGCGCCCCCCCTTGTATTTCTCCAAGGCATGGGCACCGGCCTGCACGGACAGCCGACCGGCCACTTCCGACATGGGCGCAAGAAGCGGCAAGTGGCCGCGATCATCGGTGACGGTTTCGTAGGCTATGCACACAGCGCCGGACTCAATCAGGTCAACGGTCTGAGCCTCATCTGGCGCCAAGTGCAGATAGGTAAACAGCGTGTGTCGGGGCTCGAGGTGGCGACGCTCATGAGCCAGGGGTTCTTTGACCTTGATCAGCAACGTCGCCCGCTGCATAACCTCGGCCGCATGGTCACAGAGGTGCGCACCCGCCTGAACATAATGCTCGTCCGGGAATCCGGCGCCGGCCCCAGCCTGCGTTTCGATCCAGACATCGTGGCCATGGCGGACCAGTTCCTTAACTCCGGCCGGCGTCATGCCTACCCGATATTCGTGGTTTTTGATTTCCCGCAGAATGCCAACAGCCGTCATAGCCTTCCCTCCCCTTGACCGACACCGTCCGGTGGTGGACAACCCGACGGCACCGTTCCGTGAACGCCACCAAAGATGGCGAGATAAACGACAGGACCTGACACCAGTATAGCGCCGGCGCCTGTCCCCTGACGCTCCGCACCTTGAGGAAGACAGTACCCCACCAGGCGGCATGACCACCTTAATCAGGCGACGGGCCTCCCGGGATTTCCAGGCTACTTATGCTTATGGGAATCGTGAACGACGAACCCGATGACACCCCCAAAAAATGCCAACATCAACGCCACCGTACCGACGCTCGCAAGAACGACCGTATCAACGTACAGAGCTACCTCCCACTTCAGCAGTTTTCACTCCCACAACTGACCTATTTGGCTATTATCATCACGAGCGACAACGACACTTTCCTTGTACTCCATCAGCGGCGCGCAACGCTTGATGCCAGTCAAGAGCGACTAACCGTGGGTTGGCAAACGACCCTGCGCAACAAACGGATGCATAAAAACGCAGCGGTATTTCCGTGTGCCTGCTATAGTCTTTGAAAACCCACTTTAAATCAGCGCTGTATATTGCCAGCATGCCAAAACTGCTGTCCCGACTTAGTCAGTTCCGGGCAAGTTCGCCGTTGTCCTTCCGGCTGCTTGCTTACATTCTGCTCAGCAGTTCTCTTTTTACGCTGGTCACCTCTGCGGTCCAGGTTTACCTGGACTATCGGCAGGAAGTGTCTGTCGTATCTGATCGCATGCATGTTATTGAAACGAGTTATAAAAGCAGTCTGGCCCGCAGTCTATGGGCGCTTGATCAAAAGCTGCTCCAAGTGCAGATGGAAGGCATTCTAAGTCTGCCAGACATCGTGCACCTTCGCCTGCGCATTTACCCCAACTCCGAAATCGTCATGGGGACCATTCCCCAGAATGTCACGACGATCTCACACAGTTTCAAACTCACCTATAAGGGCGATGAGGTCTACGATCTCGGTGAGCTGACCATTACTGCCAGCATGCAGCAGATCTACAGCAACCTGAAGCGCAAGGTGTTTATCATCCTGACGACACAGGCCTTCAAGACCTTCCTGATATCTCTGCTGATCATCTGGATTTTCCAGCATTTTGTAACCCGCCACCTCTCCGCCATGGCGGGTTATGCGAAGAACTTCTCCCTGAAAAACCTGGACTCCCCACTGCAGTTGGACCGCCCGGACACAGAAACCTACCGAAAGGATGAGCTGGCGCAGGTCACCGATGCCATCAACCAGATGCGCGATCGTCTCAAGGCGGACCTCGAACGCCAGCAAGTCGACGCAGAGGAAATTCACAAGCTGTCGCTGGCAATAGACCAAAGCCCTTCTTCGGTGCTGATCTGCGACCGTTTCTGGCGGGTGGAGTATGCGAATACGAAATTTGCCCAACTGACCGGCCACCAGTCCCAGGAAATCATCGGCATGCATCCGGGCATGCTGACCAAGGACAGCCTCTCACAGCGGGACAATCAGCAGCTCTGGCAGAATATCCGGCTGCAGGTTCAACGGGTCGGCGTCTGGCAAGGCGAAGTCCACAGTACCCGCAAGAATGGTGAACGATTCTGGGAACAGGTCGTGGTCACACCGATCCGGGATGAAAATGGCCACCCCAGCCATTACCTGATCCTGGGCGAAGATATCAGCATTCGTAAACGCTACGAACAGCAGCTTCTGCGACAAGCCAATTATGACATTCTCACAGGCCTGCCTAACCGGATGCTCGCACTGGACCGCCTCAAGCTTGCACTGGCTCAGGCGCGCCGGGAAGATTATCTGGTCGGCGTCATGTTCCTCGACCTGGATAACTTCAAACATATCAACGACACCATGGGCCACGATGCCGGCGATAACCTGCTGATCGAGGCATCCCGGCGGATATCGTCGTGCCTCCGCGGCACCAGCACCGTGGCAAGGCTAGGGGGTGACGAATTCCTGGTGATTCTCCCCGGCCTCAAGGAACAGGCCGGTACAATTCAGGTCGCCGAGCGGATACTGCAAACCTTTACACCTCCCTTCCAGCTCCATGGGCAGGAAGTCTTCGTCAGCACCAGCATCGGGATTGCGATTTATCCCACCGATTCGGACAACAGCAGTACGCTGCTGCAACATGCCGACGCGGCCATGTATCAGGCCAAGAACAAGGGCAAAAGCGCTTACGAGCGCTTCGCCCCGGAAATGAAGGAGATCTCTCACGAACGCCTGCAAATCGAGAGCGGGCTGCGGCGGGCGCTCGACCTCAACGAGCTGGAGCTTTACTACCAACCCATTGTCGAGGCTGCCAGCGGCCGGGTGATCGGAGCAGAGGCCCTGCTGCGCTGGAACAACCCTTCGATGGGGCTGGTCGCACCGGACAAGTTCATTCCCCTCGCCGAGGAAACCGGCCTCATCATTCCCATCGGCGAATGGGTTATCGCACAGGCCTGCGCCGCGGCCCGTCGCTGGGAACAGGACCAGGGCCATACCCTCTCCATCGCCGTGAATGTATCGCCGCGCCAGTTCCGCGACCCGGGTTTTGTCGCCATGGTGGAGAACGCACTGATCACCAACGGCCTGACGCCCCACCACCTGGAACTGGAAATCACCGAACGACTGATCCTCGACAACACCATCGAAACGGCAGAAATCCTGCGCAAACTCGACAAGATGGGCGTGCGCCTGTCGGTCGACGACTTTGGGACCGGCTATTCCGCGCTCGGTTACCTGAAAAGCTATCCGTTCGATACACTCAAGATCGACAAGTCTTTCGTTCGTGATGTCATGACGGAACAGGAAGACGCCGCCCTGGTCAAAGCCATCATCAATATGGCCCACAGCCTGGGCCTGGAAGTTATCGCCGAAGGCGTGGAAGAAGCCAGTCAACTGCATTTCCTGCGCCAGCAAGGTTGCGATTTCGCGCAAGGCTACTTCTACAACCGCCCTGTCACTGAGAAAGATTTCCTCGATTGGATCGATTCCCACAACAGCACCTTTGCCTGAGATCAAGGGCACGGTGATTTCCTCGCAGGGCGCTGGTCAGTTCGGCGCCCGCATCGCTACAATCGAAACTGATTTCGCTTGGGAGTTTCCTGGATGGCTGGGCCTCTATTGGTCGTAAATTCCGGCAGTTCTTCATTGAAGCTGGCGCTGTTTAAGGACGATCTGGAAACACCTGTAGTATCCGCCCTGGCCGAACGCCTGGGCACCCGGGAGGCCAGGGCCGTGCTGAAGGACGCAGCCCGCACCACGATCCCCCTTCCAGAGCAGGCCGGTCACCATGCAGCTGTCGAGGCACTGGTCAGCACCCTGCATCGCCTGGAATGGTTGCCCAACGCTCCAAGGGGGATCGGGCACCGGGTGGTGCATGGCGGAGAGCGCTTCAAGGCATCAGCACGGATCGACGCCTCGGTCGCCGCCGACATCGAAGCCTGCGCAGCCTTGGCCCCACTGCATAACCCGGCCAATCTGGAAGGGATTCACCTCCTTCAGACCCTGTTCCCAAATACCCCCCAGGTGGCGGTATTCGATACGGCCTTCCACCAAACGCTTCCCGAACATGCCTATCTTTACGCGCTGCCACGAGAGTGGTACGAGCGGTGCGGCGTGCGCCGTTATGGGTTTCATGGAACCAGTCACCTCTACATTCTGCAACAGACCGCAAAAAGACTGGGCAAACCCCCTGAAGAAACCTCACTGATCTCTGCCCACCTCGGCAATGGCTGTAGCGTCGCGGCAATAGCAAACGGGCGCAGTCGGGATACCAGCATGGGATTCACACCCCTTGAAGGCCTGGTTATGGGCACGCGAAGTGGCGATATTGATCCTGGTCTCTTCGACCTGTTCAGGCGCGAGGGACTCCAATCGGATCAGATCACCGCCCTGCTGAACCATCAAAGCGGCCTCCTGGGTCTTTCTGGCTTGAGCAACGATATGCGCACGCTGGTTGAGGCCGAACGTGACGGGCATACCGGTGCCAAAGTCGCGATCGGCGTTTTCTGCTTTCGGCTGGCGCGTTATATCGGCGCAATGATGAGCTCGCTCGAACAGCTGGATGCGCTGGTCTTCACCGGGGGAATTGGCGAGAACAGTCCAGAGGTGCGGAAGCGCACCCTCTCCCACCTAAAGCTCCTGGGGTTCGACGTCGACGAAACATCCAATGCCGACCATGGCCACCAACGCGCGGGCGCCATCCATACTGGCGGCAGCCGCCGGATACTGGTAATTCCCACCAACGAAGAAAGCATTATCGCCCGGGACACGCAGTATTTTCTCGACAGCGATAACCGACACAGTTAACGACAAGGTAGATGGCCGTGGTCAAGAACCTGTATATCGCCCCAACCGGACTGCATTCCGGGCTCACCTCGGTGTGTCTGGGCCTGGTACGTGCGCTGGACCATATCGGCGTGCGCGTCGGCTTCTTCAAACCGATTGCGCAGAAAGTGGACCAGCGCGATGCCGAGGACCGCTCGATTGACTTCATCCGGGCAAGAACCAACCTGATTCCGCCAGCCCCCCTGTCGCTCAAGCACGCCCAGTCGCTGATCAATCGGGGGCAGTCAGACCTATTGATGGAAGAAATCATCGCCCTGTACCAGAAGGTCGCTGAAGACGTCGATGTCGTGGTCGTTGAGGGGCTGGTTCCCAACCAAAGCGAGACCTATACCGCCCGCCTCAACGTCGATGTCGCCCGCAACCTGAACGCTGACGTCATTCTGGTCAGCGCTCCCCAGCAGCGCACGCCCGCGGAACTGGACGAATGGCTGGAATTCTCTGCCCGCCTCTATGCGGCACCTCGCGACCCGAATGTTATCGGCTGTATCCTGAACCGTGTGAGTGAGCCCGACCACAACCCGCTGATCCCTACCAGCATCGAGGAAGATCCCCGCGCTGCGAATTATCGCCAGCAATGTAAGGTCTTTACCGAAGAACGCCTGCGGCTGATCGGGGAAATCCCCTGGCAGCCGGAGCTGCTGGCACCCCGGATGCAGGATATTGCCGATTATCTCAATGCGAAAATACTTCATAGCGGGCAATTGAAGACGCGCCGGGTGCAACGGGTATCCGTGTGTGCCCGCACCATTCCCAACATGGTTGAAACGCTGAAACCCGGAACCCTGCTGGTTGTCCCCGGCGACCGCGAGGACATCATACTGGCAACCGCGTTGGCGGCGTTGGGCGGCATTCCCCTGGCGGGACTGCTACTCACCGGCGACCTGATACCGGATGCCCGCACCATCGCCTTCTGTCGCAGCGCGCTGGAAACCGGCCTCCCGGTACTGCAAACCGGCATGAATACCTACATGACGGCCCAGAATCTCGCCAGCATGCCGGATGAAGTGCCAGCAGACGATCACCACCGCATCGAACAGGTTATGGAGTACGTCGCATCGCGCATCGACGTACAGTGGTTGAAGTCGCGCCTCAGCATCAATCGCGAACCCCGACTTTCACCGCCGGCATTCCGCTACTTGCTTTCCCAGCGGGCGCGAGCCGCCAACAAGCGAATCATTCTACCCGAGGGGGATGAACCGAGAACCGTTCAGGCGGCGGTCACCTGCCATGAGCGAGGACTCGCTCGCTGCGTCCTCGTTGGCAAGCGTCATGCCATCGAGACGGTAGCCGCAAAGCAAGGGCTTACCTTACCGGGTGAGCTGGAAATCGTGGACCCGGACGAAGTCCGTCGGCGCTATATCGATCCCATGGTCGCACTGCGCCGCCACAAGGGTCTCACGCCGGATATGGCCGCCGCTCAACTGGAAGACAACGTTGTATTGGCCACCATGATGGTTGCACTGGACGAGGTCGACGGGCTGGTTTCCGGCGCCGTGCACACCACAGCCAACACGATCCGCCCCGCGCTGCAATTGATCAAGACCCACGCCAATGCCCGAGTGGTTTCGTCGGTATTCTTTATGTGTCTGCCGGAACAGGTGCTGGTCTACGGCGACTGCGCCGTCAACCCCGACCCCAACGCGGAAGAACTGGCGGACATTGCCATTCAGAGCGCCGAATCGGCTGAGAATTTTGGGATAACTCCACGTGTTGCCATGATCAGCTACAGCACAGGTGAGTCTGGAAGTGGTGAGGAAGTCGAAAAAGTCCGTAAGGCAACACGCCTGGCCCAGGAGCGCCGACCGGATTTGCTGATCGATGGGCCGCTTCAGTATGACGCAGCTGCAATTGAAAGTGTTGCCCGAACCAAAGCGCCTGGCAGCCCTGTAGCGGGCCATGCCACAGTCTTTGTCTTCCCTGACCTGAATACGGGAAACACCACTTACAAGGCCGTGCAGCGCAGTGCCAACGTCATCAGTATCGGCCCTATGCTGCAGGGGTTGAAAAAGCCCGTCAACGATCTATCGAGAGGGGCTTCGGTCGACGATATTGTCTTCACTATCGCCCTCACCGCGGTTCAGGCAGAGCAGCCCCACCAGTCTGCAGGACAAGCCGCAGAACCACGACAAGTAACCTTGAGCCAGAAGGATTAGGAAAAAGCGCCCGTTTAGCGACGCTTTTCCTTACGTCGAGTCTTCTTGACGTGCTTCATAAGGCGCGCTTTCTTCTGCTGCTGACGCGGGGTCAATTTGTTCACGCGACCGGCGTACGGGTTTTCGCTGGACTTGAACTCAAACCGGATCGGCGTACCCACCACCTTAAGCACATCTCGGAAACGGTTTTCCAGGTACCGCTTGTAGGAGGCAGACAAGGATTCCGTCTGATTTCCATGCACAATAACCAGCGGCGGATTCGAGCCCCCCTGGTGCGCATAACGCAATTTGATACGGCGTCCGTTCACCATGGGCGGCTGATGCTGACTCACCACATCCTGCAGCAGCGTTGTCAGCCGGTTTGTAGGCCATTTGGCCATGGCTGACTGATAGGCTTCTTCGACGGAAGCATAAAGGTCGCCAACACCCGAACCGTGGAGCGCGGAGATAAAGTGGGTGCGGGCATAGTCGATAAAGTCCAGGCGCCGCTGAAGCTGGGTTTTCACGGCCGCACGGTCATCCGGATCCATGCCATCCCATTTGTTGACTGCCAGCACCAGCGCTCGACCTGCATCGAGCACAAAGCCCATCAAATGCAGGTCCTGATCCACCAACCCTTCGCGGGCGTCGATCACGAGAACCACGACATGCGCATCGTCGATCGCCTGCAGTGTCTTGATAATAGAAAACTTTTCGACCGTTTCCTTGATATTCTTACGACGACGTACGCCTGCCGTGTCGATCAACGTATATTCTTTTCCCTGGCGCTCAAAGGGAATATAGATGCTATCGCGTGTGGTGCCCGGCATATCGAACACCACCACTCGCTCCTCACCCAGCATCCGATTGACCAGGGTGGATTTGCCCACATTCGGTCGCCCTACCACCGTCACCCGTATACCGGACGGCGTCGCCTCCGGTTCAGCCTCTTCGTTCTCCGACTGAGCCAACAGCTCCTCGAGCATGGAGCGCACACCACGGTTCTGAGAGGCCGCAATAGTGAAGACCGACTGGAATCCCAACTGGTGGAAATCTGCGCCGGCAACGTCAGGATCAAGGCCATCCGTCTTATTGATGACGAGGTGCGCCTCTTTACCGGAGCGACGCAGTTGGTCTGCGATGTGCAGGTCACCCGGCGTAAGCCCGGCACGCGCATCGACCAGGAACAAAACGACCGAGGCCTCGTCGACCGCTTGCAGGGACTGCCGCGCCATAGCGGCGTCTATGCCGACTTCGTCGCCGGTAATACCACCCGTGTCGATGACGATGAAGCGCTGGTTTTCATAAGCGCCTTCCCCGTATTTCCGATCCCGGGTCAATCCCGAAAGATCGGCGACCAGTGCATCCCGGGAGCGGGTCAACTGGTTAAAAAGGGTGGATTTGCCGACGTTGGGCCGGCCCACCAGAGCAATTACGGGTATGGTCATCTATATCCACTACTTCAGTTCGCGCAGGCGGTAGGCGACCAATTCGCCACCATTGCCATACACGTAGATCAAACCGTTTTTCGGTATTACGGAGACGCGAAGGCCATCATCGTCCACTTCCTTACGCCCCACGATGGAACCGTCCAACTGGGAGAGGATATGGAGATATCCCTCGAAGTCACCGACCAGAATATAGCTGCCAGACGTAACCGGCGCCGTCAACTGACGGTACTTGAGCTTGGATTGGGTCCACACCTTCGCCTTGGAATACAGGTTGTAGGCTTCCACCCGGCCATCGGCCGTCGATAGGTAAAGGTTGCCCAGGCCGAGCTCAGGCGACTCAAGACTTGAGGCTTTCTGGCTCCACAGCTCCTGACCAGTTTGCAACGCCAGCTCCGCCACCTTCCCCTGATAGCCAACGACATAGATCTTGCCGTCCTTGACCAGCGGCGCGCCATCAATATCGACCAGACGTTCAAGTTCAGTCCGCCCATTGGGAACACCAACGGTGTACTGCCACAGAACGGTACCATTGTTCGCATCGAGCGCGACAAGATCGCCGTTAGCCAATGCCGCCAGGACGGTATCACCAGTGACATAAGGCTGGGCTGTCCCGCGAAAACTCAAAACAGGAACGACGCTGTCATACTCCCAGCGCTTCTTGCCTTCCTTCGCGGCATACGACAGAACCTTGCCATCGATCGTCTGCACAACCACGCTGTCGCCATTACTTTGGGGTGCCGCCAGCACTTCGTCGGGAAGATCCCGGCGCCAGACTTCCTTGCCGTCTTTACGACTCAGGGCCAACAACTGCCCCGACTCCGTAACCACATAAAGCTGGTTATCGTCCGCACCCACACCCGCGATAATTTTCGTATCCAGATCGCGGTCCCAGATTTCGTCGCCTTTATCCGCCGTCAGCGCCTCCAGCTCGCCGTCAGCAGAGACTGCGAAGACCTCTTTGTCGGTGATGTAGGGCTTGAGAAACAGCAGTTGTCCACTATCGCCGTTGCCGATCGACTCGTCCCAGACGGACTTGAGTTCAACCTTGGCTTTGATGTCCGTCAGCGGCGTAGGTTGCTCGAACGTCTCGTCAGAGCTGCAACCACTCAGCGCGGTAAGCCACAGTCCACCCAGAAGCAGCCCAATCAGGGATAGTGGGGCGAGACGGCGCATCAGCTCCCCTCCGCGCCGGCGAGATCCGACAGTTTCAGGTCCAGGATCGGAGACGGTGTATCGCCTGCTGCCTTGCGCGCCGCCTTATAGGCCGCTATCGCCTCACTCGTCTTACCCTGACTCTTCAGGATGTCGCCTTCCAGCTCCTTATAACTCGCAGCAAAACTGCCCGGGTCTTTGATTTCCTGCAGCGTATTCAAAGCGGCGTCGGGCTTGTTGGCAGCAAACTGTGCACGGGCCAGTCGCTCGTCCACAACGAGACGTAACGGATCTTTCTCGCCAACATGCTTTTGCGCCCACGACAGGCTGTCCAGTGCCTTGTCAAACTGCTTCTGCTGGACCTGCTCCTTGGCCATCAGCAAGTTGGCAAATACCGTGTAAACGCTACTGCCGTAGTCCTTGCGCATCTGTGAGGCGATAAAATCCATACTCGACATGCGCTTCTTGCTATCGTCATTATTCAGCGCATCCAGCATATCGTTGAAATGCGAAGCCGCTGCTGCCCGCTGATTGGCCTGGTGGTTCTGCCACCCTTTCCAGCCAAAGACGATAGCCAGAGCCAAAGCAACACCGACCAGCAGTGAACCGCCGTTTTTCTTCCACCAGTTCTTGAGAGCCTCTAGTTGTTCTTCTTCAGTGCGATAATCCACGTTTTAACTCCAATCCCAACATTCGATCCGGGTAACTGCGTTTACAGGCGGAGCTCATTATCCGCATCTGCTTGCCCTTGGCCAAGAAACTCTTTTAGCACATCCGCCAGTGCGTCCAACTGAACCGTCGCCTGTTGCCTGTCGTCACGCAGCGGTTTCACCGTAACACTGGCGTTCGCCAATTCGTCCTCGCCCAATACCAGGGCCACTTTGGCACTGCTACGATCCGCCTTTTTCATCTGGCTCTTGAAACTACCGCCGCCCGTATGGCAGACAACCGAAGCCTCCGGAAAGCTGCTTCGCAGCGACTCGGCCAGCAAAAACGCCTTGCGTCCTGCCTCATCCCCCATCGCGATAAGGTAGACGTCCGCATCGTTATTGACGCCCGCCGGCACAGAGCCCACCGTTTCCAGTAACAGAATCAACCGCTCAACGCCCATCGCGAAGCCCACTCCGGGAGTGGGTTTCCCCCCCAGCTGCTCCACCAGGCCATCGTAGCGACCACCTGCACAGACGGTGCCCTGGGCTCCCAGGCTGTCAGTAACCCACTCGAAGACGGTCTTGCCGTAATAGTCAAGACCGCGCACGAGGCGCGGATTAACCGTGTAGGGAATCCCGGCAGCATCCAGCAGCGTCCGCAATCCCGCAAAGTGCTCGCGGGACAGGTCATCCAGGAAGTCCGTCAGCACAGGGGCATCGGCCAGAATGGCCTGGGTCTGCGAATCCTTGCTGTCCAGGACTCGCAACGGATTCGTCGTCAGGCGGCGGCGACTGTCTTCGTCGAGCCGGTCTTCGTGCTGTTTCAGATACCCTACCAAGGCATCCCTGTATGCGCCGCGAGCTTCCGGTGTTCCCAACGAGTTCAGCTGCAGGGTGACATGGGAATCCAGTCCCAACACACGCCAGAGTCGCGCCGTCATCAATAGGAGCTCAGCGTCGATGTCCGGGCCGGTCATGCCGAAACATTCCACACCCAGTTGGTGAAACTGACGATAACGCCCCTTCTGCGGCCGCTCGTGCCGGAACATCGGCCCCGCATACCACAGTTTCTGTGTCTGGTTGAACAGCAGACCGTGTTCCTCGGCCGCCCGCACACAACCAGCGGTTCCTTCCGGGCGCAGCGTCAGGCTGTCGCCATTACGGTCCTCGAAGGTATACATTTCCTTTTCGACAATATCGGTCACTTCGCCGATGGAGCGTTTAAACAATTCCGTCTGCTCGACGATCGGCATCCGGATTTCCTGATACCCGTAGGAGCGGAAAACCCGGCGAACGGTGGACTCCAGATACTGCCAGATAGGCGTCTGGTCGGGCAGAATATCATTCATGCCCCGTATGGCTTGGATACGTGCCAACTTCAAAACCCTTTTCAATCAATTGAGATCATGGGAAAAATGCGATAGCCGTCAAACAAGCGCCAGATCAGTTCCCGCGCGCGATAATCGCTTCTTCCTGCGTCTTTCGTTTGTCGACCTCAGCCCGGATCAGCCGTTCCAGGCTATCGACCAGCCCTTCGTTTTCCAGCTTCTGATTCGGTTCACCGCTGAGATAGAGCAGATTCTTCGGCGTTCCGCCGGTGAGGCCGATATCCGCCTCACGCGCTTCGCCGGGCCCGTTCACCACGCAGCCGATAATCGCCACATCCAAAGACGTATTGATATCTTCAAGGCGACCTTCGAGTTCATTCATGGTCTGTATGACATCAAAGTTCTGCCGCGAGCAGCTCGGACAGGCGATAAAGTTGATACCACGGCTTCTCAAACGCAGCGAGCGCAGCATATCCCAACCGACTTTAACCTCCTGCACCGGATCTGCGGCCAGGGATATCCGTATGGTATCGCCGATGCCATCCATCAGGAGAGCGCCGAGACCGATGGCAGACTTGACCGTGCCGGAGCGGAACCCTCCCGCCTCCGTGATCCCCAGGTGCAGAGGCTGCTCTATCTGGCCCGCGATCTGGCGATAGGCCGCCACCGTCATAAAGATGTCCGACGCCTTCAGGCTTACCTTGAAGTTCTGAAAGTCGTGGCGATCAAGGATATCGATATGCCGCATCGCCGACTCGACCAGCGCCGCCGGTGTCGGCTCGCCGTATTTCTTCTGCAGGTCCTTTTCCAGCGATCCCGCATTCACACCGATCCGGATCGGGATGCCATTATCCCTTGCGGCATCGATAACCGCCTTGACCCGGTCTTCCCGACCGATATTGCCAGGATTGATGCGCAGGCAATCCACGCCATACTCGGCGACCTTGAGTGCGATCCGGTAGTCAAAATGTATATCCGCCACCAATGGCACATTTGCCTGGGCACGAATCTTGGCGAAGGCCTCTGCCGCCTCCATGGACGGTACCGAAACGCGCACGATGTCCGCACCCGCCTCTTCGAGACGGCGAATCTGATCGACCGTAGCGGCCACATCGCAGGTTTCGGTATTGGTCATGCTTTGTACCGCAATCGGTGCATCACCACCGACCGGCACGTTGCCGACCATGATCTGACGTGAGCGACGTCGTTGAATCGGAGATTCGTAGTGCATAACCTTATGAACCCAGTGGGATGACTCGCGTGAATAAGATGTGACTGTCTAGCAGGTAACGCCGCAGGCGTCGACTGGCGCCGCCCACCTTACCCGGCCAGACACATTACTTGCCCAGGACGAACTCGGCACGATGGCCTGGCGCGGGGTACTTCGACAAATCCATGGTCTTACCGTTAAAACTCAAACTGGACACTCCACCGACCGCCCCCAGGACGATCTTGAACGGCCCATGTCCCGCGTAATGCAGCATATCACCGTTACGTTTCAACGCGGCAACAACCCGGTTGCCCGCACCATTGGTTACCTCGACCCAACAATCGCCTGAAAAAGTCATGGTCAGCGTATCGACCGGCCCGGGCGCCGGCTCAGGCTTTCCCGAAGAGACCTCCGTTGCAGGCTGGTCTGCCGCTGCCGAAGCAACCGTCGCCGCCTGAGGCGTCGCCGCCGATGACGGGGGCGTGTGCGTAGCAGCGGTTCCGGCTTGTGCAGCCCCTTCCCCTGCATCGGCATTCTGACTTGATGCAGCCGTGTCAGCCGGTTGATCCGGCGCTGTTACAACGCCACTTTCCGCAGGTGTTGCCACCGGACTTGCCTCTGCCGTGGAATTCGTGGCTTCCGGAGAGGGCTTCGTCGGCGCAGGCGGCGGTTCACTGGCCGGCGCCGGTTGGCTGTTCGGTACTGGCTGGGATCTTGGCAAAAACAGGTGCGTTCGACCGGAAAACTCCGTGAATACCAAGCCAGCCGCCAGCAGGAAAAGAATAACGACCAGACTGCGCGCCCATTTTTGGCGACGCCCTTTTGCCCTTTCGATCTGCTCCAGTGGATGCTCCACGCTCCTCTGGTCATCAGCCTCACGAAACACCCCGAGCTCCTCATCCAGAGAGGCCAGTAAAGGGGCTTCGCTCAATGACATATGACGCGCATAGGATTTGACATAGCCGCGCAGGAACAACTCGCCAGGCACCTGCCGGTAATCACCCTCTTCGATCGCCATTACAATGGAAGGACGCAGATGCAGGCTATCCGCGACTTCCCTGACCGACAATCCCTTCGCCTCCCTGGCATTTCTCAGGATACGCCCGGTCTCTCCCGCGACCGGTGAGTTGTCTGGCTTGGACGCTGCATCACTCATGGGAAATCAAGGCCTTGTATTGCTTGTATTCTTCTGATTTTGGGTAGAGGTTTCGGAGAAGTAAAGCGAGGCTGGCTTCGCGGTCGGCGTCGTTGAAATGTCGTGCAATCCTGATGCTGACCCAGAGTGCATCCGCGGAGGGCTGGATCTTGGGCGAAGCACTGATAAGGTCGTTCATCTGCAGATTATAGCGCCGAGCTTCGGTATAGCGATTGCTTGCCAGCAACGCCTTGGTCAACCCCAATAGGGCCGGAATATTCTGGCGGTTGATCCCCAACGCCTTACGAAAATCCTGAATAGCCTCTTCCTGACGCCCAATCTTTTCCGCACAGCGGCCCAAGTTGGTATAAACCAGGCTACGATCGGGAAAAGTAACATCCTGCGCCGCGCGACTGAACTGGTCGTAACAGTCCTGATAACGCCCACGGGCATAAAGGAAGGCGCCGTAGAACGTGCGCCCGCGCGTGTAGGAAGGATCGGAATCAATGGCTTTTTCGAAGGACTGCTCCGCCAGATCAGGTTCATCCTGAATCTGATACAACAACCCCATTCCAGCCAACGCACCGGCGCTGTTGCCATTGATGGTCAGCGCTTTCTGGAAATGCTGCCGGGCCAGATCGTAATTACCCTGTTGGGTATAGGCGAGTCCCAGCTGGACATAATCCTTTACCGCCTGCGCCTTGTTTTCCTTACGGGTAAAAATGCTATTCGTCGTCGTTACGCAGCCTCCGAGCATTGCAAGGAGCAATAGGCCCACCCACCAACGTCTCACTGAATAGCACTCCTTAATGTCTGCCGGTTCCCCGGACCCCGCCGTCAGGTTGAGTCGGCGAATGGCTCATCCCACCTGTTGGACGGCAATGTATTTTTGACTACGTCGTGTACGGTCCTCGAATTGACCGACAAGCTGTCCGCACGCCGCGTCAATATCGTCCCCACGAGGGGTTCTAATGGTACCGACGTACCCTGCATGACTGAGGATTGCCTGAAACGCACGCACCCGTTCCATCGAGGGTCGCTGGAAGGTACTTTCCGCAAAGGGATTGAACGGAATCAGGTTAATCTTGCACGGCACGTTGCGCAGCAGCTTTACCAATTGGCGCGCATGTTCCGGCTTATCGTTCACCCCATCAATCAGCGTATACTCTATTGTCACCTTGCGCTTATCCGCCAACTTGTCCAGATAACGCCTTGTGGCAGCCAGCAATTCGGCAATAGGATACTTGCGATTCAGGGGGACCAGCGTATCGCGCAGCTCATCATTAGGGGCATGCAGCGATATGGCAAGTGACACATCCGTAATATCGCCCAGACGGTCCAGCGCCGGCACGACACCGGCCGTGCTCAGGGTGACCCGACGCTTGGAAATACTGTATGCCCAGTCATCCATCATCAGGCTCATGGCATCGACGACGTTGTCGAAGTTGAGCAAAGGCTCCCCCATCCCCATCATCACCACGTTGGTAATCGGCCGCTCCTTGTTGCGGTCGTAAGGCATGAAGGATTTCATAGCAACCCATACCTGACCGATAATTTCTGCGGCTGACAGGTTACGGTTAAAGCCTCTCTTTCCGGTAGAACAAAAAGTGCAGTCGAGGCTGCAGCCGATCTGTGAGGATACGCAAAGCGTCGCGCGCTGCCCATCCGGAATCAGAACCGTTTCAACGCTGTTGCCCGCCGACATCTGCATAACCCACTTCCGCGTGCCGTCCTGGGAAATATTATGATAGACGACCTCCGGAGCACGGATTTCGGCAACTTCCGCCAGCTTTTCCCGCAGCACCTTACTGACGTTGGTCATTTCATCGAAGTTGTCCACGCCTCGCTGGTGAATCCACTGGATGACCTGCGATGCCCGGAAACGCTTCTCGCCCAGGGACTCGAAAAACGCCTCCATACGGGCTCTGGACAAGCCCAACAGATTGACTTTCTCTACCCCGGAATTCATGACACAACCCTCATTTCATAATCCTGTGTGGGCGGAGCCAGAAACCCCGCCCTCTACCCTCAATTAAACGTTACGTGGGCAGATTTCTTTGTCGCTGAAGAAATAGGCCACTTCACGCTCAGCGGAAGCGGTGGAATCAGAGCCGTGCACGGCGTTCGCATCGATGGATTGAGCGAAATCGGCGCGAATGGTTCCCGGAGCCGCTTCTTTCGGATTGGTGGCACCCATCAGGTCACGGTTCTTGAGGACGGCACCTTCACCTTCCAGCACCTGAACCATCACCGGACCGGAGGTCATGAACGCAACCAGATCACGGAAGAAAGGACGCTCCTTGTGTTCCGCATAAAAGCCTTCGGCCTGCTCTTGCGTCAGGTGCTGCATTTTCGCTGCAACGATGCTCAGACCCGCCTTCTCGAAGCGGCTGTAAATCTCGCCGATGACATTCTTGGCGACAGCATCGGGCTTGATAATAGAAAGGGTGCGCTCAACAGCCATTACGATTCTCCAATGGTTGGGTTTGCATCAAATAAACTAAACCCGCGATTATACGCGGGTCCGTGACAAAGTCATACCAACACGATCTATTGCGCTCGCGCCCTTCGCCGGTGCGAAGCCTCCCTGAGGCGTGGCACCATCTCCGATACTTGAGCAATGGCAAACTCAATCTCTTCGTCCGTCGTAAAACGGCCGACCGAAAAGCGAAGGGAGGCATGCGCCAATTCATCCGACAAGCCCATCGCCCGCAATACGTAAGACGGCTCCAGCGACGCTGACGAGCACGCCGATCCGGACGATACCGCCAGGTCACGCAACCCCAGCATCAGAGATTCTCCGTCCACATCTGCAAACGCAAAGTTGGCGATACCCGGCACCCGCTGCTCGGCGTGACCGTTAAGGGTCACACCACCAATTGCCAGAAAACCTTCAACCAGCCTTTGCCGAAGCGCCGTCAGACGCGCCATTTCATCCGACAACGCTTCACTCGCGATCTCGAATGCCTTACCCATGCCCGCGATCTGATGCGTCGGCAGCGTACCCGAGCGCATACCACGCTCATGTCCACCGCCGTGCATTTGCGCCTCGATACGTAACGACGGCGAGCGACGAACGTACAGGGCACCAATGCCTTTAGGGCCGTATACCTTATGCCCAGAAAAGGACATCAGGTCGACAGCGATCGCATCCAGGTCTACGGGAATCTTACCGGCACTCTGGGCAGCGTCGACATGAAAAGCGATTCCCCTTTCCCGCAGAGCCGCGCCAATGGCAGCAATATCGGTAATCACGCCAGTCTCATTGTTCACGTGCATCAGGCTGACCAGGATGGTATCCGGCCGCACAGCCGCAAGCACTTGCTCCAGCTGGATGACGCCATCGCCCCCCGGGACCAGGTATGTCACTTCAAACCCCTGGAGCTCAAGCCAGCCGCAAGTGTCGAGAACAGCCTTATGCTCGATCTGCGACGTGATGATGTGGCGCCCTTCGGCCTGGCGCGCCATTGCCAACCCCTTGATCGCCAGGTTGTCGGATTCGGTCGCACCGGAAGTCCAGACAATCTCGCGGGGATCGCAATTCACCAGATCGGCCACCTGTTTGCGCGCAGCCTCAACTGCCGCTTCGGCTTGCCAGCCATAGCCGTGAGAGCGCGAAGCCGGGTTCCCGAAGACGCCACCGAGCGTCAGGAAACCGGTCAGACATTCCGCCACCCGAGGATCAACGGGCGCCGTTGCGGCATAATCGAAATAAATGGGCTTTTTCATCAGTTCAGCGTCATTCCGTCAAGAAGTGCCGAAAATTGCGGTTTGCTGGAGGACGCGGCACCGCAGCGCAACCGCCGCATCGAAGGAGGACTCAGTTACTGGCAGGCGAAGCCTCGATGGTTCGCGTCTGCTGCCGCTGATTCTGTCGGGCAGCCACGATCTGTATCTCACGCTTTTTCATCAGATCCGCAAGACTGATCGTGCTCAGGAATTCATGGATTTGGTTACTAAGGTCAGACCAAAGGTGATGTGTCAGACATTTTTCGCCGCTCTGGCAATCGCCCTTGTTCCGGCAACGCGTCGTATCCAGGGACTCATTAACCGCATCCACGACCTGTGCCACATAGATCTGGGTGTCGGGGCGGTTCAACTGGTAGCCGCCCCCCGGACCACGCACACTCCGCACCAGACGTTCTCGACGCAATTTGGCAAACAACTGCTCCAGGTAAGACAGGGAAATACCCTGTCGCTGGGAAATGTCCGCCAGACTGATTGGCCCTTCCTGCGCGTGCAAAGCCAAGTCCAACATGGCCGTGACCGCGTAGCGCCCCTTAGTAGTCAATCGCATCGCTGATGCTAATCCCCTTCTGTTTGTCGGGAAATTATCATTTTTCCGACAAAAACAGTCAAGTATTAGGCGGCGAAGTCTCGTCCTCCTCGACCTTCACGCAGTCGAAATCCTCGTCGCGAATCGGCGGTAACGCGCCGTTACGGTATTCAGAATCCACACGCTGCAGGGCCTTGCACATACTTTCAATGCGCGAGTCCACGGCATGCATGTGATCCAACATGCTGCGGATGGCGCGGGCAACAGGATCCGGCATCTCTTCACTGAGCCCATAGGCGTCGAATCCGATCTTGCGCTCCATATCCTTACGACGCTCTTCGTCAGGAGGCGGCGTCTTGACGATAATTCGTCCGGGGATGCCCACAACGGTAGCGCCATCGGGAACGTTCTTGGTCACCACCGCATTGGAACCGATCTTTGCATTGGCACCGATATCCAATGGCCCCAAAACCTTGGCGCCGGCGCCCACAACAACACCGTCGCCAAGCGTGGGATGCCGTTTCCCCTTGTTCCAACTGGTTCCCCCAAGGGTAACCCCCTGATACAAGGTAACATCGTCGCCAATCACGGTGGTTTCCCCAATGACCACACCCATGCCGTGATCGATAAAGAACCGGCGACCGATTACCGCACCCGGATGGATTTCGATCCCGGTCAACCAACGACTGAAGGTAGACAGGGTCCTGCCCAGCCATTTGAGATCTGCCCGCCATAAGCGATGCGCGGCACGGTGAATCAACAGCGCGTGCAGGCCGGGATAGTTTGTCAAAACCTCAAAGGTGTTGCGGGCAGCCGGGTCACGATGAAATACGCTTGATACATCTTCCCGAAGACGCTCGAACATAACGATAGTGTCCCCTGTGGTTCTCGATAGCCGTAAATTTTGAAAGCTGGCGGCTCAGCGCATGATGCTTCATGACGGGAGCCGGCAAATGACGTCATCCTGCAATGAACGACTCAAGAGTCGGACGGAGACTCGCCCGAAGACCGTCCCGGTGACGCCGGGCTCGGCTCCGGAGTCCGCTGCTGGATATTCGTCAGCATGCCACGCAATATATTGATTTCCATACGGTCCAACTGCGCTCGTTGATAAAGCCGACGCAGCCGCGTCATCAGTTGCCTGGGGTTATCCGGATCGTGGAACTCGATACGAATCAAGGTCTTTTCGAGGTGATCCAGAAAGCCGTCCACTTCCTGCACCGTCGCCGCCTCCATATCCCAACCGGCGTCCTGCGGAGACAATATAGGTCGTGTCAATTCCGCATCCTGCGGTTGTTCGCTTTCCCGCAGGTGCACCTTACGCAGTTCGTAAGCCAGAATCTGTACCGCCATGGCCAGATTCAGCGAACTATAATCCGGATTGGCCGGGATATGCACATGGTAATGACAGCGCTGCAACTCCTCATTGCTCAACCCCCGGTCCTCCCGGCCGAACAACAATGCCACCGGCCCTTTATCGATCCACTCGCGGGCGATGCCGACACCTGCCTCGGGGTCGACAACCGGCCAAGTCAGTCGCCGGTTACGGGCGCTTGCCCCCATAACCATGACACAGTCTTGAAGTGCTTCATCCAGCGACGTGCAAATTCGAGCTTCACTCAACAGGTCCAACGCACCAGATGCGCGGCGCTCTGCGGCCGGATCGGGGTATTTCCCGGGGTTGACCAGGTAAAGATTCCGCAGCCCCATGTTTTTCATGCCCCGAGCCACCGCGCCGATATTCCCGGGATGCGAGGTTTCCATCAGGACAATACGAAGGTTGTCCCAGAGTTGCGGTGCCGTCATGTCTCTTCCATTCCCAACGGGTAAATCATAGCGCTATCGCCAAATCAGAAAGGCTCGCATGTTAACAGATCTGTGCCTTCGGGCCAGAGATCGCTCCACCCAGATCACAAATAGCCGGGTTATACGGGAAAACCCGACGCAGGATCTTTCGAGACTGTCGCTAATTTCTGTTATCATAGCGCGCCCCTCCGTTACCAATCGAATGGCGACACTGATGCAACCAGCGATCAAAATGGCCTTGCGCATTGCAAGACAAAGCAGCGATTTTCTGAAAAACCAGTTCGAACGGCATGAACTGCTTGCACCGACCGGTGACGCTGCCGCAAAACAGCTCGCCTCCCTGGAGAAGTCGATCTATGTGAACTGCACAGAACAGTTGCAGCGCGCCTACAAAGATCACTATATCGCTCCTGCAGGCGACGCTGATGCCTTAGAGCATCTGCAAAGCTGGCATATTTTCCCACTACTGGGAGCGAACAACTTCATTCGCGGACTTCCGGATTTTGCTCTTGCACTCATGCAGAAGCAGCGAAATCGCGCGGAACACCTGGTGCTGATCAACCCAATCACACAGGAAGAGTTCACGGCGAGTCGAGGCTATGGCGCCGCCGTGAACAGCCGCCGCATGCGCGTCTCCGCCGCCCGCACATTGGAAGAGGCGTTTTGTGCCACACACATCAGCAGCGGCATGTTGAAGCGACTCAAGGATCCGACATCCTGGGGTGAACTGTGCGTGGATTTGAGCCAGCAATGCCTGACCGTACGCCAATCAAACTGTCCTTCGCTGGATATCGCCCGCGTCGCATCCGGCCAAATGGATGTATTGGTGCATGCCGGGCTCTCAGCCTTTGACGTCTCGGTAGGCAACCTGCTGGCTAATGAATCCGGCGCCCTGTCCGGCGACTTTGTTGGCGGTCCAGCCAACGAAAGCGGACATCAGCTCGTCATTGCCAACAGCAAACTGTTCAAGGAAACCAGTCGACTCCTGCACCGATTCCGCGGCCGCCTGAATCCGAACTGAACAAAAGCCAAAGCAAAAAAGCGCCCTGATTCGGGCGCTTTTTTTTTGACTTGCCGTTACATCCGGTTTAACCAGTCGGGCGGCTGCTCCTCTTCTCCGTTCGCACCTTCCTTCACCGGCACCAACAAATCTTCCCTGGTCACCTTCATACCCACCAGCATATTCGCAGCAACGTAGATGGAAGAATAGGTACCGACGATGGTGCCGATGATCATTGCCGTAGCAAACCCGTGGATCATCTTTCCGCCAAAGAAGAAGAGTGCAATAAGCACCACCATGACCGTGCCAGACGTATTCAAAGTACGCGTCAGCGTCTGGTTGATCGAGATGTTGACGATCTCGGCCGCATCCCCTTTACGCAACCGCCGGAAATTCTCCCGGATCCGGTCTGCAACGATGATGGTGTCGTTCAGGGAATAACCGATAATCGCCAGAATAGCCGCCAACACCGTCAGGTCGAAAGTCCACTGGAACACCGAAAAGAAGCCCAGGATAACGATAACGTCGTGAACCAGAGGAACCACGCCGGCAATACCGAACTTGAACTGGAAGCGCATGGCGACATACACCGCCACAACAGCCAGCGCGAGAAGGATCGCCAGACCGCCATCCTCTTTCAGCTGACTCCCAACCTGGGCTCCCACATATTCAGCGCGGGTCAGTGTCACCTTGTCCTGATAGGCATTCAGTATGCCCAAGACCCGGGTGACCAGCTTCTCATCGTACTTTGCCGAGAGGCGAACCAACACGGACTTATCGGTCCCGAAATTCTGAACCACCGCATCCTCGAAACCGGCTTTCGCCAATTCCTGACGGACATTGGCCAGATCCGGCGCCTTATCGTAGGCGACCTCGATCAGCGTGCCGCCCGTGAAATCCAACCCAAGCGCCAGGCCCCGAGTCGCCAGACTCACCGCCGAGATCAGCACGAGAGCAATAGACACCACAGTGAATATGTGGCGCAAGTTCATGAAATCTATGTTGAACTTTGTCTTTTCAACCATGAGTTAATCCTTTCAGCATTACGCCTGTCATACGGTCTACAACTCTGTCAGATCGACAACTTCTCAACCCGACGACCGCCATAAATGGCATTCACAATGGCTCGACAGACAGTAATCGCTGTAAACATCGAGGTTACGATACCAATAGACAACGTCACAGCGAAGCCTTTCACCGGACCTGTGCCCACCGCGAACAGAATGATGGCTGCAAGCAACGTGGTCACGTTGGAGTCGAAAATCGACACGAAAGCCCGACTGTAACCAGCATTGATCGCAGACTGCGGTGGCAGTCCGGCCCGCAACTCTTCCTTTATACGCTCAAAAATCAGAACGTTCGCATCTACCGCCATACCCAAGGTCAGAACAATACCCGCAATACCCGGTAGCGTGAGCGTCGCCGTCAGGATCGACATACAGGCGACGATCAGCGCAGCGTTACAGAGCAACGCAATATTGGCGACCAGACCGAAGAAACGGTAGAAAAAGATCATATAGAGGAAGACAAAAGCGAAGCCCATCAGTGCAGACTTCACACCGGCATCGATATTTTGCTTGCCAAGGCTGGGACCAACCGTCCGCTCTTCAACAAAATACATCGGCGCCGCCAGAGAACCGGCGCGCAAGAGAAGCGCAAGCTCGGAGGCTTCCTGGATGGAATCGAGACCGGTAATCCGGAACTGGCTACCCAGTACGGATTGAATGGTTGCCAGGTTGATGATGTGTTTTTCCGTCTTCCGCGTATGAACGATTTCAGTCTTGCCGTTCACCTGCTTCTCGTGCGTTTCCATCTTCGTTTCGATGTATAGCACGGCCATCCGGCGACCCACTGCGTGACTGGTCACGCGCGTCATCATCTCACCGCCCTGGGCATCCAGCGTGATATTTACCTCGGGGCGACCATTCTCATCGAACGACTGCTTGGCATTGGAGACATTGTCGCCCGTAGCGATGACATCGCTCTCCAACGTCGCGGACCGGCTGGGATTATCACGGAACGTGAAGACCTGCGTTTGCGAGGAAGGCTCGTCCGCCTTGGCCTCCAAACGGAACTCCAGGTTTGCAGTAGCGCCCAGAATCCGCTTGGCCTGGGCTGTATCCTGAATACCCGGCAGCTCGACAACAATTCGATCGCGCCCCTGACGCTGCACCAACGGCTCAGCAACGCCCAGTTCATTGACCCGGTTACGCAGCGTGGTGAGGTTCTGCTCGACGGCATAGTCCTGAATATCACGAACAGCCTTTTCCGTCAGGGCCAGCGTCAATGTCAGCAATTTGCCGTCCTGGCCCTGACTGAACAGAAACTCGTTGTAATGTTGCTTGAGATAGCTTTCAGCCTGATCGCGTTCAGCGGCATTACGAAAATCCAATACGATACGGTTATCCGCCTGGACGTTTCCGCCACGATACCGGATACGCTCCTCGCGCAGACGACGCTTCATCTCGCTGGCGTAGACGTCCAGCTTCTGCTGAATCGCCTTATCCATATCGACCTGCATCAGGAAGTGAACGCCCCCCCTCAGGTCAAGACCCAGTTTCATCGGTGTCGCACCCAGCGATTTCAGCCAGGCCGGCGTCGTTTCCGCCAGATTGAGAGCGACCAGATAGTTATCGCCCAATGCGGCCTGCACCACGGATTTGGCCTTCAACTGAGCGTCAGCATCCTTGAAACGGATGGTCAGGCTGTCTTTGCCAAGGTGCGGGTTATGGAAAGCGATATGGGCCTGATTGAGCGCATCGGTCGCCGTCTTCATGACACTGTTATCGACGGCCGTGGTACTGCGCTGGCCGGAAATCTGAACGGCGTAATCATCGGGGTAAAAATTGGGGAGCGCGTAAATGATGGCGACGAGAACCGCCACGATTACGAGCAGGTTTTTCCAGAGCGGATACTTGTTTAACATGCGGTGCCCTGTGTCGAGCCAGTCCAACAAAGCGAAGCGGGCACCGAACTTTCCAGTTGGGTGCCCGCGCGGTATTTAGATATCTTTTATTGTGCCTTTGGGCAGAGCGGCTGTTACCGCCACTTTCTGCACCTTTACTTCAACCTTTTCGGCAACTTCCAGAACAATAAAGTCGTCCGTCACCTTGACGATCCGGCCGATCATGCCGCCGGACGTTACAACTTCATCGCCCTTCGACAGGCCACCCATCAGGTTTTTATGCTCTTTGGCACGCTTGGCCTGGGGGCGCCAGATCAGCAGGTAAAAGATGACGATAAAACCGGCGAAGAAGATCACATTGGTGATCATCCCTGGCCCTTGGGGCGCCGGAGCACCCGCCGCAAATGCCTGCAGCGGCAGCAGGGTTGCGAGCAGGCCTGTCATCAGCTTGCGCAGTACTGTCATGAAGGGTCTCCATTCAGATCACAAAAAACAGGTTAAAAGAATGCGGGTGCGCCCATGATCCATCCCACCAGAGCCTATAGGTCCGGTTTTGCGGAAATTATCATCGTTATTGGGCGGCAGGCAGCGGCGGAACCGTTTCCCCTCGCTGTCCATAGAACCGTTCAACAAAGTGGGACAATGTACCTTCTTCAATTGCCCCACGCAATCCAGCCATAAGATTCTGATAATACCGAAGGTTATGGATGGTCCCCAGTTGTGACGCCAGCATCTCGCCACAACGGTCCAGATGGTGCAAGTAGCCCCTCGACATATGACGGCAGGTATAACAATCACACTCGTCATCAAGCGGCGCGGTATCAAAGCGGTGCTTGGCATTTCGAATCTTCACCACCCCATGACGCGTAAACAGGTGACCATTACGGGCGTTACGTGTCGGCATCACGCAATCGAACATATCCACACCGCGCCGCACCGCTTCGACAATATCCTCCGGCTTACCGACCCCCATAAGGTAGCGGGGACGGTCGGCAGGCATCGCCGGCGTCAAATGTTCCAGGACATGCATCATTTCCGGCTTGGGCTCGCCGACAGAAAGACCGCCAATGGCATAGCCGTCGAAGCCGATCTCCTGCAAACCTTCCAACGAACGCATGCGCAAGTCCGGATACATCCCCCCCTGAACAATACCGAACAGGGCCGAAGGGCTGTCACCATGGGCCGCTTTGCTTCGGGCCGCCCAACGCAGTGATAGCTCCATCGAAGCCGCTGCCTCCTTCACTGTGGCAGGATACGGGGTGCATTCATCGAAAATCATGACAATGTCGGAACCCAGCTTACGCTGGACCATCATGGAGATTTCCGGTGACAGCTCCACGGGCGAACCGTCTACCGGCGACTTGAAGCGGACACCAGACTCGGTGATTTTTCGCAAGTCGCCCAAACTGAAAACCTGGAAGCCGCCAGAATCCGTCAGGATAGGCCCCTGCCACTGCATAAAATCGTGCAGGTCGCCATGCGCCTCGATCACATCGGTACCGGGGCGCAGCATCAAATGAAAGGTATTGCCGAGAATGATCTGGGCGCCGATCTCGTGGATGTCCCTGGGCAACATGCCCTTAACCGTACCGTAGGTACCGACAGGCATAAAGGCCGGCGTTTCCACGACACCGCGAGGGAACGTCAGGCGACCACGCCGCGCGGCCCCTTCCTGAGTCAGACATTCAAACTGCATGAAGCAGGTTCGGCTCACCGGGCTCTCCCCTCAATCATCGGAAGGCTCGCCATCTGTCGCCGCCCCGGAAGGAATCAGTTGGGGCGCAATCAGCATGGCATCACCGTAACTGTAAAAACGATAGCGCTGCCGGATCGCTTCCTCGTAAGCCCGTATAACCGGGTCTCGTCCGGCAAAGGCAGAGACCAGCATAATCAGCGTGGACTCCGGCAAATGGAAATTGGTAATCATGGCATCGATGCAGCGGAACCGATAACCGGGATAGATAAAGATATCGGTCTCACCCTGATAGGGCTGTAAACGTCCGCTGGCCGACGCCGTCTCAAGGGAGCGCACAGACGTCGTACCGACGGCAATGACCCGCCCTCCCCGCGCCTTGGTCCGCTCAACGGCCGCAACAGCCTCATCGGACACTTCCAGGTATTCGCTGTGCATCTGGTGGTCAGTAACATTTTCCACCCGTACGGGCTGAAAGGTCCCAGCACCAACATGCAACGTCACAAACGTCCGCTCTATACCGCGACTATCCAGCCTCGCAAACAGCGCATCATCGAAATGCAGGCCTGCCGTTGGCGCCGCAACCGCGCCTTCACGGCGGGCATAAACCGTCTGATAACGCTCCCGATCCGCCAGCTCGTCACCTCGCTCCATATAAGGAGGCAGCGGTATATGGCCGATACGCTGCAAAACCGGCAACACCGGCTCGGGAAAACGCAGATGGAAAAGCGCGTCGCGTCGCCCCAAGACCTCGATATCGGGCCCGTCGTCGAGGTGTAGCAACTGCCCGGTACCGGGCGATTTGGAAGACCGGATATGGGCCAGGACCTCGGTTTCATCGAGCACCCGCTCGATCAGGATTTCGAGGCGCCCGCCAGTTGCCTTCCGCCCAAACAGGCGAGCAGGAATGACCCGGGTATCATTGAAGACCAGGAGATCGCCGGGGAGCAGTAAATCGGGAAGATCGGAAAAGCTGCCGTGGTCCAGCGCACCGTTGTCACGATCCAGACGGAGCAGGCGACTTGCCGCACGCTCTGGCAGTGGATAGCGTGCAATCAGCTCATCCGGCAACTGGAAGCTGAAATCGGAGACTTTCACGGATGCCCCTCGGCGCAGAGTGGCCCAAACCACCCATAAAATCTATCACAGGCCATGGAAACGGGGATCGATGATTGGGGCAACAACTGATTGAATGACAAATACTAAGTGGTAGCGGTGGGCGGACTCGAACCGCCACGGGTTTTACCCCAACGGATTTTGAATCCGTCGTGTCTACCAATTTCACCACACCGCCAACGAGGGTGCTGATTATACTGCGCCGGAGGCAGAGGTCAACACAGTCCCGTCATTCCGTCACAATATGTCTCGCTCACATCGATTGATACCCGGCGTCATCCCATTACAGGTTATTGAAGAGCGATAGCTTTGACACCTGCGAAAAGGACAATTGAGCCGCCTGCAAGACCATATTCTGCATGGAAAGCTGGCTGGCCGCCGCCGCATAATCAAGATCCTGCAACTTTGACAGCACCGCCTGCGTCTGACTATCCGACTGCGTATGGAGATCGTTGGTGGTCGACACCGTATTCTGCCGTGCCCCGACGTCAGTCTGAGCCTTGGAGACACTTGCCTGAGCATTATCCAGATTGGCCAGGGTATCCTGAATAAGGTTATTGAATGCCTTGTTACCGACATCGGTGTTGTTGTAGTGCTGCAGCCCGTATACCAGTTTTTCAACGCTCCCCATCACGCTCTGCTTGCCGGACGACTGCACAAAAAAGGTATCGCCAGGCTGGGGTTTACCGGTGATATTGAACTGAATTCCCTCGGCCTGAATCGGCGCACCCGACGAATAATCCGTCGGCGCGACCAACTGCCTGCCGGTGGCACGATCCTGAATGCTGTACTGCAACTGTCCGCTGCCACCGGTACTGAAGGTCACTGACATATTACTGGGATAGAAGTTATCGAACGTCGACTGATCGATGACCATCCCGGAACTGATAGCCGCCGGCGGTTTAGCTGTGTTATTGGGACTTGCCTGTGTATAGAACGTCTTTTGGGCGCTCGGTATATCCACAAATACCGACTTCCCATTGTCGTTGACCGGCAACTGGACGCCGTCATCGATAGCGACTGAACGTTGCCCTTCATCCCCCTGATACTGATAGTTGCCTGAGGCATCCTTGGCGAAAGGAATCGTATCCCCCTTGTTCCCGGAAAACAGGTACTGCCCACTGGAATCCTTGGTGTTCGCCAGGCCGGTTAGCTGGGTCAGCAACTGCGTCACCTGAGTGGCAATGGCCTGACGATCGCTGGCATTCAGGGAGCCATCGTTCGCCTGCAGGGCCAGGCCACGAATCTTGGTCAACGTACTCGACACACTGCTCAGCGTGCTGTCTTCAAGATTCAGGTTGTTGGTCGCCAGGGTAATATTGTTCTGGTATTGACCGGACAGCGACAGCGTCTGATTCAGCTGCAGCACGCGGGCCGCTGCCACAGGATCGTCGGACGGCTGAGTAAGACGCTTGCCCGAAGACAGCTGGCTCTGGGTCTTCTGCTGCTGCTGCGTTACGTCCTGCATGTTGCGCAGGCCAGTGTCATAGATTTGTTGCGTGGAGATCCTCATGGCGGCCTCCTATCCTCACTGGAACGTATTGATCAAGGTATCGAACAGTTGCCGGGCGATGGAAACAACCTTCGCCGACGCGTTGTAGGCAGCCTGGTACTGAATCAGCTTACCCGCCTCCTCATCCAGGTTAACCCCCGAAATGGACTGCCACTGGCTTTGCGACTGAGACAGCAGCGCCTTGCTGGAACTCTGGTCCAGCGTTGCCTGACTGGTTCGGGTACCAACAGTCTCAACCAACTGACTGTAGGAATCGCTATAGCTGCTGGTGCTGTTACCCATCGTTTTCTGGGTTTGCAGGCCGGCCAACGCCAACGCATTGCGGTTATCGGAGACTCCATCGGTGTTGTAACCGATATCGAAGACATCGCCCGCGGATGGTGAGCCACTGATCTGGAACTGGTATCCCCTGTAACTGTTCTGCGCCACCGGTGCCTGATTGAACAGATTGTTATTATTGGCAACCAGTGACACGCCGTTTGCCATGGACAGGTCCACATAGCCACCCGTAACAATGTTATTACCACTGGTCACCGTGGTGGCTGCCGGCGAAGCATTGCCATAGGGATTCAGCTTCTGCACATCGACCGAGTCTCCGCCTCCGCCGACGGCAACATTGATATCCGCGCCGGTGGTGGAGCGCAGGGTCAGGTTCTGGCCATCGCTGACGGCGACGATACCCGCCGCCTGCAGATTGGCATCGGAATTGATCTGGTTGACGAAAGCATCCGGGCCGAAGGTATTCGGGGCGGTGAAGTTGAATGTCTCGCCATTGATCGTCAGCGACGGCGTCGAGGCGTCTCCGTTGTCCGTAAAGTTGGACAGTTTCACCTCGGTGTAAGCGCTGGCCTGCACCCCGGAGACGGTCTGCAGCTGTGTGGCAATTTGCTGGGCAGAGCTGCCCGCCGCGATAGAGATCGACTGCTGAGTGACCTGACCGGTAGTGGCATCCCGTGTGCGGACCGTAATGTTTTGCGCACCGTAGCCGTTGTCGGTCGCATTTCCGGTCTGATTGAGCGCAGTGCCAGCCATGCTGACCGATGTCTGCCCCGGGTCAGCAGTAAACAGCGTATTGGTCACACCCGGCTGATAGGTAAGATTGTTCATCGGCGGCTGCAACGGCTTGGGATTCGCCGGGTCCGTCGCGTCCAGCACTTCATAGGTGGTCGGCGTTACAAAACGCACCATCAACGGCGGTGTCATTTTGCCGTCGGTCAGCGTATTCAGCGGCTTGTTGGTGAGCGGGTTGTTCAGGTCAAGCATCGTGCCCTGACTGATGCTTCCCGTCCCCTGGTTGCTCAGTTCAGCCTGACCTTGTATGGGAGCCGCCAACGCAATCTGGTCGATATTGTTGATCTGCACCCCGAAATCCCGCGCGCCCGTGTAGGTCGGTCGAACGAGAAACTTATCACCTTGCTGGAAGCTGCCGGATGTCAGGTTGATTTCAAAACCCGGCATCTCGATCGACGCCGGGAATGAGCCGGTCAAGGTCCCCTGAGACAGGATGCTACCGTCAGCGGCATTGCGTATCACATAGTCGTTGTTGGTCGGTCCATTGAATTCCAACGAATAGTTGTTCGTCGACAGCTTATTCGCGTCCGTTATCTTGACACTGAGAACCCGGTCGTCGGGCTGGGCGTTATTGGCATTGGAAATAACCCGTTGTCCTGCAGCCGTCGGATCGTTCACGTCGTTGAAGAAGAGGCCACCGAGCTTCCCGTTCAGGTCCATCCCCAATTCATGCTGCTTGTTGAAGTTGGACGACAGGGAAATCGCGATTCCACCCAGGGAATTGATCGCCGGCTCCAGGACCTGGTCACGGTATTGCAATACCCCACCAAGCTTGCCGCCAGACAGATCATTGGAGATGATCTGGATGCCACTGTTAGTGGAAATGGCCACCTGCTGCTTGGAAGCATCCGAAGGATCGTTCACCAGAGACAACGGATTGGCGCGATCGTTGATGACCAGCGCCTGGCCGTTACCCACGGTCACGTTAACCTGCCCATCGCCTTGATCCGATACCTGAACCTTAACCAACTCGGACAACTGACGGATCTTCTCGTCCCGCTGGTCCAGCAGATCGTTGGGCTCATGCCCCTGGGCACGACCCGGTGCAGAGGCGATAGCCGCATTCAACTGCGCAATATCCTTAGCCAGCGTGTTGACCCGGGACACATTGGAACTGAGCTGTTGGTTAACCGACTGTTCCTGCGTTGAAAACTGCGAATACAAGGAGTGAAATCGTGAAGCCAGCCCCTGTGCCTGGCTGAGCACCGCCTGACGCTGAGCCACCGAAGCTGGATCGGTCGAGGCACTCTGCAGCGCATTGAAAAAACTCTGCATCGCCGAACTCAGGCCGGTACTGTTGCTACCCAGCAAGTTGTCCAACTGGTTGAGCT
Organism: Mangrovitalea sediminis; assembly: GCF_002514725.1. Taxonomy (GTDB): domain Bacteria; phylum Pseudomonadota; class Gammaproteobacteria; order Pseudomonadales; family Oleiphilaceae; genus Mangrovitalea; species Mangrovitalea sediminis. The sequence continues at coordinate 268,039 of NZ_NTLB01000006.1, forward strand.
GGGTCAGCAGCGTATCCTGCTCGTTGAACAACGAGGTATCCGAGCGAAGTTGCGTGTTCGCAAACTGGCTGTTCTGCCGCTGTATGTCGAGGATATTTACCCCGCTCCCCACGTACCCGGAACCGGTGACCTGCGGAACATTAGCGCCAAAAATCGCCCGCTGACGACTGTAACCGTCTGTGTTGGCGTTCGAGACATTCTGCCCGGTCGTGGTAATGGCGACCTGTTGCGCCTGGAGACCACTCAAGCCGATATTGATCAGGTTGGCCATGACGGATTACTCCTCCGAACCCAGGGAGAGATCTGACAGGACACTGCCATCCAGCGCCGAGCGCATCGAATTGCTACCCATAATGCTCTGGATTTTCCGGCTGTATGACGGATCTGTCGCATAGCCGGCCTCCTGCAACGCACCCGTGAAGGCCTCAGGATCATCAGCCTGCTGCAACACCGCCTGATAACGCGGGTTACCCTGCAAGAACTTGACGTAGTCCTGGAAACTCGCCGCATAGCTGTCGTAGGCACGGAACGGCGCGACCTCCTTGAGCGCCTTGCCATCCCGGTACTCGGTCGTCGTGACCTTGACCGAAGGTCCACTCCAGCTGTCGTTGGCCTTGATACCGAACAGGTTGTGGCTGACGGTTCCGTCCTTGCCGGTAATCATGTGCTGACCCCAGCCGGTCTCCAGCGCTGCCTGGGCAATGAGCACTCGAGGGTCCACACCGGTCGCCTTACCGGCCTTCTGCGCCAGCGGAAGCAGTTGATTGACGAAATCCTGCGGCGAGGAAAAGGTCCCGCTATGGGCTCCCGTTTCCGAATCCGGCGCAGACGCGGAAGAGGATTGCACCAGCTTGTCCACGGTTTTCAACTGCGCGGTCAGTTGTGGAGACAGCGCCGGCAGTGTCCGCGGATAGTCCTGGATACTGGCCATCTTCGAGGCTTTCCCAGTTACATCCCCCATTCCCGACAAGGTCGCAGGTTGTTCCCGGTTTCCGGAGAGGGTTTTGCTGAGCTGGCGCTCGAGCACTTTCGCCAAGCCGATGCCGCCGTGATGGCTCATCGTCAGGGCCAACTGGCTGTCGAACATCTGCTGATAGAATTGCGTCTGAGTGCTATTCAGCATGTCACCCTGAGCAAAAACCTCGTTGGCCTTACGCATCGACTTGAGCATTTGCGAAATGAACATACTCTCGAATTGCTTGGCCACTTCCTTCAGCGCAGCGCCTTTGTTCGTTTTCGCTTCGTTGCGCAACGCATTAAGACTGCTGATGTTGGTATAGATGTCTGTCGATTGGAGACTGGTGTTCTGCATGGCGCCGCCCTCAGATCACTATCAGTTCGGCACGGAGGGCACCCGCTTGTTTAAGCGCCTCCAGGATGGCCATGACGTCGCTGGGGGCGGCGCCGACCTGATTCACGGCCTGCACGATCTGATTGAGCGTGACCGCAGGGCCGAACTGGAACATGTGAGCAGGTTGCTGATTCGCACTCACCGTACTTTGCGGCACGACGACCGTCTGCCCCTGGCTCAATGCATTGGGCTGGCTCACCTGCGGGTTGGCACTGATCGTCACTGTCAAGTTGCCGTGAGTAACCGCTGCCGGCAGAACCTTGACATTCTGGCCGACGACAATGGTACCGGTGCGGGAGTTGATAACGACTTTGGCGGCCTCTGTCCCCGGCTTCACCTCCAGGTTTTCCAGGATGGAAAGGAAGCTGACGCGCTGGGAGGCATCCCGTGGCGCCTTGACGGAGATCGAGGCCGCGTCTTCGGCATAGGCCATGCCCGGCCCAAGAAGACCATTGATGGCCTCAACCACCCGTTTGGCCGTGGTGAAATCCGGCTCGTTGAGGTTCAGGGTGATGGTGTCGCCACGATCAAAGGGGTTCGGCACGCTGCGTTCGACCGTGGCACCGCTGGGAATCCGGCCGACACTGGGGACATTGACCGTTACGCTGGAGCCCCCCTGCCCTGACGCACTGAAGCCGCCGACAAGAAGATTCCCTTGCGCCATGGCGTAGATCTTGCCATCAGCGCCCTTCAATGGCGTCATCAACAGGCTACCGCCACGCAAGCTCTTGGCATTGCCGATAGAGTCGACCGTGATATCGATGGTTTGACCTGGTTTGGCAAACGGCGGCAATTCAGCATGGACCGCGACCGCCGCCACGTTTTTCAGCTTCGGGTCGACGTTGGCCGGCAAGGTAACGCCGAATTTGTTCATCATGTTGCGAAAGGTTTGATCGGTAAACGGCGCCTTGTCACCCGTACCGTTAAGGCCGACCACAAGCCCGTAACCGACCAACTGGTTTTCACGGACACCCTGAACCTGGGCCAGATCCTTGATACGATCAGCCTGGGCCAAACCGGAAACAGCCAGCATGCCAAACAGCAACCAGCGCAAAGTTGGACCTAGACCGCGATTTAAGATCATGTTGCAGCCTCCTACAACGGCCACCATTCAGAGTTGAAGAAACGGCTCAGCCATCCCATCCGGGTGGTGTCCTGGAAATTTCCCGTGCCGCCGTAAGCGATCCGGGCATTGGCAATACGTGTAGAAGACACCGTGTTGTCAGGGCTGATATCTGTCGGCCGAACCAAGCCTGTGAGACGGATATATTCCTTGCCGTCTCCCAGGGTCAGCCATTTTTCGCCTCTGATCTTCAGGACACCATTGGGCAAAACATCCACAACACTTACCGTGATGCTGCCCTTCAGGCTGTTGCTCTGACCGGAATCTGCCTGGCCCTGGAAATTCCGCTTGAAGTTCGGATCCGTCAGCAGGCTCAACGATCCCGCCGTTACGGCGTTCCCCAGGACGTTTGCCTCGTTGAAGTCCGTCTTGTTGTTCTTTTGCAGCTGGGTTTTCGCCGTCTTGCTCGACTGGGTCACCTCATCGAGGTTGACGGTCAGAATGTCACCGACATTCAGGGCCACCCGGTCGCCGTAGGGGTTATAGTTGCGCGAAACCTGAAAGATCGACCCGCTACTGGGGTCGCGCCGCAGCATCGCTTGTGGCTCAACCGGCGCCCAGGCGGGGTCGCCCGGCTCCGCGCGCGGCCGGGTCATGGCACTGCATCCGCTCAACAACGTCAGAACAATCGCCAGAGCCAATACCCGTTTCATGACCTCTCCTCCACCTCATCCATCACGCGACTTATGCGTTCTGCGTGATGTACTGCAACATCTGATCACTGGCCGACACGACCTTTGAGTTCATCTCATAGGCACGCTGTGTCGTAATCATGTTGACCAACTCGTCGACCACCGACACGTTCGAGGTTTCGACCATGCCCTGTTCAATGGTGCCCAGGCCATTCAGGCCGGCCTGGCCTTCCTGGGGAGCACCGCTGGCGGCCGTTTCCTTGAACAGGTTATTGCCGATCGCCTCCAGCCCCTGTGGGTTGACGAAATTCGTCAAGGTGATCTGACCCAATTGCTGCGGATTAGCGGCGTCCGTTGTCACGGCGGAAACCGTGCCGTCCTTACCGATCGTTACCGACGTCGTGTTCTGCGGCAGGGTGATGGCCGGCTGGAGCGGATAGCCCTCGGAGGTCACCACGTTGCCATTGGAGTCCAACTGGAACTGACCGTCCCGGGTGTAGGAAATGGAACCATCGGGCATCAGCACCTGGAAGAAGCCCTTGCCGTTGACCGCCATATCCAGGGGCTGATTGGTATTCTGCAACGTTCCCTGAGTGAACTGCTTGGTCGTACCGACGATACGCACACCCGTTCCCAACTGCAGCCCCGACGGCAACTGCGAGTTCGTCGTATTCTGGCCACCGGGCTGCCGCTTGATCTGGTACAACAGATCCTGAAAGTCCGGTCGATCGCGCTTGAAGCCGACGGTACTGACGTTGGCAAGGTTGTTGGCAATGGTCGTCAGCGCCATGTCCTGAGCGGCAAGCCCGGTTTTGCTGACCCAAAGTGCTGGCATCATGAGCGGATACTCCTGCGATTAACCGTTGTCGAACTGACGATGACTGGCAACGCCGCTTTTTCGTCATTCGTTATCATTATTTAAAGGTTTTGCAAAAGGCGTGCCGTGGACTGCGAATCCTGATCAGCAGCGTGCATGACACGCACCTGCAGCTCGTATTGTCGCGACAACTGCATGGTCGAAATCAACGCTTCGATAGGATTGACGTTCGAGTCTTCGAGGAATCCAGGCTCAACCCGCACATTCGCGTCTGCCGGCGCCACAGCGTTACCGCCGTTCTGCGACTTGATATGCATGAGACCGTCGGTCCCCTTTTCCAGGGTCTTGGGATCGGGGTTGACCAGCTTGATGCGGTCCACTTCAACCAACTGGCTCGGGGTACTACCGGTAGGGATGGCCGAGACGGTACCGTCGGCACCAATCTGAACTTTGTCCGAAGGAGGAATCGCCACCGGCCCACCATTGCCGAGCACCGGCAAACCACTGCCTGTGCGCAGGATACCGTTGACGTCGACCTGAAGATTGCCGGCACGGGTGTAGGCCTCGCTGCCATCCGGCGCCTGGACTGCAATCCAGCCCTTGCCCTTGATGGCGATATCCAGATCACGCCCGGTCTGGATCAAACTACCACTGCTCATGTCAGTGCCAGGATTTTCAGTCATGGCAAAGACGCGTGAAGGATAGGTTTCGCCATACACCGGCATACTGCGCGCGGCAACGAAATCCTGCTTGAAGCCCACGGTATCGACGTTGGCCAAATTGTTGGCGTGTGCCTGCTGAGCCAGCATATTCTGCTTGGCACCTGACATGGCGATATAAAGCGCCTTATCCATCTCTCCACCTCCGACGGAAAGCTGTCACTAGGACAGAGCAAAGCACTTACCATGCCAATGTTCCCTGCTGCCTCGACAAAGCCTTTATATTCGGCAAGATAGGTTGTTCCAAGGCTTTCATCGCCCCACAAAAAAGGCCCCGCCGTAGCGGGGCCTTTCAAGATGGCAACAATTTCGGCAGCGGCATCAGCGCAGGTTAATGATCGTCTGCGTTATGGCGTTGTCCGTCTGAATGGTCTTCGCATTCGCCTGATAGTTTCTTTGGGCGACGATCAGGTTGACCAACTGATTGGAAAGATCCACGTTCGACTCTTCCAGCGAACTTGCGGTAATCGTTCCCAGGGAACTGGTTCCCGGCGATCCCACGATCGCGTTGCCCGAGCTAAAGGTCTCCGCCCAGTTATTACCGCCGACCGGCGCCAGCCCTGTGTTGTTGGCGAACTTCGCCAACGAGACTTGAGCCAGCGTCTTGGATTGCCCGTTACTGTAACGGGCAAAGATGGTGCCGTCGGTGGAGGTATCCAGGCCCGTCAAGTGACCTGTCGCATAGCCGTCCTGCTTGACATTGTTCTTGGCAAAGGCACTACCGTACTGGGTCGTTCCACTCATATCGATGGCAAAATTTGAGCTGGTCGGCGGATTGGGTATGGGCAGAACGCCCCCGTTCACCACATTCATCGGGCCATCCGCGCCATTCGGATTCCCATTGGCGTCCAACGGTGTCCAGTTGGAAATCAACACCTTGTCCGACAGGTTGGTATTCAGTGAGCCATCGTTGTTGAAGACCAGGTTATAGGACGCCATCGTCGCTTTTGTATTTTGCGGCGGAGGAAGTGCCGTATTCGGATCGCCCACATTCTTTCCATCAACCTGAACGTACATCGTCCAAAGGTTCGCCGGACTTGGACCGGTCGACGGCTCCTTGACGAAGTACTGCGTCATGACGTGGGAATTACCCAAGCTGTCATAAATAGGCGTCGTGGTCGCGTAGTTATAGGTGTTCTGATCGCTGGGATTGAACGCATTGTGGACGAATGGCGTGCCCACTGTGTTGTTGACAATGTTCGTGGAGGCCGGCGACAGGGAGACACCTTGATCCAGGGTAAATTTGATCGTACCTGAAACGGTTGCCGTGTCGCTGTTGGTCGCGCTGTCGTTGGCGCTATTCCCGTCCAGGGTAATGGTGCCCGCGTTCTGGCCGCTGACATTCAGGCTGCCGCTACCGGCATACTGGAACAACAGGTCACTCCCCTGGCTGGATACCAACTGCATATCACCCGAGGAATTGAATACCGCCGTGATGCCCACCAGCGACGATGAATTGATATCGTTCGCCAACTGAGCTTCACCCCCCGTAGAGCTGAGCGAGAACTGAACTCCGTTGATAGTCAGCGTATCGCCGGTCGTAGGACTGAACGCACTGGCAGGAATCGTTGCTGTCGTTGTCGCTGACGCAGTGATACCGTCCTGCTGGGTCAATGTCGACGCGATAGCCCCGGCAGAGTCCCCTGCATTGGTATTAACCGTTGCGCTGGTGCCATTTGGATAATTGATGGTCCAGACCTCAGCAGGTATACCGTTGGTGGAACCCACCACGGCCGTACCAATGGAGCTGCCATCCGACGTCAGGGTCGTCCCCCGCTGCGCAAGCACGGAGGCCGTCGCATCCATATTAAGCATGCTGGTGACGTTGCTCGTCCGTTGCGGAGCCAGGTCAGAAGTCTGCACCTGGATATCACCGGTCAAGCCGGACAAATTGCCGTTGGTATCCGCCTGATAGCCCTGGAGACGCATCCCTTTGCTGTTTACGACGTAACCATTCTTGTCGACACCAAACTCACCATCCCGTGAATACAGTTTTTCGCCATTGTTATTCATGACAAAAAAACCATCGCCGTTGATGGCCATATCCAAGCCACTGCCAGAGGCGATATTGCCCTGGTCGAACAACTGGCGAACAGTCTGAACATTAACGCCGCCGCCCACATTGTTCGAACCGAGACTCAACAAGCCGTTGGAATAGATATCGCCAAATTCCGTTCGTGACTGCTTGAAGCCCACCGTGCTGGCATTGGAGATATTGTTACCAGTGACTTCCAGATCGGTCGACGCCGCTTTCAGACCGCTCAAAGCAATATTAAACGCCATGCCACACCTCGCCGATCACGATCAGTTGATTTGGGTTACGCTGGACAGGGGCACAGATCCCATATCCGCCAGATTCAGGGTGATGGAGCCGTCGCTGCCGATCGATACACTGTTGACGTTGGCGCTGATCAATGTCGGCACCTGAGCAGAGCCGCCCGCCCCGTCACTGGCAACAGCATTCAGCGTGTAGCTGCCAGTCGGCATAGAATTGCCGCCTGCATCCTTGCCATCCCAGTTAAATGCCACCTGACCGGCAGGTTGTTGCCCCAGGTCCATGGTTTTTACCAGGGAGCCTGAGCTATCCAACACCTGAACTTTCAGATCATTCGTCGCATTCGCCAAATCGGCAAAACCGGAAATCTTGCCACTGGCCCCCAGGCTTGCCGTATTGGATTGGGCCACGACCGAGCGCCCAACCATGGCAGAGGCCTGCAGTGCCTGTTGCGAGCGGAACTGAGAGGAAAAACTCTGAACCGACGTATTCAGGTTCTGCATCTGTTCCAGCGAGCTGAATTGCGCCAACTGCGCAAGGAACTGCGTGTTATCGGTCGGATTGAGCGGGTCCTGATTATTCAGCTGGGCAAGCATCAGGTTCATGAACTGATCTTTCCCCAAGGCGGAAGAGCTACCAGTGCCTTTGGTACCGCTGCTGGAGCTGGAATTCGACTGCTGCACCGCATACTTATCCAGTACATTCGTTGCAGTCTGGTTATTGTTGACGGTCGTCATGGCTGCCTCCTCGCCTTAATCACTGGCCCAGCGTCAGCACACGCTGCATCATGGTCTTGGCGGTATTCATTACATCCACGTTGGTCTGGTAGGTACGCGACGCGGACATCATATCGGCCATCTCCTCGGCGATATTCACATTCGGGTAATAGACGTAACCATCCTTGTTGGCCATGGGACTACCGGGCTCATAGCGCATCTGCAGGCTTTCGTCACTCTGCACAATGCCTTTTACCTGAACGCCCATGCTGGGCGCCTGGCCATCAAAACCGTTCGCGACACCGTTCATCAGGCCCTGCTGAATAGCGGCGAAAATTGGCTTACGCGCGCGGTAGGCGCCCGCAGCTGTCGAACTGGCCGTATCGGCGTTGGCAATGTTGCTCGCCGTCGTATTGAGCCGGATGGACTCTGCCGACATCCCCGAACCGGCAATATTGAAAATGCTCGCAAGGGACATCTTTATTCTCCTCTAATCGCGCTCATCAGCCCTTTTACGCGGCTGTTGAGGAACTGGAAACTGGCCTGAAAATCCATGGCGTTCTTGGTGTACTCAGACAGCTCTGTCTGGGTATCCACCGTATTGCCATCAATCGATGGCTGGGACGGTATCCGGTAGAGAAGCGGCGGGTTGCCGCCGCTGCCTGTTCCGGGAATATCCCGTGAGTTGGTCATCTCCAGCGGCAGGGTATTCGACTGCGCCTGATCCAGAGCCGCCCTGAAATCGAAGTCGCGGGCCTTGAAGTCCGGCGTATCGGCATTGGCGAGGTTGTTAGCGAGCACCTGGGCGCGCTGAACTCTCAGCTCCAGAGCCTTCTCATGAATTCCCAGCGCTTTATCAAAGCTGATTGCCACGATGCCTCCCAGTCAGCCAGTTGCCTTTGCGGGAGAAATAAGCAATCAGGATGCCAACTTGGGATTCGCCTTTTTTTAAGGGGATTGAGAGGGAGTGTTCTTCTGATGAGCAACGAAAAGCGGCAACATTTTTCCCTGAGACCGGCGGAATACGGTCACAGGGCTGTCAGAACCGGCCAGCCAGTGAAATTAATGGCTGTTCCGCGGCGGCCACACCGAGACGATGTCATCGAGCGAGGGCAATGGCTGGACCGGCTTGCGCGCCGCCGCCGTACCGACATACAGAAAGCCGGTAATCGACTCGAGGGGCCCCAACCCCAGACGCTCATGCACAACCGGGTGATATGCCATATCCCCCGTCCGCCAGATACCCGAAAACCCTCGGGCTTCCAGTGCGAGCAGCAAATAGGCCATACCGGCACCCGTAGACAGGGTTTGCTCGATGACTGGCACCTTGGGGTGCTCCTGCTGACACGTGATGCCCACAATAATCATCGGTGCACGCAGGGCCTTGCTGCTGATCTTATCAAGATCCGATTCCTGCAGCGCTGGATTATCATGCGCCGCTGCAGCGGCAAAGGCCTCCCCCAACTGCTGCAAACCCTTTCCGGTGACAACCAGATAGCGCCATGGCTTGAGTAACGCATGATCCGGCGCCCGCAATGCACAGGAAAACACTTCACGCAACACCTCATCGCCAGGCGCCGGCGCAGACAGCCGGGGCTGCGATTGCCTGCTAAGAATGAATTCGATAATGTCCTTCATGCTGCTATCTCATCCGCTTGTCGCTACTTCAATGAAAAGGGGGCCTTCCCGTGCCTACGACGAATTGTCGCACTGGATCGAAACCTTTGCGCATTAGGCGTCACAGGTTATCGCCCACTAGCGGGTTTTCAGAAAATGTCGGGGAAGTAAACCGCTACTGTCGCGAAAAGAGCAAAATTGTGACAATAGTCAAATGCTGATAACCTTATAAGGTTACCTTGGCTCGCGACGCAGCGCTGAAGAAAACAATAAACAGCCGGGAAGACAAAGACAATGAGAGATCTGCCGATATATCAAACCTTTTCGGACTTCTATCCCTATTACCTGTCCGAGCATAGTGATGTCACCTGTCGCCGCCTACACTACCTTGGTAGCATTCTCGTTTTGGCGGTACTCGCAAGCAGCGTGGCAACCGCACACTATATGTGGCTGTTGAGCCTGCCGGTCATCGGTTATGGCTTTGCCTGGACGGGTCACTTCTTCTTCGAAAAGAACCGTCCTGCGACCTTCAGGTACCCCCTGTACAGTTTTATGGGTGACTGGGTAATGCTGAAGGATATGCTCATTGGCCGTATTAGGTTCTAAGATGATGAATGCCCCCCTGATTCCGGCAAACGTGGTTGGCATGGAGCATAAAAGCAAGCCCGCCGCCATTCCGCCGATGCCGGATTACAATGCCCGGGTACTGGCCTATATTGCCGGCGCGGCGGTTATTGCCTCCGGTATTGTCAGCGGCTATTTCGACCGTAATCTTATCTGGGTCGTACCGGTTGCACTGCTCTGGCCACACTTCATATTTTTCGTAACGCGTCACCTTGGCTGGCAACGCAATCAACGGGTACGCCAACGTATTCTGCTGATCGACGCCATCGTGACCGGACTGCTGCTCGCGATTATCCAATTCAGCCTGATCCCCAGCCTCTTCCTGATGCTGATGCTGTATTTCAGTTGCCTGATCGTGGGAGGCGTTCGTATCTGGCTAACCGGTGTCGCCGCCAATCTTGTCGGGTGCGTATTAGGCGGCCTTGTGCTGGGATTCCATGTCGTTATCGACACCCCACTCCTGGTTAACGCTGTCGCTGGCATTGGCACCGGCATCTACATCTGCGTCACAGCCTACTATACGCACCAGCAGGCCCGGGCACTGGTTCTGGCGAAATCACAGATTCAGTTTCAGCGGGAGCAATCCATTGCGCTGTCCCATAAACTGTCGAAATACCTGTCACCCCAGGTGTGGCAATCGATCTTTACGGGTGAACGGGATGTACGCCTGGAAACCCAGCGTAAGAAGCTTGCCGTTTTCTTCTCTGACATTCGGGGATTTACCGAACTGTCTGAAGAAATGGAGCCGGAAAGCCTGACCGAACTGCTGAACAATTACTTTACGGAGATGTCGCAGATTGCACTGAAGTACGGCGGCACTATCGACAAATTCGTGGGTGACAGCATCATGATTTTCTTTGGCGATCCGACCAGTCGCGGCGCCAAGGAAGATACGGTTGCCTGTGTCAGCATGGCGATCGATATGCGCAAACATATGAAGATTTTGCGCCAGAAGTGGAAAAGCCAGGGCATTCGCACCCCACTGGAAATCCGCATGGGAATCAGTACCGGCTACTGTACCGTTGGCAACTTTGGCGCGGAGAACCGGATGGATTACACCATCATCGGGAAGGAAGTGAACCTGGCCAGCCGCCTCGAATCCCTGGCGGAACCCAGCGAAATACTGGTGTCCTATGAAACCTTTTCGCTGATCAAAGACAAGATCATGTGCCGGGATAAAGGCGAAATCACAGTAAAAGGATTCACCCGTCCCGTCCCTATCTACGAAGTCATCGACTTCCGCCGCGACATCGGGCCGCATAGAAGCTTTATGGAACACGAGTGCGAAGGTTTTGCGATGTACCTGGATTCCGAGAAGATCAGCGGCGTGGAGCGCGATACGATCTTACAGGCCCTTGACAGGGCCATGGGCCGCCTCCGCGGTGGCGACGAGTAACCTTTCGCCGCGCCCTCACCGGCTATTACTGCCTGACCAGCCTCAGTGAAGGTGCAACACCAGATACCGTGCTGCGCCAGGGGTTGATGTCCAGACCGCCCCGCCGGGTATAGCAGGCCATCACGGTCAGTTGCTCTGGCTGGCACTGTGCCATGATGTCGGTAAAAATCCGCTCCACACAATGCTCGTGAAAATCCTGCTCCCGACGGTATCCGACGATGTACCGCAGCAATTCCGCCCTATCCAGTGGCCGCCCCCGGTAGTCGATCAGCACGGTTCCCCAGTCAGGCTGACGGGTGACCGGGCAAAGGCTTCTTAAAAGGTGAGAGCACAGGCGCTCTTCAACAACGTCGTCGCGGGTGACCTTGAGATGCTCCGGATCGGGGCGGTACGCCTGAATATCGATTGACTGGTTATCCAGCACCTGATATCCGGCCGGCGATCCCGGCAAGGTGACAGCCCGATCCACCGGCAGCAATTCCAGGCCAACCTCGCCGCCTGCAGCCGCACTCAGGTCCCGGCCAAGCACTTCCAGGAACGCAGCTTCGCTTTCAATGACTTCCTGGTTGAAGGAGTTCAGATAAAGTTTGAGCGACTTGGACTCAATCAGATTAGGTGAGTCCGCCGGCACCCGAAGCTCGAGCACCGCCACCCGCGGCAACCCCGCAGGTGACAGCCAGGACACCTCGTAAGCTCGCCATAAGTCCTCTCCGAACCCGGACCACCGACCATCCGTCAGGCCAAGACGTTGACGATTTTCCAGGCGAGCGACCGGAAACAGGACATCAGGCGCATAACGCTCGGGGTATTCAGTCGTTTTGCCCAGAAGGGCCTTATCCAATGCCATGGGGCTCCCCCTTCACCAGAATACGACCAACATCAGGCCCGAATCCCCTTGCCCCGTTTCAGCATGGCCAAGCTTACCGAGAACAATACAATGATAAACAAGGCAATCATGGAGAGGGCGACGCCGATATTGACATCCGAAACCCCCAGGATGCCGAACCGAAAGGCATTGATCATATAGAGGATCGGGTTGGCCAGGGACAACTTCTGCCAGAATTCAGGCAACTGCTGTATCGAGTAGAAGACCCCACCCAAATAGGTCAATGGCGTCAACACGAAAGTCGGCACAATAGAAATATCATCGAATTTGGTGGCCAGCATGGCGTTGATAAAACCGCCCAATGAGAACAGCACAGCCGTCAGTACGACCGTCGTCAGCACAATCAGAACATGGTGCACGTGCAACGAGGTAAAGGCGAGCGAAAGACAGGTCACGATAAAACCGGTGATCAACCCTCGGCTCACACCGCCTGCCACGAATCCCAAGAGGATGATCCAATTCGGAACCGGCGATACCAGCAACTCTTCGACGCTGCGCTGAAATTTCATGCCGAAAAACGAGGAGACAACGTTTGAGTAGGAATTGGTAATAACCGACATCATGATCAGACCGGGAACGATGAACTGCATATAGCTGAAACCGTTCATCGAGCCAATCCGCGAGCCGATCAGGTTCCCGAAAATGACGAAATACAGGGTCATGGTGACAGCAGGCGGCACCAACGTTTGCGGCCAGATCCTCATGTACCGCCGAATCTCTTTCACCAGGATCGTGACAAATGCAACAAAGATGGCGCGGGCGCTCATGACGTCACGCCCTCCTTTGCCTTACCTGCCACATCATGGTGGGCGGCGTTGTTATCTTCCACCATGGCAACAAACAGCTCTTCCAGGCGGTTGGACCGGGTCCGCATACTCATCACGTCAATATTCATTTCGGCAAGTTTCAGGAAAACGTCATTCAGGCTCTTTCCCTTGGCGACATCCAGCTCCAGGGAGCCCTCTCCGTTCAGTCGCATGGGATAGCCATCGATGGACGGCGGCTCACTGAGCGGGCTACGCGTATCCAGAATGAAGGTTTCCAGGTGCAGTTTTTGCAACAGGTCCCGCTTACTGGTGTTTTCGAGAATGCGGCCCTGATCGATAATGGCAATGTTGCGACACAGGGCCTCGGCTTCTTCCAGATAATGCGTGGTGAGAATGATCGTCGTGCCCTGCCGGTTGATTTCCTGGAGGAACTGCCACATCGACCGACGCAGCTCGATATCGACACCCGCCGTGGGTTCGTCGAGAATCAGCAGGCGCGGCTCATGGACCAGGGCCCGGGCAATCATAAGACGACGTTTCATGCCTCCGGACAGCATCCGCGCGGGCACATCCTGCTTGTCCCAGATACCCAGTTTTTTCAGGTAGTGTTCAGCAGCCTTACCGGCACGAGAGGCTGGAATACCGTAGTAGCCCGCTTGCGTCACCAGGATGTCGAAGACTTTTTCAAAGTGATTGAAATTGAACTCCTGAGGTACCACCCCGAGTTCAAGTTTCGCCCGCGCCAGATCCCTGTCGATATCGTGACCGAAGATGGAGACCTCGCCCGATGTTTTATTCACTAACGACGAGACGATACCCAAGGTCGTGGACTTACCCGCACCATTGGGTCCCAGCAGTGCAAAGAAATCACCCTCTTCGACCCGAAGGTCGATTCCCTTGAGAGCTTCAAAACCACTTCCATAGGTTTTGCGGAGATTTTTAATGACCAACGCGTCTTTCATGACAAACCGATTCAATTTCAGAAGTGAAGGACCGATAAGGGAAGTTATAAGAGTAAGACACGACTTCCTGACAATTGGCCCATAAAGCAAGGCCGCAACTCTACCACAAATCAGGGCTTAAGCCGGATTTTCAAGACCGGCATGGAAAACTGCGACAGGCTTCCAGAACCGCACCAACCGATTTCCCTATAATCCAGCCAGTTACCGCTCGCTCATATGGCACTTTTAGGTGCAAACGGGCGGGAATAATAAGAACACTCGACAAATCCGCGAAACAGGGAACCTAGTGTCCGCCATGAAGCGATTTCTATTCCTACTGGCAGTCTCATGTCTGTTAACCGCCTGCGGTGGCGGAGGCAGTAGCGGCGGTGACGGCACGCTGACCGGACACCTTATGGAACTGGGTATTCAAGGACTGCACTATGAAACCCAGAGCCAGAGCGGAACAACCGATGCCTCGGGGACATACCATTACCTACCGGGTGAGACTATTTCCTTTTGGGTCGGCAACCTGAAAATCAGCGATGATATTCCGGCCAAACCCTACCTTTCCCCCGTTGACTTCTTTAACGACAACCTCGCACAACTAAATGCCGGCGCGACGGACACCTACGGGTTGTCCAGCCAGCGACCGGTGGTCAAGTCTTTGGCAGCAACAGGTAAAGCGAATAACCTCATGCGACTGCTAATGCTGCTGGACGACGACAAAAACACCAGTACGACCAATATTGACATAACACAAAGAACCACCGATCAGGTGAACGCAGCCCTGCCCAACCTGACTCAGCCTATTGATTTAGCGGTATCGCCAGCGACGTTTGCAGACAATAGCTCCGATCCTCCCAGCCCAGCCAATCAATTGTTGAATCAGATTTGCTTCTACCCAGTTGGCGACACCCAATGCAACCCTCCGCCAAGCCTTGCGGAAATAGCGGCAGCACCGGTGAAGCCTTCAACAAACCCTGACCCCAATACTATCTATCAGAGCGATCTCGAGGCACTGAGGAAAAAGGTCCTGGCGACTCACCGCCACATCGGCGATATCCAAATTAGCGATGCGGAAAAGCTTCTGGAGGACGATACCAATATCTATTTCAGCGCAGCATCCACAAAGTACTACTTAAGCGCCAGTGCTATGGATATCCCTGCGTCGGACACTTCCCTAAAGGAACTTTTCGTGCGTAAAGTTGGCGGAGACCTGAGTATCGAACAAATGGAAGCCGTGAGCCTGAATCCGGCTATCATCACACTCCAGTCCTTCAACGCAACCACAGAATCCGTCGACTATTTCATCTCCGGCTCCACGGGCCAGCAGGGCACGATTCTGGTCAACATCAAGGTATCCGGAGACTATCGCTGGTATCGAAAACAGTTGAGGGTCAACATCAAATGACCACTTGAACTGACGAGCGTCAGAGCCTTACGCTCAACTTCCCGTCAGGTGCTTCCAGCTCCAGCGTGAGGTGGCGCCGGTCACTTCAAACTGGGAGGGGTCTAGCTGGCACTCTCCAAACGGGATACAGCCGGCAATCTGCAAGGCATCCTGCATACTGCGGCCCTCATTATATTCCGCCAGATCCACAACTTTTCCGGTTTTCAGCGGCTGCTGGGCACTATCCGTCATCACCAGCACTTTCGGCCACAGCCGACGATTTGGCTGATGGCAAACAACAACACCAAGCTGCGCATTACTCAGTTCAACCAAGGTTCCCGTCGGATATACCCCAACCGCCTGAATAAAGCGTTCGACGAGATCCTCCTGAAACTCGATATTGCGGGAGTCATACAGTTGCGCCACAGCCTGGGCCGGCGTCATTGGCGTACTGCCCTCCCGCGGTTCAATCAGTGATTCGTAGAAATCCACGATGCCCACGACCTTGCCCAGGAGCGGAATCCTGTCACCGGTAACACCCTGGGGAAATCCTGAGCCGTTGTGACGCTCGCGGTGATAGCGAACCACATTGAGCACACCTTCTGGCAGTTGCTCGGAAGCCAGCACCGATACACCTTTGTCGACATAGGTTTTAAACAGGGCGAAGTCCTCCGCCCCCAACAGCATTTCGTTCTGCAAGAGCGCTTCTGGCAGTTGCAGCTTGCCGACATGACAAAGAAGGGCACCCAGTCCCAGGTGATGCAGTACATTCGGCTGAAGCCCCAGGTGCCGACCGAACACCAGCGCCCAAACAGCTACATTGAGAGAGTGGCGATAGGTGTACTCATCGTGCTGTTGTATACGGGTTAACCATAAGAGAGCGTCCGGGTTGCGGATAACACTGTCCGCCATCGCCCTGACAGCCTTGTCGACACTTTTCAGGTCTGGCACCTCTCCTCGGTGCAATAACGCCATCACAGCATTCAATGCGCTTCGAGCTTCCCGCAGAATCCGCTCACCTTCCTTAACTTCCTTTTTAAGGGGCTGACTAACGGGATAGAGCCGCGGGCCTTTGATGGTAATTGGGGGCAACTTGAGAAGATGCTTGTCCGATCGTTTGCTTCGGCGGCCAAAAACCGATGGGGTCGCCGACTCCGACTCGGCTTTGCCACGGACTTCCGCCACATCGACAAAAACGGCTCGACAATAGGAAACGAGAGCGCGGATCTCCTCTTCGCTCCGAATGAGAAAGCCCTGAATCGGAAAAGGCGTCTCGTGCCAGGGACGGTCGAGGTCCGAGACGAACATACCAATTTGCAGGTCATGAACGGCGATCTTTTTCTGTTGGACGCCCATTGCCCCACCTCAAATAGTCACATTAAGCCTTGTAACCATTTTCCCGCACTGAGGCCAGGAGGCAATTACATTTTAGTATCCACAGGTTACAACCTGGAAACATTGGTTACGCCAGATTGCGAACCGCTACGACATGTAGCAATGAGACATAACACTCAATACTTACGTGATTCCGCTCACATAACCTATCCAGCATCGACTCACTGCTGCGGACAACTCTTTTCATCCAGCGGAGGCGGCCCACTGTTGAGCCCGTAGAGCGGCACTTTACGGGTTTGTATCGAATAAGGTACGACGGAAGCTCTCAGGTAGTCGGTGCCCACGGTCTCATCACCTTGCTGAAGCTTCGTGGTGGCCGGAAAGCAGCTAACCGTCACTTCTACGTTACTCCCTAAATCTGCGATCTGATCATGATGAAGGCTATCAGATATCGATACACAGACCGTTTTACCGGATGTAATCGGCTGCCCCTGACTGTTCAGGTCCAAGCCTGGCTGACCACAGGCGGTTATCCCCTTGCCACATCCAGAGTCGGCTGCCGGCATCATTTTCCACACCCGTTTACTGCACTGCGTCTTAAGCTCCACGGGAGTCGCCTCGTTACTGGCAATCCACCAACTGGGGTATTCCGCTGTTTTCCAGGTCAGATGAAACTCTCTTGGATCACCACTGGAGTTCGTTGCCGAAAAACTGGCGTAGTGAAGGTAATAGGATGCACACCCGGAAAGCCAGGTGGTCGCAACAGCCAACAGACCCAAGCGAAAGCAACGAAGTCCCACCATCGTTACGCTACTCTCCAAAATCATGAGACAAATTACGTGGACCGGGCATACCGCGCACGGCATCAAAGCATGACACGCTCAGCGGGGATTTTACTGCGGGCAAAGACGGGATACAGCGCAACACTTAACATTAAGACCATGTTCGAGCGCACCGAAGCCCGCGGCAAGGATGTCACTTTATCCAGGCGCGACTTACGATGACACGAACCGGGTCAAACGAATTGCAAGCCAAATCCATCGACGTCGCGACGAACGACCTGCATTTTTAAAATCGGCGCGGGAATGGGGAGACCCTGAACCTGTACTTCCACAACGCTGCCCATGGGAGGAAAAGCATCGCCATCAACCACGACATAAATGCCTCCGTCGGAGATATCACGCGTGTAGTACAGACTGTCCCCCGTCACTTCATGAGCAACGCGCACCCTGGCATTCATCGTCGTCCTGGGATGTATCCGGCGATCGGCCCCCTGGGCACTGGCTATACTTGTCATTGCTTTCAGCTAAGCTCCTGTTCGTATAACTACCTACAAGCATAGCATCGAATTAAAGCCTTGAATCAATGAATCTGCCAGTACGGAATTTGCGAATCAGCAACATACGGAACTGCTAGCTTGCTGTCCAAACATCAAGCTTCCTTCAGCAGCACAAATCGGCCACGGAATTCAGCAACAGGCTCCTCCCCCAAGTATACTGTGGAGGAAACGGCCACACGCGCCCTATCATGCCTTGAAAGCGTCTTCTCGAGACGAGCCATGGTGCTGCTGTCCGGCAAAAGGCATCTCGCCACGAAGTCGCCGGTCACCGGTTTCAGATAATCCATGGCGCCATCCTGAACGATGATCGATCCCTGCATCGGTCGAGCATCGAACCATAAATGCAGTATTCCCCACGCTGCCGCAATGGCCACACAGTAAAGGCTGCCGCCAAAGGCCGTATTCTGGTGATTGTGATTGGCCTCTAAAGGCGCACTCAATTCCAGCAGACCGCCACCATACCGAGACACTTCAATCCCCAGTCCTCGCGTCACAGGTATCAAACGGTAGAGCATCTCCTGAATCTTTAGAGCGTCATACGCCATCAGCAATCCCCCCTCTGGATTACGGCAAGCCGGGCCGATTGAATCACGGCTCCCGAGGATCTCATCCAACGGCACTTTACCTGATTCGGCACATTTCCAGACAGTTCGACCTATGGTCAACGGCTCCGCAACCGATGAGTCAAGCTATTGCCATATCACCTTATCTTTCTGCTCATACCAGGCCGGCCATAACGGCTTGAAAGCTGTTTCAACCTGATTCCGCTTCAGTTTCAAGGTTGGTGTCAGGAATTCGTTCTCCATCGTCCAAGGCTCCTTGATCACCACCAGGAATTTCAGTTGTTCGTGCGGGTCGACTGCCTGGTTCACCTGTTCAAGCGACGCCAGAAGACTGCGCTCCACCTCTGCCCGAAAGGCTGGGTCATCGCGGCGCTGCTGCCCGTCCTCCGATAGCATAACCAAAGCGTGTGGCTGGGGATAATCGGGGCCGGAAACACATACCATCTCGATATTAGGATTCGACATCAGCATATTTTCGATCGGCGCAGGGGCGACGTACTTACCCTTGCTCGTCTTGAAGATCTCCTTGATACGCCCGGTCAGCTTGAGGCGGCCGGCCTCATCGATCTCACCCTTGTCGCCAGTACGCAGAAAGCCGTCGGGCGTGAATGCCTCACGGGTCTTTTCCTCATCCTTGTAATATCCCGGCATGGTTGCCGGGCTCCGCACCTGAACCTCGCCATCCTCCGCGATTCGCGTTTCGACACCGGGTAACGGTTCTCCCACGTAGCCCGTGCGTGCGCGGCCTGGCTTGTTCATGTGGGAGTATGCAAAGTTCTCAGACATCCCATAACCTTCCAGCAGCTCTAAACCCAGCCCGCGATACCACTCCAGGATGTCAACGGACAACGGTGCCGAACCACTGCCTGCGAACTTTACATGTTCCAGCCCGAGATTTTTCAGAACCTTGCGTTTAATAAACAGGCTCACCAGCGGGAGCCGCAGCAACCGGGCAAGTTTCTCTTGCGGCACCTTCTCGAAAACACCATGCTGAAACTTGGTCCAGATCCGCGGCACTCCCATAAACAAGGTTGGGCGCGCGACCTTCAGGTCACGTACAAAGGTCTCCAGTGACTCGGCGAAATATAGGCGGAATCCTCGGTACAGCGAGCCCATTTCCACGACAAAGCGTTCGAATACATGAGACAGCGGCAGATAGGACAGCATGCGTTCGCTGGCCGTGATATCCAGCGCCTGCACGCCCCCCTCTGCGGCATAAGCCATATTCTGGAAAGTCAGTTGCACCCCCTTCGGCTGGCCGGTGCTGCCGGAGGTGTACACGATAGTGGCAAGATCCTCAGGTTTGGTGGCGGTGTTGTCAGGCAAAGGCGGGAACCGCTCAATGATGTCGTTCCAGGTCGGAAATTGATTGGGAGGGCTCAGCGGATAAGAGATACAGTGTACCGTTCCCGGAACCCCCTCTTTCATCGAGTCCCAGTCATCCAACTTGCCAACGAAAAGCACCTCGGCCTCACTGTGCTCAAGGATGTAGCGGACGGAGTGCGCACTCAGCGTCGGATACAATGGCACTGAAATATAACCGGCCATCCAGATCGCCCAATCGGACATGATCCAGTGCGCACAGTTTTTGGATAGAATCCCGATTCGGCTACGAGGCGGCAGGTTAAGTGACTTCAGGTAAGAGGCCATGCGGCGCGCTTCGCCTACGGCTCGCCGCCACGTGAAATCCTCTGTGCGGCCATCGCCCATCGGCTGGGTCAAATAAACCTCTTCTGCCCGAGCCGTTTCCCAGTGGTACACTTTTTCCAGCGGCAAGCTTATTGTCTTCTGCATCGCTCTTCCCCTGTATTTCTTGTTATTGACGCCACCAGTCCCGTCATTGACTATCATAAGAAGTGAAGCTTCAGATGATGCTAATGTAGTGACCCGTTCAGCG
Organism: Mangrovitalea sediminis; assembly: GCF_002514725.1. Classification (GTDB taxonomy): domain Bacteria; phylum Pseudomonadota; class Gammaproteobacteria; order Pseudomonadales; family Oleiphilaceae; genus Mangrovitalea; species Mangrovitalea sediminis. The sequence continues at coordinate 288,430 of NZ_NTLB01000006.1, forward strand.
TAGCAGTAGCCATGAAAACTATGATATCAGTAATAATCCGGCGCAGTGCAAAACGCGAAAATCGCCTTCGAATCATCGGCTCTTGACCGAAAACCCGGAAGACACCGGTTATGTTTATATGTATCAATTGCCGCCAGGGACTCATGGACCCGGTGCGAAATGAAGAAGAACCTGAATACACGGACAGGTATCAGTGCGGGCATTGTGGACATTCAGCCACCATACCCTCACTACTCATTGTCTTCAGCCAACTGGTGTCCGCACTGATCGGTGGCGGCGTAGCGCTATACCTCATGCTGACACACCTCAGCGCCGCCATGTCTGCATGGCAATTTGATGAAGACAAGGGAAGCCTCCAGCATATTGTGCTGGTCGTGGCTGCAGGCATTTTGCTGGCGGGATTTGGATATACCCTCTATCGGGCAGGACAAAACTTCTACCGTCGCCACATCTATCTACACCCTGGCGTCTAAGAGGCTACTCGTTCGACGTTCACCACCCGATCCTTATGCCACAACAGCCCTGCACCGAACTCACACCGTTCGGTGACCGCCAGGGCAAGCCTCACCGCGTCAGTGTCCGTAGATCCGTAACGAGGTGTTGGACAGTTGGAGCTGGTGTATATTGACCGACCCCAACGACACCCCACCCACCATAAACTGGCTGATGTTGATATTGGCCCCGGAATTTCCTGTCCCGAACTGCGTGAGGTCAATGGCTAGCGCATCATTACCGGCCGCGTTCGTGCTCTTGTAGATATCCCATTTGGTATCGAGAAAGAGATCCAGCGGCTGCGGCACAATCGGATCGAAATTCGCGCCCGTTACCGTAATCCCCCTAAGCGACATTGCCAGCAAGGGCACGTCGACGCTCATGTCGTCGATCGCGAAACCGGCACGCAACTCCATCTTGTGCGTGGCATTGTGGATCCAGACATAACCAGACCCCGCCGCGCCCTCGATGCTCAGGTTATTCAGGACGGTCGTCGAACCGTTAGTGCCGTTAAGTTTCCAGGCACCGGTTGTGATCTTGAAATCCACCGCCTGGAACACCACCGGCAACATATTGATGACTGCGTCCCCGGTACTCAGGATGTCGATATTCAACTTGATATTATCGAGAAGATCATTGCCCTGCCCCGGACTGGCCACCAGACCGGTAAAACCAAACATATCAGACTTGTTGGCACCGCCAAGCGTTACGTTATCGATCGTCAGCGAACCCTCATCCGTATATTTGAATTGTTGCATACTCACTTTGGTTTGAAGTTCGATGGTTACTCCGGACTGGCCGGTAACCTCCCCCAATGCAGCATCGTCCAGTGGATGGACCTCTGCTTGCGCAAAAGCGGGCAGTGCAGCTACTGCCAACGCCACAACGCCGTTCTTCAGGCCTCTCATTGTTATGTCCCTTATTTATTCTGGTTGTTATTCAGCTTGTCCTTGCAGGCGGGAAATTAAGAATTTTTAATATTTCCCCACAATGCCAGTCTAGATAGAGTTGAAAAACTCAACTGTGACATCGGTCACGAACATCGATCGCAATATGAACAAACGCTCCGACATCGCCACTGTGGCACACCGTTCCTTCATCACCTCACTCTATATATGCCAAAAAGTGATCTCAATTCTCTTGCCAAGAAACACAAGATCTAGTAATCGGACCTTCAACCAGAACACACTGAACAATCAACGAACAGAGCATTGAGCTGGCACGACTTTGCGGCGGACTGGCCGGACGCGGCGGTCTCCTCTTGCTCATCGGTGACGACAACAAACAGCGGTAAATCATCTTCACAGACCACAATATAGTGTTATACTTCACACCGAAAACACGGATATATTGGGTTTCGATCAAACCAGACCGAAAATGTCAAGCTTGACAGAACATCGGTAGAAATTGTGGTTTACACCGCTGATTCGTTGCCACGACGGTGAGCGAAAGTCATCGACGAAACCCCAAATAAGACCGGCAATCTCCGGTTTTACGCCCACAAAACGCAAGTCTTACAAGCACAACATGTGGTATCCCACCACATCGGGTGATATCGACCGCACAGCATGAGCGAAGGACGCCGGTATCAGCCAATGCAATGGAAAGCACAAGGCATCGCGTCACCCGTAAAAAACGAAAAGCGATAAAGCTGGCAGCAGGTTAAATTCAGGGTTGGATCAGAGGGCAGACATGAACGCTAAAGTGCAGGAACTCACTACCGTCATCCCGATGCAAGACGCGTCCCAGGATATCTGGAGCAGCAAGTATCAATTGAAAACCAAAAATGGCGACCCGGTAGACGTCACCATCGACGCGACCTACGACCGCGTAGCCAAAGCCCTCGCCCAAGTCGAGAACAAGAGCAAGCGCGACAAGGTCTACAAGGATTTCGTCTGGGCCCTCCAGAATGGCGCTATTCCCGCCGGCCGTATCACATCCAATGCCGGCGCAGAGCAACACAAGCCCGCCACGTCGACGATCAACTGCACCGTATCGGGCAGCATCCATGACTCCATGGACGATATTCTCGAGAAAAACCATGAAGCCGGACTCACCCTCAAGGCCGGCTGCGGTATCGGATACGAATTCTCCACGCTGCGCCCCCGCGGGGCATACGTGGCTGGCGCCGGTGCCACGACCTCCGGCCCGCTGTCCTTCATGGACATCTTCGATCGCATGTGTTTTACCGTTTCCTCTGCCGGCGGCCGGCGTGGTGCCCAGATGGCAACGTTCGACATCCATCACCCCGATGTCGTCGATTTCATCCAGGCCAAACGTGAAGACGGTCGCCTGCGTCAGTTCAATTTGTCACTGCTGATCACCGAAGACTTTATCCAGGCGGTCAAACAGGACGGCGACTGGGCCCTGTCCTTCCCTGTTACAGAGGCCGAAGTCGAGGAAGAGCAACTGGACCTGACGGACAAGAGCCAGTTCGTTTACCGCGAATTCCCGATCAAAGACGAATACGTTACAGATAAGCAGGGGCGCGTCGCCTGTCGCATTTACCGCACCCTTAAGGCGCGGTTTATCTGGGACAGCATCATGACGTCGACTTACGATTATGCTGAACCCGGCTTCATCCTCATCGATAAAGTCAATGAGATGAACAACAACTGGTTCTGTGAAAATATCCGCGCGACCAACCCCTGTGGCGAACAACCTCTGCCCCCTTATGGTAGCTGTCTACTGGGTTCGATCAACCTGACCAAGTTCGTCGACGACCCCTTTACCGACAAGGCGCGCTTCAACTACGAGAAATACCGCAAAGTCGTCGCGATATTTACCCGCATGCTGGATAACGTTGTTGAAATCAACGGATTGCCGCTGGAAAAGCAGCGCCATGAAATCACACACAAGCGCCGCCATGGCATGGGCATCCTTGGACTGGGATCAACCCTGGCCATGCTGAGAATGCCCTACGGTACCGCCGAATCCGTCACCTTCACAGAAGATGTCGTGCGGGAGATGGCGTTGGAAGGCTGGCGTCAGGGCCTGGCTCTTGCTGAAGAGAAAGGCTCGGCGCCGATCATGGAGCAGGACTTTGACGTTACCGAGGAGATACTGACCAAGCGTCCGGAGATGCGCGAGGATGGTTACAAGGTCGGCGACAAGGTCAAGGGACGCATTCTGCATGCACGCTACAGCCGTTACATGCAACGCATTGCCGAGGTTGAACCGGAACTGGTTGCGGCACTCGCCGAAAAAGGTGCTCGCTTCACGCACCACACATCGATAGCGCCTACGGGTACCATATCGCTGTCCCTGGCCAACAACGCCAGCAACGGCATCGAGCCCAGTTTTTCGCACCACTATGTTCGGAACGTCATTCGCGCTGGCCGCAAAACCAAGGAAAAAGTCGACGTCTTTTCCTTCGAACTGCTGGCTTATCGCCACCTGATCAATGCCAAGGCGATGCCGTTCAGCGAAGAAGACGACCAGAAACTACCGGACTATTTCACGACATCTGACGATGTGACACCGCAGCAGCACGTGGAAATTCAGGCCGCAGCGCAGAAATGGGTCGACTCGTCGATATCCAAGACAGCTAACGTGCCGACCGATTTCCCTTATCCGGAATTCAAGGATATCTATCTGTACGCCTATGAGAAAGGCCTCAAGGGCTGCACGACTTTCCGCTTCAACCCGGAAGCCTTCCAGGGCGTTCTGGTCAAGCAGAAAGACCTGGAAAGCACGCAATATGAATTCACCCTGGAAGACGGCACCAAGGTCACCCTAAAGGGGAATGAGGAAGTCGAGTACGACGGCGAAATCCATACGGCCGCCAACCTGTTCGATGCCCTCAAGGAAGGCACCTACGGTAAGTACTGAGCCGCCGCCGACAACGTCAGAGACAGGACAATGAGCATGACCGTCAAAATCGACAAGAAAATCGTAGGCTACCGCGTCATTCGCAATGACAATGCCGCCAACGAAACATCGGCACCGGCAGCTCCGCAGCCGGTCGAAATGAACGAAAGCGTGGAGCGCCCGGAATTCCTGCTGGGCACCACCTACAAGATCAAGCCGCCTATCTCCGAGCACGCGATGTATATCACGATCAACGATATCATCCTGAACGAGGATACCGACCACGAGGTCCGGCGCCCGTACGAGATTTTCATCAACTCAAAGTCGATGGAACATTTCCAGTGGGTTATCGCGCTGACTCGCGTTATCTCCGCCGTATTCCGCAAAGGTGGCGACGTCACCTTCCTGGTGGAAGAGTTGCGCTCCGTGTACGACCCCAACGGTGGCTACTTCAAGAAAGGCGGCGTATTCATGCCATCCCTGGTGGCGGAGATCGGCGCCATTATCGAGAAACACATGAAGGCGATCGGCCTCATCGCCAGTGAAGAGATGAGCGATTTGACCAAGCGCATCCTGGCAGAGAAGAAGGCCGAGTTCGAATTACGCGACAACAGCAGCAACGATGGCGACGACACAAACTACCCCGCCAACGCTACGCTGTGCGCCAAATGCCAGACCAAGGCCGTTATCATCATGGACGGCTGCAAGACCTGCCTGGCCTGCGGCGATAGCAAGTGCGGCTGACCGCACTCAAGCGCTAGTTCTCCAGCGGCAGCCCCCTCAGCACCACAAAAGCCCGGCTGTTACAGCCGGGCTTTTTCATGTCCGGGGATACTGCAATTCCTTTTTAGGGATGGGTTTGTTTACACTACAGCAACATTCATCACCGGATAACCTCCAGCCAAGCCCCTCAGGCGCTTCTGGATGGGTGCATCCACAGAACTCAAAGCCGCTAAATCTGAAAGGACGTACAGATGATCAAAAAGTGCCTTTTCCCGGTTGCCGGTTACGGCACCCGCTTCCTGCCCGCGACCAAGGCAATGCCGAAAGAAATTCTGCCGATCGTGAACAAGCCTCTTGTCCAATATGGTGTAGAGGAAGCCACTGAAGCAGGCATTCATGAATTCGGCTTCGTCACTGGGCGGGGGAAGCGGGCCCTGGAAGATCACTTCGACATCAGTTACGAGCTCGAAAACCAGATTGCGGGTACCGGTAAGGAAGAGCTTCTGGCGTCAATCCGCGACCTGATCAACAACAACACGTTCGCATTCACCCGGCAAAATGAGATGAAGGGGCTTGGTCACGCCATCCTGACCGGGCGCAACCTCATCGGCGACAACCCTTTCGCGGTTGTCCTTGCCGACGACTTCTGCGTGACTGACGGCGCTAAAGACGGCGTTCTGGCCCAGATGGTCCATCTGTACAATCAGTTCCGCTGCTCTATCGTCGCAATAGAGGAAGTGCCCAAAGAGGAAGTTCACAAGTACGGTGTCATTGCCGGTGAGTCGATGAAAGACGGCCTCTACCGCATTACCGACATGGTTGAAAAACCTTCCGCCGATAAAGCCCCCTCAAATCTGGCGATTATTGGCCGATATATCCTGACACCGGACATCTTTGAAATCCTGGAGCGTACGACCCCGGGCAAGAATGGCGAGATTCAGATCACCGATGCCCTGCTGGAACAAGCACGTACGGGTTGCGTACTCGCCTATCAGTTCAAGGGACGCCGTTTCGACTGCGGCAGTATCGATGGTTTCGTCGAGGCAACCAATTACGTCTACGAAAACATCTATAAGAAGTCGGCAAAATAATCCCCGAAGAGGCGGCGCCATCGGCGCCGCCTCTTCGGGCAACCAGGGAGCAAGGGCCGTGATTTCCGCAAGGCTACCGCTTATTGCCGATACGGCCCAATGGCCCTCTCAGACACTCACAGAGACCGACATCCACTCGGCCTGCCAGCATATCTCCGTGGCTGGAGAACGTTTCCTGGCGCACCACCAGCTTCCCAGACGATACCTTGAACTTTTCCCGCGCCTGCTGGTGCCTCTCGCCGCACACCTTCGCCACTTTACCGAACAACAGAGATCGCCTCTGGTGGTAGGCATTGCAGGCTGCCAGGGCGCTGGCAAGACCACGCTGACACAGGCGCTCCAGCTCGTGTTCCAATATGTCTTCGGCTTATCCTGCTGCCATCTCTCACTGGACGACTATTACTGGCCGCAAGCCTATCGACACCAACTGGCCAAAGATATTCACCCTCTCCTGGCTACACGAGGGGTTCCTGGCACCCATGATACGGCGCTTCTTGGGAACACCCTGAGAGCGTTGCTCCATGCGGACGAAGGCTCGGAAACGATAATGCCGCTGTTCGACAAGGGTATCGACGACCGGCGTCCGGAAACTCAGTGGGGCCGCTTCATCGGCCGACCGGATATTGTGCTTCTCGAGGGTTGGTGTGTAGGCGCCCATGCAGAAGCCAATGACGCCCTGGAGGAACCCATCAACCCGTTGGAGCTGGACGAAGACCCACAGGGCGCCTGGCGACGCTGGGTCAATCGACAACTGGCCGAGCGTTATGAGCCACTCTTCTCAACATTGAACCGATTGATATTCATGCAAGCCCCCAACTGGGACGTCGTTATGGAATGGCGCCGTTTGCAGGAAGCTAAACTGATGCGGGCTCAAGGCGCCAACTACCGGGGAGGGCTGGATAACCCTCAGCAACTGATGCGTTTTATCAACCACTATGAGCGCATCACCCGGCATATGCTGCGCACCTTACCCTCAACAGCCGACATCCTGCTGGCGCAGGACACCGAGCAGCGTATTGCCCACATATCGCTCAAGCACGAATAACCCAATCAGGACATCAATTGCAGGATCAAGCGCCGATTCTCATCGTTGGCACGCCTAAAGCGTCTCAATAGTTCCTTTTCCTCTTCGCTCGGAACCAGACGCAAGACCTCCATTTGCAATTGCTCCAACAGGGGACCGAGGTCACTCTCCTCCACCATCGCCAAGCCCGGCAGCTGCAACTGGGTACCATTGGGAATTCCATCCAGGTCCAGCCAGTGCTCTAGCGGCGTCTCCGTCTTCAGGCAGAGATCGAGCAGATTATCGATTGAGGGGTAGGTGCGCTTGCGTTCGTCGTTCATCTCCCAATATCGAATGACAGCATCATCCACCCGAAGCAGCGCAGCGATATCACTGTCCGTCAGATGTCTGGCATCCCGAAATTCTTGCAAACGACGATTGAACGACCGCAGGTAACGCATGGCACCCCACCCTGAAAAGTCTCCCCGCGCATTATGCGCTGAGATGGATCGACAGGCAAAGTAACGGCGTAACCGCCTTCTGCCATAAACCCGAACAGGCGGTATGCGTAAACTGAAAGTGTTTCGAAAAGAATATATCCAGAGGGGCCAACCTATTGAAAAGGTTGGTAGGACCAGGCGGACTCGAACCGCCGACCCCCACCATGTCAAGGTGGTACTCTAACCAACTGAGCTATGGTCCTACTGCGCTGCGGGTGCGTAATATAACGAGGTAGATGGGGGCGGTCAACCCGTTTTTTATCATTCCTCAAAATTTCCTGCCGTGGATACCGAAATGTCTCAGCCCCTACGGCTGGGCCCGAGTCCGCACCGACCCAGTACAGTACGCCTCAAGCCCCGCTAAAGCCGTCCCCATCACCCGTGATAATACGCCAGATACCAGTCCACAAAGCGACTGACGCCCTCTTCCACTGTCGTTGTCGGCTGATAGCCAACATCGTCAATCAAGGATTGCACGTCTGCGTATGTTGCGGGCACATCGCCAGGCTGCAAAGGAAGCAGATTCTTTTGTGCAGTTTTGCCCAAACGCGTCTCGAGTATCTCAATGAAGCGCGACAACTCGATCGGATTGTTGCTACCGATGTTATGCAGCCGAAACGGCGCCTTACTGGTACTAGGATCCGGCTGCTGCGGATTCCAATCAGGGTTAGGCTCAGCAACATGATCAAGCGTTCTAACAACCCCCTCCACAATATCGTCGATATAGGTAAAGTCCCGCCGATGATGCCCATGATTGAATACGTCGATAGGCTCCCCTGCCAATATCTTTTTGGTGAAGGTGAAGAGCGCCATATCGGGACGCCCCCAAGGGCCATAGACAGTAAAAAATCGCAAACCAGTCGTGGGCAACCCATATAGATGACTATAGGTATGCGCCATCAGCTCATTGGCTTTCTTGGTCGCCGCATACAGGCTTACCGGGTGATCAACGTTATCATGAACCGAGAACGGCATAGCCTCGTTCGCGCCATACACGGAGCTGCTGGAGGCATACAAAAGGTGCTCCACCTGGTTATGCCGACATCCTTCGAGGATATTGAGAAAGCCCACCACATTGGCGTCAACATAGGCATGCGGATTCCTCAACGAATAGCGCACCCCAGCCTGAGCCGCCAAGTGCACTACGCGCAGGGGCTTGTACTGCGCGAAGACATCCGCCATGGCTTCCCTGTCTGCAATATCCTTGCGCACTTCCGTAAAGTCGGCATGGCACTTGAGCTGATCGAGCCGAGATTCTTTCAAGCTGACATCGTAGTAATCGTTGACGATATCCACGCCGATAACTTCATCGCCGCGCGCCAACAGTCGCTGTGCCAAATGAAAGCCGATAAAACCTGCCGTGCCGGTCACAAGCACTCGCACCAGCTATCCTCACTTCTTGCCCAAAATCAATTGTCGGCGCGTCAGAACGCCACACCAACCTGCACATAGGGGCCATGTAACTTGACGTCGACCCCGATACCGTCGATATCGTCCACCTTCATGGCCATCTGCCGATAACCGGCCTGGAGATTGAAGACCACCAAGCGGTAATTCACATACGCAGAAGCGTCGTAGAGGTGCTTGCCACTGTATGCAATGCCGTTACCTTCAGCCCCAACGGACAGACCTGTAGCCGGCAGGTCGAACCGTGCAGCCGCGTATAACATGGGAACAGCGGTATTGATACTGGTATTGCTTTGCTGGGTACCGTTGGCCTGGCGAACGTTGATATGCCCACTAAACACCTTCCCCGTCAAACCCAGATCCAAATGCACCCAGTTATCCAACAGCTGGTAGTAGAGGGTCAGATCGTAGTTACTCAAATCCAGATTGGTATGGACGTCGCCGTTAAAACCATCATAGGTCTTATTGAGCGGGATGGAGCCATTGGCCACCTGGTCCATCTTGTAGTACTGGAATTTGAAATCCGGCAAGAAGGGGACCGGGTGCTGAAAGGAGAAACTCATGACGGCAAAGGAGCTATCATGAAATCCCAGATCATTGTCGATGCTGACATTGTCTGCGCCGTTCTTGACAGTGCCCGAATGCGTCGCCTGCCAGTAAGCCACCGACGCTGAAGCCCCGAAAGTCTCCGCCTGTGCCTGAAGCGGCCCCCAAAGACAGAGCCCACCAACCATTACGCCTACCAAGCCTGCCTTACGCATGCCGATCCCCTATTCGAATTATGATGACTTCCATTGCTGCCGACACCGACGCTCAATCAAAGGAAATACCGAGGCGGCGCCCCACTTCCTCATAAGTTTCGATGACATCCCCCAAATCCTGGCGAAAGCGGTCTTTATCCATTTTCTTGCGGGTGCTCTTGTCCCAGATACGACATCCATCGGGACTGAACTCGTCGCCCAAAACAATCTCATTGCCAAAACGGCCAAATTCCAGTTTGTAATCCACCAAAAGCATATCCCCCTGGTCAAACAGCGCCTTAAGCACATCGTTGACCCGAAAGGATAATGTGCGCATTGTCGCCAAGTCGGACTCGGTAGCCCACCCAAAAGCCGCGGCATGTGACTCGTTGATCATGGGGTCATGCAACGCGTCATTTTTCAGGAACAGCTCAAAGGTGGGTGGATTCAGCGCCAGGCCCTCTTCAACGCCCAGACGACGGCACAGGCTCCCCGCTGCGAAGTTACGCACCACGCATTCAACGGGAATCATATCCAGCCGCTTGACCACCGATTCGGTATCTGACAAAACCCGCTCAAAATGCGTAGGAATCCCGGCCGCCTGAAGCTTTTCCATTACGAAGGCATTGAAGCGGTTATTAACCATACCTTTGCGCGCCAGCTTCTCCTTCTTCTGGCCGTCGAATGCCGACGTATCGTCCCGGAATACCATGATATAACGGTCCGGATCATCGGTGAGGTACACCGATTTCGCCTTGCCGGCATACAACTCGTCACGCTTTTCCATCAATCATCTCCAAATACCATGACCGAACCGGCCTCCCACTGAAGGATGAGCCTGGTCGATTAATACATATGTTCGTAAATCGTCGACAGCAACCGCGCGGAGCGGTCCGTACCGTCGTAGTCCGGTGCTCGTTGCGCAGTCACAATAAGATCATTCTTGTCGTCCCTCGCCAAATGCACCAGGAACGTATATTCCGACTTGGGTTTGGAGCGGAACCAACTGAACCAACCACCGGACTTTTCATCTTTGGTCCGGAAATCAACATACCACAGCCCCTGGCTGCGATTGATATCCACAATATCGACATGTGCATCGCCCAATGCCCGCCCCACCTCGGACCAGGCACGATCATAGCCCATATTCAACAACAGGTGCGGCTGGCCATGCTCCTGTGAGATCAATTTCACCTTGGGCGTACTGGAAATCTGCAGTGCCAGGCGCGAATACGACTTGGTATTCTCCTGCGTCTTCAGGTAGTCCGAAAACTGACTCAGCATCTGCCGCTCAAGTGCAGCGTGCTCGCTTCCCTTCGGCCAGGCCAAAAGACTATCGGGAGCCGCATCAAGGTCACGTACGCGGAACTGAACCTCCGTCGTACGGCGACGCAACCCGGGCGCCAGCTTAGCCTGGACGACCCTCACCTTCTTGCCGATTGCCTGGTCGCTTGATGCAGCGGCCTGACCGTCACCTTTCAACGTCAGCCAGCGACTGGCCTTCAGATGATCGTTGGTCGGCACGCTCTGCATCAGGCCCGAACGAGGCTCTTGCTGCGCCAGATCCAGGCCATGATCTTTCAGGAAAGCGATGGTCGCCGGCCAGATACGGCCAGGTTCTTCATTCACCAATAACCAGGTCTGCCCATCGAGCTGCTCGATCACATAATTCTTATCGAGGATGTCCGAGGTGATATCCGGCGGCTTGGGCAACTGGTACTGTTTGTTCAGGACCCGCTCCCTGTTGACCTTGGGAATGGGGTGTAGCGGTTTAATCTGGTCGTCATTGGCATTGGCTGGAACCTTGACCGGTGGCAGCGACGCAGCCTGAAGATATTCATTGGAGCGATCATGGACGATGCCGCAGGCAGATAGACTGAAAAAAAACGGAACCACGATCAGAAAGCGACGAAGATTCAACGGGGAATACTTGCTATGGAGCATGCAGACTTCCTTAACGAGAGACGGCGTCAGTGGCCGGAGACAAGGGAACCTTCTGACGCCGTTTACAGTCGGCGCTAAGACAAATGCGGTCGCGGCTTACAGCAAGCCCGCAGCATTCAGTGCTTCGCGCACTTCGGCATGGTACTTTTCGTTCAGCGGAACCAAGGGTAGCCGAATCCCCTCCGCAATCAATCCCATCTGCTGAAGCGCCCATTTAACAGGAATGGGGTTCGCTTCGACAAAGAGCTTGCGGTTCAACGGCATCAACCGATCATTAATCGCCGCCGCCGTTTCTGCATCACCCGCCATGGCTGCAGCGCAAAGACGAGCCATTTCCGCGGGCGCCACATTGGCTGTCACCGAAATATTGCCTTTCCCGCCACGCAACATCAGTTCCATCGCGGTAGCGTCATCGCCGGAGTAGACGGCCATACGATCTCCCACCAGGGCAATCAACTCTTCGCCCCTGGGAATATTACCCGTCGCATCCTTGATGCCGACAATATTGGGAATATCCGCCAGGCGAGCCACCGTCTCGTTCAACATATCGCACGAGGTTCTACCCGGCACGTTATAAAGAATCTGTGGAATATCAACCGCTTCGGCGATAGCACGAAAATGCCGGTAAAGTCCTTCCTGGGGCGGCTTATTGTAATAGGGAACAACCAGCAGACAGGCGTTCGCACCAATCTCGCTGGCCGCCCGTGTCAGGTCGATCGCTTCTGTCGTCGAGTTGGCGCCGGTGCCGGCGATCACCGGAATTCGCCCATTAACCCGCTCCACCACCCGACGTATCACCGCGCAGTGTTCGTCCGGGTCCAGGGTGGCAGACTCTCCCGTGGTCCCAACGGCAACGATACCGTTCGTGCCGTTATCGATATGAAAATCGACCAATCTATCCAACCCTTCCCAATCAAGGGCGCCGTCAACGTGCATCGGCGTAGCCAGGGCGACGAGGCTTCCAGTGATCATGTCCGCTCCGAAACTCGTAAAACGCTAATGGTAATGTGCGGATAGCAGCCGACACAAGGCCTCAAACTGTCCCAGGGAGACTCAGCCACAGTATCGGACCACGCAATACCCGACCGGAGCCGCATTCGAAGGTTCCCTCTCAGGCAAGGCTTGACTTGTCCACCGCACACATCGACCATGATGGCGTCGAAGCGCCCGCTCCGGCGGGCTCCTGTCCCGTCGCCGGGCCTTCCCCCAACGGACCGCTCCCGGTCTTTAGTGACGATACTCCCTGCTCGACAAGGCCATACCATGCTGCACCCGGTAAAACGTGAAAACTACCTCGTCATCACGGCGGTGGGTAAAGAAGAACAAGATGTGCTGATCGAAATCTCCGATCAGGTTGCAGCACTTCGTTGCACCATTCTCGATTGCCGCATGACCGTACTGGGCGAAGAATCTGCGGTCTATATGTTGGTCACCGGTAAATGGGACGCCCTGACCAAGCTGGAGTCGGCGATCACTGAATGGAAACGTGGCCTCGATTTCGAGGTGTGTGTCGTTCGCACCCCCAGCCGCCCAAACCGTCCAGGAATGCCCTACAGCGTCAATGTGGTTGCCGCCGACGGTCCTGGCATCGTCCATGACCTCGTTGTCTTTTTTGCCGCACGCAATATCGGCGTCGAGGACCTGCAGGCGACCACTTACTGCGCGCCTCAGTCCGACACCCGAGTTTTTTCCATGAACATGATTCTGCGCCTCCCGGCCACCACGCACCTGCCTGCCCTGCGTGAAGAGTTCATGATGTTCTGCGACGAACGCAATCTCGATGCCGTAATTGAGCCATTACGGGGCTCCTGACGTACCCTAACAGCGTCCAGTCAGCCTCTTTGCGCCGCCCTGGAATTCGCCCTAAATCAACTGTTGGAGACCCGCAGATGTCGACAGTACAACTCGATAAAAAAGTGGATGACTTCACCCTCCCTGCAACAGGCGACCAGGAAATTCGCCTGTCGGATCTCATCGGCAAGAATGTCGTCATCTACTTTTACCCGAAGGACAGCACCCCGGGCTGCACCACCGAGGGCCAGGATTTCCGCGACCATTACAGCGAATTCCAGGCGCTCGACACCGTCATTTTCGGCATTTCGCGGGATGGACTGAAGTCCCACGAGAACTTCAAAGCCAAACAAAGCTTCCCCTTCGAACTCCTTTCCGACAAAGACGAAACCGTCTGCAAACAGTTCGATGTCATGAAACTGAAGAAGCTATACGGCAAAGAATATATCGGCGTCGATCGCAGCACCTTCCTGATCGACAAAACTGGCGTGCTGCGCAAGGAATGGCGAGGCGTCAAGGTAAAAGGCCATGTGGCTGAGGTTCTGGAGGCGGTAAAAGCCCTCTAGGCAAACCCCGCCGTAAGCTGTTCGGCCCGCCCACCTATGCCGAGGCGGGCAGCTTCCGTCAGGATGAGTTTTCGGCCGTATGCACCGGCCAGGCCGATAGAACCGCTTTCAACAGGGTCGCCAACGGTATCGCGAAGAAAACGCCCCAGATCCCCCAGATCCCGCCAAAGAACAACACTGCCAGTATGATCAGCACTGGATGCAGATTGTTCACTTCCGAAAAAAACAAGGGAACGAAGACGTTACCGTCGATCGCCTGAATCACGGCATATATAACCATCAGCCAGATAAAGTGCGAACTCAAACCGAACTGGAACAAGGCGATCATGGCAACCGGAATGGTTACCACGGCCACGCCGATATACGGGATCACCACAGACAATCCGACCAGCATCGACAGCAAGGCCGAGTAGTGCAACCCCATCGCCTTGAACGCAATGTAGGTCGCCCCTCCCACAACCACGAGCTCCAGCGCCTTGCCCCGGACATAATTGGCGAACTGCAGATTCATCTCCTGCCAGATTCGCTGCATCATCGGCCGCTCCCGTGGCAGCAGCCGGGCCAGCCCGTTCAGGATAACCACTTTGTCCTTGAGCAGGAAAAACACCAGGATCGGCACCAACACGAGGTAAATCAACCAGGCCACCAGATTGGGGATACTCCGCAACGAGAACGACAGGACCCGCTGCGTCATATGCCCGACCTCACTCGTAAGCTGGGTAAACAGGTCATTGATTGTCTGGACAGAGATCAGGTGTGGATACTGGAACGGGAGTCGCTGTATCGCGTCCTGGGTGGCACTGAACATTCGCGGCAGCTCGCTGACCAATGACGTCAACTGCGTCCAGAGCAAGGGTAAGAGCCCGAGCGTAAACCCCATCAACAAGCCGACGAACAACAGGAATACGACAACGACCGCCAACTTCACCGGCAGCCCGAAGGATACCAGCCGAGTGACCAGTCCCTGGAGGATAAAGGCAATAATCACCGCAGCGATAATCGGCGCAAGAATTCCGCCCAGCACGACAACGACAAGCGTCGCCAGCACCAGCATCAACAACAGAATGATCGCCTCTTCGTCTGAGAAATACTTCTCCGCGATTGCTTTAAGAACCTTGATCATGGCTATCTACACACCATCAGCGTCAGGTGGCACATCGTACCGGCGCCATCGAACGCCAGTGGTGATGTCCAGGTCAGGAATTGTCTCAGGAAGACTGCCCACAACGAATAAAAAACCGGAAGCGGTCTGCAGCCTCTTCCACATCGACAAGCTCGTGATAGGACAACTTGATAAAGGCAGGGATGTCACGCAAAGACCCGGGGTCTGTAGCGACCACTTCAAGGACATCTCCCGCAGACATACCATTAAGCGCCAGCTTGGTTTTGAGTAACGGCATGGGGCAAGTCAACCCGGAAGTATCCAGGACACGCTGCGGCGTCGATACGGCTTCAGTTTTTCGCATGAAATTAAGTCGAGCCTCCTGACGCGACGATATTAACGGGACCGTTGGCCGCCGTTTCGCCAGCCTTTCCGTAAATTCATCGAGACGCCTGTGATAATGACATAAAATCAGGTTTAATCCCTACAACAGAGGGAATTACGCAAACACAGCGAGCCGCTGAGTGGCAGTACAATGCCATAACACAAGGTGGCAGACCACCGCATCTTCCACCAATGCACAACCCTGTTGGAAAGACGCATTTTACAACCGACACGACCTGACACATGCAGCTGACGCCAAGATACTTTTGCCCGCCAAAGAAGCGCACGAGCGCCTGCATGGCGACTTTTTTGTCCTGGGTATTGCTGCTACTGGCGATACCAGTCACCGCCACTTGGGCGGACGACACGACACTCCCGAATTTGGGAGGCAGTGGCGGCGGCCTGTTTTCCAGCCAACAGGAAAACGAGATCGGTCATCAGGTACTGCGCTCTCTGCGCAAGTCAGGCGCATTGCTCAACGACACCCTTACCCTCGACTACCTGCACACCCTCGTCTACCGACTGGTTCCCAGCGCACCTCTCGACGATCGCAATCTGACAACAATCGTCATCAACGATCCGCAGGTTAATGCCTTTGCCGTGCCGGGAGGGATCATTGGCGTGAACGGCGGTCTCTTTGTCCATGCGCAGACAGAACAGGAGTTCGCGGCCGTATTGGCTCACGAGCTGGGGCATCTGTCCCAACGACATTTCGCCCGCCAGTTAGAACGGGAAAAATCCGATATGCCCTGGACGGTGGCCGGCATCATCACCGGATTCATTCTGGCCGCCGTCACCAATTCAGATGTCGGCATTGCCACCATCGCCGGCACCCAGGCAGCCAGCGTCCAGAAAATGCTACATTACAGCCGGGAGAACGAGCGCGAGGCAGACCGGGTCGGCCTGCAGATTTTGGCCGATTCGGGCTTTGACCCCCGCGCCATGCCGAAGATGTTCGAGGAACTGCTCAGGGAATCCCGCATTCAGGGGACGCAATTGCCAGAGTATCTTTCGAGTCACCCGGTGACAGAGTCGCGTATAGCGGACACTCGCAACCGCGCTGAGCAATATCCTCGTCGCAAATACCACGACAGTCTTGAATATCACTTGGTGCGTTCACGGATGATGGTCTATTTCGCGGATTCGCCGGATGCGGCAGTGCGTCAATTCCAGGCCCGCGTAGATGATGCCAGCAAAGGCGGCAGTCAGCCCTTACGCTACGGACTCGCTGTCGCCCTGATTCAGGACGGCCACCCCAAAAAGGCCATGCCGATACTACAGCGGCTTCTCAGTGAAAACCCCAACCGTATTACCTACGAGGTCACCCTGGGTAACGCTGAGCTAAAGGCAGGGGAACCCGCCGAAGCCTACAACAGGCTGAGCGACGCGCTTTCACGCAATCCCGGAAACCTTCCCATCATGGCGGAGTTGGCCAAAGTGGATATGCTCGACAATCGACCAGAAGAAGCCGCCCTACTGCTGCGTCATCTCACTACAGACCACCCCCAGGATGCCTTTCTCTGGCAAAGCCTGGCGGATGCCGAAGGCAAATCGGGAAACATCGTAGAAGTGCACTTGGCTCGCGCCCAGTACGACCTGCTGATGGGGAATCCGCAATCCGCCATGCTGCAGTTGCGGCAGGCCCTGGCCAAGGCGGGAGACAACGGCCCGGTGCAGGACATCATTCAACAGAGAATGGAAGAGGCCCGTAAGCTTCAGCGGGAAGCACATTGATCGCCAAGGGTTATCACTGCGCGCCCGGAAGCGCGCAGGCGACTCAAGCGTTACCCGCCACCCTCACCTGACGCTGCGCGGTAAAGTCCAGCATCCGTCGCAACGGTTCCAGCGCGCGAACCCGCATATCCTCGGGCACATGAATCTCCTGACCACCCTGCTGAAGCGTCTGCAGCAGGTTCTCCAAACCATTCATGGCCATCCAGGGGCAATGCGCGCAGCTCCTGCAGGTGGCACCGTTACCAGCCGTTGGCGCTTCGATCAGTGTTTTATTCGGCGCCAACTGCTGCATCTTGTAAAAGATGCCGTTGTCGGTCGCGACGATGAAGCGCTCCTGCTCCATAGTCTGCACTGCCTGGATCAGACGTGACGTTGACCCAACCACATCGGCGAGGGCAACCACGGATTCCGGGGATTCCGGATGTACCAGCACAGCTGCGTCGGGATAAAGCGCCTTCAGGTCTTCCACGCCGCGAGATTTGAACTCTTCATGCACAATGCACGAACCATCCCACAGCAACATGTCGGCGCCGGTGGTGCGCTGTAGATAGCTACCAAGGTGCCGATCCGGTGCCCAAAGGATCTTCTCACCCTGCCGGTCGAGGTGTTCAATAATGTCCTGGGCGCAGCCTGAGGTAACCACCCAGTCGGCGCGGGCTTTCACGGCAGCAGAGGTATTGGCATAGACCACGACGGTCCGATCCGGGTGTGCATCGCAAAATGCCGAAAAGGCGTCGATCGGGCAACCGATGTCCAAAGAACAGGTTGCCTCAAGCGTCGGCATAAGAACACGCTTTTCCGGATTCAGGATCTTCGCTGTCTCCCCCATGAAACGAACACCCGCCACCACCAGCGTGGACGCAGGGTGATTATTGCCAAACCGCGCCATTTCCAGCGAGTCAGAAACACAACCACCCGTCTCTTCCGCCAACGCCTGGAGATCCGCATCCGTATAGTAATGCGCGACCAACACGGCGTCCTGACGCTTTAGTTCGGCCTTGATATCCGCCAACAGCCGCTCACGAGTCTCAGGACTCAACGCAGGCGCTTCATGCTCATGGGCCAGGTACTCCTGGACGAATATCCGGTTCGAGGTATTACTCATCGCGCTCTCGCTCACCGTAGTTCTGCCCTTCAATCACCCACATATACAATAGGTTGCTCTCGAGATATGGGGGCGGGCCAGGAATTATACACCGTTCACCCACGTAAAATTCACAGCATAACGGTCATATACGCAGGTTATCATTTGGAAAGGCATTATACGCCATACTTGCCCAAGCGGTTTCTCCGCGAATGGACCGGTAGGGGAAAATGCAGGATATAGCAGGCTTTAAAGAAATCGGGCCGAGCGCCCAATGGCAACCCGGCCCGAAGAATGGTGGGTCGTGCTGGATTCGAACCAGCGACCAATTGGTTAAAAGCCAACTGCTCTACCAACTGAGCTAACGACCCAAAAACGTGCTGAGGACTCTTTGTGACAGTGTCATTCAGTATCACCGACAGACTACTCGACAATACATTCCTTACTTTGTCACCACCCTTGGCCGAGGTGCATAGAGCGACTCAGGAATTCGGTGGTGGGTCGTGCTGGATTCGAACCAGCGACCAATTGGTTAAAAGCCAACTGCTCTACCAACTGAGCTAACGACCCAAACGAGGCGCATATGGTACGGATTTTTCCGGGGTTGGCAAGTCCTTTTTTACACCCAACCACAATCCATACAATAGATTGCACCTCACTTCTTGGCGGACGAGCTGCCACTCCCTGCAAGACCATCCAGGTACGCCTGCGCAAGATCTGCCGCATGCGTGCTTGGATACTGGCTCTGAACCTGGCCAAGCAGCTTACGCGCCTCAGCCGTGTTACCCATCCGGTTGTTGACGACGGCCAGCTTATACAGCGCGTCAGGCGCCTTACGGTGATCAGGATACTGGGTGGTCACAATTGTGAATGCCTGCTTCGCCTGCTCCAGCTGAGGCTTGGCGAGATAAACTTCGCCGAGCCAATAATAGGCATTTACAGTCAGGTCACCCTGCGGATATTTCGAGATGAATTGATACAAGCGATCTATGGCACTATCGTATTGCTTGTCCTTGATCAGCTTGCGAATCGCCTCGTAATCCGCTGACTCCTGTGCAGTCGGTGGCGCATATTTACCGTTGGCTCCCCCTGCCCCGGAACTCGCGCCCGCAACGCCGGCTCCAGCCTGTGCACTGCCAGTCTCCGCCACGCCACTTGCCGAAGAGGGAGCATTCTGCGCCGCAGACGTAGACAAGGCAGCCAGCTTCTTATTGAGATCCAGGATACGCTGATCGAGGTCGATATAACGATCCTTGGCCTGGCTTTGCAGCTGATCGATACGATGCTGCTGTTCCTCAAGTTTCCCCTCAAGACGGGAAACCTCTTGCTGCAACTGCTGGATCATGAAGTACAGCTGGGAGGTGGCATTACCGCCACTCGAACCCGACGCTGCCGCAGAGTCAGCGGTTTGATACGCAGGTACCGGTTGCGCAAAGGCGCCGCCCCAGCAGGACAGGGACAGCGCCATAGCAACCACGAGTCGTTTTCTCATGGTCAGTTCGACAACTTATGTCTGAGTCGGAATGTTATTTGTAGATCAGAACAACGCGACGGTTCTTGGCCCATGCCGCCTCATTGTGACCCGGATCTGCCGGATTTTCCTCACCGTAGCTGATGACCGAAATCTGGTCTGCGGATGCACCGTTCAGCACCAGGAATTGCTTGACAGCGTTGCCACGACGCTCGCCCAGTGCAAGGTTGTATTCCTTGGAACCGCGCTCATCGGTATAGCCCTGAAGCTGAACCTTGGCGCTCGGATTGGCAGCGAGATAGGCGGCGTGGGCCATCAGGGCATCGCGGGCTTCCGGCTTGATTTCAGCCGTATCGAAATCGAAATAGAAGGTGCGGACCTGACGCAGTGCCGCTTCCTGCTGCTGCTTGGTCTGCTGTTGCTGAGCACTCTGGCCTTCCGTCGACGTTGACGAGGAAACGCCACCGGCACCGTTGCCGGAATAAACCTGCGCACCACCATTCTGATCCGTCGGAGCCACTTCCGACGAGCCCTGGCCAGGTTGCGTTGCCGTTGAACTACAGCCCGCCATGACGGCCATGGACAGAATCAGCACCACTGCTTTTTGCTTGACTGAGTCGATCATATTAATTCCTTGGTTGTGACTAGCTTGGTTTAGGTGATGTTCAATTCAACATTTTCGATCTGGCGAATCAACTCCCGAACGGCGACCATGCGGGTTCCCTGACATCGCCGAACTTAGCCGGCAAAAAGTACTTGGAGCCGCCGTCCACGGAAATCACGGACAGAACGCTTTTTGTACCCTGATGCGTACAGTAAATCAACATTCGCCCATTAGGCGCTACGCTAGGCGAATCGTCGAGGTCGGTATGCGTCAGAATAGTTTGTTCACCGGTACTCAGGTTCATCTTGGCAATATTGAAATTACCGCCGTCACGGTGAACGTAATAGATGTATTTCCCGTCAGGACTGTAACGCGGGCTGGCATTGTAAGGCCCTCCAAACGTCAGCCGCTTGGCGTCCTGAGTCCGCAGATCCATCTGGTAGATCTGCGGCCCGCCTGAACGGTCTGAGGTAAAGACGATCTGACGCCCATCCGGAGCCCAGTTTGCCTCGGTATCGATGGCCCAATGGTGCGTCAGGCGCGTCAGCTGGCGATTGGCCAGATCCATCTCATAGATTTCGGCATTGCCATCTTTGGACAGCGTCATCAGCATGTCTTTGCCATCCGGCGACCAGGCCGGCGCGGAGTTCAGCCCCTGGAAATCCGTCAACTTCTGCCGCTTGCCTGTTGCAATATCCTGGATATAAATAGCAGGCTGCCCTGTCTCGAACGAGACATAAGCGAGCTTTTTCGCATCCGGCGACCAGTCCGGCGACAGTATGGGCTGGGTCGATTTCAGCAACACCTGGGCACGCTGCCCATCGACATCGCTAACCTGCAACCGGTAGACCGACTTCCCACCCTCTTTATCCAGCGTGACAAAGGCCAGCCGGGTGGAAAAGGCTCCGCGAACGCCAGTAATCGCCTTGTAAACCTGATCACTGATGACATGCGCCAATGAACGAAGATTGTTGGCCGTCGTCGTCAAATTGCTCTTCAGCATCTGCTTTTGCTGAGTCACATCGAACAGCTCGTACTGCACATGATAATTCTGGTCTGTAGCCCCGCGCTGGATTTGGCCAATGACCAGATAACGCTGCCCAAGTAGTCGCCAGTCCCGGTAATACACCTGAGAGCCCTGAGAAGGCAGGCTCAGCATCCGAGAAGGATCGAGGGACTTGAAGTTACCGCTCATATCCAGGTCGTCGCGGACAATTTGCGTCAGGTCCTCGTTAGGACCGGTTCCATTAGGTGAAGCGAAAGGCACGATGGCGATCGGAATCGCATCCGACGCCGCCTTGGTGATGTGAATCAATAACTCGGCCCGCGCGCTCTGGGCAAGCAGGCTGAATGAACATAGAACAACCAGAAAACGAATAATACGCATCATCAATCCTGCAATCATTGTGGGCTCCCCTGAGGCGAGAACTGGAAGCTCAGTTGCCGGAAATACTCGTTAAACACCGTGGGGTCATCCGGCACGGGGAAACGACTGATACTACGGATCGCACTCAACACAGAGTTGTCGAAAGCGGCATTACCACTACTATCCTTAATGGTCGCGCTGATCAGCTCACCAGTAGGCAAGAGCCTGATCGTGACGACCGTTGAAAGGTTAGAGTCTGTCGAGGGCGGCCGGAACCAATGGTCCGTTACCCGCTGCTTGATCAACAGAATATACTTGTCCCGCTCGGTCAATGCCCTCGCCTGCTGCGCTTTGGCGGCCGCGGCTCGCTGCCGCTCCTGCTCAGCCTTGAGCGCCTCCTCGGCCTGACGTTTCTTCTGAGCCTCTTGCGCTTGTTGCACCAGGTTTTGTAGACGCTGCTCCTGCTCCTTGCGCTTAGCCTCTTCCTGACGTTTCTCTTCCTCTTCCTTTTTCTTGCGAGCTTCCGCCAGGCGCTGCTTCTCCGCGGCTTCGGCCTTGCGCTTCGCCTCCTCGCGTTTCTTACGCTCAGCATCCTGCTTACGTTTTTCTTCCTCGGCCTTCTTCTCCTTGGCCTGTTGCAGGGCGATAGCCTTTTGCCGCGCGGCTTCCTCAGCGGCCTTCTTCTCTGCCAACGCTTTCTGCTGGGGTGTCGGTTCCGGTGGTTTCTTCGGCTCCGGCTTGGGTTTGGCCTTTGGCGCCGGGGGCGTTGCTGCCTGCGCTTCCTGTTTTACCGGATGCGGCGCCGTCGGCAGCCGCTGCTCCTGCACAAGCCGAGCGGTAATGAAGTTTGGCTCCTTTTCGGGAGTTGGCGTTGTCCAGTGCCAGCCCACAAAAAACAACCCGAGCAAGATGACATGCAGTCCAACCGAAAGTCCCAGGGACTTCCAGGCCCGAGGCTTGCTCTCCTGTTTGACCGGATCACGAAGGTTGTCCGCCACGCCCATCTAACTCCGCGGCTTCTCGGTAATCAGCCCCACGCTGGGCGCCCCTGCCTGCCGTAGCGCAGCCATCAACGAAACCACAGTGCCGTACTCGACGTGACTGTCACCCCGCACCAGAACATCCGTTTGAGGCTTCGCCTTCAGAATCTTTGCCACCTTGTCAGTCAGTTCGGACAGCGGCATCGGCTTGCTACCCTTGCCGCCGACATTCAAAAAATAAGCCCCGTTGGCATCGACGGAAACGATCAAGGGCTCCGCATTTTTCTGCAGTGTAATCGGCTTGGATACCGTCTTCGGCAAATCCACCTTCACCCCCTGATTCAGCATGGGGGCTGTAATCATGAAGATCACAAGCAGCACCAACATAACGTCGATGTAGGGCACCACATTGATGTCCGACATCGGTTTGCGCCGCTGGTGAGGAGTCATAGCCATGTCGTCAGCTCCGGTTGAACGGTGAAGAGCGCCCCGTTAATCGCTTTGTCGCTCGCCACTGTGTACACGACGATGCAGGATGCTGGAGAACTCTTCTGCGAAGGTGTCGTAATTCTTCAACAGGGCATCGGCACGGGAACTGAAACGGTTATAGGCAATCACCGCCGGAATCGCCGCAAACAACCCCATAGCGGTAGCCACCAGGGCTTCGGAAATACCCGGCGCAACCGTGGCCAGGGTCGCCTGCTGCAGCTGCGCCAGGCCGCGAAAGGCGGTCATGATCCCCCAGACAGTACCAAAGAGACCAACATAGGGGCTGGTCGAACCCACTGTCGCCAGGAAAGGCAGGTGCAACTCGAGCTTTTCCTGCTCACGCGACAACGCCACCCGCATAGCACGCAAGGCCCCGTCCATCACTGCATCCGGATCCTGGCTCTGCTGGCGCAAACGGGAGAACTCCTTGAATCCTGCGCGAAACACGCTTTCCAATCCGCTGAAAGGTACAGGATTGGAGGACACTTCTCGATAGAGCTGCCCCAGGTCCATACCCGACCAGAACCGTTCTTCAAACGCCAACTGGGCCCGGCGTGCCTGCTTGAACGTCTGGATCCGCTGAAAAATGATCCACCAGGACCCAATGGATGCCAGAGCCAGCAGCAACATGACGAATTGCACCAGCACACTTGCATCGGAAACCAGACTCCACACTGAGGATTGTGTGTCCACGCTTTTCTCCCGCTGTTAAATCCAAATCATCCTGACGATGTTGTTATTGACGATCCCCCTCTTCAGGAGCACGTCACACCATAATTTTTTCTGCGGCCGACTGCATCGTCGCCGGCAAGCGGCAAGGGCGCCCGCTTTCCAGGCCGACACAGGCTACCTTGACCTCTGCTTCACATAAAAGCTCGCCGTCAACCGACCGTTCCACACGCTGTTGAAATAGCAGCCAGGTACGCCCCAACGCTATGACCGCCGCCGTGGCGACGAGTTCGTCGTCCAGCCGCGCCGAACGGTGATAGCGTACATTCAGACTGTGAACGACAAAGTTGATGCCATTTTGAATCTCACCACGCACCTGAACCCCGCAACTGCGGGCCCATTCGGTACGGGCACGTTCCATGTACTTGAGATAGTTCGCATAGAACACGATGCCGCCGGCATCGGTATCCTCGATATAAACGCGCAAGGGCCAGCTGAAAGCTGCATCCGCCGCCATCAATCCTCCAACCGATCCGGGGTGACCTGAGCGCCACCTGGCGGTACCAGCCCGAAATGGAGATAGGCCTGGGGAGTCACCATCCGGCCTCTCGGTGTGCGGATGATGTAGCCCTGTTGGATAAGATAGGGTTCCAGAACATCCTCGATAGTCCCCCGCTCTTCGCTGATCGCCGCAGCAAGACTTTCGACGCCCACAGGGCCTCCGCCGAACTTCTCAATCAGCGCCAACAGCAATCGGCGATCCATATGATCAAAACCGAGACCGTCCACCTTCAACATATTCAAGGCCAGATCCGCAACTTCACTGGACACCTGCCCGTCATGCCGGACTTCGGCAAAGTCCCGTACCCGTCGCAGGAGGCGATTGGCAATACGCGGCGTTCCCCGCGAGCGTCTTGCGATTTCCCGGGCTCCGGCCGCATCGACACCGACACCGAGCAAGTTTGCCGAGCGACTGACGATATGCGTCAGGTCATCGGTGTTGTAGAACTCAAGGCGCTGGACAATACCAAAACGATCACGCAAAGGCGATGTCAGCAGTCCCGCTCGCGTCGTCGCCCCCACCAGGGTAAAGGGTGGCAAATCGAGCTTGATGGAACGGGCGGCTGGCCCTTCGCCGATCATGATATCCAACTGATAATCTTCCATCGCCGGATAGAGTACTTCCTCGACGGACGGGTTCATTCGGTGGATTTCATCGATGAAGAGGACATCACCCGCTTCCAGGTTGGTCAGCAGGGCCGCAAGATCCCCCGCCTTTTCCAAAACCGGACCGGACGTTGCCTTGATTGCAACGCCCATTTCGTTGGCGATGATGTTCGCCAGGGTGGTTTTGCCCAGACCCGGCGGGCCGAATATCAGAACGTGATCCAGCGCTTCCTGACGTGCACGGGCAGCACTGATGAAAATATCCATCTGCTCACGGACCGCCGGCTGCCCGACGTAATCTGCCAGCAGACGCGGCCGAATCGCCCGATCCTGAAACTCTTCGTTTAAGGAGGTCTGTGCAGAAATAAGACGATCCGATTCGATCATGTTGCCAGCCGATTGACCCGAGTCATTATTGAAATTGACGGCCATTTTACAGACCGTTCACAACCTTTCACATTACCGGACTGTCAGGAAGCTGCAACTCCTGTGCCCGCTAACCCGCTGGAATCATGCTCCGTAAGGCTTGCCGGATGATCTCCTGACTCGACATACCCTCTTCAGCGACCTGACTAATGGCCCGGGACGCCTCCTGCGGCTTATACCCCAAAGAGATCAGCGCAGCCTCAGCTTCGTCGACAGCACTGGAATCCTGTCGCTGGACAGCCCCGGGCGACAGCGGCAACGACACGGTATCCGGCATACCCGACAGCTGTTTGATACGGTCTCGCATATCGATCAGAAGGCGTTCAGCGGTTTTTTTGCCCACACCAGGAATTTTGACCAGCGCCGCGGTATCCGCTCGCTCAACACACTGCACGAAACGGGAAGGTTCCAGGCCGGACAAGATCGCCAGCGCCAAACGCGGCCCCACACCATTCACCTTGATCAGTAAACGAAACAGGTCGCGATCGAGCCTGGCAACAAAACCAAACAAGGATTGCGCATCTTCACGGACCGCGAAGTGGGTATGCAGTGTGACCGTCGCGCCGATTTCCGGCAAATGAAAGAAAGTGGTATAGGGAATATCCACCTCATAGCCGACACCTGCTGCCTCGATCAGCACCAAACCAGGCGCCTTCTCCAGCAACGTGCCCCGTAAACGACCAATCACTGCGATCCATCCTCCTGATTATCGGCGCTCGCCCTCGTCGCCCGTTCTACGACAGGCATAGTGCGCAAACGTCCACCGCGAACCTTGCCCGCTCCCGCCACCCGCAAGACGCTCTGCTGCATATTGGCATGACACAGTGCAATGGCCAGAGCATCGGCGGCGTCAGTCTGCGGCTTGCGGGACAAAGCCAAAATGACCTGGACCATATGCCCAACCTGATGCTTCTCAGCACTCCCCTTGCCAACCACAGCCTGCTTGACCTGGCGTGCAGAGTACTCGAATACGGGAAGACCTGAGTTGGCCGCAACCAATATGGCGACACCCCTGGCATGTCCGAGCTTGAGTGCGGAATCGGCATTACGGGCCAAAAAAACCTGCTCGATAGCAAATTCTGCGGGACGATAAGTCGCCACGATTTCGGACAAGCCACTGTAGATGATTTGCAGACGCTCCGCCATGGGACGTTCGCCCATGCGAATACAGCCACTGTCGAGGTATTCGGTTTTACCGCCTTCCCGTCGGATAACGCCATAACCGGTAATACGGGAGCCGGGATCGACGCCTAGAATAATCGTCATGCCGCTACTCGGTCCGCTTAGCAGAGAGTCCGCGCCAATACAGTGGCACGGAACAAGTGGGAAAGATCACCCCGCCAGGGCGTCCATGACATCAGGCGAAATATCGGCATTGGAATAGACATTCTGGACGTCATCCAGATCTTCCAGCATATCGATCAGCTTGAGAACAGGCGCGGCACCATCAGTGTCCAGTGTCACCATCGTGGTGGCATCCATGCTCACCTCCGCCATTTCCGGCTCAAGCCCCGCCTCGGTCAACCCGGTTTTGACATCCAGGAACGCTTCCGCGGAGGTCAGCACATCGAAAGAGCCGTCATCATGGGACTCGATGTCCTCAGCACCACTCTCCAGTGCCACCTCTATCAAACGGTCTTCATCAGTGCCAGGAGCGAACATAAGGTGTCCGCGCTTATTGAACAGGTAGGCCACGGAACCATCGGTTCCAAGGTTGCCGCCATGCCTGGAAAAAGCATGGCGCACATCGGCTACGGTACGGTTACGGTTATCCGTCATGGCCTCGACATAGATCGCAACGCCACCGGGGCCGTACCCTTCGTAGGTTAATTCTTCGTATTGACTGTCGTCACCGCCGCCGGCACCGCGCTCAATCGCCCGGTCGATGGTGTCACGCTTCATATTTGCCGTCAGAGCCTTATCGACAGCCGCCCGCAAGCGCGGATTGTCGTTGGGATCGCCACCTCCACTACGGGCGGCGACCGTTAGCTCTCGGATCAGTTTGGTAAAAATTTTACCGCGCTTGGCATCTTGTGCGGCTTTACGGTGTTTGATATTGGCCCATTTACTGTGTCCAGCCATATCGTCCTTCCGTTAAGACACTAAAAACACGTGAAAACGCTGCCACGGTCGGTCGTGGCAGCGTGGTACCTCAGGACTGTGCTTGCTCAGTTGCAGGTTTCCGCAGACGGATATGCAGTTCCCGCAGCGCTTTTTCGTCGACTTCACCCGGCGCTTGCGTCATCAAACAGGTCGCCGTCTGGGTTTTCGGGAAGGCAATCACGTCGCGGATCGATTGAGCACCGGTCATCAGCATGATCAGGCGATCCAGGCCAAACGCCAAACCACCGTGAGGCGGGCAACCAAACTTCAGGGCGTCCAGCAGGAAGCCAAACTTGGCTCGCGCTTCCTCTTCCCCGATACCCAGAATGCGGAACACCGTTTCCTGCATTTTCTCGTCGTGAATACGGATTGAGCCTCCACCCAATTCGGTCCCGTTCAACACCATGTCATAGGCACGCGACAACGCTTTTTCCGGCGCCTGCTCCAGCTCTTCCGGCGTACAGGACGGAGCGGTGAACGGGTGATGAATGGCCGTCAGCCCCCCCTTGTCGTCGTCCTCAAACATGGGGAAGTCAACCACCCACAGGGGCGCCCACTCTTTTTCCAGCAGCTTGAGATCGTGCCCCAGCTTGATACGCAACGCACCCAGGGATTCGTTGACGACCTTGATGGAATCGGCGCCAAAGAAAACCAGGTCGCCGTTCTTCGCACCCAGCCGATTCATGATAGCCATAGCCACTTCATCGCCCAGGAACTTGACGATTGGCGACTGCAGGCCCTCGGCACCTTTCTCGATGTCGTTGACCTTGATATAGGCAAGCCCCTTAGCCCCGTAAATACCCACGAACTTGGTGTAGTCGTCGATTTGCTTACGGGTCAGCTCGCCACCGTTCGGCAGCAACAGGGCCGCGACACGCCCTTTCGAATCACTGGCCGGACCGGCAAACACCTTGAAACCACAATCCGCGACCAGATCCTCAACGTCCACCAGCTCCAGCGGAATACGCAGGTCCGGCTTGTCGCTGCCATAGCGGTGCATCGCCTCGGCGTAGGTCATGCGGGGGAATACCGGCAGCTCGACCTCCAACAAGTCATGGAACAACTCGCGGATCATCTGCTCCATGATACCTGTCAGGGTGTTTTCATCGATAAAGGAACACTCGACATCCACCTGGGTAAACTCAGGTTGACGGTCTGCCCTCAGATCCTCATCACGAAAACACTTGGCTACCTGATAGTAACGATCCACACCGGAAACCATCAGCAGCTGCTTGAACAATTGCGGCGACTGCGGCAACGCGAAGAAGGAGCCTGGATGCGTACGACTGGGCACCAGATAATCCCGTGCACCTTCCGGCGTTGCCCGGGTCAGAATCGGGGTTTCGATGTCCAGAAAGCCCTGACTGTCGAGGAAGTTGCGGATGTAGTTGGTCACGCGGGAACGGAAACGCAGGCGATTGAGCATCTCCGGACGGCGCAGGTCAACGAAGCGGTAACGCAGACGCACGTCCTCCCCCACATCGACATACTCGTCGAGCGGGAACGGAGGTGTTGCCGCCGCATTAAGGATCACCAGCTCCTTGCCCAGGACTTCGACCTGCCCGGTCGGCATATTGTTGTTCTCTGTGCCGGCGGGACGGCGACGGACACGCCCTTTCACCTGCAGGACGAATTCGCTGCGTACCCGTTCCGCCAATGCAAAGCTGGCTTCGGTATCGGGATCGAAGACAACCTGCGCGATACCGTCACGGTCGCGCAGGTCGAGAAAGATAACGCCGCCATGATCGCGACGACGATGTACCCAGCCGCAAAGCGTCACGTCCTGGTCAATGTGTGTTTCGTTGATTCCACCGCAATAATGACTGCGCATACCGATACCTGTTGATTGTGCTTGTATTCATGTGCCGCAAGGGCCGTTGAAAATCAGCTCGCCGCCGATGACGACGCCGAGCTGCCCGACCCACTGTCGCTGGCGCTCGCTTTGGCGCTTCCGGTACCGCCGGAATCCACCAGATTCTTTTTGCTGCCGGTTTTGAAGTCGGTCTCATACCAACCACTGCCTTTGAGGCGGAAACCAGCTGCGGAGATGCGCTTGCGGAAGGCGTCTTTACCGCATTCCGGGCAATCCCGCAAAGGCTCGTCGCTCATCCGCTGCAGGATTTCCTTTTCCAGGCCACAGGCATCACAGACGTATTCATAGATAGGCATGGCAATATCACCTTTTCAAAGCCATTGCTTAACGATGCAGCACCGGAGGTCCCTGCCCCCGGCCTCTCTCTCACTCCGGAACCGCCCGCCCAACCTGTGACTGTCGCCAGCTTGCGCCGGCACGTCTTCGGCGATCCCGTAAAAAGCGTCGTATTATAAACACATTGACCGGTAAAATCAGGACAACCTGCCCGCATCCGGGAGCGGTTCCCGTTTCCGGAATTTGACCGTTGACGCCTCATTGGATGACGAATGAGGTCATGCTGGCTACCATGTGCGCTTTCGTCCAGCGATAAACACTTACCATCCATCCCACAGGGAGACGCTTTTGACTGCCCGCGCCGAACAGAAACTCAAGACCCGCCGCGCCCTGATGGATGCCGCTCTGGGGCAAATCAACGCCGACCGGGGCTTCGCCAGTCTCAGCCTGCGGGAGGTCGCCCGGGAAGCCGGCATCGCGCCTACCTCGTTCTATCGACATTTTGCCGACCTCGATGAGCTGGGTCTGGCCCTCGTCGACGAAGCCGGCGTGGCGCTGCGCCAACTGATGCGGCAGGCACGCAAACGCATTGCCAGAAACGGCAGCGCAATCGAGACGTCGGTTGACACCTTCATGGAATATCTGGGAAATAACGCCAACCTGTTCAGGTTGCTGCTACGCGAGCGAACCGGCATATCCAAGCAGTTTCGCACGGCAATTCAGGCAGAAATCGACCATTTTGTCACGGAACTTGCCGAAGACCTGCTTCGCTTTGCAGGAGAACGCCGCCGCCCACTGTCAGACTCAAAGCTGGTCGCCGAAGCGATGGTCACGCTGGTTTTCCATCACGGTGCAGAGGCGCTTGACGCAACGCCACGGGAGCGTCAGGAAGTTCAGGGGAAACTCAAGCAGGAATTACGCATGGTACTGGTTGGTGCCCAGACACTGGCAGCAGATGACACGCTGCAGCCTTAAACGAGCAACATGCCCTTAACAGGAAGTTCCGTTGGGAAACGCGTCCACAACGGCTGCAAGGCGCTCGCAAATGGCAGACATCGCCTCCGGTGCGTACGCCGTCGCCGGGAATTTACCCCAAATGGGGGCCGGCCAGGCAGCATCGTCCCGAAAACGTACAATATGGTGAACGTGCAGTTGCGGCACCTGATTGCCCAGCGCCGCCACGTTCAGCTTATCGCCGTCGAACTCGGCCATCAGGCGCTGCCCCAGCCAGCATGACTCCCGCATGAACTGCTGCAGGTCGGCATCGTCGAGTTCGTATATCTCTCGCAGGCCAGAGCGCCGCGGCACCAGAATCAGCCAGGGATACTGGCTATCGTTCATCAGCAACACTTCACACAACGGCCAGCTACCCAGGCGAATGGTATCCCGGGCCAGTTGTTCATGCAGACTGAAGGTATCCAATGTCACGGCGACGCCTACCTCAGGGTTATCAATGGAACTGGTTACGACCGCGGCCGATGGCGTAATAGGTCAAGCCATGACGATTGACCATGTCGAGGTCGTACAGGTTACGACCATCGAAGATCACCGGTTCCTTGAGCGATTCTGCGATCTGCTGGAAATCGGGAGAGCGGAACTCTTTCCATTCCGTACAGATGACCAGGGCATCGGCGCCCTTCAGCGCTTGCTCCTTGGTGCCGCAGAGTTGCAGAGATGATTGATCCCCGTAGATACGCTGGGTTTCCTGCATAGCCTCCGGATCGAACGCCTGGACGCGGGCGCCAGCCTTCCACAGCGCCTCCATAAGCACCCGGCTCGGTGCCTCACGCATGTCATCCGTATTGGGCTTGAATGCCAGCCCCCAAAGAGCAATGACCTTGCCTTCCAGCGCACCGCCGAAATAGTGGGAAATCTTGTCGAACAGCACGTGTTTCTGTGCACCGTTGACCCGCTCGACCGCATCCAGGATTCGCGGCTCATAGCCGCACTGGCGTGCGGTGTGGGCCAGCGCCTGAACGTCTTTTGGAAAACAGGAACCGCCGTAGCCGCACCCCGGATAAATAAAGTGGTAACCGATACGGGGATCTGAGCCGAT
Source organism: Mangrovitalea sediminis (assembly GCF_002514725.1). Lineage (GTDB taxonomy): Bacteria > Pseudomonadota > Gammaproteobacteria > Pseudomonadales > Oleiphilaceae > Mangrovitalea > Mangrovitalea sediminis. Next base: position 320,281 of record NZ_NTLB01000006.1, read on the forward strand.
ACCTTTACGCACGTCCTCAATATCCGCCCCCAGACGCTCGGCCAGACCGGCAACTTCGTTCATGAAGCTGATCTTGGTCGCCAGCAGCGCATTCGCGGCGTATTTGGTCAGCTCGGCGGAGCGCACGTCCATAAAGATCATACGGTCGTGATTGCGGTTGAACGGATAGTAAGTCTCGCGCAGCACGTCCTGCGCCCGCTCGCTTTCCGTTCCGACCACGATACGGTCCGGCTTCATGAAGTCGTTGATGGCCGCACCTTCCTTCAGGAACTCCGGATTGGAAACGACATCGAATGCCAGATCGACAGAACGCTTGTCCAACTGGGCCTGTACGGCCTCTTTGACCTTGTCGGCCGTACCGACTGGAACCGTGGACTTATCGACAATGACCTTATAATCCGTCATGTACTGACCGATGGTACGGGCCACCGTCAACACATATTGCAGGTCCGCGGAACCATCCTCGTCCGGTGGCGTACCGACGGCAATAAACTGAAGCTCCCCGTGCTTAACTCCCTCTTCGGCGTCCGTGGTGAAGGTCAGTCGGCCCGACTCGAAATTATGCTTCACCAGAGGCTCGAGTCCCGGCTCGTAGATCGGGATCACACCGCGCTTGAGGCCGTCGATTTTAGACTGATCGACATCCACGCACATGACGTGGTGTCCGACGTCCGCCAGACAGGTGCCCGTTACCAAACCCACATAACCGGTTCCAAAGATCGTTATCCGCATGCTACTGATTCCTAACTCAAGAAAGAAATTTTATGACGCCGAAGAGGCCTGCTCTCTGCGCTGAAGCCAGACGCGCTCCCACTCGTATGCCGTGCGCACAATGGTGTCGAGGTCGTCATAGTCCGGTGACCAGCCGAGGACCTCGCGAATACGCGTATTATCGGCCATCAATTCAATCGGATCTCCGGCCCGCGGCCCCGTCTCCGTGACCGGGAAATCGACACCTGAAACGCGCTTTACGGCATCAATCACTTCGCGCACGGTGAAACCGCGTCCATAACCGCAATTCAGTATCTCGGACTCGCCACCGCCAGCCATGTAATCCAGCGCCATTACGTGCGCCTTGGCCAGATCCTCAACGTGAATATAATCACGGATACAAGTGCCATCCCGAGTATCGAACTCGGTCCCGAAAATCTTCATACCCTCGCGTTGACCGGTAGCGCACTCACAGGCCACCTTGATCAGGTGGGTTGCATCCGGCGTGGCCTGCCCGATAACACCATCGGGGTTGGCTCCTGCGACGTTGAAATAGCGCAGCAGCACATAGTTGAGCGACGACGCCAGACCCAGGTCGGTGATCATCCGCTCGCTCATCATCTTCGAGGCACCGTAGGGATTGATCGGCGCCAACGGCGTTGATTCGGACAAGCGCGTTATGGCCGGCATACCGTAGACTGCAGCGGTAGAGGAAAATACCAGGTACGCCGTCTCGTGGCGCTCAATGGCCTTGAGAAGATTCAGTGTGTTTCGGGTATTGTTGCTGTAATACTTGAGAGGATTGGCAACGGATTCGGGAACGACGATATTGGCAGCAAAGTGCAACACGGCGTCGAAACGGTGCTTACTGAAGACCGCATCCAGAGAAGCCTCGTCAGCAAGGTCCCCCACCACCAACTCACCGGTCGTAACCGCCCAGCGATGCCCCGTGGAAAGGTTGTCATAAACAACGACATCGTGACCCGCCGCACCCAACTGACGAACCACATGACTACCGATATAACCGGCCCCACCCGTCACCAATACCTTCATAGTCTCAACCATATCCTTTGCTGATAATACTGTGGAGAACGCCGTTAAACGGACAGCCCTTCGTCAGTCAATCCTTCAGGTGTTGCTCATTGCCATCCTGGCCCGGCGATAGTTTTGACGCCTTTGTCAAAGCGCGCCTTTGCCGGAAAAAAGTCGATATCTTGTCGGCACAGGCATCCGCCAGAACCCCTTCATCGATCTCGACCCGCCAATTGACAGCCGGCCGCTCCAGCAACCGGTCGCTGGACACGATCGCACCCGCCTTGGGCTCCCTGGCACCGAATACCAGCCTCGAAACCCGGGCGTGCACGATGGCCCCGACACACATGGTGCAGGGCTCAATGGTCACGTAGAGGGTAGCACCCGGCAACCGATAGTTGCCTTCATTGCTGGCGGCAGCCCGCAATGCGACGATTTCCGCATGGGCCGTGGGATCATGCGCCTCGATAGGCCGATTGAAACCAGCCCCGATTTCGCGACCATCGCGCACCAGAACAGCGCCAACCGGTACTTCACCGAGACGTTCGCCTTCTCCGGCAAGTTCGAGTGCCCGCCGCATCCAGCGCTCGTCTTCAGCCACACGCTCTGGCTCATGCTGCCGGGTCACAACGCAAGCCCCGCCGAACCGTTACTCCCACTCAATCGTAGCAGGCGGTTTGGAGGAAACGTCATAGGCAACGCGGGAGATGCCTTCAATTTCATTGATAATCCGGTTCGAGACGGTTTCCAGCAACTCATAGGGCAGATGTGCCCAGCGAGCCGTCATGAAATCAATGGTTTCCACCGCGCGTAACGCCACCACATATTCGTAACGCCGTGCATCACCGACCACGCCAACGGACTTGACCGGCATAAATACCACAAAGGCCTGACTGACCTTGTGATATAGCTCAGCCCGATGCAGTTCTTCCAGAAAGATAGCATCTGCACGGCGCAGGAGGTCGGCGAATTCCTTTTTGACTTCGCCAAGAATACGAACGCCCAACCCCGGACCGGGGAAAGGGTGACGGTAGACCATGTCGTACGGCAGCCCCAATTCGAGACCGATCCGACGCACTTCATCCTTGAACAGCTCCCGCAGGGGCTCGACCAGCTTCAACTTCATGGTCTCAGGAAGACCGCCCACATTGTGATGCGACTTGATCACGTGAGCCTTGCCGGTCTTCGAAGCTGCCGATTCGATAACATCCGGGTAAATGGTGCCTTGTGCCAGCCAGTTCACACCCGTGATGCGTGCCGCCTCCTCATCGAAAACTTCGATAAAGGTATTGCCGATGATTTTGCGCTTCTGCTCGGGATCAGCCACACCCTTCAGGCGACTGAGGAAAAGCTCTTCGGAATCGGCGCGAATGACCTTGACGCCCATGTTCTTCGAGAACATATCCATGACCTGATCGCCCTCATTGAGGCGCAGCAGGCCGTTATCGACGAAGACACAGGTCAGTTGGTCGCCAATGGCTTTATGCAGCAGAGCGGCAGTAACGGACGAATCCACACCGCCAGACAGTCCCAGCAGCACCTTATCGGAACCCACCTGCTCACGAATCTGGCGTACAGCGTCATCGACGATCTGACCCGGTGTCCAGAGCGCCTCGCAGCCGCAGATGTTCAGGGCGAAGTGTTCGAGAATACGCTTGCCCTGCAAGGTATGCGTCACTTCGGGATGAAACTGGACACCATAGAGGTTGCGCTCGACCGATTGCATGGCTGCAATGGGCGCGCTTTCGGTCGATGCCAGCAGTTCGAAGCCGTCCGGCATGACCACGACTTTGTCGCCATGACTCATCCAAACGTCCAGCAGTGTCTCACCCTGCACCGTCAGGTGATCGGCAATGCCTCGCAACAGCGGGCTTTCAGCGCGCACCTTGACCTGCGCATAGCCGAACTCACGTTTTTCAGAACTGGCAACGCGCCCGCCGAGCTGCTCCGCCATGGTCTGCATGCCGTAACAGATCCCCAGCGCAGGGATTCCCAGGTCGAACAGACCGTCCGGTGCGCGCGGACCGCCAAGCTGGGTCACCGACTCAGGACCACCGGCCAGAATCAACCCTTTGGGGTTAAAGGCCCGAATCTCATCACAGGTGACATCAAACGGCCTGATTTCACAGTAGACCCCGATTTCGCGTATGCGGCGGGCAATCAACTGCGTGTACTGAGAGCCAAAATCCAGGATCAGGATACGATGATCGTGAATGTTATGGGCCATGAGGGTCCTCGAATTGTAGAAACGCAAACGGGGCGCCTGTCGCCCCGTCATGGTGGCGGCTGGCTATTGTATGCCAACCGCGCCTTTCAGTCCTCTATACATTACCCTGCATGCGCCATCCATCCCGCGCTGGCTTACATCATCAGCCAATACGGTAGTTCGGCGCTTCCTTGGTAATGGTAACGTCATGAACGTGGCTCTCACGCATGCCCGCGTTGGTGATGCGGGTGAACTGCGGCTTGGTACGCATGTCATCGATGTTCGCACAACCGGTGTACCCCATCGCAGCCCGCACACCGCCCATCAACTGATGCACGATGTTGCGCATCGGCCCCTTGCAGGCGACACGGCCTTCGATACCTTCCGGCACCAGTTTCTCGACACCTTCGCTGGCATCCTGGAAGTACCGGTCGCTGGAACCCTGCCCCATCGCACCGAGAGACCCCATGCCGCGATAAGCCTTGTAGGTCCGCCCCTGATAGAGCTCGACCTCACCCGGCGCCTCATCGCTGCCGGCGAGCAGGCTGCCGACCATCACACAGTAAGCGCCGGCTACCAGCGCCTTGGCGATATCGCCGGAGAAACGCACGCCGCCGTCGGCGATCAGAGGAATCTGACGTTCCTTCAACGCTTCTGCGACATTGGAGACCGCCGTAATCTGAGGCACACCGATACCTGCCACAATACGGGTCGTGCAGATCGACCCCGGGCCGATACCAACCTTGACCGCATCCGCGCCGGCATCCGCCAGTGCAATGGCCGCTTCCGCCGTCGCGATATTGCCGCCGATGACCTGAACATCCGGGAAGCTCTGCTTGATCCAACGGACACGGTCAATGACGCCCCGCGAATGCCCATGAGCCGTATCGACCACGATCACATCGACGCCGGCCTCGACCAATGCGGCAATACGCGTCTCCGTATCGCCACCGGTTCCCACCGCAGCGCCCACGCGCAGGCGGCCGTGCTCATCCTTACAGGCATTCGGGTAGTCGGAGGCCTTCTGGATGTCCTTGACCGTAATCAGGCCCTTGAGCTCGAAACTGTCGTTGACGACCAGCACCTTTTCGATCCGGTTACGGTGCAGCAGGTTCTTGACGGTTTCGAGGTCCGCCCCTTCCTTGACCGTGACCAGTTTTTCCTTCGGCGTCATGATTTCAGCGACGCGGGTATCCAGGCGGCTCTCGAAACGGATATCCCGACCGGTTACGATACCGACAAGATCGCGACCGTCGACAACCGGCAGTCCCGAAATCTTGTTGGCAAAGGTAATATCGAGCAGTTCCCGGACCGTGGTGTCCGGCGTTACGGTAATCGGATCCTTGACGACGCCGCTTTCGAATTTCTTGACCTTGCGAACGGCAGAGGCCTGCTGTTCGACCGACATATTCTTGTGGATAATGCCGATGCCGCCTTCCTGAGCCATCGCAATGGCCAGCTCTGCTTCGGTAACGGTGTCCATCGCAGCGGAGACAAGAGGCACATTGAGTTCTATGCCGCGCGTCAGTCGCGTTTTGAGAGAGACATCCTTGGGAAGCACTTCCGAATAGCCAGGGATAAGGAGAACATCGTCAAAGGTGAGTGCTTCGTGTGCGATTCGCAGCATGGGACCTGCCTTCTCAACTTGCCAAATTTAATCGGACTATTATAAAACTGCAGGTTTTCCCCGTAAACCGAGCATTACCATCTATATCCGCCGGCACCAGTACTTACTTACAAGTATTAGTACCTACAAGCACATGCATTAGCAGAATTTTGCCAGGACCCTCACCCATGCCTTCGCCCAACATGAGTCATCGTCACGCCCTGAGTGTGTCTGAACTCAACCATCAGGTCCGCCACCTACTGGAAGTGAGTTTCCTTCAGGTTTACGTGGAAGGTGAGCTGTCCAGTTTTTCTCGTCCAAGCTCGGGGCACTGGTACTTCACGCTGAAAGATGCAAAGGCACAGGTCCGGTGCGCCATGTTCCGCGGGCGAAACCAGTCGGTTCGCAGCATCCCGCGCGAAGGCGACCAGATCCTTATCCGGGCCAAGGTCAGTCTCTACGAGGGACGTGGCGACTACCAACTCCTCGTCGATGACATCGAGCCGGCCGGTCTCGGCGCCCTGCAACGGGCATTTGAGGAACTCAAACGCAAACTGGAAGCCGAAGGCCTGTTTGCCACGGCACGCAAACGCCCGATCCCGGCCGTGCCCAACCACATAGGCGTTGTCACGTCGCCCACCGGCGCAGCGATCCATGACATATTGACGGTACTCGCCCGCCGCTTTCCGTCCATCCCCGTCACGCTCTTTCCGACCGCTGTGCAAGGCAAGGCTGCTGCAGGCGACATCGCCGCAGCCATAGCACTGGCCAACACACAGTCCGACTGCGACGTCCTCATCGTGGGACGCGGCGGCGGCTCCCTGGAAGATCTCTGGCCTTTCAATGAGGAAATCGTCGCCCGCGCAATCTATGACAGTCGCATCCCGGTGATCAGCGCTGTTGGCCACGAAGTGGACTTCACCATTGCCGATTTTGTCGCCGACCTGCGCGCGCCAACGCCGTCAGCCGCGGCGGAAAAGGCTTCCCCCAACCGCCAGGACTGGCTGGACAGTCTGACGCGAACCGAGGAGCGTCTCTACACCCTATTGCTGCGTCAACTCAGAGAACGCCAGCAACGGGTCGAGCAAATGCGACAGCGCCTGCGGGATCCACGACAACAGCTGCAGGAACGGGCGCAACGACTCGATGAACTGGAGATGCGGCTGCAGCAGGGAATCACGACGCGCCTGCAACAGGAACAACGGCATCTGACCCAAGTCGACTTGCGCCTGGGTAACCAGTCTCCGGCTCGCCGGGTAGATACCGCCAATGAAAAAGTGATTCAGCTGCAACAGCGACTCGAAAGGGTTATGCAAAGCCGCCTGGAACGCACCGGCCAACGACTGCAACTGGCTGCGCAGACGCTCCATGTCGTCAGCCCCCTTGCCACACTTGGCCGAGGCTACGCCATTGTTTCCAGCGACCATCATGCCGTGGTCCGCCATCATGACGAGGTGGCGCCAGGAGAGCGAATCCAGACGCGCCTGGGCCAGGGAACCGTGACGTCGGTCGTGGAGTCGACGGCCCCGGGTACCGGCAACACCCCGCCTTAACCCGGTCAGCCAAGCGAAGCGCGAAGCTTAACAACGCAAGATCATTTCGGGACCGCTGCACGGGCTGGCGCCAACCCAACAGGCATCACCGCAACCACCTGCCAGGGTGCCTCGATCTCGAGCGCTCTGGACGCAGCAACTTCGTCGATGCCCCCCACCAGAACCGTTCCCAGCCTCAGCGAGACGGACTGCAGATAGACGTTCTGCGCCAACGCGCCCAGCTCCTGATACAGGTAACGCTCACCTTTGCGGTTATGCGGCGGCTGTTCGGCGAAATGGCGACGCATACGCTCTGCATCCGCCAGAATCACAATGACGGCGGCTGCCTCGCCAACCCAGGGCTGATCATCGAGACAGGCGCGCTGTAGTTCAGACTGATAATCGTCACCGCGGTGGAGCAGCTGAAGCCCCTGTACTCCAGGCGTCACACCGTAAGCACCTGCGTCAAGTCCATCCACGCGTGTCGCCAGAACCTGCAACTTCAGTGGGTAAAGCGCGTGCGCAGACGGCGCTGCCCGCCGCCCATCCCCGCTTGTCTCACCCTGCGCCGCCCACAGTAACTGAGTCAATTGCTCCAGAGTCAGAGGGTCAGACGCATAATGACGGACCGAGCGACGGGCCATCAGGGCCTCCTCCAGACTGAGTGTCCCTGTCAGAACAGGCTTTGGAAGTTCAATATCCATACTATGCACCTCACCTTTCGCTCGTAATCCAATGATTCTCCAGCCCCAGCAAATACGGACACTCCCACCCCTTTTACGACAGGCATAACCGAATCCACCTACACCAAAGTCGCATTGCCAGCGTTTGGGACCTCATCAAAACTGCAAGTGTAGATCGAGGTGACATGGTCCGACGAGGGAATCCCCGCTTATCTCCATTCTCGCTCTGCACCTCGAACGACGCTTTATAAAAACAAACAGTAACAGTCGACAGAGAGGCACATCTATGACTTCCAACAAACTCGCTAACCCGGCCCCGCTAGGATTGATAGGCTTCGCCTCAACAACCTGGCTCCTCAGCATGCATAATGCGGGCTGGTTCTCCGGTGACGCGATCGGACTGGTTCTCGCCATGGCCTTTGCCTTCGGTGGAACAGCCCAGATGATTGCAGGCATCATGGAATATCCTACCGGTAACACCTTCGGCACCGTGGCTTTCATCAGTTACGGGGCTTTCTGGTGGAGTTTCGCGCTCTTTGTGCACTTCTTTGCCGCCAAAGTACCCGGAAGTTTCATTGCCTGGTATCTCTTCGTTTGGGGCGTATTCACCTTCTACATGTGGATCGCAACCTTCCGTAAAAACCGCGCCCTGCAATTGATCTTCCTGGCCTTGTGGATCACCTTCCTGCTCCTGGCCCTGGGCATCTGGATGAGTTCGCCGGCACTGACTCATGCGGGCGGTTACGTTGGCATGCTGACAGCAATACTGGCAGGCTACCTCTCTGCCGCCGAAGTGATCAACGAATCCTTCGAGCGCACCGTACTACCGGTTGGACCTTATCAGAGCTGATTGCTGCCCCAATAGAAAACGGCGCCCCAGGGCGCCGTTTTTCGTTGGTGGAGAAACCGGAGTTAACCCACCGCGCTTTCCACGATGCTCTGCGTGCGGGCCGGCGCCAACGCCGCATGGCGACCAACCGCTGACAGCAACGCCTGAAGGGTCGCCGACGTCGTATCCTCGGCCAAGGCACCTGCCGTAAATGAGCGTCCACCGATCTTCAGCCGGATACAGGCGAGTGCATTGGCATTGGTGCCTTCACCTAGCGCAAACTCTTCATAGGCATCAACCGACAAGGTAATGCCCTGGCGACGTTCGAGCGCCTCGGCCAAGGCCTCCACCGCCCCCTGCCCCTGACCGCGAACCGCCGAGATGCTGGCACCCTCACCAAATTCAGCCTGAGCCTGCACACCCTCATCAGTCCGATGCAGATCATAGGACTTCAGACGCCATCCCTGAGGCACCGCCAGATAGTGCTGCTCGAACAGGCGATGAATCTCCAACGAGTTGATTTCGCCACCCGTCTGCTCGGCCTCCTGCTGGACCACCTTGCTGAATTCGATCTGTAACCAGCGCGGCAGGCTGATTTTGTAATCCCGTTCCAGCACATGGGCCACACCGCCCTTGCCCGACTGACTGTTGATCCGTACCACTTCTTCGTAGCGGCGTCCCAGGTCCGCCGGATCGATCGGCAAATAGGCGACCTGCCAGGCATCGCCGGGACGGTATTGTGCCAGGCATTTCCGGATCGCATCCTGATGGCTGCCGGAAAAAGCGGTAAAGACCAGGTCGCCGGCATAAGGGTGGCGAGGATGAGTGCTGATCTCCGTACAACGCTCGACCACATCGGTGATCTCCGCCATTCCGGAAAGATCCAGTTCTGGGTCAATACCCTGGGAATACAGGTTCATGGCCATTGTAACGAGGTCCATGTTGCCGGTCCGCTCGCCATTACCCAGCAGGGTTCCTTCAACCCGATCCGCGCCAGCCATCACCGCCAGTTCCGCAGCCGCGACACCACAACCCCGGTCGTTGTGGGTGTGAACGCTAATTTCAATGTGCGCCCGGTGCTGCATGTGGTCGCAGACCCACTCGACCTGGTCCGCAAAGACATTGGGTGTCGCCATCTCAACCGTCGCCGGCAGATTGATGATGACTCGCTGCCCGTTCTGCGGTTGCCAGACAGCGTTGACCGCGTCGATGACTTCGACGGCATAATCCAATTCCGTCCCGGTAAAACTTTCGGGAGAATACTGGAAGGTCCACTCTACGCCTGGCTCCTTCGTGGCCAGCGCCTTGACCAGTTCCGCTCCACGTACCGCAATATCGCGAATACCCGCCTTATCCAGCTTGAAAACCTGCTGCCGCTGAACCGTGGAGGTCGAGTTATACAGGTGCACAATAGCCTGCTTGGCCCCTTTCAGCGCCTCGAAGGTCCGCTCGATCAGTTCCGGGCGCGCCTGCGTGAGAACCTGAACACGGACATCGTCCGGAATACGGCCTTCCTCGATCAGGCGGCGGCAAAAATCGAAATCGGGCTGACTGGCGGCCGGAAAACCGATTTCGATTTCCTTGAATCCCAGTTTCACCAGCAGATCGAACATCTGCTGCTTCTGGTCGACATTCATCGGCTTGACCAGGGCCTGATTGCCATCGCGCAGGTCAACGGCACACCATAGCGGTGCCTTTTCGATAACCTGATCCGGCCAGCGGCGATCGCGTTTGCCGATGGGTGAGAAGGGACGGTACTTGCGATGATCAAAACTCATAGCGATGGCCTCGTTGCCGAAAGGTAATTCCATAAATTGATCGGGCGGCCCTCGCCGGCGCCGCCACTTCCCGGGTACAGAAGACATCAGGAACGGGCTTGTGACCTGTTACCCGCCATTGTCGCTTCGTGGGCGATCCGGCTACGTGAGCGCTGCAGATAGTGCGGTCACGGGTATCCCAATACCTGAACAGTGTATCCATGGTCGCGCGCAAAGTGTTTGCAAATTCAGGCTAAAATCGCGAATACTTGGCAGAACTTACCAACAAACCATCTTTTATTGAAAAATAATTGCGACATGAAAGAAAAACTGGTCAATATCGATCGAACGGATCGCCGTATCCTGGAGCAACTTCAGCGGGATGGCGGCCTGTCCAACCAGGAGCTGGCAGAAAGAGTCGGCTTGTCGGCCTCGCCTTGTTCACGACGCGTCAAGGCCCTGGAGGACGCGGGTATCATTCAGCGCCGGGTCACCCTCCTAGACCCCAAGAAACTGGGCCTGTCGCTAATCGCGATCATCCAGATTGGCATGGACCGCCACACACCGGAACGGTTCGAGCGGTTCGACGAGCTGGTACGCAGCTATCCCGAAGTGCAGGAGTGCTACCTTGTCACCGGCCAGGACGCGGACTACATGCTGAAAGTCGTGGTGCCGGACATGGAGCATTATCAGGAGTTCCTGCTGAACAAGATCACCCGCATCCCGGGTGTCAGCGGCGTTCACTCTAGTTTTGTCATGCGCAGGATCATCGACAGTACCGAGCTGCCTCTCGGTTACCTGTAAACGACGGTTTTGTACGGATAGCCGTCGCTTCTTATACTGGCGACGTTGATCGCAACAGACAGTCCATTTTCCCGAGGGTCGCCATGTCACGCCTTCTCATCGTAATAGGGTTGCTGATCGTCCTGGCAGGCCTGCTTTGGCCCTGGATCAGCAAATTGCCGCTGGGGCACCTGCCCGGCGACATCGTGATCAAAAAGCAGAATATGGCCTTCTATTTCCCCGTGACGACCATGCTGCTGGTCAGCGCCGTCCTGTCGCTGATCCTATGGTTCCTGAATCGGTAAGTTCATGCTGAAACAACTCGACACCTTCACGGTACTGCTCCTGGCGGCAATTGGGCTGGCCAGCGTATGGCCGCCCGGCGCCCCGGTGCTTGCACTCCTGAACCCCTTGTCCAGCATCGGCATCACCATCCTGTTCTTTGTGCATGGCGCCGCCCTGCCCCGGCAGGCGGTTATTCGCGGCATGACGCAATGGCGCCTTCACCTGTTCATCTTCAGCATTACCTTTATCGGCTTCCCCATCCTGCTGGTGCCCCTCGCTCACCTGGCAGGGGGGTGGCTGCCCGAACCCTTGCGGCTGGGCATCATCTACCTGTCGGTTCTCCCTTCCGCGGTATCCTCCTCGATTGCCTTCACGGCCATGGGCCGGGGCAATGTGCCTGCGGCCATCTGCAGCGCAGCACTGTCCAACCTGTTTGGGCTTATGCTGACGCCGTTCCTGCTCGCCCTCCTCGCCCATACCGCGGGGCAGCAAAGTTTCGATATCGCGACGGCGCTAAAGCGGATCGTTCTCGAACTGCTGCTCCCCTTCGCTGTAGGGCAGCTATGCCGGCCCTTACTGGCGGACCTGCTGGATAAAACGCCCGTCATCAAACGGCTGACCGACCAGGTGGTGATACTGATGGTGGTCTACGTCGCCTTTGCCGAGTCGATGCGGGAAGGCGTTTGGCATGACCTGCCTACGCAACTGATTGTCGGGACCATTGTATTCTGCGGGCTGGTTCTGGGGCTGGTTCTGGCGACAACGAGCTGGCTGAGCCGGCGTCTGCATTTCACAAAGGGCGACGAAATCGCCGCGGTCTTCTGCGGCTCGAAAAAGAGCCTGGCTTCCGGCCTACCCATGGCCAAGGTACTCTTCGCCGGCAACCCGGCCCTCGGTCTCATCGTTCTCCCCATCATGTGCTACAACCAGCTGCAGATCCTCATCGGCCCCCTGATTGCCAGACGCTATGCAAAACGACTGGAGTCGCCTTCCGGAGAAGAGGCCGCCTGACCCCCATCGCTGCCATGCTCTGAAGAATGGGCAATCAACGGGGCACAAGAGCACTCAACGAAGAACTTCCAGCCTGCCCCTGTCGAAGCGATGCACGAGGGTTTACCTGCCTGTCCTTTTGCCGATATGATGCGGCCATGAGCAGACATTATTCTCCGACCTTATCCTCCAGCACTCCGCCGCCGGTCGCTCACTAAGCCGGTGCGGATAACGTGCACTTTCGTTGCCTGATGCCTTTCAGGTAGCGCGTTCTCCTTATGCCCGGCACCTCGTGATATGCCCAACGACCGGATATAAGGATTCACCATGAAAACGCGTTTTCAGATGGCTCCCGAATTACAGGGTGCTCTTCTCATCGCCTGCGCAGCTATGCTGTGGGGGACAACGGGTGTCGTCGCCCGGCTACTGTTTGCCCATTCGTCACTCCATCCCATGGGGCTTGCCCTGCTCAGGTTGGTGATCGCCTGCCCCTGTTTCCTGCTGCTTTCCTATTGGCGGGGCGAACACCGGCTGCCGCTCAGACATCAAGGACACAAACGCTGGTTGCTGCTGTTGGGATTGACGCAGGGTGGCTATCAAATGGCCTATCTCGGTGCAGTCAAGCTGGCGGGCGCCGGCGTCGCCACATTGATTGCCCTCTGCCTGGCCCCCGTCGTAGTGGCCATCCTGGCCGTGCCCCTGTTGAAAGAACGACTGACCCGCAGCACCCTGATCGCACTGGTGGCTGCCATTGCCGGTACCGCCATGCTGGCGATGGAGCGCGGCATGCACCCGATGGACGGTTGGCTGCTGGGACTGGGTGTCGCGACACTCGCCGCCGTGATCTATGCCAGTTTCACCCTGACCAGCCGACATACGGCGGGCGTATTTGCCCCCTTCCAGGCGGCCTTTATCTGCTTCCTGGTAGGTGCCTTGATGGTGTTCCCGATTGCCTACTCGACAGGCAACCTCGATGGGATGAGCACACTCGGACTACGTGACTGGCTGATGGTGCTTTATATCGGCCTGATACCCACCTGCCTGAGTTATGTCTGTTTCTTTCAGGGGATGCGGACCACAACGGCCACGCTGTCGAGCATCATCGTCACCCTGGAACCCCTGTTCGCCGCTATCCTGGCCTGGGTCGTGTTAGGTGAAACGATGACGGCCATCGGCATACTGGGAGCGCTGATCCTGACCGGGGCCGTGATCGTTGCGGTACTGCCCCGTCGGAGCGGCCACCAGACCTGAAGTCTCAGGACAGGCTGAGCCGACACCCCAAACTGTGCGATTGCCCGGGCGCCAGGGTCACACTGTCGTCCAGGGCATTGGCGGTTTCCACACAGAACATGCGCTGCCATTCCGCATCCCCGAAATGGGAAAGGCGGCGCGCTTTCTCGACCCAGGGATTCCAGACAATGGCACTGCCACTTCCGGAGGGCTCCAGAATATAGGTCCTGCCCGGTGTCCGTAGCCGCAATGTGCGGTCGGCAAAGTAAATACGGTCAGTCTCGCCACTGAATCGTACCGCTCCGGTCTGTCGGCAGCGCCGCCAGCCAGCCAGGGTGTCTACGTATTCGGCATCTTCAAACCCATGCAGGGTGACGCTGCCAATATCGTCGGTCGGGAAATAGCTGTGCAACGCCGCCGTCAGCGACAGTGGCTCGGCGCCCTGGTTCTGGCTCACCAACGTCAGTGAAACATCCCGCCCGGTGAACCGAAAGTGCAGGTCAGCACGCGCACGGCCCAACCAGAGACGCTTGGCAGCGCTGTCGGTCTCCAGCGACAAGGTCATCGACACGGCATCGACCCGCTCCTCGATCCCCGTCAGCGTCCAGTTCCCCGTGCGGACGAAGCCATGGGCGAGATCCGTCCGGATCTGTCGGCGGACCGCCTCTGGGTTGCGCTCGACCGCTCCGAACCAGGGCCAGCAGACAGGAACACCGCCACGCACCGATTTCCCGCGTAGATAGCGCTCCTCCCCACTCACCCACAACCAGTTCGACTGTCCACGGGGGGCAAAGAAAACCAGTTGCGCACCTTGCAACAACACTGTTGCCGTAAAGGCCGGATGGTCGACATGGATGGCATCCAGCTCACCGAGTCGGCCCGGTCGGCAAAAGGTCATATGCTGCAGAGAAAGCATGGAGGAGGGATTCATGGAGTTCCATTCAATGCCAATGAAGAGACGATGACCGGCATTGTGAACAGATGCGCAGGCGCTGTCGAGACAACGGCCTGCGCAGGCAGAGGCATGAACAGTATTACTGCATAAACCAGCCGTGGCTGACCACCATCGACTGGCCGGTCAACGCATTGGATGGGAAGGAGGCAAACAGCAGTGCCACTTCGGCCACATCCTCGATGGTCGTAAATTCGCCATCCACGGTTTCCTTGAGCATCACATTGCGGATCACTTCCTCTTCAGAAATGCCCAAGGTCTGCGCCTGCTCCGGGATTTGCTTGTCCACCAACGGCGTACGTACGAAGCCAGGACAGATGACGTTGGCCCGGACCCCGTGCTTGGCGCCTTCTTTCGCGACGACTTTGGCCAGACCGAGCAGACCGTGTTTAGCCGTCACATACGGCGCCTTCAGGAGCGAAGCCTCCTTGGAGTGCACAGAGCCCATATAGATCACGCTGCCGCCACCGGCCTTGTACATATGCGGCAGACAGGCCTTGGTGGTCAGGAAGGCACCATCAAGGTGAATGGCCAGCATTTTTTTCCAGTCGGCATAGGCAAACTCCTCCACCGGATGCACGATCTGAATACCCGCATTACTGACCAGGATATCCACGCCACCCAACTCGGAAACCACCTGTTCGACACCCCGATTAACCGCATCCTCATCGGTCACATCCATGGCAACACCGATAGCACGGCCATGTTTTGCCTCGATTTCTGCAGCTGTCGCCTGAGCGGCTTCCAAGTTCAGGTCCGCGATAGCAACCTTGGCGCCTTCCCGGGCATATGTCATCGCGATTTCCTTGCCGATACCACTGGCAGCACCGGTAACGATAGCCACCTTGTCTTTTAGCTTCATGGAAGATCCTCTCATCAGACGAACGGAAAAACGGGTTAAGAAAAGTGGTTAGCAAACGAAGACTTTAGCGCGCCGTCCAGCAACCCGCTATTGTGCCTGGGTCTTAAGCGGAAACTGGCGCCGCACCAGTTCATATACATCAGCCCAGGTCTCAGCCCGCGGGGCCGCGATATCACGATTGGTGCTATTGGCAAAACAGATGGTGTAATGCCCGGTCTCCCGCAGGCGACGCACGTTGGTCGGGCTGTCCTCGATATAGACATCGGCGCCGACCTGATCCTTTTCCTTCATGAAGCACAGGTCCCAGTAGGGAATGCCATTCATATCGAGCCAGTTGATGGTCTGCCGGACCGCCTTTTCATGCAGGTAGCTGATAAACAGCCGGTGGGTGATGATGCGAATGCGATAGCCCTCTTCCGACAGTCGCCGGAGGTATTTCCGTGCCCCCGGGATCATCGGCACCGTCTCGAACAAGGCTCGTTGCGTGACGGCAAAACGGTGGATGCTTTCATAGACGCTCGGATCCCTCACCCCCCACTCCGTCAGGCCGAAGGAGACCTCGGTCGGCAGGGTCTCGACATCGACCTCAAACCATTCCGCCGTGATTTCACGCATCCGCTGATAGAAATCAGCGCAGACGCCATCCAGATCCACCCCTAACACCACATGCCCTTCTTCGGATGTCATCCCGTCACCTTTCCCAATGCAAGGGTCCCTCACGAAAAACGTCTGCTGAAAACAACTGAATACGCAATGAATGACAATGACGTTACCGGACTATCAGCAAGATGGCTACTGGCGATCCTTGTCAAAGCGATGCATGCTGACACCCGTATTCAGATACTCTCCTTTACCCCTTCGTTCGAGGCACATGATGTTGAGACGTACCAAAATCGTGGCAACACTGGGACCCGCCACTGAGTCGCCGGAGGCCCTGGAGGCCATTATCAAAGCCGGCGTCAACGTTGTCCGGCTGAACTTTTCCCACGGCGACGCGGAAGATCACGTCGAGCGCGCCAAGCTGGTTCGTGAGCTGGCGCATAAGCACGACCGCTTTGTGGCCATACTGGCCGACCTGCAGGGCCCCAAACTACGTATTGCCCGTTTTGTCGACAACAAGATCATCCTCAAGCGGGGACAGGCCTTTTTCCTCGATGCGGCCTGGCCAAAGGACGGCGGAACAGAAGCCGGCGTGGGCATTGACTACAAAAACCTGCATCAGGACGTCGAACCCGGCGATACCCTCCTCCTCGACGACGGCCGCCTCGAAATGCGGGTGGAACGCATCGAGGGTACCCGCATCCATTGTGAAGTCCTGATTGGCGGCGTGCTTTCCAACAATAAAGGGGTCAACAAGCAAGGCGGTGGCCTGTCGGCTCCGGCTTTAACGGAGAAGGACAAACGCGACATCCAGACCATCGCAAAAATGGACATCGACTATGTCGCCGTTTCATTCGTGCGCGATGCCGAAGATATCCACGAGGCACGAAAGCTTCTCACTGCCGTGAACTGTCAGGCCCATATCGTCGCAAAGATCGAGCGGGCTGACCTGGTTCACGACGAAGCGCGCCTGGATGCGGTCATCGAAGCGTCGGACACCGTCATGGTTGCCCGCGGCGACCTGGCGGTGGAAATCGGCGACGCGGAACTGGTCGGTGTCCAGAAACATATCATCGCCCGCGCACGACGCCTGAACCGTGCCGTCATCACTGCCACCCAGATGATGGAGTCGATGATCCACAACCCCATGCCGACACGGGCGGAAGTGTCCGATGTCGCCAATGCCGTGCTGGACTATACCGATGCCGTTATGCTGTCAGCGGAAACCGCGGTGGGCGAATACCCGGTGGAAGCAATCAGCGCCATGGCGCGGATCTGTCTCGGCGCGGAGAAGAATCCGTCCATTCAGCAATCCGGACACCGCATCAACCTGACGATGCAACGCATCGACGAAGCGATCGCGCTCTCGGCCATGTATGCGGCGAACCATCTGGAAGGGGTACGGGCCATCATCAGCATGACCGAGTCCGGCGCCACGCCACTGATCATGTCACGCATCAAATCGTCCGTGCCGATCTTCGCGTTCTCGCGCCATCACAGTACCCAGAACCGGGTCGCCATGTACCGCGGCGTGCAGACCATCCCGTTCGATGCGCAAGCCCTGCCCAACGAGGCAATTAACGCCGGCGCTGTCGAAATCCTCAAGCAAAACGGCATTGTCCAGGATGGGGATCTGGTCCTCATCACCAAGGGTGACTATGTCAATGCCCAGGGCGGTACCAACGGCCTCAAGATCGTCAGGGTCGGCGACGCCATCCGCTAGCCGGGGCAGCGGATACCGGTGCCGCCCAGGCCGCAGTAGCCGTTGGGGTTCTTCGCCAGATACTGCTGGTGATAATCCTCGGCATAATAGAAGGGACCGGCTTCGCGGATTTCCGTTGTGATGCTATCCCGACCGGCGGCAGTCAATGCCGCCTGATAACGCTCCCGGCTGGCCAGTACCTGTTTGAGTTTAGCCGGGCTGTCGACATAGACGGCAGAACGGTACTGGGTCCCGCGATCATTGCCCTGACGCATGCCCTGGGTGGGATCGTGGGATTCCCAGAACACCTGCAGCACATGTTCGAGGGAGATCTTCTGCGGGTCGTAAATGACCCGAACCACTTCCGTATGGCCGGTCATTCCTGAGCAGACTTCTTCATAGGTCGGGTTCGGCGTATAACCACCGGCGTAACCCACCGCTGTGGTTATCACGCCGCCGAGTGTCCAGAAGCAGCGTTCCGCCCCCCAGAAACACCCCATTCCCACCACCAACTCCTCGCTCCCCTGAGGAAACGGCGGCAGGATCGGAGCACCGCTCACGTAATGCCGGTTGGTGACCGGCAACGCCTGTTCCCGTCCCGGTAATGCCTGATCCGGTGACGGCATTTCCAGTTTCTTACCCAGACCGAACATGGTCACTCTCCTGCAATGTCAGAGGGCCTGCCAGTAGCTGAAAAGCTGCCACTCATTCAGATACAGGCTGCCCCAAGTGACGGTAAGCCCCACAGCATGTGGTCGATGTTCATTATTGAGAGGATTTTATCTTGTTGCGCAATATGGCTATGTTAGAAAAAAATGTAAATGCATCTTTAGTCACCGGCGCGACATGAAATTCGCTCAAGAGACCATTGAACGCGCGGTAATAAGAGTCGTAGGAGGTTGAAGACAGCGTATCAGCACTGACGGTCTGAAAGTACATTACATAACTTGCAACAACGCCCTCTAAATTGGCAGTAAGACACGCCATCCCCAAACAACTTTTATACGATTCGAAGTTTTTAACCTCATCTTCTGCAAGATAGTCGTCGATCTGCTTAGTCGCGTCAGACTTCTGTTCATTACCGTGATCGAGCAAATAAACTACGATATCGGCCGCGGTCAAGGGTTTCCTTATCACTCCATCATTCGTCGTCCCATACTTCACTTTGTAGTTACCGCCAATATCAACCCCATTGCGCGTAATATCCGCGTTCGAAGCGGAGACCTGTATACCCGTGCCGGCATCCGGCGTCTTGTAGGTCAACGTGATACCCGTGACGCTATCTCCAGTCACGCCCAAAGCCGATGTCAGGGAAGCATAATTGATGTCCCCGGTATATGCCGTTGAGCCATCGTACGTTTTAGTGAGCGCCGCCGGAGGCGACAGGGTAACCGGTTTGGGGGTAATCGTGGCAGCGGCATTGCCCTGCATGGTTAGCGCGTAATCGCTGTTATCCAGCTTCAAACCGCCGAACGTGACCGTCTTGGCTGTCGCCACATCCTGGCTGTTGTAGGTGCCCGTCGCCGTCCCGGTGAAGTTCACGACATCGCCCGAGAACGGCTTGCCATCCCCAGCGGTGCCGGAGCCGACGGCCTCCGCCGCCAGCAGCACCGGTGTTCCACCGACCACCGCCAACGTTGTCCCGTCATACACCTTGCTGGCCGGCACCGTCAGCCCACTCATCGTCAGCGCTTTGGGGTTGATGGTCACCGTGGTATTGGCGGTCGGCAGCACGTAGTTACTGGCCTTGCCGCCATTGGTACCGTCACCCAGGGTCAGCGTGGCCGTCTTATTGGCCGTGGCGACGTGGGCGCTACTGAGCGTAAGGCCGCTGTAGGTGAGGGTTTGATTGCCGGCCAGATTGGACAGCGTCACCGTTCCATTGCCCAGCCCCGTGGTCCCATCGTAAGTCTTGGACACGGTGGCAGAGAGCGCCCGCTTGTTCACCGTCAGGCTGTTGTGCGCCAGGGTGATGGTGTAATCGCTCAAGCTATGGCCGGTGGCCAGGTTGAGGGACGGGGTCAACAGGTTGGCCGTCGTATCGTAGTAGTAGGTACCCGCATCCAGATAACTGGTCAGCGCACTACCCCAGCTTCCCGCCCCCAGGGAATCCCCGGACTCCAGGCTTCCACTGGTGATCGTCCAACTTCCCGCACTCAGGCTGGGCGCAGACGTGTCCCCGTAGGTGCGGCTGGTGTTGACATAGGCCAGTGTGATGTTAATCGAGGCCGTGGCGGCTGAGAACGTCAGGCTGGGATAGCTGCCATTTGAGAGGGTCCAAAAGGCCGTATTCCAGTTCGGATTGGCATTGCCGTTGGCGGTGGTGGCGCTGGTGAAGTTCGCAGCCGTCTGCATGTTGGCCGTCGTCATGCCCGTCGCGATCGTGCCGGCGCTGGTCGACTGGCCACTCGTGGTGGTATCCCAGAAATTCCCGGCGCCGGTCAGTCCGGGCGTTGTGGCGCCGATCAGACCACCGGCGTTGTGCCCACCCGAAGCCAGCGTAACACTGCCCGCTGCATAGCTCGTGTTCAGGGTACCGGAACCGTCGGCATAACCGATTAGCCCCCCCACATCCTGAATACCGCTGACAGCACCCGTGGCGTAGCTGTCAGTGGTACTGCCAGCCATCTGGATACCGACCAGGCCGCCAATACCGCCATCGATCCCCCCCCCGTTATAGGTATTACCGGCCGTATCGTTGGTGCCGGTTACGGTGGCGGAGGAGCGGCTACGCTGAATGATGCCGTCGTTTTGTCCGACCAAGCCGCCGATGGCAGTAATAGCCGTCGACGTTGCGGTGGTGCCGGTGACCGTCCCCGTCGAGTAAACATGATTGACCGTACCCTGGTTGTCTCCGGCCAAAGCACCGACATAGCGCGTGCCGGTGACGCTGGCATTGGTGATGCCAATGTTCTGCACAAGGCCAGAGGGACCGATGTTCCCGAACATCCCCAGATATTCCAGGGTTGTTGACGATATATTGATCTTATTGACCACATGGCCCAGACCGTCGAACGTTCCCCTAAAGCCGTAATTTGGGCTGTTGATGTTAGTAGGATCCGTCGCCCCACCAATCGGTGTCCAGCTCCCACTGGCGGTCACATTGTTGCCGAGAACGTAATGCACCGTCGTGTCCTCAAGCGTCATGCCCTGAAGTCCGGTCTGATCGGTCAACACGGTGTAGTTGATCAGCGTGCCGTCAGTGGCCTTCTGGGTCGTAAAGGTGGAGGTGGCCGTCAGATTGACCGGCGCATCCACAAAATAGTCCCCTGCCGGGGTATTCGCGGTGGTATTGCTCTGCGCATACTTCAGTGCCAGCCCGCCGCCTGCCGGCACACTGATCGCGGAATTGATGTCGATGTTACGCCAGGCATTGAGGGTGAGCGTATTGGCCGCACTCCAGCTCACGGTGTCGTTGACGAAGATATCGCCATTCCCCGAGGAAGTGCCGCTACCGCAGGTGGCACCGGTACAGGATACGCTGCCGCTGGAGGTCTGAATGGTGACATTCCCGGCGCCCAGGGCTGTCGCCAGGGCTGCTCCCGTCATATCGCCGCCGCTGGCCGCGATCGTGAAGTCATAGGGGTCGAGCAGCCACTGGCCGCTCTGTCCATTCGACGCACCGGTACGGACACTGGCCGAGTCAGTAATGGCAAGGTGTGTGCCGCTGGTCTCGACAAAGCCGCCATCGCCCGACTGGCTGCCGCCCTGCGCACTGATGCTGCCGCTGATCACGGTCTGGCTCGCGCTGTTCGACAAATCAGAGATCAGGCTGGCCGTGCCGCCCTTGCCGTTCGCACCGGCATCCACGTTGATGCTGCCGCTATCATTCACCGAGCTGCTCGCCAGGAGGCGCACGGTGCCGCCATCATTCACGATGCCCTGCGCCTCGATGGCACCGCTGTTCACCACCTGCCCCAGCAACTGGTCCGCGGACCGGGCGGACATGATCACCTTGCCGCCATCGGCTTTGACCAGATGCCGGTTCTCGACCAGGGTGTTGATACTCGCCTTGTCCACCTGTACGTCGATCAACTGATTGCCGGTAAGGTTGAGCGTGACCGCGTCACCCGCCGCCATCGCGACCGTACCCATGTTCGCCTCGATCACGCCGTCATTGCGGACCTCCGGCGCCAGCATGGCCACGTACTTCGCATTGATGCTTCCCTGGTTGATGACACCGGCGCTGGTGCCGTCCCGGGTAAAGCGATTGTTGCCGTCGAGGAAATCCTTATCGCGAATGTTCAACGTGGACGCAATCAGACCGCCGACATTGACCTGCGCCCCCGGCGCAAACAATACGCCGTTCGGGTTAACCAGAAACACCTGGCCATTGGCCGACAGCGAGCCGTAGATCGCCGACGGATCACTGCCGGTGACGCGGTTGAGTGCCACCGCACTGCTGGAAGGCTGCTGGAATTTGACACTGGCCTGGCTGCCAACGTTGAACGAATTCCAGTTGATGATGGCCTTATTGCTGCCTTGCTGGATCGTCATGGCATTACCGGACTGCGTAATCGCCGCCTGACCGGCCACAACCTGCCCCCCCGTCGGCAAGGCACCCGGCGCCGGGGCAGCCAGGACGGATTGCGCCATAACAGCACCCACTACAACGCCCGCGACGCGCTTTACGGTGTTTGCAGTTTTGCCATGGGCAACCGCATGTTCAGATGCCACAGTGTAGGCCTGGCGAGCGTTGCTCCAGACAATGCGATAGACCTTATTCATGTTACTGCTCCCGAAGACTTCAATGCTTTTAGTGTGAGATCACTGGGCGTTTCGATTCAGAACTGGGCGTTTAGGGCTACCCAGACACGCACACTGTTGCCACTACCGTCGACGTTATGATGATTGCTGTCCGCTCCAGGGTTGGAACCCAGCGGAGAGGCGATACTGCCCGTCAAGAGGCAGGAACGAGCTATACGCCAGTCCATACCTGCTCCGGCACCACTCAAGGTATAGTTATTCGGCTGTCCGGAATTGGACGCATTCCAGGTCGACCACAGGCTGTGGTTCAACCGAATACCACCGGCGTCATAGAACAGGTGACCGGTCAGGGCCTGCCCCAGCGACCGGCTCACATCGAGATTGAAGAGCCAGCCTTCATCGCCGGTCGCTTCGCCTACCGGGTAGGCGCGGACGCCATAGGGGCCGCCAAGGGATATCTGCTGGGCGGAGTCGAGGTTATCGCCGGCGAACTGGCCATGCAGCGTGGCATTGAGGTTCCAGTCATAAGGCAGGCTGCTCAACCAGCCGAAGTTATAGGTCAGCTTGTAGAAGGCGCCCTGTGCCTGGCGCGTCGCAGTATCGGTGGCTCGTGCCGTGGCATTTGTCTCGTCGCTGTTACCCGCGAAGACGTTCGCACCAAAACTCAGCACCCCACCACCCAGGCGGGGCGTTACGGTGTAGCCGGAAAGGCCGAGGTTGAAGGCGCGATCACGAAGATTGCTGGTTTCCCCGGCAATCGTGCGTTCCACCAGTTTCTGGTCGTTGTAGTTCCCGGTGAGGCTCAGGTTAAAGCCGACACGTCGTGCCAGGGGATAGCTCGCTGAGAGCCCCTCCGTGTTGGCGGTCCCTTTGGAGTCCAGTGCGGAAAATGCCGACGTGATCAGGTGATAATCCAGGTAGGACGCGTTGACACCGAGGCGCAAACCGCGATTGCCTACCGCCAGGCCGTAGTCAGCCCGCACATAGTTACTGCCCTGCGATTTGTTGACGAGCAGCGACGCAGCATCGAAATGCCCGGTGGGGTTGTTCAACCGGATGCTACCGTTCGCCTGCAAACGCCCCGTCGCATAGGAGCCCTCGTTGTTCACACCCACGCCATAACTGAACAACGGCTGATCAATCGCCAGCACGTCCAGGTTGATCTCCGCCTCTTCACTGCCAGGCGCGAGTGAGGTCTTCACCTTAACGCCTGGTTGCTCGTTCAGGATGCTCAGCGCCTCCCCCAACTGGGGAAGGTTGAACGGCGCCCCTTTTGGCAAGCGGTGATCGATAAAGCCTTTTACACGCGCGTCATCGATACGCGTGCCTTTCTGGTCAATCTTTATACTTCCCCGCTTGCCTTCGATGACCCGGATAAGCACGATGCCATCTTTAATCTCTTGCGGCGGCAGGATCACGCGTGCGATATAGCCTTTGCTGACATAATAGTTCGTGATGACATAGGTCAGAGCACGCAGCTGGTTCAGGGTAAGCTTGTGGCCGATCGCACCTTTCAGCACGTTCTGCAGTTCAGATGCCGGGACCAGGACAGCCCCCTCGACCCGAAACCCCTTGACGAGGATCGTGGGTCCCTGCGGAGTCTGGGGCGACTCAGGTGTGGCCGGTTGGATCTGCTGAGGTTCAGCGGGCGCCGTGCCGGGAGGTTTCGGCTGTTGTTGGAGCAACTGTCCTGCATTCGGGGCTGTTTGGGCGGCAACGCCGCTCGCCAATAGGATGGAAAAAACTGCGGCAAAAGACTGCCGGAACACCATGCCATGGTGCCCTGCTCGGATACGCATCAAGCCCCCTTCGAATTCAGGATTTGTACAAAACGTTTAGTATTATTTCGCCAACTTTAGGAAGGATCAGACCTTCGGTGCCGACTGAACCCGGCAAAATCGAACAGTCCTTCATTTTTTTATAACCCAGCATTAATTTTTTGCAAGATTCCTACGAAATTAAATCATCGGCGCTCAGAGACAGTCACGATGACCCCAGCAAAGGAAAACGATACATCGATTTTTCGCGTCGCCCTGAACCGGGCCTGGGGATCGTCCGTGGAGATCGGGGTCAAGGTTGTCGCCGAGAACAGCTACACCGGCGAGGAGCGCCATATCGTCTCCGCCTACGTCACCTTTTTGGCATTGGACGAATTCGGGCACCCGGTGAATGTCCCTCACGTGATACCGGAGACCGATGTGCAGAGACGCCGTTTCGAAGAGGCGGACATGCGCCGTGAAGCCCGCCTGACAATGCGGCAGCAATTGAAGGATTACCGGGCAGGTGTTTCCGCGGCCAATCCACTCACCTGAGACCGGCCGCTTTCAGCGCGCAGACTGCTTCCCGTCAGACGGCAACTCCCAGCGGCGGCGTCTCTGGCACCCCACTGCCCTGGCGGGCAGGTTTGGGTTCACGGGCCACAACACAGGGATTCTCGGACCAGTGCAGGATCTCAAGGGAACCATCGAACCCCTCGGTCAACGCGGTGCAATGCTCCACCCAGTCACCATCGTTGCAATAGAGGCCGTTGCGCCCCTGACGAAAGCCGGCCACATGGATATGGCCGCAGATGAAGCCGTCGCGATGGTCCCGTTCGGCCGCCGTCAGTGCCGCCTGCTCGAAGCGGCGGATAAAGGCCTGAGCCTTCCCAATCCGCTGTTTCAGCCAGGCGGCCAGGGACCAATAGGGTTTGCCACGCATCCGCCGCCAGGCATGACAGCCGCGATTGAGCCATAACAGGAATTCATGGGCCCGTTCGCCCACCAACAGCAACAACGGGCTGTAGCGCACGACCTGATCGAACTGATCGCCGTGACAGACGACGAACCGGCGACCATCGGCATTCTCGTGAATAGCGGTGCTGCGCACTTCGATACCGGCCAGCGACTGGCCACAGAAATTACGCATCTCGACGTCGTGATTGCCGGGTACGTAGACCACCTCAGTCCCGCTATTGGCAAGCGCCACAAGCTTGGCGATAACCGCCTGGTGACTCGGCGGGAAACGCATCTTCCGCTGCATCGCGATAAGATCGAGAATGTCACCCACGAGATAGAGTTTCTGACACTGGACATGCTCCAGGAAATCCAGCAGATAATCCGCCTGACAATCCGGAGAGCCCAGATGCACATCGGATATGAACACGCTGCGGTAGCTATACATGTGCACCCTCCCATGAACTGGCAGGTCCATGGTTGCGCCAGGGGGTGACGCCAACGTGACGGCTTGACGACAGTTCGGTGACAGCCGCTTGAGAAAGCCGGGACTATCCCGGAAAATCCCTCTGGGCACGGGGCTTTCGCCGATACAGACAGCTCGTCATTGCCCTGTCATGTCAAAACAGGACCCTATCCAGGCCGGGAACGATAAGGAATAACGACCGCTTATGGCGCTATCGGTTCATTTTCTGGGTGTTGGCAGCGCTGGCGCCAATGCCTTGGGTAATGCCAGCCTGGTGCTGGAACAGGCGCAGTCGCCCCTGCTGCTCATCGATTGCGGTTTCACCGTTCCCTCGGGGTTCGAGGAAGCCTACGGCCGCCCGCCTCCCGCTGTTTTCCTGACACACCTGCACCTGGACCACGCGGGTGGCCTGGAGGCGCTGTTCTATCGCCTTCGGTTCGGCGGCCATTATCCGCTGACCAAGCTGTTCGTGCCTGCGCCGTTGATACCCGCCCTGCAATCTCGACTGGCGGATTATCCCGGACAGGTTGCAGAAGGCGGCAGTAACTTCTGGGACGTCTTCCAACTCTGTCCCGTCAGCGACCGCTTCTGGCTCGACGATCTCTGCTTTCGCGTTTTCCCCACCCGACACCATCTGCCAGGTTCCGCCTGGGGGTTGGCACTCCCCGGCCAGTTCTTTTATTCCGGCGACACCCGCCCGATTCCGGAGCAGGTGGTGGCCCATGCCAGTCAGGGAGAACGGATTTTCCATGACTGCGCGCTGACCGGAAACCCTTCGCACACGGGGCTGGAGGATCTGCTGAGGGAATATACGGACGAACAACGGCGACGCATGGTCGTCTACCATTACCACAGCAGCCGGGAGGCTGCGGTCATGCGAGAGAGGGGTCTTCAGGTCGCCAATCCCGGAGACCGGTTCGACCTGTCTTTGCCGGGCCCAGTGCGACACGCGCCCCCCTCATCCACGCCTGTTGGTTAACCGACGTCTAAAGGGCGGGCTTTCGCGCCAGGAGGTGGATGTAGCGCGCCAGGCTGCGATAGGGCTCCTGGCGGGAAAGAAAGGCCTCCGTCTCGATAACCTCGTTCAAAGACGCCTGTTCCGGATCGGCCATATAATCGGAAAAGATACGAATGCCGCTGAAGCAGGCCACCTCAAAACCCAGGTCTTCCAGCGCAGCATGGACGGCTTGCGGCTCCAGGGGACTGATCGGCGCCAGACTTTTTCGGCGTCCGCGCAGATAACCGCGCCGAACACGTTCCAGATTGCCTTGCATCAGGTTTGACCAGACAGCGGCATGACGGTTGTAGAACATCAGGGAAAGCCAGCCTCCCGGTGCAACTTGGCCGGCAATGCCCGGCAGTGCTGCAAAAGGGTCCGCCAGCCACTCCAGGAGTGCGTGGGCCAAGACCAGTTGGCCGGCCGGGATTCCGTCCGGCAGCTCCTGCACTCTCGCGGTCACCCAGCGCACCCGGTCGATATCCTGCCCCTGTTCCTGCCAGTACCGACGGGCCAGGGCCTGCATCTCCTGAGCTGGCTCAACCAGCGTGAGCTGATGCCCCAGCGCTGCCAGACGACAGCTGATCTGCCCCACCCCGGCGCCAAGATCCAACACACTCATCGGCGTTTCACCGGACACCAGCGCCGGCAGCATATCCTCAAAATCACGCCAGAGCAGTGCTAACCGCACAGCCCCTTTCCGCGTGCCATAGATATTGCGCAGGAAACGGTCGGAAACGCCGTTGAAGATTCGATCTTTGCGATGACGTTGCATGGATGCCTCTACCACCTGCCACTCCTGGAACCGGAGACCCTTTTCGACACGCTGGCCTCAGTCATGGATCCATTGACAGCGCCCGACAAGACGCGCAGATTGATTTTACAAGGTTGTCGTATCGACAATGCCAAGCCACTCAACACTTCCGAACAGGATGTGCCGGTTCGGAAAGCCTAGCGGGAGGAGCCGCATCATGTTACTCAGACAAGCCCACAGCGGTCACCTGATTGACATCAGCGATATCGGTACCTTGACCGATCCTACCGAGACGCGGGTCATGGGACGACTGCTCTGGGGCGAAGAACTGCCCGAACCCGAATATTTCAATAAGCAGGACATGACATTTCCCTCCGGTGAACAACTCCCTCACTGCTGGTGGGATGTCCATTACCAGGAAGACGATTACCGACGACTGCACCGCAATCCCCAGGAACAGGCACCGGGCTATAATGGCGCCTGATCGCGCAATCCGGCGACGGTAAAACGAAGTTCATCCCCCTCGCCCGGCGCCCGGAAAGCCAGCGAAACCGCCCTCAAACGCAATCCCGGTGCCCGGGTTTGGGCATTGCTATAACGGGGATCGCCCAACACCGGATATCCGGCACCAGCCAGGTGGCGGCGAATCTGATGCTTGCGTCCGGTCTCGATGCGAATATCCAGCAAATCCGGCAACCCGTCCCCGGCAGGTTGTGCCAGCATCACCCGTGTCACGGCCGCTTTACCGTCCAATGGCGCATCCAACGTCCAGACCTCGCCACTGGCCAACTGTGAACGCCGATCGTCATCGAGACGGACTTCAACCTGATACCCCTTTTCCGTGGTTCTTGCCTGGAGCTGGGCAGAGAGGTCCGCCGCCACACCACGCTGATGTGCCACCACCATTACGCCGCTGGCTTCGCGATCGAGACGATGCACGAGAAAATGCTGCCGTTTCGGGAACCCCGCAGATTCCAGCCAGCGCAACAAGCTCAGGTGATCGCCATAAGGCGAGCCCTGGGACAGCATTCCCGGGGGCTTGTCCCAAACGGAAAAATTCCCCCTGTCCGCCACCAGTACCGGCGCAGGAACACTGGCTTGAAGAACCTGACTGTCGTAATAGATGGCAACGCTATCGCCAGCCTGCAAAAGGTGACGAACCCTTCGCAGTCGCCGCTGCCGCCCCCGCTGTATCAGCCAGACCGCCCCTTTCGCCATGGCATCCTTGATCCGCTGACGGGGCAACCCGGTCCGCTCCGCCAATATATCCAGGGCGCCAACCTGTTCGGTCACCTGCCATTTGCCATCGATGCGGACACGCTCAGCCATAGTGTCATGGTTCCGATTTGAGGAAACGGTCACCGGACTACCGGCGGGTTCTTGCGCGGTAGACGGTAAAGCGACGATTCTCTGTAAGGATCTCAACCGGCCCGATATGAGCTTCGATCAGGGGACGATATGGCAGGAAGCTGTTGGCCACCAAACGCAACTCGCCACCGGGAACCAGGTGCCGGGCAGCAGCCCGCAAGAATCCCTCTGTCGCAGAAAGGTCTGTCTTCACACCGCTGTGAAAAGGAGGATTGGTCACGATGGTATCGTAACGGCCGCTCACACCGGATAAGCCATCGCTAGGCCAGACTTGTCCGCTCACACCGTTCCAGGAGAGCGTCTGCCGCGTACAGGCCAGTGCCTGAGCCTGCACATCCACATAGTCGACTGCAAGCGTGTCAAACCGCTTCGTCAGCCAGGCGCCGACGATACCTGCACCACAGGCAAAATCCAGGACACGACGCCCCGTGGGCGGCGAGTCAAACGTCTCCAGCAGGCAACGGGTCCCATCGTCCAGGCGTCCCTCACTGAATACACCCGGCAACGCTGCCACCGACACCGTCGTTTCGCTAACCGATATGTCAAACCGCCGCAACCAATCCTCAAGGCGGAACGGGGTTCCCGGCTGGGTGGGACGCAAGCTCCAGAATTGGCAATGGCGCGCCATATCGAGCTTCATGGCCTCACCCTGCGCGGCCAATAGTCGCGCGCCCCCGGCAATACCTTCACGCTTCTCGCCGACCAGGAACACCGTGCCGTTCGGTGCGATAACACTGGTCGCCAGGGCCAGGCGCATGGCCAGTTCCTGCTTGGCCTTGGGCATAAACACCAGCACCTGCTCGAAACGGGCCTCGGGGCGTTCCGCCAGGTCGCAGCCAAACACCACGTCCATACCCGCAGGCCGAGGCAACATACGCGAGGTGCCGAAATGCTCGCTCAGTGCGACACCTTGAGCGCCAAGATCGCTCAGCAGGCTGTCCTGTGGCGGCCCCAACACGAGCAGGTTGCCGGCTAAGCGGCTTCGATTGCGTAAGACGACTTCACTGGTATTGAACATGAACCCCAAAATCTCTTCGAATAAAGACCGAGGCGTCGCGGCCTGGCCGCACAGGACACCCAAAGAGGGGCAATTCTACTGGTTTTGGCCGGGGACGACAGCCTGACCGCTGTAGGTGAAGCGCAAATAACGGTAATACTCGGAGGCGACCATCTCCGATTTGGGCACGTCATAACGCACCACGGCCCTGACAGCATCCAGGGCACTCTCATCCAGCAACGGGTCGCCGCTCGGCAGATACACATAGGCGTTGACCAGGAACCCCTCGGAATCCAGCTCAAAAACCACGACCCCGCTTTCCGATGGCAGGCTGCTTGCCGGCGGATGCCACTGTGCCATGATCTGCTTGCGCATGGCGCGCAGGTACAGATTGACCATACGGATACGCCGCGCCTCGATTTCGCTAAAAGGTTCACCCACGCGGACTTTCCCGAGGCTCTGATCGTTCAGCGCCTGCATGCCCTTCAATCGGTCCTTTTCGCCCTGAGGAATACCCAAGGAAGCTCCGGTACCGGATCGCTGGCCATTGCTCATACTGATATCCGACAAGGCATTGGCCAGCGCCTCGGTCGCCAATTTCTTTGGCTTTAGCGTCGGCTTGGCGACCTTTTGCTGGCTCTGAGCTCGCGTCATGGCTACCGAGGACTGGGACGCAGGCGCCACCTTTGGCGCCTTGGCGAGTCCATGCCCGGCCTTTTCAGGCTTGATGTTGGGATGACCTTTCGGCTGTGCCGTTTTCCCAACGCGCTTATCACTCCCTGGCGCTTTGCCCAATTGATGACCAACGGCCACTTCAGGTAACTGGTCGGCTTTGGGATGATCACCATGCACCGGCTGCTGGGTATCCGGCCCCTTAAAGGTGTTACCGCGCAGGTCCACCGTATTCGCAGTATCCCGAGGTAGCGGCGGCCTATCGTCGGTCGGCGGTTTGGGGACCTTGGGCTGCGGCTTCGGCGCGGGTTTAGGCGCCGGCTTCGGCAGCGGCTTAGGTTTAGGCGCCGGCATAGGTCTAGGCGGCGTGGCGGCCGCCTGTTCCTGTTTTGGCTTGGGCTTTGGTTTGGCCTCGTGTTTTTCTTCCGGCTTGGGTTTTGGCTTCGGTTTCGGAGGCGATTTCTCAACCGCGCTGGGCTTCACCGGCGTTTTTGCCTTCAGCAAAGACGGTGTCTGCAATTCCAACGTAATATCGTGAGGTGTCTTCTCTGCCAGGGTCTTCTGCCATAGCAGCCATCGTTGATTGAGGTAGATCAGCACACCGATATGCACCAGCAGGCTGATCAGAACCAGCCACAGCACAAGACTTCGGCGGGAGCGCGCGTTCGCCACCGGTTCATCGGAAGAGGGTTGAAAATTGTCGACCAGTACGCTCATGCACCATCCAGAAACCGCAGATCCGCCTCCCCTTCGCCGGCATCACTGACCCTACCGGTTCAGACATATCCGGGAGACACGACATCGTGCCATACTATTCGCGGCTGGGGAGTATCATACAACGCCGTAATGGGCGATGGCAGAGAGGGCGCATTAAGGCCCTGCAATAGTATTTCGCCAGAGTAATTACCATGTCGAACGTCATTCCTTTTCGCAAACCGGACCTGAAAAAACGCGCCAAGGCCCATACCCTGTGCAAGAACGGTTACCACAAATGGAAGATCGTTCAGGAACGAAAGTTTGATGTGAAGCAGGGGCGGCTGGTGACACTCTCTCGCTGCATCCGCTGCGGCAAGGAAAAGACCACACTGACGTAAGGTCTCCCACCCGATTCAGGGTTTGGGGACGAGAAGACTCCCTTCCGGCCAGCCTTGCGACCAGGGCTGAGACCACGCCTCCAGCGACGTCCTGACCGCAGGTTCATTGAATAGTCTGCCCTGCGTCGGTGGCACCACCCAGTGCAGAACCTCTCCCTGCCAGGGAAAAACAAGTCCGAAGGCATGTAAATAGCCGCGATCGGCTCCTGAGAGGGTGCCTTCGCCCGCCAGATAGGGAGAGGTACCGGAGTAATAACGGGGGTCGCCCAAAATCGGCGCGCCGAGACTGCGCATAACAACGCGCAATTGATGCGTCTTGCCGGTGAAAGGTCGCAACAGGAAAAGGCGTAATCCCAGCCCAGTGCCCTGGCTGAGAAAGCGGGTTACCGAAGGGTTTTCCATGGTCTTGGCCAGCTTCCAGCTCCCGTCCCGACTTTTCAGCAGATCCCCCACAACCCTTCCCTGCTTACGGGATGGTTTGCGATCGGACAGCGCCACATAATACTTTTCGACCCGCCGCTCCCGAAACAGTCCTGATAACGCCTGATTCGCCGCCCGGTGCCTGGCCAGCAACAGTAATCCGGAGGTCATGCTATCCAAACGGTGGACCGGATAGAGTTCGTCGAACCCCAGCGCTTCACGCACCTGAGTCACGATTCCCGGTTGTTCACCACGCTGATGCATATCGATGCTCGGCGCCTTGTCGATCAGGACAAAGTCGTCGTTAGCGGTAACCAGGGAAAATGGAGGACATGCCAACATCATCAGAGGCGTCTTTTGACGAAACGACCGGGCAAACGGACTCTTGTCATGAGAGCCGCTCGTCCCTCAGTGCCATCAGCAACTGCCCGCGACGCTCCCAGAACCGCTCACGCGCCAGATTGAACGGAAACAGTGCCAGATCCACAGACAGGTCCCGGCCGAGAATCAGCGGCGACATGCCCTTGTAAAAGCCCGCATAGGTACCGGCCATGGCTACCAGGGAGCGGGACAGGTGCAGGTAGTCGCTCTGCACGACCAGCCCCATTTGGTAGGTGTTCGACATCAGGTGCATTGCCGTCTGCAGCCGCCGACGCAGCCCCGGAACGCCTTCACGGTAAAGCGTACGAACCGGCTTGCGGTGCAAGGGCGCAATACGCTTTTTCTGAAGCGTTTCATTCAACGCTGCGACAATATCGTCACGCCGTTCAGCATGGATGTCAGGTTCGGTGCTCATGCCAATCAGGCTATCAGCCAGGCGCTCAGTATCGCCGGCCAGCACGGCCACCAGATAATTCCAGATCATCGACCATTTGCCACGCATATCGACCACGTTACCCCAGTCGATCAGATAGAGTTCGCCACGTTCGTTGACCAGGATATTGCCGGGATGCAGATCGCCATGGAACTCCTGGTGAACCACCAACTGTTCCAGAATCGCAAACAGGAAGTGTTCGGCAATTCGCCGCTGCAGACGCCGACGGGGCTTCCCGGTTTCTGCAGCCAGTGCCCGGTTGACCGCCACGGCGTCCTCAAGGAACTCCATTTCCAGGATGCGGCCGGATACCGAGTACACGTCCGGTACATGCCACACCTTCGAATACTCGGCACGCTGGGCAAAGCGCCGTTGTACGACGGCTTCGGCCTCGAAATCCAGTTCCTGCTCAAAGCCACGGGTGAATTCCTTGACCTGTTCAGCCATGGCTCGCAGGAAGGGTAGCAGCTTTGAATGCGGCGCCCAGTACTGGGAGCTGACCAGCATCAGCTCTATCGCCAGCGCCCCCATCTGGAACTCACGCTCCAGATTATGCCTCGCAACCTTGACGATCACCGGCACCAACAGCTCCATACCATCTCGCTGAACCGGCTTCTTCGCCAGATAGACCGAACCGATGGAACCCGACTTGAGCGGCGCATTGACGTCGAAGTTGAAATAGATATCCCGTGGCAGCTTACCCAGCGACTCCATGAAGGCCTGATTGACCTCCTCCGGCGACATCGGGTCGACGTCTTCCTGGAAGACCTGCAACTCCCGTGCGATTTCCTCCGGCAGAAAGTCCGAGTTGGCCGCCGCCACCTGCGCCATCTTGACGAATAGCGGACCGAATTCCCGCACCATCTTGGCGACGATTTGGGCCTGGGCGTGAAAATCCTGGGGATCAGTCTGCAGGAACGGCTTGATATAGCGAATGGCCCGGATCTGGCGGCGCAGGATCACGAGGTCGCCACGCAGGACCTGAACCTTGCCCAGCATGTCGGCCAACGCTACCTGATTGACCCGTCGCAGGTGCTTAACCCGGTTAAGAAGGTCTACCAATAGAGGTTCATAAGTCCGCAGAACTGCCCGGGTTATCTCCAGATTGAGTTCGACCAGCCCCTTCAATTCGGGAGCGGCAATCAGCTCCTGAAAGAAATGCCAGAATTCATCGACGATGACGTCCGGAATTTCCACCGGACTGCGCAACACCACCTGTTTGACCAGGAATCGGATCAGGTTTTCAGTGGATTCCTCATTGGGAATCAAGCGATAGCGTCGCAGGTAGACCGTCAACGCACGGCTGTGCTCGGACAAGGGATGCTCGTACAACACCGCAAACAGGCGGTCCAGTTCGGTCGCCAGCTCCGCCCGCGTCATGTCCTCGTCCCGCAATAGCAACCTCGCCAAAGGAACGAAGGCGGATGGTAGTTTCGCGGTACTCATGGCGAACGAACCCGCGCCACGTAAAATGGCGTCAGTGCGGGCTTTCAGGACCGGCAGGTTGATCTCGATGATCTTCTTGCCTTCGAGCCGTTCTGCGGACGGGCCCTGCGGCTTTTTGACTGGTCTATTGTCCTGAGACGACATGTACCACGCTATCCGATGCTGGAACGCTGGGCCCCGCCGGGGGAGTTGCCGGACCCGCCTTTCATCTTCCTGAGACAGGGCATTGTACTGTGTACCGAGGCGTCTGTGCTAACGTCTGTGCTGACGATATGCCCAGCCTGGCTCAGCCACCCGCAAACCACCCTACAACGCAGACAGATGACGTGGAAACACCCCCGCTAAAAATTCTTTATCAGGACGACTATCTGGTCGCCATTCACAAACCCACAGGACTGCTGGTGCACCGCAGCCCGGTGGACCGGCGGGAAACGCGTTTTGCCATGGCGATGCTGCGTGACCAACTGGGACGCTGGGTATATCCGGTCCATCGGCTGGATAAACCGACCTCAGGCGTGCTCCTGTTTGCGCTCGATGCCGAAACGGCGAAACACGTCGGCAGTCAGTTCGAACAGCAAAGCGTCCGCAAGCGCTATCTGGCGATCGTTCGCGGCCATCCGCCTCTCGGCGGCATCATCCGCCATGCGATTGCCGACATCGACGACCTCAATTCGCGCCGGAAACGTCCTGATGCCGAGCCCCAGCCAGCCCTGACCCTCTACCACCGGCTCGCCACCCGGGAGCTCCCCGTCAGCGTCGACAAACGTTACTCGACCAGCCGCTATGCCTTGATGGACCTGGCGCCTCGCAGCGGGCGGCGCCATCAGTTGCGGCGTCATCTCAAACATATCAGCCACCCGATCATCGGCGATACCACTTACGGTAAGGGCCCCCACAACCGCTTCTTCAAGGAACAGTTTGGTGTCGACCGTCTCCTGCTGGCCGCCTATCAGCTGTCGCTATCGCACCCGGGAACCGGCGCCCCGCTGATCCTCCAGGCTCCGCTGGAAGGACGCTTCCTCGACGCTGTGACAGCTCTTGACTGGCTACCTGAGCTTCCGTCGGCCGCCAGACCGGACCCGGCGAATCCGGCGCTCGACCTTACATAATCCCGTTCAAGGTCTAGACTGACTTAGACCATTCCCGGACACCGGGAGCCAGACAAGAATAATTGAGGTACCACCCATGATCGAAATGCTGCGTCGGCTGAGCATTCAACGCCGCCTGTTGATCCTGTTCGGGCTGGCCGTCCTGTTGCTGCTGGGCCTGGAATATTTCGGCAGCAGCTCGCTGTACAGAACCCTGCTCCACGACCGTCAGGCCCAGACACGCAATGTGGTGGAAGAAGCCGCTGGTGTACTGAATCACTTTTACCAGTTGCAGACAGCCGGAACCTTGACCGAAGAACAGGCGCAGGCCCAGGCAAAATCTGTTCTCGGCGACCTCCGCTATGGTAACGATGGCTATTTCTGGATCAACGATCTCGACACCCGCATGATTATGCACCCCATCAAGCCATCGCTGGACGGGAAGATCCTCGCCGCTGTGAAAGACCCTGCCGGCAAGCACCTGTTTCAGGCCATTGTCGACGTTGCCAAAGCCAAGGGTGAAGGCCGGGTAGATTACCTGTGGCCCAAACCCGGTCACGACGAGCCGGTCGAAAAGACCTCTTACGTCAAACTGTTCAAACCCTGGGGCTGGGTTGTCGGCTCCGGCGTCTACCTGGACGATATCTCGTCCGATTTCCGGGACGCCATGATCACCCGCTCAGGCCTGATCGCAGCAGGGCTGCTGATTCTGATAATCGCCAGTTTCATGATCGGCCACAGTATTATTCAGCCACTCGAATCCAGCGCCGACGCACTGGAGAATATCGCATCCGGTGACGGAGACCTGACCCAGCGGTTACCGACCGCGGGCGAGGACGAGCTGGCCCGGCTCGGAGAAGCCTTCAACACCTTTGCCACCAAGATCGGCCAGATGATTGGCGAACTGGACGGCGTGATCAGTCGCAACCGGGAAACATCGGGAGATGTCATCCGGGTCGTCAAAGGCGCGGAACAGGCATCCGCCGAGCAAAAGCAGGAACTCGATACCGTCGCTGCTGCTGTCGAGCAGATGGTCACCACCAACGAGGACGTCGCCCGGCGCCTAGGTGAATCCGCCGAAGCCGCCAAGGAGGCCGATGCCGCAGCCGTACGAGGCGGTAAGTTGGTACAGACCACCAACCAGGCCATGGAAACCCTAGCAGGCAACATTGCCGAGTCCGCCTCGACAATGACGGAGCTGGCTCAGGAGTCCCAGAATATCGGCGGGGTGCTGGATGTCATTCGCGGAGTGGCCGACCAGACCAACCTGCTCGCGCTCAATGCTGCTATCGAAGCTGCCAGGGCCGGCGAGCAGGGCCGCGGCTTTGCCGTCGTTGCCGACGAAGTCCGCTCCCTCGCCCAGCGTACCCAGGATTCGACGGACGAAATCCAACAGATGATTTCGCGTCTCCAGCAAGGTGCGGACAAGGCCGTTGCAGCGATGACAGCCAGCCAACAACAGTCTGAATCAGCCCGTACCCAGGTCCTCGAAGCCAGCGAAGCCCTGGAAACCATCGTCCGTTTGGTCGGCACCATCACCGAACTGACCCAACATGTAGCCGCCGCTGCCGAGGAACAGACTCAAACGTCAGGCGAGATCAGCCGCAGCCTCAATGGCGTCGCCAGCTATGGCGACGATCTGGTCAGCCGTCTGAAAGAAACGGTCGACGCCACCCACACACTATCCAGCTCGGCAGAAACCCTGGAAAATATCGTCAGCCAGTTCCGTACCAACGGACGGTCTGCAAAAACCTGACAGCACCCGGCCAGCCTCTGGCCGGTCTTTCCCTGGAGGTCAATAAATGAAGGTGTTGGTCACTGGCGCCAACGGCCACATCGGCGCGCATGTCGTGCGCCAGCTAACTGCCGCCGCCCATGAGGTACGCGCCCTGGTTCGACCCAACGCCGACCTGAGAGGCCTTGAAGGCGTCGATTGCGAGCGCGTAATAGGTGATGTCATGGACGAAAAGTCGGTGATGGCCGCCACCGAGGGCGTCGACGCCATCATTCACCTCGCCGCCGTCTATAAAACCCAAGCGCGAGACCCGGAGGTCATTGTCGCCCCGGCATTACAGGGAGCACGCCATATTTTTGAGGCGGCTCACGCCCGCGGCATCAAACGTATCGTGTACACCAGCTCGGTGGCCTCCATCGGATTTTCCTACGATCCGCAGCACCTGTTGACCGGCGACGATTGGAACCGCGATCCCCACAACCCCTACTATGTGGCAAAGACGCTCAGTGAAGAAGCTGCCCAGGCCCTTGCCAGACAATACGGCATCCACCTCGTTGTCCTGTGCCCTGCCCTTGTCTTGGGTCCACTCGATTACCGGATCACGCCCTCCAACCAGTTGGTCAGGGACTGGCTCAACGGCCAGGGCCAGACCTACCAGGGAGGCCTCAATCTGGTGGATGTACGGGATGTAGCTGCTGCCCACGTCGCGGCGCTGACAACTGGAGAGAAT
Source organism: Mangrovitalea sediminis (assembly GCF_002514725.1). GTDB lineage: Bacteria > Pseudomonadota > Gammaproteobacteria > Pseudomonadales > Oleiphilaceae > Mangrovitalea > Mangrovitalea sediminis. The sequence goes on from NZ_NTLB01000006.1 coordinate 358,043, forward strand.
GCCCGTCGTTACGTTGTGGGTGGCGAAAATCTGGAAGTGCGCCAGATTGGCCGCCTGCTCGGAGAGCTCACAGGTATCAGGCCGCTGCACGTCGGTTTGAGCCGGGGACTGATGCTATGGTCGGCGAAATGGGTCGAGCGCCTCTTTCGGCTGATCAGAAAAACGCCGCCGGTCACCTACGATCTGGTCTACGAAGTCGTCGAACGCTACTGCTATCTGGACACTGCCGAAACCAACCGGACTTTCGGCCTCAACCCCAGGCCCGCCAGGGAGACACTCAGGGACTGTATCGACTGGCTTCTCGCACAGCAGCGCCTGAAGCCTGCTACCGCCCAAAAGGTGCGTCAACACCTGCCGTCAGCGCAATAGGGAATCGAACAGGCTGCGGTAACGGGGCAGCAGCGCCGAGGCCGCCACACCGGAGATATCGGGAACGGCAGGAGGCGCCGCCCGCCAATGGGCCAGCGCAGAGACCAGGTTCTCTGCCGCCACCTGCCCCTGCGCAATCGCATCCTCCACCGCCGGATAGCGGAACCCGTTCGGCACATATTCCGGGTAGGCCAGACGGTCCGGCACCCAGGGCAAACAGCCAGCGGCCATCGCCTCCTGCACACTGAGCCCCTGAAAATCGTGCCACGCGGTCGACAGTACCAGATCCGCCTGCGCCAATAGCCTCCGATAGTCTTCCACCTCCGGGATAAATCCCCAGTGGTGGATAACGTCACTATGAGCCTCCCGAAGCCGGGTCAGGGGTGCCGGACAGCGACGAAAACCCTCCCCCACGACACTGAGCCTGAAGGGCTGCTTGAGACCTTTCAAATGTTCGACAAATGCCAACAGGACCTCCGGCCCCTTGTCGTACTCCCATCGATGATTCCAAAGCACATGAGGTCGCGAAAAATCCGGGACGGCGTCATGTGGGCGGAAGACATCCGTTTCCAGGGGAACCGGCAGGATCGAGGCCTTTTCGCCAAGCCGGTCGATTATTCCCGTTGGGACGGCATCTGGCAGGCGCTGTAGCAACTGTTCAACCCCCGCCAGAAAACTGCGCCGGTTCCAGTCGCTGTTGAAAACCAGTCTATCGGCCGACAACGCCGCATACAGGTTGACCATCGCCGGATCGATGCTGGCGTGCTGACGATCGCTGCCGGGATAGGCGAATTGGTTTTCATGGAAATAGAGTACTGCCGGCGTCCCCGCCAACCGCGGATGCAAGCCACGCAACGTCGCCAGGTCAACCATCGATGTGGCGACCACCAGGTCCCAATGCTCATCCAGAGAAGCTTCATTGAGCCAGCTCAACGGGTTCCCACGGATCCGCCAGCGGAAATAGCGGGGCGGCAAGGTCAACGCCTGCCAGGTCCAGTCCTCCACCCCCGACATCAGCGTTTTCCGCCAGCGGGCATGACTACCGGCATCATAGGCAGACAGCACCAGCAGGCGGGGCACATCCGTCATAAAAAAATCCTACGCGTGAAAACTCACCAGCGTAGCATGGGTAACGGCGAAAACGGGAAATGGCGACAACGCTCTATGGCCAGTGCCCAGCCCCGCCGCTGGTATCCCCTGATCGGAAAAGCCTGCCGAATTGAACGAAACTGTGCGCGCGGCAAGCCGAAACGAAAGATATCGCCGAGAAGATCGCTCCATACAGCCTTGCGAAACGCCTCCACCAGCTTCGTTTGGCGACAGGGCCGCAGCCGGTATTGGTTCAAGATCATTTGTCGAACCAAGCGCTGTTTATAGGCCAGGGACGAGGTCCCCACCTCAAGGTGCTGGGCCAGCCAGGCACTGGCGTGATCAGCCGACGGTTCCAGATAATCCAGCGTTTTGTGCTGCCAGATCCCCGCCTGATGCCAGGCAGCCGCAACCTGAATCAGCGCCCTTTCCTCTTCTTCAAGAGCCGGTAGAAACGCCTCTGTCAGCCGGATTACCCGGTAGACATGGTTTCGGTACCGCTGAAAGTCTTCCTGCAACGAGCCGCCGAGCATCGTCAATATGCGTTCGACCAAGGGCAGATTTTCTTGCATTGGACCTCTCCTCGCCGACAGACTAGAAGCGTCGACTCCTGACAGGAATGCGACGCGGAAAGCCCGAATGCCCGTCTCACCAGGAACGGTATAGGCCGATGGGGAAGCCACCCGTTCAATGAAGCAAACTAACAGGCACTTTTAGAGTGATCGACCTAAATTGACGATGTCCTCGCTGGAAACACTGAATATCCAGAATACCTACACGGCATTGCCGGAGTCATTTTTCCGGCGGGTGATGCCGGAACCCCTGCACGATCCCAAACTGGTGAGTCTCAATGAACCGCTGGCGCTGCAATTGGGGTTGAACCCGGAAACACTGGACCGGCAGGCGCTGGCAGAGCTGGGAGCAGGACAATGGATTCTGGAAGGTATGGAGCCGCTGGCCATGAAGTACACCGGCCACCAGTTCGGTGCCTACAATCCCGATCTGGGCGACGGCAGGGGCCTGCTTTTGTGCGAGACGCTGGATCGCGATGGTCGGCGCTGGGACTGGCACCTCAAGGGCGCCGGCCGCACCCCCTGGTCCCGTTTCGGGGACGGACGTGCCGTTCTCCGCTCGACGATCCGCGAATACCTGTGCAGTGAGGCGATGAACGGATTGGGTATTCCCACCACGCGCGGCCTCTTTATCGTCTCCGCCAGCGACCCGGTCTATCGGGAAGGTCAGGAAACCGCTGCCACGTTGATGCGCCTGGCCCGAAGCCACCTTCGTTTCGGGCACTTCGAATATGCCTTCTACCACCAGGGCGAAGAGGCCGTCAGAACCCTGGCTGACTATACGATCCAGACCTGTTTCCCCGACTTGCAGGATCATCCGTCTGCTGAAGATCGCTACGAGGCATTGCTGACCCGGATACTGACCCGAACCGGCCAGTTGATCGCTCATTGGCAGGCGATCGGATTTGCCCATGGCGTCATGAATACCGACAACATGTCGGTTATTGGCGACACCTTCGATTACGGCCCCTTCGCCTTTCTCGACGACTTCCAGGCCGGCTTTATTTCCAATCACTCCGATCACAACGGCCGTTATGCGTTCAACCAGCAGCCGCTGATCGGCTTCTGGAACAGCCAGTGCCTGGCCCGCGCCTTCACCGCCATTCTCCCGGAAGACAATATTCGACGCGCTCTCAGTCAGTATGAAACCGCCTACAACACTGCCTTTCTAGGCAACATGCGTCGCAAACTGGGAGTGACGACGGAACAGGAGGATGACCTGTCCCTGGTGATGGACCTTTTCCGCCTATTACACGAGCATCGGGTGGATTACACCCTGTTCTTCCGACGACTGAGCCACTTTGGCAACCCCGATGCGGCTCCCATCCGCGACCTGTTCGTCAATCGCGAAGCCTGCGAAGACTGGCTTACACGCTATCGCAAGCGGCTGGAAACAGAAGGTAGCCTGACCGACACAGGGCGATACGATCGCATGTTGGCGACCAACCCCAAGTACATTCTGCGCAACTATCTGGCGCAACAGGCAATAGAGCAGGCGCAGCAGGGCGATTATTCGGAGGTCAACCGCCTGCTCGCGGTGCTTAGACAGCCTTACGACGAGCAACCGGACTACGAGCGCTATGCGAAAGAACCGCCGGACTGGGGAAGAAAGCTGTCAATCAGCTGCTCTTCCTGACCGCTTGAGAGGAATGGGCGCCACCGAAAAGGTGGCGCCGAAACACGTGATCAGGCGCGCTGGGCGGCGATGATCTTGTCGTGCCAGATCTGGGGACCGGTCTGGTGAACGGAAACCCCCTTGGTGTCGACTGCAACAGTCACGGGCATGTCCTCGACCTCGAATTCGTAGATCGCCTCCATCCCCAGTTCCTCGAAGGCCACGACCTTGGCCGCCTTGATCGCCTTGGACACCAGATAGGCCGCCCCACCGACCGCCATCAGGTAGACGGCGCCGAAATCGCGAATCGCATCGATCGCCACCTGTCCGCGCTCGGCCTTCCCGATCATGCCCATCAGGCCGGTCTCAGCCAGCATGGTGCGGGTAAACTTATCCATGCGGGTTGCTGTGGTCGGGCCCGCGGGGCCGACGACTTCTTCCCGTACCGGATCAACCGGCCCGACGTAATAGATGAAGCGGTCGGTCAGATCGACAGGCAGCTTCTCGCCCTTGGCCAGCATATCGACCATCTTCTTATGGGCTGCATCCCGGCCAGTCAGCATCTTGCCGGACAGCAGGACCGTTTCGCCCGGCTGCCAAGCCTTGATGTCTTCACGTGTCACCGTATCCAGGTTCACCCGGCGAACATTCTCGCCCACTTCCCAGGTGATATCCGGCCAGTCGTCCAGACTCGGCGGTGTTTGCAGTGAAGGGCCAGTGCCATCCAGCACGAAATGCGCGTGGCGAGTGGCGGCACAGTTGGGAATGATCGCGACCGGCTTGTTGGCGGCGTGGGTCGGGTAGTCCTTCACCTTGACGTCCAGAACCGTCGTCAGTCCACCCAGCCCCTGGGCACCAATACCCAGTTGGTTGACCTTTTCGAACAGCTCCAGGCGCAGCTCTTCGGCACGATTTGACGCACCACGGGCCTGGAGTTCGTGAATATCGATCGGATCCAGCAGCGACTCCTTCGCCAGTTCCATCGCCTTCTCGGCGGTACCACCGATACCGATGCCCAGCATGCCGGGCGGACACCAGCCCGCCCCCATCTTGGGCACCATTTCCAGCACCCAGTCGACCACCGAGTCCGACGGGTTCAGCATGGCAAACTTGGACTTCGCTTCCGAGCCACCGCCCTTGGCCGCCACATGGACATCCACGGTATTACCCGGCACCAGTTTGTGATGTATCACGGCCGGCGTGTTGTCCTTGGTATTGCGACGGGCACCGTCCGGATCAGCCAGGACAGAGGCCCGCAGGACATTATCCGCGTTCGTGTAGGCACGGCGAACACCTTCGTTGATCATGTCGTCCAGGCTCATCGTCGCATCCCAGCGGACATCCATCCCCACCGTCACAAAGACCGTCACGATCCCGGTATCCTGACAGATCGGACGGTGCCCCTGCGCGCTCATCCGCGAGTTGATCAGGATCTGGGCCATGGCATCCTTGGCGCCCTGGGACTCTTCCCGCTCATAGGCTTCATGCACGGCTTTGATGAAATCGGTGGGGTGATAGTAGGAGATGAACTGCAACGCATCGGCGACACTTTCGATCAGGTCGTCCTGGCGAATCACTGTGGTCATGGGCTCTCTCTCTGCTGAGTAGACTCTTTAGCTACGTTCGGTCATCCGGAAACACCGCCCTGCCCACGCCATACAATCAAGGCGAGAGGACGGCCCGGGAAAGCGCGTTTCGACGCTGACGATTACGCTGGGTGACGGGCGCGGATGGGCTGAAGAACCTCGTCCGATACGCTTTTGCGTTGGGGCGCCACGGGACCGGACAGCATTTTACCCCATTCCGCCCCAGGATTCAGTTCGACCTCTTGTCAAACGGCAGGATTCGTCCGTAACCGAAACAGAAGCGGCCGGCTTTCCCCTCGCTTGGCTTGACCGGTATTCCCCGGCAGAATGATTTCGTCCCGAAATGTGCGCTAACACACCGAAGAACCCGGAAAAATTCGACAAAAGCACGGCGCCCGGCTACTTTTTATGGGAATGCATAATCACACTTTCGTGCGATCACAGCTTGGCTTCGCTTAGCTATAGTGCAAGCCTAAGGAATACCAAGGATCGTCAGCCACGCAGCGCTGATAACAAAGAAGACTTTCGAATAACGACACAATAAAACAGGCGAGAAGGTCCCTCACATGCTCAAGAAAACGCTAATAAGTCTTGCTGTGGCCTCTTCGGTCGCCCTTACGGGCTGTCTCCAGGGTGCCTCGACCGGCAATGCAGATCCCCAGCCAACGATTATCGACACGACCCAGGACGCGAGCATTGTTACGCCGGTTTTTAATCCAAACCCGCTTTCGCCGTCCGTCGCATTCCCGGCCAATTACGATCTGCTCCTGCTGCTGGGCGCCTCGCAGAGCAAGTATTACGATTTCACCGGATACAACACGGGAACAGATCCCGCATCCCAGGCGATCAACGGATTGGCAGGCTTCTCAACTTCCGGCCAGACCGATATCAAGTTCAGCGGTTCGCTGAACCCCAGCACCGTGCTGAAGGGAAAGACGGTTTTCCTGTTCCCTCTGAACATGAAGGCCGCCAGTACCTCGCTGCCTGACGCTATTCCGAATGTCGATCCCACGAATATCAACTCGACGTCGCCCGTCGACACCACCAAGCTCGCCAGCCTGGATTACCGCGTATCGGTGATCTCGCTCGACGGCGGCAGCAACAACGTTATCCGCATCACACCGCTCAAGCCGCTGCCTAGCGCGACCAAATTCCTCGTGGTCATCACGAACGGCGTAACCGGTGCGGACGGCAAGCCGACCCAGCCTTCCAAAGAATACAACTGGTTCAAAGGCGACCAGCCTCTTGGCCCCTCGAATCTCGACTCTATCCGCACCCTGATTCAAAGCGAAGACGCCCTGGCAGCAGGCATACTGAAAGCCAACAGCGTCAGCAACAGCGTGACCCTGTCATACAGTTTCACAACCTCGTCACCGGGCAAGGTACTTAAGACCCTGGCTGCGCCAGGTGCCTACCTGAATACGCTCGGCGAGAAAATGGTCTTGGATTCCGGTCTGCAGGTAATCCGCGACTATTTTGACAATCATAACGTGACCTACACAGCCAGCGATGTGTTCTCGCTGTTCAACGCTATTGTTAACGGCCCTTCTGCGGACTATCAGAAAACCACCTTCTACGCGCTCTATTACAATGCATTGAAGAGTGCCGTGTTGGCGGATGTAGGCACCTATAGTGCGAATTCAAGCCTGGCCAGCACCATCGTCGGCACGGCTATCGCGACGGCGGCTGCCAAGGATGAACTGCCCTATCCGAAGAGCCGCACGACCTATTTCATCCAAAGTGAAACCAAAACTGCCGCACAAATGGCGGCCGTCGCTGCAGCGGCTGCTTCCAACACTGCACTCGCGTATGCGGCCAGCCACACAATGGTTTATCAAGGTGCGATCCAGTTGCCCTACTATCTGCAGTTGCCCGGCACTGATGGCAGCGGCCTGATCAACGGCCACTGGAAGGGCAATACAGATATCGAGAAAGAACTGAATACGCAAATCACAGCGCAGCAGGCAACCTATCCCGGCCTGTCGAATTTCCAGTTCCCGCGAGACGCCGTTCCCGGCTCGACGACTGCAACCGCCTTTAACGTGACCTACAACTATCCGTTCCCGCAGCGGACAGCCTATGTCGCCGCACCGGTCGTGGTCTATTACCCTGACACTACAGTCTGCCCCAGCGGCATCAACGGTGTGGTCATCTTCCAGCATGGCATCACCGTCGACCGCAGCGTGGCAACCTTCCCTGCGATCAACTTTGCCGTCAACACCTCCAACACCTGTTTGGCGACCGTGGCCATCGATCAACCCCTGCACGGTCTGGGTGGCAGTACGGTAGGCACTATCTCAGGACTGACGCCCTTGGTGAGCGATGCCACCCTGAAGACCCAGTTCCCGAACGCATCCTATATCGGTGAACGGCACTTCATGTTCACGCGTGATACCAGCAAGCCGACAACGTTCAGTGCGGCACAGGAAACCGATATCACCAAGGTGTCTTCCGGCAGCCTGTTCATCAACCTGGTGAACCTGCAGACAGCCCGGGACAACCTTCGCCAGGGCGTGATGGACCTGCTGAACCTGTCAGCGTCGATTAACGCCATGAGTCTCGACAACAGCAGCACCCATCAGCTCAGCGGCAAGCCTGTCTTCTTCGTGGGCCATTCGCTCGGCGGCATCACTGGTACGGTGTTCTCTGAGATCAGTACCGATCCGACGGTTCAAGCCAGCTATAACTCGACCACTCAGGGCTTGGGACTGGGTGCAAACCCAGCATTCAAGAACCTGCAGAGCGTCGCTCTGATGAACACCGGTGGCATGCTGACCAAACTGGTAGAAAACTCCACCGTATTCTCCGGTCAGGTATTGCAAGCGTTGGCAGCAGGCGGTGCAGCCCAGGGCACGTCCAACTTCGAGAACTTCATGTATATCATGCAGTCGATGATCGACGGTGCAGACCCGGTGAACTACGGCGTCGACCTGGGTGCGACGATCAAGTCGACGAACAAGCCCAACCTGCTGATGGAAGAAGTGGTCGGCGACAAGGTCGTGCCGAACCAGGCGAACGTCAATCCGCTGGGTCAGGCCCTGTCGGCCCCGCTGGCTGGCACGGAACCCCTGATGGCACTGGTCGACCAAGGTCTGGGCGGCGGCAAGCTGGCCGATGGCAACGGCTTGGGACTGATTACAACCGCTACGGCCGGAACCGCAATGCCGGTAGCATCGTTCTTCCTGGGCGACAACCCCTGTACCGAAGCGCGTCACGGCACCTTCGTCTCTCCGGCAACGCCTGCGAGCAGCACGGACACCATCTGTCCGGGTGGCAGCAATACCGCCAACGCCTTTAGCGAGATGATGACCGAGACGATTTCCGGACTGACCAGCGGTACTGTTGTATCGCCAAACACCAACAGCGTTCTGACCTCCAGCTCGACACTCAAGTCGGCACTGGACCAGAACTAATAACCACTGATTGGTCGCAACACAAAAACCCCCGCTTCGGCGGGGGTTTTCTTTTGCTCAATGTTTGCTATCCAGTGCCCTGAACGTTCGGGAATGCGGCAAACCCGAGGCACAGCGATGAGAAAGATCCACAAAAAAAGATTCATCGCGGATTAGCGTGAAGGCCATCATGTTTCAGTAGGCTTACTGGCAAATCGCGCACGGGGAAGGTGGGTAGCCAGCCCCTTGCGGAAACTGAATCCGGCCTTCCCGCTTAAACGCGATGAACTACAAAAAAGCCCCTCCGATCGGAGGGGCTTTTTGCAGACTCATCCTCGCACAGAGGACAATCGAAAACGTTGCTTAGCTATAGGAACGCCCTTTTCCAGCCGCAATACGCAGGCGCAGCGCGTTCAGCTTGATAAAGCCTTCCGCATCCTTCTGATCGTAGGCCCCCTCGTCTTCCTCGAAGGTCGCCACCTTTTCATCGAATAGCGATTGCTCCGACTTACGACCGACCACAACGACGTTGCCCTTGTACAGCTTGAGCCGCACAACACCGTTGACGGGCTCCTGAGTCTCATCAATCAGGGTCTGCATCGCCTTACGCTCTGGCGCCCACCAGTAGCCGTTATAGACCAGCTCGGCATAACGGGGCATCAGGCTGTCCTTGAGGTGTGCCACTTCACGATCCAGCGTGATCGATTCAATGGCCCGGTGCGCCTTCAACATGATGGTGCCTCCCGGCGTTTCGTAACAGCCGCGGGACTTCATGCCGACGTAACGGTTCTCAACGATGTCGATCCGGCCAATGCCGTTGGCGCCACCGACCTGGTTGAGTTTGAGCAGAATTTCATGCGGCGGAAGTCTTTCGCCATCGATCGCCACAATATCGCCGCGCTCGAACGTCAGTTCTACATAGGTAGCCTTGTCTGGCGCATTTTCAGGCGAGACGCTCCACAGCCACATGTCTTCCTCTGGCTCAGACCAGGGGTTTTCCAGCACCTGTCCCTCATAGGAAATATGCAGCAGGTTGGCATCCATCGAATACGGTGACTTACCTTTCTTGCGCGCGACAGGAATTTGATGTTGTTCGCAGTAGGCCAGCAGCTTCTCACGGGAATTCAGATCCCATTCGCGCCAAGGTGCAATAACCTTAACGCCCGGTTTCAGGGCATAGGCACCCAATTCGAAGCGCACCTGGTCATTACCCTTGCCTGTGGCCCCATGGGAAATGGCATCCGCCCCGGTTTTATTGGCAATATCCACCAGGTACTTGGCGATCAGCGGGCGCGCAATGGAGGTGCCCAGTAAATATTCACCCTCATAAATGGTATTGGCGCGGAACATCGGGAATACGTAGTCGCGGACGAACTCTTCACGCAGGTCTTCGATGTAGATTTCCTTGACACCGAGAGCCTGGGCCTTGGCCCTTGCGGGTTCGACTTCTTCACCCTGCCCCAGGTCCGCCGTGAAGGTCACGACTTCGCACTGGTATGTTTCCTGCAGCCACTTGACGATGACCGATGTGTCGAGGCCACCGGAGTACGCCAGCACCACCTTGTTGATCTTGGACATGCGCCTGCTCCAGCAAGTCGGAATGTAAGTGGAGCGCTATTGTACGGCACTGTACGGCCCGGTCCAATCCTGATCTCCGTGTCCACGGGGTGGGCTCCAAGGTGATCGCAATGACACACGGTGACGTAAACGGCGGCTGCACACGTCGAAATACCGAACAAATTATTCACAAAAGAGGAGACAGCCCCTTGAAATCCAACGCTTTCATCGGAGTCATCCTGGTGCTGCCCTATGCAGGACTCGTTATCGCCCAGCCGGCGCCCTCCAACGACATCCCGAAATGGTCCGGCAACCTGTCACTCGGTTACCTGTCGACCTCCGGCAATACCGAGAAGACAACTGCGACCGGTGGGCTGGACCTGACGCGTCAAGACCCGACCTGGCGCGATCATTTCAAGCTCAACGCCATCTACAGCAGGGACTCCGGCAAAACCACCGCATCCCGATACCAAGGAAGTTATCAAAGGGATTTCAAAATTTCCGGGGAGAGCCGCTACCTGTTCGGGCGAACGACAGCCTTAAAGGACCAGTTCAGCGGCTACAACTACGTGCTGACGGCCTCCGCCGGTTACGGCTTCAGGGCCTGGCACAAGGCGCTCAACTACAGCAAGCAGGACGCCCACCTGGACCTGGAAGTCGGCCCGGGTTATCGCTACGCGAGAATAAAACCCGAAGACGTCGACAGCAGCGGTGACAGCCACGAGAGCAATGCGACGGCCAGAACCGCCGCCAAGTTCCTGTTCCCCCTGAGTGCGACGGCAAAATTCACACAGAACCTGGAGGCTACCTTCACCCTTTCCGGGCAACACAATATCGAAGGGCAGTCGGAAACCGCGCTCGTCGCCAACGTCATGGACTCGCTGGCACTCAAGCTATCCTACTCGGTCTATTACGTGGAAAACCCACCCGACGCGAAGAAACCGACAGACACGCAAACGGAAATCAGTCTGCTCTATCAGATTTGAGGTCGGTCGACGCCGGCCTACAGTCTTCGTGGTTGTCCGACGAGACGGGCATCAGCCCGGAGGGACAGTCGGCTCCGACACATCCATCGTCTGGGAGGCACCGGCACTCTGGGTGGCGGCAGCAGAGTCGCCATCGGGATTGCGTTCTAGCAGGATCGTTGCCCGCCGATTACGTGCACGGTCCACCGGAGAGTTATTTCGCACTATCGGATGGCGGTCGCCATGGTAGCGCGTGGTAATTTTGGCAGCGGGAACCCCGTGATCTATCAGATACTGTGTCACCGCCTCAGCACGTCCCTTGGACAACAACCGATTGTACAGCCTCCGCCCCGTGCTATCAGTGTGGCCGTCAACATAGATGTTCGTGACAGTCTGATCGGCTTTGACGTAGAGAATCACACGATCCAGCTTGGCCATGTCCGACGCGGTCAACGTTGACTTGTTGTCGCCGAACAGCACCGTGGTGCGGACAACCTGATCGAAATTAACCGGCAGCAGCCCACTGACACAGGACTGGAAATCCGCGAATTTGGGCGAAAAGTTCACTGACGAAAGACGGACTTCAACCGGTTCTTTTCCATACCAGGCTGCACGGGTCAACGCCGGCATCATTCCGGCCTGCAAACTGGCCATCATCTGCGCCGCCGGGCGGGGGCCGATAGTCACCGGACGGTCGCCTTTCGCCACTTTCACCGTGCCCAGGTCATGCACAGACGATCCCGGCCGCCAGGCCGGCGCCTCTATAACCAGGGAGGCGAGTCCCGGCTTCAACGGATTGACGACCGGCGCGAGATAAAACCGCAGGCGCTCGCCCGCACGATGCTCAAAAACCGCTTTGCCGAAATTGGGGATGTCATGAGTCAGGCTGCAATCGAAAATGGACGACGACAGGTACCACTGACTGTTTTCGATGCCCGCACTGTAGGTTACCGCCTTCGCAAAAGGCTGCCAAAGCAGCAGGGAAGCGCAGAAACAGCGGAGCATTATGCGGTTCGTTGTCATATCGGCCACAGGCAGTTCGGGACAGCCCGGAATAGCAATGGATCCGGGATATCGGATTTAGGCAACCACGCAGCACCGCGAAGGGCGCCGGAGAATGCCCCTTTCGCCACCCCATCCCTGGAATCGCCGCATAGTCGTTATAGCGGCCTCCCGTCCAGAAACTTTACCGCCCGTACGCCTTCCTTCTGATATACTTCGCTGGATTTTTGTCACCGCTTGTAATCTGCGCCACCAGCCGGATACTACCCAATGACAGTGTCCGCGCCTCTGTAGCGACCCAATATCAATCAAGATCAGCGATCCAATATCGATCAGTCAGAGTCCAACCGCCATGAACAAGTCGATCACCATAACGCGCCCGGACGATTGGCATCTCCATGTCCGTGACGGCAACAGTCTTGCCGCTGTCGTTCCGCATACGGCCCGCCGCTTCGCGCGTGCGATCATCATGCCCAACCTGGTCCCGCCGGTAACGACGACCGATGCGGCCCTGGCCTACCGGGAGAGGATTCTCGCCGCGACACCGCAGGACACCAACTTCACGCCGTTGATGACCCTGTATCTGACTGATGAAACCTCGCCGGACGAAATACGCAAGGCGAGCGCTGCGGGCGTCGTCGCCTGCAAACTCTATCCGGCCGGCGCCACGACCAATTCGGCGTCGGGGGTGACGCAGATTACCCGCCTCTACCCCACTTTCGAAGCAATGGCCGAATGCGGCATGCTGTTGTTGATCCACGGCGAAGTAACGACAGACGGCATCGACATTTTCGACCGGGAGCGCTACTTCCTCGAACAGGTACTGGAGCCGTTGGTTGAGCGTTTTCCGAAGCTACGGGTGGTCCTGGAGCACATAACGACGTCCGAAGCCGTGCAGTTCGTGAAAAGCCGAACTCGCCGATTGGGTGCCACCATCACCCCCCAACACCTGATGTTCAACCGCAATAATATGCTTGTCGGCGGCGTACGCCCGCACCTGTATTGCCTACCGATCCTGAAGCGCCGAGACCACCAGGAGGCCTTACAGAAAGCGGCCATCAGCGGAGACGTTCGTTTCTTCCTTGGCACCGACTCAGCGCCCCACGCTCGCAACCGCAAAGAATCGGCCTGCGGCTGTGCGGGCTGTTTCTCGGCCTTTGCCGCCATAGAATTGTACGCCGAGGTGTTTGAATCACTGGGAGCGCTGGATAAACTGGAAGGGTTCGCCAGCCATTACGGGGCTGACTTCTATGGCCAGCCCCGCAACCAGGAAAAGATCACCCTGATCAGGGAGCCCTGGACTGTACCGCAGGCCTTGCCGTTTGGTGACGAGGAAATCATACCCCTGCACGCCGGTGAAACCTTACATTGGCGACTAGCGGAAACCGGCCACACAGAACAGGGTGACCCGTGATAGATTTCGAGGACAGCACAGCTCCATTGATGGCCCGGCGTTTCCGCGGTTTCCTCCCTATTGTGGTTGATGTGGAAACCGCAGGATTCAACGCAAGAACGGACGCGTTGCTGGAAGTGGCAGCCGTTATTCTGGCCATGGACGAGTCGGGAACCATCTATCCGGAGCATACCGTCAGTCGGCATGTAGAACCGTTCCCCGGCGCCAATCTGGAGCAGTCCGCTCTGGATTTTACCGGTATCGATCCCTACAACCCGCTGCGGGCAGCCATTCCTGAGCGCGACGCACTGGGAGAAATCTTCAGCGCGATCCGCAAGGCCGTGCGGGCCCAAAATTGCAATCGCGCCATTTTGGTAGGCCATAACGCCACATTCGATCACAGTTTCCTGTTCGCCGCATCCAACCGGGCCGACATCAAGCGTAATCCGTTTCACCCGTTTTCGTCGTTCGATACCGCCACACTGGCGGGTCTCGCCTACGGCCACACGGTACTGGCAAAAGCCTGCGAGTTGGCGGGTATTGAATTCAACGCGCGAGAAGCACACTCAGCCATTTACGACGCGGAAAAGACGGCAGAGCTGTTCTGTGCCATTGTCAATCGGTGGCAGGACCTTGGGGGCTGGCCTCTTCCAGAATCCCAGAACCAGGAGTCCTAGTCGCTGCGCCTGTCATTGACGGGCTACGTCGCGCCACCCAGTTCAACGCCTCAGCGACAGGCATGGGGCGAGCGACCCAATAGCCCTGAACGCGATCACACCCCAGTTTGCCGAGACAGGCCAGCGTCTCGGCATCCTCAACCCCCTCGACGACAATGCGGCACCCCAGACTGTGCCCCATTTCGACCGCTGTCCGTACGATATTCAGGGCATCTGCCGAGTGGGTTATGTCCATTTGCAGGCTACGGTCGATCTTGATTTCGTTCAGCGTCATGCGCTGGATGACGGCAAGGGACGAATAGCCGGTCCCGAAATCGTCCAAAGCCAGCTCGACCCCAATACTGCCCAAAGACGCCAGCACCTGTTGCGCCAGTTGCGCGTTCTTCATGGCGGAGGTCTCGGTCAGCTCCAACGTAAGCCGGTGCGGCAACACCCCGGCCTGACGGATGTCCTCTTCCAGGTCCTGCGCAAAATTCGCGGCTTCCAGATCGACAGCAGAAATGTTCACCGACAGGCTCACATGTCCCAAGCCACGGTTACTCAGCTCACAGAGAATCCTCAGGGCTCGCTGTAGAACCCATCGCGTCACCCGGGTGATCACCCCTGTCTGTTCCGCATAGGGGATGAACTCAGAAGGCGGAATCGGTCCACGTTCACTATGATTCCATCGGATCAACGCTTCCAGGGACACAATGTCACCCGTCGTCAGATCCAACTGGGGCTGCAGGCAAAGACTGAGTCCCCCCTGCTCTATCGCCATATCCAGCTCCGACAGAAGCGTCAGGCGCTGCTGGCTCTGAAGCGCCAGTTTCTCCTGATAGACGGAAAATTCCCGACGCCGCTCAGCCAGATCCAGCGCAATGTTGGCCTTGCGCAGCAGCCCGACGGCACTGACATCATGCTCGGGATATACAGCCACACCAAAGCGGGGATCCAGATCGAGTGCCAGTCGCCCAAATTGGAAAGGCTGCCGAAGCAGTGCCACCAGCTGATGTAACGTTTGATCAATCTCGTCATGCAGTGGCCCGCAAATCAGAAAAGCAAAGGTATCAGCCTCTACCGATGCCAATCGCTGACGCGGAATCGCTTCCGGATCGATATCCTGAAATACCGGACTGTCCGGTATTAACGCAGAGATGCGCTCCACCATGAGCAGCAACAGGTCCCGCGCACTGTCGTAACCGATCATCCTCTCGATATCCCGTAACCGCTTGATTTCCAGAAACCAGAGCTGAAACGGTTGTCCCGGGTGATCCTGAATCAGCTGGCGCATACGGGTTTCCAACAGCGTCCGGTTGGGGAGCAGGGTCACCGGATGATGCGTCGCCTCATACAGCAGTTGGTCTTCAGCTCTCTGGCGACGCTGCTGTTCCTGAATAATCCGCTGCTGCGCCCTAAGCCGCTCGTTACGTTCCACATAGACCCTTTGGACAATGGCAAGCGACAGCAGGATGGACTCGACCGCCGAACCGATTTCCACACCGGATGTCGTAAAATCATTGACCGGCAACCAGCCAATGGAACGCAGGATTACGATAATCACGCCAGCCTCAAGCGCAAGCCAGGCCACCGTAAACAAGCGCGCAACACGCACCCCCCGCCCCCACAGCCAAGGCCCCGCCACGGCCTGAAGAACGGCCATCACAAAGGCCAGCAACAACCCCACCTTTTTGGCGGTAACCGCTGGCAGCACCAGGGACAAAGGCGCCCACAGAAGCGCGCTCCAGGCGACCGTCGCGACAACCCTGTCAAGCATGGGCAGTTCGCTACGTATGGGCAGGAACAAGCGGGAGAACTGACCACCGAAAAAGACGGAAAGCGGCACACCGATCAGCAGGACCACGTTCCAGGAGGGGTGCGATGGCCAAAGATATTCATAGGTTTTTCCATGCAGGCTGGCCTGTATCAACAGGATTGCCAGCGAGAAAAGCACATAGTAGAGATAGGTGGATTCCCGCAATGCCAGAAATATCAACAGATTGAACAGAACGGCGAACAACAGGAACCCATAGTACAGCGCATGAATCTGGCTCAAACGTGCATCTTCCAGAAAAAATGCGCGCTCTTTCCAGATGCTTAACGGCAACATCGCCGGTCCGCTATTGCTGACACTGAAATACAGCTGATAGGACGCATGAGGCAGCAGTGTCATCGGAAACACAAAGTCCGCATGCCGAATCGGGCGATCCTTAAAGGGCAGTTGGTCCCCGGTTATCCAGTGAGAGACGGTTTTACCGTCATGGCGGACGAACAACGACAAGTGATCCAGGAACGGCGCGGGCACAACCGCCAGTCGATGGATTACCCGGTCCGAGTTATTGATCAGTTGGGTTCGAAACCAGACTTGCCCCCCATCGAATCCGAGACTGCTGGAGCGCTGCGGCAGAGGACGCCAAGCCAAGGCGTCCTCTGCATCAAAGACCCGCAGGGGAACCCGAGCTTCATGAGCAGTGGCGACATACTCCAGTGACGGAGAGAATCTGTCCGCATCAGGTAACGGCTGTACCTCAAATGCCTCGGCCTGCGCTATCGCAGCCAGCAATAAAAGCATCGCCCAAACAAAGCGGGCAGATAAGCGCAGGGAGGCCTTCCCTGCGGCGCGAAGCGACGACTCTCCATATCCCCTAACATTTCGCATGCCTTTCCGGTTATTCCGGCCACTCCTGACAGAATCACAAAAAGCCACAAGAATTGTAGGTAAACATACCGGGATCTGCCGTATTGTTTTGTAACATGTTGTTCTGTTTGGTCTTTAACGATTGACGAACAAGGTGTCACGACAGAGCCTCCGCCCCTATCCAAAAGCACAAAAAAGCCCGCATAAACAAAAGATTATGCGGGCTAGAATAGCTGTCTATCGATGTCAGAGATCGTTCATTGCAGCGATAACTCGCTGCTGAACCTCTTTGGCATCGCCAAACACCATCAAGGTGTTGTCGTTGATAAACAGCTTATTGGGGATGCCGGCAAAGCCCGGGCTAAGACTGCGCTTGATTACAGCGACCGTCTTGGCGTTATGCACCTCAAGGATCGGCATACCGTAAATCGGGCTGGCAGGATCATCGGATGCCGCCGGGTTGGTGACGTCATTCGCCCCAAGGACGATGGCCACATCAGCCTGCTGGAACTCGGGATTGATCACATCCATTTCAATCAACTGCTCATAAGGCACTTCCGCTTCCGCCAGCAGAACGTTCATGTGCCCTGGCATACGGCCCGCGACAGGGTGGATCGCATACTTAACCTTGATGCCCCGTTTCTCCAGCAAGGTCGCCAGCTCTCGGGTGGCATGGTGAGCCTGCGCAACAGCCAAACCATAACCCGGTACAAAGATCACGCTGGAAGCCGTATCCAGGATCATGGCCAGGTCGTCGGCATCCGCCTGTTTGACTTTGCCATCGTAGAACGCATCGGATTCGCTTTTGCTCACACCGCCGCCCTGCTCGGCCAGCGAGCCGCCAAACAATACGTTCGTCAACGAGCGGTTCATCGCCTTGCACATGATGCCGGTCAGAATGATACCGGACGCACCAACGAGCGACCCGGTAATGATCAGGCCATTGTTGTGCAGGATGAAACCCGTTGCAGCCCCGGCGATCCCCGAGTAGGAGTTAAGCAGCGATATCACCACCGGCATGTCAGCACCGCCGATAGGCATAACCAGCAAGACGCCCAGCAACAGACAGATCAGCCCCAGAACGCCAATCAACAGATAGGCATTTGCCGGATGCATCACGAAGTAGACGGTGCCCGCCAACACAACGATGGCACACAATTTCACCAGCGCCTTGTACAGGCGCACGTTCTTGGCATCGCTGACCTTACCCATCAACTTGCCGACAGCGATGAAGCTACCGGTCAGGGTGACCGCGCCCACCAGCACGCTGGCGATCATCGCGATACTCCAGTCCGGCGTCGACGCGAACAGCGGCGTGTGCTGGCTTTCGATGTAACTTGCAACCGCAACCAAAAGCGATGCACCACCGCCGAAGCCGTTCAGCGCGGCAACCATCTCGGGCATCGAAGTCATCGGCACGCGCTTAGACCAGACGTAGCCAATACCGCCACCAATGACGAGACCGATCAGAATCCACCAATAGGACAGAACGTTGTGATCCAGCAGCGCCGCCACAATGGCAACAGTCATACCGATGGCGCCCAGCTTGTTACCGCGCACCGCCGTTTTAGGTGAGGTCATTCCTTTCAGGCCGAGGATAAACAACACGGCCGAGACCAGATAGCAGAGGTTGATAAAACTGTTCATAGGCGATTACTTTTTCTTGAACATTTGCAACATACGGTTGGTCACGAAGAACCCGCCGAAGATGTTGATGGATGCCAGGATGACCGCCAGTACACCCAGGATGGTGGACAGGGCCGTGGTGTGCTCACCGCCACCGGCGCTGATAATGGCGCCGACCACGACGATTCCGGAGATCGCGTTGGAGCCGCTCATCAGCGGCGTGTGCAGCGTCGGCGGAACCTTGTTGATGATTTCAACACCAACGAAGATCGCCAGCACGAAGATGGTCAGGGAGATAATCAGCATATCCATTAGTTGCCCGCCTCCTGGGGTTGCAGACGTTCTTTCAGCGCCGCATGCACTACGTCGCCGTCGGCCGTCAGCATGGTGGATGAGACAATCTCGTCCTCAAGGTTAAGCTCCAGCTCACCGTCCTTCGACATGTTGTAGAGAAAGGTCGTAATGTTCTTGCTGTAGAGCTGGGACGCGTGAACCGGCACACGCGACGGATGATCGCAGTAGCCGATGATCGTGACGCCATCCTTGTAGACTTTTTCGTTGCGAACCGTGCCTTCGACGTTGCCGCCACGCTCCGCCGCCAGATCGACAATCACCGAACCTTTTTTCATCAGGTGCAACATATCGGCCGTGATCAGCTTTGGCGCCTCGCGGCCGGGAATCAGGGCCGTGGTGACAATCAGGTTGGACTGAGCCACCTTCTGGGCCATCTGCTCACGCTGACGACGATAGAACTCTTCCGACTGCGCCTTCGCATAACCACCGGTCGCCTTATCGTCCTGCGCCGGCAGGTCGAACTCGACGAACTTGGCACCCAGGCTCTCTACCTGCTCACGTGCAGCGGAGCGGGTGTCGTAGGCCTCCACCACCGCACCCAGGCGGCGCGCCGTGGAGATGGCCATCAAGCCGGCTACGCCAGCGCCGATAATGAACACCTTGGCCGGCGTAATGGTACCGGCCGCGGTCATCAACATCGGGAAGTATTGGGGCAGCGACATGGCTCCGGCGAGAACGCCTCGGTAGCCGGAAATAGCGGCCATGGAGCTGAGCACATCCATGCTCTGCGCACGCGTAATCCGCGGAATAAACTCCAGGGCAAAACTGCGCACCTTGCGCGCAGCCAGCTTCTGTACGACGTCGAGGCTGTAATAGGCATCCATCATGCAAATCAGCGACGCACCCTCACGAATCAAATCTGCTTCGTGATAGCCGTTTTCGACGTCCTCGGTCGGCACGCGGACCTTCAGAACGAGGTCAGCCTGCTCGTACAGGGACTTTGCATCGGCGGCGAGGCTCGCACCGGCAGCGCGGAACTCATCGTCACCAATGTGGGACCGGTCGCCCGCTCCAGCCTGCACAACCACGTCAAAACCCTTTTTGACGAGATCCGCAACACCGGACGGTATGACGGCGACCCGGGCTTCATCTGAGAAGATTTCTTTGGGTATACCGACGATCATAGGTTTTATTCCAATGCGTAGGTTTCTTTAAGGCGGGAAAAGGAGAAATCGAATCAAAAAAAAGTGAACGAGAGCGTTTGCTTTTTTTATTCGCAACCTCGTCTGACAGGTTTGCGCGCTCCCGGTAAAGCGGGTCCTTTTCCAGCGGGGCGTAGTTTTACTCGATTGCCCCCCTTCCTGGCAACCGTAAATCTTCGGAAATCAGAAGAGACTCAGCGGCGAAAGCGCCTGGAAAATCGACGAAATACCCAAGAACCTGTTTAACAAAAAAGACCGAAATCGGCCTGCAACCCCCGTCACTGCAAGGTTGTGTAAAAAAATTACAATCAGACTTACGTCTAAAACCCCAAAAAAATACCCGACAGGATCGCTGCCGGGCATTTTTCCGATGAAGAAAAAAACTTCATCGCCTAACGCTAAAAACCATTACAGGCCAGAGGCATTCTCAGCCAGGTACTTGGCAACACCATCCGGAGATGCGTCCATCCCCTTGTCGCCCTTCTTCCAACCAGCAGGACAGACTTCGCCGTGCTCTTCATGGAATTGCAGCGCATCAACCAGACGCAGCAACTCGTCCATGTTTCGACCCAGCGGCAGATCGTTAATGATCTGCGAACGCACAACACCATCCTTGTCGATCAGGAACGCGCCACGGAAGGCAACGCCACCATCGGACTCGACGTCATACGCCTTGACGATGTCGTGATTCATGTCGGCAGCCAGGGTATAACGAACTGCGCCGATACCGCCATTGTCGACAGAAGTGTTACGCCATGCGTTGTGAGTGAAGTGGGAGTCGATCGAAACACCGATCACTTCCACATTACGCTCTTTGAACGCATCCATCCGGTGATCCAGCGCAATCAGCTCTGACGGGCAAACAAAGGTAAAGTCGAGCGGGTAGAAGAACACGAGCCCATACTTGCCCTTGATGGCTTCGGACAGGGTAAAGGTGTCGGTAATGGTGCCATCGCCCAGTACAGCGGGAACGGTGAAGTCAGGAGCAGGTTTTCCTACAAGTACGCTCATTAGCGGCTATCTCCAGTTAGCTCTTTGAATGACAGGCAAAAACACCCAAGGTGCAAGCGCCCAAAAATGACGTCGCGCCATAATATACAGCGCCCGGAAAAGCGATGAAGCATCCGGCCATTAATTTTTACGATCACAGCTATAGCTTTAGCTTATGATTCGATTTCCCAGTAAGGTTCTGGAACTCAGCTCGAACACCCATCGCCAATACCACAACATCACAAGTGGGTTTCAATGCCATGAATTTCAAGAGCCTCTTGTAACGCGCCGCCCTTATTCCGGCGTCACGCGACGACGCAAGACTTTACGCTTGACCCGCTGCAAAACCAGTCCTGCCACAATCAAAACCAATCCCACATAAGTCGCCGGCAGGATTTTTTCTCCAACCAGATAATGAATGAAGATCAGGGATAAGAAAGGCGAGATAAAGATAAAGTTGCTGATGGTCGCCGTGTTATCGGCCAGTTTCATGGCGTTCAGCCAAAGCACATAAGAGATCCCCATTTCGAACACGCCGACGTAGGCCGCGCCAATGAGACCGGAAGCCCGCTCTACCTCAAAACCATCGGTGAAGGCGCAGATCAACGCAATAAAAGGTAGTCCGAAGAGGAAGTTGAGCAGCAGGCCAGCCACAGGATCCCGGCGATCCCGGGTGTTGGCTATCCAGTAAAGCGCCCAGATCAGGGTGCTGGACAAGGCCAGGACGACCCCCATCGTGTCAGCAAAATGCAGACTCAGTAGATCGCCACGCGAAGCAATAACGACAACACCGAGATAACAGACTAAGCCGGCGACGACGTCGAGAGGTCTCAGACGCTGCTTTAATAAAGGAACGGACAGATACGTCAGCGTCAGCGCCCATGTGTAGTTGAGAGGCTGAGCCTCCTGAGCCGGCAGCCGGTTATAGGCACCGAAGAGGACCAGGTAATACAGGCAGGGATTCATCAGCCCCAGCCCCAGCGACTGCAGGTATTGCCGCCGGGAATAACGCCAGAGTTCCGAGAAACGCCCCTGAAGCGCCAGAACGCTTCCCAAGACAAAAATAGAGACCAACGACGCATAAAACAGCAATTGAACAGGCGTCATCGCTGCCAGGGACAGCTTGAAAGCGGAAGCGACCGTCGACCAGAGGAGAACCGTCAGAAGCCCTAACATGACGGCCTTGCGTTGTCGCTCCACATGACCTCCCAGTCAGCATAATTCGTGATCGCAGGGAGTATGCCCGCCGGGACGCGACGGGTCCATGGTCGAATAGTCGTGACTCAAGCGGGCTTTAGTTGCGGAAAGCCGCCAACGCTGCCGCGGCGCCCATAAAGAAGCCGCCGAAAACGCGATTCAGGTGTCGTTGCTGGCGAGGTGTGCGCAACACCTTAAGGATCTGCGTCGCCAACGTGGCATACCCCACCATCACAACGATATCCACCACAATCATCGTTGCCCCCATTATCACGAACTGCGGAACATGAGGTGTTGTCGCGTCCACGAATTGAGGGAACAGCGCGACCAGGAAAACCGTCGCCTTGGGATTCGTCAGGTTCACTACGGTCGCCTGCCAAAAACGGCGGTGCGCAGAAAGTACCCTGCCCTTATCGCCATCGAGCTGCAGAGCCCCTTCCCGGAATTTCTGCCAGCCTAACCACATCAGGTAAGCAACGCCGACCCACTTCACCAGACTGAAGGCAATTTCCGAGGATCCCAGCAAAGCTCCAAGGCCGATGCCGACCAGGACAATCTGGGACCCCAGCCCAAGCTGCAGCCCCAGAATAGCGGGCAGCGAATGGCGAACGCCATAACGAAGGCCATTACTCATGGTGTTCACCGCACCCGCTCCAGGGGAAATACTGATCAGCACGGCTGCCAGCAAAAACACCAGCCAAGTATTGAAGGCCATCGCTCTCTCCTTTATGGAACCCATCGCTAACGGGAAGGCGCTCTATCATACGCCGATCACCTTTAGAGGGGCAGATCTTCACCTCGTTTCAGCGACGTCCGCCGGCAACCCCGTCCACTCGACGGAAAGATCCCACAAACGGCGGGCAATGTTATCATCAGCGGCTTCCCGCGAAATTTTCGCCTTCCGGCAACGGTAAAAGTAGTCTCCCGTCTTGTCTGCGACCGCATCCGAACTGGCCAACCAGGCCGTCGTCCTGGCCCCCTCCTCCGGCGTGATCAGGAATAGCTTGATCGCCGCGCTGGCCAGCTTTTCGTACCAGTGATCGCCAGGCCAGATATTCGTTTTCACCGCTCCCGGGTGCAGGCAATTCACGGTAATACCTTTCGCCTCCAGACGCCTCGCCAATTCGCGCGTGAACAGGATATTGGCCAGTTTTGATTGAGAATACGCCTTGAAGACCCGGTACCCCTTTTTCAGATTGAGGTCGTCAAAGTGCATATGGCCTTGGTGATGAGCTGTCGACGCAACGTTGACGATACGCCCTCCCGGGGCTTTCAATGTCGGCAGAATCAGTTGGGTGAACAGAAAGGGCCCCAGGTGGTTGGTCGCAAAAGTGAGTTCAAAACCGTCCACCGAGGTCTTACGCTTCATGGACGCAATGCCGGCGTTGTTGACCAGAACGTCCAACTCCGGCCATTTCTCCCGGACGATCGCAGCCGCCTTACGTACCGATTCCAGCGAGGAAAGGTCCAATGTCAGCGTATCCAACTTCGCAGCCGGATGCGCCTTGCGAATCTGGTTACAGGCGTCCAGGGCCGCTTCCGGTCGACGGCACGCCAAAACGACTTCGGCCCCCATACCGGCCAACATCTCAGCGGCAACGTAACCGATGCCACTATTGGCTCCTGTGATCAGTACCCGTTTGTTCTGCATCGTATCCGCCATGAACCGCTCCTTTTCCCGAAGCCATCAATCACCGATCGAGCGACGATGGTCACCGGTGCCGCTCGCTTCCCATGGCATTATGCATAAGTTCGATACTTATGAAAATAACGAATCGTGTATACCGATCAGTTGCTACCGGACGATGCCGGCAACGCGTAACTGCCCGTTACGTGGGCCACCAGCGTTTCGCTACCGGCAGAGATCAGGCGAACCTCGCAGAAGGCCAGTCGTCGCCCCATTCTCAGCACAAATGCCTCGGCCACCAGATCTTCCTGGGCAGGACGCTGCAGAAAGTTGATATTCAAATTGCTGGTGACAGCCATTTCCACCTTTCCCAGAGTCGCCAGGATAGCCGCGTACATGCTGGCATCCGCCAGCGACATCTGGACCGGACCCGAGAGGGTACCGCCCGGGCGAACCATCCGGGCATTGAAAGGCACCCGCGTTCGCGCATAGCCGGAGTCGACGGCCTCGACGGTGAATCCGATATCTTCCGCCATGGGGACCCCTTCGCGAATCAGCGCTTCAATTTCTTGTGCATCTAGCAATGTCAGTCACCTCATTACCGATAAACAACAGGTCGGCGGACCCACGCCCAAACAAAGAAGCAGGGACATTCCGCGACCTTATGATGCGCATCCCTGCGGACAACTGTCGACCCATTCTGTACGTCGCCCCCATCGCTCCGTACAATAAACCGCCACAGGCCCGAAAAAGTTCAATAGACCGCCGGCCACCCATTCCAGACCGTTAATAAAAGAAGGACGGAACAGACCACCATGCGTGCAAGTCGCTACCTGATCGCCACCCTCAAGGAAACACCCGCCGATGCGGAAGTTATCAGTCATCAGTTGATGCTGCGCGCAGGCATGATCCGCAAGGTCGCTGCCGGACTCTACAACTGGCTCCCGATGGGGCTACGCGTATTGCGCAAGGTTGAGACGATTGTCAGGGAGGAGATGGACCGCGCTGGAGCGCAGGAGCTGCTTATGCCGGCCATCCAACCGGCGGAGCTCTGGCAGGAATCCGGCCGCTGGGAGCAGTACGGTGCCGAACTGTTGCGTCTGCACGACCGGCATAACCGTGAATTCTGTGTGGGCCCCACCCATGAGGAAGTCATCACCGACCTGATTCGCAACGAGCTGAAAAGCTACAAGGAACTGCCGGCGAACTTCTATCAGATCCAGACCAAGTTTCGCGATGAACGCCGCCCCCGCTTCGGGATTATGCGGGCCCGCGAATTCCTCATGAAGGATGCCTACTCCTTCCATGTCGATGCGGAATCGCTGGATGAAACCTATCGCGCCATGTACGACGCCTATACGCGCATCTTCACCCGCCTCGGTCTGGATTTCCGCCCGGTGCAGGCCGACTCCGGCAGCATCGGTGGCAACGCGTCCCATGAATTCCACGTCCTGGCCTCTTCAGGGGAAGACGCCATCGCCTTCAGCACGGTCAGCGATTATGCCGCCAACGTCGAATTGGCCGAAGCCGTTCCCGATGTCAGCGAGCGTCCTGCACCGGCGCAGACACTGCAGGAAGTGGCGACGCCGGATCAACGCACCATCGATGATGTTTCCGCTTTCCTAAAAGTCGCGGTGACGCAGACCGTCAAAACCCTGATCGTCCTCGGCGAAGCCGACGAAAACGACCAGCAGCCTCTGATTGCGCTTGTTCTGCGTGGCGATCATAGCCTCAACGAAATCAAGGCGGAAAAACTCGATGGCGTCGCATCCCCTCTGCAAATGGCCAGTGACGAACAAATCGAAGCAGCGACAGGCTGCAAGCCCGGATCGTTGGGGCCGGTCAATCTGACATTGCCGGTGATCGTCGACCGCAGCGCGGCCGTCATGGCGGACTTCGTCTGTGGCGCTAACCGCGATGGCTATCACTTGACCGGTGTGAATTGGGAGCGGGATGTGGCGCTGGGCCGCGTGGAAGACCTTCGCAATGTTGTTGAAGGCGACGCCAGTCCCGACGGCCAGGGCGTGCTGGAAATCAAGCGCGGCATCGAGGTCGGTCACGTCTTCAAACTGGGCCGCAAGTACAGCGCCGCCATGAATGCGACCGTTCTCGACGAAAACGGCAAGGCCGTGGTGATGGATATGGGGTGCTATGGCATCGGTGTGTCCCGTGTGGTCGCCGCCGCCATCGAACAGAACCATGATGATCGCGGCATTATCTGGCCGGCCGCCATCGCTCCCTTCGAGGTCGTCATCGTCACACTCAACGCCCAGAAGGCGCCGTCGGTCATGCGCGCTGCCGAAAAACTCTATGACGAACTGCGTTCGGCAGGCGTCGACGTCCTGCTGGACGACCGAAACGAGCGGCCTGGCGTCAAGTTCGCGGATATGGAATTGATCGGGATTCCTCACCGCGTCGTGGTCTCCGACCGCGGCCTGGAAGCCGGCACCTTCGAGTATAAGGGACGCAGCGATGCCGACAGGCAGGACATACCTGCCAGCGAAATTCTGACATTCCTCGTCGACGCCTTGCAGAAACACGCGTAACGGTTCTCAGCCTTAACGATCCCGGGCTTGAACTTGCCCGGGATCGACTACACTGAGAGACGAACCCGTACAACACATCGGAACCATGACAACCGCCGTTTTCCGTTGCCTGCTATCGCTTCTTTTCACGCTGGCCTTCAGCCACACCGCTTGGGCATCGTCATCGACCCACACGATGCAAACGCCGGATGCCGCCGTTGAAGCTGCGTTGAAAAAAGTGGTCGATAACCCCTCGAGCTTCAAGGACAAGTTCGATGCAGAAGTCTGGCTGGTCGATATGTCCGGTCGTCTCGCCCGTTATGTCCCCAACCCGGAAAAACGCCTCAAACTCCTCAAACTGATCCACGAGGAAGCGACCCAGGCCGGACTGACGCCGGAACTGGTGCTGGCGGTCATCCAGGTAGAGAGTCTTTTTGATCGCTTTGCCATTTCCAGTGTCGGCGCCCAGGGATTGATGCAGGTAATGCCGTTCTGGAAGAAGGAAATCGGACGCCCCAACGATAATCTCACCCATATCGAGACTAACCTGCGCTATGGGTGCACCATTCTCAAGCACTACATCGACGAAGAACACGGCAACGTCATGCGAGGACTGGCCCGATACAACGGCAGCACCGGTAAGGTCTGGTACGCCGAAAGGGTCATGGATGCCTGGCAGAACCACTGGTACGTCAACAACCAGTAGTCGACGTACGCAGAAATCCCTACTCGCTCCCGCTAGCGCTGCCCCACCAAAATGATAAGCTGACTTATCTTTTTTGCGATTTTCTGTTCAGGACGAGTTCGTCAGCAGGCGAGGCCCGACACGGACTGCCGGGAGCCAGCAGACCGCCCATGTAGCGCCAGGGATGTCGTTGCCTTTCTATCCCCTCCGTAGCGCCCAGCACGACGACTCGATACGAACCCCAAACCTGCTCGCAGGCCTCTTCCGTTTCCTGGACGGGCGCGGCGCGAGAGCGAACAATTCGGTAGACCGAAGCGCCATGATGGAATCACTTATCGGATTTCGCGGCATCCTGCTCGCCGCCTTCGTCTGCTCAGCTATCTACGTGCATTTCCGCGGGCGAATCAGGCATTCCTGGACCCGCCAGCTGAGCGATCATTCCACCTTTCTGGCGCCGATCAACACGGTGCTCTATACAACGTCGGCAGTACCCAACACCCCCTTTCTGGACCTGGACCAGTTTCCCGAGTTGAAGCCACTGCAGGAACACTGGGAAGAGATCAGGGACGAGGCGATGAGCCTGTTCGACGAAGGCCATATCCGCGCAGCCAGCAGCCACAACGACGTCGCATTTCATTCCTTTTTCCGCAACGGCTGGAAACGTTTTTACCTCAAATGGTATGACGACCCTCAACCCTCAGCACAGCTTTGCCCTAAAACCCTGGCATTGGTGCAGAGTATTCCAGCGATCAACGCCGCCATGTTCGCCTTCCTGCCAGCCGGCTCCAACCTGGGCGCGCATCGAGACCCCTATGCCGGCTCGCTGCGCTACCACTTGGGTCTGGTAACACCGAATTCCGACGACTGCGCCATTGTCGTCGATGGCCAGACCTATTCCTGGCGAGACGGGGAAGCAGTGCTGTTCGACGAAACCTTCATACACCATGCGTACAACCGCACCCCACAGGACCGGCTGATCCTGTTTTGCGATATCGAGCGGCCTCTGCGTTATCGATTGGCGTCCTACTTCAACCATTTCTTCAAATGGACACTGATCCGCTCCGCCCAGGCGCCAAACAGCGATGGCGAAAAGGTCGGCGGACTGAACCGGATCTTCGACAAGGTTTACCATCTGCGCCTGAAAGCAAAAGCTTTCAAGAAAACCAACAAAACCGGCTACTACGTTGGGAAGTGGGTGTTATTGGGCGGGTTGTTCTATCTCGTCTTCCTGAGCTGACGCCCAGTCAGCCTGCTTTGAACTGTTCGACCGAAGCGAAACGCCCGTGGTCGTCAAAACGGATACAGAATCGGCCGCGGATACCATCTCGGGTCAGGTAGCGAGCCAGGATGTTGGCGGGAAATTGAACATGGCGCCCATCGACCGAACGGGCTCTAACGACACGCGCCGTGCCGCGATAGATTTTCAGCCATTCATCGGGCGAAATGAAAAGGTCGAGAATAATTTCCTGCATCTCGGTAACGGGCCAGTCCCATCAAAAGAAAGCTTGCCCAATTTTCGCCGTGAAAGCGCCGACACTCAATATAAAAAAGCCCGCGCATCGGCGCGGGCTTTACGGACCCTGAGGCTTATTGGGTCAACTCCAACAGTAATCCGTTCAAGCGGCTGACATAACTGCCCGGATCCTTCAGGGCATCACCGCTGGCGAGTACCGCCTGATCCAGGAGGATAGTCGCCAGATCGTTAAAGCGGGACTCGGCAGTTTCCGCCTCGAGACGCTTCACCAGCGGATGCTCGACGTTGAGCTCGAAGATTGGTTTGCTCTCCGGCACCTTCTGACCGGCAGCTTCCATGATCTTCCGCATCTGCGCGCCCATGTCGTGATCGCCCACGACCAGACAGGCCGGAGAATCCGTCAGGCGATTCGTGGCGCGGACATCCTCGACCCTGTCGGTGAGAACCGCCTTGACGCGCTTGAGCAGATCTTCATGAGCCTTCGCGGCTTCTTCCTGCTGCTGGCGATCCTCGTCGGTTTCGATCTGACCGAGGTCAAGCTCGCCGCGAGCGACATCCTGGAACGATTTCCCGTCGTACTCGTTCAGGTAGCTCATCATCCACTCGTCGATACGATCAGAGAGGATAAGCACCTCGATACCTTTCTTGCGGAAGATCTCCAGGTGAGGGCTGCTCTTCGCAGCCTCAAAGCTGTCGGCCGTAATGTAATAGATCTTGTCCTGCCCTTCCTTCATGCGGGAGATGTAGTCGTCCAGCCCCACATTCTGGGTGGATTCGCCCAGCTGGGTCGAGGCGAAGCGCAGCAACTTGGCGATCTTCTCGCGATTGGCGAAATCCTCTGCGGGCCCTTCCTTCAGCACGGTACCAAACTCGTTCCAGAAGGCCTGGTACTTATCCGCGTCGTTAGTGGACAGTTTGGACAGCATATCCAATACGCGCTTGGTCAACGCTGTCTTGATACTGTCGACAGTACGGTCGTTCTGCAGAATCTCCCGCGACACGTTCAGAGACAGATCGTTGGAATCCACGACGCCCTTGACGAAACGCAGGTAGAGCGGCAGAAACTGCTCTGCGTGATCCATGATGAACACGCGCTGCACATACAGTTTCAGGCCCCGCGGCGCTTCGCGGTTATACAGGTCAAAGGGTGCACGGGCCGGAATATAAAGCAGGCTCGTATAGTCCAGGTTGCCTTCGACCTTGTTGTGGGACCACGTTAGCGGATCTTCGAAGTCGTGTGCGATGTGCTTGTAGAAGCTCTTGTATTCATCGTCCTTCACTTCCGTCCGCGGCAAAGTCCAAAGGGCCGTGGCATCGTTGACCGTTTCGTCCTTGGCGCCGTCTTCCGACTTGTCATCAGAGACTTCGGCCTTCATCACGACAGGGAAGGAAATGTGATCGGAATACTTCTTGACCAGATTGCGCAAACGCCAGCCATTGGCGAACTCGGTTTCCTCCGGCTTCAGGTGAAGCACGATCGTGGTGCCCCGCTCCGGACGATCGACTGTTTCCAGCGTGAACTCACCTTCGCCACTCGATTCCCAGTGCACGCCTTCGGCCACCGGGACACCGGCACGACGGGTAAAGACCTCAACTTTGTCCGCAACGATAAAGGCGGAGTAGAAACCGACCCCGAACTGACCGATCAGCCGGGAATCCTTCTTCTGATCTCCCGTCAGCGACTTCAGGAATTCCGAGGTACCCGAACGGGCAATGGTGCCCAGGTTATCGATGACTTCCTGGCGGCTCATCCCGATGCCGTTGTCACTCAGCGTGACGGTCTTGGCCTCTTCGTCATATTCGAGCCGAATCTTGAGATCAGGATCTTCTTCGTACAAAGCGGGGTTTTTCAGCGCTTCAAAGCGCAGCTTGTCTTCTGCATCAGAGGCATTGGATATCAACTCCCGCAGAAAGATCTCCTTGTTGGAGTAGAGGGAGTGAATCATCAGGTGCAGCAGCTGCTTCACCTCGGTCTGAAAGCCAAGCGTCTCTTTTTGCGTTTCGACCGTCATAGTGCCAGTGTCTCCTTATCCAATCGATCTACGCTAGCGCCCCGGACCATGAGGCCCGGGACCTGGGAATAAGTGCTGGCATTGAAAATGGGGTCGTGGCTGAGAAATTCAAGCCATCAGGAAATGAGCGCGTGCGGTGGCGATAGGTTCCAGACGGGACTTCTGCCAGGCGGTGACCATGACGTTGGCCACGCGATTGCCCTGTCGGGTAAGTCGGCACTCGGCATAGGTTTCCCGCAACAATCCTGCGCGCAGGTAATCGATGGAGAAATCGACGATACGCGGCAACTTGGGCGTATCCTGGGAGCGCATCAGGTAGAGCGCCGCCGACAACTCCATAAAGCCGCCGATCACCCCGCCGTGAATAGCCGGCAATATCGGGTTACCAACGTTGGACTCCTGAGGCGGCAGGCGAAAAATAAGGTCGTCGCCAAAGCGTTCGCACACCAGCCCGATCATCTTGGCGTAGGGAATCCGCTCCACCAATGCCGACAGGTCTCCCTGTTCAAGCGCCTTGTGCATCGTATCCCGTCGGCTCATTCGTTCACCCCTGTGATCAATTCGCGGTAGGCTTTGGGTGAAGCATCGGCACCGATGCGCATAAAGGTCGCCACGCAGTGTGCCACCGTCGTTTCACAGTCGTCCTGATAGGCTTCACAGCGCGTGAATACGATATTGCGGGTAACGCGATAGGCGCGAGCCCGAGCGAATACGGGCTTGTCCGGCTCGGCCGGACGCATGTAATCAACGCGCAGGTCCAAGGTCGGGCAAAGCTCGAACTCCGGCAACGCACAGATAATAACGGACCCCGACGCCGTATCCATCAGGGTCGTGATAGCGCCGCCATGGATAATTCGCGTCTCGGGATCGCCGACAATGGATTCGCTGTAGGGTAACCTGAGAATCAGTTCGTTTTCTGCCGCCTTCACCGGCTCGATGCCGAGTAAATGGCTTTGCCGTAACGAACGGATAAAGCGGCTGACCTGCCCGAACAGGACATCGTCCTGGGCACTCTGCTTTTTCATCTGTTGCTCCCGTGACCGCATTGCGGTGCCGACCTGCGTATATGCGCGAACTATACCCAAAGCCGCCGATCCGGACTACCGCTCAGGCCTCAGCACCTGGGTATGCCAGACAGAAGCCTCTCGGCACGCAGGAATCGATCAGGGAACGATGCCGGTCTCAGGCATATCGAGATAACGCCGGAATCCGGCAAAATAGGCGTCTTCATTCAGCCCTCGCATGGCCTTGTCGAGTCGGTCAGCCAGCAATCTATTCTGTCTGGCCACCGCGAAGCCGGCAGGAATGGTCATTATCTGCCGGTAGTAGACAGGCCCTGCACCATCCTTCTGCAGGCTGTTCATCACCGAAGCCCGCTCGAACATCAGGATATCGAGACGACGCTCTGTCAGCATGGAACTCAAGTTATCCAGTCGCCCCTCAATAAAGTGGGCATGGGGCAAATCCAGCAACGCGGCCAGAAACTCAGCATTGCCGAAAGGCGTTCCTATTTCGTCACTCACCAGCGCCTCCGGACTCAGACGTTCCGGATCACGCGCAAAGGCGTCCAGGGAAGTTTCGATGGACCAGGAAAGTTCCCGCGCATAGTGATAGAAATCGGGTGATTCGTAGCCATAGGGCGTGTGGCCGATGATATCCACTTCGCCCTGGGACAGGGCGATTTTGGCCCGGCTGTAGGGCATGATGATGATGTGTAACCGGTAACCGGCAGAATTGGCAGCCGCTTTTAGCCAGTCGACACTCTCGCCTCCACCGTTTTCCAGAATTAACGGCGGAAACGGCTCGAGCCCGGCACGCAAGACAGGCCATTCAGCAATCGGATTGACCGAGGCTGCCGCGATCTCTGCCCTCGCCGACAGTGAAAACCCGGCCAGGAGCCCCGAGAAAATCACCATTGCCGGAAGCAACACTGACCGGCAAGTACGAAATGCGCTCAAGGAATATCAGGCTCCATATACGTTTGCTCCATACAGCATACCAGCAATTGATCAATTAGCGCCCACAATGTGATCTTGTCGCGGTATTTCCGTAGCCCCTGAGCGCTTGCTTGACTTCTAGAGCAATAACTCTAAAAATCCTGGAATCGGCCATCACGACAAGGGATAACGTCTATGCTCGCCCGTCGTATCAAACCTGTGGCGCTCCAAGCCCGCAAAATCTACGTCAAACTGATGATGGAGGTGGTCGGACGATCGCTGCAAGCCATCAGCGACCTGGATCCCTCCATTCGCGAAGAGACCCGCGTGCTGCCAGACGGCTTTCTGTTTGAAATGACCGTCATGCCACATGGGCCGGCGCTGGTCATGCAGAAGCTGCCCAAGGGCCGATTACGCTACTGTGGCGAAAAGGGGCCTGAAGCGGCGGACCTTTCAATCCGCTTCAAACACATTGCCCACGCTTTCCGGGTCTTGTCGTTCCAGGAGAAAACATCCGAGGCCTTCGCCTACGACCGCATGCTGGTGGACGGCGACATCGGTTACGCCCTGCGCATGACCCGGGTGCTGAACCGGTTGGAGGCCTTCATTCTGCCGAAACTGCTCGCCGAACGGGCGGTCAAGGAGTACCCGGGCAATCTGGGCCTGTCAGAAAAGCTGTTGCAGGCCGCCCGCATCTATCTGCAAGTCGCCAGTCAATTCCTCGCTACGGTGAAACTCGCATGAATACCCGCTATTACGAATTTTTCTGCCCCGTAAAAGTCATCGCCGGCCAGGCCGCCCTGGAGCATATCCCTTTCGAGCTCAGCTCCCGCGCCGCCAGCCGCCCCATGATCATTACCGATAAAGGCGTGCGTGGCGCCGGCCTGCTGGAACCGGTCATCAGCGCCTGTGAAGAATCGGATCAGGAAATTGTCGCCATCTATGACGACGTTCCCCCCGACTCGTCCACCGATGTCGTGCGCGCCATCGCCGCGATCTATCGTCAGGAAAAGTGCGATTCGATCATCGCCATCGGCGGCGGTTCGGCCATCGATACCGCCAAAGCGGTGAACATACTGGTGTCCGAAGGCGGAGACGATATCGCCGCCTATGCGGGGGCCGGCGTGCTCAAGCGGCCGCTGAAGCCCTTTTTCGTACTGCCGACCACCGCCGGCACGGGTTCCGAAGTGACATCGGTGGCCGTGATC
This sequence comes from Mangrovitalea sediminis, assembly GCF_002514725.1. Classification (GTDB taxonomy): domain Bacteria; phylum Pseudomonadota; class Gammaproteobacteria; order Pseudomonadales; family Oleiphilaceae; genus Mangrovitalea; species Mangrovitalea sediminis. The sequence goes on from NZ_NTLB01000006.1 coordinate 391,654, forward strand.
GCCGACACCCGCAAGCAGGTCAAGCTGCCCTACTCGTCCCCCTTCCTGCTGCCGGACGTCGCCGTTATCGACCCCCGCATGACGCTGACGCTGCCGCCGCATATCACCGCAGCAACGGCCATGGATGCCATGACCCATGCCACCGAGGCTTTTACCTGCCTGCAGAAAAACCCGTTGAGCGACGCCTACGCCGCAGCTGCCGTACGCAAGATCAGCGACAACTTGCTCAAGGTGATGGACAACCCGAAAGACAGCGAAGGACGGCTGGAGCTGGCCCAGGCCTCGACGATGGCAGGCATTGCCTTCTCCAACTCCATGGTGGGTCTGGTACATTCTCTGGGCCACTCGGTCGGTGCACTTTGCCACCTGCCCCACGGCGTCTGCATGAGCCTGCTCCTGCCCTACGTCCTGGAATTCAACCTGGAGCGTATCCGGGAACCCCTTGGCGAACTGCTGCTGCACCTCGCCGGCCCGGACGTCTATGCCCTGACGCCCAAGGCCCAACGAGCGGAAGAATCCATAGCCACCATTCGCAAGCTACGCGACGAGTTGCACAAGCGCTGTAATCTGCCGCGTACGCTCAAGGAAACCGGCAAGGTCGAGGAAAGCCAGCTTGACCGCATTGCCGAAATGGCGCTGGACGATGGTTCCATCATGTTCAACCCTCGCGAAGTCAGCCTCGCCGATGCCCGTGCTGTGCTGCAAAACGCCTGGGGCTGAGCCTACAGAAGGTCGTAGCTATGGCAGACACCCATATCCGCCCGGCTACGCCAGCCGACCTGGAACCTATGGTGGCGCTGATTGGCGAGCTGTTTACGCTTGAAGCCGACTTCGCCGCCAACCCCGACGCACAGCGCTCGGGGTTGCGTCTCCTGTTCGAGCAACCCGACAGTCATCTCTGGGTGGCTGCACAGGGGAACGCCATTGTCGGTCTCTGCACGCTACAAACCCTGATCTCAACTGCCGAAGGTGGCCCTGTCGGCTTCGTCGAGGATGTTATCGTCACGGGCAAAGTCCGCGGCCAGGGCATCGGCCGCCGCTTGCTGACGGCCGTACAGGAATGGGCGGACGCCAACGGTCTCAAGCGCCTGCAGTTACTGGCAGACCGGAACAACCACCCGGCAATCGGCTTCTATAAAGCGCTGGGCTGGGAAGAGACCCAACTGATTGGCCTGCGGCGCCTGCCACCGGAATAGATTCCCCATCCCTGACACCGGCGATCTTCTGCGGGCGCCAGATATCCATCCGTCCCTGTACTCATGCTATGCTGTCGGGCCCGGTGACGCCACGCGTCCCGCCCAGACGCCAGCTGCGCGTCTGCCCAGTCCACCCCGAACAATCTGGAAGACATCGATGAGTCGATATTGGAGTGCCATCGTTGGTCAATTGACGCCCTATGTACCGGGTGAACAGCCCAAGCTGGACAACCTGGTTAAGCTGAATACCAACGAAAATCCGTACCCGCCCTCACCGGCCGTGCTCGAAGCGATTCGCACGGAACTCGGTGACAATCTGCGTCGTTATCCCGATCCCAATGCGGATCACCTGAAACAGACCATTGCGGAGTACCATCGACTCAGCCCCCGGCACATCTTTGTCGGCAACGGTTCGGACGAGATTCTGGCGCACACATTCCGTGCCCTGCTCAAACACGACCAGCCGATACTGTTTCCGGATATCAGTTACAGTTTTTACCCGGTCTACTGCGGTCTCTATGAAGTGGCGTACCGGACGGTTCCGCTCGACGGGACCTTTTCCATCCGGCTGGAAGATTACACCCAAGCCAACGGCGGCATTATCTTTCCCAACCCCAATGCGCCGACGGGTCGCCTCCTACCGCTTGAAGACATCGCGACGCTGCTGGAAAAGAATACACAGTCAGTGGTGGTCGTCGACGAGGCCTATGTCGACTTTGGTGGCGAATCAGCCATCGGACTGATCGAGCGTTACCCCAATCTGCTGGTGGTACAGACCCTGTCGAAATCCCGCTCTCTGGCGGGGTTACGCGTCGGTTTCGCCGCCGGGCACCCCGATCTGATCGAGGCGCTGGAGCGGGTGAAGAACAGTTTCAATTCCTATCCGCTGGACCGGCTCGCCCTCGCCGGCGCTGTAGCCGCCTTTGGCGATCAGGCCTACTTTGAGCAGACCTGCCGTCAAGTCATCGACAGCCGTGAGCGTATGACCGAAGCGCTGACCGCTCGCGGCTTCGAGGTGCTGCCGTCGGCAGCGAACTTCGTCTTCACCCGCCACCCGGACCACGAAGGTGCATCACTGGCAGCTGCCCTGCGGGCGCATTCGGTCGTGGTTCGCCACTTCCAACTGCCGCGCATCGACCAGTTCCTGCGCATTACCGTCGGAACCGACGACGAATGTACTGCGCTCATCAGCGCACTGGACGCTATCCTGGAAACCGCCTCCTAGGCGTCACTCCAGTTGCCGTAGCAACAACATCGGCGATACGGTCAGGACCGGCTTCAACTGAAGCCGGCCCACCACCGCCATCAGCAACGCACTGAGAACCGGTAGGACCAACCACAACCCCAGGTGCCACTCAAAGGTCCCCGAGAACAACCGGTACTGTAACAACCAGACGGCCCCCTCCGCTGCGGCCACACCCGCCAAACCGGCCATCGCACCGATCAACGCAAACTCCAGCAGCGTGCTCCGCACCAAAGTCGCTCTCCGGGCACCCAACGTTCGCAGCAATGCACCTTCCCGCTGGCGTTCGGGCAAGGTCGCGCCCAATACGGCAATCACCACCAGCAGTGCCGCCGCCAGAATCATCACCAGCAGGGCCTCCACCGCCTGCGTAATCTGGCCGACGATGTCATGAATTCGATTGATCAGATGCGCAATATCGAGCACGGTGATCGTCGGAAACTCCCGGTTGAAACGATCCAGCAGGAGGCGCTGCGCGTGCGGCAGGTAGAAGCTGGTAATCCAGGTCGCCGGGTAATCGGCCAGCGCCCCTGGCGGGAACGCGACGTAAAAATTGGGACGCATGCTTTCCCAGTCGACACTGCGAATGCTGGCGACAGTGGCCGTCAATTGCTGGGCACCGATCACAAAGGTCACCCGGTCACCCGGATGTAACCCCAGCTTTTCGGCCAGCCGCTGCTCGACGGAAACCTCATCGGTAATACCGGTGCGCCACCACCGGCCTTCCACCAGCTTATTATCGGCCGGAAGTTTTTCCATCCAGGTCAGGTTGAGCTCCCGGTTGAGGGCCTCGACCTCATTGGCATCACTCACCACCTGGCGCACCGGCTTGCCGTTGATCTCAGTCAGTCTTCCTCTCACCATGGGATAGAGGTGGCTGGCAGACAGATTGTTCTGGTCGAGAAAACGGCGCACTTGCGGCACGGCATCCGGCGCGATATTGACCAGGAATTCATTGGGCGCCTCGGCCGGCAACTGACGCTGCCAGGACTGCAACAATGACGTTCTGACCAGGTACAGCGTTCCTACCAGCATCATGGTCAGTCCGACCACAGCCACCTGCGACAACAGGGCTCTGCGGTGACGCCGCATGCCGATGAGGGCCAGGCGCCAGGTCCCGCCCCCCTGGCCGACCCGAGACAGCAGATTGGCCAGCCCCCAGCCAATCAGGACCAACAACAGGAGCAGCGCCGCCAAACCGCCCAGTAGTGCGGCCACCAGCCACAGATTACGCGCGTATAGAGCAATCAACGCCACCATGGCCAACAGTGCCAGGGTCACGTCCGGCACAATACCCACCAGATCCACGCCAGGCAGACTGCGCAGGACCCGCATGGCCGGCACCTTTCGCAGGCGGACGATCGGCGGCAGCGCAAAGGCGAACAAGGCCACGACGGCCGTAACAGCCGCGGGCCACAAGGCCACCGGATTCAGACTCCAGGCCAGTGGCGTGGTAATCCAGCGTTTGGCCAGTTGGGCCAGGGCGAACCAGAGCGGCAACGCCAACAGTAGGCCACCTCCCGTGCCGATCAGCGTCCAACTGGCCAAGCGCCCCAAATACAACCGGTTGATACGCGCCTGCGTCAAACCGAAGGTTTTCAACAGGGCCACGGTATCCAACTGGCGGATTGCATATTGACGACTCGCGACGGCGATGGCGACCAGCGCCATCAATACGGCCAGGCTACCGCCCAGCATCAGGAAACGTTCGGCACGATCGATAGTCCGGGATACAGCCGGCCGGCCTTCCTTAACACCAATCCAGCGCTGGTCAGGCCTAAGCCGTGTCTTCAGCCAATCGTGAAAGCGGCTCAGCTGCGGATCCGAACCGCTGAAGAAATCAACATAGGCGACCCGACTCCCCGGCTGGATAACGCCGGTTGCCGCTACATCGTCGAGATTCATCAGTACCCTCGGCGCCAACCCCAGCATGCTGAGACCGGCATCCGGTTCCTGCACCAGAATCGCCGCCACCTTGAAACTGGCCTGACCGACCTGGACCGAATCCCCCACGTTGATGTGCAACAGGGGCAGCAACCTGGCATCGACCCACAACTTGCCGGGGGCCGGACCATGGGCCAAACGCCGAACCGGGCCGCTAGGCGTATCGCGGACGGTCACCTGGCCCGCCAGTGGATAGGCACTCCCCACCGCTTTGACCGAAGCCAGTTGCAGATGCTGATCGGCAAACAGCATGGAGGAAAAACGCACCATCGCGGCATGCCGCAACCCCAGCGTCGCGCTGTCTTTCAGCCAATCCTCCGCCATTGGCTGACTGCCACGCAATTGCCGATCCGCCGCCAGGAACTGGCTACCGGAGGCCATGACCGAGCGCTGCAGCTGATCCGCAAACAGGCCTATAGTCGCCACCGTGGCTACCGCAACCAGCACCGCCAGCAGCGTCACACGCACTTCACGCAGCGCCCAGTCCCGGCGCCCCAGCCATAACAGCAGATGCAGAAATTTCACGCAGACACCTCGACCGGAACCGCGCCAAGACGGCCCGCTTCCATGCGTAGCTGGCGACTGCACCGGGCCGCCAACTGTGTGTCGTGGGTCACCAGTACCAAGGTGGTTCCCTCTTCGCGATTCAGCGTCATCAGCAGCTCGACGATCTCCGCGCCCGTCTCGGTATCCAGATTGCCGGTTGGCTCGTCGGCGAACAGAATCCGTGGATCGCTGGCAAAGGCCCGGGCAATGGCCACCCGTTGCTGCTCGCCCCCGGACAGCTGTCGTGGGCGGTGACTCAACCGATCCCCCAGGCCCACGCGCTCAAGCAGTTGGCGCGCGCGCTTCTCAGCGTCCTTATCGCCCCGCAGCTCCAGCGGCAACTGGACATTCTCAAGGGCCGTCAGAGCCGGGAGCAGCTGAAATGACTGGAACACGAATCCGACGTAGCGAGACCTCAGGGTCGCGCGCTCGTCCTCGGAAAGACGGGTCAACTCAGAACCGGCGAGGATGACCGTGCCCTCGCTGGGTACATCGAGACCGGCCAACAGCCCCAGCAGTGTCGTCTTACCTGATCCCGAACGTCCAACGATGGCAACAGACTCACCTGCCTTGATTTCCAGGTTGACGCCCTGCAAGATCGTCAACGTATGCTGTTCCACCACCACCTGATGGGTGAGTTCACTGGCCTGCAGCAAGGCCCCGTCAGGCGTGTCGGAATATCGTTCATTCATGAAAAAACCCTCTCGGTCACTGCGGAAAACCGATGTCGACATCACGATTTCCCTCGCCTTGGCATTTGAACGCATTGGCCATTATTTGCCTGCTGCTTCCGATCGCCAGCCAGGCCAAAGAGCATCTACTGATTCTGGGCGACAGCCTGGGCGCCGGTTACGGCGTCTCGCTGGACCAGCGATGGAGCACCTTGCTGCAGGCGCGCCTGGATCGGCAGTATCCCGGCACCTGGACAGTAGTCAACGCCAGTATCAGTGGCGAAACCACCGACGGTGGCCTGCGGAGGCTCCCTGCCCTGCTCGACAAATACCGGCCTGTCCTGGTGTTGGTCGAACTGGGTGGCAATGATGGCCTACGCGGCTTTCCGCTCGACGTCACCCAACAGAACCTGGAGGCCATGGTTGCGAAAGTACAAAAAACCGGCGCCCAGACCCTCCTGATCGGTATCCGTCTGCCCCCCAACTATGGCCCCCGTTATACGGAAGCCTTCGCCAAGATCTATTCGACAGTCGCCGAACGCTACAAGGTGCCGCTGGTGCCATTCCTATTGGCCGGCATCTACGACCAACCCGGCATGATGCAAGGCGACGGACTGCATCCGACGGCCAAAGCCCAACCGCAGGTACTCGACGTGGTCTGGCCCAAGCTGGCCCCGCTGGTCGCGCCGTCTCAACGGGGAGCCAGCGACTCCAAAAACTCCACGGCCCGCCGCTCCGACCAATAAATGCCGTCACTGGATCGGGTTACGAAACCCACGTGACCGCCCCACTGCGGAGATTCCAGGCTAATCATCGGGTTTTCCGCTGCAACCGCCCGGGGGTAGCACTCCGATGACAGGAACGGATCGTCCTGCGCATTGACGATCAACGCCGGTACGGGGATCCGCTGCAGAAAATAGAGGCTCGAGCAGCGCCGCCAATAGTCCTCAGCATCCCGAAAACCATGCAGTGGCGCGGTGTAGCGGTCATCGAACGCCTTGAAATCGCGAATCTGCTCAAAACCGGTCACATCGATCTGTCCGGGGAACTGCCCCGCCTTCCGGGTCATCTTGTCGCGTAACTCCGTCAGGAAACGCTGCATATAAATACGATTAGCCCGTCGCGCCAGCTCTCTCGCACTTCCGGCCAGATCGCAGGGCACCGAAAATGTCGCGGCGCCCACTACCCGCGCATCCAGCGACTGCCCTCGCTCCCCCAAATAGACCAAGCTGAGATTCCCCCCCATGCTGAAGCCGACCAGGGCTATCGCGGGATACGCGGTTGTCGCCAGAACGTGCTGGACGACGACATCGAGATCGTCGGTGGCTCCGCTGTGATAGAAGCGCAGTTGCCGGTTCATCACGCCCCCGCAGGAGCGGTAATTCCAGGCCAGCACATCCCAGCCCGCCTGCAATAACGCCCGGGCCATACCGAGGATATAGGGCCGGCGACTGTGCCCCTCCAGGCCGTGGCACAGGATAGCCAATCGTGAATGCCCTTGCCGATACCAGTCGAGACGCAGGAAATCGTCGTCCGGGGTTTCCAGTTCGGCCGTCTCGGGCGCCTTTAAAGGCACCTTGCGAAACAGCGTCGGCCATACGCTCTGCAAGTGGCCATTGCGCAGCCAGCGAGGTGGGACATAGGGCGTGGCGGAGTGATTGTTCGATACGGCGTCATTCATAGGCATTGATGTTTCCAAAAACTTCATCGGGATGCGCTCCAGGTTATTGACCTCGGGGAGCGATCCCCTTAAGATGCGCGCCTGCGCTTATGCGGTTCCCCGATAGCTCAGTTGGTAGAGCAACGGACTGTTAATCCGTGGGTCGCTGGTTCGAGCCCAGCTCGGGGAGCCAACTTCTTTTCAGGGCATGTCCTGTCTTCAGGCAACGTCTTGCAGAGTCCCTTGCTTTTCCAGCTTTCACCAATCCTCCGCCACACCAGTCGTCAACCCGTTTGACGGATAACAGCTGTACGACTCCGCGTTGGATTGAGATTTCTCACGAGCACTCTTCGCTCGACCATCACCAACCCCAGAACCCGCACATTGCCGCCAAAGAGGCGAGCGACAACGCCGCCCGCCGGTCATCCGCTTCAGGGCAGTTGCACGTGCATCATGAAATGACGCAGCACCTGGTACAGGGTATGCCCGTCATTCCCGCCGGCAAGCTCCCTGATCGAGTGCATGGCCAATTGCGGCACGCCGATATCCAATGTCTTGACGCCCAGGTTGGCCGCTGTCAGCGGACCAATGGTGCTGCCGCATGCCATATCGGTACGCACCACAAACGTCTGGTATGGCAGTTTCAGCTCGTCGCTCAACTGGCGGTAAAGGCTGCTCGTCAGGCTGTTGGTGGCATACCGCTGATTGTTATTGATCTTGATGACCGGTCCCTGGTTCAGCACCGGGCCGTGATTACCGTCGTGGCGATCGGCAAAATTCGGATGAACGGCATGTGCGTTATCGGCGGATACCATCATTGAGCGCGCCATAACCCGGCTCAAGTCCTCCCGCCCTAACCAACGCTCGAGCACCGACGATAGAAAGGGCCCCTGAGCCCCCTCTGCCGTCATACTTCCCACTTCTTCATGGTCGTTGCAGACCAACAGTGCAGGCTGCTCACCGTCCGCATCAAGCATCGCCCGCACGCCGATATAACAGCTCAGGAGGTTATCCAGCCGGGCGGAGGCAATGAACTCCTGATTCAGCCCCAACATGGCTGCCGGCTGACAATCATAGAAACTCAGCTCGTAGTCCAATATTGCCTTGGGCGACAGTGACGGATGCTCCGCCTGCAACTGCCCTTTCAGAATCTCGCGAAACTGAATCTGCATTCCCTCGCTTTCCAGCGCGATGAGTGGCGGCAGATCCCGTTGACTGTTGATGGATCGGCTGTTGTTGGCCTCCCGGTCGAGGTGGATCGCCAGACTCGGCACCATGGCCAAGGGACGACGAAAATCGATCAGGGCGTGTCCTACCTGTCCGTCAGCGTCCTGATAGGTGACGCGACCGGCAAGGGACAGATCCCTATCGAACCAGGGGTTCAGCAGGACACCCCCATACACTTCGACGCCTACCTGAAAATATCCCTTTTGGTGTAGCTCCGGATTCGGCTTCACCCGCAGACAGGGACTGTCGGTATGGGCGCCGACCAGGCGAATACCCGTTTCCAGTGGAGACCGACGACCGCTTTTGAACGCCACGATGGAAGACCCGTTACGAATCACGTAATAGTGATGGTCGGGCTGTATGGACCAGGCATCCCGCTCATCGAGCTCAGTGAAACCTGCATCGTCGAGGAGGGATTTAAGGGTCTTGACCGCGTGGAACGGTGTCGTCGATTGCTGCAGGAAGTGCAGCAGGCCTTCATTGAAAACTGCCAGGTCCATAGTGATCCAGTCTGTTTCGGTGAATGAGAGTCCGCTGAACGCGGATGGCGATCAGTATCGCATACGCCGTAAGGTAACGGACGATACGTAGAAATGACGGGTGCCCCGGATAACAGGGCACCCCGCTTACGACTCTACAGGCTGCTTTTTCGGACGATGACGCCAGCCGCCTGACAGCACGAGGATCTGCCATCCCCAGCGCAACCAGCCTACGGCCTTGACCGCAAGCCAGAGCGACCAGATCAGCATGAAACCACGATAGACCCATAGCGGCAAGGTAACGACCTCCCACTGGGGACTCTCCTGCGTCACCGCCCGGTCAAGATACCAGCGCAACAACTCAGCACGGGAACCGTTACCGGACACCCACATATCCGGGTGCCCCAATAGCCCCTGAGAGATGCCGCCGAACAGACCCCAAAAAGCGACCAATGTCAGCAGTACCAACGCCACCTGGCGCAAATTGAACTGCCAATACGGCTGCAGGTCGGGGTGCCTCGACCGCCAGCCCAGCGCATAGAACCATGCCATCAACGCCAAAGCGGTCCAGGGGCTGGCAAAACTCAGCCCCACGCCCAACAACAGCCAGCTCCCAACGCCCAAAGGATTGCCGCTGTGGCGCCCCAATACGAGCGCGAGCACAATCAGGACCGGAAGGATTCCCCAGTAGAGTACAGCGGGACCAACACCCGCTCCGCCGGCCCATAACAACCAGCGACCGGCCGGGAGCTGCACGCGGCTGTTCAAATTGGTAACCGACCAGGGAAGCGCAAGTTGCGGCGTTTGCCACAACGTCGACAGGTCCGGAGCGCCGTCGACACGAGCGGCCAGTCGATGAGTGCCGGGCTTCAGGGTAACGTCCAGCAGATTGGATTGCGCAGACAGTGGACGCTCATGGCCGTCGACGCTGAGTTCCCTGATCTGCATGCCTTTGGGCAATGTCCATTGCAGGGCCCCGCCCAGAGATGTCCGCACCGTCATCTGAAGGAGTAACCGAGCGCCCTTATCGACGGGTTGCCACTGCAGCTCCAACTGATCCACCGTTTGGGTTTCGCCCAGGATGGCGGATGGCCGGGACAACGTCATAACCAGCGCCTCCCCGGGCCGAGGGTGCCAGACTGGCGCCAGCGCTCCACTGGCATCGTAGGTCTGACTCGGCGCCACCCCTTCCGTTTCTACATGCCACTGAGGCCCGGCGCGCAAATGCCAGACATCGACACGGTCGCTGTCCTGACTGGCGGCCCATTGGAGTCGACTCACCGGTGTGAGACGGGATTGCCAGGTCACGACCTGATCGTGCGGTCCCATCACGACCTGCACGGTATCGTCCTTGCCCACCTCGATACCCGGCGAGATCACCTGCTCCCCTTTCATCAATGTCACTGGCAGGTCGATTCCCCCCACCGCGGGTGCCACCCGCTCAACCCGAGTGGTCAGCGTCCAGTGCTGCCCCAGCGTCAGCGTTCGATCAATCCTGACAAAAGGCGGCGGCGGTGGTTGAAACAGTGTGGTCCGTCGCTCCGCACGTCGCTCGGAAATTTTCTGCCGTTCGAAACGCAGGGTCTTGGATGCGGGTCGTCCATCGACCAGCCCCAGGGGTAGCCAGTCCCTGACCTTCATTGAAAACCGGTGAGGCTGTTCGGGGAATGCCAGCGTCAGGGCATCCTTTTCCGCAACCTTACCTTCCAACACGATTTCATGATTGCCCGGCGCCAGCACCAGCTCCAGATACCCTGCATCGTTAAAGCGAAGGGCTCCCTGGCGTGTACCATCGACATACACCGCATCCGGCTGCCAGGCATCCCTCGACGCTGGCAGCGGCCAGGCCACCCGTGCAAGGGCACTGACCTCCTCTGTCACCGTCAGGTCAAAACCGTCCAATACCACCTGCGTCTGCCGTTCACTGGCACAGTGCGGTTCGCATAATGGAGGAGCCAGTACCCGCTCCCGCAGTTGATCCAGCAGGGATTGATCCGGGAAAGCCTGCGCCGACGCCCAACCCGGCACAGCCATCAGGGCCAGTAGTAGCAACCCCATTCCAGCGGCATGCCGGGCCATTCCTCCAGCCACGCCAACTCCATCCGAGGTGGGCTCGCTGTCCCAGGATTCGTCTCCAGCCTCCTCGCGACGGCGATGTCCGCGACGAGGCCCTGAGCCGCCGGTGGAACGACGCCTGTCGAGCAAGCAGGCCAGCAGGAGCAACAGCAATCCAAAGCTCATGACAAACCGCATCAGGGCGGTGGCGACAGGCCCCAGCACATAGAGCGTCACGACTTGGGCGGGGTCGACCGGTCCCCGCCAGCCGAGGCTGGCCGATTGCCAGGCCCAGGTCGGGATTCCAGGGCCGGTTTGCACCTTGGCATCCGGGTCCCAGTCAGGCAACGGTTGCGGCTCAGCCCCCGCGACAGCCGGCCCGACGGCGCTCCTCGAGAACATCTGCTGTGTGCTGTCTGCCGCCGCTTTCAATTTGGCCCGGGGAGCGCCTGCCATTTCCGCGGAGACCGGCCTTGCTGTCAACCAGCCCCCCAACTGGGGATAGATCGCCAACCGAACCTGATGCACAACCGTGACCAGGGTCACCGCCGCCAGCGCAGCCAAGGCCAGCCATCGTAGCCCCCGCAGAAACACACCCGTCCTGCCGTGGGGTACCTCCCGCGCCAGGGCGGAAGCCAATATGGCAGTTAACAGGATACCGACGGCATCAGGACGCTCCGGATAGACCAGCATGCCGGTCACCAGCGCAACAAAGCCCCAGGAGATTCCCAATACGCGCCAAGCCACCACTCCCAGTAACATCACGACAAAGATGTCCCAGATACGCCATTGCCCCAACCAATCACCAGAGCTGCTCCCTGCACCGCTGACACCCAGTAAACGCCATCCCGGCGGCAGCTCGACACGCACTTGCGCATTATCCAGCGTCGACAACCAGCCATTGGCCGGCAATTGCCATTCCCACCCCTGCGGCCCGGAATCCAGGCGCGACACGGCATCCAGGTCCAGTCGCTGGCGACGAACCTCCACTCCAGCGGCACGCTCTCCATCCTGGCGGGTGATCAACTGAGGCTTGCCGTCCAGATCAATACGACCCGGCCTCACGACATCAGACAATTCCAACCGACGGGAACCGTGCAGGGTTCCCATCAGGTGATCGTTAAAGGTTGCCCCCTCCCCCGAGAAATCCAGCCATACCGTGCGTTTCAAATGCAGACGATCCTGCTGCAGCACCTTGGCCCGCACCATCGGCGTGAGGGTTAAACGGTCGCCCTGAGTCAACTGGTAGGCGGGCAGACTCATCCAGGCCGTTGGTACCGGTACTTGAGACGGGTCGAGCACCTTACCGCCCTGGAGGGTCACAGAACGCAACGAGGGATGGGCGGCAAAACTCCAGATTTCGGCCTCCGGCCAATTGGGAGTCACCGGTTTCGGCCCAAGAAAAGGCTGGTCAGTGACGGCTCTGGCATTAAAGGTCAGCAGCCAGTCACCGGGCTTGACCTGAACGCGGAGAACACCGTCATCGTCGATACGGGCGGGCAACGGGGACTCGAAGGAAAGCAGCTCAAAGCCCGCGGGCAAGGCTCGCCCCAACCGGACCTCACGATCGCCGCCGGACACGACCAGACGGATGTGGGTCGCCAGCCGTAAGGGAATGTCATCGTCGAGTTTTCGGAAGACCTGGACCTGCAAATGCTCCGCCTGACCAGAGGCCTGGGCTTCATCGCTCCGTTGCAGCCACAGGCGATTCTTTGCATCCAGTTGAACAACCGAAGCGGTGTCGTCGGAAGCGCCTTGCAGCTGAATCAGGCCATGTAACGCGGGCAACTGGATCATCTGGGGCTGATTCTGCCAGCTCAGTTGCCCCTCGACATCGTGCTCCCCCTTCCCAAGCCGCAACGACGGCACACCGTCGCGATCGATCAACGACGCGTCCTGGCCGTCCACCCGAACCTGTTCCGGCCATAGCTCACGGCTTCCCGGCAGCGGCACCCAATCGGCCTGATACAGTGTCCAGTGCTGCGAAAATCCCATGCCATCCGCATTCATCACCAATCGCAAACGTCCGGGCCACTGACACTGGAATACCGCCTTGAGTCCCATCACCCGGGGACACTGGGTCTGCTCGGCCCCCTTCAGCACCCAGGGAATCCAGGGAACCAGCGACGGCGGAATAGCGTCCGGCTGGGCGGACCCGACGTGCGGACCTTCGGCGGCGTTGACAACCGGCACGCCAATGAAAAGCAGGAGCAGCACCATCAACCCCGCACGAATGCCCGAAGAGGCAACATACCGACATCCAGCCACGATCAACCGCTCCCGTGACGAGCAATCCTTGTTTCGCATTGTTTTTCCCTGCAACAGCGCTGAAAACAGAACTTTGCATCCAGCATAGCCAAAGCCTGACAGCACGGACAACGTCCTTGAACAGCCCCGCCAATCTTGATCTGGAGCGGCTTCAGTAATCCCGACATTGCCCTATAATGGAGCCTTCAGTCACTGACCGGAAGCCCCATGACGCTACCGCAATTCATCGACATCGAATATTGCGACACCGACAGCCACAGCTACCCGACAGCCGTGGCCTGGTCCCTCGCCGACGGCCGGATCAAGGCCGTGGTGCTGTCGCCGGATGACGACTGGCTGCCGCAGCTCGCCGAAGACCCCAGCGTCGATCTTCGCTGGCTCTACGAAACAGGCGTCCCGGTTCTGGAAGTTATCCGCGAGATGGAGCACGATCTTGCAGATCGTACCGTTTACAGCGACGGGCTGGATCCCGACGAAGCGCTGGTCGATACCCTATACCAGACCATCAACCAGGACACCCCCTTCGAAGTGGCGCCCATCAGCGAACTGTTGAGCGACGAATCCGCTGCCGACCTTGAAGAAGAACGCCGTCGCATCCTCTACGAAAACCAGTTGGATGCCACCCAGGCGGAGAATGGCGTTTATGCGCTCCTGTTACTGGCAAGGGACAAGGGCCTGATCGACGAGGAGTGAGATTTTCCACGGCAGCGCCCTGTCGGCTTTTGTGACCTGATTCGACGAAACAATCAGTTACAAACGGCACAATCCCCAGAGGGCGTTTGCTTCAGCCGGCCCCGTCGCCGGTTTCCGACACCTTACGAACGCCAATCACCAATACCAAAAACCAGCGCGACGCCATTTCCAGGGACAGCCTATCCATGCGAGCTTTCAAGCCCCTTCTGCTAACCATAACCCTGTCCAGTCTTTTCGCTCCCTGGGTTCATGCCGATGACAAAACGACAACCGAAATGCCCGAGCAGGCGGAGCAACCAACCGGAAAAGCTGGCCTGGACTACGTTTCCATCATGTACGCCAGCCAGAACAACCGGAATATTGGAAATGACTCGGAACAAGCCACCACCACCGCGGTAGCCGTCGCCCTGGGCACCTATCTGACGGATATGTTCAAAATCGAAATGCGCTACGGTCGCGGCATCAAGGACGGCACGGCGTCCAGCAACCTGAAGCTGGGATTGGACTGGTACGTCAATTGGTATATCGGCCTGCAATACCCCTGGACAGACTTCTCAAATATCTACGCCCAGTACGGTTTCTCCACCGTGATGGGGCACGCAGACCTGGGCAGCAATACGGCGAACTATCCCAAACTCCATTCAGACCTGTTCGGCGCCTCCTTCAGCCCCAGCTGGCTGGTCGGCACCGACGTCAGTCTCACGCACAATACCTACCTGTTTATCGAGGGCGGTAAGCTGCATCAGGACACCAGGACCAACATCGACACTTATCAGTACAACCTCGGCCTGCGCTACGAGTTCTGAAGCCCGGGCATCCCCGATCGGAGTGGCCTCAAGGCCACTCGAACCGCCAGCACACGTGAATTTTCGGATTACGGGCAAAATCCCGATCGATGGTCTGCGACGTGATATCCGTCACCCGGTAACGGGTCTCAAGCGCAGGATCCAACTTGAACCGCCGGTAGTTATTGGAGAAGATCAGGACACCGCCAGGCGCCAACCGCCGCATGGCGTTATCGACCAGAGCGACATGGTCGCGCTGGACATCCAGAACATCCTCCATACGCGCTGAGTTCGAAAACGTCGGAGGATCAAGAAAGATCAGGTCGAAGGTTTCCTGGGCCGGGGCATCCAGCCATTTCAGGCAGTCCGCCCGTTCGACCCGGTGACGCTTCAAGTCCAACCGGTTCAGTCGCAGGTTGGATTGGGTCCAGTCCAGGTAGGTTTTCGACATATCGACACTCAGACTGGACAGCGCCCCACCGTTAGCCGCCTGCACCGTGGCCGCGCCGGTATAGCAAAACAGGTTCAGGAAACGCTTGCCGGCAGCATTTTCGTGAATCCAGCGGCGTACCGGGCGATGATCGAGAAAGAGTCCGGTATCCAGATAATCCCTGAGATTGACCCTCAGCCGGCAATCGCCTTCCGTCACATCCAGCTCATGGGCCGTGGTTGCCTGTTTCTCATACTGGCGTGTGCCCGCCTGCCGGCGCCGCTGCTTGCAGACGATACGCTCCGCCGGAATTCCTGTGACGTCGGGCAATACTGCCAGGGCTTCTGCCAGGCGCTCACGCGCTGCCCGCTCGTCGATAGACTTCGGCGCAGCGTATTCCTGCACATGCAGCCAGTCGGCGTAGCAGTCCACAGCCAGCGCGTATTCCGGCATATCCGCATCATAAAGCCGGTAGCATTCGATACCCTGTTTACGGGCCCAACTGCCCAGCGTCTTCAGGTTCTTACGCATCCGGTTGGCAAACATCTCGGCTCTTGCCGGCTGGGCAATGCGCGGCGCCGGCGGCTGAGAGGGGTCGTCGGCGACTCTCGGCCTCACGCTCTTTTCGTCGCTGATCTCGAAAGCCAGGAGCTGTACCGGCAGTTTGCCGTTGAAAAGACGGTAGCGCTTATCGCAACGCAGACCGATGGCGTGCCCCAGCTCCGGCACCGAGGTCAGGACACCCAGCCGCCAGCCCGGTAACTGTTCACGCGCCACCTGCCCCAGTTTCAGATAAAGACTATCCAGCGCCGCTCTTTCGCTGAGGCGCTCACCATAGGGTGGATTCGTCAGCATCAACCCATTGTCGGCGTGCCCCGGTTTTTGGAAATCCGCCAGCACCTGGCGCTCGACATGGACGATATCGCGCACCCCCGCCCGTTCGATATTGCGCCAGGCGGTGGCAATGACGTTCTTATCCTGGTCAAAACCCCAGAAGCGGCTGCGATTGCCCTGACGTCCAGCCCGTCTGCGCTCCTGTGCTTCCTGTTTCAATGACTGCCAAACAGCATCGTCATGACCTTTCCAGCGCTCGAACCCAAAGGCCTCGCGCAGCAACCCCGGCGCCGCATCCGTCGCCATTAAAGCCGCCTCAACCAAAATGGTGCCCGAGCCGCAGAGTGGGTCGACCAGATCGCCTCCCGCAGCCGCCAATGTCGGCCAGTCCATCCGGTACAGCATGGCTGCAGCCAGGTTTTCCTTCATCGGCGCTTCACCGCTTTCGGTGCGATATCCCCGTCGGTGCAGGCTGTCTCCGGCGAGGTCGATACCCACATGAGCCCGGTCATGCTGCAGGCGCACATGAATAGACAGGTCCGGGTTCCGCAAATCCACATCGGGCCGCTGGCCACTGTCATCGCGCAGGCAGTCGACGATGCCGTCCTTCACGCGCTGGGCACCAAAGGCTGTGTTGCGGAAGGCGTCATTACGGCCGGTGAAATGCACTCGGAACCGGCCCCGGACGTCCAGGTGGTCCGACCAGGGCAAGGAACGGATGCCCGCATAGAGCGTATCGGCGTCACGGGCATCGACAGCGCCCAAATCCAGAATGATCCGATTGGCCAGCCGCGACCACAGGCAAGCCCGGTATGCCTGCTCCAACGTCCCGCTCACCCAGGCTCCAGCGGGCGCCAGGCGCTGTTTTTCCAACCCTAAAGCCACCAGCTCCTGCGCCAGCAAATCTTCAATATTCTTCGGGCAGGTCACAAAAAAAACGTGTTTCATTCAAAGCTCCGCCGACATCCGACTACCGTCTCATGCCTTATTGTCGCATTCATGGATACTAAAGGGCGCATATTTCACACAACCATAAAGAGAGCATCATCTATGTGAAATAAATTGTGTACATTGGGAATCGGATACGCTTTACTCAAAGATAGACGCGTCTTTTTAAGGGTTCTCTCGCCAAGCGAGTCGAATCCACATGGGCCCAACATCCTGGCAAAGCGCCAACGAGGGGTTCGGTGTAACGAGTGGTGCCGGTTGGCCTGCTTCACCGAAACGTCCGAAGTGTGCGCTACGGTCAGCGGTGACATGCACATGCTTTGCATGAGTTAGTAATCCCCATGAGGTGAGGACAGCATGAAGAGACAGAAAAGAGACATGTTTGCTCGTGCCTTCAAACGCGGCTACCTGGCCGGCGTTGCAGGAAAGTCCAAGGACACCTGTCCTGCAGAACACCCCGATATGCGTCAGGAATGGTTAAATGGATGGCGAGAGGGACGCACCGATAACTGGGACGGTCTTGTAGGCGTCTCCGGCATCCACAAGTTACCCAATATTACGGCTTGACTCGCGGGTCGGCCGGTTCGGGCCGGCCGACCCGACACTCCATCAACAGAATTCCCCTGAGGGTTCAATCAACCCTCACCATCACAAAAGACCACGCTACGGGGTTCGTTCCCCGCCAGGGCCCGCTCAGCGGGCCCTACCATATTCTGCGTGGCCAATTCATCTTTCGCTAGAACCTGACTGCCGCCCCGGTAGTGCAGCGATAGCCTGTGCGGCCTCTCGAACCAACGCCGGCCCCCGATAGATAAACCCGGTATAGATCTGCACCAGACTGGCGCCGGCCTGGATTTTCTCCGCGGCGGACGCGCCGTCGGTAATACCGCCGACACCGATGATCGGCAGACGCCCAGACAGTGCCTCGCTGAGATGACGGATGACCTTGGTCGAAGCCTTGCGCAGAGGCTTGCCGCTAAGGCCACCCGCCTCCCCAACCAAGGCATGGCCGGCGATCGCCTGTCGGTCGATGGTTGTATTGGTGGCAATAACCGCATCCATACCGGTTTCGAGCAATGTTGAAGCAATGAACCGAATGGCTTCGTCATCCATGTCAGGGGCGATTTTAACCGCAATCGGGACATAGCGGCCTACCCGCTCGGCCTGAACGCGCTGCTCCTCCTTTACCCCCTGAAGCAGGCGCTTAAGCTGATCCCCAAATTGAAGATCCCGCAAACCCGGCGTATTCGGCGACGACACGTTTACCGTGATGTAGTCGGCACAGGCATAAACCGCAGCAATGCCTTTACGATAATCGACTTCCGCCTGCTCCACCGGCGTATCGAAATTCTTGCCGACGTTGATACCCAATATGCCTTCATACCGGCGGCTACGGACTTTTTCCAGAAGATGGCTCAGGCCTTCGTTGTTGAACCCCATGCGATTGATGATGGCTTCGTACTCGGGCAACCGGAACAACCGGGGCTTGGGGTTACCTTGTTGCGCGCGCGGCGTTACCGTGCCCACTTCGATAAAGCCAAACCCCAAAGCCCCCAGGGCATCGATATGATCGCCATTCTTATCCAGCCCCGCCGCCAAGCCGACCGGATTGGGGAAGCGCAACCCCATAATCTCGACAGGATCGTCCACCGGCCGGGCGGCCAGCAAGCGGATAAGTCCCAGACGCTCTGCAACACTCAACCCTTTCAGGGTCAGATGGTGGGCGGACTCCGGATCCATTTTGAAAAGCAAGGCTCGAGCCAGGTTGTACATCACGTTTAGTTATATCCAGACGGCTAAAAACAAGATGGTGCATTATACCGGATGACCTGCGTAGGACGCTAAATAGCTGTCCCTAGAAGGCATTAGAACCTTTTCCACGGAATCTGTGGATAACTCTGTTGAAAAAATCGTGGCAAATCCCTCCACCCCTTGGGAGACCGGCCACCCTACAAATTGATCATTTTTTGATCAACAAAAAATTCCTTTATTTTCAATTAATTAAATTTAGATCAATGATCTTTCATCCTCGCGCCAGAAAATTAACGTGAAAAGCAAAAGGCACCGTCATTGTGCATAAGAGGCACGAAAAAGTGTCACAAAACAGTGGATAGTCATCCTGCTTTCATGTTAGCGCCGCAGTTTTATACCGCTACTCCCCAAGGGTTGGCCTTTCATGGCAGCGGGCGGACCTTCATGAAGCTCCCATCGCAGGTAATGCTCGATGATTGAGGGTTATAAGCAAAGCACAACCCTCATCGGCCCGGAGAAGTGCCGTCAAGCGATCAAGATTAGCGGGATAGGATGGATATTGGGCAAGCTTAGCGCCCAATGATGCCGCCCTTGCGACACAGCGGCGCCACAAGGCTTCAGACCTGCCCTGGCGGGGCAGGTCCGGGTATGGGATGCCGAGCAGTCCGACTGAACAGCCGCCGGACGATCAGCCCTCGCCTTTGCGCTTGGCTTCCATACGGGAAAGGAATTCCTGCATGATCAGGGTATACAGCTCACCCCCCAGGAACCGGTCTTCGACACCGGCATCCACATTGGGGTTGTCGTTAACCTCGATGACCGCGACCCGGTTTCCCGCCTGCTTGATATCGACACCATACAGACTGTTGCCGATCAGGCGAGTCGCGTTAAGCGCAGCCTGCAGAACATTACGCGGCACCTCGTAGGTTGGCAGCGTATCGAAGGTCCCACTCTCGGTCTTGTTTTCCTCGTGGTGATAGATCTGCCAGTGATTCTGCGCCATATAGTATTTGCAGGCGAAAATGGCCCGCCCCCCGAGGACGCCGATTCGCCAGTCATAATCCGTGTACAGATATTCCTGGGCCAGCACCAGGGCCGACTGCTTGAACAACTCCTTGAGCGCAGCCTTGAGCTGCTCCTCATTTTCGGCCTTGACCACACCCCGGGAAAAGGAACCGTCCGGAATCTTGACCACCACAGGGAAACCGAGCGCCTCTGCAGCCTCCCTAGCCGCATGTTTGTGGTCCTTGGACAGAATCAATGTCCTGGGCGTCGGTACCTTGTTGTTCTTCAGCAGGTCCGCCAGGAACACCTTATTGGTGCAGCGCAAAATAGAAACGGGATCGTCGATGACCACCAGACCTTCCGCTTCTGCCTTGCGGGCGAAACGGTAGGTATGATGATCGATGGCCGTGGTTTCGCGAATGAAGAGACCATCGTATTCCGGCAACCGCACGTAGTCCTTGCGGGTGATAATGTCGACATCGATGCCCAGCTTGCGGCCCGCCCGGACGAAACGCCCCAGCGCCACCCGATCACTCGGCGGCAACGCCTCCTGTGGATCGACAAGCATCGCGAGGTCATAACGATAACGACGGCGCGACCGCGGTTTGCGCCAGACGATACGACTGAAGCGATCGAGCGATGAGGCAAAAAGGTCTTGTTCCTTTTCGCTCAGATCCGCCGGTGAAATCGGTTTCAGCGATTCGATCTGCCAGGTTTTACGGCGCTGGAAGACAACTTCGAGGATCGGAGACGGAAAATGCTCGAAGAGCGCACGAGCAACCGGTTTGAGTTCCGCATAGGCTGTGGTGCCAAAGAAGGAGCGCACCCGAACCTGATCATGCTCGCCATGCCCCTCACCGGCAAAATCCCCGGAGGAGGCAGCTTGGTCCAGCCAGGCCACGACGTCCTTTTCCAGGTCTTCCAGTTGCAGTGAAAACAATCCTTTTCGTCGCAGGTCATTCAGCGTCATCACCGATGGCACCACGTGGTGGCCTCGGGCTTCCGCCAGCAAAGAGCAGTAATACCCCTTACTCAGGTAACGGGCACACTGGCAAAGATTGATCACTCGCACGCGACTACCGGGCGAGCTGGCAAACTGCACGTAGTCCTCGAACGTCAGAACATCCTCGCTCGGGTAATAAGGCGCCCAATCCTTGACACGATCCACCACAATCAACAGTCGAGACATGACTCAGCCTACCTGTCCTTGATAATCATCGGAGCAAACGAAGCGCAACATACGCTTGCATCGCACCCCACACAATGCTCACATGGTTGCGGATTCTACGCATCTGAAAACCCTGGCGGTTCTCCGGCCCGGAGCCATAATGAGCGCCGCCTTCAGCGCCAGTTTAACCCAGCATAGCGTGCGCTTCTGCGAGAGTCCTGTGAAGTGTTGAAAACAGGCAAATAACGTATTTCAGGATACCCATTCCGCATGAGCAACATCAGTTTCCGATCCGCCGAACCGGCCGACATCGATGCCTTGGTGAAACTGGAAAACACCTGTTTCAGCGAGGACCGGATTTCTCGCCGCAGTTTCCGCCGTTTCATCGAAATGCCTCGGGACCTATTGATTGTTGCGCTCGACGCTGAGCGCCTTGTCGGCTACTGCCTGGTGTTCATGCACAACGCTACACGACTGGCTCGCATCTATTCCATTGCGATCGACCCCGAATGCCGCGGTCAGGGCCTCGGTGAGCGCCTGCTCCGCGAAAGCGAACACAACGCCGCCGAAGCCGGTCGCATTGTCATGCGACTGGAAGTGCGTCGCGACAATGCCAGCGCCATTGCCCTTTACCGTCGCCTGGGCTACCGCCAGTTCGGTACCTACCGCGACTACTATGCCGACCATGAAGACGCGCTGCGATTTGAAAAGCGCATTCTGTTCTACGCGCCGACCGACCGCTTTCCCAATGTGCCCTACTACCCGCAGACGACCGACTTCACCTGTGGACCGGCGGCGCTCATGATGGCCATGGCCGCACTCTGTGATGACCGCAACCTTTCGACGCTGGAGGAATTGCGCATCTGGCGGGAAGCCACCACGATTTTCATGCTGTCGGGCCACGGCGGCTGCGGCCCCCATGGACTCGCGCTGGCAGCCTGGCACCGTGGCTTCCGGGTCACAATGCATGTTTCCCAGGACGGCCCACTGTTTCTCGATACCGTCCGCGCCGAAAACAAGAAGCGCGTGCTGGAACTCGTCCACCAGGAATTCCTGGCAGAGCTGAGCGAAACCGGCGTCCAGGTCCAATACAACCCCGTGACGCTGGAAATCATCGAGAAGGCGCTTATTGAGGGGCGGATACCCGTCATTCTGATCAGCACCTGGCAGTTGAACCGAAGCCGGGTCCCCCACTGGGTGACGGTCTGCGCCATCGACAGCCAGTTCATCTATCTGCACGATCCCGAAGTCGACGTCGAGGAAGGCGAAACCATTGCTGACAAGCAATACCTGCCGATAGATCGCGCCGTCTTCGAACGCATGGCCCGTTATGGACAGCAAACCCTGCAGGCCGCGGTGATCGTCGGTGAAAAACGCTGACCCAAACCGGCAGCGCCCTTGGCATTTTGTGACGCCCGTCTCGGACCGGATGCCAACTGAAGATTACTGTTTGTTAACCTCTTGGGAGGAAATCTTCAACCCGGAAAGCCGAACCGTAATTCGATTCTATAAAAAATAAAATACTATAACGAAAACAAAGAGATGGGACACAAGATCCTGTCCAAGGGAACAACGATGAAAGGCCTGAAAGTGCTGTGTCTTGCAGTAAGCATGACGGCAGTGAGTTCTGTGGCGCGCGCCGAGTTCCGGCCACTGGACGATGCAGCCTTGCGGGGCATGACCGGCCAGGCCGGTATCACCGTCGAACTGCAGACCGAACTCAGTATGGGAAAGCTCGCCTATCAGGATCAGGGCTATCTCTCGATCAACAATGTGCACCTATCGGGAATGAATGGCGGTCCGCTGGATAACGTGCGGCTCAAGCTTGATATTGCCGGCCAGGGGGAAATCCTGCCCTATGGCTTTTCCGATCTTGCCTATTTAGGCTCTCAGGGGACGCTCAGCGCCAGTAACCCCGACGTCGCCGCCGCCATGCAGCAAACGGCTGTAACGGACTCCAGCGGCAACGTGATAGGGTACGGGAAACAGCTCAACGGTGGCGACCTGGCCATCCGTATCGATCCGACCAATATCGGCGACCCGACAAACGTCAACGACTACCTGACCGCGATCGACTTTGGCCTGAGTATCGGCTCCATCACGGTCAGCAGCCAGGGTCAGGGCGCCTTTACCAACAGCGGCACCAACCTGTTCTCGAACATCAACATCAAGGGCTACCTTGGGCCAACCGACATTATCGTCCACAACAACGGTGACGGGGAGCACGCTTCACTGCCCAACGGCACCAAGCTGGGTGACTCCAACGTTGAATTCGACACCCACTTCAAGATCACCGACATGAGCCTGAACTGGGATCATTCCGATGTCCTGCTGGTTTTCAACCTGGCCAACGTCGGTATCGAAGGCATGACCATCGACAACTCCCGCGGCAACGATACGGCCGGCAGTTTCGGCTTTGCCAGCGCCAGCATGAAGGTCGCGCGTGCGACGACAGCCGCCGGCCAGAATGCCCTGGCGATTTACGATGCCAATTTCCGGGCGGATATCAGCATGCCCGTCTTCCGGGTCGGCGGCGTCAATATTGGCAGCGTCAATTTCACCGACTTCGTCGTCGACAACACCAATTTGGTCGTTTACGGCCACTAGGTATGAGGATAGAGGGAGCGGTTATCCAACCCCTTCTCCATGGCGCCGCTTCATCTGCAGACCTCTTAGCGCGCCCCCCGCAAATCCCGCCAACGGACTGGAAAAGAGTATCAGCAAGCTGACGCTGCTGGCGCCCTCTGCCTGGGCGCCATGCATCAACGTATAGATCCCGATAATGATATAGAGAAACGATGAGAGCGCGCCGCTGAGCCATTCGCGACCTGGCGCCAGGAGGGCGGCGACGAATCCACCGAGAACCGGGGCCAGCCACCCAAGGCCGCACTGCAACACCAGCAGCACTGCACTCGATCCGATAGCCGCCTGAACGGCGTCGTTCAGGCGGTCCGGTGCTACCGTTTCAAGGTGGTGGGAAGCGATCACGTAGGACACCAGCGGCATCGACAGCAGGTTGCTGGCAACGATACCGGTCAGCGCCCCCATCAGAACACCTTTACCCGCTGAAGACCTCAGGGCTCAGTGCCTCCAGACGTCAGGATGGTGATCAGGGCCTGTGCATGCTCGGCGGCATCTTGTCCGAGCCCGGTGAGATACCCCCCATCCGGCTGGGTTATGAGCCCTTTTTCGAAAAGGCGTTGCGCTGCCGACACCGATGAGGGTTCGGCGGTAGAGTGGACTTTAAGGCCTTCCTGGGTATTGGCGGGATCGAACAACAGCAGCATGTGCAGTTCGTCTACCAGATCGGAAGATAGCATCATAGGGCAGCATCCTGTAAAAGGTCGGCAAAACGGGGCTATGCCCCGTCAAATCCAGCGCTGTCTGCGGAAGTACCACAACAGGCCGGCGGTAATCAGCAACATCAGGCCCCAAACCAGAGGATAGCCGTAATACCAATGTAATTCCGGCATCGCCCAGGGGCTCTTGTCGTTACTGAAATTCATCCCGTACACCCCAACGATAAAGGTCAACGGGATAAAGATGGTCGCAATAATGGTCAACACCCGCATAATATCGTTTGTGCGATTGCTGATACTGGAAAGGTAGACGTCCAGCATGCTGGTTGCCATGTCGCGAAAGGATTCCAGCAGATCCATGATCTGGATGCAGTGATCGTAGCAGTCTCTGAGATAAACGTGGGTATCTTCATGGATCACGCTATCCTCAAGGCGTAGCAAGGCGTTGATTACCTCCCGTTGCGGCCACAGCATTCGCCGCAGCAACAACAGCTCCCGCTTGACCCCATGAATCCAGGACAGGGTGCCCTGATCCGGCTTGACCAGCAGTTCCTCCTCAAGGTCCTCGATCTCGTCACCGAAGGCTTCCAACACCGGGAATGCCTCATCGATCACCAGATCCAGAAGCGCGTAGAGCAGATAATCCACACCCCGGCTACGAAGCCGCCCACTACCCGACAAGCGCAAACGCCTGCGCACCGGCTCGAACGGGTCGGTATCGCTGGGGCAGAAGCAGATGATGTAGTTGTCACCGACAAAGAAGCTCATCTGCTGGGTCCTGACGATGCGATCTCTATACACCGGCAGGGTCATGATCACGAACAACTGATCGCCAAAGGTATCGACCTTGGGACGTTGCCCGGTGTTGAGCACATCTTCCAGCGCCAGGTCATGGAGTTGAAACTGGGCCCCGAGACTTTTCAGCATCTCGGGGTCTGGTGTGCCATTGACCTGGATCCAGGTTCTCGATTCCCTGCCCAGAAACCGGCAACAGTCCGCCACACTGACCAGTTCCCGCTCTTCGAAGGTTTCGTCCGTATAGTCGATCAGACGAATGCTCAGGGGTTGATGGGCTGTCTCTGCCGGCACACTCAGGGTGCCGGGCGCGGTACCAGGCGGATGATAGCTCTTACCGAAGTACGCCATAGGGACAGATTTCTCCTTGTTATCTTGAACATGCAGAATACTGCAGGCCTGACATACTCCCGGCCCGGTGATCAACCTGCCCGCAAAGTCGCTTCCTTCAGGGCGATAATATCGTCACGCAATCGTGCCGCCTTCTCGAATTCGAGGTTGGAGGCGGCCTGATACATCTCGTCCTCCAGACGTTCGATATCCTTCAGCATCTCCTGCGGCGACCTCCCCTCGGTAACGACACCATAGCCGCTTGCGGGTTCCGCGACCCGCTGTTGCGCCCGCTCGGAGCGCCGGCGGCCCGGGATGGCCCCTTCCATGATATCCGTGACTTTCTTGACCAGCCCCGTTGGCGTAATGCCATGCTTGATATTGTGCTCCATCTGGCGAGCCCGGCGCCGTTCGGTTTCATCCAGGGCACGCTGCATGGAGCCGGTAATCTTGTCGCCATAAAGGATCGCCATCCCGTTGATATTACGGGCTGCCCGGCCGATGGTCTGGATCAGCGAACGCTCGGAGCGCAGGAAGCCTTCCTTGTCGGCATCGAGAATGGCCACCAGCGATACTTCGGGCATATCCAGGCCTTCCCGCAGCAGGTTGATACCGACCAGTACGTCGAACTCCCCCCGCCGCAGATCGCGAATAATTTCCACGCGCTCGACAGTATCGATATCGGAATGCAGGTAGCGCACACGGATGTTGTGCTCCTGCAGGAAGTCGGTGAGGTCTTCTGCCATCCGCTTGGTCAGGGTGGTCACCAAAACCCGTTCGTTGACCTCGACCCGTTTGTGGATTTCCGACAGCAAGTCGTCCACCTGGGTCGTTGCCGGGCGCACTTCGATCGTGGGATCGAGCAAACCGGTAGGCCGTACCACCTGCTCAACCACCTGCCCGGCATGTTCCGCCTCGTAGGGACCCGGCGTGGCCGACACAAAGATCATCTGCGGCGCAATGGCTTCCCATTCATCGAAGCGCATGGGACGGTTATCCAGTGCCGACGGCAGGCGGAAACCGTATTCCACCAGCGTTTCCTTACGCGAACGGTCACCCCGGTACATAGCACCGATCTGCGGGATGGTGACATGGGATTCGTCCACCACCAACAGGGCATCCGGCGGCAGGTAATCGAACAGCGTGGGCGGCGGTTCGCCCGGCTTACGGCCAGACAGGTAGCGGGAGTAGTTTTCGATGCCGTTGCAGTACCCCAGTTCCAGCATCATCTCCACATCGTAGCGGGTCCGCTCTTCCAGCCGCTGAGCCTCAACCAGTTTATTGTTGGCCCTGAGTGTTTCCAGCCGTTCCGCCAGCTCAGCCTTGATGTTTTCGGTCGCATCCAGAATCGTCTGGCGCGGAGTGACATAGTGGCTCTTGGGATAGATCGTCACCCGCGGCACACGCCGCGAAACCTCGCCGGTTAGCGGGTCAAAATGACTGAGGTTTTCGACTTCATCGTCGAACAGCTCGATGCGAATGGCTTCCCTATCCGATTCCGCCGGGAAAACGTCTATAACATCGCCACGAACGCGATAGGTCGCACGGTGCAACTCCACGTCATTTCGCGTGTACTGCAACTCAGCAAGACGCTTCAGGATAAAACGCTGATCGATCTGGTCGCCGCGGTCCAGGTGCAGCATCATCTTCAGGTAGGACTGGGGGTCACCCAGGCCGTAAATGGAGGAAACGGTCGCCACAATAATGGCATCGCGGCGTTCCAGCAGGGCCTTGGTCGCAGAGAGCCGCATCTGTTCTATGTGTTCATTGATGGACGCGTCCTTCTCGATGAAGGTATCCGACGAGGGCACATAGGCTTCCGGCTGGTAATAATCGTAATAGGAAACGAAATACTCCACCGCATTATCGGGGAAGAACTCCTTGAACTCCCCGTAAAGCTGCGCGGCCAGCGTCTTGTTATGGGCCATGACGATCGTCGGCCGCTGCATGGCCTGAATCACATTGGCAATGGTGAAGGTCTTACCGGACCCGGTCACCCCCAGCAGCGTTTGGTGGGCCAGGCCGGACTCCAGACCCTCGACCAGTTCGGCGATCGCCGTTGGCTGATCACCGGCGGGCGCGTACCCGGAATTCACCTTGAACATCGACGGTTCTACCTCTCGGAATCGGCGTTGGCGATTTATCCTCCTGTCAGCTCATCCTTTCGGCCAACAAGGAAGGACGATTACTTATCGCCCAAACTGCGTCATGGTAACATTGTCACGGTGGGACTGCCGCTGGAGCCGACCAGCGTTTTTCCTTCCACAATCACAGGCCTGCTACCATCAAGGAGCGCTAGTTTGGACGTTCAACTCTCGAATCGCGTACAACAGATCAAGCCTTCTCCCACCCTGGCAGTCACCAACAAGGCCGCCGAACTCCGGGCGGCGGGCAAGGATATTATCGGACTGGGCGCCGGCGAGCCCGATTTCGATACCCCTGAGCACATCAAGGACGCTGCGATTCAGGCCATTCGTAACGGTCAGACCAAGTATACGGCGGTCGATGGCACTCCGGCGCTGAAAAAGGCCATTATCGAAAAATTCCGCCGCGACAACGGGCTCAGCTACGAACCAAACCAGATTCTGGTGTCATCTGGGGGCAAACAGAGCTTCTTCAACCTCTCTCTGGCCCTGATCAATGCCGGCGATGAAGTCATTATTCCCGCGCCTTACTGGGTGTCTTACCCTGATATGGTACTGGTGGCCGAAGGAAAGCCCGTCATTATCGAGACCACCCAGGCGTCCCGTTTCAAGATTACAGCCGAGCAGTTGGAAGCGGCCATCACACCGAAAACGCGACTGGTCGTGCTCAATAGCCCCTCCAATCCGAGCGGCATGGCCTACTCGCTGGATGAGCTGAAAGCATTGGGCACCGTCCTGATGCGCCACCCTCATGTCATGGTGGCCACTGACGATATGTACGAACACATTCTCTGGACCGGCGAACCCTTTGCCAACATCCTGAATGCAACGCCGGAACTCTATGACCGGACCTTCGTCCTCAATGGCGTTTCCAAGGCTTATTCGATGACCGGCTGGCGTATCGGCTATGCGGCAGGCCCAGCCCGGGTCATTGGCGCCATGAAGAAAATCCAGTCCCAGAGTACTTCCAACCCCTGCTCGGTTTCCCAGGCGGCGGCGCAGGCGGCACTGGACGGTCCTCAGGAATGCGTCGGCGAAATGGTGAAGGCCTTCAGGAAGCGTCACGACTGGCTGGTCAATGCACTGAACGACCTGCCCGGTGTGTCCTGCGCAGCTGGCGACGGCACTTTCTATGTGTTCCCCAGTGTCCAGGCCGCTATCGAGGCAACCCCTGGCGTCAGCAATGACGTGGAAATGGCGGAATACCTGCTTGCGGAAGCTGGCGTCGCGGTGGTTCCCGGCTCTGCCTTCGGCACTCCTGGTCATGTGCGCCTGAGCTTCGCCACCAGCATGGAAAACCTGGAAAAAGCGATCGAGCGTATTGGCAAGGTGTTGAAAAGCGCCTGATTCAGCCGCCTGAGGCGCACAGTACAACCGTCTCCAAAACCCATTTTGGGGACGGTTTATAAAATGCAGTGCAACGTGTTGACGACACGTAAAAACCTCCGTAACATACGCGCCTCGTTAAAGATGTTCCCCGATAGCTCAGTTGGTAGAGCAACGGACTGTTAATCCGTGGGTCGCTGGTTCGAGCCCAGCTCGGGGAGCCACGAATTTCGAAAGCCGCTCTTTGTAGCGGCTTTTTTGTGTCCGCGAATACCCGAATCACTCTCGCAGACCATACCGGTTAAAAAATCTTCCTTCGTGACTGGTCAATGCCAAGTTCTATGATTGAACTCGCCGAAAGGCAATTTACCCAATCGTTGACCTCTCTCTACGTTTTGCCTCCAGTATCTGATCTATAAAAGACACATCACCTCAGCCAAGGCAGACTCCATGGAAAGCGCAGCGCCCTCCTCCGGCAACAAGCAGGGACTGTCCGCCGCAGAAGCGCAGGAAAAGTTACGTCGGCATGGCCCCAATGCTTTACCCGAACGCAGTCGCAAAAACTTGCTGGCGCTGCTCAGGGCCGTGCTTGTCGAGCCGATGTTATTGCTTTTACTCGCCTGCGGCCTGACCTATTGGCTGCTCGGCGAACCCCGGGAAGCGTGGGTATTGCTGGGTTTTGTCGTTGTCATCATCGCCATCACACTCTATCAGGAGCACAAATCCGAGCGCGCACTGGACGCCCTGCGTGACCTGTCGAGCCCTCGCGCCCTCGTGATCCGGGAGGGCGAACGTATTCGCATCCCTGGCCGGGAGGTGGTACCTGGCGACTGGATCGTTCTCGCCGAAGGAGACCGCATTCCCGCGGATGCCATTCTGCGGGATGCACGCCACCTGCGCATCGACGAGTCCCTGCTGACCGGAGAATCCATACCTGTCGACAAGTGGGTCGCTGCGGAAACAGCCGATACCGAGGCACTGACCGACCGCGTATTTTCCGGAACCCTGGTGGTCAGCGGGCAAGGTGTCGCGGAAGTCGAATTCACCGGCAGCGAAACCCGTTTCGGCCGCCTCGGGCTTTCCCTCGAAAGTATCCAAACCGGCGACAGCCCCCTGCGGCGTGAAATTCGCCATTTGGTCAAAACCACCGCGCTGATTGCCGTCGCTCTCAGCTTGCTGGTCAGCCTGGTAATGATCCTGGACAGAGGCGACGGCCTCGGCGGCATTCTGGCCGGCATCACACTGGCCATGGCCTTACTCCCGGAAGAATTCCCTCTGATCCTGACCATTTTCCTGGCACTGGGCGCCTGGCGTATGGCTCGCCGCCACGTGCTTACCCGGGATCTCGCCGCCATAGAGACATTGGGCGCCGCCACAGTGCTTTGTGTCGACAAAACCGGCACCCTGACCGAAAACCGCATGCGAGTAAACACGTTGGTGACTGCCGATGGTCGCCTCACAGCGCTGCGGGATGCCCCCTTGCCGGAATCCGTACATCGTCTGGTGGAATTCGCCATTCTGGCCACAAGGTCCGACCCGTTTGACCCCATGGAGCGCGCCATCCGTGCGCTCGGGCTGGAACAGTTCGTCGACGCCGAACATCTTCACAACGACTGGCAACTGGTTCGTCAATATCCCCTGACGGTAGACCTTCTGGCCATGACGCAGGTCTGGCAGGCCCGTGACAGCGACAGCCCGACTATCGCCGCCAAGGGTGCCCCGGAAGCCATCGCGGCACTCTGCCACCTGCCGCCGGACCAAATCGCTGCGATGGAGCAACAAGTCCAGGCCCTATCCGAACAGGGGCTCAGGGTACTTGGCGTTGCCGAGGCCGCCTTGACCCATGCCCAGGCGGAAAGCCGCCACCATGCAGCAACACCGCCCCCGACCAAACAACATGACTACGCCTTTCACTATCTCGGGCTGATCGGCTTGCAGGACCCGCTGCGCCCCAGCGTCGCTGGTGCCGTCACCGCCTGCCGCAATGCGGGCATCCGCCTGCTCATGATCACGGGCGACTATCCGGGGACGGCTTTGGCCATAGCCCGGGAAGCAGGTATGGATACCGGCACAGGCTGCCTGACTGGCCAGGAGATTCAGGCGCTGTCTGATAAGGAGCTTGGTGAGCGCCTGGCCAATACCCAGGTTGTGGCGCGGGTCCAGCCAGAGCAGAAACTACGGATCGTACGCCTGTTGCAGCAACGGGGAGAGGTCGTAGGAATGACCGGTGATGGCGTCAACGATGCGCCGGCGCTCAAGGCCGCCGACATTGGTATCGCCATGGGAGGCAGGGGAACCGATGTAGCCCGGGAGGCAGCGGACCTGGTCATCACCGACGATGACTTCGGTTCCATCCTGCAGGCCGTGCGCTTGGGACGCCGTATCTACGACAACCTGCAGAGGGCGCTGAATTACATCATTGCCGTCCACATCCCTATCGCCGGCCTATCCCTATTGCCCGTGCTGCTGGGCTGGCCACTGATCCTGCTCCCCGTACACATCGCCTTCCTGCAGCTGGTCATCGATCCAACCTGCTCGGTGGCCTTCGAGGCTGAAAAGGAAGCATCAGACCTCCTGCAACGAAAACCCCGCCCCAGGAAATCGGCACTGATCGATCGACGAAGCCTACTGTTAAGTCTGCTTCAGGGAATGCTGGTGCTTGGGGCGACCTTGCTGGCACTGATAGGTGCACGCCAACTCGGCGAGCCGAACGCCGTTGCGCGAACGCTGAGTTTCGTGACATTGGTAGCGGGAAACGTGGCCCTGATTCTGGTCAACCGCTCCCGTGCCGCCTCACTCCTGCACACCCTCCGCACGCCTAATCGCCCCCTTTGGATTGTGCTGACACTGACCACAGCGCTCCTCGTCCTGGCGCTTTGGTTACCGCCACTGACCGGATTGTTCGAATTTGGGCATGCCACGCCCCGGCAACTTCTACTCTGCATGGGTCTGGGTGTGGTAATTCTGGTGGTGGCAGAGAGCGTAAAGTGGTTATCGCAGCGGGCAGCCCGCAATGACCCGGGATACCGATAACGTCTTAGCCGCCCTTGCGTACCGGCGGCTGATAGGTTTCGAATGCTTTCAGCAGGATCTCGAGTTCCGACGAAATCACCAACATATCGCGGAAATGCGGCTGCAGAAAACCTTCGTCGACCATCTTATCGATGAATCGGCATAACTCATCGTAGTAGCCCGCCGCATTGAGTAATGCACAGGGCTTCCGGTGAAACCCCAACAATCCCCAGGTCCAGGATTCAAAGAGCTCCTCCAGTGTGCCGATGCCTCCCGGTAACGCTATAAACCCGTCCGAGAGTTCCGCCATCAATGCCTTTCGCTCATGCATATCGGCAACCACATGCAGCTCCGTTAGACCGCGGTGCGCTACCTCACGAGCCTCCAGCGCTTTGGGAATAACACCGATAACCGTGCCCCCCTCGGCGAGCGCTGCATCCGCAAGCGTACCCATCAAACCAACACGTCCGCCGCCGTAAACGATGCCGATCCCCCGCTGGGCGAGCGCCCGCCCAACTGCCGCCGTTCGCTCAACGTGCCCCGGATCGCGACCTTCGCTCGAACCGCAATAAATCGCCAGCTTCATCGATGCCTCCTCATCAGTACCACGAAACAGCCCACCAGTGTATTCCCCTCACCATGGCGATTTTACGACAGGTAAACATCTCGTCCTCAAACAGGTAACACACTGTCGAAAAACCGAAGCTGATCACCAACGGCCTGCTCGAAACCCGATCCGACATAGATGTCGAAATGTCCCATCCCCTCATAGCATTTCAACTGACAGCGCTCCCCCATACGCTTTGCCGTGGCGATGGCCGATCTCGCGGGTGCAACACTGTCGTTCATACACACCTGAACCAAGGCTGGACAGGTCACCTGATCCGCGTAGCGAATCGGGCGATAGGCCGCCAATACCAATGCCAGCCGCGCCGCCATTTCATTTCGCCAATGAGGCGGCGTAATCGCCCGATAGCCGGGCTCGGCATCCTGGCTGGACATGGCAGCAAGCTGTCCCGGTGCCGCGACCAGCGGGACATAGACCGGTCCCAGCCCGAAGAGCCCCAATAATTGATCGAGCAGACCCACACCACTTAGCCGCAGGATCTGGCTTATCCCGGCATAGCGGGCGACATTCATCACCGCTGCAAGCCCGTCCATCATCGGCCCCTGAGCCACAACGGCGGCAACACGCGCATCTTTCGCCGCCGCCACGACGACGTGCCCGCCGGAAAAGGACGACCCCCAGAGTGCAATTTTTTTCGGATCGACACCTTCGAGACCTCGCGCCGTATCGATCGCAGACTGCCAGTCCCGCAGTTGCCGGCGCACCGACAGAAGTTGCCGAGGCATCCCGTCGCTGCTACCGAAGTGCCGGTAATCAAACAGCAAGACCACATAACCGGCTTCAGCAAAGGCCTCGGCAAAGGGCTCCAGACCCGCATCACGGGTCCCACCCAATCCGTGCGCCATCACAATACAGGGGCGCACGCCTGCGACCATCTCCACCGGCTGATACAGCCAGGCCCTGCAGGTCACAGCATCACTGGGAAATTCGATATCTTTTCGCTGAAAGGACATGGCAGTGCGCTCCTCAGTCATCCTCACGTTGGGCGTCGACTTGGGCTATACCGGATTCGTCGATCTCAACCCGAAACTGGATTGGATGGCAGCAAACCTGGCAGTCTTCGATATAGGATTGGCTCGGTTCGGAGGGGTCCAGCAATACCTCGATCGTCTCCCAGCAATAGGGACACTGAACCCTGAAAGGCGTTAACAAGGACATGAACGCACCTCCTCTTCAGATCCTATGCTCGATGAGCCATCAGAGCGAAAATCCGTTGGCGCTCAGGCGGCGGCAATCTCCACCTGAATCTGTCGCAGTGCTTCCAGCGGGTCCTGCGCCTGGGTGATCGGTCGACCGATCACCAGGTAACTGCTGCCGGCGCGCAGGGCATCCGCAGGCGTCATAATACGTTTTTGATCATCTTTCGCAGCGAAGGCCGGACGGATACCCGGCGTTACAAGCGCGAAGTCATTCCCCAACTTGCGCCGCAATTCCGATGCTTCCTGGGCTGAACAGACAACCCCATCCAGTCCACAGTCCTGGGCAAGACGAGCAAGACGATCCACCTGCACCAGCGGTTCGCAATCGAGACCAATCTCCTGCAGATCCGCCTGCTCCAGACTGGTCAACACGGTCACAGCAATCAGCAGCGGCACAGGGCCGGAACGCTTGGCCAACACCTCCGCACAGGCTGTCATCATCCGCCGTCCACCGGAAGCATGCACATTGACCATCCAGACTCCCAGCTCGGCTGCCGCCGCCACCGCCCGTGCAGTGGTGTTCGGAATATCGTGGAATTTAAGATCAAGGAAGACATCGAACCCCAGCCCCTGCAACTGCTCGACCAATGCCGGCCCAAACAGCGTAAACATTTCCTTGCCCACCTTCAGGCGGCAGAGCGACGGGTCAAGTTGTCCGGCGAGCGCCAAAGCAGCCTCACGGGTCGGGTAATCCAATG
Organism: Mangrovitalea sediminis; assembly: GCF_002514725.1. Lineage (GTDB taxonomy): Bacteria > Pseudomonadota > Gammaproteobacteria > Pseudomonadales > Oleiphilaceae > Mangrovitalea > Mangrovitalea sediminis. Next base: position 425,989 of record NZ_NTLB01000006.1, read on the forward strand.
CCACGATGACTTTGGGATCCAACATTATTCTCCTTCCACCCCTTGAATGGGTTGTACCGATTCCCAGGTCTTGCAACTAGGGCATAACCAATGCAACTGACGCCCGGAAAACCCACATTGCACACAGCGGTAAATCGGACGATTTTTCAAAAGTGTCTCACCCATTCGGCTCACCAGGCGACCTTCATCACTGGTCATGCCTTTTTCATAGCCGGCAAGTTCGATCAACCTCAGCAACGCCCTCAGGCTCGGTCGGCTTTCCAGCTCCTGACGCAAAAAGGCGATTGCCGGAGCGCGGCCTTCGGATCGCTCGAGGCAGTCGATATACGCCAGCAACAAGCTTGTACTGGGCCAGGCGTCATAAAGTTTGCGCAGCTTTCGCGCCAGACGTGCCTCGCTGCCCTCCTCACGGGCCATCCGAATCAAACGGTCGACGGCTTCCGGCCCAAAAGCGGGGTTCTGTTCGAAGACCTTCAATAAGGTGGCACGCGCCTCGCGAGGACGGTACTGACGGCGATGCAGTTCAGCCAGGAGCAATGTTGCGCGGACACAGGTCCGATCCTGTTCAAGCGCCTCCTTGAGAAGCTGGCGCGCCTGCCAGAAATCTTCCTGCTTGAGGGCCTCACTGGCAATTTCGCACGACAGGTAGGCGAGCTGCTTGGACAGGCGCTGGTCAGAGTCTCCCTTGGTGAGGGTACCGGCCACTTGCCGCGCCTTTTCCCATTCCCGCTCCTGCTGATAGAGCTCAATCAGCTGCCGGGCACTCTGCAGCGCATAGTCTTTGCTACCCATCAGCTGGTGAAACAGTGATTCGGCGCGATCCAGCAGGCCGGCCGCCAGATAATCCATCGCCAGTTCGTAGGTGACCTGGCTGGAGTAACGAACGGGTAATTCAGGTCGTGCCAGAAGGTTTTGATGAATCAGGATAGCGCGATCCACCTCCCCCTTATTGCGGAAATGGGCGCCAATGGAGAAATGCATACTGACGGTATCGCGATTGACCGGCAATCCTTGCACGAAGGATTCGATGGCCTCATCGGAATAATTGGTAAAGAGAAACTGCAGCCGTTCGCGGAGTTCAGATTCATCGCTGATTCGCGATGCCCCTCGCTTCCGATCCCCGCGCCAGCGCCCAAGCAGCCATCCGATGGCCACGGCAGCTGCCAGCAGCAGCCACTGCATGATCGTTTCCATCAGAGGACCTTGGTACGCTCACTCCGTTGAACATCCAACGCCCGTTCTGTCTTTTCAAGACGCCGGGCCAGTTGACGGCGAGCCACCGACTGGCGTACCGCCACTAACGATGTCAATGCCACACCGAGCACACCACCCAGCACGAAGGCCGAAATCAGCCATATGGCCACACCGAAAGCCGGAGTGCGGAAAACAAGAAAATTCAGAGAGACCTGGACCTGGTTATTCAGTGAAAACACCAGGGCAAAGAAAATCAGCAGAATTACAACGAGGCCGATAAGAAACTTACGCAAGCGGGCCAGCATTCAGTTCACTCCGCTCCAGGGTTGGCGGGTTCAGGTTGCGAGCCATAATAACACAGACGGCGCCAACTCCGACTGAAACAACCCGGTTTCCCCGGTTTCAGGTCGAACAAAGCCCGCAGCGAAGCTTTCGCTTCACGAGTCCATAGGAGCCACAAGACTGAGCGAGTCTCGCGATAGGATCAGTAGCCCTGCTTCAGGCTATCGTTGACCTCTTCGCGCAATTCTTTGCCCGGTTTGAAATGCGGCACATATTTAGCCGGCAACTGTACGGGCTCCCCTGTCTTCGGGTTACGGCCAGTACGGGGTGCCCGGTAATGCAGTGAAAAGCTGCCGAAACCGCGAATCTCGATACGTTGCCCTTCCGCCAGCGCTTGCGACATGTGCTCGATAACGGTTTTGACAGCCAGCTCGACATCCTTCACAGACAGCTGTGTCTGCTTGGATGCGATGATTTCTACGAGCTCAGACTTAGTCATCAGACCATTCCTTTTGATTCTTATCGGTCCTAGTTTAGTCAAAGCTGAAAAAAACACAAAAAAAACGGGCTGTTACAGCCCGTTTTTTTGTTCAGAAGCCTAACAAGGATTAATTCTTGCTAGCGCCCTGCTGCTGCATCTGCTCTTTGATCAGGTCACCGATAGTGGTGGGACCTGCAGTTTCTGCAGTCTTGTCACGCATATCGCGCATCACCTGCTTCTCATCGTCAACGTCCTTGGACTTGACTGACAGGTTGATGACGCGGTTCTTGCGATCGATGCTGATGATCTTGGCTTCGACTTCCTCGCCCTCATTCAGCACGTTACGCGCGTCTTCGATCTTGTCGCGGCTGATTTCAGACGCTTTCAGGATCGCTTCGACTTCTTCGTTCAGCGCAATAATCGCCTGCTTGGCATCGATAGACTTAACGGTGCCGCGCACGATAGTGCCCTTGTCGTTCAACTGAACGAATTCAGCGAACGGATCGCTTTCCAGTTGCTTGATACCCAGCGAGATACGCTCACGCTCGGGATCAACAGACAGGATGACGGTTTCGACTTCGTCGCCTTTCTTGTACTTGCGAACAGCTTCCTCACCCGTTTCGTTCCAGCTGATATCGGACAGGTGAACCAGACCGTCGATGCCGCCGTCCAGACCGATGAAGATACCGAAATCGGTGATCGACTTGATCTTACCGGCAATACGATCGCTCTTGTTGTAGTTCGCAGAGAACTCTTCCCACGGGTTCGGATGACACTGCTTGATACCCAGGGAGATACGACGACGCTCTTCGTCGATATCCAGAACCATCACATCCACATCGTCGCCAACCTGAACGACTTTCGACGGATGGATGTTCTTGTTGGTCCAGTCCATTTCAGACACGTGAACCAGACCTTCGACACCCTCTTCCAACTCGGCAAAGCAGCCGTAGTCGGTCAGATTCGTGACGCGTGCGGTGACTTTGGCACCTTCCGGATAACGCGCCTTGATATCGACCCAAGGATCTTCGCCCAGTTGCTTCAGACCCAGGGAAACACGGTTGCGCTCGCGGTCGAACTTGAGAACCTTAACCGTAATCTCATCGCCAACATTGACGATTTCGCTCGGATGCTTGATACGCTTCCAAGCCATGTCGGTGATGTGCAGCAGACCATCTACGCCACCCAGATCGACGAAAGCACCGTAATCGGTCAGGTTCTTGACGATACCCTTGATTTCCAGACCTTCGGTCAGAGTACCCAGCAGCGCTTCGCGCTCTGCACTGTTCTCGGCTTCCAGCACAGCACGGCGGGAAACCACGACATTGTTGCGCTTCTGATCGAGCTTGATAACCTTGAATTCAAGCTCTTTGTTCTCCAGGTGCGCCGTATCGCGAACCGGACGAACGTCAACCAGGGAACCCGGCAGGAACGCACGGATACCGTTCAGGTCGACAGTGAAGCCACCTTTGACTTTGCCGTTGATCACACCTTTGACAACTTCGTCCTTCTCGAAAGCCTTTTCCAGGTCTTTCCAGGCCTCAGCACGCTTGGCTTTTTCACGAGACAGACGTGTCTCACCGAAGCCATCCTCGACAGCATCGAGAGCCACATCGACGGTATCCCCTACTTTGAGGTTCAACTCGCCTTTCTCGTTCAGGAACTGAGAAAGGGGGATAACGCCTTCCGACTTCAGGCCCGCATTAACGGTAACCCAGTCGTGATCGATCTCAACCACAGTGCCTTGAACGATGGCACCCGGTTGCATATCAATTTCTTTCAGGCTCTCTTCAAAAAGTTCAGCAAAGCTCTCGCTCATTGTGTGTCCTATGTGATCAACGCAAATCACGCTCCGCACGCCAGCTCGCACGGTCAGTTTGTTCAAGCCCGGTTTCCGCCATGCTGGCTGAATCCACGGTCACTCGGGGCCAATGATAAAAAAGGCGCGGTCAGGCCTGGCCACTCGCGGCCATTACCTTCTCCAACACCTCGTCGATACTTAAACCAGTCGTATCAATAAGTTGCGCATCGATAGCTGGCTTCAGAGGCGCTGTTGAACGGTTCATATCCCGCTCGTCACGCGCCCTGATCTCCTCTAAAAGGGCATCAATATTAACATCGACGCCGGAGTCCAGCAACTGCCGATAGCGGCGCTGAGCACGCTCCTCAGCGCTCGCAGTAAGAAAAATCTTGCAGGAAGCCTCCGTAAAGACCACCGTGCCCATATCCCGGCCATCGGCCACAAGACCTGGCATCTGCTGAAAGTCGCGCTGCCGCTGCAAGAGGGCCTCGCGCACTTCAGGCAGAACCGCGACCTGCGACGCGTTCTCGCCGCAACGCTCTGTGCGCAGTTCCCGTGAAACGTCATCGCCCGCCAGAAGAACCCTGACCGGCTCGCCGGCCGGAGTGGGCTCGAACTGAACATCAAGCGCAGCCGCCACTGCCGCCAATGCTCGAGCATCCGTAAAATCAACCCCCTGGCGCTCAGCCGCCAGCGCCGTCAAACGGTAAAGGGCCCCGCTATCCAGCAAATGCCAACCCAGCCGCTGCGCCAACATCTGCGTGATGGTTCCCTTACCTGCACCGCTGGGACCATCAACCGCAATTACCGGCGCCGCCTTATTCTGCTTCATGACGCTTCCTCAACGGCAACCTGCAGCCCGACCTGCTGGGCCAACGCAACAAAGTTCGGGAATGAGGTTGCCACATTGGCACAGTCTCGAATCTCGATATCGCCTTGCGCACGCAAGGACGCCACAGCAAAGGCCATCGCAATACGGTGGTCACCATGACTGTCGACGACGCCGCCACCCAGGGTGGCGCCACCTTCGATCACGATGCCATCAGGACGGACATCCGTCTGTACGCCCAGCGCAGCCAGACCATCGGCCATCACCTGAATCCGGTCACTCTCCTTGACCCGCAATTCCTCAGCGCCGGACAACACCGTACGCCCTTCGGCACAGACCGCCGCAATGAACAGGACCGGAAATTCATCGATGGCCAATGGGACCTGATCGACAGGGATATCGATCCCCTTCAGTGCGCTATACCGCACCCGAAGGTCGGCAACAGGCTCGCCACCAGCTTCGCGCTCGTTCAACAATTCGATGTTGGCCCCCATCAGGCGCAGGATATTGATGATCCCGGTACGGGTGGGATTGATACCAACATGGCGCAAGATCAGGTCCGCACCCGGCGTAATCGAGGCAGCAACCAGGAAAAAGGCCGCCGAGGAGATGTCGGCAGGAATGTCGATATGTGCCGCCGTCAACTTACCGCCGCCAGTAACACAGGCCGTCGCAGGCTCCCGCTTCACAGCATAACCAAACCCTTGCAGCATTCTCTCCGTATGATCCCGGGTCGGAGCAGGTTCGGTAACGGAGGTTTCGCCTTGCGCATAAAGGCCGGCCAGCAACAGGCAGGATTTGACCTGGGCACTGGCCATCGGCATCGCGTAGTGAATACCGGTTAGCGTTTGACCACCCTGAATACGCAACGGCGGCCGGCCGCCTTCTGCGGTTTCTATGACGGCCCCCATCAGGCGCAGCGGTGCTGCCACCCGCTCCATCGGCCGACGGGAAAGGCTTTCGTCCCCCGTTAACTCCGTGTCGAACGCTTGCGCTGCAAGCAGCCCCGAGAACAAACGCATTGCCGTACCGGAGTTCCCCAGGTAGAGAGGCCCACGCGGCGGCTGCAGCCCGTGCATGCCAACGCCATGAATGCGCACGAATCCCTTTTCCGGCCCCTCGATAACAACACCCATGTCACGGAAGGCCTGCAGGGTCGCCAGGCTGTCCTCTCCTTCGAGGAAGCCTTCGATCTCCGTTACCCCCTCCGCCAACGCCCCCAGCATGATGGAACGATGGGAAATGGACTTGTCGCCCGGCACACGGATATCGCCCTGCACCTGGCCGCCCGGCCGAACCTTGAAAGTCACAGTTTTATTGGTCATGTTGATGACGTAAGCCTGTCCTGAAAGCATTTTCGAAAAGTGTTCCCGCGCCGCCTTGGCACGACTGAAGACCCGTAACAGCGTCTGGCCGTCACGATTGGCAATCGCCTGACGCAAACGGTCGAGATCGGCGGAAAAGTGGTCAAGCACACGCAGCACGGCATCTGCATTGGTGAGAAAAACATCGTGCCACATGACCGGATCGCTGGCTGCTATCCGGGTAAAATCGCGAAAACCTCCCGCCGCATAGCGGAAAATTTCCTTATTGTCGTCTTCTCCTGCCAGTGTATCCACCAGCGAAAAGGCAATCAGGTGCGGCACGTGACTGGTTGCCGCCAGCACTTCATCGTGATGCGCCACCGGCATTTCCAACACTTCGGCCCCACAAGCCTGCCAAAGCTGACGCAGTCGGGCCAGGCTATCCACATCACACGCCGGTCCCGGTGTCAGAATGGTTTTGTGTCGTTCGAACAGATCGGCCCGTGCCGCTGCAACGCCGCTACGTTCGGAACCGGCAATGGGATGCCCCGGGATAACTCGCGGCCCCAGACTGCCAAACACCCGCTGCACCGCCGCTACAAAGCTCCCCTTGGTGCTACCGACATCCGTCAGGACGGCATCCGGGGACAGTGACGACGCAATATCCCGCAGAACCGATTCCGTAGCGCGCACCGGCACTGCAATAACGACCAGATCGGCCCCCTTTACAGCATCCGCAGCAGATGCCGCAGCTTCGTCTATGACGCCGGACTGAAGCCCCAAGGAAAGCTCACTCGCACGAGCATCGGCCCCCACTACCTGACGAGCCAATCCATTTGAACGGATGGCCAACGCCAGAGAGCCGCCAATCAGGCCCAGCCCGATAACGGCGACTCGCTGAAAAAGAGGCTGACAACTCACAACATCGGCTCGCTTCACACCCGCTCAGGTATGTTCCAGGCGCTCAAGAACACGCCCCAGCGCTTCGAGGAAGCGTCGATTCTCTTCCGGCAGGCCGATAGACACTCGCAAATGATTGGGCATGCCGTAGCCACCTACCGGCCGGACGATAACACCTTCCTGCAGCAGGCCCTGATAGACCGGCATAGCCTCGCGACCGACATCGACGGCAATGAAGTTGCCCTTGGACGGGATGAATGACAGGCCCAACGCCTTGAAGCCAGTCTCCAACTGCTGCATCCCCTTCCGGTTCGTTTCACGGGAACGCTGGAGGTATTCCTCATCGTCAAGCACTGCCGATGCCGCAGCCAGCCCTAATGCGCTGACATTGAACGGCTGGCGCACCCGATTGAGGATATCAGCCACTTCGGGTGAAGAGATTGCATAACCCACCCGCAACGCCGCCAGCCCCCAGGCCTTGGAAAAGGTGCGGGTAACCACCAGATTCGGATGGCGCCCAACCCACTGCAGCCCGTCGGGAAAATCCGGATCTTCAATGTACTCGCCGTAAGCCTCGTCCAGAACCACAATCACACCTGCCGGAACCGCGTTCAAAAAGCGATCAAGGGCGTCGCGACTAATAGCGGTACCGGTCGGGTTGTTGGGGTTCGCGACAAAAACCACGCGCGTCTTATCGTTGATCGCGGCCGCCATCGCCTCGAGATCGTGCCCCCAATCCTTAGCGGGTACGGGAACATGCGTCGCCCCGATAGCCTGGGTGGCAATCGCATAAACAGCAAAGGCATGCTGGGAATAGACGACTTCCGCACTGCTGTCTGCGAAGGCTCGCGTCACCAGCTCCAGGATATCATTGGAACCATTGCCCAACGTTACCTGCGCGGGATCGACGCCCAGACGTAATGAAAGCTTCTGCTTCAGCTCATAACCATTACCGTCGGGATAACGACACAGTTCTGGCAATTCGGCCTGAATGGCGGCCAAGGCCTTGGCACTGGGGCCCAGTGGATTCTCATTGCTGGCCAGCTTGATGATGGTGGCCGGATCCAGGCCAAGCTCACGTGCCAGCTCGTCGATAGGCTTACCCGGCTGATAGGGTTGCAGTCCCTGCACACCGCGAACGGCCGATACCGGATTACTGCCACCTTTATTATTATCGTTACTCATTGCCACCTCTCACGCTTACAGTCCGCAGGGCGCCCCACGCTAAAAAACGCCGCGTCCCCATATCACGATACCCTGAATCAAAGCACGCCGACAGGATAGGAGCCCAGGTATTTCAGCTCCACCGCCTCTTTATCGATATCCCTTAAAACCCGCTGCACCCCCTCCTCTTCGAAGTGTCCCTCGAAGTCGATATAGAAGACGTAAGCCCAGGTACCGCTGGGCGACGGACGGGTTTCGATGCGAGTCAGGCTGATTTCATGACGATGGAAGGGCTCCAGCACATGGTAAAGCGCGCCGGGCCGATTACGCATGGAGACGAGGATGGACGACTTATCCTGGCCGCTGGGCGTGACGGCCTCACGACCGACAATCAGGAAACGGGTCGTATTGTCAGGACGGTCCTCGATATTGCGGGAAATCCGGGTCAAGCCATAGATTTCAGCAGCCATGTCACCCGCGATCGCTGCCGCCCCCTCCTCCGCTGCCGCTCGACGGGCCGCCTCAGCATTGCTGCTGACCGCGATCCGCTCCACCTGGCGCCAGTGGCTATCCAGCCATTGGCGACACTGCGCAAAGGACTGCTGATGAGAATAGATGCGTTCGATGGCTTCCGGCTTGGTGCCGGCCTTTGCCAGCAGATGATGATGAATCCGCAACTGCACTTCACCACAGATCTTCAGCGGTGACGACATGAACATGTCGAGTGTATGGTTGATCATCCCCTCCGTGGAATTCTCGACCGGCACCACACCGTAGTGGGCGGCGCCGGACTCCACCTCCCGAAAGACCTCGTCGATAGAGCCCAGCGGCACGCTGATCACAGAATGCCCGAAATGCTTCAGCGCAGCGGCCTGGGTAAAGGTGCCTTCGGGGCCCAGGAAAGCAATGTGCATGGGACGCTCGAGCGCCAGGCAGGCCGACATGATTTCGCGGAACAGTCGGGCCATTTCCTCGCTGGCCAAAGGCCCCGGATTCTGCTCCTTGATACGCCGCAACACCTGTGCCTCACGCTCAGGACGGTAGAAAAACACATCCTCGTCCGGGCGTGCCGCCATTTTGACGTGGGCCACTTCCTGTGCACAGCGAGCACGAGCGCTGATCAGGTCCATCAGTTGACGGTCGATGCTATCGATCTGCTCGCGCAGTTGCCCCAAGCGGGTCTGCTCGTCACTCATGTCAGGCCTGTTCCTTTTCGAATTCCTTCATGAAATCGATCAGGGCATCCACTCCGGCTTCCGGCATCGCGTTATATATACTGGCGCGCATGCCACCGACCGAACGATGCCCTTTCAGGTTGATCAATCCGCGCGCTTCCGCCTGCTGCAGGAAGGGCTTATTGAGGGCATCATCCGCCAGGGTAAAGGGCACATTCATCCAGGAGCGGAAACGTGGCTCAATCGGGTTTGCATAGAAATCACTGTCATCGATCGCCTGATACAGCTTATCCGCCTTGGACCGGTTGATCGCCTCCATGGCGCTCAAACCGCCCTGCTTCTTGAGCCACTTGAAAATCAGGCCGGACAGGTACCAGGCAAAGGTTGGCGGCGTGTTGAACATGGACTCGTTTTCCGCCGCCACCTCGTAATTCATCATGGTTGGCGTTTCCGGGCGTGCCCGTCCCAACAAATCACGGCGCACGATCACCAGCGTCAGACCGGAAGGTCCGATGTTCTTCTGGGCACCGGCATAAATCAGCCCAAAACGGGAAACATCTATCGGACGCGACAGGATCGAGGATGACATATCCGCAACCAGGGGAACCGACGATTTCGGTATGAAATCGAACTCCAGTCCACCGATGGTTTCGTTGGGGGTGTAATGCAGGTAAGCCGCCTGAGGGTCCTGGGACCAGGTATCCTGGTCTGGCACAGCGGTAAAACCGGAGGCTTCCGCGCTGGCAGCCACATTCACCTGGCCGTAGCGGCGCGCTTCCGCAATCGCCTTCTTCGACCAGATGCCGGTATTGATATAGTCGGCGGAGGTTTTGTCGCCCAGCAGATTGAGCGGCACCATCGAGAACTGACTGCTGGCACCGCCCTGCAGGAACAGGACAGCATAGTCGCTGGAGACCCCCAACAGATCACGCAGATCACGCTCGGCCTCGCTCGCAATGCCGACGAACTCATCGCTACGATGGCTCATCTCCATTACTGACAGTCCTTTGCCCTGCCAGTCGAGCAACTCTGACTGCGCCTGGCGCAGCACTTCTTCCGGCAGCACTGCCGGACCCGCACAAAAGTTGTATGCTCTGCTCATCTCGATCCAGCCCTATTAAGACTCCGATACCCTATCCGACAGCGATGACTGTAGGTCAACGTATCCACCGAGACCGTTATGGGGCCTCGGCGTCCTCCGCTCCCTCTTCGCCGTCACCGCTCTCGACGATCCGCTCAACGCCTACCAGCTTCTCGTCTTCCTGACTCAGCTTGATCAGGCGCACGCCCTGGGTGTTCCGGCTGAGCAGGGACACCTCTTCCGTACGCGTCCGCACCAGCGTGCCCTTATCGGTAATAAGCATCATCTCATCGCCTTCGAGCACTTGCAGCGCCGTTACCAGGCGCCCGTTACGGTCGGAACATTGCATGGCAATAACGCCCTGGCTGCCACGGCCGTATGTCGGGAATTCTTCCAGCAATGTACGCTTGCCATAGCCCTTTTCACTAGCCGTCAGCACCATGCCTTCCGGTTCGGGAATGATCAGCGAGACCACGTTATGCCCTTCCGGCAGACGAATACCGCGAACACCGCGCGCCGTTCGGCCCATGGGACGCACTTCCGCCTCTTTGAAACGCACGGCTTTACCGGCACTGGACACCAGCATGATGTCCACATCGCCAGTGGTAATAGCGGCACCAATCAGCGTATCGCCTTCATCCAGGGACAACGCGATCAAGCCATTACTACGCGGCCGCGAGAAATTCGGCAGCGGCGTTTTCTTCACGGTACCGTCGGCAGTTGCCATGAAGACAAAATGATCTTCCGGGTAATCGCTGACCGGCAGGAAGGCGGTAATCCGCTCCCCATCCTCCAGTGGCAGGATATTGACCATAGGGCGTCCACGTGCCGTCCGGCTGGCCTGCGGGATCTCGAACACCCGTAACCAATAGACCTTGCCGCGACTGGTGAAACACAGGATGGTGTCGTGGGAGTTTGCAACCAGCAGCTTCTCGATGAAGTCTTCTTCCTTCATTGTGGTCGCAGCCTTACCGCGACCGCCACGACGCTGAGCCTGATAAGCCTCGATCGGCTGGGTCTTGGCATAGCCGCCGTGCGAAATCGTGACGACCAAGTCCTCTTCCGGAATCAGGTCAGCGACAGTCAGGTCACGACGGGAGCTCATGATTTCGGTACGACGATCGTCGCCATACTCGTCACGCACGTCGCGCAACTCGGTCCGGATCACTTCCAGCAGGCGCTCCGGATTACTGAGAATTTCGATCAGACCGGCGATCTTAACCAGGATTTCCTGATATTCCGCCAGCAGCTTCTCGGTTTCCAGACCTGTCAGACGGTGCAAGCGCAAGTCCAGAATGGCCTGGGCCTGCTCGGGGGACAGGTGATATTTGCCGTCGCGCAGGCCGTATATTTCCGGCAGATCATCCGGGCGGCATGCATCCTCACCGGCCCGCTCCAGCATAGAGGTGACATTACCCGGTTCCCAGGCAGCGGCGATCAGTCGCTCTTTCGCCTCCGACGCGCTGGGAGAGGCCTTGATCAGCTCTATTACCGGATCGATATTGGCCAGGGCAACCGTTAAGCCTTCAAGGATATGCCCACGCTCGCGCGCCTTGCGCAATTCAAAAATCGTCCTCCGGGTCACTACTTCCCGGCGATGGCGCACGAAGGCCTCGAGCATCTGCTTGATATTCAGCGTACGTGGCTCGCCGTCTACCAGCGACACCATGTTAATGCCGAAAACCGTTTCCAGCTGGGTCTGAGCAAACAGGTTGTTTATCACCACATCCGGGTTTTCGCCACGACGCAGTTCGATAACGACGCGAATCCCTTCCTTGTTGGATTCGTCACGCAGCTCGGAAATCCCTTCCAGTTTTTTCTCTTTCACCAACTCCGCGATCTTCTCGATCAAACGGGCCTTGTTCAACTGATAAGGCAACTCGGTGATGATAATGGCGTCACGACCGGTCTTCTTGTCGTGCTCGATTTCATGCCGCGCGCGGATGTAGATGCGGCCACGTCCGGTCCGGTAGGCTTCGACGATACCGGCCCGGCCATTAATGATGCCGTAAGTGGGGAAGTCCGGCCCTGGAATAATTTCCATCAGGTCGTCGACGGAGGTATCGGGCTCGTCGATCAAAGCCAGGCAGCCGTCAATGACTTCACGCAGGTTATGGGGCGGGATGTTGGTGGCCATGCCCACGGCAATACCGGAGGAACCGTTGACCAGCAGATTCGGCACCCGAGTCGGCATAACCTCGGGAATCTGCTCGGTACCATCGTAGTTGGGAACGAAGTCGACGGTTTCCTTATCCAGGTCCGCCAGCAGCGAGTGGGCAATCTTGTTCATGCGCACTTCGGTGTAACGCATGGCGGCTGCACTGTCGCCGTCGATAGAGCCGAAGTTACCCTGGCCATCGATCAGTGGATAACGCAGAGAGAACGACTGCGCCATACGAACGATGGTGTCATAGACAGCGGAGTCGCCATGCGGGTGGTATTTACCGATGACGTCACCCACGACACGGGCCGACTTCTTGTACGCCTTGTTCCAGTCATTGCCCAGTTCGGACATGGCGAAAAGGACCCGGCGATGAACCGGCTTCAGGCCGTCGCGCACATCCGGCAATGCCCGCCCGACAATAACGCTCATGGCGTAATCGAGATAGGACTGCTTGAGTTCTTCTTCAATATTTACGGGCAGGATCTCTTTGGCTAACTCACCCATCGAGAATGGTTCCTTTGCGTTTGCTGGAAGTCGTGGTTTTTATTCGGTTTTTCAGTCTCGGAAGGCAGTGCTCGTCCGGCTGATCATAAGAGCGAGATCATACCACAATCGGGCACTCCATGGGGGAGTGATTGTTGCCGGCGAGACAGGACAGCGCACCCCAGGCTCAACTGGGGCCCGCTGCCGCATGGGATCAGGAAAAAACGACCGTCTTGTTCTCATGGATAATGACGCGGTCCTCCACGTGGTAGCGCAAACCCCGCGCCAACACGCTTTTCTCCACGTCTTTACCCAGACGCACCATATCTTCGATGGCATCGCTATGACTGACCCTGATCACATCCTGATCAATAATCGGCCCCTCATCGAGATCCTGGGTCACATAGTGGCAGGTCGCCCCAATCAGCTTCACGCCACGACTGTAAGCCTGATGGTAGGGTTTCGCTCCTGCGAAGGACGGCAGGAAACTGTGGTGGATATTGATCACCTTGCCGGCATAACGGTCACAAAGATCGCCCGGCAGAATTTGCATATAGCGGGCCAGCACGATCACATCGGCCCGATACGTCTCGAACAGGGCGCCGATTTCAGCAAAAGCCTCGACCTTGTTGTCCTTGGACACAGGAATATGGTGATAGGGAATGTCATGCCACTCCACCATGCGGCGCAAGTCGTCATGATTGGAGATCACGGCAGCGATCTCCGCATCCAGCTCCTTGCTCTGCCAGCGGTGCAGGAGATCGGCTAGACAGTGGGACTCCTTGCTGCACAGCAGGACAACCCGCTTGGGCTGCGCAGAATCCGCAATCTGCCACTTCATATCGAATTCGCGGGCAATTGGCTCGAAGGCGATACGAAAATGTTCCGGGCCAAACGGCAGAGAGCTGGCTTTGATTTCGTAGCGCATGTAAAACCAGCCGGCCTGGTTGTCAGAGTGATGACTCGCCTCGACAATCCAACCATTGTATGTCGCCAGAAAATTACTGACCTTGGCTACGATGCCCACCCTATCGGGGCAGGACATCACCAGACGATAGGTGTGTTCCATAAAGCGCCATTCTTATCAGGGGCAAAAAAACCGGTGCGATATCATAACCGATACGCCCTGCAACGTCAGCTACGGAACCGCCGAAACGCTGTCTGGGGCGCCAGAGGCCAGCGCATCTGTTTTTGCTGCCATGACAAAGTCGTTTCGGTGCAGTCCTTTGATCTTATGGGTCCACCAAGTGACCGTCACCCGCCCCCACTCCGTCAGGATGGCAGGGTGGTGCTGAGCCGTCTCCGCCAGGAGACCGATTTTGTTCGTGAAGGCGAGGGCATCGGCAAAATCCCCAAAGCTGAAAACCCGCTCCAACCGTTTAACGCCGTCGCATTCCCGGATCTGCCAGTTCGGGACCTGCTGACTCAAGACCGCTATGTCGGCCGCCGTTACCCGCGGAGCATCTGCCCTACAGGCCTCACAGGTCTCCTGCTGTAACTCAGACATGAGAAGCTCCTTTCTTATCTATGCCAAGACAATGAGCCTGCGCCGTGAGGCCAGGAGCCGTCAAGCCATCCCATTCAATGCAACACTCCCGGCAAGAGCCTTCCCCAAAATCAACGCAGCCCACCCCTCTCGATAAACAACCTTGCTTTCCTCCCAGTCACAGAATACTGTATATATAAACAGTGTAATTGTGAGCCCCATGAACCCGTTACTCGACCAACTTCTTGAAAAAGGTCATGTCTGGCAAGCGACCCAAAGCCCCAGACCTGACACAGACAGGTACAGCACCGGCTACCCCGAACTGGATACCGGCCTCGGCGGCTGGCCCAAAGGTGCGCTGACAGAACTCCTGCTGCCCCATACCGGCATCGGGGAATTGCGCCTTTGTCTTCCCTTGCTAAAACAGCTCAGTCAAAGCGGACAAGCCATTTTCTGGTTCGACCCTCCTCATATCCCCTATGCCCCCGCCCTGGCCAGAGCCGGCATACAGCTTTCCCAGTTGTTCGTGGTCCACACTAAACACCCCAAGGACCAGCTCTGGGGAATGGATCAGGCATTACGCAGCCAAGCCTGCGGACTGGTCCTGGCCTGGCCGGACCAGCCCCGCCCAGGCGATCTTCGCCGCCTGCAACTGGCAGCAGCTGACGGTGGCAGCAGCGCGTTCATCATGCGCAAAGAAAGCGATACCCAGCAGGCGTCGCCTGCGGCCCTGCGCTTACAGTTACGCCCCCACCCCGACGGGCTCAGCATCACGATCCTCAAGCGGCGCGGAAGCTGGGCGGGCGCAGAGCACGTTCTGAGACTACCCGACCCGGTCACGGGCCAGCCAATACCCTCTCACCCAATGCCGCAGGATAGCCCCGACACAACTCCAGGCACCACAGTGATACAAGGTCCCTGGGCAGCGGAAGACAATCCCGTTCCGAACAACCCATTGCAGGAATAGCTCCATGTTATGGCTGTATATCCACTTCCCCAGCCTGCAGCTCGATCATTATCAGCGGGCACATACCCACCCTATTCCTGTCGCCCTCGTCGATGGACAGCCTCCCCGTGTACGCGAGGCGAACCAGGAAGCCCGTCAGCAAGGGGTCAGCCCAGAGCAATCCATTCACACAGCCGCCAGCCTTGCCCCCACACTTCAGCTCTGCCCCGACGATACAGCGCTTCAGGAGAAACTCCTCTCCCGGCTGGCACAAAGGTGCTATCACTATGCCGCGCACATCACACTTTGTCCGCCCGATGGACTGCTGCTGGAAGTCAGCACCGTCTTGCGCTTACACGGCGGCTTACGGCCTTTGTACCGACAACTGGCTGAGACATTTCAAAAGCAAGCCTATCAGGCATGGATCGCGGGTGGAGCGACTCCCCTGGCCGCACGCCTTCTGGCGCGAAACCATACAGCGCTGTCTGACGACCCCTCCACACAATGGGCCACCCTGAGAAACCTCCCCATCCAGGCCACCGACTTGCCGGTCGGCATCACGGACCGGCTATCTCGCATGGGGTTGCGAAAAATCGGGCAGGTTATGGATCTTCCCCCGCAGGAAATCGCCAAGCGACTGGGCACTGACGTGACGTCCTACATCCACAGATTAAGCGGGCGCCAACCCGATCCGCAGCCGGCCTGGTCTCCCCCCAAGCATTTCGAGGTGCATCTGGATCTGCTCAGGGAGCTGGATACCGTTACGGCCATTCTGTTTCCCTTGCAAAGGCTCTTACAGGAACTGGCCGACTTTCTACGCCAGCACCAGCTGGCCACGGATACCCTGCACCTGAATCTTGAGCACCGTTATGATTCGACAACCCGCTTCCAGATTCGGACTGGCAAACAGGCTCATAACACAGAGACATTTCTCCAGCTCTGTCGCCTGCAATTGGAGCACCATATCCTGCAAGCTCCTGTCGTCCGCATTCAGCTTCGAGTCGACCGCTGGCTGGCAAGGCAACCCGATGCCACGGACCTGTTCGGATCAACAGCCAGCCAGGACAGTCTTCAACAGGCGCTACTGGACCGGTTGCAGGCCCGGCTGGGCCGAAAACACATAAAACGGCCGAACGCCGTACCCGATCATCGTCCCGAAAAAGCCTGGCAGGCCGGCGAAGCTCCAGTGAAGTTCCCCCACCCTCCCTCGCAATGGCCACAAAGGCCCCTCTGGTTCCTGGACAGGCCCCAGCCTCTCCTCGAAGCGCCACAGGACTGGCTTAGCGGCCCGGAAAGACTTGGGGGTGGCTGGTGGGATGGCCAGAACATTCTGAGAGACTACTACGTCGCCCGCCTCACAACAGGACGCATTGCCTGGGTCTTCCGGCAACCACAGGGCGGCTGGTTCATACATGGCTGGTTTGCCTGAAGAGCCACCCCATGGACTACGCAGAGCTACACTGCCTGAGCAATTTCAGTTTCTTGCGAGGCGCATCACACCCGGAAGAATTGGTGAAAGCCGCCATTGAGCAGGGTTACCGGGCTCTGGCCCTGACCGATGAATGTTCTGTCTCTGGCGTAGTCCGCGCTCACCGAGAGGCAAAAGGACAATTACAACTGATTGTCGGTAGTGAATTTTGCCTTGAAGACGCCCCTTTTCTGCTAGTTCTTCTGGCTCCCGACCGGCAGGCTTATGGCCAACTGTGCCGGCTGATCACCATCGCTCGCCGCCGCGCGCCTAAAGGAAAGTACCACCTCTATCTGGAAGACCTCCAAGCCGCTTCTTTAACTCACTGCCTGGCACTCTTTCGTCCTCAGGGGGCATTCGAAGCCAAAAGCCAGCAGGGTGAACTACTACAGGCCATCTTTCCCCAACGCCTCTGGCTGCTCGGCGAACGGTTTTTGGAAAATGGCGAAGAAACTGAATTGGAAGCGCTCAAAGCGCTGGCCATTCGGCTCGACTTGCCGATAGTGGCTGCCGGCGACGTTCATATGCATAGCAGTAATCGCCAGCCGTTACAGGACCTGGTCACCGCCATTCGTCATGGATGTACGATTCATAATGCCGGTTACCGGTTGTTTTCGAATGCCGAACGGCATATTCGAAGCCTCACAAAGCTGGAAAGACTCTACCCTCCCGAATGGCTGGCAGAGAGCATTGCTATCGCTCAACGGTGCAGATTTTCCCTGGAAGAGCTGCGCTATGAATACCCTGCCGAACTGGTACCCAACGGCCACGATGCTCCTACCTATCTCCGTGCACTCGTTGAAAAAGGAGCCCAACATCGCTTTCACAACAAGGTGCCAGACAGGGTGCGGCAGCAAATCGAACATGAACTGGCTCTCATCAGGGAACTGCAGTATGAGCACTACTTCCTGACCATTCAGGACATCGTGGCCTACGCCAGGAGCCAGGATATTCTCTGCCAGGGGCGCGGTTCAGCCGCCAATTCAGTGATCTGCTATTGCCTGGGAATCACGGAAGTGAACCCCACCAAGGTCGATCTGCTCTTCGAGCGTTTTATCTCCCGCAATCGGGGCGAACCACCGGATATCGATGTGGACTTCGAGCATGAACGACGCGAAGAGGTTATTCAGTATATCTACCGCAAATACGGACGAAGCCGAGCGGCACTCGCAGCCACGATTATCAGTTACCGCGCCCGCAGCGCTATACGGGATGCCGGCAAAGCCCTGGGGTTCGACCTAGCCCACATTGAGCAGGTTCTCAGCGGGATTTCATGGCGGGATGGCACCCGGGTCGGGCTGGAACAGATTCGCGAGGCAGGTCTGACGGATAACCCGCAGCTCGGCCGTTATTTCATCACACTGGTCGAGACCCTGATTGGTTTTCCTCGTCACCTGTCCCAACATGTCGGCGGCTTTGTCATCTCAGCAGGCCCCATCGACGAACTGGTCCCCGTTGAAAACGCCGCCATGCAGGGGCGTACCGTCATTCAATGGGACAAAGACGACCTTGAAACGCTGGGATTGCTCAAGGTCGACATCCTGGCACTGGGTATGCTGACCGCCATCCGCAAGACGTTACACCTGATTCAGCAGTACCAGCCAGGCATCGCAACACTTCAGGATATCGGCGAAGAAGACAGGGCGGTTTACAAGATGCTGCAACGGGGTGACAGTATCGGCGTATTCCAGGTCGAATCCCGGGCCCAGATCAATATGCTGCCCCGGTTGAAGCCCGAAAAGTACTACGACCTTGTGATACAGATCGCGATTGTTCGGCCAGGCCCCATTCAAGGGGACATGGTACATCCCTACCTACGGCGCCGGGACAAAATCGAGCAGCCGGACATTCGCAAAGAACTGGAACCGGTACTAGGACGAACTCTGGGCGTTCCCATCTTTCAGGAGCAGGTGATTCGCCTTGCCATGGTTGCAGCTGGATTCTCCGCCGATGAGGCCGACATGCTCCGCCGCGCAATGGCCGCCTGGAAACGGCAAGGCGACCTCGAGCCTTTTCGGTTCAAATTGATTGATGGCATGCTCGCACGCGGCTACACACAAGAGTATGCGGAGCAGATCTATAACCAAATCCGCGGTTTCGGTGGCTATGGCTTCCCTGAATCTCATTCTGCCAGCTTCGCCCTGCTTGCCTATGTATCGGCATGGCTAAAATACCACCACCCTGCAGCCTTTTTTTGCGGCCTTCTCAACAGCCAACCCATGGGATTCTATTCTCCATCCCAGCTGATCCAGGATGCCCGCCGCCATGGCGTCGAAGTACTTCCTGTCGATGTAAATCTCAGTTTCCGGGAACACAGCCTAACCTGGCCGGACAAGTCGCCTGAAGGGTCCCCCGCTATCCGGCTGGGATTTCGCCTTGTTAAAGGGTTATCCATCCCAGGCAGCCAGGCGATCGAAGCCAATAGACCTGCAGAAGGCTTCAAGGATTCACGCCAACTGAAGTATCTAACAGGATTAAACAACACCGACCTGGAAGCACTGGCCAGCGCCAATGCCCTGAGCGCCATAGCCGGGCACCGGTATCAGGCGCGCTGGGACATTCTCGGGCATGACAAGCCTGCGCCATTGCTCCCTCCGGAAACCCGAACACAGCCCGCTGTCGGCATCCAATTACCTGAGCCCAATGAAGGGGAAACACTCCTTGAGGATTACACCAGTATGGGCTTATCCCTGGGACGGCACCCTCTGGCGTTGTTACGGGAACGAGGCCTGCTGAGGCGAATCCTAACGGCAGAAGAGCTGCAAACGCAGGAGCATGGCCATGTTGTGCAGGTGGCAGGCTTGGTCACCGGGCGGCAGCGGCCAGGCTCAGCGTCAGGGGTCACCTTTGTCACGCTGGAGGATGAAACCGGCAATATAAATGTCGTCGTTTGGGCTGTCACCGCACAGCAACAACGCAAGGCTCTGCTGACATCCCGACTATTGCAGGTATCCGGAATCATGGAGCGCCGAGACACGGTTATTCATATTATTGCGGGACGGCTGACCAATCTGACCCATTTGATAGAAGGGCTGACAATCCCTTCACGAGACTTTCGATAAAATACACGCGCCGGATATCCAGATATAAGACCTTATCAGAGGCCAGAATCCTACCGGAACGGCAAAGATGGCAACCTTCAAATCAAGGCCGCTCGGTGGCCCTTACGCAAACATCAACACGTTAATCTGGTACAATAAGGGCAAATTACAAACTGCCAAGGTATGGCTATGGTGACGAAGTGGCAGTCTCTCACTAAGCAAAAGTTGTTTCTTTCCGGGAAACTTCTCGCACTGGCAGGCGAAGCGCAGACTGATGACAGCCCAGCGCAATACCGAGCCTGTCTGGAAGGTGCCCTTGCGTTAACGCTGGAAGGAAGAAGTTTGCTTTTGACCACCGTTGCCGCCATTTACCAGAAAAAGGCCGATATTATTACGACGCTTTCCGGACTAACGTCCAAGGTAGGCGATGACAACACCGACTATCAGGATTTGATGCAATTGGCTCGCCGGACCGATAGCTGGTGGAGCCTTTTAAGCCACTTTGAACATGGATCTCTACATCCCCCCAAGGAACAGAAATCCATATCCAATGACAATATCATTGCGATCGCGATCGAGACAGCACCTCAACTCACGATTGAATCGCTTAACGCAGTCAATCAGGCCATGTCAGCCTGGCTGGCTGAATTATGCGAACGCCATAGCGAATGGTGAGAAACCCAACGAGGCAGGATAACGACTCTCGCAATCCAAACTCATTCATCGTGATGTCGTCTGGCAACCGTAGACGATATCCACATTGAAAGGCGACTGTACTTATGCCGACATCCTTTCTTGAAATCGTTGAATTACCAAACGGCGAATTCGCCTTGAGGCGAGTAGATGATGATCGAGCGCCGCTCGTGAGGATTACTTTCTCACGCGAGGCCCGGGAAATGCTTAAAGACAACGATCTCGCTGTCGCCAAAGCCATGATTACAGCAGGTATTGAGGCAGTAGGCGCGATGACCAACGAGTTCGATATTGAAGAAGAGGATGAGAACGAACATATGCCTCGGACAATTCATTAAGTCATTCCAAGGCATCTCGCCATTGCTTATTGCAAACGGCATGCAGAGCAGAAAGCAGCAGATCCTTGCTGCGGTCATGAAGATCGGAATGGGCGGCGAAACAAAGATGCCGTCGCCCGTTCGAATAAGCCTAACGCATTCTCAAAACCACGCCGTGACTGAGACCGTTGGCAGACGCCTGCTCCAGTCGGGAAAAAATCGCTCGCCCCAGTTTCCGCGTCCACAAAACCACCGCGTGACAGGTCCCGGCCTGCAATGCACGCTCAGCCAATACTTCGGCCGGAAATTGCTCCGACGAACGCAGCACTAGAATCTGACCAGTTAAGGCACCATGCATTTGCTGCCACTTAGAAACCAGCCCCTGAGGCGGATCAATCCATGCCAACCAACGACGCTCCTGATTTAATTGCGAGAGCATCGGCAATAACAGTTGGAAATTTTCAACTTGCCCGGGAGGGAGAATAATTTCCGTCACATTCCCCATCGGCCCTTGAGAGGAACCCTCATCGTTCACCTCGTGAACAGGCACTTGAGGCTCTTGAGACTGAAGATTTTGAGCGAAACTTAACTGTTCCATTGATCCTCTCCTCAGGCAGTGTTACGCCGTACTCTGTGGACAATTCAAACGGTTTGATTCAAGTTGGTGGGCTGCAGTGCGGGTGTTTGCCCGCCAATCAGTGCAGCTCCGAGCGCCGAATAACCCCAACACCGAGGCCCTCGATGAACAGGTTTTGCTCTCGCAAATCCACCTCGATAGGCTTGAACTCGTCATTCTCGGGAAGCAACAAAACCTTGTTTCCTTCTTTCCGGAAACGCTTAACGGTTACTTCATCTTCAACCCGGGCAACCACTACCTGACCATTGTGCACATCCTGTGTGCGGTGTACGGCCAATAAGTCCCCATCAAAAATGCCGATATCCTTCATACTCATACCCCGAACTCGCAACAGATAGTCCGCGGTTGGGTGAAAGAATTCCGGCATCAGTGAGCAATATTCTTCGATATGTTCCTGCGCAAGAATAGGATTGCCAGCTGCGACCTGACCGACGATCGGCAACCCGGACTCCGAGCCGTCGTCGGGTAAACGAATCCCCCGACTTGCCCCTGGCACCATTTCTATAGCGCCCTTACGGGCCAACGCTCTCAAATGTTCCTCGGCGGCATTTGCAGACCGAAACCCCAGTTCCTGGGCAATTTCCGCGCGCGTCGGCGGATAACCCGTTTCATCAATGTAACGTCGAATCAGTTCGAGAACTTCCGATTGCCGATTGGTCAATTTCATGGGGCAACAGTCCTGTCTGTTTATACAGTGAATTCACTATATACAGTATTTCATCCAGTGTAAAGAACGGAGGCTAAAGAGTTTCTAGCAATGGAGACAGAGGACAAAACGCAGTTTTCCCTTCAAAGGGAGATTCGGTGACGTCAAACATAAAGCGGAAAGGCTATTGGTGAGGGGCGATATCAAAACGTTACCTGATGGTAAAATCCGCGGGCAGCACTTCGTTGACCTGTTGGATTTCGACATCCATGACTTTTGCTGCATCCGGGCCTTTATGAAGCCACTCAACAAACAGCGCCAAGGACACTTCATTCCCACACGCCAGGACTTCGACACGCCCATCATAGAGATTACGGGCGTAGCCTCTGATATCCAGCTCTAACGCTCGTTCACATGCCGAAGCGCGAAAGAACACTCCCTGTACACGACCGGAAATCCAGGCCCGGATACACTTCTTCGACATACGGTCCTTCCCCCTTGATCTGACAAGTTGCCGATTGCCAGCGGAAATTGTCCGGGTTGACGGAGTGCCGTCCCCACAGGACTCACTTTGTGCCCATACTAAGCAATCATCAAGGCCCTAGCCTTCGAGCGACCGACTTCCTACACTGCAATACAGACTCCCCCTTTTACCCCATAGAGGCTGCAGGTGGCCACGATACTTATCGTCAAAACCGGATCGACATACCCGGAAATCGAGAACCGCCATGGAAATTTTGAAGCGTGGTTTCAGCGAATCATATCGCCCTTGGGTATGCACAGTGTGACTTGGTACGCCGTAGACGAGCAACGGCCATCTCCACACGAGCGCTATCAGGGCATAGTGATCACAGGATCACCTGCCATGGTATCCGACAAGGCGCCCTGGAGTGAGCAGGCGGCAAGGTTTATTGCCAACCAGGTTTCGCAGGGAGTACCGGTACTCGGTGTTTGCTTCGGCCACCAACTGCTCGCCTACGCGATGGGGGGACAGATAGATTATCATCCCCAAGGGCGCGAGATAGGAACACTTGAGGTGTCGTTAACCGACGCTGCCCGGGAGGATATCCTTTTGTCCGCCCTTCCGCCCCGCTTCTGTGCCCACCTGACTCACATGCAGTCGGTGATATCGCTCCCAGCCAATGCCACCCGGTTGGCATCCAGCAACCATGAGTCAACACAAGCATTCCGAATCGGGCATTCCGCATGGGGAGTACAGTTTCATCCCGAATTCACCCCGGAAATCATGCATGCCTATATCGACCGCTTAAGTCAGCGGCTGGAGGAAGAAGGACTCGCGACGCAGGCAATTCGCAAAGCCGTACGCGACACGCCGCACGCCACTTCAGTGCTACGACGCTTTGCTCAGCTCATTAAAGAAGGCTACTTCGACAAAACTCCGGCCTGACGCAGCTGATCGCGAAGACCTTCCAGGCGACGACGATTCTTACCCAAATCGCTGTAGCCAACCCTTGACGCTGAGCGAAGTTGTATTAGGCCTTCGCTCGGCTGATAGAGAAATTCCAAATCATCAACGAACCGAAAAACCAGCGTCGTCGCTTCCACTCGCAAGTAATTCGCCTTGTTGGAGACAATTTTCATACGGGGCGACTGAGCAAGGATTTTTCGGAGTACGCTCCAGCCTTGCGAATCCACGTGAAATGGCGCGATATAGTGGGTCTCGTCAGACTGCGCCGAGAAGCTGGAAACGCAGTTTGGTGAACTCGGACAAGGTGCCAGAACACCATTAGCCTGCACCCCCAGATAATTGGGCGCCGCCGTACTGCACCCCGCAGTAATGGAGAGAATCGCCATTAAGGCGAACACCCGGTACACACTTTTCATCATCATATGTGCTCTTGTTACCAGCGGTATTTACCCCAGTTTTCCGGATTAGCCCAATGTTCAGGACTGTTCCAATCGCGCTTTCGGTTATATGTTTCAATGTCGTAGGTGTAAAGCGACATTCGCTCCATCTCATAGTGACGGAAGCGCTGAAATCCCAACTGGATAAAGATATTGAAATCCCAGGACGGCGTACCGTCGATAATCGCCACCGCTAGACTGGTTGCCCCAAAGTTTCGGAATTGTCCCAGGAACAATGCCCCCTCAGCCTCACTGAGGTTTTCAAGTGTATCCGTTATCAGTGCTAGCCGATGTACGCCAGTCGGCGCCCAATCAGAATTGATTTCACTGGGATTTTGCCGAGTTACGGCCACCGGCTGGGGGCAGCTTTTCTGCCATCTGTCGGCAATGCTTTCTGCGGTTTTACCACAAACATAAAGACTTTCCGGATGCTGACGCTGAACCATCATCCATAAATCATCTTCTAACACCATCGTCAGAGCCCCCACGCCGGCCGAGTATTGTCGACACACCTGAGCGGATCCTAACATACGACGTCCCCTACGCTGCCGGATCTATAGAGACAAGAGAAAACGTTACATGCCTTCGCCTGGGAGGAGGCGCCATACAGCGCGACTGCATGAGAGGTGTTCAGTGACGTGCCGAAGAGCGGTGTAATGGGCCGTTCAGCCGGAGGAGAGGCCGCGCGGCGTCCAACGCCGGCGCATAAAAAAGCCCCGGCAGCTTTCGCTGTCGGGGCTTGGTATTAAGAGCCTGACGATGACCTACTCTCACATGGGCATATGCC
>NZ_NTLB01000007.1 GCF_002514725.1 Mangrovitalea sediminis
GAGCCATGATCAAACTCTTCAGTTTAAATCATTCGGTCCGAAGACCTATTCTTGCTCAAGGTCAAATCACTCATCGTTGACGAGCTCTGACCTTAATGTTTCTTACCGAAACATCCCAGCCAGCGCCCACACGAATTACTTGGTCAACTTGTTAAAGAGCTGCGAGCTTTCGCTCAATCAAGGCCGCGTATTCTACCGTAACCTTGCTGACTGTCAACTTATTTTTTCAGAAAGTTTTCGGTTTATCTTGAAAACTCAATTAGTTGCAGCCCTCTCTGGCGTTCCGTACTGCTGTGCTCACCTCGAGAGTGGGGCGCATTCTACAGCCTCACAGAAAACTGTCAACAACTTTCCGAAAGGTTTTTTTGAATCACCCAAGCCGCCGAGAAGGAGCCCGCGTACGCCATCCATTCAGACAACCCTGACACGGGCAATTTTCTTTTTCCCAGCCTGAATAACGTGGGCATCCCCCGGCTTCAACATCAAAGAGGCCTCTGCAACGGCGCCATCGATATACACGGCTCCTCGCCCCAGGACATCCTTGGCGGCTGCACTGTTTTTCACGAGACCAGCCAACCGCAACACAGCGACCAGCGGCAACGCTGCCTGCCCTTCTGTATCGACATCGACTTCCGGCACATCCTCAGGAATATCCCCCAGGCCAATCCGGTTACCAGCAGAGCGATGGGCCGACGCTGCCGCTTCCGCCCCATGAAAACGCTCAATAATCTCCTCGGCCAGAATCCGCTTGATATCCTGGGGGTTAGCGCCCGCCTCCATATCCCGACGAAAACCATCCACCTCTTCCATGGGTCGGAAGCTCAGAAGCTCAAAGTACCGCCAGAGCAGTTGATCCGGCATCGAAAGAATTTTTCCGTACATCTCGCCCGGCGCATCGTTCACGCCGATGTAGTTCCCCAAAGACTTGGACATCTTCTGAACACCGTCCAAACCCTCAAGAATCGGCATGGTCAGTATGACCTGCGGTTCCTGACCATAATGGCGCTGCAGAATCCGCCCCATCAGCAGATTGAACTTCTGATCCGTACCACCCAGCTCGACATCCGCCTCCAACGCAACAGAGTCGTAGCCCTGAACGAGCGGGTACAGGAACTCATGGATGGCAATCGGCTGTTCGGAGTGGAAACGCTTACTGAAGTCATCACGCTCCAGCATACGGGCAACCGTATATTGACCAGCCAACCGTATCACGTCCGAGGCGTTCAGCTTATCCATCCAGGATGAATTAAAGGCAACCGTCGTTTTTTCCGGATCCAGGATCTTGAACACCTGTTCTTTGTACGACTTTGCGTTTTCGGCAACCTGCTCACGGGTCAGCGGCGGGCGAGTCACACTTTTCCCCGTCGGGTCGCCGATCATTCCGGTAAAGTCGCCGATCAGAAAGATGACCTCGTGCCCCAGATCCTGAAACTGACGCAGCTTATTGATCAGGACCGTATGCCCAAGATGCAGATCCGGCGCGGTCGGGTCGAAGCCCGCCTTTATCTTGAGCTTGCGACCCGAACGCAGCTTCTCAATCATTTCCTCTTCGGGCAGTAACTCATCCACCCCACGCTTGATCAATGCCAAAGCTTCGTCGATCGCGCTCATTCCCGCTCCATCGCAACAAATATTTACTCGAAGATTCATTACATTACGCAGGATCCGGACCCATATCTCAGTTCCAATCGTCCTGCATGGCTACTCTTTTGTGGGCGGCATTATAGCAGGAAGCCTGTATACACTCAGGCACAGAGACAATTTTGGCGAGCCCATGCTTGTGGCCTATACTGCGATCAAGTTTACGGTGCGCGCCCAACCACTGGGTTTTGCGAGAAAATCAGGTAAAAAGACGTGTTCCACACTCTCCCGAAAAAGCACTTGGTTGCAGCGGCCTTGCTTAGCGCCCTTGTCGGAGTCGGCCTCTTTTTGAGTTCCAGCGAGAACGTCGAAGCACAGCGGATATCTATACCGTTGTCGCTCAAGACCCCACAGACGTCAAACTCACCAGCGGAAGAAGCCATCCGGGTTGCCACACAATCCCTCGCCGGCCCCACTGCCGCAGCGAACATCCCGCCAAGCCAGCAGCCCGCGGAGACAGCCACGCTGCAATGGCACGAATACCAGGTCCGCAGCGGCGACTCCCTCTCCACCCTCTTCCACCGGGCAGGATTCGACGACAGCCTGATGTTCACAGTCCTCAACGGCAAAGGGGACGGCAAGGCGCTGGCCGACCTATACGTTGGCGAAAAGATTGCCTTTGGGATTGACGACCAGCAGCACTTGGCAGGCATCAGGCTTACCAAGAGTCGCCTTTCGCGCATCGAAGTCACCCGGGAAGGCGACCATTATGAAACCCGAAAAATCGTACGCCAACCGGAGGTGCACGTCGCCTTTGCAGACGGCGTCATTCAGGACTCTCTGTTCGTCGCCGGCCAGAAGGCAGGGCTGTCCGACCGGTTAACCATGGAACTGGCGGGCATCTTCGGCTGGGACATCGATTTCGTTAACGACATCCGCCAGGGCGACCGTTTCGACGTCGTTTACGAGCAGCTCTATCTCGACGGCGAAAAAATCGGGAATGGCCGCATCCTGGCCGCCTCATTTACCAACCAGGGCGACGAATATCAAGCCGTTCTCTATACCGATGCCAGTGGTGAAAGCGAATACTACACACCCGACGGCAAGAGCATGCGCAAGGCCTTCCTGCGAACCCCCGTCGCCTTTACCCGCATTTCCTCACCGTTCAACATGCATCGCCTCCATCCCATCCTGCACCACTTGCGCAAGCATGAGGGAACTGATTTCGCCGCACCATCCGGCACACCGATAAAAGCCGCCGGGGACGGGAAGATCATTTACGTCGGACGCAAGGGCGGCTATGGCAACATGGTCATTATCGCGCACGGGCAAGGGATCACCACAAGGTATGGCCATATGCGTAGCTTTGCCCGCAGGACACAGGTCGGCAGTCACGTCACTCAAGGTCAGGTTATCGGGTATGTTGGCCAAACCGGCCTTGCTACCGGACCACACCTGCACTACGAATTCCGCGTTCATGGCGTACCACGCAATCCAGTCACCGTTCATTTGCCGGATGCCAATCCGATCTCGCGCCAAGAGAGAGCGTCATTCGACGCCCAGACGACCAAGTTGCTATCGCAACTCAACACGTTTGAGGCGACCACACGGATCGCCCTGACCCAGCCCGATAAAGAGGCTCTTTGATGACAGAACCCCACGCCCATTATGTGGGGCTGATGTCGGGCACCAGCATGGACGCCGTCGATGGGGTGCTGGTGTCCTTTTTCCCGGACAGAGTTCACCTTACCTGTACACACTCGATGCCCTATCCCGCAGAATTACGGGAAGGTCTCCTCAGACTGGTGAACAATCAGGGAACACCGGAAGACCTCGGCACAGCCGATCAGTGGGTCGGAGAAGTATTCGCGCAATGCACCAACGAACTGATCGCCGCGAGCGGGATCGACCGTAAACACATTGCCGCGATTGGCAGCCACGGTCAGACACTACGACACCATCCTGGCGGCCCCCACCCCTTCTCCCTGCAGATTGGCGACCCCAATGTGATCGCGGAGCGTACCGGCTTGACCACGGTTGCCGACTTCCGCCGCCGGGACATGGCCGCCGGGGGGCAAGGCGCACCCCTGGTTCCGGCATTTCATCAATGGTTGTTTCAAACAACCGCCGAAACCCGGGCTATCGTCAACATTGGCGGAATTGCCAATATCACGGTGCTACCACAAGCCCCCCAGGACACCGTCCTTGGCTTTGACACAGGCCCCGGCAACGGCCTGATGGATGCCTGGTGCCAGCAACACTGGCAACAGCCCTTCGATGAAGACGGCCGTCATGCCCGCGCCGGCACACTGCTACCGCAACTTCTGCATGCGCTACTATCCGACCCATACTTCAATGCACCACCGCCCAAAAGCACGGGGAAAGAGTACTTCAACCTGCAATGGCTGAATCAGCGGGCACCTGGACTGCATCAGGCAAACCCCGAAGACATCCAGCGCACATTGCTTGAACTGACGGTAGCCAGCATCGCAAAGGCGATCACGGACGATGAAAGTATCGGAGGTGTTTATATCTGCGGCGGGGGTGCTCGGAACACCATGCTAATGAAACAATTGACGCATCAACTTGCCAACTACAGGCTCTGCTCGACACAGGACATCGGTCTGGCACCGGAGTGGGTGGAAGCGGCCGCCTTCGCCTGGCTAGCCATGCGCTCGCTACAGCAAGCCGCAGGAAACCTGCCGACGGTTACCGGTGCACGCGGCCCCAGGATTCTCGGCGCCATTTACGCGGGCGCCAGCACGCTCAGCATCCGCTAAAAAGCGCCGCCGAAACA
Organism: Mangrovitalea sediminis; assembly: GCF_002514725.1. GTDB lineage: Bacteria > Pseudomonadota > Gammaproteobacteria > Pseudomonadales > Oleiphilaceae > Mangrovitalea > Mangrovitalea sediminis. The sequence continues at coordinate 4,379 of NZ_NTLB01000007.1, forward strand.
AAAATGCCCGCCAAAACAAGGCGGGCATTTTGCGCGGCCCCCAATCATCCGAGGCCCAATCACTGCAATTCATTATTAAATGGAGAAGGACGACCCACAGCCACAGGTAGTCGTGGCATTGGGATTCCTGATCACAAACTGAGATCCCTGAAGCCCTTCCTGATAATCCACCGTAGAACCCACCAGGTACTGGAAACTCATAGGATCCACGAGCAGTTTTACACCCTCCCGCTCGACCACCGTATCATCCTCCGCCTGCTCTTCGTCGAAGGTGAAGCCGTACTGGAAACCGGAACAGCCACCGCCGGTCACAAAAACCCGCAGTTTCAACTCCAGATTGCCTTCATCTTCGACCAGCTCGCGGACCTTGGCGGTCGCAGAATCCGTGAGAAACAGCGGGGTCGGTACATGTTCCTGGACTGCGCTCATGCTCGACCTCTAGCAACAGATTTCTATTGGACCCAGATTATCGTTTTCCTGACTAAAACAGTCAACTACTAGACCTGATCCCCCAGCAAGCGCTGCTCGGTAGAATCACCCTGCTCCGATACCTCCGCGTCCGGGGCATCGGCCTCCTGCCCATGGCGCAGAAGGCCTACCGGCTCCTTCTGATGCACAAGGTTCCCGTTAACCTCTGCTCCCATAGCCATCTCGATCAGGTTGTAATACACATTCCCCTTAATGGAGGCTTTCGACGCCAACTCAAGATGCTTGGACGCATAGACATCGCCATGAACCGTGCCATTTATGATGACATGGGGTGAAAACACGTCGCCTTCGACCTCACCGACTTCGCTGATGCGAATGACGGCGTCACTGTTTTCCTCCGCACGGACATTACCCTTGATGCGACCATCCAAATGCAGCCCACCGGCGAACGCGATATCCCCCGTCAGGGAGGTCTTGCTTGAAATCAGGGTGTCGAAGTGTCGAACCGGTCTGGATTGCTTCTTCTTACTTTTGCCCAACATTGGCTTGCGTCTCCATCAGTTTCCGCCATGGGAAGGTACGCTCGATGCGAGCAGCATCACGCCCCTGCGCCTGCGCGACCACCTGGATCTCATCGGGAGAGAACCCTGGAGGCAACACCAGCTCACCATCGATATCCTGAAAATAGCGGAAATTGAACGGGATGCCTAATTGCTGAACAGAAGTCGAGACGTCCCTAAGGGGCAAAACATCCTTTTTATCGTCGCGGGTACCGATCAGGTTAACGGCTACCACACCGCGGACGTTCTGCCGATTGTCCCCCACCTGGGCCAGCACCAGCCGGTAGGCAAACTGCGAATCCCCCGACCCGGCATGAAGATCCAGACGCTGAACCTGGAAGCCGGTTTTTCCTGAAGCCGGTGCCATGATATTCCGGTAAAAGGTCACGTCGGACTTGAGGCTATTAACCTGAGATTGCAGCCCCTCGATCATATGCCGAGCCTGCGCCAGCGACTGCTGATCGATGCCGTGCCCGCGTTGCAGATCAACGATGCGCTGCGCCATCTGATCGCCACGGGCTTGCAGCCTGGCCAATTCCGCCTTGAGTGCCACAGATGCCTGCTCGGCATCGCGATAGCCGTGCTGATTCTGCCACGCCCCCATCCAAAAGCCGACAGCAACCGCCAGCACGGAACAGCACAGGAGGATCAGAAAACGGCGGAGGCGGTACCCCGGCTTGAAACGAACGACGATGTATTCCGTGTGTTCCGAGCGCTTAACCATATCCGCCCCCGTCAGGGCAAGAGGGCCGGTTGATCGAGTCCAGCGGTTTCCGGAAGTCCGAACATCACATTCATGTTCTGCACAGCCTGACCTGAAGCCCCCTTGACCAGATTATCGATCACGCCGGAGACAATCAGCGTGCGGCTATTCTCCTGCCGATGCAGGGCAAGACGACAGTGATTGGCCCCACGCACGCTCCTCGTCTCGGGGTGGCTGCCAAACGGCATCACATCCACAAACGGCTCGTTCGCGTACCGCTCCTCATAGAGCGACTGGAGATCCAGATGGTCGGATTTAAGCTCTGCGTAGAGCGTGGCTTCCATTCCGCGAATCATCGGCACCAGATGGGGAACGAACGTCAGACCGATCGGCGCTTTCGCAACATGCTGCAACCACTCGCGGATTTCGGGGCCGTGACGGTGGCCGGAGGCACCATAGGCCTTGAAGCTTTCCCCAACCTCGCCCATCAGAGAGCCCAGCTTAGCCTGACGCCCGGCACCGCTGACGCCGGATTTGGCATCCGCAATCAGCCGCGAAACATCGACCAGCCCCCGCTCCAGCAATGGCAGGAAACCCAGTTGGATAACGGTCGGATAACAGCCCGGATTGGCCACGAGCTGGGCCTTGCGGATCGCATCCCTATGGACTTCCGGGAGACCGTAAGCCGCCCGCTCTGCCCACTCGGGGGAAACGTGGGTTTCGCCGTACCAGTGTTCCCAGACAGGAAGGTTTTTCAGACGGAAGTCGGCCCCCAGATCGACGACCCGGACACCTTTTTCCAGCAGTTCCGGCGCCTGACGCATGGCAACGCCATGCGGTGTAGCGAAAAACACGAGTTCGCAAGCCACCAGGTCGGCGGAGTCCGGCGTCACGAACTCCAGGTCACAGAACCCACGCAGGTTCGGGAAGAAGTCGTCGACACGCTGCCCAGCTTCAGAACGGGAGGTAATCGTCACCACTTCCGCGTAAGGATGGTTGGCAAGGATGCGAAGCAGCTCCACACCCGTATATCCTGTTCCGCCGACGATACCGACCTTGATCTTGTCCTGCGGCACTGAAACCCGGTGACTCATTGCACTGTAACCCTGTTCCGAAGGTAGAGGCCGCTATAATGCCACGAACACCAACGGATTTCCCGTCCGTACCGGCCCTTAGGGCATCGGCGAACGCGTCTGCTGTCCCGACGAGGAATCCTTGCCCGCTTCCGATTCCATGGGGTGCACGCGCCCCTCAGCCAGACCATGAGCCAGCGCATCGTACAACGGATCGGGCTGAACCAGCCGGGAAATACCGTGCGCCAGGAAAGCCCCCACCATCAGCGGCAGCAAAAGCTCGTGATTGTTTCCCGTCAACTCCATAACGATGGCAAATGACGTGATAGGGCGCTGAATAACCGCCGACAGGTAGCTCGCCATGCCCACCACGGTAAGTGCGCCCAACGATATCGCAGGAAACGCCTTCGCGATCAAGGCACCGAGTCCGGCCCCCGTCGCCAGGCTCGGCGAGAACAAACCTCCGGGAATCCCGCTGTAATAGGAAACCAACGTCGCAACCAGCTTGGTAATCGGGAAGGTCCAATCGGCAGCCGTTTGGCCGGACATCAGCGCCGTGGCCTGAGCGTAACCGCTACCAAAGGTTTCCCCATGAGTGAAGAAACCGATAGTTGCGATGGAAATCCCGCAAGCCGCTGCAATCCAGATCGGATGGCGGCGAAGGTAAGGTGCCATGCCACGCGTACCGAGAATCAGCAGGCGCCCGAACAGGCCGCCACCGATGCCGCAAACCGCGCCGATCAGCAACACCGCGGGCCAGGAGCTCGATATCGGCAGAGAGCCTTCGGTATGACCGAAATAACTGTAATGCCCCGACAACATTAAGACGACGACACCGGAGAGGATGATCGCCATGATCAGGGTCCCGCTGGTGCGCTGCTCAAAGGACTGGGCCAACTCTTCGATGGCAAACACGATGCCCGCCATAGGCGCATTGAAGGCTGCCGCCACACCCGCGGCACCCCCCGCGACAATCAGCGAATTGTCCACATAACGCTTGTGCAATCCGCCCTTGAGACCAATGCGATGCATCAGCGCGGCACCGACATGGACGCTCGGCCCCTCCCGACCAATCGAGGCACCGGAAAACAGACCGATACAGGTCAGCAGAATCTTGAAGAATGCCACCTGCAACGAGAGGAAACTCGGTCGTAGCCAGTTGTAGCGCTGTTTGAGCACCAACAACACTTGCGGGATACCGCTACCCTGAGCCGCCGGGCTGAAGCGGTTCATTAACCACGCGATCAGCACAAAGCCCATCGGGGTAATCAGGAAAGGCCAGTAATGGGATTTCCAATACAGGGTATCGAACTGGTCCGTAAACCAGTTGGAAGCCCTTGCAAAAAGCTCCACTACGACGCCAACCAACAGCGCGCCGCACCAGAAGATCAACTGGATCTTCCAGTCCTGTAGAGAACCTATTCGCCGACTGGAAAAACGCCAATAGCGCAGATAAAGGAATTTAGCTGTGCGTAAATTCGAATGTTTTTTGGGTATCATGCGTTCCACTGCAACCGCAGGCGCGGCCACCTAAGAGATACTCTTGCTGTTCAGGCAAGGAAAGAGAGCGTTAAAGTATACGATTCTTGGCGGATTAACTCCAATCACTCCAGCGACAAAATGGACAAGGAATAAACAATCCGTCGCCTCAAACAGGAGGGTACATGCTCTGGGTCAAGGCCTTTCACATCATTGCCGTTATTTGCTGGTTCGCCGGCCTGTTTTACTTACCCAGACTATTCGTCTATCACGCGATGAGCGAGGACGCGGTCTCGCGCGAACGCTTCAAGATCATGGAGCGAAAACTGTACCGCGGCATTATGATGCCCTCGATGATCGCAACCGTGGCACTCGGACTTTGGTTGTTCAGCTATGCACCAGAGGCCTACCTGCAGGCAGGCTGGTTCCACGCCAAGTTGGTGCTGGTGGTGCTGTTGCTGATCTACCATTTCTATTGCGGCCACCTCGTGCGCGTTTTTCGTGATGACGGGAACCAGCGCTCCCACGTGTTCTATCGCTGGTTCAACGAAATGCCCGTCCTTGCCCTGATCTCCATCGTCATCCTTGTCGTCGTCAAACCGTTCTGATGCCCATGATGAAAAAGCCTGCTGTCCTTGTTGTAGCTGGCCTGGACCCTTCCGGCGGTGCCGGCATCCAGGCCGATATACAGGCCATTACGGCACTTGGCGCACACCCCCTGCCAGTGATCAGTTGCCTGACCGTTCAGGACACCCGGGATGTACACGCCAGTGAAGCCGTTGACCCTGAGCTGATAAAGCGCCAGCTAGACTGCCTGAACGACGATATCGAAATTGCCGCCATCAAAACCGGCGCCTTGGGCCAGTCGGCAATCGTCACGGCGCTTGCCGACTTTCTCAGGCGCCGCCCGCCGCTTCCCCTGATCCTTGATCCGGTCATTCGCGCCACAGGAGGCGGACAACTGGCCGATGAGGCGCTCATCGAGACATTGCGCTCCACGCTTTTCCCGTTGGCCGAGCTGTTGACTCCCAACGGCCCCGAGCTCGCCCGTCTGGGCAACGCGGACGATCCCCGGGAGGCAGCCGATCGCCTGTTGCGGCGGGATAAGGTATCAGCGCTGCTGACAACCGGTGGTCACGGCGGTGGCGATCTCCTCACAAACCGTCTCGAATACCGGGACGGGCGCAGCCGCGAATGGCAACTGAGACGACTCCCTGGCGAATACCATGGGACGGGGTGCACCTTTGCGTCTGCGATTGCAGCCCGACGGGCCTGTGGCGACGATCTCGAAACCGCTATCAGTCGCGCCCAACGCTATGTCAGCGAGACGCTGACCTATGCCCTGAGCGTCGGCAAAGGCCATCCCATTCCACACCGAATCGCCTACGACACCTTATGACGAACTTCACCCTCCAGGGCCTTTACGCCATTACCGACCCGGAACTGCTGCCCGGCACCAAACTGATAGAAGGCGTCGAAGCCGCTCTCCGTGGCGGAGCCCGTGTTGTTCAGTACCGGGACAAGGCCGCCTCCGCGGAGAAGAAACATCGCTCGGCTTCCGAGCTACTGGCCTGCTGTCGGGACTATCAGGTGCCGCTACTGATCAATGACGATCTCGCGCTCGCCGAAGCCATCGGTGCCGACGGTGTCCACCTCGGACTGACCGATCATGACCTGGCGGATGCCCGCCGCCGACTCGGCCCCAACGCCATTATCGGCGCCACCTGCCATGCCTCGCTGGACCTGGCCCGGCAGGCACGGGCGGTTCCCGTCGACTATGTTGCATTCGGTCGATTTTTCCCCTCGCAGACGAAATCCAGCGCACCACCGGCGCCACTATCCTTGCTCGAACCGGCCCGCCAACTCGGTATGCCCATAGTTGCGATTGGCGGCATCACGCCGGACAATGCGTCCCAGGTTATTGAAGCAGGCGCCGATATGCTTGCCATTGTCCACGGGCTTTTTGCCGCCGATGACATCGAGGCGCGCGCCCGGATGCTCTCGTCCTTGTTTTTACCGTCTGACAGGAACTCATCACCATGACCCATTCCGACACCCTGTTCGAACAGGCCCAGCAGTTCATTCCCGGCGGCGTGAATTCACCCGTGCGCGCCTTCCGCGGCGTCGGCGGCAACCCCGTCTTTTTCAAGCGCGGCCAGGGAGCCTACCTGTTCGACGAAGACGACCGCCGCTACATCGACTATGTCGGCTCCTGGGGCCCCATGATCCTGGGACATGCCGATCCCCGGGTACTGGACGCGCTGTCCGCACAGATCCAGGAAGGCGTCGGCTTCGGTGCACCGACGGCCATCGAAACGGTAATGGCGCGCAAAGTATGCGAGCTAGTGCCCTCTATCGATATGGTGCGGATGGTGAACTCGGGCACGGAGGCCACCATGAGCGCCATCCGCCTGGCGCGTGGGTATACCGGCCGCGACAAGATCGTCAAGTTCGAAGGCTGCTATCACGGTCATGCGGATTCATTGCTGGTCAAGGCCGGATCCGGTGCGCTGACACTGGGGGTCCCCAATTCACCGGGCGTGCCGGCCAGCGTCGCCGAACATACCCTGACACTACCGTTCAACAGGCTGGACGCCGTTGAAACGCTGTTCGAGGAGATGGGCGAACAAATCGCGGCGATCATTGTCGAGCCCATTGCAGGCAACATGAACTGCATTCCTCCCGTCCCCGGCTTTCTTGAGGGCCTGCGTGCGGTGTGCGACCGCTATGGAACGGTGCTGATCTTCGATGAAGTAATGACCGGTTTCCGCGTTGCCCTGGGCGGAGCGCAGAGTCATTACGGCATCACGCCGGACCTGACCACGCTGGGCAAGGTTATCGGCGGCGGTCTGCCCGTCGGTGCCTTTGGCGGCAAACGCGACATCATGCAGCACATTGCCCCCCTGGGACCGGTCTATCAGGCAGGCACACTCTCCGGTAATCCGTTAGCCATGCGCGCCGGTCTGACGACATTGGAAGCGATTTCCGAGCCCGGCTTCTTCGACCGACTGACGGCCATTGCCGACAAGCTCAAGCAAGGCCTGCACGGCATCGCTCGCGATTGCGGTATTCCCCTGACGGTACAGGGCGTGGGCGGCATGTTCGGTTTCTTCTTCACCGAGCAAGCTCCCGTCACCCTGTACGAAGAGGTAACCCGCTGCGATCTCGACCGTTTCCGACACTTCTATCACGGTATGCTGGATCGGGGCATCTATCTGGCGCCCTCCGCCTATGAGGCCGGCTTCGTCTCCATCGTCCACTCCGACGACGATATCGCTCATACCCTGGATGCCGCCCGCCAGGTGCTCTCTGGCCTAAAATAACAACCCCTTCCTGTGATGCGCCTCCCAATTCCGGGAGGCGCCCACCGCTAGGGCCCGCCTTGCGTTGACGTTTGGTACAACTGTTCGAAAAAATGCAGATGTGCCCGCCAACGGGTACGCGCTGACTGCGGCAACCCACTACAAGAACAACATGGTAAGCAGTGATATGGCTGGCGCTGTGCCAGGAAGCCGCCATGAAGGAGGGGTTGAACAGGTCCGGTGTCACAGGCGTTACCTGACAGGACGTTTGTTCATCTGAGCGGTCTCGCGTCACGCCAGACCAGGATGCGCTATTCAGGGAGTTAAGGACACGGACCTTTCCGTCAGTTCAATAACAACGACAACAAAACTGAAGGGAAGATCGACATGCGACAGCTATTGCGTCTTTTAATGCTCGTCCTCGTTGTAGGGTGGGCCACTCCCAGCGCCGCCTGGTGGTGGAATTCAAAACCGTCTGATTATGCCAAGACCCGTTATCCGATCGTGCTGGTACATGGCATGTTCGGCTTCGACAGTATTGGCGGCATCGACTATTTCTATGGCATTCCCGACGAGTTACGTTCCTATGGTGCGACTGTCTTCGTGGTGCAGGTACCGGCACTCGACAGCACTGTCGCCCGTGGCGAAGCCCTGCTGCCTCAGGTGGAACAGATCGCCGCGATTTACGGCAAGGTCAACCTGATCGGCCATAGTCACGGCGGCCCGACCGCACGCTACGTGGCCCACGTCAGACCAGATCTGGTGGCTTCCGTTACGTCGGTTGGCGGCCCCAATAAGGGATCGCCCGTCGCGGATCTGATCGTGAACTCGCCTGCGGACGGCCTGGCCGTCACTCTGGGGAACGCACTGGGCAGCCTGATAGATCTGCTCTCCAGCGGCGGTTACCCCCAAAACATGCAGGCCAGTCTACAATCGCTGACCACCCAGGGCAGCGCCCAATTCAATGCGCTGGCACCTGAAGGGATTCCGACCACAGCCTGTGGCGAAGGCGCCTACTCAGTGCATGGCGTGCGTTATTACTCCTGGGGCGGCACTGGCGTTCTGACCAATGCACTGGATGCCTCGGATGCATTGCTGGCAGTAACCAGCCTGGCTTTCAGCGGCCAAACGGACGGCCTGGTGGGACGCTGCAGCAATCACCTGGGCCAAGTCCTGCGCGACAACTACTTCATGAATCACCTGGATGAAGTCAACCAGTTGTTCGGTCTGCACAGCCTGTTTGAAACCGACCCGAAAACGGTTTACCTGGAACAGGCCAATCGCCTGAAGAATCTGGGGCTCTGACACCTCAGAGAAGAATGGATGGGAGGCCCTCTCTGGGCCTCCGGTTCAGAAGTTGTTCGCCCGATCCAGCGCCGCCTGGGCGCCCTTACCGTCACCTTGCGCCCGCAGGATATCCGCCATCAAGAGCCAGCCGGAACGCCGCAAGCGGTCACTGGAACCCGCCAGCGACAGTCCTTTACGGGCAAACTGCTCGGCAGTCCCGTAATCGCCCTGTCGCATATAACCTTCCGCCATGGTGTAGTAGACCTCCGGCGCCCTCGGTGAAATACGCTGCGCCCGCTCAAGACGACTGATCCCGCCCAGGATATCGCCACTGGCAATCTGCGCATTGGCCTGACGAATCATATCCGCCGCGACCGGACTCAACGCATCCCCCTGCTGACGATAGCTGGGCGTGACGATTTTGGCCGGCGCCGCCTCATGGGTCGAAGGCGAGGGCATTGAAGAGGCTTGCGACGGCGGGCTGACAGGCACATAGATAGACTCCTGCGGCCCCATCGCCGAACAGCCTGCCAGCAACATCATCACCGACAGTGCACCGGACTTCATCGACACACCCTTGAATCCGGATGGTTTTCTCATCGCATCAAATCCTCGAACCAGGAACGAATCCGGTGACCGATAGCCCCCGCACAGCTGACCGTACGCTTGGGCTCACTGCCATTGATGAAAGGCACATAGCGCGCGCCAGGGCACCCTTCCTCGGTCAGTGCCTGGGCCTTCCCGTCAACCCAATAATAGGTTACGCCGGCAGGCACCACCGGCTCGAGGCTATGCTGAGGCAGGCTCGCCATCAGGTCGCTCCATACCCGCAGAGCGCCAGTGGCGCCAGTGAAACGCGTCGGCGCATTATCGTCCTTGCCGACCCAGGCCACGGCCAGATAGTCACCGGTAAAGCCGGCAAACCAGCTATCGCGGCTGTCGTCGGTCGTCCCCGTTTTGCCCGCCGCAGAAAGATCGCTCGGCAGATAGCGATAAGCCGACTGCCCCGTGCCTTCGCGCATGACTTCCTGCATGGCATATTGCACAAGATGATCCGCTCGCGGGTCGACCACCTGTTTCACCTTAAGGTTATAGCGGGACAGGACCTTCCCATCCGCCGTCATCACATCGCGAATAGAACGCAGCGGCACATCAAAACCGCCAGCGGCAATCGACTGGTACATGGCAGTGACATCAACGGGCGTCAACGTCCCTGCCCCCAGCAGCATCGCCGGATAACTGGGCAACGATTCCTTAACGCCCAGCTTGTGCATAGTGTCGATCACGTTATCCACGCCGACGTCGAGCCCTACGCGAACCGTCGCCAGGTTGTAGGAATGGGCAAGTGCCTCGTGCAACGGCACTTCACCATGCGCCTCGCGATCGTAATTTCGCGGTGCCCAGGACTTGCCGTCATCGAAAACGATGTTGAAGGGTTCATCCTTCAGCGGGGTGATCAGGGTGTAGCGGTCCGGATGCGATAGCGCCGTCAGGTAAAGGGCAGGCTTGACCAGCGAACCGATCTGCCGGCTGGCATCCAGCGCCCGATTGAAACCGGCATAACGCGGATTGCGCCCACCCACCAGCGCCAGCACTTCCCCGCTTTCCTTACCGGTCACGACCAGCGCCCCTTCGAGCGGCGACTTGCCCGGGTGCGGATCCAGGCGAGCCAGCGTCGTCGACTCCGCCTGTTCGGCCGCATGCTGTACCTGGGGATTCAGGGTCGTAAAGATGCGCAGGCCCGCACTACGCAGATCCTGCTCTTTGTAATCCCGGGAAAGGTGGCGCTTCACCAGATCAACGAACGCCGGATACAGGTCTTCACTGTAGGAGGGGCGCTGAATCACCCCCAGAGGCTGCGCCATCGCCTTATGTGCGGTCGCCGCATCGATTTCCCCATGATCCGCCAGCAGTTGCAGGATCATATTGCGGCGCTGCATCGCATGCTCTGGATGACGACGCGGATCATAATAGGTTGGCCCCTTGACCATCCCGACCAGCATGGCGACCTGGGGCAGTGACAAGGTGTGCAGCGGCTGACCGAAATAGAACTGACTCGCCAGTCCGAAACCATGGATCGCCCTTTTGCCATCTTGCCCGAGATAGACCTCGTTGAGGTAGGTCTCGAGGATTTCGTCCTTGCTGTAATGGAAGTCCAGCAGAATCGCCATCATGGCTTCGGTTATCTTGCGGCCGATCGTGCGCTGGCGCGTCAGGAAGAGGTTCTTCGCCAACTGCTGGGTCAGGGTGCTGCCCCCCTGCACCACGTGACCGGCCCGCAGGTCGACAAATAGCGCCCGCAGCATCGACAGGGGTGCAATGCCGAAGTGGTGATAGAAATCGCGGTCCTCGACCAGGATCAGCGTATCGCTCAAATGCGGGGGAAGATCCTTTAACTGGATGAGAATGCGGTCTTCGTTGTCGCTGGGATAGATGCCCCCAATCTGCAACGGCTGCACCCGTACGATATTACTGGGAGCGCCCTTAAGAACCTGCATTCCCGCAACGCGATCCCCCTGAATGGCCAGGGACACCTCGCGGGAAGGTTCCATCCCATCGGGGAACCGGAAAGCGTGGGTATAGATGACGAAGCGATCGCCTGACCGCTCGAATTGACCGGCTTGGGAGGGATCAGAGCTGACCGGCGTAAAGCCGACCTGCTTCAACTCCCAGGCCAGCCCGTCGCTGGTGAGACTGGCCCCGTTATAGAGCTCGAGCGGCCGCGCATAGACCCGGGACGGAACCTGCCACCGCCGCCCCTCGAACCGGGATGTCACCACCGCATCGAGATAGGCCACCCAACCCGCGAACAGGACCAGGAGAACAAGCGCAGCCTTCCAGTAAAACGAGCGGCGTGAGGATTTCGCAGCCGAGCCGCGAGAGCCTGACGACGAGGGTTTTCTCGAGGATTTACGTTTAGTCATGGCGCGGCATTATAAAGACAGCCATCGAGGGTCGCGAGTGACATTACTGTTAGTTCACCCCAGCCAAGGCAATAGGATTTGCCGGCAGGCACCGCTATCATAGCCCTCCAAGCAAGGAGCCGTGGCAACGTCAGCCACACATGCCGATAACAAGAGAGGAGAACCCTGTGTCCAGCACCCTGATCAACGCACTGCAGGATGCCCAACTTTACGATCATCCGGTGGACAAGTTCGAGACACGGGAAACCCACATTTCTCACGTTCTGCTCACAGGCTCCTTTGCCTACAAGATCAAGAAGCCCCTGAACTTCGGCTTTCTCGACTTTTCCGAGCTGTCCAGCCGCCGCTTCTACTGCGAAGAGGAAGTGAGACTGAACCGTCGTCTGGCGCCAGACCTTTACCTCGGCGTGGTTCCCATCACCGGCAGCCCTGAGCGTCCCATACTGGGTGGCGACGGAGAACCCTTCGAATATGCCGTAAAAATGCGACAGTTCGATAGCGACCAGATGCTGGACAACCTGAACAGCGAAGGTTTACTCACCCCCCAACATATCGACGAACTGGCTGAGCTGCTGGCCCGATTTCATGCAGGCATTCCCCTGGTCGACCAGGACAGCGACCTTGGCACGCCTGAAGCCGTGCTGGCCCCCATGGCACAGAACTTCGCGCAAAGCGCGCCCTTACTCAGCGATCCGGACCTTGTCGAGCAACTGGAAGCACTCGAAGCCTGGACCCAGAGCACCTACGAACGCCTGGAGCCGGTCCTGGAGAAGCGCCGCGCCTCCGGCGCCATCCGCGAATGTCACGGCGATCTGCATCTCGGCAACATCACCCTCTACAAGGGGCATGTGACGGTCTTCGACTGTATCGAGTTCAACCCCGGCTTTCGCTGGATCGACACCATCAACGACCTCGCCTTCCTGTTGATGGATCTGGAAGACCGCAAACTGCCGCACTTCGCCAGCCGGTTGCTGAACCGCTACCTGGAACTGACAGGCGATTTCCAGGGCGTCACCCTGCTGCCCTTCTACAAAGCTTACCGCGCCATGGTCCGCGCCAAGATTGCACTCCTCACCATGGGCAATGACAGCCTGGATGACACCCAAAGGGCCGCCCTGCTCGATCGCTACCGCGGCTATGCCAATCTTGCCGAGAGCTACACGGGGATTCCAGACCGCTTTCTGCTCGCCATGCATGGCTTTTCCGGTTCCGGAAAATCGGTGATCAGCTTAGGCTTGAGCGAAGAACTCGGTCTGGTACGCCTGCGCTCCGATGTCGAGCGGAAGCGGTTGTATGGATTAAGTCCGGAAGCCAGCAGCCGTTCGAAGGCAAAGGAAGGCATCTACAGCGCGGAGGCAACCCAGCGCACTTACGATCGACTGGCCGCCCTGGCAGACCAATTGTTGTCTGCCGGCTGTGCAGTGGTTGTCGATGCCGCCTGCCTGCGCAACGCGGAACGCGCCTGTTTCGAAGAGATCGCCGAAAATCAGGGTGTTCCTTTCCTGCTGATTGCATGCGAAACCAATATGGCGGTTCTAAAGGAACGGGTTTCCGCCCGCGCCGCAGCAGGTAAGGATGCCTCCGAGGCGAACCTGGATATCCTGCAGCGCCAGCAGGACTGGCTGGAACCGCTGACAGACATAGAGCGGCGCCATTTGCTGCATGTGGACACCTCCGTGCCTCAAATTGCCACTGAGCTGGCCCGCCGCATCCGCGCAAGACTGGGGGCTTGATCCCACAGTGCCTCGCGGTAACACCCTATCCATAGATTGTCTATACTCAAGAAACGTTGAGCAGTCGGCCGCCGGAAACGGCGGCCGTTAACGACTATCCGGGGTGGAGACGCACAATGACAGAAGAGATGGTCCACGGTATCGACGATCCGCTGTATCAACTCCTTCGCAACGAAAACGTGGAAGCGTTCAATCAGGCCAGGGCCAAGCGGGACAACTTACCCAGCTTTGCCTTTGGTGATTTCCGCGGGCTGGATCTACGCGGCCTCGAATGTGAAGGGATGGACTTTAGCAACGCCTATTTCCGCGGCGCCGACCTGCGGGGTATCGATTTCAGGAAAACCAATCTGGAAGGCGCGAGCATCGCTGGCGCAAAGATTTCCGGATGCTACTTCCCCGTTGAAATCTCAGCGGACGAACTGGTGATGTCCCTCAACCATGGAACGCGCATGCGCTACATGCCTTAAAGGATTTACGCATGTTCCTACCTGGCCTACAACCCGACCAGATCGATACGCTTCTGGAAGAATACGCTGCGCTCAGCGGAACCCTGGCACTGGAAAGCGAGACCCCCGACATCCCCGTCCTGCCTGGCAGTGACTGCACATCGCTATTGCCACCCGGTGAACTGGTCAGGCTGACGCAGGGCACCGTGGAAATACGGCATGGCGACCGCGTCGCCATGATTCTGCAGGCCGGCGATTATTTCCTGATACCGGCGACCAGCGACCAATGGCCCTTGCGCTACCACTGCGAGGAACCCGGAACGCTAAGCCTGATCGGCAAGACCGTGCTCGAAAATGCGCTGGAGAATGCCGTCTTCGCCCAGCGCTTCACCCGGCTGCTAATGACACAGTCACTGGTACTGACCCTGGCTTACGCCGTCGCCAACCGCTACGGCCTGCGCCCCAAAGCCGGTTTTCAGCGCCAACCCGCCGGCAGCCGCCTGATAGCGCAGGGCACCGAAGCCCATGAAGTCTACACGCTGATGCGGGGGCGCTGTCGCGTCGAAGTGGCGGGTATTCAGGTCGGAAGCATTGAGGAAGGGGATATTTTCGGTGTCCTTGCGGCACTGACTGGCAGCCCGCGGACGGCGGATGTTATCGCCGAAACCGACGTGACGCTCATGGCCGTGCCGCGCGATCAATTCATTCGCCTGATCCAGGCGCAACCGGAAACGTTCCTGCGACTGCTGCGCACCCTGTCACGCCATATCGACGACCTCAACCAGCGACTGGTGGACAGCCTGCGTAATCAGCGCCCCCGTCCGGTGTCGACCAACGTCAAATCCTGACTTCAATCCCGAAGCCCCACGCCATGTCCTCAGGAACGTCACAGAAGAGCAGCTTCCTCTGCGGGTTCGACAGTCTGCGGGACGGCCAGGCCAGGGCCTTCGAGGTCAACGGTGAAAGCCTGTTCCTGGTGCGCTCTGCAGGAACCGTCTTCGCCTACGAAAACCGCTGTCCTCACCGCTTCCTGGAACTGAACTGGCTGCCCGACACTTTCCTGGACCACAGCAAATCCTTTATTCAGTGCGCTGTGCATGGCGCACTTTTTCAGATCGAGGACGGCCGCTGCATTGTGGGGCCCTGCATAGGCGACAGTCTTAGCCCTCGCCCCATCACCATCGTCGACGGTCAGATTTTCCTGCAACAGGACGACACCTGACCTCACAAAGCACCTCAGACAATCGAGAACGGGATGGCCCGCTCGAGCGTAATCGACTCTGGAGAAATCGCTGCACGCCAAGCCAGGAATTCCACACCGACATCCACCGCTTCCCGAACCCAGCGCGCATAGACAGGATCGATAGCCACCGCGGGTTCGACCCGCTCTATGCCGGTATGGCTCACACAAAAGAACAGCACGGCCCTTTTCCCCGCCGCTGCCATGGCCATCAATTCCCTGATGTGCTTCTGCCCGCGGGTGGTCACCGCATCCGGGAACAAGCCGAGTTCTGCTTCGGCCAGCGTGACATTCTTGACCTCGACATAGGCATCGGGCAGGCCGGCGGCATGTTCGGAAAGCAGCCAGTCGATTCGGCTGCGCTCCTCGCCGTAACGCACCTCACTCTGCAACTTCCCATACCCGGACAGCTCCGGAATACGACCGGCGGCAATCGCCTCCCCTACGATGCGATTGGGCAGGGCCGTATTGATGCAGGCAAGCGCGCCATGTTCAACTTCCACCAACTGCCAGGTAAAGCGCAGCTTTCGGCGAGGGTCATCATGGGCACTGACCCAGACGCGGCTCCCCGGGAGATTGCAGCCGAGCATGGAACCCGTGTTCGGGCAATGTGCCGTCACCACCTCGCCGTCAGGCAACTCTATATCGGCAAAGAAGCGTTTATAACGCCTTAGAAATGTGCCTTCGATCAAAGTTTGCCCAAACTGCACAAGACACCTCCCAAAATCAGGTTATTATTCGCGACCGCAGACCAGGGTCGAGTTCGCCGGACGCTCCGCTGACGCGGTCTTATGAGGCTGGCGCACCCGGTTCAGATCTGCTATTTTTCGCAGGCTCGCCGGTCGGGGTTGCGCGCCGACCTTCGACACGGTTATATAACGCGCTGCGCTCAAGGAATGCGGGCAATCGGGCAGAAGGGCGTATCGCCGGTAATTCCTAGTGGTCGCTCTGTCGGAGTAGATGAAAGGGGCAGGTCTTATGCCGAGCACTGAAAAGGTTCGTGAACGCTTTACCAACTTCACCCCCTACGACATCCAGTCGGGTGAAGAATACATGAATGATGCTCAGTTGGAGCACTTTCGTGCCATCCTGCTTTCCTGGAAACAGGAGCTGATGGAAGAAGTCGACCGCACCATGCATCACATGCAGGAAGACGCCGCCAACTACGCCGATCCAAGTGATCGTGCTACGCAGGAAGAAGAGTTCAGCCTCGAACTGCGAACCCGGGATCGCGAACGTAAACTGATCAAGAAGATCGATCAGACGCTCGATCGTATCGACAAGGGTGATTACGGCTTCTGCGATCAGTGCGGTGTCGAGATCGGCATCCGTCGACTGGAAGCTCGCCCAACGGCAACGCTCTGTATCGACTGCAAGACGTTGGCCGAGATCCGCGAAAAGCAGACCGGCATTTGATTGTAGTATCCCGGTGAGCCAGGCCCGTCATGGGCCCGGCTCTTCGCACCCGCATGTCACACAGCTACCGTGGTCGCTTCGCCCCATCGCCAACCGGGCCATTGCATTTTGGCTCTCTGGTTGCTGCACTGGCGAGCTATCTTGAAGCCCGCTCCCATAACGGCCACTGGCTCGTCCGCATTGAAGACCTCGACCCACTCAGAGAACCGCCTGACGCCGCGGATCGCATTCTGCGAACGCTGGAAGCACACGGCCTGACCTGGGACGAAAGTGTCGCCTACCAATCTCAGCGCAGCGATCTTTATCGCGGCCAGCTAGCAGCACTCCGTTCAAAGGGCTATGCCTATCGCTGCCCTTGCAGCCGCCGCGACCTTGCCGAAAACCAGGGCAAGCACCCTAATGCGTGCCGGCATCATCCCGATCGTCACTATGACGAGCCGACAGCCTGGCGCTTTGCCGTACAAAGCGGCCTTTACGCGTGGCAGGACCAGTTGCAGGGATACCAGCAATACCAGCTTGAAGCGGAGCGGGATGACTTTGTCGTCCAGCGCAAAGAAGGCTTTTACGCCTACCAACTGGCCGTTGTCTGCGATGATGCCGAACAGGATATCCGGCATATTGTCCGCGGTAGCGACCTTCTCGACTCAACACCATTGCAACTGGCCCTGCTTGCCGCACTGGAACTCCCCATTCCAAGCTACCTGCACGTCCCGGTCATCGTCGACAATCACGGGCAGAAGCTAAGCAAGCAGAACCATGCCACCGCCATCGACGACAGGATACCTGGCCACAACCTGTGGCTCGCGCTGGTCGCACTGCACCAGTCGCCACCCGCAGACCTGAAACTGGCTCCGCCGGAAACGGTGTTGGCATGGGCTGGCGAGAATTGGTCACTCACCCACCTGCCCGCACAAAAAACGCTCCCCATGCCTGCCGCCGAGGAAGCCTGAACCATGGCTTTGTTCGTCTCCGCCAGCGCCGGTTGCTACACTATGGGCCAACAGCCATCACAAGGCGGACCGGGGCGCTGACAGCATGTATATCTATCGACTCGTCTTCCTGTTGGTCCTGGCGATCTATGTCTTTTCGCCCAATATCATGGATTGGTGGATTGCACCGGGCAGCGCCTGGTACCGCCCTTTCCTGGTCTGGCTTGCATTGATCGGGCTCGCCTTCTGGCTGGAAGTTCGTAGGGATCCGAATGAGTTTTAACCTGGTCGAACTCCTCCTGGCGGCATTCGGGTACCTGTCGCTGCTGTTCCTGTTGGCCTACGCCACCGAACGAGGCTTGATCCCTCGTCGCTGGAGTCGTCACCCGCTGGTCTACGTGCTCAGCCTTGGGGTTTACTCGGGCGTCTGGGCCGTCTATGGGTCGATCGGCATGGCCTATCAGTATGGCTATGGCTATCTCGCATACTATCTTGGCATCTGCGGCGCCTTCCTGCTCGCACCGGTTCTCCTGCACCCGATACTGCGGATTACCCGCGCCTACCAGCTCACGTCCCTGGCAGATCTGTTTGCCTTTCGCTACCGGAGTCAATGGGCCGGCACCCTGGTCACCATTGTGTCGGCAGCCTCGGTACTTTCGCTCCTCGGCCTGCAAATCAAAGCCGTCACCGACTCGCTGGCGATCCTCGCACCAGGCGCGCCGACCGGAGAGCTGAGCATTCTGTTCAGCGTCACGATCGTCCTGTTTGCCGTG
This sequence comes from Mangrovitalea sediminis, assembly GCF_002514725.1. Classification (GTDB taxonomy): domain Bacteria; phylum Pseudomonadota; class Gammaproteobacteria; order Pseudomonadales; family Oleiphilaceae; genus Mangrovitalea; species Mangrovitalea sediminis. The sequence goes on from NZ_NTLB01000007.1 coordinate 22,673, forward strand.
CTATTCGGCGCCCGGAACAATCAGGGATCGGAAAACCATGACGGGCTGGTCATGGCCATCGCCTTCGACTCCCTGGTCAAGGTCATCGCCATGCTGGTGCTTGGTGCCGTGGTGCTTTTTGTCGTATTTGGCGGACCGGGCGGGCTCAATGACTGGCTGACGACCCAGGCGCCGCGGGTCAGCGCCCTGGAACGAAGACTGGGTGACGGCGGCTGGCGCGCCCTGCTGCTGATGTCATTTGCAACGGCGCTGGTCATGCCCCACATGTTCCATGTGACGTTTACCGAAAATGCCAATCCACGCTCCCTGTCCAAGGCCAGCTGGGGCCTGCCACTCTACCTACTGCTGCTGGCGATTCCTGTCCCGATACTGCTCTGGGGTGGCATAGAGGCGGCCATTCCCACCGATCCCAATTTCTTCGCCCTTGGCGCCGGCATCACACTTGGCCGCCCCTGGCTGGTGATATTGACCTACATCGCAGGCACTTCCGCCGCCAGCGGCCTGATGATCATTTTGACCCTGGGCCTGGCCGGCATGGTGCTCAACCACGTCGTACTGCCCTTGCGGCCACCGCGGGAACAAGTGGACATCTATAGCTGGCTGCGCTGGGTCAAACGTGTCCTGATCGCCCTGATCATCCTCGCCGCCTGGCTGTTCAACTGGAGTGTGGGCCACAAACTGGACCTCGCCGTACTGGGTGTACTCGCCTTCTCAGGTGTGCTTCAACTCTTACCAGGCGTACTCGCAGTTATTTATTGGCCGGAGGGAAACCGCAAAGGCGTCATTGCCGGCCTGCTAACCGGAATGGCCTTCTGGCTGGCCACCCTGGTACTGCCGCTGACCTTTCAGGTCAACGCCCTGAGGGACATCGGCATCAGCGCACTACAACTGAGCGACCAGCACAACTGGTCAGTTTCCGTCTTCACCTCGCTAACGGCAAATGTGGCCGTGTTCGCCCTGATCTCACTGATTACACGCGTCTCCCGGGAAGAAGCCAGCGCGGCACAGTCCTGTTCACTGGGCGCCCTATCGCGACCACAAAGACGCGAACTCATCGCCACCTCTTCAGAAGACTTTAAACAGCAACTGGGCATACCGCTCGGTCCCCAGGTCGCTGAGCGGGAAGTGGGGCGCGCGCTACAGGCACTTCAATTGCCCAGCGTCGAATACCGTCCCTACCAGCTGCGCCGCCTGCGTGACCAGATCGAGATCGGGCTGTCCGGGCTACTCGGCCCTGGGATCGCCCAGGATATCGTCAAACGGCACTTGGGTTACAAGCCATTGGCCGGTGGCGACCCTGCGCAGGACATCCACTATGTGGAGCGAGCCCTGGAGGATTATCAAACCCGCCTCACCGGTCTCGCCGCCGAACTCGACAACCTGCGCCGCCATTATCGGCAGACCTTGCAGAACCTGCCTATCGGTGCCTGTTCCATCGGCAACGACGGCGAAATCCTGATGTGGAACCAGGCACTCCAGGAGCTGACCGGCATCTCCGCTGAGGAGGCTGTCGGCTCGCATCTCTCAGCCCTGAAGCCTCCCTGGCACGAAGTATTGCCCGAGTTTGTGGAGGGCGCCGAACTACGTCTGTACAAGCAGCGAGTCCTGCTACAGGGCCGCCCGCACTGGCTGAACCTGCACAAGTCGCTGCTGGGCGGTCCGAACCACCCTGAAGACGGCATGGTCATCCTGATCGAGGACCAGACCGAGACGCGCGTACTGGAAGACGAACTGATTCACAGTGAGCGCCTGGCCTCCGTTGGTCGATTGGCCGCTGGCGTTGCACACGAAATCGGCAATCCTGTAACAGGAATCGCCTGCCTTGCACAGAACCTGCAACTGGAAACGGACAACGAGGAAATCCTCGACTCAGCCGCTCAAATCCTGCAGCAGACGCGCCGGATTTCCGGCATACTGCAGTCACTGATGAATTTCTCCCGCAGTGGCAATCACGCCCAGACCAATCACTACGAACCTGCCAACGTGCACCGCTGTATCCAGGAGGCGATCAATCTGTTGACCCTGAGCGACAAACCCGAACGCATTCATTACGAGAATCTGTGTCCGGCGGACCTCAACGTTGTCGGTGACGAACAGCGCCTGGTTCAGGTTTTCGTCAACCTGCTGGGTAACGCTCGCGACGCCTCCCCTGATGGCGCAACCGTTAGGGTCGGTGGAAATCTCGACGGCTACTCCGCTATCATTGACGTTTCGGATGAAGGGTGTGGGATTCCTGCCGATCAGCTCGATCATATCTTCGAGCCGTTCTACACGACCAAAGGCCCACAGGAGGGAACCGGCCTGGGGCTATCACTGGTTTACAGCATTGTCGAGGAACACTACGGCAATATTCAGGTCGAAAGCCCGCTAAACCCGGAAACCGGCCGGGGTACTCGGTTCGTCCTACGCCTGCCGGTCTACCAGGACGACGCAGACAACACTGCCAGCCAAGAGGACCGGGAAGCGTCGACATGAGTCGTATTCTGATAGTTGAAGACGAAGAGGTTATTCGCGCTGCGCTGCGCAAGCTGCTGATCCACAACGGCTATGATGTGGAAGAAGCCTCTTCCGTAGACGATGCCTCGCGCAGCGATCTCGCCCAGTACGACCTGATCATTTCCGATCTGCGTCTTCCCGGCGCAGCGGGTACCGAATTGATCCGACTGGCACCCGAAGTGCCGGTACTGATCATGACCAGCTATGCCAGCCTGCGCTCAGCTGTGGACTCCATGAAGCTTGGCGCTGTGGACTATATCGCCAAACCCTTTGATCACGACGAAATGCTGGCCGCGGTCGATGACATCCTTGTGCGCTACCGCAACCGGCCGAGAACGCCCGACCAGGAGCAGGATTCGCCGCCGATGTCACATTGCGACGCGGATCCAGCGCATATCATGTTCGGCCAGTGCGAGCCGATGCAGCGGGTATTTACGCTGATTCGCAAAGTCGCACCGACCGAAACCACGGTCTTGATCCACGGTGAATCGGGCACAGGCAAAGAACTCGCCGCTCGCGCCCTGCATCAACTGAGCCCGCGAGCCCGCCAGCCGATTATCTGCGTCAACTGCGCCGCCATTCCGGAAACACTGATCGAATCCGAATTGTTCGGACACGAAAAAGGTGCCTTTACCGGTGCGGTATCTTCCCGCAACGGCCTGATTGAGGCTGCCGACGGCGGTACGCTCTTCCTTGATGAAATTGGCGAACTCCCCCCCGAAGCGCAGGCCCGACTACTGAGAGTGCTGCAGGAAGGCGAAATACGCCGAGTTGGCTCCACCCAGAGCCGCCAGGTGGACGTCCGTCTCATTGCAGCGACGCACCGAAACCTGAAAGCGATGACCCGCACCGGGGAGTTCAGGGAAGACTTATATTATCGATTGAATGTCATGCAGATACGCTTGCCGCCATTGAGAGATCGTGGCGACGACGTGCTGGGACTGGCCAAACGCTTCCTGCGCGACACCGGCGAGCGCATGCACAAGCCTACCCTGCGCCTGACGCCGGAAAGTATGCGCGCCATCGAATCCCACCGGTGGCCCGGTAACGTGCGCGAACTGGAAAATGCGATTGAGCGGGCCGTCATCCTGTGCGACGACGACATGATCACGCCGGACTTGCTCGACCTCGACAACGAGCGGGAAGACGTCCACCTGCCGGAAGCCTTCGTACAGTCCGAGGAGGACCCTTCAAGCGCTCATGGAGAACAGCCCAAGGACCTTTCGCTCGAAGATTACTTCCAGCACTTCGTTCTGGAAAACCAGGACAAGATGAGTGAAACCGAATTGGCTCAGAAACTGGGCATCAGCCGTAAATCGCTGTGGGAGCGTCGGCAGCGCCTGGGCATTCCCCGCAAGAAAACATCCAGCGGCAATGCCTGAAGCTCAGGGTGTTCCCAGGGTGTTACCGGGTGTTCCGCAAGGTAACACCCTCTTTCCAAACCCGTCGTTCGAGTAACAGAAAAACCCTGCCCCGCCCCCCCCCTTCAGCCTTACACTTTTTTAACCTACTGTTAATAAAGAATTTTGTGAAAGTGGCACAGCAAGTGCTCTTATACCGGGCAAGAACAAGAACAGTCGACGGATTCGGTAGCGCCAAAAACAAAAACAAGAAGCTACCTGGCGCCCGCCAACAAAAACAAGAACTGGGCGCGTGCGAACCGAGTGTTTTGGGTGCAGAGCTTTTTAGCGGACCCGAAACGAATGCGAGTGGTGTCAGCCGGACAAGAACTATCGGTAAAACGGTAGCCCTGGAAACACTTCATGCCCGCATTCGTTCATCCCGCTCTCCGTATCCAAAGCTTTCTGTTCGTGAACAACTAAAAGCTCTCTCGGAGCTACTAATAACAGCACCACAGGACACGGAAATACAAAAACAATAAATGGTTGTCTCTTTTCTTCCCGGCGGGGCCGGTTATTCACTACCCCGCCTGTTGATTTCCCCACCCCGAACAGAACCCGACACCACAGCGTATTCCAGCATGTCGCGTCCCGGCGAGTCGCCAAGCGCGCCTCAAACCGTTAAACTGCGGGTCCTGCTGTACAATCCCAGCGCGAATCAATGACGTTATAACCAATGCCGAAAAAACTGGTGAAGAAACTGTTGTCGTTCATCCCCGGCAAACCAGCGGTGACCGCTAAGAAACGCTACACCCTGAAGGTGATCCCGCGAGACCAGCACTGCATCTCCCGCAAGGACATCAGCGAACCTGCCAAGAAGGTGCTGAACCGGCTTAACAATGCAGGCTATGACGCCTATCTCGTTGGCGGCGGCGTTCGTGACCTGCTATTGGGTCAGCATCCCAAAGATTTCGATATCGCGACCAACGCCACTCCGGAAGAAGTGAACCAACTGTTCCGCAATTCGCGGCTCATTGGACGGCGTTTCAGGATTGTACATGTACTGTTTGGCCGCGAAGTTATCGAGGTCACCACCTTTCGCGGCGGTCAAGTCGAACAGGAAGAAACAGACACCGAACGCGCAGTTAACGAACACGGCCACCTGGTGCGCGATAATGTCTACGGCAGCAAAGAGGAAGACGCCCTGCGCCGAGACTTCACGGTCAACGCGCTGTACTACTGCATCCGGGATTTTACGGTCCACGATTACGCGGATGGTGTCCGCGACCTGGAGGCTCGCCAGCTAAGACTCATCGGTGACCCCGAAACCCGTTACCGTGAAGACCCGGTCCGCATGCTTCGCGCCATTCGGTTTGCCGCCAAACTGGACTTCGCGATTGCCGAAGAATCCGCAGCACCAATACCCGAGCTGGCGGGTTTGCTGGAACATATTCCGCCCGCCCGCCTGTTCGAGGAAATTCTCAAGCTGTTCGGTGCAGGCTACGGCGAGAAGACCTATGTCCAGATGCAGCACTATGGACTTTTTGGCGCACTGTTCCCCACCACGCAGGCGGCGCTGGACCAGGGCGAAGAAGATGACATCATTCGCCAGGCCCTCCGCAATACCGACGAGCGCATCCATCAGGGCAAATCGGTGACACCCTACTTCCTGTTTGCCGCGCTGCTGTGGCCCGCATTGAAGCGGGAATGGCAAAGACTGGAAGACAATGGCGAAGCAACCTATCCGGCCCTGCAACTGGCCGCGCATCGCGTCATCGACCGGCAGGTTCGCTCCATTGCCATCCCTCGCCGCTTCTCGGTCCCCATGAAGGAAATCTGGGAAATGCAGCCCCGCCTGACCCGCCGCCAGGGCAAGCGGGCGGAGATGCTGGTCGAGCACCCTCGCTTCCGGGCCGCCTACGATTTCCTGCTGGTGCGGGAAGCGGCGGGTGAACACACCGAGGGCCTGGGTGAATGGTGGACACAGTATCAGCAGCAGAACGACGGCGAACGACGCAAGATGACCAGCCAGGTCGCAAACGACGGCCAGCGCCGGCGGCGGCGACGCAGGAAACCCCGCGTTGACCAGTAACGTTGCCTACATTGGCCTGGGCAGCAACCTGGACAGGCCCCTGGACCAACTGCGAAAAGCCATCGTCTCGCTCTCGTCCCTACCGCAATGCCGGCTATTGGGCCAGTCCCGCTTCTATCGCAGCCGCGCTGTGGGTCCTGCCGATCAGCCTGATTACGTCAACGCCGCCGTGCGCCTGGAAACCGGCCTGTCGCCAATTGCGCTGCTCGATCACCTGCAACACATCGAAAACCAGCAGGGCCGCGTCCGCCATATTCGCTGGGGCGCCCGCACCCTGGATCTGGACATGCTGCTGTTCGGCGACTGCACCATGACGACGCCCCGCCTCACCCTGCCGCACCCGGAAATGGCCAACAGGGACTTCGTGCTGCAACCGCTCCTCGATCTGACGCCCGACCTCTCATTGCCAGACGGCCGCCGTATCAGCGAATTACGACGCCAATGCCCAGACAACCATCTCGTCCCTCTGGAAGATGCCTGAGCCCTCATCCAGCAGTCATCCCATAAGCTCCCGATAACGCCTTACGGTTGCCTACCGGCACCACGGCCATTAACCTAAGGACCTCGGGGACGTGCCTCCTTCGCGATACCCCGTGTAGACTTGGCGCCTCCAGACGGGCACCACCTCCGACTGAACTCACGAGAAGGTCCAATCCCATGGCCGTGACGATTAACACCCTGCGCGACTACAAGCGCAATGGCGAAAAGTTTCCGATGCTCACCGCCTACGACTCGACCTTTGCCCAGGCAATCAGCGCGGCGGGCATCGATGTGCTGCTTATCGGCGACTCCTTGGGAATGGTCCTTCAGGGGCACGACAGCACATTGCCGGTCACTGTGGAGGACATCGCCTATCACACGGCCTGCGTGGCGCGAGGCAATCAGCACTCCCTGATCATGTCAGACCTCCCGTTTATGAGCTACGGCACACCGGAAGATGCCCTGCGTAATGCCGCAAAATTGATGCAGGCCGGCGCGCATATGGTCAAAATAGAAGGCACCGACTGGCTGGCCGAAACCATTCGTCTACTGACTGAACGCGGCGTGCCAGTCTGTGCCCATCTGGGCCTGACCCCGCAATTCGTCAACAAGTTCGGGGGCTATAAAGTCCAGGGCCGCGATGAGCGTCAGGCCGGGCTGATGGTGCAGCACTCCCGTATGCTCGAACAGGCCGGCGCCGATGTCATTATACTTGAGTGCGTACCCAGTGCACTGGCCGCCCGCATTACGGAGGCCGTGACAATCCCGGTTGTCGGCATTGGCGCCGGCCCGGATACCGATGGGCAGGTACTGGTCATGCATGACATGCTTGGCCTGGGCGGCCGCAAGCCCCGGTTCGTCAAGAATTTCCTGGAGGATGCGGGCAGCATACAAGGTGCCTTCGAAGCCTTTGCCAGCGCCGTCCGCGAGCGTCGTTTCCCAGCACCGGAGCACTGTTTCAGCGCATGAGAACCATTCATACCGTCAATGAACTACGCGCAAACCTGCGCACCCATCGGGAAAACGGCAAACGCATAGCCTTGGTACCAACCATGGGTAATTTGCATGCCGGCCATATTTCACTGGTCGAACGTGCGCGAGACCTTGGCGATGTCGTCGTGACCTCGATCTTCGTCAATCCCATGCAATTCGGCGCCAACGAGGACCTCGACGCCTACCCCCGCACACTGGCGGAGGACCAGGAGAAGCTGGAGAAAGCCGGCAATGACCTGATTTTTGCCCCCAGCGTAAACGAGGTGTATCCGCACGGTCTCGGACATCAGACCCAGGTCATCGTACCCGACGTCACGGAACTCCATTGCGGCGCCAGCCGGCCCGGCCACTTTAACGGCGTCTCCACCGTGGTCACCATGCTTTTCAACATGGTGCAGCCGGACATCGCTGTCTTTGGCGAAAAGGATTACCAGCAGCTGGCGGTCATCCGCAAAATGGTGCGCGACCTTTTTATGCCCGTCCAGATCATCGGTGTACCCACCGCGCGTGACGAAGACGGCCTCGCCCTGAGTTCGCGAAACGGCTATCTGACACCAGCGGAACGCCGGATCGCCCCACGCCTGCGACAGGCGCTGGAAGATACCGCGCAGGCCCTGCAGAACGGTTCTCGCGACTTCGCAGCTCTCAGCCAGGCGGCCACAGACAGCCTGACCCAGCAGGGTTTCCGTCCCGACTACTTCAACATCGTGAACAGCGACACCCTGCGACCGGCACAGCAGGATGAAACCAGGATCACAGTTCTGGCTGCCGCATTCCTGGGCAAAACACGCCTGATCGACAACATCAGCCTCAAACTCTGAACACCACAGTAACCAGGGATTCGGAATGACTGACAAACGCCAGCAGCACCTGACCCAATCTGCGGAATGGCTTGCACTGTCACAGCACGCCGAGCATATGCGCGACGTGCACATGCGCGACCTCTTCGATCAGGACCCCGAGCGGTTCGAGCGTTACTTCCTCTCTGCCGCCAGTTTGCAACTGGATTACTCGAAGAACCTGATTACTGACGAGACACTTGATCGGCTCGTGGCCCTGGCAAAGGCCCGAGACCTGCCGGCGCGGATCGAAGCCCTGTTCCGCGGCGACAAGCTCAACACCACCGAACAACGCCCGGCACTTCATACGGCATTGCGCAACCTGACTCAGGAATCCGTTTATGTCGATGGCGCCGACGTCATGCCCGAGATCCGGGCCACACTGGCGCAGATGGAGCAATTCGTGTGGCGGGTCCGCAGCACCCAATGGCGGGGCTTCAGCAACAAGCCGTTCACCGACGTGGTAAGCATCGGCATCGGCGGCTCCTTCCTGGGTCCCAAACTGGTCTCCGCCGCCCTCAAGCCGTATTGGCATGGGCAGCTCAACTGCCATTACGTCGCCAATATCGATGGCAGCCACATCACCGAAGTGCTGCGACACATCAATCCGGAAACCACCCTGTTTCTGATCCAGTCAAAATCGTTCCGTACCCAGGAAACCCTCGAAAATACCAAGGTCGCACGCGAGTGGTTCCTGCATAACGGCGGTAGTGAAGATTCGATCGGCAAACACTTCGTGGCCGTCACCGCCAATCGCGACGAAGCCGTCCGCTTCGGCATATCGCAAGACAATATCTTTCCCATGTGGGACTGGGTGGGGGGACGCTATTCACTATGGTCGGCCATCGGCCTCCCCACAGCGTTGACGATCGGCATGGACAATTTCCGCGCCCTGCTTTCCGGCGCGCACAGCATGGACAAGCATTTCCGCTCGGCGCCGCTGGAGAAGAACCTTCCGGTCATCATGGCATTGCTGGGAATCTGGTACGGCAACTTCTTCGGTGCCGAGGCACACGCCATCCTTCCCTACGACCACTACCTGCGAGGCCTACCCGCGCACCTCCAGCAGTTGGACATGGAAAGTAACGGCAAATGTGTCGATCTCGACGGCCAGCAGCTGGATTACGCCACTGGCCCCATCATCTGGGGTGGCGCGGGCGCCAACGGCCAGCACGCTTATCACCAGCTGCTGCACCAGGGAACCCGGCTGTCGCCTGCGGACTTCATCATTCCCCTGCACACCCACAACCCTGTGGCGACGCACCACGCGATCCTGTTCGCCAACTGCCTGAGCCAGACCCAGGCACTGATGCGCGGCAAGACGCTGGAGGAGGCTCGCCAGGAACTGATCGATCAGGGTTATTCGGTAAGCGAAGCCGATGCACTGGCGCCGCACAAGGTCATTCCCGGCAACAAGCCTTCCAACACCCTGCTTTTCGAGCGCGCAACACCCCGCACCATCGGTGCCCTCGTCGCGCTCTATGAGCACAAAGTGTTCGTCCAGGGCGAGATCTGGAATATCGACTCGTTCGACCAGTGGGGGGTTGAGCTGGGCAAGCAGTTGGGCAACAACATTCTCGAAAGATTGCTGCAGAGCGACGAAAGCACCGGTTTTGACAGCGACAGCTCGACCGCGGGCCTGATCGAGCTATACCGCCGGCGGCACGAAAGCGAGAGGGACTGAACGCACTAGGGGCGCGGCGAAATCGCGCGCCCCTGCCATTCGAAAGGTACAACCCACAGCCTCTGGGCTCGATCGTAGCGCGCCCAGAGGTCTGCATAACGCTCCCCCGTCTGGGGATGCCTTTCGTCCGCGGCAATTTCCGCCAACGGACGCAAAACAAAGGCATTCTTCAGGATCTCACCACGCGGCAAAGTCACTCCATCGTGCAGTCCCACGACATCGCCATAGGTCAGAATATCCAGATCCAGCGTTCGGGCACTGAAGCGCGGTACATCTCGAAGGCGGCCATTGGCATCTTCCAGCTGTTTCAACGCCCGGCTTAATTCGCCGACCGGCAGATCGGTCTCGATGCCGACGACCAGATTATAGAAAGGCTCGCCGTCAAAGCCCACAGCCTCGCTCTCATACACCGAGGAGATCTGCAGGGCCCCGAAGAGATGCGACAGACCATCAAGCGCCGCCTGAATATGGCGGTCACGATCGACATTGCTCCCAATACTCAGATAGACACAGGTCATACCCGCTCGCCCCGCTCGATCACCACTCCGACACTGTCGGCAGCCGGAACGGCACCCGGCTTGGCAATCCTCAGGCGTAGCCAGGGCATCGCGAAACGCTCAAGCAACCGATCCGCCAGACGTTCGGCAGCCGTCTCCAACAACTGAGGATGGAACGCCTGGAAAAATGCGGCCACCTCATCACTGACGGCCTTGTAATCAAGGGCGTCGGCCACATCATCCGAGTTCCCTGGACGGCGGTTATCCCAACCCATGTCCAGGTCAATCACCAGGCGCTGGGTCACTTCCCGCTCCCAGTCATACACCCCAATGATCGTCTCAACGGTGAGACCGCTGATAAACACCGTATCCAACACGCCACTCCCTACTGCCGCCTGCCGGCTTTCACTGATGAGGTTGGCGCTTGTATCGCGCCGGCCAAGGATCTAGTGTAGAGGCTTACCCGGACAGGCCCTTGTTCGAACCCTATTGCCGCGTCGCGATCCGCACACCCGAAATTGTGCGAATTGTCGCATAGATCCCGGAGCGAGTCTTTCGCATGAGCCAGCCACTTGTGCTCGCCTTACTGTGCGTCGGCGCCTATCTGCTGGGCTCTTTTATCACAGCACCGGTGGTCTGCCGCGCCTTCGCTGCGCCTGACCCTCGCCTTCACGGCTCCGGCAACCCGGGGGCTACGAATGTCTACCGTCTCGCCGGCACTGCTCCCGCCATCGTCACTCTCATTCTCGATGCCGCCAAAGGCGCCGTGCCCGTCGGTCTGGCGCATGCGCTCGGCATCACCCCCTTATGGCAGGCGATTGTCGGCCTTTGCGCCATTACCGGGCACATGTTGCCCCTATTCGCCGGATTCCATGGAGGGAAAGGGGTCGCCACGGCATTCGGCGCCGGACTGGCAATAGCGCCAGCCACCATGAGCGTACTGGCATTTGTCTGGCTGCTACTGGTCTGGCGCACCCGGATATCCGCCATCGGATCGATTACCGCGGCACTGCTGGCGCCTATTGTCAGCGCACTGCTCGACCCGGACAGCCTGCTGCTCTTCGTCCTGATGACCCTGCTAATCCTGGTGCGGCACCGGGACAACCTGATACGCCTCCGGCAACGCCGGGAGAACAAGCTTTAGTTCGAGGGCTCGCGCAACCCGTCCTCACAGAGCGCATCCAACGGTGGCAATTCCGCCATGGGCCACCGCGGAACCGCCCATATGCGATCTCCATCGCGCTGCCCTGCCTGCAAACGCTGACAGCCGGCATAGGCAATCATCGCACCGTTATCGGTACAGAATTCCGGGCGGGCGTAAAACACCTCACCCTGCACTTTGCCCATCTGTTCCGAGAGAACCTTGCGCAGGTGCCGGTTAGCGCTGACGCCGCCCGCCACCACCAGGCGCCGACAGCCCGTTTCCTGCAGCGCGCGCCGACATTTGATCGCCAGGGTTTCCACCACGGCGGTTTCAAACGCCAGCGCAATGTCCGCCCGTGTTTGATCCGACCAGGATCCATCGGCTTTAGCCGCATTGACCGTATTCAGGGTGAAGGTCTTGAGGCCGCTGAAGCTGAACGCCAGGCCGGGACGGTCAGTCATCGGACGCGGGAACACAAAACGTCCCGGCACGCCCTGCTCCGCCAAAGCGGCAACCTGAGGCCCGCCAGGGTAGCCCAGCTCCAACATTTTGGCGGCCTTATCAAAGGCCTCACCAGCGGCATCGTCCACCGATTCGCCCAACAAGGTATAACGGCCGATGCCATCCACCTTGACCAACTGCGTATGCCCCCCGGAGACCAGCAGGGCAACGAACGGGAATTCGGGCGGCTGAGGTTCCAGCATCGGCGCCAGAAGGTGCCCCTCCATGTGGTGCACTCCCAGCACCGGAACGTCGAGCGCAAATGCCAGGGCATGAGCAAAGGAGCCGCCAACCATCAAGGCGCCGATCAACCCCGGCCCCGCCGTGTAGGCAATGGCATCGACGGAGGAGAGGTCCAGCTCTGCGCGACTCAGAACCTCTTCGCAAAGGGGCAACAATTTGCGGACATGGTCCCTGGAGGCAAGCTCCGGCACCACGCCACCATAGTCGGCATGCATCGCCACCTGACTGAACAGGGCATGCGACAGCAATCCCCGCTCGCTGTCATACAGGGCAACGCCCGTTTCATCGCAAGACGACTCAATTCCCAGAACCCGCATCGTTTACCACTCACTCTTTCCATACCGTCATTGCCATCGGCCACACCGCAGCAATTGCGCGCGCTACTTTACCAGATCCAACTGCACTTGGCGGCACCTTGTCCCCCGTTTGGATGCACACAAGCCTTTACAAGATCGTCCGGCTCGCGATAGAATTCGCGGCCCTGGTGGCTCCATTGCGCAAAATACGAGCAATGAATGTCAAGGCCGTTTAAGGTGTAGGCCCGCACAGCCACCCAAGAATGCTTAATTCCAATCCCGATTCAAAGGATGGTGATTTCCGAATGCCTGCTGTCAAAGTGAAAGAAAACGAGCCGTTCGACGTCGCGCTGCGTCGCTTCAAGCGTTCCTGCGAAAAGGCAGGCATCCTGTCTGAAGTTCGTCGCCGCGAGCATTACGAGAAGCCGACGTCTGTGCGCAAGCGCAAGGCAGCTGCGGCCGTTAAGCGTCACCTGAAGAAGCTTCAGCGCGAACAGAAGCGTTTCGAGCGCCTCTATTAAGCAACGCTTCACGCCTGCTTAAAACGCGTTAGACCGATTGCCGGACGGGCGACCTCTTTATTGCGGTCACTTTAGCACCCCGCCCTGCAGTCGGTTTTTGTGTTTTCGGAATCATCGAGGTCGGTCACCTGACGAACGCCCCGATATCCGTGGCACTCTTAGCCTCTTTTGAGAGCAACATCCGATCACCGGAGTTGAAACCATGAGCGAAGCCCTCCTGAAAAACCGCATTACTGAAGCCATGAAGACGGCAATGCGCGAGAAGGACCGGGAGCGCCTTGGCACACTTCGACTGATCCTGGCTGCAATCAAGCAGATCGAAGTCGATGAGCGCATCGAACTCGATGACGCACGAGTGCTTGCCGTGCTCGACAAAATGGTGAAGCAGCGTCGCGATTCCGCCCAGCAATACAGTGACGCTCAGCGGCAGGATCTGGCCGACCGCGAAAATGCGGAAATTACGGTCATTCAGGAATTCCTGCCGACGGCACTGACTGCCGACGAAGTTACCGCCATCGTCAAGGATGCTGTCGCCCGTAGCGAGGCCAACGGCATGCAGGACATGGGGAAAGTGATGGCGCTCGTGAAGCCCGAAGTTCAGGGCCGCGCAGACATGGGCGACGTCAGTCGCATCGTCAAGCAGATCCTGGCCGGCTGACACCCGCTTTCGCCCATCCCGAAAAAAGCGGACACTACCGTCATGAGCGGCATGATCCCCCAAGGTTTTATCGACGAACTACTGGATCGCGTCAATCTGGCGGAAATTGTCGGCGCCCGCATTTCACTGCGAAAAGCCGGCGCCAACTTCAAGGCACGTTGCCCTTTTCACGACGAAAAGACGCCATCCTTCAATGTGCGCCCGGACAAGGGCTTCTACCACTGTTTCGGCTGCGGCGCGCACGGCGACGCTATAAGTTTTATCCGGGAGTTTGACCATCTCGGTTTCACCGAAGCTGTTGAGACACTTGCCCGGCACGCCGGCATGGAAGTCCCCTATACCGAGAGTGTGCGACAGGAAGTGGTGCATTCCCGCACACTGACGGAGGCACTCGATCAGGCTGCGGCTTTTTACCAGCACCAGTTGTCGACGCATCCGACCAGCGAGTTTGCACGCCGCTACCTGCGCGAACGCGGCCTGAACGATGAGATCATTAAGCAGTACCGCCTCGGCTACGCGCCCGCCGAAGAGGACGCCCTGGCCCGAAGCTGCGATGCCGCTACGCTAAAAGCACTTCTTGAGACTCGCACCGTCTCGGATGCTTACGGCCGAAACAGGGACCTGTTACGCAATAGAATCGTCTTTCCGATTCGCAACACGCGCGGCCGGACTGTCGCATTCGGCGGAAGGACATTGGGGAACGACAAGGCGAAATACATCAATTCGCCCGAGTCTGACGTTTTCCATAAGAGCCGAGAAGTCTATGGGCTCTACGAAGCCATGCAGGCCGTCCGCCAGCTCGATCGCCTACTGGTGGTCGAAGGCTATATGGACGTCATCGCCCTGGCCCAAAACGGCATCCCTTATGCAGTCGCCGCCTTGGGCACGGCGACGAACAGCGACAACATCAGCAGCCTGCTAAAGCAGGTCCGTCACCTGATTTTTTGCTTTGACGGAGATAACGCGGGCTTCCGCGCCGCAGACCGGGCGCTGGACAACTGCCTCGAACTGCTACAGGACGGCATCCACATTCAGTTCCTGATGCTGCCCGAAGGCGAAGATCCGGACACCCTGGTCCGCAAGGAGGGCAAAGAGGCCTTCCAGCGACGCATTGAACAGGCCAAGCCCCTTTCGCGGTTCCTGTTCGATCGTCATCAGACGGGCCTGGACCTGAATTTGCCGGAGCACCGTGGTGAACTGCGCGCCCGCGTCGACCCACTCATCCAGCGCATGGCGCGCTCGACGCTGCGGGACGCCATGTGGCATGAAATGATGCGACTGTGCGGCAGCCGATTTGAGAAGCGCCCCTGGAAGGGAGGCGACAAAACCGCCCAGACTTTTGTACCCCGGGAAAAACCGGAATTCAGGCTCAATCGCGACACCATGCTGTGCCTGGCCTTACTGGAAGATCCCGGCCTGGCTGAACAGGTACTTGAACTGCAGGCTGAAGACTCCAATTTGCCCAGGGCCCGTCAATTTGCCAGCTGGATGCAAGCCAGCAGTTGCCATACCCGGGAAGATGTCATACGAGGCCTGGCACTGGACATTGAAGCGCATCAACGCTTCCACGGGCTCTTTGACGGCATCGAGCATTTACCGGAAAGACCGGAAATTCTTGAGGACGCAAAGACCAGTCTAGCCCTCTCGATTCCCCGAGTCGGCAAGGCCCTGGCATCCGGGAAAGCGGCAAACCCCAGTGAATGGAGCGAAGAGGACAAGAGAAATCTCAAGGAAACTTTGCGGAAGATCGGTCGTCAAAAGGGCGTAACAACACCCTCTACCGATACCCACTGACAGATCTGCAGACAATGCTTTAACCGATCGGCAGAAAAACCGTCTGCCCTTGCGGCCAAACGAGCCGCCGGTCGTCGCGTAGCGTAAACAACGCGCGCCAGAAACGACCCGTAGAAAACAGTGACTAGCTGAAAGTACTTATTAGAAAGAAACAACAGATTGAACTTAGCTGAAAGGTAACAAACTTAGATCGTATGTGCTCGAAAAGCCCTTAAAAACCTGGGGCCGAGCGCGTCTGCCTTGAATTTAGGCATTTGGTCACCATCTATGCAGTTGGTGGCGGCAAATGCCCACCAAGGCTATAATGGCTGTTTACCTTTTTCACCATACCACCGAGTCCAAAGGGTGACTATGTCAGGCAATTCGCAGAAGTCCCGTTTGAAAGATCTTATCGCCCGCGGTAAGGAACAGGGTTACCTGACCTACGCTGAAGTCAACGATCACCTGCCTGAAGACATCGCTGACCCGGACCAGGTCGAAGACATTATCCGTATGATCAATGATATGGGTATTCAGGTCTGTGAGGAAGCCCCTGATGCCGATACATTGCTCATTACCGACGGCGACTCCGCTGCCGATGAAGCCGCTGCAGCCGAAGCTGCCGCAGCTCTGGCTGCTGTCGAGACGGATGCAGGCCGGACAACGGACCCTGTGCGCATGTACATGCGCGAAATGGGCACCGTCGAACTGCTGACCCGCGAAGGCGAAATCCAGATCGCCAAGCGTATCGAGGAAGGCATTCGTGATGTCATGGCAGCCATTGCCCATTTCCCGGGCACCGTAGCGACCGTTATTGCAGCCTACGAAGACATTATCGCCAACGAAGGCCGCATCAGCGATATCGTGAGCGGATTCCTCGACCCGGACGATGTCGATCCGCCCTTCTCCGCGGAAGAAATTAACATCGCCGCGGCGGAAAACGACACCACGCCCGCCGACAGCGATGACGACGACGATTCCTCGACCGAAGACGAGACCGATAATGGTCCGGATCCAGAGGAAACCCGCCTGCGCTTCGAACTGCTGCGCGAAAAGCTGGTTGTGGCAGAAGGCGCGCTGGTCAAGCACGGCCGGGACCACGAGGTAACCCAGCAGGCGCTGGCCGAATTGGGCCAGGTATTCGCGCCGTTCAAGCTGGCTAACAAGCATTTCGACGAGCTGGTCAACATCATCCGCTCGACCAACGAAGCCATTCGCGAAAACGAACGCACCATCATGGCTATCTCTACCCGCGATTGCCGTATGCCGCGCAAGGACTTCATCAAGCAGTTCCCCGGCAACGAAACCAATCTCGAGTGGACCGCCAAAATCGCCAAGAGCAAGAAGGACTACGCCAAGGCGATCGATGAGCGCAGCGACGAAATCATTCGTCTGCAGAAGCGGATTGCACAGGTCGAAGGTGACATCCAGCTGATCGTGCCGGAAATCAAGGAAATCAACCGCCGCGTTTCCATTGGAGAAGCGAAGGCTCGGCGCGCCAAGAAGGAAATGGTCGAAGCCAACCTGCGCCTGGTTATTTCCATTGCGAAAAAATATACCAACCGGGGCCTGCAGTTCCTGGACTTGATTCAGGAAGGCAACATTGGCCTGATGAAGGCGGTCGACAAGTTCGAATACCGCCGTGGGTACAAGTTCTCAACCTATGCAACCTGGTGGATTCGCCAGGCCATCACTCGCTCCATTGCCGACCAGGCTCGCACCATCCGTATCCCGGTACACATGATCGAAACGATCAACAAGCTGAACCGGATCTCTCGGCAAATGCTGCAGGAGATGGGACGCGAGCCAACGCCGGAAGAATTGGGCGAGCGCATGGAAATGCCTGAGGACAAGATCCGGAAGGTGCTGAAAATCGCCAAAGAGCCGATTTCCATGGAAACGCCCATCGGCGATGATGAAGATTCGCATCTGGGCGATTTCATCGAAGATATCCAGGCCCTGTCGCCCGTTGATTCCGCCACGGCCGAAGGCCTGCGCGAAGCCACCCGCAAGGTGCTCGCCGGCCTGACTGCCCGCGAATCGAAAGTGTTGCGCATGCGTTTCGGTATTGAGATGAACACCGACCACACGCTGGAAGAAGTCGGCAAACAGTTCGACGTAACCCGCGAGCGGATCCGCCAGATCGAAGCCAAGGCCCTGCGCAAATTGCGCCACCCTTCGCGCTCCGATCACCTGCGCAGCTTCCTCGACGAGTAAGCACAGCCCTCCTCTGGCGGGCGCCATTACCTCTGGGTATAATGGCGCCCGCTTTGTTTTGAGCCCCACCCAAAACAACACGTCTATTCAGGGCCTATAGCTCAATTGGTTAGAGCAGCGGACTCATAATCCGTTGGTTGCAGGTTCAAGTCCTGCTGGGCCCACCACTCAATCAATCCCCCCTGCACTCCGATACTAGAGGTATCATGACGATTTGGGTTGGCGTTTCGCATGCACCCTTTTCCGTCGGAGTCGTATGATCCCATGAAATACCGCATCATTCCGGTCACTGCCTTTCAGCAAAACTGCACCCTGATCTGGTGTGAACAGACACGAAAAGCAGCTGTAGTAGATCCCGGTGGAGATCTCGAGCACATCAGGTCGGTGGTTACCGAGGAAGGCGTCACGCTGGAAAAGATCCTGCTGACCCATGCCCATATCGATCATGCAGGTGGCACCGCGGCGCTCGCCGAAGAGTTCGCTCTTCCGATCGAAGGCCCCCATATCGAAGACAAGTTCTGGATCGATGCACTGCCTCAGCAAAGCCAGATGTTCGGCTTTCCACCCGCCAACCCCTTTACGCCCGACCGCTGGCTCGACGACGGGGACACTGTAACCGTCGGAGAGCAACGCCTGCAGGTGATCCATTGCCCAGGCCACACACCGGGACATGTTGTGTTCTACCACCCCGAGTCCGCACTCGCCCTGGTAGGCGACGTGCTGTTTCAGGGCTCCATTGGACGCACCGACTTCCCCAAAGGCGATCATGGGACCCTGATTCGCTCCATTCGGGAAAAACTCTTTCCCCTGGGAGATGACATCCGCTTCATTCCGGGGCACGGTCCCATGTCGACCTTCGGCGCGGAACGTCGCAGCAACCCGTTTGTCGCCGAAAGATAGCCTTGCCACAAGGGGCTCGAGCCCACCTTCAACCGAGCCCTGGCAACTCACCCTTCCTGCAACGAATAAAAGCGATGGGGCGCCAACGCAACCTGCAAACAGGTACCTTAAGTACGCACATCACTACATATTACTTTTGGATATAAGCTTATTCTAAAATTTGACAAGGCCCGCCAACAGCGGTGAAAATGGACGCTCCCATTGACTAACCTGGAGGCAGCCATGTCAGCGCCTGACGTCAAAGGCTTCTTCGACCCGGACACCTTTACGGTCAGCTATGTGGTCAGCGACCCGGAAACCCGCCAGTGCGCACTGGTCGACTCCGTTCTCGACTATGACCCCGCGTCCGGCCGCACCCATACCGCATCGGCGGACAAGCTGATCGCCTATGTCAAAGAGCAAGGCTTGTCGGTCCAGTGGATTCTGGAAACACACGTCCACGCCGACCATCTCTCTGCGGCGCCCTACCTGAAGAATGAGCTGGGCGGGCAACTGGCGATCGGATCGCACATCACGCGTGTACAGGAAACATTCGGCAAAGTGTTCAATGCCGAACCCGGTTTCGCGCGCGATGGCAGCCAATTCGACACCCTGTTCGATGACGGCCAGCGCTTCCAGGTCGGTAATATCGAAGCACGTGCACTGCACACGCCCGGACATACCCCGGCCTGTATGACGTACCTGATCGGCGATAGTGGCTTTGTCGGCGATACGCTTTTCATGCCGGATTACGGAACAGCACGCTGCGACTTCCCTGGCGGCGATGCCCGACAGCTCTTTCAGTCCATTCAGAAGATCTTCGCGCTTCCCAATGAAACCCGCCTGTTCCTGTGCCACGACTACCTGCCACAGGGCCGCAGCGAGTACCGCTGGGAAACCTCGGTAGGGGACCAGAAAGCGTCTAATATTCATGTGCATGAAGGTATTAGCGAGGAAGCCTTCGTTCGCATGCGGACTGAACGCGACGCCACACTGGGGATGCCCCGACTGATTCTGCCGTCGGTACAGGTCAACATGCGTGCAGGTCAGCTACCACCGGCGGAAGACAACGGCGTGCACTATCTGAAAATCCCTGTAGACGCCCTATAACCTATAAAAAGCGCCAACCGAATTGGGAACCCATCATGGTCGATAGAAAAAAACTAACCCCTTTTCTTTGGGTATCACCTCAGATCAGTGAAAGCGATATCGGCAGTCTGGCAGCTGCCGGATTCCGGACCGTCGTCTGCAACCGTCCGGAGGGCGAATCCTCTGACCAACCGGCCACGGCGGCCCTCGAGCAGGCGGTAAAGCGCCAGGGAATGGATTTTGTGCACCTCCCGGTTCGCTCCGGTGATATCACCGACCAGAACGTCAAGGATTTCCGCCACTTACTCGAAACCGTCAGTGGGCCCGTGCTGGCATTCTGTCGCACAGGCACCCGCTCCACGTCCTTGTGGGCCCTTGCGGAAGCTCACCATCTCACACCGGATACCGTCATCGCCACCGCCGCAGAAGCAGGCTATGACCTTTCCGGCTTGAGAGGGAGACTGGACACCACCTGGCAGAAGGCCGACAAGAAAGCCTCCAAACAAGCCCCCAGCAGCAACCTGCCGCGCTTCGATACCCTGATCGTCGGTGGTGGCGCAGGAGGGCTGGCAGCAGCAGCCAGCCTGCTCAAACGGCGCCCGAACCTGTCTATCGCCGTTGTCGAGCCGAGCGACAAGCACTATTACCAGCCGGCCTGGACACTGGTCGGCGCTGGCGCCTTTGCCAGATCCGGAACAGAGAAGGCCATGGCCGGCGTCATTCCGGCAGGCTGCAAATGGATCCGTGCAGCAGCCAGCGACTTCGACCCCGAGAACCAGGCCGTGATCCTGGAAGACGGCGAGCGCCTCCATTACCGGACGCTGATCGTCGCTCCAGGCCTGAAGCTGGATTGGGATGCAGTGGAAGGCTTGCGCGACACGCTGGGGCGCAACGGAGTCACCTCCAATTACCTGTTCGACCTGGCTCCCTATACATGGGAACTGGTGCAGAACCTCAAGGACGGCAAGGCGCTCTTCACCCAGCCGCCCATGCCGATCAAATGCGCCGGCGCGCCGCAAAAAGCGATGTACCTATCCTGCGATCACTGGCAGAAACAGGGGCGACTGCCCAGCATCAATGTCGAATTCAATCTGGCAGGCGCAGCTCTCTTCGGTGTGGCCACCTTTGTGCCGCCGCTGATGAAATACGTTGAAAAATATGGCGCACAACTGGCCTTCAACAGCAATCTGATCAAAGTGGACGGCCCGGCCAAGAAAGCCACCTTCCGGGTAACCGATGCCGAAGGTAACACGGAGACAGTCACCAAGTCGTTTGACATGCTCCATGTGTGTCCGCCGCAGACCGCGCCTGACTTCATCCGTAACAGCGTGCTCGCCAACGAGGCCGGCTGGGTGGAAGTCAACGGCGAAACCCTGCAGCATAGCCGGTACAGCAATATATTCAGTCTGGGCGATGCCTGCTCCGCCCCCAACGCCAAGACGGCGGCCGCCGTGCGCAAGCAGGCACCGGTGGTGGCAGAGAACCTGTTGGCGGTACTCGATGGCGAACCGTTGCGTTCGATCTATGACGGCTATGGCTCCTGCCCGCTGACAGTGGAGCGAGGGAAAGTCGTACTGGCGGAATTCGGTTACGGCGGCAAGCTGCTTCCCACCTTCCCGTTGGAGCCGACGGTACCCCGGCGTGTCATGTGGCTGCTCAAGGCTAAGCTGATGCCCTGGATCTACTTCAAGCTGATGCTTCGCGGTCGTGAATGGCTGGCAGCACCCGAGCGCCTGCCGCACGCCCCGCAACCCCACGAGAGCCAGACGGCACTTAACGACGAAAAACGCGGACGCTAGACTCTGTGACCGCCGAAAAGGCTATAAAACGTTACCTTCGCTGGCTACCGGCGACTGAGTGGCTGGCCACCTATCAGAGGCGCGACGCGCTCTCTGATGGCGTGGCTGCCGTTATCGTCGCCATTATGCTGATCCCGCAGGGCCTGGCATACGCACTACTCGCAGGCCTGCCACCCCAGACGGGTCTCTATGCCAGCATCCTGCCCCTGGTCGTCTACGCCTTTTTCGGCACCAGCCGAACCCTATCGGTCGGTCCCATGGCGGTCATGTCGTTGATGACCGCCGCCGCGGTGAGCCGTATCGCCACACAGGGCACGGCAGAGTATTTGACGGCAGCCATGATGCTCGCCTTCATGTCCGGCATGGTGCTCGTCGTTCTGGGGGTATTACGACTGGGCTGGATCGTCAACCTGCTATCACGGCCGGTCATCTCAGGCTTTGTCAGCGCTTCCGGCGTTTTGATCGCCGCCAGTCAGCTCAAATACCTGCTGGGCGTTCCCATGCATGGCGGCAATCTCTCAGAGATGCTGGCGTCGCTGACACCCCACCTGGCAGACTTCAACTGGCCGACACTGTGTATTGGCGCAGGCACTACGCTGTTCCTCTTCTGGGCACGCAAAGGACTGAAGCCATTACTACGCAAAATCGGGCTTAAGCCGCTGCCGGCCGACCTGTTGACCAAAGCAGCTCCGGTCCTGGCGGTGATCGTAACGACACTGATCGTAGCCGGCCTGCACCTGACCCATGCGGGCGTAGCGGTTGTAGGAGAGATACCGAAAGGGCTCCCGGCGCTCGCCATGCCCGTGGGCAAGCCTGAATGGTGGCATGAACTGCTTCTGCCGGCCGCGCTCATCGGCCTGATCAGTTTTATCAGCTCCATTTCCGTCGCCCAGGCTCTGGCCGCCAAACGACGCGAACGTCTTAATGCAAATCACGAATTATTCGGACTCGGTGCAGCCAATCTTGCCAGCGCCTTTTCCGGAGGATTCCCCATCACCGGTGGGTTCTCCCGTTCCGTCGTCAATTTTGAGGCTGGCGCCGTCACGCCCATGGCCGGAGTCTTTACGGCGGGCGGAATCGCACTCGCAGCTCTATTCCTGACGCCGCTGATGTATTACCTGCCCAAAGCCACGCTGGCTGCAACCATCATCGTTGCAGTTCTTCCCCTGATAGATATAGGGGAAATGCGCAAGATCTGGCGCTATTCCCGCTCGGATTTCGCGGCGATGGCGGCCACTATCGCCGTTGTTCTTGCTGTGGGGGTCGAGAGCGGGGTTGTCGCCGGTGTTGCCGCCTCGATATTGCTGTTCCTGTGGCGCACCAGCACACCTCACGTGGCCATCATCGGACAGGTTCCCGGTACCGAACATTTCCGCAATGTCCTTCGGCACCAAGTCAACTGCAGTCGGGCGGTACTATCCGTGCGCGTGGACGAATCTCTCTATTTCGCCAATGCCCGCAACCTCGAAGACCAGCTTTATGACGCCGTGCTTCTACGCCCGACCGTAAAACATGTCGTGATCATGTGCTCGGCGATCAACCAGATTGACGCCAGTGCCCTCGACAGCCTGGAGTCCCTCAACCGCCGACTGCAGGATGCCGGCGTAAAACTCCACCTGTCCGAAGTGAAGGGTCCGGTCATGGATCATCTTCGGGATTCTGACCTGCTCAGCCAACTGAGCGGCCAGGTCTATCTCAGTCACTACGAAGCCATAAAAGACCTCGACCCCGACTGTCTCGCCACCCCAGATCATCACTGAGCAACGGCGTATCAGACTCCCGGGCCCACCGTCGGCGCGCCTGTCTGTATAGATAGAGCCCGAAGGGCGTATGGTAGGCCACCGACGCGCTTACTCGCTTACTCTGCAAATGAACCTGCGATCACTCGCCAAAGGCCCCCAGAAAGCCCCTCAGGGGGCTACAACCGATGCATACAAAATCATCGCCCCCCCCGAATCATCAGGGCTTGCCACATGGATTGGAAAGAACCGCGCCGGATCAGAACGCCAATATTGATTGTTTCCACAGCAGGCATTCGAAACCTCAGCGCTGTCACCACGCTGAAACCCGCTCGGCGAGCCACAGCGAAAGCGACCTGAAAAAGGGGATAATGACGAATCGATTTAGCCTGGGATACATCGAACGCTATTATCGATCCTCATATTTCCAGCCAAAGACCTGACTATTACT
Organism: Mangrovitalea sediminis; assembly: GCF_002514725.1. Taxonomy (GTDB): domain Bacteria; phylum Pseudomonadota; class Gammaproteobacteria; order Pseudomonadales; family Oleiphilaceae; genus Mangrovitalea; species Mangrovitalea sediminis. The sequence goes on from NZ_NTLB01000007.1 coordinate 46,404, forward strand.
AAGGATTTCAGTTTCAATAATAAGCGTTCACAGATGCGACATTAAAATCGTCTACAGTACGACAACAGGAGAAACATAAAATCGGCCCCAATCAGAAACCCCGGGGCAAATAATTCCAGCAAAAGCGACTTACCCTCAACGTCATCAGGCTCTTTAACAGGTTGAAGAGACCTGCCTGCCACCAGGATGCAGAAGGCAAAAACAGTTGATCCCGCCCCAACAAAAAAGGGCTTCCAACGAAGCCCTTTTCAAGTCAAGACGCGATTAAGCCTTTTCCTTCCACGAGTCCACTTTGTCCGCGCCATATTTTTCCCGCCATTCCTTTAGCGTTTTGGTGTTACCACCACGAGTTTTGACCACTTCCCCAGTATGCGGATTCTTGTAGACCATCAGCGCACGGGTTCTGCCGGAAGAGGCCGGCTTGGCGGCTTTTTTTGCTCCGCCGGTAGCAATCGACGGATCGATTTCGGAAAGTACCTTGAACGCGTCAGCCGCCGTCTTAGTGTATTTTTCCAAAAGTTTTTCAAGCTGAGTCTTGAACTCCAGCTCTTTTTTAAGATCTTCGGAGTTTTCGAGCTGTTGTAGCTCTGCCTTCAGTGCTTCCAACTGGCGCTTCTTCTCAGAATACTCGACCAGAATTCCCATATTTAAGACTCCAGACAATCAGGTTTTATTGCAGAAAAGATTCTAGCAACAAAATATTGAAATAAAAATCACTTCATCAAAAATAAGTAAAGGCAAGATACTTCATGACACTTTATTCACCCTTAAATTAGTCAATAATATCGATCCGAATCCAGAGGCAAGTTAAAACCGGCGCCCTTTAATGCTTTTCAAAACCTTATGGAATTAAGTTCCACAAATTACGTATAGATAGAGGAAGAAAACCTTCCAGAAAACCGCTTACGAGCACGCTGAATTTCCAGATTACTGCTGATGAAGAGACATATTCCAGGACAACATCAAGCCGGGCGTTACATCAAGTAAAGCGCTTAATTCGCCATTGAAGATCCATCCCAACGGACACTGCGCTTACGCGAGAGTTCGCCCGTGCCAACAGAATCGCCGCCAACCATTGCTCGCGTCGGGAAGGGCCTTTGCGTCACCGGGTGCCGGCAGCCAAGCGAATTCACCCACCTACACCCTGCGCTCAAACTCTGTTTTTCCCTCATTTGCAACGTCGCAATAGATCCCTTCGCCGTCTGCACGTAAAATCGGCGATTTCGGGACAACAATTAGGATATCAACGTGGGTCGCGCTTACCAGAACCGTAAAGAATCAATGGCCAAAACGGCCGAAGCAAAAACCCGGGTCTACAGTAAATATGCCCGGGAACTCTATGTCAGCGCCAAATCCGGTGGCGTCGACCCCGCAGGGAATGTCGCTCTGCGGGGTCTGATCGAACGCGCCAAGAAGGCTCAGGTGCCGACACACGTCATTGAGAAGGCGCTGGCCAAAGCCAAAGGTGCTGGCGGCGAGGACTTCTCCGTCGCGCGCTATGAAGGCTTTGGTCCCGGTAACTGCATGGTGATCGTCGAATGCCTGACCGACAACCCCAACCGGACTTTCGGTGACGTACGCCAGTGCTTCACCAAGACCAAAAGCAAGATCGGCACGCCCGGCAGCGTCAGCCATATGTTCGATCATTGCGCCATTCTTGCCTTCCGGGGGGACGACGAAGAGCCCGTATTGGAAGCGTTGATCGAAGCGGGTGTGGACGTTACCGACATCGAAAACGAGAACGGCCTGATTACTATCTTCGCGCCGAATACCGAGCACTTCAGCGCCAAGCAGGCACTAACAGAAGCCTTCGGCGAAATCGACTTCGAAGTGGATGAAATCCAGTTCCTGCCCCAGACCACCACCGAAATCACCGGTGATGACGTCGCCATGTTCGAGAAGTTTCTCGATATGCTTAACGATCTGGAAGACGTTCAAAACGTTTATCACAACGCTGAACTGGCAGATGCCGATCAGTAGGGCACTGAGCGGAGATCGGCGGTAAAAAGCGGGTTGGAACCTGAGATCCGAGGATTTACGGAAAACGCCCTTTAGGCCGCTTTTCGAAAATCCTCGGATTTCATCGCTTTGTCCCGCTTGCGGTTATAACGGGTCTTATCGGAAACGACCTGCATACGGTAAAGCGGTGAACGCAGATCCCGCTGCAACTGACTCTCTTTTGTAGGGGTTCGTTTCTTGCGGGCCATGATTGGACTCCTCGGATGGATTGGCCTCACTATGGTAGGCCAATCTCTCGCTGGAGCACCAGTCCGGACAACTACGCAAGGCGCGCCGGACTGGCCGCTGTCATCAGACCTTGAACTGCCCCACCAATGTGCGCAGGCTTTCGCCCAGACGAGCCAGTTCTTGGCTTGCATCGTTCGTCTGGCTGACCCCCGCATCGCTACGCTGTGCTGCTTCGACGATGCGAATGACATTACGATTGATCTCTTCCGCCACCTGGCTTTGTTCTTCGGCGGCGGCAGCGATCTGCGTCACTTCATCATTGATATTACCCACCGAGCTTTCGATGGTCTTCAGCGCGCCCGTCGCATGGTTGATACGCTCCACCGTTTCATTGGAGCGGGCCTGAGAGGCCTTCATCCGCTCCACCGCTCCGCGAGAATCCACCACAAAACCGTCGATCATCTCTCGAATCTGCTCTGCGGACTCAGCACTGCGGCGCGCCAACTGCCGCACTTCATCCGCCACGACGGAGAATCCCCTGCCGTGTTCACCGGCCCGGGCCGCTTCAATGGCGGCGTTCAACGCCAGCAGGTTGGTCTGCTCAGTCACCGCATGAATGACATCCAGCACCTGTTGGATCGAATCGGACTTCTCAGCCAGTTGTTCGATACGCTGAGCGCTGGCATGAATTTCCTGAGACAGATCGTTCACCGAAGACTGCGCGCTGGTTATCGTCTGACGGCCATCCCTCGCCAGCCTGTCCGCATCCGCGGCAGCCCCCTGAACCGTGTTGGCATTACCGGCAATCTCCTGGATGGTCGCCGCCATTTCATTGATCGCCGACGCGATCTGATCAGTCTCAGAGCCCTGTTCCTGAACGGCCGACCGGGTATCTTCAGCCACCCGGCTTAGCTCTTCGGCGGCAGCCGCTAGCTGGTCTGTCGTTGACCCGACCTCTCTTATTGTCGCCTGGATCTTGCCAGCAAAGGCATTAAAGCGGCGCCCCAGTTCAGCCAGCTCATCCCGGCCGGAATCCGGCAGACGCTGGCGTAAATCGCCCTCACCCTCCGCAATTTCCTGCATCAGGCGGCTAACGCGATTGAGCGGGACCGTAACCGTGCGCCCCACCAACAGCCCCAGAATCAACGCAATAACGACTACCGCCGCCGTTGCTGCCAAAACGAAACCCAGCGTGGACTGGACTTCCTGCTCGACCTTCTGACGCGCGGCATCGAGCGTCCGCTGGATATCGGTCGTGTAAACACCGGCACCGATCAACCAATCCCATCCCGGAATAATCACCGAATAGGAAACCTTCGGCTCGACATTGCCTGAGGCGGGATTCATCCAGTTATACGCAAGAAAGCCATCCTTTTCCGCAGCGTCGAAGAGCTGGTTGACCAATTTCAACAGGGTAGGATTACTGGTCGGCCCCTCTTTGGAAGGGTCAGGATGATAGGCTAGATTGAAACCATCCCGCTGCCGGGCAAACACGTAGTTGTCGTTGCCGAAGGTGATCGAACGAATTCGGCTACGCGCTTCCTGCTTGGCCTGCGCTTCTGTTAGCGAGCTGTTGTTCTTTGCTTCCAAAACCACGGACTTTGCGGCATCCACCAGGTTTTTTAAGCCTTCCTTCCGTGTCGCCATCAAGCGCTCCTGGAGCCGCTGAAGCTCTGCCTGTCCATTGGACTGTACCCGACTCACGCTGATCCAGGCGATCGTTATCGCCGTCAGGATAACCGGGACCATGACAGCAATCAGAAGCCGTGAGCGAATACTCACCCCGCTTAACACTTTCATATGACATTTCCCAAGACAGGTCGTTATCTGATGATTATATAGCCAGTTGTAGCAGGAGCTGTTTTGATTTGTAAGCGAAACGCCTGGCTCAAAATACTGTATATGCATACAGATTCTAACAAGGTAAGATAGCCCCTGCCTCAAACAGCTTCCGACCGCTCGAAGCTGTCCGGACATTTACTGGAGATCGAATCGATGGCCGTTAAAGCGTTGTATTACTCAGAAAGGGATGGGCTCGATATGGCACTGAAACATGCCGATAAACTGCTGTTCTCATCCAAGGCCGATGCCGACGCCCGCGACAAGCTGCTTGAACTGTCTGAAGAGATCACCCTCTTTCTACAAAAGCGGGTGGAAGGGCTGAGCGAAGAGTTGGCCGAACAATGTGCCCTGGTCATCGCCGAAGAGAAGGACCTGTTTGCCCGCGCCCTGAAAAAACCGGAACTGCTGAATCAGCCGGACAACGGCGGTGACGACTGAACATCCCGCCACCAACGGGAACTCCGACCATGGCGTCGGGGGCACCGGCCCCCACAGGACGAAGCACTACCCGCTATTGCTGCCGCGCCCAACGGCCCAGGTCGGCCCGCTCCTGCGGGGTGATCTTGGTGAGATTGCCCAGCGGCATGTAGTGCGTCGCGACCGCAGCCTGGTAGATGCGTTGCGCATAGGCCTTCGCCATTTGCGGAGTCTCCAGCTCGATGCCCGCAGGCGGGGCGCTAAAGCCGGGCTCCGTCGGATGTGCCGAATGACAGGCACTGCAGCGCGCACTGAGGATCGTCTGAATGCGCGCCTCGGAAACCGAGGGCATATTGCCGTTAGCGGCCTCCATCACAGGCTTGATTAATATGGCCAGCACGCAGAGCAGGGCTGCCGCCGAGACCAGTATCATCGGCCGGATCTTCCCCCGATGCCGCAAATTAAAGAAATGACGGGCCAGAGCTGCGATAAAGCCTATCGCGGCCAGCACCAACCAGCTGTGGGCATGGCCATAGGTCATCGGGTAGTGGTTACTGATCATGATGAAGATCAGTGGCAGGGTGAAATAGTTATTGTGCGTCGACCGTAACTTCGCCATCGCCGCCAGATGGGCAATGCGCTCGCCCGGCACCTCGCCACGCGCCACCGTATCCACCAGCGCCCGTTGCGACGGCATGATACCCACCAAGACATTCGCCACCATAATGGTGCCGATCATGGCACCGACATGAATGTAGGCGCCGCGCCCGGTAAAGACGTGATCCAGCCCCCAGGCCGCAAACACCAGTACCGCATAGATCAGGATACCGAATACCAACCCATGCCGGCTCAGGGGGCTACGAATCATCAGCTCGTACACCACGAACATCGCCGCAATACTGCCTAACCCGAGAGCGATCGCTTCTGGCCGCGTCAGCACGCTGCCTGCCGGCAACAGCAAACCGGGTGGCCCCAGGTAATACACCAGGAAGAGTAACGTCGTGCCGGTCAGCCAGGTCGTGTATGCCTCCCACTTGAACCAGTGCAAACGGGTGGGCATTTGTTCCGGTCCCAGTTGGTACTTGGCGACCTCATAAAACCCGCCCCCATGCACGGCCCAAAGGTCTCCCTTGATGCCCTTGGCCTTTTTCCAGGCGGGGGGCTCCTCCAGGCTATTGTCCAGCCAGACGAAATAGAAGGACGCACCGATCCAGGCTATACCCGCAATAACATGAAACCAGCGGAAGAACAGACTCAGCCAGTCGATGGTGTAACTCAGCATGGACGTCCCTCGTGACGGGAAGACTCAGGCCGCTGGTAACCGCAGCGACCTGCAATATGAGTGGCGCGCACCGCCCGGTCGTCCCCCAGAATAATCAGGTTGAATAGGATGTCCTGCAGGGATTTCGCCAATGCATCCTTGCGCGCCAGCAACGGCGTGGCGTGTCGGTCCAGCACCACAAAATCCGCTTCGCGCCCCGGCTGGAGATTGCCGACATGAGTATCCAGCCCCAGCGCCCGGGCATTGCCCAATGTTGCCAGGTAAAACGCCTGAAACGGGTTCAGTGAACGCCCGCGTAACTGCGTGACCTTATAGGCTTCGGCCATGGTCTGCAGCATAGAGACACTGGTACCGCCCCCCACATCGGTGGCAAGACTCACCTGGATACCCGCTTCACGGGCCGCATGCAGATCGAAGAGGCCGCTCCCCAGAAACGTATTCGACGTAGGGCAGAACGCCGCCGTTGCGCCCGCATCGGCGATACGCCGCCGGGCATCGTCATCGATATGCACGCAGTGGGCAAAAACGCTACGCTCGCGCAGCAAGCCGTAGTGATCGTAAACATCCAGATAGTCACGACGATCCGGATAAAGACGGAGGGTCCAGTCGATCTCCGCCAGGCTTTCCGCCAGATGGGTCTGCATCGGCAGGCCGGGATAATCCGCCAGCAACCGACCGGCAAGGCGCAACTGTTCTGGTGTCGACGTCGCTGCAAACCGAGGCGTAACCGCATACTCCAAGCGCCCCCTCCCATGCCAGCGTTCGATCAGCTCCCGACTCTCGCGATCACCGGATTCCGGCGTATCACAGAGCCCGGCCGGCGCATGCCGGTCCATCAGCACCTTACCGGCAACCAATCGCAGATTACGGCGCTCGGCAGCGGAGAACAGCGCCTCTGCGGAGGCCGGATGCACGGTACAGAACACCATCGCACTGGTCGTTCCGCAGCGTAACAGTTCATCGAGAAAGACGTCCGCCGTGGCCTCCGCATAGCCAGCATCGGAAAAGCGCTGCTCCGCCGGAAACGTATAGTTGTTCAGCCATTCCAACAGTTGTTCACCGTACGAGGCGATGACATCGAGTTGCGGGAAATGGATATGGGCATCGATAAAGCCCGGCACAATCAAACTGTCCGGCCAATGCGTCAGACTCAGCCCCGCGGGCAAGACCGGCAGCAGGTCGGCAGCCGCACCCAACGCCAGCACCCGCCCCTGAGAGATCAGGAGAATGCCATCCTCGAACCACTCGAAGGCATCGCTGCTCGGAGGACCGTCCAGTCCAGGATCGTCGATCAGGTGAAACAGGCTCGCGCGATAGGCGCAGGTATCGGCGGGCAGATCCATCAGCTTCCCCGGTAGGTGCTGTAGCCCCAGCGATTCAACAGCAGGGGCACATGATAATGGGTTGTCGCGTCGTCGACGGAAAACACGATGTCGACCATGGGATAGAAACAGTCTCGCGACTGCCCGGCAAACCAGTCCCCGGTTGCAAAACTCAGGCGATAGGTGGCGACACACAGGTTGAGGTCACGCCAGAGGCCGACGCGCCCGTCAGCGTCCGTCCGGCCGTCACCCAGAGCCTCCCAGCCGGAGGCCGTCTGTTGCGATAAAGTGACCGCCAACCCCGAGGCGGGGCGCCCTTCGCCCAAGTCCAGTACGTGGGTGGTAATCCCGGTTTTCATAACAGTTTCTCCAGTCTCAACCGGGTAATGGCGGCCTGTTCGACGGCCGCTATCCGGATTTCCTCTTCAGGAGAGTGCGTCAGTCGTTGGCGCAGGATGTCCAGCATCTGCGCCGCAGACTTGCCGGTCGCGCAAACGATGTAACGGTAACCGAAACGGCGCTCGTAGTCGGCATTACCTTCGCGCAGAGCAATCTGGGTCGCATTGTCTGCAGCACCGGCACCGGCCTGCTCCGCCGACGCCAGTGCCGCGGTATCCGCATGCTTGCGGGGCAGGCTGTCCAGATCGCCGATACGGGGGTGGGCGGCAAATGCCTCAAGCCAGTCGTCCGCAGACAGGCTGTCCCAAAGCTCCCGGGCTCTTTGCAGCAGCTCCCCCGCGTCACCGTAGGGCAGGCCTTCGGCCATGCCCGTCGCCCATTGACGGGAGCCGCAACACTGCAAAAACTTCGCGTAAGCCGCAGAGGCAGATAGGTGATTGAGATCGGCCAGCGCCATCAGGAATCCTTATTTGTATCAGGCATGGCTTGCGTCATGAGCTGCCGCATATCCGGCCAGGACAGCCCCCGCTTTCGCGGACGTGTCATCGTGCCGCCAGCGTCCGCCGCCAGCGCCAGTAACTCACCGGCAATGGACACGGCAATCGCCATCGGCAGCTTCCCCGGTACCCCGGACAACCCCACCGGACAACGCACACGCCCAATCGCGTCGTCGTCAAAACCGCGATGGGCCAAACGCTGCCGAAACCGGGCCGCCTTGGTCGTGGAACCGATCAAGCCAATAGAGGCAGCCCGGTCGTCACGCAACAAGGCCATGCAGAGTTCAAAATCCAACTGGTGATTGTGGGTCAGAATCACCTGATGGGCGGCAGCAGGCAGCCGGGGAATGTCTCCCACCGGGTCGTCCGTCACGCGGCACTCGACATTACCCGGTACATTCTCGGGGAACAGGTCGGCGCGGCTGTCCAGCCAGAGGACCCGGCAGTCCAACTGCCCCAAGATCGCCACCAGAGCCCGCGCCACATGCCCCGCACCAAAAACCGTCACCCTGAAGGTCGACGCCGGCTGAGGCTCCATCAGCACCGAAACGCTGCCCCCGCAACACTGCCCCAGACTCGCACCCAAGGGGAAGTGCTGCATGGCATACCCATAATCCCCTGTCGCCAGTCTCTCCCTGGCTGCCTCGATCACCCTGAATTCCAGGTGCCCCCCGCCGATCGTGTCGTAGGTCTCCCCGGCCGTCACGACCATCTTGCTGGCCGGCTCCCGTGGTACCGAACCCGCCACGCCCAGGACCGTCACCAGCACATAGGCTTCGCCCCGCTGCTCGCAACCGGCTACGGCGTCATACCACCGGCAAGTCTGCATCGATTGCCTCCTTTTGCGACTGTTGCGCCGCTTCCACCGCCCAAAGAACCCGTTCCGGCGTTGCCGGGGTATCGAGCGGCGGGCAATAGCGATAGCCGGTCAGGCTGGCCACTGCATCGCGCAGGGCCGACCAGACCGAGATTGCCAGCATGAAGGGCGGCTCGCCCACTGCCTTGGAGCGGTAGATCGTTGTCTCGTGATTGGGGTGCTCCGCCAGCAACGCCACGCGAAAGTCCGGTGGCGTATCCCCCACCGAGGGAATCTTGTAGTTTGCGGGACTGTTCGACAGGAGACGGCCGTCGGCATCCCAGACCAGCTCTTCCGTCGTCAGCCAGCCCATTCCCTGAATGAAACCACCTTCTATCTGACCAATATCGATCGCCGGATTCAACGAGCGGCCGACGTCATGCAGGATGTCGACGCGCAGCACCCGGTATTCCCCGGTCAGCGTGTCCACCAGTACCTCGCTACAGGCCGCACCGTGGGCGAAGTAAAAGAATGGGTGCCCGGTCCCCGTGGTTCGGTCGTAGTGGATACGCGGCGTCGCGTAATGACCGGTGGCCGACAGCGACACGCGCCCCCGATAGGCCTCCTGAATCAGTTCCGCCCAATCCACCTCTCTTTCACCCAGGAGGACACGCCCCTTGCTGAACACGACCTGCGACGGCTCGAGCCCATAGGTCTCACAGGCAAAATCGACCAGCCGCTGACGCAGCGTCATGCAGGCATTGAATGCCGCCATACCGTTGAGGTCGGATCCGGCCGATGCGGCGGTGGGCGAGGTATTGGGGACCTTGTCGGTGCGGGTGGCAGACACCCGTATCCAGCGCGGATCGATCTGGAACACATCCGCGACGACCTGGGAGACCTTCACGAACAGTCCCTGGCCCATCTCGGTTCCGCCATGATTCAGGTGGATGCTGCCGTCGGTATAGATATGCACCAGGGCTCCCGCCTGGTTCAGGTGCTTGACGGTATAGGAGATGCCGAACTTCACCGGCGTCAGCGACAACCCTTTCTTGAGAATCGGATTGGCCGCATTGAAGGCACGAACCGACTCCCGGCGCTGGCGATAGTCAGCACTCACCTCCAACTGGTCGATCAAGGCCGGCAACACATGCTGCTCGATCTTCTGCCCATAGTGGGTCACATCCTGGCCGGGACGGTAGAGATTGCCCTTGCGCACGTCCAGCGGGTCCTTACCGAGATAGCGGGCAATATCATCCATCGCCTGCTCGATAATCATCATGCCCTGAGGCCCGCCAAATCCGCGGAACGCCGTATTGGAAACCGTATGGGTCTTGCAGCGGTGACCGACAACCCGCGCCTGATCGAGGAAGTAGGCATTGTCGGCATGAAACATCGCGCGGTCGACCACGGCATCCGACAGGTCAGGCGAATAGCCGCAACGACCACAGAGTTCGATATCGGCCCCCCACAGCCGGCCGTCGTCATCAAAACCGACTTCGTAGCGGTTGTGGAAATCATGGCGCTTGCCCGTCATCACCATATCGTCAGCCCGCGGCATGCGGTACTTCACCGACTTGCCGGTGCGGCGGGCCAGGACCGCTGCAATGCAGGCCAGCGGCGCAGCCTGGGTTTCCTTGCCGCCGAAGGCTCCGCCCATGCGACGCACCTCAACCTGCACTTCGGTAATCGGCACACCCAGCACTTCCGCGACCAGTTTCTGTACTTCTGTGGGATGCTGACTGGATGTCCGCACGAAGACGCCGCCGTCTTCCGATGGCGTTGCGATACAGGCCTGTCCTTCCAGGTAGAAATGCTCCTGACCACCGACACGTTGCTCGCCGGATAGGCGGTGCGGTGCTTCCGCCAGTGCAGCCGCCACATCACCCCGCACCTGACGGTGCAGCGGACGAACAAAACTGTCCGCCGCCATGGCTGCCTCTATGTCGAGCACAGCCGGCAGTGGTTCGTAGTCGATCCGGGCCAACCGGACGGCTTCCCTTGCCGCACGCAGGCTGGTGGCCGCCACGGCGAAGATCGGCTGACCGACGAACTCGACGACACCATTCGCCAGCATAGGGTCACCTGGAAATACCGGACCGATATCCAACTGACCGGGCACATCGGTAGCGCAAATGATATCAACCACACCCGGGTGGGCTCGGACGGCATCGAGGTCCATCGAGAGAATGTGCGCATGCGCCTGAGTGCTTTTCCCGCAGGCCACATGCAGCATACCGGCCGTTTCGGGAATGTCGTCGATATACAGGGCACTCCCGGCAACATGCTTATGGGCGCTGTCGTGGCGACGGTCATTCCCCAGAACCGGGGCCACCGGCGCCTGCACCGCGCCCGCAGGGAGATCCACGAGCTTACGCATGATCGAATATCCTTGTGGCTGTATCCGGCTGCACCGTTTCCACCACCGCCCGGCGCAACAGATTCGCGGCGACCTTCAACCGGTAGCCCGCACTCGCCCGGACATCGGACATCGGCTGAAAGCTGGCCGCCAGCGAGGCCTCGACACGGGACCAGTCGATTGCATCCTGGCTACGGCCTTCCAGCTCAGCGGCAACGGCCGGTGCCAAAACCGGTGTCGCCGCCATACCGCCAAAGGCGAGGCGCACGTCACGAAAACACCCGGCCTCGAACGAGAAACTGAAGGCGCCCAACACCGCCGAGATATCGTCCTCCCAACGCTTGGACACCTTGTACACCTTGCAGACCCGCTGGGGTGCCAGGAATGGCAACCGGATGCGAGCAACAATCTCCCCGGCCTGAAGCGCGGTTTTGCGGTAACCCAGGAAAAAGTCCGATACCGGCATCCCACGTTCGGCATCCGGCCCCAGCAGGCACAGCTGGGCGTCCAAGGCCAACAGAACCGGTAGCGTGTCACCAATGGGCGATGCCGTTCCCAGATTACCGCCAAGCGTACCGCGTTGCCGGATCTGTTCGGAGCCCAGCCGGCTCAAGAGCGCGGCAAACACGGGGAAATGGGTCTTCAGGTAGGGTTGAAGGCGGGAATAAACCACGGCCGCGCCAACCTCGAGATAGCCGTCGCCTTCCTCGATGGCCGCCAACTCGGCGACACGGGAGAGATCGATCAGCTTCGGCAAACGCTTCAGCGCCTGGGTTCTCTCCAGCCCCAGATCCGTTGCACCGGCCACCACATGGGCGTCTGGCCAATCCTTCATCGCCGCCCGCAACGAGGTGAGGTCCTCCGGCCGCCGATAACCGGAGGTTTCGGCCGGTATCACATCGTTTGGCATTGCCGCCAGACAAGCCATCATATCGGGGCTACCTGACCAGGCGGGCAATGCAGGAGCCTGCCGGGCCAACATCGTTGCCGCATCCAGGATCGGGCGATAGCCGGTGCAGCGACAGAGGTTTCCCGCCAGAGCTTCCTGCGCGGAAAGGCGATCCGTACCATTCAACTGCCAGCAGAACAGCGACATGACGATACCCTGCGTGCAAAATCCGCACTGGGAGCCATGCCCATCCACCAAAGCCTGCTGTACCGGATGTAGCGTTTCGCCGTCGGCCAGTCCCTCCACCGTGACCAGATGGCGCCCCTGCAGTGAGCCGGCAAAAGCAATACAGCTATTGATGGCGCGATACTTCAGGGAGCCGCCGTCGACTTCGCCAACCACAACGGTACAGGCCCCGCAGTCACCCGAAGCACAGCCTTCCTTGGTCCCGCACAGATGCTGGCGTTCACGCAAAAGCTCCAGCACCGTGAGATCGGGCTCTACGTCATCCATGCGGATGGGGGTACCGTTCAGATAGAATTCCAGCATGATTCCCTCATGATGCGCCCAACCCGTCCGTTGAAACCATAGAGATACTCTACACCTCCCAACAGCCAACGGAAGGTCGCGAAATGCCGCTTAACGGCCTGAATTCAGCAAATGTTGTGCCCGACGAGCGCAGTTCCTGATACTGGATGGCATTTTGCCGCCGCAATGGCCCGCAACCCTCTCTCCAGGCAGACGGGAAACGCCCCTGCATACATAACATAGCCAGATTGTATGCAAAATAAAGAAACAGACGCTCGCCAAAAGAACCCTACATTATTCCGCTGCCGCATGTCCGTCACCCCTCGGAGAGTGGCCCACAACGGTGCGCATCCTGAGAACCACGCAACGTGCTGGTGCAGGCAAGACAATGGATCCGGCCCCAATCGTCCATCATGCGTCAACGGTCGATAAATCAATGGACTGATCGCCAGCTTTCTGTATACATTTCTAAAAACAAGGTGCCTGACACTCAGGGAAAATACCGCCAGGATCGCAGAAGGCAAACGTCGAATAAGCCGCCGAAACCACAGCTATAAGGCCCCAACGCCAGGTACTGCCAGGAATTGCCAACGCCATGTCGAACCGTTCCAACACCCAACACATGCTGTCCCGTGCGGAGGTCCCTCGGGGACTCTCTCGCGACGAACAGATCTACAGGGATATTCTGGAGGCCGTGGTTGAGCATCGACTGGCGCCAGGGGCACGCCTGCCGGAAGATTCCCTGTCCGACGTGTTCGGTGTCAGCCGTACCGTTATCCGTAAGGTGCTGCAGCGGCTGGCGCTGGAAAAACTGGTATTGATCCGCCCCAACCGGGGGGCGCAGGTGGCTCAGCCCTCCGCCAAGGAGGCCCAGGATGTCTTCGCCGCACGCATTCTGATAGAGCCGGCCATGATGGCGGATGTCTGCCGTAGGGTGACTGACACCCAGCTCGATCAACTCCAACAGGTCGTCGACGAAGAACGGCTGGCACAACAGACTGGCCGCCAGAGCGACGCGATCAGCCTCTCGGCCCGTTTCCACGTGCAGTTGCTGGCCATTGCCGGCAACGAGGTCATTACTGAGCAGGTTGCCCAATTGACCACCCGCTCATCGCTGATCATTGCCGTCTATGGAAGCCGCAACAGTGTCGGCTACGAGTGCGGCGGTCATGGGGAGCTCATCGGGTTGCTACGTCTTGGTGATGACAAAGGTGCCAGCGCCTGGATGCACCGACACTTGAGTCAGATCCTGGAAAGCCTGGAGTTCGACCTCGGCGCCCCCGGCACACCCGACTTCCACACCATCTTCCAGCGCAAATGACTAAAACGCAGGGGCCGCCGCCTATGACCATCCTCTTCGACAACAGTAATTATCCTCGCGATCTGCGCGGTTACGGCGCTCATCCGCCGCAGGCTCGATGGCCCGGCAATGCCCGCCTTGCCGTTCAGTTCGTCCTCAATTATGAGGAAGGTGGCGAGAACTGCGTGCTGCACGGCGACAGCCATTCGGAGACCTTTCTGTCCGAGATCATCGGCGCTACGGCCTATCCCGATCGCCACATGAGCATGGAATCGCTGTACGAATACGGTTCACGGGCAGGTGTGTGGCGCGTATTGCGCGAGTTCGACAAGCGCCGCCTGCCGCTGACCGTCTTCGGTGTCGCCATGGCCCTGGCCCGCAACCCCGACGTGGCGGCGGCATTCCTGGACAGAGGCGACGAGATCGCCTGTCACGGTCTGCGCTGGATCCATTACCAGGAAATGCCCGTCGAACTCGAACGCGCCCACCTGCGAGAAGCCATCGACCTGTTTCGCACCCTCACCGGCGAACGTCCGCTCGGCTGGTATACCGGACGCGACAGTCCGAACACTCGACGCCTGCTCGTCGAGCAAGGCGGTTTCCTCTACGACAGCGATTACTACGGGGACGACCTCCCCCTGTGGACCCAGGTCACATGCGAGGACGGCACACGTAAACCGCACCTGATCGTACCCTACACCCTGGACGTCAATGACATGCGTTTCCTGACGCCACAGGGCTTCAACAGCGGCGAACAGTTTTTCCAGTATCTGCGCGACGCCTTCGACGTTCTCTATGCCGAAGGCGAGGAAACGCCCAAAATGCTGTCCGTCGGACTGCACTGTCGTGCCATCGGTCACCCAGGGCGTTTTCGGGCACTACAGCGTTTTCTCGATCATATCGAACACCATGACCGGGTCTGGATCTGCCGCCGGCTCGACATCGCACGCCATTGGCACGAGCATCACCCTTTCATCGCCGGAGACACTGCATGAATCAGCGTATTGTTGCCGCCCCGGCGGAACTGCCAGGGTTTGCGCGAAACACCCTCAATCTCGCCGACAGTTCACTGGGCGCCGTCATCGTAGCCGTCAGCGACGAATTCTTTGCACCCGGACCGCGCATGATCGATCCGGCCCCCCCGGTCTTCGTAGCGGACCTGTATGACGACAACGGCAAGTGGATGGATGGCTGGGAAACCCGGCGCAGACGGGATACCGGCCACGACTGGTGCATCATTCGGCTGGCTTATGCCGGTATTATCGACGGCGTCGACATCGACACATCGTTCTTTACCGGCAACTTCCCACCGGCCGCATCACTGGAGGCCTGTTTCTCGCCAGCCGGAGACCCCGGCGCCGATACGCACTGGCACATCTTGTTTGAGCCCATCGACCTATCCGGCGACCGGCACCATTTCCAGGCGGTGAGTGCGCGGGGGCCCTGGACGCATTTGCGCCTGAACCTGTTTCCCGACGGCGGCATCGCTCGCCTGCGCGTCTATGGCAGCCCCTATTGTGAATGGCAGTCGCGTTCCGCAGACGAGGAATGCGACCTATTGGCGCTCGAAAACGGCGGTCGTCAGGTCGCCTGGAGCGACGCCCATTACGGCGAGCCGATGCGCCTGCTGCGCCCCGGTCGCGGCATCAACATGGGCGACGGCTGGGAAACCCGCCGCCGCCGCGAGCCCGGAAACGACTGGTGCATACTGCAACTGGGACATCCGGGAATCATCAGCGAGATAATTGTCGACACCGCGCATTTCAAAGGAAATTTCCCTGCCCGTTGCAGCATACAAGCCGCCCTGGTGCAGGACAGCACGGATAAGGCCCTGATCACCCAAAGCATGTTCTGGAAAACCCTGCTACCGGAACAGCCCCTCGGCGCCGACAGGGTCCACAGCTTCCGCGACATAGAAGCTCTGGGGACGATCAGCCATATCCGTTTCAATATCATGCCCGATGGTGGAGTCAGCCGGCTCAGACTGCGCGGGCGAATCAGCCGATGAGCGATATGGATTTATTGCCACTGGAACCGCTGACCGCTGACGCCTTCAAGCCATTCGGCGACGTGATCGAGACCCGGGGCGCTCGCCACTTCCCGATCAACGGCGGACGGACCGAGCGTTATCATGACCTGGCCGACATCCAGTTCGACGGCCCCGGTGCGAGGCCCATCCTGTCGATCTTTCGCTGCGAACCGGTCTCCCTGCCGTTACGTATCGAGATGCTGGAACGTCACCCTAGAGGCAGCCAGGCCTTTATGCCGCTGGCCAACCGCCCCTATCTGGTCGTCGTGGCCGCCCCGGGCGAAGACCCCGAAACCAGCGGCCTGCGCGCCTTTCTCGCTCGGGGCGATCAGGGCGTCAACTACCATGCCGGCGTCTGGCACCATCCCTTGTTGCCCCTGGAAAGCATCGCCGACTTTCTCGTCGTCGACCGCGCCGGCCCCGGAAACAATTGCGACGAGCGCCCCCTGCGCTCGCCGTATCAGATCCGGCAAGAACGCTGACACGACAACACCGTCGCCAGGACAGCATGGCCCTAGATTCGGTACGATAACCACACCTACAACGATATGCCGGGTGCCTTATGGGTCAGGAATCGACGCTCCCACCCTCCTCGACATCGCAGCTGACGGAACGCCTGCTAGAGGCCTTGCGCCATGAATCCATCCCCAGGCTCCCCGAGGGGGTCGGACTGTTTTACGGGTTCGACACACAACAGCTGCGAGCCGTTCCGATTCAAGCGCCCACCCTGATCTGGGTTCTGGCCGGCAGCAAGCGCTATTGCGTGGACGACAGTTGGTACAGCGCCCGCGCCGGTGAGCTCATCATCCTGCCCGTTGAAACCGGGGTTCACATCACCAACGAACCGGATGAGCAAGGCGACTATCTGGCCCTGTGCCTGTCCCTGACGACAGAGGATCAATCCTGGCTGCTCACGCAGCGACCGGACATACAGCGCGCCTGTTGGAGTCTGGCGCCGCCAGAAGGCTTCGCGCTCAGTTATAGCCAGTGGGTCTCACTGGCGGGCCAATGCACAATTCCCGAAGGCATACAGCAACATCGCCGGCGGGAACTGATCGGCTGGCTGACGGCACAGGGTGTAGCCGGGAACCTGCTGCGCGAGGCGCCCGCCGTGAAACGCCAGGTCCTCCAATTGATACAGTCCGACATCGCCTATCCATGGCGCCTGAGCACCATCGCCGAGCAACTGCATATGAGCGAATCCACCCTACACCGCCAGTTGGGGCGGGAGGGCATCAGTTTCCGTCATTTACTGGAACAGGCCCGTCTGCTCACCGGATTGGGACTGCTGCAGGGAACCCGCCGCACCATCATGGATATCGCCGCCAGCGTCGGCTACCAGTCACCGTCGCGTTTTGCCGAACGCTTCCGGCAGCACTTCGGCCTGTCTCCCAGCGAACTGCGTGAGACCCATGAAGTTGACGGTTTCCGGCGCAAGAATGGCAGTTTGCGGCGCGCTGGCGTCGAGCGCTGACGGATAAGCTGGGGAGGAATTCAACCACGGAGGAGAATCTCCCATGCGGCTCGCCAAACCTTTGTTACTGGCCTCGATCCTGGTCAGCGTGTCACTGAACGCCAGCGCCCGTCCGTTCCGCCTCAGCAGCCCGGACATTGCTGCGGGCAAGACGATTGCCAAAACTTACGTCTTCAACGGTTTTGGCTGCCATGGCGACAACCAATCACCCGCACTGCACTGGCAGGGCGAGCCCAAAGGCACCCAGAGTTTCGCCATCACGGTCTATGACCCGGATGCGCCGACCGGCAGCGGCTGGTGGCACTGGGCTGTTGCCAATATTCCGGCGACGGTGCATAACCTGCCCCGCAATGCCGGACAGGCGAACAGCGCCATGTTACCGACAGGCGCCGTGCAGCTACGCACCGATTTCGGCACCAGCGCCTACGGCGGCCCCTGTCCACCCGCGGGCGATAAGCCGCACCATTACCAATTCAAGGTGTATGCGCTGGACGTGAAAACGCTACCTGTCAGCAGCGACAGCAGCCCGGCGCTGATGGGTTTCATGGTGCATCAGCACGCCTTGAGTGTCGCCAAACTGGTCGCCCGCTACGAACACTGATGACATCCGGGAAGCCCGGCACCTGCCCGGCTTCCCCCATTCGATTTCGCGCCTTCGTCCAACGCCCCTTTTCCGCAGCATCGCCTTACCGGCCAGAGGGCACGCCAAGCCGCTTTTTGCATAAATTCCCAATACATCCCATTAATGCAAACAATCCTCTGAAATCGCTGATTTTTTAGCCAGATCTCGCATTGGCTTTGCCTCCCGGCGCATGCCTCGGGCTGTTGACACCCACCAGGCTTCCTGCTATCGAGTTAGGTGAGAACCGTTCTTTTCATGATCAGCTCTGGAGTTTGATGCATTTTGGCCAACAACGTTTTTACTCAACAATAAAAGGCCGCAGTCCGCATCCCAGCCTCATGCGGTGGAGAGGTCGGCGATGGGGTCGTTGATTGCGGCGCCGGCGGAAAAAGAGGTGTCACATGATCAACCATCTGTGGGGGCTTCTGTCTCACCCCGATCAGGAATGGAAGCAAATCCAGCGCGAGCATGAGAGTGTCCCGCATCTTTACGGGCACCATGTGCTTTTGCTTGCCGCCATCCCCGTTATCTGTACCTTCTACGGAACCGTTCATTTCGGCTGGACCTTCGGCGAAGGCGTCGCTGTCAAGCTGTCGACAGGGATGGCCCTCATGCTGGGCGTCTTGTTCTATCTGATGATCATTGCCGCCGTCGGCCTGATGGGGTCGGTCATCCACCGGATGGCCCAACGCTTTCCGAGCCGGCCTTCCCGGGGCGACTGCATTGTCTTTGCGGGCTATATTGCCACCCCGATGTTCCTTAGCGGCATCGTCGCGCTCTACCCGCTTGTCTGGCTCTGTCTGCTGGCAGGGGTAATCGGGCTCTGCTATACCACCTACCTGTTGTATGTCGGCATTCCGAATTTCCTGAATATCAGTACAGAGGAAGGCTTTATCCTCTCCAGCTCCACCCTGGCGGTGGGCGTGCTGGTGCTGGAAGCCCTGCTCTGTGCCACGGTCCTACTGTGGAGCTACGGCCCATCGTTGTTGTAGTGACATCGGCGTTTCGGCAAACCATAAAAAAGCCCCCACTCGTACGAGCGGGGGCTTTTTTTTGGTGTCGAGCCCTGGATCTAGAGCAGCAGCTTACGCAGATCGCCCAGCAGGTCGCTCAGCAACGCCGTGAAGCGAGCAGCATCGGCGCCGTTGACCGCACGGTGGTCGTAGGAAAGCGACAGCGGCAGCATCAGGCGCGGTACGAAACCGCCTTTACCGTCATAGACAGGCTTGAACTGAGACTTGGAGACGCCAAGAATCGCCACTTCCGGCGTGTTGACGATCGGCGTAAACGCCGTGCCACCAATACCACCCAGACTGGAGATCGTGAAACAGCCGCCCTGCATCTCTGCCGGCTTCAGCTTACGGTCCCGCGCCTTGGCGGCCAGATCCGCCATTTCTTCGGCGATTTCCCAAAGGCTCTTTTGGTCCACATCGCGAATAACCGGCACCATCAGGCCATTCGGGGTGTCGACGGCAACACCGATGTGGATGTAATGCTTCTGAACGACTTCCCGGCGATCCATATCCAGCGAGACATTGAACTGGGGGTAAGTCTTCAGGGCATAGGCACAGGCCTTCAGCATAAACGCCAGCGGTGTCAGCTTGACGCCCCGCTTCTCACCGGCAGCCTTCTGATCCTTGCGGAAATTCTCCATTTCGGTGATATCCGCCTCGTCGAACTGGGTGACGTGGGGGACATTCAACCAGTTGCGCTGCATGTTCTCGGCGGTTACCTGATGGATCTTGGTCATGGGTTGCCGTTCGATCGCGCCGAACTGGCTGAAGTCGGGCAGTTTGACGGTCGGCAGACCCGCACCACCGGACACCGCACTACCACCGGACTGCAAACGCTGCATGCCCGCCTTGACGAACCGCTGCACATCTTCCTTGACGATTCGGTTACGCGGCCCAGAACCCTTGACCTGCGCCAGATCGACACCAAATTCACGCGCCAGTTTACGTACGGCGGGGCCGGCATGCACCTTACCGGACGTCGGCGCCGGCTCAGCGGCAGCCGTTGCGGGAGCGGGAGCGGGAGCCGGTTCAGGCTGTTTTGCCGCCGGCTGGCTCGGCGCAGAAGCCGGTTTGGAGGCCGGGGCTTGGGCTGGAGCAGCCGTATCCATCACGGTCATTTCGAGGATCGCCGTGCCTTGACTGACGGTATCCCCCACCTTGACCAGCAGCTTGCCGATCTTACCGGCAAAGGGCGCCGGAATTTCCATGGAAGCCTTGTCCGATTCCAGAACCAGCAGCGGATCGTCGACAGCGACGGTATCACCCTCGGCCACACTCAGTTCGATAACGGGAACATCCTCAGAGCCACCGATATCCGGCACCGTGACGGTTTCGGTGCGGCTGCCACCGGCAGGAGTCGCCGGTTCAGCGGCAGCCTCAACCGGGGCTTCGACGGGGGCTTCCGGCTCGGCGGGCGCCTCGGCCTTCGCCGCTGGTGCCTCGCCATCGCCCTCGACTTCCATCAGGAACATCAGGCTACCTTCGGACACCTTGTCGCCGACCGCCACTTTCATTTCCACGATACGACCGGCCTGCGGACAAGGCACCTCCATCGTCGCCTTATCGGACTCGAGGACAATCACTGGATCGTCCACAGCCACCTGATCGCCGGCTTTCACCAGCAGCTCAATCACTTCGACATCGGTCGAGCCGCCGATATCGGGTACGGTAATTTCGATTGCGCTCATACTCGCACCCTCCTTAGCTATACAGCGGATTGGTTTTGTCGGGGTCGATGTTGTACTTGCGAATCGCCTCGGTCGCCAGGGTCGCCGGCACCGTTCCTGCACGGGCCAGCGCCTCCAGGGCCGCGACGGTCACGTAGTAACGATCCACCTCGAAGTGGTGCCGCAACTTTTCACGGGTATCGCTGCGACCGAAGCCGTCGGTACCCAGCACGGTGTAATCCGCGGGCACAAAGGCGCGCACCTGATCCGCAAACAGCTTCATGTAATCGGTGGACGCAATAACCGGCCCCTCACGCCCTTTCAGGCAGCTGGTGATATGGCAGTCGCGAGCCGGCGATTCGGGATGCAGCATGTTCCAACGGCGCTGATGCTGGCCATCGCGGGCCAGTTCGTTGAAGCTGGTGACGCTCCAGATGTCGGCATCCACGTCGAAGTCCTTCTTGAGCAGCTCAGCCGCTGCGCGTACTTCATTGAGGATACTCCCGCAGCCCAGCAACTGGACACGGGCCTTACCGCCACCCTTAGCCTCTTCCAGCAGGTACATCCCTTTGACGATACCCTCCTCGACACCTTCCGGCATTGGCGGATGGGCATAGTTCTCGTTAAGCAGGGTAATGTAGTAGTAGACGTTCTCGTTCTCACCATACATCCGGCGCAGACCGTCGCGGATAATGACTGCCACTTCGTAGCTGTAGGTCGGATCGTAGGAAATACAGTTGGGTACGGTCGCCGCCAGGATATGGCTATGGCCGTCCTGATGCTGCAGGCCTTCGCCGTTGAGCGTGGTCCGGCCGGAAGTACCGCCCAGCAGGAAGCCTCGAGCCTGCATGTCGCCCGCCGCCCAACAGAGGTCGCCTACACGCTGGAACCCAAACATCGAGTAATAGGTGTAGAACGGAATCAGCGGGTAATCGTTGTTGCTGTAGGACGTCGCACAGGCAATCCAGGCGGACATGGCGCCAGCCTCGTTGATGCCCTCTTCGAGGATCTGGCCTTTCTTGTCCTCTTTGTAGAACATCACCTGATTGCGGTCGTTGGGGACGTACTTCTGCCCTTCGGACGTGTAGATCCCCAACTGGCGGAACATCCCTTCCATACCGAAGGTACGCGCCTCGTCCGGCACGATCGGCACGATACGGCTGCCGATCTGCTTGTCCTTGACCAGGGCATTGAGACCACGAACGAAGGCCATGGTGGTGGAGATTTCGCGATCGCCGGAACCCTTGAGCAGGTTGTCGAAGACGCTCAGTTCCGGGATGACCATCGGCTGGCTCTGCTTACGACGCTTCGGCAGGAACCCGCCCAGACTTTCCCGACGCTTGCGCATGTACAGCATTTCCGGCGAATCCGGCGCCGGGCGGTAATAGGGTACCGACTCCAGTTCCTTGTCGGTCAGCGGCACGGCAAAGCGGTCGCGGAAACGCTTCAGGGTTTCGACGTCCAGCTTTTTCAGCTGATGCGTCGCGTTCTGCGCTTCGCCCTGATCGCCGAAACCATAGCCTTTGATCGTGTGCGCCAGGATGACCGTCGGCTGCCCCTTGTGATGGGTCGCCGCGTGATAGGCCGCGTAGACCTTATAGGGATCGTGACCGCCCCGGTTGAGCTGGTAGATGTCGTCATCCGACATGTTCTCTACCATTTTCAGCAACTCTGGATCCTTGCCGAAGAAATGCTTACGGGTGTAGGCGCCACCGTTGGACTTGAAGTTCTGCATCTCACCGTCAACGGCCTCGTCCATGACGCGCTGCATGGCGCCATTGGCATCCTTCTCGAACAGCGGATCCCAGAGACGGCCCCAGACCACCTTGAGTACGTTCCAGCCGGCGCCACGGAAGATACCTTCCAGCTCCTGGATAATCTTACCGTTGCCGCGTACCGGCCCGTCCAGACGCTGAAGGTTACAGTTGACCACAAAGATCAGGTTATCCAGCTTCTCACGACCGGCCAGGCCGATAGCGCCCAGGGTTTCCGGCTCGTCGGTTTCGCCGTCGCCGACAAAGCACCAGACTTTACGCCCATCCATATCGCCCAGCTCACGACTGTGCAGATACTTCATTACGTGGGCCTGATAGATCGCCTGAAGCGGCCCCAACCCCATCGATACGGTCGGGAACTGCCAGTAATCGGGCATCAGCCAGGGGTGCGGATAAGAAGGCAGGCCGTTGCCGTCCACCTCGCGGCGGAAGTTGTCGAGCTGCTCCTCGCTGATCCGCCCTTCGAGGAAGGAGCGTGCGTAGAGGCCTGGTGCCGAATGGCCCTGGAAATAGATCAGGTCGCCTTCGCGGTTTTCGTCGCCGGCATGGAAGAAGTAGTTAAAACCGACATCCAGCAGCGTGGCGATGGAGGAAAATGACGAGATATGACCACCCAGGTCGCCTTCGCGCATATTGGCGCGCATCACCATCGCAAGAGCGTTCCAGCGCACCAGCGAACGAATACGGCGTTCCATGAAGAGGTCGCCCGGCATACGGGCTTCCTGGGTCGCAGGGATCGTATTGCGGTAGGGCGTCGTAATGGCGTAAGGCAGCGGCGTGCCATCTCGGGTCGCGCGCTCGGACAGGCGCTCCAACAGGTAGGTGGCCCGCTCGACACCTTCGTTCTCGAGCACGGACTCCAGGGATTCAAGCCATTCCCGGGTTTCGATCGGATCGGAATCATCACGCATATGGACGCGCTCCTTGTTGTTATCCAGCATATTGGGTAGATGCATTTGGCAAGCCGGAATCAGCGTTTGGCGATATCTACGGCTTGCGTGCCACGCAGCGTCTTTTGGACGCCTTACGGCCGTAACTGTCCAGATTCAGCCGGGGAGAAAACCCTTCCTAAAGGGGCCCTTGTCACAAATCCGGGTCCAAGAAAGCGTTCAGGCGAAATTCTGGCTATCTTTCACTGCACGGTTGAAGATAGTCGGGATACATCGCAGGCCCGACACCTCATCGGGGACGGATGACACTCCCGGAAACCGGCATCCCAGCCCCAAGACAGAGGCTATTGAGGGTAACTCGTCATCCTGAGGTAGGAAAATTACCAAAATGTGACGAATAATCTATTAAATATTAGTATTATTTTGGTAGTTTTTACAATAAAAGCATAAAGCGCGAACCACTATGCAACCATCGATCTGCTTCCGGGAACAAGCTATCATCCAGGCGCGCATGCTTCCGCCTCCCACGCCCAACACCTTGTTACCGCGCGAGAAATTCAACGATCAGTTGCACGACACAGACCCCGTCAACCTGATCCTGATTCACGCGCCCGCCGGTTACGGCAAGACGACGACCGCATCAGAAAGACTGGCCGCCCTCGACGCTACCGCCGCCTGGTTCCACCTCGACGCCCGGGACAACGATGCCTCGTTGTTCGCCAGCTACCTCGTCAAAACCCTCAACCATCACACGCAGGACGCCTGCGCACAGACATTTGCCACACTCGCCCAGTCCGGCTTCGCCGACCTGCAGGACTTTCTTACGGCACTGCTTTCGGAACTCCCTCTCGAAGGAGATCCCCTCTATCTGGTATTAGACGATTACCACCTGATCGACAACCCGGAAATCCATGCCGGCATCCGTTTTCTGCTGCGGCATCAACCGCCCTACCTGACACTGATGCTGCTCTCGCGGACACTGCCTCCGGTCGGGGTCGCCCAGATGCGCATGCAGGGCCGCATGCTGGAAATCACGTCCAGGGAACTCGCCTTTACCGCCGACGAGGCGCAACAGTACTTCGAACAACGACTGCCCTTCGAAGTCTCACGGGAAAGCATAGAACGCGCAGTTCGACGGGTGGAGGGCTGGGTTTCCGCGCTGCAACTGGTGGCCAGCAGCGTGTCGACCAGTCTTGATTTCAACGACTTCGTCGAACAGTTGCAACAGGGAAACCAGCATATTTTCGATTACTTCGACGAATTGATGAGCCAGGTCATCGACGCCGAACAACGTGCCTTTCTGCTGAAGACCAGCATACTGGAGCGCTTCAACGCCTTTCTGGTGATGCGGGTCACCGAAAGCGGCGAAGGCCAGGCGCTGCTGACCCGTCTGCTGGGGCTGGGCCTGTTCCTGATTCCCCTCGATGGCAGCGGACTCTGGTACCGCTATCACCCCCTGTTCGCTACCTACCTGCGCCATCTGCAGATGAGTGCCCAGCCCGAGGACGTCAAGGCGCTGCATCGCCGTGCCTGCGACGCCTGGCTGGAAATGGATGACTATGAGGAGGCCGCCCGCCACGCGGTGATCATCCGTGACAACGAACGCCTGACACGCATCCTGACAGAGCGCGGCCGCGCGTTCTTCACCCAGGGGCAGTTTGCCCTGCTGCAACGCTGCCTGGATAACCTCGACCGTGACATTATCGCCGACCGCCCTTTCCTGACCCTGCTGCGCGCCTGGGTGGCCCAGAGCCAATACCGCTTCGATCAGGTCGAAAGCTGGCTGAAAGCGGCCGAAGACAAGCTGCGCGCCAACCTGAGCGAAGCCGACTTCCACCGTATGCGCTGCGAATTCAGTGCCGTACGCGCCCAGGTCGCCATGAATTTCGGTCATCCGGAACAAGCCATGCAGCTGGCGACGGAAGCGATCGGCCAGGAAGCCCATTACCTGCCCACCTCAAAAGTGGCCGCCCACTCGGTGATCGGTGAAGCCCTGTTTGTACAGGGTCAGCTACGTGACGCCCTGTCCCGTATGCAGGAGGCCGAACAACTGGCTCGCAGTCAGGACGCCCATCAAAGCGTCATCTGGGCACTCTGTCAGCAATCCGAGATTCATGTGGCGATGGGCCTGCTGCAAATGGCTTACAACGTACAGGAACGGGCTTTCCAATATGCCGACGAACACCAGTTGAATAACCTGCCGATCCTGGAATTCCTGTTCCGCATCCGCAGCCAGATCATGTGGGAGTGGCACCATCTGGAAAATGCGGAGCGTTGCGCCCTGCATGGCATCGAGATCCTGGAAGCCCAACGGGAGCGTTGGTATGTCCAGAGTTATATCTCGCTGGCGAAAGTGGCCCAGGCTCGTGGACGGCAGGCGCTCTGTGCCGACTACATTCAGAAAGTGCAAAAGATGCTGGCTGTGGGCGAATATCACCTCGACTGGCTCGCCAATGCGCACGCGACGATGCTCTCCTACTGGGACTCCGTCCGTGACCACGAGGCCATACAACGCTGGCTGACCGCCGCGCCCGAGTACCATATCGAACAGGCTACCAACCATTTCAATCAGTGCAATGCCCGCAACTGGGCCCGCGCCTATATCGCGCTGGGCCGCTACGACAAGGCGCAGCCGATCCTCGACGGGCTCCAGGACACTGCCGAGCGCCTGGGTCTGGTCACCGACCAGAACCGCAATCATATCTCCCTGGCCCTGCTCCATTGGCAGATGGAAGACCGGGAGCGGGCACTGGACCACATGGCCGCCGCCCTCCGCCTGGCCAGCACGACGGGTGCCGTCGGCAGCTTCCTGCGACTGGGCAAGGTGCTGATCAATATCCTCAAGGCGCTGTCCAGCGACCGTTCGCTGGAGAGCATGGAACAGCAGCGCGCCGAGCGCCTGATCCAACTGGTGCAGCAACAGCGCGACTTCAGCCGGGCCGTGCGCATCACGCTGGACGAAGCCATCATCCAGGACATCATCGACCGGCCGGACGTTCCCGAGCTGATTCGTACGTCGCCATTGACCCGCCGCGAATGGCAGATCCTCAGCCTGATCCATGCGGGGCTATCCAACGACCAGATCGCCGAGCACCTGAAGGTCGCCTCCACGACGGTCAAGACACATATCCGCAGCCTCTACCAGAAGCAGAATATCAGCCACCGCTCCGAGGCCATCGCCCTGGCTCGCGACCTGCTCAGCAAGATCCAGGGGGAGTAGTCACACCCTACTTCCGCCCAAGGGGGCAGGAGACGCGCAAAAAGTCGTACGCCCCCTACGCCCCTCATCCTCCCCCTCGACTACGCCGACAAAAACCTTGCAGGGAGGATGAATTGCCTCTCACCGCAACGCACCATCGTCATCAGTCGTTTCCAGAAACTCTCCGCAGAAAGAGCAAGACATGATGCAACAGGATCGTGAGTGGTGGCGTGGAGCGGTCATCTATCAGGTGTACCCACGCAGTTTTTTCGATGCGAACAATGATGGCATCGGCGATCTACCGGGCGTGACGGCAAAGCTGGATTACATCGCGGGCCTCAATGTCGACGCCATTTGGCTGTCCCCTTTCTTCACGTCTCCGATGAAGGATTTCGGCTACGATGTCGCAGACTATCGCGGTGTCGATCCGATTTTCGGGACGCTGGAAGATTTCGACGAACTGGTCCGCGAAGCCCATCGGCGCAATCTGAAAATCATGATCGACCAGGTGCTGAGTCACACGTCGGACCAGCATCCCTGGTTCGTTGAGAGCCGCGCCAGCCAGGACAATCCCAAGGCCGACTGGTATGTGTGGGCCGACCCCCGCCCGGACGGCTCGCCGCCCAACAACTGGCTGTCGGTCTTCGGTGGCTCCGCCTGGGCCTGGGACAGCCGGCGCAAGCAGTATTACCTGCATAACTTCCTGACCAGCCAGCCGGACCTCAACTTCCACAATCCGGATGTAATCCAGCAGGTCCTCAGCGATGTCGAGTTCTGGTTGGCGCGGGGCGTGGACGGCTTCCGCCTGGACGCCATCAACTTCTGTTACCACGATCCCCGGCTACGCGATAATCCTGCGAGCAAGGCTATCGCCGAAGGCTCTATCGGGGTGCGCAAGGAAAATCCTTACGCCTATCAGCAACATGTATATGACAAGACACAGCCGGAAAACCTGGAGTTCCTGCGGCGCTTCCGGCAATTGCTGGAACGTTATCCCGGCACCACCACCGTTGGCGAAATCGGCGACGATAACTCCTTGAAAACCATGGCCGACTACACCAGCGGCGGTGACAAGCTGCACATGGCGTATTCCTTCGACCTGCTGACAGAGCAGAACGATAGCGCCCACATCCGCAAGACGGTCGAGACCATCGAAGCCAGCATGACCGACGGCTGGCCCTGCTGGGCCGTCGGCAACCACGATGTTGCCCGCGTTGCGACACGCTGGCAGGCCCGTTCGACCGCACAGGTCAAACAGATCATGGCGCTGCTGCTGACCCTGCGGGGCAGCGTCTGCATCTATCAGGGCGAGGAACTGGGCCTGAGCGAGGCGGAACTCGCCTACGAAGATCTGGTCGATCCCTACGGCATCAATTTCTGGCCGGAATACAAGGGACGCGATGGCTGTCGCACCCCCATGGCCTGGCATCACGGCGAGGTCAACGCCGGGTTCTCCCAGGGACGCCCGTGGCTGCCCGTCTACGATGCTCATATCGGCGCCGCCGTTTCACGTCAGGAAGACACCGACGACTCGGTGCTTAAGGCCTACCGGGACTTTCTCGGCTGGCGCCGACAGCAACCGGTACTCCGGGAAGGCCGAATCCAGTTCTACCCGAGCCCGGAAAACACGCTCCTCTTCCTGCGCGAACACCTGGGCGAGCAACTGCTGGTGGCGTTGAACATGACCGAGGCGGCGGTTAGCCTGGAATCGCCCCTGAGTGCAGTCGCGGTGAGCGGTGCACCCGAGGTGGTCAACGGGGAATGGGACGATAGGACGATCCACCTGCCAGCCTATGGGGTCGGCATCGGACGCGTCTCCGGCGCCTGATCGAGGCAGGCGTTAATACTCACAAAAACGGCGAAAACAGCATGGCCAGTGTCACTCTCAGAAATGTCTGCAAAAGCTTCAGCGGTGTCGAAGTCACTCGCAACGTGAATATCGATATCGAAGACGGTGAGTTCGTCGTTTTCGTGGGCCCGTCCGGCTGCGGCAAATCGACCCTGCTGCGGATGATCGCCGGTCTTGAGGACATCACGGACGGCGAGCTCTATATCGACAACGACAAAGTCAATGACAAGCCGCCCATGGATCGCGAAGTGGGCATGGTTTTCCAGTCCTATGCGCTGTATCCCCACATGAATGTGGCGGAGAACATGGCGTTCGGCCTGAAACTGGCAAAGACCCACAAGCCGGAGATCGATCGCCGGGTCACTGCAGCCGCCCACACCCTGCAACTCGACAGGCTGCTCGAACGCAAACCGAAGGACCTGTCCGGCGGGCAACGTCAGCGCGTTGCCATCGGCCGCACCATGGTCCGCGAGCCGAAGGTATTCCTGTTCGACGAACCCTTATCCAACCTGGACGCCAGCCTTCGCGTACAGATGCGTATCGAGATTTCAAAACTGCATAAACGTCTTGCGGCCACCATGATCTACGTGACCCACGATCAGGTCGAAGCCATGACCATGGCAGACAAGATTGTGGCGCTGGATCAGGGCACGGTCGCCCAGATCGGCCGCCCGCTGGAGCTGTATCACTACCCGGCCACCCGTTTTGTCGCAGGCTTCATCGGTTCGCCGCAGATGAACTTCATTAACGGCCGCACCCAAAGCGCCAGCAGCCAGAACGTGACGGTCACGCTCCCCGGCGGCATCCATATCACCCTGCCGGTCAACGGCAGCGCCCTGAAACCGGAAGAACCGGTGACGCTGGGCGTGCGCCCCGAACATTTCGTCAGCGCGGACGAGGCCGAGATCGTGCTCAACGGCACCATCAACGTCGTCGAACGGCTGGGCTACCAAACACTGGCCCACATTGATGTCGAAGGCATTGCCTCCACCCTGACCCTGCGCACCGACGGCTCTAACCCTGTCCAGGAGGGCCAGGCCATTGCACTTGGCATCCAGGCCCGCAGCTGCCACCTGTTCCGTGAGAACGGCGAGGCCTGCCCCAGGCTTTATCACGAGCCCTGCGTCGACTTCTGATTACCGCTGCCCCGATGTACGGGCACCAACCCAGTGCCCGCTTTTCAGATGACCTGACGCCGCCAAGGCGTCGCGTCACCTTTTGATCTGTGCCAATACCCGCGATTTTCCATTACAGTAAGCTGGCCGTCTGACGTCGACGTCGCACACACGAAAAACCCAGACCTGCCGCAACGCCCGCACAGGATTTACCGGCAGGATTCGAGACTATCAGGACGGATAGATCATGGCCGACGCCGTTCCCGGATTCCTGCCGCGCGCAGCGCTGCAACACCTGATCGACGCACTGATTGCGGCCGGTTATCGGTGCCTGGGCCCCCAGGAGCGCGACGGCGCCATCCTCTACGACCGCCTGACCTCCGTCACCCAACTGCCGCTGGGACGCCATGACCGGCAGGCGCCCGGCCACTACCGGCTGGAAGCATCGGCGGATCCCCGCTGGTTTGCCTGGGCCAATGGTCCGCAGGCGCTGAAACCACTGCTGTTTGCACCCACAGAGCCCCTCTGGAAAGTCACCCGGGAAGCA
Source organism: Mangrovitalea sediminis (assembly GCF_002514725.1). GTDB lineage: Bacteria > Pseudomonadota > Gammaproteobacteria > Pseudomonadales > Oleiphilaceae > Mangrovitalea > Mangrovitalea sediminis. The sequence continues at coordinate 76,402 of NZ_NTLB01000007.1, forward strand.
GACGGCGTCATGCATTTCAGTGAGCAGGCCGTACCGGCCGAACCCACCGCGGTCATTGGCGTCCGCGCCTGCGATCTCGCTGCGCTGGCCCTGCAGGACGCCCATTTCATGGCGCCGCCCCATGCCGATGCGCACTATATGGCCCGCCGCGCCAATCTCTTTCTCGTCGCGGTAAACTGCACACATCCTGCAGATACCTGTTTTTGCGTTTCGACCGGCGACGGTCCCAATGCCACGACCGGCTACGACATCGACCTCAGCGAACTGGAGGACGGCTTCCTGATTCAGGCCGGCAGCGACGAAGGCCGTCAGATCCTTGCATCGCTGCCGCTGGTGCCCGCCAGCACCCGGCAGATCGCCCTGGCGCAAAGCCAGACCGACAAAGCGATTGCTGCCCAGTCCCGGTCCCTGCCGGGTCATAACCTCCGGGCGGCGCTGTTTGCCAACCTGGAACATCCCCGCTGGCAGGAGGTGGCGGACCGCTGCCTGTCCTGCGGCAACTGCACCTCGGTCTGCCCCACCTGTTTCTGTTCCAGTCACAACGAGGTGCCGGATCTCAGCGGGACCAGCAGCGAACATGTGAGAGAGTGGAGTTCCTGCTTCACGCTCGACCACTCCTATATGCACGGGTATGTGGTGCGGCCCGATACCCGCACCCGCTATCGTCAATGGCTGACCCACAAGCTGGGCAGTTGGCACGAGCAATACGGCCGCAGCGGCTGCGTCGGGTGCGGACGCTGCGTCAGCTGGTGTCCGGCAGGCATCGATATCACCGAGGAAGCCACAGCCATTTGCGGAGGCGGGCAGCATGACTAGCCCCTATGTGCCGGCCGAAGCCCTCATCCTGGACCGGATACAGGAATCGAAGAGCATCTTCACGCTGCGCCTGCAGCTGACCGACCCGGTACGCCGGGAAGCCTTTCGTTTCGAACCCGGTCAATTCAACATGCTCTATCTCTATGGGGTGGGCGAGATCCCCATCTCGATTTCATCCGACCCCCACGATCCAGAAACCCTGGGACATACCATCCGCGCCGTTGGCCGGATATCCCAGGGGTTGTCGACACTGGAACCCGGACAGCGTCTGGGCATTCGAGGCCCCTACGGACGCCCCTGGCCGCTTCAGGCCGCAGAGGGGCACGACGTTCTGGTGGTCACCGGCGGCCTCGGCTGCGCACCGGTGGTGGCCGTCATCAACTATGTGCTCCTGCGCCGTGAGCATTACGGGCGCCTCATCATCATCCAGGGCGTCAAACACAGCGAAGACCTGATCTGGCGGGATCGCTACGCCTATTGGAGCACGCTGCCCAACACCCAGGTCCTGCTGGCCTCCGATCACGGCGGCCCCATCTGGCCCTGGCATGTGGGAAGGGTGACCGACGTGTTCGATGACGCCCGTATCAATCCGGACCATTGCTTTGCCATGATGTGCGGACCGGAAGGCATGATGCGGGCCGGCATCAAGAACCTGACGCAACGCGGTGTGCCCGAAGACCATATTTACCTGAGCATGGAGCGCAACATGCAGTGTGCCGTGGGGCATTGCGGGCATTGCCAGTACGGCGCCAGCTTTCTCTGCCGGCAAGGGCCTATCTACGCCTATCCGGCGATCAAGCCCCTGTTCAGGACGCGAGGTTTCTGATGACCGAATCCGCCGCCAAGCCCCGTGTCGCCGTGCACAAGTTTTCCTCCTGCGACGGCTGCCAGCTGGCCTTTCTCAATCTGGGCGAGACGTTGCTGCAGATCGCCGAACTGGTGGATATCGTGCATTTCGCCGAGGCCGGCCCGCTCGACCCGGAGGCGGCGGTAGACATCGCCTTTGTCGAAGGCAGCATTTCCACCCCGGACGAAGTCGAACGCATCCAGCGGGTACGCGCCAATAGCCGCTTCCTGGTGAGTATCGGCGCCTGCGCCACGGCGGGCGGCATCCAGTCCTTACGTAACCTCGCCGAAGATAACCAGTGGCTCGGACAGGTCTATGCCCGGCCCGACTACATTGCGACGCTCGACAAGGTCACCCCGATCGCCGGGCAGGTGAAGGTGGACCTGGAACTCTGGGGCTGCCCCGTCAACAGCCGGCAGATCGTCAGCGCCATCCGCGCCCTGCTGTTCGGCGTGGTGCCGGTGACCGAGCAGGACAAGGTCTGCCTGGAATGCAAGCGCCAGCAGCGCGTCTGTGTGTTGGTCGCCCAGGGCACCCCCTGCATGGGGCCCGTCACCCGTACCGGCTGCGGCGCCCTCTGCCCGAGCTTCGGCCGGGATTGTTACGGCTGCTACGGACCGGCGGAAAACCCTAACACCCAGGCATTGGCCCGCCGCTTCGAAGGCTTGGGCCTGGCGCCCGACGCCATTGCCCGCCGCTTTCACGCGATTACCAGCGGCGCACCGGCGTTCCATGAGGCCGGTCTGCAGCAGTCGGATCTGAAACGACAGGAAAAAGACCATGGCGGATGAGACGCAGCAACGCTCGGTCGAGCTTCATGTACCGGTGCTCACCCGAGTCGAAGGCGAGGGTGCACTGCACCTGCGCATTCGGGACGGCCAGATCGAACAGTTGCAGCTGGCCATCTTCGAGCCGCCGCGGCTGTTCGAAAAGTTCCTCGAGGGCCGCTCCTATGAAGAGGTCCCGGACCTGGTCGCCCGCATCTGCGGTATCTGCCCGGTGGCCTACCAAATGAGTGCCGTGGATGCGCTGGAGAGCCTGTTCGGCATCGACCCGGGCCCCTGGGTTCAGGACATGCGGCGCGTGCTGTATTGCGGCGAATGGATCGAGAGCCACAGCCTGCATATCCACCTGCTCGCCGCCCCGGATTTCTTCGGCTACGACAATGTGATGGCCATGGCCAAGGACCACCCGGACGAGGTGCGACGGGGCATGCATCTGCAAGGGCTTGGCAATGCGCTGATCCGGCTGCTGGGCGCCCGCTCGGTGCACCCGGTTGGCGTGCGCGTCGGCGGCTTCCACCATGCCCCCGATGAGCGGGAGGTGGACAACCTGCTACGCCAGCTGCGTGACGCGTTACCCCAGGCGGAAGCCATGGTGCGCTGGACAGCGGCCATCGACCTGCCGGAGCGAACCCAATCCTTTCCGTCAGTTGCCTGCCAGAGCGACGACTATCCGCTGGTCGGCGGCCGCATCGTCTCCGACCGGGGACTGTCCATCGACAAGAGCGCTTTCGAGCAACAGTTTGCCGAGCATCAGGAGCCCCATTCGACGGCGCTGTACAGCCTCCTCGACGGCCAGCCCTATCTGGTGGGGCCGATGGCCAGGCTCAATCTGCACCGCGACCGTCTGCCGGCGGCAGTCACGCATCTTATGGACAGCCTGCCCATTGACTGGCCCAGCGCCAATCCGTTCCACGGCATGGTAGCACGAGCCATCGAAATCTATTATGCCCTGCACGAAGCCATTCGCCTGCTGGGCGCCTACCGCCGACCGGCGCAGCCCTTTGTACCGGTCACACCGAAAGCCGGCACCGGCTTCGGGTGCAGCGAAGCGCCCCGCGGTCTCTTGTGGCATCGCTATGACGTCGACGCCCAGGGCCTGATCACGGCGGCCCGCATCGTACCGCCGACCAGCCAGAACCAGGCCCGTATCGAAGCGGATCTGCGGGAGTCGCTGACCGACTTCGGGCTGGACCAGCCGGACGACGCGCTGCGCCAGCATTGCGAACAGGTGATTCGCAACTACGACCCCTGTATCTCCTGTGCCACGCATTTTCTACGATTAACCACGGAGCGGTTATGAACAGCATCCGAGTCATCGGCGTGGGATCGCCCTCAGGCGACGATCAGGTGGGCTGGCACGTGGTAAGGTCGCTGGCCCACCAACCGTTACCGAGCACGGTCACCCTTCTCGAACTGGACCGGCCCGGCGCCAGCCTGCTGCGATATCTGGAGGGCATGGACGCGGTCGTTCTGGTAGACGCCCTGCGCGCTGGCTTCGAAGCCGGCAGCGTACTGAGCCTCACCCGCGAGGACCTGCTGACGGAGAGTCGGATCTGGTCCAGCCATCAACTCGGCGTCGCCGAAGCACTGGCCCTGGGAGAGGCACTGGATCTGCTGCCCACCCGCCTGGCCCTGATCGGCATCGAAGCCGACCCGTCTCAGACGTCGCTGAAACAGCTGTCGTTACCCGTGCAAGCGGCCATTCCCCAGGCCGTCGCCAAACTGAGCTCGCTGCTGGCAGAATGGTCCCAGGCCACATCCTCACCGTCCCCAACCATTCCTGTCCTGACCGACAGGCAATGACGGACCGCTATCAGGAGCGTATGACCCTATGTGTCTGGGCATCCCCATGCAGATCGAGCACATCGACGGCCTGATTGCCCGCTGTCAGGCCAGGGGCATCGCACGCGACGTCAACCTGATGCTGATGCAGGGAGCGCCGCTGTCACCCGGCGACTTCGTCATGGTACATGTGGGATACGCCATCGAACGCATTGACGACCAGGCGGCGCGCACGGCCTGGGAAACCTACGACGCCATGGTCGCGGGAGACAGCGACCATGCATGAATTCAGTCTTTGCCGGGCCTTGCTGGGACAACTGGAAAGACTGGCCCGCGACCAGGGGGCCGCTCAGGTCATCCGTGTCACCCTGCGCGTGGGCCCATTGTCCGGCGCCGAACCGAAATTGCTCCGGGACGCCTTCCCTCTGGCCAGCGAGGGCAGTCTCGCGGAAGGTGCCGAGCTGGTGATCGAAACAGTGCCGGTTCTCGTCTATTGCCCGGCCTGCCAAACCGACAGTGAAGCCAGCCCCAACGATCTGCGCTGCCGACGCTGCGGTGCAGCCGATACCCAATTGCGCGGCGGCGACGAACTGTTGCTGGTCAGCGCCGATCTCCGTACCGAACCCGCTATCCAGACTTAGGAGGATACCGTCATGTGCCAGGACTGCGGCTGCAGCCTCAACGGACCCGCTCAGCGACTCGCGCCCCTCCACCGGCCGGAGACACAGACTCTGCCGCTATTGCAGAGCCTGCATCTGCAGAATCAGGCCGTGGCCGATGATATCCGTAACCACTTCGCCCAACATCAGGTGTTGGCGATCAACCTGATGTCGTCTCCCGGCGCGGGTAAAACCACCCTTTTGGAAGCCACCCTCGCGCAGCTGGCGAGCGAATTTCGCTGTGCCGTGCTGGAAGGCGACCTGGAGACCGACCTCGACGCCCAGCGCATCCGCGCCCAGGGCGTGCCGGCGTTACAGATCACGACAGGCAACGCCTGCCACCTCGACGCCCAAATGATCAAAGACGCCCTGGAACAGCTGGATCTGGCCAACCTGGATATCGTCTTTATCGAAAACGTCGGCAACCTCGTCTGCCCCGCCAGTTTCGATCTGGGCCAGCATGCGAACGTCATTCTGTTATCGGTCACCGAGGGCGACGACAAACCGGCCAAATACCCGGTCATGTTCCGCGCTGCCGATCTTGTGCTGATCAGCAAGATCGACCTGCTCCCCTACCTGGGGGATTTCGACCCGGCACGTGCCGAAGCCTTCCTGCGCCGCCTGGCCAGTCAGGCGCCGGTCATGCCCCTGTCCGCCCGTCAAGGCGAAGGTCTGGAAACCTGGTTCGGCTGGCTGCGCGACCAGCGACGAAGCGTTCAGACCACCCTCGCTGCACAAAGCGCCTGAAGGTTCCCCATGGACGAAGCCCGTCGCTGGCTGGAGCGTATCCGAGCCCTGCCGATCCCGCCCCGTTTCCGCATCATGAATGTTTGCGGTGGCCATGAGCGGACCATCAGCATGGCGGGGCTGCGTTCGCTACTGCCCGCGGGCATAGAGCTGATCCCCGGCCCCGGCTGCCCGGTCTGCGTCTGCCCGGAAGAGGATATCTTTCAGGCGATCCGGCTGGCACTGGATGAGAAGGTCACGCTGGTGGCCTTCGGGGATATGCTGCGCGTTCCGGTGAACGGCCCCAGAAGCGAACCGCGTTCGCTGGAAGAAGCCCGGGCGGCCGGCGCGGATGTCCGCCCCGTCGCCAGTCCGATGGAAGCCGTTCGCATTGCCCGTGACACACCCGGGCGCGAGACCGTATTTTTTGCCGCTGGTTTCGAAACCACCATGGCGCCGGTCGCGGCCATGCTCGCCGAAGGCGTACCGGAGAATCTCTCCATCCTGCTGTCGGGACGCAAAACCTGGCCCGCCGTGGCCATGCTTCTGGCAGACGGTCAGAAACCCGGGCAGCAGCCCGGCTTCGACGCCCTGATTGCGCCGGGACATGTCTCGACGATCATGGGACCGGAGGAATGGCGCTTTGTGCCCGGGCAGTATGGACTTCCTACCGCCGTTGCCGGCTTCCAGAACGCCTCGCTGCTGGCCGCCATCTACTCAGCCCTGCGGCAGGCGCAAAGCGGCCGGATTTTCCTCGACAACTGCTACGCCAACGTCGCTCACCCCGGCGGCAACCCGCAGGCCCAGGCCCTGCTGGATCAGGTTATGACCGTTGGCGACGCCAACTGGCGGGGCATCGGTACCATTGCCGGTTCCGGCTTTGCCCTGCAGCCCGCCTATGGGGCGCAGGACGCGCGACGCCGTTTCCCCGACTGCAGCGACCCGCAGCGCCGGCGCGCCGGAGAGATGCCGCCGGGCTGCGCCTGCGCCCAGGTGGTACTGGGGCAGATCTACCCCAACCAATGTCCCTTGTATGGACGCGCCTGCCAGCCGCGTCACCCCATCGGCCCCTGCATGGTGTCCGATGAAGGCGCCTGCCGCATCTGGTGGGCGACCGGTGTACGCGAACCCGTCTCGCCAGAATCGGTCTCGTCAGTAGAAAGCCCATGAACCGCGCCCCCCAGAACGTTTGTCGCCGCTGGCATATCCACGGCCAAGTTCAGGGCGTGGGCTTTCGTCCCTTTGTGTACCGCCTCGCCACCGGACTGGGACTCAGCGGCCATGTGCGCAACCGGAGCGGCTGGGTGGAAGTGATTGCTGCCGGACCGGAACCGCAATTGACGCAGTTCGAACAACGACTTATCGCCGAAGCACCGCCACTGGCTCGCCCGCAGCTCGCACCCGGCACCTTGTGCGCCATGCCCGGGGAGCCGGGTTTCCGGATTCTCGACAGCGACGCCGACACCGACAACTACACCGACAACTACACCGACGCAACGGACATTCAGGTTCCCGCCGACCGGCATTGCTGCCCGGAATGCCTGCACGAACTGGAAGACCCGACGGACCGCCGTTACCACTATCCCTTTATCAACTGCACCCAATGCGGCCCTCGCTATACGGTGATCGAGGCTATGCCCTACGATCGTCAGCGCACCACCATGACCGCCTTCCCGCTCTGTAGCGCCTGTCAGGCTGAATACGACTCAGCGGATGACCGGCGTTTTCATGCAGAGCCGCTGGCCTGCCCAGCGTGCGGGCCACAGTTGCAGTTCGAGTCCGGTGACCGTCGCATAGGGAATACACCAGACGCCCTCTCGGCAACCGTCGACGCGCTGCGCGCCGGAAAGGTCGTGGCGGTAAAAGGCGTCGGCGGCTATCACCTGATGGCCGATGCGAAAAACGAGGCCGCCGTGCAGCGCCTGCGTCAGCGCAAACAGCGCCCCGACAAGCCCTTTGCCGTCCTGTTTGCCGATGATCTGAAGGCCCTGGAACAAGCGGTCATCGTCGATACCACAACGCTCAACGCGCTACGCGACCCCGCCCGCCCGATCCTGTTGCTGCCCAGGCGCCCCCATAACGGGCTGGCCGGTGCCGTGGCGCCCGGTGTGAAGGATATTGGCGTGATGCTGCCAGGTAGCCCACTGCAAGCGTTACTGAGTCGGGCCTTTGGCGGCCCGCTGATTGCCACCTCCGGCAACCTGAGCGGCGAGCCGGTACTCACCGATCGGCAAGAGGCTCGCGAGCGGCTGTCGGGCATCGCCGATGCTTACCTTCACCATAATCGCCCCATTGCCAGACCTGCCGACGATCCGGTTCTGCGTCCGGTGGCAGGCCAGTTGCGCGCCATACGACTGGGGCGAGGCACCGCGCCCGTGGAATGGACCTTGCCCCACCCTGTCGGCGAACCGGTCCTCGCCGTCGGCGGCCACATGAAAAACACCATCGCCCTCGCCTGGGGTCGGCGCCTGGTACTCTCCCCCCACATCGGCGATCTGGAGTCGCCCCGCGCGCGCGCTGTTTTTGCGCAGGTCATCACCGACCTGCAGCGCCTCTACAGCGTCCGCCCCAGCCGGGTCCTGTGCGATGCCAACCCGGACTATGCCAGCAGCCGCTGGGCCAGAGACTCTGGACTCCCCTGCCAGACAATCTTCCATCATCACGCCCATGCGTCAGCGCTGGTCGGCGAACAGGTTGCCATGCATACGGCCATGGATGAGACAGGCTGGCTGATCTTCACCTGGGATGGCGCGGGCCTCGGCACGGACGCTACGCTCTGGGGTGGTGAGGCACTGCTGGGTAAACCCGGCCACTGGAGGCGGGTGGCCAGTATGCGCCCCTTCCGCCTGCCCGGCGGCGAACGTGCCGCCCGCCAACCCTGGCGCAGTGCCGCTGCACTGCAATGGGACACGGGTGGCGATTGGGATGCGCCCAGCCTGGTGCGAGAGGCATGGGCGAAGGACATCAACTGCCCGGCGACCACGTCGGTCGGCCGCCTTTTCGACGGAGCGGCCGCGCTTCTGGGCCTCTGTCACGCGGCCAGCTACGAGGGGCAGGCACCCATGCAATTGGAAGCACTCGCCGCCCGCGACATCGCCGCCGAGCCCTTGCCCCTGCACCAGGATGATGAGGGTATCTGGCGCGCCGACTGGCAGCCCTTGCTGTCACGGCTGTCTGACGACAGTCTGAGCACCGCTGAACGGGCGGGCGCCTTCCACACCTGTCTGGCGGAAACGCTGGTCCAGCAAGCCTTGCACGTTCAGAAGAATACGCCGTTCGTTCACGTCGGCCTGACCGGTGGCGTCTTCCAGAATCGGTTGCTGACCGAGATCTGCCACGCCAGACTGATGGCCGAAGGCTTCAACGTCGCCCTGCCTCGCCAACTGCCGGCCAACGACGGCGCCCTGGCCTTCGGCCAAATCATGGAGATCCTTTACCAGCATGCATGACGACCGCTATATCCAGCTGGCACATGGCAACGGCGGCCGCCGTATGCGCGAACTGATCGCCAGCCTGTTCGTCCGTCATTTCGGTGACAGCCTGAACACCCAACGGGACGCCGCCCCGTTGCCCGATATCAGCGGCGACCTGATGATCACTACAGACAGTTTCACGGTAAACCCGCTGGAGTTCCCCGGCGGCAATATCGGCTCACTGGCGGTGCACGGCACCCTCAACGATCTTGCTGTCGCCGGAGCCGAACCCCGTTACCTCACGGTCAACGCCCTGATCGAGGAAGGCTTCGAGATCGCACGTCTGGACCGGTTGATCGCCAGCCTGGGCGACACGGCCCGGGAGGCTGGCGTCGCCATCGTGGCTGGGGATACCAAAGTCGTTGCCCGCGGGGAAGGCGGCGGCCTCTATCTCGTCACCACCGGTATCGGGACGCGGGTGCCCCGGCTCAACCTGGGTCTGGAGCACATAGAACCCGGCGACCGCCTCCTGGTCAGCGGTCCCATCGGCGACCACGGCATCGCCGTCATGCTCGCCCGCGAACAGTTCGGGCTCTCCGGCAGCCTCACCTCCGACGCCGCCTGCGTACTCCCCCTCACCCGCGCCCTGCACGCGCTTCCGGGCCTCCGCTTCATGCGCGACCCGACACGGGGCGGCCTCGCCACCGTGACCCATGAAATCCGCGAAGCGACCGGTTATGGCATGAGCCTGGAAGAAAGCGCCGTGCCCGTGCGCGCCCCGGTCAAAGCCGTGTGCGAGATGCTGGGCTACGACCCTTACTATCTGGCCTGCGAAGGCCGGGTCGTGGCAGTGGTGTCAGAACAAGATGCGGAGAAGGCGCTCGCCCTCTGGCGGGCACTGCCACAGGGAGCCGACGCCGCGATCATCGGAACCATCGACCACAAGACAGGCCCCGTGGTACTGACGACGAGCCTGGGGGGACAACGGGTTCTGGACGAACTGGAGGACGATCCGTTGCCGAGGATCTGTTGATCCGGAGAAGCCACCCCGATCCTATTGTTTCTAAATGCTTCGCTAAACGAATAGCAGTCCCTGCGGTGCAAAAATACGAACCCTAGAACATTTCTCAGCTGTCACAGGTTCGCTTATTCCCACCGCAGGCAGGTGCATGAATGGAAAAACAAACCGGCAATTACCTGTTGATACCAGGGAGCTGGTTCACCGAGTTTTTGCTCCCCAGGGTCTCGGCGACGCTGACCGGCGTCTAATTCGTGCGCCGGAACAGCAAATCCCACACCCCGTGCCCCAGGCGCTCGCCACGCCTCTCGAACTTGGTGATGGGCCGATCGTCCGGGCGGGGCGCGTATTGACCGGCGGGCAAGGTGTTTTCGAAGCCTTCAGCGTCGCTCATCACTTCCATCATGTGCTCGGCGTATTCCTGCCAGTCGGTCGCCATGTGAAAGATGCCACCAACACGAAGTTTGTGGCGGATACGCTGGGCGAATTCCGGCTGCAGCAGACGGCGTTTGTTATGACGCTTTTTGTGCCAGGGATCGGGAAAGAACAGGAGAACGCGATCCAGGCAGGCATCCGGCAGGCAGCGATCGATGACGTCGTTGGCATCGGTGCAATAGATGCGGACATTATCGAGCTGACGGGTTTCCACTTCCCGTAGCAGTGCGCCGACACCGGGCTTATGAACTTCGATACCGATAAAATCCTGCTCCCGTGCAGCATCCGCCATTTCGGCCAGGGACTGGCCCATACCGAAACCGATTTCCAACGTCAGCGGCGCTTCGCGGCCAAAACAGTCACGGGGATCGATCACCCCTTGCGCCACCTCCAGCCCAAATTTGGGCCAGCCTGCATCGTAGGCCTTTTTCTGGGCGTCGGTCATGCGGCCGCCACGGATCACAAAGCTGCGGATGCCGCGTTGGCGGCCGGTTTCGGGGGTCTGGTTATCGGTCATTGCTGTCTTTCCAGAGTTTGCCGCCAGCGCAACGGTAGGCCAACCGGCTTCATCAAATCGGGGCCGCAGTTTAGGGCCTTACAGGATTAACGTCCATGCCTGCTTGACGAGGGACTCCTACGACAAGGCAAAGACAAGGGATCAGTTTTGCATGAGCGTGGAGGGCGCCAACGCGGCGCGATAACCGAGCGCTTCCACCAGATGGCCCCGCTGGATACATTCGGACTGCGCCAGATCGGCAATAGTGCGCGCAACCCGCAGAATGCGGTGCATTGCACGGGCGGACAGGCCCAACCGGTTCATGGCCTGCTCCAGCAAAGCGCGACTGCCATCGTCCAGCGCGCACGCCTGATTGAGGGCTGCCCCCACCAGATCCGCATTGCGGCAGCCACGCGTCAGCTGCGATTCCCTCGCTGCGTCGACCCGCTGACGAACGATATCCGAAGATTCTTCCGTTGGCGCCGCCGCCAACAGCACCTTGCCCTCCTGTACCGGAACCTCCACATGCAGATCGAAGCGATCGAGAAGCGGGCCGGACAGTTTGGTCTGATAACGCACCACCTGTTGCGGCGTGCAGCGGCAATCTATGGAGGGATGCCCCCGATAGCCGCAGGGACAGGGGTTCATGGCCGCAACCACCATAAAGCGTGCCGGATAGGTCACCTGAGATGCTGCTCGCGAAATCATGATCTGACCGGACTCCATCGGCTCACGCAGCACTTCCAGCACTTTTCGATCAAATTCCGGCAGCTCATCCAGAAAGAGCACGCCTTGATGCGCAAGCGAAATCTCACCGGGCCTCGGACTTGAGCCACCACCCACCAGGGCGACGGCCGACGCCGTATGATGCGGCGCCCGGTATGGCGGTTCCCGCCAGCGCTCGGGATCGATCTGCTGACCGGCAACGGAATGAATGGCCGCCACCGAGAGTGCCGCATCCTCCGCCAATGGTGGCAGGAGACCGGGCAAACGCTGCGCGAGCATGCTTTTGCCGGTTCCCGGCGGACCAAAGAATAAGAGGTTATGCCCGCCCGCCGCAGCGATTTCCAGGGCGCGCTTGGGCAGTTTCTGTCCCCGGACATCCGCCAGATCCGGGCCGCCCCGTCGGGGTGCTGCCCCCGAGTCCACCGGTTTGACCGCCGTCAGCGGTTCCTCGCCACACAAATGGGCACAGACTGCCAGCAGGTGTTTCGCGGTAAAGGTATCCTCACGACTGGAAAGCGCCGCCTCGGTGAGATTGGCGTGTGGCAGGACCAGTTGGCGACCGCTGCGACGGGCGGCAATCACGGCGGGCAACACGCCCCTGACGGGACGCAAAACGCCGTCCAGGGCCAGTTCCCCGACAAACTCGTGCTGGTCGATGCGATCCGCGGGCACCTGCCCCGACGCGACCAGAATCCCCAGCGCGATCGGTAAATCAAAGCGGCTACCTTCTTTCGGCAAATCGGCAGGGGCGAGATTGATCGTGATCCGGCGCGCCGGAAATTCAAAGCCGGCATTCATCAAGGCACTGCGAACGCGGTCCTTGCTTTCCTTTACGGCGGTTTCCGGGAGGCCGACAATCGACAGTCCGGGCAGCCCATTGGAGAGGTGGATTTCAACAGTGACGGCGGGCGCTTCAATGCCCACCCTTGCGCGGGTGCGTACGATAGCCAGAGTCATGGCATCCCTTCCATGCAATGTTATGAGAAAAGCGATATGGCGTGATGCGTCAAACCGATCGCATCACCGGGGCCCGGCGTCCTGCGCGAAGCCCCGTTTCACGCTGACAGGATCAGTCCTTGTCCGCGGCGAGCATCTTTTCCAGCTCGGCGACCTGGCGTTCCAGAGCGTCCACCTTTTCACGGGTACGCTGGAGCACGGCGGACTGGGCATCGAACTCTTCCCGGGTCACCAGATCCAGGCGAGCCAGTGCCGACGATACCGCCGCGCGAGCATGCTGTTCGAAGTCTTCCCGCGCCGCACGCGCCATATCCGGCACGACACGACCGACCTGATCCTGCAACTGTGCAAAAAATTCATGCGGTGCTTTCACACTTTTTGCCCTCTACGCGCTACCCTGTGAACGATGGCGCCGATTCTAGCACAGCCTGGCACCGGCTGCGGTTGATTGCCTCATTGGTGATCACTACGCACTCAATTGGTTCATACTGCAGGTCTGAGCGCTATAATGGTGCACCAAAGTGACCCAATACAGGGCCATCATCAATCAACATATTGTTTATCCTAACTTTTTTTGCGTTGGCACAAGGGATGCTAAGACGTTCGCACACTGTCCGCACGACAATCGGTGCGATCAGAAGGGCATCCCGGACTCCTCGCCGGGTTTCCCGGTGAAGTTCCTTTTAAGGCGGCACTATCAAGGAGAAATCAATGAAACTCGTGACAGCCATAATCAAGCCTTTCAAGCTCGATGACGTGCGTGAAGCACTCTCCGAGATTGGCGTGCAAGGCGTGACAGTCACTGAAGTCAAAGGCTTTGGTCGTCAGAAAGGCCACACCGAGCTGTATCGCGGCGCGGAGTATGTCGTGGACTTCCTGCCCAAGGTCAAAGTGGAAGTTGCGATTGCAGACAACTTGCTGGACCAGGTCATCGAAGCCATCTCGAAGGCAGCCAACACCGGCAAGATCGGTGATGGCAAGATCTTCGTGACAGATCTCGAACAGGCCATCCGTATTCGTACAGGGGAGACGGGCGAAGACGCCGTCTGATAAAGGTTTAGCCAACACCGAGCAGCCAACGCAAAAAACCTTCTTTCCGAAAGCCTAGTGCGGAAGGCTTGATGGGAAAGTCCGATTCCGGGATTCACCTCCAGTGACCGGCCTTGGCCGGACACAACGGGGAAGTTGCGTCCAGCGATTACGAAATCCGGAACTGACATTTCGCATCGACGGTTGCGCCGGTATCGAACTGCTTCGACAAACCGACGAGAAGATCATAGGAGCGACAATAATGCGCCATATGTCTAAAGCCCTTATAGCCCTGGGACTGCTGAGTTTCAGCAGTCTCTCACTGGCAGACACGCCAACGCTCAACTCGGGCGATACAGCGTGGATGCTGACCTCGACAGCCCTTGTTCTGTTCATGACCATTCCAGGTCTGGCCCTGTTCTATGGCGGCATGGTCCGCAAGAAGAACGTCCTGGCCACCATGATGCAGAGCTTTGCGATCACCTGCATCGTCACCATCCTGTGGATGGTCGCGGGTTACTCCATCGCCTTCGACAGCGGTAATGCCTTCATGGGCGGCCTGAGCAAGATGTTCTTGCACGGCATCGGTGTCGACACCCTTCAGGGCACTATCCCCGAGTCCCTGTTCATGGTCTTCCAGATGACCTTCGCCATCATCACCCCGGCGCTGATCACCGGTGCCTTCGCTGACCGCATGAAGTTCTCCGCCATGCTGTGGTTCATGGGCATCTGGGTTCTCGTCGTCTACTCTCCGATCTGTCACTGGGTCTGGGGCGGCGGCTGGCTGGGCAACAAAGGCATTCTGGACTTCGCCGGCGGCACCGTTGTACACATCAACGCCGGTATTGCCGGTCTGGTCTGTGCCCTGGTTCTCGGCAAGCGTGTGGGCTTCGGCAAAGAATCCATGGCGCCGCACAACCTGGTCCTGACCGTTATCGGTGCAGCCATGCTGTGGGTAGGCTGGTTCGGCTTCAATGCCGGTTCGGAACTGGCGGCTGACGGCCGTGCGGCAATGGCCATGACCGTAACCCAGATCGCTACCGCTGCAGCGGCCCTGGGCTGGATGTTCGCTGAGTGGATCGTCAAAGGAAAGCCGAGCGTTCTGGGTATCGCTTCCGGTGCCGTCGCTGGCCTGGTCGCCATCACTCCGGCTTCCGGCTTCGTTGGCCCGATGGGCTCGCTCTGGATCGGTATCGCAGCTGGCGTGATCTGCTACTGGGGCGCCACTGGCCTGAAGCACATGCTGGGCTACGACGATTCCCTGGACTGCTTCGGTGTACACGGTATCGGCGGTATCGTCGGCGCCATCCTGACTGGTGTGTTCGCACTGAAAGGTATTGGCGGCACTTCAGGTCTGATCGAAGGCAATGCCGGCCAGGTCGTCACCCAGATTCTGGGTGTCTGCGCAACGCTGGTGTACAGCGGCGTTCTCACCTACATCATCCTTAAAGTCCTGGATGTCACCATCGGCCTGCGCGTCAGCACTGACGAAGAGCGCGAAGGTCTGGACGTCGCACTCCACGGCGAACGGGTTGAATAATTAAAGGCTAGCGCTGAAGCCTTACAACAACGCAAAAGAAAGGGGTGCCCCATAGCGGGAGCCCCTTTTTTTGTTTGCCAATTTAGTCGCAACACCGGAACGTCGATGGGTAGGCCGCAATAACCGAAGGGCATTGCGCCCTACATGATCTGGATGTTGCACTCCAGGGCGAGCGCGTCGGGTAAGTCAAAGGCTAGTGCTGTAACATAACTAAAAAAGGGCGCCCTACGATGGGGCGCCCTTTTTATTGACGGCAGGGTTAGACCTTCAGCCTTCCAGCAAATCCACCATGAACTGCGGCTGGGCCAGGGCGCCACGGTGAATGTCGGCGTTGTAATAACGAGTCACGAACGGGCGATCGGTTGCATCCTCCTCGCGGAAATACTGCAACGGAATCTGCTTGCCACCCATGGTGCAACTCCACCAGCCTGTCGGGTAGACCGGCTGCGGGAACGGCAGGGTGCGCACATGGCTGAACCCGGCTTCGCGCATGTCCTTGTGGATGTCGCGGATAATGGTTTCGGCATGCAGCAGAGGGGATTCGCTCTGTTGCACGATGATGCCGCCGTCCCGCAGGGCCAGCATACAGTCACGATAGAAATCCACCGCGAACAGCCCTTCGGCCGGACCTACCGGATCCGTACTGTCGACGATGATGATGTCCACACTGTTCGGTTCGATGTCGCGCATCCATTGGATGCCGTCACCAAAGAAGAAGTTAGCGCGGGGATCGTTATTGGAGGTGCACAACTCCGGGAAATACTGCTCGGACACCCGCGTCACACGCTCATCGATCTCCACCTGCCAGGCTTCCTCGACACCCGGATGCTTGAGCACCTCTTTCAGGGTACCGCAGTCACCACCGCCGACGATCACGACCTTCTTCGGGTTCTTGTGGGTAAACAGCGCCGGATGCGTCATCATCTCGTGGTAGAGAAAGTTGTCGCGCTCCGTCAACATGACGCAGCCATCGATCACCATCAGCTTGCCGAAGGTTTCGGTATCGAAAACCTCCAGATGCTGATAGGCCGTCTGCTCTTCATGCAGCCGACCGCGAATCTTAAGGGAAAATGCCGTACCTTCGTCCTGGAACACCTCGGTGAACCAGTCATCGTTCAATTGCGCCATGGGACAACCTCCTGAACAGTGCGAGAGAGCAAAGGCGTTATTGTATGACGGGACCAGACCATACAGAACATTTATGTCGTCAGCGCATTTCCCTATACAATGGCAATCCGCGCCCTTCCTGGCGCCCGGCGACACATGCCCCGGCCTGAGAGGAACTGACCAACGATGATCCGCAACACCCGCGACAAAGCCCTGGACGCCTACAACATCCCCTACTGGAGCGACGGCTACATTGACGTCAACCCAGCCGGCGAAGTCATTATCAGGCCCCACAGGGACAACAGTCCGGCGCAGGTGAATTTGCCGCAGTTGGTACGGGAGCTCGCGACCCGGGACCTGCAGATGCCGGTCCTGTTGCGATTCAGCGATATCCTGCACGATCGCGTCAATACCCTGTGCGGGGCCTTCAACCAGGTGTCGCACCAGGAAGGATATCGCGGGCGTTACACCGCCGTTTACCCGATCAAGGTCAACCAGCAACGCCGCGTGGTGGAGGAAATCCTGCGCAGCGAGCCTGCGGCGACGGACGGACAAATCGGCCTTGAGGCAGGCAGCAAGCCGGAGCTGATGGCGGTTCTCGCCCTCTCCCAGCGCCCTGGTTCCGTGATTATCTGTAACGGTTACAAGGACCGGGAGTACATCCGCCTGGCCCTGATCGGTCGCCGTCTGGGCCACCGGGTGCATATCGTCGTCGAGAAACAGTCGGAATTGCGCCTGATCCTGGAAGAATCCAAGGCACTCGGTGTACAGCCGCTGATCGGCATCCGCGCCCGCCTGTCGAGCATCGGCAAGGGAAATTGGCAGAACACCGGTGGCGAGAAATCCAAATTCGGGCTTTCCGCCTCACAGATTCTCGATGTCGTGTCTTTGTTGCGCCAGAATGACGCACTCGAGAGCCTGCAACTGCTTCATTTCCATCTCGGTTCCCAGATCGCCAATATTCGCGATATCCAAACCGGCCTGAAGGAATGTGCCCGTTTCTACAGCGAGCTACACGCCCTGGGCGCACCGATTGCGACCATCGACATCGGCGGCGGACTGGGCATCGACTACGAAGGCACCCGTTCGCGCAGTGCCTGCTCGATCAACTACAGCGTGTCCGAATACGCTTATAACGTGATCCACACCCTGCGTGAAGAATGCGATCAGGCGGGAGTGCCGCATCCGGACGTCATCAGCGAGTCCGGCCGTGCAATGACCGCCCATCATGCCGTTCTGGTGACCAATGTCATCGATGTCGAGTCACCCGAAGTGACGGTGCCCGAGGCACCTTCCGGCGATGCACCGGCGCCGCTACGCGACCTGTGGACCGACTATCGGGACCTGCTGGACGGTACCGGCCGGCGTTCCATGGTCGAGATCTATCACGACGTGGTGCACGCCATCAGCGACGTCCACACCCAGTTCGCGCACAGCCAGCTCAGCCTCGATGACCGCGCGCAGGCGGAGCGTATTTACCTGGCCACCTGCCTGCATCTGCGTACACATCTCAATTCGGATAACCGGATGCACCGGGAAATCATCGACGAATTGCACGAGAAACTGGCCGATAAGTTGTTCGTGAACTTCTCGCTGTTCCAGTCGCTGCCGGACGTCTGGGGCATCGATCAGATATTCCCGATTCTACCCATTGAGAACCTCCACGAGCCGGTGACCCGTCGCGGGGTAATCCAGGACATCACCTGCGACTCGGACGGCCGGGTCGACCAGTATGTCGACGGCAGCGGAATCGAGACCACATTGCCATTGCCGGAAGTGCCGCCCGGTAAGGAACGCCTGCTGGGTTTCTTCCTCACCGGCGCCTATCAGGAAATCCTGGGCGATATGCACAACCTGTTTGGCGACACGAACTCGGTCGACATTGCGATCGACAGCGAAGGGCACTACCGGATCGACCATCCCATCGCCGGCGACACCGTCGAAAAGATCCTGCGCTATGTAAACTTCGATCCGGAGAGCCTGATCGACAGCTACCGGGAACAGCTCGCGCGCGCCGAACTGGATACCGGTGAGCAAGCCGCCCTGCTCCAGGAACTGGAACAGGGACTTCGCGGCTACACCTACCTGGAAGAATGACCCTGAACGAGTGACGCTAGCGGACGGAGTAGCCACTGACCATGATGTCATTGGCCTCCGCCTGACCGAAGAAGTCCGCAAACCAGACGTTGTCGATGCGTTCCGTCAGTGCGACGAGGTTGCCGCAGCGCCGGATGTAATCCTTCAGCGGACTTTCCAGCGGGGCATGCAGCACATTGCACAGCAAGCCATATAGCGTGGCATCGACCGTCGACGGCTGAGAGCCCATCAAATAGGGTTTGTCACCCAGAAACTCACTGACCGCGTGCATATCCTGATTGGCCAATTCGTAGATCTGGTGCGGCAGATGACGCCCCATACCCTGCCCCATCAGTTCCTCGCGCATGTGACGCTTGACGAGCATCCCAACCAGAGGCCGCAAAGCCAGCGGCATATGGCCAAACACGCCTCTCAGGGTCCGAGCCTGATTGCTGCCGACCCAGCGGTCATACACCAGGGCCCAGTAATAGTGCTCTTCCAACATAATGGAAAAAGCATGGGACTCGGCGCGTTCGAGCGAAGACAAACCCTGGTCGAGCCCCACCTCATAGCGGCTCGACAGGAATTCGATAATGTGACGGGAGTCGGAGACGGTTTCCCCGTCCGCTTCAACGTAGGGAACCTTACCCCGAGGCGTTCGCCGCAGGTCGGTGACCTCGCGCACCTGGTACTCGAGGCCGGTCATACGCAACCAGCACTCCAGTTTCAGGCAGAAGGGACTGGGATTCGGCAAACCCCAAATACGAGGAAACTGATACAGGAGAATCATGCGGAACTCCTTGTTCAGCAGGCCATATCAGGTTAACAGGTCACTGAAACCATCATTTCACAGCGACACGGGGATTGCCAGATAGAACGGGTCAATCTGCCGGCCCATTCTGGGCCCGGTAGGCGGAAGGAGAAAGGCCGGTCCATTTGCGGAAGGCACGGCCGAAATTGGAGGGGTCGGTATAGCCAAGAGCCTGCGCGATCTCGTCGACCGAACGCCGGCCCTGACGCAACATGCGCTGGGCTCTGGTCAGCCGGACCTCGGCCAGGAGATTCTGGAAACTGGTGTCATGCTGCTGTAGTTGCCGGCGCAACGTACGCGGCGTGGTGAACAGGCGCTGCGCGACGGTCTCCATGGTCGGCAACGTATCGCCGCTGTTCTCGAGCAAACGGCGCACCCGGATCAGGATGGACTCGCGCGCTCCCAGAGAGCGAAGCTCCTCTTCGCATTGCTGTTCGGCCAAACGCTTGGCGACCGGATTGGCCAACGCCATTGGTAAGGCCAGGTTATCCTTGCGGAAACGCAGCTGATTGACGCCGGTGTCGAACGTTAAGGCATCGTAGAAGTGGCGCCGGTATTCATCGCCATAGGCCGGCTCCGGATAACTTATCCGGCAACTGCCGCCATAAAGCAACTTGAGACCGAAAAGCAGGCTGTTCACATCCATCACACTGACAAACAGCGCTTCGATCAGGAAGGGCCGCAAGTCACCCAGCCCCACTCGCTCATCCAACTCGATCACCGCATCCTCGCCCTCGATAAAGAAGCGCAGATCAATGCTTGAAAAGCGGATCTTGTAATACTTGATCAGCAGTTGCAGTGCTTCCTCGATGTTCGCACTGCTAACGGCCGCCTGGGACAAGGCGCCGTGCGTGGTGAACTTGAGACGTTCGCCGAAATGCAGACCGAGCGCCGGATCGCCGGTCATGTCCAGGGCCGCCCGCACCAGACGCTCGAATTCGTCCAGCCTCAGGTGGTTATCCGGATCGCGCAACAATCGCGGCGGCAACCCGGCCGCATCGAGCAGAGCGTCTCCGCTACATCCTTTATCAACGGCCAGCTGGTACAGAATTTCGGCATAGTGCGCACGAATAAAAGTGTCGGTCGACACACTGACTCCAAGAATGAGGTGCATTGCAAGCGGCGGGCTCACGGACGCTGACCACAACTCGCTGTCCGAAAATGACCGATACGATGATCTTAACCCGAATTCACAAGCTCAACAATTGCCGGCCTGACAGTCGACACGGGACGGCGCAGCCACTGATGGCGAAGCTCCTCGTCATGAGCCGTCACAGGCTTCTCCCCAAGGCCGGGACACTAAAGTTACACCACTTGTTTGATCCGAGAGCAACGACAAAGCGTATAAGGAACAACCTTTGCGAACCCGGGTTGTGAACCAAACATGACTTCGACTACCCTGAAACAAACGCCCACCGCCCTGAAGGAGCGTCCCGTGGCCTCCGCCCGAGACACCAATGCACGCCAAGAAGGCTGTAAGGATCCCTGGAGCAAGTTATTGGAGCGGGTCGGACAGCAGCGAGATCGCGAAGCCTACCGGTCGCTTTACGAACACTTCGGCCCCCAGATCAAATACTATGCGCTGTCCAACGGCATGGCACACCATGCCGAAGAACTGGTGCAGGAAGTCATGATTTCCGTCTGGCGCAGAGCCTGCCTGTATGACTGGCGCAAGGCGGCTGCCTCCACATGGATCTTTACCATTGCGCGTAACCAGCGCATCGATATGCTGCGCAAGATGCAACGCTCCAGTGCCGAAATGGCGGTAGAGACCGAAGATTTATGGCAGATTCCGGGCGATAACGAAAACGAACCGGTTACTGCCCTGCACCGTATCCTGGCAGAACGCCGGGTACGTGAGTCGCTACGTTCCCTGCCAGAGGAACAGGTCACGGTCCTGGCCAAGGTCTATATGGAAAGTAAATCGCACCAGATGGTGGCCGACGAACTCCAGATCCCCCTTGGCACCGTCAAGAGCCGGGTACGTCTGGCATTGAACAAGCTCAAGGTTATCTTGCGGGATCAAGCCGTATGATTCAGCACCACCCCGACGAATCCCTTTTGCTGGAATACAGTGCCGGCAACCTCGACACGGCCCAGGCGCTGTGCCTGCGCCTGCACCTGGACGTCTGCTCCCGCTGCCGCTGTCAGGTCGACATGCTGGATAGCGTTGGCGCCATGCTGCTTCAGGAAGAGAAGAGCAGCGCACTCAGCAACGATCTCTTCGATCGCATCCTGACACGCATCGAAACGCTGCCGGAAGACGAGCCCAAACCCAAGGTGACAACCGATCCACTTCGAAAATTGGTGGGAGACCTGAATGCCCTGCCCTGGAAGCGGCAACTGGTCAACGTGAGCGTCTACGACCTGAGTGAACAATTCCCGGACCAACCTGGCCAGGTGGTCCTGCAGAAAATCTCTGCCGGTGGCAAGGCGCCCGTGCATACGCACCGCGGCACCGAGACGACAGTCGTGGTTCAGGGCGGTTTCACTGACAATCGCGGCGTCTTCGAAGCCGGTGACTTTGTCGTCCTCGGACAGCAGGATGTCCACAAACCGATAGCGCTACACGGCGAGGACTGCGTCACTCTCTCGATCCTCAGCGCACCCGTCAGACTGACCGGCCCTCTGGGACGATTGCTCAATCCCTTCATTCGCTGATCATGGCAGCCGCGGGCACCGCCGCCCGGAAAGCTGGCATCAGGCAAAAAAGAAGGTTCATCGCACTTTACCGGGAAAAGCGGCTTTGATTTCAAAGAGAA
Source organism: Mangrovitalea sediminis (assembly GCF_002514725.1). Lineage (GTDB taxonomy): Bacteria > Pseudomonadota > Gammaproteobacteria > Pseudomonadales > Oleiphilaceae > Mangrovitalea > Mangrovitalea sediminis. The sequence goes on from NZ_NTLB01000007.1 coordinate 98,387, forward strand.
GTCGCTGCCCCGATCCCCCTTGTCATACCTGGAGGTTAACGCTTGCTCCATCGGTAGGGCGCAATAACCGAAGGGCATTGCGCCGCATGGCAGCAGGCAAACTCCGAGTTTAGCTTCCGGGTGTAGTATCGCCGTTGGTCAGTCATGGGGTGTTGTTACACCGAGTGGCGTCTCATTCGGCGCAATGCCCTTCGGTTATTGCGCCCTACGACTTTTCACGCTAATCCGCGACGATCCAAAAAAAAAGCCACGCAAAAGCGTGGCTGGACAAGCAAGGAGATTCGGAATCGAGTAACTCCAAACCTCGGATTAGTTCAGAGACACTAATCAACGTGGACTATTCTGGGGGAAAGGCGATAGAGCCTGAAGGTCAATTTCTGACATCAATCGGTCATTTTGGGACATCGATGCCCGACCAGCGCCCGCCTTCAGCGAATAATCTGCACCTTGTCAGAACCAGCTTCTGCCAGCGCCAGACAGTTACGCCCCGCCACTTGAGCCGTCGACAACGCCCGCTCCGCCGCATTCAGCAACACGCCTGCTGCGGGTGGCCGACCAGCAGGCAGGACGCCTCCCACACTAACGGAAACCCCCTGGGGGATCTGACCGCGCAGGGATTCGGATGCAATCCTGGACCGGATACGCTCCCCGATACGAGTCACCTGCTCGCGCTCGTCTGTCGCCAGCAGGCAGAGAAAGGTACTAGCGTCATAGCGCCCTATTGCGTCGACCGAGCGTAACGCGCTCATCAGCCGGTGGGCCACGACCTGCAGCGTCCCCGAGTCCAGCCCCTGCCCGTCATCGCGTACCGGGTCGGCCCGCACCAGCATGACGGAAAACGGAATCTCCTCCCGTTTTCCCATCTCCAGCATCCGATCGATCAGTCGCAGAATACCGCCGCGATTCCAAAGGCGGGTCTCGGGATCGATCAAATCCCCCCCTTCCTGCTGCTCTTCAATCAATGCCCATTGCGCCGGTGTCAGTTGGGGCAGCTCGATTTCCTGCTCAATCATCGCGCCCAGATCCTTGAGAAAGGCCAGATCCTCCACTGTGAAGTTTCGTGGCTCTCGATCCATGATGCAGAGCGCCCCGACCGCCTGTCCGTCCGGCGCCAGTACCGGGACGCCGGCATAAAAGCGGATCTTCGGATCGCCGGCCACCAGGGGATTGTCGGCAAAGCGAACGTCCTGGAGCGTATCCGGCACAATCAGCAAGCCCGGCTGGAGAATCACATGACCGCAGAACGAAAGGTCCCTTCCGGTCTCCACCAACGGCATTCCCTGGGCAGACTTGAACCACTGCCGACGGGCATCGATCAAGGTGAACGCCGCTATCGGTACGGAGAAGAAGCGCTGCGCCAGCCGGGTAATCCGATCGAAGCGTTCTTCTACAGGCGTATCCAGCAGCTTGGTGGCGCGCAGGCTGGCCAGGCGCAATTGTTCATTGATCGGGACAACGGGAGGTTGCATAGACAAATCCGACAGTTAAAAGCCCTAATGACTTATAGCCCCAAGTCTAGACCCAATTTTGAGAGTGCGTTATTCCGGTGCAGCGAGGGTCCTTGCAAAGAGAGCGTCTGTGGATGCTACGCATCCGCATTCGGACGAAAGTCCGCTACAATCGCGGGCAACGTTCGGAAGGGTATAGGCATGACACAGCAAGATCACCACTATCGTTTTGGCGGCATAGCCCGTCTCTATGGCGATGCCGTGCTGGAGGCCTTCGGCTCCGCCCATGTCGCGGTGGTGGGATTGGGCGGCGTCGGCTCCTGGGCGGCAGAGGCTCTGGCTCGCTCGGGTATCGGCCATATCACGCTGTTCGATCTCGACGAAGTCTGCGTCTCCAATACCAACCGCCAGTTACATGCCCTCGACGGCCAATATGGACGGGCAAAAGTGGAAGCCATGGCCGAACGCCTCAAGGCCATCAATCCATCATGCCAGGTCACGACCCGATTGCAGTTCGTCACCGCCGACAATGTCACCGAGACCCTGACACGGGAGTTCGATGCGGTCATCGACGCTATCGACAGTGTCAAATCCAAAACTGCCTTGCTCGCCCACTGTCGTCGCCAGAAAATTTCGGTGGTGTGCTGCGGTGGTGCCGGCGGCCAGTTGGACCCCACGCAGATTCGTGTGGCCGATCTCAACCGGACCACGCAGGATCCGCTGCTTTCCAAGGTCCGTCAGCGCCTGCGCCGCGAATACGGTTTCTCGCGCAACCCACAGCGCACCTACGGCATCGAGTGTGTCTATTCGACAGAGCAGTTGACCTACCCAACCGCAGGCGGCGGCGTCTGCCGGCAAAAACCCGATGCCGACGGCCCGGTTCGACTGGATTGTGCCACCGGTTTCGGGGCCAGTACGGCAGTGACAGCCTCCTTTGGACTCTTCGCCAGTGCTCGCGTCTTGGATCGGCTGGCGAGAAAGGCCACAATGGCCGCTACGGTCGAGGAGTCCGGCACGGCTCCCTGACGGAAAAACAACGACAGGGAAGGCCATGACAGAAAATACCGTGCTCATTCTCGCCAGTATCGGCGTTCTCTCACTGGCCTGCCAATGGGCGGCCTGGCGTCTGCGCATACCCGCCATCCTGCTGCTGCTCGGCAGCGGCATGCTGGTTGGGCCTTTGCTGGGCTGGCTGGACCCACAGGATCTGTTTGGCTCCCTGCTGTTTCCGCTGATTTCCCTGGCGGTGGCCGTTATCCTCTTCGAAGGCAGCCTGACCTTGCGGTTCGAGGATATCGGTGTTCACGGCAAGGTTGTCCGTAACCTGATTCCCCTGGGCGCCGTGGCGACCTCCATCGTCGGCACACTGGCTGCACACTGGGCGCTGTCCCTGTCCTGGGCGATTTCCCTGCTGTTCGGCGCCATCATTGTGGTTACCGGCCCTACCGTGGTCGGGCCTCTCCTGCGTTCTGTGCGACCGACATCGCGTCTCAGCAATATTCTCCGCTGGGAAGGCATTCTGATTGACCCGGTCGGGGCCCTGCTCGCGGTTCTGGTCTTTGAAGGTATCGTATCCTTAGGCCACGACAACGTACTTACGCATACCCTGGCCACCTTCGGGCTGACGCTGTTTTCCGGCCTCTGTATCGGCAGTATGAGCGGCTGGTTGCTGGGTCTGGCGCTGCGACGCCACCTGCTCCCTCATTACCTGCAAAACGCTGCCACCCTGACGTTCATGCTGGGCGTCTATGCCCTGTCCAACACCCTGTCCCATGAATCCGGCCTGCTGACGGTCACCATCATGGGCCTCTGGCTGGCCAATATGAAAAACGTGCCGGTGGACGATATCCTCGAATTCAAAGAGTCTCTCAGCGTCCTCCTGCTGTCCGCCCTGTTCATTATTCTGGCCGCCCGTATCCGCTTCCATGCCATCGCTGAACTGGGATGGGGTTTCCTCTGGGTCCTGCTGGCGATCCTGCTGATTGCCCGCCCCATCAGTGTCTGGCTGGCGGCGATCGGCTCCGACCTGGACTGGCGGGACAAGGCCTTCCTCAGTTGGGTCGCGCCACGAGGGATTGTCGCCGCCGCCGTTTCCACCCTGTTCACCTATCCCCTGCAGAAACTCGGGTACAGCGATGCACCGGCCCTGGTGCCACTGGTCTTCATGGTCATTATCGCCACCGTGACCCTGCAGAGCCTGACGGCACGCCCTATGGCGCGACTGCTGAAAGTTCTCCAGCCTGCCAACAACGGTTTTCTTATACTCGGCGCCAACCAGGTGGCACGCCAGGTGGCATCGGCCCTGGCGAAGCGGGAGATCAGCGTTACCCTGACGGATACCAACTGGGAAAACCTGCGCCTGGCCCGCATGGACAACCTGAACATCTATTTCGGTAACCCGGCATCCGAACACGCGAGCAACCACCTGGATCTGACCGGTATCGGGAATGTCCTGATTATCTCTCCCTACAAACAGCTCAACTCACTGGCCACCTATCATTTCCTCGACTGGTTCGGCAACGGCCATGTCTTCAGCCTGTCCGAAGGCGACCAGGAACAGAAAGCCCGGCATCAAACCGCTGAAAAAATCCAGCAGACCCGGGGACTGTTCGGGGAAGGTATCACCTATGCCAAGCTCGCCAGTATGGTCAGCCAGGGCTACACGGTGAAAAGCACCCAACTGACGGAAAGCTTCACCTACGAGGACTGGCTGCGCCAGCACAATAACAAGGCCATCCCGCTGTTTATCGTCGATGGCCGGAAGCGTGTTCTGCCGGTCATGGCCGGCAAACCACTCAAGCCGGAACAAGGGAAGGACCTGATCAGTCTGGTGCCGCCGGGCAACGGCAAGGAAAGGGAGAAGGAGCGCGGGCAGGAATCCCAGGCCGCACGGGAAAAAGCCGCCGCGGCGGAAGCCTATCATGCGCCTGCCGAAGCGGGCGGGAACCCAGCCACCAGCCAGAGTTGAGCCTCCTGATGCAAGCGCGCGTCCTGGCCCGACTGCTGCGGCAACTTGCACTACCCGACGCCGTGCAGCAAGAGGGCGTGGGCGGCGGCTGCATCAGCCAGGCCCAGCGCCTGACGCTCAGCGACGGGCGACAGGTTTTCCTCAAATACCATGCCCAGGCACCAGCAGGCTTTTTTGACGCGGAGGCTCAGGGGCTTGCCGCCCTGTCCCGTAACGGCGGACTACCGGTCCCCAGGGTCATTGCCGTTTGCGGACAGGCTATCGTCCTGGAATGGCTGGAACCCGGGAAGCCCAGCCAGGATTACTGGGAAACATTGGGGCACGGTCTTGCGGATGTACATCGCGAAACCGCTCCGTGTTTTGGCTTTACGACGGACACGTTCTGCGGACTCACACTCCAACGCAATCCCTGGACCGAGGATGGCCACGCTTTTTTCGCCCAGTTCCGCCTGCAGTCCCAAGCAGACCGGGCCAGACAGGCCGGCTATCTGGAGGCAGAGGATCTGCGGCGATTATTGAGGATTTGCGGCCAACTGCCACACTGGATTCCCAGGCAGCCGGCTTCGCTGGTTCATGGCGATCTCTGGTCCGGTAACGTTCACACTGGCCCAACCGGTGAGCCGGTGTTGATCGATCCCGCCGTTCATTACGGATGGGCCGAGGCGGACATGGCCATGACCCGCCTGTTCGGCGGATTTCCTGAACGGTTTTATCGCGCCTACGCCGAAGCCGGCACCCTGGATGCCCAGTGGGAGTCCAGGGTGCCGCTCTACAACCTCTATCACCTGCTCAACCACCTGAACCTGTTCGGACGCGGCTACCTGGGTGAGGTACAGACCATTCTGCGGCGCTTCGGCTAAATCAGTCCCGCGGGCTGATCACCAGCTTGCCGCGAACGTGGCCCTGCTCCAGCAGACGGTGTGCCTGCGGCATCTGCGCCAGCGGGAAGCGTTGCTGCACATGCACCTTGACGTCACCGGTGACGAGCAGGTCGAGAATCGCCTCCAGATGCTCGAGATCAGGATGCACCAGCATGCCGGTCGCTTCGAGATCGAGGGTTTCGGCGCTTTCGATGATCGCCCTGGCCGAGGCGGTCGGCACAGTAACCAGCATGCCATGCTCTCCCAGGGTGTGCAGGGAGCGGCGCCCCACTTCGCCGCCGACCAGGTCCAGCACGAAATCCAGGCCGTAACAGGCGTCGACGAAATCGTCATGGGTATAGTCGATCACTTCGTGGGCGCCGAGACCATCGACGAAGTCAAGATTATGGGTAGAAGCCGTCGCGATGACATGGGCATCGCGCAGGCGGGCGAACTGCACGGCGAAGTGGCCGACACCACCGGCGCCGGCATGGATCAGCACCTTGGCACCGGGCGCCACCCGCCCTACTTCGAAGAGGCATTGCCAAGCGGTCAACGCAGCCAGCGGCACCCCGCCCATGTCCACAAGGTCGACCGCCTCAGGAACGGCAATCAGCTCGTCGGCACGCACCAGGGCATGGGTGGCACAAGCGCCGCCACCCAGCGGAAATCCAATCATGCCCATGACCCGGTCGCCGGGTACGAAACGCGATTCGCCCAACCCTACGCTGACCACGACACCCGAAAGGTCGTAGCCAGGCACCCAAGGCAGGTGAGACGCCAGCTTTTCGGCGGCAAAACCGAGGCCGCGCCGGGTTTTCCAGTCGATCGGATTAAGACCCGCCCCGGCGACCTTGATCACGACTTCGCCGTGACCCGGCTCAGGTATGTCGCGCTCCTGTTCGACCAAGACATCCGCATCGCCAAACCGCTCTATGACAACCTGCTGCATAACCGCCTCCCGGGCAGAGCCGCCCCTGGGTGATTAGGAAACCCTGAACACACCGATGCACAATGCTGCGCTTGCAGAGTGATGCATCGTTCAATGGCTCCTTAGCCTCGCTGCCCACGATAATCTCGCAAGCAACGCATGTCCTCGTCGTCCTCAAGGATACTCCGGCTGTGACGCCCTGCCACATAATGCCGGGAAAATACCCGAAAATAGCGGGTCAGCAGCAGGCTTTCCTGGGCAAACCCCGCCAGTTGCAGGAGCGCAGCCGCCACTTCCGCCGTACACAGCTGCCCCTCGTGTGAGGCCTTTCGCAGCCCATACTCAGAGCCCTGTTCCGGCGTCAACGACAACACCGGCAGCGGGTCCAGGTAACGGGTGAGACGGAACATTTTTCCTGCCTGCTGCCAAGTGCCATCGAGCAGGATAAAAACAGGGCGTTTACCCGGCTCAGGACGGAAAGGCTGACACCGATGCTGATACGGCTCCCCCTTTGCCGGGAAGACGATATAAGGTTGAATCGACGTTTGTGTCAGTGCCGCCTCAAAAGCGGGATCGGCCTCGCGCCGCTGCCAGCGGAAGCGACGGGTGCCCGGCAGGCACTCTTCGATCAACCGCCCGGTATTGGTTGGCTTGTAGACCTCGTCCGGATGCATCATCAACCAGAAGTCGACAGCTGCATTCAGGCGCGGCCGAAAGGTGCAGATACAGTTTCGATCAGGCAGGCGACAGTCGCCGCAGCGAACGACATTGGCGCCCCTCGCTCGAAACGGCCGGCGCGGAGGCTCGCCCTGCACCGACGGTGCATCAGGCAAGGGCACTATCATCGGCCACCTGCGCAGAGCGGATAAGCTCAGCCATTTCAGCGGGGATACGTGCCGGCCGCTGGCTGACCAGATCGACACAAACATGGCGGGACAGGGCCCGAACCAGCGTGCGCCCATCTGCCGGTCTGATCAATTGAAAGCGCCGGGCCGAGCGCAAACGACCATCAAAACCCACCAGCCAGGTTCCCAGAAGCAGCTTCTCGCCCCGGTTGGCCGGGGCCAGGTAATCGATCTCCGTGCGCGTGATCGCCATGGCACGCCCAAACGCTTCCTGCCGCGCCCAGGTCATGCCGAGAGATTCGATATGGGCCCAGCTGATATCCTCGAGCCAGCGCACATAAACGACATTGTTGGTATGCCCCAACCGATCCAGATCCTCATCCCCCACCGTGATCGGCATAATGAAAGGATCCGGCAAATCCCATTCAAGCGTTTCCAGGGGTACGTCCATCAGTGTCTCCCAATACGATAACGACCTGCGAATCAGCCATGACAGCCATCGCACAGGCAACCGAGTACAGGATACCGCGCTAAGGCATGACATCGGACGCCATTCTACGCAGACACCGCGATCCTGGGTATGCGTCAAGAGTCGTCTTGTGATGAACGCTGGGCCCGGCGGGTGGACGCCTGTACCGCATCGACCGCCTCCATTGCCTGTCGCACCCAGGCACGCAGGGTGGCCTCGTCGATATCCGGATACATACGCGCCACGACATCCAGGAAATCAGCGACCAGGGCTGGATTATCCCGTTCCCGAATCAACGCAGCCATTTCGGTTACCTGTTCCTGGGCGCGGCGGCGCAACGGATCCTCGACAGAGAAGCGGGTCAGCAGGGCGTCGATCTTGAGATTGAGGTCGCCGACCCGGAGTGCCAGATCCTTGTATTTCCGGTCCACGCTGCGCTTGATTCGCCGGAGTTTGTCATTCAAGTCGTGGTCATGTTGCTGGGACGCTGAGGTTTCTGCCCGCATGGCCATCGACCGGCCGTAGAGTTCGTTGAGGATGAACATGGTATCCCGGTCCAGGCGATGCATGTCGTCCAGCATCTGATCGACGCCATGGCGCAATTCCGAATCCATGGTGGTGACCTGGGATTCCAGTTTGCTGACGGCATGCTTGAAACGGATCAGGAACTGCTCGCTCTCCCGCTCCATGAAGAGGTGCAGCATTTCATCCGGCTGCAAGGCACGATTGCGGCCATCGCTGCGGATGCAATAGTCGCCGGACTGACTGCAATGGGGCTTGTTCGGGCTGCTCGGGACCTCGATCCGCAACACAGGGTGGCCGGCCAGGTTCTCCGTCACGATCTGGATGGTAATGGGAGGGATGCAGCTCAGGGCCTTGTTCTGGATCTGCAGGCGAGCACTGTCGCTGACATCGCAACCGATGATATGGCCACGCTGGACACCGTCTGCCCGAGCGCCGTCCTCGACGCCCACCAGCACCGTTCCACCCGTCAACGAATTGGCGAAGGCTATCAGGATCTTCTGCTTAACCGCACCGAGATTACGCTTGAACTCAACTTCCTGGCCCTCGGGCTGGCTGAGCAGAAGACGCGTGCGGCGGCTCAAACGCTGGTATTCACGTCGCATGATCCGATCCTGGGAAAGGTGTCAAAAACCTTTACAGCATCACCCGACAGTACTCCCCAGCACCAACGACTCACAGATCTAACCAGCTGATTATAAAGTCTCTACAAAAATCATGGACCCATAATTGCTAGCATGCAAAGCATCTCCGTGAGCGGCCATCTCTGACGTACCGGCGGGCTCTACGACCATGAAAGCACAGTTTGCCTCACCCTCGCAAAGGGCGCGCAAACTGTCACCGCCACGGAATCCGTTCCTGGACCTCGCATTGCGAATGTGGGATTCAGCACAGCGGTGGCCCTGACCTCCAGCGGGGTCGCCGTCCTTTTCCCGCCATTCTTTTGCCCATATGCCCGACTTTTCCAGGCGCTGCCGCCAATTCCCCAAACGCCAACCCGTCTAAGCTGAGAGTCCGTTCATTGTTGTGGACAGAACCCCATGCCGCTCGATCCTGACAAGCGACTGGAATACTGGCTTGGTCAATGCCTGGAACAGGGTAGTCGCCTGCGTTTCGGCGCCCCATTGTCCGCGCTGGACGAGGCCCAACGGGAGCGCTGGCTGGACTCCCTGGCAGCCCATCCTGTTTCCGGTGCACTGTTACAGGCCCTAAGCGCTCCCGCACGCCTGCGCTGGCTTGCCGAGCCACGGATACTGGCACGCACGGGCCAGCGACCGGACCCCGCGGCGCCCGCTCAACCGGAGCAACCACGCTGGCGGCAGCAGATCGCCACCCCGCAGGATTTCCCTGAGAACGAAACGCTGGAAGCCGATGTCGTCGTCGTCGGCACGGGTGCGGGAGGCGCTGCTGCGGCCTGGGAACTGGCGTCCCACGGACTCGCGGTTCTCATGATCGAGGAAGGCGACTATCCGGACCGGGAAGCCCTGGCGGAAGACCTGCCCACCCTCGTCGAGAGACTCTACCGACATCGGGGATTGACCGGCACTGTCGGGAACACCCTGATTCCGGTGCCGCTCGGACGATGCGTCGGCGGCACGACCACCATCAACTCAGGCACCTGTGTGCGGCCGCCAGCGGCCATTCTCGAACAGTGGCATGGAGCAGGACTGCACTTGTTTGGCAATAACCGACTCGCACCACACCTGGAAATGGTCGAATCGGTTCTTTCGGTGCAGCCTGCCGAGCGCCGCCACGTCGGGCCCGTTGCCGATATCATCGAACAGGGGGCCAAAGCGCTGGGATTCCAACAGGCGCATTGCCTGCCCCGCAATGCAGTGGGCTGTGACGGACAGGGGCGTTGTCAGTTCGGCTGTCCCACCGAGGCCAAGCAGTCGACGCAGGTCAGTTTCGTGCCTCAGGCACTGCAAAAAGGAGCCTTCCTGGTCAGCGGCTACCGTGTGCAGCGACTCCAGCGGCAGGGCGCCCAGATACAGGGGCTTGAGGCCGTCGCCGCCGATGGCGTCAAACGCCTGCAGGTCAGAGCACGGGCCGTCGTGGTGAGTATGGGCAGTCTGCTGACCCCCGCTTTTTTGCAAAAGGAAGGGGTACGCAATGCCTGGCTAGGCGCCAATCTTTCGCTGCATCCGGCCGGTGCGGTCACCGCCTGGTTCCCAGGCATGGACTTCCGGAACTCCCATACGATCCCGCAGGGTTTCGGCGTCTCCGATCTCGCCGACGAGGGGATACTGTTCGAAGGCGCCACCTTACCGCTACCGGTTCATGGCCTGCTGTCGCCCTATCAGGGCCAGCGTTTTGCGGAGCAGATGCAGCGCTATCAGGAAACGGCCTTTTTCGGTTTCATGATTCGCGACGATAGCCGGGGCCGGGTGCGCCACGTCCCGGGACTGCCGTTCCCCTGGGTCAGCTATCGTATGAACCAGGCCGACTTCGAGCGGTTCAAGCATGCAACAGCCCTGCTGACGGCGATGTACTTCGCCGCCGGTGCGCGCAGCGTCAATCTCCCTGGCCTTAGGTTCCGCCAGGAACTGCGATCGCTGGAAGAGGCCCAACAAGCCATCGGCGCCGCACGACACCCCCGCGACTTTCTCGTTTCCGCCTATCACCCCCTGGGCACCTGCCGCCTGGCGCCCCACGCGGCACAGGGTGTCTGTGACCCGACCCACCGGGTCTTCGGCTACCATAATCTGTATGTGATGGACGGCAGCAACCTGCCATCGGCTCCCGGCGTCAACCCCCAGGTCACCATCATGGCGCTGGCCCTGCGCGGTGCCGCCCTACTGGCACAGCGACTGACGAACGGATGAATCCGAATTCTGGAGGTCCCTTGATGACACGACCGCGCTTTCTCCCCCATCCCCTGCTGGCGCTGAACGAGCGTCTCGAAGGATGGATTCAGTGGCAGGGCTCCAGGCAGTTCTTTGCTGTGGATCTGGATGCCTGTGCGACGGACACCTGGTTCCTGGATCGCCCTATGCCGCTGTCCGGCTACGCCCGAATTGGTGAGGACAGCGAGTCCTGGCCGGTCGACGGAGACCTGACACTGCATATCGACGGTCCCGAATACCGGCTCAGGGTTCATCACGAGAGTGGCATCCTTGAATGCCATGGGCGCAAAACCTATCGGCTGGGCGCCCTTCGCTACACGCTGACGACCTGCCCGCTGAGTGTCGACCGGGACGGACAACGGGTTGGCGGCGCCGAGCTGGCATGGCGGGCCCCACTCTGGCGCTTTCCATTGGACTGCCTATCGCTGCGCTGGCGCTCCGACACCAAGAACGAGACAACCTCATGAACCGATCTCAACGCTGGTGGGGGTGCCGTTACGATGACACCCAGAGCCAGGGCCACTATGAAAGTTTCTTCCTGCGGGCAAACGATCCTCTAGCCGCACGCGCTGTCTGGCTCCGGTACACCCTATTTCGCCCCAGGGGTGTTGGCCAGACGACGATCGCCGAACTCTGGGCCATGGTTTTCCTGCCAGGGAAGCCGGTGATCGCCCTAAGGGAATCCTGGCCGCTGAGCGACTGTCGCTTCTCGCCGGCTACCGTGGATGTGGGGCTGCCCCAGGCCGCGCTGACCGATCACTCGGCGGCGGGCCGTCTCGGCTCCCTCGCCTGGGACCTGTCCTGGCAACCGCGCGACGACAGCCTTCTGCTCCTGCCGGAGCACTTCTACGGCGGAAGTTTTCCAAAAGCGAAGAGCCTGGTCCTGCAACCGGGCATCCGCGTCGACGGGACTCTCAGTCTGGACGGCGACAGCCTGACACTTGCCCAGTGGCCCGGTAGCCTCAACCACAACTGGGGCAGCCGGCATACGGACGCCTACGCCTGGGGCCAAATTGCAGCCTTCGACAACGATCCACAGGCGTTTCTGGAATGTGCCACGGCCAGAGTTGCCATCGGTCCCTTCCTCAGCCCGGCCATGACCCTGATGGTCCTTCGCTCCGGAACACGCGCCTGGACCTTCAATAGCCTCAGCACCGCTTTTCGCGCCAAGGCCCGCTATCAACCCTTCACCTGGGAGTGGGAGACCGGCGATCGCCAGACGCGCATTCACGCGCGCTTTACCGGCCAAGAGGCGGATTTTGCCGCCTTGCGTTATGGCAATCCGCCCGGCGGCGACAAGTTCTGCCTGAACAGCAAGGTGGCGCGTTGCGAGGTGGACATTCGGGAGCGGGGACAACCCACGCGGCGCCTGTTGAGCGAGCACGGCGGCGCTTTTGAGATTCTGACAGACCGATTGCCGCACGGCATGACACCGGCCAACTCGCCGGTGAACCCGCGCTAACAATTCTTTACATGCCCGGAAACCACTTTTGCGTCAAGGCATTGTCTAACTTGCAGCCATAGAGCCAGATCAAGAAACGAGGTAATAGCCCGGCACTGGCCTTGCGCCTGTCCGTGTCCTCGCTTAAGCTTCCGTTCGTTTTTTGATCACTTCGTTCATTTTCCGATCAGGTGAGTACGGATCCCATGTTGATGGCAGTATCTCCGATGTTTACCGTGGCCGCGCTTATCGTGCTGGCGGGCATATGCCTGAGCGCCAAGACCTATTTCGACTATCGCCTGGAACGGCTGCACGCCAGCCGGGCCGCACTGGAAGAGGCGATGGGCGACGAGCCTTACACGATTGAGATCATCGAAGCCTGAGCGCTGAGACCGCGTTTAACGGAATTGCAGCGCCTGGGAGCCAGCCGCAACGGTATCGCGCTCCCACATCAGCGTCTTGAGAAAGGTTTGCTGAATCAGCCAGGCATCGGCACTGGCCCGGTGACGGCGAAGTTGCAGTTCGGACTGCACTTCCTCGCGGGCACGCAGCCAATTACGCAGTTGGCTTTCCGACATCAGCACCTGCAGGGCTTCCAGGCGAAAGCTGGGTTGCACGTCGGCGCTGTCGTAAAGACGCCCAATCCAGGAAAGATCCTGCCCCCAGGCATCCGAATAAACCACCTGCCCCCGCAGGATCTTATTCAGCCAAGCAGCAACATCGGCCGCTGAACGACCGTGCTTTTCGAGGGTTGTCCGGTCAATCTGATGCAAACCGGCCGCCTCCTCGTCCCAGTGCGTCCAATCCGGCTCCGGGCGCACCAGCGCGCAACCCCGCTCGCCATTCGGCAGCACGTAACCGACTTCCACCGGATAGCTGCCTTGACCGAATCCTGACGCTTCGATATCCAGGACGGGGGGAATATCGATAGAGCGGGCCTGTTCCGCGCGCATGGGCTTATCCTATTGCCTTGAGCCCGCATCTCCGACGCTGATGATGGTCGCTGGACTCCGGCATTGTTGGCGGGCACGTTTTTTATTGGGCCGAAGTGTTACTCATTATAGCCACCCTCCGCCGGATCGCCTGTCGCGGGCGCCGCCTTTTTCTCATCCGCCAGCAGGAAACGTTCGCACAGCGCAGCGAACACCTCCGGCTTTTCCGCATGCAGCCAATGCCCGGTGCCCGGAATGATCCGGACTTCCGCCCGCGGAAACAACCGCGCCACCTGATCCCGGTAACGCGCCTGGATATAATTCGAATTCCCCCCCTTGATGAACAGTACCGGCCCCTCGAAAGGACCGCTAGCCTGCTGACCGGCTGTCACCTGCTGGTAACAGCGCCGGATCACCGGCAGGTTCATGCGCCAGGCAAAACCACCCCCCTCACGGCGCACAAGATTCTTGAGCAGAAACTGCCGGACCGCGACTTCAGGCACATAGTCAGCCAGGATCCGGTCCCCTTCGGTACGGGAGTGCAGACTGGCTGGGTCCACCGCCGCCAGGCCCGCCAGGATTTCGTCATGATGCGGCGGATAGGACACTGGTGCTATATCGGCCACAATCAGCTTGTCGACACGATCAGGCGCGCTCAGCGCTACCTGCATCGCGGTTTTGCCGCCCATGGAGTGTCCTAGCAACGATACGCGTTCCAGGCCGTGACGCGACATATAGGCCAGCACATCGTTCGCCATATCCGGATATGACATGGAACTGGCGTGCGGAGAACGCCCGTGATTACGCAGGTCGAGCGCATGGATCTGAAAATGGGAGGACAGGCGGTGGGCGACACCGTTGAGGTTATCGAGCGACCCGAACAAGCCATGCAGCAGGATCAATGGTGGCCCGTCACCGCTCACCCGATGATACAACTCCAAAGTCATCGACAGGAAATCTCCAGTTATACCCAGACCATCAGCTCACCCAACGCGGTGGAGTTCAGCAGATAGCTGACATTGTGCGCGGCCGCGAGCCGCTGAATTTCGGACAACAGTTCACGCAGGCTGTCGATTTGCGGGTTGACCGAGGAAAAATTCGAGACGTAACCCCACATGTGCTGCACCGCATTGCGCACGGCACCCGGCGTCGGTGCCACGTGGGAAACGTTGACCATCTCCTGCCAGAGCCTGTCATAAGGGATCGCCCGGGCCGCGATACGCTGCCCGAACCGCAGGTAGGCCTGATGATTGCGGGCCAGCACCGTGTATTTATAGCTGGCCCAGAGTTCGTGATCGTTACGCGGCAGCCGGATACGTCCTGGCCGGCCATTGCGCGCCCGCTCGCCAACACGAGCCACCTGCTCCTCGAGCGGAGTCGCCCCCTGTGTCGGCCAGATGACCGACTCGGCAGTCAGCGCCAGGGGTTCGGGGGTCGCCTGTCCGCGCAGTCGCATTTCCATGATCAGTTGGTTAAGACGCAGAACCAGGGCATCCTCATGCCCTTGCCAGCATTCCGGCAGGCGCTGCCGGCCATCGCCCCCGGTGCTGGACAGCCCCATCAACAGGCGCATCTGCGCGGATAACCAGTCATCGTCGAGAAAGCCGGGATCCAGATCGAAAATTTCAGTCGCGCGCGACAACGATAGACTCCTGTATTAAACCTCGGGCGCGACCGGAATCCTGTTCGCCGGAACGCCTCCAGCTCACCGGTAGCTGTTAAGACCCTATGCGGCGAGACAGCCTATCCTACCGAACATTACGGCACCGTGAACATGATCCCAGCAATTTTATCCCTGCCCGGGCGCTGTATGGTCCCGGCGTCTGCTGTTTTTGTCTCACGGCATTTTGGGCTACGCTTCAGTAACTTTTCGTCATAGCTAATCGGAACGAATGGATATGCACAGTGCCCAGAACGCACAGGCGCATGAGCGCCGACGCTTCAGACGCTTTCCGGCCGCCGAACTCAGCGTCCAGGTCAAGACGCGCCGCGGCCTTTTCGGCAAATGGGAAACCGTCAATCCGGAGGACTTTACCCGCACGGGTCTGGCGTTCGAATCCACCGGCATGGAACTGGAGAAAGGCGATGTGGTGGAAGTACGGGCAACGCTATTGCTGGATATGGGAGACCTGAAAGTCGACCGCCTCGTTGCCGTTGTGCGCAACCTACATCGTCACGGCATCGCCCGGCGTTATGGACTCGAATTCGATTACAGCGCATCGCGCCATATGAAGGCCTTAACAACCCAGGCTCAACTGGGACGTATCGAAGGCATTCTGGATCGCAGCGAGAAACTGCGTCGCCGCCTGCATGTCCAGCAGGACGAACAGGAAGCGCGCTAGGTCCGCGAAAGAAGGGAATACCTGCCGCCGGAAGTTTATCGCCCCCGACGGCAGTCAGGATTCAGCCGAAGTAGATAGCGCTCAAGTACTCAGCCAGAGCCTGGCAGTTTTGACGTTCCATTTCGCACTGGGGCACAAAAATTTCCATATCCATGACAAACCTCACTTAAGACCTATGGTCGATGACAGGGTCACTGCATCCATTCCGCTCAGACTGACACCGTCGGATGACAGTTCGGCGGCAGTGCAATGACAGAGCAACGCCGGCCACAACAGTGGACGGTGAGGGCAACGTTCGGTACCTGCTGCACCGTATTGACAGGATAGGCTTCGGCTGGCGAACCCGCTTGACTCGCTGTCCCAACTGTTTGACATTGTGTAACAACCCGAGACTGCAAAAAGGTGGCTGTCGATGACCCGGTCCACACCGGAAAGCCTTGTTGTTCCTTGCGTCAGCGCTTCGGGCACCCTGACCCTGGCCAACCGTCTGTTAAACCATTACGGCGCCCGCCAGGCCGATATCGAAGCGGTACTCGGAACGACGCTCACCGCTCTTCAGGACCCTGACTGTCGCCTGCCGGCGGAGCGGCACTATGCGCTGTGGCATTTCGCGCTGACGGCCAGTGATGATCCCGCGCTGGGCCTGCACCTGGGACAAATCGTCGAACCCGACCGCATGGGTCTCGTCGGCCATATCCTGTTCAACAGCGATACGCTGGGCCATGCATTGCGCGAGTATACCCGCCTGCACAGACTGGTTAACGAGGCCGTGGATATCCGCCTGGAAACCGTTGGGGAAAGCGCGGTTCTCACTTGGGGCTGCGACCTGGAGGACGATTACTGCATCGCAGACATGGAGCGCACAGTCTCCTCAGCCGTCGCCAGGGCCAGGCACTTCATCCACCCCCGGCTGCACATCGAAAGCCTCGCCTTTGCCCACCCTGAACCGGCCTACCGTGAGGAGTACGATAAAATCTTCGCATGTCCCCTCACCTTCGGTGCCGAGGAAACACGACTCACCTTCGCCAGCCGCTATCTTGATTGGCGCCTCCCCCAGCGCAACCCTTACCTGTACCGGGCCTTGTTGGATCAGGTCAATGGCCTGCTCGCTCGCCTCCAGTCACGTAAGGCATTCAGCCGCCGGGTACGACGCCTGATTGCACGCCAGCTTAGCAGCGAGCAGCTGGACGCGGACCATATCGCACGCCAGCTGCATATGAGCCGGCAGACGCTCTACCGCAAACTGAAACAGGAGGGGGAGGGTTTTCAGGGCTTGGTCGAATCGGTTCGACAGCAACGGGCACTGCGACATGTATCCGAGGACCGCTACGCCCTCAGTGAAATCGCCTTTCTGCTCGGTTTTTCCGAGCTCAGCGCCTTCAGCCGGGCATTCAAGCGATGGACCGGCGAATCGCCCGGGCAGTACCGGGAACGACACCGACAAAACAGTGCCAGCTGACTCAGTCGCCCTCAGCGGCCAGAATCAGCCGATTCACCATCATCTGCAGGCGCGCCCGCAAGCGTCGAGCCTCGCCGTCGATGCGCTCCCCGGCGTCAGCCGCCTCAAGATCTTCCTGACCGACAGCCAGCTCGCACAGTTCGAAAGATAGCCACAGCCGTTTCACCCTCGGTTGCAGCAACCAGGGAATGCTGAGGGTTCTGGAACGTTGCAGGGCAGAAAACAGGTGGCCAGGCATCCAGCGGAACAATCCCAGTAACGCGGGATCGACCGGCAGGGGCCGCCCGAGCTGCCCGGCACCGTGATGCGCCACCAGCAACACCGGCACCCCTGCGCGAACCGCCACCTCGACAAATCGCGGACTCAGGAACGGCTGGACATCGACACCATTACCGACGTTGCACAACTCGCCCTCCGGCATGATGCAGCAGTCTGTAAAGCTCCCATCGGCCAGTAATTCAACCGCCTTGTCGACCGACACGGCAGCACCCACCTGGGTCAGCCACTGTATCAGGCGCCGGTACACCGGTATCTTATAAAAGCCCCGCCAGGTGATGCCAAAGGGACGTCGTTCCTCACCGCCAGCCTGCAACGCCTGATCGGCGACAGCCAGCAGAACCGGTACCGGTCCCAGCATCGGGCCATGATTGAGGATGATCAACAGTTGCGGGTGCTGACGAAATACCTGCTGAAGCGGAGGTTGCTCGTCGACCACGGTCACGTCCCGAACCAGCCAGGGCCGGAGCCGGTCGATCCAGACGCGATAGTCACTCAAACTACGGGGCATGAAATATTCCTGGGGATCAGGCGGATGCCGATGGCGACAAACCGGCTTCGCCCAGGATCACGGGCGCCACCAGCGGCAACAGGATCTTGGGGTGCCGATAGGAGGACAGCATCCGTATCTGGAAACCGGCGGCTTCGAAGGTGCGTCGCGTGTCACGATTCAGGTTGCAACCACAGGCCAGATGACGCCAGAGCGGGTTACAGCGCTGCTGCCAACGCGCCAGCGAGCGCGTGCCCGCCTGTACATGCTCAAAAAAGAGCAGGCGACCGCCGGGTCGCAATACACGCCGAACCTCCGCGGCCGCCCGGGCCGGGTCCGGCAAGGTACAGAACACCAGAAAGGCCACCACCGTATCAAAGCTGTCGTCGGCAAAGGGTAACTGTCCGGCATCGCCCTCGACCAACGTGACCCTTTCGGCCAAACGAACATCCAGCGCCTGCAAACGGGCCTGCGCCTGCTCGAGCAGTCCCTTGTGGGGTTCGATCCCGGTCAGGGACGTCATCTGCTGGCTGTAGTACTCAAGACTATTGCCAGTACCGATGCCGATTTCCAGGACATCGCCAGCCGCTTCACCCAACAGGTGAGCCCGCTCCCGCCGGAAGGCTCGATCAGCGACATTCAGCATGCGCGGAAAGATCCGATTCTCGTAAAATCCCTGCAGATCCAGCATATTTCCTCCTGGAAATGACCAAAGTCAGGCCTGACCACCAAGGACTTGGACCTGAAGGCGGCAAGCTGGCATCATCCTACCGTTAACCGATCTGGCAGGGAACCGTCCGCATGGGGAACATCAGCCTGTTAGCCTTACTGGTCGTGCTGCTTTACGGGTTGTCCTTCTATTGCATTTTCCGCATTCTCCTCAGCTACCGCACGACGCAGGGGGCGGTTGCCTGGATCATCGCACTGCTGACCTTCCCGTACATTGCACTCTTTTTGTATGCGTTGTTCGGCCGCAATCGTTTCTCAGGCTATGTCCGTGCCCGGCGCACCGGAGACCAGGAGGTCGCCCATCTCGTCGACGCACTGCAGTCGGCGATTGGCCAGTACCAAAGCGGGGCTCCCCAGACGTCTCCGGAACTGCGGGTTCTCACCAGCCTGGTCCGGCTCCCCTTCACCACCGGCAATCACTGCCGACTGCTGCACAATGGCAGCGAAACCTTCGACGCCCTGTTCGACGCACTGGATAAGGCACGCAGCTACGTGCTGCTCGAGTTCTACATCGTCCGCAACGACCACATCGGCCGCCGTGTTCAGGATGCGCTGCTGCGAAAACTGCACGAGGGCGTGGCGGTCTACTTCATCTATGACGATATCGGTAGCGCAGGCCTGCCTACGGACTACATCGAAAGTCTCAGCCAGGCGGGCGCCCAGATCCGCGCCTTCGACAGCGGCAACCGGCGTCGCCGGCGTTTTCAGATCAATTTCCGCAACCACCGCAAGCTGCTCATCTGTGACGGCCAGGTCGGTTTCGTCGGAGGAATTAACCTGGGGGACGAATATCTCGGCGCCGAACCAACGCTCAGCCCCTGGCGGGATACCCATTGCCAGGTGGAAGGCCCCGCTGTACGCGTGCTACAGCTCAGTTTCCTGGAAGACTGGTATTGGGTTGCCAACCGGGTGCCGCCACTCAACTGGAACGGCCACGAGCCCGAAGGCGGCAGCGATAACGTTCTTGTGCTCCCAAGCAGCCCGGCGGACGACTTCGAGACCTGCACCCTGTTTTTCCTCAACTGCATAAATTCAGCCCGTGAGCGGATCTGGATCGCCTCGCCGTATTTCGTGCCCGACCTGCAAATCGTCAACGCGCTGCAGCTTGCCAGCCTCCGGGGCGTCGATGTGCGCATCATCATTCCTGAAAACCCGGACCACAAGCTGATCAGGCTCGCCGCCTACTCCTATCTGGTGCAGGCGAGCAGGGCCGGCATCAACATCTACCGCTACCAGCCCGGCTTCATGCACCAGAAGGTCCTGCTGGTAGACGACCGTTATGCCGCGGTCGGAACGGCCAACCTGGATAACCGTTCGATGCGTCTGAACTTCGAGATGACCCTGCTGGTCACCTCCTCCAGCTTCGTCGAAGCCGTCACCCGCATGCTCGAACACGACCTCACCGAATGCATACAGCTCACGGCAAAGGACTATCAGGATCGTTCGTTGCTGTTTCGCCTGGCCTGTCGCGGCGTACGCCTTGCAGCGCCATTGCTGTAAAGCGGACCTTTTTGGCTAAAACCGGACCTTTTACGCGGTTTTGCAAGTTGCAATTTGCAAAGATTGTTTTCTGTGCGAGGATTAATCTGTGGGTATCTGTCTCCGGATACGTCTACCCACTGCCTGACAGAGGCCTGAAAAGGCTCCATCCGGAAGCGGAGCTGTAACGCGAGTCGTGGAATGCTGACCTTCAAACCCCGGGAAACCCTGACCGAACAGGTGGCCCAGCACATCGAAAACCTGATTGCATTTGGCCGTCTGGAATCCGGTCAGCGCATTTATGAAAGTGCGATGGCAAAGGAACTGGAAGTCAGTCACGGCTCTGTGCGAGAGGCCCTGCTGTTGCTGGAAAAGCGCCATCTGGTGCGTAATATTCCCCGTCGCGGCGCCTTTGTCACCGAACTGGACGAGCCATTCGTCCGTTCGCTCTATGAAGTCATGAAGCTCTACCTTCATTACAGCGGCAGCAAGTTCATCTACCTCTGGTCGCCACCCGACATGGAACGGCTGGAATCGCTGTATGCCCGGATGAGCGAGTGTTTTCGCAAAGGTCAGCTGATGCAGTTCCTCGATCTGGGCATCGAATATACCCAGACCTCCCTGGCCTATGCCGACAACTACTTTATTACTGCGGCCATCCGCGACCTCTGGCCATCCGCAAAACGCTGTGCTTTTGTTGCATTACGTCAGGGGACGGGTATGCTGGAGGACAGCCTGCACCATATGCGAGACTCCATTGAAGCCATCAAGGTGCGGGACGAAGAGTGGATGCTGCGGATCTTCGACGAATATGTCGACCGCCAGTGCCAGCAAGTATTGAACAGCCTGCCAAAGCGCGAACCCTCGGATCGGGCGGCTCGCTGAACGGCTGCCACCGGCATCCCTGTCTCAGTGTCTACATCGGCAATAAACGCATCGGGATCGACCTGCGCGAGGCATGAACAGGATTTGGTATCGCATTACCCGCCGACGCCCTGCTGGCGGGACGCTAAGAATAGAACCCGCGTGGGGATTACTGGCCCCCTTGCTTCTCGCCGGCTGCGCGACCCAACCTCCCCCCATGCCAGCTCCACCGCCACCGGCAGTTTCACAGAGCCAGACTCATCACCCAAAGGCTCCCCGCAAACAGCACGTTTCCTGCGCCTGGAGTCAGGTCCACGGGATCGCCGAGTTGGTGGCCGTCAGGGATCACCACGCCACTTATCGTTTCTATCCGGGGAATACGCTCTTCCGGAAATCCCACCCCCCCCACAACGCCAGTCCGGGTAATGAATACAAGGCTATTGTGCGCCGCCCGATGAACGGGCCTTGCGATGCCCCCGAACTGGTCGTGGTGGATCCGCTGGAGTAGATCAGCCGGATTTTTTCTCCTCATCTGCCAAAGAGAGATGCGACACATCCGGCACGATGGGAGGTGGAGCATCCCGCTGCTCACCGAGATCGGATCCAGCTGGCGCCAGACTCCAATCATCGAGATGTTCGAAAACCGGAGCCTCGACGTCTGCTGGCGCCTCCATTCGAACGCCAACCGGATCCAGCTTGAGCGACGAGTGGGACAGGATGTCATCCACCTTCTCGCCGGCTACCGGCAATCGATCGCCTGGCTCCACCTCGACCGTCCCCTCGGACGCAGGCGCGGATGCCGCCGGCACGGCAGGCTCCGGACGGCTGGCGGGCGGTGGGGTCTCGGCAGGAGCGGCAGCCGGTGTCGGCGCTTCGACACCCGCCATCGGCTCGATGTAACAGATCATCCCATGCTTGCGCAGCACCGCCTGATATTTGGTGGCCGTCTCTTCATCCAGTTTATTGCGGATAACCACAGCCTGGCCGCTGAACATCCGGTCCACCTGCGCAATGGTCGCCTTAAAGAGCGCCATGGCATTACCCCTGGCCGTATTTTCATCGACCCCCGGCACCCGCTCGCCTTTGAAAACCAACTGATACATAGGCTCTCCACGAAATTCCGTCATTCAGTCCTTTTTTGATATCTTACCAGTGTAGCGCTTCGTCCTGCTGACCGCCGCTCCCTTCGCCAAGGGATGGAAAGGAGAACCGCCATGACTGCGCCGCCCACGGTGCCCACTTTGGAGTCGCTGATCGACCGAGTAAGCAACGATCATGTGCGAGGTGCAAGCGAATTGGCGCGCCTGGCTCTCGACGGGTTGAGAACCTGCGCATTGGAAACGCCCTCCCCGTCCCGCCAAGTCCTCGAGGCCACCGGCCAGGCCCTGCGCGACTGTCGGCCCGCCATGGCGCCGATCCGCAATCTCATGCAGCAATGGCTGGACCGAATATCAGCCGATCCTGCCACAGATGAGGCATGGTTACTGGCTGCCGCCGCACATGCCGAGAACCTCTGTCTCTCGTCCAAAACAGCAGTCCGGCGCATTGCCCTGCTGGCCTGCCGCCTCCTGCCCTCCGGCTGGACCCTGATGACCCACAGCCTGAGTTCCACCGTACTGGCGCTGGCCAACGCCCGCCATAAACGCAAAACCCGGCAGCAATGGCTGGTCAGTCGGTCAGAACCTGAACAGGAGGGGCTGGAACTGGCGCGCCGTCTTGCTGCACTGGAACAATCGGTGCTGGTCTTCACCGAAGCCCAGGGCGGCCTGATTATGCGCGATGCGAATGTGCTGGTGGTGGGAGCGGACGCCATCCTGGCCAATGGCGACCTGATCAACAAGTCAGGAACCTATCTGCTAGCCCTCGCGGCTGCCGACCAGGGCGTACCGGTGTTATGCCTGTGTGAAACCTTCAAATACAGCGACAGTAACGATTTCGACCCTGAACCCCATGCCCTGGATCACCTGTCCCTGCCTGCATCCCAATGGATCAGCGGTTACAACTTCACCTTTGACCGTACCCCCGCAAAACTGATCAGCGCCGTCCTCAGTGAAGATGGCTTATCGATCAATCGCTGTGCGCAGGTCCCCTGGCAAACGGCCTGAGCCCCTCAAACCAAAGCCACCAAAAGCACCGTCAAAAGCGTCATGTCAGCAGTTACATTCTGCAAACAATTGAAAAACGATACATCCATACAGGTTACAATTCAGTAATACATGCAATAATGATGTTCAATGACGTCCTGTCTTGAATACGGACAGACCAAACCTGTTTTCTACTGCCATACGATGGATCAAGATCAGCGGTGAACGCCATGACAGCAAACCTGCGCCGAACCTTTTGTCACTTGGTCGGAGTCATTCTCTGCATCGTCGCGACAGCCTCCCTGGCCGACCCGCTGGACCAGCACCTTGCCAAAAGCTTCCCGACGCAGTCACCGATCTATATCGGTTATGAAAGCGTGTCTGGCGCTAATACCGCGCACGATCAGAAAAAATACCTGATTCTCGACTTCCGCTTCGTCACCCAGCCAAAGCAGCCCAACCTGCAAGCCAGCATTTCGAAAATCTGCCACACGCTGCTACACGACAGAGGGTTGTTAAAACAGTTGGACAGCCAGGGTTACGACATGATTTCCGTCGCCTTTGACCGTCACTACCAGTACGACTGCCTCTGAGACACCGATAGACGCGACTCAGCTCAATCCAAACAGATTGGGGAAGTCATCCAGCAGACGGTTCACCCTGTCCAGCTCGAACGCATCGATACCTTCACAGAGCGCCGCGCCGTAATGGCGAAGAGGACCCGATCCGGTTTCGTCCGCCAGCTGCTGCAAGTCCTCGCCAAAGGCGCGAATGCCCTCCGGATCGCCACTATCCTTGATTTTCTGCCAGCGCTCCGCAAACGCGACTTCCAATGTTTGCCGTAACTGCCGAAGCTGCTCTTCAGAGATGGGGGCCTCGTCGCCGGGAGCCACATCTTCAGAGGCATCCTGTAAGGCCTGATGGGGCAGAAAGCGCGACAAGGCCTCCAGGATTTCGGCCCGGCTGACCGGCTTCCGCAGGAAACCGTCAAAATGGGCATCGCGGATACGGTGCGAATCCTCAGCCATGACCGAAGCCGTCAACGCTATCACCGGAATGTGCGCGGACTCCGGGTCGTCGTGCAGCGCAGCCCGGCATTCATAACCGTCCATCAGGGGCATACGGATATCCAGCAGCACCAGATCCGGCTTGTCCTGTCGCGCACGCTCCACCGCCTGATAACCGTTCTCCGCTTCGATAATACGCAGGCCATATGGCGTCAGCATATCCCTTACCAAGCGACGGTTGGTCTCATTGTCATCGGCCACCAGAATCAACGCGGGACTGAAACGATAGTCCAGGGCGCCGTGGTCCGGCCCGGCAGCGGAAAGATCGGTCACCGAAGTCTCGACATGACTGAGGCGGATCGTAAATAGGGAACCCCGGCCGGGCTCGCTCTTGACCTGCAGCTCGCCGCCCATCATTTCAACCAGCTTGCGACTGATCGCCAATCCCAGACCGGTGCCCCCGTATTGTCGGTTACTCTGCCCTTCCTGCTGTTCAAAGGCCTCGAAAATCCGGATCTGCTGGTCGACAGGTATGCCAATACCGGTATCCTCTACCTCGATGACCAGTACACAGCTCGAGCTCGGTTCAGCCACAATATCAGGGGCGCTCCGGGCGCGGATGATGACACTCCCCTGGTGGGTAAACTTGATGGCATTGCCCACCAAGTTAAACAACACCTGCCGTAAGCGGGTCTCATCCAGCAACATAACCGGCGGCAATTCGCCCTCGATATCGACCCGAAGCGTTAACCCTCGGGACTCCGCCCGCATGGCGAAAATGCGGCGCACATCCTCCAACAGACGCTCGACATCCATCGGGCCGACTTCCAGTCGCATCTTGCCGGCCTCGATGCGCGAAAGGTCGAGAATGTCGTTGATCAGGGTCAGCAGGCTGCGGCTGCCGGATTTGATGGAATCCAGGTAGGTCCGCTGACGCGGTTCCGTGATACTGCTTTCCAGCAGCTCCGCATAGCCCATGACGGCATTCATCGGCGTTCGGATTTCGTGTGACATATTGGCCAGAAACTCGCTCTTGGCGCGGTTCGCTGCCTCGGCCTCGCGGGCCAGCTGCTCTGCCTCCTGCATGGACTGGCGCAGCTTCTCCTCGCTCAGCCGCAAGGCATCCTCCGAGCGGATCCGTTCCTCCACCTCCCGCGACAGCTTACGGTTCCAGTACAGGAAGACGGCGATGACCACCAGCGCCACCATGACCACTCGGCGCACCACGGTATAGTCGATATCCCGCTGCACATCCAGATGGATCCAGCGGTTGTAGATGCTGTCGTACTCATGCTTGCTGATACTGGCCAGCGCCTTGTTGAGGATACGTTGCAACTCCGGCATATCGGGCCGGATTCCCAGGCGCAGCTCGTACTGGTACGGCGTGATACTGGTGATTCTCAGGTTCGACAGCCCCAGCTTGGCCACCGTGTAGCTGACACTGGGAATCTGGGTGACCATCACATCCAGGTCACCGTTGGATAGCGCCAACAGCCCCTGTTCAACCGACTCTACGGGATAGATATTCAAATCGGGATGGTTGATCAGCAGGTATTCCTGGCTGGCGTAATTGCGCACCACCCCCACCCGCTGTTTTTTCAGCTCACGCAGATCGCCGACGAAATGGCTGTCGTCGCGGATAACCAGCACAATGGGCAGGCTCAGATAACTGCGCGAAAAGAGGAAGCGGTTCTGCCGGCTGGGTGTACGGGTGAGTCCTGGAATGACATCGACCTTACCGTGCTCCAGGTTGTCCTCGACATTCGACCAGTCAGGCACCTGGACGATCTTGAACTGGTAGTCGAGACGATCCTCGATCTTCTTCACCAGATCGAGCACCAGGCCGCGCGGTTTGCCGTTTTCATCGAACTCGAACGGCGGCCAGTTCTCGCGCACCGCGATCTTCAGTCCCGCATGCTGCTTCAGCCAGGCCTTCTCGGCATCCGTCAGCAGCGGCTGGTCGCTCTGGTTATGTTCAGGCAGCACCTGATTGAGCCAGGTGGCCTGGATCAGGCGTTTTTCCGCTGGTGTAATGGCATCGATACCGGCGTCGAGCAACGACTGCAGCATATCGTCGTTATGACGTACCGCGTAGGACAGCTTCAACGGATGATCCGACAGCAGCTGAACCGCCGAAATCTGGGTGATCAGGTGATCCTGGAGGTAGGCTGCCACCCTTGGCACCGGTGCCACGTAGGCATCGGCCCGCCCGGTCATCAGCGCTGAGACGGCATCTCCAACCGACCGCACCGGTACCGGCGTGATATTTTCGACATTCTCCAATAGATCATATTGATAGTGATCGCCGTCCAACAACGCGACCCGCTTCTCTTCCAGGCTGTGTAGATCCGTAATCGAAGCATCCGAGCTGTCGGTGAAGATCGCGTAGGTCAGTTGCATATAAGGCTTGGTGAACGCGAACTCCTTTTCGTTAAGCGTCTGCGAGCTCTGCATGGACAGCGCATCGATCTTGCCACGGCGCAGGTCACGTTCCAGATCGTTCTCGGTACCGCCCACCAGCTTGACGCGAACACCGAGCTTGCGGGACAGCAGCGTCGCATAGGCGCTCTCACTGCCGCTGATCGTGCCACTGTCGTCCTTGAATGCCAGGGGTTTACGTTCCAGCGGCACACCGATCCGCACGACATGGTGCTTCTGCAACCAAAGAACCTGATCCGCCCCCAGCAGCGGCAACCGAGTCGGTACGGGCGGGTCGGCTTGTGCTGTGCGAAGCAGTGTAAACAGCATCAGCAGACCGTAGGCCAGCGCGTGAAATACCCGGAAAAATGCGGTTGAATGCCTCCCGCAACGACGCGAACGGCTGGTCCAGCTATACATCGACTCTGCCACGATACCCAACCATTCCTCTCGGGTCTGTTGGCGCCTGCCGAGCAGCCGCGCCGTCACCATTATTGAGCCAGAAAAGGCGGCGCGATCGCCGACACCGCAAATGCGCGACAATCCCACCGGCCCTTGATTGGCCATCCCATGCGTGTATCCTACTGGTGAAGCCGTGCTGCGGGCGAACAGAAATTCACCCCCATACCGCAGCGACGGAATGTCATCTTGCCACCATTGGGAGGGTTCAGGATGGACACGTCACCGCACACCCTGCAAACGCTTTTCGCCCAGTTGGGACTACCCAGCGACGCTGGCGCCATCACCGACTTTATCGCGCGACATGCCCCACTAGATCCGGATGTGACACTGCCCGATGCCAAGTTCTGGACAGCCGCCCAGGCGCGGTTTCTGCGTGAAGGCGTCAGCAACGATGCCGACTGGGCAGAGGCCATCGATAGTCTTGACGCCCAGTTACGGCATTGATATCCGTATCTTGGGCATTCTGGCAACGGTTGGCCATGCGGATTATCCGTAAAACGCTAACCGTTGTTCTCAACCGAAGCGTCTGCCCGTACGACGCGATTACGCCCCTGCTGTTTGGCGCTGTATAGCGCCTTGTCTGCCATTTCGAACAGCTGGTCGGCACCCGCATCGCCGGCAAAGCCGACCAGCCCGGCGGAGAGCGTAATGCTGACATGCTGCTTACGGAAATGGAATGGCAGTGCCCCAATGTGCTCACGTAGCGCCTCGATGACCTTAAACGCGGTATCGACGTCCGTTTCCGGCAAAAGAATGACAAACTCCTCGCCACCAAAGCGTGCCACGAAATCCGCAGTACGCAAGCGGTCGCGCAACGCCCGGCCAATCAGCCGGATGGCTTTGTCACCGGCCAAATGCCCGTACTCGTCATTGATTCGCTTGAAGTGGTCGATATCTATAACTGCCATACTCACGGGCTGACGATATCGGCGCCAACGCTCGTACTCCAGCACCAGACGCTCCTGCCACGCCTCCCGATTGGGCAGGCCGGTCAGGATGTCGGTCAAGGCACGGGAGCGCTCCTCCTGTAACTGGCGCCGCATATGTTCCGTCTGCGCCTCCAGCGCCGCCAGCTTTTCTTCCAGCGCCGACACGTGTTCATGGGCCAACACTTCCCGTTTCGCCTGGTCTTCGCGAAAGCGCGACAGGCTCTGGCCAATCCGCTCCACATGGGCACCGATCGACATTTTCAGCGAACCCAGGTCGCCGGCCTCACTCACAGCCCTGCCGATCGCCTGCAATTCGCCCTGCACTTCCAGGTCGAGTGCAGCCGATGCACTCCGACTGTCCTCTTGCGAATCGCGCTGGGCCTGAATATGCGACTGGATTGTCGAGAGCCTTTCATCCAGGCGCTGCAGGAAGGTTTCGAACTCCCGCTGCTCATAGCTGACTGCCGCGATAATCAGGCCGGCTATGGTATCCAGCGCTTGCTGGATATCGGCCCAGTTATGACTCTCGGACAGTGAAGACTGCAATCGACGAGCTTCGGCCTCTGCCTCTGCCGGCAACGTCACTTGCGCCAGCAGTTGCTGCACCAACTGGTTCACCTGACGGGCAAAACGAGCCACCTCCGCCTCGGACAGCGGCGTGGTATCCAGCGACGTTGCTTCGGAAAACGCTGCCGCGTCCATCGCCGACGGTACCGCACCCGGCAATTCGGATTCCGTCGGCCCGGACGTTGAGGGACTTTCGTGTCGCCCGAACCAGCGCCGCCAACTGTTCGCCGCAGTTTCACGCTCAGGACCAGCCTGCAGTACCGCCGCCTGTATCGCCGAGAGCCGCGCCAGCCACTCAGGCAAGAGCGTCACACTTGGCTCGGTATGCGCAATCTCCCGGGATAAGGCTTTCAGGTCGCGGCGATGCTGACGCTCCTGAGTCTGCGCTTCCAACGTTCCCAGTAAACGCTGGAGGATGCCCGTCAACCGTTCCAATCGCTGATGACGCTGCTCGTCCAGTTGAACGACCATATCGTCGATGTGTCCCTGCAACGCCTTGAGACGCTCCACATCCAGGTGCTCGTCCCGCAGGAACGCACGCAACTCCGCAAGCGCCTTATCGAGTGCGGGCGCCATCCCATCCGCGGCCAGGCTTGTCCGCACCAGTAGACGTTGCAGCGTATTGCGCTCTTCACGCCAGGCCTTTTCCCGCAGCTCACTTTCCTCCAACTGCCGGAGGTACTTGGCCTTCCACTCTTCCGGACTGTTCATGGTTTCGTCTCGTGACACGCAGCCATTGTGATCATCAGGCTCATTCGTTATTCGTTGTGTGTTCTGGCGCTATGCTCCCGGTATCCGCTTGCGCCCCTTGCCGACGCTGGGCTCTCGGGTGGGCCTGGTCGTATACCCGGGCTAAATGCTGGAAGTCGAGATGGGTATAGACTTGGGTGGTCGAAATATCCGCATGCCCCAACAGCTCCTGTACGGCGCGTAAATCGCCGCTCGATTCCAATAGATGGCTGGCGAAGGAATGTCGCATCAGGTGGGGGTGAAGGCGCCGGTCCGCACCGGTTTTCAGGCCCCACCGCTTTAGTCGGACCTGCACGGTTCGCGGATGGATTCGGCACCCACGGCTGCTGACGAACACCGCCGGTTCTTCGGCATTGGCATAGGCGCCTCGCTCCGACAACCAACCGCGCAGGGCTTCCCGGGCCTTGCGGCCCACCGGAAGCACCCGTTCCTTGCCACCTTTACCCAATACCCGCACCTGACCTTCCCGCAAATCCAGGGCGTCCAGATCGAGCCCAACCAGCTCCGCCAGACGCAAACCGGAAGAATAGAACAACTCGAACATCGCCAGGTCCCGCCCTTCGAGGCTATCTGTTGGCGACGAGTCCAGGAGTTGTTGCATTTGATCGACATCGACAACGGTCGGCAGGCGCTTTTCACGACGTGGCGCCTGGATACCTTGAGCGGGATTGTCCCGCGCCAGCCCCTCTCGTATGAGGTAGTCGAAAAAGCGACGGATCGCCGACAGATGGCGGGCGATGCTGCGGCCGCCCAGACCAGCCCGTGCCAGCGCGGCGACATGGCGGCGCATTACATGGTGGGTAATGTCGTTCCAGTCGGTCAGGGAGTCCGTATCGGCCAGATGGGCCAGGAAACGAGTGAGGTCTCGCTGGTAGTTGCTGACAGTGTGAGGCGAATTGCGACGCTCCGAGCGCAGATGCTCGATAAACCGCTCAAGATCGCACAGAGCCCGGTTGTCGAACGCCCCAGACATAGCGCCTCCCGGGAAACCCGACTAGCGGGTTTCCACCGCCGTGGCAGCCACCTCCGGCACCTGCTCACGCTGAAGCAGCGGCGGTAGCATACGGCAGAGACTGTCACTGATGTATGAAAGGAAGAGAGATCCCATACTGCTGTCGAAATACTGTGCCTGTCGACTACCCACAGCAAAGAGGCCGATAGGCTCGGCACGGCGAAGCGGGATAATCGCCACCGATTGAATATCTTCCTGCCCGGGGAACAAGTGCGCCAATTGCGCAGGACGCAAGGGTCCACACAAGGCTCGGGGAGCTTCCAGCAGGCTGCCGAAAACGTCCCGGGCATCTTCCAGCGTCATGCCTCGCAAGCCGCTCTGCCCCTGGAAAGCGTCAGGCGCGTCGGCAAACAGTACCAGGGAGGCGGCATCAAGACCGAAGTCATTACGAATGCTATCGTCAATCACCATAGCGATGTCCGATAGGGCTTCCGCTTCCAGCAACTGCATCAGCAGACGTTTGCTTTTCTCGAAAAGGCGGTCGTTTTGACGGGCGATGGCCACCAGATCCTTCAGTTCACGGCGCAGGGTATCCCGTTGCTCCCGAAAAAGATGGACCTGACGCTCCACCAGCGAGATCGCGGCACCACTGGCATGCGGTAAACGCAGGTCACGCAACAAATCCTCATGGCGGGTAAAAAAGTCGGGGTGCTGACGCAGATACGCCACCACGTTTTCATCACTCAGCGCCGAAGCCTGACCACCGGCCGCCTGATCCGTCATCTTCAATACCCTCCGCATCGGCCCGCCCCTGCACCGGCGGGGCCGTATTCCTATTCATGCCCAAACCGGGCCAAATATGTTTCGCTTCATCGAATCCGGCCAACGACGGATTCAGTGCTCCTGACAAGCCGCTCCCTGCTCGCGACCGCGCTCACGGCGGCCCTTACGCGCCTCTCCGGGAACCCGGACCTGCCCTTCGAAAACCCGTGACGCAGGGCCTTCCATCATAACAGGGGCCCCTTCACCCCGCCATTCGATCCAGAGGCTGCCACCGGGCAACTGTACCTCGACACGGCCCTCCAGCAGACCTCTCAGACAACCGGCGACCACCGCGGCACAAGCGCCAGTGCCGCATGCCAACGTTTCGCCAACACCCCGCTCGAACACCCGCAGACGCACTTTCTGGGGTGAGAGAACTTGCATAAAGCCAATATTGGCCCTTTCGGGAAATCGCGAATGATGCTCCAACCGAGGCCCCACCGTTTGCACCGGCGCCGTGTCGACATCGTCGACCAGCAGCACGCCATGGGGATTGCCCATCGAGATGGCGCTCAGTTCGAAGGTCTCACCAGCGTCCTCTACACAGTAGGTGACGGCACGGCGATCCGCCACAAAAGGCACCTCGGCTGGCTCCAGGCGAGGAACGCCCATATCGACAATAACGCGACCTTCCCGCGTCACCTTCAGCTCGATAACGCCGCTGCGGGTTTCAACACGCAGGACACGCTTGTTCGTCAGGTGCTGGTCGCGAACGAAGCGGGCAAAACAACGCGCACCGTTGCCACACTGCTCCACTTCGCCACCGTCAGCATTGAAGATACGATAGCGAAAATCCACGTCCGGAAGACCGGGCGGCTCAACGACCAGAAGCTGGTCGAACCCGATACCGAAATGACGGTCTCCGAGCTGACGAATTTGCTCCGGCTGTAACCTGAAAGGCTGGGTTACGCCGTCGATCACAATGAAATCGTTACCCAACCCATGCATTTTGGTGAAACGCAGCATCTGCGACTGCTGCCATTTACGATCGCTCATGGTTCGCCTCCTACAGCGGCAGCCGTGTTTCCAGAACCAGTTGATCGTCAAGCGTCTCACGACGACGCACCACATGGACATGGTTGCCATCGACCAGGATTTCCGGCGGCCGGTTGCGACTGTTGTAATTGGAACTCATCACAAAACCATAAGCGCCCGAGGAGCGCACTACAAGCAGGTCTCCCGGTTCGATGATCAATGAGCGGTCCTTGCCCAGGAAATCCCCGGTTTCGCAAACCGGTCCGACCAGATCATATTGTCGCTGTGTGCCTTCGGTACGTGGCGCCACCGGTTCGATAGCCTGCCAGGCACCGTACAGGGAAGGCCTCAGCAGATCGTTCATGGCAGCATCGACGATGGCGAAATTTCGGTGCGCGGTGCACTTGAGAAATTCCACCTTGGTCAGCAGGATGCCCGCATTGGCGACGATGGAGCGGCCGGGTTCCATGACCAGCTCCAGCGGCCGGCCCCCCAGTTTTTCGAGCAGCGCCGCCACATAGGACTGCGGCGATGGCGGCAGTTCCTCCTGATAGGTGACGCCCAGACCACCACCGATATCCAGGTGGTGAATCTGGATACCGCGCTTGGCCAGCCGGTCGATCAGGGACAGCACCCGATCGAAGGCATCGAGGAAGGGCTGAAGCTGCGTCAACTGGGAGCCGATATGGCAGTCGACTCCGACAACATCGATATGCGCCATCTTTGCCGCGCGGCTGTAGACCTCCTCGGCATAAGCGATATCGATGCCGAACTTGTTCTCTTTCAGGCCGGTCGAAATGTAGGGATGGGTCTTGGCATCCACGTCCGGATTGACCCGCAGGGAAATCGCGGCCCGCTTACCCAGATCACCGGCCACCGCGTCGATGCGTTCCAGTTCCGCTTCGGACTCAACGTTGAAACAGCGGATACCGACTTCCAGTGCCCGACGGATTTCATGGGTCTGTTTGCCGACACCGGAGAACACGATTCGTGCAGGATTGCCGCCGGCCCTCAGTACACGTTCCAACTCGCCGATAGAAACAATATCGAAGCCGGCGCCCAAACGGGCCAGCACGTCCAGGACCGCCAGATTGGAATTCGCCTTGACCGCGTAGCACACCAGGTGCGGATGCTCGCCCAACGCATCGTCATAAGCCCGATAGCGTTCTTCCAGTGCGGCCCGCGAATAGATATACGCCGGCGTACCGTATTGCTTGGCGATGGTTGCAATGGCAACCTCCTCGACGTAAAGCTCGTTATTCCGATAACTGAAATGATCCATGCCTGAAATCCGTAAAGAAAAGAGATGCTGTAATGATGGTCCGAGGGGGCCGGTGAATGCATTCCCGTCCCAACGACCTACCGCTGCTGTCAGGGTTTCACGCCGGAGGTCGTCACCTGTGTGTCCTGGGTTTTATCGGTCACCGCCGGCGCCTGGGCATGCCCCTGTACGGCCTGCGGTTTGTCCGCCGGAAGATACAAAGGCCCTTTTTGGCCGCAGCCGGACAGCAGGGCGAAGAGACAAACGAGAAGCAAAGAACGCGTCATGAGTACCTGCAGTGGATATTAAGGACCGGACCCAAGGAGGCCCGCAGCTGTGATCCGGCGAGGCCATTTTGCGACCAGTATACCTGCTGCCCGTATGGGCTGCGAGCCTCCGGGCCAGTCAAGGCAAGCGTTCAAGGGCCCTGTTCAACGCCTGTTCGAGACTCAATTTCTGTTGCAGATACTGCACGGTGGAAAGATCCCGCTGATAGCGTTGCGGATCCAGATCGTGGGGCAGACTCATGTCCGTGATATAGACCGGATAGTCTGCGCCATTCCGTCGGCGTGAACGGACATAATGCGCCACTGCAGCGAGGAGGCGGTCCCCATGCTCAAGATGACTGAACTCCTGGTGATCGCAGAACAAATCGAAGTGTAAGGGCGCCTCCGCTTCCTGCATCCCCACCGCCTGAATCTCGAAACAGCTTTCAGGGAAACCATCGTCCAGCCCCCTTCGTCCTTCCAGCAGGTAGTCGCTCCCCCGCTTCACCAGCTCGGTCACCTTGACCTCGAGCGGCGGACTACCGTCATGCAGTGCCCGGCGCAGCTGGCGGCGCTCGTTGATATTCGCGAAGAAGCGCAGGATCGGCGAAAGCAGATAACGCACAGACTGGAAGCCCGCCTGCCAGAACCATAGCGCCCCCATCTCGTCGACCATCCAGAGATCCGCCTGATCGCCCTTGATCTCGTAGAACAACTGAATATTGCCTGGCTCACTGGCACCGCACACCACCCGCAGTGCCAGCGCGCCCGACAACGCATGACGATCGATCACCAGAGGAGAGTAGCGGGTCTGCGGCAGCGCCATCAGGCCGAGCAGCTCCCCATAACCGCTCGCTGCCAAGAAACGGGGCTGGCCATCCAGAAACTGCAGCATGAACCAGCGCCGATCCATCTCAATCAGGTAGCGCAGAGCGCGGGGTTCGGATGCCTCGGCGAAATAGGCCTGGGCAACGTCGACGAAAAGTTCCTCGACACGGCGGGCGATGGCCGTCGCCCTCCCCGCACAGTGACAATGTACGCTCAAGGCCGGACGCGCCGCCGGCGACAGCGTCAGGTTCGCCAGGTAATGTTTCAGACACTGGATCAGGGTGTCCCCGGCCTCGTAACGCTGTACGCTAACCTCATGCCAGCTGTTCAGGCTGACTTGGTCTACGGTCACCACCAGGTTGTCTCGCAGCCCACTGAAGCCCAAAGCATCGCTGCGTTCGCTCAGTTTCTGCAATCCCCTTTCACTGAGCGACTCCAAGGGATCGACACCAACGTTGATGAACAGGATCGCCACCAGGGGGCGAGGGTCCTCGAGCAATGCCGTCCGCTCCGGCGAGGCAATCGGCGTACGCAGGTCCTGTTGCAGGCCATGAATCAACGACCGGAGCTCCGATACACTGAGGCGCGTGCGCCCGGCCTGAACATTCAAACGCGTGGCGCTGGTCAAAAGGCCGTTGCAGTGGCACCAGACCAGCAGTTCGATGAGACTGGCGCTGTGTTTGATAACGGGCTGGAAAGCGGCATCGGCCGGCGTATCGAGGTCACGATAAAGCAGCCACCCATCGCCGGAGCCGCCCTCCGGGGAGGCTGAACGGTGATGAAAGGCCAGGTTCTCTTCCGCCAGCGAAGGCGCGATACCCGGATTGATAACCTCGATCTTGCCGGCCTTGCGCTGAAACGCCGCGTACAGCTTGCGCCCCAGCAATGCCAAATCTTCAGGCCGGATACTGGCTGTCACCCCCTGCTCCCGTGCCAGCCGCGAAAGGAAGCGATAGCTGTGGGTCAGCGCATTGACGATGGTCCTGCGTTCGCGCAGCACTTCGCCGACACGCCAGGAGGCCCGACGATCGAGGCGGCGAATCTGAGCCTCATCCCAGCCCCACTGGGTGACGAGGCTCAACAGCAGGCTGGCTCGCCAATCCTGACGGGGATTCTCCAGCCTCGACAGGGGAAGTGCGGACTTCAGGTAGAAGCTGCGGCGCAGCAGTTCGAGGCGTTCTTCCGCATCCCCTGCCAGCAACCAGCCCTCGAGATAGCGGTAAAGCATGATATACGGATCAAGCTCATCCACATCCAACCGGCCCCCGAAGACGGCTTCCTTGAAGGCCAGCGCCAGCGGACGCTGTCCTTCACCGACGTAACTCTCAATGAGGAGCAACTTGAGAATGGCCTTCCAGGGCGAGTCGATGCCCTTATAGAGTTGCCAGATACCGGCCCCGATAAACTCCGCCGGAGGGATGGCCGGAATAGGCCCGAAATCCAGGTACTCCTCATCCTTGATGAAGCGACAGTCGACCAGTTGGCGAACCAGGGCAGCATAGTCGGACTCCCGCTCCACCGGGATCAGCCACCAGAGCGGATACTTGCCGCCAAGATGAATGGCCGTGCGATAGAACTCGTCCAGCAACAAGTAGTGCTGTGCACTGCCGCAGTTCTCCTCATCGACACGTTGGTCCAGGCGCCCACCGCGGAAACCGTCGGCCGACAGCACAAAGATATGCAACTCCACACCAAAATCCGCCGCCCAGCGCTCGAGCGCCTCAGCCTTGCGCGACAGCAGGGCGATTCCGGGCGCAGCCAGATCCTGGCGATGACACAGCCAGACATCGAGATCGCTGCGGCCAGTCTGGGCAATGGTGCCTGGGCTGCCCATGACGAAAAGACTGTCCAGATCCGGCCTTTGGGTGCCCTGGGAACGCCAATGGAAGGAACGGCTGAAGCGCTGGGCCGCATCCAGCACCGCGCGATCCGGCGAATAGAGCGCCAGACCGTGAGGGCAGCGGCTGTCGAGATACCCGGGCAAGGCCGGATGATTGAGATGGAAGATCAACGGCAGCAGTTCCAGCACCAGACTCTGCCGGGGCCCCAACCCCTGTAGGGCTCGCAGCAGGCGCGCCTGATTCACCTGCTCGAAACGGCCGCGCAGTTTCTTCAGCGTCTTTCGGTCTATCCCCTCATCGAAATCGAGGGCAATGGCAGGAACAGCGTTCACAGTGACTCCGATTTAACCCTGTCCGGAAACCCCGGTCCCTAACAGTGTTTACTCTCACGGGAACCGGGTATGATTGGGCCTCGGGTGTCATCTCGCGGCCATCACCATCCGGTTTGCGCCCTGTCGATCCGCTCTTCCGCCCACCGGCGCTGCGGGTATCGAAAAGGGCATGCGCTTTCAACAAGTGTATACGCGATGCGTGAGGCTGTATAACAAGGAACCCGCCAGACGATCCGGTGGCCAACAAACGGCGCGGCTCAATGGGGAGGTTTCCGGCAATGCGCAGAGGCTCGAACGCGTGAAAGAATTCCTGATTAGCCGCGTCCGTCCGGACCAGACGGAAGAACGTCGCCATGCCCGGATTCGCATCGACGACAACGGCTCGATCACTTACGCCGACGCGGCGGCCGAGCAGCTGTTCGGTTACGATCAGCACGTCCTGCCAGGCATGCTCCTCAAGCAACTGGTCGCCACCCGCCAGGACAACCCGCTCATGCCCCCCCACGACGAAAAGCTGCGGGAAGGGCTGCCGGTTATCATCACCTTACGTCATCGTGACGGCATCTTCTTTACCGGTGAGATCAAGATGCGGGTCCAGGTCAGCGATGCCGACCAGGCCGCCGAAGCCGCCATCGACCTGCGCCGGGAAGCGCCACTGGATCCCCGTGTTCTCCAGGTTGTCGAAGAAGCCGGCAAGCTCGGTATCTGGGAGCTGGATGTCCGCCATAATCACCTGACCTGGTCGGAAGGCGTGTACCGACTGTTCGAACTCCGCCCAGGGCAGGATATCAGCCCGGAACATGCGCTCTATTATTTCCACGACCACCAGCAGCGGGTTCGCGCCTCCTTCCGACGCTGCCTGCGTAGCGGCCGCCCCTTCTGTATGGACCTGACACTGCTGACCGCCCGCCAGCACAAACGTTGGGTCCGTCTTAGCGGCAAAGCCCTGAATAAGGGCGAGCAGGTCACCCTCCTGGCCGGCACCATCGTCGACGTTTCCGACGAATACCGCCGGGCGGCCGAGAAACAGCACTGGCAGGGCCTGTTACGAAGCCTGATGGCCGCGACAGATGACCTGGTCGTCGCCGTCAACACGGACCTGTGCATTCTTGCCATGAATCGCGCCTATGCCGACCAGTTCGAGCGCACCTTCCAGCAACGACCGAAGGAAGGCGATCAGTTGACACATCTCCTCCAGGAATATCCCAACGAGCGCCGCCTCTACCAACGGCTTTGGGAGCGCGCCTTCGAAAGAGACACCTTCTGCGTGGAGATGCCCCTAGCCCAACAGGAACGGGAACTGCCGGTCTACGAGATCCACTATCATCGCCTGCTCAATGCCGACGGCGAAACTGTCGGGGCCGCCCATATGGCCCGCAATATCAGTTCACGCATGCGCGCCGGTGAGAACCTGAATTACCTGAGCAGTCACGACCCCATGACCGGGCTGCTGAACCGGCGGGAGCTACTGAACCGCATCCAGCGCGCCATAGATGTGGGTATGAATCGCGGCACCCCATACAGCCTGCTCTATCTCGACCTGGACCATTTCGCCGAATTCAATACGCTCTCGGGCCCCGGCGCAGGCGATCGTTACCTGCGTGAACTGGCCAATATGCTGACCGCCAAGCTGCGTCAGCGCGATGCCCTTGCCCGCGTTGCGGGCGACAAGTTCGCCATCCTGCTCGACAACTGCGGCGAAACCGAAGCCCGCAAGGTTGCCGAAAACCTGCGCATCACCATCGAAAGTTTCTCCTTCGAATGGCGCGGGCACCCCCTGCAAACCACCGTCAGCGCCGGACTGATCCCCATCCCCAGCGCGGAACCCGGAACATCGGAAGACTTACTGGCACTGGCCGCCGATCTCTGCCAGACAGCACGCAATGCCGGCCGCAACAGAGTCCATGTGCATCGTGACCAGACCATTGCGATGGCCGAGCACGAGGCAAGAGAGCTGTTGCAACACCTACAGGACTGCGTGCAACGCGGAGAAGGCATCGTGCTGGAGTTCCAGTCCATGCGACCG
Source organism: Mangrovitalea sediminis (assembly GCF_002514725.1). Classification (GTDB taxonomy): domain Bacteria; phylum Pseudomonadota; class Gammaproteobacteria; order Pseudomonadales; family Oleiphilaceae; genus Mangrovitalea; species Mangrovitalea sediminis. Next base: position 136,808 of record NZ_NTLB01000007.1, read on the forward strand.
GTCAGTAGCGTCACCTGGGGGGATTATGTCGAGATTCTGGCCCGTCTGGCCGACGCTACGCCAGGCTCACCCCACTGGCAGCCGGATGCCTTTCTGCCGGTCGCCGAACGATTTGACCTGGCACAGCAGCTGGACCGCCAGGTGATTGAGCGCACCCTCGCCTGGCTCTCAAAACATCCGCTGCTCGAGCCGCGCCTGAAACTGTGCAGCTTCAACCTGTCCCTGGCCAGCGTCCTGGACCATACCCTTGCCGATTTCGTAGGCACCCTGCTGGAAAGCTGCCGCTTCCCCGCCGATACCTTCTGCTTTGAAATCCGCGAGCGTGATGCCAGCCAGCACCCAGAAGCAATTCAGCGCTGCTGCGATGATCTGCACGACCTTGGCTGCAAGGTCGCGCTCGATGGCGCAGGCGCTTCGGTACAAGGCTATGCGCTCGCTGCACGGCTGCCGGTCGACATCATCAAGCTGGACCAGGCTCTCATACAGAATCTGGCCGATGACCCGGTTCAGCAGGTTATGGTGGAGGCACTGCATAAGATTGCGGAAGTGTCGGGCAAGATTACGGTTGCACCCTTCATCGAAAGCGATGAAGCGCTACGGGAGGTGCGGCGCTTAGGCATTCACTTCGCCCAGGGCTTCCGCCTGGCGCCGCCGCGGCCGCTGGATGAGCTGGCGCCGCCGGTGGTGGACTGGCCTCACCGCAGCGCGCCATGACGCCTCAAGGATAACCGCCACCGCGGTCATCCTCGAAACGGCTAACCTTTGAGGTTACGCCAAACGCGTACGGGCCCGGGAAACAGCAGCCCGCACCTGATCCGGCGCGGTGCCACCAATATGGTTACGCGCCTGCACCGACCCATCCAGGGTCAGCACCTCGAACACGTCTGCCTCGATCACGGTGGAGAAGCGCTGAAGCTCTTCGAGTGTCATTTCCGACAGATCCCGCTTTTCCGCCACACCAAAGGCAACGGCCTTACCCACAATCTCGTGGGCATCGCGGAAAGGCACCCCCCGCTTGACCAGATAGTCGGCCAGATCGGTAGCCGTGGAGAAACCACGACGTGCCGCCGTGCGGGTCTGCTCACGCTTCACCTGCAGGGCCGGCACCATGTCGCCATAAGCCTTGAGGCAGCCTTTGACCGTATCCACGGTATCGAACAAGGGCTCCTTGTCTTCCTGATTATCCTTGTTGTAGGCCAGCGGCTGGCCTTTCATCAGGGTCAGCAGGGATACCAGGTGGCCATTGACGCGGCCGGTTTTGCCGCGCACCAGTTCGGGCACATCCGGATTCTTCTTCTGCGGCATGATCGAAGACCCCGTACAGAAACGGTCGGGCAAATCAATGAAATCGAATTGGGAGGAGGTCCACAGCACCAGCTCCTCACTGAAACGGGACAGGTGCGTCATCAACAGCGAAGCGAAAGCACAGAATTCGATGGCGAAATCGCGATCGCTGACCGAATCCAGCGAGTTTTCGGTCGGCGCATCGAAGCCCAGCAGTTCGGCGGTATAGGCACGGTCGATCGGGTAGGTGGTACCAGCCAGGGCCGCAGCGCCCAGGGGCATAATGTTGACCCGTTTACGACAGTCCAGCAGCCGCTGATGGTCCCGCTCCAACATTTCGAACCAGGCCATCATATGATGACCGAAGGTCACCGGCTGGGCCGTCTGCAGGTGGGTAAAGCCCGGCATGACGGTGTCCGCCTCGCGTTCGGCCAGGTCCAGCAGGCCAAATTGCAGCCGGCGGATCTCTTCGCCAATCACGTCGATTTCATCGCGCAGGTAGAGACGGATATCAGTCGCCACCTGGTCATTGCGCGAGCGCCCGGTGTGAAGTTTCTTGCCAGTAATGCCGATGCGATCAGTCAGGCGTGCCTCGATGTTCATGTGCACGTCTTCCAGGCTCACCGACCAACCGAAACTGCCCGCCTCGATTTCCGCCTTGATTGCCTGCAACCCTTCGATGATCTGGTCCCGCTCCTCGTCGGTCAACACCCCTACCCGGGCCAACATGGTCGCATGGGCGATAGAACCCGTAATATCATGGTGATAGAGGCGCTGGTCGAAGCCTACCGAGGCTGTGAAGCGCTCCACAAAAGCGTCCGTGGGTTCGCTAAAACGGCCGCCCCAGGGTTTTTCGGACGTCTTGTTCTGGTCAGTCATGGTCTATCTTCCTATCTTGACGATGCGCCACATCATGAGGGGAGCGCTGCAGGGCGCCGATTATAACATTCATACAGGGCAACGCATGTGCCTCCGAAAAGACCGAGCGAATGATTTCCCAGGACACCGATAACCCCAAGGCGCCCGACCTCTATATACCCGACCTATGTCGGGTGCGCGCCGTTTTCCTGCTGCTGGTGACAACGGAACTGGTCGTCCTGCTGTTCGCACTGATTCGCGGCGACAATCGCTGGATCGACTGGGACTTTTTCGGGCTTGCGTCGCTGTTTTCCCAATGGGCGGTACTGACCTGTGCGGCCCTGATCTGCAGCCTGCGGAGCTGGCTCGCCCGTCTGTCAGTGCCTCAAGTAACCCTGACAGTGATGTTCATCATCCAACTGGATGTTCTGCTTTTCAGCCTGTTCGCCAACGGCCTGCTGCAATGGAGTGCCTGGCACTTTGCCTGGAACTGGCGGGCCATCGGCCACAACCTCCTGATTGCCCTGATCGTCAGCGGTATCGTGTTACGTTACTTTTTCCTGCAATTTCAGTGGCGTCGCCAGAAGCAGGCCGAACTCAGCGCGCGACTGACCGCCCTGCAGGCACGCATCCACCCGCACTTCCTGTTCAACAGCATGAATACCATCGCCAGCCTGATCGCCACGCGGCCGGCATTGGCCGAAGACGTCGTGCTGGACCTGTCCGAACTCTTCCGTGCCAGCTTACGCACTCAGGAACGGCTGATCCCCCTCGATGAGGAAATCGCCCTTTGCCGACGCTATCTGCACATCGAACAATTGCGCCTGGCCGAAAGGCTGACCGTGGAGTGGTCGCTGGCACCGGGAATCGGGCATCAGGCCATCCCGCCACTGACCTTGCAGCCGCTGTTGGAGAATGCCATCTACCACGGCATTCAACCCCGCCCCGATGGTGGACGGATACACATAGAGACCCAGCATCAGGGCAATGCCGTCTACATCCTGGTGCATAATCCATTGCCGGCAGCCGGGCAACGCAGCAGCAGCGGCAACCGCATAGCCCTGGACAATATCCGGGCCCGCCTGGCAACGTTGTTTGGGGAACAGGCAGTCCTCAAGACCAGCCGCCCCAACGACGAATTCACGGTTACAATACGATTGCCCTGGCGCCCCCTGAATAAAACCGCCTGACACCGGAAGTACGGACGAGAACGCCATGCCACACCGCATACTTATCGCCGATGACGAACCCCTGGCCCGCGAACGTCTGCGCCGACTGGTGCAGGATCTTGCCGATTGCGAAGTCTGCGGAGAAGCGGCTGACGGGCAGCAGGTCCTTCACGAGGTGGCCAAATGCGGGCCGGACATCGTGCTCCTGGACATCCGCATGCCGGGCATGGACGGCATGGAAACCGCCGAACAACTGACCCGGCTGGAGAATCCTCCCGCCATCATTTTCTGCACAGCCTATGATCAATATGCGATCGAGGCGTTCCGGGTACAGGCCGTCGACTACCTGTTAAAACCGGTGCGCCGGGAAGCACTTGCAGAAGCCCTGGAGCGTGCCCGCAAGCTTAACCGGGTACAGGTCGAGGCCCTTCGGGAAAAGACATCAACCGACGATTCGGAAACCTGCCTGGCCATTCGCAATCACCGCGGTACCGAGCTGATCGACCTCGCCCACATCCTTTACTGCCAGGCGGACCAGAAATACGTCACCATCTTTCATGACGCAGGCGAAGCCGTCACCGATTTCACCCTCAAGGAACTGGAATCGAACCACCCGGATACCTTCCTGCGCATTCACCGCCAGACCCTGGTGGCGCGCCAGCGAATAAGCGGCCTGCAACGCGATGCGCAGGGCCAGTATCGGGTCAGGCTGCGAGGCACGACCGCGCGGCCGGACGTCAGCCGGCGCCATGCTTCGGATATCCGCCAGTGGCTGACGGGGCGGGGTCTGACGGAAGACAGCGACGACTGAAAGCGTTAACCTATAACCCCTCAGGCAGCATCACCGCTGCATTCGCGACCCAACTGGACGACGCCACAGCCCCATGACCCGACGTACCCTGCGCATCGCCACCCGTAAGAGTGCCCTGGCCCTCTGGCAGGCCGAGCACATCAAAGCCGAACTCGAGCGCCTGCATCCCCATATCGACGTTGAACTCCTGGGCATCAAAACCCAGGGCGACAAGATCCTCGACGTGCCGCTGGCCAAAATCGGTGGCAAGGGACTTTTCGTCAAGGAACTGGAACAGGCCATGCTCGCAGGCGAGGCCGATCTGGCGGTGCACTCGATGAAGGATGTGCCGATGCTGTTCCCGGAGGGGCTTGGTCTGGCGGCGATCTGCGAACGGGAAGATCCCACAGACGCCTTCGTCAGCAACCGTTTCGCCAGTCTCGACGAACTGCCACAGGGTGCTGTCGTCGGCACGTCCAGTCTGCGCAGGCAATGCCAACTCCGGGCCCATCGCCCAGACTTGCAGATCCGAACCCTGCGCGGCAACGTCAATACCCGACTGGCCAAGCTCGATGCAGGGGAATTTGATGCGATCGTTCTGGCCAGCTCCGGCCTGAAGCGGCTGGAATTCTCCGACCGGATACGCGCTACCCTGCCGGAAACCATCTGCCTGCCTGCCGTTGGGCAGGGGGCTCTGGGCATAGAATGCCGAGAAGACGATGCCGACCTGCAAGCCTTACTCGCCCCCCTGAACCATGCTAAGAGCGCTCTTTGCGTGCGCGCCGAACGCGCCATGAACCGGCGCCTGGAAGGGGGCTGCCAGGTACCGATTGCCGGCTTCGCGGTGCTGGAAGGTGACAGGGTCTGGTTACGTGCACGAGTCGGTGCGCCGGACGGAACCCTCATCTACCGCAGCGAAGGCTATGCCGAGGCGACTCTCGAGGCTGCTGAGGCGCTGGGCATCTCCCTCGCCGAGGAGTTGCTGTCTCAAGGTGCCGACCGGATCCTGTCGGAAATCTATGGCCACGACTTCCAATAAGGGACCTTTAGATGGCCTGAGGGTGCTCCTCTGCCGTCCGCAAGGCCAGAACCAGCCGCTACAGGAAACGCTTGAATCGGCCGGTGCGAAAACCCGCACTCTGCCCCTGCTGGGTATCGAACCGCTGCCGGAAACCCCGGAACAGCGTGCATTGATCCAGCAACTCGATGCTTACAGCCGGATTGTGGTGGTCAGCCCCAATGCCGCCAGACTGCTCCTGGAGCTGGCAGATGCCTGGTGGCCGCAGTGGCCGACAGGCATAGAATGGTTTGCCGTCGGTCAGGCAACAGCAGAGTTACTGGAGGCGGCCGGCCTACACTGCCACCGCCCCGACAACGGCCACACCAGCGAGGACCTGCTTCAGCAGCCGCTGCTGCAACGGCTCGAGGAACAACGTTGCCTGGTCTGCAAAGGCGAAGGCGGCCGCCCCCTGTTGAGCGACACCCTGCGCCAGCGGGGTGCCAGAGTCGACGAGCTGATCCTCTACCGGCGCCAGGCCATCCACTGGCCGGAAAGCCGCCTCCGCGAGGATCTGGTTGCCTTTGACCCACAGGTCATCCTCGCGCTGTCGGTGGAAACATTGAATAATCTGATCGCCCTGGGTCAAAATACCGACCATACTTTGTGTCGGCGGGCCCTGCTGGTGCCGGCCGAGAGGGTTGCGGCGAAAGCCCGGGACATCGGATTTTCAACCGTACTAGTGCCGGCACACATGACCCCTGAAGCCATGCTGGATACGCTGGCGGACTGGCATGCCCGGCATTGAAAGGCTCGGGCAACAAAGCCCCGGTTTCACCGGCTGCCTTGGCGAAACGCACCCAACGCACCCGCATACGACCCGATAAGAAAGGACGCCTGTGACCGAATCCAAGAACACGTTGCCCGCTCCTTCACCAACACTCCCCACGGCGCGCCGGATTCGCCTCTGGCCTCTCTGGCTGATCTGCGTGATCGCGCTGGTCACGGCCCTGGTCCTGGCGGGATTTGCGTGGCGACAATGGCAAATCAACCAGAACCTCAGCACCGATATCCAGCGGCTCAACCAGCAGTCCCGAGACGTCACACAGCAACTCTCCCAAGGCAGTCAGCAGCTCGATCAGCGCTTGCAGCAACTCCAGCAGCAGCAGACTGATCAGGCTAACACGCTGAGCCGCCATACCCGCGAGATCGACCACAACGCCAACGCCCTGCTGCAAGCCGGCCACCGTTCGCGCACCGACTGGCTGCTGGCCGAAGCGGAATACCTGCTGCGTATCGCCAACCAGCGCCTGCAGATCGAAAGTGACTATCGCGGGGCATTGAAAATCCTGCAGACAGCGGATCAAGTGCTGAAAGAGTCCGACGACGCTGGCGTATTCCCCGTCCGCAAAGCCCTGGCCCAGGAAATCATGGCCCTCAAGGGCGTGCAGGACGTGGATCGCACCGGCCTTTACCTGCAGCTCGAAGCAGCCATTGAAACCGTCGACGGTCTGACCGACCAGGCTCTACTCAAACCCTCCGCCACCAGCAACCAGCCAAGGACTCAAAAGACAACTGACGATTCAACGCCTCCCAACGCCACTGGCAAGCTGGAGAAACTCTGGCAGGAGACCCGCCAGGCACTGGCCCGCGTCATCGTCATCCGGCGCCTGGACAAGCCGGTCAAGCCACTGCCCTCGCCGGAAGTCAGCGCCTATGCCCGCCTGAATCTACGGCTATTGCTGGAACAGACGGAAATGGCCTTGTTCCGGGGCAACACCCCGCTCTACCAGAAGACGCTCAACGATGCGCTGCACGCGCTCAACACCTGGTATGACGACAGCGAAGCACCGGTGCAGGCGCTGAAATCGACATTGAGCGACCTGGCCAAACGCAACATCAATCCGCCGCTGCCGGATATCAGCGAATCCCTGAGACTTCTTAAAGCCCGCCTGGATGGCCGTAACACGACGGCAACCCCAAGCTCGAATAGCGACGCAGCAAACAGCGGCGATAGCACATCGGCCACCTCCACCCCGGATCAAGGAACCGCGCAATGAGGCGGCTCTTCATACTACTGCTGGCGGGCCTGGTGATTGGAGGCCTCCTCAGTCTTGGCATCAACTACGATACCGGCTATATCCGCATCAGCCTGGGTCACTACCTCATCGAGACCAATTTCTGGGTCGGCCTGTGCCTCCTGATCCTCATCATGATGCTGTGCAGTTTCGCTCTGGCAGTCATTCGCCGCTTGCGCTCAGGCACGTCCATCTTCGGCAACTGGCTGTCACGCAGTGGCGAACGGCGGGCCCGACGCCGCACCACGCAGGGATTATTGGCCCTCGCCGAAGGGAAGTGGCCGCGGGCGCGCAAGTTGCTGGAATCCTCAGCCCCAAATGCCGATACGCCGCTGATCAATTACCTGGCGGCCGCCCAGGCCGCTTTTGAGGAAGGCGCCGGCGAGGATGTCGACGACCTGTTGAGGCGCGCCTACGAAAGTACTCCCGGCTCCGATCTTGCCGTGGGAATCACCCAGGCACAGCTGCAGCTGGCCGGCAATCGCCTGGAGCAGTCGCTGGCGACACTGATTCGTCTGCGCAAACAATCGCCCCGGCACCCATTCGTACTCAAACTGCTGAAGAACGTATACGAACGCCTCGAGGACTGGCGCGAGCTGAGCCAATTGCTGCCCGAGCTGCGCAAGCACCATATCCTCCCGGAAGAGGAACTACACCGGCTGGAGCGCCAGACGTGGCTAAGCCTGATGCAGAAGGCTGTTGACGACGTTCGCCGCCAGACCGGCAGCAGCCGCAACCTGGATCAGTTGAAGCGGATCTGGGATGAGGTTCCCACACCGCTCCGCAAGGACGAACAGATCGTGCTCGCCTATGCCCAGCACCTGTCCGAACTCGGTTCCGACGCCGACGCTGAAGTCCTGCTGCGCAAGGTTCTCCGTGGTCACTGGTGCGATCCGCTGATCAACCTGTACGGTCGTCTCGCCGGAGCAAAACCGGACGAGCAGCTCCTCACGGCAGAACAATGGCTGAAGGAGCGCCCCAACAACGCTGAACTGTTGCTGGCCTTGGGACGTCTGAGCCTAAGAAATGAACTCTGGGGTAAAGCACGGGAGTACCTGGAAGCCAGCCTGAAACAGAAACGTGCACCGGAAACCCTGGCAGAACTGGCCCGACTGAACGCCCATCTGGGGAATCACGAACAGAGCGTGGAGTATTTGTTACAAGGACTGTTGAAGGACAGTGGGCTCCCGGACCTGCCAATGCCGAAAGCTAGAGAGCAACTCTGAAGAACGCCTGCGCAGGGGCCGAACGACACCCCTGCTTACGCACTACATACAAAATTGGGAGAACCAACGGCCTCCGCGTTAATCACGCGGCGCATATTCCAGCACATCAGACAGGAAATGCTCCGCTGGCATCCCCGCAGCCAGCAGGGCATCCATCAACGTATAGACCATGGCGGGAGACCCGCTGACCATCGCCAGCGTGTTCGACCAGTCATGACCGGCAGCAAGCACCGCCTTCACCAACTGCTCGTGGTGACCGCGCCAGTCGTTATCTTCATCATCCTTGACCACCGGCACAAAGGTAAACGACGCCCAGTCGGACTGCCACTGCTCAGGCATGGCCCGCAGGTACATATCCTCGAGACGCCGGACACCCCAGTAGAGCACGACCGGCTGTACCGTTTCGTTGGCGCGAAGATATTCGACAACGCTTTTCATCTGCGCAAACCCGGTGCCCGCCGCGATCAGGACAACCGGCTGCGCGGGCACTTGTCCCAGGCAAGCCTTGCCGTACGGCAACGTGACCGGCACGGCTCCATGGCGACGCAAATAGTCGAGAATATTCTGGGCGGTATCCCAATCTTCCCCGGCCTGAATATGTAATTCCAGCTCCCGGGCAGCCGGCGCACTGGCAATGGAGAAATAGGCCGGCTCGGCGCCGGGCAATTCGATAGCCAGATACTGTCCGGCGTGAAAACGGACGACCGGGTGAGCGGGCAGCTCCAACCGGACACGCGACACGTCATCGCTGATCGGCGTAACGTCCAGCACCCGACAGCGCACGTTCAACGTCGGCAGTTGTCCTGCACCCATAATCTCCTCGGCTTTGATGTCCAGGTCGCTCAAGGCTTCCACTCTACATAGATTGAAGGTTGCCGGCGGCGTCCGCACCTCATCGGCACGGCTATCCCACAAGGTACCGGCAATCAGGGATGCCTGGCAAAGGTCACACACACCGTTGCGGCAACCGAAACGCACGGCAAGTCCGTGGCGGCGAGCCGCATTCAGCAGGTTTTCGCCAGTCTCTGCTGTAATGTTGATGCCAGCGGGCTGGAAGGTTATCCGTTTTTTGCTGGCCATGCGATGTCAATCGATGCCCAATTCGCTCCAAAGACGATCGACCCTGTCGCGCACGTCCTGGGACATAGTGATGGCCCGCCCCCATTCCCGGTCCGTCTCGCCGGGCCATTTGTGCGTCGCGTCGAGCCCCATCTTCGAACCCAATCCAGCAACCGGCGAGGCAAAGTCCAGGTAATCTATCGGCGTGTTTTCGACCATCACCGTATCCCGTTTGGGGTCCATCCGGGTGGTCAATGCCCAGATCACATCATTCCAGTCGCGCGCATTGATATCGTCATCGGTCACGATCACGTATTTGGTGTACATAAACTGGCGCAAGAACGACCATACGCCCATCATGACACGCTTGGCATGGCCGGGATACTGCTTGCGCATCGTCACCACGGCGAGCCGATAGGAGCAACCTTCCGGGGGCAGATAGAAATCGACGATCTCGGGAAACTGCTTTTGCAGAATCGGAATAAAAACCTCGTTGAGCGCCAGCCCCAAGACGGCAGGCTCGTCGGGCGGACGTCCAGTGTAGGTACTGTGATAGATCGGCTTGCGCCGGTGGGTAATCTTCTCGACGGTAAAGACCGGAAAACGCTCCACCTCGTTGTAATAGCCGGTGTGGTCGCCGAAAGGCCCTTCATCCGCCATATCATCGGGATAAAGGTGTCCCTCCAGGACGAATTCGGCGCTGGCCGGCACCTGCAAATCACTCAGTTGTGCCTTGACCAATTCCGTTCGCGAACCCCGTAAAAGACCGGCGAACGCATATTCAGACAGGGCATCTGGTACCGGCGTCACCGCTCCCAGGATGGTTGCCGGATCGGCGCCCAGAGCCACCGCTACCGGAAAGGGCTTACCGGGATGACGCTGTTGCCACTCCCGGAAGTCCAAGGCCCCGCCGCGATGGGACAGCCAGCGCATAATCAGGCGGTTACGACCGATCAGCTGCTGCCGATATATTCCCAGATTCTGCCGCTCCTTCTCGGGGCCACGCGTAATCACCAGTGGCCAGGTGACCAGGGGCCCGGCATCGCCCGGCCAGCATGTCTGGATCGGCAGGCGGTAAAGGTCGACATCGTCGGCTTCGATCACCACGTCCTGGCAAGGTGCGGACCGCAACACCTTGGGTCCCATTTTCATAACCTGACGAAAGATGGGCAACTTCTCGAAGGCGTCACGAAACCCCTTTGGCGGTTCGGGTTCTTTAAGGAACGCCAACAGCTGACCAATTTCCCGCAGGCTGGCGACATCCGCACGCCCCATCCCCATTGCCACACGTTTGGGCGTCCCAAACAGATTGCCAAGGACCGGGATGTCGAAACCCTTGGGGTTTTCGAACAACAACGCTGGACCGCCACGCCGTAGCGTGCGATCACAGATTTCGGTCATTTCCAGAACCGGATCGACCGGCACGCTGATCCGCTTCAGCTCACCAGCTTTCTCCAACTGATCGATAAAGTCTCGCAGGTCTTTGTAGGTCATGCGCAGCGCTATACCTGTGTCGAACCGGAATGGGAGGGATGCCTACTATACCAGACAGCAGTATTGCACCCGAGAAGGCGCGGCCTGGCACACAAGAACGCTGCCGCGCGACAAAAAAAAGGCACAGCAAGCTGTGCCTTTCCTACAGAGTTACCAGACTTACCGCTTTTTCATCGCCTGGAAGAACTCATCGTTGGTCTTGGTGTCCTTCAGCTTATCGAGCAGGAACTCGATCGCTGCCACATCGTCGTCCATCGAGTGCAGCAGCTTACGCAGAATCCAGACACGCTGCAGCTCGTCTTCAGCCATCAGCAGGTCTTCGCGACGCGTGCCGGAACGACGGATATTGATCGCCGGATAGGTACGTTTTTCGGCCACCTTACGGTCCAAATGAACCTCCAGGTTACCCGTGCCCTTGAACTCCTCGTAGATAACTTCATCCATCTTGGAGCCGGTGTCGATCAACGCCGTCGCGATAATCGTCAGGCTGCCGCCTTCCTCGACGTTACGCGCTGCACCAAAGAACCGTTTCGGTTTTTCCAGGGCGTGAGCATCGACACCACCGGTCAGAACCTTGCCGGAGGACGGAATCACCGTGTTATAGGCACGAGCAAGACGCGTGATCGAGTCAAGCAGGATAACGACGTCTTTCTTGTGCTCGACCAGGCGCTTGGCCTTCTCGATAACCATCTCGGCCACTTGCACGTGACGGGCCGGCGGCTCATCGAATGTCGACGCCACTACTTCGCCGCGTACCGTGCGCTGCATATCCGTCACCTCTTCCGGACGCTCGTCGATGAGCAGCACCATCAGGTGACATTCCGGGTTGTTGCGGGTGATGGACTGGGCAATATTCTGCATCAACAGTGTCTTACCAGCCTTGGGCGGCGACACGATCAAACCCCGTTGCCCCTTACCGATCGGTGCCACCAGGTCGAGAATACGTGCCGAAAGATCTTCGGTACTACCGTTACCGGCTTCGAGACGGAGGCGTTCCTGGGGGAAGAGGGGGGTAAGGTTTTCGAAGAGGATCTTGTTGCGGGCGTTTTCCGGTTTATCGAAGTTGATCTCATTGACCTTCAGAAGAGCAAAGTAACGCTCCCCTTCCTTCGGTGGCCGGATCTTGCCGGAAATAGTATCGCCCGTGCGCAGGTTGAAGCGTCGAATCTGGCTAGGCGAGACATAGATATCGTCCGGGCCGGCCAAATAGGATGCATCAGCGGAACGCAGGAAGCCGAAGCCATCCTGCAGGATTTCCAGCACGCCATCACCATAGATATCCTCGCCGCTTTTCGCGTGCTTCTTGAGGATACTGAAAATGACGTCCTGCTTGCGCGAACGCGCCAAATTTTCGAGTCCCATCTGCTGGGCAATATCCAGCAGTTCGGGCACAGTCTTTTGCTTGAGTTCAGTAAGATTCATAGGTTGTCGATGACGTAGACTGGAGAAGCCAATACAGGTTGTGGAAAAGGAAAGGTCGAAACTGTCGGATTATGAACTAATTTCGGATCAAGAATTCTTTTGGGACAGATAACGGGTGGTGGGCACCACCCCAGCGTGACGTAAGGATGCGCTGGATGTCTGGGGCATTATAGCAATAAAAAGTCGCAATGCCACCCTTTCCGACGACTTACCCTCAACCAAGGTCTTTGACATCTCAGGGCACTACCGTCGTCGTCAGGCCGTTACCAGTGATAAGATATAAGCCTAAGTGCGCCCGGACGCAAGTTTCCCGTCGCAAAATTTTATTGCCCGGCAATGATTTTGGACCCCAGCATGAGCGCAAACGCCGAATTCATCCCCCTGAACATCGCTGTCCTGACAGTATCGGACAGCCGTACGGAAGCCACTGACAGCTCCGGCCAATACCTGACCGCAAGCGCCAGGGAAGCCGGTCACCGCATCCTGGAAAGGCGACTCATGCCGGACGACGTCTACCTGCTGCGAGCGCAGATTTCCCATTGGATCGCCAACCCCGAGATCCAGGTCATCCTGATCACCGGCGGCACAGGCTTCCATGAACGGGACAGCACGCCAGAGGCGCTGATACCACTGTTCGACAAAGAGATCGACGGATTTGGAGAGCGTTTCCGGGCGCTGTCCGCTGACGATATCGGGTCCTCCACGATCCAGTCTCGCGCCATCGGCGGCCTGTCAAACCACACCGTCATATTCTGCCTGCCCGGTTCTACCGGCGCCTGCCGAACCGGCTGGGAAGCCCTGATCCGCGACCAGCTCGACAGCCGTCACCGCCCCTGCAACTTCGTCGCGCTGCTGCAACGCAAACCGCAGCGCTCGCTCGACCCCCTGCAGACACGACTGGCAACCGACTGCCCGCTGCCCTAGAAAGGAAACACTCTGATGCCCGCAACGCTGACGCCGCTGGACGAGGCTCTGAGTCGAATTCTCGAGCTGGCGCCACCACCACCGGACGCTGAGAGGATTTCCCTGGGCGACGCCCTTGGCCGTGTCCTGGCGGAATCCCCTTGTGCGCCCATGGCGATACCTCCCGACGACAACAGTGCCGTCGACGGCTATGCCGTGCGCATTGCCGACGTGGGAGATGCTCCGCTACCGATCAGCCAGCGCATTGCCGCCGGCCACGCGCCCACAGCCCTGACACCGGGCACCGCAGCTCGCATTTTTACCGGCGCAGTAATCCCCGAGGGAGCTGACGCGGTGATCATGCAGGAAGACGTCCAATTCAACGGTGACTGCGTTCAGCTACCCCGAGACCTTCGCACCGGACAAAACATCCGCCTGCGCGGCCACGATATCCCCCAAGGCGAAACGCTCCTGTCCCACGGGCAACGCCTGCGGCCGCAGGAGCTGGGACTTCTTGCATCCGCAGGCTTGAGCGACATACAGGTCTATCGACGCCTACGGGTCGGCATTCTCACCACCGGCGATGAACTCGTCGAACCCGGCCGACCGCTGGCGCCCGGCCAGATTTACAACACCAACATCTTTACATTGAAGGGGCTGCTCCAGCGCCTGGGGTTCGAAACGGTCGATCAGGGCATCGTTCAGGACACCGCCGACGCCACTTCAAAGGCACTGGAAACCCTGGCGCAACGCAGCGACATTATCATTAGCAGTGGCGGCGTTTCGGTCGGCGAAGAAGACCACGTCCGTCAAGCCATAGCGCAACATGGCGAACTGGCGCTCTGGCGCATTGCCATGAAACCCGGCAAACCCCTTGCTTTCGGCCATGCCTGGAACCGTCCACTGCTCGGCTTGCCCGGCAACCCGTCAGCCGTTCTGCTGACCTTCCTGCTAATCGCCCGGCCCTTCCTCTTGCGTGCCCAGGGGGTTACGGGGCCGGTCACCCCAATGTGCCACAGACTACCGGCCAATTTCGGTATCGAGCGCCCGGGTCTGCGCCGGGACTTTTTGAGGGCCCGGCTGGTGCAGGGCGAAGACGGCCTCCGTGTCGACATACATCCCAATCAAAGTTCGGGCGCACTGCGCGCAGCAAGTTGGGCAGAAGGCCTCGCAGTGATACCCGAAGGCAAAATCCTTCAGCGGGGAGACCTCGTCGACTACCTCGCCTTCAGCGAACTTCTGGACTGACCATGATACGCATCCTGTTTTTTGCCGGCCTGCGCGAACGCCTGCATACCGCCGAGCTCGAACTGCCTGCCGACCACATCGCGACGGCGGGAGACATCATTACCGACTTGAGCCAACGGGGCCCCGCCTGGGCCGAGGCATTTTCGGGTGGCGCGCCCGTGATGGTCGCCATCAACCAGACGATGGCACGTCCGGCAAGCAAGGTGGTGGACGGCGACGAAGTCGCCTTTTTCCCGCCAGTGACCGGAGGTTGAGATGATTCGCATCCAGCATGAAGATTTTGATCCCGGCGCCGAGCAGCAGGCACTGGAAGCGGAGGCCAGTGGACTAGGCGCTGTTTGCACCTTCACCGGACTGGTCAGGAATCATGGCGACAGACAAGACGTCGAAGGGCTGTTTCTGGAACACTACCCCGGTATGACCGAACGCGCCCTGGAAGCCGTTGTTGCCGACGCCTTTGGCCGCTGGGACTTATTGAGCTGCCGCATCATCCATCGGGTCGGACTGCTGCAACTGGGAGAGAGAATTGTCTTTGTGGGTGTTGCCAGCGCGCACAGACAGGATGCTTTCGCCGCCTGCGAGTTCGTGATGGATGCCCTCAAGGTCAGCGCCCCATTCTGGAAGAAGGAACTCAGTGCCGAAGGCGATCACTGGGTGACACAAAAGGATGGCGACCGGGACCGCGCCCAGCGCTGGTCTCCCAAAATAGACGCCGGCACACCCTAGGCGCAGTTGAGTCCTGACTGAGTCAGCCGCCCAAGCTTTCCCGTCGAGCCAGCACCGCCGCCATCCGTGACTGGTCGAAGGCCCGATTGACATTGAGGAAGTCGTTCGCCAGATCGTCGCAGTCGACATGCACAGGGTGTAGCGACTGCACGAAGCCCCGGGCATCCCGGTGCTCTTTTTCCAGCCACTCACTCAGTCGGCTCAGGATGGCCACGGGGAAGATGCCGTGCAGCGGCTGCACCCGCCCGCCGAGTGTCGCCACGACCACTCGTCCCGGATGATCGTTTGCCACACCTACAAGCCGCTCGAAGAACGACCTGGACAACGCCGGCGTATCGCAGGGAACCACCAGAACATGATGCCACCCCAGGGACGCGGCCTTGTGCAGGCCGGTATAGAGGCCAGCCAAAGGTCCTTCCCCACGGTATTTCTCGTCGGCAAAGACGCGATCCGCCCAGCCCGCATACTCGGATGCGTGCCGGTTGGCGCTGATAAAGAGTTCGTCGGTCCAGTAACCCAGCGCCCTCGCTAAACGGGCAACATAGGTTTCGCCGCCTGCGCTCAGCAGCCCCTTGTCGGCACCACCGAGACGGCGACCGGCTCCGCCGGCCAACACCAGACCCACACACGGCATACGATGGGACATAGGCCTTTCCTGGAACGGTCAGTTACACCGGGCCGCTTTGCAGCGGACACGGAAGGAACATAGGTTATCGCTTTGCCGCACCCCTCTGTCGCCGCTGAAGCGGGCCGTGGAGTGCGGCTGGGGCAGGATCAGAGATTACTGTCGAGGAATGCCGTCAGTTGCGACTTGGACAGTGCTCCTACCTTGGTGGCGTCCACATTGCCGTTCTTGAACAGCATCAGGGTCGGAATACCGCGAATATTGAATTTGGGCGGCGTCTGCTCGTTCTCGTCGATGTTGAGCTTGCAGATCTTCAACTTGCCTTCGTATTCATCGGCAATCTCTTCAAGAACCGGCGCAATCATCTTGCAGGGGCCACACCACTCAGCCCAGTAATCAACCAGTACAGGGCCGTCGGCTTGAAGCACTTCTTGCTCGAAGCTTGAATCACTGACGTTGATAATCTTTCCGCTCATTGCCATTTCCCGATAATACATGACTGTAAAGGGCGTCAAATGACAGCCCAGTTAGCGACGGCAGCCGGTCATCACGCTAACGACCAGTCTGTCGCCCCCGACTCATTACACACGCAATTTAACCCGTTAGGGCCGTTAAACACTACCCCAACTTTTCACGTAGCAGCTGGTGATTACCATTATGACACCGCCACCCCCGTTACTGACAGCCCCGAGGGCTTTGGCTTATAGTTACCGGCAGTGCCGACCGCCGCCCGGCGCAAAAATGGTCAAGGGCGTGACAGGCTTTTCCCACTATAGGGTCAGCAAAGAGGATTTCAAGAGACGTGACGGGGCCTCAATCCGCCAGTAACAGCCCCGAGCTGCTGGCAGCCATCGACATGGGATCCAATAGTTTCCACATGGTGATCGCCCGCCTGGTTCAGGGTGAGATCCGGACCTTGGAGAAAATGGGCGAGAAAGTGCAGCTGGCGGCGGGCCTGAACCCCGGCAACAGACTGACCGAAGAGGCACAGCTACGCGCACTGGAATGTCTCAGCCGCTTTGCACAGCGACTGGGTGGCATGCCACCGGAGGCGGTGCAGGTCGTTGGAACCAATGCCTTGCGGGTTGCCCGCAACACCCGAGAATTCCTGCATCGGGCAGAGCAGGCACTGGGTTATCCGGTATCCGTTATCGCTGGCCGCGAGGAGGCGCGACTGATCTACCTTGGTGTCTCCCATACACTGGCAGATGATGCGGGGCGGCGACTGGTCATCGATATCGGCGGCGGCAGCACGGAATTCATCATTGGCGAACGCTTCGAGGCCCAGGAACTGGAAAGCCTCCACATGGGCTGCATTTCCTTCCGCGACCGCTATTTCAGCGACGGCAAGATTACCCGCAAACAACTGGACCAGGCGATCACCCACGCGGCGCAGGAGCTGCTGAACATCCAACGCCGTTATCAACGAATCGGCTGGAACAGCTGCGTCGGTTCGTCCGGCTCGATCAAGGCGCTGAGTGTGGTGCTCAACAACCTCAAGCTGGGCAACGACATCACGCTTGCCGGACTCAAGGAACTCCGTCAGCGCCTGCTGGACCTGGGGCATGTCGACAAACTGAGCGAGCTTGGCGTTCGCGCAGACCGCCAGAATATTTTCCCCGCGGGCTTTGCGATTCTCTTTGCGGCGTTCGAATCCCTGCAAATCGAACGCCTTGCCTATGCCGACGGCGCACTGCGCGAAGGGTTGCTTTACGACATGGTGGGACGAATCCAGCACGAGGATGTCCGTGAGCGGTCCATCCAGGCACTTCAGGAGCGCTATCACATCGATACCGCCCAGGCCGCGGCGGTCGAACAAACCGCCATCCACGCCTATCAGCAGGTGGCCCACATCTGGGGGCTGGATTCACCGGACGACGAAAACCTGTTGCGCTGGGCCTCGCGCGTCCATGAGATCGGCCTGGCCATTTCCCACTCCCAGTACCACAAGCATGGAGCCTACCTGGTCCGTTTCTCCGACATGGCCGGTTTTTCCCAGGAGTTACAGCAGGCCTTGGCGACACTGGTCCGCGGGCATCGCCGCAAATATGCCCCGGCCATTTTCGAAGGAATGGAACAGGAAACCGTTGAGAAACTGATGCGCCAGGGCATCCTGCTACGTTTGGCCGTCCTGCTCCAGCATGCACGCAACCAGGAACCGCCACCCCCCATGACGCTGAAGGCGGGAAAACGGAACCTGGAACTCCAGATTCCGGCCCGATGGCTGGAAGATCGCCCCCTGACCCGCGCCGATCTCAATAACGAACGGGATTACCTGTCCAAGATCGACTTCACACTGAGCATAAAGCCGACCTGATCGCCCTCAGGCGCTCAGGCCTTCGGCCTGCATCTGTTCGTACCGCTCACCGACTTCGAGCCAACGCTGCTCTGCTTCCGCCACGGCACGCCGGCAATCCGTCTGCTCTTGCAGCAACGCCTGCAAGCGAGACTTTTGCTCCACCTCGTATAAGCCACTGTCCCCTAACGCTTCTTCGATATCGGCCAGACGCGACTGCAGGCCTTCCAACGTGTTCTCCAACTGATCCAGCTCGCGCTTGAGCGGACTCAACCGCTGACGCAGTTCAGCCTCCAGCTTGCGTTGTAGCTTACGATCTTCCTTGCGCTCGCTGTTGTCGGCCAACGACTCCGTTCGATTCCGATCTCCAGCCGACTGGCGCTGTTCCGCCAGCCAACGCTCGTAATCGTCGAGGTCACCATCAAAGGGTGCCACGGCGCCGTCGCTGACACGCCAGAACTCATCGACAGTGTTGCGCAGCAAATGGCGATCGTGAGACACAACCACCATCGCGCCCTCAAAGTCCTGCAAGGCCACGGTCAAGGCCTGACGCATCTCGAGGTCCAGGTGGTTGGTCGGCTCGTCCAGCAACAACAGGTTGGGCTTCTGCCAAGCGACGATAGCGAGAGCCAACCGCGCTTTTTCTCCTCCGGAAAAATGCCGGATGCCGCCCAAGGCCACTTCCCCGGGGAAACCGAAGCCACCCAGGAAATTACGCATCGACTGTTCGCTGGCGTCAGGCGTTAGACGTTGCAAGTGCAGGACCGGACTGGCGTCCAGATCCAGCGCCTCCAACTGATGCTGGGCAAAGTGCCCGCAGGACAGGTGCTCGCCGGCCACCCGCTGGCCATGGCGCAACGGCAGGGCTCCCCGCAGCACATCGATCAATGTCGATTTACCCGCACCATTGGGCCCGAGAAGACCAATACGACTACCCGGCAACAAGGTCAACTTCAAATGCTGCAGAATCGCCGTCTCGCCGTAGCCGACCTCACCGTCACGGATACTCAGCAGGGGATTGGAAATCTTTGGCGACACCGGAAAGCGGAAACGAAACGGCGAATCGATATGAGCCGGGGCAATTTCTTCCATCCGCGCCAGGGCTTTAAGGCGGCTTTGTGCCTGACGCGCCTTCGTGGCCTTGGCCTTGAACCGGGCGACGAACCGCTGAATTTCCGCTATTCGTTCCTGCTGCTGCTCATACTGGGCCTGCTGCTGCGCCATTCGCTCTCTGCGCTGGCGCTCGAAGGATGAGTAATTACCCGTATAGAGATCGAGGCGGCGCTGGTCAAAATGCAGCACATGGGTCGCCACACGATCCATGAAATCCCGGTCGTGGGAGATGAAAAGGAGGGTTCCGGGATAGCTCCGCAACCAGCCTTCGAGCCAGAAGCAGGCATCCAGATCCAAGTGGTTGGTAGGCTCGTCCAGTAACAGGAGATCGGATGGCATCATCAGTGCCTGCGCCAGATTGAGACGAATACGCCAGCCCCCGGAAAACGCCTGTACCGGCCGCGACATCTGCTCGTCACTGAATCCCAGCCCACGCAACAGAGATTCCGCGCGCCGCGCGGCATCCCAGGCCTGGAGCGTTTCCAGCTCCCCGTGAACGCGCGCGACCGCATGGTCGTCGGAGCGTGCTTCCGCCGCGGCGAGCTCGGCCTCCAACCGGCGCAAAACATGATGCCCATCGAGCACAAAATCCCTTGCACTGCGATCTGAGGCGGCGACTTCCTGCGCCATATGCGCAATCCGGCAGCCCCCCGGCAGGGATACCTCTCCTTTATCCAGCGGCAGATGACCGAGAACGACCTGGAACAGGCTCGACTTCCCGGCACCATTGGCGCCAACCACTGCCACGCGTTGGCCCGGCTGGATAACGGCAGAGCCGCTCTCTAGCAACCACTGTCCGCCACGTTGTAAACTAATGTCATTGAATGTCAGCATGGCGGCATTCTACCGGATTTGCCCGCCTCACCGAGAGCCCCCCGACAGCATGAATAACCCAGGCCGGCAACCGACAAAATCCTCGCCCCAGGATCTAACCGATCAACTCCCGTCACTGGTATTGGAGAATCCGCTTTGGCGGTTTGCGGTCGACCTGTGGCGATCAGAAGCCCTACAGAACGCCTGCCTCGCCCTGCAGGATAACGGCTGGGTGGTATCGCACCTTATCGTCGCATTATGGCGGGCGGATAGTGGGCATCACTGGGACGCTGCCGAACCGGCCGCAATCACGCACTGGAGGCACATCTATACCGCACCCCTGCGCCAGATGCGGCGAGAGCTGGCGTCGAAGGACACGACCCTCGGCTTGCGACGCAAGGTAGCAGAGGCGGAGCTGGAAGCAGAGCGGATCGAACTGGCACTTTGGCATCGCCATTTCGACGAATCCTGGATACGCCAAAGCACGGATGACGGACCTAACACTTCGATGAAAACAGGCGAAAGCTCACATCAAGTCAGCCAGGACCCGGCCAGACTGGCGGCAATGAACCTGACGACCCTGGCTAAAACCCGACATTTCAGCCACCACACCGCCCTGCTGCAAGCCCTAATGCTGGCATACCACCCTTCGCTGCGTCTCGACGAGGTGGTGTCATTACTCGACGTGAGCAGCGCTACGCAGGAGGAGTCTGCATCGTGAACAAGTGGCTTTTACGACTGCTCTTTATCCTGGCGGTGGCACTGCTGGCCTACATGCCTGCACTGTTTCAGAAAAAGAAGAATGAGTCTACGGCCACACCGCTGCCGTCCTTCGAATCCGTGGTTCCGCCGCCGATCAGGGACGGCGGCCCACATGTCGTCTATAAGTGGCAGGAAAATGGAGTTTGGCATTACGCTGACAAGCCGCCCGCCAATCATGACTGGGAACCACTGACGGTCAACCCGGACACCAACCTGATACCATCCCCGAAAGACGCCGGAAAGAACCCTGGAACGCCTGCGCCCATGTCTGATACTTCTTCCGATGGGCGCACACCCGGCGGCCGGGTCGAGGAGCGCCACGCGCTGCTATCCGGCACAAGACCCCCCGGCTCCAGCATAGAATTCGACTGATTTTGCCCTCAAAGAGTGAGTACCCGCCAAATCTGAGCGCTTATCCCTTGGCATGTGAGGACGAAAACAGCTACCTTATGTTCCCGCAAGAGTCCCATTACTGGGTCACATCCACCCGCGCGAAAGGATACGACATGAAACGTACCCTGCTTCCGGCGTCCCTGATTGCGAGCCTGCTCGTCTCAACCGCCTGGATCGGCACTGCACAAGCCGCTACTGATCTGAAGAACAAGGACGACAAAGTTAGCTACAGCATGGGTCTGGTTTTTGGCCAGCGTATGCAGGCCAACCTTCCTGAACTGAAAATGGACGCTTTCGTTGAAGGTATGCGGGATGGCTACGATAAGACAGCCAAGCCCAAGATGACCGAAGATGAAGTCCGCACGACTCTGCAGGAATTCCAGCAGGCCGAGCGTAAGAAGCAAATGGAACAGTTCAAGAAACTGGCTGACGAAAACAAGAAGAAAAGCGAGGCATTCCTCAAAGCCAACGCGAAAAAAGCTGGCGTAAAAACCACTGACAGCGGCCTTCAATACGAAGTACTGAAGAAAGGTACCGGCCCTGCACCGAAGCCCGGCGACAAAGTTACCGTCAACTACACTGGCACGCTGATCGACGGCAAGGTTTTCGACAGCTCACGCGAGCGCGGCAAGCCGGTGACCTTCGAATTGACCGATGTCATTCCTGGCTGGACCGAAGGTCTGCAACTGATGCATCAGGGTGGTCACTACAAGCTGTTCATTCCGTCAGATCTGGCTTACGGCCCGGGCGGAAACCGCTCTATCGGCCCTAATGAGGCACTGATCTTCGATATCGACCTGATCAAGGTCGAAGCGGGCAGCAGCAAGAAAGGCGACGCGGGCAAGAAAGAGTAAGCATCCACGCGGAAACCTGATACACAAAAAGGCCGGCATTAAGCCGGCCTTTTTTTCTTTTTCAAAATAGCGACTCAGGCAACCTTATCCGCATGAGCGGTATGCAAGGCTTCGATCAGCACGTCCTCCAACTCAAAGCGCTCTTCCAGGGTTTCCCCCAACTGCGACACATGCTGATAAAGATCCTGTAACCCCACACCAGTCCCATCACAACCGTCAAAGCGGTCGTTGAATTCCAGCGCAGCCTCCGTTGTCGCTTCGATTCGGGGAAAAATACGACTGACCAACTCCAGGCCGCCGTCATCGTACTCACAAGCTTCCTGAATCAGTTGCTCATAGATTTCAAAATGTCCTGCGGAAACATAATCCACCAGCAGCTCACAGAATACCAACAGGGCGGCACGCAGTTTCTCTGGTGAGTCAAAATCATCTGCCCGACTCAACTGACAGTAGTTCACGATCAGTTGCTGACGTTCCTTCAGCCAGCGATCGATCATGACGTTTACACCACCCCAGCGCTCCTTTGCGCTGCTGACGTTTTCCAACATGGGCCCCTCACTCTCTGAATGTCGTTATTGTTATCGACCAACTTTGTGACCAATCAAACCGCACGCGAAACCCGGTATCGGCGGGTTAAAGCAGCGCGTCAGCATTAATCGACAAAACCTTGCCATAAAATCAAATTACCCGATTCAGATGCGGCCAGCAAGCGCGGATGCCTTGGGGCGAAGAACGACATACAGCGCCAGAAGCGCCATACCGACAAAGGCGACCAATGTCCAACCCGGCATACTTAGCCCGAGAAAGCGCCAGGTAACCTGGGCGCAGTCTCCACTCCCCCGCAGGGCCAGCGAGAGCGCCTTAACCAGGGGGAAAGCCTGGATCATATAATCGAAACTCGGCAGGCAGGCAGGGACCTGATCAGCGGGCAGGTGCTGTAACCAGAGCTGGCGAATGGCCAACCCCGCCCCAGTACCGGCAAACAGCAGGAGGAAAATGCCGTAAAGACGACCGCCCCATCCTCGCGGATTGTGCAGCGCCGCCACCAACCCCACGACACCCACCGCAATCACCGCGCCCCGCTGCAACATACACAGCGGGCAGGGTTCGAGCCCCATGCCATACTGAAAATACAGGGCAATGCCCATCAGGGCGGCACAGCCCAAAAAATACAGTACAAACAATCGTCGATTGGTTGGCATAGCGTGTCCCGTATTAAAGTCATTGAACCGGTGGAGTTCCATCGCCGGCCTGCTATTCTATCCAGGTGCCGCGATGCGTATCCGATAAAACCGGATTAAAAGGAAAACTGCAAGCCCATGTCCCGTCCGATTCGACTGTTTTTCTCCTTCATGCTTGCCCTGATGTTATCCAGCCAGGCCATTGCCTCCGAAGGTGGCGGTGAAGCCAAACCAAGCGCGACCTATGTCGACCTGAAGCCCTCGTTCGTCACCAACGTGGGCGAACCGTCGCAACGCATGAGTTATCTCAAGGTGGATGTCACACTGCGGGTGGCGTCATCGGAAATCGCGAAACAGGTTGAGCAACAGCAACCTGCGATCCGCAATGCGCTGGTGTTCCTTTTCAGCGATGCAAAAATGGACGAAGTGACCACGCCAAAAGGACAGGAAGCCTTGCGCAGCGAGGCGCTGAAGGCCGTCAACGAAGTGATGAAAAAAGAGGAAGGCAAACCCCTGGTGGAAAACGTACTGTTCACCACCTTTGTCGTGCAGCGCTAGTCGGGGTAAGGCAAGGCCGGCGAGCAGCAACGCTCACCGGCGCTCAGGCAATACGAATTCCAGATTTACGCTCTTCCACGACTGCCGCCGCGCCATCTTCCCAGCCGGCCTCCCAGGCAGCAGCCACAACATCGCTGCGATACGGACAGCGATCATGCTCCATACCCATCAAGCCCGCCATATAGCCCTGACGGTATGCTTTATTCAGTGATTCAAGATCCCAACCCAGACTGATGTCTCTGGCCATAACGGCCTCCTCCGCATCTTACCTTCGCCCGGTTTATACACGCAGCAATAAAAGATTCCCCGCTCCGGCAGAAGGCACCGTTGCTTGGCGTTGCTTTATAGTTTCTTTTTATTACGCCGCACAGAGACTGGATTCTCACCAAGATAAGCGAACTGCCGCCTATCACCCCATGTAAGCGTCGTTACAGACAGTAACACCTGATTACATTATGAACAACTGAGTTTGGCCCTTTTTGCCAGCCAACATTGCGGGATGTGACGGAGTCAAAATTCTGGGAACATCACCCTCCCGACCTTAGTCTAAGAAGGGTGCCCGTTCAGATCATCTGATAGCGCGCCAGGAATTCACTGAACTCCTGGGTGTCTGCCGCCTCCATCGCCTTTTGGTCCGCGATGGACTGGCGAGCGCTCTGCTCGAAGCGTTTCAAGGTATCCGCAGCCAGCCCCTGCTCCCGCAACCTGCGTTGATGCTCTGCCGATAGCGACAGCGTCCAGTCGACATGCCCCTGCCCCGCCTGGCGCATCTCGGCCAGCACTCTGGCGGCCGGCGTATGGGAGATATCCGACAGTTTCGCCCGCTGGACACCCAGCGCATCACGGTAACGCCGCCCACCGTCCTGGCCATCGAGTGTTTCCGCCAGGGATTCCATCCCATCCAGCAGTTGCATACCGAGATCCTGCAAACGCACTGCACCATCCGGCGTATACAGGGTAATACGGGGATCGCGCCCCCGAGCGACCACATCCTTGTAATTGAGATCGACGTGATAGCACTCTTCATCATCGATAACCGGACTGTCATGCATAAGGCAGTCGAGCAGGAACAGGTCGAGGAAATCGATCTGGGCCGCGTTGACGCCGACGGCGTCGAAGGGGTCCAAGTCCAGACAGCGAACCTCGATGTACTCGACACCGCGCGAGCGCAAGGCGTGTACGGGCTTCTCGCCGACCCGAGTGGTCCTCTTCGGGCGCACAGGGCTGTAGTACTCATTTTCGATCTGCAGGACATTGGTATTGATCTGGATGAACTCGCCATCACGCTGCAAACCGATGTGTTCGTATTCCGGCCAGGGGGTATGAATGGCTCGATCCAGTGTCCGGATATAGTTGTCGAGGCGGTTGAAACAGATGTCCAACGAGGACTGGGCATTATTGTGATATCCCAGATCCCCCATACGCAGAGAGGTTGCCGAGGGACCGAACCAGGTTTGGTCGTCCCAGTGCATCAGGTGATGCTTGCGGCCTGCCACGAAGGATGCGTCCAACGCCGGCGAACTGCCGAACAGGTACATCAATAGCCAGCTACGGCGGCGGAAATTGCGGATCATCCAGAAGTACTGTTCGGACTTGAATTCCTGCGTTTCCCGAATGTCCTTATGCGTTTCCTGCCAGCCGTTCCAGAAGGTCTCCGGCAGGGAGAAGTTGTAATGGGCACCGGCAATGCTCTGCATCACCCGGCCATAACGCACTGCCAGCCCCTGCCGATAGACATGTTTGAGGCGACCGATATTGGAAGTGCCGTAGTCCGCAATGGGGATACTCGCATCACCGTCCAAGCGGCAAGGCATGCTCGCGGCCCACAACACCTCGTCCCCCAGGTTCATCTGGACGAAGGTGTGAATGTCGGTCAAACACTGCAACAACTCTTCCGTAGTGCTGCAAACCGGCGTGATCAGCTCCAGCAACGATTCCGAGTAATCGGTGGTGATCTGGGGGTGAGTCAGGGTCGACCCGAGCGACTCGGGATGCGGTGTCTGCGCGATAAACCCATTGGTATCGACGCGCAAGCCTTCCTTCTCAACGCCCTTGCGAAAACCGTCCCAGTGGCTCCCGGCCAATTGCTCGAACCACTGCCTGCGTTGGTCGCTCATAGACTTGCTCCTGTGAAACCCTGTGCCGCACCCGAAGCCGGCCATTCGGCCGGATCTGGACGCTCAGATGTACGTTGTCGATCGAGCGGCCGACTAACGGCGGTCGCCTTTCCGGGCTGCGGCAAAGGCCTGCGCCAACGCACCCGCCATTGCGCCACCATTGGCGGGCGATGACGAGCGCTTATCGGAAGCCGGCGAGCGGCGACCGCCAGTGCGCGACTCTGTCGACTTGGCACCGCCGGACTTCGCGCCGCCCGCTTTCGCACTCCCCGGCTCATCATCCATCCGCATGGATAGGGAAATCCGCTTTCTCGGCACGTCCACATCCAGGACTTTCACTTTGACGATATCACCAGCTTTGACAACATCGCGCGGATCCTTGACGAAGGTATGGGACAACGCCGAAATGTGGACCAGCCCGTCCTGGTGGACGCCGATATCGACAAATGCCCCGAAGTTCGTGACATTGGTAACGCTCCCCTCCAGCGTCATGCCTGGCTTGAGGTCGCTCAGGGTTTCCACGCCTTCCTGGAAGGTCGCAAAGCGGAACTCGGGGCGAGGGTCGCGGCCCGGCTTCTCCAATTCTGCCAGGATGTCCCGCACCGTCGGTAGACCAAAACTTTCGCTGACAAACGCCTTGGGATCCAGCTTCCGTAAAAACTGGGCATCGCCAATCAGCGAGCGCAGCTCCCGCCCACTTTGCTTCGCAATGGTTTCAACCAGGCCATAGGCCTCGGGATGCACGGACGAACTGTCCAACGGGTCATCGCCATTGACGATGCGGAGGAAGCCCGCTGCCTGCTCGAAGGTCTTTTCGCCCAAACGGGAAACTTTAAGGAAGTCCTTACGACGGCGGAAGGCACCGTTTTGATTACGGTAATCAACAACATTCTGGGCAATAACCTGATTCAGGCCAGAGACCCTTGCCAGCAGCGGTGCTGAAGCCGTATTGACATCGACACCGACCGCGTTGACGCAATCCTCCACCACGGCATCCAGGCTCCGCGCAAGCCGCACCTGGGAGACGTCGTGCTGATACTGGCCGACGCCGATGGACTTCGGCTCGATCTTCACCAGCTCGGCAAGCGGGTCCTGCAGACGGCGCGCAATAGAGACCGCACCACGAATGGTGACATCCAGCTCCGGCAGTTCACGGGAGGCATATTCGGACGCTGAATAGATCGACGCCCCTGCCTCGTTGACCAGCACGCGCGTCAGTTTGAGTTCCGGGTGCAGGCTGATCAATTCGGCCGCCAGTTTCTCGGTTTCCCTGGAGGCCGTGCCATTACCGATAGCAATCAGTTCGATAGCGTGCTGCCGGCACCATTTCGCCAATTGCTCAAGGGATTCGCGCCAGCGGTTTTGCGGTGCATGAGGGAAAATGGCGCCGTAGTCGATGACCTTACCGGTCGCATCGATCACTGCCACCTTGACGCCGGTACGCAGACCGGGGTCCAACCCCAACGTGGCGCGAGGCCCTGCCGGCGCTGCCAGAAGCAGGTCCTTCAGGTTGTTGGCAAAGACGTGAATGGCTTCATCTTCGGCACTGTCCCGCACCTGACCAACCAGTTCCGTTTCCAGGTGGGGGCTGAGTTTGACCCGCCAGGTCCAGCGCACCACCTCGGCCAGCCAACGATCGGCCGGACGACCGCGGTCGGCGATATTCCAGTGTGCAGCGATCCGCTGTTCACAGGGATGCACCACCGAGCGATCGCCATCGGCATCGCCTATCGTGATGGCAAAATTCAGAACCCCTTCATTACGACCGCGCAAAATCGCCAGCGCCCGATGGGACGGTACCTTACGCAGGGGCTCCCGGTGTTCGAAATAATCGCGGAACTTGGCACCTTCGTTTTCCTTGCCCTCTATGACAGAAACCGTCAGATCGCCTTCATTCCAGAGGTAATCGCGCAACTGGCCCAGCAGCTCCGCATCCTCAGCAAAACGTTCCATCAGTATGTGACGCGCACCTTCCAATGCTGCCCTGGCATCTTCGACGCCTTTATCGGCATCCACATAGGCGACAGCTTCGGTTTCCGGATCACGGGACGGTTCACCGAACAGCAGATCGGCCAGCGGCTCGAGACCCGCCTCCCGCGCAATTTGGGCCTTGGTCCGGCGTTTTGGCTTGTAGGGCAGATAGAGATCTTCCAGGCGGTTCTTGGTATCCGCCTCAGAAATCGCCCTGGCCAACTCGTCGGTCAGCTTGCCCTGTTCGCGGATGCTGTCGAGGATGGTCCCCCGCCGGTCTTCAAGCTCACGCAGGTAACGCAGGCGCTCTTCCAATGTCCGCAGTTGCGTATCGTCCAGCGAACCGGTCACCTCCTTTCGGTAACGCGCGATAAAAGGCACCGTGGCGCCGTCGTCGAGCAGGTTGACCGTGGCGCGGACCTGTTCGGTCCGAACCTGAAGTTCTTCGGCAATACGCTGAAAGATAATATCCATGACACCTCGGAAAGCTGACTGCAAATGGCGAAAACGCGGCACGACCACCCTTGCGGGAGCGCCGGAGAAATAGGCCGGAGGGGCATTATAGCGTTTCGAACCCGCTTGCACAGTGAGGGTACGACTTCCGGCGAAGATACCGGAAGATGATCAGCCCGGCTCGCAGGAAGAGGCCGCCTGACGGCGTTGCTCGAGGAAGGCCAGCAGATCGTCCCAGGGCATGGGTTTCGCGTAATAGAAACCCTGCACCTCATCGCAATGACAACCGCGAAGGAACTCTGCCTGCGCGGCCGTTTCCACACCTTCCGCAACCACACTCATCTGCAGGCTGTGGGACAGGCTGATTATGGCGCGCACGATATGCTCGGCATCCTGGCTTTCGCCCACCCGCTGGACGAAGGATTTGTCGATTTTGACCAGTGAAATAGGCAAGTGCTGTAGATTGCTAAGCGAGGAAAAGCCGGTACCAAAATCGTCCAGCGCGAAACTGATGCCCAACTGGTTCAGCTCACGCAGGCAACGCTGGGCATAGACAGGATCGTGCATCATGGCACTTTCCGTCAGTTCCAGTTCCAGCAGACGGGTATCGATATTGGCGTTGTAGATGATACGGAAGATGGTTTCCGTCATTTTGCGGTCATGAAACTGGCGAAACGACAGGTTTACGGCGAATACCAGTTCCCGATATCCCAGTGCATTGGCCTGACGCAGATAATTGCAGGCCTGTTCAATCACCCAATAGCCGATCGGCACAATCAACCCGCTACGCTCGGCAGCCGGGATGAATTCATCCGGCGGGATCACACCCCGTTCAGGGTGATACCAGCGTAGCAGGCATTCGACCCCCTTCGCCTGCTCGGTCTCCAGGTCGATACGTGGCTGAAAGTGCAGCGCCAGCTGGTTGCTGCGCAAGGCATGGCGCAGATCCGCCTCCAGCTCCAACTGCCGGCCGACGGTAAGATGCAACTGGCGATTGTAAAAGCGGTAGCTGTTACCGGTATCGCGCTTGGCCTCGAACATGGCGCGGTTGGCCTGACGCAACAGCGTTTCCGGCACATCGCCGGCATCCGGGAACAACGCCACCCCGATGCTCACCGTCACCACCAGCGACTGACCGTCGACCGTAATCGGCGCATTGAAACTCTCAATGATCTTTTGCAGGGCCAGGGTGACTTCCATGGAGTCTTCGATGCGCTCAAGGACCACAGCGAACTCATCGCCGCCGATCCGCATCAGCGAATCACTCCCGCGCAGGGCATCCCGCAATCGTTCCGCGACCCGCAGGATCAACAGATCACCGACCTTGTACCCGTAGGTGTCGTTGACCGACTTGAAGTCATCGAGATTGAGGTGAAGAAGCGCGAGCCTTTGATGATTACGTTCGGCTCGCCTCAGGGACTGCTGCAACCGTTCGAAAAAGAGTTCGCGATTGACGAATCCATTGGCGACATTCCGGGAAAGAACACCCTTTGAGAACACGCTGGCCTGCTGCCGGTACCAGGCACCGCGCACCGCGCGACAGAGGTTCCAGTGATCCAGCGAACGTCGCTCGAGATAATCTGCCGCACCGGCCGCAAGCATCGCCGGTGCCAGATCATCCTCACTGAAACCGCCCAAGGCGATCACCGGACGGTCACCCGTAGAGGCAATCAGAAACTGCAGAAAGGCATCGGCGGAACCATGATGAAAACCGATATCCCAGAGAATGGCATCGAAACTCGCATTCAGGATCAGGTCTTCACAAGACGCCAACTCAGGACACCAGGTCACCTGGGCGCTGAAGTCCGGTGCGCTGGTCAGTAGATCCCGATACCACAAGAACAACGCCAACTCGTCAACAAGGACAAGCAGCGGGATCCTACTCTGGCTGGGCGGATCGGCCTCATTATCCAACACCGGTAAAGCGCTCCCTCTGGTACCTGCTCATTCCCTTCTGGAACCGGTTTACTGGAACCCCTGAACGGACGTGCTCGAAATTTCGCATATCGCTCGGCATACATTTCCTAGCATAGCCGAATTCCAGGCGAAGCGAGATAACGAGCCGGTTTGACATTGGTATAACCCCACGCAAATAAAAGCACACAACCTCATGATTCACAAATATAAAGCGGAAAACCCCCAACAAATAGCCGGGCAGCACCACTGCTTTTTGGGGTAACATGATCGCCGTTCCGTGGTTCTGTGGAAGCATCCGTGTCTCAGCTCAACCCCCGCCAGCGGGAAGCCGTCCGTTATCTTGAAGGTCCCCTGTTGGTGCTGGCCGGCGCCGGCAGCGGCAAGACCAGCGTTATTACGCGCAAGATCGCCCACCTGATCGAGCACGCCGGCATCCCGGGCCGACATATCGCCGCCGTCACCTTTACCAACAAAGCCGCCCGCGAAATGAAAGAACGCGTGAGCCGGCTGGTCAGTAAGGCTGAAGCCCGTGGCTTGATGGTCTCGACGTTCCACAATCTCGGCCTGAATATCATCCGCGAGGAACACGAAGCCGCGGGATACCACCCAGGCTTCTCCATTTTCGACGCCGAGGACGCCAAGGCTCTACTTCGCGACCTGCTGATGAAGGACTCGCCAGACAGCGGCGACGAAGTCAACGAGATCCAGACGGTCATCTCAAACTGGAAGAACGATCTGCGCGATCCGGCTTACGCGCTCAGTCACGCCCGCGACGAGCGAGAGCAACGCTTCGCCGTGATCTACGAGCACTACAATACCTATCTCAAAGCCTATAACGCCCTCGACTTCGACGATCTGATCAGAATCCCCGTTCAGTTGTTCCAGCAATACTCTGTAATTCGGGACAAATGGCAACGGCGCATCCGCTACCTGCTGGTCGACGAGTATCAGGACACCAACCTGAGCCAGTACGAACTGGTGAAGCTGCTGGTCGGACAACGCGCGGCCTTTACCGTCGTCGGCGACGATGACCAGTCGATCTATGCCTGGCGCGGCGCCCGGCCGGAGAATCTGGTACAGCTGAAAACCGACTACCCAAGCCTGCGCATCATCAAGCTGGAACAGAACTACCGCTCCACCAGCCGCATCCTGCGGGCAGCGAACGTGCTGATCGCCAACAACCCTCACGTTTTCGAGAAGTCCCTGTGGAGCGAGCACGGCATCGGTGATGAAATCCGTATCCTGCGTACCCGCAGCGAAGACGCCGAGGCAGAGCGGATCGCCACCGAAATCCTCGACATGAAACTCAAGCGAGGATTGGAATTCCGGGATTTCGCCGTGCTCTACCGGGGCAACCATCAGTCCCGTCTTCTGGAAATGAAACTGCAGGCCTATCAGTTGCCCTACCGGATTTCCGGTGGCCAGTCCTTCTTCTCCCGAAGCGAGGTCAAGGACGCCATGGGCTATCTGCGCCTGCTGATCAACCCGGATGACGATGCAGCCTTCCTGAGGGTCGTCAATGTACCGCGCCGGGAGATTGGCCCCACCACACTGGAACAGCTGGGACATTATGCCCGCCAGCGGAAGATCAGCCTGTTTCGTGCGCTGCACGATATCGGCGTTACCGAACATGTCACTGAGCGTGGACTGGACAAGCTACGCCGCTTTGCCCACTGGCTGGACGCCACCTGCCGCCGCGTGCATAGCGAAGATCCGATCCCGGTGATCAAGCAACTGTTTACGGATATTGAATACGAGGAATGGCTGCACCAGAACAGCAATACGCCAAAGCAGGCGGAGCGTCGCATGGAGAATGTCTGGTTCCTGATGGATGGCTTGCGCAAAACCCTGGAGTCCGACCGCGGCACGGCCGACGAACTTGGCATCGAAGACGCCATTACCCGCCTGATATTGCGGGATATGCTCGAACAACGCGAAGAAGAGGACGATAGCGACAAGGTGCAGCTGCTAACCCTTCACGCATCCAAGGGACTCGAGTTCCCCCATGTGTTTATCATGGGACTCGAGGAAGAAATACTGCCCCACCGCACCAGCATCGAGGAAGGCACCATCGAGGAAGAACGCCGCCTGATGTACGTCGGCATCACGCGGGCGCGGCAGACGCTGACCCTCACCTTCGCCGCACAGCGCAAACAGTATGGCGAGAAGATCGAGACCATTCCCAGCCGCTTCCTCGACGAAATGCCACCGGACGACCTGGTCTGGGAAGGTATCGGTGACCTCAACCGGGAAGAGAACCAACGCAAGGGGAAAGCCACGCTGTCAGCACTGCTGGGCAATCTGCGCGACGACTGAAGTGCCGAAGGGCATCGGACGATTCGGCCCGATGCCTCAGGGCAGGACCAATGGTTATTTGCTGTGGCTCGTCATGTAATCGACGGCTTCCTTGATTTCCTGTTCGGAACAGTTGGTGCAGGTACCGTGTGGCGGCATGGCGTTAAAGCCGTTGAGTGCGTGCTGATAAAGCGTATCCATCCCCTTGGCGATACGCGGCGCCCAGTCGGCCTTGTTGCCAAACTTGGGAGCACCCAGCGCACCCGGTGTGTGGCAGGCGGTACAAACCTGTTCGAAGATCTCCTTACCGGTACGCGGTTTGCCACTTGAACCCGCAGAAGCCTGGGCCGGCGCCGCGCTACCACAACTCTGCCCCTGCTCACAGACTTCACCGATTGGTGCGATACGAGCCTTGATCTCTTCATCAGCGGACTTCGCCGACGCCATCGCATACCCGGTCACGGCAAAACCAAAAACGACCGAAGCCAGCGCAACCATCAGTTTTTTCACGGATCACCTCGTTATTTGAGTGGTATTCGGTGCATCGCAACTGGGTAATTCCGGAACCTCGAGGGACGCCTGCGATCCATTTGTCGCCGCATTTCCTCAACAGCCGCCTTTTTTCATCTGTGTCATTTCTTCAACAACAGTGCTGGCATTATAGCGGGTGGTCAAGGCAGCGAAAACAGAACCGGCCGATCTATGGACCCGCGTCAAGAGTCGATAGTGCAGACACTGGTTGCCCCGAAGGCAAACGGGTAGACTGGCCGGGCCATTTTGGCACCGTCGACCTTCCGGCAGGCAGATGGTCATTCGCAGGCACCGAGGAGACATATAACCCCATGGCAGACATGAGCCGCTGGCGCAGGAGATTGCTGACACTGGAGTTCACCGCGCTTGCTGTTCTCGTCGGTAGCATGACGATTTTTCGCCAGCACTCTGCCGCGAACCCGCTGCATCCCGCCTGGTTACTGATTCCTGCCCTGGCCAGCCTGCTCCTGTTCCTGAGTTTCCTGGGCCTGATGTACCTGCGCTGGGTTGCAGCCGCTACGGACGCTCCCCGCCAGGGCGTGCAACGACTGATATTGATCATCCTGACGATTACCTTACTTGCCTTATGGGCCTACGGGATTGGCAAAACCTGGCAAAGCATCCAGCAAAGCCGCAGTGGAACCGCCGTATCCATTGTGCCCGCAGTACCCACGGGAGCCCTCTCTTGAAAACCTGGACAGTTTTGCCATTCATGCTGGCGACCCTATCCACCCCATTGCTCGCGGCAGAGCAAGCCGCCACGACCGACGGATCGGCCGGTGGCGAACCACCGCCAGTGATGCTTCAGGATTGCTCCCTGATCACCGACGGAGTTTCACGACTGGCCTGCTACGACACCTATTTCCCGCCTCAACAGGCGCAGCAGTCAGCCTCGGCGGCAAAAAAGGCCGAGGTCCAGAAGGCTGTCAGCAGTGAAACCGACGGCACCGACAACGAGTCCCTGCTGGACAATTACATGAAAAAGGAGAAGGCCCTGTTCTCGTACTCCGGTAGTTTTCTGCCTTACCGGCCGATGTACGTGCTGCCCTTCTCCTATGTGTCCAATCCGAACCAGGCGCCCTTTAGCCCGCAATACGGTTCATCACCCTACGGCAGCGAACTGGACAAGCAGGAAGTCAAATTCCAGATCAGTTTCCGCATGCCGTTGTTGACCGGCTATTTCAACGACCGCACAACCCTCTGGCTCGCCTACACCCAACGTTCTTTCTGGCAGGCGTATAACCACAACTACTCGTCGCCTTTTCGTGAAACCAATTACGAGCCCGAATTTTTCGTGCGTTATGCCACCAATTACCATATCGGCCCGGGCAGCCTGGATGCGGTAACACTCGGCATCGACCACCAATCCAACGGCCGCAGTGACCCATTCTCGCGGAGCTGGAACCGTATCACTGCCTCAGCGGCCTATAGCACCAGCCGCTGGTTCTTTGCGATACGCCCCTGGTACCGGATACCGGAAAACCCTTCAAACGACGACAACCCGGACATCCAGGATTATCTGGGCTACGCCGACTATATTGCCGAATGGAAAATGCGGGGTAATCAACGTCTCAGCATTGAGCTACACAACAATCTCAAGCGAGAGAACAACCTGACTTCGTTCGAACTGGGCTACAGCTATCCACTGTCCGATTCCTTCCGGGTTTTCGTGCAGTATGTCAACGCTTACGGCGAAAGCCTGATCGATTACAACCACCGGATCCATCGATTCGGTATTGGCTTCATGCTCAACGATTGGATTTAGGTACGCCCCACAGACCAACCAGCCCCAAACGACAGGCTCAGACGGAAAACCCAATCGCATCCTCTCGCCGGGGGTGTTAACGTAGCAGTGTTTATTTCCCACGGGTCCGCACCCGCACCGTCCTGCTGGACGCAAGCCGATATCCGGTCGTTCGTACCGTCCCTTTTTATCGATACCCCAGGAACGGTCGGGCAGCGGCCTCGCCCAATACAGCCACCCTTTTGTCAAGGAGACGGTCATGGACACGATACGTTTGGGAACCACTGACATTCTCGTCCCCCGCATCGGTTTGGGGACATGGGCCATCGGCGGCTGGATGTGGGGCGGCACCGATGAACGGCAATCCATCGAAACCCTGCATTCGGCCATCGACCGTGGCATCACCCTGATCGACACGGCCCCCGTCTACGGCTTCGGTCGCTCGGAAGAGATCGTCGGCAAGGCACTGGCCGAAGGCGGCCGCCGCGAGAAGGTCGTCCTGGCCACAAAGGTGGCACTGGAATGGGATGCCGATGCCAACAAGGTTTGGCGCAACGCTTCCGCCCCCCGCATCGAGCAGGAGATCGAGGATTCATTGCGGCGCCTGAAGACCGACTATATCGACATCTATCAGGTTCACTGGCCAGACCCGCGCGTCTCCATCGAAGAAACCGCCAGAGCCATGGAGCGGCTTTACACCGCCGGGAAGATCCGCGCAATCGGGGTCAGCAATTTCTCGCCGGAGCAGATGGACGAGTTCCAGAAATACGCGCCCCTGCACAGCAACCAGCCCCCTTACAACCTGTTCGAACGCCAGGCGGACGACCTGATCCTGCCCTATTGCCGGCGCCGCAATATCGCCACCATTACCTACGGCGCACTATGCCGAGGTCTGCTCAGCGGCAAGATGGACAAAGCCCGGCATTTCGACGGCGACGACTTGCGCCAGAACGACCCCAAGTTCCAGGGTGCCCGTTTCGACCAATACCTGGCGGCCGTCAAGGCACTGGACCAACTGGCTCGGGACCGTTACGGTCGCAGTGTGCTGGCCCTGGCCCTGCGCTGGCTGATCGATCAGTCCGGCGTCACCGTGGCACTCTGGGGAGCGCGGCGCCCCGACCAGTTGGATCCCATCGACGAGATCCAGGGCTGGCATCTGGACGCATCGGCCATGAAGGATATCGACGGCATCCTCGATCATTGCATCAAGGACCCGGTCGGGCCTGAATTTATGGCACCGCCGGCACGTCCTCTCTGAGGCTGGGGGAATTGCCCGGGGGACCGCGGAAAAGACCTGTCGCAGCTCAAGGTTTTTGCAGAAAGCGGTCACCCCACGATTCCGCGAGGGCCTGAATAAGATACACTGGCGCCCTGTCGTTTCCGCTGTTTGAAGTGATCCTTCGCCTTGAATACAAGCCGTTCCCAGCAAAAAACCATCGAGCGCTGGCTCGCCCGGATGTCACCACTGGTACGTCGCCCCCTGGCCTGGACGGTAGGCTTTGGGTTGACGGCCGGGTTACTCATCGTGATCCAGTCTGCCCTGCTGGCCTGGGTGATCAACCGGGTGGTTATGGACAGCGCCGGGCTGGCGCAGGTCTGGCCGGTACTGGCGGCACTCCTGCCGCTGTTCCTGCTGCGTTTCGCACTGGCCCGGGCCAGTGAGCGTACCGCGTTTAACGCCGGAGCCGAGATTCGCCGAACCCTGCGGGCGAAACTGTTGCGGCATATCCAGGCGCTGGGTCCGGCCTGGCTCAAGAATCAATCCAGCGGCGACCTGGCCAACAGCGTCGTTGACGGCGTCGATGCCCTGGAAGGCTTTTTTGCCCGCTGGCTGCCCAATCGCGCCCTGACCACCTTCCTGCCGCTGGCGATCCTGGTCGTCGTGTTTCCCACCGATTGGGTTTCGGGCCTCGTTCTGGTAATTACCGCGCCGCTGATTCCGGTGTTCATGATCCTGATCGGCCTGGGCGCCGAAGAACTGAACCAGAAACAGTGGCATCAACTCGCCCGTCTCAGTGCCCGTTTCCTCGACACCCTGCAGGGCCTGACCACGATTCGCCTGTTCAATGCCGGCGCACGGGAGGCGGCCGTCGTCGCCCGGCTGTCGGAAAGCTACCGCCAGAGCACCATGAAGGTCCTGCGGGTGGCCTTCCTCTCCTCGGTGGTGCTCGAATTCCTGTCCACAATCAGCATCGCGGTCGTGGCTGTATTGATCGGCTTCCGCCTGCTTTACGGCCAGATGCATTTCCAGCCGGGCTTTTTCGTGCTGCTCCTCGCGCCGGAGTTCTACCTGCCGTTGCGCACGCTCGGCACCCATTATCATGCCCGCATGGAAGCCATCGGCGCGGCCGAGCGGATCATGCAGGTGCTGGAAACGCCGTTGCCGGATGACAGCACTGCGACCGAACCCCTGCATCCGGCGACGACTTACAACCTGCGTTTTAGCGCAGTCCGGTGCCGTTACGACAACGAGACTCCGGCGCTCGACGGTCTCGATCTCGACGTACCCGGCGGCGCTATTACGGCACTGGTGGGCAGCAGCGGCGCCGGCAAGAGCACCCTGATCAATCTCCTTCTCGGCTTCGTACACGCCGAGAGCGGCCAGATCCGGGTCAACGATCAGGACCTCACAAGCATCAATGCCGGAGACTGGCTGCGCCACGTCGCCTGGGTGCCCCAGCGAGCCCATGTGTTCGCCGGCTCAGTGCTCGACAATATCCGCCTGGGAATGCAGGACGCGCCCCCCGAAGCCGTACGCGAAGCTGCGCGACAAGCCGGCGCAGACGACTTCATCGAAGCGCTCCCCGATGGCTATGACACCCAGCTTGGCGAACGGGGAGCGGGTCTCTCCGGGGGGCAGATACAGCGCATTGCCCTGGCCCGCGCCTTCCTCAAGGACGCGCCCATCGTTCTGCTGGACGAGCCCACGGCCAATCTGGACGGTCAAAGCCAGGCTCTGATTCACGACGCCATCCTCAGGCTGGCTGAAGGGCGCACCATTCTTTTGGTCGCCCACCGTCTGGGCACGGTCCGCCTGGCACAGCAGATCGCCGTACTCGAACAGGGACGCGTCGCCGAAGTGGGCCGGCATGGCGACCTGCTCGCCCGGAACGGCCGTTACGCGCAGTTGCTGCAAGCCGAAGTGGAGGCCTGAGATGAAGCGCGACGAAGACACCATGGCGCCGGAAAACCCGCAACAGGCCAAGGACGATCTGCGCCGCCTGCTGGCGCTCTATCGTCCTTACTGGCGCTGGATGGCAGCAGGTATTCTGCTCTCACTGACCACGGTCCTCGCCAATATCGGCCTGATGGCCGTCGCCGGCTGGTTTATCGCCGCCATGGCCATCGCCGGTGCCGCCGGCGCCACGCTCAACTATTTCACGCCTGCAGCGCTGATCCGCGCCTTCGCGATCGTCCGAACCGGCGGCCGCTACCTGGAGAGACTGGTCACCCACGAAGCGACCTTCCGGCTACTGGCCGAACTGCGGGTCTGGTTCTTTACGCGAATAGAACCCCTGGCCCCGGCGCGACTGGGCACCCTGCGCGGCAGCGACCTGCTCAATCGCATCCAGGCCGATATCGACAGCCTCAATCACATTTACCTCCGTGTACTGGTTCCCGTTATCGTGGGAGCCATTGGCGTAGTGCTTATCGTTGGCGTGATGGGCTTTTTCAGTCTGCCAGTCGCGTTCACTACCTTCATGTTCCTGCTCTGCGCGGGCGTCGGCCTGCCATGGTTGTTGTTACGCCGAGGCCGCGAACCGGGCCGGCAAAGCATCACGCAACGTGCCGCGCTGCGCGACACCCTGGTCGATGGTTTTCAAGGACTCGCGGAACTGCGGGTTTACGGCGCCGACGCGTCCCACGCCGACAGGGCCGACGCCAACGCCGAACGTCTGATCGCCGCGCAGGCCGATCTCAGCAGGTTGACCGGGTGGTCCCAAGGCGTCCAAATCCTCTGTGCCACCCTGGCCATGTGGGCGGCGCTGATCCTGGCGATTCCCGCCGTCCGCAGCGGCACCCTGCATGCGCCCGATATCGCCATGCTGGCCCTGTTCGTGCTGGCCAGCTTCGAAGCGGTCATGCCCCTGCCGCTGGCCATGCAGATGCTCGGCGAGAGTCTCGCTGCAGCCCGCCGCATCTTTACCCTGGTCGATTGTCAGCCGGCCGTCATCGAGCCGGAAGTACCCGCAGCACCATCCACGCAACCCGACCTGAGACTCGAAGACGTCTACTTCCGCTATGGCGAAGATCGCCCCTGGGCGCTTGAAGCGCTGAACCTGGACCTGCCTTTCGGTCATCGACTCGCGGTGGTCGGGGCCAGCGGTGCGGGTAAGAGCAGCCTGCTCAACCTGCTGGTGCGCTTCTGGGACTGCCAGGAAGGCAGCATCCGCCTGGGAGGCAGGGAACTGCGCGACTATGCGGCCGATACGATACGCAGTCAGTTCGCGGTGCTTTCCCAGGACCCGTACCTGTTCAACGCGACGATACGCGAGAACCTGCTACTGGCCCGTCCCGATGCCGATCAGGCCACGCTTGAGGCAGCCTGCCGCACGGCCCAGCTCCATGATTTCCTGACGACACTGCCCCAAGGCTACGACACACCCATCGGCGAAGCCGGGGCCCGCCTCTCCGGCGGCCAGGCCCGCCGGCTGGCCATTGCCCGCGCCCTGCTGCTGGACGCCCCGATCCTCATCCTCGATGAACCCACCGAGGGGCTCGACACCCTCACCGAGCGGGACCTGCTGCAGGCCATTGGCGAGTTGATGCGGGGTCGCAGCGTATTACTGATCACGCACCGGCTTGGCGGGCTGGCCAATCTGGTCGACGATGTCGTCGTGCTGGAGAACGGGAAACAGGTACAGCAGGGCAAACCCGCAGAACTCGCACAGTCCCCCGGCGCCTACAAAACGCTGCACGACGCCCTGGCAGGGCTCTCGGCTTGATCCCTGCCTGCCAACTGTCCACAATTTGCCACTTTGTGGCGATGAGATTGCCACAATCATGATCTAGTCTAGGGAATGATCCGTCGGCTCCAGGGCCGGCGCCGCTGACAGGGAGTTGTGCTTGTGAACCGCGTTCGCTATTCCGCGCCGTTAATCTGCCTCATTTCGTGCATGCTGTTACTGCTTCAAGGGTGCAGCGATGACAAACGGCATCAGGCCAAAACGGCACCTCCCGGTTCGCCGACGGTTCCGTTCACCGTCATCAAAGCGTCCGAACAGAGCTATCAATCAGCCCCCGCCCTGAGCCTGCTCTTTTCCCAACCGCTCACGGCCGGTACCAGCTACGACGATCACCTGCACGTCAGCACCGATCAGGGCCCGGTCAAAGGAGCCTGGGTGCTTTCGAAAGACCAACACAGCCTGTTTTTCCCCAATGTCACGCCGGAAACCACCTACCGGATCAGTGTCGATGCCGGCCTGCGGAGCGCTTTTGACAAGCCGCTGCCCCAGGCGGGCCAGTGGCAGGTCAAGACCCGCGCCGTGATGCCTGTGGCCAGCTTCGCCAGCAACGGACTGCTGCTCCCCAAGGACCTGAGTCAGGGACTACCGGTGGTGACGGTCAACGTCCCCTCGGTGAATATCGAATTCTTCCGCATACGTGACGACCAGATTGCCAAGACCGCCTACTCGCTGACGCAAAGCGGCGATGCCAGCCTTTGGCAACTCAACGATGCGATCCAGAACCGGGCCGATCTGGTCTTCTCCGGCCGCTATGACCTCAATTCCCCGGCCAACAAACGACAAACCGTTCACATACCCATCCGCGACAACGACAAGCTCAACAAACCGGGTCTGTATTTCGCGGTCATGCGCCAACCCGGCGATTACAGTCATATCCAGAGCACCTATTTCTTCGTCAGCGATATCGGCCTCCAGATGCGGCTATACGACCACGCTACCGTGATTGTCGCTTCATCGCTGAAAACCGGCCAGGGTCTTGCGGGCGTCAAGGTGGCGGTCGACGATAACCATGGCAATGAGCTGGCGAGCGGGAACACCGGCGCCGATGGC
This sequence comes from Mangrovitalea sediminis, assembly GCF_002514725.1. GTDB lineage: Bacteria > Pseudomonadota > Gammaproteobacteria > Pseudomonadales > Oleiphilaceae > Mangrovitalea > Mangrovitalea sediminis. The sequence continues at coordinate 177,702 of NZ_NTLB01000007.1, forward strand.
CTGTTCAAGCTCGATTACCGACTGAACAAATTCACCCTGTTACGCGCCCAGAAGGATCAGGACGTCACCTTCCTGCCCCTGACGGGCCCGGCGCTGGACCTCTCCAGCTTCCAGTTGGGCTCGCGCCGTGAAACCGCCTCCACGGTGTTCCTCGACAGCCCCCGCGATCTCTACCGTGCCGGTGAGAAGGTCACCGTATCGGGCCTGCTTCGGGACCAGGATGGCAGCCCGTTGCTAAGCCGCCCGCTTTATGCCCGACTGCTCAATGCCGATCAGCAGGCCGTCAAAGTCTTCACCTGGCAGCCGGACGATGCGACCGGCATCGTCAATTACTACCAGACACAATTCACCCTGGGCGACGATGCCCCCAGCGGCCAGTGGCACCTGGAAGTACGCACCAATCCGGGAAGCCGGGCTCCGCTGGCAAGTTTCGACTTTCAGGTGCAGGACTTTATGCCGGAGCGGATGAAGCTGGCGCTGAAGGCCACCCCCGGCATCATGAGCCCCGCCCAGGAGATGCAGGTTCAGGTCGCAGGCAGCTATCTCTACGGCGCCCCCGCCTCGGGCAATCGACTCAGTGCCACACTCACCGTCACCGCCGATCGCCAACCGATCGACACGCGCCCCGATTTCGAATTCGGCGATCTCGCCGACGCGCACTACCAGGACAACATTCCGCTGGACGATCAAACCCTCGACGACAAGGGAGACACCACCCTCGCGGTCAGCTCCCACTGGCAGAACATCCACTCGCCGCTGCAGCTGCACCTGATCGCCAACCTGTTCGAATCCGGCGGCAGGCCGGTCACCCGGGATCTGACGCGGCAGGTGTGGCCGGCAGACGCCCTGATCGGTGTAAAACTGTTGCGCGGGGACGACGGCTATATCGCGCCCGGCAATGTCCGGCTGCAACTGATCAAGGCACACCCGGATGGCAGTCTGGTGGCCGACAGGCAGGTGCAGGTCAAACTGTTCAAGATCGACCGTTCCTACTACTGGGCCTATTCCGCCAACCAGGGATGGCACTATCAATACAGCGAGAATACCTATCCGCTGGATCAGCAGGACGCAAGCCTTGGTACCCAAGAGCCGACGACCCTGACCTTTCCGCTGCAATGGGGTGAATACCGGCTGGAGGCCACCGATCCGCAAACCGGGCTGATCACCAGCACCCGCTTCCGCGTCGGTTGGTGGTCCTGGAATCAGCAGGCAGCCAGCGCTCAGCCCGACAAGGTGACCCTGCGGCTCGACAAGCCGGGTTACAAGGGCGGCGATAAGGCGAAGCTCACGATCAAACCGCCCCATGCGGGCAATGCGCTAGTCATGGTGGAAGACAGCGACGGGCTGCTCTGGTCCAAACGGCTCGACGTGCCGGCCAAGGGAACCGATATCGTGATTCCGGTCGACCCGACCTGGAAGCGGCATGACCTCTATATCAGTACCGTGGTATTCCGCCCCGGCACCGCCCAGGATAAAGTCACACCCAACCGCGCTATAGGCCTGATTCCGCTACCTCTGGATCGCCGCGACCGCACCCTGAACGTGCACCTGGATGCCCCGGACGTCACCAAACCGCTGCAGCAGGTCGGCATCAAGGTCCATGTGGACAATGCCGGCGACCAACCCACCTATGTCACGCTATCCGCTGTTGATGTGGGCATCCTCAGCCTGACCGATTTCAAGACGCCGGACCCGGCCAAGACGTTCTTCGGGCAGCGTCGGTATGTGACCGACACCTATGACATCTATGGCAAGGTCATCGAGCTGGTCGACGGCCCCATGGCAAAACTCCGTTACGGCGGCGACGCCGACGTGACCCGCGGAGGCCAGCGCGCCCGCGCCCACCTTAAGTTCCTGACGCTGTTCTCCGGCCCGGTAAAACTCGACGCCCAGGGCAATGCGACGGTCCCCCTCGACCTGCCCGACTTCAACGGTCAGGTTCGCCTGATGGCCATGGCCTTCAGCACCGACCGTTTCGGCAGCAGCGACCGCAAGATGACAATACGGGCACCGTTGGTTGTACAGCTCTCCAAGCCCCGCTTCCTGGCCGGAGGCGATCATTCGACCCTGGCGCTGGACCTGGCCAACCTGAGCGGGAAGCCGCAAAACCTCCATGTCCACCTGAGCGTCACGCCCCCCTTGCACCTGCAAGACGGTGAGCGGGAGCTGACACTGGCCGATGGCGACCGCAAAGTGCTCCGTTTCCCCGTCAGCGCCGACTCCGTGCTGGCCACAGCCGACATCCGGATGCAGGTGGACTCCGCCACCGAACACCTGGACAAGCAGTGGAAGCTGGATGTGCGCCCTCCGTACCCCGGCATTACGCGGCACTGGCTCAAGATCGAGGAACCCGGCACGCCCTTGAACCTGGGCCCGGAACTGGTCAAGGGGCTGGTGCCCGCGACGGTGGAATCCTTCCTGACCGTATCGGCGCAACCACCACTGAATATTGCGCAATACCTGCACGGGCTGCTGACCTATCCCTACGGCTGCCTGGAGCAAACGACCAGCGCCGCCTACCCTTTGCTGTTCGCCGACAGCAGTGTTCAGCAACGCTTCGGCCTTACGCCGATGACCGACAAGGCGCGTTTTTCCCGTATCGACAATGCCATTGCCCGCATCGCCAAGATGCAGAAACCCACCGGCGGTTTCGGTCTCTGGGATGCCAACAGTCCGGAAGAACCCTGGCTCACACCGTATGCCACGGACTTCCTGCTCGACGCTCGCGATCAGGGTGTGAACGTACCCGATGCCATGCTCAGTCAGGCGCTCGACCGCTTGCAGCAGTATCTGCAGCGGGACGCAAATCGCAACCTGCTGCAAGCTTACCGCCGTTACGCGGATTACCTGGACTTCGCCAGCGATGCCTACGCGGCCTATGTATTGGCTCGGGTCAACCGGGTTCCGCTGGGGATGTTACGTACCCTGTATCAGCACCGGGATGAAATGCATAGTGGGCTGCCGCTACTGCAACTGGGCATTGCGCTGCACCTGCAGGGTGACGACCAACTGGCCGGGGACGCCTTCAAGAAAGCGCTGACACAGCTCCGCAAACCACGCACCGACGGTTACTACGGCGACTACGGTTCGGTGATTCGCGACCGAGCCCAGGCGCTCTACCTGATCCACCGCTATAAACTGGAGATTCCCCACAGCGACGACCTGATCGCCGGGCTCTTCGATGCGCTACATGACGACCGCTGGCTAAGCACACAGGAACGCAACGCCCTGTTCATGGCCGGCCTGTCGCTGACCGATACCCAGACCTTTTCCGCCGATCTCCGTCTGGGCGAGCAAAGCAAGGTCCTGGACGACAGTCCGCGATACGTGGCGCACCCGACAGCCGATGACCTGGCCAAGGGGCTCTCGCTGATCTCACGGAGCAAAAAGCGGATCTACCTGTCCCTCGCGGTCGGTGGGTACCCCGCCACGCCGCCGAAAGCCGACTTCGCGCCGCTGAAGATCCGCCGTACCTTCTATACCCTCGACGGCCGGCCTCTTGGCGACCGAACCGTGAAGTCGGGCGACCTGTTGCTCGCTCACATCACCATCGACAGCGACCGCTACATTCCCGACGCCTTGGTCGTGGACCTGCTGCCGGCAGGCCTCGAACCCGAGAATCAGGCGCTGGCACATACGGTGAAGCTGGACCAGCTGTCGATCAATGGCACCTCCCTGAGTTCGCTGATCGAGAACAGCCAGCCCAGCCACGAAGAATACCGGGACGATCGCTATGTCGCCGCCGTCAGCCTGGACAAGTATGGCACCACGCACCTGATCTACCTGGTACGTGCCGTCACGCCGGGCACTTACAAGGTTCCGCCGCCCCAGGTCGAATCCATGTACCGTCCAGCGCTCAGGGGCCGTGGCGACATTCGTTCCGATCTGGTCGTGGAACCCTGACATGAGACGATGGCAACGCCGGCTGGGTGGCGGTCTCGCTGTCGCCCTGCTTGCCTTTGCCCTGTTCCTTGCGCTGGATCGCTGTTTTCCGCTGACGTTACCGAAGGCCCGCAGCAACTTCGCCGTAGTCGTCACCGCCAGTGACGGAACTCCCTTGAGGGCCTTTGCCGATGCGCAGGGTGTCTGGCGCTACCCGGTGACACTGGATCAGGTGTCGCCGCTCTACCTGCAGGCCCTGCTGAACTATGAGGATCGCTGGTACTGGCATCACCCGGGCATCAATCCGGTTGCCATGGTCCGCGCACTGGGACAGGACCTCCTGGCCAGACGGATTGTCTCCGGAGGCTCCACCCTGACCATGCAGGTCGCGCGCATCATCGCGCCCAGCCCGCACACCATGACAGGAAAGCTGAAGCAGATATTCCATGCGCTGCAGCTGGAATGGCATCTGTCCAAAAAGCAGATTCTGGCGCTCTACCTCAATTACGCGCCCTTCGGCGGGACCCTGGAAGGCGTCCAGGCTGCCAGCTTCGCCTACCTTGGCAAACCCGCCAAAGACCTGACCCCGGCCGAAGCCGCCCTGCTCGCCGTATTGCCCCAGGCGCCCAGCCGCCTGCGCCCGGATCGCGCCCCCAAACTGGCCGAAGCCGCCCGCAACAAAGTGCTTGACCGCCTGCAGAGCTATGGCGTCTGGTCCGTCACACGGGTTCGCCGGGCCAAACAGGAACATGTCGCCGCCTGGCCGTTACAACGCCCCATGCTGTCGCCACTGCTGGCCCGCCGGCTGGCCGACGACGCACATCCCGGTCACCCGCTGAAAACCACCATCGACGCCGACGTCCAGGCCCGCCTGCAAAACCTGGCCCGAGATTACAGCAGCCAACTCCCTCCGGGCACCTCGACCGCAATACTGGTGGTCGATAACCGTAACCTGGCCGTGAAAGCCTATGTCGGCTCGGCGGATTTACTCGATCGCAGTCGTTTCGGCTATGTCGATATGACCCAGGCGGTCCGCTCCCCCGGCTCAACGCTGAAACCTTTCCTCTATGGCATGGCCATCCAGAACGGACTGATCGACTCCGCCAGCCTGCTGCTGGATGCCCCGCGCAGTTTTGACGACTACCGGCCTTCGGACTTCTCCGGGGGCTTCGAAGGACCGGTAACGGCAGAGCAGGCGCTGCAGCGCTCCCTCAATGTTCCCGCCGTCGACCTGCTTAACCGTGTCGGTCCTGCCTATTTCGACGCCCGCCTGCGAGAGGGCGGTTTGAACCTGACCTTTCCTGCCGGTGCCAAGCCGAACCTGTCGATGATTCTCGGTGGTGTCGGGGCCCGGTTGGAGGATCTGGTGGCTGCCTACACCGCATTGGCACGCGGTGGGAAGTCCGGCGATCTTCGCTACCGGACGGATGCTCCTGTACACGAGCACCCCATGCTCAGTGCCGGCGCAGCCTGGATTGTCCGCCGTATGCTGACGACACCCCCACCAAACGAGGCCGCCCCCTGGGCGACCGTGCAATCGGCTGATCCCGTCGCCTGGAAAACCGGCACCAGTTACGGCTTTCGCGATGCCTGGTCCATCGGCGTCAATCGCCGCTATACGGTAGGTGTCTGGGTGGGACGCCCGGACGGCACCCCCGTCCCGGGCCACTATGGCGCCGTCACAGCGGCACCGCTGATGTTTCATGCCTTTGCGGTGCTGCCGCCGGGGCAAACCCTGCCGACGCAGCCCCCGGCCTCGGTGACCCGGACCACCGTCTGCTGGCCCTTGGGCACAGCACCACGCAGCCCAAAGGATCCGGACTGCCAACGTCGCTTTCAGGCCTGGACCTATGAGGGCATGATCCCCCGGACTTTTCCCGACCCGGACGACAGCAAGTGGCTGGGCAACCCGGTTCAGGTTCGCGTCAACGACGCCAACGGGAAACGCCTCAGTGCCGGCTGTGATGTACCGGAAAGTCACATCCGCCATATTGCCCTCTGGCCGCGGGCAGCATTGCCCTGGCTGCCGCCCAGGCTGCGCGAAACCGGCCGTCTGCCCGCCGTCGACCCGACCTGCAGCGCTTCAGCGCCGCCCCTCACCAGCCTTCACATTACCAGCCTGCAACCCAACAGCATCGTCCGCCCGGCCGGTGCAGCGGGCCAGGCGCCGACCGTTACGCTGAGCGCCGAGGGAGGCAGCGGCAAGCTTTACTGGTTGCTGAACACCCGGCAGATTGCGCATACCCGATCAGGCCAAGCACTTTCCTACCAATTTTCGCAACCTGGGCACTATCGGTTGACGGTGCTCGACGAACACGGCGATTTCGACAGTCTCATGATGACGGTAGTGCCTTCCAGATAGGCAGATGCGCCACCAGGAAGCGACCTAACGGTGTCCATGCACACCATTTTAGAATCGGTAGGATGTTTGGTGTCGACTGCCAGGAAATGTTAGTACACGGCCCACTCGTTGCTGGCTGATTTTTCGTCCGCTAAAGGAGTGGCCCCGATGTCGTTTCGGTTGTCCCCGTCGGTCCTATCGTTCTCTGCACCCTTTTGACGGCCCGTGGTGGTGGCGGTAGTGGCAGCGATACCAACGGAGTCACGCCGTACTGATCGCTGGAGGAACGGAACAAAAAGAAAGCCGGCATCTAGCCGGCTTTCTTGTCTTCCAAACGGGGTTCAGTGGCGATGGACGCCACCGTTGCCGTTCGTTTCTTCCTCTTCCTGACTATCGAACAACGCCGCACCTGCCGCGGCGATAAGGACAATCATGCCGGTACCGACCAGCCAGGCGAAGTACCAGGAACCGTAGTCACCGATAATAACGCCCAGGACGATCGCGGCGATGGCGAGAAAGGTATACAACACGAAGTACAGAAATGTTTTCATCACCTTTTCCTCTCAGTTTCCATGCCGCCGTCAGTAGCTGTGGCTGTCGGCTTCAACCTCTTCACCCTTGACCTTGCCACGCATGACGTAGAAGGCCCAACTGGTGTACCAGAGGATCAGCGGGACGAAGACGATGGTGAAGCCGGTCATCCACAGCAGCGTGCGCTGGCTTGAACCCGAGTTCCACAGCGTCAGACTCTGAGACGGGTCGGTGATCGACGGCATCATGAACGGGAACATGCTCAAGCCTGCCGTTCCGATCACGCCAATCCAGGCTATCGCACCCAGCCACCAGGCCAGGGTCGACTTTCCGCCACGAACCGAGAAGAAACCCAGCAGCATGCCGGCAAAACCCAGCACCGGAACAATCCACATGACCGGATAGGTCTTGAAGTTGTTCAACCAGGCACCCGAGGCCACCTGGACCACCTGATGCATCGGTGTTTGCGCCACACCCGGAGCCGGGCTTTGCGTCAGGACGAAGCCGTTCATGGTGCTGACCCAGATGCCACCGATAGCGAACAGGACGATGGCCACCAGCGCTGCACCCGATGCGGCCTTCTGCGAGCGACTATAGAGATCGTCTTCCGTGCGCCCCATCAGCATCACGCCGCCCATATAGATGGACAGGGAGAGCGACAGCAGGCCGCACATGACCGCGAAGGGATTCAGCAGCGACAGGAAGCTGCCGGTGTAGTAGGACGTCAGGTCCCAGCCGAAGTGGAAAGGCACACCCTTGAGCATGTTGCCCACACCTGCGCCATAGACGATCATCGGCACCGCACCGCTGACCAGTAACGCCCAGTCCCACATATTGCGCCACTTGGCCGAAGGCAGCTTGCTCCGGTACTCGAACCCGAGCGGGCGCACGATCATGGTCCAGAGCAGCAACATCATGACGATGTAGAGTCCGGAAAACGCGGTGGCGTAGATCAGGGGGAAGGCCGCGAAGATCGCGCCGCCACCGAGGATGAACCAGACCTGGTTACCGTCCCAGTGGGGACCGATACTGTTCAGGGCAATACGGCGTTCGGTATCGGTACGTCCGACGAAGCGCAGCAACGTACCCACGCCCATGTCCATACCCACCATCACTGCCAGGCCGATCAACAGCACGCCCAGCAGAACCCACCAGAGTACTTTGAGAAAGAGATACAGCTCCATATCAATTCTCCTTGCGCGGCATCATGACGCCGGCAGTCGCAACACCGCCACCGGAAACCGGAGCATAGTCGGGAGCCGAAGAGGATTCGCTCTCATCGGGTCCTTTGCGGATAAACTTGACCATCAGGTACATTTCGATCGCGATAAAGATCGAGTACAGCAGTACGAAACCGGCCAGCGAGAATGCCATATAGCCGACACTGTGGCTCGAGGCGGACATCCAGGTCGGCAGCACGCCATAGACGGTCCAGGGTTGACGCCCGATTTCCGCTGTCAGCCAGCCCATTTCACAGGCGATAAAGGGCACCGGAATCATCCAGGGCGCAATGCGCAGGAACCAGCGCTGACGATGGATATCGCGTCGCAGCGAGAAGATTACCGCCAGGACGAAGTAGGCCAGCATCAACAGGCCGAAGGCCACCATCAGACGGAACGTCCAGAACATCGTAAAGACGTTGGGAATGGAATCCTTCGCCGCCTTGGCGATCGTTTCGTTCGTCGCCTTGGACACATCCTGGTCCGGCGAATACCGCTTCGCCAGGAAGCCATAGCCCAGATCCTTCTTGTGCGCCGAGAACTGCGCCAACGCATTGGCATCGGTCGGATCGGCACTCAGGACCTTCAACGCTTCCACCGCCGGAATCCCGTTGCGAACACGCTCTGCAGCCTGTGCTTCAAGCTCTTTCACGCCCGGGACTTCCTGGGACATGGTATGCGTCAGCAAGGGGGTGAGCACATAAGGGATCTGGATCGACCACTTGTTGGTCTGGGATTCCTGATCCGGCCAAGCCGCCACGTTGAAAGGCGCCGGTGCCGGCTCGGTTTCCCACATGGCTTCCATCGCTGCCAACTTGGTCGGCTGTGCATTAGCGCCAACGAAACCGAGAGCGTCGCCCAAGGTGATTACCGCGGCGGTAGCCAGGACACCGAACAGCGAAGCCATCCGGAAAGACCGGCGAGCCAATTCCTTGTGACGCCCGCGCAGCATGTAAAAGGCACTGATGCCAGAGACGAAGATGGCCGCCGTCACGTAACCGGCGATGCTGGTGTGTACGAACTTGGCCTGAGCATCCGGGCTGAAGATCAGATCGGCAAAGTTGGTCAGTTCCATCCGCATGGTGACCGGATTGAAGGCGGCACCCTGCGGGTCCTGCATGAAGCCGTTAGCGACCAGAATCCACAGCGCGGACAGGTTGGAGCCCAAGGCGACCAGATAGGTGACCAGCAGGTGCTGCCCCTTGGAGAGCCGCTTCCAGCCGAACACCATCAGACCGATAAAGGTCGACTCCATAAAGAAGGCCATTAGACCCTCGATCGCCAGTGGTGCACCGAAGATATCGCCCACGAAGCTCGAGTAGAAAGACCAGTTGGTCCCGAACTCGAATTCCATGGTCAGACCTGTCGCCACACCCAGCGCGAAGTTGATCAGGAACAGCTTGCCCCAGAAATGCGCCATTTCCCGGTAGATCTGTTTACCGGTGGTGACGTAGACAGTTTCCATTGCCGCCAACATGAAACTCATGCCCAGCGTCAGCGGCACGAACAGGAAGTGATACAGTGCTGTGGCGGCGAACTGCCACCGCGACAACTCGACCACGGTATCGTTAATCATTGGACACTCCTGCCATTACAGCCCCAGTCCCCGCAGCAGCCCCAACACAGGCCGCCACCTCCTTGCCCACCACAGGTCCCGGCCGGGACTGTGAGCAATTAATGCCGGTTTCGCAGCGACCGGCCCCGGGTGATTCACGCTCATGCATGGACGAACTCCTCTCCGATTGAAATAAGGCATCATGCAGCGCTTTGCCTGCAAGAGACGGCTATGAAGGTATGACAGCTCCGCCTTCATAACGCCTCCCGGACAAGCCGCCGGCACCATTCGAAAGGAATAAGGCCCGACTGACCGCCTGTCTGGCGACAGGCACAACGCCACTGAAAGGGTTTTTATGGAGGGTATATTGGATCGGGGCGCGGCGGGACACAACGAGGAACCTTGAGTAGTTAAAGGTTCCTTGATGAAGATCAGTTTTAGGGGGGCGGGGCACCCGACAAGTCATTGTCTGGCCCCCAAAAAGAGGGATTTCAGGTCTGATCGAAGCGTTCGATCGCCTCCAGGATCTCATCGGTTTTACGCCACATCAGATCGGCGTCACCCCGACTTTCCACGTTAAGACGAACCACCGGTTCCGTATTCGACATCCGCAGGTTGAAACGCCACTGCTCAAATTCCAGACTAAGGCCATCGATATGCTGTTTAGCCAGCGCATCGGTACCATAGACCGCCTCGATCCGCTGTAACACCCTGGCCGGATCACGCAGCGTCCGATTGATTTCCCCGCTGGCCGGGAAGCGCACCAGGCGCTCGTCGATCAGGCTGGACAGCGACTGTCCGGACTGGGACAGGCGCTCCGCCACCAACAGCCAGGGGATCATACCGCTGTCGCAGTAGGCGAAATCGCGGAAGTAATGGTGCGCGCTCATTTCGCCACCATACACTGCATTCTCGTCACGCATACGCTGCTTGATGAACGCGTGACCGGTCTTGCTTTCAACGGCGACACCACCAGCCCCGCTGACCAGCTCCCGGGTATTCCAGACCAGACGCGGGTCATGGATGATGTTGGCGCCGGCATGCTTGTGCAGGAACTGCTCCGCCAGCAACCCGACAATGTAATAGCCCTCGATGAAACGACCGGTCTCGTCGAAGAAGAAGCAGCGGTCGTAGTCACCATCCCAGGCGATCCCCAGGTCCGCGCCCACACTTTTGACCGTCTCGGCCGTCGCTGCACGATTCTCCGGCAACAGTGGGTTGGGCACGCCATGGGGGAAGTGGCCATCGGGCTCATGCTGAACCTTGATGAACTCAAAAGGCAGGTAAGGCTCCAGCGCATCGATCACCAGCCCTGCCCCACCGTTTCCGGCGTTAACCACCAATTTCAGCGGTTTGAGCGTCGAACGGTCTATATAGCCCAGCAAATGGGAAATATAGGCATTCATGATAGACAGGGGGTGCACGGTGCCGGCTTTTTCAGCATCCTCAAACACGTCGTCGAGACGGTCGCGAATCGCGTAAAGACCGGAATCCCCACTGATGGGCCGCGACTGGCCGGCCACCAGTTTCATCCCGTTGTAATCCATGGGGTTATGGCTGGCCGTCACCATGATGCCGCCATCCATGCCATAGTGGCTGGTGGCAAAATAGACCTGCTCCGTGCCGCACAGGCCGATGTCGTAGACATCAGCACCCGCCGCGGTCAGTCCGCGCCGCAACGCAGCGGAAAGGTCCGGGCTGGATAGCCGCACGTCATAGCCGACGACGACTTTGCGAGCCCCCATTACGGCCACATAGGCCCTGCCGATGCGCTCGGCCAGCTCTGGGTTCAACTGCTCCGGCACGCGGCCGCGGATATCGTAAGCCTTGAAACATGCGTAATTCATTGTGATCGCCTGGCTTTCTGTCGGTTCATCAGAGTGTCTAGCACCCCATTCTACCCTTATCACCGAGGGACGACAGTGTTACCAGGCGATCCCAATCAGGACGCAGCGGAGGATTGCAGTTGCACGTAATTCTGCTGCCCCATGTGCTGAAGCAGCTCCAACTGGGTTTCCAGCCAGTCGATATGCTCCTCCTCACTGGCCATAATCTTGCTGAGCAGATCGCGGGACGGATAATCCTGCACGGATTCGCAGTAGGCAATGGCTTCCTTGAGCAGCTTGTGGGCGATCTGCTCCTGCTGAAGATCGCACTCCAGCATCTCCTGAACGTTCTCCCCGATCAGCAGCTTCTGTAGATCCTGCAGATTGGGCAGCCCCTCGAGGAACAGAATACGCTCGATCAGCAGATCCGCGTGCTTCATCTCGTCAATGGACTCTTCATATTCCTTCTCGCCCAGATGCGTCAGGCCCCAGTTGCGATACATCCGTGCGTGCAGGAAATACTGGTTGATCGCCGTCAGTTCATTGGCGAGCACCTGATTAAGATAACGAATGACCTGAGCGTCCCCTTGCATGGCAAGTCTCCTTGACGGTGATAGGCAGACTTACCGTACCACAGGCCGCCTTACTCAGCCTACCAGGACGAAAGACACTAAAATGAGGGAGGTAAACAAGGCAGGGATAACATCAAAGGCGCGACCACCCGCGCCCAAATCACGTCAAGCGGGTTGCGCCAGAAGCGTGGCAAGGGCTTGGTGAGAATCACTTTTGCATTCCCGCAAAATATCACGCGCCATACGCGTACAGCGCCCACACTGCGTACCCACACCCAGCTTACGCCCCAACTGCCGCATACTCTCACAGCCCGCACGGGCGGCGGCGCGCACCTGACGATCGGTCACTCCATGGCATAGACACACATACATAACAGACACCTTCGAGAACCAAAACCTTTTGTTAATTATTCTCATTTGATAAAAATATTCAAGTGCATTGCTAACCAGTTACCCTCAGCGATAACCGAGATACAAAGGAAGCACCCAAATGTTGGACATTACCCCATGACGGCCTTATCATAGGCGCCCTGATTTTGGGGCATATCCCGCCGTTCACGGCTATCGCCGAACGCCCCCGAAATCCCGATAAAGCGCCCGTAGCTCAGCTGGGTGAGACGAGCGCAGTACACGAAGCACAGCTTCGTGCGAGTCGAACGCCCGAAAATCTGCGATTTTTGGGCCGGAGAAGCGGCGACAGCCGCGTGAGCGTTGCCCGACCGGAGGGCAACTCTCAGGCAAATCCCAGATCCGGTAGATAGAACAGGTTTAAGCGCCCGTAGCTCAGCTGGATAGAGCGCTGCCCTCCGGAGGCAGAGGTCAGAGGTTCGAATCCTCTCGGGCGCGCCATATTTATCAAGGGCTTGCGAGAGATCGCGAGCCCTTTTTTATTTTCTGTGCCCAGATTGTGCCCAGTCAGCGCCCGCACGCATTCAGGCTCAAAAGCACCCCAAGTGAACTTGACCTTTGCCCTTGATAAGCCAGAGTAACTCTGGACATGCGGTCCATCTACCCCAGCGGCAACGCATTCAATTCATCCTTGGCTTCACGCCAACCGGGATAATGTTTGTTCAGTATTGCCAGGAAGCGTTCGCTGTGAGTCGGCTCAATCAAATGGGCCATCTCATGAAGGATGATGTAATCCAGGTGATCTTTGGGTTTCTTCACCAGTTCAGTATTCAATCGAATATTGCCAGCCCGGTAATTACAGCTCCCCCACTTCGTCTTCATCCGCTGTAAGTAATACCCTGATACCTGCACACCCAATTTCTTTTCCCATTTGGCGATGATCGAGGGTATTGCCCCATGGAGGATTTTTTTGTGCCACTCATGGATGATCTCGGCGCGCTTAATACGATCACTCCCCGGCCGAACACTCAGGAGAACCCGCTTGTGATCGAGCTTGACCGAGGGCTTTTCGTCCTTTTCGACAACTTCCAGAAGGTATCGACGGCCCCACAAATAGTGGCTCTCTCTCGTTACAAATTGCCGAGGTGATTCTCTTTCTTGCGCCAGCAGCTTTTCCTGTTGCCTTCGTATCCACGGCAACTTTGAGATGGCATAGGCGCGAACAACATCGAGGCGGGTGCTGGAGGGTGCAACCAGGGTGATGTGACCTTCTGGTGGGTGCACAGACAAATGAACATTCTTGACGGCTTTACGGGTCACCTGAATGTCGATATCGCCTAACTGGATGGTCTCAGTCACTGGTAGCCCACCTGATTTTTTATCAGCTCAAATACCGCTTTGGTGGCTTCGCGATCTCGTCCCATTATGGGGAACAGCGCGTTGAGGACCTGGCTTTCGCGCGCGGCGTCGCCCTTCCAGCCGGCCGGAGCTTCTTCACGCATGGCGCGGTCAATAGCCAACGCCATTTGCAGGCGAGTGTCGCCGTAATCCGGCGCCGATTCCGCAATTGAGGGAGTGCTTGCACAGGACGCCAAAATATCTGGCAGATTGTTGTAGATGACCAGAGCTTCGCGCCGGTCTACGAGTTCAGGCGGAATATTATCGGTTCCATGACCTTCGGCCATCTGTTTCACCAACGATTCCGCTTTTCTCAGAAAGTCCTCATAGGAAGCGGTATTGCTGCGCCACTGGGCGATGAGATCATCCAACAGGCTGGACATCTGTTCGTAGAAGCGCGGGTCGGTGAGCTGTTCACGGATGATGGTCTTACGTACGTTATTGATAATGCCCTCGGCCACCGCATTCTTCGACAGTTTGCCCTTGGCATTAAGCTTCCGGGCGATAGCGTCGTGAATCCCAGTTTCGACGATCAACTCCAATAACGAGTAGTTGTCCATAGAGCCGAGCCCGTCCGCCGGATCGGCCTGGATATACGTGTTAATGAGGTGCCGCATGTCTGCCTCGTAGGGCTTAATGTCCAGCTCCTCACCCGAATAATGCTTGATCGCCGCGCGCACTTCGCTGAAAAAAGCCACCTCATTATTCAAATCAGCGATCTCAGTAGCGCTATACCCTGCCTCCTCCAAGTTTTGGGCGATGGCCGCAAAAGCCCTTACAAAGGTTGCGACTTGCTTATAGAAGGCAATACGCAGCGCCTCGGTATCATTGAGCGCATTGGGGTCGTCGGCACTGCCACAGAAAGTGGCTAGGTATTGCTCCATTTCGCGAGGCGGAGGCACTGGCTCGCACAGGTACTTGAGTGCTTCACGTGCCAGCTCCAGCTTTTCGCGGCCCTCTTCCAGCCAGTTTTTAAGCTGGACATTGTTATCAGCCTCGCCACCGTCTTCCAGATCGAGCTCGTCGGAGCTGTAAACGGCAATGGCGTGCTGCACGTCGCCGAACATCTGCTTGAAGTCGACAATATAACCGTAGTCCTTGTCTTCGCCATCCAACCGGTTCGTTCGGCAGATGGCCTGGAATAGGTTGTGATCACGCAGCTCGTTGTCCAAATAGATATAGGTGCAGGAGGGAGCATCGAAGCCCGTCAGCAGCTTGCTGACCACAATCAGGAGTTTGCAGTTGACCGGCTCTTCGATGAAGCGGCGCTTCATCTCGTCCTCGTATTGCTTGGTGGTCTGGCTATCTTTCAAAACAAACTGAGTATAGGTATCGAACTTGTAGCGTTCGTCGCTGTTGGCCGGCTCGCGAGAAATCGAATTGTGGTTCGGCTCGTAGGACGTTATGACGCCGCAATAGGCGCCGAACGCCGTATTCTGAAACAGGCGGAAGTAATGACAGGCATCGTAGATAGACGCCGCCACCAGGATGGCGGTTCCTCGGTTATTGTTCAGACGGGGCTTAGCGTCAAAGTCTTCGATAATGTCGGCAATGATGCGCTGCTTGCGTTCAGCGGCGCTCATCAGCTCTTCCAGCGTCGCCCAACGCTTGCGCAACACCGCCTTCTGGAAATTGTTGAGGTTTTTTGTCTTACGCTCGAACCAGGCATCGATTTTGTCAGACGAGGTCAACCGCTGGGGCACGTCACGGGCTTCGTACTTGAGGTCCAACACTACCTTGTCCCTGACCGCCTGGGGGAACTTGTAAGTGTGAATATAAGTGCCAAACACCGCACGGGTGGTCTGCTTGTCCTTGCGCAACAGCGGCGTACCGGTGAAGCCTACGAAGATGGCATCCGCCAGCCAGCGCTTCATCTGCCGGTTCATGGCGCCACCTTGCGTACGATGGCACTCGTCCACGAAAACATAGAAGCGCCCGCGTACTGGCGGTGGATCGCCTTTCAGGTCGCCGGGATCAAATTTATGCACCAGAGCGCAGAGTAATCGGGGCGTAGTTGCACCGAGCTTTTCAACAAACTGCGCCCGCGAGGTAATCCGCGGCGAGGGACCATCTTCGCCCACCACCCCGGCGTTACGCATCACGCCCAGGATCTGCTTATCCAGCTCGTCGCGGTCGGTGACCACGAGGACGCGCGCTTCCGGGTCGTGCTCCATCAGCCACTTGGCCAACAGCACCATCAGGATGCTCTTGCCGCTCCCCTGGGTGTGCCAAATTACGCCGCCCTCGCGCTGCGCGATCCGGGCCTGAGCGGCCTTGATCCCGAAATATTGGTGCGGACGCGGTACCTTCTTCTGGCCAGCATCGAAGATGATAAAGTTTCGGATCAGGTCCAACAGCCGCTCCTTGCGGCACATTTGGGCCAGGGGCTTATCCAATAATGTACCCGGCTCCAGATCGCCACTTCCCTCCTCGTCCTTCCACTGCACGAAGAACTGCTCCGGGGTGCCGGTGGTGCCGTAGCGCAGTCCCTGGGAATCACTGCCGGCAATTACCAGTTGCGCGGTACTGAAGAATCCCTCGTTGAAAATGGCTTCCTGGTTGGTAATAAGCTGGCGCACGCCATCGGCTACCTCTACTGAGCTACGCTTGAGCTCAATGACCCCCACGGCGATGCCGTTGATGTAGAGCACTAGATCCGGTCGGCGCTCATGGCCGCCCTTGAGTGTCACTTCTTCGGCCAGGGCGAAGTCATTGTGCTCCGGGTGTGCCCAGTCAATGAGTTTCACGTCCTCGTGCGGCTGTCCTGGGGAGAGCAGTACCTTCACCGGGTAACGCAGTAGGTTGTAGGTGCGTAGATTGGCCTGGTAGAGGGTGACGCCGGTGACATCGACGGCAGCTTGCAGCTTCTGCAGTGCTGCAGCTATGTGGGTGTCGGAGTAGCCGCGTTCATGCAGATTGGCGCGCAGTAGGGCCGGCTCAATGGCGCGATTGTCGTCGCGCTGGTGCCAGTCACCCAGGTAACGATAGCCCAGTCCGCCCTCCTCCACCGATCGCGTAAACAGGCTGACCACACGGTTCTGGGTCAGGCGCTCAGGGCGAACTTGTTCAGGCATCGTCAACCCCACCGAGATATGTCTTGATGCTTGCATCCAATTTTTGAAGGAAGCCCTCCACTTGCGAACTCTCCACTATGATTTGAAGGCAGCCTTCGTTCTTGTCAAACCCCTCTGCCGAGAATAGGTCTGCAAGAGCAGTGTCGTCGTCCGGCAATGATGCTTTGACCAGGAATTTATCTGCCTGATTCTCTATTTCAATTCCCAAACCTACGCCTGACCGATTGCAGCGCAGCGAAATGTAGGGTTCTGAATGCGTATCAGTGACCGATTCGTAGTCTGCGAGAAAACACGAGAGACGGACTTGTCCGCGTTGCAATTTATCGCAAAGACAGAAAGTAAAGAGCTCTGCATGGGAACCGTTCATCTGGGAACGTTTGAGTAAGTAGATACGGCCACGCTCATCGACACGAATCAAGTTGCGGTTACAGTAACCCAGCACAGAAGGACAATGGACAATTGCCTCACGCCAGGGATCAAGTTTCTCAGCCCCAGCAATAATCGCATCAAGCTGCCCGGCGATATCCATTTCCGGAGAGAGGTCGTTGAACAAACGATTGAGGATGTTGCGCGCAGCAGATCCTCGAATTCCAGAGCCACTAAGGAGTCGCTTCCAGCTCGCTTCTTCCGTCACGGAATTCACCAGGAAGGATCGATTACGGCCGCTCGGTAGGAGATAGTCGCCGACGCAGAGTAAAGCCCTTTGCCAGCGGTACTCGCCAGGGTCAGCAAGTCCGTTGGCTGAGAACATCGCTTCCGCTAGATCGAGGTGCCGGGAAAAAGCTTCCTGGAAAGCAACGTGGACCGTGGCGTCCCAACTTTCTGGATCCGACTCAAAACTCCTGGCGACGATTCCCGCGAAGTCCAATAAGAACCCGATCTGCCCGCGAAAATACTCATGGCCTTCAGCACGGTCTAATAGTTCCCGCCATCCCTCATGTACCAGGATCAGCTGTGCTTTCAGCTTCTCTTCGGCAATCTGCGGTTCGCTGAATCCAACAGCGGCTTTCTCTGTCTCAGCGAAATACCTCAACACGTCACCGGAATGCTCAAGCAGCCCCACCAGTCCGCGAACGCTGCGCCTGAAATCGTCGGGTCGGTTGTAACCTGTATTTACGGCCAGATTTAGGATGACCCGCATCCATTCTTGAAAAGCTACCTGGTCAATACTGCTCTGGTGAGCCTCAATAAATTGGGCATAGGCCAGAAACTGGATTAGATCGGTGTACGAGAGGTTTGCCCCATTGGCCACGATTTTAGCGAACAGGGCCATCTCATCGAGATAGCAGACATCAGGAAGAAGTTGACCTGGGGTGCCGCCATCACCACACCATGAATCAAGTAAGCAAATCAGGGTGCGAGTAAATTGTTCATCGAGCCAGCTGTGCGAATGGAAGTCAGTATATGAAGGCGGATTGACTGCTGTGCGAAGCCTGGTGAAGTCTCGCACATACTCCGTCGCCTCATGACTTCGGGTAATCAGCGCCACAGCCCGGAACACATTCATGAACGCCTCATCGTAAAGGTCGCTTCCCTTGCTGCGGTGCTTCCAAAAGAGGTCCGCCCATGTCGTGTCCATGCGCCGGGCAATGTACTCGGCTGCACCGAATGCCTGCCCACCGATCGAGAAAGTTTCTCCCTGGAGCTGGTTGACCAACTCCTGTTCGTAACGCGCTTTGAATGTCTCAAACGGAGTCAAAGGCTTCCCACGCGCGTTCATCTTGATATACAGATCGTCGGAAAGTCCGAAATTCTCTAGGTCGAGAAGCTGGAAGGTGATAGCAGGTTTGGCCGTATCCAACAGCCGGGTAAACAGGCCGTCCGAATCGCCAAACTTGTCATGGATAGCATCCAGCATATTGAGAACGGCCTGGATCGTTGGATCAAGCCGCCAGCTGCGAAAATACCAGGATTGATCGGCGATCATGGCCGCCAAGTCCGTCACGTCCTCAGGGCCTAGATCGGGGCGATAGCTCACCAGTTGATCGAAGAATTCGTTGCTGCTAGGACGTACGCTGTAGGCGAACCGAGAGTGTCCTTCCGACAAGAAAAGCTGCTCAAAGGCTGTCCACTGGTGATCCTTCCACGCCAAGTACCAATGTAAAAGGAAGAGAGTCGTTAGGCGTTGCTGACCGTCGAGTGGCAGGAAGCGGGTCTGCTCGTCACCTTCGACACTGCCATAGACGAAATCGAGATTCAGCGGCAGGCCCGGGGCATCCGCAGGCTTATCCAGCGTATCCTTAAGCGTTTTGAGAAACGCCTCACGCACTTCTATTTCCGCCGGGCGTCCCTGAGCGTAATCGCGCTGGATCATCGGGATCCGTATATGCCCGTGCTGTTCCAAAAGCTGCTTGTAGTTAATCTGGCTACCAAAGCTCATGGGCATCCCTCCTTGTTGCCACAGAAGAAGTCCGTCAGGGCATCAGCAATGGCCGCGTTGTAGCCGTCCCGGTCATCCTCCCCCCAGAACATCACGTTATCCACCTGCGGGCTGTAGCACTTCAGAAACACGTTGCGGGTACACAGGGGGACGAAGATCCCCGCCTGATCCAGTTCCAGCAGGCGTTGTCGCTTCACGGCAAAGACGGCGTTCTTGTAACTTCGATTCGTGGATTCATCAAGCAGCGCCAGGTTCGATATCCCGTGCTGGACTTCACCGTCGTTGGTTTCGTGGAAATAAGCCAGTACACGCTCGTAGAGGGGGTCAAAAACCTCGTTCGACGCCTCAGCCTGTGGAAGCTGAAGGAACGCCTTAATGTCAGCCTGCAATTCCGTCGCAGCCTGTTTAGATTTCAGATAGCCCAGAGAGTTCTCCATCCATCTTCTTCGTTCGTGATGTCGCTCCGGCCGATCATCGGTTACCGAGCGGATGTGCTCTATATCCCAGCGCTCGCTCTTAAAGCTATCGAATTGAAACCGAAGGTTCGACCGCCGGCTCTGCAAAAGCGTCGCTAGGTTGAAGAGCAGCAGCAGCGCTTTGATCGTCTCCCGGTGCGAGAGATAAGAGAGTTCCTCCAGACGGTTGCCGACGCACTCACGAACGGCTTCCCGTTCGGCTGGATTAGGCATCTCTTCACCGACGACACGTTCGAAGATCGTCTCGCGCAGATGCAGCTCGAAAGCGCTCTTGGTGCAGTCCGTCGATAGAGCTTTAATCTCGATAATGGGCATCCCCTGGCTCACAAGGAATCCGACCATGTGGTAGAGTACTCGATCCTCGAACCATTCTTCCAAGAGCAGATACAACTGCTTGACCTTCCGCCATTCACCCTCCGAGGTCGTACCAGGCATCTTCAGCTTCTGGTTGAAGGTGTAGAAGATGCCGTAGGCGTCGTGCTCTGCGCCAGGCGCCAGCCCTTCAGCTCGGGCCGCAAGCTCGAAGAGGAAACCAATGCGATTCTCGCTCTTCCCCGGCTCATTGCTCAGGAAATACCAGAATGCAGCAGACTGGAGCGCTTTCTCCAATTGATCCCATTCGTAGGCAATTTGCAGCTGCAAACTCGTCGCGTCCGTCTCGTTCGTGCTGGAACGTCGCAGAAACAGTGCTCGGATCAGCTCATCGTTGGTCAGGGGTATCTTGCCAACATTGAGACGAGTGAAAGCATCCACCGGATTGTCCAAAGCGGACAATTGAAACCATATAACTTTCGTCTGGTTAAGTAGCGCGGCCTTGATCGTCTCTACCTCGCTATCCCGCTCGGCGAACCATTTCTCGATAGTCGTGATGGCATGATAGAGGTGATAAAAATCCACATTGAAATTGGCGGCTTCTTCACTAGGGTCTTCGAGGAAGGCATCCAGGCTTGGGCGCGTTTGGTAATCCAACTTGAACAACGTCTGGCGGTACTTTTCCGCAAGACGCTCATTGAAGTGTCGCATGATCAGAAGCAAGGTGGTCAAACGCTGCTGACCATCCACCACCTCGAAGTCGCCAGCATTCGGGCGAGCCTTGATGACCAGAGGCTGAAGACAATAAAATTCTTCCGGTTGCGGGTTTTTGCGCTGAGTGAACTCCTGGATGTCGTCGAGGAGCTGTCTTACCTGCAGTGGCGACCATCGAAATCCCCTCTGGTAGTCGGGGATGAAGAAGCGCAGGCTGCTACCGCCTCCATCTGTGCGAAGCTCATTCACAGGCCGTAGGGCAATTTGCTGATCGTTCATGCCAGTCAATTCCTCTCCATCATGAGGTTGTGCGATGTGGCGCGCTCGTTTTTTATTAGTACCAATCGCCCAAATAGCGACGCCCTATTCCCTAGCTTTCCAGCGACCGAGCAAACGTATCGACAACACAGTTCTGAGTCAGAGGTTCTGAGGTCGCCTTTTAGGTATCAATCCGCCTCCCGCTTCGAATTCGTCTCGTAAAGTGTTTCCGTAATGGCGCCTCGAAACAGCTCCTCATTGAGAAACTGCAACAGTTTCTTCGCCGCAGCCTTTTCTGCTGGAAAAACGAGTTTGCCGTTAGCTACCTGAATATCGACATCGTAGCCCTGGGAGCGTGTGCTTATTTCTGCGGCGGAGTATGTATCCAAGACACCGAAGTCTCGCAGCATTGCAAAGCGCTTTCGGAACCACTGATTGGCGTTCATAGCTAAAGCGTCTTCGTCTTCAGGCGCCAACAAATCATGGTCTAACACCGCGCGAATCTCTTCTTCCGAGGCTTCTTCATAGAATTCAATGAGGGGTAGGAAGGAGTTGACCGTCCGAAAGTTATGAAACAGCAGCTTCGCTCGGTCAGGGATATAGACGGCGCTTAATTTTTGATCGAGTGTTAGACCAGCTCGCGTCGCGGTTTCATAAGTATCGTTTTGCAGAAAAAGAAACCGGCCCGGTTGGATGACATGGGAGCGGCTGAAGTTCTGAAAGAGTAACAACTCTTGCCCATCTTCCGTTCTGACGAATGCGACCAGTCCCTTGGCTGAATCGAGTAGTGCATCGTCCATTGAGATAGCATCAAGGTCTGGAACGCTTTGGCGGTTCTCGCCGGCCAGGAACTCCGGCAGCTCGTAATTCTCCAACAGGAAACGCTCATGAGCCTCTGGCTGATAGCCCGCATTGAAATCAATCTCGTCGATCTCGTTGACGAACGCCTCGTATTGCGCGAGCCAGCTCTCTGACAGCGTATCCTGAAGCCCTTGGTGAAGAGGTATCCTGAGCAGTCGTGTATTTCTGCCCTGTTTGATAACCGCCGCCAGTTGGAAATCCTCAAACATCCTTCTTCCCCGTATCCAGATATATTCCATGGGCGAGACGGACGGTTCGCAACTCCGTGCCTGGGCGCCTCAGTTCTCTCTTGCTGATCAGCAGATGGGAAACACCGTCGTCGTTTTTTACGCCGTAGAAGTGGTAGCCGAATAACCCCATGACTGGGTTGAAGTGGAAGGCCCCCGCGTGCGCAATCACCAGAAAAATAATCCCGAGGACGTAAGCACCGGTCAGCCACTCACCCGTAAACGCCATATTCTCTTTCGAGACAAATGGCAGCAAATAGGCGAGCAGAAACGCCAGCACTTCCTTGTCATTTTTCTCAAACTCCTTGATACGGAAAATCTGCTTTTGCGCATTCTTTGCGGCGTAACGCAGCATTGCCCAACACAGGAATACCAGCAGCAAGGCTACGACCAGCCAGCTTCCCCAAGATGACCAAGGTTTCTGGTGGGCGATTTGATTGACCGCTACTGCCCCCAAGACGGGCGCAAGCGACGTCGAGACCAACAGAAACTTGGCAAACATATTCAGCATGTTGCTGTCTCTGGCGTCACCAGTCGAGTGCGGCCGGTCAGCAGTTCCTGCATCATCGCCTGCTTGAGGGCGGCGGTTTTGGCGTGGCGTTGCTCCAGGGCTTCGAGTTCGGCGTCCATATCGGAGAGAACATTAGCGATTGCAGATTGCTCCTTTAGAGGCGGAAGAACAAACTCCATAGCCGCAAGCACACCTCCACTGAGAGATGGTAGCGCGGTCGTTGAGACCAAGTCCCCGAGCTTCTTGCGAAGCAAGGCGTAGTGCATGAAACGGACGTCTACGCGCGCAGCGTTGATCACATAGCCAGCCATATTGTTGTCAAGACAGCTTGGCCGAGTAAGTATTTTTTTTCTTTCCAGAAAAACAGCGGCACCGACTTTGGCGAAAACAATTGTCTCAGGAGGGAAAACGACAGCACCAATCTGTTTCTGAACCGACTCACTGATGTAGTTATTGGCCGCAACCATAAAAGTGTCATTGCCTTCGTTGTTCATGTCAGACACTTTAAAAAAAGGGTAAGCGCCGGAAACCTCACCTTGGAACCTATTTGGAAAACCACTTCCTCCTCTAAACCTCCCGATATCCCCAGCCTGGACCAACTCCCACCGTCCCTCAAACCCCGGCAGGCGGGTTTGGCCGGTGAGGAGTTGCTGCATGGCGGCCTGTTTGAGGTCGCGCTTTTTGGCGATCAGCCGGTCCAGCCCCTCCAGCAAGGCATCCACATCGCTCAGGGCCGTGGCGATGGCGCGTTGTTCTTTTGGATTTCTCGGGACCGGAATGGGAATAGGCCCGATGTCCTGCATGTTTATCTTCTTCGGAGTTGCGTTTGTCAGAGCACGTTTTTCAGTTTCTCTAACAAATGCTGTAGAGCGTGAGTACCTGTAAAGATACTCCGATTCAATTAGATTGTTTGGTTTTAGCAGAGCCAAGCTAACATAAATGCTCGCATTAACATCCCAGTCAATTAATCGCGTGTCCCCGACGATCCCCGCCGTGATACGCGTCATCAAGATATCACCACGCTCTGGTTTGCACCGCTTAATTAAGTTCGCATGCTCTGCTTCCGTTATGTATTTTGTATTTTCGAAATCGTTTGCCGTAACGTTCTCTACACTGTAAAAGGGAATACCTTGTGGAACATAACGTGGCGTGTAGTGAGTTCCATCGCATATGGAACGGCATACATCAGAAAGACTCATTACATCCCAATCCTCCGGAATCACCCCCACCTCAGTCTGCTTGTACCCGACCGGCACAGCCGGCGTAGCCGCCTGCAAATCGTACCCCGCCGAGGCTTCGCGCACTGCCATTGCATCCCGGTTCACGCCCATGTCGCCCCCATCTGCTTCAGGTGCTCGTCCACCCGCGCCGACAGGGCTTCCACGCGCTTGGTCAGTTCAGGCAGTGGCGTAGCGTAACGTTCCGCCAGTTGCCGCACGCGGCCGGTCAGGGTCTGGGAGACGCGCTCCAGTTCGCCCTGCACGGCGGCTTCCAGGGCGGTGAGCCATTTGTCGTCCACCACCAGAGTCTTGATCTCATCCACGCTCAGTTGCGGGTATTTGTCGTGGGCGAGTTGGTCGAGGGCGGCGTCGCGCTCCTTGATCTGCTTCTTGAGATCACTTTGCTTTTTGTCCAGTTGGCTCCACTGCTTGAGCAGCCGGGCCTCATCGGCGGTGTCAGCGTCGCCCTTGATTTCCTTGAGCCGTTTGCTCACTTCGCCCTTGTTGATCTTGTCCAGCTCGGCGAAGGCGCCGTCCTCGCCGCCGTGTTCTTCTTCCAGTTCGCTGATTTCAGCGACGCAGGCGTCCAACTCAGCCTGAAGGGCGTCCAGTTCGGCCTGCTTCTCTTTGAAGTAACGGGCGACAATGTAGGGCCTGGGGATCAGGTCGCAGGTCCAGCCGGTGTCTTTCATCTGGCCTTTTTTCTTGCCGGTCTTGATCTCTTCCAGCACCCGGCGGGTTTCCGCGACCCAGCCGTCGGAGGTGATCTCGTAGGCGTCGTCCTGCAGGGCATCAAACCAGTAGTCCATCAGGTGCTGATAGAGATCGTAGGGGTCGAGCAGCGGCGCGGCGCGGAAGCTCTCCAGCAGATCTTCGCCGATGGTGGTGATCAGGGCCTTGGGCTGGCCGCCCACATCAAAGCCCTTGAGCACCGGGGTGTTGCGCTCGCGCCATTGCTCGAACAGCGCCGTGACCCGGGCGCGGAAGGCGGCAAACTCGGCGTGGTTGAGGATAGTGGATTTGATATCCGAGGTTTCGACCGCCAGCCCGGCGTAGCCCGGCTGCCTGGCGCGGAACAGGGTCTGGCGCAGGGCGGGAAAGACCCGCCAGTAGGCACTCAGACCCGGCACCGGCGGAATCGCGGTTGCATCGCCGTCGATATCGCTCTCGGGGATGCCGCCATTCAGATGGGCGTGGATGTCTTGCAGGTCTTCCGGCTCGCTGGCATCGATATAGCGCGGCAAGTTGAGATTGTAGCCGTTCTTCTCATCGGCGATTTCGTCGAAGGGCACCATGCGCGCGAAGCGCGGGGTCGTAGCCTGTTTGTTGAAGGTATCGACGATGCGATGGATGTCCTGCTCGCGCAGGCGGTTTTTGTTGCCGTCCTTGATGAAGCCCTTGGAGGCGTCGATCATGAAGATGCCCTTGCGGGCCTGGGCGTTGTCCTTGTCCAGCACCAGGATGCAGGCGGGAATGCCAGTGCCGTAGAACAGGTTGGCGGGCAGGCCAATGATGCCCTTGAGGTAGCCGGAGCGCACCAGTTGCTTGCGGATAGGGGCCTCGGCGTTGCCGCGAAAGAGCACGCCGTGGGGCAGGATCACCGCGCCCTTGCCGGTGCTTTTCAGCGAGCGAATGATGTGCAGCAGGTAGGCATAGTCGCCCTGCTTGGCCGGCGGCACGCCCCAGGCGAAGCGCTGGTAGAGATCCTCGGCAGGCGTCAGGCCAGTGCTCCAGCTTTTGTCGGAAAACGGGGGATTGGCCACCACGTAGTCGTAGGTGCGCAGCCCCTCCCCATCTTTGAACTTGGGGTTGGACAGGGTATCTCCCTGCACGATGTTGGCGGTGGGGAAGTCGTGCAGGATCATGTTCATACGGGCGAGACCCGCGGTGGTCACGTCCTTTTCCTGCCCTTCCAGGGTAATGTGCTTGCCCGCCTCGGCGGCCACCTTAAGCAATAACGAACCCGAGCCACAGGTCGGATCGTAAGCCGTGGTGGAAGCCACGGCAGTCTCCGGCGAAATACCGATGACTTGGGCGATCACCCGGCTGACCTCGGAGGGGGTGTAGAACTGGCCCTTGCTCTTGCCACTCTCCGAAGCGAAGTGGCGCATCAGGTATTCGTAGGCATCACCGAGGATGTCATCGTGCTCGGCACGGTTTTTGGCGAAGTTCAGCTCCGGCTTCTGGAAGATGCTGATCAGGTTGGTCAGGCGATCCACCATCGCCTTGCCTTCCCCGAGCTTGTTCGGATCGTTGAAGTCAGGAAAGTCACTGCGCGCCAGACGTTCGTTGGCGTCGATCAGAGGCTGGATAATCTGGGTGTTGACCTTGTCCCCGATATCGCTCTTGCCCTTGAGCTGGACCATATCCTTGAAGCTGGCACCTTTGGGGATGACCACCGGTGGTTTGAAGCCCTCGTAATCAGCGTACTTATCGGAAATGTACTTGATGAACAGCATGAACAGGACATAGTCCTTGTACTGCGAGGCGTCCATACCCCCGCGGAGCTCATCACAGGAGGCCCAGAGGGAGGTATAGAGTTCGGATTTTTTGATGGCCATTAAGACTCTCTGGTTCGCTTGCTAATGATTATTGATATTTATAGGTCTGGCGTGACACAGTCAGGCTTTACACGCGGCGCAACGATAAAGGCGCCGGCGTTGCCTTGCACATTGGTCGCTGTACTTAGTCGCCAGCATTTAACCGAAAATATGCGATAAATTTCACCGGGCATTACCCTTCCACTTCGGATTCCAACTCCGCGCCAGCGACAACATCCAACACCAGGTCCAAATACTGGCGGGCTTCATCTTTGCTAGTGGCTTCTCGTAAGTATTCGGGGATAAATTCGACAAACTCACTGCGGTCGACAGGTTGATGCTCCACCAGTGCTTCGATCATGCCTGGGCGCAATAGACGGTTTTCCGCTGGCGTATCGGGGAATGTCCGTGCGATCACCTTGTCGCTAAGGTACTGCAAGCGCTCTCGCAAGGGCATCTCAGCATCAAATCCGGATAACTGCTGCAAGTCTTCCGCCGACTCTTCTAACAGAGCATCAAAGCTTAACGATGTTTCTTGTATTTCCAAACGGGCTGTTTCGGAAGTCGTCTTCAGTTGGTGCAGCTCCCGCAGGATCGGCTCCAGCTCGCCCTTGGGATTGCTGAACCAATCTGTTGACCAGATTCGCCGGATCCGCCATCCCAAACGTTCCAAAACCTCCTGCCGCAGACGATCCCGGTCTCGGGCGGTTTTCGCTGAGTGGTAGGTGGCACCATCACACTCGATGCCCATCAGGTAGCGCCCGCGGTTACCCGGATCTCTGACGGCGATATCGATATAGAAGCCGGCAACACCGACCTGCGCCTCACACTCGAAACCTTCTCGATAAAGCGCGTCGATCACCGCCACTTCAAAGTCGCTATCCGGCGCCTTGC
Source organism: Mangrovitalea sediminis (assembly GCF_002514725.1). Classification (GTDB taxonomy): domain Bacteria; phylum Pseudomonadota; class Gammaproteobacteria; order Pseudomonadales; family Oleiphilaceae; genus Mangrovitalea; species Mangrovitalea sediminis. The sequence continues at coordinate 204,842 of NZ_NTLB01000007.1, forward strand.
CGGTGTGGGAAGCCACACCATCCATATTCCCCCGCTCGGCAAAATGGAGGAAATTTCGCAAGGCAATCACGCCGCGTTTCGTGTTTTCCGAGGTAAGGATGTCGTCCGCCCGCATCGAGCTGAAAACATGCATGCGCTTCTTGGAACGGGTAAACAACACATTCAATCGGCGCCAACCGACATCCGAATTAATCGGCCCAAAGCGTTGGTATACCCGGCCACCGACTTCGCCAGGCCCATAGGTGAAGGAGATGAATATCACGTCCCGCTCGTCACCCTGGACGTTTTCCAGGTTTTTGACGAACAATCCATCCTCCTGCGTCCTTAGCTTCTCAACTACGTCAGCCAGTGTCGGATCGGCTTTACAGGCCTCCTCAAGCGCCCGTTCAATCTGCTCCGCCTGTTTGGCGCTCATCGCCACGATACCCAGCGATTCATGAGGTCGTTCCAAGGCGTGCTTAACGGCCGCTTTGGCGACGACACCAGCCTCTTCTACGTTGTATTGGTTAACGAAGCGCCCGCCCCTGACGTGGTGGAACTTGATGCCAAATTCCTCGGACTGGGCATTGGGAGACGGGAAAATCACCAAATCGTTGTCGTAGAAATTGCGGTTACTGAAAGCGATCAAGCTCTCATGCTGAGAGCGATAGTGCCAACGCAGTCGGCGCATGCGAAACAACGGCAGGGAAGCATCCAAAATGCTGTCTGTTTGCGCCAAGGCCGCATCATCCTCTCCGTCTGTCATGTCCTGACGGTCGAAGAAGCTAGTGGGCGGCAACTGTTTGGGGTCTCCTACCACAACCAATTGCCGACCACGGGCAATCACACCCAGTGCATCTTCCGGTTTCACCTGTGACGCTTCATCCATAACCACCAGATCAAACTCGATATGGCCAGGCTTCAGGTAATGCGCCGCCGACATCGGCCCCATCATGAAACAGGGTTTGAGTTCCTGAATCGCACGGCTTGCCCGATTGATAAGCTGCCGAATGGGAATATGCCTGGACTTTTTGCCCAGTTCATTGCGCAGGAGGGATAGTTCCGTGTAATCCGACTTGCGTCCTCCGGAGACACCCTCCGGCGCATTGTGCTCGGCCACTTCGCTGGCAATACGTTCGCGTTGTAGCGTTTTCAGCTTCTGGTCATATTCGCGGAACGTGTTCTGCTTGGCCTCCTGGTTTTTGCCGGACACGCGAGCAAGGTGAGGACGTTCTCTCACTACTTCGCGGGACAGCTGATCAAAAATCGCCAGATTTAGCCCTGCCTCCACGTCCGCTATGGCCAACCGGCCGTCGCTGACCTGACGCCAAAGCCGCTCCAAACCGGCCTTGGCCATTTCATTGCGAATGCGGACATAGTTAACCCAATCGTTCAGCCACGCGGGGTTTGTCATGGCCAATTCATTTCGCGCTAGCACTGCGGACAGATCATCACCAGACGTTTTCAGCCATCCGTTGAGGTTGAGCTCAGTCGCGCCACGGAAAACATCAAGCGCTGCTTCCTGGGCTTCCCAGGCTGGGACCAATATTTCCCCACATTGTTTTACCCGAAGGTAATCTGAATGATTTTCGATATCGAGGATGACATCCCTTAACGGGTCAAAGCGCAGACGACGGTGAATGTAGTTGGCGAAATCCAATGTGTCGCGAATCGCCTCCAACGTCTCCTGATTGTCAGCCGAAGGTCCTAGAGAGAGCGATACGGCCCCCTCAAAGACACGGTCCAATAGCGCATTGTCCGACCATTCCCGCTGCGCTGAGCTCAATTCACGGAGCTCATCAATCCTTCTTTGCAGGGATTCCAGATCAAGCTCGGTATCGGAGAACCAAGACTGAATAGGTTCCAGCGCCAACTTCAGTTGGTCCCCTGCGTGAGCCAGGGAGCCATTCGGACCGGAGAGTGATTGGGCGTGAGTGATCGTCTCGGCGAGTTTGGGCAAGGACGATGACAACTGATCCAGATCACCGAGCAGATTGCGCAATTTATCAGCCACGCCGCTGTCCCGCAGCTGGTGCATCCCCTTGATCAAAGCTGGCGACAGCGATAGCAACTCGTCTCCCAGCGCCACTCTTGGCCCAAACCCTACACCGTAGACATTGCGTACCTGCTTGTACCAGTGCCGCAATTCGGTCAGTGACTGAACGTCGGTATTCAATCCCCTGAATTGATCGCCCAAGCCCGCTTCATAGGGGCGAGCCTGGAATTCGGCCAGACGGGAGGCATACTCAATGGCTTGCTCCAGTCTCTCGCGCAGGGCAGTAAGCTTTATGCCCGGCTTTGAGGCTTGGCCTTTCAAAGTCTTACGGGCGCGCCACCAGTCCCCGGAAAACCACTTGCCCATGCCGGGCCTTTCCAGTTGGGCTTTGACGCTGTCCAGTTCAGCCTCTGACAACAGGCGTTCCGTGCTGTAAGTGCCTTGAATCAGTTCGTGGAGCGGTAATAGAACCTCTAGGCGCTGGGACATGTCGGCCAGGAGCGCATCAACCCCATCGTCATCCAGCAGCGGGGTACGCATAGAAAGATGACGACCATCCAGCTTACCGACCAAGACCAGCAAACCCAGTGCTCGACGTAGCCCGGAGTAGTTATCGTCGATATCACCCGCCAAGCCAGAGGGAAGGGCCGCCTTGAGCTGGCTAATGACCTCATAAACTTCGTCTAATCCGCTCTTAATCTGTTCAACGCGAACGGCGTCGGCAACCACCTCTGTAAGAGGCAAGTCTCGGGCGGCCCCCGTCAAACGCATCAAATCGGCGAAGGCGGGTAACGGTTCACCCTTGGCAAGAGACTTCAAACACTCACTGTTCACGAAAGGCGCGAGCTCTTTATAGCGAGCTTGCAGGTCGCGATGATCCCGCAAATACTGCTCCACCTCCTCGATGGTGAGCGGATTTAGCGAAGACAGCGCCAACAATAACGCCCGCTCCGAAAGTATGGGTAAATCGGCCAAATCGAGAGCCAGAGCCTCTATCTGACTGAGTGTGCTGAGACTGCCTGGCGCAAGACCGAGTATCGCGCCGACTCGCTGACCCTCGCCCGCCAACGCGATCAACGACTGCTGCCAGTCGTTCACTACGTTGACAATGCGATCAGCATCAAAAATCGGGATGTCAGTGCGCTCTACTCCGAACCACGGGTGCGCCTCAATGGGTGCCTCATCCCCAATTTGCTCTCGCATGCGGGAATAGATGTCCTGAAACTCCCGGACCTGATCCCGCAGTTGCAGGCGGCGAACCGTATTGAGGTTTTCTCCATCCAAATCCTCGATGTGTAGATCTGCGGCTGGGACCGCGACCGATTCCCGATAGCGCGAGGCAGCACTGAAAACTTCGTGGATGCTCTTTCCTGTTTGCTTCCAGGTAGAATTGATTTCTTTGGCGTAGGCATTTAGCTCTTCCTTAAGCTGCTCATAGCGTGCGATTTCCGCGTCAATAGCTCGCGTGGAGCGCAGATGCTTCTGGTTGTGTAAGCGCGTCTGCAGGTCATCCAGTACCTTACGCTTTTGGGATTTGTGACTATGCAACTCTAGGCAAAAATCTCCCAATCCTGCCTTGTCGAGTCGATTTTTCACGACCTCCAGCGCCGCCATCTTTTCTGCGACAAACAATACTTTTTTACCGCGCAACATTGCGGCGGCAATCAGATTGGTAATGGTCTGGGACTTACCCGTTCCGGGCGGTCCTTCGACCACGAGATTTTCACCCTTAACCGCATCAATCAACGCGCTGTGTTGCGAGCTGTCAGCATCATCGATTAAAGGGAACTGCTCATGCACATCAGGCAGTTCATCAATCGGATGCTCAACGCTCGCACCGCCCGCAGAGCGTTCCGTCTCTTCGCTGGTGAAAAACCGGTTGATAATAGGGTGATGGACCAAGTTACGCTGATCGGTCGGCCACCGCTCCGGATCCAGGTCCAGATACATCAGCATCTTGCCGAAATTAAGCAGACACAATGCCCCGTAGCGGCGAACCGACCAACGAGGCTTTGTGCCATGAATCAATTCAGCCACTCGATCCAGGTAATGCTCGGGCAGTTCGTCGGTTTCGATATCGGGAAGCACAAGACCGAAATCTAGCGCCAGTTTCTCCCGCAATGACAGGTTCGAAAGGATATCTTCGCCGGTGTACTTCAAGGTATAGACGTAGGTACCCGTCGCGGAATCGATCTCACCTCGTGTAAGGGCTACCGGTAGCGTGAAGAGTGGAGCAAGTCGAGCCTTGTCGGACTCATCGCTCTCAAACCACTCCAGGAAACCCAGGGAGAGGTAGAGAATGCTGGCCCCCGTTTCCTCAATAGCCGTTTGCGCCTTATTGCGAATGGTACGCAGGCGAGCTTCCATTTCGGGTGGGTAGAGTAAAACCTGGATCGCATCATCCTGGTGTTTCTCCTCACCACTGCTGCTATCCGCTCTCGGGAGTTCAAACCCTGTGTCCAGCCCTAATACTTTCGCCCATTCTTTGGCATCCGGGGCAGGCTTCAGGCTTTTATCTTCACCGGTTTTGGGATCAATAGTCAGGTACCCTTCGTCTATCAGCTCTTCGCGAGTTGGAGGTGGCACCGGTTGGAAATGCAGTGTTTTGTCATCCATCAACTCCTGAAAGAGCTGGTCAGGTAGCTCATCGATAATCCGTAACGATGATCCTTTCTGGGTGATGGGGAAATTCAACAAGCGGTTGCGAGACGTGAGATCCAGAAGCTTTTTACGCATGGTTTCAAGTGCGTCCAGCGTAAAGGGATTCTGGCTTTTTAGGCTCTCTGTAATGCTCTGGCTTTGCTCAGTCATGCACTTTATCCCTGACCGTCAATTTTTCTACGTCGTTCTATGCTGCCCTAAGGACCGCAATTCCGTTAAACGTGGCAAGTTCAGCCGTTTGAGGAGCACTTAAAGAGTAACGATGAAGCCCACTTTCCAACAAATAACATTGCCCTCTAATAATTTCATGCGTCTCAACACATAGAGAGTAGATTTTGCCTAATGATTCGCGCGCCGCTACATTCTCCCCTAAATGGCGCTTAAAGTCTGATGTCACTAACTTTAACTGCTCACCAAAGACAGAGTGCTCATGGCGAAAAGAAATCAGTTGCTTTTGCGCCACATCATCCTCGTCCAAGCAACACAGAACTTGTGAGCGAATAGTACCAGCCGAGACCCAAGCTCTATAGGTTGCCATGAACTCGTCGAAGCGCTTTAAATCCATCCGTCTATCAATTATTAGCCTCAAAGACTGACCAAAAAATTCCTGCAACTCGGCCAAATCGCTAACTGCCTTTATCAGTACAGATTCTTTGACATTCTTACTTTTATAAATTTCGTATTCAGCAAGAACCTTAATCACGGAAACCACCCTTGCCACCTTAAAAGAAAGGTCCTTTACATGGAGCCACTCTAAAGACTCCGAAACATCCGCCAGGCCGAGTAAAACCTGATTAATTTGCTGCTCTATGGAGTTCAATTTTCGATACATTATTGCGAAGCCTGCTACACTCACCGCAAGGTTGACGACAGACATCGCGGATACAAACTGCGCATGGGCACCAAGCACATTCAACTGATTCAGAAGCTTTGCATTATCGCTATCCAAGGCAACGCTACCACCTTCGCGAAGCCAAGCGTATACCTGCTTTCCACCTGCCTCCCTAATCACGCCACCAACCCGCTCAAGTCGCCCACTTGACAAGCCGTCTAATATGTCTTGCGAAACATCAAAAATCACGTTGAGGTCAGCCATCAAAAAAATCTCCTTTTTGTTTGTTATGTCGATCGACAATTTCTGAATGCATATGCTTCTGGCGAAGTACCGCAATATAAATCACGCAAGGAATAGTTACTCGATATGCCGGACCTGCCAGATTAATCCCTGCCCACGCACCAGCAACACCCAACCCTATAGGTCCGGCTAAGGCAACAACGGGAGGCACAATGAAAGCCCGACCCGCTTGCACTAGAAACTGCTGAACTAACGTTTCCGTGATAACACGGCCAGCCGCATACAGCCCTGCAGCTCGCACAGCCCCATTGAGCGCACCATCATGTAGCAACAGATAAACATCCGCAAAGCTCGACCCAAACTTTTTAAGCTCTTCATCCAAGTCAGATTTTTGCTTGGCGGACAACTTTTTCTCAATTATTCTAATTACCGCAATAATTATCTGTTCTTCCAGCGCAATGAGGTCATATTTGTGTGGTTTCTTGACCTTAAGCTTTTTCGCAACATCCTTCGCAACCTCCTCATAGCTAGGAAGCCTATAACCGCTTATTAATGAGTTACCACCAAACTCTATGATTTCCTGCAATATAAGATCAGAATATTCTCGATGACTTGGACTATGCTCCTTGTAACGAGTTTTTCCAGACAAACGTTCAGTCCATCCGCCCCTTTCGATTATGTATTGAACTAGGGGTTCCAATTCTTCATTTGAACTTGTACTGAGCAAGTCTTCTGTACTGATCATTACGCCCTCGCATCACCAAGAATAGATTTGATATTTTGCTACTTTTCATATAGTTATGAAGCGATCTATAATCGTCACCTCAGCGCGGCTCGACAAACAGGCGATAAAACTTACCGTCATTCTTCGAAGCTATGCGATTTAATTCTGTGGCGTAGCCTTCAGTGCTAGCAAGTCCCTGGGTTCAACCCCAAGATCCCGCCAATGTTCCGGGTGGCAAGTAAATAAAAGAATCTGGTGACGATGAGCTGCGTCGAACAGGATTCGTTTCATTTGATCAAGACGCTGGCGATCGCTGTGAACTAGAGTGTCGTCAAGCAGAATCAGCGTGGGCCGTCCCGCCTCTCGCAGTAAATCGGCATACGCGAAGCGACTGATCAGGCCCATCTGCTCCCGAGCGCCAAAGCTAAGCGCTTCCAGCGGTCCAGTCTCCTGACCTTGCGATCCGCGGCGGCTCAGCGTCATGGGAATCAGGTCATCGTCGACACTAAGGCGGGCCTGAGGAAATAGTATGTTTAGATAATGGTCGAGATGGCGCTGCAGAGGTGCCTGAAGCCGTCGAGTCAGGGCCTGCTTCTTCTCCTGCAACAGGTTGAGCAACAGGTCCAGCGCTTCACTTCGGCGTTTGAGTTCCTCGTAGCGGCGTTGAGCTTGCTCATGCTGCACCAAACATTCGTCCCGCTGCTCCTCAAGACCCTCGGCGCCTTCGGCTTCCAAACGGCTTTGCAGGCCAGTGAGTTCGAGAGCCCTGTCCCGGAAAGCCTTCTCCTGTTGATCCGCACTCGCCTGATAGCGCTGCATATCTTGTTGCAGTAGGTCAGGTCTGGCTTGGTCAATGCGGGTTTGACGTTGTTCAACCTTTGCCTGCAACTCATCTCTGTCCCGGGCCGCGCCGGCAATATCATCTTTTAGCTTTTTCTGACGAGACCGATATGCATCGCTTTCAAGCTCCTCTCGAAGAAGTTGCCATTCCTGTTCAGCGTTTTCCTTCTGCACGTTGGCGGATGCGAGTGCGCTCTGGTGGTCACGGGCCGCCTTTTGCGCTTTACCAACACGCTTCTCGGCGACGTCCAAAGCGCCCTGGGCACTAGACAGGGAAGGTGTTTCCCCTGGGCATTCAGGTCGCTCGGCCAAGTCGTTTTGCAACTGCTCCTTCCGACGATTGCCAGACTCAAGCTCGCCGGTAAGCGCATCCAGTCCGTCTGGAGCCAGGTTAGCCAGCATGTCTTTGTGATATTTGATGTCATTCAGTCGCGTGGCCTGGCGCTCGGCTTTAGACTCAGCTTCCGCCAAAGAAGCGACCTGCAGGGTAGCCAGTTGGCGCTGATGTTCCTCGGAAAGACGGGAGAGCTGGAGGCGCAGCTCAGAGAGATCCTCACCCCCCGGGGTAATGTGCAGTCGCCCGACGCCAGGGATTGCCAGCTCCGCCTCCTGCAGCAATTGCTGATGACCTTGACCAGTCAACGGCTCACCGTCCAGATGGAACTCCTGACCCGGTTCAAGGGTGTAATCAATAAGGGTGGCGACTGACTCGGAGCGGATCCTGGCCTCATTGAGCGACTGCTCCGCCTTTCGAAGATTCTTTAGTGCCTCGAAATCAATGCCTTCTCGCTGCTGCGTATCTTGAAGGTCTTTCAACTGTTGCTGGAATGTCCGTGCTTGACCAAGTCTGTCCTTCAGTGTCTGGAGATTGTCGCTAAGCTGATTCAGGTCTCGTTGAAGCCCCCGACGTTCTTCCTGTTGCCGTGCGAGCTTTAACATATCGCGCGCGCGCTCGTAGGCGTCCCGAGCTCGAACCTCTTCATCCTGAACGCCAGCACCTTGGTTTGCAGCCCGGTTTAATGCGTTACTGGCCTCGTGATAGCGTCGCTCCCGTTCCTTTAGCTGTGCTTGTTGGCCCTCCGCTTGCCGCAGATGCTCTTGCAACAGCTCGAGTTTTTGGTGACAGCTATCCAACGCTTGCTGTTCCCGTCGCTGGTCTTGACGCCACCGCTCAACTTCCTGGAAATCCTGCTCAGCTTTACGATATTGCTGGCGAGCCTCCTCCCACGGACGTTCCTGCTCGTCTAGCCTTTGTTGCTGGCGTAATTGCCCCAGGCGATCCACTTGTGTCTGATAGTCGGCGATGCGGGCATTCAAGGCATCCAACTGCGACTTCAGGGCTTCTTCACGCTCTGAGAATTTTTGTAAGTCACCGCGGGGCCTGCCCGTGCTGGTGAGCAGAGCATCTCGTTGCTGCCTGACGGTTTGAATAATGTCATCGCCACCGGTGCTAGCAACTTCCCCCAGCAAACTGTTGAGCGCGGACTTGAGGTGGTCGCCCGCAAAGTTAACAGCTTCCGCCAATACTTGACCGGTGCCCTGCTCTACCCAAAGCAGCCCTGGAATACCCCAATGTTTCGGCTGGCTGGCCCCTCGCCCGGAGAATTGATAACCAAGCAGATCCGCTAGCCGATCTTCAGCGTCCTCTCCCGATAATGAACGGGCACCGATGGACAGATCACAGCGTTTGCGATGCAGGAAGCTTTTAACGAGATGCCAGCGCTCTCCTCCCCATTCAAAATCCAGTGTCACAGTCGGCGTGGCTGCAGAGTCTCCCCAGGGACGAAGATCATCGACGCTACTAGAACGATGTCTCTCAAAAAATGCGGCACGAATGGCGCGCACCAAGGTGCTTTTGCCGGATTCATTGGGGCCATGGATAAGGTTGATGCCTGGCTCCAAGCCCTCTAAAACAAGAGGTTGTTGGAATTGTCTGAGTTGTTCAACCTGAATGCGATCGAGTTTCACGGGTTGCCCTCCCCATTAACTCCCCTGCTTTGCCGATCGCGCAACAGCCCAGCAAGGATCACAAGAGCTTCTCTTGCAGCCCCAGTGTCATCCATGGCCTTTTCACGCAGAGCAGCAACCACCTCCCCCAAGTAACCATCGGCATGGAGTGCCGCAATATCTTCTTCAGTGGGTAGAAGCCGCAAACGGGAGCGATCACACTCAACACTGCGGTGCACCCCCTGGGCGACCGAAAGCGCCTGATCGAGCTTGGCTTCGCCACCTAAGTCAAGAGTACCCTCCAGTTGAATATCGACAACGGCAGGTTCCTCCAATGCTTCCAGACGGGCTAGAACGGCGTCCAGATCCGTTGGCACCTGAAGCGTTTCATGCCATTGGTGCCACTGATACTGGCCCGTCCGATGTGACGTTACCTTGGGCTCAGCGCCCGGCCCCTCAATCTCTACCACCAAGGCGAAGCCTGCCTCATTGTTGCGGAATCGTTCCGGCTCGGGCGTACCGCTATACCAAGTACTAGGGGCAATTTGCTTGGCACCATGCCAATCGCCCAAAGCGAGATAATCTAGCCGTGCACGGTCAGCGCGGTCTGGAGCAATGGGGTTCGGCGAATCGACAGACTCTGACAAAACGCCCTGAATGCTGCCGTGGGCCAACCCAATGCGCAACAGCCCGTCCGGCGTTTGTAAGCTATCAAATACCGCCGTCAGATCCTCATAAGTGTGACGCTGGGTGAGTGGCGCAGCCAAGACCATAATCCCCTGCGGGGACAGATCGACAACACTTGGCTCAAGAGCCAGATGAACATTCGCGGGCACCGTCTCAAGACGCAGAGCCCGAGTCCACACGCTTTCCGCCAGCGCGGCATCATGATTTCCAGGGAGCAACACCCAAGGGCCCGAAAAAGCGCTCATGGCGTTGAAGGCCCTGCGTAGCGTGCGGTCGGATACGGTCTGGGCGTCGAACACATCCCCGGCGACCAACACCGCCTCACACTGCTCGTCGACAGCCAATTGGGCCAGACGCTCTATCATCGTAAAACGCGCCTCGGCCAGCGCGGCCGCATCGTCAGGTGCGAAGCGGCTGTAGGTTCTGCCGATTTGCCAGTCAGCAGTGTGGAGAAATCGCGGCATCTCAGTCGGCTCCTTCCGTTTCTAGTCCCAAAAAGGCAGGAATCAGTTGAGGCAGGCTCTCGCACATGCGGAGGTAGCCACTGCAAAAGCGGCCGTCGACGCTTTTTATAAAACGTCTCTCACCACGAATTTCGTCCAGTAATCCGTAAACATACCGAGCGGTGTTAGCGTTCATGCCGTCCTCTTTTGCGGACACGGACAGCATTGCTGAGGCTAAAGCAGCGTGCCGTCCATGACAGTAGTTTTGGTCAGTTTGGCTAGTGCATTGAGAAGTGCAGCCCGATAACCAAATAATGTCGCCAAAACTTCATAAGATTAGATGTCCATAGGTAAATAACCAGTACAGATGCGACATATCACCTTTTATCGGGCGCGAACCACGCTCATCGGTTCAGAATCAGCAAAAGTCTGGCGTGCTGCATATTCCTTGAGGTGTTTAAAGATATAGGGCAAAACGGTCGGCCCTTTATGACGTACGTGCCAGACTTTTAAAGAGTCCCAAAACCAATCCGGCACAGACTCATCACCAGCATTGACCCGATAGACATGGCAGAAATTGCCTTGTTTTCGGGAAGGGGATCCTTTGGGACCAGCCATATAAAAGCCCGTTAAGCGATTTATCCAGATACCTGTCGTCGCTTGAAGCGCACCGGCGTCCCAAGATGCAAAAGGTGCCTTCAGGCGAGCCCCGTTTTCAGAAAGGAAGTCGTGAAAGTGCTGGTCTGATTTTCGCTTATAGCCAATATCTTTTAGGCTTTCTGCCTCAATCACCGATTCACAGCCAGCCATAATGGTTCGCAGACGAGAAGTGATAGGACTATCCGGATGGCGAAGACAATATTGTTCAAGCAGTGATGCCGGGATACCTTGGCTCAACGTCCGATCAATCTCCGCCACCCACTGATGAATACGTTTTTCATCTGGCAAGCTCACCGCTCCGGTATCTCCAGCCACTATGGCATGACCAGAGTCTGGCCAATAGATAAGGTCAGCGCGATCGTAACCTTCAAAAACCTGTCTCTTGATTTCAGAATTCAGATCAACCTGCAGGCTTTCAAACATCTCATCGGTCAACGCACCAAACTCCAATTGTTTCCCGCGCTTTTGACAGAAATACATGGGCCAACGCGCCTTAGGACGTAGATTCTCATGCTTGGGCCTCATCGACATGATAAACCAGGCATCCTCTGGCAAAGCCGGATATTCCACCATCAGTTCTCGGCGCTTAACCTCCCATTTGATCAGCAACTCCTTTACCAAGACTTCGGCCACATGGGATTTACCCTCCTTGCGCAGCCTCTCTGGATAGCATGACTGTATAACCGCGTCTTGGTATGTTTTGCGGGCTATTTGGTAAGGGTCGACGTCCTTGCTTTCGTAGCTGTCTTTTTCATCTACCAACAAAATATTCAACTCATTGGGCGAGATGTCATCTGCGATCTTGACGTCAAAACCTAGACGTTTAATCTCCGTCTCAAGTCTGGCTGCTGCATCTTCATCGGAGCTGGCATTGATGATCCAAATGGGATTTTCCCGCAATGTCCGGTGCAAGGATTCATAACCCGCGGACACCTCTGCATCACGGACGAGGCGGTGTTCCTCCGGAGTGATAGCCTCCAGTTCAATGCTGACCGCATCCCCATACGCTCGTTTGAGGTCCTCGAAAAAAATCGACAGAACACCAAGGCGTGTGGAGTAGTACGCCTCTAGTGTCGTTCTTGTTAGGTCTACCGCCGGCACTCGGGCTTTGTGCTTTTTTGATAGGGCTTTTCTTACGTATTCACCAGTCCTTGCACGTTTTAGTTCCTGTCCAACAATATCCAGTTCATACCTTGGCAACTTCGCGACGTTGGGGGGAATACGGCCATCTCTTTCATGAATTTTTGTCGGTGTAAACGTGTGCGTTTGAACGGCCAAATACCATTTTCTAGCGGTACGACTCCACGTCGGATCGATACGGACCGCGGTGATGATGTTTCCTCGTCCTGAAAGCTCTCGGTCGCCGGTTACGTAGAAGAGCCCATCCGCCTCAAACCGACCCGGACCATAGCCTGGTTCCAGTAACCGCGGCAGAGCTCTAATCAACAGACTCCTCAAAACCCACCCGTCGACTTGTTCAAAAGGCTCACATCTAACGGCCAGCGATTCGTCCTTCAATTGAATGGACTGGCTGAACGGCAGCAAGAGCCAGTACTTAGACTCTTTGCGATCCTGCACAAGAGAAAGGACTCGGCCTGAATGGTAGATTTTTCCAGGAAGCGTCGGCAGCTGAGTATTACGTTCATCTGTGCTCAATTCGCTGTATGAAACGCTGGCAACTACAAACTTTTCTGCCAAAGCGGCCCGATCAATTGCTTCCATTTGCACAAAGGAGGTCAAAACAGAACTCATTGGCGCTCTCCCATCCACTCCAACATCGACATAACATGCCCTTCGATCACTTCACCGGAACCTCGATCGACCAGGCCTGGAATTTCAATAACAGTACTCATCTGTCGACTAACCGGCGTCAGCTGATGATTTAGGAAGCGACAAATCGAATCTGAAGAACCAAAGAGATTGATGTAAGCGACGTAGCGAATGCCGAGGGACTGCTCCAAGGCCTCCGCTTTTTGTTGGTGATGCTCGACAGTGCCGTCAGCCCGCCAATGTTTGGCATCGATGGCAATTTTTTGAGGATATTCGCGGGTATGGCCGACGAAATCGAAGCATTCAAAAACCGACTGGGGCAAGGGAGAAAGTTCAAAACCAAAGCTCTCTAAAACAGCCCGAATGCCTTCCTCGCCAAGTGCACCTTTGTAAAGATTGAAATAAGCGGCGGGATTCATAAGATAAAAATGGCTTTGCCAAGTCGTGGCGAATCCATTGGTCTCAAAGTGATTGCGGACACAAGAATTCCGCATTAATTGGGGTAAGTCGCAATCTGCCTCACTCACCCAGCGCCCATTGATGGCTTGATCAAAGAACTTGAGCTGATCGTCCGACTCAAGCGCCTCTAAATCAGCATCCAGGTTTCCCGAAAAGAGATAGCCGCCTACCGTGGGCGCTTCCAAATACAGACGAGGATTCTCGCCTGACGGTGTTGCTCTGGTTGGTTCTGTCAGCAACTGACGACGCAAAGTCTCCCAACTTTGAATAGAGGATTGAGGATCAGCGCCCCGAAAGCCCGACATCAGTTCTTTGATTAAGGCCAGCGTATCTGCCGTATACAACGCGGCCCGGTTGTATCGTCGAAGCGTTTCTCGATCCTCAATCGGTGCGTTGATCACAGCTTTCGAACCATCAACTAACGCCAGATATTCATGGGAAAGGCTTTCGCCGGTACGAGGATCCGAAGCCAAAACTTCGCGTAGGTCGCCGTCCGCCAGGAGTTGAATTCTGGATCTTTTGAATGCCGTACGAGCTGTTCGTCCAACCGCCTGTTCGATGACCTTGCGAATCAACCAGGCATAGTCGCCCGTTCTGTAGTACTGCCCCAAATGGCGGTCCGATCGAATACCTATCAGGGCTTGCTTCACCCAGCCCCGGGCCTCTCGAGGCGAGATCCACCCTGCTTCCTGTAAAGCCATAATCTGATGGAAGAGCAACAACTGATTGACTTGATAATCTTCCGCATCTGATAGCAGTTGGTGCGTTGGTTTCTCCAGATATAGCGTATCGATATCAGTGCGTACTTCCACCGGTTCAGGTCCATCACCAACCCAGATCAGTGCCTGCCTGTCTTCGGGATGTTTTACGAGGTAGTCAGGATTCTTACCTTCGCCCATAGAGGCATAGGTGGACAATACAATTACTTTATCGTTTGTGGAGCTAAGGTGAGCCTGGACGGATTCAAAGTCCCCCAAACGCATAGACTGCGCATCCATGCCCGAAAACAGTTTGACTGCGCTCCCCGCATTCTTTCCTTTCGCCGACAGGAAGGTTTCTAAAAACACAACGAACTCTCTATGCCGCGTCGAATCAATAGTGCGATTCAGCAAAACCAGCATGTATCGACTATCTGCCGCGTCCATGAAATGCTGCAGGGCCTGTAGAAGCTTTGACACCCAAGTCAGTACAAAATCATTGCCCGATTCCTGTTGAAGCCAGTGGTTGAGCACTGTCGCAGGCTTACGCACGGCTCGTCCCTGCTGAGATTCCATCACAGCGATTGGCAACTCCCTACCCGCCGTCAAGAACTGCGTTTCAACCTTCACGCCACGTTCATCATATTGTCGACGAGATCGGTAATAACGACCAATCTCTGCCACCTGGAACTCGGAAAGCTCAACAAACCGTGATCCAAGCCGAGTCTTTAGGTAGTCAAAGTCAAAGTTCTTGATCACCGTTCGCGACGTCGCAGTCGCACTAACACCAACAATCTTGGCGCCACCCTCCACCATGCGCGCCAATAAACCCGAGGGTGTCACGGACAGCCCGGTGTAATGGCAGCTGACAGTGTCGAGCGCGCTTTCGTTGCGCCGAACGTCAGTCAGCTTCAATCCATTATCGTGGTAAGTGCGAGACGCCATACGACTGGATGAACCAGATGTTTTATCACGGCGGCCGGAAAAACTAACCTGAGCATCGAAGGCTGCAAACACAGCGTTGCTGAGCTCATGAAGGTTGAAGTGCCGAAGGATCGACATCACAGCGTCTTGATACGTCGCGCCCCGTCCGCTATTGCTGCCGTTGCTGATCTTTGCGGAATTATTTTGGTAGGACCAAACCGACTCACGCATGATCCAGATAAACCGACGAAACAACCAATCAGCCTCATTCACAAAGCGGCTCAAGCGATTGCGCTGTTTGTTGATTTCGGTACCCGATTCCTTCGGTTCGCTATGAATCAGGTTTTTCTGTCGCTTCGAATCCGTTCGGAGCTTAAGAAGGTGTTCAGCACTATGGACATGCGTTACCGAGCGGTCCGAGAAAAGGCGAACTTTCTCATCTTCCAAGCTGGCACCATCGGTGTTGAAGGCGAACTGAATATTCCAGCTTTCGGCAAACTCGGCCAAACCATCTTTCAGGGAGTCAAAATTCTCCTCGATACCTTCATAGAGTGCAGAACGCTCTAGTCGATGCTGCTGGAGATTGGCATGGAGGGTTCGCATGAGTTGAATTAGATCCATCGCCTGCTGGTCTGCCAAAACCTGCAGAATGACTTCATTTTGACGGTCCAGCTCATCAATGATGATGAGCGCCCCATTCAGCTCCCGAATCGGATGCACGCGATTTTTGAGTGTTTGGTATCCAGCAAGAAACTTGCGGGTTGTCATAAAGCAAACACGGGCTGCCTTTCGTCTCAGCTTGTCTCCTGGTATCAGATGATCGAGGTCTCGATAGTCCGACTCGCTCAATGCGACGGGATGATCACCACGCTGGCGAGCTTGTATGCGGCTTAGCATTAGCCGGTAGGTTTCCGAAGCCTTCTCATCAAGAGCCTCTCGGAACCCACCCGTCATATTTGGGTGGGATTCGATCGCTTGCCGCAGTTTTTTAACACCCTGCCAAGCACGACGAATTTGGGGGTCGGTGTTCAGCTCAAACAGATCAATAACACGTTCAACAGCGGCGTCACTCAACTTGAGTAACTGGGATCCTTGGCTGGGTAAATAGACAACTTGCGCGTTTAAAACCGCCTGCTGGCCTGCGGAGAATCGGCGGCAACCATCAACACATTGTGTTTCTATCAGTTCCAACAGCTCTTCATAGGTATGACGCACATTGTCGACAGAGTTCGTGATGTAATAGATCGTTCGAGCAACGTCAGGCTCGCCGCCACCCAGAGCTAACTGGCTGACCAGCTCTTCCAAAATAAGGCTCTTGGCGCTGTGTGTTTTGCCTATGCCCGTTGGGGCGAGAACAGGTACCAGGCAACCCTCATTTGCGGTCCGTCCAATTCTGTCGCTCAGATCTTGCTGCAAGACCTTATCGAGTGGTGATTGAAAAGGCCGCTTCTCCAGATCGAAATCTTTGAACTCTGCTATCATCGTTATCACCCTAACTAATGCAGGGTATTAGGATCGCAAAATTCTGAGGGGAAACTCGATACTGGATAGGTTTCCAATACGTCCAATTTTTGAACAGGTACGTCAAATAGCCATGTCAATCAAGGAAGACGCTTGGGACATACAAAGTAAGTTCCACTTAATCGAAGTAGTCGCCTATTGGGAAGGCCGGGTTACAAACAATCATTTAAAGCAAGCTTTCGGCATAAGCAGTCGAACAACTGGCTCTCAGATTTTTAAACAGTACAACGTTGATACCGGGAATAATCTAAATTATTCAGCACAGCTCAAAGGATATATCCCAAGCGCTACGTTCAGTTTTCGCTTCAGCCAGGGTGACTTGGGGGAATACCTCTCGCTGATGACTCAGCACAAGACATTGAATCCATCGTTTGCTGGGCTACACGATTTGCCGGCACCTACCGAAGCAGTATCAATTCCCCACAGAGCGGTATCCACCGACGTAGTCCGTCAAGTCGTTCAAGCGACACAATGCCATGGGCGACTTGAGATCGTTTATCGATCTCACTCAAATCCCGAAGGAGAAGATCGGATTATCGCGCCGCACACTTTGGTCTATTCCGGCTTGCGCTGGCATGCCCGCGCATGGTGTGAAAAACACAGAGATTTTCGTGATTTCGTTTTGACCCGGATCGCACCCGACGCCGAATTCGTGGACGACGCGCTGCCTGAGGCCAATCCAACTTTAGATGCTCGATGGCACCAATACGTTGATTTGATCCTCACCCCAAATCCCAAATTAACGCTCGGGCAACAGAAAATGGTCGCGCTCGATTATGGAATGGGCAGCACAAATACCCTTCGGATAAAGGTGAGACAAGCCTTGGCTCACTACCTGATGCTATCTATGAACATTTTTCTGGATGAAACACGGTTTAAGCCTGAAGAGCATCCGCTCATTGTGACGAATAAAGATGAGATTGCTCCCTTCATATTCGGATGAGCATTTATTGATTTAGTGCCGCTGCATGTGATTTGGGCGAACGCCTACTCTTAAACTCATTTTCTGCGAGTTCTCCTCCGGAGAACCGATGACGCTAATCGTCGACGTCAACATACTGTGCGATCTCATCTATCTGGACACGGAAGTATTGGCACAGCTTATCCAAAATCTCCGTCGTCGTGTTGTAGCCTCGCTGATTGGCGATCTTCGACAACGTCGTTCGATGTATCCCCGTGGCCTTGGAAACCTCATCAAAGGTGACCCGCCGATTCTCCTGAAATCCCTTCTCTGCCAACAGCTCTTTGAGTCGAAAACGAATCATGGTTTGTCCCACCTGAAAGTCTTCCCAGTGTAGCAAACCCGACGCCCTCCCTCATCTAACGTAGAAAATAATCTACAAACGCTCATTGACAACGACGATTATCATCTTATTATGTAGCTTGTACGCTACATTATGCCACTAGGAGCCACATCAGATGACAACGCACTACCTAACCACCGAAGAGCTAGCGGAACGCATCAAGTATGACCCTCGCACGATTCGTGAGCGCTTGAAGGATTCGGTGCTTCTCGAGGGTATTCACTACATTCGCCCCTTTGGTGGACGAAAAATCCTTTACCTCTGGGAGCCGATTGAACGTGATATGGGCATGCACTCCGAGAATGGCGCCTATGCGATTCCCATGGCCAATGGAGGGGTGATGAATGGGTAGCATTCGAGTTCGTGAATCCACTGAGAAGCTCTTCTTCGATTTTCGCTACGCCGGCAAACGTTGCCGAGAGCAAACAGCGCTGGACAACACACCGGTCAATCGCCGGAAGCTGGAGCAGATTCTCAAGAAGATCGAAGCCGAAATTACGCTCGGCACCTTTGAATATGGGCGCTATTTTCCGAACAGCCCCAACGCTGAGAAATTCAGCAAACGCGCATTGTCAGCCGCTCGTCAGTATCACGAAACACCGCTCTTCAATCAGTTCGCCTGGGACTGGTTTGAGGAGATGAAGATCCAGTGGCGCAAGTCGCATATCGCGACGGTGCGCTTGACCCTGAACAACTACCTGTTGCCCAGGTTTGGGGAAAAAGAGGTTGGCCGCATCACTAAGGCAGACATTCTCGAGTTTCGGGCCTCACTCGCCAAAGTTACGTCCCGGAGCGGAAAACATCTGTCAGCAACTCGCATTAACCACATCATGACGCCTTTGCGCATGATCCTGAGTGAAGCAGCCAACCGGTATGAGTTTAGCTCACCCTACCACGGCATTAAATCATTGAAAGTGCCTCGCACGGATGTGGAGCCCTTTTCGCTGGACGAGGTAAAGCTGATCCTCTCCAGCGTTCGGGCAGACTTTCGCAATTACTACACCGTTCGGTTCTTTACCGGGATGCGTACGGGGGAGATCGACGGTTTGCAGTGGGAGCATGTCGATTTCGGGCGACGACAGATTCTGGTCCGCCAGGCCTTGGTCAATGGCGAGCTGAACTATACGAAAAATGACGGCTCGTTTCGGGCGATCGAGATGTCACAACTTGTGGTCGACGCGCTGAAGGACCAACAGAAGGCAACGGGTAAAGAGAGCTTCGTGTTCTGCACGCGATCAGGGACGCCCCTGAGTCACAACAATGTGACAAAACGCGTGTGGTATCCCCTGCTCCGTTACCTGGGCTTGCGGCAACGCCGCCCCTATCAAACCCGACATACCGCTGCAACGCTTTGGCTCGCTGCAGGCGAAAGCCCGGAATGGATTGCGCGTCAGATGGGTCACACAACGACGGAAATGCTGTTCCGGGTGTATTCCCGGTATGTACCGAACCTCACCCGCCGAGATGGCTCCGCCTTTGAGCGACTGCTTCGATCGGAATTTGATCTGGCCAAGTCCCTGGAGGAGGCAAGCGATGAAGTCTAATGCCCAAATGATCAGCACCATTCCTCAAGGCCTGCTCACGCCAGCCGAACGGCGATTGATCCGAAATATGGCCGGCGCACTTTGTCAGGCGCTGGCCATCTCTCAGGGGAACGACCTCGTACCCGTCTTGGGATTGGGTGGAGAACGTACCAACCTGGAGGCGATGGCGTCCTGGATCCATGGCGTGATGGTGACTGAGGGTATTGTGCCGGCACGAGAAACGTTGTCGCTCTTTCTCGCAAAAGTGGAAAGGCACCTCTCGGCGTGGAGGGAACCCCTATGAAGGCTAACGAAGATCACGCTGTTCGCCTGGCCTTCTGGCGGGATTGCTTCACTATTCTCTCAGTGGATGCACTGGTTCACCCTCTTTTAGGGACACCGCTTTGGAAGCTGCTGCTTTACCGCCGTGGCCGATACGCGGTTGCCTACCTGCAAGAACATCGCATGCCAGCGCAATGGAAGCCTGCTGTCGGTCGACGCATTTTGGCCTCGCTGCGTATCAGTCAAAGACCGGGTAGTAAACAGTTGCATGTCCAGCAGATTGAACCTCTCTAAATCACCGCAGGGCGGCCAACACCGCCCTCTCGCACGTTCAGGGAACGGACGCCTCCTTTTGAGTCTCAGCGCTTACCAAATCTCCTGTGACCACCAAAGCCGACATGACGGCAAAGCGAAACGGCGACCAGAAACGATCCAATTTGCCATGGAACGCCTTCGGTGGGTCCACAAACACATGCGATTTTCCAAACGATCCGAGTCGCCTTTGGTCATCATCAAAGACCTTAACAGTGATCGCCTTTTCTCGGACGGCCAATGTCTTGGCCCAATGCTTCAGCGCGACATGCTGAGGAGTACTAGCGCTCAGATGCACGCGAACCCGAATGCTGGATTCCAACCCCACCCGTTGCAATAGCCGACAAAACATTTGATGGCTCTGGACACTGCGGGTTTTGATTCGCGCACGTGATCGCTGAGCATGTTCGAGCACGCTTGTCATACAGGCATTGGCTTCCTTCGGCGCCGAGCTATGCCACCCCAGCAATTTCTCGTACCACTTGGCGGCGCTCTGCCGCCCGATTTCACCACGGGGCGGCGCGATAAAAGTGGGGAGTTCCGGAAGACCCTTTTGGAAATCCTTTTCGTCCAGCGATCGCTTCACACCTGGCGCTCCTGTCGAAAGTCGAGCACGCTGTTCGATGACTTGTCCTTGCTCGTCGTAATAAAACCCCGAGGTCTGTCGCGTACTCTTCATCGACATCAGGTGAATGGCATTGCGGTGCCACCGCTGAGCGTCGTTCAAAGAGACATCCAGCATCTGCGCCGCCCCCTCCACACCTCGGGGGCGATAATTACCATCGAACCCTGGCACCTTCTCAAGGGCACGCCATGCCAGGTCGTAGGCACAACGGTAATGTCGCTCCGGTCTGTAACCTATCACGGTAACCGGATCCGGAACGCTGGGTTCGCTCCAACGACCCGCCGGCAGCGGCTTGATCGCCGTCTTTGGCCACTGATGGACCACCAGATCACATAACTGCTGAGCCGAAATTGTTCTGTCGTTGAGACCTTGTCGGTAACGAAATTGCTCAATCGCCGCCTGGGATTTGTCCAACAAGACACATTGTTCTGATCGCGATAAATCATGCCCGCGTGCTGGACGCCAAAGGTAGCTACGCGTCAGCCAATCCAGCAAATGGCTGTAGGAAAGCATCGCCTCCCCAGGCGAGGCATGCCCAGCCCACTGCCCCAGCAACCAGGCAGACCGTCGCGTATCCGACAGCCCCGCACTCTGCCATAAAGGCGCCTGCATGGAAGGCAATAACGCTGCGCCACCCCGACCTTGACGCCAGTCCTGGGGTACATGTTCGCCAGGATAGGTTTCCATCAAACGGAGAAAGGTCAGAGAGACGAATGAGTGGCGCAGATGATGAAACCGAAAGGCCGGGTCACCCGTTACCTTCCGCAGGCAAGCGGTAATGGTGTCGAATACGAGCTTTTGATCGGCCGGCAAGCCACTCAAGCCATCGACGGAGAAAAGCGCCTGGTTTCCAGCACGCTCCACGAGTTCAGCCTTTCGCTTACGATAAAAGGCCGTTAAGACTTCCAGTTCATCCTCTTGCAACAGGAGCGAGAGAGGTAACCTGCGGGTGCCCGCCCAGCTCTTGATCCCGCTGATTTTGTTGGGCCGCACGAGAAGTTCTTTGCGCTGCACCCGCGGATGATCAAGTCCAGGAAAGTCCGCCAAAAGGCGGCTCCAAACTTCACCACGCCTCAAGCCACAGCGATATCCCAGTATCAGCACCAATTCTTGAATGTCCGTAAGAACCGTATCGCCGCTCTTGCGAATCAGTTGACGCACCCTGAGATATTCTCGGGGTGTCAGCAGACGGGCGTCGACTTGTCGTTTGCCGCCATGCGCACCAAGGTCGACGGGCGGCACACCGTAGTGTGCCTCCAGAAACCGATGGAACTCCGCCAGCCTCGCGGTAACATTCCCCGAAGAGGACTTCGACTTGGCGATACAAACTTCATAGATGGCTTGCCACTCGTCGGCATCCAGTGTTTCAGGTGCCATCAGATCCGGGGAATGGATGATCAGCTCCCTGCCAACCCAATGTAAATAACGCACAACAGAACTGGGCGCGAGCCTGCTCTTGACCATTCCCCCATCCCGCACCAAATGAATGGCCCAGGCTGTCAGCAATTGCAGAATAGGACTCAAATCCGTCCGGCTGACAAACTTCTTCAGATCCGATAGCAACTCGGCCGGGGTTTTGGTGACCGAGCCCCCCTGCTCCTTCCGATAAATAACGCGGCACAGCTCTTTGAAGGCTTGGAGCTGATCACCCAAGATCGGATGACACTTAACGGGTGGAGGCGTCAGATAATCCACGTTCCCCGTTTCATCCTCGCCCACCTCCGGCGTCACCTGCTTACCGGAAACCAACCGCATCCAGTTAGCCTGGAGTAATGGAGTCCCCAGGTGCTTTGTTCGCAGGTAATGGCTGACAATGCCCGGTAGTTCGACAACGGTTTGAGCGCTGGACAACGCGGCTATTTGGCTGAAGGTCAATCGCTTTGCGTCATCCTTCGAACACAATGATTTCGCGTAGCGCAGTATCAACTCCTGGGCAGACGCGGCGGTCTGACTATTGCGTTGTTGGGGCCAGGACCGTCCATAACGCTTATACCAACGCTGCAGCAGTAATTGGGTAACCGGCGAAGGAAAGATTCGGCGACGCAAATCATCACTGTCCGCGCTCATACGACTATGTTCGAGCCCCAGGTCCAACCAAACCACCTGTTTATGTTTGCTGATACCACCGGTAATACCGCCAGGCAATTGGTCAAACCAGTGCTTTGAAAAACAGTACGAGTGCATGAGAAAGCTGAACAACAACTGTCCCGCATCGCGGGCTTGATCCAGTTTGGCGTCGACGGAACGTTCCGATCGCAGATCGTGCCAAAAGGCCGCCAGCAATCGCTGGGCCTGCTGAAGCAGGACAAAGTTATCGGGCGTCGCTGACGAAATTTCTGTCGGGTTCACGGACAACGGTAATGGTATGGGCATCCGCCAATCCAACTCTTTGCTCCCTCTGTGAAGACCCGCCACCAAAAATCGTTGCCGTTCGGCAAGTCCATATCCCGAGGCGCCTTCACAGACCTGTTGAAAGAGTTGATCGACGTGCTGATCATCAAGTCGAACGGCTGGCTGACCGCTGAAAATGTCCGGTTGTAGCTTCGCCAATCGCTCTATCACGATGGAGTGCTGCCTCACTCGACGGCGAAGTCGGTCGCTCGCTCGCCGCCGCTCGCCGTGTGGGTTGTCTCCCTCAGCCGCCTGAAGTTGGCGTTGGAGCTTTTCAATCGGTTCGCACCACCCTTTCCAAGCCGTTGCTGTAGAGCTCATACCGCACCGACCTCACACTCAAATCCAAGATCGTGAAGAAGGCCATCCAAAACAGCACTCAACTGATAACCGAAATGCATCGGATCAATACCAGAGTATTTCGACCAAGGTTCCTGACCCGCACTCCAGTGCCCCATAAACTGATCGACCGTAGACCCGGGAACCCCTCTCGCTCTCAGCGCTCCTCGCAACCAATGGCGGCTGAGGTTCAAAGGAAGAGATTCGGGGTAGGACCAACTGAGCCGGGTGTTCATGGAACGAGGACGAACGCGAAGGGACTTTAGATCTGATTCGAGATAAAACAGGAACGGCGTATCCTCGGCAGGACTCCCCGACCATGCCAAGTGCTGAGTAAGCCAATGAACATGACTTTGATATGCACTGATCTGTGCACTCAGCAAGGCACATAGCGGTACCATTCGAGCATGGCCGAAACCGTCTCCGGTTTTGTCGGCAATGGTGATAAAGCCGGCTTGAATATTGACGTCCGATTCTCGCGCTACAGGCTCGCCTACCGCGCGATAACCCGTTGCGAAGAACAACATCACCAAGCAATAGTTGGTATAAGCATTATGAAAACGTTGCAGCCCTTCCGGGGATCCCAACAGTTTTCGGTCCACCTTAAGCTGTGCCCGCAAATCAGCCACCAAGAGTCGCCCGGCAGCGTCATCCAGGACGAGATCAGAGCCGACGGAGCCGCCGATCATATCGCGCTGTATCAGCTTCCATTGATCATCGTCGGTCAATAGATGAGCCCACGCATTGGCAACCTTCGTATAGCAATCTACCAACGTTTCTCGGTCGCAACTGTGGTAGTAAAGGGCAGCGGATTCGCCATAGGGCGCCTGTTTACCAGTGATCAGCGCGGCTTCTGTCACATCCGTGGACTGTTGCATCACTTCGGCAAACAATTGGTGTTCGATCCGGTGCAACGTCAGACGTGCCTGCCGGCCCGAATTCAGCCTGGAGAGCGCGTCTCGAATCTGCTCTTCAATTTGCAGATCCCGATCGGCGTGAAATAACCTTGCAGAACGTTCCCGCGAGCGGGTGGCAGCTGTTTTGATGAGGGGAGCTAAAAGACACCAAAGCGGCGATGGTACGGGTAACATCAGTACATCTTGATGGTGACGGAGATAATCCTGCCAGCGTGATTCCCGCTTGCGTCGCGCGGCGGGTTTTAGTGCACCTGTTCCCCAAGCCTGCTTCTCATATACGAGATAGACCGCTGAAGGGCTCGGGTCTAACGGCAACTGAGCAACACCGTTCACGACCCTCGCGGCACGAACATCCTCAAATGATCTCCCGGTCAGAAGCATGAGCAGTAATGTCGATGTTAACTCCGACTCGATAGAGTAGTGGTCGTAGGCAAACTGCAACAACGTAGAGACTTCATGCTGGTTCAGCTCATCCCAACGGCCGGGCAAAACTTGCGCACTCCTCCGGCGATGCAGTAACTGTCCTCGACGGCGCAAGACAGATTGCACGGGCGTTTCACCCTTTGCGGTCTCAAGCACCCCTACGCTTTGAACGAGAGTGGGCCCATCTTCGATTTCCTGAATGGCATTACCCGCTCGGAAATGGTCCGTCTTGCGTCTTTCCTGAAGACTGCGACGGTTTTGGTAAACCCGGAGTTCAGGACGATGGATTTCGCCGTCAGCATCGACGATGGATAGCTCTTCTTCCACCTGGAGCTCAGCCTCAGCATCGTTACCGGCGAAACGAACAACGCCGGAACCCCCTGTTTGGGATCGCCCTAGAACCGCAGAAAAGTAGCGATTCAAATATCCCAGGTAGCGACGGTTGTCCTCGTCGACGGTTCGCACGTCGTAGTCTAGTAAGGTGCCTTCGGCGGAAAGAATGAAATCCAGAGGAGATGGCCCGTGAGCCTCTAAGAGCCCTATCACGCCGCCTCGCAAGAGGCGCACTGCCATCCAAGCCTCAACAAGACGCCGATCAAGAAGTGCCTGCTGCGATTGCTTTTTCGGGTCGTCGTTAGGTAACGCATGTAGCCGCCGCTGCCAGTCAGCCGTCCAAATAACTAGCATCGCGGCGACGTAACGTCGTGCTGGCTCTATCTCTTTTCGTTTACCCAGTTCGTGAAGTCCCGCATGTTGGGGGAAATCCGTCTTGAGCCCGCTAATACCCTGGGGGGCTTCAGTCACCTTGAGCCATTCGTATACCGATGTACCGCGAACCAGTTGCTCACAGATTTCCGTGAGCTTGCCAGAGTCAAACGAGACCGGCGCGCACCATTCAAGCTCTGGCAGCACCCTTAAGACACCGCTAGCTACGTGAGAGACCCCATACCAGTCCCCTCTAGGTCGAACAATCAACTCAAGTTGCTGCTCCGCCGAGAGCATATCGAACGTCTCGAACATCAGGACTGCTCCTCAAACAAACCTATTTGCCTGAAACGAGAGGGCAGTTCCTTTGGCGTTGGCAGTTCCGTGCGCCGGTTGATACCCGTTAGAGCAGCAAACCCCTGTCGAGAAGATAGCTGCGCTGAAACTGGCGCCCACCCTGCGCCATCTAATTCCATCCACAACGTAAGCAGGCTGTGCCGCGCAAACACAGCGTCCAGCCCATAGGCCAGATTCCCCAATAACGCGGTGTAAAGTAGCCACGTTCTTTTCATGTGCACCGGCATCTTGGGCAGGACAATCACCGGTATACGCGCGTCCGATGGCAGTGCCTGCAAACATTGGGCGACGCGACTATTTCCAACGGTTTGATAGTGCGACCCTCGCTGGATGACGAGCGGGGGATGACAAAGCGCCATCAACTGGAGCGCCTCCGGCTCCAAGGCCTCAGGTTTCGTCAACGCCGGAATCTGCGCTGCCAAAACTTTCATTGTGCTCGGTGGAACGTCGGCAGGTGCCTTGAGTCGTTCCCGTTTAATCCAACGCATCTGTGATTTATCGAAGTCGATACGGCTCAACTTCTTTCCTCCCATCTCTGGAAACAAGTAATCGACGTCACTCCAACCTCGAACGAGCAGTCGAGGCCAAAGGTCAAAATTATTGTTTCACAGAAAAAGGGCCTAAAACGGCCGTTGAACATGTCGTAATGCGAACTATTTTTCGTTTTCCGACAAGTGATTTGTCCTGCAAAAACACGTTATTTGTCTGAATGCTGCGGCCAAAATGGAGGGGATGTGTTCCGGGATTTCAGCGCTATGGAAGAAATTACGGCCACACTGCCAACTTTGTATGGCTAGGGCTTCTACCGAAATGCAGTCGCACAAAGTTTATCGGTGCAATTAAATGTATAGGTGAACTATACGAAGTAGAGAAATCATAAACTTGGCATTCAGTTTATTAAACTGCTATTTTGCAAAGCATGGCTACGCAAAAGAAAGGGAAGTTAAACCAGTTAGCGAGAATCCTACCCGAGGGACTTCTCGTCGATGCGGCTTGGCTGGAGCGCGAGGGATACTCTCGTGCGCTTCGTAGCCAATACGTCACAGCCGGATGGCTGGAGCAACCCGCACGCGGGGTATTCCGGCGTTCTCGTGGCACCGTTAGCTGGGAGCAAGTTGTCATCTCCCTGCAAACGCTTCTCGATCACCCCATGTCGGTCGGCGGGCGCACTGCGTTGGAGCTGCAAGGGTATGCGCATTATTTATCACACGCGCAAAAACACATTCATCTCTACAGCGACAGCAAGCTGCCCACATGGCTGCACAAACTGCCGCTGGAACAACGCTTCGTAACGCACAACCGCCTCCGCTTGCTTCCTCGGATGGATCTGGCAACGCGAGGCGTCTCACTTGAAGCGGGGGCACCCGAGGAGGAGGCCGCCTTGGCCCAAGGGTTACGCATTATGCGTTGGGGACAATGGAATTGGCCGATGGTCATCTCTACGCCCGAGCGCGCCTACCTCGAATTACTGGACGAGCTTCCCCAGGACGAAACCTTCCACATGGCGGATGTCATCATGGAAGGCTTAGGCAATCTCAGTCCGCGACGACTGCAAACCCTTCTCGAACACGTCAAAAGCGTCAAAGTAAAACGTCTCTTCTTCTTTTTCGCACAGCGCCATGGGCACCAATGGTTGGGGAGAATTAACCAAGATACGATTGACCTAGGGCGCGGCAAGCGGGTGCTCGCCGAAGGTGGACGACTCGACTCCCAATTTCTAATCACGGTTCCAAAGGAATTCGCTGAGGAAGAAAGTCATGGCCTATAGCGATACATACCGTAATCAGGTTGAATTGCTCATCCAGACCTTGCCCCACGTCGCCAAGGAGGATTGCTTTGCGCTCAAAGGGGGCACCGCAATCAACCTGTTTATCCGTGACATGCCGCGCCTATCCGTCGATATTGATTTGACCTACTTGCCCGTGGCCAATCGTCCCGAGTCCCTCACAGCAATAGATGCAGCGCTGAAACGGATTGCCAGAAACATTCAGCGGTCTGATAGCAGTATCCAAATCACTGAATCTGCCCCACGGACACAAACCGAAATCACTAAGCTTGTCGTCCGTACGCGGGATCGCACCCAGATCAAAATTGAAGTGACACCAGTTCTGCGTGGGTGCGTCTACGAGCCCAAAACCATGGTGGTATCCGACGCCGTTGAAGATAACTTTGGCTTCGCGGAAACACAGGTGCTTTCCTTTGAAGACATTTTTGCCGGGAAGATTATGGCGGCACTCGACCGGCAACATCCGCGCGATCTGTTCGATATTCATCTTTTGCTGAACAACGAAGGTATTTCCGATGACCTAAGAAACGCGTTCATCATTTACCTGATCAGCCATGACCATTCACCGCATTCCCTACTTAATCCGGTCTTGCGGGACATATCCCAAGATTTTGAGCAAAATTTCGTCGGAATGACGAGTGAGGACGTTTCACTCGACGCACGGCTCAATGCACGAAGTGAATCGCCACCAATTCTCTAGACACTTCCCAGCCGTTCCTGATGACGCCGCTCATACTCTACTGGCGATAACTGCTCATTAGAACCATGGCGGCGTCGGTTGTTATAGAACATCTCGATGTAATCGAAGATATCAGCTCGTGCATCATCGCGGGTGTTGTAGATTTTCCGTTTCACCCGTTCGCGCTTAAGCAACTGGAAAAAGCTCTCTGCGACAGCGTTGTCGTGACAGTTGCCGCGCCGGCTCATGCTCCCCTCCAAACCATGCATCTTGAGGAAGGCGCTCCAGTCATGACTCGTGTACTGGCTGCCCTGATCCGAGTGGACAACAACCTTGCTTGTCGGCTTGCGACGCCAGACGGCCATCAGCAACGCATCCAGCACCAAGTCCTTGGTGATCCGTGACTGCATCGACCAGCCGATGACTCGACGTGAGAACAGGTCCAGCACCACCGCCAGATACAGCCAGCCCTCGTGGGTACGAATAGGGGTGATATCCGTCACCCAGCCCTCATTCGGCGCGCTCGGGTTGAACTGTCGCTGCAAGAGATTAGGCGTTACCTTGTGCACATGCCCCGCCTTATGGCGAGGCTTCCGGTAACCGACTTGAGCTTGTATCCCTGCACAGCGCATCAAGCGATGAACCCGGTTGGGGCCACACTGTTCGCCACACTCGCGCAAATCACTGTGGATCTTGCGGTACCCATATACCGCCCCAGATTCCAACCAGAACTGCTTGATCAGCCCGGACAAGCGCTCATCGTCCCGACATCGCTTCGAACGCGACACACGCTTCCAGGCATAGAAGTTAGCCCCTATCTTGGTTATAGTCCGCTTTCTCCGCTGCCTTTTAGACAGTTGTTGGCGAGTCTAAGCGGCAGCTCCTGAAATATGCCCAATTAGCGGCAGGGTGCATTCGGTGGTCTTCGACCGTAGATCTCAAGCAATTGCATTTAACCACCTCGATTGCACCCCACTAATCCAACGGCTACAACTGCCCCATACCACCATCCGTAATGATTTCCGTTCCGACGATGAAGGCGGATTCAGTCGCGGCCAGGTGCAGGACCGTGGAAGCGATTTCCTGCGGGGTTGCAAAACGACCCAGCGGAATCTGGCTCTGGATCTGCGCGGCGACGGCTTCAAGCTGTGCAGCTTCCAGCCCCAGCTTACTGTAAATGGGGGTAGCCACCGGGCCGGGGCTGACCACGTTGACCCGTGCGCCGATAGGAAGTAATTCTGCCGAGAGCGTCTTTGCCAACGAAATCAGGGCCGCTTTGCTGGCAGCATAGACCGAGGATTGTGCCATCCCGATGTGAGCGTTGATCGAACCATTCAGGACGATTGAGGCCCCTTTGTTCAGCAGAGGCTTCAGGGCCTGAAGCGTAAAAAAGGCGCCTTTGACGTTGGTGTCGAACATGCCATCCCAATCGGCTTCGGTGACGTCGGAAAACGGCAGCAGTTTCACCACCCCTGCGTTGAGAAAGGCGGCATCCAGACGCACACCTTGCGCTGCCAGTTCATTGCCCAGTGTCCTGGCGTCACCGAGATCGCTGGCATCGCTGCGAATCGCCAGGGCGCCATCGCCCAGGTTTTGTACAGCCTCACCAAGGCTCGCTGTATCACGACCAGTAATAATGACCCGGGCACCTTCTGCGGCAAACGCCTGAGCGGCCGCCAAACCTATGCCACTGCTGCCGCCGGTGATCAAAACGGATTTACCTTGAAAGCGGTTCATGTCAATCTCCTTCGAATGTGTGAGATACAACATCGCCCACATTACAGCCTTTCCTGAAGGTTGACGTACGGTGCAGTCGACATAACCATTCGAAGAAATCGAACATGTTAACCGCCGATGAATTGGCCCTGCTTGAAGCCATTCGCGAAACAGGCAGCTTGTCCCGCGCGGCCGCCCGCCTGGGAAAAGCACCTTCGACGATCTCCTATGCCGCGCGTCAGATGGAGAGTCGGTATGATGCGCTGCTGTTCGACCGGCGCCGCTATCGACTGCAACTGACACCGGCCGGCCAGTTACTGGCCGAGGAGGCCGCTCGCCTGGCCCAGGACATGTCGAGGGTGACACAGCGGGTCAAGCAGGTAGCGGGTGGCTGGGAAGATCGCCTGAGGATCGTGACGGATGAGATCATCGAATTCGAATCGCTGATACCGGTCATTCAGGCGTTCGATCAAAAGCAGTCAGGAGTCAGCCTGCGCATCACCCATGAAGTGCTGGGAGGCACCTGGGAAGCCCTGCGTGATGGCCGTGCGGAACTGGTCATTGGCGCGACCAATGAGCCGCCATTGATTGAAAAGCTGCGCTGGACCCAACTGGGTGTCATGGAATGGGTTTTCGCCGTGTCACCCCGCCACCCGCTGGCCCTGGCGGAGGAACCCTTGCAGCGCGAGGCACTGCTGGCCCATCGCTCCGTCGTGGTTGCGGATACCGCCCGGGGGGAGCAATCGCGGACTTATGGTGTGCTCGGCGGTCAGAGCGTACTGGCAGTACCCAGCATGCAGGCGAAAATCCAGGCGCAACGGGAGGGGCTCGGCATTGGCTGGCTACCCCAAACACGCATTCAATCTCTCCTGGCCCGGGGGGAACTGGTGGCTAAACGGATGGCGGACCCCAGAGAACCCAACACACTCTATCTGGGTTGGCGCGGCGATCACCGGGGACGAGCCCTGCAATGGTGGCTGGAAGCATTGAAGCAGCCCCGATTGGCGCAAAGGCTGGTTGAGGGTATTGACCGGTACCGCTGATGCGCCGTCAACCCTGTAACGCCTCAGGCAGATGTTCAAACAAATAGTCGAGGAGTGCGCGCACCGAAGGCAGCATGCCGCGCCTTGAGGCAAACAGGACGTGAATGTCCTCTTCGGCAGTGCTCCAGTGTGGCAGCAGTTGTTCCAGGGCACCGTATTTGAGCCCCTTTGAAGCGATCCGCGACGGCAGCAGTGCCATACCCACACCACCGATGACCGCCTGATACTGCGTGTTCAGATCCGTGCACAACAGGCGTGGCCGGGCCGTCACCCGGGTCGCCTCGCCTTCGTTATTGATCAGCGACCAGACTTGTTCTTCTCCTGCTCCAAGCCCACCCACCCAGTCAAACTGACAGAGCTCTGCCGGCGTCTGCGGTCGGGGATGGTCGCCCAGGTAACTGGGACTAGCCACCAGGATAAAACGTCCGGTCCCCACTTTTCGCGCCACCAGACCAGGGTCATGACGGGCCGTGTCTCGGGCTCTCACCGCAATATCGACCCGCTCCTCGATCAGGTTAATGCTTCGGTCCGTCGCATCCAGCTCTACCCGTACCTTGGGGTTTGCGACCATAAACCGGGCAATCAACTCGGCCAGATAGAAATGTGCCATGACCACCGGGCAGGTAATCCGCACCGTACCCACCGGCTCGCTGCGCAATTGATTGATCGCCTCGTGAGCAGCTTCCGCTTCGACCAGCATGGCCGCACAGTGCTGATAGAAAACCTCGCCGGCCTCGGTCAGGGAAAGTCGCCGGGTGGTACGCTGCAGCAAGCGTACCCCCAGCGTGTCTTCCAGTTGGGCAACGCGGCGGCTGAGTTTGGAGCGATGTACATGGGTGACCCGCTCGGCCGCGGTAAAGCCGCCATGATCCACAATCAACGCGAAATACCGGAGATCATTCAGATCCATCTTATTATCCTACCAGTGCAATAATGTTTTGGTATTTTGCTATCTTATCGATCATTGATCACCATTCTAAGATGATCCTCGTACACAGGGTACTGAAACCGCTCCCGACCGGAGCTCAACCTAAACGAGGACACCATCATGAAATCCCGACTCGACTTCTACAGAGCCAGCCCCGGCGCCATCAAATCCCTCCTGGTACTGGAAGAGCACATTGCCAAATCCACTTTGGAAAAGCCGCTGGTTGAGCTGGTTCGCCTGCGCGCATCCCAAGTCAATGGCTGTGCTTACTGTGTGAATCTGCATGCGCACGATGCCCGCAAAGCCGGCGAATCCGAGCAGCGGTTGGACACGCTGGTCGTGTGGCGGGAAGCCCCCTTTTTCAGTGACCGCGAGCGTGCTGCGCTGGAATGGACCGAGGCGCTGACCCTGGTCGCAGACTCCCACGCACCCGACCATGCCTGGGAAGCCGCACACGTGCAGTTCTCCGATACCGAAATCGCCGATCTGACCTTGCTGATCAGTGCCATCAATGCCTGGAACCGCTTTGCCATCGGCTTTCGCAAGCTGCCGGCGTAGTGTTCCCGGCGCCCGGGCACAAGCGACCTGAAACGAGACCACAGCCATGACCGCGATAATGCCAACGGACGATACCCCTGGTGCGCCTGTTCCTCGCCGGAGCCTATCCGTCGCGCCACTGGACAAGCGTTTGCTGATCGGTCTGGTCGGCGTGCTGTTGGCATCGCTCCTGGCTGGACTCAATGGCAGTGTGGTGTCTGCCGCCTCGGCGGACGTGCTGGGCGCCTTCTCACTCGGTCACGATCAAAGCCGTTGGCTTTCCGCGATTTATCACGCCACGGAGGTCGCCGCCATGGCATTCGCACCCTGGTGTGCGGTGACCTTTTCAATACGACGCTTTACCTTATTTGCCATCGCCGGCCTGCTCCTGCTGGGCTTGCTGTGCCCGCTGGCGCCCAATTTCGCTGCGTTGCTGATGTTGCGGGGCTTGCAGGGATTGATGGCCGGTTGTCTGCCGCCGCTGTTAATGACAGTCGCACTGCGATTCCTGCCACCGAAAGTGCGGGTTTTCGGTCTGGCCGGCTATGCCCTAACCGCCACCTTCGGCCCCAATCTGAGTATACCGCTGGCCGCCCTTTGGACTCATACGCTGGGCTGGCAGTGGCTGTTCTGGCAGGTACTGCCGACGGGCTTGATCAGCATGGTGGCGGTCGCCTGGGGGCTCCCCCAGGATCCCCTGCGGCTGGAGCGCCTTCGGGAATTCAACGGCCTGGGGCTGTTCACAGGGCTACCGGCCATCTGCGCCATCGTGGTCGGGCTGCTTCAAGGCGATTGGCTGGGCTGGTTCCATTCACCGTTGATCAGCGGCCTCCTCCTCGGGGGAGGTTTGCTCCTGGTGCTGTTTTTCATCAACGAAAGTCAACATCCAAGTCCATTTTTCGGGCTGGGCCTGCTTCGGCGGCGTAATTTTACCCATGCATTGGTGACCCTGGCCGGAACCCTGATTGTATTTTCCGCAACCTTTCAGGTTTCGGCGGGCTACCTGGCAACCGTTCAGGGCTATCGGCCCCTGCAGAGCGCACCCGTGGCCTTACTGATTGCCCTGCCCCAGCTCGTGCTATTGCCACTGGTGGCTGCCATCTGTAACCGCCGGTGGGTCGACTGTCGCTGGATCATGGCGCTGGGATTGGGATTCTGCGTGCTTTCCCTGCTCGAAATGACCGGGTTGAACAGCCAATGGTCCCGGGAAAATTTCTACCAACCCATGGCGATGCAGATGCTGGGAGAGCCGATGGTGGTCGTGTCCCTGCTGCTGTCGTCCACCAGCGTTGTTCACCCGACTGAAGGTCCGATGGCCTCGGCTTGGTTCAATACCGTCAAATCGTTTTCGGCGGTTCTGGGTGCCAGTCTGATGTCCATCCTGCTGCGCCAGCGCGGCGAAACCCATATGACCCTGCTGGCAGACCAGCTTGGCCGTCATTCCCAGGGCCTCTCCCTGACGCTTCAGCACTTACTGGAAAACGGCTTGCTCCAGCCCTCTGGGGCCTTGTCGACCTTCGTTCATCAACTGGCTGTTCAAGCAACCGTTCTCGCCGCCGCCGACATCTACCGAATCATGGCGCTGCTGGCCCTGGTTTTGATCCTGGGCATACCGGTGATCGCCAATCGGGTACTACCGCCGTCAGTAGTACCTTCTCAATCTAAACATCGAGCCTAACCGAGGTCGATCATGAACGCGCAATCCGATCCACATTCCCTTACCCATACCCAACATAAACGTCGGTTCGCCGGACGTCAGCTAACCCGCCTATTGGCCATCCTGGCGGTGATGACAGTGTTAGGCGCCACAGTCGTCGCATTGGGCGGTTTCAGCTCCCCAGCGAGCAATCCCTCTACGGACGATGCCTACATCCATGCCGACACCACCCTGGTGTCCTCGCGAGTGCCGGGCTATATCAGCCAAGTACTGGTCTCCGATAACCAACAGGTGCATGCAGGTCAACTCCTGGCCACACTGGACGATCATGATTTACGTGTGGCACTTGCGTATGCCAAAGCCCAGGCCGGCGCAGCACAAGCTCGCCTGGATCAGGCCAGGGCCCGTCTGGCTGACCAGCAAACCGTTATCGCAGGTACCCGGGCCAAACTGGCAGCGGCTATCGCGCAGGCGAACTTTGCCCGAAGCGAGTTAGCTCGGTACCGGGCACTGGCTCGACGGGGCGCGGGGTCCGTGCAACAGGCACAACGGGCTCGCAGCCAAGTGGATACCACCGCCGCGGCAGTAAACTATGCCCGTACGGCAGTGAGTGAGGCGACTCACAAAGTCGATGTCCTGACCGCGATGGAGGCGACTGCTGCCAATAATCTGACCATGGCTCAGGCCAATATCGCCAAAGCTTCACTACGGCTTTCCTACACCCGGATCTACTCACCCATTGACGGAGTTGTCACCGAGAGAACACTGCGAAAGGGGGCCTTCGTCGCGGCGGGTCATCCACTGCTAGCAGTGGTGCCAAGGGCTCAAGCTTATGTCAGTGGCAATTTCCGTGAAACGCAACTCGCTGACATCCAGATTAATCAGCCGGTGAAGATCACCGTCGATGCCCTTCCAGGCGTGCAGTTTCTTGGGCACGTCAACAGTATCGCCCCCGCGACCGGTCTATCGCTCTCGCCAATACGACCCACCAATGCCACCGGGAATTTCACCAAGGTGGTTCAGCGTATTCCGGTCAAAATTACGCTCGATCGCGGCCAGCCCCAATTGGACCGGCTGCGGATCGGGATGTCCGTTGTCGCCACCATTGATACCGAATCAGAGCGCCATTCCATCTCACGCCAGGTGGGGGTAAACCAGTGAAAACGTACCTGAAACTACTTCTGACTCCGCTCTTGGCCGCTTCAATGCTGGGAGGTTGCGCCCTGACCGGTTCCGGTACGCAACCGTTGCGCCTGCGACTGAGTGTTCCCGAGTCGAACCGCTGGCCGCCCCAGGCAGTGTACCCCTATCCGAAATCTCATATGGCTACCCTCGCTGCTGGGGGAAGTAATGGCGTGATGGCCACTCAGTGAGATACCGAATCAAACCGTGAGCGATCTGTTAGTCGGCGATCTGAACCGCCACCAGTTCGCTTGCCACTTTCCTGTCGTTCGCGGGTCCTACCTACCAATGACTGGTAAATAGCTGGAAGAAGACATCAATCGCGAGATTAGCAAACGTCCGCTTTGGCCGATTTGCCGCCGAATGAGCAACGATACCGTCAGGTCATCGGCTAAAGCCGACGTCAATTTAACCGCTAAGAAATGTCTGTTTTTGCACATCAAACCAGCTATAAATGTTTGATCAAATTTATAGCTGGCTTCCGTTAAGTCTGAATTGGGCAATTAGCCTTTACGGTACGAGGTCACGTAGATCCGGTTAAGCAGCGCTGTTTAAGTGTGCTCGTACATCTTCCGCGATCTTGTGGGTCGAGCGCTCAAAAATATCTAGCAACGCCCCTCGGCCATTGCTGCTATCTTGCAAATGGCGTTCGTTATCGTAAACCAACACTCCCGGATTTTGTGATTTTAAGTCAGCTAGAGCATCAAGTGCTGTATCCCGTCGGGCTTTCTCAAAATTAAATGGCAATGTTACAGCTATAACCAGGCGTTTCTTCTGTAAAGAAGGAAGCTTCGCTGCTACTTGAAGTGCTCCGGTGCCTGTTCCCCCGCCTCGCCTAGCCCGGTCACTAGCACGATCGCCTCATGGCTCGCCAACGCCTTTTCTAATTCAGCTTCTGACTCTTCCGCAGCAAGTAGACCGCGTTGAGCTACTCCTGCGGATTCACCTTTGCAAACACTTGTGTAGTGGTTCAATGATTCCGGACACCAAAGGAATTCGCCAAGCGAGAGAGCACCGACCTCTCGATAGGTGACCATGTTACGAACGACACTATTCGACCTGATCAGAGGTGCAAATCATTACTTTTGTGTAATACTTTGATAAGTAGTTCAGGAATACATGCTTTGAATCTAGTCATTGAGTCGAACTGACGGCAGCAACTTGAACGTTCAGGGTTTGTAGTAAGGACGTACCTTTGCGGGATGCGAAGCTGCCTCCAGGGTTGGAGGATCAACTCATGGGTCTATCCCGATACCAGGCGTTGGCGAAGCGCTGCCTTCTGCTGATTGGAGTCACCACATATCCCCTTTTTATGTCCGGGTGCGCAACTGGACTGTGGCAAGAAACAGATTCCTACAATCCAAATGCAGTCGATGTCATGGTGCTTAAGGCCGAAGACCGGGCCATTATCGCTCACCCCATCACTACAACTACTGCCGTAACAACGTCTACAGTCGCTTCAACAAAATCAGAAACAATAACGACGACCACCAAAGTCAGGCATATCTGTGCTGAACCAAGCCCTGATGCTGATTCAAGTATCCTGGCTACGGTTAGTGCCACCTACGGAAAAGGGAGTACTGTAACCGCCGACATTGCCGCGGCAATGTCCAATAACGTCCAGAACATTAGCGTCAGGACAGTAGCTTTGGAAATGGTTCGTGAGATGCGCTACGGGGTCTGCGAAGAAGCGGCGAACGGAAAACTGGATGAACCCGAAACAAGAAATCTCATGCGCAGGATCTTGGATAGCATGGTCGTGTTGCTTTCTATCGAACAGTTAACCAAACAGAAAGATGGGCAAGACATCGCAAAGGAAGTGGGGCAGCCTATTCCGGTGGATACGCCTCTCACGATGAGTGTTGGCGGATCCGTCTACCTGAAGCCTAAAGTTGATTACAAGACAAAGGATGGTACCGATATCCTGTTTAAGGACAAAACGCTTGCTCACCTCGGCAAGCCATTGCTAGGGAAATTAGGCAAGGCCACCCGCTATCCTATGCCGGTAGAGACTCCAGTTACTACTCTTCAAAAAACGGAAGTTTGGATTCCAGTAGGAACCAGTTACTACTTGAAAAGTGACGGGCCTAGCAAGATAAAAACTTTCGCTAGCAACACGTTTATTGAGATCGATGGAAATGCAAGTCTGTTGAGCGCTAGTGGCGGTGTTTTTGACTTTGGCGGAATCAAATCTGAAACCAGTGTGAGTGTGGTTTCGGCGGTCGACAACATTGTACGAGACTACTTAAAAAAGGATGACATCGACCAGTTCATTTATGGGTGTAAAAATAATGACCCAACGAAATTCACTGCCTGCTTCAACTCACTGATCGCAACTGAACCGATGCAGAATACCGATCAAGTTGGTAACGCAAGTGAGTCAGGGCATGCTGATATCGGAGGGCAATTTGCGAACATTTGGCTGCAAAGCCTTGTAAAGGGAGGCGTTGCCGGGACAGGGTTTAAGGAAAGAATAAAGGATGAATGTGCGCTTATTCCAAAATGGAAACACATTGGTCGACCTCTATCGCAAAGTCTAAAAAAATTGGAACCGGTATGTAAAAACTTAAAGTTCATACCATAGGGTGAAACCGGCATCAATTCGAAAAAGCAAAGTGCGCGTTGGACAAATGAGTGTAATCAAGAATCTTTGAAGATTTGATTTTCATTCGAAACCCTACGGGGAGTCGGGCGGGGCTTTAGCTCCGTCCTGTGGGCTTGCGCCCTTACTTCCCCACCGGTCTTCGACCGGTGGGTCAGGAACCAGTGAACCCATTTTACCAACAACCTTTCTAAAGCAAGATCAAACATGGGAGAGAACCAGATTTTTACCACCGTACCCATGGTATTGATGCCCCATCCGAGGCCTAGAGGATCACTTTCGACGTACTGCCCCAATGTGGGGTCATAATCCCGACAGTCGCTGTAAACTGATCGCGATTAGTCAGTAATGAACTGGAGGCTCAAACAGCTATTCCATGGTGAGCTGTATTCGATTGTAGGTCCCTCTGCAGGTGATTCCCTTAGTGGATGCTCCTTGGCTATTCGCCAAAGAACATCGAAGGCCTTAAACCAAATCGCTCTGACAATTTCTCGATGGCCTGACGGCTTAACATCCTTTTCCCATTGAGCACCTTGGAGACCATCGTCTTATCACCGATCTCCGGCAGATCGCTGCCCGTCAGGTGATACTGGCTCATCAACGTACGAAGCAGCGCAATATCAGCCGGCAGGGATTCGGCGTCTTCGATGAACGCAACCAATTGCTCATCCTGCGCTTCATAACGCTCAATTGCGTGGCTGAGCATATCGATCAGAGGATTCAGCGAGTCGTCCAGGGTATCGCTGGCAGATTCCAATACCTGCTCCAGTGTTTCCAGGGTCGCTTCGTACTGCGCTTCGGTATCAATATTGATCAACGGCTGCGCCGTCGCCATGAAGGTTTGATAAGCATCGACAATTGCTAGATGTGCCATAACATCACCTCTAATCAGAGTCCTTCATGTACTTTTTCGTCAGCTTGTCGTAGTCCGCGTGACTCACAATGTGCTTGATATACATGCGTTTATTCACAAACTGGATGAACGCGAGAACTCGAAGATTGTTACCGCCGACATCCAGAACCCACCACTTATCCTTGTACTTAAAGTTGTCCAGTGATGGAAAAACCGCTTTTAATTCGTCCGGTGAGTGGAAGTCGGTCTTTTGCAATACCCGGAACATATCCATGAGCGCAGCCCGGTCATTAGGGTGCTTTTGAGCAGCATCGTTGAACGGCCTCTTCGAGATGACATTCATGGCTTATCCTTGGTTGACTGCTTGTCAACTATAGACGGGAGTTGACAAGCAGTCAACTTTATTGAATTTTTAGCCGCGGGATGGGTTCGGTCGTAGACCGCGTTCAGGTCGCTGATGGTGACGTGGGTATAACTCTGTGAGCTCTTGATATCGTGATGGCCCAGCAGCTCTTGAACATACCGGGTATCGTCGCCGTTTCTATGCATATGCGGGAAAACAACGCTTTCAAATTTGACCGCCTCTTCGACCGATCTGTACACCCCACCTCTCGCGCGTACAACTAACAACCCAGCGACGGAGCAAGTCTAGAAATACTGGTATCAGAAAAAACCACGTTTGATAGCGAACGCTTAGTTCACCTCCCTAACCGGCATATTGGTAACGCCAAAAGCGACACAAATTCTATCGGGACAGGGTGTTCCCATTCCCGCGGCCCCAAAATGGTTTTAGAGTTGCGTCTCTCCAACATACTCGAAGTGCCGCTTCAACTTGTTGGTTCAGCTATGTATTGGTATTATCCAAGCATTGCCCATTGAGGCCTTATCCCTTCGGGGACGCCGGAAGCCCAGCTCTAACGAGTTGGGCTTTCGTCGTTTAAGACACAACCATTATCCGTTCGGTGGAGTGATTCCAGTAGTGCAGAAGAAATGAGAAACCCGATGGGAGCAATTTCAGCGCCAGATAGTTTACTGAAGTAAGTTTCCGTACTTGGCGATCTTCGGCGCCATAACTTGTTCTCTGATGCCAGCTTTCCAGTGATCATATTTAATCTGCGCAAATTTTGCGGGAATGTCCGTACCTCTTGCCGATAGGTATAGCTGATAGTCAGCCTCGGCGGCACCATGACTCGCTTTTACCTTGTTGTAGCGTGCGGCTTGACGCTTG
This sequence comes from Mangrovitalea sediminis, assembly GCF_002514725.1. Taxonomy (GTDB): domain Bacteria; phylum Pseudomonadota; class Gammaproteobacteria; order Pseudomonadales; family Oleiphilaceae; genus Mangrovitalea; species Mangrovitalea sediminis. The sequence goes on from NZ_NTLB01000007.1 coordinate 244,615, forward strand.
TAGAACATGAATTCATTTCCGCCGAACTGAACCTTCCCCCCGGTCACCATCCATGCAATGACAAAGCGGATGAACCTCAGTGCGTCATAGATCAGAAGTATGGGCCCAATCACGAGCACGTAGGGAATTGTCAGAATCATTGCGAAAAGTCTGGCCGTACTGCTAGAGATTCCGTGTGATTGGGTCAAGGCTCTCCATGGCAGGCTCATGATCGGAAAGATTCGTGTCAGGCAGCGTGAGCGGACGTACCAGTTCAACAGGGTTATTCCCGGAAAGGGCATGCCGACAAAACACACAAACATCCCTATAGCGGCCACAAAGGTCCCCCAACCGGCCATGCTGGAATGGGTATGCTTGGTCCATTCAAACAGCTCGATGGTCCCATATGACAGGAGTCCCCAAGCAGCGTAGAACAGCCAAAATTCCCGAGTGTGCTGGAAGACATTTTGGGAGTTCTGTTCTTTTCCAAGCGCCGCCATCCCCTCCTTCGTGTTCTTCAAAGGATCTGATAGCGCATCGGCGATCGCGATCATGCCCAGGGCCGGAATTGAATTGTCGATTCGACGTGTCACCTTTCACCTCCGAACTACATTATCGAGAGCCAATATAGTGTAGCTATTGAATACATAAATTACAAATAACCACAATACCTGAAAGTACGCAACGGAGCGGTTTGGTTTTAAAATTTCTTTGAAATCAAGAAGTATAAATTTTATGGCACGCCTCGTCGGCCAAGCAGTGTTACGCAGGCAATAGAACAGTTGAACAGAACCAGCCGCATATACAGGAAATCAATGCGTTCAAATTTGAACACTACGTCGGCAGGTCTGTACGCCTCACATCTCGCGATGTACAACTAACAACCCAACGATGGAGCAAGTCTAAAAAGCAGGTATCACAGAAAACCACTTTCAATAGCGAACGCTTAGTTCACCTCCCCAACCGGCACATTTAGGCCGTCAAAAGCGATACCCACTTCTTCGGGATAGGGCGTTTTCATTCCTGCGGCCCCAAAGTGGTTTTAGACTTGCTGCTGCAAAGTGGTTTTGTAATCGAGCCGTCGTTTTTGCGCTGGCCGCTGAATAGCTCCGAGACAGGGCAAGTGCACAACCATTCGGAGACCATTCGCAGTGCTGGGAGCGAGATCGCAACCACTTTAACGCGCAGAAGCAGGTAAATCCGTCACTTCCGATCCTCTGACGCTCCATATCCTGGTAAAAATGGTTTTCTACACTGTCCGCTAGAGTGATCTCGGATGTTAGAAGAGAAGGCAAGCATTCTGGGGGCGCTCGAACGCAGCCAGATAAATTCAACCACTAACGATCTTCCGGGTCGCCCCAGACGGGGTCCGTCGGCCGATCAAAGCGGGTAACACTGCCGTTCAATCTGGATAGCGGAGAGCCATCCCTTTGACGATCAAATCGATCTTGTTTCATTCGACGGGCAGAGTGTCCTTCATCAAACACACCCAGCATCCGTGCTTCCCCACGCAGATAAGCTAAGACCCCAAAAAAGCAGGTTTCGCAGAGCTGGTATCGGTATCGCTCACCATCGTGATCAGAGCCGTAGCCCCAGTCAGCTGCGATCGTGGCGTACTCATGAACCCCCAGCTCACGGTCTTTGGTTGTGCTCTGCCCGCAGCAATCGCAAATCACTTCAACGACCACTTCCTTAGGGCGGATTTCACTAATTTCCATCATTCTCTCCGGCTGTCGACCAAACGGGCGCAAAACCAATCGGTCCTTTGAGCAAACCAGATTGCCCCTACCAGCAAAGCAAGTGCGCAACGATCTCATCGGATGCAGGCGACATACCGGCCGCTTCATCAGCGCATTCCCTATTGAGAACACCCACTAGACGGCGCAGAAGACCTTCCGGTGAACCCTTCCCACATTTACAAATCGAACTGACCGTCTGCCGTCACCGCAAACGCAGCCGCGGGATCAAACCCTGTTTGCTCATCATGGCCGAGATATCCCATAGGGTTTGCCAGTACCCAGGTACCACAGGGCAATTGATAGTTCTGGGACTGGTGAATATGGCCATGAACATTGACCACGGGAACTTGCCGACAGGCCTCAAAAAGCGGTGATAAATTGCACGCATACGCGGGCGAAAGCCGGTGCCCCCGAAACCGTTCGGGTACAGATCGACCATCGGGGGCATGATGCGTCATTAACACCACGGGCTCGCTACTGTGATTCAGTTCTTCGCGTATAAACGCTTGAGCATCAAGGTTCCACTGAAGCGTGTCCGCAGGCCGGAGTTTCCGGAACCGATCGAAACCACTCCGGGAGTCACGAACACGAATTTGGCGATAGTCATTCATCGACCTTTCGGCCTCACCCATCGCTCGTGTTGGATCTCCCATCAGCGAAAAGTCTGTCCATAGATCCGTCCCAGCGATTCTGACACCATCGATAACGACTGACTCGTTCAACAGCAACGTCACATGCGAACCTTCAAAGCCACGCTTGAGCTCACGGACCGCCTTATCCCGGCGTATCCCATACAGCTCATGGTTACCGAGCGTCATCAACCCCGTTCGCCCTTCCGTCATCCGCAGCACGTGGTCGATGGCGTAGGACTTAACGCCGTCCATAATATCGCCGGCGAGCAGGATGACATCCACATCAGGCGCCCATTGAATCAGGGGTAGCTGATCTTTGGGGTAAAACGAAAGATGGATGTCACTCGCAAAGCCAAAAACCGGCATCGATCACCTCAAACCCTGTATTGTCATGAGCGCGCCAACATCAGTGGAGTCGCTCCCAAACATCCCGCCGAGGATCTACTCCCCGGCGGGATAAACCAACACCACCCGACTATCGACATTGAGTGCCTGCCCCTCGCCCAATGCGATGACAAAGGGATCGGCCCAGTATGCGTGACCAAAGACCGTCAACCCGCTATACCCTGCTTCCAACGCCAGGCGTACCATCGGATCACCCCGTCGCGAGGTATCAGGGGCATCTGGCCCCTGATGTAACAGCAACAGATCGGGCTGTTTCTGCGTTACGCCGTCCAGCATCTGCAGGTAATCAGGAAGTGCTTTACGCTGATTGCGTCGCGGATCACCCACTATGCCGCTAACACCCCCCACACGAATGCCCTCGACGCCCACCAGGTCTCCATCCAGTAGGTGAACGTTGTCGGGCAGTTCACTGGGCTGGTTCAGGGAATCGTGGTTCCCGAGGACACCCACAACGTGTCGGGCCACTGCCGCAAACGCATGCCATACCGCGTCGACATCACCGGTTCCTCCCCGTTTATGGCAATCCGGATAGTCGTAGAGGTCACCGCAAAGCGCTGCGATCCCTATCGGTGGGATGTCGCCGACCCGCTGGAGGTAAGCCAGGTACTGCGCCAATACCTCCCCCAGAAGGCGCTGTTGTCCGCCAATTTCGCGTCCTTGCAGATCGGACGCCAGCACCGCGCAGCCGACATCGGTCGGCAGCCCCCGTCCTCGGGCCCGGAATATCGGTAGAGTTCGCCTGAGAATGCGTCCTTTAGGGCCACTGGTCCGGTAGCTAAGCGTTTCAAAAGGCCGCTCTTCAATGTCGGTAAGGCGAATCATCGTAGAATCACAGGGCAGATAAGGTTGAGTGGTCACCACTTGAACCATCAGTACGTCAATAAGCCTCTCGGTAGCCTCAGCGGTACCCTCGGGTGAGACAACACCCGTGACGGAAGTCTGCGCTGTTTCGCCCGCTCACCCAATTCGGAGAGTTTCTCACACCACGCCAGAAATTCCCGGATAGCCGCTGACGGCTCCTGGGCGTAAGCCTCGATAATCCGCCGATAGTTCGCCCAACCGTCATCATTCATCAGCGACGTTGGCCACACCGTTGCCCAGGGAATACCTTCCGGATCCAGCACCATGGGCGCCACGTCATAGCACGGTGCCAACCGAATCCCCGAATCGTCTCGGATGACCGACTGATTGCGGCCATGGTTGTCCGAATTTCCGATCAATCGATTCACCAAATCGCGAACCAGGTAATCCACCAACGTATCATCAGGGCTCGCGGCCAACGGTAGCAGGCGCTCCAGGATCTGAGTGTGAAGCAACCGTGCGCCGTCACCAATCACGCCCATCAGCGAATACACCGATTCGATACCGCTACGGTCACCCTCCGGTGTAAGGTCAAATCGCGGAATCCAAAGCGACGGCAGATCGCCTTCCAGCCACTCCACGCCGGCCATGACGTCCAGGCCGAACTCGCCCAATACGGATGTAAACACATACTCGGCCTTGAGCACCGCGCGATCGTCTAAGGTCGCGTTACCCCGCGGGAACTTCACTAACCAGCGTTTGGCCGCCTGACCGGCTGGCTCAGTACCATCGAGGTATAAGCGACCCGAGCTGTCTTCCGCGAGCAGCAACTTGGGCGCATCGCCCCCTGCGCCTAACCCCGCCCCAAACAGCCTTTCGGAGGAAAACAACGGCGCGCAGAGCTCCCAGTGATAACGGCAAATATCCTCCCGTGAGAAGTTTGGGCTGCCCTCTGCTAAATGGTGGCGAACGGCTTCCTGCACCCGAAGATTTCCAATGGGCGACATAGCCCCCTGCGCCAGTAATTCAAAATCCGCTGCAGGGCCCGGATCTACCGTATAACTGAGTCGATTCAACAGCTGGCGACGAGCGAACCCACTGGGAATAATATCTCTTAACACCGCCGCCACCGGTTCACCTTCACGTTGACTCGTTAAAGACCCAGGAACATTGATCCCTATACATTTGGGAAGCGGCACCACAAGCTCCTCTCCCGACCGGGTCCCCCACTCCACCACAAATGCCGTGTCATAGGTAAATCGCAACGGCCCCCGTAAACCTTCCGCGGGATGATAAAACTCGACAAGGCCCGCGTTCCGCCAGGCATTCTCAAGCCAAATTTGAACGGTTAATGACCGCTTTTGCATGACGACAGAAACAACTCGCGCTCAGAAATCAGCGGTTATTTAATTAATCAAAGACTACGGTTCGGCAACACCCCAATACTTTGAGGAAATTACCTCCTGAATGGGTCTCGCCTGACGTGCAATTAATCTACACTCTACTTACTTTAATTTATTACATTTATGCAGAGGCAAAGGAATCGGAGTAGCCGCTTGACAAGCGCTTTCGCTGCCCCGCAATCACTGCAAGACCCGTTTATCCCGGGAGTTGCAAGGGGCCGGCTTGCGTTACCTGTCTCACGCGATTAGCCCCTGCAGGACTGACATTTGCGCTGAATCGATGATCTATTGGTGGCATGATTACATGTGACACGCGTTCAGCACAACGTGCTCATGTAGTCATTAATAAAATTATATACGATATGATAATTAGCGGCCCAAATCCGTTACATTAGGCGGAATTCTTGTCGAAATATACGTCATATAGACTTATAGTCAGACGGCACCCGATATCGAGAGACTACAATTTCCGTCAAAAGCCGATCAGACACCTCGATGAATATCGTTTGTATTTCGGACACACATGGTATGCACCGGCAGATCCGAGAGCTGCCCTATGGCGACGTGTTAATCCATGCTGGGGACGGTCTCGGTGTGGGTAGCCTCGCCGAGCTTGAGGATCTCGACGACTGGTTTGCCCATCTCCCCCATCGTTACAAAATCCTGATTGCCGGAAACCATGACTGGTGCTTCGAGGAGCAGCCTGAAGCCGCTCGGATGTTGGTCAAACATGCCATCTACCTCGAGGATAGTGGTTGTGAGGTCGAGGGTATTCGCTTTTGGGGCAGCCCCTGGACACCTTTCTTTCGGAATTGGGCCTTTAACCTTCCGCGAGGAAAAGCTCTGGCACAGCGCTGGGCCCGAATACCCGAAGATACGGACGTCTTAATCACGCATCGTCCTCCCTGGGGGATACTGGATGAAGCCAAGGCCGGCTTTAAGCTTCAGGGCGTTGGCTGCCACGACCTACAGGCGCGTCTCGCGCAATTGCCGTTACGGGCGCATGTTTTTGGCCATGTCCACGAAAGCTATGGCTGGCAACGGCAGGGAAAGTGCCTTTTCGTGAATGCCAGCATCTGCGACATCCGCTACAAACCGCTCAACTTGCCCGTTACTTTTGAAATGTAGAGGAGGACATAGCAATCCTGTAGCATCGCCTCTAGGCACAGACTTGAAGATAACCCGGCTCGAAAGTCGACAGCGGCTATAGATCATAGCGGATGGCCTCAATCCACACCTCCTTCAGCAACGGCCAAACGGGCACTTCCTTAGATCAATCAGTTGTTGTACGCGTGGAGTTTGATATACTCATTTCGCTGCCCTTTGAGGCCTTACGTATTTTTTTATCCCCTCGGGGACTTAGGAAGCCCAGCTCTAGCGAGTTGGGCTTTCGCCGTTTTGGGGGTACCTGGATCACGTCATAGCGTGAGTCCACAACGTACGCTTCTTCAGTTTGTTATAGTTGACGGCTAGTCCAGGCCGGAGAACGCGTTAACTGGACAGGAAAATGGATTAGGGTGAACCATCACAACCAACAAACTCATTTCTCCGATCGCAATCGACCAAACCGGATAGGGCTGAGGTGTGGTATGCCAACGATTAGCAAGAAGCGTCAAGTTACACTGCCTTTGGGACAATGTTCGATAGCGGGCATCCAGCCCGGCGATGAGTGTGAGAGCTTTGTCAGCCGGAAAGGTGTTATTTCCATTGTCGCCAAACGCAAAGATGCCGAGATGGGTTTGCTGAAAGATGCTCCGGCCGACGATAAAATTCGCGAATAAGAATCGACAGCAAAAGCTTTTAAATGATGAACCCGACTTATTGGCGAGTCCGTCGAGTTTAAGGGTTTAACTTTCCAGTGGCCGACAAATAGCCGGAATCTTCCGCGACTACTCAGAGCGACTGCTCCGCAGGAAGATCGCGCACCTCGTCGGCGAATCAGATTAATCGTACGTGCCTTTAACAATCGACCTCGAGGCAAACTGCCGGCTGGAGAGCCAGGCTTCTAGGCCGGACGGCATACAGCTGTTTACAGATTACTCCCTTTTCTCGGGGGGTTACGAAGCCCATCCACGAGAAGCCCAACCATCCTCCGCGTATGATCGGCACTTCCGTCACCGGTGGCCGCCGCAAGGTTTCCGATGGCCCTGAGTAAGTCATAGGCTTCGATGTCAGCCCTGATTTCCTGAACTTCAGACGCTTGTCGAAGAAGCTCACCCAGCACTGGCTCGAATCGCGCGCGAAAATAGTCAGGTAATTCGTCATACGCCGGGTCACCAGATCGTAACGCAGAAGACAGTCCCCGCTTAGCCGCGATAAAGTCCGTGTAACGATGTAGCCAGCGCGTCAACGCTTCCATGCTCGAATACTGCGCCGAAAAATCGGCGGCCGTAGCGGCGCAGGCGTCGACCTCCTGCTTGAATACCGCCTTGATGAGATCCGATCGCTTGGGAAAACGCCGGTAAAGCGTTCCAATGCCGACTCCTGCTTTTGCTGCAATATCCCTCACAGGCGCATCGACGCCTTTCTCAGCAAACACTTCCTTTGCTGCGGATAACACTGCATCGGCATTTCGCTGGGCATCTGCCCGCACGTTAGCGCTCACTAGTGCAGATGTAACCGCACTCTCTGCATCACTTTTCGGTGCCATGGTTAACCAACTGTCCTCTATGAAAGGAGATAAGCTTGATAAACGGAACATTGTTCCGTATATTTCTAACGCATCCGGATCATCGTTCCACTTATTCGGAAAAATAGCCAGTGCTTTTCACCGCGAGCCCTACTCACATCCTTCCAACAATTCTAGGAGGTTTGCTCCATGACCAATCACGGTCAACAACAGGGCTTAGCCTCCCTGACGACGAACACGGCCGTGCTGTCGCTGGCGCCAATCGTTGTTGCGTCACCCGGCCGGGGTTTGGATATGGAGATACGAGTGTCTGTCCCTCTGGCTGGCCAGGACCTTCCGGTCATCGTTTTTTCCCACGGCAATGGCCAATCACTCTATGCATACGGCCCCCTGACTAACTATTGGGCGTCTCAGGGCTTTCTTGTCATCCAGCCTACACACCTTGACTCGCGCACCATTGGCTTGGCGGCCGATGATGATCGGCGGCCCTGGCTGTGGCAACACCGGGAAAACGACCTCCTCCGTGTACTGGACCAGCTTGACCTCATTGAAGCCACCGTACCAACGCTCAAGGGGCGAGTAGATCGAGGCCGCATCGCTGTGGCGGGACATTCCTGGGGTGGGCATACCGCAAGCGTACTCCTGGGAGCAAGACACCCCAATCCAGAGGACGGCTCAATGGTGAGTCTCAAAGATCCACGGGTTAAAGCCGGTATTTTATTGGCGGTGGCAGGCCGAGGTGAAGACCTGACGCCTTCCGCCGCTTCGAGATTGCCCTTCTTGCATCCCGATTACTCGGAGATGACTTCCCCCGCCCTGATTATCGCCGGCTCGGCAGATCAGAGTGCGATGACAACTCGCGGCCCTGACTGGTGGCGAGATGCCTTTGACTTGAGTCCGGGACGAAAGGCCCTCTTTACGGTGCTGGGCGGAGAGCATTCGCTGGGTGGCATTCCCAATTATGAAGCGCGAGAGACAACCGATGAAAGCACTGATCGAGTAGCTGCCATCCGACGTCTCTCGACGGCTTACCTGCGGAGCGCACTTTATCCTGCAGACGACGCATGGCAACGCAGTCTTCAAGAGATAGAAGACCAAGAGGATCCACAAGGCGTGATTGAAACCAAATAACGCCAGCCCCTTTCCGAAACAGAAAAAGGTAACAACGATGACAAGTCATATTCTGGATTTAACAGGTAAAACAGCCTTGGTGACGGGCGGCAGTCGCGGTATTGGTGCCGCCTGTGTCTCTTTGCTGGCTGAACGAGGCGCGACGGTGGCGTTCACCTATGCAAAGAGTGCGGAGCAGGCGGAAGAAGTCGTAGCACGTGCTGCGGCCTTCGGCGGAAAGGCAATCGCTATCTCCGCAGATTTGGCCGACCCGATGAAAGCCGTTGCCGGTGTTGAAAAGGCTGTCGATGCGCTCGGTGGTCGACTGGATATTCTGGTTAACAACGCGGGAGTGGCTGAACACGGTTCGATCGGTGCGCTGGCCAACGACACTCTGGAAAGACAACTCGATATCAACGTTCGTGGTGTTTGGTATACGACCACGACGGCAGTCGCGGTCCTTGCAGACGGTGGACGCATTATCAATATTGGCAGCTTCTTTAGTGAGCGTGTTCCCTTCCCCGGTTCAAGTGCCTATGGCATGACCAAACACGCGGTGGCGGGAATGACAAAAGGATGGGCACGAGATCTAGCTGCGCGAAAGATTACTGTTAACACGGTCGAGCCAGGCCCCATCGCGACCGATGCCAATCCCGAGGAAGGAGAGCGCGCGAAGCGGATACAAGCAGTCGTACCGCTGGGTCGTTTTGGGCAACCCCATGAAGTCGCTGAACTCGTCGCGTTCCTTGCATCATCAGCGGCAGGCTACATCACGGGGGCGAACATCTTGATTGATGGCGGCTTACTTGCTTGAACCACCGGCAAGGACGCTAGTGATCGCTTGCCGCCAAATAATTGGTGGCAGTGTGGTCTATGTTTCGGCCTATTGAGCGGCAATCCCTGTCAGTACGTCACGAAGCCACTGACTCCCCGGGTCAGCATCATCCCGGGGATGCCAGGCCATGGCAACTTCAAAGTTCGCTCTGTCAAAAGGCACCTCAAACGTATCAAGCTCGTTTGAAAACCGCATCAGAAAGCGTTTGGGTAGTGTCGCGAGATAGTCCGTTTCTGAGAGGATCCTCGGTACCAAACTGTAGTGTTGCACCGACACGGCAACACGGCGCTGCCTCCCCTGCTCCTGCAGTCGCTCATCGATCGCGCTCTGGAACCGCCCGCCGGCTCCAGAAACCATCATGTGGCCCCATCGGCAATATTCGTCTAATTCCATCGCCCCAATACCTCTCGGGTGATTTTTTCGCTGGGCTACGCAGAATTGGTCACTCAGTAAGGGCTGCTTTATCAGCGTTGCCGGCAGGGCGCTAGGCGTCGATAAAACCAGGTCGATTTGTTGGCGCTCGATGTTGAGTTGCGCCGCTTCGGGAGCCATATGCTGCAGCGCTACGCGCACTCCTGGCCCAGCGTTCCGGCTGATAAGTGCGATCAGGTCGACGCAGAGCATAACGGCCAGGTTATCGTTGGTGACAATATTGAAGGTTCGCTCCACCGTTTGTGGATCAAAAACGGGAGGGCGATCAACGAGCGCGGTCAGGGCTTGAATTTGGCGGTTTAGCGGGTCCCTCAGCGCCTGCGCTCTCGCGGTCAGCACCATTCCGCGGCCACTGCTGGCGGGAATCAGCAGTGGATCATCGAACAACCGCCGTAATCGCGAGAGTTGTGCCGACAAGGCGGGTTGCGTCATGTGAAGCCGCTCAGCCGCGCGTGTTACGTTTGCCTCCTCCAGCAATACCGATAGCGACACTAGAAGCCCCAAATCCGCCGCTCTCACATAAACCTCCCTTATATGTGCTAGTCAAATAATCCATTTCAAACATACCACATTCCCGAATAGATTGGTCCTGCTGACATACCAATACCTTTAAGAGGACGCGTTATGACTACCCTAGACGAAAAATTAGCCCTTGGCCGCCAATTCCATGAAGCCCTGAGAACGAAAGAATGGTCGCTGTTAGAAGCTATTCTCACCGAAGATGCCGTTTGGACATTACCCGGCTCCAACGAAGCATCCGGAAGCGGCACCATTGACGGCCGGGAAGCGATTCTGGATCAGTTCCGTATCATCGCGAGCTACGGTCTCAACTTCGACCTCAAGCACGTGTTGGTCAGCCGTGACAACATGGCCCTTCAGTTGCACAATACTGCTGTGGATGGCGATCGCCGGCTGGATGAACACCTGGCAACCGTGTGCTATCTGAGTGGCGGGAAAATCGCGGCGATTGAAACCTTCCTCTCTGATGTGCCCGGCATGAATGCCTTTTTCTCAAGGGACTAGAGTGTCCAACCGCCAACAAGGTACACACCTCGAAATCTGACATTCGAGAGTTGCGGCTCATCGTCGGTCATGTCGGCATAACGCCAGCCATCCCAACCGGTGAGCCAAAACTTAAAATGGTAGCGAATTCTTTAACGGCCGAAGGTCATGTCAGCCTATCTCAGCAGAAGCCAATGCTGTCGTGAGAGAAGTTTTTAAAAATTCTGTTTGGTTCAAATCATTTATAAATTCGTGTTGAGAATCAATTCGATTTAGCACTTTTCCTTTCCCTTTTTACGGCATACATTTTGGCATCAGCCTCAGCCATTAATGAGCTGCTATCCACCTTTCCCGAAGCCGAAGTAACAACCCCGATACTGGGTCCCTGATAATCAAGTATTGTCGCACCAATGTCGTATCGCTTCCGAGTTAGCGTACTTAGCCTTTGCCCGAAGACCTCGCAACAGGCCTCAGAATTGTCAGCTACACATTGACCAACGACAACGAATTCGTCTCCACCAACACGTGCAACAAAATCTCCCTGCCGTAGACCGCTTGTCAAAGCCTGAGCGATTTCTATGAGAAAACGATCTCCGACATCTTGACCTGCCCCCAACTTTCTAATCCAGCCTGATCTTAGTAATGTTCATCACCGACCCTGACCCCGTTTTAGTACCGCTCTTTATCAGAAAAATCCGGCTTCAAATGCCGTCCGTTTTCATGCGGAACGGCGTGTTTTCGGGCATAGTCGGCCGGGGTCGACCAGTCCAAGGCGGAATGGGGTCTCACTTGGTTATAGAAGGTCCGCCATGCTTCGATTTTCTGTCGGGCATCGGCCAGTGACAAGAACCAATTCTCGTTGAGGCACTCCTGTCGCAGTCGTCCGTTGAACGATTCCACGGTGGCGTTGTCGGTCGGCTTACCCGGTCGAGAAAAATCAATTTTGATGTCTCGCTCGTACGCCCAGCGATCCATGACCTTACCCGCGAACTCCGAGCCATTATCCGTCTTCAGAAGTTCAGGCTTACCCCGAAAGCGCGTAATGCCGTTCAGGGCTTCCGTGACATCACTGCCTTTCAGGCTCTGACCGACCATGATGCCCAGGCACTCCCGGGTAAACAGATCGACGATCGTCAGTAGCCTCAGTCGTCGTCCGTCAAACAGCGCATCCGAGACGAAGTCCATGCCCCAGATGTGGTTCGGGTGCGTCGCCTGTTGCAAGGGCTGTCGTCGTTTGGCCGCCTTATTGCGCCTGGGACGCTTCAGTCGCAGGGACAGGCCCTGTTCCCGATACAGGCGATAAACCCGTTTGTGATTGTCTTCCCAACCTTCCCGCTGCAACTGCACGTGCACCCGACGGTAACCGTAATGCACTCGCACCTGGGTGATCTCCCGGATCCGCATCGACAACGCCGTGGCGTCCCGGGCAATGGATTTGTACCGATACGACGCCCTGGACAACATCAAGACCGCACACGCCTGGCGCTGACTCACCCCAAATCGCTGCTGGAGATCATCCACCAGTTGGCGCTTGCGAGCCGGTCTCAGCCCTTTTTTGACAGCACGTCTTGCAGCATGGCCTTATCCAGGCTGAGGTCTGCCACCAGCTTCTTCAGCCGGTTGTTCTCCTCTTCCAACTGCTTCAACCGTTTCACCTCCGAGGGACCGAGGCCACCGAATTTCTTGCGCCAGGCGTAAAAGGTGGCGTCCGAGATACCCATCTTGCGGCATACCTCCGGGACCGGCGTGCCTAACTCCGCCTGCTTCAGGGCGAATGCAATCTGCTCTTCGGTGTAGCGGGAACGCTTCATGGCATGATCTCCTCAGGTCAGGTCTATCATGCCGGATTTTCCAGTTTTAAGCGGTTAAGAATTCGGGGGTAGGGTCATCACCAGAGAGGACGATGAACATGAAGAAGCGATTCACCGAAGAACAGATTATTCCTATCCTGAAGGAAGCTGAGGCCGGTTTACCCGTGAGGGATTGAGCCTCATCGCCCTTGACGAATCGAGGCTCAGCTCAGTTCGGTTGAAACCGCCAGCTAAGAATTTTGGGGAAGGGTCAGATCTGCGATACACCGCCATCTACGACCAACTCCGCGCCGACGACATAGCTGGACTCGTCGCTAGCTAGATAGAGCGCCGCTGCCGCAATGTCATCAGCTTCACCAATACGACCGATGGGCACCGTCTGTGCAGCCTGGTCCCGGAACGCCTGAAGTTCTTCTGGAGTGCGATGCTTACTGATGAGCGGGGTATCGATGAAACCCGGACTTATCGTATTGAAGCGGATCTTACGGTCCAGGAATTCGCGCGACCAGGTTCGAGCGAAGGATCGGACCGCAGCCTTCGCAGCAGAAAGTAGCGAGAGCCCGGGTCTACCTAGGTGGATGATGAAAGAGGTACTCAGGATGACAGAGGCTCCGTGACTCAAGATTGGAGCTACCGCCTGCATGGAAAAAAAGACACCTTTGACATCGATATCCATGATTTCGTCAAAGCACGACTCATCAGTCTTGTCGAGCGGGGTGCCATAGGCGATGCCCGCATTCGCAAAGAAGATATCGAGCTCGCCGAACGAATTCGCGACCGTCTCGCTGACGGTCTGCATGTCAGCGACAGACCGCGCATCGGCGCGCAGAATCAGCACCTCTTCGCCGAGTTCGGCACGTACCGCGTCAAAGCGACTCTCGTCGCGCCCTGTTACAGCAACACGTGCTCCCTCTTGGAGAAAGCGTTTTGCCGTGGCAAGCCCAATTCCGCTTGTTCCGCCGGTGATCAGGGCAGTTTTACCTTTCAATCTCATCTTTAGGCTCCTTCTTACGTTTTGCTTTATCTGACTGTCCGAAGCCGTTCTGCGACGATTGCTATGCGCCGCTCGGCCTCCGCAATCGCGCTTGAGAGGCGGCCGTTCACAGCCTCGAGGACAGGCTTAGGTGCGGTTTCGGGGGTTCCAGCCTCGAACGGCGGGTTGGGTGCGTATTCAACCAGAAGCTGGGCACGCTGGGCGGCCTCTTCCCCGCGCAAATCGGCAATCAAAGAGAGGGCGAAATCAATCCCGGTTACCACTCCGCCGCCGGTAATACGGTTGCCGTCGCGCACTATTCGGCCCGGGTCAGGGATCGCTCCGAATGTTGCAAGAAGTTCTCTAAAGGCCCAGTGGCAAGCGGCCCGGCGCTTGTCTAATAGTCCCGCTGCAGCCAGGATGAGTGAACCGGTACAGACCGAGGTGACATAGGTGGCACCTAAAGCCAGCCTCTGGAGCGCGGCGAGGAACTGCGGAGTCTCCAGTGCCGCGATGCAGCCAAGACCGCCGGGCACAAGAAGAACGTCACATGCCTCTATCCTATCCAGATCGCTAAGCCCGCCGAATGTAATACCGTCAGCAACGATCTCATTTGTGCCTAGCGCGGCGAGCTTAATATTCATGCCCTCCAACGCGTACAGGAGTTGGTAGGGGCCCGTGAAATCGAGCGGTGTTACGCCTTCGTAGAGAGGGATCACGACATTTGTCATAGCGGGTCTCCTTTTGCAAATAATCTTGACGAAACCAAGAGATGGCGTAAATGACATATATCCCTTAAAATAAGACACCATGCATAAGATCGGGTTTTTCGTTTACCCAGGCCATCAAATCCTGGATTTTGCCGGACCTTTTGGCGCGTTTGAGTCAGTCGCCAAGATTGTCGGCCGGCCGCTCTATGAACTGCAGGTTCTCTCACAATCTGGTGGTCTGGTAAGAGGCAGCGGCGGGGCCTTGATTGAAAGCGATGCCGCGAAGGATGCCATGCTGGATACACTCATCGTCGTAGGCGGAGATATCGCGCCGATGAGGGCGCCAGAGCAGGTCGCATCGGTACTCGAACTTGCCGGACAGACCCAGCGTGTCACCAGCGTCTGTACGGGGGCGTTCCTGCTTGCAGCCGCGGGACTTCTAGGAGGTCGCCGAGCGACGACTCATTGGCGGGTCGCGCATTTACTGCAGCGAGAGTATCCGTCCGTCAGGGTCGAGGCCGATCGTATTTTCATCGCCGATAGAGACGTCTGGACTTCCGCCGGATTAACGGCGGGTATCGATCTGGCCCTGGCGCTGATCGAGGCAGACCATGGGCTCGAAATAGCACGCGGAGTCGCACGCGAACTTGTTGTCTATCACAGGCGGTCCGGAGGACAATCTCAGTTCTCCCCGCTGTCACAGATGGAACCGGCAACAGATCGCATTCGCCTCGCGCTTACTTTCGCTCGAGATCATCTGCCCGAGCCTTTAAGTGCTGAACGTCTGGCTGAGGCTGCGCATCTAAGCACACGACAGTTCAGTCGGATATTTCGCCGGGAGACAGGCGAAACACCGGCACGGGCGGTTGAGCGTTTGCGTGTTGAAGCTGCGCGCTTGCGGCTGCAGGAAGAGACGGAACCAGTGGAGCAGATTGCACGCTCTGTCGGGTTTATCGACCCGGAGCGAATGCGTCGCGCTTTCGTTAAGCTTTATGGCGTTCCGCCACAGGCGATCCGCAGGGCTGCTCGGCAAAAGGAGGATTGATGCGGTGCCATGCAAGCGCCATTTTTCACAATCGGCTTGTTATCCCTCACTTTCAGAGAGATCTCTTGCGCATATTGTTCGGGTACGCGACTTCGGTGAAAGTCATGCTATCCATGCGGGCAACGACACTTATGCGTGCGAAGATGGACGTATCTGCACCGATTCGGAGACATATTCAAAGAATCCTTGGCCGGGGAAATTAGACAACAACCTTCCTTGGGCTCTTTTTCACGTTTCGCTCGCATGAGCACGTAAGCGTGCAATGTCGCGCGCCGGCGCTTCTCCAAAATAGCGAAGATACTCCCGGCCAAAATGTGACGAGCTCTGGTAACCTACTCGCAAAGCTGCCGTGGCAACATCGATTTCCTCGATTAACATCAGGCTACGTGCTTCCTGCAATCTGAGCCGCTTCTGGAACTGCAACGGTGTCATCGCCGTAACGGCGCGAAAATGCTCATGAAGGCTCGAAGCACTCATACCCACTTCAATAGCCAGTCGCTCAATGCTGAAACTATCTCGATAGTTCTTCCCAATCCAGCTGATCGCGCGACCGATCTTCGCCATCCGACCTTGGCTTGAAGTCACATGGTGCATTCTGGCACCGGCTGGACCGGTGAGCAGGTGATAAAGGATCTCCTGCTCCACAAGCGGCCCAAGCACTGGCAACGCAGCTGGCTTATCCAGCAAGCGCAGCAGGCGTAATGCCGCGTCGAGAAGATCTTCGCTGGCATCACACACGGTCTTGCCTATGGGCGGCAATGGTTCTTTCGGCAGCGATACTCGCGATGCCAGCCCGCCTAACATCACCGGGTCAAAATCAAGATACAGACACAGATAAGGCTGTTCAGGCGTCGCTTCGACCACTCGCCCTACCGCAGGCAAATCATTGGTGATCACACCGTAACGTCCGGGTACATAAAGGAACAGGTGATCGGCAACACTGACCTCCTTTTTACCCGTCACAACCAGGCAAAATTGCGGCCGGTATACATTCGGCATCGGCATCGTCACCGTGGAAGAGCGAACCAATGTTAAGCGTTCAATGGGCGTCGCATGAAAGCCATCCCCTGAAATGTTTTCAGCGACTATTGCAGCAATTTCTCTCAGTTTTCCCATAACTACCACACTCTCAATCGCATAAATACACAGCAGCGCAAACTTGCAGATCTGGAGGATCAAGCGCAAACCTCGGAGCCTGAGACTAACGTTTCTCAGCCATTCCAACTCATAGTGTTGGCGATGCCACGATTAGCTAACTGATTAAAAACTATGGAGCAAACATGTCCATCGAAAGACTCAATATTCCGCAGGTTGCGTTGGGTACCTGGGCCTGGGGGGACTGCAATGAAACTGACGATGCTTATTTCGGTAGCCATTTCATTCTGGATGACCTCCAGGCGATCGCGGATAACGCGCATTCAAAAGGCTTTTGCCTCTGGGATACCGCCACGGTATACGGCATGGGCCGCTCAGAGGAGCGACTCCGGGATGTTCTTAAGCGCTTTTCTCGGCGCGACTACCAGCTTTCCACCAAGTTCACCCCTCAGGTCGCCGGAGCCGGCGCAAACCCAGTAGCGGACGCATTAGAGCAGAGCCTCGAACGTCTGGGTACAAACTACATTGACCTCTACTGGATTCACAATCCTGCTGACGTGGCTCTCTGGACACCTCAACTGATCCCCCTGCTCAAAAGTGGCAAGGTGAAACATGTGGGCGTTTCGAACCATAACCTGCACGAAATCAAACTCGCCGATGCGATTTTGAGCGAATCAGGATTCCGGGTCGACGCCGTTCAGAACCACTTTAGCCTCGTCTACCGCCAGTCGCTCGACGCGGGCATTCTGGACTATTGCCAAAACCACAATATCCCATTTTTCGCCTACATGGTGCTCGAACAGGGAGCACTCAGCGGCAAATATAGCCCGGAAAGACCACTACCGGAGGGCACCAACCGGGCCCAAGCTTACAATCCCCTGCTTGCGGAGCTGAAAGCGTTGACAGACAAACTCGCCGTTATTGGCCAACAGTTGGGGGTAGAAGGACCTGATGTGGCCATCGCATGGGCGATGGCCAAGGGCGCGACACCAATCATTGGCGTAACGAGTTCGAGCCATATTGATGGCCTAGCCCGGGCCAACCGCATACGGCTATCCCCAGACCACATCAAGGAGCTTGAAGGTCTTGCGGACAAAGCGAACGTCAACACTCGCGGGTGGTGGGAAAAAGAGATGACAATTTGACGCAAGCAGAGAAACAGGATGGCGGCTGAACCGCCTTTAACCGAGCCTAGTCGCTGGCAAATCGCTCGAACGAATTTGCCAGCACCTCAAAGATATTTGGTGTGCGCTCGAGACGAGCAATCGTCCGAGCACCTTCCAGTGCGGCGACCAACGCTGCTGCGACGGAGGATGCTCTTTCAGGCGTAAAGTCGCATCCTCTGAAATGCGCTGCAATAACCTCCGTTGAATCGGCAAAGCCACGCGCAACCTGCTCGGTCAATTCAGCGTTAATCGAGGGCAGTTCATTTGCCAGGTTTTGCATCAGGCATCCATATAGAAAATCCGAGGCCACCATTTCTGCTGCGAATGTTCGGCAAATCTGATGAATAAAATTCAGGGCATCACCCTGCGCACTCTTTGAGATCTCTCGTAATACGGCGATTCGACTCACCACGTAATGGCTGATGGCCTCCTCAGCAAGCTGGGCCTTACCGCGTGGAAAATGAAAATAAAACGATCCTTTGGGTGCACCGCTTTCCTTAAGGATTTGAGCCAACCCAGTCGCGGTGTAGCCCTGGATGCGAAATAGTCTCACAGCGGTGTCAATGGCACGGTCACGGGCGTCAGTCTTACGGTTCATGTCGGTACACTATCACATCCCATTTGACGTCTCTAGGGCGATCACCATACTATGGCGATCACCATACTATGGCGATCAGTCTGATTTATCGACTTCATCAAGCCATTGTTGGGACACACTGCCCTAAACGATGGGTGAACCAAGCTACGCCACAGTTTCATATTGACCGGCCTATGCAATTAGCAAGGGAGGAAATGATTTGACTTCATCAACATACGGCGCTGCAACGCTTCCCAAGGGCATTCGCTCGCGCATGATCTATGGGGTCAACGGCCTCGACATTCACATTCTTGAGGCCGGCTATGAAGAGTCCGGCAGGCCACTCATAGTTCTGCTTCATGGCTTTCCAGACCTAGCTTATGGATGGCGACATGTGCTCCCTATCCTGGCAGCCAGTGGATATCATGTTGTAGCACCAGACCAACGCGGATATGGACGCACAAGCGGCTGGCCAAATAGCTATGACACGTCTTTAGCGCCGTTCAGGTTATTGAATATGGCGACTGATATCATCGAGCTGGTTGCGACGCTCGGGTACCGACATACGGCGATGCTTGTCGGGCACGATATCGGCTCGCCAGTAGCCGCCTATTGTGCCCTCATACGACCGGATCTCTTTGCATCGCTCGTCCTCATGAGCGCGCCATTCCCCGGCCCACCGGCTCCAGCATCTAACAGCGAAAATAAGGTGTCTGCGGCTCAGCCGACTAAAGCGCATAAGACGCTGTCAGAGGCTCTTGCAGCACTGCATCCCCCCAAACAGCACTACCAGCAATATCTCAGCTCGCGCGCAGCAAACATGGACATGTGGCACCCTCCACAAGGTTTACAGGCATTTCTTCGTGCATTTTTTCATGTTAAAAGCGGCGACTGGTCGGGCAACAATCCGCACCCATTGACGGGACAAACGGCTGAGGAGCTGGCTAACTTGCCCGCGTACTATGTGATGGATCTCGGCAAGGCGATGTCTGAAACCGTTGCGCCATTTCATCCTTCCGCCGCTGTAGTTCAGTCTTGTGAATGGCTCACGGAATCGGAACTCGGCGTGTACGTTGAGGAGTTCAGTCGAACCGGCTTTCAGGGTGCTCTGCAAATTTATCGCGTTTTGGCTGATCCCGACCTCAACGCCGAACTGAGCCATTTTTCAGGCAAGACGATTGATTTGCCATCGCTCTTTATTGGTGCGGAGCACGACTGGGGGACTTATGCGGCACCCGGGGCCCTCGAGCTTATGAAAACAAAAGCAACAACACAGATGAAAAACGTCGCGATGATCGACGGTGCAGGCCATTGGATTCAGCAAGAACAGCCCCATCAGCTCGGCCAACTCTTGCTGTCTTTCCTAAAAGAAAATCGCACAGCACCACTCGCGCTCGGAACTCCAGAAAATGGCTCAACAGTGTGATGAAATGAAGCGTCCTGCTAATGGCGTTAGTGAGAAGAAACATATACCGAAGGCGATTCCGGCGGTGGCAGCTCGAAGGAAGAACGCATCCAAGCAACTTCTGTGAGTGGGGTGCGTCCAAAAAGTCGTTTGAATTCTCGATTGAACTGAGACGGGCTTTCGTAACCAACTTCCACTGCCGCTGCGGCGGCAGTCTTCCCGTTCCGAAACATCAACAATCTCGCCTGATGAAGTCTCACGGCCTTCAAATACTGCATTGGTGATGTCTGGGTTACCTGCTTGAAGTGCATATGAAACGTTGGCACGCTCATCCTCGCTTCGAGCGCTAACTGCCAAACATTCAGCGCGCTCCCATAGTCTGTATGAATACGCCGAATGGCACGTGAAATGCGGCCGAAATGACTCTGCATATCGAGCGCAGCACGAAGTGTTCCGCCTTGGGGTCCGGTCAACACGCGGAAATAAATCTCGCGCACCATTGCTGGCCCAAGAATGCGGCTGTCATCGGGCGAAGCCATAATGTCGAGTAAGCGCTCGACGCTTGCACTCATGGCGGGGTCCATCTCTGATGCCACCATCCCAATGGGCGCCGCAGACGCCGCTATGTCCCGCTCCTCCAGTTCGAGTAGCAAGTCGGTGGCCTTCGGCACATCAAGGTGAAAATAGATGGCCAGCAGTGGATGCTCGAGACTGGCCTCAGTCTCCATCGTAAATGGGATGGGAATCGACACCGCCAGGTAGTGCTGAGCGTCATAGACATAGGTTCTGTTGCCCCAGTATCCCCTTTTCCGGCCCTGACAGACAATGACGATGCCTGGGTCATATAGCACGGGGGTGCGGATCAACGAGCGGTTCGAGCGCAGGAATCTTACGTCGGGCAGCGCGGTCAAGTTGTAACCCTCTCGCGGCGCCATCTTGTCGAGCAGGGCCACCATTTTTCGCTCACGCTGGCCCGGGCCATTAAGTTTGGCGTTCATGGAACTTTGTCTCTTAGACTTTTGTGCCCTCATTTTGCGTCCTTTTGCCGAACAAACAATATCTACTCATAGGAATAGGCAATATAAACAGACGATCTCGCGTTCGACGCCGGCGCGATACGCTCTAGGATGGCAGCCTCCCCAAGGGGGCTAATCGACCATTTGAAGAGAGTAAAGTCATGAACCAAACCAAGACGATCCTCATTACCGGTGTCAGCAGCGGGTTTGGCCGGGCATTGGCTAACGCGGCGTTGGATGAAGGGCATAACGTCATCGGCACCGTACGGCAGGCAAGCGCGGTACAAGCGTTCGAAGCCCATGAATCCGGCAACGCCCATGCTCGTCAACTGGACCTGACTGACACGCCGGCCATCGCGAACGTTGTCGAAGACATTGAAGCAACGTTCGGGCCCGTTGATGTGCTGGTTAATAACGCCGGTTACGGCCACGAGGGGATCTTGGAAGAATCGCCAACCGATGAAATGCGTCGACAGTTCGAAGTGAATGTCTTCGGCGCCGTGGAGATGATCCAAGCGCTGCTCCCCTTTTTCCGAAAGCGCCGTGCCGGGCACATTCTAAATATCACTTCTATGGGTGGTTTCATCACGATGCCGGGCATCGCCTACTACTGTGGCAGCAAATTCGCATTGGAAGGTATATCCGACACGCTAAGCAAAGAGTTAGCGCCTTTCAATATCCATGTCACGGCCGTGGCGCCGGGGTCGTTCCGGACAGATTGGGCGGGACGATCCATGCGCCGCTCTCCCCGTAAGATTTCCGATTACGATGCGCTGTTCGAACCCGTCCGCCAGGCTCGAATGGAGAAAAGTGGCAAACAACTCGGAAATCCAGACAAAGCCGCAAAAGCCATGTTGGAGATCATCCAATGCGATACGCCGCCCTCTCACCTGCTGCTCGGCAGTGACGCGCTAGCACTCGTGCGGAATCGGCTATCGAACATGGAACAGGAAATTGCGGCCTGGGAATCTTTGACCGTTTCAACCGATGGTTGATTCATCGCCACTCAGGGTTACTGTTTGAGCTCCGCAAGTGATTCCAAAGACCACAAGTCAGGCTTTGCCTTGTCCCCGCGGGTACATAAAACATAAGGCAGAGCCTGGCCCCTGAGTCTTCCGTGTGCAGCGGCAAATTCTTATCTGGTGTCGATATCAGACAGAACCCAGTCATAAAGACATGCATGCCCTGATTCGTCACACCGTCATCATTTTTGCAAAAGGATCACTTGATCATTTGAAATACAAAAGGTGCCGATAGTGAAAGGTAAAAAATGTCCGGGAAAAGGTTATCGCTCATCCAGCGATACCGTCATGATCGCGGCAACGCAGATATTCATAAAGAGCAAATTGGCCAAAATGCAGTTGATTGATGATAGATCGACCGTGGGTAAAAGCTTCTGTCTAAACCAAACCTTGATTCTTCGCAACCTGCTGCAAACACTCCACGAACGCTAATACCGGACCTTGCAAAATGTCTCCGTGGAGTATTCCGATGCGACGTTGCAATCCATACTGGTCCAGAGGCACTAGACGAACACCCTCTGCTAGGGGGCGGTGACTTTTCGTAAACGGCAAGATGGCAGCACCGTGCCCACCTTTGACTAGAGCCCAAATGGCATCAATGTCATCGATCTCTATGGACTCGTTTGGAGTAATCCCGTGACTGTTGAGAAAGCGCTCAACGACCCTGCCACCATAGGAGGTTCGATCGTACCTAACGAACCGACACTGCTGCAGCACTTCGCGCCAATCGTCGCCGCACACGCCAGGCGGTATAGCCAAAACAAAGTTTTCCCGAAGTAACTCGATCCAGCCTAAATGCTTAGGAACCCCAAAGGACGGCTCCACGACAATTGCCAGGTCCAAGTCTCCTGCGTCCAGTGCGTCAAAAAGCTGCAGCGACAGGCCAGGTCTGATGTGTAGTCGGCGCTCGGGATAATCCTGGCGAAAGAAGTTCAACGCCTCTGTCAAAAGCGTTGATTGTACGGACGCGATGGCACCAATTCGCAAAGGGGCTGCGGTTTGATGCTCGTCTGGGGCGGCGAGGCTGTCGAACATTTCAACCAATACCTTCGCGCGTTCAAGAAGTCGCCGTCCATCGGCATTCAATGTAACCGATCGCCCGATGCGATCGAAAATCGCTATACCGAAATGTTCCTCCAGACGTTTGATCTGGCCGCTGACAGCCGTCTGGCTCAAACCAATTCGCTCGCCTGCCGCGGTGAATGTGCCATAGCGCGCTATCGCGATGAGAGTTCTGAGTTCGGAGATCATTGCATATCACAAAATCTGCTTAGATTGATGAGAATATACGCTTTTAGATTACTTATTTTCATGAGTTATATTGCCCGAAACTCACCAGACAGAGCAAAAATGCAATGACGACAACACAAATTTCCCCATTTCATATCGCTATTCCCGTCCGGGATTTGGACTCCGCAAGAAAATTCTATGGCGATCTTTTGGGTTGTCCCGAAGGACGCAGTACAGATCAATGGATCGATTTCAACTTTTACGGCCATCAGGTTGTAACCCATCTCGCTCCCGATGAAGCTTGCAAAGACACCTCGAATGAGGTCGAGGGACATGCAGTCCCCGTCCGCCATTTTGGTGCTGTACTAAAGATGGAGGAATGGGAGCAACTAGCCGACCGGCTGCAGGCTGCGGGTACTAATTTCATTATTGCGCCCGACATTCGCTTCAAGGGCGAGCCCGGGGAACAGGCCACCATGTTTTTCCGAGACCCCAGCGGGAATGCCGTAGAAATGAAGGCCTTCGCCGATATATCGGCGCTATTTGCGAAATAAGGAGGCTTCTGTGAAAAGGATCACGATTGCCATTGCAGGCATCGGTGGCGTGGGGAGGAAAGTGGCTGAGCTGCTTTTTATGCGACAGGGACGTTATGCACGGGACTACGGAGTCAATTTGTGCCTGGTCGCAGCCTGCGGGTCTCGTACAGGAAAAGCTTGCGCAGACGGGCTCGCCGCTGACGATCTTGACCAACTGATTCCAGGCCTCTGTGGTCCAGACTTCTTACTTGGCGAAAACCCCGACATTTTGATCGAGGCCGGCCCAACCGACATTCGCACAGGACAGCCAGGGCTGGATTACATCCAACGTGCACTCAAACAGGGTGTCCATACCATCGTCATCTCAAAGGGTGCGCTCGTGGTGAGCGGCAACGAGATTCGAGAAAGCGCTGCTTACTCAGGAGCAATTCTGAAGGTTTCAGGTGCTACTGCCGCAGCCCTGCCAGCCATCGATTTACTCGAATACAGTCTGATGGGGTGTGAAATACATAGCATCGAAGGCATCCTGAACGCGACAACGAATTATTTGCTGAGCGCCATGTCGGAGCGAAGCTTAAGCCTCGATGAAGCCCTGCAAGAAGCACAACAGCTAGGTATGGCGGAGAGTGATCCGCGTAAGGATATCGAGGGATGGGATACCGCTGCCAAATTGCTGATCCTCGCCAACTTCGGCCTTGGTGCCAGCCTGTCGCTGGACGACTTTGTCGTTGAAGGAATCCAGCATATCACTGTCCAAACCATCACCGAGCTGCGGGCAGGGGGCAAGGTACCAAAGCTGATCGGCCGCGTGACACAGAAGGGTGGCGTTTTCCGGGCCAGTGTCGGTATCGAACCCATCCCAGCCGACGATGTATTCGCACTTGTAACCGGACACGACAAGGCCCTGCGTGTCCGTACCGACAAGATGGGAGAAATCATTTCCATAGCCCGCAGCTCCGAGCCCACAGCCACTGCCGCGGCTGCACTGAAGGATTTGGAACTCATCCTAAGGGAAATCTCATGACAAGTGACAAAAATAAGACTGTACTTGCCCTACGCCATGTAGCATTCGAGGACTTGGGGACACTTGCTGATCCACTGGAACAAGCCGGTTATCACATTGAATATGTCGACGTGGCGGTTACCACCCTCGATGCTACCGCCCTGCTAGCGGCCGACCTTGTGGTAATCCTCGGCGGACCTATCGGTGTCGGCGATGCCGCAAGCTATCCGCTTATTTCTACCGAGATCGAGTTGATACGGAGACGCCTACGGGAAGACCGTCCCACGTTGGGAATTTGCCTGGGAGCTCAAGTCATCGCCGCCGCCCTTGGCGCAAACGTCTACCCAGGCCCAACAAAGGAGATCGGCTGGGCATCACTGGCGGTCTGCGAAGGCATACTGCGAAAACTGGAAGATCAACCCGTCCTGCACTGGCACGGCGACACGTTCGATCTACCCGAAGGATGTACGAATCTGGCTTCGACAAACCTCTGTCACAATCAGGCCTTCGCCCGAGGAAATACCGTTCTCGCGCTGCAATTTCACATTGAAGTGAAATCTCGATCGTTCGAACATTGGTTAATGGGACTAACCCACGAGATAGTTCAGGAGGGGTTGGACATACGACGCTTACGGGCCGATGCCCAGCGATATGCCACGATGCTTGAGGCTAAAACAAGGCGCATTATGGCTGACTGGTTGATGGCGTTGGATTAGTGAGTTGAGTGCAGGTCAAGTTGGATACCGTGAAAAGGGCGAGGCGACTATCTGACCCATGGCGTATCTTCATCGAATCAAATGGAAAGAAAGGTCTGCTCTAGTCTGAGTCCCGCCTAGAAGGCGTTTATGTTGTCAGATTATTTGCTAAAGCTGACATTGCAAAGCCTATCGATACCCGTCTGCTTGCAGCCTATTATCTGTCATTGGTAAGTAGGCCCAACGCATGCCTGGATCATATCTAAACAGCTAGTGGCGCTTTGGAGTAAAGCCCACTCCTTGCTTTACGGCCATACTGGCGCGGCGAACAACGCATGAACCGCTTGAAAGCCGCGCTGAAGGATTTTTCGGATTCGTATCCCAGCGAAGTTCCGATCTCTAGCAGCGACTGGCGGGAATACGTCAAGAGGTCGGCAGCCAAGAGCATCCGCCACCGAGTCAGATAGTCCATGGGAGTCACTCCAACGACCTTTTTGAACTTAACGGCAAACGCGGTGCGAGACATGGCAGCCTCACGGGCGAGCCCTACAAGCGTCCAACGCTCATTCGGCGCCTGGTGGAACGCTGTAATGGCGGCGGCCAACCGCGTGTCGCTCAGCGCGACGAGCCACCCTTGTCTCTCCGGCGACACTTGCGAAAGATGACTACGCAGGGCATCGACTAGGACGATGGTCGCCAGCTGCTGCGCAACCACGAAATCGCCAGGCTGTCGGTCGGACAGTTCCCGTCGCATGCGCTCCACACACCAGCGCAACGTCTCGCCATTTTGGGAGTCATGGATGTGGAGGATCGAAGGAAGCGTCGACAGCAGAAGATCCGCCGGCCCTTCAGAGAGAGTAAAGTAGCCACCGACGCTGAGAAAATCGCCGCCACCATTGTATGTAATGATCCTGCCATCGGCCGTCGCAGGCAAGATGCTTTGCACGTCGACAGCCTCAATGGAGGGATCACTCGATACCCTAAACGCCTTGCCAAGCGGCAGAAGGAAGCATTCCCCTTCCCGAACGCGCAGTGGCTCGGACCTGTCTTCGACCGAAACCCAGCACTCCCCTGATATCACCGCATGAAACTTGATGCCGTCATGTCGGCCGAATTGAACCGCAAAATCACCACCGGCGTTAAAACCACCAGAGACATAGCTACGAAGCTTCAATAGCGAAAGCAAATCAGAGAGTGGATCCATTTTGGAAGTTTTGAACGATTGATGGATTTATTTGGACTATAGAGGGTTTTGCGTTCAATCACCAATACCTATCCTTCATCTTCAACAGGAATAGGAGATAGGCCATGCGTGTATTTGTAACTGGAGCAACCGGCTTCATCGGCTCAGCCATCGTCAGCGAACTGATCTCCGTCGGCCATGAGGTCACTGGGCTGGCACGCTCGGAAGAATCGGCGAAGAAATTGAGGGCTAGGGGAGCAACTGTGGCCCGCGGGACCGTCGAAGACCTCGAAATCCTGCACCAAGAGGCGGGGAAAGCGGATGGCGTGATCCACTGTGCGTTTTTTCACGCCCTGTCGCACATGACAGTGGGTTCGCGCTTGCGGGTAATGCTGGGAGGGTTGCCGACGGGCATTGTCGGACGGTTCACAGTCACTGCCGCTGGCGCCGATCAGCGAGCCATTGAAGCCATGGGCCATGCACTAAAGACTGGGGCACCGCTAATCGCTGCATTTCCGACCATGGCGCTGAAGGCTGGACGGCTCGCGGAGGAGACCGATGCGGCAGACGCCCAGTCGGTTGGTGGCGCAAGGGCGCAGTCTGAACAAGTGGTAAAAACACTTGCTGAGCGCGGCCTTCGCGCGGTAACGGTGAGGCTGCCACCCTCGGTCCACAGCGAGACAAAGCAGGGGCTG
The DNA here is from genome assembly GCF_002514725.1 of Mangrovitalea sediminis. Classification (GTDB taxonomy): domain Bacteria; phylum Pseudomonadota; class Gammaproteobacteria; order Pseudomonadales; family Oleiphilaceae; genus Mangrovitalea; species Mangrovitalea sediminis. The sequence continues at coordinate 271,744 of NZ_NTLB01000007.1, forward strand.
GTAACGCAACTGATCGCCATTGCGCGAAAAAAAGGTGTCTCCGCTTATGTTGGCGCGGGAGAAAACCGGTGGTGTGCCGTGCACCGCCAAGATGCCGCTTCACTGTTCGTCCAGGCGTTGGAGCGCGGTGAACCGGGCGCGCATTATCACGCCATCGGCGAGGCGCCAATCACGCTACGGGCTATCGCTGAGGAAATCGGTGCGGTATTGGGTGTGCCATCCAGATCCCTATCGGTCAGGGAGGCAGAGCGGCATTTCGGCTGGCTGGCGCCCTTTATCGGCACCGACAACCCGGTCACGAGCCAGATCACTCAGGAGGTGCTCGGTTGGGCGCCGAATGGGCCGGGGTTGCTCGCGGACATGGCAGCAACTCCAGCCGGCGCCAGCGCGTCCGGGCAAAGCACCTGACTCGCGCCACTTCATTTAACCGTCCCAGGCTTATCACAGGGAATACGGTTTTCGCTTTGGCTGAATCGCCATGAACGCCCCCAACAACCGCAAAATGCTTGTTTGTATTTCGGCATTCAAACTCATTAATCCGACTCAGCGCTCTGAAAAGAGTCCACTCCCAGAGTCCGCTTGTGACAACGGCATAACGGTACGAATCATCTCTGACTGGTGGTCGTGCTCCAATTTTCCCATTCACCCGTGGGGGGGGGCTGGCGACCGCCCGACACTGCTAGGCACAGAGGACCTGCCATTGGAGCGATGTACCGGTCAAACCCCGATAAATGAGTTTAGCCAGTTCGTTGGCGGGATGCTCCAAATAAAGCATAGAGGTCATCCAGTTTTATCGCAGGGCTGGCAAGACTCCGTAGCAATAGTGACGATTCAGTCCTGCCAAAAATGGACAGTCCAAACTCGACATTTTTTCGTTGGCTGTTATCTAGCGAGAATGCAAACACAATTAATAAATGGAGGAGAAACCAAGGGTCAAAACGAAAAGCCGAGACGATCCTAACCTCACAAGCCTGTGCCCATCTATCGTCATTAATCGTCGAAAACCGCTTCCAGCAAGGCTTTCAGAGAAGGCGTTACATGAGACCTATCTTTTTGAATTAACACAATTAGCACCGTTCTCCGACACCGTGCACCATAGGTAGAAGCTGCCCTCCGGAGGCAGAGGTCAGAGGTTCGAATCCTCTCGGGCGCGCCATTTTTTCCTTAATTTTCAAAAGCACAGAATCACAGCCTTTTTGCCCCGGCATCCCGGTGCAACTGACCCTAACCCCGTTCCTTACCGCACGCTGACGAGCCGCCGGGCTGCTTGACCCTTTTGCTATGGCCACGACCGGATAAGCTTCATCGTGTAGGGCTGACGCCCCTTTTTGGCTTTGCTATTTTTCGGCGCCTACCGCCTCGCTTACCTGCCACATCCAATAATCGCCTAAACGTCGCACACTCTAAATGAGAGGGCGCCGGGCAATCGGCGACATGGCGGATCGTATTGCGCAACGCTATCAGCTCTCGGATTTTTCGGTCGATCTCATCCGCTTTGGCGTGAAGCACGTCGCGCGACAGCTCCGGCATTCCGTTCCGACCGAACATGCCAGCAATCTCTTCAAGCGAGAACCCGGCCGACTTTCCCATCACGATGAGCTTGAGCTGCAACAGTACCTCGTCGGAAAACTGTCTACGCAACCCACGCCGGGAAATCGAGGAAATCAGCCCTGCTTCCTCGTAATAGCGCAGCGCCGAAGGCTTGATTCCGCTTAGCGCCGCGACATCTCCGATATCCAGAACTTTCACGCTTGACCTCAAGTTAACTTGAAGAATTAGTCTGTCCTCAAACCGAAATTCAGGCAAGAGGAAAAGACGATGGAACAGACAGAATTGCTCGCATTGGAGAAGACACCCGCGAGGGTCACGATCCCACTGGCGCTGGCGATGTTGCTGGCGTCACTCGGCACGAGCATCGCAAATATCGCACTCCCGACACTGGCCAAGGCATTTTCGGCACCATTCGTACAAGTGCAGGCGGTCGTCGTGGCCTATCTGGCAGCCCTGACTATCTCAGTCGTGATCGCTGGGCGGCTCGGAGACAGACTTGGGTTGAAGCCTATGCTGGCCACTGGTCTTGCCGTGTTCGCCGGCGCCTCTATGTTGTGCGCCATCGCGCCGACCTTGTGGTTATTGATCGGCGCGCGAGCTCTTCAGGGCATCGGCGCGGCCTTTCTGATGACGCTCGCCATCGCCTTGATGCGCCAAACTGCAAGCGAGGGGCGTATCGGGCGGGCCATGGGCCTGCTCGGCACGGTATCGGCAATGGGGACAGCTCTCGGCCCTTCTCTCGGCGGGCTGCTGATACCGATGACGGGATGGCGCGGCATCTTCTGGGTGCAGGTGCCGCTGGCGATTCTGGCTCTCTTCCTAGCCATATCGATGCTGCCTCCCTCCCCTAACAAAGGCAAGGCAGCCTCTATAGGCCTACGCTCGGAAATGAATCTGAGACTGGCACCCAACCTTCTCGCCAACCTACTGGTAGCCTCCGTCATGATGACAACACTGGTGGTTGGCCCATTCTATCTCGGCATGGGGCTTGGATTGACGGAGACGCAGGTCGGCTTTGTCATGGCGGTCGGCCCCGTAATTTCCATCTTCAGCGGTGTTCCAGCCGGGCAACTGGTGGATACCTTTGGCTATTCCCACATGCTCGCAATCGGTCTCATACTGCTAGCCGCCGGGGCATTCCTGTTGGCATTGCTACCGAACATGATTGGCGTTACAGGCTATGTGCTCTCCATCATCATACTGACTCCGGGCTATCAACTCTTCCAAGCCGCCAACAACACAGCCGCGCTGGCGAACGTCCTCAGTGATCGGCGAGGCACCGTTTCCGGATTGCTCAGCCTGTCCCGCAATATTGGCCTGATCACCGGGGCGTCCGCCATGGGCGCCACCTTCGCCTTCGGGGTGGGGACGGACGAGCTATCTCACGCTACTGCCCTTGGTATCACCTCAGGGATGAGGTTGACTTTCCTGGTCGCTGGAGGACTAATTTTGGTCGCAATGGGAGTCATGTTTAGACATTTCCATTCCGCCCACACCAAACATCCTCAATGAACGTCATCACCGCCATAAACACCGCCGAAACCCACCATTGCCCCTCATCAGTGGCGAGCCCCCCCTCCAGTTCACTATCATGCGGTAACACCATCCGGGCCACGCCTTTCGCCCCCCCAACCATGACAAGACGAGGGACAGACCACCCATGAGCAAGCTTTACAACGTTTACGCTATCGGTAACGCGCTGGTTGATACCGAGGTGGAAGTCAGCGATGCCTTTCTGGAGAAGATGGGGCTTGAGAAGGGCATGATGACGCTGGTGGACGAGCATCGTCAGCGGGAGCTGGTGGATGCACTGGAAGCGGAGGCCAGGCCTCACAAGGAAGCCAGCGGTGGTTCTGCGGCCAATACCATCATCGCCACCAGCTATTTTGGCGGCCGGGCCTTTTACAGTTGCCGGGTGGCCGACGATGCAACGGGGGCCTTCTATGTGCGGGACCTCAAGGCAGCAGGCGTGAACACCAACATGGACCGGGGCGACCGGCCCGAGGGCGATAGCGGCCGCTGCCTGGTGCTGATCACCTCCGATGCTGAGCGCACCATGCAGTCTTTTCTGGGCGTGTCGGCCGGTGTCTGCGAAGACGATCTCGACGAAGAGGCCCTGAAGGCGTCCGAGTATGTCTATCTGGAAGGCTATCTGGCCCCGTCACCGAGCGGTAAGCAAGCGGCGATCACGCTGCGCCGCAGGGCCAAGGAGCACGGCGTGAAGGTGGCTCTGACCCTTTCCGATCCCGGCATCGTGGCCCATTTCGGCGACGGCCTGCGGGAAATGATCGGCGACGGCGTGGATCTGCTGTTTTGCAACGAAGACGAAGCGATGGCGTTCACCGGCGCAGATAACCTGGATTCTGCCCTGGGCGAACTCCGGCAGTGCGCCACAGGTGTCGTGATCACCCGCGGCGCCGAGGGTGCCTGGGCCTGGGACGGCGACCAACTGCACGAAATTGCAACCAAGCCGGTGAAGCCGGTGGACACCAATGGCGCCGGCGATCTGTTCGCTGGAGCTTTTCTCTACGCCATTACCGAAGGCCGGGATTACGCTACCGCCGGGCGTTTGGCGGCGGCCGCCTGCGCCGAGCTGATCTGCCAGTTTGGTCCACGCCTGCCGGCGGACGCGCATCGACGGATTCGACGTGAGGTTTTGGGGGCTTAGCCGCCCGGACCTTGAGACCGGATACGAGAAGGCCCGGCGGTTTATACCCCGGGCCTTCCTGCGACACCGTCAGTCGCCGTTTTTCACACACACCAGCAGCGCATTGCCGGACTCGCCATCCCAGGGCAAGATCCGCTCGTAGTCATGCTCAAAGACATGTACCTCGAAAAGCGGCGCCAACAACGCCCGCACGTCCTCGATCCCCGCCGCAACCATCCGATGCTCATCCTGCCAACATTGGGTTTCTCCCGCCGTGGTCTTCTCGATGCGGAGCCGGAGCGACTGCATCTCGCCGGTACCGTCGTAATGCCAACCGGAGCGAAACAGGAAATGGCTGCCGTGGTGTTGGGCATTATGCTGCACGTACAGGTTGTTGTTGATCCGGTTCTTGTCCACCAGATTGAAGCAGAACACCCCTTCGGGGCTCAGGGCCTGGTGCACGCTGCCGAAACAGGCCTTCAACTTGTCGAGGCTCTGGTTGTAGTGGATCGAATAGAGGAAGCAGGTAATCAGGTCTTGCGGTTCCTCGACACGGAGTTCGCTCATGTCGCCCAGGATAAACCGGGCTTCGGGACAGCGGTTTCGGGCCTGGTCCAGCATGGGCTGATGAATGTCGAGTCCCATGCAGTCATAGCCGAAATCAATGAAGTGCCGTATGTGAGGCCCCGTGCCGCATGCCAGATCGAGGTGTCGCCTGCCCTGGTTGCCGAACAACTGATGCAGACGATGCACGGCATTGCTCTGCGCCGGGTAATCGATATCGGCGCACATGAGGTCGTAGTAGCCGGATAAGTCGGTATAGAGCGCAGTCGAGGACATCGGAACCTGACGGATGGGCGGTTTTGAGGGTCGCTGATCATATAGTAGGCAGGGGGTTTTGCGAAGCGCAAAGTTTACCCCGTGGACGGTCCGGGTTCCGGATCAAGCGGGTCGGCGTCATTGACTTTCACGCCCTTAGATCATGGTTCTCACCACGCTGAGATTCAGTTACCCCGGAACCCAATCAGGCGAAATGATTACGCCTGGACCCTTCAGCGCGACGAATGAATCAAACAGGTCCTCGCGCTCACTGGTCCAGTTAGAACCCTCTTGGACGCGCCACACCAATACCTGCGACCGTTCAAAACTTCAGCAGTTGTTCAGTTCTTGATAATACTCATTGAATGCACTCCAGATTGGGCGAATAGTTCGCGACGCAGGTCCCTGCGTCGTTGTTCGACAACCTGCGCTGAAGTATCCAGACGACTGATGGCAGTACAATCCATCCGTAAATTCGCGGCTCCTTAAAAGGACAATGGCTCAAGCCCACGTAGTCAGGAGACAACGTAGTCAGGAGACAACGTACATGCGGAAGAATTGCCCAGTTGCGCAAAGAACTACGAGCTTCCTTATTAGACTGGGCAGTGTGTAGCGGCCTGAAATCGGCGCACCTTAAAGAGGACTAAACCGGGTTTGCCGGGACGGCTTCGGCCTGGATGGGGGCTCGGACGAACCGGCCGCGTCCTTCGCGTTTGGCCCGGTAAAGTGACTCGTCAGCGCAGCGGATCATGTCCTCCAGGCGCCATTCCCGGCCGGGAATGGCGTGGCAGATGCCAATCGAGCAACTAAGGAAGCCCTCGGTACCGCTGATCGCGCAGGGAATCTGCTTCTCCTGCCAGTGGCGCAGAATTTCGCTGGCCTGCTCATCACAGTCCTCTTCGCCACTATCGAGCGTAACCGCCAGGAATTCCTCACCCCCGTAGCGGCCCAGCACATCGGTCTGACGCCTGAAGACGGCCCGCAGTATCTCGGCCTGGGTGATGATGGCCTTGTCTCCGGCCAGATGTCCGTAGGTGTCATTGAATTCCTTGAAGTGATCCATGTCGACCATGAACACCGCTATCGATTTCCCAGATCGGCGACTGAGATTAAAAAGCTGTTCACTCTCCTCGATCAGGGCGCGTCGGTTGAAAAGGTTGGTCAGTGGATCGGTGGCGCTCATCTGCTGAAGCTGCGCGTTGGCCTCGTGGATACGGGCGAAAAGATCGTCCAGGCGGTAAATTGCGATGGTACCAATAAAAAGTGAAGCCACCACGAAACCGAAGACGACCTGGGTATGTTCACCGTAAATGGGAAAATTGAAAACCAACAATGCAAACCCTGCCGACACCAGGATGCAATACACAACGGCGAACCGGAAAGACATGCCCAGAACAAAAAAACCGAAAAACGCATAAAGCAGGGTTCCCTCGTAGGGGAAGGCAATCTGACTCTGGCGCCAGCACAGATAGATCAGGCCATAGTTGGCGTAGGTGAGTACCAGAATGCTCGCTGCCAGAGCGACCTGGTAGTAGCTTGGAAAGCGGCGATGAAAGGTGAACAACAGCAACAAAAGCACCGCCGGAAGCTGCAGGCACAGGCGGTCTATCAAATAGATCGGGTGCAAAGATGACGGCAGCAGCGCCAAATCCGCGATCATGAACAAGCCGATGAGTATGCCGCCGATCACCATTACCCAACGCAGCTTCCTGAGATCGGGCTGGAGAGTATCCTCTAGAAAGATATAGGAAATATTCACAGGACAAGGATACCCTTTTGCAGCAGAGCCACCACACAAGCGACCGATATGCCGTTAGTCCAGTCATAACGAACGGAGTATAGCTCATCGAGGCGGGAGCGGAGCCCCGCGGCCCCATGGCCGGGCACAATCAGCCTATCCGGCTGGACAAAGGCAAATGACCATCAGGGAAAAACCTGGAACAACCTCTGGCCAGTCAACCCATCTCAACAGCACTGGCGACCATCCCCTCCCCTGTTTCGCTAAGTGCAGATTGAACCCCAAGATCCGGCAGGCTCTCTCGCAGGTATATTCCCAGCGCACCGTTAGACTTTACAAAGCCGGGCTCACAGACGTTGCAACCCCCTTACGTTCGCTATCGCACAGAACGCGTGGCTGACCCGGCGTATATCACTATGAAAAAGAAAAGGCACTGGCTGGCCGAGGGTAGGTTTTATGGTGCAAAGACCACCACCGCACTCGGTAACAGCGAATTAAGTACCGTAATGCTGGGGAGTCATCATGATGTCGGCGCTTGCCCCACGGGTGTTCCTGCTGGATGTCGACAACACGCTGCTGGATAACGACCGCTTCGTGGCCGATCTCACCCAATGGCTGGATGACGCTGTGGGTAAGGCGGCACGCACCCATTACTGGTCGATCTATGCCGAGCGGCGTCAACGCCTGGGTTATGCCGACTATTTGGGCGCGCTGCAGGCGTTACAGGACGCCTATGATGGTGAAACCATGCTCATCCGGATGTCATCCCGTCTGCTTGACTATCCCTTCAAAGACCTTTTGTACCCGAAGGCTCTCGCCGCCATCGAGCACCTTAGAAAACTCGGTACCACGGTCATTTTTTCCGATGGCGACATCCTGTTTCAGCCACGCAAGATTCAGACATCCGGCCTTTGGGAGGCTGTCGACGGCTGCGTTCTCGTCTACCCACACAAGGAGCGCCGACTGAACAGCCTACAGCGACATTTCCCTGCTCAGCATTACGTCATCGCGGATGACAAGCCACAGCTGCTCGCGGCGATGAAACGGCAAATGGCAGATCAATTGACCACTGTCTTCGTCAGGCAGGGCCATTACGCTGGCGAATCCGAAGATGTCGACATAGATCCAGCGCCGGACCGGACCCTCTCACACATCGGCGAACTCTGCAGTTTCACTCTCTCCGATTTTCTCGGTGATCGCGTCGTCAGCAGCGAACAGCCATCGCCACCTCACAACGCAAGTCGTTTTCCCGGGGGCGTCATGAAACCGATCGGTCAGCTGCGCAGGCTGGGGCAAAACCTTTGGCTAGACAATGTCACTCGACAAATGCTTGATGACGGCACGCTGGGGCGCTACATCCAGGGTGACACCATTACCGGTCTGACGTTGAATCCACCGGTCCTGGACAACGCCATCGTCAAAGGCCCGGCTTATGACCCTGGCATTCGGTTGAAGGTGCAGAAAGGGATCGTTGGAGAGCAGCTTCTCACCGAACTGGCACTGGAGGATCTATGTCGCGCCGCAGACCTTTTTCTACCGCTATTTGAAGCAAGCCAGCACGTTAATGGCTGGGTTGCCATGGATATCTCGCCGTTGCTGGCCAGGGATAGCGAAGGTAGCATCCGGGCCGCACGGCATATCCAACTACTGGCGGACCGCCCCAACCTGATGGTGAGCATTCCAGGCACGCCTGAGGGTTTGCCGGCCATCGAAGCCTCCATCTATGCCGGTGTGCCGATTAACGTCACCAGCCTGTTCTCGCCAGCACACTATCTGGCCGCTGCCGAGGCCTACCTGCGAGGTATCGAACGACGGCTTGAGTCCGGACTGAACCTGCAGGTCGGCTCGATCGCTTCCGTCTGTGTCAATGCCTGGGACCACGCCGGCCCTGACCGGGTTCCGCAAAGGCCGTACGACCAGATTGGTACGGCCATCGGCGCCGCCACCTACCAGGCCTATCGCAAGCTTCTGGATTCACCACGGTGGCGTCGCCTTGCCATTGCCGGGGCCCACCCGCAAAGGCTGGCTTGGGTCAGTAACAACAGCAAAGACAGGATGGAGTCAGACATGAGGCATGTCGAAGCGTTAGCCGCGCCGGATACCATCCACATCATAACGGAGAACACCCTCCTCGCCTGCGCAGATCACGGGGAGTTCATGGATCGCCACGGACTTCGAGAGACGGACACGCTGGCCGAAATGGCGTCGTTTCAGCAAGCCGGCATCGACCTTGACATGCTCGCTCGCCAGTTACAGGACGACAGCGTGAAGGCGCTGGTTACAACCTGGCTGCAACTACTGAAACACCTCACGGACAAGAGCGTCGCGCTGATCAATGTCCGCAGGCGTGACCGCGGCACTTCAGAATGAACAGCCATCTTAGCGGGCACCAACAACCTAAAACGCGTCAACGGCATTTTGCGCCGAACAGGTTTTACCCAATGGAGACGCACTGAGAAGGAGACATCACATGGAGACCAATAGCGCAAAGTTTCAACAGGGCTCGGTAGATTGCAGTAAAGTCCGGCACGTCGCCGAGCAGATATTCCGGGATTATACCGGGGGTATCAAGATACGGCTGTGGGATGGCACGGAAATCACACTGGGACAGGCCCAACCCAAAGCCACCATCGTTGTAAACAACGCGGAGATCCTGCGCGACCTGGCGTGGCATCCCGACCCGCTGCGCCTCGCCGAGGCCTATTTCCGCGGTGATGTCGACGTTGAAGGCAGTCTCTACGCACTCTTACTGGAGCGGACTCATTTACAGTCCCTGAAATTATCCCTTAAGGACAGGATTTCTCTGTTTTATGCCCTGCTGTTTGCTGGCCATCCATCCTCGTTGGCCGTTCAAAGCCAGGCGTCCGTTCGTAGTTCGCAATCCTGGAAAGCCAAGCTGTTACCGCACCATTCGAAAGCACACAACCGTGAAGCCATCGCGTTCCATTACGACGTATCCAACCACTTTTACCATCTATGGCTTGACGACCAGATGGTCTACTCATGCGCCTATTTTAATGAACCAACCGAAAGTATTGATCAAGCACAGCACAACAAGCTGAATCACATTTGCCACAAACTTCGCCTCAAGGCAGGTGAGCGTTTTTTGGACGTCGGGTGCGGCTGGGGTGCGCTTATTTGTCATGCCGCTCAGCATTACGGTGTCCATGCGCATGGCATCACGTTGAGCCGCAAACAATATGAATATGCCAACGCCAAAATCCAGACACTTGGAATGGAAGACCAGGTTTCCGTAGAGTTGCTCGACTACCGGGATTTGCCGAAAGGGGCGGTTTTCGACAAGGTCGCAAGTATTGGCATGTTTGAACATGTCGGGCGTAAGCATTTGCCGGCCTATTTCCATGCGGTGAACAGTGTCCTGAAGCCGGGGGGCTTGTTTCTAAATCACGGCATTACCGATAAAGAAGAAGGGCAGCATAAGACGGTCGCCATGGAATTTGCCAAGCGTTACGTCTTTCCTGACGGTGAGCTCGACAGCGTGAGCAACGTCCAGCATGCCATGGAACGAATCGGTTTTGAGATATGCGATGTTGAGGCGCTCCGCCCCCACTACGCCCTCACACTGCGTCACTGGGTAAGTCGACTGGAGGCACACCGAGCGGAAGCACTTGCTCAGGTCAGCGAGGCGATATTTCGCGTTTGGCGGCTCTATATGACCGCATGTGCCCTGCAGTTTGAGTCCGGGTCCATGGGGATCTATCAAATACTGGCGGCAAAACAACAGGAAGGGCTTGTGGATTTGCCATTAACGCGACGGGATCTTTATCAGTGATATCTGCTCACCCAATACCTTGAAGTCAGGAGGCGGACTTATTTCACTGATGGGTAAACAGCCGATCGGTCTCCTTCTTTACCACGGCATAGCACTCGCAGCACAACTGCTCCAGTCTTGGCCGGTCCAGGACGGTGATGTGGCCACGGTGATAGGAGATGACGCCAAGTTTCTGTAATTTGCCGGCGGCTTCTGTCACGCCTTCCCGACGAACCCCCAGCATATTGGCGATGAGCTCCTGCGTCATCGTTAACTGGTTATCCGGCAAACGGTCCAATGACAACAATAGCCAGCGACATAACTGTTGGTCGATCGAATGGTGTCGGTTGCATACCGCGGTCTGCGCCATTTGCGCGATCAATGACTGCGTATAACGGAGCATCAATTCCATGAGTTCTTCATGACGACTGAACTCTGACTTAAACGCTTTCGCCGGCAACCGATAGGCAAATCCCGCACTTTGAACCACGGCCCGATGCGGGGCGCTGTCCCCCCCCATAAATAGCGCGATACCGATCACCCCATCATTACCAACAACGGCGATTTCGGCAGAAGCACCATCCAACATGACATAGAGCAGCGAAACAATGGCGTCCGCTGGGAAATAGACATGCTGCAAAGCCGCACCTGGCTCATAGATCACATCTCCCAATGCCAGAGAGACCTGCTGCAGATGCGGGGCAAGTCGCTCCTGGATAGCGATAGGTAAAGCCGCAAATAAATGGTTCTGCTGTGGACAGACGATCTTCGGCATCGTTAGCCTCCTTGCACGGCACCCTATGCACACCAGAAATAGCGAGCGCCCGCGTTCGATCCTAATCCGCGAACACCAGCCACCCTCTGACTCAGATCAATAATCTGCGCAGGCGTGCACGCTCTGTACGCTACCGAACCGTCCAATGCCAACTATTCGTCCAAGCTTACTCCGATCCCCCTTACCGGAGCGGACGGGATGCCATGATCCGTATTCAGAAGCCGTCGATCCGGCACATCAGCTCATTTCATAGGGCTTACGGCAACTTCGTAGAAGTGCCAGGAGGAATGGCGTGAAGCCTTTACCGAAGCGCATCAAGACAACCCACATACATCCTTCGGATATACAGGGACTTAACCGACTGGTCATAGACGCTATTACCGGTTTGACCGGACTGGTGGAAACGGTGCACTACACGGTCTTGCGTCTGCAGCCGCCGCCGGAGACATCCACGCTATCCATAGCTGGTGGCATAAAGTTGATCTACCGGAGTATCTGGCAAGTCACCAAGGTGGTGGGTGATATCCTGGACACCCTGATAGAGCAACTCGTTCCATTGGTTGATCCCGACGGTTCATCATTTGCTCGAGAGGCCGTTGTTGCCGCCTTGAACGGTGTTCTCGGGGATTACCTTGAAGAGTCGGGCAGTCCTCTGGCCATTCCCATGACGCTGCGTCAGCAAGGCCGACCTTTGGCATTGCAAAGAACATTACTTTCTGAGGCGTTTCCACAAGCCTCTAACAAGGTGATGGTGTTAGCGCACGGCCTTTGCATGAACGACCTGCAATGGGGTCGCGAAACATCAGAAACACCAGGCGTTGAAGGTGTCGTACGCTACGTTCGCCTGGCTCAGGCCCTGGGTTATACCCCCGTTTTCCTCCACTACAACAGTGGTCGTCACATTTCGACAAACGGCCGCGAATTTGCGTCGCTACTGGAAACGCTGACCCAAGAGTGGCCGCTCCCGATAACAGAATTGGTGATCATCGCTCACAGCATGGGTGGGTTGATTACGCGCAGCGCCTGTTATTACGGTGCGCAGGCAGACGGCCATTGGCTGAAGCCTCTAAAGACCATCGTTTTCCTCGGCACACCCCACCACGGCTCGCCGCTTGAGCGCGGGGGCAACTGGGTCGATATGACACTTGGCGCGACGCCCTACACAGCCCCCTTCGCACGTCTTGGCAAGATCCGCAGCGCCGGCATTACCGACCTGCGTTACGGATACCTGTTGGACGAAGACTGGCAGGGACAGGATCGTTTCCAGCGTATGGCAGACCGGCGGCGGACGGTTCCGTTGCCACAGGGCGTTCGATGCTACGCGGTCGCTGCGACGACGGCAAAAGAACCGGGCAACATCGGTGAGAGATTACTGGGAGATGGCCTGGTTCCCGTCAACAGTGCATTGGGCAGACATAAAATAGCGGAATTACAACTGCCGATTCCCCTGCCTCAGCAGTGGATAGCCTACGGCACCAGCCACTTTGGATTGCTGAGCCAGCCGGCTGTTTACGAAAAGGTTGAGGGCTGGCTCGCCGCCCGGAACGACAGGGACCTCTGCCGCACAAGCAGACGGCGTTCCCTATTCAGCAATTAACCATGAAGGATGCTTCAGACTAAGTTCGGCACCGCACCGACGCTTCGTTCAGAAACGAATAGATTCGTACAAGAATGCCTAGGCGGTAACGGGATCGGATCCCGTTCGGGCAAAACAAGGAACGTAATAACCACCGAATCGGGAAATGGGAGGCGACTATGTCATTACTTGCATGGATCATTCTCGGGCTTATTGCCGGATTCATTGCCAGCTGGATTGTGGGCGGCACGGGACAAGGTGTGATAGGGGACATTATCATCGGTGTCATTGGCGCTGTGGTTGGCGGCTGGCTGTTCAACTTCTTTGGTATGGCCGGTGTTGGTGGGTTCAACCTATACAGCCTGCTCGTGGCGGTGGTTGGGGCCGCAGTATTGCTCGTGGTGTACCACCTGATCACCCGAACGCCACATTCCTGAGATCGAACAACATCCGGTTCAGGGATCAACAAGGTCGGGCGGCGTAGCACTTTCACTACGTCGCCTTAAAAGGGGTTTAGCGGCCCCATTGCGCCACCAGGAATTGAGAAGATGAAAATCATTAAAGCCTACGCTGCAGCACTGCTGCTGGGCCTGACACTAGCGACAGCCGGGGCCTGCGCCTCTACAGCGACCCATGAAAGCACGGGCGGCTACATTGATGACAGCGTAATTACGGCCAAAGTGAAGACAGCCATTTTCAACGATCCCGCTCTCAAGGTGTTCCAGATCAACGTCAAAACCTATAAGGGAACGGTTCAACTCAGTGGATTCGTCGACTCGGAAGCTGCGGCTAAAAAAGCCGTTGAGGTTGCGGGTAAAGTCCCCGGTGTTCAATCCGTCAAAAATGATATGCAGATAAAATAAGCACTGCTGTCACGCCCCGCCTTCACAATCCCCGGCGGGGGAAAGCACGGCCAGAAGCGGCCATGAGTGACGGCGCCCTTATAAGAAAATCCTGTTCTACCCCGCTCTACTTTTTCATTCGTGAGTCCCTGAAATGTTTGTGCACGACCCCTTTCGCGGGCGTGGATTCTATCTTATAGCCTCCCGACAAAATGCAGCGCAGGATCCACACGAATTGACTCTGTGTGGTAGCGTACGGACAGCGTGATTCCCAGTGTTCATTATTATGGGTGCGGATATGCTGAATTTTGCATGGAGCTTCTTGAACCTCATCTTCAAACGCATCCAACGATGCCAGATAAGCGGCCCAAACGAGCCCGTCCGCCACCCTGAGAAACAGTGACACGATAATGAGCCAGGAGGCCAAAACGTCATGACAACCGTCGACGAAATGAAAGGTAAGTGGAAACAGCAAATCGGCAAAGCCAAGCTCGCCTGGGGGAAACTCACGGAAGACGAGATTTTAAAATCAGAAGGCCGTGCGGAAAAACTCCAAGGCCTCATTCAGGAGCGCTACGCGATCACCCGCGAAGAAGCCGAGAAGCAGGTTAATAAGTTCTTCGAGAAAGAGGGTTCCTGACATTCCCTGTGGCTTTAACTGCGCTGACCCGGTCTTCGAGTTGCAGTGCGACGGCCAGGCAGCCCCCGAAAGGGCATAAAAATCCTTCCCGTTTTTTAGTGGGTACCGACGTCGCCGCGGAGGCCGGCGTCGCGTCCGCCCTGCCATTGACGGCACCAGGGCAGCGTCTGCGACAGAGGCATAGGCCTCGCGATGCCATAACCCTGGGCGAGGTCGCATCCCAGCTCCAGCAGCCGATCCGCGTGGGCGAGGGCTTCCACACCTTCTGCGACGACGGTACGCCGAAAACGCTGGGCCATGAATATCACGCTCTCGACGATCGCGTGGCCGTCTTCATCGGTCAGCATATCGCGCACGAAACTCTGATCGATTTTGAGCTGGTGAACAGGCAGTGACCGGAAATAGGACAGCGATGAATAGCCGGTGCCGAAGTCGTCCAGCGCGATCTTCAGCCCCATGTCGCTGGCCTGCTCCAGCACCCTGCTGGCGCGCTCGAGATCGTTGAGGGCGGTGGATTCCAGAATCTCCAGGTGCACCAGGGCCGGGTCCATACCGGGGTGTCGGGCCAGCGACTGTTCCAGTTTGGAAATGAAGCCTGTGTCCAGCAACTGCAGCGCACTGACATTGATACCGATGCCAATCCCCAGCCCCTGTTTCCACCAGTGGGAAGCGGACGTTATAGCCTGCTCAAGGACCCAGTCTCCCAACCGGGTTTCCAGATGGCTTCCCTCCAGATAGGGCAGGAATTCACCGGGCGGTATCAGCCCTTTTCCGGGCTTGTTCCAGCGGACCAGCGCCTCAAAGGCCACCACCCGTCCCCGGCGCAGATCCACCTGGGGCTGAAAATGCAGCGTCAGCTGATTTTGGTCGATGGCCTGTTCCAGTGCAGCGAGATGATTGCGACGAATCCGCCGTTTGGCATCCTGCACCGGGTTGAAGAAGTGGTAGTGGTTCCGGCCGGCTTCCTTGGCTTCGTACATGGCCATCTGGGCATGGCGCAGCAGCGGGTCTCCTTCGGCCTGATCCCCGGGGTAAAGCGTGATGCCGAGACTGGCCGAAAGGCTGACTGGGTGCTGATCCAGCGTCACCGGTTCGCCGATGTGGGTGATAATCCGTTCGTAGACTCCGCTGTCCCCGCCGTTCGCCAGCAGCAGAACGAACTCGTCGCCGCCCACCCGGGCAACGGTATCCTCGTGTCGTACACTGGCGGCCAGGCGATCGGCCACAATCTTGAGCAGACGGTCGCCGGCGGCATGTCCGAAGCGATCGTTTACCGACTTGAAACTGTCCAGGTCCAGGTGACAGACCGCCAGGGAGTCGCCCCGCCGGTCCGCCCGGGCAATGGCATGGTCCATGCGGCTGGTCAGCAGCCGCCGGTTCGGCAGCCCGGTGAGGGCGTCATAGTGGGCGGCCCGGTCCAGCTCCTGTTCATGATTCTTGAGCCGGGAAATGTCGGCAAAAATAGCAACATGGCGGGTCAGATCGGCATCCTCGTTGCCGAGCCGGGCAATCGACAGCAACTCGGGATAGACATCACCGTTCTTGCGCCTGTTCCAGATCTCACCATGCCAGTGGCCATGTTCCAGCACAGCCCGCCAGAGCTGCCGGTAGAACTTCTCGGAGTGCCTGCCGGAACTGAGCAACCGCGGGTCACAACCGATAATTTCATGTTTTTCATAACCGGTGATACGTGTGAATGCCGGATTCACCTCAATAATCCGGTTGCACCCGTCAGTGATCATGATCGCTTCATAACTGCTGTTGAAGACACTGGCGGCCACCTGCAACCGACGTTCAGCATCTCGCTGCGCTGAGAGGTCGGTGAGCACGAGTATCAGACAACGGCTGTCGCCGCAATCGGCAACCTGGAACAGCAGCCGGACGTGAATCGGTCTACCCTCGGGGCCGGCTATCCGTGCCTGCGCCTCCAACGAATCCCGCTCTCCCGCCAACAGGGGTTTGACCAGCGCAGTGAAGTCCTCTGCCGTCAGGTCCTGAAGGATGTCTACAGGATGTGAACCGATCAGGGACGTGCCCTCCCGTCCCAGCAGACCTTTCGCGTCCGGGTTGCAGTAACGGATCCGGCAGGAGTCCCGGTCGAGGATAAGAACGGCATCCGGAGCGGTCCGGATCGGATTGGACAGCAGGCATATTGAGCCCTGGGAGTTCGCGGGCTGACTTGAGGCGGCAACAGTAGACATCAGTGGACAGCCAAACGCACCAAGGGTAACAAGAGGACATAGTGTACCAAGGGTAATAAGAAGACATAGTGTACATTAGTACCATCGGCCAGCCCGAACGCACCCCGCGCCAGGCAAGGTGTCTGGAGGTTGAGGCGGTGCAGGAAACCATCGCCAGCCGGTCGGCATAGCGATGATGCATCAGCTCAGCAAGCTGGTGCCGACCGGAGGGCGAGTCATCTACTCGGGGGACTGAGGGCTTTCATCAACGCCGTACCCACAGGACAGCGTTGATGCCAGTTAGGCGTTGAGACAAAGGCAACCACTTCAGTACAAGCCACGGCTGAAGGGTTTTGTCGGACATGACGGGCAAATGGTTTACATAAACGACACAATGGTTTACATAAGCGACACATTGTACTACAACCTTGAGAGCGACAAAGGCGTAGTTGTGTAGCGATGAGTTGAGATCGCTGTCACGCTCAGCTTTTTGACGGGAGCGGGCCGTCGATGGTTAGGGTTTGTATTGAAAAATCTACCGGGCTCGGCGGGGGAACCAAGTGTTGATTGAAAAAGAAGGCGTGCACGGGGTGATGGAAGCCCTACCGGACGCCGCGCTTGTGGTAGATGCGGAGCAGCGCATCATCCTGGTAAACACGCCCCTGTGTAAGCTGTTTGGCTACGATGCCGATCAACTGCGGGATGCCCATCTGGACCGTTTGATCCCCGAAGCACTGCGTTTCGATCATGCTCAGCATGTGGAAGGCTACTTTGCAGGCCCGAAGGTCAGGCCAATGGGTAGCGGTCTGTATTTTTTCGGGAGACGCGCCGATGGCAGTGTCTTTCCGGTTGACATCATACTCAACGGGATGGAGCTCGACGGCAGATCCATGGTCATGGCAGTTGTGCGGGATAACTCCGACCGCGTTGCGGTAGAGTTCCTCAAGCGCGATTTGTTGCGGGCGAACGCCCGACTCCAACAGGCACTCAATCTGGGCCGCATGGGATGGTGGGAAGCGCGCCTGAACGAGGGTGTCCTGCTCTGGTCAGATGCGATGAGAACACTGTTGCAGTTGCCCGATGACGTCAAACCCAGCTTCGATTTTATACGTGACCGGTGTCATCCCGAAGACCGCGATCGCGTGATCGCAGATTTTGATGTTCTGAGACAGGTGAAGAGGCACCGGGCGGAATTTCGTATCAGAGGTGCTGCCGGCGAATCCATCTGGGTTGAAGAAGTTGTGGAGTTTTCTGATCGCGAGCCGGATCAAAAGATCGCCTTGGGCGTGATTCGCGATATTACTGATCAAAAGCTGCTGGAACAGCGGTTACGGCATGAGTCGGTAACCGATGAATTGACGACATTCTTCAACCGTAAGCGTTTCGACCAGGAGTTAGGACAGAGGTTTGCGGAGTACCAGCGCACGGGTACGCCCTTTTCGCTGATCATCTACGATTTTGATTTCTTCAAATCCCTGAATGACCGATACGGTCATGCCGCTGGAGACCTGATACTCAGAGAGTCCAGCGCGCTGATCAAGGAACAGCTGCGCGTCTCCGACAGTGTTTTTCGTATCGGAGGGGAAGAGTTTGCCATTATCCTGCCGGCTACCGAGAAAGCCGAAGCAACGATGACAGCCGAACGCTTACGCCTGGCTATTGCGGATCACGCTTTCAATCTGGATGGTCAGGTGCTGCAAGTCACCATCACCGCAGGCGTAGGCGAGGTAGAACCCAGTGACCACTCGGGAGAACGTCTTCAAAGAAGGACCGACGCTGCCTTGTACCAGGGCAAGCAGCTGTCCCGTAATCTGGTCTGCTACTGAACTCCGCAGACACTGACAGGCGCTGCCGTCACTGCCGACCGGGCTGGACATGGCTCTCCATCACAGAGGCAAGGAAGACAACAGAGATCGGCTTTACCCTATTCTGGAAAGATACCCCCAGTCACCACAACCGAAATAGCGCTTGCAGTTTTCCATCACTAGACAATGTGCAGCTTAACCTGGTGCTCGCGCAATATGTCCATGATTTCGGGAGGCGGTTCCTGGTCAGTGAAGAGGTGATCCGCCTGGCTGATGTTGCCGAGACGCACCATGGCACTGCGACCGAACTTGGAGTGGTCTGCCGCCAGAATAACCTGCTTGGAATTGGCAATCACCGCCTGGGCAACCCGGACTTCACGGTAGTCGAAATCCAGCAGCGAGCCGTCGGAATGGATGCCGCTGATGCCGATAATGCCGAAATCCATCTGGAACTGGTTGATAAAGTCCCGTGTTGCCTCACCCACGATGCCGCCGTCACGCTGCCGCACCTCTCCCCCTGCAATAATGACCCGAAAGTCTTCCTTGGCATTGAGAATGGAGGCGACATGAATGTTGTTGGTGACGACATTCAGGTTGTGATGCGCCAACAGCGACCGGGCGATCGTTTCCGTCGTGGTACCAATGTTGATGAACATCGAAGCGCCATCCGGAATCATCTTGACCAGTGCAGCGGCGATGCGGTTTTTGGCTTCGAGGTTCCAGATCTTGCGATCCTGATACGCCAGATTGACGGTGCTCGACTCGGTGCTGGCACCGCCATGATGACGTTTGATACGCCCCTCGTCGGCCAGCTGGTTGAGGTCACGACGAATGGTTTGCGGCGTAACACCGAAAAACTCTACCAACTCATCGATAGTAACGAAGCCATTCTGCTGGATTTGCTGCAGAATCAGGCTGTGGCGACGCGGCTGCGACATGTCTTTCCTCTGAGACTACGAAGATGCGAACCTAGTATGCAACAGTTTCGAACAATACCGAACTCTCCTGGTCACACAGGGATGCCGGAAAAGGCGGAAGCGGGCGGGCGAATCCAAAACACCTGCAACGCGTCGGATACGGCAATCGGTCCCAGCACAAGCAGGGCTATGAGCGCACATGCCAGTAACGCAGAAAAGCCGATATCAAACACAGTCCGCCGACCGTTCTCGACAGCGAAACCCGAAACAACGGCGCCTAGCTGCGGGACAAACGAGCCCCGTCACCTGACGGGCAGGTATCAGCGCTGTTTTCCTTGCGTCTCGCTGGAGGCATGGGGTCGGTCAATATCGGTAAAGCTGGCATCGTCCGAGTCCAGACGATTGGGTTGGTAGGCTGCTTCTTTTCCTTCGGTCCCCATGGCTTCCTTGAAGCCCTTTACGGCGCCACCGAGGTCGCTGCCGATGTTGCGCAGTTTACGTGTACCGAAGAGCATGACCACGATGGCCAGGATAATCAGAAGTTGCCAGATGCTGATGCCGCCCATGATGGGACTCCTTGTTATTGTTTGAGTCAGATTCTACGTCCAGTTGCAGAACGTCACCATGTTCCAGATTGAACGTAAGCGCGCAAGTAATTTTCCTTAGTGCACACTCGCAACGGGAAGCCAAGGAGCAGTGATCCACACCTCAACCCTGACGGCAACCTTCCCGACAGGCGGCCCAGGTAAACCACGCTCCCCAGTGATGCCTTTCCGGACACATCGTTCTCAGCGCCAAAACAAGGCAACGCCACAAAATGCGTTGTGGCGCCTCAGGGGCATATTCAAGACGTTATAGCCTCCGGAAAACCTGTCGGGCAATCTATCCCATCGCATAGAATGACTTTCAGCAGCGTCATTCTCTGGAAACGGGTACACATTGAACTTCTTCCGAAAACGCATTGAAAAGCAGATCTTCGGCCTGACCGGTATGTCACTGGGCGGTATCGATTACGACCATCCGGTCGGTGACCCCGGCCTGTTCGGCCCGGACAGCGTGTGTTGGAAGGTGCACGGCGACTTCCCATCCATGCTGTGCGGCGGTATCGGCGCATTGATGCTGCAGATGCTGCATCCGCTCGCGCTGGCAGGAGTTTGGGATCACTCGAATTTCCGTGAGGATATGATCGGACGCCTGCGCCGGACCAGCCGATTCATCGCCGGCACCACCTTCGCGCCCACGGCGGACGCCCGCCGCCTGATCGACAAGGTACGGCACATCCACAGTCAGGTCAGCGGCGTCGCACCGGACGGTCGCCCCTACGCAGCGAGCGACCCGGCCCTGCTGACCTGGGTCCACGTGGCGGAAGTCCGCAGTTTTCTGGCGGCTCACCTGCGCTACTGCAACCCGGACCTGAGCGAGGACGATCAGGACCGCTATTACGATGAAATCGCCATCGTCGCCGAAGCGCTGGGCGCCACGGAGGTGCCCCGCTCCCGTCACGCCGTGGAGGCGTACCTGCAGCGGATGCGGCCACAGCTCACCTATGACCGGCGTACGGCGGAAGTGCTGTCGCTCCTCCTCAATGCCCCTTCACCCAGCCGACTGACGAAGCCGCTCGGCCGGCTGATGACCCGCGCCGGCATCGATCTGCTGCCCGACTGGGCCAGTGAAATTGGCGACCTAAGGCTTACCGCCTCTCAGCGCCAGCTGGCCCGGCTCGGTATGCAGGGCATCGCGCCCACCCTGAGGTGGGCCCTCCGCGAAAGCGCCTCCAATCGCGCCCGTCGGCGCATGGGAGAAAACACGGCACGTCCAAACCAACCGGACATGCCGTCAGGGTAACCTGCTCTGTCAAAACTGTTCGACGCTCAGCGCCATAACGCTCCCGCTACCCGCCTGCATCGTCCGTCGATGTGCAACGACCCTTGGCAACAGGTGTTCGGCATAGAATCGCGCAGTGACACATTTGGACTGGAGGTAGGCCGCATCGCCCTCGCCCGACCGCCGTTGGCGATCGGCGCACAAGGCACTCTTTGCCATTAACCAGCCCCCGCACAGATAACCCATCAGCATCATGAAATTGAAGCTGACGGAACCGGCGAGAGCCGGGTCGACAGCGCTGGCCAAAACCTCGTCGGCGGCCGACTTCGCCTGGGCCAGCGCCTCGCCGAGTCCTTCAGCAATGGCCACAAGGTCTGCATCTTCCTGACCGTCGAACTCTGCCAGGGTCTCCGCCATCTCCTCGAACAGCGCCCCGAGGTGGGCGCCCCCATTCGACAGGGTTTTGCGTCCGATCAGGTCCAGCGCCTGAATGCCGCTGGTGCCTTCGTAGATCGGCAGGATACGGGCGTCGCGGAAATGCTGGGCGGCACCGGTTTCCTCGATAAAGCCCATCCCACCGTGCACCTGGACATTCAGGCTGGTGAGTTCCTGTGCCATCTCGGTCATCCAGCCTTTGACAATGGGGGTGAACAGTTCCAGGCGACCGTGATGGGCGGACTCCTGTCCATCCGGCACCTTGGTCCTGTCGTCTTCGGCCATGGCGACCAGCGCCAATGCCCGCATCGCTTCGGTACCCGCCTTCATGATCATCAGCATGCGCCGCACGTCAGGGTGTTCGATGATCGGTATGCGCGTGCCGTCGGCACGGGTTCCCTGCAGGCGCTCCCGGGCATACTGGCGCGCCTGCTGATAGGCGCGCTCGGCGATGGACAACCCCTGCAGCCCGACGGCCTGCCGGGCGTTGTTCATCATGGTGAACATGTACATCAGGCCCTTGTGGGGCTCGCCGACCAGGTAGCCGGTGGCGCCGCCGTTGTCGCCGAAACTCAGTACGCAGGTAGGACTGCCATGAATGCCGAGTTTATGCTCCAGGGAGACACAGCAGACATCGTTCAGCTCACCCGGCTCGCCATTCGCATCCAGCCGGTATTTGGGCACGATGAACAGAGAGATCCCCTTCACACCCTTGGGAGCATCCGGTAAACGGGCCAGCACCAGATGGATGATGTTGGACGTCATCTGATGGTCGCCCCAGGTAATAAAAATCTTCTGCCCGGTAATCCGGTAGTGATCCTCATGGGGGACGGCGCGGGCGCTGACCGCCGCCAGATCCGAACCGGCATTGGGTTCGGTCAGGTTCATGGTGCCGGTCCATTCACCGCTGACCAGTTTCGGCAGGTACTGCTCTTTCAGCGATTCGCTGCCGTGGACGGTCAGCGCTTCAACCGCCCCCTGGCAGAGCATGGGACAGAGCGCAAAGGCCATGTTGGCGCTGTGCCAGATCTCGTTGACCGCCGTTCCCAGCACCGCCGGCAACCCCTGCCCACCGAGTTCTTCCGCCGCGACCAGCGCTGGCCACCCGTTCTCGGCGTATTGCCGGTAGGCCTCGGCAAATCCCGGCGTTTCCTGCACGCCTTCGGCGGTTAGGGTAGCGCCTTGTCGGTCGCCTACCGGATTGAGCGGCGCCAGCACCTCCGAGCCCAGTTTGCCGGCTTCGGTGAGAATGGCCTCGGCCAGTTCGAGATTGACGCCGTCAAGCCCAAGATCGGCGGCCAGCCGGTCGAAACCAACCAGGGCATCCAGGACGAACAGGGTGTCATTCAAAGGGTGGCGATATCCGCTCATGATAGTGTTTTCTCCTTGGGACACGGGCACAGGGGGCCGGGCGCAGGAAAGCCTGCGCCCGGCTATTCGTGTCGGGTTATGAAATCGAGACCGGAAAAAAAGCCCTGTCGATCAGGGCACGAAAGTCCCGGCTCCATCGCATCCTGGATTCAGTGCCGCCGTTGAATGGCCATGCCCGATGACATGACCATCGCCCCTTCTGACGGCACCGTTGCCAAGGGCTGCCAGGTACGCTGGCCGGAAGTCGATGACACCCCCGCAAACCGTGGCGGGGTGCGTTGATTCAGGTCTCAGGCTTCGCTGTAGTCGAAGAAGCCTTTGCCGGACTTCTTGCCCAGCCAGCCGGCCGCCACATATTTCCGCAGCAGCGGCGCCGGACGGTATTTGTCCTCCCCCAAATCACGGTGCAGTACTTCCATCACCGCGAGGCAGGTGTCCAGACCGATAAAGTCCGCCAGGGTCAGCGGCCCCATTGGATGGGCGCAGCCAAGTGTCATGGCCGTATCGATATCGCTGGCGCTGGCAATGCCTTCTTCGAGAACGAAGCAGGCTTCGTTCAGCATCGGCACCAGGATACGGTTGACGACGAACCCTGCCTTGTCCTGACATTTGACCGGCGTCTTACCCATCTGCCGGGCCAGACCGATCACCTGTTCGAAGGTGGCATCATCCGTAGCCAGGCCGCCGATCACCTCGACCAGCTTCATCGCCGGTACCGGGTTGAAGAAATGCATGCCGATAACTTTCCCGGGACGCCGGGTCGCGGCCGCGATGGTCGTGATACTGATCGAACTGGTGTTGGACGCGAGGATGGTGTCCGCGCCGCAGAGTTCGTCGAGCTTACGGAACAGGTCCAGTTTGAGGTCGAGCCGTTCGCTGGCCGCCTCGATCACCAGTTGGCAATCGGCGAGCGCATCGAGCTGACCGACCGCCTGAATGCGGCCGGCGATGGCGTCAGCCTCTTCCTGTGGCAGCTTGCCCCGTGCCACCTGGGATGCCAGCCGTTTAACGACCGTCGCCACGCCTTTCTCGGCGGCCTCCAGAGAGATATCCGCCAACCGCACGGAAAAGCCGGTGATAGCGGCAACCTGGGCAATGCCGCCGCCCATTTGTCCCGCACCGACGATACCGATCGTCACGTCCGTTCCTGCCTTGCTTTCGTTAATCATCCTGTCCTCGTTGAAATGCCATGAGACTGACCTCGCGACCGCTCCGCAAAACGCGGGCGATTCGCGGCTTCAGGCGTGGAAACGCCACCCCGCGCCGGAGGCCTGCTCTCCTCGCCGGCGCGCAGACCGATTGTAACCGGGATCAGCCGTCGTGTTGGATTTGGGACGGGTCTTTGGCCCAGTCTCTCAGGACATACTTCTGGATCTTGCCGGTGGAGGTTTTCGGCAGCGGCACGAATACCACGCTCTTGGGAATCTTGAAGTGGGCCAGGTGCTCGCGGCAGTAGGCGATGATATCCTTCTCCGTCACGTCTTCGTGACCGGTTTTCAGGGTGATGAAGGCGCAGGGCGTTTCGCCCCACTTCTCGTCGGGTTTGGCGACCACCGCCGCTTCCAGCACGGCCGGGTGGCGATAGAGGATGTCCTCCAGTTCGATGGTGGAGATGTTCTCGCCGCCCGAAATGATGATGTCCTTGAGACGGTCCTTGATCTCCACATAGCCGTCTTCATGCCACACTGCCAGGTCACCGGTATGGAACCAGCCGCCGGCAAAGGCCTCGTCCGTCGCAGTGGGATTCTTCAGATAGCCCTTCATGATGGTGTTGCCGCGCATGAAGATCTCACCCAGGGTTTCACCGTCGCGGGGCACATCCTTTTGGGTTGACGGGTCAGCGACACGCACCCCCTCCAGCGTCGGATAACGCACCCCCTGACGGGACTTGATACGGGCCCGCTGCTCAAGGGGCAGCTCGTCCCATTCGTCGTGCCAGGCACAGACCGTCACCGGCCCGTACACTTCGGTCAGCCCATACACATGGGTAATCTTGATACCCATCTCCTCGATAGCACCGATCACCTTGGCAGGCGGCGCCGCGCCGGCCGTCATGGCATTGACCGGGTGATCGATGGCCGCCTTGGCCGACTCCGGCATATTGATCAGGGCATTCAGCACGATAGGTGCGCCACACATATGCGTCACCTGATGCTCCCGGATCAGCGTGAGGACCCGCTGGGGATCGACCTTGCGCAGGAACACATGGGTTCCCGCACAGGCGGTGATCGTCCAGGGATAGCACCAGCCATTGCAGTGGAACATCGGTAGCGTCCACAGATAGACCGGATGCATGCCCATGGACCAGACCATCTGGTTGCCAAGGGCATTCAGGTAGGCGCCGCGGTGGTGATACACCACGCCCTTGGGATTGCCCGTCGTGCCGGAGGTGTAGTTCAGTGAAATGGCATCCCATTCGTCGGCCGGTCCCTGCCAGACGAAATCAGGATCGCCTTCCGCCAGGAAGGCTTCATAATCGAGCGGGCTGATCGCGTCCGCCGAGCCCAGTTCGGGATCGTTGACGTCTATCACCAGCGGCTTGCGGTCCATGGCCCGCAACGCCTGCCGGATCACCGGCGTAAACTCGCGATCGACGATCACCACCTTGGCCTCGCCATGCTGCAACATGAACGCCAGGGTTTCCGCATCCAGGCGAATATTGAGCGTATTCAGCACAGCGCCAGTCATCGGTACGCCAAAGTGGGCTTCGAGCATCGCCGGAATATTCGGCAGCATCACCGCAACGGTATCCCCCTTGCCGACACCCCGCCCCTGCAACGCCGACGCCAGACGTTTGCAGCGGCGATAGGTTTCGGCCCAGGAATAACGCTGGGATCCATGAATCATCGCCACACGGTTCGGATAGACACTGGCCGTGCGCTCAATGAACCCCAGCGGCGACAGAGGCACATAGTTGGTGGCGTTTTGTCCGAGATGCTGATCGTAGATCGATGACATGGCTGATTCCGCTCGCTGTTATTGTCGTGTCGTTGACGTCAGTGACGCTGTACTTCATACGCATCACGCCTGCGACGGGCTCAACACGAACGTCCCACCATCAGGCGCACATAACACACCGGTGCCTATTTATAGAAAAAAAACACGGAAATTACAACTATAACTATATTAATATAGTATTTTTACTATACTAAAACAGAAAGGATCGCTAAACTGGAACCGCAACGAGAAAGGACGTGACGACAAACGGCATAATGCAGCCGCAGCCTTATGGAAGGCCTGTTTCGTCGCCGGTCAACGCCACCGTTTCTTGCCATCGACAGGGGCTATCGTGCTACTCGAAAACGACCCGCAACCCGCTGCCATACTGGATGCCGAGGCCCGCCTCGTGCGTCATAACGGCGCCTTGCGCGCCCTTCAGGACATCGATGGCACGGCCGTCTGGCACTGGCTTCCCTACAATCTCGCCGCACTGGTATCAGCCAGCCTGCGTCAGCGACGGGCCATCGAAGAGGTCGAACATGAGGTGGGCGGTCGCATCCTCCTCTGGACCTTCGTCCCCGACCTCGAATCGGGCCAGGTGTTGGCCCGTGGCAGGGACGCCACCCAGGAGCGGAAAGCCGTTCGCAAAGCCGCCGAGGCCAGCCGCCTTTACCGGCTGATCACCGAAAACACGACGGACCTGATTTCACATCACGCGCAGGACGGTACCTTCCTGGACGCCTCACCGGCGGCCTGGACCCTCCTGGGCTACTGGCCGGAGGAACTGCGCGGCATCCGGATCAAACAGCTTCTACATGAGGACGACCTGAACCAGTTGTACCGCGCTCGCGAAGAACTGGAACTGGCAGGGCGCTACACCATGACCTATCGCATCCGCCACCGGCACGGTCATTATGTGTGGTTCGAAACCGCCTGCCACGCCATTCGCGATGCCTACTCAGGCGAGGTCGACGAGGTCGTCAGCGTGTCGCGCGATGTCAGCGCACGCATCCGGGCAGAAGAGATTCGCCACCGCCTGGCCGACGTTATCGAAGCCACGACCGACCTGGTCCTGTTCCTGGACGCGGAGGGCCGGCTCACCTATTTCAACCGGGCTGCCCGCGATGCACTGATGGGCACACCGGAACAGCAGGATCAGACTGTAGGTCAGGACGCACCACTCCCGACCCTGGAGAGCCTGTTTACCGAGGCATGTCGGCAAACCTTGCTGGATGGTCTGGACGCCGCCCGGGCAAACGGCGTCTGGAAAGCGGAGATGGTGTGGAACCCGGACCGGCGCCCCCAGCTACCGGTGTCGTTGGTGTTACTGGCCCATACCACTGCTGAAGGAGGGCGCTATTTTTCCGTGGTGGCGCGCGACATGACAGAACGGGAGCTGCGGGAAAGCCAGATGCGCCATCACCAGGAAGAGCTGGCCCACGCCAGCCGCCTGACCACGCTGGGTGAGCTGGCCTCCGGCATCGCCCATGAAATGAATCAGCCGCTGGCCGCTGTGGTTAACTACGCGGGCGCCAGCCTGAGATACCTCAGCCGCCTTCCAGAGAAGGGGCCGGACGTCGACAAGATCGCCGAGGGCTTGAACCGGATCACCCTGCATGCCAATCATGCATCGGAAGTGATCAAGCGCCTGCGGGCCTTCCTGCGCAAAGGGCAACAGCGGCTCCAACGCCTCGACGTCAACCAGGTCATCGAGCATGCCGTCAGGCTCTGCCAGTGGGACGCGGCGGAAAAGCAGGTTCAGATTCGTCCCCGACTCGCCGGGGATTTGCCTGACATCTATGTGGACCCGGTCTTGCTGGAGCAGGTCCTGATCAACCTGCTGCGCAACGCCATCGAAGCCAATCACGAGTGTCACGACAAAACGTCCGATGTCTTTATCGACAGCCTGAGGAATGAGCAGGGGTGGGTGGAAGTCAGGATCACCGATCAGGGCCCTGGCTTCGTCGGCGACAGCCCCGAACAGCTCTTCACGCCCTTTTACACCAGCAAATCTGAAGGCCTGGGGCTCGGCCTGTCCATCAGCCGAACGCTGGCGGAAGGCTTTGGCGGACACCTGGAAGCCATCCCGGCCGAAGGCGGCCTGATGTTCCGGTGCCGCCTGCCGGCACTGGACTATGGGAACGACGAACGCACCGCCGCCGACCGCTCATCGCCTTCACCATTAACCGACAGCCGTATCAGCAGGAATCGCTCATGAATTCGAAAGTGGCCATGCCGACACCTTCCACCACACCGGGCACGTCGGAAACGCCCCGGTCCGATCAGCCGGCCAGCTCGCCGAAGCAGCGGGTCTACGTGGTCGACGACGATCAGGGCATGCTTGAATCCCTCGTTTGGCTGCTGGACTCCGTCGGCCTCACGGCCATTCCGTTCACCAACGGGCAACAGTTTCTCGATGAGTGCGACCCCGGACTGAACGCCTGCGTACTGCTGGATATCCGGATGCCCGGGTTGGGAGGGTTACAGGTCCTGGAGCGGCTTCGGCAACAGCAGGTTGACCTGCCGGTGATCCTGATCAGTGGCCATGCCGACGTCTCACTGGCGGTCCGCGCCTTCAAAGCCGGGGCTGCCGACTTTCTGGAAAAACCCATCAACGAGCAGTTATTGCTTGATAGCGTACAGAGTGCCCTGGCCCGGCATGCGCGGACACAGCGACGCCAACACTACAAGGCGAAGATACTGTCATTGCTGGGACAACTGACACCGCGGGAACGGGATGTCCTGCTACCGCTGGCAAAAGGATTCAGTAACCGAGAAATCGCGGAGCAGTTGGAGGTCAGCGTCAAGACCGTCGACCTTTACCGGTCTCGGGTCATGAAGCGTCTTAATGCGCGGAGCCTGCCCCACCTGGTCGCCATGGTGATTGCCGCCGGCTGGCTGGACCCGCTGGATGACGAGGCTGGCGACACCAGCCCCGCCTGAACGAGATAGAGGGTATGGGGAGGTCAGGATATGCGTAACGGCGCCTGACCAACCACATGCCTCCGCAGTCTGCTTAAACCTTGAATTGCCCCACCAGCTGCTGAAGCTGGGATGCCAGACGCGCCAGCTCTTCACTGGCCGTCGCCGCCTGTTGTGCACCCGTGGCGGTCTGCTGCGTGGAGGTATTGATGCTGGTGACGTTGCGATTGATCTCTTCGGCAACGGCCGTCTGCTCTTCCGCCGCCGTCGCGATCAGGGCATTCATATCGTTGATTTGCGCCACCGAGCGGGTGATCGCCTCCAGCGACTGATCGGCATTCCGTGCATGTTCGACACCGGACTGGGCCAGCTCACGGCTGGATTCCATAACGGATACGGCATCTTTCGCGCCACCGCGCAGGCGGTCGATCATGCTGCGGATTTCCTCCGTCGAATCCTGTGTGCGGCTCGCCAGCGTACGTACTTCGTCCGCCACTACGGCAAAGCCCCGGCCCTGCTCGCCGGCACGGGCAGCCTCAATCGCAGCATTCAGCGCCAGCAGGTTGGTCTGCTCCGAAATACCGCTGATCACCGCGAGCACACTGCCAATCTGCTCGCTATGCCCCTCGACCCCCTTGATGACTTCCGCAGCCTTTTCGACTTCCACCGCCAACGCATCGATGGCCTTCACCGCGGCACCCACGACCTCACGGCCCTGATGGGCTTCTCCATCGGCCAGGCGCGCAGCTTGCGAGGCATCCGAAGCATTCGTCGCCACATCCCGCACCGTAGCCGACATTTCGTTGATGGCCGTCGCGGCATGCTCCGTTTCGTCACGCTGGCGCGAGATATGGCCTCGCGTTTCTTCACTGGTTGCGGACAACTCCTCCGCCGCCGCAGCGACCTGTGAGGTGGACGCTGCCACCTCACCGACCAGCCGCTGGATACGTGCCACGAAGCGGTTGAAGGCGCGTGCGAGGTCGCCGATTTCGTCCTGCCGATTTTCATCGAGTCGCTGGGTCAGGTCGGCATCGCCCTCGGCGATTTCCGACAGCCGGCGCGTCACCGCACCGATAGGCCGCGTTACGGAACGGCCCAGCCAGGCGGCGAGGAAAAGAGAAACAACGAGAATGACCAGTGCAACGGCACCGAAGTATACCAACTGCTCATGGAAAACCGCTTCCACCTGAACCATGTAGAGGCCGGAACCGACAATCCAGCCCCAATCCGGAATACCTTTCACATAACCTATCTTGGTGACCGGTTTTTTCGAACCGGGTAACGGCCAAAGATAGGAGACGAAACCCGCCTCCTGCTGCTGCACGACATGCACCATGTCGACAATGATGCGCTTGCCGGTAGGGTCTTTCAGGTCGCTAAGATCCCGTCCGTCCAGCTTGGGCATCATCGGGTTCATGATCATCCGCGGATGCATGTCCGTGATAAAGAAGTAGCCGTCTTTCCCAAACCGGAGATCAGCAACGGCTCTCTTGGCTTCCGCCTGGGCCTGCTCGACAGACATCTTTCCGGACTGCGCCAGTTTGACGAAGCCGTCGATGAGTGTCGCGGCAGTCTGGACTTCACCCTCGATCTGGTTCTTACGTTCGCCGACCAGACGGTTGTAGGAGTTGTTCAGGCTCAACAGAATGACCACGATCAGTAGGGCAACGAACGCTACGCTGAGCGAATACAGCTTGCCCTGTATCGTGCCCAACTTGCTGATAAGGCCGCCTCCAGAGCTTGTTTGCTGGTGATTGGACGGCGTTTGATAGGTCGGGGTATTCATAGAGTCTGCCTTCGCGCTCATTAAAGCGATACATGTCTTCAGGAAATTTAACGGAATCTTGAATCAAACCGTCTTAGTAAAGACCATGTTCATCGACTCTGCCCGGGTATTTGGCCAATTTTTACAACGCCTAGTCTAGGAATATGCGCGTATTGATCGACGAAGTCCGGCCTTCCAGTGCCGGACTTCGTCGATGGACTTTCAGTTGATATCCACCACCACCTTCCCCCGAGCCGAGACGGTGCGAACCCGTTCATGGGCCGCGTCGATCGTATCCAGGTCAAAAGACCCGGGATCCACCCTTATACGGAGCTCGTCGGCATCGACCAAGCGGGCTGCTTCCCTCAATATTTCGCCGTGATGCTCGCGCCCCCGGCCCGTCAGCAGGGGCAACAAGGTGAACACCCCGGAATAGGTGGCGCCCCTGAAGGACAAAGGCGCCAGGCTGTGAGAACCCCAGCCCAGGCAACTCACGACATGACCGCGATAGATCTTCGCGGCTTGGAACGCCTCATCCAGACTGACGCCACCGGTGGTGTTATAGATGATGTCGAACCCTTCGCCCTCGGTGTGACGCATTACATAGTCGTCGACTGAAACCTCTTCGTAGTCAATATGGGTCGCCCCCAGAGAGCGGATAAAGTCGGCCTGCCTGGCGTTGCCGGTCGCATAAACCTCTGCACCGAAAGCTCGCGCCAGTTGCACTGCCACCTGACCCACCCCACCGGCACCGCCCTGCACCAACACTTTCTGGCCGGCCGATACGTGCGCCCGGTCCACCAGCCCTTCCCAGGCGGTAATGACCACCAGCGGCATCGCTGCCGCTTCCCGCAGACTGATGCGCTCGGGAGCCTTAGCCAGCAAGCGCGCATCCACAGCCACGTATTGGGCCAGGGATCCCTGGACACCGCCCACGCCACCGATCATCCCGTAGACCCTGTCGCCGGGGCGGAAGATGCTGTCACCGGGACCGACCGCCACCACTTCACCCGCCATATCCAGGCCCAGTACGGCGGGGAATGGGTGCTGCGCATGTCCTGCCTGACCGGCTCGAATCTTGGTATCCAAAGGATTGACGCCACTGGCAGCGATCTTGACCAGTACCTGCCCTTGTGCAGGCGAAGGAACCGTTTTTTCAACACGAACAAAGGGGCCATCGGCGGCTTCGATAACCAGGGTTTGCATGGTAGAAGGGTAAACAGACATGGAGAAGTCCTCTCGTTGAGTTGCCAAAGAGTCTCTCCCATACCAAAATGCATTAAAATCCAAAAAAATGAATTGCGGCCATACAAAAATGCATGCCGATACATTGAACTGGAGCGATATCCGCGTGTTTCTGGCCATCGTGCGTGCCGGCACGCTGGGCGGCGGGGCCCGCGAACTGGGCCTGACCCAACCCACCATGGGACGGCGTATCAAAGCGCTGGAAAGCACCATTGGCCAGAAACTGTTCCAGCGCACTGCAGACGGTTTTGTGCTAACCGATGAGGGCGCAGCCATATTGCCTCATGCGCAGCGCATGGAAGAGCAGGCACTGGCACTCTCGCGCCAGATCGATGGCTCGGGAAACCGTCTGGATGGCCTGTTACGGGTATCCTCCTCCGACTGGTTCGGCGTCTACGTCGTCGCTCCCTTGTTTGCGGAATTTTCCCAGCGGCATCCCGATGTATCGCTTGAACTGATCACCGATGCCCGGCGGCTAAATCTCGCCCGCCGGGAAGCCGACCTGGCATTTCGCATAACCCCTTTCGACGAACCCGATATCGCACAGCGCCAGCTCATGATCATGGCGTACTCGGTATACGCTGCCAATGACTGGTGCATCGAACAACTGGATAACCCAAGGCAGGTCCGCCTGATCACCATGGACAGCCATTTCGGGGAGCTGCCGGATGTCGTCTGGCTGAAGAAAATGTTGCCGGGGGCCCGTATCGCTTTTGCGAGCAACAACCGTGAGGCCCAGGCCCGCCTCTGCGCAGCCGGTGTCGGTCTGGCCGTTCTGCCCAAAGCGCTGGGAGACCAGATGCCGGGCCTGAAACCCGTCGATCTGGGCGAGCCGCCGCCCTCTCGTCAGGTATGGCTCGGTTATCACCAGGACCTACGGCACCTTCCCCGCCTGCGGGCTTTTCTGGATCTGACCCTCAAGCGACTGGGACAGGCATCCTGACAAGGCAGGACATGCCCATCAGCACTTGCGTCCTCGCAGAGAGTTCGCCAATCTGGAATGCCAACGCGGACACCGAGACTTAAGCCAACCATGGATCAGCTGCCCTTTTCCCAAGCCAGCGAAAACAACAAGGCTCCCATTCTGGAAATCTTGCAGGCTACGTTCACCACCCCCGGACTGATCCTGGAAATCGGCTCCGGCACCGGTCAGCACGCCGAGCACTTCGCCCGCCATCTCCCGCACCTGACCTGGCAGCCCAGCGACCGGCCCGGTTTTCAGAATGTCTGCCTTCCGCGGATTGAAGCCTCCGGCCTGACCAACATCCGCGCGCCACTTCCCCTGGATGTAACACAACAACCCTGGCCGATCGACGTCGCCGATAGCGCCTTCTCCGCAAACACCGCCCATATCATGAGCTGGTCGATGGTAGAGGCCATGTTCGCGGGCGTGGGCCGCCTCCTGCAGTCCGGTGGCTGTTTCTGCCTTTACGGTCCCTTCAATGAAAACGACGATTTCACCAGTGCCAGCAACGCCCGTTTCGATGCCTACCTGAAATCGCAGGACCCCGCGATGGGCATACGGGACCGGGCTGCCATCGAGCGCCTGGCAACGCAGAACGGCCTGACGCCAAGCGCCAATCACACCATGCCGGCGAATAACCGGTTACTGGTCTTCGGGAAGTGAGTTGCAAGACATCCTGCCCGGAACAAAACAACGCGCCCCCCCGATCCCCGCCTTGAAAACACTGCGCGCACTTGAGCTATCGATTTATCAGATAGCAATGAACGGTTTTTACTATTAGTAATCGAAAACAGTTCTAATCTAGATTCTTCAGGAACGCATCTGTTCAAGATCTGAACACTCAGAATGCGAGCAGCCAAACACCTCTGCGTACCGCGCAGGGTCGAACGGGCATCTTGAAGAGGACGGCAACATGCAGACGCAACTGCTTATTGGCGGATCGTTCGTGGCCGGTGACGGCGCCGACGAAATCATTCTCAACCCGGCCACCGGAGAAGCGCTGGCCACCATACCTTCCGCCTCCGTCGCGCAGGTGGATCAAGCGGTTGCCGCGGCCCGCACGGCGTTTCTCTCCTGGTCGGATACAACGCCGGGCGAACGCTCGCTGATGCTGCTCAAACTGGCCGACCACATCGAACAGCATGCCGAAGACTATGCCGCCCTGGAAAGCCAGAACTGCGGCAAGCCGTTTCATCTGGTATTGGCCGATGAGATTCCCGCCATTGTCGACTGCTACCGCTTCTTCGCCGGCGCTGCGCGCACCCTGACCGGCAGCGCTGCAGGAGAATACCTGCGCGATCACACCAGCATGATTCGCCGCGACCCCGTCGGCGTGGTCTGCTCCATTGCGCCCTGGAACTACCCCCTGATGATGATGGCCTGGAAGATCGCACCGGCCCTCGCCGCCGGCAATACGGTCATCCTCAAGCCTTCCGAACAGACGCCGCTGACAGCGCTCAAGCTGGCCGAAGCGGTCGCCGAGATTTTCCCCAAAGGTGTCTTCAATCTGGTGCTGGGCCGCGGCGAAACCGTCGGTGCGGGCCTGGTCTCCCACCCCCACGTCAACATGGTGTCGGTCACCGGCGACATCGCCACCGGCCGCAAGATTCTCGAGTCGGCATCGGGCACCATCAAGCGAACCCATCTTGAGCTGGGTGGCAAGGCGCCGGTGATCGTCTTCGACGACGCCGATATTGCCGAGGTGGTCGCCGGGGTGCGCACCTTCGGCTACTACAATGCAGGACAGGACTGCACCGCAGCCTGCCGCGTCTACGCCAACGCCAACATCTACGAGAAACTGGTGGCCGAGCTGTCTTCCGCGGTATCCGGCATTCGTTACGGACGCCCGGACGAAGAGGGTGTCGAGATGGGGCCGCTGATCAACGAACGCCAGCGCAACCGGGTTTCCAGTTTCGTCGAGCGGGCGCGGGCCCAGGACCATATCGAGATCGTGACCGGCGGCAAACCGGCTGAGGGTGCCGGATTCTTCTATGAGCCCACGGTGATCGCAGGCGCCCGGCAGTCGGACGAAATCGTACAGCGCGAAGTGTTCGGACCGGTGGTTTCAGTCACACCGTTCAGCAGCGTCGACGAAGCCATCCTGTGGGCCAACGATTCCGAATACGGCCTCGCCGCCTCCGTCTGGACCCGCGACATCTCCAAGGCCATGAAGGTGGCGAAGAAACTGCAATACGGCTGCACCTGGATTAACTCCCACTTCATGCTGGCCAATGAAATGCCGCACGGCGGCATGAAGCAGTCGGGCTACGGCAAGGATATGTCCGCCTATTCGCTGGAAGATTACACCGTTGTCCGACACGTCATGGTGAAATTTTGAACGGAGTAATGCCAATGACCTCGAACCCGAACCTCGAATCTCCGGCTGAGGACACGGTTAAGTCGTTGGATAAGGCTCCCGTACTCGTTCGCCTGTCGCAGATCCACAAACACTACAAAGGCACGACGGCCGTCGAACATGTGGACCTCGATATCCGTCAGGGCGAATTCTTCACCTTTCTGGGTCCGTCCGGTTCCGGCAAAACGACGACACTCCGCATGATTGCCGGCTTCGAAAAGCCGGACCGCGGGCACATTACCATCAATGGCGCGGATATCACCCGGTTGCCGCCATTCGAACGGGACGTCAACACGGTCTTCCAGGATTATGCCCTGTTCCCGCATATGACGGTGGCAGACAACGTGGCCTACGGCCTGCAAGCCAAGCGCGTTGCCAAGCGGGATATCCCGGATCGCGTCGCCGAAGCCCTGCGCATGGTGCGACTCGACAGCTTCGCCGACCGCCTGCCCAGCCAGCTGTCGGGCGGTCAACGCCAGCGGGTGGCTCTGGCACGCGCCATTGTCAACCATCCCCAGGTGCTGTTGCTCGACGAACCGCTGGGCGCCCTCGACCTCAAGCTCCGCCAGCAGATGCAGGTCGAGCTGCAGCGTATCCAGAGAGAGGTCGGCATCACCTTTATCTATGTGACCCACGATCAGGAAGAAGCGCTTGTCATGAGCGACCGGATCGCGGTGTTCGCCAACGGGCGTATCGAACAGATGGGGACTCCCGTCGAACTCTACGAACGCCCGGCAACCGAGTTCGTGGCCAACTTCCTGGGCACCTCGAACGTTTTACAGCGACATGGAAAGAAGTGGCTGGTCCGACCGGAACGAATCCGGATAAATCCAACAAAGCCCGTCCTCGATATGCAGTCGTACCACGTCGAATCGGGCGTCCTGCGGGAAGTCGAATTCATCGGCATGTTCACGCGCTACATCGTGACCCTGTCCGATGGCTCTACGCTGTTGATCCATGAACAGAATCTGGATGGCTTTACTGTGCGCGAGCAGGTGCGCCGGGAAGAGTCCGTCTGGGTATCCTGGAGTCTGGCCAGCGCCTACGAGCTGCCAGCTTAATAATTTGCAGGGGAGGGAGTCATTCATGACACGCACACACCGCAGCCGGCTTTGGTTGAGTTCGGCCAGTCTCGGCTTGTTCATGTTATCGTCCAGCGGCATCGCCGCTCCGGTGGCGCCGCATTACCCGAGCTCCATCGGGAAAGGCGAGGGCCAGTTGAATATCATTGCCTGGGAGGGCTACGCCCAGCCCGAGTGGGTCAAACCCTTTGAGAAGGAAACAGGCTGCCGCGTAAACGCCAAATACGCGGGATCGTCGGATGAGATGGTCGCACTGATGCGGCAGGGCGGCGGCTCCCAGTATGATCTGGTGTCTGCCTCAGGCGATGCCTCGCTGCGACTGATATATGGCGGCATCGTACAGCCGGTCAACGTCAAGTTGATCCCCGACTACGAGAACTTCCTGCCGGAGCTGCAGTCACCTCCCAACAACACCATCAACGGCATTCATTACGGCATTTCCTATGAATGGGGTCCCAACGTCCTGCTTTACAACACGGACAAGGTGAGCCCGGAGCCGACCAGCTGGGCAGCCATCTACAGCGAACAGTATAAAGGTCGCATTACGGTTCCCGACAACCCGATCCAGATCGCCGATGCAGCGCTGTACCTGATGGCACACAAGCCGGAACTGGGCATCAAGGACCCTTACGAACTCACCCGGAAGCAGCTTGACGCGGCTGTGGCCCTGCTGAAAAAACAACGCCCGCTGATCAAGAAATACTGGGCGCTGGCATCGGATGAGATCGAGCTGTTCAAGAACGGGGATGTCGTGATCGGTGCCGCCTGGCCTTACCAGACCAATGCGCTCAAGGCGGCGGGCACCCCGGTGGCCGACACCGTTCCCGAGGAAGGCGCTACCGGTTGGTCCGATACCTGGATGCTGTCGGCGAAAGCCAAACACCCGAACTGTGCCTATAAGTGGATGCGTTACGCATCGACGCCCATGGTCCAGGCCCAGCAGGCGATCTACTTTGGCGAAACCCCAGCCAACAAGAAGGCCTGTAGCGTCATGAACAAACTGGAACCCGGTTCCTGCCAGAAATACCACCTGGACGCCCCGGCCTCCTACTTCGACAAGATCAAGTTCTGGAAAACGCCGCGCAAGCAGTGCAGCGACGGCCGCAACAACTGCACCAGCATCTCGCAGTGGCAACAGGCCTGGCAGTCGGTCATGCAGTAACGACGACGGCCTTCCTTCCACCCGCCCCCCTGCTCCGGCAGGGGGTTGATGGAGACCTGATCTATGGCGTTGGACAAAGCCCTGCCGTTGGGCGAACCACAACAGAGCCCGCTACGGAGTCTGGCTATTGCCGTTTGGCGCCGACCGGCGCTGGGCGCTTCAGCCCTGCTGGCCGGGCCCATGGGTTGGCTGGTGCTGATCTACCTGGCGGCACTGGCCACGCTGTTTATCTCGGCGTTCTGGTCGGTCAACGACTTCACCGGCGAAATCGTCCACTCCTGGACCCTGGATAACTTCCGCCAGCTGGTCGAGAGTTCGGTCTACCCGCACATTGCCCTGCGGACGATCGGTATCGCCTTTGCAGTAACGCTAACCGATATCGTGCTGGCGTTTCCGCTGGCGTACTTCATGGCCCGCATCGCCCGACCGAAACTACGCGCAGCCCTCTTTGCCATGGTGCTGCTGCCGCTTTGGTCGAGTTATCTGGCACGGGTATATGCCTGGCGCCTGATTCTGTCCCATGACGGTGTATTGAACTGGTTCCTGCTCGAACTGGGCCTGCCCAGGGCGCATATCGGCTACACCAACTGGGCCATGTGGATCGTGTTTTCCTATATCTGGCTGCCCTTCATGGTCATGCCGATCTACGCGGCCATCGAACGGATTCCCGGCTCCTTCCTTGAAGCCTCCCAGGACCTTGGCGGTCGCGGCCTGCGCACTCTGCGCAAGGTGATCCTGCCGCTAGCCATGCCAGGCGTCATCGCCGGCTCCATTTTCACCTTTTCCCTGACCCTGGGCGATTACATCACGCCGGTACTGGTCGGGGGGCCGGGATCGAATTTCATTGGTAACGTGGTGTTCTCTAATGTCGGTATCGCCAACAACATTCCGTTCGCCGCCGCCTTCGCCACAGTGCCGCTGGTGGTGATGGCCATCTATCTCTTTATCGCCCGTCGCCTGGGCGCCTTCGAAATGATGTGAGCTGAGGAATCAACGATGGAAAGCAAAGCCGCACGTCTGTTTCTGGGTGCCTGGACACTGATGATCATGCTGTTCCTGTTCATCCCGATTGCCATCATCGTCGTTTACGCCTTCAATGCGTCGAACATCCAGAGCTGGCCCATCGCCGGATTTTCCCTGAGATGGTTTGGCGAGACCTGGGCCAACGAGGCGGTCCGCCATGCCCTCTGGTTATCGGTGCGGGTTGCACTGTTCGCCACCACCATTTCGGTGGTACTGGGTTCGCTAGCCGCTTTTGCCGTGCACTACTATCGTTTTCCGGGCCGGGAATCCATCGCCTTCCTGGTGGTACTGCCCATTGCCCTGCCGGGCATTATCACCGGCATGGCGCTCAGTTCCTTTTTCGTCGTAACGGGCGTCAACCTGTCGATACTGACCATCGTCATCGGTCACGCGACGTTCTGCATCGTCATCGTCTACAACAACGTCATCGCCCGCCTACGACAGCTGCCCCGGTCATTATCCGAAGCGTCCATGGATCTCGGGGGGGATGCCTTTTACACCTTCCGCCGTGTGACCCTGCCGATGATTTCCACGTCGGTGGTCTCCGGCGGCATCCTGGCCTTTGCCCTTTCCTTTGACGAGGTCATCGTCACCACCTTCACTGCCGGCGCGCAGAACACGCTGCCGCTGTGGATCTTCGGGGCCATCCGCCTGGGCCAGAAACTGCCTGAGGTCAACGTGGTCGTACTGATCGTAATGCTGTTCACCCTGATCCCGGTGCTGTTGTCCTATCGCATGATGAACAAGGCACCGGCATCGGCCGGGCGTTGATCATGGCCCGTCGCTAACCCTTCGCGACGCGGCAGTTTGCTTGGGCCTCATGGCATGATAGAAAGGACGACTCGGCAGCCAACTCCATGACTATGCCCTCATCGCCTTTAGATCGCCGCCATGACGCCCTCAGCCTGCGCCAGATCCGCTATTTCATCGCGGTGGCGGAGTCCGAATCCGTCTCACGGGCGGCGCAGGAGCTGTGCATTTCACAGTCGGCCATCACCGCCGCCATCCAGACGCTGGAACACGAACTCGACGCAGCGCTGTTCACCCGCCATGCGCGGGGTGTGCGCCTGACCCGTGAGGGACACCGTTTCCTGCGCCACGCCAACCACATTGTTGCCGCCATCGCCGACGCGCGGCGGGCCATCTCGTCGAATACCCAGGTCGAGGCGGGCGAACTCAACATCGGCGTCACACGCATGGTTTCCGGCTATTACCTCGCCGACTACCTGGCCCGCTTCAACCGTCTCTATCCTCAGATCCGCGTCCGCGTCGTGGAAGACGAGCGTGACTATATCGAACACCTGCTGGTGAATGGCGAACTGGACGTTGGTCTGTTGCTCGTCTCCAACCTGCGCAACACCCAGGCACTGGACCACGAAACCCTGGTCCGCTCGCCCTGGCGCGTCTGGCTGCCGACGGGGCATCCGCTGCTGGAGCTGGATGCGCTGGAGCTGGCTGATATTGCCGACGAACCGCTGATCCTGCTCGGCCTCGACGAACTCTCGGAAAACACCAGCAAAATCTGGGCGGATGTCGGCCTGACACCCCGGGTCATGCTGCGCACCGAAGCTGTGGAGGCGATCCGGAGTCTGGTCGGTATGGGCGTCGGCATCGCCACCCTGCCCGACATGGCCTATCGCCCCTGGTCACTGGAAGGCGACCGCCTGGAGGCCCGCCAGATTGTCGATCCGATCCCGACGGTGGACGTCGGTGTGGTCTGGTGCCGCGGCGCACCGATGCGACCGGCCACCAGCCTGTTCCTCAAGCTGTGCCGTGAGCACACGCCGGACTATGCCTCAGCGTCGTCGCGCCGCTGATTCTGCGGAGCAAAAAAAAAACCGCCGACATCCCCGGGGGGACGACGACGGCATAAGGACAGAGGAACCCGTTATTCGTCAGCGATCACCGAACCGATGCGCTGCCCCATCTGAGGATCTTTTTTGACCACACTGCGCGCGTAGAGGAAAGCCACCACCAGCACAGCAATCGCAATGTAGGGATAGATATTGAAGGGGTAGGGCTGTCCGGGCGAGACCAGTCCCCAGATCGGCATGATCATCGCCAGGGCCCCCAGTACCGGCAGGACGGCATGACGGATTGCCGAGAAATTGGAGCGATGGGTACGCCAGACATAGAACGGCAACGCCAGGTTGGTGATGCAGTAGATGATGGCAACCGGGATGGTGCCGCAGGTCGCTGCCTCACCGAAGTAATCCACCGGGTCTTTCCCTTCGGCAAACATGAACAGCAGCGCCAGCGCGATCAGCAGGAAAGTGGAGATCGCCGCCCAGGGGGTCTTGTGATCGGCATGAACCGCGCCGAAATGTCCCGGCAACAAGCCTTCCCGGCCACTGTTGAAGAGGATGCGCGACTGGGCATTCACCAGACCGATCAGCGAACCGAAGATACTGGTGATACCGGCGATATAGAGCAGCACCACAATACCGCCGAGCACCTTGGCGGTGATGTCGACGAAAGGCACTGACGCGCCGGCCAGCGCCTTCACGTCGTAGCCGAAACCCACCTCAGTCGCATAGGCGAGGAAGGTGTACAGCAAACCGATCACGATAACACTGGAGAACAACGCCCGGGGCACCAGTTTCCGCGGCTCTTTCGACTCCTCAGCCATCATCGAGGCGTTTTCCCAGCCAATGAACAGGAAGATCGCGATGGGGAAGCCCAGGCCCAGGCCCTTGAAGCCACCGGCCAGGAAGTGCGGATCAAACGGGTGCAGGTTCAGTCCGCCATGAACGAACAGGATAGCGAAGCCGACCAGCAGCAGGATGCCCAGCTCAACCCAGAACGCGGCCGCGGCCCAAGCGGTCGACAGTTTCACCCCGCGCACGGTCATCAGGCCCACGCCGACAATGGAGACGAAGGTCAGGATCTCCCAGGGAATGTTGATCCCCAGATACTTGTGCAGGGTTTCTGCAGTCCAGCCGCCCATAATGGCGACTACCGCCGAGCCTGCCAGGATGTACCCGAAAATCAGGAAAATTGCCGAAGCCACCGCAGCCGTGGGCCCGAAAGCTTTCCCGATAAAGGTGACGAAGGACCCTGCAGAAGGTGTCAACTTCGAGAACTCGGCCAGAGTATTGGCGAGAAACAGAACGGCGACCATAGCGGTCAGGATTGTGAGCGGCGCAGCGACGCCCGCCCCATCGGTAATCACGGAAAAGCTGAAGTAAAAACTCATCGCTGGTGCGATGTTGGCTAGCGTAGCGGAAATAATATGGCCGAGACTGAGTTCGCCCTGCCGGAGCCGGGAGGGTATGGCTTGAGGTATAGCAGACATTACGTTCTCCTTCGAAGATATGACGAACAACCACTGTTTTGTTTTTATGCATCCTTCAGCGGCGTTTGATGACTGAACATAAATCCCTGTTCCGTCAGACACACCCGCCGGCTCGCCCTGTTCAGAAAAGGCCCGGCGTAGAACCGCGAACAAGCTAGCAAAGTCGCTTCGCGCCGCGGAATAGACCAATTCACATTTCAACTGAACCAATAAATCGGGCAATCAGGACAAAGCTCACTCCAGCCGCAGGCCCGCGACCAGCCACCATGATAAAGAGCTGCCCCGAACGACGTTAAAGCTTGATGACCTAGATCATCTCGAAAAGCGGTTCAGTGTGGATAAAGGCATGACATGAGCGCCTGCCCGGAGCCCAAACCCAAGGAACGGAGGGGGTGCACCTTGGCCGCAAGGGTGCTCAGGCAGGCAAGGAAGAAAGGGAGATAGATCAGAAGGTGGGCAGCCACTGCTTAAGCAGCGCACGGAGCCGATCAGCCTCACGGATCAGCGCGTAGCCCGACACCATCCCGATACCCAGGATGAGACCCCGTCGATCGTCACCCTCGGCGCAGACCGGACTCAGTGGCTGCACCACCAGTTGCTCGCGCAGCAGACGCTGCGCCAGGGCCCGATCATCGATATGCGGCGCCAGCTCGGCACAGAGGCCGATGGCATTGGACGGGGGCGAAATACGGATGACGCCGGGCAGCCCGGCCAGGCGGTCATGGAGCACCTGCTGACGACCGAGATACTCGCCCCGGATGCGCTTGTACCAGGCGTCCAGGTCACCATCCGCGATGAACTGGGCCAGAACCGCCTGATCCATCATGCGCCCTTCCCGCGACACCTCACTGCGGAAACGGCTCAATGGCGCTGCAAGCGCCTGGGGAACCACCAGGTACCCCAGGCGGAGTCCGGGGAACATAAGCTTGGAAAAGGAACCGACCATCAGGCGATCCGGGCGACCGGCATCGAAAATCAGGTTCTCTCGGTGATCGCTGCCGAACTCGTAATCGTCCTCGATCACAAAGTCCGGTTTGGCTGAGGCACAGAGACTGCGCTTGTCGTCGATGTTGGTCGGCACGTTCAACGGATACTGTCGTGCCCCCGTGAAATAGGCCAGGCGCACCGGAGCATCGGTCTGGCGGAGATCGTAACCCGACGCCGGTCGCCAGGGCAGCATCTCCACGTCGAGGCCAAATGCGGTAAAGATATTCCGCGCCCCCCAGTAGCAGGGCGAATCCAGTAATACGCGATCGCCGACATCCGCCAGGGCCATGGCACAGAGCTGGATTCCCTGATGGGCACCCTCGGTGATAATGATCTGTTCACTGTCACAGCGAATCCCCCGCCAGCGCCAGAGAAAATCGCGAATCGCGCGTTTGAGCGGCCCGTAGCCACCACTCGAATAAGACAGTAACAACGCGTTATGCGGCACCGTGACACTGGTGTACAGCTGACGCCATTTACGCATGGGAAAGTGGGTGATATCGGGAATGCCGGGCATAAAGGCACCGCTCTGGACACGGCTGACACCCCGCTTGCCGAGAACGGCCTGCGCCCGGTCCGATAAACGCACCGGCTCTGCCGACTCCACTGGCGGCGACTCCGGCGGCCGCTGTGCCCAGGTGCCCTGCCCCTGACCAGTCACCAGCCAACCTTCGGCAATCAGGCAGCGGACAGCCTGAGCCAGCGTATTGCGTGCCACCCCCATCCGCTCGCATAGGACACGATGCGACGGCAACCGCTGACCCACCGGCCAGAAGTCACGAATCGCGATACGCAGTGCCTGCTCGATCCTGACCTGCTTTCCCAGGCTTTCCGGTTGCTGCTGATAGCAGGCCACCAACGCAGCCAGCATTTCCTCATCAACACTCATCTCGATGCTCTCTCCGCCATCGGGGCGCACGCCGGGATCTTAACACTTGTCCCTCCAAATTGGTTCACCCAAAGCAAACATTGGTCTATTCAGCAGGCAACAGGAGTCTGTTAGCGTGTTAACCGTTCATTTTATCGCCATGCATCCTTCTTTATCCGGCGATACTCATTGAGGAATCTGTCATGTCCCTGCTCGACTATGTCACCGGTGATTGCGTCACCAGCCTGATCGGCGCCGATTGGCGTCCGGGCCAGAGCCGGTTCGCTGTCACCAACCCCGCCACCGGCGAGACATTGGCCCAGGTAGCCGATCTCGGTGCCGACGATACCCGCGATGCGGTTGCGGCGGCCGAAGCCGCCGGCCCTGCCTGGCGCCGCCTTCCGGCCAAGGCTCGCTCCACGCTGCTTAGACGCTGGTTCGATCTGGTCACCGAGCACAGCGAAACCCTGGCGCGCCTGATGACGCAGGAGCAGGGAAAGCCGCTGGCAGAGGCCCGTGGCGAGGTTGCCTATGGCGCCTCCTTTATCGAATTCTTCGCCGAGGAAGCCAAGCGGATGGCCGGGGAAACCCTGCCTTCCCACGGTGCCGACAAGCGCACCCTGGTACTGCGCGAGCCGGTGGGCGTCGT
The DNA here is from genome assembly GCF_002514725.1 of Mangrovitalea sediminis. GTDB lineage: Bacteria > Pseudomonadota > Gammaproteobacteria > Pseudomonadales > Oleiphilaceae > Mangrovitalea > Mangrovitalea sediminis. The sequence continues at coordinate 315,894 of NZ_NTLB01000007.1, forward strand.
TGCAGCCATTACGCCCTGGAACTTCCCGCTGGCGATGATTACCCGCAAGTGCGCCCCGGCCCTGGCCGCTGGCTGCACACTGGTGATCAAGCCCGCCGAGGCCACACCGCTGACCGCGCTGGCATTGGTGCGCCTGGCCCGTGAGGCCGGTTTCCCAGACGGGGTGATCAACATTGTGACCGCCGCCAGCCCTGCCGCCGTCGGTGAAGTGCTGACGGGCGATCCCCGGGTACGGAAAGTGTCCTTTACCGGCTCCACCGCCGTCGGCAAACGCCTGCTGGCCCAGTGTGCGACGACCGTAAAGAAAGTCTCCATGGAGCTCGGCGGCAACGCGCCCTTTATTGTCTATGACGATGCCGACCTGGATGCGGCCGTGGACGGCGCCATCGCCTCCAAATTCCGTAATGCCGGGCAGACCTGCGTCTGCACCAACCGCTTCCTCGTGCAGTCCGGTGTCTACGACGCCTTCCTTGAGAAGCTGGTCGCCCGCGTCAGCGCCCTGAATGTCGGTAACGGATTGGACGAGGGTGTACAGATCGGACCGCTGATCAACCAGGCGGCGGTGGATAAGGTCCAGCGCCATATCGACGATGCCGCCGGCAAAGGCGCGCGGATTCTGTGTGGCGGCCAACCCCACGATCGCGGCCTGTCGTTCTTTACGCCGACAGTGGTGGCCGATGTCACATCGGCGATGGCCGTAGCCGGCGAAGAAACCTTCGGCCCCCTGGCACCGGTATTCCGCTTCGAAAACGACGAAGACGCCATTGCGATGGCCAACGCGACGCCTTACGGACTCGCCGCTTACTGCTACGCCACCGACTATCGCCGCATCTGGCGTGCGATGGAAGGTCTTGAGTACGGCATGGTGGGCATCAACGAAGGCCTGATTTCCAGCGAGCTGGCACCGTTCGGCGGCGTCAAGGAATCGGGGCTCGGCCGCGAAGGATCCCATTACGGCCTGGATGAATTCACCGAGCTGAAATACGTCTGCGTGGGCGGCCTCTGAGCCGCCCCGCCAGCCACATTTAGGAGTCCACCATGAACAACGCAGAATTGAACGCCCTCAAGAACCAATACGTCGCCAGTGGCGGAGCCCCCGCCAACGGCGCTTTCGCCGCCCGCGCCGAGAATGCGGAAATCTGGGACGAAGACGGTCAGCGCTGGATCGACTTTGCCGGTGGGATCGGCGTCCTCAACCTGGGCCATCGTCACCCCAAGGTGGTCGAGGCGGTCAAGGCACAACTCGATAAGGTCATGCACACCTGTTCGAGCATCATGCCTTATGCACCCTACGTGCAACTGGCCAAGGCCCTGTGCGAACTGACGCCGACCCGTGGCACCGCACGCAAGGCATTCCTCGCCAACTCCGGCGCCGAAGCCGTCGAGAATGCGGTCAAGATCGCCCGTGCCGCCACCGGTCGCTCCGGCATCATCGTCTTCGATGGCGCCTTCCATGGCCGCACCATGATGACGATGGCGATGACCGGCAAGGTGCTGCCCTACAAGAACGACTTCGGCCCCATGCCGGGCGACGTCTATCGTGCGCCTTATCCGAACCCTGCGCACGGCATCAGTGACGAACAGTCCCTGGCGGCGATCCGCACCCTGTTCAAGACCGATCTTGCCCCCCACCGCACAGCAGCGATCGTGATCGAGCCGGTGCAGGGCGAAGGCGGCTTCTATATCGCGTCGGCCAACTTCCTCAAGGCACTGCGCGCCCTCTGCGACGAACACGGCATCCTGTTGATCGTCGACGAGATCCAATCCGGCTTCGCCCGTACCGGCAAGCTGTTCGCCATCGAGCACAGCGGCGTCGAGCCGGACATCGTCACCATGGCCAAGAGCCTGGCAGACGGCATGCCGCTGTCGGCCGTCGTCGGCAATGCCGAGGTCATGGACACCTCGGGTCCGGGCTCGCTGGGCGGTACCTATGGCGGCAACCCGCTGTCCTGCGCCGCCGCGCTGGCCGTGATCAAGGTCATCGAAGAGGAAGATATCCTCAGCAAGAGCCAACAGCTGGGGCAGGTCCTGGCCGAACGTTTTGCCGTCTGGGCGGACCGTTTCCCGGCCTTTGCCCATCCACGGAACCTGGGTGCTATGGCGGCCTTCGAGTTTATCGATCCCGCCACCGGCAAACCGGACACGACCATGGCACCGGCACTGTGCCAAAAGGCCAAGGAAAAAGGATTGATCCTGTTGTCCTGCGGTTTCTACGGCAACACCATCCGTATCCTGGTGCCACTGACAGCACCAGGCGCGCTGGTTGAGGAAGGGCTTGCCATTATCGAAAGTTCGCTGGAAGAGCTGACCCGCTAACGCGGACGGCGACAACAGGGAGCCGGTAGCGATGCCGCCGGCTCCCTGTGCAATGTTATGTGGGCCGGAAGATCTGAAACCGGTGATCGGCGTCGATGGAAAAGTAATCCGCCGGCCCACCTGCACGCAGGACCGGCTGCGCCGCGGCCGTATCGTAAACACCGTCTTTCAGCAAGTGACGGGCGATGTGGACCCCGACCACCTCGCCAAACACCATCCAGGTATCGACAGGCTCACCATTGGCGCCGGTCAATTGAAGCAACTGGGAAAATTTGCACTCGAAGGTCACTGGGCTTTCCGCAACATGTGGAACCGACACCACCTGTGACGGTGCGGGCGTCAGCCCGGCCAGTGCAAACTCATCAACCTCAGAGCCCACCATCGCCGACGTCTGGTTCATCGCATCCGCCAGCGGGCGGGTCACCAGATTCCAGCAAAACTCCCCCGTCTCGACGATATTCCGCACCGAATCCTTATAGCCGATGCTGGAAAAACCGATAATGGGCGGCGTGTAGTTGAAGGCGTTGAAGAAACTGTAGGGCGCCAGGTTCAGCCCTCCCTGCTTGTCATGGGAGGATATCCAACCGATGGGACGGGGCGCGATTACCGAGTTGAAGGGGTCATGGGCGAGCCCATGCCCTTTGGCCGGCTCATAGAAATGCCGTTCTTCTGTCATACAGTGCCTCTGGGAGTATCTGTCTCAACGGAAAGCAGCCGTCATGGCCTGTCGACCACAACGGCACCGAATGCAGCTCCATCCACTGGAAGAAGAGGCTTGTATGACGCCATCGATGCACGCGCACATCAGCCTCAACGTCATGACGTTCTTAACGTCGACGCGATGATGTCAGTTGCTCGCGCCGCGGTCCACCCTGGCGCTCCAGCATCCAGCCCGGATATTCGTCAGGCAGGGCACTGACCTTGTCCAGGGCTTCCAGGTCATCGTCGCCCAGTGACACCGCGGTCGCGGCAATATTGTCCTGCAACTGTTCCAGGCGCTTGGCCCCCACAATGACACTGGTCACCGCCGGCTGGTGCAGCAGCCAGGCGAGTGCGATCTGGGCGACGGATACCCCGTGTTTCTCCGCGATCGCGCGCATCACGTCGATACAGTCATAGGCGCGCTCGAGATTCACCGGAGGGAAGTCGAAGGTGGTACGGCGGGCGCCCTCCTCAGGTGTGACATTCCGTCCGTACTTGCCGCTCAGCAGGCCGCCCGCCAGCGGGCTCCAGACCATCAGGCCCAGGTTCTCGCTTTGCAGCAGCGGAATCAGCTCCCGTTCGAGATCGCGACCGGCCACCGTGTAATAGGCCTGCAGCGATTCGAAACGAGCCAGGCCGTGCTTATCGGCCAGGCCCAGCGCCTTCATGATCTGCCACGCCGCCCAGTTCGAAACGCCGACATAGCGGACATAGCCCCGCTGCACCAGGTTATCCAGCGCCCGAACAGTTTCCTCAATGGGCGTCGCCGGATCGAAACCGTGGATCTGGTAAAGGTCGATGTGATCGAGCTGCAAACGCTTCAGGCTGGCGGCCACACCATCCATGATGTGATAACGGGATGCCCCTCGCGAGTTGGTGCCGCCGGTGCCGGTCACACCGTAAACCTTGGTGGCGATAACGACATCTTCCCGCGCGACCTTGAGATTCTTCAGGGCCTGCCCGGTCATGATTTCAGACGCCCCTTCGGAATAGACGTCCGCCGTATCGATAAAATTGATCCCCGCCTCAAGGGCGTGGCCTATCAAACGATCGGCATCGTTCTGCTGCAGATCGCCGATGTGACGCCATACCTCACCTGCTCCACCGAAGGTCATGGTGCCGAGACAGAGTTCGGAAACAAATAAGCCTGTATTACCGAATTTCCTGTATCGCATGGTCTGGACTCCTTGTATCAAGCGTTCCGTTGAATGGCCCCGCGAGTCGTCGCTGCGCTATGCCGGACAGAGAACGTATCAGGACAGTTCCGCTCTACCATTGAACAGCGAAGGACGACGGAAGTTCCGCAGGGGATGACGACCGAAGGCGGACGACACGCCACCACGGTCCCACATTGGACCTTATCTTTAAATATGGCCTTTTATTCATAATACTTTTCGCTAGTTGCCGCCGATAAGGCTTTTATCTTGAATGGATTCTGGTCAGAAAGTCACCAATCGACTTTCTACTTATGAAGCTGAATTCATATACAACAACAAAAAAGAGCCAGCTATGAACCGAAACACCACGCCCGACAACAGATCGTCGCTTACCGCACACCCGCACGGTTTGGCGCTGACACCACGGCAGCGCAGTGTCGCATCGCCCAGAGCGTATCGGCAGCCGAACCCACCTCACGTCAACGCACCACAGCGATTCCATAGAACCCACCGCGGCCCCGACCAGGCGACATGGCCACCCGGGTTCGACTAAACCGCTAGATGCCATTCCTGACATCCAGCACTTCGCTTTCGCTCGTATCATCCGATTCACAAAACGCCGATAACAGGCGCCGAAACGGCACCTTTAACAACGGTACCGATCACGACGGCACTTATAACAACAGAGGTATGTGTATGGACGGGGTAACTGAAAAACCGATGATGGGAGCAGGACGCTCTGCCGGGTTCTTTGCCAGGGAAAGCACCATAGCCGGCCCGAACTTCAACCGATGGCTGGTGCCGACCGCCGCCTTGGCCATCCACCTCTGCATCGGCATGGCCTACGGGTTTTCCGTTTTCTGGCTGCCGATGACAACGATGATCCACGGCACCGACCCGGGGATGTGCAACAACATCGGCTTCTTTCAGGCGCTGACAACCACCACCTGTAACTGGACGGTGCCTCAGGTCACACACATCTTCGAAACCTTTATCGCCGTACTCGGCATTTCCGCCGCCCTCTGGGGAGGCTGGCTCGAACATGCCGGCCCCCGCAAGGCCGGGTTCATCGCAGCCTGGTGCTGGGGCGGCGGCCTCATGGTGGGCGGCGTCGGCGTCATGATGCACCAGCTCTGGCTCGTCTACCTCGGCTGCGGCATCCTCGGCGGCGTCGGTCAGGGCCTGGGCTACATCACGCCGGTTTCAACGCTGATCAAATGGTTCCCCGACCGCCGCGGCATGGCGACCGGTTTCGCCATCATGGGGTACGGCGGCGGCGCCATGATCGGCGCGCCCCTGGCTGTTCTGCTGATGCGTCATTTCGGCACGCCGGATGCCCCGAATGTGGCCATGGCACTCATTGTCATCGGTGCCATCTACGTGGTCGTCATGGCGGCCGGCGCCATCGGCTTCCGTGTGCCGCCCAACGGCTGGCACCCCGAAGGCTGGACCCCACCGGAGGACGAACATGCCAGCGGCATGATCACCCGCCGTCACGTGCACCTGGAAAAAGCCTGGAAAACCAAACAGTTCTGGCTGATCTGGAGTGTACTCTTCCTGAACGTCACAGCAGGCATTGCGGTCATCTCGATGGCCAGCCCCATGCTGCAGGACGTTTTCGGCGGCGCACTCGTCGGCCTCAAGGACACGTCTGCCGGACTGACCACCGCCCAGAAAGCCGCCGTCGTGGCCGCCGCTGCCGGCCTGGTGGGCCTGATCAGCCTGTTCAACAGTATCGGCCGCCTGTTCTGGGCATCGATCTCGGACAAGATCGGACGCAAGAACACCTACTACACCTTCTTCATCCTCGGCATCGTCGTCTATTGCCTGCTGCCGACCTGGGGCCACCTGGGCATGCCGGCGATGTTCGTGATTTCCATCTGCATCATCCTCAGTATGTACGGAGGCGGCTTCTCGACGGTACCGGCCTATCTCGCAGATATTTTCGGCACCCAGATGGTCGGCGCCATCCACGGGCGACTGCTGACCGCCTGGTCGGCCGCCGGCATCATCGGCCCACTGATTATCGCCGCCATCCGTCAGGCCCAGCTGAAAGCAGGGGTACCGCACCAACTGGTCTATGACCGAACGCTGTACATCATGGCCGGCCTGCTGCTGGTTGGCTTGATCTGCAACAGCCTGGTCAAGCCGGTCGAGGAAGAGCATCACATGACCGACGAGGAACTGGCAAATGAACGCGCGCTGCAACACGACGACAGCGCAGTTGGGAATGTCACCACGGCAGCCCGCGGCGCTTTTGGCGCCACCGGCGTCATTGCCTGGCTCGCCGTCGGCATCCCGTTCCTGATCGGTCTCTATATCGCACTGGCCAAGGCCGCAGCCCTGTTCTGACGGACGCAGCCCTGAGAAAAGGATGAACGATAGGCCCGGTTAGCGGTCGAAACCCCTAACCGGGCCAGCTTTCAGCCTTGCCGGTCACCGGCAAGCAGTTCGGCGAAGGTACAGATATCGCCGCAGTGATCGGGCGCATAGCCCGGGAGCTTATTGATTTCGTCGATAAAATCGGACGAACGCATCAGCTCCAGCAACTGATGCATGTTGCTTTGGCCCAGGAGATCTTCGCGACAGATCAGCAGGTAGTGTTCGGTGGCGAGAGGGATAAAGTCGAGATTGAACTGCCGCGCCGCCGCTTCAACGCCAAAACCGGTGTCGGCCATACCGGCGGCCACGTAGGCGGCCACCGCCGTATGGGTAAACTCCTCACGGTCCGCACCATTGATCTGTTGTTCGAAAATCCCCTGTTCCTGCAGCAGCAGGTTGAACAGGAAACGGGTACCGGCATGGCGATCGCGATTGATGAAGCGGATATCAGGGTCGACCAGGTCCTTGAGACCGGTCAGGCGGGTTTCGCTGTCATGACGAACCATCAACCCCTGCTCTCGGGTGACGAAGCGAATGACCTTGAGGTCCAACCCCTGCAGCAGGCGCTGATAGTGATCCATCACTTTCACCGCCAGGTGCGGCAGGACCGGAAAGTGGAAACTGGCAATATCGCAGTCGCCGCGACCGAGCGCACTCAACGCATCATCAGGACTGCAGTATTGCAGATTCAGTTCGAGCCGCCCGGAAAACTCCGGCAGCAAGGCCACCGCATATCCGTGACTGGCGTGCAGCCGCAACACCGGGTGCGCGCCCGCCAGCAACTGTTGCAGCTGAATATTGAGCTCGGACGCCATGCTGTCGATCTGCGGCCCAAGACGCGCCTTGACCCGCTGCTCCGACCAGAGCAGCTTCTCGCCGAGCGGCGACAGCCGCGTACCTTGCCCCTTGTGCATCGACACCAGGGGCATACCAAAGAATTCGGCGCCGCGGTTGATCAGGTTCCACGAATGACGGTAAGAGATGCCCGCCGCCTCGGCAGCAACCGTCAACTTACCGGAATCCTGAATGCCTTTGAGAAGCCGGAACATGACCGGCTCGAAGAGTTCACCCTCCTCGGTCCGGAAGACCCAGGCGGGGGAAATGCTAAGCTTCTTATGCATGATCAAACATATTTATTGGTGGCTGGGAGAGTGCTAGTTTCCAATAAATATCGAATCGAAGCCAAACAATAATTAAGAACGGTGATGCATATGTCAGACAAAACGACCCACGCCAATGGCGTAGTCAGCAGGTCCAGTGCGGAGCCGTGGACCCCCGCGCTTATCCAGCAGGAGGTGGACGCCCTCAAGGACAAACCCGGCGCCTTACTACCTATCCTGCACGCCATTCAGGACCGCTTCGGCTACATCCCGGACGCCGCCATCCCCATCATTGCGGAAACGCTGCGGCAAACCCGGGCCGACGTCCACGGCGTGATCAGTTTCTACCACCACTTCCGCACCCATCCCACGGGCAGCCATGTGGTGCAGATCTGCCGGGCAGAAGCCTGCCAGGCCTTGGGCGCTCGTCACTTGGAAGCCCACGTAAAGGAGCGTCTGGCGATCGATTATCACCAGACCAGCCGCGATAACGAGATCACCCTGGAACCGGTCTACTGCCTGGGCAACTGCGCCTGCGGCCCATCCATCCGGGTGGACGATGACATCCATGGCCGTGTCACCGCGGATAAGTTCGATCGTCTGGTCGAGCGACTGACCACTGCGCCCCTGGAGCTGCCGTCATGACGACCCGCATCTACGTACCCTGCGACACCACCGCCCTTTCCATGGGTGCCGACGACGTGGCGGCCCGCCTCACCCAGGAAGCTGCCGCACGGAACATTGATGTACAGATCGTGCGTAACGGCTCCCGCGGCCTCTTCTGGCTGGAGCCCCTGGTGGAGGTTGAAACGTCCACTGGACGGGTCGCCTATGGCCCCGTCGAAGCCGCCGACGTCACAGACCTGGCCGACGCGGGCTTGTTCGAGGGGGAGCAAAGCCACCCGCTGTCACAGGGGCTCACTGACGAGATTCCCTACCTGAAAAAACAGCAGCGCCTGACGTTTTCCCGTATCGGCATCACCGATCCCCTGTCGCTGGACGACTATCGGGCGCACGGTGGCTTTGCAGGGCTGAAGAAAGCCCTGTCGATATCGCCCCAGGCCATCCTCGACGAAGTAAAAGCCTCCGGCCTGCGCGGCCGAGGCGGCGCCGCCTTCCCGACCGCGATCAAATGGCAGACCGTGCTCGACGAACCCGAGGGCCAGAAGTACATCGTCTGCAACGCCGATGAAGGCGACTCGGGCACCTTTGCCGACCGTCTGGTCATGGAGTGCGACCCCTACATGCTGATCGAAGGCATGACCATTGCCGGACTCGCCGTCGGCGCCAGCCAGGGATACGTCTACCTGCGCTCGGAATACCCGGTCGCCTTCCGAATCTTCAAGACCGCCATCGAGCGTGCTTATGACGCGGGCTACCTCGGTGACAACATCACTGGCAGCGGGCGCCACTTCGACCTGGAAGTCAGGCTTGCCGCCGGCGCCTACATCTGTGGCGAGGAAACGGCGCTGCTGGAAAGCCTTGAGGGCAAACGCGGCATGGTCCGCGCGAAGCCGCCGCTGCCCGCCATCAAGGGACTGTTCGGACGGCCGACGGTGGTCAACAACGTGATATCCCTCGCCGCCGTCCCCTTCATCCTCGACAAAGGCGGTGCCGCCTATGCCGACTACGGCATGGGTCGATCCCGTGGCACCCTGCCCCTGCAACTGGCCGGTAACGTCAGGCGCGGCGGCCTGGTGGAACTGGCCTTCGGTATCAGTCTGCGGGAATTGATGGAGGACTTCGGCGGCGGCACCTTCAGTGGCCGCCCGCTGAAAGCCGTACAGGTGGGCGGTCCCCTGGGAGCCTATCTGCCGGAATCCCAATGGGACACGCCCATCGATTATGAAGCCTTCGCCGCCTTCGGCGGTGTGGTCGGCCACGGTGGCGTGGTGATGTTCGACGATACCGTCGACATGGGCGAGCAGGCCCGCTTCGCCATGGAATTCTGTGCCGCGGAATCCTGCGGCAAGTGCACCCCCTGCCGCATCGGTGCCGTGCGGGGTGTGGAAGTGATTGACCGGATTCGCGCCGGCGAGAACAGCGAGGCCAACCTCGAACTGCTGTCCGAGCTGTGCGAAACGATGGTCGACGGCTCTCTGTGCGCGATGGGTGGTATGACGCCCTTCCCCGTCCAGAGCGTCATCCGGCATTTCCCAGAGAGCCTGAAGGGCTGATCGCCCGACAGCGTGGAGATTCGCTATGTTGCACTATTTCGACCCCGGTAAAAGCAGCTTCGATCCGAACAGGGATCTGGGCACACCGGCGAGCCCGTCCGAAACCCTCGTCTCCGTATCGATCGACGGCACGGCAATCAGTGTGCCGGAGGGGACCTCCGTCATGCGCGCTGCCGCACTTGCGGGCATCACCATTCCCAAGCTGTGTGCCTCCGACAACCTGGAAGCCTTTGGCTCCTGCCGCCTCTGTGCGGTGCAGATCGAGGGACGACGCGGTTATCCGGCGTCCTGCACCACACCGGTGGCGGAAGGCATGCAGGTGACCACGCAAAACGGCAAACTGGCCAAACTGCGCCGCAACATCATGGAGCTGTATATCTCCGATCACCCGTTGGACTGTCTGACCTGTCCCGCCAATGGCAACTGCGAACTGCAGGACATGGCCGGTGCCGTAGGTTTGCGGGAGGTGCGGTACGGTTTCTCGGGCGAAAACCACCTGGATGCCGAAACCGATGACTCCAACCCCTATTTCAGTTTCGACCCCAGCAAGTGCATTGTCTGCTCTCGCTGCGTCCGGGCCTGCGCCGAGGTCCAGGGCACCTTCGCACTGACCATCGACGGCCGCGGCTTCGATTCCAAGGTGTCACCGGGTCAGAATCAGTCCTTCATGGATTCCGAGTGCGTCTCCTGCGGCGCCTGCGTGCAGGCCTGCCCGACCTCGACACTGATGGAAAAGAGCGTCATCGAGGCCGGCCAGCCGGAACACAGCGTTATCACCACCTGCGCCTACTGCGGCGTTGGCTGCTCGTTCAAGGCGGAGATGAAGGGCGACCAGCTCGTTCGCATGGTGCCCTACAAGGGCGGGGACGCCAACCACGGTCATTCCTGTATCAAAGGCCGCTTTGCCTTTGGCTATACGACACACCAGGACCGCATCAAGGAACCCATGATCCGTGACAGTATCGATCAGCCGTGGCGCGTGGTGTCCTGGGATGAGGCCATTGGCTTCGCGGCCAGGCGCCTGAAGGAGACCCAGGCGAAATACGGTCGCGAAAGCATTGGCGGCATCACCTCGTCACGCTGCACCAACGAAGAGACCTTCCTGGTACAGAAACTGATCCGCGCCGCCTTCGGTAACAACAACACCGACACCTGTGCCCGCGTCTGCCATTCGCCGACCGGGTATGGTCTCAAGACCACCCTCGGCGAATCCGCCGGCACCCAGACCTTCGACTCGGTCATGAAAGCCGACACCGTGCTCGTCATCGGCGCCAACCCGACCGATGCCCACCCGGTTTTCGGTTCGCAGATACGGCGACGGCTGCGTCAGGGCGCCACCCTGATCGTCGCCGACCCGCGCCGCATCGACCTGTTGAAGACGCCCCATGCCGACCGGACGATGCACCTGGCACTGACCCCGGGCACCAACGTCGCGCTGGTCAATTCGCTCGCCCATGTGGTGGTGACGGAAGGGCTGGAAGACAAGGCCTTTATCGAGGCCCGCTGCGAGCCGGCGGCCTACAACGCCTGGCGCGCCTTTATCGCCGAACAGCGCAATTCACCGGAGGCCATGGAAGCCGTCACCGGCGTTCCCGCCGAGCAGGTTCGCAAGGCCGCCCGGGCCTACGCCACCGCCGGCAACGGCGCCATCTACTACGGCCTGGGCGTGACCGAGCACAGCCAGGGCTCCACCATGGTCATGGGTATCGCCAACCTGGCCATGGCCACCGGCAACATCGGCCGCGAAGGTGTCGGCGTCAACCCGCTGCGTGGGCAGAACAACGTCCAGGGCTCCTGTGACATGGGGTCTTTCCCCCACGAGCTGCCGGGTTATCAACACGTGGCGGATGATACGGTGCGCGGGCACTTCGAGCAGGTCTGGGGCGTCAAGCTCGACAACGAACCGGGCCTGCGCATCCCCAACATGTTCGATGCCGCCATCGCCGGCAGCTTCAAGGCGCTCTATGTGCAGGGCGAGGATATTGCCCAGTCGGACCCCAACATCCAACACGTGGAAGCGGCGCTGCGATCGCTGGACTGCCTGATCGTGCAGGACATCTTCCTCAACGAAACCGCCAAGTATGCCCATGTGCTGCTGCCCGGCTCGACCTTCCTGGAGAAGAACGGCACCTTCACCAACGCCGAGCGCCGCATCAACCGCGTGCGCAAGGTGGTGCCGCCGCTGGCCGGCAAGGAGGACTGGGAAGTCACCGTCGCCCTGTCCAATGCGCTGGGCTATCCCATGAACTACACCCACCCATCTGAAATCATGGACGAAATCGCCCTGCTCACGCCGACCTTCACTGGCGTCAGCTACGAGAAACTGGAACGACTGGGCAGCATCCAATGGCCCTGTAACGACCAGTTCCCGGACGGCACCCCGACCATGCACACGCTGGATTTCCCCATCGGCCGCGGGCACTTCGCCATCACCGAGTACGTCGCCACCAACGAACGTACCAACCGGCGCTTCCCGCTGCTGCTGACCACCGGCAGGGTGCTGACCCAATACAATGTCGGCGCCCAGACACGTCGCACAGACAACAGCCTCTGGCACGAAGAGGACATCCTGGAGATCCATCCCAGTGACGCCGAAGTACGGGGTGTGCAGGAAGGCGACTGGCTGGGCATTTCCAGCCGGGCCGGACATACGGTGCTACGGGCGAAGATCAGCGATCGCATGCTGCCGGGCGTGGTCTTCACCACCTTCCACCACCCGAGCAGCGGCGCCAATGTGGTAACCACCGACAACTCGGACTGGGCGACCAACTGTCCCGAGTACAAGGTCACCGCGGTACAGGTGGAAAAGGTCTCGCAGCCGTCCGAATGGCAGCGCAACTTCCAGACCTTCGACAAACGCCAACAGGCCTATCTGGAGCAGTCGCAGGATGAGTCAGCGTCAGCCCTCAAATGACCTGTTGCCGATGACCTCGAAGGAAGCAACGCCGCTGGTTCAGGTCCGGGTCGATGTCCGCGGCCCGGACCCGTCAGGTAGCGGTGCCGATATGGTGGCCGAGGAAACGCCGGTAGCCATGGTCTACAACGGCATATCCCATGCCGTGATGATGGCAACGCCCGCCGACCTGGCCGATTTTGCGCTGGGCTTCAGCCTGACCGAGGGGATTCTCGCCTCCCCCGCCGAGCTGTTCGATATGGAGATTGAAGAGGGTGCGGACGGCGTGACGATCGACATGCGTATCGCCGGTGAGCCGATGGCACGCCTCAAGGCGCAGCGACGCAATATGGCGGGACGTACCGGTTGCGGCCTCTGCGGCACCGAGTCCCTGGCCCAGGCGATACGCCCGATTCCCGTCGTCGGGCCCTGCCCTGCGGTTACTGACGACGCCATCCAGCACGCTGTTCGGGGACTCAAGGCGCACCAACCGCTACAAGCCGAAACCGGCGCCACCCACGCCGCCGCCTGGTGTGACCGCGACGGCAATATCCTGGCCACACGAGAGGATGTGGGTCGTCACAACGCCCTCGACAAACTGGTTGGCCACTGGCTGCACCAGGGGGGCGATTTCTCAAGGGGATTTGCGGTGATTTCGAGCCGGGCCAGTTTTGAAATGGTACAGAAAAGCGCCGCCGTGGGTATTGCCTGCCTGGTGGCCGTATCGGCGCCAACCGCACTCGCCATCCGGGAAGCCCGCAAAGCGGAAATGACCCTCGTCGGTTTCGCCCGGCCAGGCCGGCACGTCATCTATTGCGGCAGCCCAGTCCCTTCATCCCACCCAACCGTCAAGGAGATCTGATCGTGAGTGACCAGCAGTTGCAGAACCTGATCAAGATGATCAATCAGATCAGCGCCAATAATCTCCACCACGGCGATGAAACAGCGACCGCGGAGATCGTTGCAACGCACCTGAAAAAATTCTGGGCCCGCAGCATGAAAGCGCAGATCATCGATTATGCGGAGCACGGCGGAGCAGAACTGAGCCCCATTTCAAAGCTCGCCGTCGAGCGACTTAAGGCGTAGCGCCCTCCCCGGAGCGCAGCAACGCCCTCCCCAGCCCAAAGAAGTAAGCCGCGAAGGCCGCATTAATTTGGGCGCGTTGCTCGCCCTGCGGATACAGGCCCAACCGGGCGTCTCCCGACGCCTGGGTCCCCTTGACGAGAAAAGCGTTCTTGATACTGGCATCCTGCACGAAGGCTTCGAACGCCCTCGCGCACATTTCTTCCGGTTGGCTGTAATAACAGCGCCCCAATAGCTCGTCCTGCTTCACCGACTGCCGGAACAGCACACTCGGTGCCTGCCCGGCTTCATCCAACAGAACCGCCTTGAAGCAGGCCTGCAGCCGTGTATTCAAGGGATGCGCCACCGGGGGCATCTCGTCCAGCCAGGCGCGAGAGGCAAACAGGCCTGGACGTACGGACTGGAAGGCCTTGCCACAGATGTAATGGTCGAAGGCATGGAACCACTCGTGAGCGATGCTCCCCGGACCGGCGTTCTTCGCCAGCGCAAAGGTCCGCGACGCCGGCACATAGTGCGCCGCCACGCCCGGCCGACCGCCGATGCCGTATTGCAGCCCCAGCGTCCCGCGTAACGAGATCAGGCTTTCCGGCCCCTGCAGGATCTGCATGAGGTCGCACAACGCATCGTGAAACAGTCCGGCCGCACGCTGTTTCTCCGGTTCTGTCACCCAGCGACCGATTTCGATGGAGCGGAAATCGAAGCGCCGGCGGATGTCGAGGAAAGAGACCACGGAACCATCCCGCAGCGCTGGCCCGCGCCGGTAGAATTCGCGGGCGAGGAGTGTCCCGCCGGAGCCTTTCAACTGCCTGTCTTCCCCGATAGTCATGGTCAATAGGGTCCGCAAGAAACAGCACAATGTATACTGTATTTTTATACAGCTTTATGCAATAGCATTGCAGCTGGTTCGCGCGCGAAAATTCACTCTCACTGCCCCCCGCCGTAGAGCACGAGGAATATGCCGGCTGACACCCGAGACGTCATCCGGCCTGCGGTTTGCGCCCGCGTACAGAAATCATGGGCGGCTGGGATAGATCCAGAGTGCCGCTTCGCACACTTTCAAGATGCCCCTCGATGTCATCGGACGTGGCGATACCGCTGTCCAACAGATCCTTTCGGATCATGTTTATCGTCGCGATCTCCAACGAAATACATTCCGGCATGGCAACCGGGAAATAGGCTTCAGCCGACAAGTCTGTCATCCCCGCTTCGCGGAACATTCGCGGCAGTCTTCGTCCAAAGGCAATGTCGGCTCCCCGGCTGGCCAATAAGGCCCTGAATCCCTGCCGAATCCTGTTTGCCCGCTCCTGCTCCGGACCATAGGCATCGATGCAACTCAAGGGCTGCAGCGCCGGATCGGCATCCTCGATCAACAACCAGCCACCCGGCTTCAGGGCGGAAATCATGTTCCGGAACGCACGTTCACGCTCGGGAACATGCACCAGGACCAGACGCGCATGGACCAAATCAAACAACTCACCGGGCGGAGGATCCAGGGCAACATCATGTTTTTGCACCACCACATGCGGGGAAGCGGCCTCTATTGCCCAGGAATCATCGATATCTGTTGCCAGTATGCGCCCGCCCTCGCCGACGCGTTCCGCCATGATGCGGACCAGCTCCGCCCCTCCCGCGCCCACCTCCCAGCAGTGCCAACCCGTCGCCAGACCACAAGCATCGAACTGCCGGAGCGTGCCCGGATTGAACAAGGCAGAGAGGGCCGAGAAACGTTGAGCGGCTTCTACTTTTCTATTTTCCAGAAGATAGTTTGTATCGGACATAACGTTACCTGTACGCATGACACGGAAGGGTCTAAGCCGTGTCTTTCCTGTCGAAAGCCGCCCACCACAAGACAGGCCCAACATACGCATCGCCTCTTGGGTGGGCATTGCCGTTAACTATCTCCCATCTTCGGCAGCGGCCTCTCCACGAAGCCCTTGGGCACCTCGAACACACTGTCGTGCACCGGCTCCACCTTGACGCTTTGCACCTGGAACAGATAGTGGAACACCGGCTTGTCGGCCTTGGGTTCGAAATGGGACTTCACGGCTTTACCGAGCAGCTTACCAGCCATGCTCTCCAAGGCCCCGGTGGGGCCGCTCCGCGTTTTCACCCGGCCGGTCCTGACCACCGTAAACGCATGCTTGGTCATGTGCAGCGGACAGGCCGCGTTGCCGCTGGGATCGCAATGATCCTTCGACAGATCATGACATTCAGGCCGCCGCCAACACGGCATCCCGCTGCTTGACGACGCTGTAGCTGACACCGGTGATCACCGCACCGACCGCAATCGCCGCCACATAGAGCAGCACATGGCTGATGGCATGGGGAATAAACAGCACGAAAATGCCCCCATGCGGCGCCATAAGCTGGTTGTGAAACAACATCGTCAGTGCGCCGGTGACCGCGCCACCGGCCATGCTACTGGGGATGACCCGTAGCGGGTCCTTCGCAGCGAAGGGAATCGCCCCTTCCGTGATAAAGCACAACCCCAGGACAAAGGCGGCCTTACCAGCCTCATGCTCACTGGTGCTGAACTTGCTGCGCCCGAGGTGCGTCGCCAATGCCATCCCCAACGGCGGTACCATGCCGGCAGCCATGATCGCTGCCATCGGCTCATAGGTCTGGCTGGCCAGCAGCCCGACACCGAACGTATAAGCGGCCTTGTTCACCGGACCACCCAGGTCGAAGCACATCATCGCCCCAAGCAGCGAGCCCAGGACAACCGCGTTGGCCGAGCTCATCCCCTTCAGGAAACTGGTCAGCGAGGTCATGACGACAGACACCGGCCCACCGATCACATAGATCATCACCAGCCCGGTAAAGAGGGTCGCAAGCAGCGGCACGATCAGAATCGGTTTCAGGGACTGGATGCTGTCCGGCAACGGCAGGCGGTCGACCACAAACTTGGCACTATAGCCCGCAATAAAACCGGCAACGATGCCGCCGAGGAAGCCGGCGCCCATACTGCTGGCCAACATGCCGCCGACCAGGCCGGGCGCAAGTCCCGGACGATCCGCAATGGAATAGGCAATAAAGCCGGACAGCACCGGAATCATCAAGGCAAAAGCCGTCTTGCCGCCAATCGTCATCAGGTGGGCGGCAAGGGTGCCCTGCTCCTTGAAGGCATTGATGCCGAATACGAACGACAGGGCAATGATCAGGCCCCCGGCAACGACAACCGGCAGCATATACGATACCCCGGTCATCAGATGCTTATAGGGGCCCGTCTTTTCTTTTCTGAAACTGTTTTCGCCAGCCCCCGCAGTTTGGGCCGTCCCTTCCGGCGCAGCCTCGGCAATAGCCGCATTGATCACCGCTTCCGGACTTTTCAATGCAGTACCGGTATGGGTGCGATACAGCGGTTTACCGGCAAAAGGTGCCGAATCCACCTCGATATCAGCAGCCAGGATCACACAGTCAGCCGCCGCGATATCGGCTTCGGTCAACGCGTTCTTGGCGCCGACAGAGCCGCGTGTTTCCACCTTGATCCGGTGACCGAGCCGGGTGGCAGCCTCCTGCAACGCTTCAGCCGCCATAAAGGTATGGGCAACGCCGGTGGGGCAGGCGGTGACAGCCACCAGGTTCAACACCTTATCTGCGGCAACCGCCGGCACTTCCGCAGGTACCGGAGCCGAGGCGCCCACGCTCTCGCGCTCGACGACCTCAGCATCGCGCTCCGCTCGCCTGAGCCAGTCGGCAGGCCTTTCCAGCACGTCGGTGACACTGCCACGGAAAAGGCGTTTCCCCACAAAACGGGCCAGGTCCACCACGCCGTCGGCAGCCACGGCAACCAGGTCCGCGGCGGCGATCTGTCCGGCCGTCAGGGTCTGTACCGGCTGCACGCTGGAATGAATTTCTGCGGTCGCCTCCCAGTTCATTTTCGCGGCCGCCCGCTTGAGCGCGGTGGCAGCCATAAAGCTGGTTGTCAGGCCGCTCGGGCATTGAGTCACTATCAGCAATTTCATCGGTCCTCCTCAGCGGGAAAACGCTTTCGGTGTCAGAGACACTTGTTGTTTGAATTGTTCGAGCTGTCGCCAGTCGGTGATCCCGACGCCGATCTGATTAACCGCCATCGCCGCCACCGCGGTTGCCAGCCGCAGGAGCTCATCCTGCGGCAGCCCCAGCGCCAGCCCATAGGCGATACCCGCCAGCAGACTGTCGCCGGCACCCACCGTGCTGACCACCTCGACGCTGGGCGGCGACACCTGCCAGGCGCCCCGATCGTCGTACCAGCACAGACCTCGGCGCCCCTCTGAGAGCACGACGCAACGGACGCCCCGCGCCATGATCTCGGCGACGGCCTGATCTCGGTCTATCGCCTCCGGCAGGGGACGACCTGCCCACTGGACCAACTCATCAAGGTTCGGCTTGATCAGGTCCGGCCCGGCATCGACGGCCGCTTCCAGCGCGGGGCCACTGGTATCCACCAGCACCCGTTTCCCGCGTTCCTTGAGCAAACGGATCAGTTGCGCATAGCTGTCGGTCGCAAGCCCTCTGGGCAGGCTGCCGCTAAGTACGAAGGTATCGGCATGATCACAGAGGGCCACCAGGGTCGCCCGCAGTTGCTCCCAGGTGGCGCCGCTCACACTCAACCCCGGCAGGTTGATATCGGTGACGCGACCATCCTGCTCGCTCAGTTTGACGTTGATCCGCGTGGCACCGGGCTCTTCCAGAAAGTGGTTCACCATGGACATCTGTTTGAACAGCGCCTGGTATGCCGCGCTGTTGTCGCGCCCGAGGATGCCGGTCACGCTGACCGGCAGGCCGAGATCCCGAAGCACCATGGCAACATTGACGCCCTTCCCCGCAGGCCGCAGGTGACCGTCCCTTGCCAGGTTGACTTCGCCGGGCACCAGGCTGTCGAGACGAACGGTCATATCCAGTGCGGGGTTGAGGGTGACGGTGACGATAGTGGGATCAGTCACGGGGAGCCTCCCCGCCAGCAAGCATCGGCAGGTCGAGCCGCCGCACCGCAGCGCTGTTTTCTGCCGACAGGGCCCGGCTTGCCAGCGCCCGTGCATCGCTCAGCGCCAGCTGCCGCAGATGCAGTTTGATCCGCGGAATGGCCCGCACGGACATGCTCAGTTCGCGCACCCCCAGGCCGGTCAGGATGGTGGCGCCCAGCGTGTCCGCCGCCAGCTCGCCACAGACGCCCACCCAGATCCCGTGACGCTCGGCGGCGCGGACCGTCATGTCGATCAATCTCAGCACCGAAGGACTGATCGGGTCTGCTTCCCGCGACAGCTCCGGGTGTCCGCGGTCGATAGCCAGGGTGTATTGCGTCAGGTCATTGGTGCCCACGGAGAAGAAATCGACCTCTTTGGCGAACACATCCGCCATCAGGGCCGCCGCCGGCACCTCGATCATAATGCCCAGTTCCACGCGGGCACCGGGAAAGTCCGCCGCCACCTCGTTATAGAGCGCACGCAACTGACGCCATTCATCGATATTCGCCACCATCGGAAACATGATCCGGAGTGGCCGCTCGTTCGCCGCCAGCAGCAGTGCCTGCAGTTGGCGCTTCAAGGTCTGGGGATAACGCAGGGACAAGCGGATACCGCGCACACCCAGGAACGGGTTCTCCTCCTGCGCCATGGGCATATAGGGCAGCGGCTTGTCGCCACCGACGTCCAGGGTGCGTACGATCAGGGGGCGCTCCGGACCGAGGCCATCCAGCACCTTGGCGTACTCGGCGCGCTGTTCTGCAACCGTGGGCTCACGCGGGTAGTCCATATAGATGAACTCCGAGCGAAACAGCCCCACCCCCTCACAACCAAATTCGACGGCCTTTTCCACGCTTTTACTGGCCGTCAGGTTAGCCATGACCTCGACCGCATGACCATCGGTCGTGACCGCCGCCGCAAAACGATTGGCATAGGCCTGATCGTTCAGCGCCTTTTCGCGAGCCATGGCGTGGCGGGCACGGTCGAGCGCCGCCGCATCCGGCGCCACCTTGAGGGTTTTGTTCTCGCAGTCAACGATCACCGGCGTGCCCGGCTCAAGCGTCAACACCCGCTCGCCACACCCCACCAGCAAGGGAATACCGAGTGAGCGCGCCAGGATCGCCGCATGGGAGGTAACCCCACCGGCCGCCGTCACCACGCCTTTTACACAGGACAGATCCAGCTCGCTGATTTCCGAAGGGGCAATTTCCCGGCAGACGCGAATATGCGGCGCCTTAATGCTTGCCGTCGCATCCTGCCCGGTGAGGGCGCCCAGCACCCGGTTGCCGACATCACGGATATCGATGGCGCGCTCGGCCAACAGAAGCTCGGTGCTTTGCGCCTGGGCCTCGGCCAACGCGTCGAAAGACTTTTGCCAACCCCACTCGGCGCTGTCACCAGACTCGACATGACGTATGGCTTCTTCCTTCAGCTCCGGATCGATCAGGAGTTCCAGGTGCATGGCAATGATCTGCGCCAGATCCGTGTTGACGGTTTTTTCCAGGCGGGCACGCAGCTCATCCTCCACCGTTGCCAGGGCCAGATCCAAACGCTGCAACTCCTCCGCCGCAGGCCCCATCTGATGCTCAAATTCGAAGTGAGGCTCACCGACACAATAAGCCGGCCCAATCGCCACGCCCGGCGCCCCGGTAAGGCCCGCAATTTCGTCGCCGGCCTTAAGCGGCTTCGGCGCCTCGACCGACATCATCGCGGCAGGCGCCTCCACATTAGCCTGGGCGCCGCGCACGACCGGATCGCCCAGTCCACCGGCAATGGCCTGTCGGATCGTCGTAAGGGCCGCATCGGCATCCTCTCCGTCGGCGGTGATCTGCAGGCGATGTCCCAGCGCAGCACCAAGGCCAATAAGCTTGGTCACACTGCGCGCGGAAACCGCCGGACTGTCGCTATCGAGATTTTCCACCCAGATGTCGGCCCTAAAATCCTTGGCGATACGTGCCAGTGCCGCCGCCGGACGGGCATGCAGACCATGCTGCATGGTCAACGGACAGACGACATGGCGCCCCTTCAAGCGCTGGCTGACCAGGTGACGGACCATATCAACAGCCCGCTTACAGTCGGCGAGACGAGACAGGCGGTCATCCAGTTTGAGTTCGGTCAGATGTTCGAGTAGCGGCACATGCTGGTCGTCGCGGGTGGAGATGACGATCAAGGTGGTGAGGCTGTCGCCGTACAACGAAATGGGCTGGACGGGCTGCACCACGGCAACGCCCCCATTATCCGCCGCGGTGCCGAGGGTCGATAACCAGACACCATCACCGAGCAGGATGGGGGGACGGGCGTTCAGGGCCACCAACTCCTGCTGGAGCAGCGCCTGATGGTTCCACAACATGGCTCCAGCGAGGGCGACCAGCTCGCTATAGCTGGCCGCCACCGATTGCAGCCGCACCAGTTCCGCGCTGACCAGGAAGCCACCGCGCAGTTTTTCGCCACTGAGGATACTGGCGACTTCCTCGGCACTGTCCGTCTCATGCAGACGTCGCGACAGGACATCGTCGCCGATCACATGGGTCAGGCGACGCAGGATATCGAGGTGTTCGTCGGATTTGGCCGCAATCCCTACTGCGGTATAGACGCGCTGGCCGTCTCCCCAGTCCACGCCTTCCGGGAAGCGGAACACCCGCAGGCCGGTACGCTTGACCAGGTCCCGGGTTTCCGTGGTGCCATGGGGAATGGCAATACCATGGCCGAGGTAGGTTGACGTCTGCTGCTCGCGGGCCAGCAATCCTTCCCGGTAGGCGGCGTCCACCAGGCCGTCTTTCACCATGCGTTCGGCGATCTGATCGATCGCCTCGACCTTACCCGCCGCCCGCGCAGTCAGGGTAATGTCAGCAGGAGTGAGTGTTAGCATTGTTTTACTCCCCGATGCCCTCTCAGACGAGGCGCTGGAGGCATCCGCTGCGATATTCAGGGATCGATAGCACCTTGTCCCTAAAAGTTATACACAGGCAATCACAGGCTGCTAAATCGATTATGCTAAAAGGCTGAATGGATTCAGCCAAAAAATCAAGCTAGAATTCGGGAAAATTGTTACAGCCATCATTTCGCGAATGCGGTCAGTTACAGCGTACTCCTGAAGACCGCTGCAGGGGGAGAGCCCGTTGACGCTAGCAGAAATCGCCAAACTGGCCGGTGTTTCCAAAGCCACCGTCAGCAGCGTGCTGAACGGCAAGGCGGAAAAGTACCGGATCAGCGCCGATACCCAGGCACGGGTCATGGCTATCGTGGAGCGGAACGGCTATCAGCCCAACCACTCCGCCGCCGCCCTCCGCCGCGGCTCCAGCCGGTCTATCGGGTTTATCGTGCCGGACTTCGAGAACCGCAGTTACCTGCGCATCGCCAAACGACTGGAAGCGCTGGCACGCGCCGCAGGCTATCAGTTGATCATCAGCAGTTCCGACGATGACAGGGAAACCGAACAGCAGGCCGCCCGGGTACTGGTTGCGAGGGGAGTCGATGCGTTGCTTGTGTCCTCATGCCTGGAGGGGGAGGTTTCCCTCTATAAGGAGATACTGCAGCGGGGTGTGCCTGTCATCGCCCTGGACCGCCCACTGCCGAGCCCCTTTTGCAATGTCATCAGCGACGACCGCCAGGGCGCGTTCGAGCTGACGCGATCGCTTCGATTGGACGGCGTTGGGCGAGCCGTTCTGCTGGGGGCGCTGCCGTCGCTGCAAGTCAGTCAGGCCCGGGAACAGGGATTTCGGGAAGCCCTCGCAGACTACCCGGATATCGTCGCAGAATGCCATTACGGCCCGCACTTCGATGCCGACACCGGCAGCGCGCTGTTAAGGGCGCTGGCCGAAAGCGCCGAGGGCCTGCCTGATGCCATTGTCACAACCTCGTTCAGCCTGCTAGAAGGCGTCATCGAAGCATTACGCAACGACCTGCAAAACCCTCTGCCGTCTTTGGAGAACTACCCTCAACTCGCCACCTTCGGCAACGGCCGGCTGCTCGATTTCATTAGGCTGCCGGTCAATTCCCTTCCCCAGCAATACGATGCGATCGCGGAAGCCGCCTGGGGACTGGCACGGCAGGCGATGGAAGGCGACTACCCGGACCGACAGGTCATCATCGCGCGTACGCTAAGGGCAAGGACCTCCGTGGCAGGGTGACGTCGCCGCCATCAGGTCAGGTTAGTCGATACGCTGCCGGCTGAACCCCGCTTCCTGGCCTGGACGCCCGTAAATGACCGCCACGGCGACCTCGATCACAAACGCCAGCGCGATCATGATACCGAGCACCCACAACTGCTCCGGATCGTCGCGAAACGTACGCCATACCAGCGCCACCAGGGCGAAAAGGCAGGCCGTCACCCCCAGCAAGGCGATGGACCGGCGACTGCCGGTCTCAGGGGCCTTGACGACATTGGCTGCGTTAACGGCCGCGAAGATCACCAGGAAGCCCGCACTGCCCATCGTCGAGATGCTGGTCAGGTCGGCCAGATTCGACAGGAACAAGGCCAGCAAGGCCGTCAGCAACAGGCCTGCAACCGGCTGGTTCCAGAGTTTCTTTCCGAGGAAAGGCGGCAGTTCGTTCTCTTCCGCAATGGTGTAGGCCAGCCTCGCTGAGCCATAGAGCGTGGCATTGATCGCCGAAAACGTCGCCAGGATCGCCGACACGGCCACCAAACCGAAACCGACCGGTCCCAGCGAGGGTTTTGCCGCCTCCGCCAGCGCAAAATCCGCCGCACCGGCGAGCTTGGCCGGTGACAGGGCGCCGACCGTGACCATCGCGATCAACGTATAGAGCACGATGACGAAAATCACCGAGGTGTAATAGGCCCTCGGCAGGGTGACCTTGTAATTCGTCACATTGGTGGCCGTATTGGCGATCAGCTCGAAGCCTTCATAGGCGACGAACATGATCATCGCCGCACCCACGATCGACAGGGGTGTCGACCAGGTGGCCGGGGCAATACGCGCAGGATCGATGGTAAAGAAGCCACACACGACGACCAGCACCAGAATGGCGATCTTGATGGCGACCACATAGGTCTCCGTGCGGCTGATCAACCTCGGGCTGGTCATATTCAGCAGCGTCGGCACCAGGATACCGCCGCTGATCAGCAGATGCCTGAGCACCGGCGTATCGGCCGGGAACAGGGTCGCCGCGTAGTTGGCAAAGGCCACCGCATACAGCGACAGGGTGACGATATAGCTCAGCCATAACAGGTTGTTCAGTCCGCCGGTGAACAGGTCAATGCCGAAGGCCCTGTCGATAAAGATAACGGTGCCCCCCTGACTGGGATAGGTCACCGACAGTTTGGCGTAGGAGTAGGCAGTCAGCAGCGCCACCACACCCGCAATGAGGAACGATAACGGTGCTGCGCCGCCCGCCAGGAGCACGGCCAACCCCAGAACGGCGAAAATCCCGCCGCCGACCATCCCCCCCACGCCAATGGAAACGGCGCCCCAGAAGGTAATTTGTCGACTGTCTTCAGTGCTTGTTTTCAGGGTAAGGCTCTCCAAAGGCTTTTTTGCCCGCCGGCGCAATCCGACGGGCGTTTAGGGGATAAGTGTCAATCCCGAGGATGCACTGGCCGAACTGACCTACCAAAAAGTTGACGCAGGACAGCACGATCCCAGTTGCCACCGCTGACGGGACAGGAATATTGAGCCGCGTCAAATCCTTACAAACCGTGCGGAAATAAGATGCTTGCATGTTACGACTTTTCAAGCGTTAAGCCCTTAAAATCAGGAGGAGCATCCTATGTTGTATCGCAAACTGCTGGCTGTCAGCGCGCTTACCAGCCTGGCGTTTTCGCCGCTGGCCACGGCTCACGATGCGGGAGACTTTCTCATCCGTACCGGTCCGATCGTGGTCGCGCCCAACGACAGCAGCGGGCACATCCGCATTACTGACCCCAACCTGGGTGATGTGCAAGGTACCGGTGTCGGTGTCGATTCGGACACCCAGCTGGGCCTGAGCTTTACCTATATGCTACGCCCTTACCTCGGCGTCGAGCTGCTGGCGGCAACGCCTTTCCAGCATGACATCAAGGCCACCGGCGCCATCAGCGGCCTGGGCAAACTGGGTTCGACCAAACAGCTGCCGCCGACACTGACCCTGCAATACTACCCGCTGGGCGGCGCTAGCGTCTTCCAACCCTATGTCGGTATCGGCGTCAACTACACCCACTTCTTCCAGGAACACACAACCGACGCGCTGACCAACAACATCGGTACGCTGGCGCAGCTCCAGGGTGTCAGTGGCGTCACCGCGACGTCATCGACCATGAAGTTGCAGGACTCTTTCGGTGTCGCAGCCGAACTCGGCGCCGATTATAAGCTGACCGACCGTATCGGTCTCAATGCCGGCATCTGGTGGGCGAACATTGAAACCACCGCGACCATCAAATCGCAAACCAATGTCGGTGAAGTGACTTCCAAGGTCGACGTCAACATCAACCCCATGGTTTACATGGTTGGTGCCTACTTCAAGTTCTAATCCTCTCCCCGTTGAGGATGCGGCGCCGCCTTCGGGTGGCGCCTTTTTGAAACCTTCCACCGCGATATCACATCCTCGCCGCCACACCATTCAACTGTCAGGCCGTTCAGATTCGCGACAACTGTTTCAGTTCTGAACAGTGGACACTCGCCCGTTCCAGCTGGTGATGTCACTGCCCCGCCCTAAGCCACCTCATCCAACTCACTGACCAAAAAGATATTTTTACTCCTCCGTAATCACCGAGTTTTCTTTGGCATGTCGGTTGCTCAGGACCTCCGATGTCCCCGACGCCCTAACAACAACAGCGTCGACAGACATAGCCCCCACTACGGGAAGACCCATTGGAGGAAAATAATGACAACAAAGCGACATCGCCATGCCTCTGGCCTGGTGTTGGCCTGTGCCATCGCCACAACCTGCGGACTTTCGGCCACCTCTCAGGCCGCCACGTCCGACTATCCCGCCGTAACCCAGCAACGCCTGCTGCACGCCGAGAGCGATAGCGGCTGGCTGATGTACCGGCGAGCCTACAACAGTAACGCCTATGCGCCGTTCAAGCAGATCACGCCGGAGAACGTCAAGGATCTGAAAACGGCCTTCACCTATAAGACCGGCCTGAAACAGGGGCACGAAGGCGCGCCCATCGTCAACGGCCATTACATGTTTATCACCACGCCACTGGATCACCTGGTCGCGCTGGACTCGACCAGCGGCAAGGTTCTCTGGACCTACAAAAAGCCGCTCAGCAAACGCGCACTGAAAACCGTCTGCTGTGACGTCGTCAATCGCGGTGCGGCGCTGTTCGGCGACAACGTCTATATGGCGACGCTGGACAATCACGTGGTCGCACTGGACGCCAAAACCGGGAAAGTGCAGTGGGATAAGAAGCTGCAGGACCCGGGCGTCGGCTATGCGATGACCGTGGCACCACTGATCGTCGATGACAAGGTGGTGGTCGGCGAATCCGGCGGCGAATACGGCGCCCGCGACTTTATCGTGGCGCTGGACGCGAAGACCGGCAAGCAGGTGTGGAAGCGCTATACGGTGCCCACGCCCAATGAACCCAACGGCGATACCTGGCCCAAAGGCGCCTACAAGCACGCCGGCGCACCCGCCTGGCTGACCGGCAGCTATGACCCGGAAACCCACACACTGTTCTGGGGCGTTGGCAACCCCGGTCCCTGGCTGGCCAAATTACGTCCGGGCAAGAACCTGTACAGCGACTCCGTACTGGCACTCGATCCGGATACCGGCAAGATCAAGTGGCACTATCAGTACACGGAACACGACACCTGGGATTATGACGGCGTCAACCACAGCGTACTGGCCGACATCACCTTCAAGGGCAAGCGGGTGAAAGCGCTGCTGCACGCGGACCGCAACGGCTGGTTCTATGCTCTCGATCGCACCAATGGCAAGTTCCTGTATGCCGAGCCCTTCACCAAGGTGACATCCGTCACCGATCACAAGGCCGATGGCGAACCCATCGAAAACCAGGCCCTGTATCCGGATGTCGGCAAGGAAATCTTCACCTGCCCGAGCTTCCTCGGCGGCAAGAACTGGTGGCCGATGGCGATCAACCCGAAAGAGGGACTGGCCTTCGTCCCGACCCTGCACGCCTGTATGACGATGAAAGGCACCAGCGTCGCCTATATGGCCGGCCTGCCCTATCTCGGCGAGACCTTCAAGATCAAGCCCGAACCCGGCAGCAAGGGCTGGGGTGAGGTCCAGGCCATCGACATCAACAACGGCAAACAGGTCTGGTCCTACAAGTCGAAACTCCCCTGGAACGACGGTATGGTTGCGACCGCCAGCGGCCTGGTCTTCAGCGGTAGCATCGACGGCCATTTCATGGCATTCGACGGCAAGACCGGCAAGGTGTTGTGGAAGAGCCCGAAACTGGCTTCCGGCATCATCGGGGTCCCAACCACCTATGAAGTCGATGGTCACCAGTATGTCGCCGTGATGGCGGGCTGGGGCGGTGCCACACCGATCTGGGGTGGCCAGATGGCCCAGGCAAAAGCGGTCGCGGATATCCCCCGAGGAGGCGAGTTGTATGTCTTTGCTATCAAGTAATCGTCTGATCGCGAGCTTGCTGGCAACCGCAGCCTTCGCCCTGGTGCTCCCGCACCGGGCGGAGGCTGCCCAGCCACTGCGGGCCTGCGTCGATACCGCCAATCCCAACGCATCCTTCGATCGCGAACTCGTCAAGGCCGTCGCCAAGGCTGAAGGTCGCCAGGCCGATATCGTGACCTTCAACAGCCGGGAGCGCGATGACGACGACGGTTTCAGCCCGCATCGTTTCGTCGACATGGCGAACAAGACCTGTGCGCTGGTGATGGGATTCCCCGTCGAGAAAGGCGGCGACTGGTCGTTCATGGGCCTTCACCATACGGTCGGTTACCGTGACACCGGTTTTGTTCTGGCCGGCCTGACCCAGCCTCCGGCCTGGAAGTCGCTGCCGGCCGGCACCTCTGTCGGGGTCACCTACAACACCCCGGCAAACCTGTTCTTCGTCAACCGTCCCGGCCTCAAGCCGGACATTTTCAACACCGACGAAGACAGCGTGAAGGCCCTGCAGGCGCACAAGGTCAAGGCGGCCATTCTCTGGGAACCCTCCCTGCAGAATGCCAGCAAAAAGGCCGGTGGCACCAAGATCGCCTACCACCCCCTGGACCTGCCTCACGCCAAGTGGATGATTGCCGCCCTCTATGCCGACCGTTCCAAGCAGGAGGCCGCAACCTTCAATCGTATCGTGAAGCAGATGGCGCAGAAGGGTGAACTCGTCCAACTGGGCAAGCCCCAGACCAAGAGCGGGCCGCAACTCTTCTCACAGGCACAGGCCATTGAAGGAAAACAGCTGTTTGCCAGCCATTGTGCCGCCTGCCATGGCGCCAACATGGAAGGCGTCGTGGGCCCTGCACTCAAGGGCCCCGGCTTCGCCAGCCCCGACGATAACTTTACCGTCGGCGGCATGTTCTCCTTCCTGTCGACCCAGATGCCTGCGGGATCGCCTGGCAGCCTGACGCACAAGCAGTATGCGGCCTTGATGGCCTTCATCCTGCAGCAGAATGGCTACAGCGCCGGCTCGCAGGCCCTGACCTATCAGCAGGCGACGGTGTCGAAGACGCCACTCATCTCCCACGGTGATCCCACGAGCCTCGCCCAGGCCACGACCGACTGACCAGCACCGTCCGGTGGCCATGGAGGGCTTACCGTCTCGTCGGGCACCCATAACCGGCACCTGACGAGACAACCCGCGGCTAGTGGTGTTTCACGTCGAAGCAGGTAAACCGCATGAGCCTGACGACCGCCAACCTGGCGGAACTGAAACTGGAAGAGGCGGCCATTTGGCGCCTCTCGATGTCATCACACCGTTTCGGGGGCGTGCTGGTCGCTGTGGCGGTCTCCCTGGGGTTGCACCTCGCGGCGAGTCTGGCCCTTCCCGCCGGCATCGTGCCACGTCATACCGCACATCGTTCACCCCAGACGATCCACCTGGTGATGCTGGCTCCGTCGCCGTCACCCGCGACGCTGTCAGCCAGCCGGCCCCCTATCCTGAGTCAGCGCCGCATGCTGCGCACCATACCCGCACAACCCCATCAGGTGGCCAAGAAACCCATAACCACCCTCGCCCGGACAAAACCGGCAGCACACCGAACCCAGCCGCAGCCCCACGTGACGAAGCACTCCGCAGAACCACAAGCCCACACTGAGGAACGCATGCGGGAACATCCCGTCCATGCGCCCCCCGCTCCGGCAAAGGCAATCGCGCGCCCCACTGCTGAGCCGACAACGGCACCCATCCCCGTTACTCAAACAGTGCCGCTAAATCCCGCCGTCACACCAGCGACTCTCGCGCCCGACAAAGGGAGCCAGTCCGCGCGCTTCCGCCGCGACCTCGAACGCTGGGTTGCCAATCATCGCCGCTATCCCAAGCTGGCTCGCCTTCGGGGTTGGCAGGGACAGGTGCGCGTTCGCGCCCGGATGGCGGACGACGGCAGCATTCGCTCGCTCAGCCTGGAACACTCCTGCGGTTACCCCATTCTCGACAGGGAAGCACTAAAGCTGATTCAGGCCGCGCTGGAAGCGGTACGCCCCCCTGCAGGAGCACAGACCCTGACCGTACCGGTGGACTTCGTCCTGTCCGGTTGAACCTCCGACCAAAGCCTTCAAACCACCTTATAAAAACAAGAGGAAGCCATGCATCACAGTCCGTTCCATCTACCGCCCAGATTCAAGCGCCGGGCCACCTGCCTCGCTCTCGGCTGTACCCTGGCAAACACCGTCTTTGCCCAAGGCGCGACAACGACGACACAACTGGCTCCGGTCGTCGTGACCGCGACCCGGATTCCCCAATCGAGCTTCGACCTGCCCCTCTCCATCGACAGTGTCGACAGTCAGCAGATCCATCAGGGCCAGGCGCAGACCAGCCTGTCGGAAACGGCACAGCGGATTCCCGGCGTCGTCGTCAACGACCGCCAGAACTATGCCCAGGGCCCGCAGATATCCTCCCGCGGCTTTGGTGCACGGGCGGCCTTCGGGGTGCGGGGCGTCCGCCTGCTGATGGACGGCATCCCCTTGACCATGCCGGACGGCCAGGGCATGCCATCCGTGCTCTCACTGGGTTCAGCCCAACGCATCGAGTTTCTGCGCGGCCCCTTTTCCGCGCTCTACGGGAACTCCTCCGGTGGCGTCATCCAGGCCTTCACCGCCGACGGTCCCCGAACGCCCCGGCTTTCACACGAACTCACCCTGGGCAGCTACAGCACCTCCCGCAACGACACGCAACTGGGCGGCCAGGCAGGGGGTCTCAACTACCTGATGGATTACGAGCATTTCGAGACCAGCGGCTACCGGGCGCACAGCGCGGCGCACTGGAATCACGTCAATGCCAAGTTCCGCTACCGGATCGATGACCGTCACAACCTGGAGCTTCTGCTCAATGGCCTGGACCAGCCGGACACCCAGGATCCGCTGGGGCTGACCCGGGCACAGATGGAAGCCGACCCCCGCCAGGCCGTTGACAAGGCCTATACCTACAACACCCGTAAAAGCGTGCGGCACCGCCAGGCCGGACTGGTGTACAACGCACAGCTGACGGCAAATGACAGCCTGCGGCTCCTGGGATACGGAGGGCAACGGCATGTGACGCAATACCTGCCGTTCAGCGGTACATGGGGACTCTCCTCGGGCGGCGTGGTTGACCTGAACCGGCACTTCCAGGGGGCAGACGCCCGCTGGACCCACCAGACAACCCTGGCCAGCACCCCCCTGCGCTGGACCCTCGGACTCAACTACGACGGCATGACCGATCGTCGTCGCGGCTTCGTCAACAACAATGGCGACCAGGGCGCGCTGCGCCGCGATGAGGACGACACCGTCTACACGATCGACCAGTACCTGCAGGGGCAATGGGACTTCGCAAGACGCTGGTCGCTGACCGCCGGTGTCCGTCACAGTTTCGTGAAGTTCGACTCACGAGACTATTTCATCACCAGCACCAATCCGGACGACAGCGGCTCCCTGCGTTTTCGAAGTACCAACCCGGTAATCGGCGTGCTCTATCACCTGACGCCTGCCGTTAACCTCTACGCGAATTACGGTCACGGCTTCGAAACACCAACCTTTGCTGAACTGGCGTACCGGCCCGATGGCAGCACCGGGCTCAACTTCGACCTGAAACCCAGCACCAGCCGCAATTACGAGACCGGTATCAAGGCGTTCCTGGGCGATGCCACCGAAGCCAAGCTGGCACTGTTCCATATCGACACCCACGACGAAATCGTCGTCGCCAACGCCAGCGCAGGCCGGACCAGTTACAAGAACGGCGGAGACACCCGGCGTGACGGCGTGGAACTGAGCATGCAGTCGGACCTCGACCACGGTTTCAGCACCTACCTGGCGTACACCTATCTGGACGCCCGCTTCAACGGGGGGACTCTCGACGGTCGCCAGTTACCGGCCGTACCGCACTCGGATGCTTACGGAGAGCTGCGTTGGGATGCGTCCCACAGTGGCTTCTACAGCGTATTGGACGGCCGCGTGCAAAGCAGGGTCTATGTGGATGACGTAAATTCGGCATCTGCGGCAGGCTATACCGTGGCGGACTGGCGGGCGGGGTTCAGCCAAACACCCCGGCATTGGCGTTTCGATGAGTTCGTACGGGTGAACAACCTGTTCGACCGGCAATACGTCGGCGCCATTGTCGTGGCCGACAAGAACGGCCGCTATTACGAGCCGGCCCCAAACCGGAATTTCCTGGTAGGGGTCAAAGCGGCATATACCTTCTGACAACAGGGCGGGTGGCCCTGGACCGGCCGCCCGCATCGCCTCAGCATCATATCCGAACGCCGTCGACATCCCCCTGTTTCAACCGTCGATAGAGAGTGGTACGGCTGATGCCCAGGGACCGCGCCGCCGCCGACACATTGCCGTCGTGACGAGCCAGCGCAGCCACAATCGCCTGTTTGGCAACATCCTGCAGGGAATGCGCGGTTGGATAGGTGCTCGTATCCACATCCGTCGCAGACAGCA
The DNA here is from genome assembly GCF_002514725.1 of Mangrovitalea sediminis. GTDB lineage: Bacteria > Pseudomonadota > Gammaproteobacteria > Pseudomonadales > Oleiphilaceae > Mangrovitalea > Mangrovitalea sediminis. Next base: position 347,649 of record NZ_NTLB01000007.1, read on the forward strand.
GGGGCTGCGAATCCTGCAGAAAGTCCTCCGGCAGGTGGCAGGTTTCCAGGACTTCGCCCTCATCCCGCATGGCCAATGCCGTACGCAGGACATTCGCCAACTGGCGGATATTGCCTGGCCACGGGTGCGACCGGAAAAGTTGCATGACCCTCTCGGAAACGACCGGCACCTCGCCCTCGGCCTCCACTTCCAGCAACTGTCTCACCAGGGCCTGCATATCGGTGCGGCATCGCAACGGCGGCAAGCGCAGCAGCAGGCCATTGAGACGGTAGTAGAGATCCGCCCTGAAGGCGCCGCAACTAACCTGCTCGCGGATATCCTGGTTGGTAGCGCTGATCAGGTCGAAATCGACATCGATCGCCTCGGTCCCGCCAAGCGGCACGACCCGTCGCTCCTGCAGCACCCGCAACAAACGGGTCTGCAAATGCAACGGCATATCGCCAATCTCATCGAGGAACAGGGTGCCGCCATTCGCCTGCAGGATTTTCCCTGGCGCGCCCTTGCGATTGGCGCCGGTAAAAGCGCCCGGCTGATAGCCGAACAGTTCCGCCTCGATCAAGGACTCCGGTACCGCTGCACAATTGATGCTGACCAGCGGTCCCCCACGGCGACTGCCCGCCTGGTGCAACGCATTCGCCAGCACCTCCTTCCCTGTACCAGTCTCGCCCTCGATCAATACTGCAATCTGACGCCCCAGAATCCGGCGAGCCTTGCTCAGCACCTCGCTTACCTGAGGGTCGCCCAGGTCCAGGTGAGCGAGACTGAGCGTCGGCTGCGACGGACGGGCAGCCGGGCCAGGCCGCCCGGGCGCCGTATCGAAGGAAGCGTAGGTGGCGCCCCGCTCATTGACCATCGAACCGCTACCCACGACATAGAGCGCGGAGCCATCCGTACGGTTCAGGCTCACCAGATCGGAGCCGGCCAGACGCAGGCGATCCATAAGCTTGGGGAAGGGCAGATCGAACAGGGCCTCGAAGCGCTGTCCCAGCAGATAGCGGCGGGGCTCACCCAGCTGTTCCTCGGCACAACGGTTGAGGGCCAGCAGGATGCCATCGCCGGAAAAGGCCGCCAGGCCCTCGCAAAGGGCCCCGACGTAGTCGCGGCGATGATGGAATGCCAGCATCAGGCAGCCCGCATAACGGGCCCGGAACAGCCGGTTTTCGATCAGGGTGGAGCTGATCCGGACCAATCCTATGGTATGTAACTGTCGAGAGCGATGATCGCCGGAGACATCCAGCACACCGAGCAGGTCGCCGGTCGGACTGAGGATCGGCGTTGCGGAACAGGTCAGAAAGCGATTGCTGTTGAGATAATGTTCGGGTCCGTGGACCACGACCGGACGCCGCTCCACCAGCGCCGTGCCGACGGCATTGGTTCCCCGGTTGAGTTCGTCCCAACAGGCCCCCGCCTGCAGGGCAACGCGTTCGGCCCGGTTCAGGAATTCGGCATCGCCCATGCTATACAACAGAACACCATGCGCATCGGTCAGGATGACTGAACTGCTGGTATGGGCGATCTGCTGATAGAGACTCTCGAGTTCAGGCCGGGCATAGGTGATCAACTCCTGGTTCTGTTCCCGGAGCATACGGAGTTCGGTGCCGGAACAATGCCGCACATCCCGCACGTCTTCCGGCACATGTTGCAATGCACAACGCTGCCAGGAGCGCGTGATCACCTCATCGAGCAATCCCTGCGCGACCTCTCCCCGTTCGAAAAAGGCAGTACGAGCGACATCTATCTGATTGCCGCCGCCATCTGAAGGTCTTGTCATTATTTTCACTCCTTCATCGCCCGGCTGATATGGCCACTATCACCTCCAACGGGCAGCGGTAGCGCGTATCCGCTGCAATGACAGCGCCTAACCCAGTCGCCAGACGTACGGCTGTTCAAAAAACAGTCTCCACCATTAAACCGGACACCGCGCCGGCAAGCAATGTCCGTATACCGGCCATAAGTCTATAGATACGAAAGTCGAGGGGGTGTTGTTCCGCAGGAATGTCAGGAAGTTGGCTTACGCACAGCCGACCCGGGAAGACGGCACCGCGTCTTGACCAACATCAACCGGAGCCACCTCTTGAGCCCCGCCCGAGCCGTTCGATATTTCCATGCCGGCTGGGTCGAGCACTACCAGTGATTCCGGGAACAGCGTTTCGATCGCCTCGATACCTACCAGCAGGCGTCACAGCCACAGCAGGAACAGCGCCTTGACTTGCGTCTCAGCATTATCCGAAAGTCATCTTATAAATTGTTTACTAATTATTTACAGCCTATACAATAGTCCCCCTTATTTACCCGTCGAGTCGTTCCCGGGAGCCCCATGACACAAGTGGAGATCCTGTTCGAGCGCTATGGCCCGAAATATCAGTGGCTGGTCACCCTGACCGTGCTGCTCGGCCTGGTGGCGCTTGGCATGTCCATTACCATCGTCAACGTTGCGACCCCTTACATCAAAGGGGCCTTCGGCATGAGTGCGGATCAGGTGCAGTGGCTGTCCACCGGTTTTCTCGCCGCCACCACGGTAGCCTTGTTGGTCGCGCCCTGGCTGGTCAGTGCCTTTGGCCAGCGGGCCACCTATATCGGCCTGTTAGCGGTGTTTATTGCAGCCTCCTTCCTGGGCGGCACGGCAACCGGCATGGGCGCGATCATCGCTTCACGGATCATTCAGGGCGCGATGACCGGCCTGGTCCGGCCTGTGGCTCTCGAAGCGTTGTTCGCCGTCTATCCGCCCAGTCAGCGCGGTATGGCGACCGCTATGTACGGCATGAGTCTGGGGCTGCCGCTGACCCTGGCCACCGTCATCGGTGGCTGGCTGGTGGACACCTACAACTGGCGTTATGTCTTTTTCATCGTGCCGCCCATCTGTCTCGCCGCCATCGTCATGGGCTACTACTTCCTGCCGCCGCGGGAGAGCCGCGGCCCGCGACCGGCCTTCGACTGGTTTGGCGCAACATCGCTGTTTATCGCCATCTTCGCGCTGTTGGCCGCACTCTCCAACGGCCAGCGCTGGGGCTGGAACAGCGGTGGCGTTGTGGGTCTGATCAGCTTTTCGCTGGCCATAGGAACGCTGTTCATCCTTTGGGAGCGGCGCGTTGAAAAGCCCCTCGTGGATCTGGCGATCTTCGCCAACAAGGGCTTCCTGATGGGTGCAATCTGCCTGTTCCTGTTCGGCGGTGCCTTCTACGCGATCATGTATCTGCTGCCGGACTTCGTGCAGGGTGTGCTGCACTATGACCCGATTACGGCGGGCAAGCTGTTCCTGCCCTCCACCCTGGTACTCGGGATTCTGGTGCCGCTGGTCGGCAAGCTCAGCGACCGCATGAGACCGCATTACCTGACGCTACCGGGCCTCGCCTTCGCCATTTTTGCGGTCTACCGGATGGCGCATGTGGACTGGCATACCTCCTTTGCCTCGCTGGCCACCTCCATGGCATTGCTGAGCGTGGGCATGGCCGCCTTTCCACCACCGACACTGTCCCGTGCCATCGCTTCGCTGCCGCCGAAATTGATCGGCTACGGGTCAGGCGCTATCAATTTCGCCCTGCAGCTGGGGGGCGCCTTCGGCACGGCGGCACTGGTGACCATGATGGATCGGCGCACCCTGTTTCACAGCGACAATCTCACCGCGGGATTGAACGCGGGCAACGCTGTCGCCATGCACACCCTGGCTGAACTCCATGCCGCAGCGGCAGCGGTGGGCACCAACGCTATGTACCAGCAGATAGCCTCCCTGCGTGCAATCGGCAAGATAGACGGCCTCTGGGCATCGATTTTCGCCTTTCAGGACGGCTTCTGGGCGGTCGTCGCCGCACTGGTGCTGGTTGCCATACCGTCCTGGCTGCTGAGCCGCTGGGCTGGCTGGTCCGGTGACAGCGACACCAACAAAGGGTAGGGGTGCAGCGCCGCTGCGAGTCGCCACCTTAAGAACGCTTCGATATCTGTCCGAATGGGGAATCCGATTACCATGGTTGACAAGTACACGGTTGACAAGACTACGGTTGACAAGAACACCGCTGACAAGAATACGGTGGATGCACCGGCTGGCACGCCGAAAGCCGCCCGCAGCAAGGGACCCTTTCGGGTCGTCAAGCTCGTGCTGTTCCTGGCCATCGCCGTCGCAGCCCTGATCTGGGTCGGACGCTGGTTCTACTATCAGCACACCCATGTCAGCGGCGACGATGCCAGCATCGTGACCCATGAGATCACGGTGAGTAGCCGCCTGCCGGGACGCATCACCCATTTTTCCCTGATCGAGGGTGACTCGCTCAGCCGGGATGACATCGTCGCACAGCTTTATGACCGTCCCGACCAGCTTCGGCTCCAGGCTCTCCAGGCCAAAGTCGCCGGTATGCAGGCCAAGATTGCCTATGAGCAGCAACGAATTCAGCTTTCCAAGGACCAACTGAACGGCGGCATCAAGGAGACGCGGGACGAGCTACAGGCAGACGAATCCGCGCTGCAAGCCGCCAAGGCGGTTATGGATTCCGCCGAAAAAACCTATAAGCGTTCCAAGGACCTGGTGCACTCGGGCGCCGTATCCGCCCAGAAACGGGATGAGGACTACTATAATTATCTCTCGGCACTGGCCGATTACGAGCGGGCCAAGCGCCAGGTCGTGGTCGACCATACGGCGCTGGAAAATGCCCAGACCGGCCTGATGAGTTCACCGCAGATGGTTCTGCCCAATCCGAACCTGCTGCGTGCTCAACTGAAAGTCACCGAGCAGGAACTGGCCCAAGCCAAGGCGGATCTGCAGCACCAGCAGGTCCACCTCAACGACATGACGGTACGCAGCCCGCTTAATGGCATCGTCGACAAGACCCTTGCCGAATCGGGGGAATACGTGTCACCGGGTCAGCCGATCCTGATGATGCATGCGCCCACGGATGTCTGGATCGTGGCCAAGATCAAGGAGACCAAGATTGGCGAGCTGAAGGTGGGCCAGCCGGTGGACATCCGTGTGGATGCGTATCCCGACACGCACTACCAGGGCCATGTCCAGGTTATCGGTCGTGCGGCCACCAGCCAGTTCGCCTTGTTGCCCGACCCCAATCCATCGGGGAACTTCACCAAGATCACGCAGCGCATTCCGGTGCGCATCGCAATCGATAAAGGACCCAAAGCCGCCTTAAGCCCCGGCATGATGGTTGAAGTGGATGTGGATATCCGAAGTGGCGGCCATTAACAGAGGAGGTTAACCATGTACCGACAGATCCTGCTGGCGTTCGACGGTTCTCATGAGGGGCGTGTCGCCCTTGCCGAGGGCATCGAATTAGCTGCCCTGTGCGGCGCCGAAGTGCACCTGCTTTCGGTGATGGAGATATCGGGCTCTTGCGCTTTTGGCGAGGGGATTTATGCGCTGGAGGATGTCGAAGGCAATGAAATCTCCCAGCTCAGTGCACTGGTCAACGAAGGCCTCGACCAGATCCGCTCCCACGGCATCAAGCAGGCGCATGGACACATTGCGTTCGGGCAACCAGTGGAGCAAATCAGCCAGATGGCCCAGCAGATCAGTGCCGACTTGATCGTTGTCGGCCATCGCAACCGGGGCCTGCTTTCACGCTGGTGGCAGGGCTCCCTGAGCCGCCAGCTCCTTGATCTCGTCCGCTGCAGCGTTCTTGTTTCCCTGCACCCGGAAGACGAAAAACGACTCTGAGTTTCAGACCGATCAGCCGGGGGTGCCAGTTCATCTGGCTGGTTGATCGGTCATTTTTACCCTCTCACACCGACCTTACCGCATTCACCTGTTTACAGCGCGAGCCGCGTGATCCGAACGTCACCCCGCAGACGCTCGACCGTCGCCTCGTCGAACAGTTCGGTGCCAGCCTGCATGACCGTCGCAGCACTACAGGCAACCCCTTCCCGCAAAGCCTCCTCATCCGACGCGCCCTGCGCCAATCGCGCCACCATACCGGCGACCATCGAGTCACCGGCACCAACCGTGGAGCGCACGGGAACCGAGGGGGGCTCCCCTTTCAGCACACTCGTGGGCGTCACCAACAGCGCGCCATCGGCCCCCATCGAAACGCAAATCCAGGTTACCCCCCGCTCCAGCAATAGGCGCGCTTCCCGGACGATGTCCTTTGGGCCAGCCAGCGGTCGACCGACCAGGGCCTCCAGCTCAAAGCGGTTGGGTTTGATGAGGAAGGGTTGCGCATCGATCGCATAGCGCAGCATCTCGTCGTGAGAGTCGACAACCGGACGCCCGCCCGCCGCGCGCAGGCGTCGCACTGCCTCCGCGTAAAGGTCCTTCGGCAGGCCCGGCTGCAGCGAGCCGGTGATAACACCGAGACCTTCATCGCAGTGGGTGACGAACTGCTCGAGCAGATGTTCCCGTTGCGCCTCCGACACGGCAGGGCCGACACCACTGACCTCATACTGGGCGCCCGTCAGGCTTTCCAGAATGGTGCCGTTGATCCGTGTTTCGCCCTCCACTTCCAGATAGCCGACCTGATCCAGCTGCGTCGCGAGCTGATGGCGCAGGAAGCGGCCAATCTCCCCGGCGACGACACAGAAGGTACAGGCCTGAACCCCAAGCCTTTTCAGTCCTCGCCCGACATTGATCCCGTTACCGCCCGGATCGTAGCGGGAGCCGGAGGCGTGGACCTTCTGGTCGGCAATCAGTTTGGGGATTTCATAGGTGATGTCGACAGCCGGATTCAGGCTCAGAACACCGACAGGGAGTTGTGCGGAGGAGTCGACCATCAGAGGCTCCAGGACGGCTAAGCGCCAATGGCGCCGATCAACGGAAAGATGACCGCATCATAAAGCCGGCTGACGCCCCTTCACCAGCGGGAAACGGCAGGGAATGCCGATCGCTTGATCTGTCGCAAAGGCCGGTAGCGCCCCTATTCCGTCGTCAGGCGATTGCGTCCCGCTTCCTTGGATGCATACAGGGAAACGTCAGCCCGCCGCATCATGTCATCGAAACAGCTGCACAGCGCGTCGGTTGCCCCGATACTCACGGTCATCTGTAACGGATCGCCATCGGGAATGGGCAGGCTGGCCACTTCCGTCTCCTGACGGAAGGATTCCAGCAGCCCAGCGGCCTCCTCCAAAGACGTATCGGGGAACACCACACAGAATTCCTCGCCGCCAAACCGGGCTACCAGGTAATCGCCGAAGCGCTCTTGCAGCCGCTCGGCGAAAGCCCGAATCACCTGGTCGCCCACCTCGTGGCCAAAGGTATCGTTCACCCGCTTGAAATGATCGATATCGATCAACGCCACCGTACAGGGGCGCTGCTTCTTGCGGGCCTGGCGATACAGCATGCTGCCGGTTTCGAACAGGTAACGGCGATTGTAGAGGTCGGTCAGATGATCGCGGCTCGCCACCTCTCGCAGGGCTTCCAGATTTTCCATGGCCTCGACGTTATGCATGACGCGGCAGTGGAATTCCTCATGGAAAAACGGCTTCATCAGGAAGTCGTTGGCACCGTTCTTGATGAACTTCGCCGACAAGTGGCTGCTGCCATAGCCCGACAAGCCGATGATGATAAGATCCCTTTGCTCGTATTCCCGACGCAGGCGCCGGGTAAGCTCGAAGCCGTCCATTTCCGGCATGTTGTAGTCGACGATCAAAAGCTTGATCGCGGGGTCGCCCTGGATCATCTGCAAGGCTTCGGCGCCGTTGGTCGCCGTCAGCACCTGATACTGATGGCTGCGAAGCAAACCACTGACATAGGCCCGGGAGGTCTCGGAGTCGTCAGCGACCAACACTTTGATATCACGGTTGCGCACGATCCGGCGCAACAGGCGGGCGACATACTCATAGGAATGGCGGCTTTCCTTGACCACATAATCCACAATCGGCTTCTGCAGAATGGTCTCGCGCTTACCCTCATCGAAGGTGGCCGTGAGAACGATGCAGGGAATCTTGTGACTCAGGACGTAGTCCAGCACCTCGCCATTGGGCGCGTCCGGGAGATTGAGATCAACCACCGCCGCGAAGTAGCCCCCCGGATCCGCCTCCAGGCGTTTCCGGGTTTCTGCCAGTGTCATGACATTGTCGCAGGGAAGGTCAACCTGAGTCCTGATCACGTGGCGAAGAACCTTGGTGATCAGATGGCTATCTTCGATGAGCAAAATCTTTTGGTTCATGCAGATACCGCACCTCGCCTGCATTTGCGCAGGGGGGCTTTAGCAAATAGGATCTCGGGTTGCCTCCTAGGATAGCTGATGGGAGCAAAAATCATTAGGCGTTCACGAAAAAATCTCCGTTTTTTCGCGCATAACGACGACCCGTGCAAATTTGACACTGAATCCCCTGCAGCCCTTCCACCAAAGGGTAATTCCCAAGACTTTCATTGCGAGGCACAACTGTCATACTTCAGTGACGATGTGCTCACGACAATAACCGCTTCATTGCCTGAAACAGGAACGCCAACGTGTCTACCCTTTTCCCCCAGGTCGATCCCGACGGTCTGCTCGAATACTCCGTCGTCTTCACCGATCGCGCCCTCAACCACATGTCGCCGGTCTTCCAGACCGTCATGCGTGATATCGATGCGCTGCTCAAGGAGTGCTACAACGCGGATGCCGTCGCCGTGGTTCCCGGTGGTGGAACCTTCGGGATGGAAGCCGTTGCGCGTCAGTTCGCCACCGGACGCAAATGCCTGGTCATCCGCAACGGCTGGTTCAGCTATCGCTGGACGCAGATTTTCGATATGGGCGGGATTCCGTCCGCCAGCCTGGTCCTCAAAGCCCAACCCCAGGACAGCAGCGACCAACCCGCCTATGCACCGCCGCCGGTCGACGAGGTGGTCGCCGCCATTCAGCGCGAACGACCGGAAGTCGTTTTCGCCCCGCACGTGGAAACGGCGGCCGGCATGGTGTTGCCGAATGATTACCTGAAAGCGGTGGGCGATGCCGTGCACGCGGTCGGCGGCCTCTTCGTATTGGATTGCGTGGCCTCCGGCGCCCTCTGGGTCGACATGCGCGCCTGTAGCGTCGACATCGTGATCAGCGCTCCCCAGAAAGGCTGGAGCTCCTCCCCCTGTTGCGCCCTGGTGATGATGAGCCAGGCGGCTCGTGACAGCCTTGAAGAAACCCGCAGTACCAGCTTCGCCTGCGACCTGAAACGCTGGCTGCAGATCATGGAGGCCTACCTCAATGGCGGCCATGCCTACCATGCCACCATGCCGACCGACGCCCTCAAGCGCCTGCGGGATACGATGAAGGAAACCCGGGCCTACGGTTTCGAGCGGTTACGTGAACGCCAGTGGGACCTGGGGCGCAAGGTACGCGCACTGTTCGAACGCCAGGGTTTCCGGAGTGTCGCCGCCGCGCCCTACGCCGCACCGGGCGTGGCCGTATTCCACACCCGCGACAAGGATATCCACAGCGGCCGCAAATTCATCGAACAAGGCATACAGAGTGCCGCGGGCGTACCGCTGATGTGCGACGAGCCGAAGGATTTCATGACATTCCGCGTCGGCCTTTTCGGGCTGGATAAACTGCGCGACGTCGAGCGGGCGGTACTCAACCTGGAAGAAGCGCTCTCACACATGGCGACCGGAGAATAATCCCAACATACCTGACAGAAACTGACACCTATGTTGGGTTAGGATGCGCTTTCTGCCCCACGACTCAGGATGAGAAAGATGCAACCAACAGAAAGCGTTGTGGTTTTTCATACCCCCAGAACCCGCTCGACCAGCATTCTCTTTCTGCTGGAAGAGCTGGGTGTTCCCTACGAACTGGAGATTTTCCGTATTCAGGAGGAGGATGTCAGGCAACCGGTTCGCCTTGATCAGGCGCCATCGGCCAAGTCCCTGAGCATTCGCGTACGGGATGCCCAGGTCACCGGACAGATCGCCATCTTCCTGTATCTGGCGGATCGCTTCCCTGAGGCCCACCTTGCCCCTCCGGTCAGTGATGCCGAGCGGGGCGACTACCTGCGCTGGATGACCGACTACGCCAGTGCCTTTGAACCGGCGATTGCCGACCGGATGCCGCAGGCCTATTACCGGAAACACTTCGATGCCGAATTTATCAGGCGCTTCCTGAAGCACGATATCGCGGCAAACCGACGGCCACTCGACGACGACCTTGAGGCGCTGCTGCAACAGATCGACGATCAGGTCAGCCGCACGCCGTACCTGCTCGGCGATCGATTCTCCGCCGCAGACATTCTCTGGGCGCCGGCCCTGTATTGCACCACGGCGTCAGGCTTGATATCGCCATCAAGAGCCATCGAACGCTATACACGCAGGATACTCAGTCGCCAGAAGTGCATTGACGTCCTGCACCAGGATGTACTGCTGATCGAACATCCCAGAGCGTCCCTGCAGGTGATCCCCGGTTAAAGCGGGGATCACCGGTCACAGTCCCTACCTATCAGCATCAATCCGCGTCATCGCCTGCTGCACCGGTCATTCCAGGCATCCTCGCCAACTGCTCCGGGGTGCCGTGCGCCTGGATGTATTCGCGAATCATCCGACGCACCACCTGGGAGGCCGTCAGGTCATGGGCGGTGCAGATCTCTTCGAAAATGGCCTTTTTCTGCGGATCAATCAGCAGAGTAAGCCGAGCCGTACGTTTTTCCATGGATATTCGGGGCCTCGCAGGCGCTTCTCCAGCATCATTCGCTGTGAAATAACAGCCATTCACTTTCAATGATCATAAGAGTAACATTTACGTATATTAACGTATCACCAAATGTTAAACGCATTAACATACTGTGTAAACTATCCACGGTAGTGATCATCTCAGGGGTTTGGCGACACGGCCATTCAGTGCCACGCTAATACCTTGCGCCCTGCGCCAGCCGGAGATCAACGCGTCAATGACACTGCAAATCGCTATAGGGGCCGTGCTGGGTTACCTGATTTCCGGCGGACTGGCCCTGCTGTTGTCCCGGCACCCACGCTGGCAGCGGACACTGGCCTTTGCCTTGCTCTCAGCCGGCGGCATCCTGAGCATTGCCGGCGGAGGCCTCGGTCTGATCGGCACGACGCAAACGCAAACCGCCGCGCTTGGATTGCCCTGGCTCCCCTGGCATCTGCGCCTGGATGCACTTTCCGCGTTTTTCAGCCTGCTCCTCGGACTGGTAACCCTGCCCGCCGCCCTCTATGGCTTCGGCTACTGCCGTGAATACGATCAGGACGCCCAGCGTCGCACGCCGCTATATATCTTCACCGGGCTCTTCGTGGGCGGCATGCAGTTGTTGCTGCTGGCGGATGATGCCTTCAGTTTCATGATTGCCTGGGAAACCATGTCCCTGGCCAGCTATTTCCTGGTCGCGTTTCACCATCAGCGTGCTGACGCGCGACGGGCGGCCTTCCTATACCTGCTGATGGCTCAGGCCGGTGGACTGGCGATCCTGCTGGCGTTTGGCGTACTGGCCACCTTCGGCCACGGATACGATTTCACCGCCATGCGCCTGGCCGCACTGCCCCCCGGCTGGGCCGCACTGGCCTTTGCCCTGGCCTTTATCGGTTTCGGCACCAAGGCGGGGCTGGTACCGTTGCACATCTGGCTACCCGAGGCCCATCCGGTGGCGCCGTCGCATATCTCCGCCCTGCTGTCGGGCGTGATCGTCAAGATGGCGCTATACGGGTTTATCCGGGTCACCTTCGACCTGATCGGCAATGTGCAATGGCAGTGGGGCGTTGCGGTGCTGCTGGCGGGAGCCGTCACCGCACTCTACGGTGTGCTCTACGCCCTGGTGCAAAGCGACTTCAAGCGGCTACTGGCCTACAGCACCATCGAAAACATCGGCATCATCTTTCTCGCACTGGGGCTGTCCATCATCTACCTGGGCAGCGGCCACCCGCTGCTGGGCGCCCTGGCGTTCGTCGCCAGTCTCTATCACGCCCTCAACCACGCCTGCTTCAAAGGGCTGCTGTTCCTCGGTGCCGGTGCCGTCCTGCACAACACCCATGAAACCAACCTGGAGCGACTCGGCGGCCTGATGACGCGCATGCCCTGGACCGGCTTCCTGGTGCTGATCGGCTGCCTCAGCATCTCATCTCTGCCGCCGTTCAATGGCTTTGCCTCAGAGTGGCTGACCTTCCAGTCGGCCCTGCAGGCCGGTGCGCTGGAAAGTGGCGTACTGAGGGCTTCGATCCCCATGGCCGCCGCCGTGCTGGCACTGACCGCCGCCCTGTCGGCCATGACCTTTGTGAAAGCGTTCGGCGTCGGTTTTCTCGGCCTGCCGCGCAGCCCCCACGCCCGCCATGCCCGCGAAGTAAATGGCAGCATGCGCCTGGGACAGGGGCTGCTCGCCCTCCTGTGCCTGCTCCTCGGCGTCTTCCCGACCCTGGTGGTCACCCACATTGCCGCGGTGTCCCGCCTGCTTCTGCAGGCCGACCTGCCCAGCGCCACGGCCCACGGCTGGCTCTGGCTGACTCCCCTGGCAGCGGACAAGGCATCCTACAGTGCACCCCTGGTCTTCACCGGGATGTTGATCGCCGTCGCCGTCTGGGTCGCTGTCTATCTGCTGCTACGCCCCCGCCGCCAGCAGGAACCGGTACCCCGTGTACCCGCCTGGGACTGCGGCTTTGGCGGCTTGACGCCACGCACCCAATATTCCGCCAGCGCTTTCTCGATGCCTATCCAGCGGATTTTCCGGTCGCTCTGGTACCTGGAGGAAACCACCCGTGAGTCGAAACCGACATTCGGTATCGGTCAGCCGGCCTATCCCCGTTACGACGTGCGCGTGCATGACTGGATTCAGGTGCGCCTCTACGAACCCATCGGCCAATGGGTGCTGGCGGCAGCGAAACGTATCGGCGCCCTGCAGACCGGACACCTGCGCCACTACCTGCTGTATTCCCTGCTGACCCTGGTACTGCTGCTATGGCTGTTGCAATGAACCCGACCGGCTGGTTACTGGCGCTGCTGCAGACGCTGCTGTTCGTTGCCGCTGCACCGTTGTTCGGCGCCTGGATCAAGCGCGTCAAATGCTGGCTGCAGAACCGCCGCCCACCGTCGCTGCTGCAGCCGTACCGCGACCTGCGCCGCCTGTTCAGCAAGCAGGTCGTCCTCGCCGAACATGCCTCGGTGATCTTTCGCCTGACACCCTATCTGGTGTTCGGGGCCATCATCATGGCGGCCACGGTCACGCCCTTCATCACGCTCGACACACCCACCACGGCCATCGCCGACGCCATTGTGCTGACCGGCTTCTTTGCCCTGGCCCGCTTCTTTCTGGCCCTGGCCGGCATGGATATCGGCACCGCCTTCGGCGGCATGGGCGCGTCACGGGAGATGACCGTTTCCGCCCTGGCGGAACCGGCCATGCTGATGATGGTGTTCACCGTGTCGATGGTCGCCTCCAGCACCAACCTGGCGACGGTCATCACCAGCATCGAGCACCAGATGGTCATGACCCGGCCATCGCTCTGGTTCGCCGCCCTCGGTTTCCTGCTGGTGATCGTCGCGGAAACCGGCCGCATCCCGGTGGACAATCCCTCGACCCACCTGGAACTCACGATGATTCACGAGGCGATGATCCTGGAGTACAGCGGCCGCCATCTCGCCATGCTGGAGTGGGCCGCCCAGTTGAAGCTGCTGGTCTACGCGGTACTGGCGATCAACATCTTCAACCCCTGGGGAATCGCCCACAGCGACGGCCTCGCACCGTTAGCCATCGCCACGGCCCTGATGGCCGGCAAGCTCATGCTGTTCGGTACCTTGCTGGCCGCCGCCGAGACGGTTCTCGCGAAGATCCGGCTGTTTCAGGTGCCGGTATTCCTGATGCTGGCCTTTACGCTGGCGCTCGGCGGCATGCTCTGTTTCATTATTCTGGAGGCCGGCTGATGTTCTTTTCCCAGCTCGCGCTTTACGAACAGGCCATTCTCGCCCTCGCAGCCGTCGTGTTGCTGCTCACCTTCCTGATGCTGGTCCATCCCCGCATCCTGAGCGTGATCAAGCTGTTCGCCTGGCAGGGGCTGGCGGTGGCCGCGACCACCGCCCTGGTAGCGTACGACGCCAACGCGCCGCACCTGTATATCTCGGCCCTGCTGACGCTGCTGCTGAAAGCGTTCTTCATTCCCTGGCTGTTGCTGCGCATGGTCGACCGTTTCGATCTGCACCAGGAGCTGGACTCCCTGAGCCACCCGGTGCTGGTGCTGTTCGGCGGCATCATCCTGGTGGTGTTCTGCTATCACACCACCCTGCCGGTCGCGGCCCAGCTCACGGCCATCACCCATAACGTGGTGGCGATCTGTATGTCGGTGGTGCTGCTGGGCATGGTGATGCTGATCTCGCGGCGCAAGGCGGTGACCCAGGTGGTCGGTTTCATGGCACTGGAAAACGGACTGTTCTTCGCCGCCGTGGCGGTGACGGAGGGCATGCCCATGGTCGTCGAGCTGGGCGTGGCGTTCGACGTGCTGGTCGCCGCCATCATCTTCGGGATCTTTTTCCTGCACCTGCGCCAAAGCATCGACTCCCTGGATACCAGCCGCTTGAGCCGGCTATCGGAACGGGAGCGCGATTAGTGGAAGCCTTGATCTTCGCCCTCGCCATCCCCGCCCTCGGCATCGTTCTGCTGCTGCTTCTGGGGCACAGCCGCCTCGGCGGACATCTCAACAGCCTGCTGTCGGGACTCTCCCTGCTCGCTGCAGTGCTCATGGCCAGGAGCGTGCTGGCCAACGGCGCCATGACCAGTCCCGAAGGGTTCTTCCACGTCGATGCCTTCAACGTCTACCTGATCGTCCTGACCGCCTTCGTCGGCCTCACCACAGCGATCTTCTCGCGCCCCTACATGGATCACGAGCTGGAACGCGGCCGCCTCAACAGCGCTCGCCTGAGGCTCTATTACGCCAGCTATCAGGGTTTCCTGTTCACCATGCTGCTGGCGCTGGCGAGCAACAACCTGGGCGTACTCTGGGTGGCCATGGAAGGGGCAACGCTGTCGACCGTGCTGCTGGTCAGTCTCTACCGGACGCCGGAATCCATCGAGGCCGCCTGGAAATACTTCATCCTCTGCGGTGTCGGCATCGCCCAGGCGCTGTTCGGCACCGTCCTGCTCTATTTCGCGGCGTCCCAGGTGATCCCCGACCCGTCGAAGGCGCTGCTCTGGAGCACGCTGATCGCCCATGCCCACCAGCTGGAACCCGCCACCATGAGCCTGGCGTTCGGTTTCCTGCTGGTTGGTTACGGCACCAAGGTGGGGCTGGTGCCGCTGCATAACTGGCTGCCCGATGCCCACTCCGAAGGTCCGACGCCCATCTCGGCGGTACTCTCAGGCCTGCTGCTGAACGTGGCGCTCTATGCATTGGTACGCATGAAGATGCTCACCGACGGCGCCCTCGCCGGGCATGTCAGCAACCCGCACATTGCCGGTTTCCTGATGATGGGTTTCGGGTTGATCACCTTCCTGGTGGCCGGCCTCTTCCTGCACCGGCAGAAGGATATCAAGCGGCTGTTCAGCTATTCCTCTATCGAACACATGGGGCTGATGACCTTTGCCTTCGGCATGGGCGTACCCTTGGCCACCTTTGGGGCACTGCTGCACATGGCCGTGCACTCCCTCACCAAGTCGGCGATCTTCATCACCGTGGGCCATGCCAGCCAGATCGCCAAGACCCAGCGGATCGACAATATTCGCGGCCTGATCGCCACCCAGCCGGCGGTCGGCTGGGGACTGCTGCTGGGCACCGCCGCCATTGCCGGCTTTCCGCCCTTCGGTGTCTTCACCAGCGAATTCCTGCTGTTGACGGCGACCATGCAGACCTGGCCCTGGCTGACGGCGGCCCTGCTGGTGGGCCTGGGCATTGCGTTCGCAGGGCTGTTCCGCGCCGTACAACCAATGGTGTATGGCAACCGGCCCGAGTCGGCCGCGCCCATACACGTCAATATGTGGCCGGTGATCGTGCACCTGCTGCTGGTGCTTTGGCTGGGCCTGGCCATTCCCGGCATTCTCGCCCACTGGTTCGATCAGGCGACACAGTTGATCGCCGGCCAGGGCGTGCTTTGAGGGGATTCGCATGACAGATACCCGTTTCAACTGGATGCCCAAACTGCTCAGCCGGCTGCGCAAGAGCCGGGTCGAAGTGACCGAAGTCCCCTCCTGGCACGACCCGGTGCGGACCCTCTGGGTACAGGCCCGCGACTGGGGGCGTCTCGCCACCTATCTGCAGGAATTCGGCTGCCGACTGGCCGGACTCTGGGGTGAAGACCGCCTCGAGCGGCTGCGGGTCTACGCGTGCCTGGAGAAGCAGGGTGACTACCTGCTGCTGAAAGTGGAAGTCCCCGCCGCAGAACCCCAACTGGCCTCCTGGACCGCCGTCTATCCGGGTGTGAACCGGTTGGAACGCCACACCCGCGACCTGCTCGGCGTGACCTTTCTGGACAGCCCCGACAACCGCCGCTGGCCACGCCATCAGGCATGGCCGGAGGATGTCTACCCGTTACGCAAGAGCGAACCGCTCAGCGGACACTCTCCGGACGCCGACACCCCGGCAGACAGCGATTACCCCTTCCAGTCGGTCGCGGGCGAAGCCGTCTACGAAATCCCCGTGGGACCGGTCCATGCCGGCATCATCGAACCCGGTCATTTCCGCTTCCACGCCATCGGCGAAACCGTGCTGAACCTGGAAGCTCGCCTGGGTTACACCCATAAAGGCATCGAAAAGATTGCCGAGGGACGTACGGCGGAAGCGCTGCTGAAGCTGGCCGGGAGAGTGTCCGGTGACAGCACCGTCGCCCATAGCTGGGCCGCCGCCCAGGCCCTGGAGCGCGCCGCGGGTATCGAACCGCCCGCTCGCGCCCTCTACCTGCGGGCCCTGCTGCTGGAGCGGGAGCGTATCGGCAACCACCTGGGCGATATCGGCGCCATCTGTAATGACGTTGGCTTCGCTTTTGCCCAGATGCAGTTCAGCCGCCTGCGCGAACGCTGGCTACGCGACAACGAGCGGTTGTTCGGCCACCGCCTGCTGATGGACCAACTGCTGCCGGGCGGCGTTCGTCATCCTCTCGACAACGATGCGGCCAGCAGCATCCGCGAGGCCTGCGACCGCCTGCGCGAGGAGCTGGACAGCCTGCTGCCGCTACTGCGCGATAACCAGTCTTTGCGCGACCGCTTGCTGGGTACCGGTATCCTCTCCACCGAACAGGCCCGCCGCCTCGGTTGCCTGGGATATGTGGCCCGCGCCAGCGGTTGTGGTTACGACGTACGCTGCGACAGCCCCTGGCCCCCTTACGAAAATCTCAGCATCCGCCGCCCCCTGCAACAGAGTGGCGATGTCGCTGCAAGGGTGATTCAGCGCGCCGAAGAGGTTTACGCCAGCCTGGACGCCGTGCGGCAGATCCTCGATAAACTCCCGCCCGGGCCGCTCAGGGCGCACTGGCCGGAAGCCGCTACGGGCGCTGGCATGGGTATGGTGGAAGGCTGGCGCGGCGAAGTCCTCGCCTATGTGCGCCTTAACGGCGAAGGGCGGGTCGAACGCTTTTTCCCGCGCGACCCGAGCTGGTTCAACTGGCCCGCACTGGCGGTGCTGATCCATGACAACATCGTGCCCGATTTCCCGGTCTGCAATAAATCGGTCAACGGCTCCTATTCGGGTCAGGATCTTTAGGGGATAGACGCCATGTTCAGAATTCTCCGCAAAATCCAGAGTGTCGGCATCATTACCGAAAACATTGAGCGCGACAGCGACTACGAGGCGCTCGGCAGTACACTGAAGCGACAGCTGGAACGGCAGTTCCAGGGCAGCCTGGCGATACGGGAACTGGACTCCGGCTCCTGCAATGCCTGCGAACTGGAAATCCAGGCGCTGAACAATCCGTACTACGATGTGGAGCGCTTCGGCGTCCATTTCGTCGCCTCGCCCCGGCATGCAGACGTGCTACTGGTCACGGGCCCCATGTCGCGGCATATGGAAGAGGCCGCCCGCCGCACCTACGCCGCCATGGCCGCCCCGAAGTGGGTGATCGCGGTGGGTGATTGCGCTGTCGATGGCGGGATTTTCGGCTGCAGTTATGCCAGCCGGGGCGGCGTGAGCAAGGTCCTGCCGGTGGACCTGACAATTCCCGGCTGCCCGCCCAGCCCGCGCCATTTGGTGAAAGGACTGCTGGCGCTCTTGGACTCGGCCGCCGCTCGCTAAGCGCCAGACTCAAACCACCAGCAACATCTGCAGGTCGCCCACATTGGTGTTGGTGGGGCCGGTTTTGTACAACGCGCCGACACCGCCCAGAAAGTGGTACGAATCGTGGCGAGCCAATACCTGGGCGATCGCCTTACGGGCTGCCGTACCGGCCCCTTCCAGCGCAAGCCGGTCGGCAAAACCGCCAGCGGCATCGGTGGGACCGTCGTTGCCGTCGGTGGAGGCCGCCAGGAAGTGCACGCGCTCACGTTCGGCGTCTTTCCAGGCGGTCATCGCCTGCAGGAATGCCAGGGCCATCTCCTGATTGCGCCCGCCTTTTCCCTCACCCTGTCTCTCACCCCGTCCCTCACCCTTTCCCTCGCCCTGAAGCGTGACAACGGTCTCGCCGCCGACCAGCAGACAGGCCGGTTTCGGCGACAACATATCGGAACACGCCATATCGCGGCCGATATCCGCCAGCGTCCGGGCCACATGACGGGCTTCGCCGGCCATTTGTGCCGTCAGGGGAATGACGTGATAGCCCAGTTCGCGGGCCTTGCCCGCGGCCGCCAGCAACGCCTGCCGGTTGGTGCCGATCAGGAAGTTCTCCGCCCGCGCCAACGCCGGGTCTCCCGGCTTGGCGCTTTCCGACACCTTACCCGCCACACCGGCCTCCAGCATCTCCACCACCACCGCAGGCACCGCATTGCGCAGCCCATAACGGTCGATCACCGCCAGGGCATCGGCGAAGGTCGTCTCGTCGGCACTGGTGATGCCGGACGCGATGCTGCCAAGGTCGTCGCCGATCACGTCAGAGAGGATAAAATTCAGGCTTCGCGCCGGAGACAGCATCTGTACGAAGCGCCCGCCCTTGAGGCCGGACAGGTGCTTGCGCAGGCAGTTGATCTCCGTAATATCCGCCCCGCAACTGAGCAGCGCCCGGGTGGTCTGTTGCTTGTCCTCCAACGTCAGTCCGCTGCCATCCTGCCGTTGCAACGGAGAGGGCAACAACGCAGAACCGCCGCCCGACATGCAGGTAATCACCAGTGTTTCGCTATCGGCCGCCTGGGCCAACCCGGCGATACGTTTCGCCGCCGCTTCGCCGTTGGCGTCCGGCACGGGATGCCCGGCTTCCACAATCTCAACCCTGCGGGTCGGTTCGGCGTGCCCGTATTTCACGCAGACCAGACCGCCATCGATCCGGTCGCCGAGGATCTGCTCAAAAGCACGCACCATCGGCGCCGATGCCTTGCCCGCCCCCAGGATCAGGAGGCGGCGATAGTCGTTCAGATCAACCTTGTGCCGTTCGCCTTCCAGCTCGACGAGGAGCCGGGAGCCATCCAGGCGCACATGGTCGGCGATCATCCGAAAGGGGTCGACCCGCGCCAGGGCGGCGCGGAAAATCTGGTCGAGGTGCTGGCGGCGCTGATGATTCGGATTCACGGATCCCCTCCTGAGCCAGTTACGGGTTCAACCGGTATAAGGACAGACTATGGCATGATCAGCAATTCCCGTACCATCGCTTAAGACGCGGCCTCCATAGCGAAGGATTTTTATACAATCCGGAGGTTCTCCAGTATCCTGTGCGGCCGTCAGGGCAGCATGATCGAATACCGCCAGGCCCGGACCCCATACGCGACGCACCAGAAAGGACAGGCCAGTGACCGCCTTCTCGACCCTAGAGCTCCATAACGACCTGTTGAAGAACCTGGAATCCCTGGGTTTTACGGAGATGACACCGATCCAGGCCCAGAGCCTGCCGCAGATTCTGGCGGGCAAGGATGTCATCGGTCAGGGTAAGACCGGGTCAGGCAAGACGGCCGCTTTCGGTTTGGGGCTGCTGGACAAGCTGGATGTCAGCCGTTTCCGGATTCAAGCCCTGGTGCTGTGCCCCACCCGCGAGCTGGCAGATCAGGTCGCCAAGGAAATCCGCCGCCTGGCGCGCACCATTCATAACATCAAGGTCCTCACCCTCTGTGGCGGCATGCCACTGGGACCGCAGATCGGCTCCCTGGAACACGGCGCTCATATCATCGTCGGCACCCCGGGCCGGGTGGAAGAGCATGTGCGCAAGGGCACCCTCGACCTGAGTCACCTGGAGACGCTGGTTCTGGACGAAGCGGACCGCATGCTGGACATGGGTTTCCAGCCCGCCCTGGACGCTATCGTCGATGCCATTCCCGCCCAGCGGCAAACCCTGCTGTTCAGTGCCACCTACCCCGCGCAGATCCAGGCAGTCGCCCAACGCATCATGCGCCAGCCCGTCATGGTGCAGGTGGCGTCCCAACATGACGACAGCAGCATCGAACAGCATTTCTATCGGCTGACCGCCGACACCGACCGGCTGACCGCCCTGCAGTTGCTGCTGCTGCAGTTCCAGCCTGCCTCCGCGGTGGTGTTCTGTAATACCAAGCGGGAAGCCCAGGAAGTGGCGGATGCCCTCAGCCAACAGGGATTCGCTGCCAGGGCGCTGCATGGCGACCTGGAACAGAAGGAGCGGGACCAGACGCTCGTCCAGTTCAGCAATCGCAGCCTGACCCTGCTGGTCGCCACCGATGTCGCCGCCCGCGGCCTGGACATCGACGCCGTGGATGCCGTGTTCAACTACCAGATCGCCCGCGACAGCGAAGTCCATGTACACCGCATCGGCCGGACAGGGCGTGCCGGCAGCGCGGGCATCGCCTGCACGCTGTTTGCCGACAACGAGGAACACAAGATCGTGCGCCTGGAAGCGGATCTCGGCCTGGACATCAGCCCGGAACCTCTGCCGCCCCGCAGCCTGCTGTCACGACACATCGAACCGCCCGCCATGACCACCTTGCAGATCGACGGCGGCAAGAAACAGAAGGTACGACCGGGCGATATTCTGGGCGCGCTGACGGGCGACAAGGGCATCGCCGGCAACCAGGTGGGCAAGATCCAGATTTTCGACAATTGGGCCTATGTCGCCGTGGCTCACGCCGCCAGCCGTCAGGCCCTGAAAAAACTCGGCGAAGGAAAGCTGAAAGGTCGCAATTTCCGGGTCCGGCGCATCACCTGAATCCCGGGATCAAAGCCCGGAATACCGGCGTTCACGTCCAGAACGCCGGTTTTGACGTCCGAAAGTCTTGTTTTCACGTATAGTAGCTTGCGACATAATCGCTACCATTAACCCTTTCCAGATAACCGATCATCCGCACCTGGATCACCGCCTGTACCGGGAGCACCCGATTCCGTGAGCCGTCTTTTCTCCGACCAACCCGGCGACGACGGACTGCCCGGCGCCGAACGCCGACTGGCCGTCATCGTCCTCATCATCGGCACGCTGATGGCCGTCCTCGACGGTTCCATCGTCAATATCGCCTTGCCCACCATCGCCGATGAACTGCAGGCTCCGGCCTCGACGACGATCTGGGTCGCCAACGCTTTTCGCCTGATCAACGCCATGGGGCTGATCAGTTTCGCCGCACTGGGCGATGTCATCGGCTACCGGCGGGTCTATCTGTTCGGACTGATCGTCTTCACGCTGGCATCGCTGGGTTGCGCGCTGTCCGATGCCATGACGCCCCTGATCGCCATGCGGGGACTACAGGGATTCGGCGCCGCCGCCACGCTCAGTGTCGGACCCGCGCTCTACCGCACCATTTTCCCCAAACGGCTCTTGGGATCGGCGGTCGGCCTGAGCGCCCTGGTCGTGGCAGCCGGTATGGCGGCCGGTCCCTCCATCGGTGGCGGCATACTGGCCGTGCTCGGCTGGCCCTGGCTGTTTGCGCTCAATGTGCCGCTTGGGGTGGTGACCTATTACATTGCGCTTAAGGCGCTACCGAGAGAGAACGGCCGGGGGGGACGTTTCGACATTGCCGGCGCCCTGCTTTCGGCCATTTCCCTGGGCGCCTTTGTGCTGGCCGTCGATGGCCTGTCGGGACAGAGCAACACCGACTGGGTCCTGCCGCTGTTCGTCGCGAGCCT
This sequence comes from Mangrovitalea sediminis, assembly GCF_002514725.1. Classification (GTDB taxonomy): domain Bacteria; phylum Pseudomonadota; class Gammaproteobacteria; order Pseudomonadales; family Oleiphilaceae; genus Mangrovitalea; species Mangrovitalea sediminis. The sequence goes on from NZ_NTLB01000007.1 coordinate 369,625, forward strand.
GGTATCCGGACTGGTGTTCGTCCACTGGCAGCGGCGGGTGCCGCATCCCTTGCTGCCGCTGGATATTTTCCAGTCGCGCCGGTTTTCCATGGCCGCCATCACCTCGTTTCTGGCGTTCACCGCGCAAGGCATAACCTTTATAACCCTGCCCTTCCTGTTCCAGAGCATTCAGGGGTACAGCCCCTTCATGTCGGCGGTACTCTTCACGCCCTGGCCAATTGTCATTATTGCGGCCGGCCCGACGGCGGGACGCCTGTCCGACCGGTTTAACCCCGCGCTGATTTCCACCGGCGGACTGGTGATCTTCTGCCTGGGACTGGTCGCGCTGGCCCTGCTCGGCACCACGGCCAGCATGACGGACATCCTCTGGCGGACGGCGCTCTGCGGATTGGGATACGGGTTCTTCCAGGCACCGAACAATCACGAGCTGCTCGGCAATGTGCCGCGGGAGCGCAGTGGTAGCGCCTCAGGTGTGCTGGCGAGCGCCCGTACCTTCGGTCAGGCCCTGGGGGCGGCTTTCGTCGCCATCGTGCTGGCCCGCGCAGCCGGATCGGCCACTGCCTCGACAACCATGGCCATTGCGCCGGTCCGGTTGGCGCTGTGGATCGGTGTCGCAACCGCAGCGATCGCTCTGCTGGTCAGCGCGGCACGGATTGCTGCCCGCCGCACGCACTGAACATCAGTCAGCGCTACTGTCGCCATCCAGCTCAGCAGTCGCCCGCTGGCTGATGCTGTCCGCCGCTGCCCGCAGCTTCGCTTTCCAGTCGGTACAACCGTCGCAGTCGACGCTGACGGCAATCAACGCCATTTCCGGACGTCCCGTCACCAGACTGAAGATGCGATTGAGTTCTGCCCTATCGGCTGTTGGCGACCAGTGCCCGGCAATATGGAACCCCATCGCCACGTAGACCTTGCGCCCCGAGTCCTTGCGCTCCAGCACCACGCCGGAATAGCTGTGCGCCTTACCATCCAGGGTAAAGGGCTCGTCCAACTGCCATTGATCGGTGTGATAGAGGCTATCGATATCCTGGGTCAGGTGATCGTCCAGGCGATACCCCCGGTAGATGGCGATATAGGCCGAGACAAATTCCTGCGGGAGCTTGAGCGGACCGCCGGAGGTATTGTCCAGTACGAACCAGTGTTGACGGGAAAGCTTGTCGGCATTATTCAACTGCGGTACCCAGCCGTTCTTGATCTCGGCGAAACTCGGATGCCAGTTCGGCTCGCCCTTGACGTAAACCGGCGCCAGTTTCACGGGTGCGGCACTCGCAGAGATGGCACTGATTATCGGCGCCAGCAGGCACGATAGACAGGCCAGGGTGACCAGATAACGACGCGCCAGGGCCGAACGACCCGGAGAAATGGCCTCACGCCGCCTCGCGGCACGCCGGACAGCGGCCATCACCGTCGCGGGCCGCCCCAGGGAGAAGGCCACCATCGCCAGCGGAATCAGCGCCAGAGCCGCCAACCCCCACCCCAGCGCATCGCCATAACGCCACAGCAAAGACTCCATGCCCGAACTGTTGAGGCCGAGCACCGACAGGTAAACGCGCACCCAATTCATGACCGCCGCCAGGAACAGGGCCCCCAAAAACAGCGCCAGACGCGCGTGCCAGCGACGAAAGCGGAAGCTTCCGAGTATCAGCGACAGGGCAAGCAGCGGAATCAGGTATCGAAGGCCGGCGGTGCCATTCACCATATTGAAGGTGCCCACACCCTTGAGATGAACCAGCCATCCCTGGATCTGTATATCCACCCCATGCAACCGGCAGAGCGCTTTTACCACAGCGTTGGTCACCAGCTGCAGCGGCCACCCCAGATAGTCCCAGAAAGGTATCACCGTGCCCAGCACAGCCAGGGGCATGACGAACGGCCGCAGCTGCGCCCATCCCAAAAAGCAGGCAAGCGCGGAATACAGCATGGGTATCAACAGGATATACAGCACAACCTGGGTATGCGTCAGCAAGGCGACGCAGGACAACAGCGATAACGCTGCCAGCAGGATCAACCAAAAGGGGGAAAGATTGGTTGTCGGCCGGCTCTGGCGATAGGAACGAAAAAACAGCACGACCGCAGCGATAAAGACCGGCCAGCCTGCCGCATAGGAGCCATGAAGATCACTCCAGTGCATCATGATGGACAGAATCGGTGTTTGAAATCCGATGAGGTAAGCGCAGACCACGATGGGAACCGATAGATCGTTGCGCCCCAGCACATCATAAAGGCGCGCAAAAAGCGTTCTCATGTCCGTTGATCATCCTTCAAAGCTGTATCGGCAACGCCGGCCCGAACCATCGTCATCATGCCTCCTCTATCACAGAATTTCGGCTAAAACCTCTACACGAGGCGACAAATGTCGCCTGTTTCTCGGTTTTCCTGCAGAGGTGAGAAGGCCATTATCGAGGCGTGCTATAACTCTATCAGAGAAACCACCATCACCAGAGAAACGAAAGCCCGGAATGATCACTCTCTATCACTGCGTCAGCGCCCGCTCTTTCCGTCCCCTGTGGATGCTTGAGGAAATGGGGCTCGAATACGACCTCAAGATGCTGCCGTTCCCACCTCGGGTTCACGCCAAACCCTTCTTCGAGATCAATCCCCTGGGAACGGTTCCGGCCTTGACCGACGACGGCCTCCAGATGACGGAGTCGGCTGCCATCTGCCAATACCTGGGCGACCGCTATGGTCCGACCCACCTGACCGTCAGTGTCGACGAGGCGGACTACGGTCACTTCCTCGACCTTCTGCACTTCGGTGAAGCAACGCTGACATTTCCGCAAACCCTGCTGTTGCGCTATGGCCGTTTCGAACCGGAAGACCGCCGCCTGCCCCAGGTCGTTGACGATTACAGCCGCTGGTTTCTCGCCCGCCTGCGCCGCATCGACAGTCGGTTACAGGACCGGGACTACCTCTGCGCCGATCGCTTCACCGCCGCCGATATCTCGGTTGGCTACGCCCTGATGCTCGCTGACTATCAGGGGCTTTCCACCCAGTATTCGGACAGGGTCCGGGCGTACTGGCTGCGCCTGAAGAACAGGCCAGCCTTCCAGCAGGCCCTGACTCGCCAGCACAACGAGGCCCTCGCACAGGAAGTCCCCACTACCCCGGCCCCCTGCGTCTGACACCGGCGAGCCGGCGCGACAACAAAAAGTAACCAACTTTTTTCGCCGGCCACGGAACTCAATGACGTTTTTGTCATCTCATGTGTATTCCAGCGAAAAACCGGATGCCTCCTTTCGGGAGGCTCAGCGCGTCACGAAAACTACCCACCTTGGGTAACGCTTTCGTTCCGCGCTCCGGAAACCGCCCACTGCGTCATACGGATTTCAGAGCAAGTCGAGCCGAAAAGGCCGGCCGGGAGTTGTGGCGCCATCATTGACGCCAGCTCTTCCACGACATGGTCGTGGGCCATGCACTGTTCCGAGTTCTGTCCCCACGGGGCTCGTCTACGGCGCAAGCAGTACCCAACGGTCGGCAACGGCCGCCGCCATTTTCCGTCGTGGCGACGAACGGTGAACCAGCGATCGTCAGGGTTTCCTACCGTTTGATACAGGAGTTGCGCAATGCGCGTAAAAGATATTCTCGAACACAAAGGAGCACATATCGTCAGCGTTGCCGAAGGCGACTTGGTCAGAAACGCCATCCACCTCATGCAAAGCGAACACGTCGGCGCCGTTGCCGTACTGAATGCCCAGGGCGACCTTAAGGGCATGCTGTCGGAGCGTGAAGTCGTCAGAGCGCTGGCGCGTGAGCCCGACAGAGCCATGCGAATGCGTTGCGCCGACGTCATGTTGCGCGACATTCCCACCTGCACCCCGGAGACCGTCATCCGCGATCTCGCCAAGACCATGACGCACCAGCGAGCGCGCCATGTTCCTGTCCTGGAAGCGGACAAACTGATCGGCGTGATCAGCATCGGCGATGTCACCAAGGCACAACTGAACGAAACGCAGCTGGAGAACGGGGTCCTGCACGACCTCCTCCGGGCGTCAAGGTTCGCTACTGCCTGAACAGCGCCATGCAAAACGCCTTTAAGCGTCACCGGAAGGGAGGCGGCCGTAGCCGGACCCATAGCTGACAGGGCCTGAGCGACGACGCCTCCATCCAGCAGGCACAAGACCTAAAGCCATGCCGAATACCGGCGGCAGCGACCGCTGCGCGCGCGCCGTTACCCCGATTCCGTCACGAAGACTGCCGTCTGCCCTTGCCGCAAAGGGGTGGATTATCATGAGTAAGCCGATTAGCTTTACCTGAAAGACAGCATCGCGCTCACTGATGAGGCCAAGGTATGCCGGAACCGCAACAGACACCGAAAACACGCTCACTGCGCGAACACCTCAACCGGATCATCTTCGAGTTCGACACCCCTGCCGGCAAGGCGTTCGATGTTGCACTGATCGTGGTGATCGTGCTCAGCGTTATCGCTGTCATGCTCGACAGCGTCGACGCCATTTCGATCCATTACCAGCACCTCCTGAAAGGCGCGGAATGGCTATTTACCGGGCTGTTTACGATCGAATACCTGCTTCGCCTGTACAGCGCTCGCCAGGCGCGGCGCTATGCGACCAGCTTTTTCGGTGTGGTGGATCTGCTGGCTATTCTGCCGTCCTACCTGAGCCTGTTCCTCCCTCACAGCCACTACCTGCTGACCATAAGGGTGCTACGGGTGTTGCGGGTTTTCCGGATTCTGAAACTGGCCCGCTTCGTCGGCGAAGCCGGTACCTTGCGCCGGGCGCTCAATGCCAGCCGCTACAAGATTTCCGTCTTCCTGGCGACCGTAGTCGCCATTGTGGTGATCGCCGGCTCTGTCATGTACCTGATCGAAAGCCCCGAGGCCGGTTTCACCAGCATTCCGGCCAGCATTTACTGGGCCATCGTCACCCTTACCACCGTCGGCTACGGTGACATTTCACCGCAGACGCCGCTGGGTCAGGCATTGGCCTCGATGCTGATGGTCGTGGGTTACGGCATTATCGCGGTGCCGACGGGTATCGTCACTGTGGAACTGAACAGGGCTCACCAGCAAAGCCTGTTGCTGGCCAAATGCCGTAGCTGCGGGAAGGAAGGGCACGACAACGACGCCGTTTTCTGCAAGTACTGCGGAAACGCACTGGGAGAAGCCGGGGATGGTTAGCGGAGGAGGGTTTTGAGGGGGGTAAGCCTAATCCCCGGAAAGGACGATCTCGCCTACCGCATTATCCACCACCACCGGCGTCTCGAAATAGCGGATCTGCGGCTCACCGCCATAGGTCGCCACTATCCGCTGACGCCAGGCCTCACCGTGAGCCTGCCGCGCCGCCTCCTGGCTCTTCCACAGATAGAAGGCACCCCCCTGGCTTGCGACAGGGTCGAAGATAAACGTCTTGCGAATCAGCGCCGGATTATCCCGCCACAATGGCGCTATCTCACGCATACTCTGCTCCACATCGTCGCGGGTCATGGCCGGATCGACATCGAACAACACATACTCGGTAATCATGGAAAGCGCCCACCGCCTTTCTCAGAGGACCTACAGTGTCCGTCCCGAGATCCCAAATGTCCACCAGGGCCACAGGCTGGCGCTCCCAAACGAAAAAGGGCGGGGATCACTCCCCGCCCTTTTCCATCCGGCAACCGCCAAGGCCGTCACCGGTCACGTTGAACTGTCGACTTAGCCGAACTGGTTCATCGTGTTGTCTTTACCGCCTGCCTTCAGGGCGCCTTCGCCAGCGAAGAACTCTTTGTGGTCATCGCCGATGTTGGAACCGGCCATGTCCTGGTGCTTCACGGTAGCGATACCCTGACGGATTTCCTTGCGCTGAACGCCAGCAACGTAGGCCAGCATACCTTCGTCGCCGAAGTAGCCCTTGGCCAGGTTGTCGGTGGACAGGGCCGCCGTGTGGTAGGTCGGCAGCGTGATCAGGTGGTGGAAGATACCCGCTTCACGCGCAGCGTCGCGCTGGAAGTTCTGGGTCCACTTGTCCGCTTCGATACCCAGGTCGGTGCTGTCGTACTCGGCGCTCATCAGCTTGGCGCGATCGTACGCAGACACGTCCTTGCCTTCTGCCTGCCATGCATCGAATACCTGCTGACGGAAGTTCAGGGTCCAGTTGAAGGACGGGCTGTTGTTGTAAACCAGCTTGGCGTTGGGCACGACTTCGCGGATACGGTTAACCATAGCGGCGATCTGACCAACGTGGGGCTTCTCGGTTTCGATCCACAGCAGGTCGGCACCGTTCTGCAGGCTGGTGATACAGTCCAGGACCACGCGGTCTTCACCGGAGCCGGCTTTGAACTGGAACAGACCAGACGGCAGACGCTTCACTTTCTTCAGCTTGCCTTCGGACTTGATCACAACGTCACCGTTGTCGATCTCGTCGGCGCTGTTGATGTAGTCACCGTCCAGGAAGGCGTTGTACTTGTCGCCGATGTCGCCCGGCTCTTTGGTGACAGCGATCTGCTTGGTCAGACCGGCACCCAGCGAGTCGGTACGGGCAACGATAACACCGTCGTCAACGCCCAGCTCCAGGAACGCGTAACGAACCGCGTTGATCTTGGCCAGGAAGTCGTCGTGGGGAACGGTGACTTTACCGTCCTGGTGACCACACTGCTTCTCGTCGGAAACCTGGTTTTCGATCTGGATACAGCAGGCACCGGCTTCGATCATCTTCTTGGCCAGCAGGTAGGTCGCTTCTGCGTTACCGAAACCGGCGTCGATGTCAGCAATGATCGGCACAACGTGCGTTTCATGGTTTTCGATCTTGCTCAGCAGTTCCTTGGCCTTGGCGTCGTCACCGGCTTTCTGGGCTGCTTCCAGGTCACGGAACAAGTGGTTCAGTTCCCACGCGTCAGCCTGCTTGAGGAAGGTGTACAATTCCTCGATCAGGGCCGGAACGGAAGTCTTCTCGTGCATGGACTGGTCAGGCAGCGGACCGAACTCGGAACGCAGCGCAGCCACCATCCAGCCGGAGAGGTACAGGTAACGACGCTTGGTCGAACCGAAATGCTTCTTGATGGAGATCAGCTTCTGTTGGCCGATAAAACCGTGCCAGCAGCCCAGCGACTGGGTGTACTGGGAAGTGTCTGCATCATAGGCAGCCATGTCTTCGCGCATGATTTTCGCGGTGTACTTGGCGATGTCCAGACCGGTGTGGAAACGGTTCTGGGCGCGCATGCGGGCAGCGTGCTCAGGGTTGATAGCATCCCAGGTGCCATTGAATTTCTGGCGCAGAGATGCGATCGCGTCGATGTCCTTGGAGAACTGAGACATGGTTCGATCCTTTCTGAGTTGACGAGTGAATGTCCGTAGCCCCGTAAGGGATGAGACACTGATCTTCAGGGCCCCTTACTACTTTGGTCGCAATTCTATAGAGGCTCACTCCATAAACCCAATCAATCAGGTGGATATTCGATATTTTCCTGATGAATAATGGGGTATAAAACGGGCTCAAGCATAATCGAAGGATATTTATCTAACTGAAAAATAAGGATAAAAATACGCACCCCGTAAACGCAAAACATTGTGAAGCGTAAAAGGAAAGGCTGTCACGGCCCCCAAAATCACGGATGACACCGCGTATCAGGCCTGACCGTCGACGGAGTGGGCCATCTGGCAGATGAAAAACGGGTGCCATAAAGTTTCGCTCTGCGAACCTCAGTTTTGCAAATGTTGACTTCTATAGGGCCCTCGTATATTCCTGCACCAAGCGTGATCGGTTGACAGATAGCATCCGGCCGCGACGCAGTATGGTTATCCGCCCAGGATCCAAACGGCGGTCCCCTGTCGCTCCAGAGATGTCCTTACCCGGCACACTCACCTGGACCAGCGTTACGAGGAGACACTGATGTTCCAACAACAACAAGATCGTCACTTCCGTCGTACCCTTTCTATCACCGCCCTGGCGCTCACCGGCAGTTTGGCCTTCGCCACGACCAGCCAGAGTGCCCAAGCCGCAGAGCCGATTCCCGTCGGCGTCATCGGTCCCAGCGCCCACATCGACGGGCGTGCCATCTTCCAGGCCGCCGAGATGGCGGTGGACGAGATCAACGCCGCCGGCGGCATTGACGGCCGCAAGATCGAATTGCACAAATACGATGACCAGTTCCAGGCGACCAATGCCGTACGCGCCTATCAAAGGGCCGTACAGCAGGATCACGTCGTCGCGATGACCGGCGTCTTCCTCAGCGAAGTCGGGCTGGCCATGCAACCCTGGTCCGGGCGGCTGAAAACCCCGCTGATCATCAGCGGGGCCGCCAGTACCAAGATCGACCAGAATACCCACGCCCATTACGACCGTTTCAAGTACACCTTCCATACCTTCACCAACTCGACCTTCATCGCCAAGGTCGCCTGCGACTTCGCCCATGACGTCCTGGTCGGCCAGCTCGGTTACAAGACCGCAGCCATCTTCAGCGAGAACGCGGCCTGGACCAAACCGGTCGATGCGGAATACGAGAAGTGCCTGCCCAAGGCAGGGCTCAAGGTGGTGGACAAGATTGGCTTCGAACCCAACACCACGGATTTCCGGCCCATCTTCAATAAGGTCCAGGACACCAAACCGCAGGTGCTGATGACGGCCATCGCCCATGTCGGTGCCAAGGCCATCGTCCAGTGGCACCAGCAACAGGTACCGGCACTGATGGCCGGCGCCAACGGCCAGGGCGGCTCCTCTGCCTTCTGGAAAGCGACCAACGGCGCCACCGACGGCGTGATCGTCGGCACCACCGGCGCCGCGGGTGCCCCGGTCACCGACAAGACGCCCAAGTTCTACGAGGACTACAAGAAGCGGTTCGGTGAAGAACCGGCCTATGACGCCTACACCGAATACGACACCATCTATACCCTGAAAGCCGCTATCGAGAAGGCCCACAGCACCGACGGCGCCAAGCTGGTCGAGGCACTGGAGAAGGTCAAGCTGACCGGGGTTTCCGGACCTATCAGCTTCTACGGACCCAAGGACGCGTTCACCCATGACGTCGTCTACACGCCGGGCGTCACGACCGGGGTCTACTTCCAGTGGCAGGACGGCAAGCAGGTCGCCATCTGGCCGCCCAAGCTGGCTCAGGGCAAGGTCAAGCTCCCGTCCTTCGTCAAAGCCGCCCAGTAAGGGCATCTCCCGCCGGGACAGCGGTCCAGTGTTAATCGGGCCGCTGTCGATTTCCGTCGTCAACACGAAGGGCCCCGCATGTTGCATCAACTGGTCGAAATCCTGGCCGACGGTTTCGTCATCGGCGCGATTTTTGCGCTGGGCGCCGCCGGCTTCACGATGATCTTCGGCGTTTCGGGCGTGCTCAATCTGGCACACGGCTCCATCATGGTGATTGCCGCCCTGGTCGCCTGGTTCTGCGCCGAACACACGCCGCTCGGTATTTACGGTGGTGCCCTGGTCGGCATCGCCGCGTCGGTTGCCAGCACCTATCTGCTGTATGGGCTGGTCATCCGCCCCCTGAATCACAGCAAACGCATTGCCGACAACGAGCGCCCGGTGTTCGTCCTGACAGCCACGCTGCTGGTCGCCATCATCCTGCAGGGCGTCCTGGACTATGCCTTCGGCTCCAGTCCCATCACGACACCGACCCTGATCGACGGCGTCTGGCGCGTCGCCGGTGTCACGATCCCCTACAGCCAGATCCTGATCGGCGTTATCGCCTGGCTGGTGCTGGGCGCACTCTGGTATTTCGTCACCCGCACCCGCCCCGGCAAAGCCATGCTGGCGGCCTCCATGAGCACCACCGGACTGGCCCTGGTCGGCTATGACATCCGCAAGGTACAGCGGCAGGTGTGGGGCCTCTACGGACTGCTCGCCGGCATCGCCGGGGTGCTGCTGGCCTCCTTTACCGGCGCGAGTTCCGACATCGCCATCTCGCTGACCGTCAACGCCTTCATCATTGTGGTGCTGGGCGGACTCGGCAACGTGGCAGGCTCCCTCGGCGCCGCCTACATCATCGGTTTCCTGGGCACCCTGACCGCCTACCTGATTTCGCCGGCGATCCGCGAAGTGCCGGGCCTGCTGGCCCTGGTGCTGATTCTCTACATCCGCCCCCAAGGGCTTTTCGGCAGACACTGAGGAGGCGGCACCATGCAACTCAAGCACCTGATTCACTGGCGCAGCACCCTGGTACTGCTGGCCCTGATCGTCCTGATACTGATGCCCCTGGGCGCCTCCGGCTATGTGCTGGGCGTGCTGACCGTCGCCTTCTATCTGGCGGTCTACGCGATGTCCTGGGACCTGCTGTTCGGCTATGCCGGCGAGGTCAATTTCGGCCCCACCTTCCTCGTCGGCCTGGGTGCCTACGGCGCGGGATTGAGTAATAGCGTTTTCTCCATCCCCGTCTGGCCCAGTGTCGCCATCGGCACCTTCCTGGCGTTGGTCGGCGGACTGGTGCTGGCCGGTCCGGCCCTGCGCCTGCGCGGCCCCTATTTCGGTCTGGTGACACTGGTCGCGGTGATTCTCCTGGAGAAGATGATCGGTCTCTTCTCGTCCTATACCGGCGGCGAGATCGGCCTGACCATCATGGACGTGCTGACCATCAGCAATGTGGGCAACTTCTATTACGCCCTGGGCTTCATGGTGATCGCCGCCATCGCCCTGCGTACCGTGGCCCGCTCATCCATCGGTCTGATCCTCGAAGCCAGCGGCCAGGACCCGGTGGCCACCGAAGCCCTCGGTTTCAACGTCACCAAGTACAAGCTGTTCGCCTTTGCCCTGAGCGCCCTTTTCTCCGGCATGGCCGGGGCCCTGATGGTGTTCTACCTGGGCTCGGCGTCGCCGGGCACGGTCGTCACCGTCTTCGTCACCATCCAGATCATTATCGCGACCATCGTCGGCGGCCGGCGCACCATCCTCGGCCCTATCCTCGGCGCCATCTTCCTGATCGTCGCCGGAGAAGTGCTACGCCCGCTGGGGCAGTTGAGCAATGCCGTGGTGGCGCTGATCGCCCTGCTGCTGTTGCTGTTCGCACCCAATGGATTCGCCGGGCTCTTCGCCCGTTCGGGAGGCCGCGCATGAGCATTCTGGAAGTCTCCGGTCTCAGCAAACGCTTCGGCGGGCTGCAGGCCGTCAATGACGTGTCCTTCTCGGTGGACCGTGGCCAGGTCCTGGGGCTGATCGGTCCCAACGGCTCCGGAAAATCCACCACCCTCTCCCTGCTGATGGGCGTCGTGCGTCCGGATCGCGGCAAGATACAGATGGAAGGCGTGGATATCGCCGGCTGGCGCACGCACCGTATCGCCAAACAGGGCATGGCGATGGTATTCCAGCACTCGCGGCCGCTGGCCCGGCAAACGGTACTGGAAAACATCAAGCTGGCCCTGTTGCCGGACACCCTGTTCCAGCTCTTTCCGCCCCATACGCTGGATCGCCGCGCCCACGAGATCGCCGAGCGGGTCGGCCTGGCCAAGGTCGTCAACGAGCACCCGGGCGAACTGCCCTTCGCCGACCTGCGCCGCCTGGAAATTGCCAAGGCCTTGGCCCAGGACCCGGCCGTGCTGCTGCTGGACGAGCCCTTCGCCGGCCTCGCCCCCAGCGAGACCCGTGAGTTCGCCGAGTTGGTACGGCTGTTCCGCGAAGAGGACAGAGCGGTGATCCTCGTTGACCACAACGTCAAGGAGGTCGCCGGACTGGTGGATAATATTGTCGCCATGCATGCCGGCAAACGCATCGCCATGGGATCACCGGAGGAAGTCACCCGCGATCCCCATGTGCGGGAGGTCTATTTCGGCAGTTCGCTGGAAAGCGCCAGCGGTGTTCATGCCGCCGGCGATCGCCGTGCCCAATCGGGTTCGGACCGGCCGCTGCTGGAGGTCGAACTCAGGTCGGTGCGTTATGGTCTGGCCGAAGCGCTGCGGAATGTCCGGTTGCAGGTAAACGACGGCGAGTGCGTGTCGGTGGTGGGCATCAACGGTGCCGGCAAGAGTACCCTGTTCAAGTCCATCCTCGACTTCCTGCCCTATGAGGGCGTCGTCCGCTGGCAGGGCCAGGCGGTCACCGGTAACGGTCCCGGTGCCGTCGCCTCCTCCGGCATAGCACTGTGCCCGGAGACCCGGGAACTGTTCCGCTACATGAGTGTGCGGGAAAACCTGGAACTGGGTGGGCATCGCCTCGACAACCAAGAGCGGGAAGCCCAACTGGAGCGCGTGTTCGACCTGTTCCCGGTATTGCGCCAGCGTCAGGCCCAGGCCGCGGATACCCTGAGCGGTGGCGAGCAGCAACAGCTCACCATCGGCCGGGCGCTGATGCAGAAGCCGCGCCTGTTGATACTCGACGAACCCACGCTGGGCTTGGCGCCGCTGATCATCGAGAACATCTCGGAAGCCCTGGAACGCCTGCAACGGGAAACCGGTTTGGCGATCCTGCTCGGCGAACAGAACCTGACCTTTGCGCTGCGCCACTCTGAACGGGTCTACTTGCTGGAAACCGGCAACCTGCGCTGGCAGGGCAAGGCGGAAAACTTTGTCGCCGAGGTGGGCGAGGATGTTCTCTGACCATCACCGGCGGCGTTCCATCCACTGGCGCCCGCCGGTGCTTCCGGCCTGTGCCGGGATTTCGGCCCCAACAACGCTAAGCCGAGACCGGTAGGGTGCAATAACCAACGGGCATTGCACCGCGATGCCCGCACCCGAACCGGGCATGTGGTACCTGACGCAATGCCTGACCCTCATTGCGCCTTATCCATCCTGGCACCAACCTTTTCGACTTACGGGCAAGCCCCCAACCACTTCCCTTCCGTCGTCACTTTGGTGGAAAAATCCCCTGCCGGCGTCTTCATCGTGGTGGTCATATGGATGGTATAGGCCTTGGGGTTTTCCATCGTGAACACCCCTTCGGTGGTGGACGTCTGCTGGCCGCTGCAGGTCACCTTCCAATGGGTCTTGTTGCCTTTGGTGCTGTAGTCGTCCATATGGCAACTGGGCTGTTGCGTCTGCTTCAGGTACGACTCCACCGAACTCGCCGCCTGCGGTTTCACACACTGTTTCACCGTATGCGCAGGCATCGTCATCGTCGATCCCGGCATCTGCACGTGGATGGTCTGCTGCCATTCACCAGGGGTCATCACCGACTGGGCCGCTGCCGCAAAAGGCAACACCGCCGCCCCGAGAATCAACCAGCGTCGCATAAGCACTCCTCAATATCGATTTCGTCAGAGAACAGGCTTCCACTATCGTGGCTTTTCGTCCGTGGAACAAGCCACGAGGCACCCGCAAAGCCTTTGCTCCCGATTCCGCGTAGATATGCGAACCCGTTCGGCTATCTCCAGAGAAAGAAGACGGAAATTCAGGCAAACCTCTGTTATGTTTGAAGGTATGTCTATAACTGCGACGGGGATAGGCGAACGTGTGACAGACGGACATTGTTCCACGGTTCGTCATTTCCCGGCATTCGGTAAACGCAGAAACCGGAAAAGACCTTATAAATTATATGATTAAGGTGGCTATACCCTGTGTTGACGTTGGAGATAGCCGAACTGGGGATATACGAACGGGTTCGTATAATTAGCTGTTAAGGTTTTCAATACAAAAAGGGAGTAAGGATGTCTCAGAACCAACCATATGATTTTCCAGAAGACTTCTATGATTTTGCCTTCATGCCAAAGTTTGAGGAAAACATAGACTACTTAAAGCAGATGGCAGAGCCCGAAGATTGGGACTACAAGCATACTCCCTCGGCACAAAATCATCCAATTCTGAGAAATTACATTAGGTATACCTATCGAAGAATTGCAGAAGAGAAGAAAATTTCAATCACTGCGGACGAAGAGTATGCCTGTTGGAATACAGGTCTCATCACACCCTCGCAAGAGCCAATTTTTATACTTTTTGAGAGAAATAAACTGCAGAACCAGAAGCCATATTGGCATTTCTGGAAGTTTTGCAGGAAGGGTGAATGGGAGCTAAATAGATTCCCGTCCATCCCTGAAATGACTCATTATTTTGAAGATCCGTCGGTGCTGGTATACGACCCACGAAAAGAGCTACGGGTAAACGCGGAACATATCATTGCAGATAACATAGACAGATTTCCTACGGCTTTAAAATCCATGAATCCCTATGGGCTCCAAAATCTCGTAAAAGGGGCTATTGATTCTGCTGTAGAGCGGGCGAAACGAAACTACAAGACTGCAATTCCTCAGTATTATCAAGGGAATATCCAGCTTCTATTGCCTATCAGTCTTCTCGATCCCGCGAAAGCTGATCTTGCTCTGGTCGTGGAGAGGTTCAGTGACTTTTACAGAGGGTCAACGTGTTTGACTCTGGACATGGCATACAACAATGCAAGGCAGCTAGCCCGCCCAGACCGGGATTGGTTAGCACCTTAACCAGTAGGTGAAGCCGACCGGTACTACGCGCTGCTCCGTACCGGCGGCTTACCTTGGCGTTATACGCTCAGCCTGAGCATCAAAAAACAAACAAGGAGTACGGTAAGTGGCCGGAAAGAAACCAGAATTCAAAAATAAAAAGTTTTACTACCGTAGAGCAAAATGGGATAACCAAGGGAAGGGTAATCTTCAAAAAATATTGGAAAATGCACATAAAGAGCTAGATACAGTTGGCAAAAGAACTTTTGAAGTTGGTTCTGGAGCCGAAATAAGGGGTGCTAACTTCAAGAATGATAATGGCTTGTACTTGCAAATTGCTTCGTATGTTCCAGGTGAGGCCACTTCGATAATAGACAAGGATAAGACTGCGAAAGTATCAAATGTAGCAGCACAGAATGCGCCTACAGGAAAGGACTTTCTGGATGGCGATATTTTTGTCTATATCAATGGGAATCACGTCATTCTATGCCCGTCAGGTGCTAGAGAGAAAGCTGTTGAAACATATATTTGGCATATTCTTCGAGCGTGCGATAACAAAGATATTGCTAAGACATTTGAGCTTGATAAAGTTGCAAAGGCAAGCAAGCTTAAAATGATTAGAGATGAAGGTGTGAAAGAAGTTGATTTGGATACATCTCTTTATGAGGCTAGTTTGCTACACCTCGATAAAACAAAGCCTAAGGTTTCTGGGATTAAAAAGGTCGTGGCAGATCAACTGGTAGCTATTTTTGGCAAAGATAGAGATCTAAATGACATTAAAGAAAAAGAGAATCTTGAATCGCCACCAGTTTGCTAGACACCTATCAGCCATACACAATGGCTATCAGAGAGGTGCTCATGAGCAGCAAACGTTATCCCGAAGAATTCAAGATTGAAGCCGTCCGCCAGATAAC
>NZ_NTLB01000008.1 GCF_002514725.1 Mangrovitalea sediminis
TGACGAGCTCTGACCTTAATGTTTCTTACCGAAACATCCCAGTCAGCGCCCACACGAATTACTTGGTCAACTTGTTAAAGAGCTGCGAGCTTTCGCTCAATCAAGGCCGCGTATTCTACATCGAACCGCCACCTTGTCAACCGTTTATTTTTAAGTGGCTTCGCTATCCCAAAACCCTCAAAAACTCCCGGATCAAAATCCGTCAAAGTGGCGCGCATTTTACGCTGAATCACCACCTTGTCAACCGCTATTTTGAAATCTGAAAATCAAAATACTTCATTCAAAACAATCGGTTATCTTTCGATTTCTGGTCCGCCTCTGGGGCATTCCCCTCGAAAGAGAGGCGCATTCTACAGCCATCACAGAAAGAGTCAACACCTCTTTTTCACTCATTTCGGATTTCCGAAATGAGTGAAAATTTCCTAAGGCCTGGAGACAACATTTCCTGCAGTCAGAGCACCCCTGTTGCGCTTGCGAAACGCCCACCAAACACGCGACAACAGCAACAGACCCAGCACCATCCCATACGCCACCATGACACCAATATCACTCCGCGCCTGCCACAGGAAATGAATCCAGACCAACAGCGTCAGAGGGTAAATCAACCGATGGAGGCGCACCCAGTTTTTACCCAGCCGCCTCATCATGCCCCTTGTCGACGTCACCCCCAGCGGTATCAACATCACAAAGGCCGCAAAACCCACCGTAATGTAAGGACGCTTGGCGACATCATTCAGAATATCCTGCCAACCGGCGATAAACTGGAGATAGCACAGCACGTGAAGCGACGCGTAGAAGAGGGTATAGAGCCCCAACATCCGGCGACTCCTCAGCCACAGGGGCCACCCCGTCATACGACGCAACGGCGTCATCGCCAGGGTCGCAACAAGCAACTTCAAGGCATCCAGCCCCAATGCGCGCGTTATTGTCTTACCCGGGTCAGGCCCTAACTGGCCAGTGAAAATATCCCAGACCAGCCACAAGAGCGGCGCCAACGCCAACAGAAAGATCAGCGTTTTTCCCCAAAAGACCTTATCGAAGCGACGCGCTGCCATTAAAAATACTTCCGCAAGTCCATACCCTTATACATACCCGCAACATATTCGCCATAACCGTTGAACATGCGCGTCGGTATCCAGTGAGGGCTGAACAATCCGCTCGGCAAACGTCGCTCGCGTTTCTGGCTCCAGCGAGGATGATCGACGTGGGGATTAACGTTGGAATAAAAGCCATACTCATTGGGTGCGATGGTGTTCCAGGTGGTTTCCGGCTGTTTTTCCTGAAACCGGATCTTCACGATGGACTTGATACTCTTGAACCCGTACTTCCAGGGCACAACCAACCGCAGCGGCGCACCATTCTGGTTTGGTAACACTTTTCCATAGAGCCCGACAGTAACCAGGGTAAGCTGATTCATCGCCTCGTCCATCCGCAATCCCTCGCGATAGGGCCAGGGAATCTGACTGAACAGCGAGCTCTGCCCCGGCATATGCTTGGGATCGTACAACGTCTCAAAGGCAACATACTTGGCTCGCGAATTCGGCTCAAACCGCTTCAGTAAATCCGATAATGGAAAACCGACCCAGGGAATAACCATCGACCAGGCTTCGACACACCTATGGCGATAGATGCGCTCCTCCAGGGCATAGGGCTTGACGAGATCTTCCAACCCCAGCGTGCCAGGCTTATCGCATTCACCCTCGACAGCAATACTCCAGGGACGCGTCGGAAGGCTTCCTGCGTATTTCGCTGGATCAGTCTTATCGGTGCCGAATTCATAGAAATTATTGTAGGAGGTGACATCCTCAAAGGGCGTCTCCTTCTCATCGGTGCTTAGGCGCGTATTTTTCGAAAAGACCAGATCGCCGGCAGGCGGCAGCTCTGCCGCCTTCGCAAAAGATATCGGCATTGCCAGCGTTGCTGCGCCGGCAATAGTTCCTTGCATGAAACGTCGACGATTCAGAAAGACTGCTTCCGGCGTAACAGCAGATTCCGGAAGTTGCCAGGCGGGATTCTTCTTGATGAGCATGCGGTACACCTCTCCGTCTCAACCAATTTCATAGCGTATACGCTGGTTAGACACGGAGAGATGTCGGTTGTTACAGCTCCAAAAGCATCTTATGGAGACCGGCGCCTCGCCTTCCGCATCAGAAACCTCAAAGGACCGGATAACGTATAGACAAGGAAGATGGCAAAAAGTACGGTCGCAGGGTCCTGAGCGACCACCACAAAAGCCAGCACCACAATCAAAATGGCCGCAAATGGCACCCGGCCTTTCAAATCCAGATCTTTAAAGCTGTAGTACAGGATATTACTAACCATCAGAATGCCGACACCAGCCACAACGACTACTGTCAGCGCCGACAACCATCGGGAGGGTTCATCGGCATGAAAACACCAGACCAGACCACCCACGATCGCCGCGGCAGATGGACTGGGCAACCCAACGAAAAAGCGCTTATCGACCGAGCCGATCTGCGTATTGAAACGCGCTAGACGCAAGGCTGCCCCCGCGACATAGATAAAGGTAATGGCCCAACCGAATTTCCCCAGCCCATTAAGGGACCAGAAAAAAGCAACCAACCCCGGCGCCACACCAAATGCCACCATGTCGGCCAGACTGTCATATTCGGCGCCGAACTTACTTTGCGTATTGGTCAGACGCGCAACCCGCCCATCTAAACCATCCAGGATCATAGATACAAAAATAGCGATCGCCGCGTTTTCATATACACCGTTAGCCGCGGCTACGATGGCGTAAAAACCGGAAAACAGGGATGCCGTCGTGAACAGGTTGGGTAACAGGTAAATCCCACGTCGACGCACCTTTGCGCCACCCACTACCTCTTCTTCGATGACCTCGGCACCAGCCACCTCATCGGCTTCCCGCATTTCGCCTTCACTGGCCACTTCCGCCTTATCTTTGTCCGTCATGCAACCTACCTGTAGGGTCGACCCAAGAGAACTGTCTGGCGATTATAACTGATACCGGGCCATCACCGCCCTCCCCCTGACAGATACCCACAAAAAACGCGACCCGTAGGTCGCGTTTCCAGACAATCAGCGCACGTCTTAGTTGCGACTCTTGTCGACCAGCTTGTTTTGCTGGATCCAGGGCATCATCGAACGCAGCTTCTCACCCACCTGCTCGATCTGGTGCTCCTGAGCAATACGGCGCTTGGCCTTGAGGGTTGCCTGGCCAGACTGGTTTTCCAGGATGAATTCGCGCGCGAACTCACCCGTCTGGATTTCCTTCAGGCAGCGGCGCATTTCTTCCTTGGTTTCCTCGGTCACGATACGCGGACCACGCGTTACGTCACCGTATTCGGCCGTATTGGAGATCGAATAACGCATGTTGGCGATACCGCCCTCATACATCAGGTCAACAATCAGCTTGAGCTCATGCAGACATTCGAAGTACGCCATTTCCGGTGCGTAACCCGCTTCAACCAGCGTTTCGAAACCAGCCTGAACCAACGCGGAAGCACCACCACACAGGACAACCTGCTCGCCGAACAGATCTGTCTCCGTCTCTTCACGGAAGGTCGTCTGAATGATGCCTGCGCGGCCACCGCCGTTCGCGGAGCAGTAGGACAGAGCAACATCACGCGCCTGGCCAGTGGCATCCTGATGGATGGCGATCAACGACGGCACGCCGCTGCCTGCAACGTACTGACTACGAACGGTGTGGCCCGGCCCCTTGGGCGCGATCATGATGATGTCGAGATCCTTGCGCGGCTCGATTTGGCTGAAATGGATATTAAAGCCATGAGCAAAGGCCAACGCAGCGCCTTCTTTCAGGTTCGGCTCAACCTGAGTGTAATAGATATGGCGCTGATGCTCGTCCGGCGCCAGGATCATAACAACATCGGCACCCTTGACCGCCTCTTCAACCTCAGCCACCTGAATGCCGGCATTCTCGGCCTTGGCCCAGGAGCTGGAGCCTTTGCGCAGACCAACAACCAGGTTCTTAACGCCAGAGTCTTTCAGGTTGTTCGCATGGGCGTGACCTTGGGAGCCGTAGCCCACGATGGCAACTTTCTTGCCCTGGATGATGGAAAGGTCACAGTCCTTATCGTAAAAAACTTGCATGTGTTTCCCCTATTGGCTTTGCCCTGACGGGCATTCACTGTATGTAGTTTGGTGTCGCCGCGATCAGATGCTCAGCACCTTTTCGCCGCGCGCAATTCCCGACACGCCCGAACGCACAACTTCCAGGACAGCGGTAGCGCCAATGGCCTGAATGAAAGCATCCAGTTTGTCACTGTCGCCCGTCAACTGCACGGTATAGACCGTGCTGGTGACATCCACGATCTGGCCTCGAAAGATGTCCACCGTGCGCTTGATTTCAGCACGTTGGGCACCGGTTGCCTTGAGCTTGATCAGCATCAGCTCACGCTCGATGTGAGCACCCTCGGTCAGGTCCACCAGCTTGACCACCTCAATCAACTTGTTGAGCTGCTTGGTGATCTGCTCGATGACCTTATCAGAGCCCGATGTGGTCACCGTCAGGCGGGACAGCGTTTCGTCCTCGGTCGGAGCAACCGTCAGGGTTTCGATGTTGTAGTTACGCTGGGAGAACAGTCCCACCACACGCGACAGCGCACCCGGTTCGTTTTCCAGCAACACAGATATGATGCGACGCATGGTGATCAGACCCTCTCCGTTTTACTCAGCCACATGTCCTTCATGGAGCCGCGCGCTACCTGCATCGGGTACACGTGCTCGTAGGGGTCCACGTAGATGTCCAGGAAAACCAGTTTGTCCTTCATGGCGAAGGCCTTTTCGAGCATGGGCTCGAGGTCCTCGATACGCTCGATCTTCATACCGACATGACCATAGGCCTCGGCCAGCTTGACGAAGTCCGGTAGCGATTTCATGTAGGAATGGGAATGACGGGACTCGTAGTTCATGTCCTGCCATTGCCGCACCATACCGAGGGACTGGTTATTGAGGTTCACGATCTTGACCGGGAGGTCGTACTGCTTACAGGTCGACAGCTCCTGGATATTCATCTGGATACTGCCTTCCCCCGTCACACAGACGACGTCCTCATCCGGGAAATTCAGCTTCACACCCATTGCCGCCGGAAAACCGAACCCCATGGTGCCGAGGCCTCCGGAGTTGATCCAGCGGTTGGGCTTATCGAACTTGTAATACTGGGCCGCAAACATCTGGTGCTGGCCGACATCGGACGTCACAAACGCCTTGCCACCGGTCACCTTGTACAGGGCTTCGATCACCTGCTGCGGTTTGAGCAGCTTTTCGCCAGTCTCATAACGCATGCCATGGAAGGCTCGCCATTCGCCGATCTGCTTCCACCAGGCATTCAAGGCATCCTGATCCGGCTTGCCTTTGCTTTCCTTCAGCAGGGCGATCATTTCCTTGAGCACCGAATCGACCGGCCCCACGATGGGCACGTCCGCATCGATAGTCTTGGATATCGACGCTGGATCGATGTCTACATGCACGATACGCGCACCCGGGCAGAACTTCTCGGTGGCGTTGGTCACGCGATCGTCAAACCGGGCACCAATGGCCAGAATAAGATCTGCATGGTGCATAACCATATTGGCTTCATAACTACCGTGCATGCCGAGCATACCCAGGAACTGACGATCAGTACCCGGGAACGCGCCCAGCCCCATCAGGGTGCTGGTCACCGGAAAGTTCAGGTTATGCGCCAGTTCCTTAAGTTCTGCGGAAGCGCCACCAAGAACGACACCGCCACCGGAGTAGATCACCGGACGCCGGGCCGCCAGCAACATGTCCACGGCCTTCTTGATCTGACCAGCATGACCGCGCACAGCCGGATTATAGGAACGCAGTTTGACCTTCCTTGGGAAGGCGTACTCATAACGCTCGTTCGGTGTTGTCATATCCTTAGGGATATCGACCACCACCGGACCCGGACGACCGGACGCCGCGATGTAATAGGCCTTTTTCAGCACTTCCGGAATTTCTTCCGGATGACGGATCGTCATATTGTGCTTAACGACAGGACGCGAGACACCGATCATGTCCGTTTCCTGGAACGCATCCTCGCCAATCAGCGTCGATGCCACCTGGCCACACAGAATGACCATCGGAATCGAGTCCATGAAGGCGGTAGCGATACCGGTAACGGTGTTGGTTGCCCCCGGACCGGAAGTTACCAGGACCGTGCCCGGTTTACCGGTAGCCCGCGCATAGCCATCTGCCATATGAACGGCAGCTTGCTCGTGGCGAACCAGGATATGTTTGACTTTGTCCTGACGAAACAGCGCATCATAAATATGCAGCGCAGCCCCACCCGGATAGCCATAGATGTATTCGATGCCCTCATCCTGCAGGAAGCGGACAATCATGTCGGCGCCAGACAATAGCTCCACGACTAACTACCCTCTCATGAGTGAAATATTTCGTGATGTTGCGTTCTGCCCGGATTCCATTAAACGGCTTCTTGTGGATGCCGCAAGGGTCCTGTGCGCCACACCTGACGATGAGAGATTGTCTCCTGGCAAAATGGCCTCCCGAGGGTGACGGAGGACATTCGCAACTTCGGTCATAGGAACCGAGCGCCCCATCGATAAGACGGGGAAGAGCATTCAGTGTGGTAACAACGGGGGATACTGCTCGGGGTTGCCTGCCGTATTAGCCCCTGTTTTCAGGCAATCGGTAATTCTGACACCGCAAAAATCCGTGTCAATAGCGAAGGCGTTCAAAGTCGGGCACAGACGACATTTCAGGGGACCCGAATTTGGTCTAGTCTAAAAAGGGAATGAGGATTTCGACGCCTTAATATCTGCAAAGTGCTGCCATGAACATCGCGCAACCTTTGGATAGGATGCGGCTTTTAGCCATATCCACGAACGAGTGATCAGGAAACCAGAGTAGACGTTATGAAATTACGTGTTGGGATTGCCGGATTGGCTCTAAGCCTGCTGGCCAATGTTGCGTTTGCCGGAGCTGTCTATGTTTGGACCGTCAATGGCGTCAAACACTATAGCGACCAGAAACCCGACGGGGTGAAGGCTGAACAATTGCAGGTCATGACCGGCAGCGCCGTTACCGACAACGGCACGCCGACAAATGATCAGCCCCCTGCGGCCAACGCTACGGACGCGGCAAATACACCGCAAAACGCTGAAGCACAGAAGCAAAAGGCAGAGCAGGAAAAAATCCGCCAGGAAAACTGTGCCGCCGCCAAGCGTAACCTGGACGTACTGAATACCTACAGCCGAATTAAAGTGACCGAAGGCGGCAAAACCCGCTATCTCACGCCAGAAGAAGTCGCCACCAAGAAGCAGCAGTTCGAGAAGCTGGAAAAGGAATATTGCGGTACGCCCGCCGCTTCTCAGTAACCCGATCGCAGCCGTAAAAAAAAGGCCGGAAAGCTTCGCTTCCCGGCCTTTTGCTTTCGCGGAACCTCCTTCAGGCCAGCTTCACCCTACCGGCAGGTCCTTCAGGGGTCATGGTTAATGGGAGAAGGCGATCAGATCGCCCTGCACATCAGCGTGGATCGTATCCCCAGAGCGGAACTCACCGTTCAGGATCTGCTGCGCCAGCGGATTCTCGATCAGGCGCTGAATCGCGCGCTTGAGCGGCCGGGCACCATAGACCGGGTCGTACCCGACACTGGCCAGTTTATTCATGGCCGCTTCAGTCAGCTCCAGGCGCATGTTCTGGTCCGCCAGACGCTTGTTGACCAATTGCAGTTGGATGCGGGCAATTCCCTGGATCTGGTCGGAGCCCAACGGATGGAAGACTACCACCTCGTCGACACGGTTGATAAACTCCGGCCGGAAATGGGTTCCCACAACATCCATGACAGCGCTCTTCATCTCCTCATACTGCCCTTCGCCCGACATCGTCTGGATAACATCTGACCCCAGGTTTGACGTCATGACGATAACCGTATTGCGGAAATCCACGGTCCGCCCCTGGCCATCCGTCAAACGCCCATCGTCCAACACTTGCAGCAGCACATTGAAGACGTCCGGGTGCGCTTTCTCCACCTCATCCAGCAACAACACCGAATAGGGGCGCCGACGCACAGCTTCTGTCAGATAGCCGCCCTCTTCATAGCCAACATAGCCCGGAGGCGCGCCAATCAGGCGGGCCACGGAATGCTTCTCCATGAACTCTGACATATCGATACGCACCATCGCTTCTTCGGTGTCGAACAGGAACGATGCCAGCGACTTACAGAGTTCGGTCTTGCCTACACCGGTCGGCCCCAGGAACAGGAAAGACCCATTCGGCCGGTTCGGGTCTGACAAGCCTGCCCGCGACCGTCGTACCGCGTCAGCCACCGCCTTGACAGCTTCGTCCTGACCGATAACCCGATGATGCAGTTCATCCTCCATGCGCAGGAGTTTCTCCCGCTCGCCTTCCAGCATTTTGGAGACGGGGATACCGGTCCACTTGGAGACCACTTCCGCGATTTCCTCGTCGGTGACGCGGTTGCGCAGGAGCTTCATTTCCATCATTTCAGCCTGACTGGCCATATCCAATTGCCGTTCCAGCTCGGGAATCCGGCCGTACTGCAACTCAGACATCCGCCCCAGGTCACCAGCACGGCGGGCGTTCTCCAGCTCGATACGGGCCTGCTCCAGATCGCTCTTGATCTTCTGCGAACCGTGCAGCGCGGCCTTCTCTGTGTTCCAAACCTCCTCAAGATCGGCATACTCACGCTCGACCTTGCCGATCACATCATCCAGCTCTGACAGCCGCTGACGGGAGGCCGCATCGGTTTCCTTCTTCAACGCCTCTCGTTCGATTTTCAACTGGATCAGGCGACGCTCGAGACGGTCGAGGGCTTCCGGCTTGGAATCCATTTCCATACGGATCTGGCTAGCCGCCTCATCGACCAGATCGATCGCCTTATCCGGCAGCTGCCGGTCAGTGATATAGCGATGGGACAGCTTGGCTGCCGCGATGATGGCACCGTCAGTCACTTCAACCCCGTGGTGCACCTCATAACGCTCTTTCAGGCCACGCAGGATCGCAATGGTGTCCTCTTCGCTGGGTTCGTTGACGAAGACTTTCTGGAACCGGCGCTCCAGCGCCGCATCCTTTTCGATATATTCCCGATATTCGTCGAGTGTCGTCGCACCGACGCAATGCAGTTCACCACGGGCCAGTGCCGGCTTCAACATGTTGCCGGCATCCATCGAGCCTTCCGCCTTACCGGCGCCGACCATGGTGTGTATCTCGTCGATGAACAGAATGATCTGTCCTTCCTGCTTGGACAGCTCATTCAGAACCGCCTTCAGACGCTCCTCGAACTCGCCGCGGAACTTGGCTCCGGCAATCAGCGATCCCATATCCAGCGAGAGGACCTTCTTGTCCTTCAATCCATCGGGCACTTCGCCATTGACGATCCGCTGCGCCAACCCCTCGACAATAGCGGTCTTACCCACGCCGGGCTCGCCGATCAATACCGGGTTATTCTTGCGGCGACGTTGCAGGACCTGAATGGTCCGACGAATTTCGTCGTCACGACCGATCACCGGATCGAGCTTGCCTTCCTCTGCCCGCGCCGTCAGGTCGATGGTGTACTTGGACAGGGCCTGGCGATTTTCTTCCGCCCCCGGATCGTTGACCGAATCACCGCCACGCACTTGATCGATGGCAGCCTCCAGCGCTTTCGGCTGAACGCCAGCCTCGCGCAGCAGGCGGCCCAATGCGCCTTTATCCTCTGCCGCAGCCAGCAGAATCAGCTCACTGGAAATAAACTGATCTTTACGCTTTTGCGCCAGCTTGTCGGCCACATTGAATAGGCGCCCCAGCTCGTTCGACATATGAACTTCGCCAGGCGTCCCCTGCACTTGCGGCAGTGTGTCGATTTCCTTGGCAAGCGCCTGCCGGAAACGGGCCGCATCAGCACCCGCCTGTTGCAGCAGAGAGCGAACAGCACTCCCTTCCTGATCCAGTAGCGCCTGCATCAGGTGTAATGGTTCAATAAAATTGTTGTCTTTGCCGACCGCCAGGGACTGAGCGTCGGCCAAAGCCATTTGCAAGCGACTGGTCAGCTTGTCGATTCGCATGATCAATATCCTCGAAAACAGTGTCGGCTGGGGCAAAGCCGCATTGTGGCGATTAACGCCTAATAACTTGCCTTTAAATGTAAGGGCATGCGGAGGGAGTTCAAGCGTCACGCCATGAGGAATGCTGCGTATTTGTCGAGGATCAAGAATATGAAGGGCTTAACGGCTCGCCAGCCAGATCAGGGATGCCATACGCCCGGTTTCACCGTCACGACGATAGGAAAAGAAGCGGTCGGCATCGGTGACGGTACAATCACTGCCGCCGAACACCCGAACAACACCCAGGCGCCCCAATCGGCGACGGGCAAGGCCATATATATCCGCCAGATAGCACCCCTCCCGGGAAGGGCTCGGCAGAAAGCAGGCATCAGCCCCCAGATCGCCGGCGACGAATGCCGCACGCACTTCCGGCCCCACCTCGAAGTGCCGGGGGCCAATCGCAGGCCCCAGGTAAGCCATCACCTGATCTTCCGCCTCGAAGCTGGCCACAGCACTTTCCAGTACGCCGGCCGCCAGCCCTCGCCACCCGGCATGCGCAGCGGCCACCTGTGTCCCCTGCTGGTTACAGAGCAGAACCGGCAGACAATCCGCGGTCAGCACCGCACAAACAATCCCCTCCTGCCGAGTTGTCGCCGCATCCGCTGTAATGGGAGCCTCGTCGTACGGCAGCTCCACCACCTCGACACCATGCACCTGATTCAACCAGGCTATGTCAGGCGCACCGATGATCTGCAACAGGCGTCGCCGGTTTTCGCCGACAGCCACGGGGTCGTCATGCACATGTGCGCCCAAGTTAAACGTATCCCAGGGCGGCAGGCTTACTCCACCCTGACGTGTGGTAATCAGCGCCTTGACATTATCCGGAGCGGGCCAGTCCGGATAGATCAGGGGAATGCTCACGCGCCACCATCCCAGGCATCGTCAAAGGCCGCCAGTGTCGCAAGGAGTTGAACCATATCGTCTGGCAGAGGCGACTCCCAACTCATCGGCTCGCCCGTGGCGGGATGATCAAGCTTCAGCCGCCTGGCGTGCAATGCCTGCCGCGGGAATTCGCTGAGCGCGCGCTGCAGCGTTTCTGTCGTTCCCGGCGGCAACCGCATTCGCCCCCCATACACAGGATCACCGACCAGGGGATGACGGATATGCGCCATATGCACACGAATCTGATGGGTCCGCCCCGTCTCGAGCTGACACAATATGTGGGTATGTCCCCGAAATCGCTTGATCAGCCGATAATGCGTCACCGCAGGTTTGCCGCCTGCGACGACCGCCATTTTCTGACGCTGCTGCGGGTGCCGGCCAATGGGCTGATTCACCGTTCCGCCGCCGGTCAGCTCTCCGGTCACGACCGCTTCATATTCGCGCCCCATCGTGCGCTCCTGCAGTTGAGAGACCAGCGACGTGTGCGCTTCCAGGCTGCGCGCCACCACCATCAGGCCTGTCGTATCCTTATCCAGGCGATGTACCACACCGGCACGCGGCAGGCGATCGAGCTCCGGCGCATAGTGCAACAGCGCATTTACCAAGGTCCCGGCGGCATGGCCCGCGGCCGGATGTACCACCAGGCCCGCAGGTTTATCGATCACGATAAGGTCTTCGTCCTCGTACACGACCTGCAGACGGATGGGCTCCGCCTCCCAGCGACTCTGCCCTTCGACGACAGCCGCCACGACGATGCGGTCTTCGATCTGCACCTTGTCTCGTGGCTTGCGTGACTGACCGTTAACGGTCAGTTGTCCGGACTTGATCCAGCCCTGGATGCGGGCCCGGGAATGCTCGGGCATCAAGTCTGCAGCCGCCTGATCGAGCCGGCGTTCAGCCAGCTCGGGGGGAACCACAAACTCCGCATTAATCTGTTCAGTCGTCATGTCAATCCTCTGAGCGGCACCACTTCGATCATTACAGGGTACCAACAATCATCATTCACCCCTGCACAGGAGCCTTGCGGGTCGCTACAATGTCGGCCGGTCCACGAATCGCGGGCGGCATTGCGACTGCCCATCAGTTTACGTTGTTTCCGATCGTTTTCCGGCGATCGTCAACAGGCATTATACGGGAATCGGGCATGAGAACAGTTAGACTCGGCGTACTGGCCCTGCTTTGCGGACTTCTGGCCGCCTGTGCGTCAGGCCCTATCAAGGTGCTGCCGGAAAAAACCTATTACACTCAGGCAAAACAGGCGCTGGATTCCGGTAACTTCAAGGAAAGCATCAAGAACCTTGAGGATCTGGAAACATACTACCCCTTCGGACGCTATGCCGAGCAGGCCCAACTGGACCTGATCTACGCCCGCTACCAAAACCTGGACCTGGAAGGCGCGCGCTCCGCTGCCGAGCGGTTCCTGCGCCTACACCCGCAGAGTCCCCATGCGGACTATGCCTTGTACATGAAGGGGATGGCCTCGTACAACCTGGATTACAGCCTGGCTGAACAATATTTCCCGGTCGATGTCGGTGCGCGCGACCCAGGACAGCAACGGGAAGCCTTTAGGGATTTCTCACAACTGCTCAACCGCTACCCCGACAGCGAATATGCAGCTGACGCCCGCAAGCGGATGGAGGCTATTCGAAACCGTTTGGCCCAACTGGAGCTGGAGGCAGCGCGTTACTATATCAAGCGGCAGGCTTATGTCGCTGCATCAAACCGCGCCAGTTATATCCTTGAGAATTACCCGCATGCACCGGCGCTGGAGCAGGCACTGCCGATACTGATCGAAACGGACCGCAAACTCGGTATGAAAGATGCTGCAGATCACGCCGTTTCGTTGCTGGCGCTGAACTTTCCGCACAGCCGATGGCTCGATAAGAACGGCCACTATGTCACTCATGTCATCAAGCCGGAGAACCGCTCTCTGCTGAGCGTTGTCACTTTTGGCCTGCTGGGCGACAAAAAGGACGACACGCAAAACGATCAGTAGTCCTTGCTTGCCGTCCGGCCCCCAAAAGTGCCGGACGGCGCATTCCCTTACTCTCCCAAACGCCACCCGTTCGTGATCGGATAACGTCGATCCTTGCCGAAACCGCGCTCACTGATACGGACACCAATCGGCGCCTGACGCCGCTTGTACTCATTGATATCCACCAGGCGAATCACCCGCTCCACATCCTTCCGCTCGAAGCCTTCCGCAACGATGGCATCCGCACTGTAATCGCGCTCGATATAGAGGTTGAGGATCTGATCCAGGGTGTCATAGTCCGGCAAACTGTCCTGATCCTTCTGATCGGGCGCCAACTCAGCCGATGGCGGCCTGTCGATCACGCGTTGGGGAATCACCGGGCCAAGGCTATTGCGGTAGTCCGACAGTCGGTAAACCAGCGTCTTGGGAACATCTTTGAGCACGTCGAATCCGCCGGCCATATCGCCATACAGTGTTGAGTAACCGACAGCCATTTCGCTCTTG
The DNA here is from genome assembly GCF_002514725.1 of Mangrovitalea sediminis. Taxonomy (GTDB): domain Bacteria; phylum Pseudomonadota; class Gammaproteobacteria; order Pseudomonadales; family Oleiphilaceae; genus Mangrovitalea; species Mangrovitalea sediminis. The sequence goes on from NZ_NTLB01000008.1 coordinate 13,432, forward strand.
TTACCGGTCGTGAGAACCAGCGCCCGGAACTTGTTCGACAAGCTCATCAAGAGTACGCCCCGCAACCTCGCCTGCAGGTTCTCTTCCGTCGTATCCGGTGCCAGGCCTGCAAAGGGTTGTGCCAGCGTCGCCATGAAGGCGTCGTACATGGGCTCAATGGAAAATACGTCGTAGCGAACCCCCAGGGCCTCGGCTTCGGCGCGAGCATCCTCGATACTCATACTGGAGGTATAGCGGAACGGCATCATAACCGCATGAACCCGCTCCGGCCCCAGCGCATCGACAGCAATGGCGAGGGTCAGGGCCGAATCGATACCGCCGGATAAGCCCAACACCGTCGTCTTGAAGCCGTTTTTGTTGACGTAATCCCGTACACCGAGCACCAGGGCCCGGTAAACGCTTTCCTCCTCGGACATCGGCGCCGGCAACGGATGTGAGACCGGCTGGCAGTGGCGCTCGCAATTGAACGTCACGGGAACCAACGCCTCCTCGAAGCTGGGAGCCTGAACCGCCAGCGTGCCCGAGTGGTCATATGCCATTGAGCCGCCGTCGAAAATCAATTCATCCTGACCGCCCACCAGGTTCACGTAGACAATGGCTATCGCATTGTCCCTGGACCGCCGCTCAAGCAACGCCTGGCGGGTCGCCAGCTTACCCGAGGCGTATGGAGAGGCATTGATATTGAGGACCAGCGTCGCACCTTCTGCCGCGGCCGCCTCTACGGGTCCCTCTCGCCAGATATCCTCACACACCGTTAACGCGACCCGGACGCCGCGCAGGTCGGCAATAACCGTTTCATGACCTTCAGAGAAGTAACGTTTCTCGTCAAAAACCTGATAATTGGGCAGATGCTGCTTGCGGTACACGGTGGAAACCTGCCCATCATCAATGATGGCCGCCACATTGTAGAGCACCCCCTGATCCCACAGCGGATAGCCCACGACCAGCGCCGCCGTCAAACGGGCATCCGCCAGCTTGCTCAATGCCTTTTCGACACGAATCGACAGGCTGGGACGTAGCAGCAGGTCTTCCGGTGGATAACCGGTCAACGACAACTCCGGGAAGACGACCACATCCGCCTGATGCTCTTCGATGGAACGTTGAGCCGCCTCCAATATCTTGTCGGTATTGCCCGGAATATCGCCAACCAGTAGATTCAACTGCGCCATTACAACGCGCAAGGGAGTGGGCATCGTCCTCATTCTCCTATCAACGAACTTCGCAGCCTTCAGAGCTGCGGCGGCAGCGCGTATTTTACACGTCTTAAGGACCATGCCACAGGCACCGACACCGCACCACACCCGAAATTTCCAGCTACACTATGGGTCTGTATCCAACAAGCGCAGACTGAACCCATTCTCTGGACCGTCGTACTCCCTCAATGACTGCACCCGATAGCGAGTTGTCCTTCTCCCCACCCATAAAGCCAGGACAGGCACTGGACGCACAACGTACGCGGCTTTTCAGGATCTACAACCAGTACCGCGTTGTGGTCGGTCTGATCCTGGTGGCCCTGGTTTTTATCTCGGCACGTAATGCGCTTGGCCTGCAGTATCGCTTTCCGCTGCTTTATGAAAGCACCGCATTCAGTTACCTTGGCCTCAACCTCTTCATCGCCTTCCTGATGATAGCCGGCTTCCACCCTCGGCAGGGGCATGTCACGCTCTCGGTACTGCTGGACATCTTTGTCCTGCATCTACTGCTGTTCTTCAGTTCCGGCATCGGTAGCGGACTCGCCAACCTCGTCATCATCAGTGTCGCCGCAGGCAACATCCTCGCCCCGTCACGCATCGGCATCTTCTACGCCGCGCTTGCAACACTGGGCTCGCTCGGCTTAGTGGTTGGCGGCGCACTCACCTTTAATGACGGTGCCGACGCGATGGTGCGGGCCGGCTTTTTGGGGCTACTCTACTTTGCTGTCGCGTTTCTTCTGCAACATGTAACCCGGCGCCTGATTCTCAGCGAGACGCTGGCACAGCAACGGGGACGCAGTATTGCCGAACTGCAGCAGTTGAACCATCAGATCATTCAACGGATGCGCACAGGAATCGTTGTGTCCGATGCTTTCGGTCATATCCGTATGGCAAACCTTGCGGCAGCAGAGCTGCTGTCCGGTCGCAGCAATGACCCCAGTTGTGGCACGCAATTACCGACGCCCCTCAAAAAGCGCCTGGACAATTGGCTCAAAGACCCGCTCCAACGTACAGAACCCTTCCAGGCCGCCCCTGAAGCCCCTGTCGTGCAGGCAAACTTTACACGGCTGAGCAGAGAGCAAGGCGAGCAGATCCTGGTTTTCCTGGAAGACACCAGCAAGATCGCGCAACAGGCCCAACAGCTCAAGCTGGCGTCCCTGGGGCGCCTCACCGCTGGGATTGCCCACGAAATACGCAACCCCCTCGGAGCAATCAGTCACGCGGCCCAGTTGTTGGCCGAATCCCCCAAGCTGGAACCTGGCGACCGCAAAATGACGGATATCATTCAGCGTCACAGCGGTCGGGTGAACACCATTATCGAAAACGTGCTGCAACTGTCCCGGCGCAAAGAGGCCGATGCCGAGCTACTCGACCTCAATCACTGGAGCCGCAGCTTTGTCGACGATTACCAGTCCCAGCTATCCCAAACTCCCGAGCTAAATCTCGCGTTGCCCGAAAAGCCGGCCATGGCACGTTTCGACCCGAGTCAGCTGGAGCAGGTCCTGACCAATCTGTGCGAGAATGGTCTCCGATATAGCCTGGCCAACACGGGTGAGCCGCGACTGTGGCTGACCGTCGGCATGGCAGCCGACGGAGAACGCGCCTATATCGATGTGGAAGATGAGGGCAAAGGGATCTCTGCCGAACAGAAGAGCACCATTTTCGAACCTTTCTACACGACAGAAAAAAGTGGTACCGGTCTGGGCCTCTACCTGGCCCGCGAACTGTGTGAGGCCAACCAGGCCCACCTGTCACTGGTTCAAGGCACACATAGCGGTTGTTGCTTCAGGATCACCTTCGCCCATTACCGGCGATTGACCTGAATCAGCTGCAGCCATGCCGATATTTCGGAAGATAGTGAAAGACACGACGATAAATGGATAGCCGCATGACGACACCCCTGGCGCTGGTAGTTGACGATGAACCCGATATCCGGGATCTATTGGCCATTACCCTGGCTCGCATGGATATCGACGCCATCACGGTCGAGACACTCGACGAAGCTCGCGCACGCCTGCAGGACAGCCCGATAAAGCTGTGCCTGACAGATATGAACCTGCCCGACGGCAACGGTATTGATCTGGTGAAATGGGTACAGAAAAACCATCCTCAGATTCCCATTGCCGTGATTACCGCCTATGGCAGCATGGACACGGCGATCAGTGCCCTCAAGGCCGGGGCTTTCGACTTCGTCTCCAAGCCGGTCGAGCTGCCCCGACTTCGGGAACTCGTTGCCAGCGCGTTGCGTCTTTCCGAAGCACCTGCAGCCACTGAACCGCTGGAGAGCGAAGGGCCACTGCTGGGCGAGTCGCCGGAAATCCAGAAGCTGCGTAGCCAGATCCGCAAACTCGCCCGAAGCCAGGCGCCCATCTATATCAGTGGAGAATCCGGCAGCGGCAAGGAACTGGTGGCACGACTCATCCACCAACAGGGTCCTAGACGCGACCAACCCTTTGTTCCCGTGAACTGCGGTGCCATTCCCAGCGAGTTAATGGAAAGCGAGTTCTTCGGCCACAAAAAGGGCAGTTTCACGGGGGCAACCGACAATAAGGAAGGCCTGTTCCGCGCAGCCAATGGCGGCACGCTTTTTCTGGACGAAGTCGCCGATCTCCCCTTAGCCATGCAGGTAAAGCTTCTGCGGGCCATTCAGGAAAAATCGGTACGCCCGGTTGGCGAATCCCAGGAGGTGGAGGTCGATATTCGCCTGCTGAGCGCAACCCATAAGAACCTGGCCGAACTGGTCGATGAAGGGGAGTTCCGCCAGGACCTCTTCTACCGGATCAATGTCATCGAACTCAAGGTTCCGCCCCTGCGTTCCCGCCAATCCGATATCCCGCTGCTGGCCAATCACTTCCTGAAACGGATTGCCGCAGAATACGAATGCCCACCAGCACGACTGAGCCAGGATGCAATGAATGCCTTGATGGACTATGCCTTCCCAGGTAACGTCCGGGAGTTGGAGAATATCCTGGAGCGCGCTTTTACGCTCTGTGATGAGGACGAAATCTCCGCGGCCGACCTTCACCTCGACACACGCTCGATACAGGACAGCCCCGTCGTCGAAGGTTCCGCCGAGGTACCGGAGGGGCGTATCGACCTGGAAAACTATCTGGAATCGATCGAACGCCAGGCGATCGAAAAGGCGCTTGAAGCCACCCGCTGGAACAAGACGGCCGCCGCCAAACGGCTGGGTATCAGCTTTCGGGCTTTGCGTTACCGGTTGAAAAAGCTCGGCATGGAGTAATATCCTCTCCACGCTTGGGCCTCTGATCGAGACTTATGTATACTGCCGATGCCTACGGACAGGCATCGATATCCAACTCCAGGGAACGGAGAGACCACCATGCCTCCACGCTGCGGCCAAACCGGCCTCACGCTGATCGAGCTACTGACGGCGATTGCCGTCATCGCCATCCTCACTGTATCTGCGACAACCTTCGGCAGCTTGCTGGAACAGCACAGGGCCATCGCCGTCGAATCACACCTAAAGACACTGATCTATACCGCTCGCAGCGAGGCCATCATGCGAGGAACCCGGGTGGTCATCTGCCCTTCCCAAGACCGCCAGCACTGCGACGCCCAGTGGCATCGCCACATCCTGGTGTTCACCGATAGAAACCACAACCGGAAACTCGACGCCACGGAGAAGAGCATTCGCTATGTCGCGCTAACCAACACACAGGAAACGCTGACCTACAACCGCACCCTGCTGGCGTTCAGCGCAATGGGGACAGCCTTCGGCACCAATGGCACCTTCACCTACTGCCCCGGAGACGGAAATCCCCGGCATATCGCCATGGTTGTGGTCAGCGTGCTCGGACGAACACGCCTGGCCAGGGACATCACGGGAGATGGGGTTGTCGATAAATCCCAAGGAAAGCCGGGACACTGTCCTGGCCTTCCTGGGCACTAGCCTTTACCAACAGGTCCCGGCCGCGTTATCAGAAGAGGCGCCTTTGGCACGGGACCATTTATCCCCCTGCTCATTGATGGACATCGACCAACAATCGGGATCATCCTCCTGACCACCGCCAGCCTTGGGCGTCGCAGTCAGGATAAAGCAGGATTGCACCGTCACCCCGCCCACTTTATTGCTACAGGGGTTGCCATTGCTTTTAAGCTTGTTGGTCAGGGTGATAGTGTAGATACCCTGTTCAGAATCCATTGTGGTACCACTGCTGGCATTACCAAGATCCTTGACATCGGACGCATAGGTCGCAGGAGCCCCCAACGTATAGAACCGTTCCTGCTTGGCGGCCAGGTCTGTCAGGGTAGTCTTGGCATCGGTTCGCTGCCCCTCATTAACCGACTTCTGATACGCCGGCCAAGCGATAGCGGCGAGAATACCCACGATCGCCACAACAATCAGCAACTCCAGCAGGGTAAAGCCCTTTTGCCGAAATACCATCATTCACATCCTCACTGGATAGTCGTTGTATCGATCTGACGCCAGGATTGGCGACCGCTCTTGGGCTGAACGACCTTCACCTGCGTCGTCTTGATCTCACTGGTGGACATATTCGTCAATGCGTTCAGCTGCCCACCCGAACCCTGATGGAAGGTGACGCTCGAGGCCTGCCCCGAACCCAGGGAGATGTTGCTGAGAGACAGCGGATACTGGTTATTGACATAGCTGGTACTGGTTCCCAGCGACGCATCCGGTGTCGCGGTTCCTGTTGTCAGTCCCAACTCATACAGATAGCTGATCCCGTCGAACTCGCAGGAATCAGCCGGTGGTAGATATTCGGTGAACGCGAACTCACCGACGTTGGCCGGGTTGATCGTGGCATCACGAATCACTTTCCCGCTCGCCAAGGCGCCGCCGGAGGAATTGATCGGCTTATGCATGCGAATCTTCCAACCGGGCTCGGACTGCATGACGGTCTGCAACTGGGAATAATCCGTCACCGTCGTGCCATTGATACTCAGAGGTTGCAGGGTACCCGAGGACACATCCTTCACCGTACCGCTACTGGAAAAGACGGCGATATCGGTGGTATCGATCAGCGAACTGTCGGTCACGGACGAATATGTCAGAGCGCCACTGCTGTTTCGAGGCTCCTTGACGCCATAGAAGTACTGCTGATCCGTGTTGCTGTTGTCTCCAGGAACAAACTGACGGCCGCTACCTTCCAGAATCCAGCGTTCGCCGTTGGCGTCCCGCGTCGTGATCGGATTTGCCTGGAACGGTTTGCCGGGATTGAGCAGTGTCCCCAGGACGCCGGAGCCCAAACCATAGTAGACCTGCACGCTACCGTCATTGTCGTCGATCAGATAACGCATGATACGACCCGAGGGCGACGCTTCCGTGCCGGCAGTCAGCCCGACATAAAGGGCGTCATCACTGTAATCGTTATTCCAGTCGACGGACGTTAGTCCCCCGACAAAACTATTACTGACCCCGGTATCAAGCCCGTACGCGCTATTTGCTCCCATGGTAATCAGATAGCTCGTGCTGCTCCCTGTCGCATTCTGTACCAGCTTTTGCAGGTCAATCGCGTACAGGCGGGCATCAGAACTACTCTCTCCCTTCGTCAGCGCATTGCTTCCCGTCGGACCGGTACCGATCACCAGGTCCCACTTGTTCACACTGGGTTTGGACCAGTCACCGGTGGAATCCGGTGCACGCCGCTTGACGAGGACGGGTTTGCTGAAGGTAAGACCCATATCGTCCGGCAGCGTGATCTCACCCAACAACGTCGGCGGGCTCTCAGGATCGGTCACATCCATAATGATGTAGGCGGAGCGGAAGGTCTTACTCTGCCCGTCGATCGTTTCCGTTATCGGGGCACCACCCTGCCGCATACCCACGACCAGTATCGTGCCCCAGCCGTCCACATGCACAGTGTCGTTAGCTGGCCACGCATTGACATCAAAGGTTTCCGGCTCACCATCCACGTAATAGACATGGGGATAGTCCGGCGCCGCCAGCCACCGCAGATGAGGCAGCAGGTTTTCCGGAACATAGGCCCACATCTCCTGGCCCAGCGGGAACGCGGTTTCGCTCCCGTTCACAGAGGTCGTGCCGAACTTCTTGTTCGCTGCATCCCAGAAGCCGCCATTGAAGGCGTGCAACATACCGTCGTTTGCCCCCACATAGATCATCTGGCGACGATTCAGGTACTTGGTGACAAAAGCCTGATAGGTCGTATCGTTATACTTGACGTTGTACTGATCGTTCGGCGTCGCGACCACTGCCGGAGTGGAATGAATAATGTCGCCAAGACGCCAGACATCAAGCGTACCGTTACCGTCAATATCTATCGAGCGATTGCGCAGACCGGACTGTTCCTGCCCCCGGATATAGTTGATCAGGGTTGTCGCCGTCGTGGTATCCGGCATACCCAGGTACTGGTAATACTGACTGTCCGCGTTCTGCATAACGCTGGGCGTAAAGGCAACGACATCCTTTTCGTTGACCTCACCGTCGCCGTTTCTGTCCATCGCGGTCAGGATATACCGCTTGTTATCGGCCGACTGGGAGTTACTTGTCGTATTTCCCCCGCTCGTCGACGCATAAGTCCGCTGTTCTTCCGGGTGCTGCATCTTGGCCAGCCGATCGACCGCACTCCATATAGGTTTGATTTCATTCAGGTTTTTGGTATCGACATACTGCCAGGTGGTCGCGCCTGCCGACATGGAGTAACGGTCCACCGTCGTCTCGCCAGTGCTCTTCGTATACTTGAACACCAACCGGTAATCGGTCGCGGTGTCGTCCAACTGGCCATTCTGATTGGTGTCTTCCCGGATGTTGCCGTTTTGATCGATAAACAAGGCCCGAAGCGTGCCCGTCCAGGTTACCTGGCTGGCACCAACGGTATAGCGGGGCTGATAGAGGGCCTGGTATACCGCACCAATACCCGTACTACTATTCGCAACCACGGCGGCGTTGGTACCAGAAGAAGTGTGTGCAACCAACGACTCGAATACCCGTTGCATCTGGTTGACCAGGAGCGAAGGGTTACTGGCGAAGAAGTAGTTGTCCGGGACGCCATCGGGACCGGAGGCACCCGTCCGGTTGTTCAGGATGTCCCATTCCCGGGTCGAAGTCTTGCTGCCGGTCTGGGGATCGGTATAAATCGGGTCGCCGCTGCCGTCCATATCATTGAAGCCGCCATACTTCGCCGCCAGCCAGAGGGGTTTCTCCAGCAAGGTCGCTTCATTGGACGTTCCTGCAGCAAAGTACCGCGACTTCGGATAGTAGGTGTGGCCAGACTGCGTCGGCATCGGCATTTCATAGCTGCTGAGCTGGTACAGGTCGTTTTCGTTCTGGTTACCCGGACGCAGCAACCATTCAGACCCCGACGGCGCCCCATTGCCCGATGATGCCCCAGTAATATCGTACCCAAAACGCAAGGCAAAACCCGCCGCCGTCGAACCGACCCCTTGACTGATCCGCAACTCGTTGGCGCCGACAGTCACGTCGTCATAGTCCGAGTTCGGACGCGTGTCATCGTATTTACAGGCGCTACCGACACAAAAGCTGACGACCTGGGAGCCATCCAGCTCCGAATCATTCCCCCAAGGGGAATCTTCCCAATAAAACACCAGTCGTCCGGAAGTCAGGTTACCGTTGGCATCCTTGGTCAGGTTCAAGACTTCGACATCGTAAAGACGGCAGGGCAACCATCCGCTGGAAGTAACGGTTGCGTTCCCATTGTGATTGGACTCACAGGCCGGCAGGAACCGGATTTTTCCGCCACCGACCGGGATTTCAAAGCTGGGAACCGACTCGGCCAAATCCACGCCATAGGTATCAATCGTTTGCGAGCCGCTCAGATCGGGACGCAAATCATGGGTTTTACCGTAGTAGGCCAAACCGGCGATTGCATAGGTCCCCTCGAGGGCCGGTGATTCCGGACAGATCCCCAGCGCCCCACTTAGACCGGATAACGACTTCGGGGAACAGAGATCATCGGTTCCGCCACCGGAAAGAAAACTCAGGGGGAAAGTCCCGTACTCCTTCTGACCGACAAGATCCGTTTCAGCATTGATCCCGGACACGGTCAGACTATTGATGGAAGACACCGACGACAGCTCATCCCCATCAAACGAATTGACGCCCGACGAAATCATGATAATCGAACAGTTTGCACACGCATTGTCGGTCGACAGCGGGTTAGCCGACAGCTGGGAAGGCCAGGTCGCTGTCTTCAACGTTGAAATATAGGGCGTGTCATCGGCGACAAATGCCGAGGTCGCATCCGTCGCGCCTGCGAAGTAGCGCAATGCCTCCAGATAGATTTCAGAGACCGGGTTACCCCAGTCCCGGCACTGATAGGTTGCACCGCTCTTGAACGCCGAAATGGAAATCCCCGGCTGGTTACAATAGTCGTACTTGCTACCGTTCCAGTTAATGATGTGGATACTGTCCAGGGTATTGATAATGCCGTAGACACTGGAGTTGAAGGTGCCATCCGTCAGGCTGAGCTCATCTTTCGTCGGGTCGGTATTGCTGGCGATCAGCCCGATATTCTTCCGAAGGGTTCCGCCGGAAATATATTTGTCAAAGCTCCCACTGATCAGACCGAACTTCAGCGAACCGTCTTCGCCATAGCGTTGAAGCAGGCCCACCGGCTTACTGTCACCGGATTTATAGGTTTCACAGGACGACGCGGTAAGCGCGTCTTTCCCCGCGACACAGGCCGCCACCCTTACCTGGTTTTCCGACCCCTTGTTCAATTCGCTACTGGCACTGGGGATATTGTCACCCTTGTCCCACTGACACCCCTGCCCTTCCGTAATGGCCCAGTGAGGCCAGGCGCCGGCAGCCAACCTCAATTGCGGGGCACTGGAAGAGGGAGAGGGTGAAGAGGATACGTTACACATCGTCAACGCGGACAGGCTGCCATACGGCGTATAGTCGCCAAGATCGGAGCCCGAGTAGACCTTCGCAAAGGCGTGCATATCGTCCGGAATATAGGCACGCTCCAGGACCGTGGCGCTGCTCGTATCCAGATAGCGTTTGCCGCCATAAAGCACCTTACGCAGCACATCCATGCGCGTCATCGTTGCCCAGTTCAGGAAGTTGCCGCTCCAGTGGGCGCCGTCACTGTCCTTACAACTGTGGCCGTTAGTACCGGCAGCCTTGTTTTCCGGCTCGAAATAGCCGCTACCGCTGTTGTACTGATAACACCAGTCGCTCTCGAAATAGCCGTAGTAATTGAAGGTGTCCTTGTAGGTCAGATCCAGGTTACCGTCGCCGTCGATGTCCGAGTAATCGGAATAGGCACGGAAAAACAACTGCTCGTCCACCGACAGCCCGAACATGACCAGCGGCGTTTGACGCCGGATCAGAATGGGCGGCAACTGCGAGTAGTCAGACGCGGAGACCGCGTAGACGTCTGTCGCCAGGAGACACAGCGACAACAGCCCCAAGAGGAGGATCGACCTATAGCTTCGCGTATTCATGACATGCCCATCCTGTAACCGTGATGGCGGTTAATCGATTTTCTTGTATGTGGACTGCAGCATCACCTGCGAATCAGCACTGGAGCCACTGGCCAGCGCGGTGATTCTGAATAGCGGCGACCACTGCGCATAATCCGAAGGATCGGGAGATGCATTGGACGAATCCCGGGGTGTAAAACACCGAAACTCGATAATGTAACGCGCGTTCTGCACCGTTCCCTGCATCTGGTCCGCGGCCGCCAACTGGTGGTATCGCGTTGCGGTGCTCCAAAGCGTCGAGCTGGTCCAGGGCGTTGTCGTTCCCGGCACACAACTGGTCACCGGTGCAGACGAACTGGGGAAGGTGCCGTCGAAACACAATCCGTTATTACACGTCGCCGTAAAGGCATTCACCCCGGTCGCCTGAGGATTGGTATACACCTGGGACAATTCAAAAGAGTTGCTCTTTACCCATTGTTCCCCTTCCAGCAAGGCAGCTTCAGCCGCCTGAAAGGCCAGGTCCTGATCCCGGTAATTACCTGCCATGTGTTCCTGGAGAGTGGAAATATTCATCGCCGTAACGCCGACTATCGTCAGCAGCAACAAAAAGACCAGACTAATCAGCAGCACACTGCCCTTTTGCGTTTTCATCTTCATCAGTGGTCAGCTCCGATTCCGAATCATCACGGTCCGTGAAAATACCCGCGAAACAGGGTTACCGTTGTCGGCTTTGGTCAGGCTTTGAGCAGTCACCTGCAGTTTGACCACCACCACGGATTTCCAGGTATTCCCACTGATGGCACTGGCGTCCTTGTACTGAATGTTGCCGGAACTGTCCTTGACGCCATAGGTAATCGTGAGATTGCTGATACCTTCTACGAGGGGCTGCACCGTGTTGCTGGACGACCCATACTGGGAGGCGAATTCAACCCGGTACAGGGTGGGAGACGAAATGGTATTGTCCTGCGCCGGATCCCGTACGTAATAGCCAATAGAGGTGATCGTGTAGAGCGTCGAACCCGGGCTGTAGGCCGTTTGGGACGCATTCGCCTGGTTACTGCAGTCGAAGTCGCCTTTCAGGGCCTTGGTGCAGTTGCCAATACTACCGCCAGCCCCATAGTTGAAGGTTTTGCCCGTGTTGTGAACGACGTTGCCTGCGTTGGCGTTGGTATTGGTCGGCCCGGTCATCACGAAGATACCGCGGTTGGAGCAGTTCGCATCGACAATCATCATGACGGTTCCCGCCGGATAGGGATGCGTGCCCACAAGATTGATCTGCGCTGACGAGGGGTTGTGACTTTGCACCGTCAATCCCGACGAATTGGACGTCGTGTCGATGACCACGGCATCGGAGCCCGCCAAGGCGTCGGGGAACGTTGTCGATGGCAGGCTGCCGGCCTGATAGCCCTCGATACCGTAATCATAGTTGGTCAGGAAACCGGTACCCCCGGAAACCGCGTTGGCCGTACTCATTACCTGCGCACAACCGGTATAACCCGCCATGCGAATATCCCGGGCCAAAAAGTCCAGCGCAAAACGTGCGTTCTCCTGCACTTGCGAGATAGCGTCCTGGGTCTGGTAGGTATTCTTTGACTGGATAAAAATATTGATCACACCCAAAGAAATAATCAGCCCCAAGACCAGGGCAATCATCAGTTCTACCAGCGACAGACCTTGTTGATTCAGGGATAGCCCCTGCATATTCCGCTGCATCGTCAGATTCTCGCTATGTAGGTCAGTGTCACGGCCTGCCCATTGCCCTGTCCGCCCTGCTGCAGGGTGTAGGAAATCGTGATCTTGTAATCCTGCCAGTCAACGCTGCTGCCTTTCGCTAACGGCTCGAGTGCCCCTTTACCATCCGGCAGGTCGGCAGAAATCTCGCCGCGCCACTGAGCGAAATCGTACTGCGCCAATTGCTGGGGCGAGCAGTTCGAGCTATCACAGAGCGTTAAATTCGAGCCTGGGGTATCGGTCAGCTTGAAGGTATAGAGCGAGGTATTGGTGATGGCCACATCGCGGTTGGCCCGCAGCCGGTCCGCCATATCCTGGGCCAGGATCGTTGCCCGGCTGCGCAAATAGGCCTCGTTGTTATATTTAAGGCTTTGCGTCTGCAAACCAGCGAGGCCCAGCAGCCCCACGCCTAAAAGCAAAATGGCGACCAGCACCTCGATAAGTCCGGCCCCCATTTGTGACTTTTGCGAATCCAACATTGGCATGACCTCTACCTCTAGCCTTTTGTCGCCCGGCCCGTAAGCGATAGGCTGATCGTCTTGTCGTACTGGGTATCCTGGGGATCGGAAATCTTGAATTTCCCGAAATAGCTGATGGGGCTGACCGCTCCCACCTCGCAAATCCCCTGACTGTTGAAAATAATCACGTTGGCACTGTTAGTACCGGTGCTGTTGGTATCGGCTGTATAGGTCACGGTCAGTCGTTGATCGAGCTTGTCGTATACACGGACGATCGTATCAACAGAATCCTTCGTGCCATTGCCGTTCTTGTCCACAAACACCAGCCAGCCATCGGTCCAGGCGGCAGTGTTGTCACAGGTCGACTTGTCCTTGCTTTTACAGATGGTCACGTACTGGCCGCGTTTGACGGCTTCCGCTCTCGCATAAATCAACGTTTCGAACAGCTGATCCGTCGCGGACGACACGGTATTCGACACCATCAGTGAATTGAAACTGGGAATGGCGAAGCTCGCGACCACCGCCAGCACGATGAGCGTTACGAGTAACTCGATAATGGTAAAACCGGAGTTCTTGCGCATAACCTTTTATCCCTTTGTCCGCCTAATTAGCGTAATCAAGGGAGAACGGTCATGCAGGGGGATTCCGATGAACGGTCGAAGAGAGGAGATGAACGGTAGTTAATGAAACGGAAATGTGAGGAGAGACACAGGAATGAGAATATCCGGAGCCGCTCCCCGAGGGGATCAATCCACTTGCTGGGCAGGTATCCGCAATTCCTTCGGCATGCTGAAGACGATATTCTCCGCGCGTCCGGCAATCTCTTCAGGTGCTTCGCCACCCAGCGCACGCAAGCGATCGACCACTTCCTTGACCAGCACCTCCGGCGCGGAAGCACCTGCCGTGATCCCCACGGTGCTCACCCCTTTCACCCAGGCCGGGTCGATCTGGGAGGCATTGTCGATCAGGTAAGCCGGCGTTCCCATACGTTCCGCCAGTTCACGCAACCGATTGGAGTTCGAACTGTTGGGCGACCCCACGACCAGCATCAGGCCACAGTCACCAGCCAGTTGCTTGACCGCATCCTGGCGATTCTGGGTCGCGTAACAGATATCGTCGCGACGCGGCCCCTGAATATCGGGGAAGCGCTCACGCAGGGCCTCGATAACCCGCGCAGTGTCATCCATCGACAAGGTGGTCTGGGTCACATAGGCCAGGCGTGAAGGCTCGCGCACGGCCATCGAGGCAACATCGGACTCCTTCTCGACCAGATAGATATCGCCCCCTTGCGAGCGATCATACTGCCCCATGGTGCCTTCCACTTCAGGGTGTCCAGCATGGCCGATCAGGATGCATTCCCGCCCTTCGCGACTGAAGCGCATCACTTCCATATGCACTTTGGTCACCAGCGGGCAGGTCGCATCAAAGACCTTCAGGCCGCGGTCCGCAGCCTCGCGCTGCACCGCCTGGGACACACCATGGGCGCTGAAGATAACCAAGGCGTTGTCCGGCACTTCCTCGAGTTCGTCGACAAAGATCGCGCCCCGGTTGCGCAGGTTGTCCACGACAAAGCGGTTGTGTACCACCTCGTGACGAACGTAGATCGGTGCACCGAACACATCAAGCGCACGATTGACGATTTCGATCGCACGATCGACGCCGGCGCAGAAACCACGGGGATTAGCCAGTTGGATCTTCATCTCAGTCTCACTCGGCCCGCCAATGGCGGAAAAACATTACTCGACAGGTTGAACTTCCAGCACCGCAACGTCAAACCGCAGGGTCTCTCCCGCCAGCGGGTGATTGAAGTCCACGATGACAGTGTCGCCCTCGACAGCCTTGATGATGCCAGGCAATTCCGTTTTGCGGGCATCGGCAAAGGAAATGACGACACCCGGCTCCAGCGCCAGATCGGCCGCAAACTGGTCCTTACGAAAGGACTGGACATTATTGGGGTTCGGCTGCCCGAATGCCTTTTCCGGCGGCACTTCGAAACTTTGACGAGCGCCGGCTTCGAGGCCGACCAGCAACGCCTCGAAATTCTCCGGCAAATTGCCATCGCCGAACTCAAAGGAAGCGGGATCGCCTTCGAACGTCGAGTCAACGGTCCGGCCATCTGCCAGGGCCAGGGAAAAATGCAAGGTTACCCGGGTACCCGGACCTACCAATTGCTGCGCCATAATCTCAACTACTCCACAGATTCCCGGTCACCCGATCCCCGCAACAGGTCCACCGCCAGCATGACAGCGCCGACCGTAATGGCACTGTCGGCCAGGTTAAAGGCCGGGAAGCTGTATTGATGCCAGTGAAAATGCAGAAAATCGACGACATAACCCTGCACGATGCGATCGTGCAGATTTCCAAGCGCCCCCCCCAGCACCAGCGCTATACCCGCCGGCAACCAGCGATCCTGCCGAGGAAGCTTTGTGAGCCAGCGAATCAACACAATGCTGATGACGATAGCGAGGGCCACGAAAAACCAACGTTGCCAGCCTGAGGCTCCAGCCAAAAAGCTGAAGGCGGCCCCAGTATTGTGCAACAGCGTCAGGTTGAAGACCGGCAGGATATGCTGAGGCTCGCCATAGGGCAGATGGCTTTCGGCCAGTCGCTTCGTGCCCAGATCGAGCACCACGACCAACCCCGAAAGCCATAGCCAGCGTAACATGCCATAGTCTGTGCGGTTCGCATCCGTCGCTTCGTGCTCAGGCATAACGCCGTTTTTCTCCCTCACCTTCGATATTCTCCACGCAACGGCCGCAAAGGTCCGGGTGTTCTGCGATCTGCCCGACTTCCTCACGGTGATGCCAGCAACGGGCACACTTGTTGTACGTTGTCGGCGTCACCAGCACCTTGAAACCCTCCAGCTCGGTGTCCTGGGCATCGCCCGCCTCAGCCAACGGCGCAACCGTTGCTTCCGAGGTAATCAGCACGAAGCGCAACTCTTCACCCAGCAACGCCAGCTGTTCGCGCAGAGACTCGTCAGCGAAGAGCTTGACCTCTGCACTCAGCGACCCTTTGATCTGGCCTGCAGCACGCGCACTTTCGAGGCACTTGTTGACGGCCTCCTTCACACGGAGGATCTTGTTCCAGTATTCCCGTCCCAAGGCATCGTCAGCCGGCAGTTCTGCCAACTGCTCGTACCAGGTCTCCAGGAAGACACTCTCCCCACGCCGTCCCGGCAAATGCGTCCAGATCTCGTCGGCGGTAAAGCTCAGGACCGGCGCCATCCAACGCACCAACGCTTCCACGATGTGGTACATGGCCGTCTGACAGGAGCGGCGCGCCAGGCTGTCCTTTTGGGTGGTGTACTGGCGATCCTTGATGATGTCCAGATAGAACCCACCCAGCAGGGACTCACAGAATCCATAAAGCTTCTGGTAAACCTGCAGGAAACTGTAATTTTCGTAGGCCTGATCGATGTCCTGTTGCAGGAGCTTCGTCCGGTCAACGATCCAACGGTCAAGCGCCAGCATATCCGCCGCCGCAACCTGATCGGTTTCCGGGTCGAAGCCATTCAGGTTGGAAAGCAGGAAGCGCGCGGTGTTACGGATCCGCCGGTAGCCATCGGCCGTTTGCTTGAGGATATCCTGGGTGACCGCGATTTCGCCGCTGTAGTCGGTGGACGAAACCCAAAGCCGCAGGATATCTGCGCCCAACTGGTTCATGACCTCCTGAGGTGCAATGACATTCCCCAGGGACTTGGACATTTTTCGCCCCTGTCCATCTACGGTGAAACCATGCGTCAGCACCTGGCGGTAAGGCGCCTCGCCGCGAATGGCGATGGCGGTCTTCAGCGAGGACTGGAACCAGCCTCGATGCTGGTCAGAACCTTCCAGGTACATATCGGCCGGGAACTGCCCCAGCTCCGGGCGCTTGATGAGCACCGCGGCGTGCGTGACCCCGGAATCGAACCAGACGTCCAGCGTATCGGTCACCTTTTCGTACTGGCTCGCCTCTTCGCCCAACAACTCGGAGGCATCCAGGTCAAACCAGGCGTCGATGCCATCGGTCTCGATACGCTGCGCAACCGACTCGATCAGTTCGGCAGTCCGCGGATGCAGCTCCTGGGTTTCCCTGTGCAGGAACAGCGTGATCGGCACACCCCAGGTACGCTGACGCGAGATACACCAATCCGGCGACTGCTCCACCATTGCCTCAATCCGGTTCTGGCCCCAGGCCGGAATCCATTTGACGCCTTTGATGGCTTCCAGGGCATCCCGCTTCAGCCCTTTCTTGTCCATGCTGATGAACCACTGCGGCGTCGCCCGGTAGATCAGCGGCGTCTTGGTCCGCCAGCAATGGGGATAGCTGTGCTGGAAGGTGGTACGTCGCACCAGCTTGCCGTTCCGCTCCAGCGCTTCGCAGATCGGACCATCCGCCTTGTAAACGTGGACCCCGGCGAATTCCCCTGCGCCACTGGTATAGGTGCCATCGGCCTGCACCAGATTCAGCGTGCCGATACCATAAACCTGCCCAACCTCGAAATCTTCCATACCGTGATCCGGCGCGGTGTGTACGGCACCCGTACCCGCATCGGTGGTCACATGGTCACCCAGCACCACCGGCACCTGCCGGTCGTAGAACGGGTGCTGCAACAGCTGTTTTTCCAACGCACTGCCAGGCACCGATCCCAACACCTCATAGGACTCGACACCCCAGCGTGCCATGATGTCGTCCAGCATCGGTTGGGCCAGAACCATGCGTTCGGTTCCCTGCCCCGCATCGAGCTGCACCAGGGCATAGTTCAGGTCGGCATTGAGTGCGACAGCCTGGTTGGCAGGAATCGTCCAGGGCGTGGTGGTCCAGATCACGATGGATACCGGCTCATCCCCGCCACTCACCCCGAACAGGTTGAGCAGCGCTGCCGGATCGACGGCTGTAAAGCGGACATCGATTTGCGTCGACGTCTTGTCCTGGTATTCAACCTCGGCTTCCGCCAGGGCCGACTGACCGACAACGCTCCAGTAAACCGGCTTGTAACCGCGTACCAGATGACCGTTCTCGACGATTTTGCCCAAGGCCCGAACGATATCGGCTTCGACCTTGGCGTCCATCGTCAAATAAGGATTATCCCAGTCGCCCATAACGCCAAGACGGATGAAATCCGCCTTCTGACCAGCCACCTGCTTGGCCGCATAATCACGACAGGCTTGCCGGAACGTTTTGTAATCGACTTTGACACCAGCCTTGCCAATTTCCTGCTCGACCTTGTGTTCGATCGGCAGACCATGACAATCCCAACCCGGCACGTAAGGCGAATCGAATCCCATAAAGCCACGGGACTTGACGATAACGTCCTTGAGAATCTTGTTGACCGCATGACCGATGTGAATACTGCCGTTCGCGTAGGGAGGGCCATCGTGCAGAATGAACTTCTTCCGTCCGGCATGCGCCTCGCGCACAGCCTTATACAGGTTCAGTTCCTGCCAGCGCTTGAGCTGCTCCGGCTCCCGTTGGGCAAGGTTCCCGCGCATGGGAAAACCGGTTTCCGGCAAATTCAGGGTATGTTTGTAATCGCTCATAGTCAGGTCTGGTCAGTTGTCATGGGTCAATCAGGGATTGTCGGCGTGTCGGTCGGGGCGAACGCGACCAGAGGATCTGGGTGCTCCGCCAACCAATGACGCGCCGTCTCAATATCCGCCTGAATCTGACGGGTCAATGCAGCGATGTCGGCAAACCGCACCTCATCCCGCAGATGGTGCAAAAAAGTCACATGCAGACGCTGGCCATATAATGCGCCCGCAAAATCGAACAGATGCGTCTCCAACAGAGGCCTGCGCCCATTCACTGTCGGTCGCAAACCAATATTGGCGACACCCCAGTGACGCTCACCGGCTTCATCTTCAGCCGCCACGACGTACACGCCGCTGAGCGGCGGGCGCGTTGGCCCGAGCCGGATATTCGCAGTGGGCACACCAATCTGGCGCCCCAATGCCTGGCCATGTATGACCGTCCCGGTAATCGAATAGGGGCGGCCCAGCAGGCGGCTCGCGCTCACCAATGCATTTTCAGCCAGGCACTGCCGTATGCGGGTACTGCTGACTCTGTCGCCATCAAGACTGATCGTGCGCGTATGCGCCACACTGAAACCAGCGCTCCGCCCCACCTCCTGCAACAGGTGAAAATCCCCCTTGCGGTCGTAGCCAAAACGAAAATCGTCTCCCACGACCAAATGACGTGGCATCAGGCCATGACAGACCACCTGCTCGGCAAAATCGTTCCCCGATAACTGGCGCAGCCTAGAATTGAAATGCAGGCAAACCACAAGATCGACGCCGCAATCCCGCAGCGCTTCGTATTTCTCACGGAAACGCATTAGGCGCGCAGGTGCATCCTCACCTTGGAAAAACTCGCGAGGCTGCGGTTCAAAAATCATGACCACGGACGGTAACCCGAGCGCCAGCGCCTTCTCGCGAACCTGCTCGATAATGGTCTGGTGTCCAAGATGCACCCCATCGAAATTGCCGATGGTCGCGACACAACCGTTTCGAAGAGGAGAATCGTCTCGGCCTGCCAATGCCAGCAGATTATGCAGACCACGAATCAACCGCATTGCCACCTCTTACCGTTTTTACGTCGTTTCCGGGGAACACGCGAGTATACCGCAACCCTTGCACGCACCCAATGCTTCAGGTGTGACAGGCTTCAACGGTGCAAAAACTGCCGCAACCGCATGCCGCCCAGAAAGAGCGCCAGGAAATAGACCGCCAGCCCGGCCACGACCAGCAGCGCCAAGTGCAACCCGCGATGCAGGGCATCCCAACCCAGCCAGCGGCTATCTGCCCCCTTCAGGGCGAGCAGAGTAGCGACCAGAGCCAGGTTTCCCAGCAGCAGCCGCGCGCCATAACGCCCCCACCCCGGCTGGAAGGCGTAGGCTTTCTCCTTCCGCAAGCCTCGCAACAGCAGCCCGGCGTTCAGCCAGGCGGACATTGACGTCGCCAATGCCAGCCCCGCATGGGCCAACGGAAATACCAAAACCAGATTGAACGCCATATTGGCGGCCATGGCGATCACCCCGATACGTACCGGCGTCTGCGTGTTCTTGCGCGCAAAGAACCCTGGCGCCAGCACCTTGATCGACATAAAAGCGACAAGGCCCACCGCAAAGGCCCGCAAGCTGCGCGCAGACATTTCGATGTCGTGGGTGGTAACCCGGCCATAGTGAAACAGCGTGGACAGCAGGGGCACCGCGAGAACGATCAAGGCCAGCGCCGCCGGCACGCCAATCACCAGCACGGAGCGCATACCCCAATCAAGGGTCGCGGCAAACTCGGCTTGCGATTTAGCCGCATGCTTACGCGAAAGATTGGGCAGAATCACGGTCGCGATGGCTATCCCAAACACACCCAGCGGCAGTTCCGCCAGCCGGTCCGAGTAGTACAGCCAGGATACGCTTCCTGTTTGCAGAAAGGACGCCAGCACCGTATCCAGCAACAGATTTATCTGACTGACCGATACCCCGAACAGTGCCGGCGTCATCAGCTTGAGCACCTGTCGCACCCCCGGATCGAAGTAATCCAGTCGAGGCCGCGGCAGCAATCCCAACCGCATCAGGAAGGGAATCTGGAAAAAAAGTTGCAACATGCCGGCGATCAACACACCCCAAGCCAGGGCGACAACCGGCTGGGAAATATGGGGTGCCAGGAAAACGGCGGCACTGATCAGGCAGAGATTCAGCAATACCGGCGTAAAGGCAGGCACGGCAAAACGGTCGTAGCTATTGAGTATCCCGCCGGCAAAAGCCGTCAGTGAGATCAGCAGCAGATACGGGAAGGTAATTCGCAGCATTTCGCTGGCCAACCCGAACTTCACCGGATTGTGCAAAAAGCCGGGCGCAAAGATCGTCGTCAGTACCGGCGAGCCCAGCATGGCCAGCAGAGTGATCACCAGCAGAATGAAGCCCAACGTACCGGCAACCGCATCCACCAGGCGCTTGACCTCGTCATGCGTTTTTTGTTGCCGGTATTCGGAGAGCACGGGCACAAAGGCCTGGGAAAAGGCGCCTTCGGCGAACAGGCGGCGCATAAAATTTGGAATCCGGAACGCTACAAAAAAGGCGTCAGCACCGCTGGTCGCACCAAAATAACGAGCGATCACCATATCCCGCACCAGCCCAAGTACACGGGACAGCATGGTCATCAAACCCACAGTGCCGGAAGAACGCAGCAGACCCGGTGTCCTCCGGGTCCCGGCAGCGGATGTCGGTAATGACGCCGATTTGGCGGGGGGCGTTTCCGAGCTCTCGCTCATGCAGGACTCCAGGCATGTTACGTATCGGCGGCACCTCTCCATCACGGTTCAGGCACCCCACTCTCCTGCGAACAACCTCACACACTGCAAACACAGCAGCGAGGGCCTCGCTCAGATTCCACGATATTGATGGCGAGGCATGGTATCATCGCTCCGCAGACTTCGCAGCAGCGCCGATGTCTATTGACATCGAGCCGCCAAGACGGCATAGTTCCGCGTCATTTATTTGCGTACCCGGGACGCCTCCGCCGATACCGGCGCGGTTACAATGATGCCCGGGCAGCCGATTGCTATAGAAACACCCAGCCTGACACGAATTTGAGGAGTTACAAGGTGGCCAACTCTCCGCAAGCCAAGAAGCGCGCGCGTCAAAGCGAGAAACGTCGCAAGCAGAACGCCAGTCTGCGCTCAATGGCACGCACCTATATCAAGAAAGTGATTGCCAAGATCGAAGCCGGCAACCAAGCTGAGGCGCAAGCTGCGCTGCAAGCGGCACAGCCGATTCTCGACAGCATGGTCAACAAAGGCATTTTCTCCAAGAACAAAGCAGCTCGTCATAAGAGCCGCCTGAGCGCCCGCATCAAGGCGCTGCAAGCCTGATCTGGAGATCAAGCCTGACAAAAAACCGGCCCCATGGCCGGTTTTTTTGTTGTCCAACAGCCATCTCACAAACCTCGCAAGACAGCCCCTGAACTCCACACCCTCACTTCAGGAAACCAACACCAGGTTATCCCGGTGAATGAGCTCCTCTTCTGAAACAAATCCCAGCAACGACTGAATACGGTCACTGGGCTTTCCGATAATCAGCCCCGCATCCTCAAAATCGTAATTGATCAGCCCCCGGGCAATCTCTCGCCCCTGTTCGTCGACGCAAGACACCATTTCGCCCCGCCGAAACTCACCGCTGACCGCTTTCACGCCAACGGGCAATAGACTCCGTCCCCGCTCCCGAACACCTTTCACCGCCCCGGCATCCAGCACCAGCCTTCCCCGGGTCTTCAAGTGCCCGGCGATCCACTGTTTACGCGCCGCCAAACGCTCCTGCTCCGGTAGCAAGAGCGTGCCGACGACTTCTCCTCGTCGAACACGCAACAATGCATCATCCAGCCGCCCACCGACGATCACCGTAAAAGCCCCAGAACGCGCCGCCAATCGCGCTGCGCGCACCTTGGTCAGCATGCCACCCCGACCCAAGGCACCAGCCGCCCCGCCAGCCATGACATCCAGCTCCGGATCGCTGGCCTCCCGCTGCTCCACCAGCCTCGCATCGGCATGTTGCCGGGGATCACGATCAAAAAGCCCAGCCTGATCCGTCATAATGATCAAGCCGTCGGCCTCAATCAGGTTCGCGACCAGAGCCCCCAAGGTGTCGTTATCACCAAAGCGGATTTCGTCGGTCACCACCGTATCGTTTTCATTGACGATGGGCGTAACGTCAAAGTCCAGCAGCGTACGCAAGGTGCTGCGGGCGTTTAGATAGCGCTTGCGGTCCGACAGATCCTCATGGGTCAACAAGACTTGCGCCGTATGCCGCCCATGACGCTTGAACTGCGCCTCCCAGGCCTGCACCAACCCCATCTGCCCGACAGCCGCCGCAGCCTGCAACTCATGCAACAAGGCCGGTCGCTTCTTCCAGCCCAGCCGACTCATACCTTCAGCCACCGACCCTGATGAGACCAGAACGAGCTCGACCCCCTCACCAACCAGGGCCGCCATCTGATCCACCCAACCGGCGATGGCATCCACATCGAGACCACGACCATCATTGGTCAGAAGCGCACTACCAATCTTGACCACCAACCGCCGGGCAGTCACCAGCCTTTGCCGATCGCTCATGGGACCTGTCACACCAACTCAAACGCTATGAAAGACGGGCGAAGGCCCGGCTATCACCCAGGCCTGCCAACAAACGATTACTCAGGGGCATAGACGACTTCAACGTCGTAGTCATCGTCATCAAAATCATCATCGTCGTCATCGTCATCCACCTTGCGACGACGCTTCAGAGCCTGAATCTGCTCGCGCGCTTCAGCATCCATCCGGGCCCGAGCCTCACGCTCGCGCTCCGCGGCCTCGGGATCCTCGGCCTCCAGCAGTGCACGCTCCTCAATCCAGTTCATGATCGCCTGACACAATGCCGCCGCTCCCTTGCCACTCAACGCCGATACCTGGAATACCGGCCCCTGCCAGTTCAACGCGGAAACCAGCTCCTGGCAACGAGCCTCCTGCTGATCTTCAGGCAGCAGATCGACCTTGTTGAGCACCAACCAACGCTCGCGCAACGCCAGAGCAGGGCTGAAACGCTCCAACTCCCGGGCAATCGTCTGCACATTTTCGACTGGGTCCGACCCATCAAAGGGCGCCACATCCACAAGATGCAGCAGCAAACGCGTTCGCACCAGATGCTTGAGGAAACGAATCCCCAAGCCCGCACCTTCGGAAGCGCCCTCGATCAAACCCGGGATATCCGCCACCACAAAGCTACGGTGCGCCTGAACACTCACCACCCCCAGATTCGGCACCAGGGTGGTAAACGGATAATCCGCCACTTTCGGCCGAGCTGCGGAAATCGCCCGGATCAGCGTCGACTTGCCGGCATTCGGCAACCCCAGCAAACCGACATCCGCCAATACCTTCAGCTCCAGGCGAAGATTACGGATCTCTCCTGGCGTGCCATTGGTTGTCTGCCGGGGCGCACGATTGATGCTGGACTTGTAACGCGTATTGCCGAGACCATGAAAACCACCCTGCGCAACCCGCAGTTGCTGCCCGGCAACCGTCAGATCCCCCAGGACTTCATGGGTATCGACATCGACCACCGTCGTACCGACCGGCACCGGCAGCACAAGATCTTCCCCTTTCTTGCCGGAGCAGTTACGCCCACTGCCGCTCTCTCCGGTTTCAGCCCTGAACTTGCGCTGGTAACGGTAGTCGATCAACGTATTGAGCGAAGCATCCGCCTCAAGGAAAACCGACCCGCCGTCGCCACCATCGCCGCCATCAGGGCCACCCTTGGGGACATATTTTTCACGCCGAAAGCTCAGACAGCCATTGCCGCCTTTTCCCGCCTCGACGCTAATCGTCGCTTCATCTACAAACTTCATTTTTCTGCTGCCTCGCCGCGCCACGCCGGCGCCGACTCGCTATTATCCGGAATGTACGCATTATAGGGGGCGCCGCTGGCGCGGAACATACGAAAAAGCCCCGCTTAAGCGGGGCTTTCGGGAACATCGGGCTTGGTATTGCCGATTTAGCTCGCCGCTTCAACGCTCACGAACTTACGGTTTTCCGGACCCTTGGTTTCGAACTTGATCACACCGTCCGACTTCGCGAACAACGTGTGATCACGGCCAATACCGACGTTGGTGCCCGCGTGGAAACGCGTGCCACGCTGACGTACGATGATATTCCCGGCTTTAACCACCTGGCCACCGAACATTTTGACGCCAAGTCGTTTGGACTCGGAATCGCGACCGTTGCGGGTACTACCTGCAGCCTTCTTGTGAGCCATTGTCCTACTCCTCTAAACGCGGGACAGAAACAAGAGCGATTAGCCCTTGATCCCCGTAATCTTCACTTCAGTGTACCACTGACGGTGACCCATCTGCTTCATGTGATGCTTACGACGTCTGAACTTGATGATTTTCACCTTATCATGACGACCGTGGCCAACAACCTCAGCAGTTACCTTGGCACCATCAACCACAGGCGTACCGACTTTAACGTCGTCGCCGTTGGCAACCAGCAGAACGCGATCGAACTCAACGGTGCCGCCAGTTTCAACTTCAATTTTTTCCAGCTTGAGGGTCTCACCCTCGGTAACACGGTGCTGCTTACCACCGCTAACAATCACTGCGTACATGTTCACTTCTCCGATACTGACCCATCCCTGCTCTTTGGCACCTGGTTCTAAGGGAAGCGCTTTGGCAACCCTATAGCAGGGAGCGCAGGTTGGGATGAGGTACAAGGGCGCGTGATTGTACGAAAAGCACGCGCAATTGACAACCTCGGTTGACACTTAAAGCCGCAATACCTAGCATTGCCGCGTTCCTACCTCCCACTTTTCGATCAGCTCTGGATCAGCGGCATGAAGGTGCAACAAATCTACGACACCGTGGCGGACGATTTTGGTCTGGTCAACCAACTCATTTTCGACCGGCTGTCCTCGCATGTGCCACTGGTGGAAAAGATAGCCCAATACATCGTGGAAAGCGGCGGCAAGCGCATGCGCCCGTTATTGGTGCTACTCACCGCGCGGGCCCTGAAGCATCGGGGAGAGGATCACCTCAAACTGGCCGCGGTTATCGAATTCCTGCATACGGCCACACTCCTGCACGACGATGTCGTCGATACGTCGGACCTGCGCCGCGGTCGCGCTACGGCCAATGCCCGCTGGGGTAACGCACCAAGTGTTCTGGTTGGCGACTTCCTGTACTCACGCGCCTTCCAGATGATGGTCGAGCTGGACAGCATGGCCATCATGAACGTGCTGTCGAGCGCTACCGCCGTCATTGCAGAAGGCGAAGTGCTACAGCTGATGAATGTGAAAAACCCGGACATTAGCGAAGCCAACTATATGGACGTCATCCGCAGCAAGACGGCCATGCTGTTCCAGGCGGCCTCTCACAGCGGCGCCATACTTTCCGGTGCCGACGAGCACACGGAAGCGGCCCTTCGCGACTACGGGCTGCATCTAGGCCTGGCGTTCCAATTAGTGGACGATGTCCTGGATTATCGCAGCAGCGCCGAAGCAATGGGCAAGAACGTCGGCGACGACCTCGCCGAGGGGAAACCCACCCTGCCCCTGCTGAAGGCCATGGAGCACGGTAACGAGGAAGAGCGCCAACTTATCCGCAGGGCTATCCGTCAGGGTGGACTGGACCAGTTGGAACGCATTTGCGGCATCGTCGAAACCACCGGCGCCCTGGACTACACAATGCAACTGGCCAAGGACCACGTCGACAAGGCGAAATCCTGCCTGACCTGCCTGCCCGAATCGCCACACCGGGAATCGCTGTTCGGACTCGCAGAACTCGCCGTCGCGCGCTCAGCCTGACCGCTTCATGAGGTTTTCGTCGCGGGCGCAGAGCTGTGCCCGCGGACACCCCCCAATATCACAGCCTCAAAAAGAGTCCGGCCCGAGGGCCGCCCGCCCATGGGGCTGGGTAAAATCCAGCAGCGGCCCGACCGGCACAATCCCTGTAGGATTCACCGTCCGCTGACTGTAGTAATAGTGAGACTTGATCTCGCCGACATCCACGGTTTCCGCCACCCCCGGCACCTGGAAGAGATCTCGCAGATAACCTGAAAGATGGGGGAAATCTGTCAACCGCTGCCGGTTACATTTGAAGTGACTGAAGTAGACGGCATCGAACCGTATCAAGGTGGTAAAAAGGCGCCAGTCAGCCTCGGTCAATCGATTCCCCACCAGATAGCGCTGCCGCCCCAGATGTGACTCGAGCCGATCCAGCATCTCGAACAACGCCTTGTAGGCTTCTTCATAGGCATCTTGTGTGGTGGCGAAGCCAGCCCGATACACGCCGTTATTAACCTTTGGGTAGATCTCTGCATTCCAGGCATCGATATCACCACGCAGGTCCTGCGGGTAGAAATCATAGTCACGGGCGCCCAGCCCACTGAACGCCGTATTCAGAATCCGGATGATATCGGACGACTCATTATTGACGATGCGCCGCGTCTCACGATCCCAGAGCACCGGCACGGTAACCCGCCCGGAATAGTCCGCGTCGGTCGCTGTATAGATCTGGTGCAGATATCTCGCCTGATTCACATCATCCCGGTGTACCGCAGCATCCGGGCGAAACTCCCAGCCATTTTCCAGCATGTGTGGATGCACGAACGACACCGAAAGATGCGATTCCAATCCCTTCAGCTTGCGAAAAATCAGCGTACGGTGAGCCCAGGGACAGGCCAGAGAAACGTAAAGATGGAAACGACCGGACGCGGCTGGAAGTGCCGCCTGCCCCTCAGGACCGGGTTCGCCTCCGGGAGTAATCCAGTCACGGAACTGACTGTCTTCCCGGATAAAGACACCGCCCGTGTTTTCAGTGTCGTACCAGCGATCCTGCCACTGTCCTTTCACCAGTAAACCCACGAAAACCTCCTGCATCAAGTCACTTTGCTTATTGTCGACACAATAGGGGTACACTGACTCGGGCTCAAATGATCATTTTTGACTGATTACATCAGAAAGTTTGAACCATGCATCCTCCCATCACTATCGAAGCACTCCGAGTACTGGACGCGATCGAGCGCTGCGGTAGTTTTGCCGCTGCAGCCAGCGAGCTGCACCGCGTCCCGTCGGCGATCAGCTACACCATCCAGCGGCTGGAAGAAGACCTTTGCGTATCGCTCTTCGACCGAAGCGGCCACAAGGCTATCCTGACACCTGCCGGGCGTTATCTTCTGGATCAGGGAAGACATCTTCTGGACGCTGCCGATCAACTGGCCCACACAACCCGCCAAGTGGCCCAGGGCTGGGAAACCCGACTCAAGATAGCGATCAACACCTTACTACCGATCCAGTGCCTGTTCCCCGCCATCCAGGAATTTCAAGCCCTGGGCGTCCCGGTCGAAGTCCAGCTGATCGAGGAAGTCTTTGTTGGCGCCTGGGAAGCACTGATGGCCCGACGGGCGGATCTGGTGGTCGGCGCCGACCCGCTCACCCGACCGGCGGGCGAGTTCGCCACCCACCCACTTGGCGAAATCACCTTTGTTTATGCTGTCGCAGCCGACCATCCACTCACCCGCTTACCCACACCGCTGAATGACGACCATATCAGCGCCTATCCCGCCGTAGTCGCAGCCGATAGCGCCAGGCGGCTACCACCGGGCTCGGCAGGCATTTTCGCCCGGCAACAGACGCTGACGGTGACCAATATCGATCAGAAAATTCAGGCGCAGGTCGCCGGACTCGGTGTTGGCTGGCTACCGGAACCTCGCGTGCGCCAGCTCCTGGAGCGGGGCCAACTGATAGCGCTGAAAACAGAAAGCCGGCGTAACCCGGTCAGCCTGCACCTGGCCCGCCACACCGACGCCCAGGGCAAGGCGTTGGACTGGTTCTGGGAGCGGCTGAGCCGCCCTACCGCATTTCACGACTGGACAACCCACGGCTGACAGCCAGCCGGACACAACTCAACTCCCTGCGGAGCCAGTGTACCCAGGCTGCCGAAAACCGGCATTCAAAGCACTGCGGACTGCAGATGTCCCACAAGGCCATGTGAATTCAGCGCATTGGACAACGCCCCCATAGTATAATCAGCGGCCTTCAATCAGATATCAGATGAAACGAGGCAGGGAGCACAACCATGCAGCAGTTGTCCGAGCTGGACGCGTCTTTCCTCTATTTGGAATCGGAGAACACGCCGATGCACATCGGCGGAGTCTATGTTTTCGACGGTTCCGCGCGAGACAGACCTTTATCGTTCGAGGCTTTCGCCGGCTATCTGCGCAGCCGCCTGCATGTTGCACACTTCTTTCGCCAGCGACTGATGACGATTCCCCTGGCGCTGGATCTTCCCTACTGGGTGGACGATCCCGATTTCAGCATCGAGCGCCACCTGGCTTATGTGACGCTGAGCGGGCGACAGGACCTGAACGGGGTGGTGCAACTCGCCGAGCGCATTATCGAGGAACCCCTCAAGCGCGACCGCCCACTCTGGCACATTACCTTCGTCGACGGCCTCGAAGTCAGTGATGAGCTGCCCCCCCACAGCTTCGCCATGATCATACGTATCCATCACGCGGCCATCGATGCCTTCAGCGGCGAGGACATCATGGGCACGCTACTGGAATATTCGCCAGAGCCGCGGCCCGTGCCGCCTGCACCGGCATGGCGCCCCCGGCCGCTGCCGTCGACACAACGGCTGGTAATGCAGGGAGCAACCAACGCCCTGCGCAAACCCTTCCGTTTGGCGGCGATTGGCCGACATGCGCTTTCAGCATCGCTGCAGAATCTCATGCTGCCCCAAGTCGTTCGACGGAGCCTGCCTCGCGCCTTTTTCAACGCACCCCGCAGCCCCTTCAATCGAGGCATCACGGCACGCCGCAAACTGGTTTCCGTAGACGTCCCACTGGCACGGCTGAAAGCCGTAAAGTCCGCCATCGGCGATGTCACACTCAACGACGTGGTCCTCGGTGTCTGCGCCGAGACCCTGAGCCGCTACCTGAACGATCACCGCCAGATGCCCGATCGCCCCCTGGTCGCACTCACCCCGGTTTCAGTGCGCTCAAGAAGCCTGCGCCGGCCGACGGGCAACCAAATGTCCGCCATGACGCTCAGTCTCGCCACCGATGAACCCGATCCAGCCAAGCGCATCCGCATCATCCATCGCAATGCGGTCGTCTCGGAGTCGTACCAGGAAGCGATCGCCGCCGACCGTCTCACCGAACTGGTTCCCTCGACCCTGCTGGGTCTGTCTGCGCGGCTGTATTCCGAGTTCCAGCTGGCCCAATATTACCGCCCGATGTTCAACGTCCCGATCACCAATGTGCCAGGCCCGCAGGTACCGCTGTACCTGCAAGGTGCCCGACTGATGCGGCAGTTCAATTTCGCACCGCTGTTCGATGGACTGGGCCTGGTTATCGTGGCCGTCAGCTATGAAGGGGTTCTCAGCTTCAACCTGACGCTCGCACCGGATGTGATTGACGATGGTGACTGCTTCAGGGTGCTTATCGAGGAAAGTCTGAGCGCCATTGAGGACGCCGCCGCGGAACTGCTGCCGGAAGACGACACGGTTCCGCCCCTGCCTCCCCGACAGGGCGAGGTGCTCATGGAAACCGCACTGAACTGTGCTGAGCAGGTGGTCGACAACGTCAGCCAGCAGTGGAAACGCTTTCGCCAGCGCAGCTAAGGTGCCTTAACGCCGGACGCGTCAGACTCTTTGAAAATCAGCGCCTTGTAACGGAAAAACCGCAGCTCCTGCCCCCAGAAATCCCTGGGCAGACCGGCTTTGAGCCGCAAATGGTCGAGGAAATCCTGCGGTTCCGGCAAGGACGACCAGACACTGGGCAAAAAGGTTGCCCGCCGAGATCCCGCTTCCAGCACCAGGCCGTCGACACCAGGTCGCAACTGGTTCAGCAGACTGCGCTCATCAGCAGCCTCCAGCGCCTGCGGCGGCATCAACACCGAGATATCCAGGCAGATCGTCCCCAGTTCATCCGGCGCCACAGGGGCAAAGCGTGGATCACGGCAAGCAGCCGAATAGGTATTCTGGACAATATCGCTCAGTAAAGGGCCTCGCGCTTGCAGGGAGCCGATACATCCCCTCAAGTCGCCACCACAGGTCAACGTCACAAAACTCATCCCGGCCGCACTCAATGCCGGCGGCCAGTCATCGTGCTCCAAAGGCATCACCTCGCGCTGACCGACGCTATAGACCAACGCACGGCGCGCCACCCTGAGCAAAGTGTCACCATGGGGACGCAGGGTCGCCTCAGTAAAAGGCAAATCCACCATAACCTACTACTCTATCCCGACTTCCCGCAGTATCGCCTGAATTTTCAAGCGCCACCAATTCAGGCTTCCAACCGCGCTGAGCAGCCACCTGGAGCAGACCGTTAATCGCATAACATCCACAGGCCTGCTCCCCCCTCAAGTGCCCCTCCAGCCGCAGGATAAGATCGGCCGTGTCCTGATCCCGCTGCCGCGCATCCCTCCAAGGGTGGTAATGACTCAAGTCCGAACTGACGACCACCAGCGTTCCGTCCTGCCCAACAACGGTGTCGATCACAGCGGCGACCAGCTCGGCCGGAACCTCACCCACCACAAGTGGCACCAGCGTATAGCGGTCAAGAATTGCATTTAAAAAAGGGAGCTGAACTTCAAGCGCATGCTCGAGCACATGGGGCTGATCGGCTTCGATGACCCCCTCGCAGCCAGCGACCAGGTCAATTCCCTCGCGGTCCAGTAGGACTTCACCTCCCGGCAAGGCAAAACGCTGCCAGCGGGGCACGGCAATTCCCCTCAAAGGCACCCTGTGCGATGGACCCAGCAACAACACACGCCGAATGGCTTGGGAACAGTTTATAAGCCGACGATAAACCAGGCCGGCGACATGCCCGGAATATAGATAGCCGGCATGGGGCACGATCAGCGCCCTGGGTTGACGTGAATCCAGCGAGTTTCGCGGCTCGCCAGCATCACCGAGAAAGTGGTGAACAGTCTGTTGCAGTTCGAGAGGGTCGCTCGGGTAAAAAAGGCCGGCGACCGCAGCGGGACGCACGTTGGACATGAGGGCTGCCTCCACGAGGTATCCGGCCTCCAGTGTGAAGAGACCGGCACCCCGGGATCAAGCACTTTTACAGGCGGAAAAACGCGCTCCCCTCACCGCGTCTTATCGGCCCAATCCAAAAATGCTTTGCGGTCTTTCGGAGATGCATTCTGCCAGAGAGATTTCAACTGCCCCAGAGTGGCACTGTCGACCGGCGCATTCGTGGTCTTGACGGCGACCTTTCCGCCTTCGTCGATCAGCTTCGGGTTGAAGTCGCTGACCAGTGCGCGAGTCTCCTCACGGGTGCTGGGCTTCGGATAGGCGAAATGGTAGCGATGGCCCGCCTCGGCATTGAATGTCAGAGCCTGCGGCGCAGAGTCGATCGCGATCGCATTATCTACCTGGTCAGGATTGAACTGTTTCCTGGTCCAGACACTGACATATTTGAACTCAATCGTGTGAGTCCCCGGGCTAAGCTCGAAATCCTTCGCGAAATGGCCCAGTAACGGCGGCAGTTGCTTCTTGCCATCGATGGCTAACACTCTGATGTGAT
This sequence comes from Mangrovitalea sediminis, assembly GCF_002514725.1. Classification (GTDB taxonomy): domain Bacteria; phylum Pseudomonadota; class Gammaproteobacteria; order Pseudomonadales; family Oleiphilaceae; genus Mangrovitalea; species Mangrovitalea sediminis. Next base: position 45,239 of record NZ_NTLB01000008.1, read on the forward strand.
CATCAGTATGCAATACGGCGACGTTGCTATTCTGCATCACTGACTGTTCGGACGAAGGCGTCATGCTACAACCGGCAAGTGCAATCGAAATCGCACAGAAAGCAATAACAGACCTGATGGGTTGAAGGCGCATGGCCATTCTCCTTGGTTCAAAGCGGACGGGAATCGGCGGGAAGTTTTCTGGCATCCGATTCTGGCGTGCCAGGACGTCGCAATCAAGCATCGCGTTGGTCAACTTGCGACCAAAGTCCGATACGGATGACCCGCTGCCGACTTACAATGTAAAAAAATGTTGCAAAGTTTTTGCTCTGGCATACATTTTAAACAATCCAACCCCAAAAACAGGTCGTCGACAAAAACACAAGAGGGTGGGAATGGGAGGCAACATGGTAGAGCAAGCGCATCGCGATGGTGAAGCAGGCTCGATTCCTTTCCGCAGCAGTCGCTTTTTCTGCGTAGGATCGCGCTGGTATTTCACGACCAGAGAGGGGTTCGACAGTGGTCCTTATGCCTCACGCGAACGGGCAGAGACGGGTTTGCAGCGTTTTTTGCGTGTGGTGAACCTGCTACCGATGGAAGCTCGCGCCCAGTAACCATCGCGAAGGGTTCAAAATGCCTCATGGAAGCCAGGGAGTCGGCGTCCTTTTCACCCGAAAACGCCTGCTCCCCGCCACTCCGTGTGTTCCCGATTCAGCCCCAGCTGCCACCCAGCGCCAGAAAGTGCTGGAGAATGACCAGTGCTATCAGCGCGTATAAACCCGCAATCACATCATCCAGCATGATCCCTACACCGCCAGGGACGCGGCGATCGAGCCAGCCAATGGGCCAGGGCTTAACGATGTCGAACAGGCGGAACAATGCAAACCCCAGCAGGATCACCCATAGGTTCGACGGCCGTAACACCAACGTCAGCCACATTCCGACGAATTCATCCCAGACAATGCCGCTGTGATCATGGACGTTGAGCGCGCGCGAGGTTCGTCCACACAGATACACACCAAACACAAAGGCTGCGATCAACATCACCCCATAGGCCCAGGCCGGCATCAACCTCAATAGAGCATACAGAGGTAACGCGGCCAAGGACCCCCAAGTACCCGGTGCGGGCCGGATGGCACCACTGCCCAGTCCAAAGGCCAGAAGATGCAACGGGTCGCGGAGGAATCCCGGTGGTAGCGGCGGTGGTGTCGGCTTGCCGGATGAGGAACTGTCGGACATCAGGGCGACTCCTCGCGCACGGGTTTCGCTGGCGGGCGAAAATGATCAAAGCCGGAGGAAAGCTGCTCGCTCACGTTGTCACCGGCGCGCAGCCGAATACCCGGCAGCGCTTCAACAACACCGACAGCAGTCACCGGTGTATCGGCAATCTTTGCAGGCAGCGGCAATGATGACGGCCAGCAAAAACAAAGTTCGTAGTCGTCACCGGCCTGCAATGCTTTCTGAAGCGCCCGCTCTCCTGCTACCCGGTGCAACGCCGGCGATATAGGCAATGCGTCGGCGTCGATAACGGCGCCGGCGCCGGATGCCGTCAGGACATGTCCCAGATCGGCTAAAAAGCCATCGGATATGTCTATCGCGGCAGAGGCCCTACGCCGAAGAGCCTGCCCCAACGCCAGTCTTGGCGTTGGCCGGTAATAGCGTTCCAAAAGGAATGCCACGTCAGTGTCGGCACCCGGATGCTCCAACCAGTTTAGCGCTTCACCCGCATCGCCGAGTGTGCCGGAAACACAGATCAAGTCCCCGGCCCTCGCGCCCTGACGGTGCAAGGCATGCTGCGGCGGAACGGACCCCTGCACCTGAATCGTGATATTCAGCGGACCGCGAGTGGTGTTACCCCCGAGCAGAGCCAGATCAAAGCACTGCGCTGCTTGCCCAAGTCCTCGCGCAAAACCTGTCAGCCAAGATGGATTGGCCTGTGGAAGTGTCATCGCCAGCGTAAAACCCAGGGGGCGGGCGCCCATTGCGGCCAGATCACTCGCCGCCACCGCCAGTGAGCGCCAACCCAGGCGCTCTGGATCGCAGTCTGCCGGAAAGTGAACACCTTCGATCAGGCTATCGACCGAGATCGCCATGGCCTCTCCCGCCGGTAACCGCAGGAGAGCACAGTCATCGCCGATCCCAAGGGCAACTTCCGGGTGTTGCACCCGGCTGCCCAGAGGCTCGAAAAAGCGGGAGATAAGCTCGAATTCGCCCATCGACATCCCGAACCGGCTTAGCGACCGGCCCGGGCCTCGACGATCCGGATACGCTGGGAAAGCTTGTCGAGGATGCCATTGACGTATTTGTGTCCTTCGGTGCCACCAAAACGCTTGGCAAGCTCAATGGTCTCGTTCAAAACCACCTTGTATGGCACATCGATACGATGCTTCAGCTCGTAGGCACCGAGGCGCAGGATACAGAGTTCGATAGGGTCGACCTCGTGGATCGGCCGGTCCAGATAGGGTTGAAGTACCTGGTCCAGCTCATTCTGGTGGCGATCCACGCCTCGCAGGAGATCCTGGAAATAAGGAAGGTCGACATTGGACATGTCGTTATCCACCCGGAACTCCGCTTCAATCTGGCTAACCGCCGCCTTGGCCATATGACGCTGGTACAGCGCCTGTAATGCCATCACACGGGCACGCCGCCGCTCTGCCGGCTTCGGCGCGCGATTGGTGCTGCCTGGAACCCCGTCTTGATCGTCAGTCACACTCATTACTCACCCATGTTCCGCAACAGGCTGACCATTTCCAACGCCGACAGGGCTGCTTCGCCCCCCTTGTTACCGGCTTTGGTGCCAGACCGCTCGATAGCCTGCTCAATCGTATCCACCGTCAGTACACCAAACGAGACAGGAATTCCCGTTTCCAGACTTACCACGCCCAGCCCCTTGGCACACTCGCCAGCCACATACTCAAAATGCGGTGTACCACCACGAATAACGGCACCCAGTGCAATAACTGCGTCGTGCTTCCCGCCGCTGGCAACCCGCTTCACGACCAGGGGTATCTCGAAGGCACCCGGCGCCCGGTAAATCGTGATGCTGTCGCTGTCGATGCCATGCCGACGCAATGTATCCACAGCGCCGTCGAGCAGACTCTCCACCACAAAACTGTTGAAACGACCGACCACGATTGCATAACGGCCGGTACACTGTGCGAAGTCGCCTTCGTATGTCTTGATATCGCCCATGCCTCACTCCCACCTGATCGTCACCCGGCGAAGGCGACCATCGTATTGTCCGTCGGTACGGAACCGACCCGTTAGCCCTCGAAGGGCAGGTATTCAACAACCTCCAGGTCAAACCCGGAAATCGCCGTAAATTTTATGGGCGCACTCAGTAGCCGCATCTTGGCCACGCCCAGGTCACGCAGAATCTGAGACCCGGTACCCACCGTCATGTATACGCCGGCCGGCCCCTCTTTCGGAGCGGACGGCCGTCCACCAAAAAACTCGCGGATACGATCACCGAGGCCAACGCTATCCTCACCATTATTGAGGATAACCACCACACCCTGACCTTCCTCGGCGATTTTCGCCAGCGAACGATGCAGCGGCCAACTTGCCGTACCGGCGCGATGCGCGCCCAACAGATCACGCAGGGTGTCTGTGATGTGAACCCGCACCATCACCGGCTCATCTGCGGTGAAGCTGCCCATCGTCAAGGCCAGATGCGTACTTCCCTGAATGCTGTCACGGTAGGTACGCAGGTGGAAAGTACCGTGATCGGTTTCAAGATCGTATTCGTCAACGCAAGCCACCGTGTGCTCGGTCGTCACGCGATAATGGATGAGATCCGCGATGGTGCCGATTTTCAGGCCGTGCTGCTCTGCGAACTTCTCCAGCTCCGGGCGACGCGCCATGCTGCCGTCGTCGTTCATGATCTCACAGATCACTCCCGAAGCCTCGAAACCCGCCATGCTCGCCAGGTCACAGGCGGCCTCCGTATGGCCGGCCCGGGAAAGCACCCCACCGGGCTGCGCCATCAACGGGAAGATATGGCCAGGACTGACGATATCTTCAGGGCGCGCGTTACGCGCGGCCGCGGCTTCCACCGTGCGCGCCCGGTCGGCTGCCGAAATACCGGTAGTCACCCCTTCGGCGGCCTCGATGGATACGGTAAAACGAGTACCGAAACCGGAATTGTTGCTCTGCACCATCAGTGGCAACTTCAGTTGCTCGCAGCGCTCACGACTCATCGGCATACAGATGAGGCCGCGAGCTTCCCGCGCCATGAAATTGATATGTTCGGCGCGGACGCATTCAGCGGCCATAATCAGGTCGCCTTCGTTTTCGCGGTCTTCATCATCCATCAGGATAACCATCTTGCCCTGACGGATATCTTCGATAATCTCTTCGATACTGTTGAGTGCCATTGAACTGCACCTTTCTCCAGACGGCCTTGTCAGCCGCGGGTTTATCGCCGGTAGCCCTGTTGCACAAGCCACGCCAGCGTCATGCCGGACGAGGACTCGTCCGCATCATGCGATGACTGTAGCAAGCGTTCCGTATAGCGCGCGATCATGTCGGCCTCGAGATGAACTCGCTGCCCGACACGGTAGTCCCCAATAATGGTTTCGCGCGCGGTGTGGGGCACCACATTCAGCCAGAAATCCTTCGCACCCACCGTATTAACGGTGAGGCTGACGCCATCAACGGTAATGGAACCGCGAGTGGCGATATAACGTGCCAGTCCTTCGGGCGGCATAATCCGCAGACGAATGGCCCGCCCGTCTTCCCGGCGCTCCACAAGCGTGCCGACACCATCCACATGGCCGCTCACGAGATGACCGCCAAGCCGGCCGCCGAGTTGCAGCGCCTTTTCCAGATTGACCTTGTCCCCGGTGGCAACATCCCCGAGACGGGAATGACGTAGTGTTTCCGCGGAGACGTCGGCCTGAAAACTGTCGGCATCCCACTGCGTCACGGTCAGGCAGACGCCGTTGACGGCAATGCTGTCGCCCAGTTGAACGTCGCTCATATCCAGGCCCGCAGAACCGACATCGAGCACCAGGTCATCCCCCTGCCGCACACTCCGTCGAATGCGCCCTACCGCCTGAATAATTCCGGTAAACATGCCGCTATTCTCCGACACCAAGAACCAGACGCTGATCCTGGCCCACCATACGCCGATCCAAAACCCGCAAACGGAGACGGTCCGCCATCTGCTGGATCGGCAGGTCAACCAGCGGCCGGGCCTCGCTGCCCAGCAAGACCGGGGCCTGGTAGAGCCAGAATTCATCGACCAGGTCTGCTGACAGGAAAGCCCCCGCCAGCGTCGGCCCGGCTTCCACCAGAACTTCGTTACAACCCCGAGCCCCAAGCCAGTCGAGGACAGCAGCAAGGTCTACAGCCTCAGTCTCGCCAAGGGCCTCAACGAGCACGCCGGCCGAACTCAATGCAGCCGCCTGCACAGAATGGTTCTGCAGACTGTCCCGCGTGGTCAGGACGACACTGTTGCCGGCCTGCTGAAACAAAGGCGCATCGAGGGGAGAACGCAAGCGGCTGTCCAATACCACCCGTAAGGGCTGCCGGCCGGGCGACGCATGGTCGCCCAGGCCACCCATCTCCGTCTCTCGCACCGTCAGCGCTGGACGGTCCGCCAGCAGCGTCCCAATCCCAGTCACTATCGCAGAGCTGCGCGCACGGAGACGCTGGACGTCGGCCCGCGCTTCCGGGCCGGTAATCCACTGGCTTTCCCCTGATGCCATAGCGGTCCGCCCATCCAGGCTGGCCGCAATCTTGACCCGAACAAAAGGGCGCCCGGTTCGCATCCGCTTCAAAAAGCCCGGATTAAGCGCTTCCGCCTGAGCGGCCATCAGCCCCGACTCGACATCGATACCCGCGCCACGTAGCCGCTGAAGGCCGCCACCCGCAACCTGCGGATTGGGGTCTTCCATAGCGACGACGACCCGAGCAATGCCCGCACGGATCAACGCATCCGCGCAGGGCGGCGTCCTGCCATGATGACTGCAGGGTTCCAGCGTGACATAGGCCGTGGCGCCGAGCGCCTTAGCGCCGGCTGCCTGCAAAGCGTGGACTTCTGCATGGGGGCCTCCAGCACGCTCATGCCAGCCTTCGCCGACGACCTCACCAGCAGCGACGATAACGCAGCCAACGCGAGGATTGGGATCGGTGGAGTACAGGCCGCGCTCTGCCAATTGCAGCGCCCGGGCCATATGACGGCGATCATCAGAGACTGTCATTCGCGTAGAAAAGGGGCTCACTCTTACTCTTTGTCGCGGGCCAGAGCACCAGCAACTTCCGCGGCGTCACCGGCCTCATTCCCATGACGGGACAGCCGCTCGATCTCTTCCTTGAATTCGTTGACGTCCTGGAAGCTACGGTAAACGGAAGCAAAACGCACATAGGCCACTTTGTCGAGCTGACGCAGCTCAGACATCACAGCTTCCCCTACCACCAGGGACTTCACTTCCCGTTCTCCAGTGGCACGCAGATGAAACTTGATACGGTTAATCGCCGCTTCGATCTCTTCAATGCTGACAGGCCGTTTTTCCAGCGCTTTCATCATGCCGGCACGTAGCTTGTCTTCATCGAAGGGTGTGCGCGTGCCGTCCTGCTTGACCACACGCGGCATCACCAACTCGGCCGTTTCAAAGGTAGTGAAACGTTCTTTGCAGGACAGGCACTCCCGCCGTCGACGCACCTGATCACCATCCGCCACCAATCGTGAATCGATGACTTTAGTATCCGCCTCACCACAAAATGGGCAGTGCATAACGGGCTCCTGTCGCAGCGAATTATGTCGGCTCACCCGAGCCGGGCGCGGCCGCGAAGGCCGCGCATGGATCTTTTACTGCGCGTAAACCGGGAAGCGAGCGCAAAGTGCCTTCACATGTTCGCGAACCCGGTTGATCGTCTCTTCATTGGCGATGTCGTCCAAGATATCACACATCCAGCCTGCCAATTGCCGACACTCCGCTTCACCGAAACCACGGGTCGTCACTGCAGGGGTACCGACGCGCAGGCCGGAGGTGACAAAGGGAGAGCGAGGATCGTTGGGAACCGCGTTCTTGTTGACGGTAATATGGGCACTACCCAGCGCTGCATCCGCATCCTTACCGGTAATATCCTGCTTGATCAGGCTTACCAGGAACAGGTGGTTCTCGGTACCACCGGAAACAACGTCAAAACCACGGTCGATGAAGACGCCGGCCATTACCTGGGCATTCTTGACGACCTGCTGCTGGTAAGTCTTGAACTCGTCGCTCATCGCTTCTTTGAAGCAGACTGCCTTGGCGGCGATCACATGCATCAGGGGACCACCCTGGCTGCCCGGAAAAACGGCGGAATTCAGTTTTTTCTGCAGGTCTTCATTGACGCGAGCCAGGATCAGGCCACCACGCGGACCCCGCAACGTCTTGTGCGTGGTCGTGGTCACAACGTCCGCGTAAGGCATCGGATTGGGATAAACCCCGGCAGCGACCAAGCCGGCGACGTGGGCCATATCTACGAAGAGGTAGGCGCCGACCTTATCCGCAATATCACGGAAACGTGCGAAATCCAGCGCCTGGGAATACGCGGAGAAACCCGCCACGATCATCTTCGGCTTGTGCTCCAGAGCAAGGCGTTCGACTTCGTCGTAATCAATCAGGCCGGTTTCCGTGTTCAGGCCATACTGAACAGCCTTGTAAATCTTGCCGGAGAAGTTCACGGAAGCACCGTGAGTCAGGTGGCCACCATGAGCCAGGCTCATGCCGAGCACGGTATCGCCCGGTTGCATCAAGGCCATATACACTGCGGCATTAGCCTGTGAGCCAGAGTGCGGCTGGACGTTGGCATAGTCAGCGCCGAACAGTTCGCAGGCGCGCTCGATGGCCAATTGCTCCACCTGATCGACAAATTCACAACCGCCGTAATAACGCTTGTGCGGATAGCCTTCGGCATACTTGTTGGTCAGCACGCTACCCTGAGCTTCCATAACCCGCGGGCTGGTATAATTTTCCGACGCGATCAGCTCGATATGCTCTTCCTGGCGGACCTTCTCGGCCTCCATGGCAGTCCAGATCTCGTCATCAAAACCGGCAATCTTCATGTCGCGCGTAAACATCATCAGCCCCTGTAGCGTTAACTTGCCGCGCCAGCCAGCGCAGCCCTGCGGAAATGGGCGCCTATTTTAGCGTATAAGGGCGCCAATGGCACCACGCCTGTGCAGGCCTTCGCCAATTGCCATGCCCAGTCGGATTGGTTAACGTAGCGGCTTGAATCCCTTGCGCACCCAATCCTTCGAAGAGTCCGTGAATCCAGGCCGTTCAGGCGCATCCGGTTCGCGACACCGACGAGGCCTTACACACAGGACCTCATAAGGATGCGCGTCGACGCAACACTACGACCTCAGGTATCGATTCCGTTATGGCTCAATACGTTTTCACGATGAACCGGGTGGGCAAAGTCGTCCCACCCAAGCGAGAAATCCTCAAGGACATCTCCCTCAGTTTCTTCCCAGGCGCAAAAATCGGCGTCCTCGGCCTGAACGGTGCCGGCAAGTCGACATTGCTGCGCATCATGGCCGGCGTCGACCAGGACTATATCGGCGAAGCCCGTCCCCAACCCGGCATCAAGGTAGGTTACCTGCCCCAGGAGCCGCAACTGGATGAAAGCAAGACTGTCCGCGAGGTCGTGGACGAAGCCGTATCCGCCGTACGCGACGCCCTGCAGCGCCTGGATGCCATCTACGCTGCCTACGCCGAACCTGACGCAGACTTCGATGCCCTAGCCAAGGAACAAGGCGAACTTGAGAGTTATATTCAGGCCGCCGAAGGACACGACATCGACCGCAAGCTGGAAGTCGCCGCCGATGCCTTGCGCCTGCCGCCCTGGGAAGCTTCGGTGAAGAACCTGTCAGGAGGCGAACGCCGGCGGGTCGCTCTGTGCCGCCTGTTGCTGTCCGGGCCGGACATGCTGCTCCTCGATGAGCCTACCAACCACCTGGACGCCGAGAGCGTCGCCTGGCTGGAGCGTTTCCTGCACGACTACCCCGGCACAGTCGTAGCCATCACCCACGACCGTTACTTCCTGGACAATGTCGCAGGCTGGATACTGGAGCTCGACCGCGGACACGGCATTCCCTACGAAGGCAACTACAGCCAATGGCTGGAAGCCAAAGAGAAGCGTCTCGAAGCCGAGGCCAAGCAGGAAGCTGCCCACCAGAAGGCCATCAAACACGAGCTGGAATGGGTGCGTAGCAACCCCAAGGGGCGCCAAGCCAAGAGCAAGGCACGTCTGGCCCGTTTCGACGAACTGAACTCCCAGGACTTCCAAAAGCGCAACGAGACCAACGAGCTCTATATCCCGCCCGGCCCGCGCCTTGGCGACAAGGTCATCGAGATCGACAATATCAGCAAGCGATTCGACGATAAGCTGCTCTATGAGAACCTGTCCCTGACAATTCCGCCCGGCAGTATCGTCGGTATCATCGGCGGTAACGGTGCCGGTAAATCGACGCTGTTCCGGATGATCGCCGGCGCCGACAAGCCGGACAGCGGGGAAATCCGCATCGGTGAAACCGTCGAGCTCGCCTGGGTAGACCAGACGCGCGATCTGGATAGCAGCAAGACCGTTTGGGAAGAGGTCAGCGACGGCCAGGACATCATCCAGGTAGGCAGCTATCAGGTCCCGTCCCGCGCCTATGTCGGCCGCTTCAACTTCAAGGGCACCGACCAGCAGAAGCGGGTAGGCGACCTTTCCGGTGGTGAACGCAACCGCCTCCACCTGGCCAAGCTGCTCAAGGCGGGCGGCAACGTTCTGCTGCTCGATGAGCCGACCAACGACCTCGATGTCGAGACCCTCCGCGCCCTGGAAGAGGCACTGCTCGCCTTCCCCGGCTGCGCCATCGTGATCTCCCACGATCGCTGGTTCCTGGATCGTGTGGCAACACACATCCTGGCATTCGAGGGCGACAGCGAAGTGGTCTGGTTCGAAGGCAACTTCAGCGAATACGACGAGGACTACCGCCGCCGTAAGGGCGATTCTGCCCTCGCGCCGCAGCGAGTGAAGTACAAGCGCCTCGCCTAGGCGGCTATTGGCACCCCGCGCCCTGAACCCGCGGGGTGCCAATCCATTCACGCTTCACCCAATCGCGTCTATAGTAAGAAGCTAGAGTGATCAAGAGACGACAATGAGCCAAACTTGGCCCTCGTCGGCTGCCATAAACTGTCAGAGACCACGCGTCTTCTTACTTTAGCGATGCAGGTGAATCCGTTGAGCATGAAACCGACCGACCGGCGCCGATTCAGCAGAATCCTTTTCGATGCCCCTTGCGAACTGCATCAAGGCGACCAGCAATGGCGCACCGAAGTGCAGGACATTTCTCTCAAGGGTATCCTGGTGCGCAAACCGGACAACTGGAACGGCGACCTGAAAAAGCCCTTTGAAGTGGTCATCCATCTGGCCGAACAGGGCATCGCCATCGTCATGGCCCTCCAGCTCAAGCACACCGCGGAAACCCAACTGGGATTCCTCTGCCAGTACATCGACCTGGAAAGCGCAAGTCACCTCAAGCGGCTAGTCGAACTCAATCTCGGCGACCCCACCCTGCTCGGCCGTGAACTTATGGCCCTGGGGAAGGACGCCTGAGAAACAACGTTGCTTAACGGTATAAATCCGCCAGCGCCTCCAGCGCCTCGCCAAGCCGCGTTACGGGCACGATTTTCATATTCTCTACCGGCTTTCTGGGCGCATTGCCCTTCGGTACGACCGCCACTTTAAAGCCGTGCTTGGCCGCTTCCAGAATACGCTCCTGCCCACTCGGTACGGGGCGAATTTCTCCGGACAATCCTACCTCGCCAAAAATCACCAGATCCTGCGGCAGCGTCCGATCCCGAAACGAAGAGACTATCGCCGCCAGCAGGGCCAGGTCGGCCGATGTTTCGGTAACCTTCACCCCGCCGACGACATTGACGAAAACATCCTGGTCCGCACAATGCAAACCACCATGACGATGCAAGACCGCCAACAGCATCGATAGTCGATTACCATCGAGTCCGACAGCCACGCGCCTCGGATAGCCGGCCTGCGCCGTATCCACCAACGCCTGAATCTCGACCAGCAGCGGTCGCGTTCCCTCCCATACCACCATGACGACGCTACCCGGCGCCTCTTCGGAACTCCGGTTAAGGAAGATCGCGCTGGGATTTTTCACCTCTTTCAGCCCTTGCTCCATCATGGCAAAGACACCCAGTTCATTCACCGCCCCAAACCGGTTTTTGGTGCCACGCAGGGTCCTGAAGCGACTATCGGAGGAGCCTTCGAGCAACATCGAGCAGTCGATCATGTGCTCAAGCACTTTCGGCCCCGCAAGACTGCCATCTTTGGTAACGTGCCCCACCAGCAGCAACACTGTGCCGGATTGCTTGGCGAAACGGGTCAGGAACGCCGCACTCTCACGCACCTGGGAGACGCTCCCGGGCGCCGACTCCACCTCACCGATATGCATCACCTGAATACTATCGACGACCATGACCCGCGGCTTTTCCTGCTCCGCGATCTGGACGATCTGCTCGACACTGGTTTCCGAGAGGATTTTCAGGCGATCCGTCGGCAACCCCAGACGGCGCGCCCGCAAGGCCACCTGCTGCAGGGACTCTTCCCCGGTCACATACAAGGTGGACAGTTGCTGAGAGAGATGACAAAGGGTTTGCAGTAACAGCGTGCTTTTGCCGGCCCCGGGATGGCCGCCGATCAATACGGCGGAACCGGGCACCAACCCGCCCCCCAGAACACGGTCCAGCTCACTCATACCGGAGCCGACACGTTCCTGCTCCGAAAGATCGATCTGATCCAGGGTACTGACCTGACTCAGGGCACCGGCATAGCCCTGAAAACGGGCACCCCTTGAGGCCGTGCCCGGGGAGGACGCCCCGCGAAATTCGCTGATGGTGTTCCAGGCCCGGCAGGCACCGCACTGGCCCTGCCACTTCGTGTATTCCGCACCGCAATCGGTACAAACGAAGGCTACCTTGTTCTTCGCCATAACGCCGTTCATCGCCACTCAGTTGGAGACGGCCAACCGTAGCGAATCTGTCAGCAAATAGCTACTCACCCCTGAGAGAGAATCCCTCAGGCTTCCGGGTGCAGTACGGCATGCAGGAATTCCTGCGTGCGCTGATTTTTGGGCTCCGTAAAGATCTGGTCGGGCGGCCCCTCTTCCCGGATAGCGCCCTGATCGAAGAAACAGACCCGGTCCGAGATCCGGCGCGCAAAATCCATCTCATGGGTTACCAACAGCATGGTCAGATCATGCTCTTCCGCGAGCCGGTGAATGACCTTGAGTACGTCGCCAACCAACTCAGGATCCAGAGCACTCGTCGGCTCATCGAACAACATGACCTGGGGACGCATGGCCAAAGCCCGGGCAATACCGACCCGCTGCTGCTGGCCACCGGACAGTTGCGGCGGGAACTTGTCCGCCTGATCGGACAACCCCACCATATCCAACAGTTCCCGCGCCCTCTCCTGGGCCTCCTTCCGGGAAAGCCCCAAAACACGGACAGGTGCTTCTGTAAGGTTCCGCATGACGGTCATATGCGGAAACAGGTTAAATTGCTGAAACACCATCCCCAGCTTTTTTCGCATCTGCCGCAGATGCGCTTCGCTCGCGGGAACCAGCTCATGGCCCCGTTTCTCATGCCATAACGGGTCACCGTCCAAATAGACGACACCCTCGTTGATCGGCTCCAGTGTCATCAGCACGCGCAGAACCGTCGATTTACCGGATCCTGACGGCCCGATGATCGTCACCTTTTCACCGCGTTTGACTTTGAAATCGAGGTTTTTCAGCACTTCGAAATCACCAAAGCGTTTGGTGACCTTGTCGAAATGAACCAGCGTGTCATCACTCATTTCAATGGAATCCCCCGTTTCGGCAAGCGCGTATCGAGAGCGCGAACCAGGAAAGATGCAAATAACGTCAAGAGAAGATAAAGCCCACCCACCATGGTGAGCGGAATCAGATACTGGAAGGTCCGGTCACCGATAATTTTTGCCACGTTCAGCATTTCCAGGACCGTGACAACGGAGAGAACCGGTACATCCTTCATGATGGATATCAGGTAATTGCCCAGCGCGGGGATAATCCGGGGAACAGCCTGGGGCAGGATGATCCGTGTAAACGTATCGGCACGGCTCAGGTTGAGCGCGCGGGAGGCTTCGGTCTGTCCACGCGAGACCGCTTCGATGCCAGCCCGATAGACTTCCGAGGTATAGGCGCTGTACTGGATCCCCAGCGCCACAGCCCCGGTCATAAAAGCCGGCAGCAAAATGCCGTAGTTCGGCAACACAAAATAAAGGAAGTACAGTTGAACCAACAGCGGGGTATCGCGAAAGAATTCGACGATAAACGCTACCGGATAGGAAATCAGCCGCGTTGGCGAACCGCGAAGAACCGCAAAGACCAACCCCAACACCGCCGCGATGAAGAATCCCAGCAGAGTGGCCTCTATGGTCACCAGCATCCCATGCAACAGGATGGGTAGAATGGAAAGGGCGAAAGTCCAGTTGGACGTCAGATCCCAATGGTAGCCAAACAGCATCAGCGACCTCCCCCGGCTTTCCAGCGCCCAATGCGTTTTTCCAACACTTTCATCACAGCCGTCAGAACCAGCGCCAGGGCAAAGTAGATAAGCAGAGTCATCCCGTAGATTTCAGTGCTCTTCTGCGTCAGGTTGCGAAGGCTTTCCGCCCTGAAGGCCAGGTCGCTCAGGGTAATCAGCGACACCAGCGCAGTATCCTTGAGGTTCTGTACCGCCAGATTGCCGAAGGGCGGCAACATTTCAGGCAGGGCCTGGGGCAGCGCGACATACCATAAGGCCTGCCAGGAGGTGAAATTCAGCGCTCGCGATGCCTCATACTGCGACTTGGGAACCGCCTGGATGGCCCCCCGCACAACTTCTGCACCGTAGGCGCCGATATTCAGAGACAAGGCGGCAATCCCGGCCGTCATCGGAGACAGGCTGACCCCCATCAAAGGGAGCGCGAAAAAAATCCAGAACATCTGGACCAACAGCGACGTGCCCCGGAACACCTCGATGTATGCCACGGAAACGGATTTGACGACAGGGTTTCCGGACAGACGCCCGATACCGAAGGCAAAGGAGCAGAGAGCACCGATCAGCGTCGACCAGAACGTCAACTCAACGGTAACCCAGGCACCGCCCAGCAAGGTCGGCAGCATATCCAACATAGATCGTTATCCCTTTCCAGCGCCGCCAGGACGGCTTGTCGGTCGCATGCCGGGGCGCCGCCAAAGTGGTCGCCACCGACTGGAAGGAGGTGTTGGCCAGGACCTCAGCAGAGACCTGGCCGATGCCCGGTTACTTGCCCGAACAGAGTTGCTTCGTGGTCTTCTTAAAGGACCCTTCGATATCGGCCTGAGGGAAACCGTACTCACTCAGGATCTTCTTCCAGGCAGCCGTCTTTTTAAACGCGACCAACTTCTTGTCGAACGCGTTACGAAATGCCGTTGAAGATTTGTTGAAGGTGAACCCCCCCCAACTACGCACTTCCTTGCCATCGATAACAGGGTCGGTAAACGGCTCGGCGACCTGCACCTTGTCACTCTTGCTGGCCAGGTTGCTGGCCGTCAGCCCGGTCGCCGCATAGGCAGCCGCACGACCGGTAGACACGGTGGAGATGGCATCGGCGTTGCTGTTGATCGTCACCATGTTGCTACTGGGCACCCCCAGTTTCTGCAGCATATCCAACTGATCGGCACCGGCCATGATCGCCACTTTCTTATCGCCGGTCTTGAAATCGCTGTAGGAGTGAACATTGCCGGGATTACCCTCTGGCACCAGAAGGCCTTCACCGTAACTGGTATTGGGTTCTGAGTAGATCACCTGCTTACAACGTGCCGGTCGGATCGCCATTTCGGCCGCGACCATGTCGAACCGGTTGGCCTTGAGCCCCGGTATCAGAGAACCGAACTGGGTCACAACCCATTGTACGTTGTCGATCCCCATTTCTTTCAGAACGGCGCGAGCAACCACGGGACCGGCACCTTCGGCTTCCCCCTTACCATTCATAAAACCGTAGGGAATTTCGTTGGCGATCGCCACACGGATATAGCCGCGTTTCTTGATTTCTTTCAGCGTTACAGCGCTGACACTGACGGCAAATACACAGCCCAAGAGCGCGATGACAGCAGAGGCAATAAGCTTTGATCTGCAATTAATAACGTTCATTATTCTTCCCTCGTATGTCTGAATTTCAAACGGGCAATCAAATAATACAACCCGTTAACAGAACCTCCAGGTTCAAGATTGTTGAACTATTATATTTAGATGTCAAATCATTAAGGTTGCCATACCAACGAAAACGAAGTACAAAAAACACCCGCCACGCGAACAAGCCACCCGGCAAGTGGCGCCTTTGATCGCACTGGTTTTCACGATAGGCCGCGGCAGCGGGCCCCAAAACAAAGCACAGCCCGGAGACAGATTTCCGGCCTAAAGACTCAACTTTTAGGGGAGGGGCTTAGCGATGCACGGGGACAGCAAGTCGTGCCGACAGAGGCATGAAGAGAGATCGATTGGACGGGGAAAACAAGACTGCGGGGAGACCGTGGTCACGGAGATCCTTACACCCAGAATCTCCGCAACTTCACAGATCAGGCGGTGTGGTATTGCGCGCTCAGCTCATGCACCGCATCGACAAAAATCCGCGGCGCCTCTGGGTCGACATCCTGTCCGATTCCATGTCCCAAATTGAATACATGCCCACTTCCCGAACCGAAACGCTGCAAAATGTCAGACACTTCTGCCCGGATACGCGACGCCGGCGCATACAGGGTTGCAGGATCCATATTCCCCTGTAGGGCGACACGATCACCGATACGGGATCGCGCCTTGTCGATATCCGTGGTCCAATCGAGACCGACCGCATCGGTACCGCTATCAGCAATCATCTCAAGCCACTGGCCGCCGTTTTTGGTGAAGAGGATAACTGGAACCTTGCGCCCCTCGTGCTCCGGGATCAGGCCGCCAATGATCTTACGCATGTAGGCCAGGGAGAACGCTTCGTATGCCGCGGTGCTAAGCACGCCACCCCAGGTGTCGAAGATCTGAACCGCCTGAGCACCCGCTCGAATCTGCGCATTGAGATAGTCGATAACCGCGAGCGCCAATTTGTCGAGCAATGCATGCGCCACATCCGGCTCAGCGAAGATCATCCGTTTGATGGTCCGAAAATCCTTACTTGAACCGCCCTCAACCATATAGGTCGCCAGGGTCCAGGGGCTGCCGGAGAAACCGATTAGCGGCACCCGCCCATTCAAAGCCTGACGAATGGTTCGGACCGCCGACATAACATAATCCAGGTCGGCATCAGCCTTGGGAACGGGCAAAGCTGCAACGTCTGCCGCGGTCCTTACCGGCTTACGGAAACGCGGCCCCTCGCCTTGCTCGAAATAGAGCCCCAAGCCCATCGCATCCGGTATGGTCAGGATATCGGAAAACAGAATGGCCGCATCCAGCGCGTAACGCTCCAGCGGTTGCAACGTGACCTCACAGGCGAGATCCGCGTTCTTGCAGAGACTGAGAAAGTCCCCGGCCCGGGCACGCGTTTCGCGGTATTCGGGCAGATAGCGCCCGGCCTGGCGCATCATCCAGACTGGCGTGCAATCCACCGGCAAGCGCTGTAGCGCCCGCAAGAAACGGTCGTTCTTCAATTCGCTCATGGAACCCTCAACGAAGTCGAACAGATGTGAATGCCGGTGACATTATGCAGGATAGAGCAGCAGAGCGCCCATTTTGCAGGGCGCCCCGTGCTTTCTGGGGAGAAGCAGCGATCAGACGTCCAGGTAATCCAGAATGCCATCCGCTGCGGAGCGGCCTTCGGCAATAGCCGTAACGACCAAGTCCGAACCGCGAACCATATCACCACCCGCAAAAATCTTCTCGTGGGTGGTCTGGAACGGGAACTTGTGCTGAGCAGGCGCCATTACGCGACCACTGCCATCAGTTTCGATACCATACTCCGAGAACCAGGACGCGGGACTTGGACGAAAACCGAAAGCGACCAGAACCGCATCCGCCGGGATCACCTCCTCACTTCCCGGGACCACTTCCGGGCGCTGCCGACCTTTCTCGTCAGGCTCTCCCAGACGGGTCTGAATAACCTTGACCCCTTCAACCTGATCTTCGCCGATAATCGCAATCGGCTGACGGTTGAACAGGAACCGGACTCCCTCCTCGCGGGCGTTAGCCACTTCGCGACGGGACCCCGGCATGTTGTCCTCATCCCGGCGATAGGCGCAGGTTACGCTGCTCGCCATTTGACGGATGGCTGTACGGTTACAGTCCATAGCCGTGTCGCCACCACCCAGAACCACAACGCGCTTGCCCTTCATGTTAATGAAGTCTGAGGGATCCTGCTCAAACCCCAGACGTCGGTTGACGTTGGAAATCAGGTAAGGCAGCGCATCATAGACACCCGGCAGTTCTTCACCCGGGAAACCACCACGCATGTAGTTATAGGTTCCCATACCCATAAAGACGGCATCGTATTCCTCGAGCAGTTCCTGTATCTGCACGTCCTTGCCGACTTCCGTATTCAGGCGGAACTCGACGCCCATGTACTCGAAGATTTCGCGACGACGTGTCATGACGCCTTTTTCCAGCTTGAACTCTGGAATCCCGAATGTCAGCAAGCCACCGATTTCCGGATAGCGGTCAAACACGACAGCCTTGACGCCGTTACGCACCAGAACATCCGCACACCCCAGTCCCGCAGGCCCTGCGCCGATCACGGCAACTTTCTTGTCGGTCCAGACTACCCGGGACACGTCCGGACGCCAGCCCAAGGCAAAAGCGGTATCGGTGATGTACTTCTCCACCGAACCGATGGTGACCGCTCCAAAGCCGTCGTTCAGGGTACAGGCGCCTTCACACAGGCGATCCTGCGGACAGACGCGGCCACAGACTTCCGGCAACGAGTTGGTCTGATGACACAGCTCCGCGGCCTCAAGAATGTTGCCCTCAGAGATCAGCTTCAACCAATTCGGAATGTAGTTGTGAACCGGGCATTTCCATTCGCAATAAGGGTTACCGCAGGCCAGACAGCGATGTGCCTGGCTGGAGGCTTCCTCCTCGCGAAACGGCTTGTAGATTTCTGCGAATTGGCGCTTGCGCTCATCTGCGGAAACCTTCTCGGGATCGTGCCGCCCGACCTCAACAAACTGGAAATCGTTATTCAAACGCTCTTTCATTAATCGCACCTCTGGAATCCTTCACGCTCGACAATCAGCACAACCCGTCCTTATTCCGGACGGGCTCGGGTGCTTGCCAGCAGGACCTTCAGGTTGGCCGCCTTGGGCTTAACCAGCCAGAACCGGCCCACGTAATCATCAAAGTTGTCGAGTATGTGCTGCGCCCACTCGCTTTCCGTTTCGGCAACATGCTCGCCAATGACGCGGCGCAGATGGTTGCGATAGGGTTCCATTTCTTCACTCGAGATACGGTGAATCTCGACCAGTTCGTGATTATATTTGTCCACAAAACTGTTCTGCTGATCCAGGACATAGGCAAATCCGCCCGTCATACCCGCGCCGAAGTTGTAGCCGGTCTGCCCCAGCACAGTAACGATACCGCCGGTCATATATTCGCAGCAGTGGTCGCCAGCCCCTTCGACGACAGCATGCACGCCGGAGTTACGCACACCGAACCGCTCACCTGCCGTACCAGCCGCAAACAATTTGCCGCCCGTTGCACCGTACAGACAGGTATTACCGATGATCGCGGTTTCCTGGGTCTTGAAGCTACTATCACTTGGCGGACGAATCACCAGTTTGCCACCGGTCATCCCTTTGCCGACGTAGTCGTTGGCATCGCCGTCCAGATACATGTGCAGACCGCCCGCATTCCAGACACCGAAACTCTGACCCGCAGTCCCTTCGAAACGGACTTTGATCGGCTGGTCCGCCATCCCCTGGTTGCCGTGGCGCTTGGCAATTTCACCGGACACCCGCGCACCGATTGACCGGTCGCAGTTGGTGATTCGATAAGCCCACTCGCCACCCGCCTTTTGTTCAACAGCCGCCAGCATATCAGCCACCATCTTCTCGGCCAGGCTGCCCTTGTCAAAGGGCTCGTTGCGCTCCAACTGACAGGTCTGGGGCTTGTCCGTGGGAATATGATCGTTGCGCAGGATCGGCATCAGGTCCAACTGTTTCTGACGCGGGGTCTGGCCCGGCAATACCTCAAGCAGATCCGTACGTCCGACCAGCTCCTCCAGCGTACGGACACCCAGTTTGGCCATCCATTCGCGGGTTTCCGCCGCCACAAAGCGGAAGAAATTCATGGCCATCTCGACGGTTCCGTTGAAATGGTCATCACGCAACCCTTTGTCCTGAGTGGCGACACCGGTGGCGCAGTTGTTGAGGTGACAGATACGCAGATACTTACAGCCCAGCGCCACCATCGGCGTGGTGCCGAAGCCAAAGCTTTCCGCGCCCAGGATCGCCGCCTTGACCACGTCCAGACCGGTCTTCAGACCGCCATCGGTCTGCAGGCGAACCTTGCCGCGCAAATCGTTGATGCGCAGCGCCTGGTGCGCTTCGCTCAACCCCAGCTCCCAGGGCGAACCCGCGTAGCGGATGGAGGTCAGCGGACTTGCCGCCGTCCCGCCGTCATACCCGGAGATCGTAATCAGGTCCGCATAGGCCTTGGCCACACCGGCCGCAATGGTACCGACACCCGGTTCGGACACCAGCTTGACGGACACCAGCGCTTCCGGGTTGATCTGTTTCAAGTCGAAGATCAACTGCGCCAGATCCTCGATCGAATAGATGTCGTGATGCGGCGGCGGTGAGATCAGCGTCACACCCGGCACCGAATAGCGCAGGCGCGCGATCAGTTCGTTGACCTTGCCTCCGGGCAGCTGGCCACCTTCACCGGGTTTGGCGCCCTGAGCCACCTTGATCTGCATGACATCGGCGCTCATCAGGTATTCCGGGGTTACCCCAAAACGGCCCGATGCCACCTGTTTGATCTTGGAGCGTCGCTCAGTGCCGTAGCGAGCAGGATCTTCGCCACCTTCACCGGAGTTGGAGCGCCCACCCAGACGGTTCATTGCCGTCGCCAATGCTTCATGGGCTTCCGGCGACAGAGCCCCCAACGACATCGCCGCTGAGTCAAACCGGGTGAACAGGCCCTCAACCGGCTCAACTTCGTCGATATCGATCGGGCTGACCTTGTCACTGAATCCCAGAAGATCCCGCAAGGTGGCAACCGGACGCTCGTTGACCAGCGCGGCGTACTCCTGGTAACGACCGTAGTCACCGGTCTGCACAGCCGCCTGCAGCTTGCCGACAACATCAGGGTTGAAGGCATGGTACTCGCCACCATGGATGTATTTGAGCAAACCACCCTGCAAAATGGGCTTGCGCGACTTCCAGGCCATATCGGCCAGCAGAACCTGGTCTTCCTGGAAATCGTAGAAGCCCGCCCCCTGAATACGGCTGGCGACGCCCTTGAAACACAGGTCGACGACTTCATCCGCCAGACCAATCGCCTCGAACAACTGGGAACCGCGATAGGAAGCTACGGTCGAGATACCCATCTTCGACAGGATCTTGAGCAGGCCCTTGTTGATGCCCTTACGGTAATTGTTCTTCGCCTCAATCGGATCCATCAGCAATTCGCCGGTACGGATCAGATCATTGAGAACCTGATATGACAGGTACGGATAGACCGCTGTCGCACCGAAGCCAAAGAGTACGGCGAAGTGGTGCGGATCCCGGGCCCAGCCGGTCTCGACGATGATATTGGAATCACAGCGCAGTCCCTGTTCCACCAAACGGTGATGAACCGCGCCGGTTGCCATCAGCGCATTGATCGGCAACTCACCACGGACCAGCTGGCTATCACTGAGAATAATCAACACCTTGCCACTGCGCACCGCCTGCTCGGCCTGATCGCAGACGGACTCGACCGCCTGCTTCAACCCCAACTCCGGGCGATAGCTGAGCTTGATGCGCATTGCCTCGAAGCCGGGGCGAGTATTGTTCGCTATCTTGAGGAACTTGGCTGGCGACAACACCGGCGTCGACAGGATCATCCGGTTGGCGTGCTCTGGCGTCTCTTCGAAAACGTTGCGCTCCGCCCCCAGGCAGGTCTCAAGGGACATGACAACGGCTTCACGCAGCGGGTCGATCGGCGGATTGGTTACCTGCGCGAATTTCTCACGAAAATAATCGGCCACGTGGCGAACACGGCTGGAGAGGACCGCCATCGGCGTATCGTCGCCCATGGAACCAACGGCCTCCTGGCCGTTTTCGGCCAGCGGGCGCAGGATCTGGTCGCGCTCCTCGAAGGACACCATGAACATTTTCTGATAGATCAGCAGCTCATCGCGATCCATCAGTTTGAAGTCAGGCGTATCCAGGTTCAGTGTGGACTCGACACGCAATGCATTCTCACGCAACCAGCGTTTGTAGGGCTGAGCGGTCTTCAGGCGCTGATCAACGTCATGGGTATGCATGACATCGCCCGTTTCCGTGTCGATGGCCAACATCTGCCCGGGCCCGACGCGCCCCTTGGCAACGACATCTTCGGGCTTGTAACTGTAAGTGCCGATTTCGGAGGCCAGGGTGATAAAGCCATTGCGGTTGATGACCCAGCGCGCCGGACGCAGGCCATTACGGTCCAGCATACAAACCGCATAGCGGCCATCCGACATAACGAGGCCGGCAGGGCCATCCCAGGGCTCCATGTGCATGGAGTTGTATTCATAGAACGCACGCAGGTCGGCGTCCATGGTGTCAACGTTCTGCCAGGCGGGCGGCACCATCATGCGCGCCGCACGGAACAGGTCGACACCTCCGGCCAGCAATACCTCCAGCATGTTATCCATACTGGACGAGTCGGAACCGGTCCGGTTGACCAGAGGCTGAATGTCCTGCAGATCGGGCAGGTCAGGCGACTTGAACTTGGACGCACGCGCCACCGCCCAGTTACGGTTGGCCTCAATGGTGTTGATTTCACCATTGTGCGCCAGGAAACGGAAGGGCTGGGCCAGCGGCCAACGCGGCATGGTGTTGGTCGAGAAGCGCTGATGGAACACGCAGATCGCCGTTTTCATATCCGGGTCACCGAGGTCCGGATAGAAGCTGGTCAAATCCGCAGGCATCATCAGCCCTTTGTAGGACAGCGTCTTGTGGGACAGGCTGCAAATATAGAAATCCCTGTCCTCCTTCAGGTCCTGCTCTGCCAAACGGCGTGCAATAAACAGGCTGATTGCGAACGAGCGCTCATCCTTGCCGTTGGCGGAGACGAAGATCTGCTCGATACGTGGCAGACAGTCCAGCGCCATCTGACCCAGGCAGCTGGTATCCGTAGGCACTTCACGCCAACCATGGACCTTTAGCCCTTCCTTCTGAAGACGGGCTTCCAAGGCATCACGGGCAATTCCGGCAAGCGCATCGTCCTGGTTGAGAAACACCATGCCAACGGCATACAGGTCACCGAGATCGGCGCCCAGGGTTTCGCGACCGACCTTACGCAGAAAGGCATCAGGTTTCTGCAACAGCAGACCACAACCATCGCCCGTCTTCCCGTCTGCCGCGATACCACCCCGGTGTGTCATACAGGTCAGCGATTCGATGGCGGTTTGCAGCAGTTCATGGCTGACTTCACCCTGCATATGGGCGATTAGACCGAACCCGCAGTTGTCCCTGAACTCTTCAGGATGATACAAACCAGTCATCATAAGCGTTCTCTCGCAATAAGCTCTTTCCAATCAGAAACTTGTCGCCAAAAAGCACGAACGTCCAGCTTCTGACCCTGAAATTGGGGGCTGGCTATTTTACACGCACAGCCCTACCCACTCAAACCGGGCAAACTTTCGCTCCCTGCCACCAGCACTTCCCGCCCCGGCGCGGGCAGCCCGTCGCAGCGATACAAGGCGCCGCAACAGAGCGTTTTGATAGAGACTGGGGTCCACCGTTCACTGCCGCCCAGGGTACTGAAAAGGCCTTTCGGCCAGAAAGCAGACACTGACGGAGTTGAATACAGGCGCGGAACTATTTTGGTTATTAGGGGGATGCCGCCCAGCCCTTTGTGGGGCCCGGATAACGGCTATGCACCGGCGAGCGGCAAACGAGCGCGGCCAACTTCACCTTACCTGATGCATCGACACTCAGAGATCGATTGGCAGGCGCTGCTTCACTGACGGTGCATCCACAGTGCACACGCCGCACCGTGAAAATTCATCGGACTCTAGAGACCTGCCGTTCGGCGGACCCAGGGTCCCTGCTTTCGAATTGCCTTGGATAGCTGATCAAGCGCCTTGTGAGCCTCTTGAGAATCCCTATACGTTCCATGTACTACCACATACCAAGGCTTGCCCTTGTAGGACGAGCGAGTATACACCAAAGATACTGACGCATGCTGGTGTATAAAATCAATGGCTGTGCTCTCATTATGCCCCGCCGCCATCTGAATGGTATAGGCTCCGCGCGATTTGAGTGCATCGACCGCGACAAATTTCGACGGCATCGACGGCGAGAAAACGTTCCTCGACAGCGCCTTTTTCTCGGGAGCGGGAGCCTTCACCGTAGGCACCACCTGCTGGCGATCCTGCGACGCCGGCGCGGACGATGCAACCGGTTGAACGGGCCGGGGCAAAACACTTGGCTCCGCCGAGACATCCGGCTTAGGCGCCACTGACGTTGGCGTCACAGGGCGCGGAGCCGCCTGAGCAGTCTGCGGCTCCGTCATCGCAGCCGTGCTGGACGCCCCGGGGTTTTCTGACGCAGGCTCACCCGAAGAAGGTGCGGAAGACGACGACTCCGGCGAGGCCGCTACCCTCTCGGGCGACGAAGAAGCGGGAGCCTGCGCCACAGGCAGGTGAGACGGCGAAGCCCGGCCTTCGTCACCTGGCACAGCGGCCCCCGTTTCTGGAGATGGCACAGCCGGCTGAGCAGCAGGCATCTGTGGCGGTGACGCAGGCTCCGCCATATGAACCATGGGGCGCTCAGGAATCACCGTTGTCTGGACAAGCGAGGAACGTGATATATCCGGCTTGTAGAACCATGACACGGCAAGATAAGACACCAGCATGAGCAACACCACCAGCGCCAACCAGCGCGCCGGACCGAACCCGCCCGGGGTCTTTTTCGATTTCGGCGGACTGGGAGGCGTCCCCTGGCTCAATCCAGAGAGCACGGCCGGGGTGACCCGACGCAAGCGCCCCAGGGAGCCCTCGCTCTGCTGCAGGATCTGTTTCAACTTAGCCTTACTGGGAGCCTCTGCCCTCTGCCCGCCCCCAAAGCTAAGCGCCTGATCGACATACTCCGCGATATCATCGAGACTCAGGGGGTTTAAGGCGATCTGGTGCAGCCAGGGGGAACCTTCCGCATCCTCTTCGCCCGTCAGCGTTCGCACCAGCGATTCCTCGCCGGCCAGCAAAGGGATTGCTGCCTGACTCCGGCTGGCACGCCGAAAGGCGCTCACCAGAACTTTCAACACCTCTGGCGGAACACGCTCGGCATCATCCACCAGAAGAACCATTCGGCGGTCTTTACGCGCAGCGGTCTCACTCCACCGAAAAAAACCGGAGATAACCAGCTCAGGAGATTGCCCTAGCGGCAGTTCACTATTGGCTTGGGCCAGAAGGGCGGCCGCCAGCTCACGAATCGACGTTAACTGGGAGGCGGGAAGAAGCCTGAAATCGAGTTGAGTTTTCTCTCGCCGGCAAAGTTCGGCAAGTGTCCGCGTCTTGCCCGCGCCACGGGCGCCGCTGACCAGCAGCACCATGTCACCGAAACAGGCCAGGTGCCGCAGCGATTCAATACTATGCTGACGGCGGGCACCGGTGAAGAAGAAGCCCGAATCTTCAGTGAAAGGGTCTCGAGCCAACCCATATTGCTCTCTAAGACGGCCACGGACATCGTCTTCGGCACTTAACCCGCTGACAACATCCTCAGCGAGCGTTCCGCTAATTGTGACTCGATCCTCTTTCATGAGAGCAAAACGATTCCAGCGTTTGACGCAGCACAACCTGCGCCACATCGTCAGTTATTTCAGCACGTCCTAACGTTCTCATCAGCACGAGACGCAGGCGGCCATCCACATTCTTTTTATCTACGGCCATCAACCGCAGGAAATCGTCCGGCATCATACCCTTGGGAGGCAGGAGCGGCAAAGCGGACCGCTGCAGCAAGGCCTGGACACGCGACACATCCTCTGCGGACAACCAGCCAAGGCGTGCGGAAAGATCGGCCGCCATCA
This sequence comes from Mangrovitalea sediminis, assembly GCF_002514725.1. Taxonomy (GTDB): domain Bacteria; phylum Pseudomonadota; class Gammaproteobacteria; order Pseudomonadales; family Oleiphilaceae; genus Mangrovitalea; species Mangrovitalea sediminis. The sequence goes on from NZ_NTLB01000008.1 coordinate 70,462, forward strand.
GCATACCGACAGCAACAGCCTCACCATGCAGCCACTCACTATAACCGGTATGGGTCTCGATAGCGTGACCAAAGGTGTGACCGAGGTTCAGAATGGCACGCAAGCCCCCTTCTCGCTCATCCAAGGCGACAACTTCCGCCTTACAGGCACAGGACCGGTATATCGCTTCACTCAATGCCAAGGGGTCCAGCGCGACAACGTCGTCCAGATGCTCGTCCAACCAGCGCAGGAAGGCAGGCTCACGAATCAGTCCGTACTTGATCACTTCCGCCAGGCCGGCGGCAAACTCTCGCGGCGGCAAACTCTTCAATGTGTCCGTATCGATCAACACAACGCCGGGCTGATGGAAGGCACCAATCATGTTCTTCCCCAGGGAATGGTTGATGCCGGTCTTACCGCCCACCGAGGAATCCACTTGCGACAACAGGGTCGTCGGAATCTGGATAAAATCGACGCCCCGCTGATAACAGGCCGCCGCGAAGCCGGTCATATCGCCAACCACACCGCCACCCAGTGCGACCAAAGTCGTTTTACGGGTGTGCCGATTGGACAACAAACCGTCGAAAATCAGGTTAAGCGTCTGCCAGTTCTTGTAGCGCTCTCCATCCGGCAGGACAACCGAATCAACCGCCTTGCCCGGCAGACTCCCCAGCAGAGATTCCAGGTAAAGTGGCGCGACAGTCTCATTCGTCACAACGAGGACCTGATTCCCCCGGACCCAGGGCGTCAGGTCAAAGTGCCCCAGCAGGCCCTGACCAATCACGATAGGGTAACTGCGTTCACCAAGATCCAAATCCAGACGCTTAACAATTTCAGGCATGATGCCGCCCCTCTTTTCTGGCTTTCCGGTAATGCCTTGGCGTCCTCGGTTTCAACCGGTTAATCACCTGACGAACGACCAGCCGAGGACTTTTGCGATCAGTCATCATCACCAGATTGGCAAGAGAGTGATACAGAGGATCCCTGCGCTCAAAAAGGTCTGTCAGGACGGCCAACGGGTCATCACGCTGGAGCAGCGGCCGATTGCGGTCTCGACGGGTACGTTCGTATTGCTGGGAAATGGAGGTCTTCAGGTAGATCACCATGGCATTGCGACTCAGGAGTTCGCGGTTCTGCTCCCGCATCACTGCGCCTCCGCCCGTAGCGATAACAACATGATCGAGCTGACACAACTCTTCCAGAATATGGGTTTCGCGATTGCGAAAGCCTTCCTCCCCCTCAACATCGAAAATCCAGGGAATATTAGCCCCACACCGCTCTTCGATCAGGCGATCGGAATCAATAAAGGTATATCCGAGCTCTCGGGCCAGCAGGCGCCCGATTGTGCTCTTCCCGGCACCCATCGGCCCCACCAGCACAACACGCTGAGGCAGTTCCATCATCATGCGCTACCAATTGGACTGGCCGCAGAGGATAGCACAGGGCAGCGGAGTGCATAAGCCGGTAAAACCATTACTGGGAGATGAAACGAAAAAGCCCCGAAGGAGAACCTTCGGGGCTTTGGATTGCAGCGCAGAGTAGCCGCCTTGCTTACTGAGTAAGGTCGCTCTTCACGATTTTAGGCGTGATGAACACCAGCAACTCGCTACGCTGATTACTCTTACTGGTCTGGCGGAACAGCCGGCCCAGGTAGGGAATGTCACCCAGGAACGGCGTCTTGGTGATTGTTGTAGTCTGCTGGGACTGGAAGATCCCGCCGAGAACAATGGTTTCGCCATTGTTGACCAACACCTGCGTTTTTACCGAATTGGTATCGATCGCAGGAACATTGTTCACCACCTGCCCCTCGGAATCCTGATGCACTTCCAGATCCATGATGATCTTGTCATCAGGCGTGATCTGCGGAGTCACATCAAGTGAAAGGACCGCATCCTTGAAGGATACCGAAGTCGCGCCACTGGACGAGGCCTCCTGATAAGGAATCTCGGTACCGGACTGAATCTTCGCCTGCTGACGGTCTGCCGTTACCACCTTCGGCTGAGCCACGATTTCCGCCTTGCCGTCACTTTCCAGAGCGGACAGTTCGAGATCGATCAGGTAGTCGCTCTTCAGGTAACCGAATGCGATAGAGCTGGTGCTGCTCTTGGTCACGCCAAGGTCAACCATCATGCCGGAGTTATTGAAGCCCGTGCCGCTGGACTGCAGAGTCCCCAGGTTGCTGGAACTGTTACCGACCACAAAGTTGTTGTTGGAATCACCCACATATTGAGCGCCCCAACGAACCCCCAGATCCGAGGATACCGTGGTTTGAGCCCGCACAATCCGCGCTTCGATCAGGACTTGTCGAACCGGAACGTCCCAGGTCGTCACCAGGCGGCGAATCTGCTCGAGCTTGTCCGTCGTTTCCCGCACGCTGATGGTATTGGTGCGGGAATCGGAGGAGATGAATCCGCGGGAAGAGATCAGGTCCTTGTCTTGCTTGAGCAGTTTGACGATGTCAGCCGCCTTCGCATAGTTGATCTGGATAATATCCAGGTGCAGCGGCGCCAATTCAGAGATCTGCTGATTGGCCTGAGCCTCCAGCTTCTCCTGTGCCGCCAATTCCGCAGCAGGCGCGACCAACAGCACGTTACCCACCTGACGCTTCGCCAGCCCCTTGGTCTTGAGGATCAGGTCCAGCGCCTGGTCCCAGGGCACATTCTGCAGACGCAGGGTGATATTTCCTTTAACCGTATCGCTCGCCACCAGATTCAGGCCTGTAAAGTCCGCAATCAACTGGAGTACGGAACGGACTTCGATATCCTGGAAGTTCAGCGACAGTTTCTCACCCGTATAGGGGAATTTCTCTTTCTGACGCTTGTCCGCTTCCTGCTGGGTCAGCTTCTCGACACTGACCGTAAACTGATTATTGGTCTGGTAAGCCAGATAGTCGTAAGTCCCCTCCGGCTTGATACTGATAACCGTGGTGTTGTCTTCGGTGTAGCTGTCGATTCGTTTGACGGGCGTGGCGAAGTCAGTAACGTCCAGCTGACGACGCAGCTTTTGCGGCAACGTCACACCGTGCGCACGCAGGATGATCTTTCCACCTTTTTCCGACATATCCACGTCGACTTTCGGGTTTGAGAAGGTCACCACGACCTGCCCCTGACCATGATCTCCGCGATGGAAGTCCACATTGGTCACGCTGGGCTCAGCCGCAGCAGCCGAATCACTGTTCGAAACCGGCGTGGCGGAGTCGGCGGACGCCACCATGGCAGCACCCTGCTGCCCACCGATGACGACCTTCAACTGATCGCCATCCACCTTGGCACTGTAGGGCACCAGTTGCACCAGGTTGAAAATCAGCCGTGTACGGTCTTTCGCATCGACCACCGTCAGACTCTGCGCATTGCCACCGCCGAGACTCAGGTAGCGAGACTTCAGCGCCGCATCCACGCCTTTAAGATCCAGCGCGATTCGCGCCGGTTGCTGGATGGTATAGCCGGTAGGCTGGGGAGGCGGTCCGCTGAATGTCAATGTCACCAGCGTCCGGTCACCCGGCAACGACGAAAAGTTTGCGTCCTTGAGGGTAACGCCCCAGGCCAGGTTGGCCACCATCGCCAGGGCGGTTACCGCCGTCCAACTCTTGAGTTTCCTGAACATCGTTAGCCTCAACCCCAAGCGTTTTTGTTCAATGTTTTTACGAGTATTCATGACAGCGCCCCAGGTCATCCTTCATTCAACGAAAGGGTTCTGGGTCTTTGCACCCAGCCGCCGTGACCATCAGGGACGATTTCCACCAACTGTATCTGTGTGTCCGTGATGCTGACGATACGGCCATAGTTCTTACCCATATGGTTACCGACTCGCACTCGGTGAATACCACCCTGCCCATCCGAAACCAGCGCCCAAAGCGTCTTGCTGCCAGCCTTGTGCAACGTGCCAACCATCTTCAGCTTGTTGAGATCGAAATTTTCCAGCACTTCCTTCGGCCGGTTGAAATCCGGCTTGATGGAGCTGGTGTTCTCCTTCTGCAGCATAGCCAGCTTGGCATCGACAGGCGGCTCAAACGGTGAGCGCTTACCAGCCTCACTGTAGGTGAACGCCTCATAAGCCTTAAATTGGGGCAGCGGCTCGACATGACCGCGCGGAGCCGAACGGGCCTGCGCCATGAATTTGTCGAGATCCCCATAGCCCTGATTCTTCGAACAGGCCGTCAATAACAGCAGCGCCGCCATCATTCCCAGAAGCCTAGCTGCATTCCGAAAATTCATGCGCTCAACCTCCCGACTTCTTGTTATACCGGTAGGTCTTGGCAAGGATCTGCATGGTCAGCCCATTCTCCTTCCCATTGGCCGGCTTGATCGTGAAGTCGTGCAACGTGACGATACGCGGCAACCCTGCGACACCGCTGACAAAAGAACCCAGTTCATGGTAAGTGCCTGTAACGTCGATATTTATCGGCAACTCCGCATAAAAGTCCTTCTTGATCACCGGTTGCAGCTTGACCTGCTTGAGACTCAAGCCGCTGCCAAGCGCCGTATTGGTGATGTCCTCAAGCAACCCGGGCACTTCGGTATCGCTCGGCAGCTGACGCACCAAGGCCCCAAAGGTCTGCTCCATCTCCTTCATCTGCTGGCGATAAACAGCGAGATTCGCGACCCGGTACGCCTTGGACTCGTAATCCTTTTTCAGCGTCTGTTCCTTGGCCTGAACCATAGCCAGTCGACTGTATTGGTCCTTGACGAAGAACCAGTAGCCACCGCCAAAGACAAGGCCGAATACGATAAGCAACACAATGCCTTTGATCGGCGCCGGCCAGATGCCCGCGTTGTTGACATCAAGATCATTGATGTCAAAGTTTTTGATGCTTTCTAATGACTCTGCCAGGCTCACTTCTTCTTCTCCAAATCGACATCCGGGGCCTTCTGCATCACTGTCATATGAAATTCACTGTAGCCCGCCTTGCGGCTGTCTGCTGCGGAAACATTGGAAAGATTGGGATCTGTGAACCACTCGGACTTTTCAAAATTTCGCATCAGCTGGGAAATACGGCTATTCGACTCCGCCATACCCGTAATCGACAGTGTGTTTCCTTTCTTGCTCAGATCCGTGTAATAGACCCCGTCGGGCAATGTCCGAACCAGCTCATCGAACACATGCACGATGATGGCGCGCTTACCCTGAAGATCCTGAATGACCTTCATTCGAGCCAGCAACTCCTCACGCTTTTTCTTGAGGTCTTCTATTTCACGGATTTTCTTGTCCAGCTGCTTTGTCGCGTTCTGCAAGTAGGCATTGCGGCTATTTTGGTAGGAGATCTGGCTATCCATATGTGCATTCCAGAGGAACGCCAGGCCGGCACCGATGATCACGGCGCCAACGAGCATCACGACAAACTGCTTCTGCCGCTCGGCGCGAAGCTCCTCACGCCAGGGTCTGAGGTTTATCCGTGCCATCAGTCAAAACTCCTCATAGCCAGACCGCAGGCAATCATCAGAGAAGGGGCATCATTACTCAACGCAGAGGCATTAACTCTGGACCCGACAGCCATATCGGCAAAAGGATTGGCAATGAGTGTAGGCGTGCCCACCTTGTCCTGAACCATATCCGCCAGGTGCGGTATCGACGCTGTCCCACCCGCTAGGATGACGTAATCCACGGTATTGTACTGAGCCGCACCGAAGAAGAATTGCAAAGCGCGCGCAACCTGCTGGACAACAGCTTCACGGAACGGCGACAAAACCTCGTTCTCGTAATCGTCCGGCAGCCCACCCTGCTTCTTGGCCAGCCCGGCCTCTTCCAATGAAAGGCCATAGCGCCGCTGTATTTCCTCCGTCAGCTGCTTTCCACCGAACAGCTGCTCACGGGTATATATTGTCTTGCCATCGACAAGAACGCTCAGCGTCGTCATGGTGGCGCCCACATCGACGACAGCCACGACCTGCTCTTCGCCATCGTTTTCGAGCTGCGGCTCGATCATGGCGAAAGCCCGCTCCATCGCATAGGCCTCAACATCGACGATTTTCGCCGTCAGCCCGCCGATCTGCAGCGCATCCTCACGGATATCCACATTTTCCTTACGACAGGCGGCCAACAGAACGTCGACCTGATCAGGATTGCTTTCGGAAGGCCCTATGACCTCGAAATCGATAGCGACTTCGTCGAGTGGGTAGGGAATATATTGATCCGCTTCGAGACTGATCTGATCCTCCATCTCGAACCCATTCAGCCCTCCATTCATCTGGATCACCTTGGTGATGACCGCAGAGCCGGAAACCGCGACCGCAGCCAGCTTGAGTCCAGTCTTGGACTTGCCGACGACGCGTTTGATAACATCACCCACGGCTTCAACGTCAGTGATATTCTTTTCGACCACAGCATTGGACGGAATCGGCTCGACAGCATAGCTTTCGACCCGAAATCGATCCCCCTGCTTCGACAACTCCAACAGTTTGACGGAGCTGGAGCTGATATCGACGCCCAGAACGGCAGTAGCCTTCTTAGAGAACAATCCGAACACGAGTTCACCCTATCCTGGTTACATGCACCCGGTTTCTTTTACTTTGTTAAGAGAATTTGTCGCGTAATCCGACTAAACTGCCTAACTCGCTTTGCGTTAAGGCAACGAAAGGGCGTAAATAACTCACCCTTTCTAAAGCAGTTTCTGAAATGATAGACCTATATCCAAAGGTTGTCAGAAAAAATGTCTCGTATGTTACGTATTTCAAAAGTCGTTTTCTGGTGGTTCCTGGCAGGTATTTGCGGGACCGGACTCATCCTCTCCAGCTTCTATCTCTTCCTGCAACCAGGACTGCCTCCAGTCGGCGATTTGCGCGATGTAAAACTTCAGATCCCGCTACGCATCTATTCCAGCGACAACAAACTAATAGCAGAATTCGGCGAAAAGAGAAGGACACCCATCACAATCGATCAGGTGCCCCAACTTCAGATCGACGCCTTTCTGGCCGCTGAGGACAGTCGTTTTTACCAGCATCATGGGGTCGACCCGAAAGGCCTGATGCGGGCTGCAGTCGAATTGGCAACCACCGGCTCGATCCAATCCGGCGGCAGCACGATCACCATGCAGGTTGCAAAAAACTACTTTTTGTCACGAGAACAAACGTTCATTCGTAAATTCAAGCAGATACTGCTGGCTATTCAGATTGAGAACGAACTCACAAAAAGCCAGATCCTGGAGCTCTATCTCAATAAGATTTATCTCGGCAATCGGGCCTACGGCATCGAAGCCGCCGCTCAGGTTTACTACGGCCAAACCGACAAACACCTGACGCTACCCCAAATGGCCATGCTGGCCGGCCTCCCCAAGGCGCCTTCCGCCTATAACCCTCTGGCCGACGCACAACGCGCCATGGTTCGCCGGAACTGGATCCTGCAACGCATGCACAAGCTGGGCTACATTACGGAGGAACAGCTGAACAGCGCGGTCATGACGCCACTCACGGCGTCCTATCACGGCCCACGCTCGCAACTGCACGCGCCCTACGTGGCGGAGATGGCCCGGGCGGATGTGGTTTCCAAATTCGGAGACGCTGCCTACACCGACGGTTACCAGGTGAAACTGACCGTCAACAGCGCCCGTCAAGAGGCCGCCAACCAGGCCATCCACGACGGCCTGGAAGCCTATACCAAGCGCCACGGTTATCTCGGCCCCGCTGCCCACTGGGATATCGGACAGACGCCGGATCAAGCCAAGCTGCAGGACCGGCTGAATGGGCTGAACACCATTGCGAACCTGACGCCCGCGGTCGTCCTCAGTATGACGGACCAAGCGGCCACAGTGCTGGTCAAGGATCACGGGCTGGCCACCATGCCGCTATCCAGTATGCAATGGGCCCGCCGTTACATTGATCAGGACCGCCGCGGCCCCGAGCCCAAGAAACCGTCTGACATCCTTCAGGACGGCGATGTCGTTTATGTCACACTCGCACAGCCGACAAGCGACGGCCAGGCAGCCAACGACACCTCAGCAACGGACGGCGGCAGTGTGGCACCGCCCGCCGCATCACTCACCGTTGACCTGGCACAGGTTCCCAAAGTGGAAGGCGCACTGGTCGCACTGGATCCACACACCGGCGCAATAGAAGCACTGGAAGGTGGCTTCAGCTTTAGCGACAGCAAATATAACCGGGCCCTCCTGGCCAAACGGCAGCCCGGCTCCAACTTCAAGCCCTTCCTATACTTGGCGGCACTGGAAAACGGTGACTCTGCTGCCACGATCATCAATGACGCCCCTATCGTCTTCAACGACAGCCAGCTGGAAACAGAGTGGCGCCCGGAAAATGCCGGAGGGCACTTTAATGGCCCGACACGCCTTCGCCAGGCGCTATACCAGTCGCGCAACCTGGTTTCCATCCGCCTGCTGCGCGACATTGGTATCGACAAGGTACTCAGCTATGTCAAACACCTGGGCCTGGACACCAGCACGCTGCCGGACAACCTGACCCTGGCCCTGGGGAGCGGCACACTGACCCCGATGGACATCGCCCGCGGGTTTGCGGTCATTGCCAATGGCGGCTACAGCATCCAGCCCTACCTCATCCAATCGATCACGGACGGGTCTGGAAAGGAAGTCTATCAAGCTCCCAAAGTCGTGCTTTGTGACACGAATTGCGATGATCTCAAGGCCCAGCATGCAGGCGACCAAACAGTGACCATCGCGCCGCGGGTGGCAGACGCCAGAGCGGTCTACATCATGCATTCCATACTGCATGACGTCATCACCAAGGGCACAGGAAGACGCGCACTGGCACTGAATCGCACGGATATTGCCGGCAAAACCGGCACCACCAACGATCAGCGAGACGCCTGGTTCTCCGGTTTCAATTACAATCTGAGCGCCTCCGTCTGGGTAGGTTTTGACCAACCTGCACCGCTTGGACGCGGAGAATACGGGGCTGTTGCAGCATTGCCCGTCTGGATGGAATTCATGAAGTCGGCCCTGAAAGGAAGCCCGCCGGCCGTTATGCCTGAGCCGCCGGGCATTGTCACCGTCCGCATTGATCCGGAAACCGGCAAACGAGCGCCCCCTGGCGACAAAAACGCCATGTTTGAACTCTTCCGCCAGAATAATGTGCCACCGGAAGAATCAGCAGCGGCGGAAAGCGCGAACCAACCCAACAACAGTACCAATGGGGGCGGCAAGGTTCTTCCACAGCAGCTCTTCTGATAAGCCGCAAGGCGAGGCTGGCGCAACCCGCCACTCGCCTTGCACGACCATCGGCTACAGCGACAGCCTCATGCTCAGGTCAGGTCAGGTCAGATCAGGTCAGGTCAGGTCAGGTCAGGTCAGGTGAAACGCTCGCCGACCGACCAGCGCACCCGGTTCAAAAGCACATCCCGGCCTGACCAGGTTATTGGTCACACGCAAGAGGCACCAAGGCAACAGAGAGAGGATTTAGGAAGAAGCTGGAGCCATCCAGCCCGACGCAGCCGCCGGACTGGAGCCAGGCAGCAGGCTTACCAGCGGATATCGTCGACCGATTTCAGCGGGTAGTGTTCAGGATAAGGGAATCGGGCAACACCGGAATCCACGGCAGCCTTCGCCACCGCCGAGGCAACGAACTCCATCAGGCGGGCATCCAGCGGCTTGGGAATGATGTAGTCTCGCCCAAACTCCAGATGGTCGACGCCGTAAGCTTCACAGATAGCCTTCGGCACCGGTTGCTTGGCCAGATCGCGCAGCGCCTGGACAGCGGCAACCTTCATCTCCTCATTGATTTCCGTAGCACGCACATCCAGCGCTCCCCGGAAGATAAAGGGGAAGCCCAGAACGTTGTTAACCTGGTTCGGATAGTCCGAACGGCCTGTCGCCATAATCAGGTCGTTACGCGTCGCCAACGCCAACTCCGGCCGGATTTCCGGATCCGGGTTGGAGCAGGCAAACACAATGGGGTTCTCCGCCATGCTGGCCAGCATTTCAGCCTTGAGCAGATCTGCGCCGGAAAGACCGACGAAGACATCGGCGCCATTACAGGCATCGGCCAACGTCCGGCAATCTGTCTCGTTGGCAAACTGTGCTTTATACTCATTGAGATCGGTCCGTCCAGCGTGAATGACGCCCTTCCGGTCGACCATCAGAATATTTTCCGACTTGGCACCACAGGCAAGCAGCAACTTCATGCAAGCCGTCGCCGCCGCCCCCGCGCCCAAACAGACTACACGGGCCGTTTCCAGGGTCTTACCCTGCAATTCCAAGGCATTCAGCATACCGGCCGCCGTCACAATGGCTGTGCCATGCTGGTCGTCGTGAAATACCGGGATGCTGCACTGCTCGATCAGCGCCTTCTCAATCTCAAAGCACTCTGGCGCCTTGATATCCTCAAGGTTGATACCACCGAAGGTATCGGCGATACGCGCGACCGTATCGATAAAATCCTTGGGATTTTCTGTATCGACCTCAATATCGAAAACATCGATACCGGCAAACCGCTTGAAGAGAACACCCTTACCTTCCATCACCGGCTTGCTGGCCAACGCCCCCAGATTACCAAGCCCCAGAATGGCCGAGCCATTGGAAATCACCGCAACCAGATTACCCTTACCGGTATACCGGTAGGCATTTTCCGGATCCTTTGCAATTTCACGCACAGGCTCCGCAACACCAGGGCTGTAGGCCAGCGCCAAGTCACGGGCGTTCTGAGTGGGCTTGGTGATTTCTACGCTCAGTTTACCGGGCCGCGGCTTGGCATGGTATTCAAGTGCCGCTGCTTTCAGATCTTGAGACATTGCCATGCATCCGTTTTTTCAGTTTGATGGAAGGGAGTTTCAGGGGGCAGCTAGCCCTATTGAACTCCACGTCGACCTTTACCGCAACGGTCGACCTCCAGCCCTCGCGAAAAACCCGGGGAAATGCCCTTCGGGCCTGCCAAGGGCGCGACATTATGGCGCGTTTGGCGACGACTGCACAAGGCCGGTACACAAAAGCAGTGACCTGTTTCATAAGCCTTTTAGAACAGATTTCACAGGCCATATTCCCAAAACGAAAAAAGGCGCCGTAATACGACGCCTTTTCTTGAACCGCAGAATATCTCTGTCAGGCTCAGTCTTCTTTGCGACCGCCAGCAATGCGTCCGCCGAAGCGCTTGTTGAAACGGTCGATACGACCGCCCGCATCCATTACTTTCTGCTTGCCGGTATAGAACGGGTGGCAGGCGGAACAGACATCCAGCTGGATATCCTTACAAATGGTGGAACGGGTTTTGATGACATTACCGCAACTGCAGGTTGCAGCAATCTCTTCATATTTTGGATGGATACCTTCTTTCATCACGAACCTCCAATAATGCCGCCACCTGAGCACTCCCCTGTTCCAACATGGACAGGCGGCCAATGTCAGGCACCGCATTTGAATCACGCGCCGAAGGCATGCAAAATCATGCACCGCCGCAATCAGACGGCGCATATTATCAGATCCTGTCCGATTCGCAAGCGGCGGTAGCGAGGCCTATGTCCAGCAAGACTCCCGAGACGTTGTCAGTCAACGCCGTGCGCGTCGCACTTGCGCGACCACTACGCCGCCTGTTTGATTACAGCATTCCCGAAGGCATGAACGTAACGCCAGGACAGCGGGTGCGCGTGCCTTTCGGGCACCATTACCTCACCGGCATCGTCGTCTCACGATGCGCGGAAGCACCGACAGAGTTCAAGCTCAAACCCATCGACGAAGTGCTCGACGAGGATGCACTGATTCCACAAGACCTCCTCGATCTTCTCAGTTGGGCAGCACGCTATTACCAGCATCCGCCAGGAGAGTGCCTGTTCGCGGCCCTCCCCCCCCAACTCAGGACAGCGAGAGCCGCCGAACTGCCGCAGCCCGAGCGCTGGTTCGCCAACACGGCCGAGGCACCAGACATCCCCGCCAGGGCGCATCGACAGAGAGCCTTACTCGACTGGCTGGGCGCACAGCCCCAGGGCGCAGACAAAACAACCATAGACGCTGCAGGATTCAACCAGACACTGCTGAAGGCGCTCGCAGACCGGGGGCTGGCATTCAACCGCCCCGTCGAGCCTAAAACCATTACCACAACCGGTGAGCCCCTCGTCGCATTGAACCCGGGACAACAACAGGTACTGGAAGCGCTCCCCCCGCCCGACGACGGGTTTAGTACCACCCTGGTCTACGGTGTGACGGGCAGCGGAAAAACCGAAGTCTATCTTCATTACCTGAACAACTGGCTCGACGATACCAGCCAGGCGCTGGTCATGGTGCCGGAAATCAACCTGACACCGCAGACTGTGAACCGTTTCCGCCGCCATTTTGGTGAGCGCATCATTGTATGGCACTCAGCCCTGAACGACACCGAGCGCACCAGGGCCTGGCTGAGAGTGCAGCGAGGCGAGCCGTTGATCGTCGTCGGAACCCGATCAGCCATTCTGCTGCCCTTCCGAAAGCTTAAGACCCTGATTGTCGATGAGGAGCACGACAGCTCTTACAAACAGAACGAGGGCTTCCGCTACTCCGGCCGCGATCTCGCCGTTTACCGTGGCCAAGTGTCATCCTGCCCGGTCATCCTTGGCACCGCGACACCTTCGCTGGAATCGCTGCACAACGTTCGACTCGGACGTTACCAGATGCTGAAACTGGAACAGCGGGCGGCGTCGGCGAAGCCCCCCAAAATTCGGATTCTGGATATTCGCAGCCGGCCACTCGACGGCGGACTCTCGCGACCGTTAATCGACGAAATCGGGCAACGCGTCGAAGCTGGCGACCAGGTCCTCATCTTTATCAACCGCCGAGGTTTTGCACCGGTGATGATGTGCTTCGACTGTGGGCATATCATGGAGTGTCCACACTGCGACAGCCGCCTGGCGCTGCACCGGCAGGACCAATTGCTGCATTGTCATCATTGCGACTTCCGCATGCGCGCGACACCCCAATGCCCGAAATGCAAAAGCGGTAAGCTGTCACCGGTTGGCGAGGGCACGGAACGGACGGAGGAAGTGCTGCAGCAGCACTTCCCCAACACCCCGGTCCTTCGTGTCGATCGCGATAGCACCCGCCGCAAGGGCAGCATGGAGCAGATTCTGGAAAACGTGCATCAGGGCACACCCTGCATTCTGGTCGGCACCCAAATGCTGGCCAAGGGTCACGACTTCCCGAATGTCACGTTGGTTGCCGTCGTCAATGCGGACGGCGGCCTCTTTAGTGTCGACTTTCGCGCCCCGGAACAGCTTCTGCAGACACTGACCCAGGTCAGTGGCCGTGCCGGCCGCGGCAAAAAGGAAGGACATGTCCTGATCCAGACCTGCCACGGAGAACACCCGTTATTGCAAGGTCTCGCCGATAACGACTATCTCGGCCTCGCCCGTCTGCTGCTGGATGAACGCACGGAAGCCGAGCTGCCGCCAGCAAGCTTCATGGCCATCATCCGGGCGGAAGCCGTCGACATGGCACAAAGCGTCGGACTATTGGATGCTTTGAGCCAGCACGTGCTGGCCAGCGGCGACGACATTCAGGTTCTCGGCCCGCTACCCTCCGTGATGGCTCGCAAGGCTGGCCGTTACCGGGCACAACTGATCTTCCAGGCCGCCACCCGCAAACCATTGCATACCCAACTGCAGAACGCTTGCCTGTGGCTGGAGCGACAGAAGCTCCCCCGCCACCTTCGCTGGCAAGTGGATGTGGACCCCGTCGAAACCGGCTGATAGCGGGATATCCCCATCGGCCAATGCCCTTCGCCGGGACGCCAACGACATTTGACGGGCAACAGCATGCATCTTCATTGAGTCTGCCTGCTCCTTTGGGGATAATACGCGGTTCGTTACATCCGATTTTCAACTTTCCGACCGCCTGCCGGCATCGAGTCTATCCGCCCGTATGAAAGATAAAATCAGCCAGCTCCTGGAGCACGCTCTCAACGCCCTGAAATCTGAAGGCATTCTGCCCGAGGATCTCGCGGCAACGCCTGCCATCGACAATACCAAGGATAAAGCGCACGGCGACTTCGCCACCAATATTGCGCTGGTGTCTGCCAAGGCGGCCCGACGCAATCCTCGCGAGCTTGCGCAGCTGATCGTTGATCGCTTGCCGGCGGATAAGGCGGTGACACAGGTGGAGATTGCAGGCCCTGGCTTTATCAATTTCTTTATCAGCGATGCCAGCAGTTTCAGTGTGATCGGCGACATCCTGCAAAAAGGCGACGCTTTCGGGAAAAGCAACATTGGCGGCGGACAGCATATCCAGGTGGAATTCGTTTCCGCCAACCCCACAGGGCCGCTGCACGTGGGACACGGCCGCGGAGCAGCCTACGGCGCTACGGTAGCGGACCTGCTGGCTGCCATCGGTTACGACGTACAGCGCGAATACTACGTCAACGACGCCGGCCGCCAGATGAACATTCTCGCCGCAAGTGTCTGGTTGCGCTATCTGGAGCTGGAGGGAGAGCGTTTCACCTTCCCCAGCAATGGTTACAAGGGCGAATACGTTCTGGACATCGCGCGCCAGCTCCAACAGGATGCCGGCAACCGTTTACGGCATTCGGCAGAGACAGTATTCACCGACATTCCGGCCGACGCCCCACAGGGGGGCGATAAGGAAACCCATATCGATGCCCTGATCGAGCGCTGCAAAAAGCTGCTCGGTGCGGATGACTACCGCCTTGTCTTCGACTTGGGCCTGAATGCCATTCTCGACGACATCCGGGACGATCTTGCGGGCTTCGGTGTGCATTATCAGGAATGGTTTTCCGAGCGCACGCTGGAAAACGATGTCGATGCAGCCATCCAGTTGCTGCAGGACAAAGGCTGCCTCTACGAAAAGGAAGGCGCCCTCTGGTTCCGTTCCACGGATTTCGGCGACGACAAGGACCGCGTCGTACGTCGCGATAACGGCGAAACCACCTATTTCGCCTCGGACATAGCCTACCACCGCAATAAATTCGAACGCGGCTTCGATCGCGTCATCAACATCTGGGGCGCCGATCACCATGGCTACATTCCCCGGGTGAAAGCTGCACTGCAGGCGATGGGCATCGACCCCGACCGGCTCGATGTGCGCCTGGTGCAGTTTGCGATCCTCTATCGCGGCGGAGAGCGCGTCCAGATGTCCACGCGTAGCGGCTCCTTCGTGACGCTACGGGAGTTGCGTGAGGAAGTCGGCAATGATGCCGCTCGTTTCTTCTATGTGACGCGCAAGGCCGAACAGCACATGGACTTCGACCTGGATCTGGCGAAATCCGAAAGCAAGGATAATCCCGTCTACTATATTCAGTACGCGCACGCCCGGATCTGCAGTATCCAGCGTAAACTGGAAGAGGCTGGAGATGTCGTGTCCACAGAACAACTGATCGGCGCAGTAGACGCACTCAACCTGGATGAAGAGCGCGACCTGGCAGGTTTGCTGGCGAGATATCCGGAAGTGCTTGCGCAATCGGCCAGCCAGTTGGAGCCGCATCAGTTGACGCACTACCTGCGCGAGCTGGCGGGACAGTTCCACACCTACTACAACGCCCATAAGGTGCTGGTGGAGGAATCGGCGATTCGTGATGCCCGGATCGCACTGAGTTACGCCGTGCGCCAGGTACTGAAAAACGGCCTGACGCTGCTGGGAGTCAGCACGCCAAGTGAGATGTAAGCGACGCTGTCGCGGCAAGGGGCATCAACCAGTGTATTACGGGAGCAATTGCCGTTGAGTCGGGATTACGCAAAGAAGTCAGGCGGCCGCCGTAGTGGTAGCTCCGGAACAAAAACCAAAAGCAGTCCGCCGCCCAAGATGACCTTTCGTTGGCGCTGGCTTCTACCTATCGGTCTCGTGAGCGGCTTTGCCGGCCTGCTGGTCTATCTGCACAGCATTCCGCCGGTCAATCCGCCCGTCCGGAAAGCCCCTGCGGTCACACACCAGCCCGCGACCACATCGACGCCCTCGAAGACGGATTCTGCGGGAGCCGGCAAACCGGCACAGCACTTTCATTTTTATGACATGCTGCCGGAGTCGAAGGTCGTAACGCCCAAGGTTAAAGCCTATAACCCGGGCCCGGCGATCGACGACAAGAACTACCAGTACTACATACAGACCGGCTCTTTCCATCACGCGGCAGACGCCGAGCAACAGCGGGCGCGCATTGCGTTCCAGGGCCTGCGTGCCGACGTCAAGAAAATCACCCTGCCCAATAACGACATCTGGTACCGGGTGCAGATCGGGCCCTTCGCTTCACGCAGCAAGATGAACAGCGCCGTGGATAAGCTCGTCGCCATCAACATTGCACCGCTGATCCGCAAGATCCCCGCCGGAAAATAGGCCGAAGAGGCCGGACCCGGGGAAAGCTTTTCCCTGTATCGGCGCCGGCCTTGAAATCGTTATCCCACGACTCCATATGACCGAAAGTAATGCAACGTGCTGTTAGTCGGCGGTTCCGCCAGAGAACGCCGTGCCTCCCGCCCCTCAATCCGGGCCCCCAACAGCCAATTCGCAGCCTCGGTCCAATGGAGATGAAATGACTACCATTCTTTCGGTTCGCCGTGATGACGAAGTTGCCATGGGTGGCGACGGTCAGGTGTCGCTCGGCAACACCATTATGAAAGGCAATGCCCGCAAAGTTCGGCGACTTTATAACGGCAAGGTTCTCGCCGGATTCGCCGGCGGCACTGCCGACGCCTTTACCCTGTTTGAACGCTTCGAGGCACAACTGGAAAAACATCAGGGCAATCTCACCCGAGCCGCGGTGGAACTCGCCAAAGAATGGCGAACGGACCGAGCCCTGCGGCGACTGGAGGCCCTATTGGCCGTTGCGGACAAAACCACCTCACTGATCATTACCGGCAATGGCGACGTTATCGAACCGGAAAACAGCCTGATTGCCATTGGCTCCGGCGGCCCCTTCGCACAAGCCGCCGCCCGGGCCCTGCTGGAAAATACCGAACTCGGTGCAACCGATATCGTAGAACGTGGCCTGGATATCGCCGCCGATATCTGCATATACACCAACCATCACCGCACCCTGGAAACGCTCCGGGACGCAGACTGATCGCAGGAGTTCCCATGTCATCCATGACCCCTCGTGAAATCGTCCACGAGCTGAACAAACACATCATTGGCCAGGATGAAGCGAAACGCGCCGTTGCCATCGCCCTCCGCAACCGCTGGCGCCGTATGCAGCTGGAAGATGACCTCCGGGAAGAGATCACGCCCAAAAACATTCTCATGATCGGTCCCACCGGCGTGGGCAAGACCGAAATCGCCCGCCGTCTTGCCAAACTTGCCGATGCGCCGTTCATCAAGGTGGAAGCCACCAAGTTTACCGAGGTAGGCTACGTCGGGCGGGACGTGGAATCCATCATCCGCGACTTAACCGATCAGGCCGTCAAAATGTTCCGCGAAAAGGAAATGCACCGGGTCCGCGAACGAGCGATGGACGCGGCAGAGGACCGGATTCTCGACGCGCTGCTGCCGCCCGCGCGCAATTTCGGGGAAGACCAGCCTGCCAGTGGCGAATCCAGCACGCGGCAACTGTTCCGCAAGAAACTGCGGGAAGGCGAACTCGACGACAAGGAGATCGAGGTCGAACTGAAGAGTGCGCCGATGGGTGTCGAGATCATGGCCCCCCCTGGCATGGAAGAGATGACCAACCAGCTTCAGAGCCTGTTTTCCAACATGTCCAACGAGCGCCGCCGGCCGCGCAAGATGCGTGTCGCCGACGCGTTGAAGAGCATCCGGGAAGAAGAAGCCGCCAAACTGGTCAACGACGAAGAGGTCAAGCAGAAAGCCCTGCTGGCCGTGGAACAAAACGGGATTGTCTTCATCGACGAAATCGACAAGGTTGCCAAACGTGCAGACCATGGCTCCGCAGACGTTTCCCGCGAGGGCGTGCAACGCGACCTGCTGCCCCTGATCGAAGGCAGCACCGTCACCACCAAATACGGCACCTTAAAGACCGACCATATCCTGTTCATTGCCTCTGGCGCCTTCCACCTGTCAAAACCCTCCGACCTGATACCGGAACTACAGGGGCGACTGCCGATTCGCGTTGAACTGAATGCCCTTTCGCCAGATGACTTCAAGCGCATACTGACCGAGCCGAATGCATCATTGGTCCAGCAATACCGCTCGCTGATGAAAACCGAGGGACTTGAACTGAGTTTCTCTGACGATGCCCTGACCCGCATTGCGGAAATCGCCTGGAAGGTGAACGAGACGACGGAGAACATCGGCGCACGACGCCTGCACACAGTCCTGGAAAGGCTGTTGGAAAGCGTCTCCTTCGATGCCGGCGACCGCCTGACGAGCGAGTTCAACGTCACTGCGAATTACGTGGACGAACAGCTCGGCGACCTGTCCGAAGACGAAGATCTCAGCCGCTACATTCTGTAATCACAGCGCCCCGCCTATTGGCGGGGCAAGCCCCCCATTAGAGAGGCCGGTCCCTCATGACCGCAACCCATATCCCAGCCCACATTCACCTGCGCAAGAAATCCCGCGTACTGGAACTCGTCTATTCCAACGGCGAAAGCGTGCAACTGGATTTTGAATACCTGCGAGTGTTCTCACCCTCGGCCGAAGTCCGGGGGCATGGCGGAGGCGAGGGTTATCTACAGACAGGAAAAAAGGACGTGACCATCGAGAAACTGGAACCTGTGGGCAACTATGCCCTCAAGATCCATTTCAGCGACGGCCACGACTCGGGCCTGTACAGTTGGGAGTTTCTACGCGATCTGGCCGACAACCATGAACGCTACTGGCAGCGCTATCTGGAGCGATTGGCTGAAGCGGGCGCCTCCCGAGAGTCGCCTACCCCCAAATAGCACTCGGCAAAGGGGTCAAAGAATGCTGCGCGCGTTGTGGATCAAATCCGCCACGTTCTCCAGCTTCGACCCGAGCTTTCCCCAAGGTTTGCGCTGGCTACGCTCCTTCGCCACATAAAGCGGCAGCATTTCACCGTAGAGGCTGGTGCTAATGGTTCGCTGCTCATCTTCGAGACGATCGCGGCGCAGTGTAATACCGTAGGGCGCCAGTTGCTTCTCCAGGGCATCTGCGCGCTGCAGCAGGTCCCGTCGGGTCATCTGATAAGCATGCTCACACGCCATACGTCTTGATTGAAAACTGAAAACATTGGAGAAGAACAGCTTCGCGTCATCCCTCGTCGGCTCGAACAACAGGACCTCTTTGCCCGGATATTCCCGGTCATACTGGGCGATACCCGCCTTCATCCGGGAATAGATCATGGTCCGGAACGTCTGCGCCAGAATATTCGGCATGCCGGAGTGTGCCAGCTCACCCGGCTTCATGGTGCCCGCCCGCACCGCGGCACTGGCATCGATAGGCACCAGAGGATTGATGGCAATCACCAGGTCTGCCCCGTCTTCGAGGGCGACCGAGGCATGCAACCCCTTACGCAAGGTACCGTCCATGTAATAACGGCCATCGATCTCCACCGGCATATAGAGCCCCGGCGAGGCGACGCTCGCCTGCACCGCACGGGAAATCGGCACATGGTCAAAGCCGGGCGCCCCAAAACGCACAGCCTCGCTGCTTTCCAGGTCGGCGGCGATCACATAGAGACGACGGCGCAACTGGCGGAAATCATTGGTCCGCCCCAGCATGCTGAAGGCGCGCTGGAGATATTCATGCAGGCCTTCGTTGTCGAAAAGTCCCGCCGGCGCTGCTTGCGCAAGCAGCGTCATGGCTTCGAGCAGGCTTTGATCGTACGGATTGTTGACGAAACGCCCCACCGCCTCCCACAGGATGCCAGGCACGGCCAATGCACGACGGAAATATTCACGGAATGCCGGCCGGTAAAACACTTCCGGGTGAAACGGATGCACCTCGGCTTCGTTTTTGACGAAGATCCGGCACAGCTGCGCGGTGGTCATCTGGTTCGCCAGGTTTGCCGCGACAAAGGCGCCGGCACTAACACCGACATAGGCGTACAGATCGTTGAAATCGATGCCCTCCAACGACTCATCCAGCGCCCTCAAGGCTCCGATTTCGTATATTCCACCTAATGGACCACCGCCACCCAACGCCAGGGCTATACGGTTTTTTGTCCCAGTGGATTGCTGCCTGTTCTCTGCCATCGGAATCCCATTCTGTTTTAGGGTACCCGGCGCTGCGGGTTACGGCTCAATCTGTCGATACAATACGCCCCTGCCGCAATCCGGCCAGAAATTGGGCGACTGACTCCGCTACGCCGGACACCAACAGGGCACAGCCCCCAAGAGACGCGAGCCAAAGGCTGCGCCCATCAAGTTTCACAGGCTTGCGAACCCTACCCCTGTCGTTGCACTGATCCTTGGCCATTGAATAGAGGCTCCGATAGACTCACCGGACCACCTTGCCACTCAGGGAGCCATTAAACTCCCTGCCGGACGCCATCCCCGCCATCAAGCACGATGGACGCTGCTCCCCGCAAGCTACCAAGCGGAATTAGAATAATCATACTAGGTCGCTGCAGCAGCCCCCGGCGCTCCCCCGGCACCACGCTCGGGCCTGAGGTACCGACCGAAACCCGCCTGGCGCAAGGCGAGATCGACCGAACTCTTGATTACATGCGGTGAATCCAGTCGTACGACATCGTCGAGCAAAGCTTTTGCCCAGTCGAAGGAAACCGCCCTTATAACGGACTTAACCTTTAGCAAGTTCGCCGCATTCATCGACAAGGCGTCATATCCCATCGCCAACAGCAACACAGCTCCGCCAGGGTCGCCGGCCAACTCGCCGCAGATGGAAATGGGAGTACCCGCTGCATGGGCGTCCTGCGCCACACGATAGAGCGCCTGCAGCACAGCAGGATGGTAGGAGTGATACAACGAGGCGACACGCGGGTTATTGCGGTCGACCGCCAACAGATACTGTGTCAGGTCGTTGGAACCGACGGACAGGAAATCAACCCGATCGCACAGTGCTTTCACCTGATAGACCGCCGCAGGCACCTCGATCATCACGCCGACTTTGGGCATAACGATGTCGTAACCTTCCTCGCGGACCTCGTGATAGACCCTGTAAATCAGATGCAGTGCCTCTTCGACTTCCGACACATTGCTGATCATGGGCAGCATGATTCGAAGGTTATTGAGGCCGTCGCTGGCCTTGAGCATGGCGCGAACCTGAACCAGGAATATTTCCGGGTGGTCCAGTGTCACCCGAATACCCCGCCATCCCAGGAAAGGGTTTTCCTCGCTGATAGGGAAATAGGTCAGCGCCTTGTCGCCTCCGACGTCCAGGGTTCGCATGGTGACTTCGCAGGGTGCGAAAGCCTCCAACTGCTCCCGGTAGTATTCCCTTTGCTCCTGTTCCGACGGGAAGCGTTCATTGATCATGAACGGCACTTCGGTGCGGTAGAGGCCGATCCCTTCAGCCCCATTATTGAGTGAGCGCACCACATCAGTCATCAGGCCGGTGTTGACCATCAGAGGAATACGGTGCCTGTCCAAGGTTT
The DNA here is from genome assembly GCF_002514725.1 of Mangrovitalea sediminis. Lineage (GTDB taxonomy): Bacteria > Pseudomonadota > Gammaproteobacteria > Pseudomonadales > Oleiphilaceae > Mangrovitalea > Mangrovitalea sediminis. The sequence continues at coordinate 91,773 of NZ_NTLB01000008.1, forward strand.
CGCAGGGCAGATCACGGAGTTCTTCGAGACCGCGGATCAGTTCCTGTTCTTCCAGGCAGATCGACTCGTAGAAGGCTCGCAATTCTGGTGACGGCGATGCATAGATCTGGCCTTCATAGCCGTCTACGATAAGCTCCCGGCTGTCCAACTGGTTAACCGGAACATCGACCATACCCATCACGGTCGGTACACCCATAGCCCGCGCCAGGATGGCCACGTGAGAGTTGCTCGACCCTCGCACCGATACCAGGCCGACCAGCTGGCCGCGAGGCACCTCACCCAGCATCGCTGGCGTCAATTCTTCACTGACCAAAATGGCCTGCTGCGGGAAAACGCGCTCCTGCTGATCCCCTTCCTGCAAATGCGCCAGCAGGCGACGGCCGAGATCGCGGATATCGACAGCCCTTTCGCGCAGATAATGGTCACCCATCATTTCGAAGTGACGCACATACTGCTGCACCACTTCCTTCAATGCACCCTGGGCCCACTTGCCCTCACGAATACGCAGAACGACTTCACCGGGAAGGGCATTGTCGTCCAGTATTCGCAGATAAACCTCGAACAGAGCCTGCTCTTCCGGCCGCAACTGTGTTGCCAGACGCTCGGCAACCCGATTGATATCCTCTCGCACCGCATCGGTGGCTTCACCGAAAAGCGCGATCTCCGCCTCAACGTCTTCACAGGCCTTTTCCGGTACCGCGTCCAGGTCGGCAGGCGGATAAACCACCACCCCCTGCCCAATCGCCACCCCTGGGGCTCCCGCCACACCATTGAAACTGACATCCTGGGCGACACGGCCGGTCAATGACAGCCCGCCTATCGCACCGGTGGCTTCGCTGTGAGCGATCACGCCCGCCAACTGGGCGGAAATCGTGACCAGAAACGCCTCTTCCCCCTCGTCGAAACAGCGACTGTTATGGCGCTGCTGAACCACCAGTACACCCAGTACACGACGGTGGTGGATAATCGGAACCCCAAGGAAAGACTTGAAGCGCTCTTCTCCCGTCTCCGGAAAATAGCGATAACGCGGATGTGAGGGCGCGTCTTCGAGGTTGATGGGCTCTTCACGACTGCCGACCAGGCCGACCAACCCTTCCGAGTACCCGAGAGTAATCTTGCCCACCGCCGATTTGTAGAGGCCTTCGGTGGCCATCAGGATGTAGCGATTACTTTCCGGATCCAGCAGGTAGACGGAGCAGACTTCCGTATTCATCGCTTTCTGAACACGCGTGACGATGATCTCCAGGGCATCCCGGAGATCTTTGGCAGCGTTCACTTCCTGAACGATGTTCCGTAGCGTATTCAGCATGGTAGGCACGTCCGTCAGCGCCCTTGCGGTTGAAGTTGAATGGCATTGAGTTCGCCGGTTTGTTCCTGATACCGGAACAACCGCGGCGCCAGCTCGCGCAAGGCCTTACGATAGACCTCCCGCTTAAACGCCACGACCTGCCCCAGAGGATACCAATAGCTGACCCACTGCCAGCCATCGAATTCCGGCGACTCCGAGTTACTGACGCAGACATGTGCGTCAGGCGACAACATCCTCAGTAGGAACCATTTCTGTTTTTGCCCCACACACACCGGGCGCGAGTTATGGCGAATCATCCGCCGCGGCAGGCGATAACGCAGCCATCCGCGCGTACAGGCAATGATTTCCACATCCCCGGAAACGAGACCGACTTCCTCACCCAGTTCGCGAAACAGCGCTTCCTCAGGCGACTCATGCGCCTTGATACCGCCTTGCGGAAACTGCCATGCGTTCTGTCCTATCCGCCTCGCCCAGAGAACTTCGCCACGGTGGTTGGCCAGAATGATCCCGACGTTCGGCCTGAAACCGTCGACATCGATCACGGCGCACACCTACACAAATTTGAAATCTAATAACCGTAAGTTGCCTTCATTCTTCCAGAAATTGCCAGACACGGCAAACGACGCAGCGGCAATGCATCATGCTAAAATGGCGGCCGTTACGGACAAAGAACACTTCCGGTCATCCTCGACTAACTCCAAGCTTAGTCAAGATTACCGGATCGCGGCGAATCAATCCTCGCCATCCAGGGCATCCGGCCTCGCTTTGACGGCCCAGCCCCGACCTCAACAGCGAACGAACGACAAAGGTAAGCCCTTGAGCAGCAACAACAGCGCCCTCGAAAAATCCGGACTGGCCATTTTCGACCTCGACCACACCCTCATCACCGGCGACAGCGACTATGCCTGGGGCGAGTACCTGGTCGAGACCGGCATTGTAGACGCCGAGACATACCGCAAGGCCAACGACCAGTTCTACCACGACTACCTGGACGGTACACTCGACATCCATCGTTATCTGGAATTCGCCTTGCAGCCGCTGACCCAGCACCCGCTGGAACAGTTGCATCAGTGGCGGGAGGATTTCGTCGAACGCAAAATTCTGCCGCTGATTACCGCAAAATCACTGGAACTGCTCTCCGCACATCGCGAACAGGGCCATTATCTGCTGATTATCACCGCCACCAATCGCTTCGTCACCGAGCCGATTGCCCGACACCTGGGGGTGGACGACCTGATCGCGACAGATCCGGAGCAGCTGGAGGGACGCTACACCGGCAAGGTCGCCGGCATTCCGAGCTTCCAGGACGGCAAGGTGGCGCGACTGGAGCAATGGCTGGCCGACCATCACCAGACTTACTCGGAGAGCTGGTTCTACAGCGACTCCCACAACGACATCCCGTTGCTCGAACGCGTCGAGCATCCCTATGCCGTCAACCCGGACCCTACACTGGAAAAAGTGGCAGCGGCGCGAGGCTGGCCCGTTATCAGCCTGCACGACTGACACCTGACGTCGCGGAACCGCCTCAATGTCTCAGCGCCTCCAAAGACTGCCGTCAGCACTAGCGGCCATCATCCTGGCGCTGGGCCTGACTGCCTGCAATCGACCGTCCTCCGATGCACACAAAAAGTCCATAGCCCCGCCATCGGCCAGCCAGAGCACAACAACGGCCCCGGTACCGGAGGCGGCAGCGGTGTCGGCGGTTGCCAACCATAGCTGCGATGCCGCCAAGTCATTACAGGCCCGCGTGGATTCGTTTGCAGGGCAGCCAGATGCCGCATCGCTCCAATCTGCGCAGACCGCCTGGAAAATCGCGCACCTGGCCTATCGGGAATACCAGCAAATGCGGGCACTGGCAGGCTTACCGAAGGACAAGGGAAGCGCCGACACTGTCGACGCCACGCCGATGCTACCCGGCTATCTGGACAGCGTGCCCGGTTATCCTGCAAGCGGCCTCGTGCATGCGGGAACGCCACTGACACCAGCCTACCTACGCCAGGAACACCGCTCAACCGATCCCTACTTCCTGACCCTCGGCTTTCATCCGCTGGCCTTTATGTTGTTCGGGACACCTCAGGAAAAAGGGGGTGCACGCAAGGCGTCGGACTTCGTCAGCCCAAAACCATTGCCCGCAGATCATATCGATAACGCTGCGCGGCGACGCCAACTGGTTCGGATCATGGCCGCAGAGCTAACCCCTGAGGTGCAATCATTGTGCGGCAATGCGCCACTACAAAAGGTCACGGCGGCCATGCAGAAGACGCTCAGAGACCCGGCCCTGTTCCGCCAGCATCTTGCCGCCTGGCTCAACACCGAGATCGTCTTCCCTCTGAACGCCTGGAAAACGAATCCCGGAGGCGAGGACAATAACGGCGTACCGGTCAGTCATACCGCACTTCCGGGCATCGACTTCGAGGAGTGGCAAGCCATGCTGGAAAGCGTCTCATCAACATGGGTACCGCTAACCAGGCCCGACGCCCGTCTGACGCTGCAGGCTGACATCAAACAATTGGAAGATGCCATCAAACCCTTGACCCGGCCGCCATATCCTCCCGCCCCGGCAGCCGTCGCTACCGCCCTGGATCAGGTGAGCCAAGTGATCCGCCAGTGGGTGTCGCCAACAACCCCCTGAGCCTCAATCACCCGGCATCAAGGAGCGCACAAAGAAAGCCTTCAGGTAGTCGGTCTCGGCAATGGAAGGCACAATCGGGTGATCCGGTCCCTGATGCCCCTGCTCCAGCACCTGAAGGAAGCGGTCGACCTTGCGGCCACTGGCCCGAATAATATCCAGCAATTGATCCCGCCCCAGATGCATGGAACAGGACGCCGACGCCAGCACACCACCAGGGCTTAGCAGACGTAATGCCCATTGATTGAGACGGGCGTAGGCCTGTTCACCTTCCTTCTGATCCCTGCGACGGGGAATCAGCGCCGGCGGGTCGAGGATAATCACGTCAAAGCGCTCGCGCTCGTCGCAAAGCGTCTTCAGTACCTGGAAGGCATCCCCCTGCAACGTATCGACATTGGAGAACCCATTCAGCGCCGCATTGCGCCCAACCCACTCCAGCGCCTGGGCCGAAGCATCCACGCAAGTGACGCTGGCCGCCCCCGCCGCCGCCATCTGCACCCCCCAGCCGCCGACATAACTGAAGACATCGAGAACCCGGGCCCCACGTACGTATTGCTGCAAACGCGCACGGTTGAGCCGGTGATCGTAGAACCAGCCGGTTTTCTGCCCCTCCAGCGGCGCCTCGAAACGCACACCGTTTTCTTCCACCGCCAGCACGTCGACGGAATCACCCACAGTTTCGAGGCCTAGCGGCAACCCTTCCGCCTGCCGCATCTTGCTGTCATTCTTGAATACGATGGCCCGCGGATGCAGCAGCCGGGTCAGCGCCCGGGTAATCGATGTTTTCAACAACTCCATGCCCGCAATCGCCACTTGCACCACGCAGACATCGTCATAACGGTCGACAACCAATCCCGGCAAACCGTCGCTATCGCCGAAGGCCAGCCGGTAGAAGGGGCGTGAAAATACCTGTTCCCGCGCGGCAAGTGCCCTGGCAAGACGCTGTTCAAGGAGCTGGGGCGTCATGGACTGGCCCGGATCGCGACTGATCACGCGACCGCAGATCAAGGGATGAGGATTAACGAAAACAGTCCCCAGCGCTTTTCCATTTGAGGCTGCGATAATCGCCTGTTCCCCAGGCTCGAACGTTTTCAGTGCGCTGCGGCCAATATCCACCTCATTGCTATATACCCAGAGATGGCCGGCCCGCAGTCGACGCTCCGCCCCTTTTCGAAGAAAAACCGTTTTCAATTGCTTCACCCTTGCAGTCAGGCCATGCGGCGAGGCGGCGATTATACCGGAATTGGCACCCCAGGCCCCAGTACGGATGCGGTAGCAAACTGTAACGGGCAAGGGCAGAATGAAGGATTACACTATGAGTCGAATGTCATTTTTTGATGGGGATGGACGCTACCGATGTCGCGTGAACTTACTGAAGAGCAGATTCAGCATATCCTTCAGGGAATCCGCCTGCCGCCGCAGCCGCAGATTCTGGTCGACCTGCAGATGGAGCAGGCGATGCCGGATCCCGATATCGCGCAGATCGCCGCCCTGATCCGCCAGGACGTCTCGCTCTCCGGCATGATCCTGAAATTCGTCAACTCGCCGTTTTTCGGCCTGGGCAACAAAATCAGCTCCATCGAACAGGCTGTGTCCCTGCTGGGCGCAGACACCGTCATCAACATCATCAACGGCCTGTCGATCAAGGGCGAGATGACAGACGACGCGATCCAGGAAATGACCCGATTCTGGGACACCACTACCGATATCGCCATGGTGTCCGCCACGTTAGCCAAGCACATCGGCGCGAAGAATCCGGATGAAGCCTATGCCATCGGCCTATTCCACAATGTCGGCATTCCCCTGATGATGGCGCGCTTCCCCAACTACAACCTCATCATGCAGGAAGCCTACGCCAACCCGGAACCGCGCATCATCGACGTCGAAAACCGCGAACTGAACACCAACCACGCCGTGGTTGGCTACTATGCGGCGAAATCCTGGAACCTGCCCCGCCACATCTGCGAAGTCATCGCCGAACATCACAACGCCGAGCAGGTCTTTGCACAGAAAGACGGCAAGAACCAGGAGAAGAAGACGCTGCTGGCCATCCTGAAGATCGCCGAGCATATCTGCGGCAACTACCGTATTCTGGGGCAGCAGGATAAGGATCTGGAATGGGAGGAGAATGGCCAGGATATCCTTGAATATACTGGCCTGACGACCTATGACATCGACGAGATGTCAGAAAACTTCCGGGACATGGGCATCTCGGTGTACTGCAACTACCGCTGACGCACAGTCATGCGGCCCGCGGCGGAGTCAGTCTTCCTCCGCCTCGACCACGCCGCGATAGGCCTCTGCATCCAGCAACGTATCAAGCTCGGAAGGGTCGCTCAGCCGAACGCGAAACATCCAGCCGTCCCCGTACGGATCTTCGTTGACGCGCTCAGGATCGTCCTCGAGGTCCTCGTTCACCGCGACGACCTCTCCCGTTACCGGACTGAAAACATCGGAGGCGGACTTCACAGACTCCACCACACCCGCTTCCTCACCACCCCGCACCTGACCGCCCACCTCGGGCAATTCCACGAAAACCACATCACCCAGCGACTCCTGAGCAAAATGTGTAATACCGACAGTGCCAACGCCGTCCTCATCCAGACGGATCCATTGGTGTGTGGCAATGTACTTCAACTCCTGCGGAATCTGGCTCACGGGCCTTCTCCTGACGCTTTGTCATCAAAGGGGACGAATGGGACTCAATGGGGGCGAAGTCTACTCATTTTCGCAGGAGATTTCAGCATACGGCAGCCCCTTCAACGGCGCCGGACACCCAGAAAATTGAGCGCGGCAGGCAAGGTCGACACAAAATTATCGAACGCATGGCTACCGCCAGGCTGAATCCATTGCGGGCTACCCTGGAATCGTGACACCGCCTCACGGTAATTCAATGTCTCGTCGCCGGTCTGCAGCAGGACGAATACCTGCTCAGGCCGTTCCAGCGGCCCCACTTCCAAGGCTTCCAGCGTATCCATATGGGACATTTCCAACACATACCGCTCGCCGGTGTAGGGGTTCTCCTGCGGCCCCAGATAATCGCGGAGTAGACGATAGGGATAGACGGCCGGATTGATCAGCACTGCCGGCAACGCGTAACGCTGCGCCGCCCAGGTCGCGTAATACCCCCCCAGAGAGCTGCCCATCAGCACCACGCGCCGCCCCTTCCCCGATGCGATCAAACCATCGATACGGGCGGCGGCTTTCACCGGCGAAAAAGGCAGCTCCGGCACCAGTAACTCACAGCCATAGTCGTCCGCGATCAGGTGCTCGGCCAACAACCGGGCCTTGTGAGATCCCGGAGAGCTATTGAAGCCATGCAGATAAACGAGAAGAGGGGGCAACATGCCGGACAGAGAATCAATAGCCACGGCTGTCGTAGTCGACATCGAACTCAATATGGTCAGCACGAACGACACCCGACTCTATCCGGCCGTCAGCATACAAATCGAGCCATCGGTATCCTGGGGAAAGCCGGTCGACGCTGAATTCCGAAGACCCTGGCTCGAACTGGACACAGGTTGAAGGTGTCGCCATCAGCCGAACGCCCACGCGGGTCAGATCGAGTTCCTGATGGATATGCCCCCAGATCACGCCTTTCACCTGGGCATAACGATCAATGACATCGAAGAACTCGTCACCATTGCTCAGGCCGATCGGTGCCATCCAACGACAGTCGATATCCACAGGATGATGATGAAAGGCGATCAGGGCATGTTTATCGGGGTACTCGGCAAGAGCCGATTCGAGCCAGTGCAACTCCCTGGCGTCCAGGCGGCCAAACACTTTGCCAGGGACTGAGGAGTCGAGAAAGATCAATTGCCAATGGTCGCTAAGCATACGACGTTGCGCCGCCTGGGTACCGGCAATCACACTCTGCATCGCGTGACGATCGTCATGATTCCCTGCAAACCAGAACACCGGGCAGGCGAAGGTCGCCATCTTCTCTTCGAAGCAGCGATAGGCCTCGATCGATCCATCCTGTGCAATATCGCCCGTAGCCAGCACCACGTCGGGACGAGGGTGATGATGTTTCACCAACTCAAGTACGGCATCCAGGCTGTCACGGGTATTCATACCCAACAGCGTGCCGCTCGGTTCCTTGCACAAATGTGGATCAGTGATCTGAACCAATTGCAGGACAGGGGCAGATCGCGCCATGGCCCAGCGTCGTCTCCAAGTCGACCAAATTCCAGCAAAGTGACCGGTACAGCTAAACCTGTTGCGCCAGTATTGTTATGTAATGCGCGCAATTAAACCCCGGTCGATTGCCAACAGCATAGCGTGGAAATGAAGGTTTTTCCGGAATTGCAGTCACATTTCCTGAGAGGTCGAGGAAAGATACGCCAAATCAACGCTCAGGCCAGGCCACCGCCTGATCCGCGATATGACCAAAGCGCAGGCAGTAGCTTAACCAATCAGCCAGAAAGGCGTTGATCTGAACCTTTTCATCGGGATGGTGCATAAAGCGGTTGGGGTAGTCGTGCACGGCTTCGATACGCCGATAACGATAGCAGCTGATGACCTCCGCCACGCGCGCATCGTGGTAAACCCGCACCGTCATGCGAGGATTATTCAGCCAGCGCCCGGCGTTGTGCACCTGCTCCAGATAGTAGGTGTCCGTGTAGCGTTCCCTTTGCAGACGTTCGATGCTGACGCGACCAAGATAGGCACTACCATTATGCAGCGCGAACTGAGCGGCCTCAGAATCCTCCGCCAGCCCCCACAACTGCTGCAAACGCGCATAGTTTCCCTCGCACAGCGCCCCCAGGCGCCTGAGGTCAGGAATATACTGCCGGCTCACCGAAGACTCCCCAGCCAACGTTCGTCAATACGACGACGGTTGAGCGCCAGCCACTGCAACGAAATAATCGCCGCGGCGTTATCGATGCGCCCGTCATACACCATCGCCAGCGCACCCTCGAACGGCATCACATGGACGCGGATATCCTCATGCTCATCGGCCAGACCATGCAGCCCTCCCGCCTCTTCAGACGAGACACAGCCGCAGAAAAGCGTGGTCTGTTCAGTACATCCGCCCGGCGATCCCAGGTAATTGCAGATGTGTTCCAGGCCAAGAAAATGCAGATTGGCCTCTTCAACACCTTCCCGGCGAGCAACCTGCTCCGGCGTTTCACCCGGCTCGTTCATGCCCGCCACCAGCTCCATCAGCCAGGGTGTGCGATCACGCCCCAGCGCGCCCGGTCGAAATTGTTCCAGCAGGACCACCTCGCCACGACGGGGATCGTATGGCAACACGCAGGTAGCATCGCCGCGCAGAAAAAGCTCACGGTCGAAGGCCGGTGTCCAGCCGCCCTCAAAGCGCCGATGTCGCAAGGTGACCTTCTCCATGGCGAAGAAGCCCTGGTACAAAGGCTGACGGTCGAGAATTTCGACATCGCCCGTGCCGAAAACAAAGGGACTGTTTTGTTCTTCCGACATGACTAACTCGCTTCGCGACAGCATCTGCGTCGCGTTCAAACCAAGCCAACTCCGCACTTTACTGGCAAGCAGGAGGGCGATCCAAGGAGGATTTTTGCCGACAGGTGCGGCGCTGCCCGGGTACAGACGACACCAGACCTATCGGTACCAGTGTCACCCTGAACTGTTGCGGAGGGATGATACCGCCGCCGGTCATCCGGCACCAAGGTACCGGATGACCAACGACCGTTATCGATCACTATACCTTATGGTACAGCTCACTGCCTTGTGCACGAAACTCGCTCGACTTCTCTTCCATCCCGGACTCGACGGCTTTCTTCTCGTCCAACCCATGATCCCTCGCGTATTCGCGAACCTCCTGGGTGATTTTCATGGAGCAGAATTTCGGACCGCACATCGAGCAGAAATGCGCCACCTTGGCCGAGTCCTTTGGCAGCGTTTCGTCGTGATAACTACGCGCCGTGTCGGGATCCAGGCCCAGATTGAACTGGTCCTCCCAGCGGAATTCAAAGCGCGCTTTGGACAGGGCGTTGTCACGAATCTGCGCACCCGGATGCCCCTTTGCCAAGTCCGCTGCGTGTGCCGCGATCTTGTAGGTGATGATGCCGGTCTTGACGTCATCCTTGTTGGGCAGCCCAAGGTGCTCCTTGGGCGTCACGTAACAGAGCATGGCACAACCAAACCAACCGATCATGGCGGCGCCGATGCCCGAGGTGATGTGATCGTAACCCGGAGCGATGTCGGTCACCAGCGGCCCAAGCGTATAGAACGGCGCTTCATCGCACTCGCGCAACTGCTTGTCCATATTCTCTTTGACCAGGTGCATGGGCACATGGCCGGGACCTTCGATCATGACCTGCACATCGTGCTTCCAGGCGATCTTGGTCAATTCGCCAAGGGTTTCGAGCTCACCGAACTGGGCCTCGTCGTTGGCATCGGCCACCGAGCCCGGACGCAAACCGTCACCGAGGCTGAAGGACACGTCGTAGGCCTTCATGATTTCGCAGATTTCCTCAAAATGGGTGTAGAGGAAACTCTCCTTGTGGTGGGCCAGGCACCACTTGGCCATGATAGAGCCACCGCGAGAGACGATACCGGTGACGCGCTTGGCAGTCAGCGGCACGTAGCGCAGCAGGACGCCAGCATGAATGGTGAAGTAATCGACCCCCTGCTCCGCCTGCTCGATCAGCGTATCGCGGAAGATTTCCCAGGTCAGGTCCTCTGCCACGCCACCGACTTTCTCCAGCGCCTGATAAATCGGCACCGTACCGATGGGGACCGGCGAGTTGCGCACAATCCACTCACGGGTTTCGTGAATGTTCTTGCCGGTGGACAGGTCCATCACCGTATCGGCACCCCAGCGAATACCCCAGACCAGCTTGGAGACTTCGTCTTCGATGGAGGAGGTGACGGCGGAGTTACCGATGTTGCCGTTGATCTTCACCAGGAAGTTACGGCCGATAATCATCGGCTCGATTTCCGGGTGATTGATATTTGCAGGAATAATTGCCCGCCCCCGTGCCACCTCATCACGCACGAATTCCGCCGTAATTTCGGCGGGAATGCTGGCGCCGAAGGATTGGCCGGGATGCTGGTTGCGCAGTAAGCCCTTCTCCCTCGCTTCCTGCAATTTCAGGTTTTCGCGGATGGCGATGTACTCCATCTCCGGCGTGATAATGCCCTGCCGCGCATAGTGCATCTGGGTAACATTGCGACCGGCCTTGGCACGCCGCGGCTTGCGGAAATGACCGAAACGCATGGGATCAAGCATGGGATCACGCAAACGGCGGCGCGCAAATTCGGAGGAAAAGTCCGGCAAGACCTCGGTATCGCCACGCTCCTCGATCCAGGCCTGACGCAACGGCGCCAAGCCTTCGCGCAGATCGATACGAACATTGGGATCCGAATAGGGACCCGAGGTGTCATACACCAGCACAGGGTCGTTTACCTCACCACCAAAATCGGTCGGGGTATCGGACAGGCTGATCTCACGCATCGGAACTTTCAGGTCCTCTCGCGACCCCTGCACATAGATTTTGCGTGAATTGGGTAATGGCTTAATGGATGCGTCATCGACGCGAGCGGATTCGCTGAGAAAATCTCCAGGGCGAGCACTCATATGAAGGGACCCCCGTTTACGGTCACAGAAAAATGGACGTGGGGACACTCTGCACACCCGAGCCTGTTAGACGCGGACGGGGAGCCCAGAGAATCCTCGGACACCGTAACGCATGACGGGGCAATGATAAAAGCCGCGACGCAAGCTGCGCCCTGAAGCTTTACAGGAAAACACGGCCTGCCGGTCTCGAATCCCTACGCCGGTATTAACCGGATCAGGTTCTCGGGTTCTGGAAAGCGGCGAAAACGCCCTCTTCAACAATCTCAGCCGACGACCGAAAGTCGCCAGCACCCCGTCAAGACGCTATTGGTTGAGATGCTCAAGTGTAGAGATTCGCTGTTTTTTTGTCCATAATGAGCGCTCGATCACTTTCTCGCACAGGCAGGTCCATTCAAACGCCACCAAAGCCTTCATTCTGGCGGCTGTTTCGTCCGGACACCTGGCTCTGAAGTCTTCCCCATGAGTCCGGACCCGGATCCAACCAACCTGCAATGCGCATGACCCGGAATTTACAGAACCCTCCCCAATGATCGACGGGTGGAGACTAAAAGGTTTATTTCACTAGACATTAACCAGGGGTTTGCATGAAGAAGCATGTTCTCTCGGGCCTGATCGCCTTGATGGCGAGCCAGCCTGCGCTGGCAGTGGACCTGGTCCAGGTATATGAAAAAGCGCTGTCCTACGACTCCACACTGGCCGCCTCGAAGTATGCCTTCGACGCGACCCAGGCCGCCATCAACCAGTCGCGGGCAGGATTACTTCCCCAGCTGAGTGCCGTAGGATCCGTCGGCCATACCGATGAGAACCTGGCAAACGGTTATCACGACTCCTGGAAGACCGCCAGCTACGGTCTGCAGCTCACACAACCCCTGTTTCAGGCAAGCACCTGGTTCGGCTACCAGGAGAGCAAGTTTGCCAGCAAAAGCGCTGAAGCCGATTACAACTATGCCCAGCAGCAACTGATGCTGGACGTTTCCACGGCCTACTTCAACGTGCTGCGCGCCCGGGACAACCTGACCACCGCCAAGGCCTCCGAAGCCGCCATCAAGCGACAGTGGGAACAGGCGAAAGAACAGTACGATGTCGGCCTGATCGCCATCACCGGTGTCCAGGAAGCTCGCGCCAGTTATGACGCCAGCATTTCCCAGCGCATTTCCGCCGAGAACAACCTGGACATTGCCAAGGAAAAGCTGGCTCGCCTCACCGGTGAAGCGGAAGACAACCTGGACAACCTGGAGCAGGACTTCCCCGTCGGAGCGCCCCAGCCCAACAATCCGAAGGCTTGGGAAAAACAGTCACTGGCGCAAAACTGGTCCGTCAAGTCAGCCGAATACAAGCTGCAGGCTTCCGGCCAGAACCTGAAGGTCCAGAAATCAGGTTACTACCCGACCGTGAGCCTGACGGCGGATTACACCAAGAACGACCTCAACGGCAGCTCAATCACCCAGACGGGTAACGGCTGGAGCCGCGACGCGACCATCGGCCTGCAGCTTAAAATGCCTCTGTATGAAGGCGGCGGCACCCAGGCCAGCGTTCGCCGGGCACGTGCGACCTACAACCTGACCGATGAGCAGCTGAGCACCGCAAGACGCAATGTCAGCCTGAGCGCACGGACCATTTTCCGCACGATCAACAGCGACATCGAAACCGTCGCCGCCCAACGCCAGACCATCGTCTCCAGCCGCAGTGCATTGGAAGCGACCCGCGCCGGCTACACGGTGGGAACCCGCAACATCGTGGAAGTGCTCAACGCAGAGCAGGCTTACTATGTGGCCCTGAAGAATTACGCCAATGCCCGCTACGACTACGTGATCAACACGTTAACGCTGAAGCAGGTCGCCGGAACCCTGAGCCCACAGGACCTGATTGACCTGAACCATTGGCTCAGCGCTGGCGCCCCCGGCATAGAAGCCCTGGCAAACGAGCCGACCGACAGCAGCAGCGACATCAATGCGGCCAAACCGCCTAAAGGCAGCACCAAGCCCAAGCGTTAATACCGGCCAGAAGGGCTGCCTTCCATGAGGATGGCAGCCCTTCGCTTAACCGGAATGACGGGATTCGACCCCTTCGAGCAATCGCTGCAAAGCTCCCCGATTTGACGCCACAAAGTCCAAGGCCTGCTGCCCGATGGCACGGCGATGCTCAGGGTCGTCGAAGAAATTCGTCAGACGCTGCGCCAGCACTTCGGCAGAGCCGGCAAAACACATGCCCTTCACCTCAACCAGCCGCTGACAGATATCCGCGAAGTTGAACACATGGGGGCCCATCAATGTCGGCAATCCCCAGGCCGCAGGCTCGAGCGGATTATGCCCTCCACTTTCAATGAGAGAGCCGCCGACAAAAGCCACGTCCGCCGCACCATACATCATCCGCAATTCACCCATGGTGTCGCCCAGCAATACCTGGCACCCCGCTGCAGGCGCGCCCTGGGAGCGGCGACTCAGCGTAAAGCCTGAGAGTTCGACCAAACGTGCGACATCGTTGAAACGTTCGGGATGCCTGGGCACAAGTATCAGGGCTGCATCGGGATAGCTCTTCAGTAAGCGACGGTGAGCATCCAGCAGAATCTCATCCTCGCCTTCGTGGGTGCTTGCGGCAATCCAGACAGGACGCGAGCCCCCCAACTGGCTCCGCAACTGCCGCGCCGCCTCGCGGAGATTATCCGACAGGCTGAAATCGAATTTGATGCTGCCACAGACGGACACATGATCCGGATGCGCACCCAGGGCCAGGAAACGCTCCGCATCGGCATCGGCCTGGGCGGCAATCCAATCCAGGCGCTGCAGCATCGGCCGGGACAGCCAGGCCACACGCCCGTACCCCCGCGCAGAGCGCTCCGACAGGCGGGCATTCGCCAACACCACCGGGATTCCCCGCTTGCTACAGGCGTGAATCAGATTGGGCCAGAGCTCCGTCTCCATGACGATCAGCTCCGCCGGCCGCACCCGGCGCAGAAAGCGGGCAACAGCATCCGGCAAATCGTAAGGCGCATAGACATGCAATACGCGGTCGCCAAACGATTTACGGACCTGATCGGATCCAGTCGGCGTCATGGTCGTGACCAACACCCGCTCCCCCGGATGACGAGCCAGCAGGGCCTCTACCAAGGGAACCGCTGCAATGGTTTCGCCTACGGAAACCGAGTGTACCCAAAAGCGCACCCCTTCTGGCACCGGGGTCACCCACCCGAAGCGCTCCCGCCAACGACGCCGATAGGCGGGGGCCCGCCGCCCCCGCTGCCACAAGCGCAACAGGACCAACGGGGAAAACAGATAAAGGAGCAGACAATACAACCAGCGCGCCATGGGAACCCGAATTCGACCGATCAAAGCGAGGCATTGTACACAACTGAGAGCACCACTGCCGCGCGCGCATCTACGCAACGACATCTGGTAGAATCGGCGCGGCTTTGAGAGGGAACCCCGTGAGTTCGACCAAACGCACACTCAGCTATCGACACTATTGGCATCCCCGCTGGTGGCCCACCTGGCTGACACTCGGCGCCATATGGCTTATTGCCCAACTCCCGTTACGTCTCCAGCAGGCCCTTGGGCGCCTGCTGGGAGGGCTGGCTTATCATCTCCTGAGTCGGCGGCGGCATATCGCCGAAACCAACATTCGCCTCTGCTTTCCCGAACTGAATGCGAAGCAACAGGCGGCGCTGGTCAAAGAGAGCTTTCGCTCCAACGGGATCGGACTCTTCGAATCAGCCACCGGCTGGTTTCGCAACCCGGAACGCCTGCGCCGTTACACCCGCGTCCATGGCCTCGAGCATATCGAAAAAGCGCTACAGCATGGCAAGGGCATCCTCCTGCTGGGAGGGCACTACAGTACGCTGGATCTCAGCGGCAGCCTGGTGACACTCTTCATCGAGGCGGACGTCACGCAGCGAGATCATGACAACCCCCTGTTCAATGCCGTCATGACCCGGTCCCGGGAAAGCCGGTACGGCACGGCCCTCGGACGAAAGGATCTACGAGGCCTGCTCCGGCGGCTCAAGGCGAACCGCATCGTCTGGTATGCACCAGATCAGGATTACGGCACGCGCAACAGTGTCTTCGCCCCGTTTTTCGGCGTTCCTGCCGCAACCATCACCACTACTGCCCGTATTGCCGGCAGCAGCGGCTGTAAAGTCGTCCCCTTCAGCCATTTCCGGCACGATGCCGGTATTGGTTACGACATCTATTTCCATCCCCCGCTGGAAGACTTCCCATCGGGCGACGACATCGCGGATGCGACAAGAGTCAACCAGGCCCTGGAATCGGAAATCCGCAAGCATCCGGCCCAGTACCTCTGGATGCACCGACGTTTTAAATCAAGACCCGACAAGAGCATGCCGGACCGCTATGTCAGGCCGCCCCAAAAAAAGGCATAAAAAGCTGTCGCCCGGCTCATACGCACCAAAAGCGGGCCTATTAACCTGAAAACCCCTGCGTCCGAAGCGCCGCGACCAACCCCACGGCACAAGAGATTCAAGGCCGCCCAAACAACGGCCCAAGGCCCACATATAGGACTAATCGCTAATACCTACGCTTCATCCGAATGAAATCAAGGCTTGCTTTTTCTCCCCAGACTCCGTGAAAATCAACCCTGGAGTTCTGCAGGCCTCCAAAGGCGATGGCCAAAAACCGTGTTTTTTATGCCTGCGGATCAAATAAGAAAATAAACGGCACAGTTGTTGCTATTCAGCATCGAGATACAGAAACAATTCACGATACTGATTCAAGTCACGACTGGCCCAGGACACAGACCATGCACGGCTCGATCCGGACAACGCTCCGTCAATCGCAAATCTCTGCCGTCGTTAGACGTCCCCTGCCTGCGGCACTGATCCGTCAGTCGCCCGTCGCCAAGCTTGTGCTCGCCAAAGTTCTCGACGAATAGCCACTGGCTTTCCCCAATTCAAGGATGACCCAACCGGCCACGATGTCGCATGATATTCGTGTACTGGTACTCGGCCGGATTACGGCTAATGTTTACTTGAACGAGCCAGTTGCAGACACCACTTAGTCAGGAGAACCCCATGGCCGAAACCGCGCCATTGATCGTTCGCGATATCCACAAAACCTTCGGCAAACTCGAAGTCCTGAAAGGGGTATCGCTCCAGGCACAGAAGGGCGACGTCATTTCGATGATTGGCTCGTCCGGTTCAGGAAAGAGTACTTTCCTTCGCTGCATCAACCTTCTTGAGACCCCGACTGCCGGCACCATCTGCCTTCATGGCGAGGAAATCGCCTTCGCACAGAAGCGTAACGGCGATCGTGTTCCCGCCGACCACAAGCAGGTCGAACGCGTACGGGCACGCCTGTCGATGGTGTTTCAAAGCTTCAATCTCTGGTCGCATATGACGGTCCTCGAAAACATCATCGAGGCCCCCATCCACGTGCTCGGCATTCCCAAAAAGGAAGCGATCGAACGCGCTGAGCGCTACCTGAACAAAGTCGGCATCTATGAGCGCAAGGACTACTACCCCGCGCAGATGTCCGGCGGTCAGCAGCAACGTGCAGCCATTGCGCGAGCCCTGGCCATGGAACCCGAAGTCATGCTTTTCGACGAACCAACCTCGGCGCTGGATCCCGAGTTGGTCGGCGAAGTCCTGCGCGTCATGCAGGGCCTGGCCGAAGAAGGCCGCACCATGATCGTCGTCACCCACGAGATGGGATTTGCCCGCGATGTATCCACCAAGGTGCTGTTCCTGCACCAGGGTTGCATCGAGGAACAAGGCCCGCCCACCGAGGTGTTCGACAATCCGAAGTCTGAGCGCATGAAGCAGTTTCTTGCGCCCAAATACTAAAAAAGAGCAGTCCCCCTGAACGGTTAATCCCCACGGAGAGAAACGATGAAAAAAATACTGATCGCTCTGAGCTGTGCGCTGGCAGTGCTGACCTCGGCGGTTCACGCCAAAGACTGGAAGACTGTCCGGATTGCGTATGACGTCCCCTACAAGCCTTTCGAATGGAAGGACCCCAACGGCCAGTTCACCGGCTTCGAGCCTGACCTGGCCCGTGCGGTCTGTAAGGAAATCCATGCCAAGTGCGAGTTCATCGTACAATCCTGGGATGGCATCATTCCTGGCCTGCTGGCACGCAAGTACGACGCCATCATGTCCTCCATGTCCATCACGCCTGAGCGTGCCAAGAAAGTCCTCTTCTCCAAGCCTTACTACAATACGCCTTCCGCTTGGTTCACTCGTGACGGCGTAAACATCAACCCGGCTGACAAGGCCGAGATGAAAGGCAAAATCGTCGGCGTACAGCGTGGTACCACTCAGGATACTTACGTAACGCAAAACCTGGCTGACGTTGTTCAAATCAAGCGTTATACCACCGCTGACGACCTGGTTCTCGACCTCCAGGGTCAACGTACCGACATCGTTCTCCTTGACTACCCTGTTGGTCAGCAGACCCTCCTGAAGAAGGGCGGTTTCCACGTTGTCGGTAAGCCAGTCAAGCTGGGCGAAGGCGTCGGTGTTGCCTTCCGTAAGCACGACAAGGACCTGGCTGAGAAATTCAACAAGGCCCTGGACAAGCTGAAGAACGATGGCACCTACGACAAGATCATGAAGAAGTATTTCGACTACAGCATCAAGATGTAAGCTGAGTTATTCGTAGCCATCCGGGTTGCCGTTTTGGCGGCAACCCGCCCTTCAGGTGGACATTATGCTAATCAACTTCAATGGCTACGGGCCATCCATCCTCAAGGGCGCCGTCCTGACGATTGAACTGGCGTTCCTATCCCTCTTGCTGTCGCTGGTTCTCGGCCTGCTCAGCGCTTCGGCCAAGTTATCCGGCCAGAGGGTCCTCAACGCTATTGCGACGGCCTACACCACGGTCATACGCGGTGTACCGGACCTGGTATTGATGATGCTCCTGTACTTCGGTGGCCAAGTACTGATGAATGACTTCGGCGACTTCCTGAGCGATCATTTCAATATTGATTTCTATGTGAATTTCGATGCCTTTACCGCCGGTGTGATTTCCATTGGTTTCATTTTCGGCGCTTATATGGCGGAGACTTTTCGCGGTGCTTTTCTGGCTGTGAACCGAGGGCAGATCGAGGCAGGCCTCGCCTATGGCATGAATCGGTGGCAAGTGTTCCATCGCGTGATGTTTCCGCAGATGCTGCGCCACGCCTTACCCGGCCTGGGCAACAATTGGCAGGTTCTGCTGAAGACCACCGCACTGGTGTCGATCATCGGGCTGGCCGACATGGTGAGGCTGGCTGACGTTGCCTCCAAGGCCGTCCACTCGCCCTTCAAGTTCTTTATCCCGGTCGCCTTTATCTATCTCGCGCTGACCGCTTTCTCCGAATTGTTCATCCGCTGGTTGAACCAAAAATACAGCGCTGGCGTGGTCAGGGAGTAATAGCATGTTCGACCAGATTTATACCCTACTCTCACATAACGACATTTTTACGCCGGAAACGCTGATCCACTATTGGCACGGCTTCGTCACCACCGTGCAGTTGGTCTTCCTCTGCCTGGCACTGGGACTGGCGTTCTCGATTCCGCTGGCGTTGATGCGCGCCTCCAGGAATATGTGGATCTCCGGCCCAATCTGGGTCTATACCTACGTGTTTCGGGGCACCCCCCTTCTGGTGCAGCTGTATATCATCTATTACGGATCGGCACAGATCCCCGGCATCCAGCACACCTTCCTGTGGGATTTTCTGCGATCGCCGTTCTATCCGGCCCTGATCGCATTTACCCTCAACACGGTCGCCTACCAGACAGAAATCATTCGAGGTGCCATCGTCGCCACGCCTCATGGCGAAATCGAAGCCGCCAGAGCCTATGGCATGTCCTGGGCCAAGTACACCTGGCGTATCGTCCTGCCGAGTGCCCTGCGGCGCGGCCTCCAGGCCTACAGCAATGAAGTGATCTTCATGCTGCATGCCAGTGCCATTGCCAGTGCAGTGACGATTATCGACCTGACCGGTGCAGCCTATGACATATACGCCAAATTCTATGCGCCGTTCGATGCGTTCCTGTTTGTAGCTGCCATCTACCTGATCGTCAGTTTCTCCATCATCTACGGCTTCAAGCGACTGGAGCGACGACTACTCGCCCATTTGCGCCCCGTAGGAAGCTGATCGATGGAGCAAACCAAGGAAAACCCGCGACACGCCCTGTTTGGCGATCACAGGGACTTCCTCGCCCACACGCTGGCCCATGCCGGCGAGAGCAGCGCGCACGCCGCAGCCCACCTGGAAAGCGGCGTGATCATAGAGCGGCTGGAAACCGGCATCCTGCTGATCCGGCCGCCTCTGCCATCGCAGCGACAGCTGATTATCTCTGCAGGCGTTCACGGTAACGAAACGGCCCCGATCGAAGTCTGCAACCTACTGCTCGGGGAAATCCTCGACGGAAACTGGGTGCCGGAGTCGGCGACACTGCTCATCTTCGGCAATCCGGTCGCCATGGTGCAGGGCGAACGCTTCGTGGATCACAACCTGAACCGTCTTTTTACGGGCGTCCACGAAAAGCCGCCCTATCGGGGCAGCCTCGAGGGGGAGCGCGCCCGACAGCTGGAATACTGGGTCGACCGCTTCGTCGAAGCCGGCACGCCCCTCTTTCACTATGACCTGCACACGGCGATCCGCCCCTCCAAGCGGGAAAAGTTCGCCGTCTATCCCTTCATTCCCGGCCGTCATGTGCCAGACCAGCAACTCGCATTCCTGGTCGCCAGCGATGTGAAAACGCTGCTTCTGCAGCACAAGACCGCCAGTACCTTCGCCTCACATAGCGCCATACGCTATGGGGCGGAAAGCTTTACCGTGGAATTAGGGAAAGTGCAGCCTTTCGGTCAGAATGACCTCGCTCGCTTTTCCGGTATCCGCAATAGCTTACGCCAACTGCTAGGCGGCGCGGAGATTGCGGTGACGGGGGATGTACGCGAACAGATTGACCTGTTCCAGGTGGTACATGAAATCATCAACACGGGAGAGGATTTCCATCTCCACGTGCCGGACGACGTTGCCAATTTCACGGAATACCCGAGTGGCGCCATCATCTGGCAGGATCGAAAGACGGATTACAAGGTAGGTCCGGAACCTGAGGCGATCGTGTTCCCCAACCGGAATGTGCCGATCGGGCAACGGGCAGGCTTGATGGTCAGGCGTTGTACCGCCTGACCCTTAGGCTCAACCCTTAGCGCTGGAACTCGTAGATACTGCCCAATCCGAGGATCCCGGTCAGCGCATCCAACGCCTCCCGACTCTCCCGCAACAGGCTGGGATCAGCCAGATCCTTCTGCGACAGGCGATCCCGGTAATAGCGCTCAACCCATTGCATCAGCTGTTCAAAGAGCGCATCCGTCATCATTACCCCCGGGTGCATCGCCTGTAGCTCTGATTCATTCAGGGCAACACGCAAACGCAGGCAGGCTGGCCCGCCCCCATTCTGCATGGACTGCTTGAGATCGAAAGTGCGCACCTCGGCAATAGGCCCGCCGTCCGCTACCAAGGCATCCAGATAAGCGGACACGTTGGGCGTATCGCGACACTCCTGCGGCACCACCAGCAACATACGGCCGTCCTGCCGGGTCAACAATTGGCTGTTGAACAGGTAGGACTTGACAGCATCCTGCAGGCCCACATCCGACGCAGCAACGCGTATCGGCACCAACTGTGCACCAGCCAGTTTGCCGCGAATATCCGTCAGTACCCACTCCTCATCGAGAAAGGCCCTCTCGTGATAGAAGAGGACATTGCCATTGCCAACCGCGATAACGTCATTGTGAAAAACGCCGGCATCGATCGCTTCGGGATTCTGTTGTGCGAGGACCTGGCAGCGCTCGGGCAAACCATGCAGGCGGGCAATGGCCTCACAGGCTTCCCGGGTTTGACGGGCCGGATAGCGGATTGGGCGGGGAGCTGATTCGTTGAAGGCCTCTCGACCGTAGACAAAGAGCTCCACGCCGGGCTCCCCATAAGCCGCACACAGGCGCGTGTGATTGGCAGCCCCTTCATCACCGAATTGGGAAACCGCCGGCAGGGCCGGATGATGGGCAAAATACTGCGGGTTGGCGAAAATCGTCTGCAACACCCGTCCCGTCGTTTCGTGTTCGATGGAACGATGGAACTTGGCGTTGAGATTGGCCGGCGTGAAATGCACACGGCCGTCGGCAGTGTCGGCGCTGGGCGATACCGTGGCAGCATTGGCCGTCCACATACAGGAGGCCGAACTGGCTGCAGACAGCAGGACCGGATCCGTTTTTTCCGCTTCAGCAAGCACCTCAGCGTCGCTACCACTGAACCCGATACGACGCAGCGTCGGCAGATGGGGGCGTTCGTGAGGCGGCAGAACGCCCTGCGTCAGCCCCAAATCCGCCAGCGCCTTCATCTTGAGCAACCCCTGACGGGCCGCTTCCCTGGGGTTGGAAACCGCATTGACGTTCGTCTGCGACGCGACATTACCCCAGGATAGGCCGGCATAGTTGTGGGTCGGTCCTACCAGTCCATCGAAATTCGCTTCAACCGCTTTCATGTTTTACCACTCCCGCCGCATCGGTTTAAAAGGTCAGCCCCGGCGGCAGCGATGCCGGCATGGACGACTGCTCTGCTTCCAACGACGCCATCGGCCAGGCACAGTAGTCGGCCGCGTAATAAGCGCTGGGACGGTGATTGCCGCTCGCACCAATGCCGCCAAACGGTGCCGCACTGCTGGCACCGGTCAGGGGCCGGTTCCAGTTGACGATACCCGCGCGCGCCTCTTCCAGCAGGCTCTCGTACTTGCTGCGATCATCGGTGAGGATGCCCGCGGACAGGCCATAACGGGTGTCGTTGGCAATGTGCAGCGCCTCATCGAAATCCTTGAAACGAATAACGCTCAGCAAGGGGCCAAAGAACTCTTCATCAATCCGTTGCTTCATCGCGGTAACATCGATAATACCCGGCGAAACCATGGCACCACTGTCGCCCACCGGCGCCATTCTCAGCAGGACCTCGGCACCGCCGCGTTCGAAGCTGTCCTGGGCATCCAGCATATGGCGCGCCGCCTGTGCCGACACCAGCGAGCCCATGAACGGCTGCGGTTCGTCGTCAAAGCGCCCCACACGGATCGAACGGCTCACCTCCAGAAGGCGCTGCAGGAAGCGGTCACCTTCGCTACCTTCCGGTAACAGCAGACGGCGGGCACAGGTGCAACGCTGGCCAGCGGAAATAAACGCAGAAAAGATCGTGTGATGAACAGCGCCGTCGATATCGGAAATACCGTCGACGATCAGCGGATTGTTACCGCCCATTTCCAATGCCAGGATCTTCTCGGGCTGGCCACCGAACTGCCGGTGCAACAGCTGTCCGGTTGCCGAGCTGCCGGTGAAAAAGAGGCCGTCGATACCGGAATGGCCCGCCAGGGCGATCCCCGTTTCACGGGCACCCTGTACCAGGTTGATCACGCCGTCGGGCAAACCCGCTTCCTGCCACAGCCGCAAGGTGAGCTCCGCCACACCCGGCGTCAGCTCACTCGGTTTGAAGACCACGGTGTTGCCGGCGAGCAGAGCCGGCACGATGTGCCCATTGGGCAGATGGCCCGGAAAGTTGTAGGGGCCAAAAACCGCTACCACGCCATGGGGGCGATGACGCAACACGGCATGCCCGGCGGCACCATCGGCGTGACGCTCACCGGTACGCTCCTCATAGGCTCGCAAAGAGATGGCGATCTTGCCCGTCATGGCGGTCACTTCGGTACGCGATTCCCACAGGGGCTTGCCGGTTTCCCGACCGATCGCGTGGGCCAGTTCCTCACTACGCTCCCCGAGCAACGCCGCAAAGCGCTCCAGAATGGCCTTGCGTTCATCCAGAGAACGGCGGCGCCACCCCGGATAGGCTGCACGGGCCGCATCAACAGCACTCTGTACGTCCTGTTCGGTGGCGCTGTTTCCCTGCCATACAACATCCTGGGTAACCGGTTGAAAGGATGTCAGGGCTTCGCCCTGCCCATTTTTCCATTGTCCACCAATGAACAACTGACCCGTCATGGCAATAGTCATGAAAATCTCCTCTTGGGAACGTTCGCGACGTGCTTGTCCTTCAGTGCGACGATGCGGACCACATCCCCCGAACTGATCTGCAGAGCTTGCGCCGCCTTAGCGGGAATACTGATCGTATCTGCCCTGACGCAGCTTGCCGGCAGCCGGATGACACGAAAGTCGCGGAAGGAGCCGTTCGAGACGAGAACGGTGTTATCCGCTGTCAACGGTGTCTCCACCTCCTGTCGACTGACAAGGGCATGTCGGTTGAAGCTCTCGCGAACAGCGCGAATATTACGAACGAATGCTTCCAGGACCGGTCCGCCATCAAAGATGTCGACCAGCCCGTTGAAGTTGAACCCTTCCTCTTCGAGCATATGCAACGCAGGCCGGGTGTTGTCGTGCACCTTGCCGATAACCTCTCGTGCGGCTTTCGGAAGGAGCGGCAGATAAATCGGGTACTTGGGCATCAACTCGGCGATAAAGGACTTGTTGCCGAGGCCCGTCAGGTAGTCGGCGTCCTGGAACTCCATGCTGAAGAAGCGACGGCCCAGGGCTTCCCAGAACGGACTGCGCCCTTCCTCGTCGGAGTATCCACGCATTTCGGCAAAGATCTTGTCAGAGAAGAACTCCTGGAAATCCGCGAGGAACAGCGACCGGCAGCGGGACAGGAACAGGCCGTTGCCGCCTTGACGATAGGGTTCCGCCAGGTACAGCGAACAGAGTTCGCTGCAGTTGGTCATGTCATTGGTCAGGAACAGGGTCGGCGTCTGCACATGGATGCCCAGCTCGCTGGAGGCATTGACCATGGTGCTGACCCGGTAGTTGTACCAGACGTCGTCCAGGCCAACTCGCGCATCGATTCCGCAAACACCGGCGCAACGCCCCGTATCCAGGTCTTCCATCGCAAAAAAGTAACGCGCGTGTTCAGGCGCAACCCGTTGCTCGATGGCATCCTCTGCCTGCGCGATCCGGCGAGCCAGCAGGTCCCGGTTGGCAGGTAGCGAGGTCACGCCGACGCCGGCCTCCTCCGCCATGCCATACAACGCATCTAGGTCTTTATTTCGTATCGGTCGAATTACCAGCATGAGCGTTTCCCCTAGAGTGCGATCATGGCAACGTCGTCGTTGTCATTAACCCGCAACACATCTGCAACGTCATTGTGAAGTCGGATCACATCGCCAATACCGTCACTGACATTCGCCAGGCCGCAGCGGAAATCCTCGTTCTCGCCATTAGCGATCATGTAGGCCAGGCCACGGCTGGCATCGCCACGCTTCACGGTTTTCAGACGATGGTTCTTGACGGAATAAAGGTCGTTCAGGCGACATTCGAGAACCGGGCCGCCATCGAAAATATCGATGTGACGTCCCGCACTGAAGCCCTCCCGCTGCAACAACTGGAGCGTTTGCGCCGCGGCTTCGTAGGGGCGGCCGATAGCCTGCCGCGCCGCATCGGACAACAGCGTCACGTAGATCGGATGCGGAGGCATCAGTTCGGCAATGAAGGTCTTACTCTTGATCGCCGAATAGTAATCCGCCGTCGCGAAATCCATGTTGAAGAAGTGACGCCCAAGACTGTCCCAGAAAGGCGACTGGCCGTCCTCGTCCTGCACACCCTGGATTTCGACAATCAGCTCATCGGTAAACCGCTCTCGGTGCTGCGCCATAAACAACAGGCGCGCCCGCGAGAGCAGTTCGAAAGCGGGTTGACCGCGCAACGCGCGGTCGATTGCGAAGGAGCACAGCAGCGAGCGCCCGGTGAGCTCGTGCGTGGGATACAACACCTCGACACGATTGGAGACACCCAACTCATGGGACGAATGAATCAGCTCGTCGCAGCGATAGTTGTAGAACGGCTGCCCCAATCCGGCATGTACGTCGATACCGGCAGTACCATGCACACGCCCGGTCTCGACGTCTTCCAGCACGAACAGAAAGCGCTCGCCCTGCTTCAGTGATGGGTCATCGGCCAGAGAGCGCAGGCTCTGGTCAATCCGCTCACTCAGCTTATCCCGTGACTGGGGCAGCGTCGTGGAGACGCTCGGCCCCTGCCCTACTACCAACTGCTCGATGCCGGCCAGATCTTCGTGGCGGGCAGGTCTAACGATCCACATCGCAATGCTCCTTCGCGCGAACGGCTTCAGGTGACAACACGCGCCACGGCACGTTCGAAGCGCTTGAGGGCTTCGTCGATATCTTCTTCGGGAATGATCAGAGACGGCGCCAGACGCATGACATCAGGGCCCGCAACCAGCACCATGACACCCTCTTCCAGACCGGCAGAGAGGAATTCCTTCGACTTGCCTTTCCATTGATCCGTCAGGGCGCCTCCCAGCAAGAGTCCGCCACCGCGAATCTCACTGAAGATTTCATAGCGGCTGTTGATGGCTTCCAGACCGGCAACCAGCCGGAGGCGGCGCGACTCGACTCCTTCCAGCACAGCCGGATCGCTGACGATATCCAGCACCGCTTCCGCAACGGCACACGCCAGCGGGTTACCGCCGTAGGTGCTGCCATGGGTACCGATGCCTAGACTCGCGGCGATATCGGCGCGGGTCAACATGGCACCTACCGGGAAACCGTTACCCAACGCCTTGGCGGTGGTCAGGATATCCGGCGTCACGCCGAATTTCTGATAGGCATAGAGATGACCGGTACGACCGACACCGGTTTGCACTTCGTCGAACACCAGCAGCGCATTATGGCGATCGCACAACTCGCGCAGGCCTTCCAGGAAACCCGGTGCCGGCGGCAGTACGCCGCCTTCGCCCTGAATCGGCTCAACGACGACAGCGCAAGTCCGCTCGCTGATCAGCGCCTCGACCGAGGCCAGGTCGTTGTAGGTCGCATGATGGATACCGGCCGGTGCGGGCTCGAAACCTTCCAGGTATTTGGGCTGCCCGCCGACACTGACCGTGAACAGGGTGCGGCCATGGAAACTGCTACGGAAGGAGATGATCTCGTGCTTGTCGGGACCGTAGTGTTCCCAGGAATAGCGGCGTGCCAGCTTGAAAGCCGCTTCGTTGGCTTCGCCACCGGAGTTGGCGAAGTAGACGCGCTCAGCAAAAGTCAGGTCACACAGACGCTGGGCCAGGCGGATTGCCGGCTCGTTGGTGAGGACATTGCTCAGGTGCCACAGGCGGTGCGCCTGATCGGTAAGGACCTCCACCAGCTTCGGATGAGCATGGCCCAACCCAGTGACGGCAATGCCGCCTGCCAGATCGATGTACTCTCGCCCCTCCTGGTCCCACACGCGCGAACCGAGTCCGCGTACCGGAATCATTTTGCCCGGCGAGTAGTTGGGCACCATGACATCATCGAACATGGATCTTGTAACTTTTGTATGGCTCATGCTATCCCCTGCGTGACAAGTAAACCTGCCTGGAGTTTACGGGCAGTCAGCTGGTGTCGCTTTCAAGAAAGCGACGCTCACTTGCAGGATTGCGCCAAAACATCTTCGACAATGGTCGGAATCAGGTCGACTTGGAGGGACGCTCGCGGTCCTCGCTGGGCGTGAGACCATAGAGGTTGCGGTAACTGTTGCTGAAGTGCGCGCCGGACGAGAAACCGCAGGCCAGAGCGATATCGGTAATCGACTCCTGAGTACCGCACACTTTCTCCCGGGCACGTTCCATGCGGATCTGCAGGTAGTAGCGGGAAGGCACCGTATCCAGGTAACGCCGGAACAGTCGCTCCAGTTGCCGGCGTGAAACACCGGCGTGGCGGGCCAGATCGTCGGCGGACAACGGCTCCGCAATATTCGCGGCCATTAGCGCTATGGCCTCCGCCAACGCCGGCTGCTCTCGCAGGGCGTTTTCCGACGGCTGCTGCCGGGCCGCGACACCGGGTTCTCCCACTCGCTCCCGCACAAACCACTGGGCCAGGGCTTCTGCCATATCCGAACCCAGCTCACGCCCTATCGCCCAGATCATCATATCCTGGGCTGCGGTCCCCCCCCTGCAGGTCAGGCGATGCCGGTCAACAACAAAGGCATCATCCGACAGGCGAATCAAAGGGTAATGCGCTCGCAACTCACCGGGATTCCAGCTATGAAGGACCGCCCTATACCCGTTAAGCAAGCCGGCTTCCGCCAGGCTAAGTCCTCCCGACGCCAGCCCCCCCAGGACGTCCACGCTATCCCCGTAACCTTTTAACCAGTCCGTCAAACCCGGAATTTCACGGTGCTGGGCAGGGGTTCCACCGCAAACGAGCAGCCAGTCCGGCAAATTTTCCCGCCCCTCGGGTAACGGCACAGGCACCAGCTGCAAGCCCGTCACCCAGGCATCCGCCAACGGATAATGATGGATACGGAAACGCTCTTCGCCAATCAGGCGATTGCACACAAAGAAAGGGTCTGCCGCAGCGGCATAAACCAACGGCGAGCTGCCCGGCAACAAGACAAAACCGACATCGATCTGTTTCAATCGAAATATCCCCGACAGACCGGCAGCCCGTCCCTCAGCATCACGCGTCCCCTGGCCACCACATGCCGCAACGCCAGTGTACGTTTCTCCAACACCAGCAGATCCGCATCGGCACCCACGGCCAGCCGACCTTTACGCGGCAACTTCAAACGCTCCGCTGGATTTTGCGTAATGGGTAGCAAGGCGGTTCCCAATGCAAAACCCGCCTCGAGCACGCACTGGCGCAAGGTGGTCAGCAAGCTGTCCATGCGGCCTATTTGCAATCCAATAAGCTGGCCCTGCGCATCAAAACGGGGCAGGCTGGCGTGACCGTCCGTGGTGAAAGTGACCTGCTCAACGGACACCCCCGCCTCAAGGACCGCAGAGAGGGCCTGGACACAAGGGATATCCCCCGCGGCAATCAGGTCCGGAGTTGTACTTGCCGTAAAGTCGATGACGCCCCCTTTCTGCGCGAAGTCGATGCCGGCCTGAAGCAGATCGCTGCTGCGATTGATGTGAGTCGGCCAGAACTGGGTCAGGGGCAGTGCCGACTGGCGAACCACGTCTAGCAAGGGGGTCAGGCGGGTATCGGCGTCGCCGGTATGAATCATGACAATACCGGCCTTGCCGGCCAGCATGCCGCCGACCCGCGCTTCCGACGCCAATCGGGTCAGTTCGTGACAGCTTGGATGACTGGAACGGTGATCCGAGATTGCCACCTCGCCAACGCCGACGAAACGATCGACCAGTACGATATCCTCCTGGACCGTCGACAGTAGGGTCCGCACCGGGACCTGATAGGAACCGGTGTAGCAATAACAGGTCAGCCCTTCACTCTCCAGGGCCCTGGCCTTGGCCAGCAGCGCAGGCAGCGTCTGGGTGATAGCATCGGTTCCCAGCGCCCCGACCATTGTCGTCACGCCACCGAGGACGGCATCGGTCAGCCGCATTTCCGGAGTCCGGGTGGCAAAACCGCCCTCGCCGCCTCCGCCGGTGATGTGCGTCAACCCGTCCACGAATCCAGGTACCACGTAGCAGTCGTCCGCACACAAACGCTCCAGCGGCAAACCCCGCAATCCTGCCACGTCGGCGCCAAGTGCGGCGACGCGCTCTCCCGCCGTCAGGATGGACAGCTCACCCAGGGGCTGGGGAGCAAAGATTTCGCCACCGTCGATCACCAGCATCATTGTATCGGCACTCATCTTGCTTAAACTCATGCTCGGCCCAAACTTCACATCTTAGGATGGAGAGGCTAAAAATAGAAAGCTGAAGTATCTGGTCTATGCTTGTAATCAGGTTGATACCCAACCCGACTCAGTCCACGGCCAGCCATTAAAAACTACCCCACGTCGGCAGGGAGCGCCAGGATACGTTCATCTTGCCGCGGGGCATAGGCAGTGGTCGATTCTCAGCTCAGTCTCGGCGCAAGGAGAGCAATGACCGACAGGTCCCGGGAATCGTGCCTTGTACAGGTTTAAAACATGAAGCTCTCGCCAAAACAGATTCGCTTTACCCTGTTCCACCGCTCCATGCTGATGACGCTGGCCCTGCTGGTCATCCTGGTCATCGCCTTCGGGCTGGTCATTCGCGGCGTCAAGTCCATCACCAGCACCATCGAAGGGCAGACGGCCTTTATCAGCAGCCAGACCCAGGCTATCAAAACCCAGAACAAACTGGTCCACGAACAGCAGGGTAAACTGCGCCTTCAGACGGCCACGTTCGAGGCCTACGGACTTTACTCGAAATACCTTTACTGGCGCCTCAACTCCGTAGCGAGTGCAGACTCCCAATCCGTCAGCGAAGGCGACAAGGCCGAGAAACAACTGCGCGCAAAGTTGAAATCCATCGGCCAGCTATCCCCGGATCTCGGCGAAGCCACCGACGGTGTCGCCCTCTACCTTGACGACTTCAATTCGGATATAAAGCAAGCCTATGACCTCGCGACAAAGGGGGCTTCGCCACAGCAGATATCGGGTCCCATGGGTTCGGCACAGAGTCAGGCCATCGCCATGAACTCCATGTTTGACGCCATCCTGAGTGAAGCGGCACAGTCGGTGACCGACGCAGGCAGCGGGGTGCTCGGCGCCGGGGAAAAACTGTCCAAGGCAGCGGAACAGGTGCAGGAATCCAGCAACGAGGTAAAGGCGCGGGGTCACCAACTGCAGAAGCACATTCTCCTGATCCTGGCCGCGTCCATCGTGATCAGCATCGTCGTCGGCTGGCTGCTGGCCCGTTCGATCAGTCGTCCCCTGCGTCGCCTCGCCGCCGTTATCATGGACATCGAGCACAACAACGACCTGTCCAAACGGGTTGCCTACGCAGGCCGAAACGAGATCGGCGATATCGGCCAGGCGTTCAACAGCATGCTGCAGAAGTTCTCCGTCATTATTCGCGACCTGGCCAGTGCTGCGGAACAACTGTCGAGCGCGGCTGACGACAGCGCATCCGCCAGCACCTCAACCGATCAGTCGGTGCAACAGCTCCGCTCGGAAACCGACCAGGTGGCGACCGCCAGTAACGAAATGGCCGTGACCGTCAAAGGCATCAACGACCACACCAATGAGGCGGTCACCCAGGCCCGCTCAGCGGCCCAGGCCTGCAAGAATGGCCAGGCCATCATCGCCCAGACCATGCACGACATCGAATCCCTCGCTGACCGCATTTTCGAAAGTTCAGAGTCGGTTCGCGACCTGGCACAGAACGCCGATGGCATCGGTTCCGTGCTGGACGTCATCCGCAGCATCGCCGAACAAACCAACCTGCTGGCTCTCAACGCCGCTATCGAAGCCGCTCGAGCTGGCGAAGCGGGGCGCGGTTTCGCGGTAGTGGCTGACGAGGTGCGTACCCTGGCGCAGCGTACGGGTGACTCCACCGACGAGATTCAGGGCATGATAGAGCGCCTGCAGGCCGAGACCCAGAATGTGGTGAAGCGAATGGAAAGCAGTCGGGAGCAGGCCTCCAGCACCCTGTCCGGCGCCGGCCAGACCACGACAGCTATCGCCGATATCCTCGGCGCCGTCACCGCCATCAACAGCACCAACGAACAGATCGCCCATGCGACCGAGGAGCAGACCGGCGCCGCGGAGAGCATCGACCAGAGTATCGTCAATATCAGTCAGTTGACCGGCGATGTCTCCGATGCCGCCACCCGCACCGCCGCGGCCAGCGAAACATTGCGCCAGATGGTGGACGAACTGCACCGCCTGGTCGTCCAGTTCCGCTGCTGACCGGCCGTTAAAGACCTAAGACCAGCAACCACATCGCTCCTCGGGAAAGGCCGTCACTCTGTGGCGGCTTCCACACCCCGGCTTTTCCAATCCTTCAGCGGGCGTGAAAACGCAGGCGCCAAGAGACGCGTTCTCCTGCAACATTTAGGTCAATGCGACGTTTACGTTAAGACATAGAGAGGGAAGAAGGGAAAGCGCTGTCTGCATACCCGCATGGCACAACGGGTAATGCAGACAGGTTGACCAATGAAACAGGGAAGAGGCACCGAAATCGTAGTGCCTCCGTCAGGGTTACCCGGGCCGCGCCCTCCTGAAACGTGGCCTCACCAGCGCAATGCGTATTCACATGTCTAAAGCCAACACCTTCAGTTGGCGAAATACATGGACTCGAAATAGTCCCGCATTTCGTCGATAACCATCGACTCAAAGGGGTGGGTCAATTCGAACAACAAACTGCTGTCACGCGTCGCTTTCATGGTAAATCCTCCAGATGGTCTGCGGATCGTTTCCCGGCACAGGACCAGGTCATCACCGTCACATTCAATAAGCATCAGGCATGCCAAGGCCGTTTACGGTCAGGTATCCCTTTATCGACACAGGTTTTTTCATCGGCAGGCAGTGGGAAAGACCCGAGCTCCGCGCAAAGAGGACGCACCACCTGAAAGCGTATTGCCCCCAAGACACCCAAAGTAGTGCATAGCACAACAGCCGGTGCTACAGGCATTGCCGCAGCAGGAAGAGAAAAGCAGGAGGGGTAAAAACCAGAAAACCTCCGAACCCAATGGATCCGGAGGTTTCCGGTGGTTCAGCTCGAACCTTATCGCGCAGCGCGTTTCCGCTCGTGCTCCTTGAGCAGTTTCTTGCGCAGGCGGATGTGGTTAGGCGTCACTTCAACGAGTTCGTCATCGTCGATGAACTCCAGCGCCTGTTCCAGCGACATCCGAATGGGCGGCGTCAGGATAATGTTCTCATCCGTACCCGCAGCACGGATGTTGGTCAGCTGCTTGGCCTTGGTCGGGTTGACGACCAGGTCATTGTCCCGGCTGTGGATGCCGATCAGCATGCCTTCATACACCTCTGTGCCCGGCGTCAGGAACAGACGTCCACGCTCCTGCAGGTTGAAGAGTGCGTATCCCAACACCTTGCCATCAACCATCGACACCAGGACGCCATTCTTGCGGCTGGCCATATCCCCGCCCTTGATCGGGCCGTAATGGTCGAAGACGTGCGTCAAGATACCGGAACCCGAAGTCAGCGTCAGGAAGGTGGAACGGAAACCGATCAGCCCCCGGGCCGGCATGACGAACTCAAGGCGGGTACGACCACGGCCGTCCGGCACCATGTTCTTCATTTCGGCGCGACGCTGCCCCATCTCTTCCATCACCGAACCCTGGTGCTGGTCTTCGAGGTCGATCACAACGAACTCGTAGGGTTCCTGCAATTCGCCATCGACTTCGCGGGTTACCACTTCCGGACGCGATACGCCCAGCTCGAAACCTTCCCGGCGCATGGTCTCGATCAGTACGGAAAGATGCAATTCGCCGCGCCCGGATACGACAAAGCGGTCGGCCGTATCGCCCTGCTCAACACGCAGCGCCACGTTATGCAGCAGTTCCTTCTCCAGACGCTCCTTGATATTGCGGCTGGTGATGAACTTACCGTCGCGACCGGCAAACGGCGAATCATTAACCTGGAATGTCATGCTGACCGTCGGTTCGTCCACGGTCAGAACCGGCAAAGCCTCAGGCTTTTGCGGATCGCACAGGGTGTCGGAAATGAACAGCTCTTCGATACCGGAGATACAGACGATATCCCCCGCATTCGCTTCATCGACATTAACGCGCTGCAGGCCGTGGAAGCCTTTGACCTCCAGTATCCGGCCATTACGCTTACGGCCATCCCGATCAACGATCGCAACGGGCTGACCGGGCTTGAGCTTGCCGCGGGTAATGCGCCCGATACCGATGACACCAACATAAGGATCGTAGTCCAGCGAGGAAACCTGCATCTGGAAAGGACCCTCGGCATTAACGTCCGGCGCCGGCACGCGGTCGACGATCATTTCGAACAGCGGCGTCATATCCTCCGCCAGCGCATCCGCCTCGAAACCTGCAATCCCGTTCAGTGCCGACGCATAGACAATCGGGAAGTCGAGTTGCTCGTCGGTGGCACCCAGGCGGTCAAACAGATCGAAGACCTCATTGATGACCCAATCCGGACGGGCGCCAGGACGGTCCACCTTGTTGACCACAACAATCGGCTTGAGACCGCGGGCGAAGGCCTTCTGGGTAACGAACCGGGTCTGAGGCATAGGGCCGTCGACGGCATCCACCAGCAGCAGCACCGAGTCCACCATCGACAGAACCCGCTCTACCTCGCCACCGAAATCGGCGTGCCCGGGGGTGTCGACGATATTGATACGGTAATCATTCCATCGAATGGCCGTGTTTTTCGCCAGGATAGTGATGCCGCGCTCCTTTTCCTGGTCGTTGGAGTCCATGATGCGCTCAGTGCCGGCATTTTTACGGTCCAGGGTGCCGGACTGCTGCAGCAGTTTATCCACCAGGGTGGTCTTGCCATGGTCGACGTGGGCGATGATGGCAATGTTACGAAGCTTATCGATCACTTGAAAATCCTGCGAAACACGCGTTGGAAAAAAGGGCTCGCAGTATAGCGGAAAGGCGCAACATCGCCTATGGTCCG
This sequence comes from Mangrovitalea sediminis, assembly GCF_002514725.1. GTDB lineage: Bacteria > Pseudomonadota > Gammaproteobacteria > Pseudomonadales > Oleiphilaceae > Mangrovitalea > Mangrovitalea sediminis. The sequence continues at coordinate 125,576 of NZ_NTLB01000008.1, forward strand.
ATGCATAGCGAGTATCACCTAGCCACAAATGCACCATTATCGTGCGCCAAGCATGACGCAGCACCATATAAGTGCACATCATCTCGACTGCAGCACTGAAATTCTTCAAACACCCCTACCGACAAAGGCCCGCCAGCCCCGGAAAATGCCTCTTTTAAGTGCAAAACCCCATCCAGGCAAACACATTGGCAAGTAATTTGCACAACGGGCAGGCAACAGCGAGGCTGTTCATCAAGAGAGGGAGGCAAGCTATCAGACCTTCTGGTATGCTGCCGTTGCCCTAATGCGAACAACCGTCCGAAGTCAGTTTCCCTCGCTCGGGCTGCCAGCGAGCGATCTTAAAGCGGTAATCCACTTCGGGCTGTATCGGCGCGATTGCTATCGAAAATAAACGGAGCATGTCTAATGTCTACAAAGACTGTGAATCTGATCAAGGAACACGAAGTAAAGTGGGTGGACCTGCGGTTTACGGACACCCGCGGTAAAGAACAGCACGTCACCATTCCTGTCGGCGAAATCAACGACGACTTCTTCACCGACGGCAAAATGTTCGACGGTTCGTCCATCGCTGGCTGGAAAGGCATCAACGAATCCGACATGATCCTGATGCCCGATGACTCCTCTTCCGTGATCGATCCGTTCACCGAAGAAACCACGTTGAACATCACCTGTGACATCGTTGAACCCTCCACGATGCAAGGTTATGAGCGTGACCCCCGCTCCGTTGCTCGCCGCGCCGAAGATTACCTGAAGTCCACTGGCATCGCCGACACGGCGCTGTTCGGCCCGGAACCTGAATTCTTCGTCTTCGACTCCGTGAAGTTCGAGTCGAACATCTACAAGTCGATGTACGAAATCTACTCCGAGGAAGCTGCCTGGGTTTCCGGCGAGGATTTCGATCGCAACAACACCGGCCACCGTCCGGGCGTTAAGGGCGGTTACTTCCCCGTTCCGCCAGTAGACTCCCTGCACGACCTGCGCGCAGCCATGTGTGCGGCGATGGAATCCATGGGCCTGCACATCGAAGTACACCACCACGAAGTCGGCACAGCCGGCCAGTGTGAAATCGGTGTTGGCGCCAACACCCTGGTTCGCAAGGCCGACGAAGTACAGATTCTCAAGTACTGCGTACACAACGTCGCTCACGCCTATGGCAAAACGGCAACCTTCATGCCGAAGCCGCTGGTTGGCGATAACGGTTCTGGTATGCACGTTCACCAGTCCCTGTCCAAAGACGGCAAAAACATCTTTGCCGGCGACAGCTACGCTGGCCTGAGCGAAACCGCACTGTACTACATTGGCGGCATCATCAAGCACGCGCGCGTGCTCAACGCCTTCACCAACGCCTCCACCAACTCTTACAAGCGCCTGGTTCCGGGCTTCGAAGCACCGGTTATGCTGGCTTACTCCGCACGCAACCGTTCGGCTTCCATCCGGATTCCGTACGTCAACAGCGCCAAGGCCCGTCGTATCGAAGTACGGTTCCCGGATCCGTCCGCGAACCCGTACCTGGCCTTCTCCGCTATGCTGATGGCCGGCCTCGACGGCATCCAGAACAAGATCCACCCGGGCGATGCCATGGACAAGGATCTGTACGACCTGCCGAAAGAAGAAGCCAAGAGCATTCCGACCGTCTGCGAAACCATGCAGCAGGCGCTCGACTACCTGGAGAAAGACCACGAGTTCCTGACTCGCGGCGGCGTCTTCACCGAAGACATGATCCAGGGCTATATCGACCTGAAGCGCGGCGAAGTCCAGCGCCTGAACATGACCACTCACCCGGTCGAGTTCGAGCTCTACTACTCCGTCTAAGTCGACGAGTCCACACTAGTCGCAAGACAAGGCCCCGCTCCGGCGGGGCTTTTTTATGGCATAGATCGCCGGGCCACTCGCCCCACGCCTTAAGATTAACCACCGCCCCACACCCCATCCTTGCATATTTAATAAGCTTACTTATAATATCAACACCAACCATGTGACCCGTTATAAATCATGACAGAGAATACCGAACAGAATTTCGGCTTCCTGCTTTCCGATGCCGCCCGACTCCTCCGACGCAATTTCGACAGACGCGCCAAGACCCTGAACCTGAATCGCGCCCAGTGGTCCGTATTGGCCCGCCTTGCCCGCAATGAGGGCGTCAAGCAGACGGTGCTGGCCGACATATTGGAGGTTTCCCCAATCACCCTGGCCCGCCAGATCGACCGGCTGGAAGCCGGTGGCTGGGTGAAACGGCAACCGGACCCACAGGACCGCCGGGCTAATCGGCTTTACCTGACACCGAAAGCCGGCCCCATGCTGGATGAACTTCGATCCCGAGGCAATGAGAGCCGAGCTGAAGCGCTTGCCGGCCTGAGCGAGCAGGAACGCGCGCAACTCGTCGGCCTCCTTGCGCGGGTGCGAGAGAATCTCGCCAGGGAAGAGTGCCTCCAGAATCAACATGCCGACAAATGAGCAGGACAACGATGCCTGAATCATCACCATCCCAAGCTCGACCCGGCAAGCGCCGACAGACGCTGAGGCGCTGGTTGCTGATCGGCGGTCCATTGATCGCAGCCCTGGGCTGCCTGTATGCATGGATCTTCGGCGGTCGTTATGTGGGCACTGAAAATGCCTATATCAAAGCGCACCTAGTGGAGGTTGCACCACAAGTCAGCGGCCCCATCGATGACATTGCCGTCACCGAGAACCAACCCGTCAAGCGCGGTCAGTTATTGGTGGAAATCGACCCTAAACCCTATCAGGTCGCGCTTGCACAAGCCAAGGCCGAACAGCGCCAAACCCGTAGCGATATCGAAACCCTTAAGGCGAATTACCAGGAAAAACAGGCCCAGCTCACCAAGGCTCGCAACGACCTGGCCTACGCCGACCGGGAATACCAACGCCAGCTTACGCTGTCTAACCGCCACCTGAACTCCGCGTCCCAACTCGATGCCGCCCGGCATGAACAGGACTCGGCAAAACAGCAGGTCCTGGCACTTAACTTTCAGCTACAGAGCATTCGTGCCAGCCTTAACGGCAATCCGAACCTGCCCGCCGAACAGTATCCGGACTACAAGGCCGCTGAGGCCAAGGTCGAGCAGGCGCAACTGAACCTGGATCATACCCGCGTCACGGCGCCCTTTGACGGCATCGCGTCGCAGACGCCAAATGAGGGAGCCTACGCATCGGCAGGACATCCGATCATCAGCGTCGTGGCCAATCGCGATGTCTGGGTGGAGGCCAACTTCAAGGAAACCGACCTGACCTGGATGCACCCGGGAAACCCTGTGACCATTGACGTCGATACCTACCCCGGCCACACATGGAAAGGCGAAGTGGAGAGTATCGCCCAGGCGACCGGCTCGGAGTTTTCTGTACTGCCCGCACAAAACGCCACCGGCAACTGGGTAAAAGTCGTGCAGCGAATTCCGGTCCGCATACGTCTCCAGCCGGCCCCGAACCAACCCGTGTTACGGGCAGGGATGAGCGTCGATGTCGACGTGGATACCGGCTATCACACTGAAGGGCACGGCCCGGTGGCTTCAGCCCTGGCCTGGATTCGTGACTGTATCGCACCTCCCGCCAAGGCCGCCGAGCCGACACCGTAATGACGACCTCAGGCAACGCCGAATATCGGGGACTGGTCACCGTCTCCATCATGCTGGCCACTATCATGCAGGCGCTGGACACCACCATCGCCAATGTTGCCCTGCCACATATGCAGGGCAGCATGTCTGCAACCGACGACCAGATTTCCTGGGTACTCACTTCCTATATCGTCGCGGCAGCGATCATGACCCCCATGACCGGTTTCCTGTCGGCGCGTATCGGCCGCAAACGCCTGTTTCTCCTCTCCGTCGTCGGTTTCACGATATCATCAGTCCTCTGCGGCCTTGCCGGCTCACTGAACGAGATCGTCCTCTTTCGACTGCTACAGGGAGTTTTCGGGGCGGGGCTGGTGCCCTTGTCTCAGGCCGTTTTGCTCGACACCTATCCCCGGGAGCAGCATGGTTCTGCCATGGCCATGTGGGGCGTCGGCGTCATGGTCGGCCCCATTCTCGGCCCTACGTTGGGAGGCTACCTGACAGAATCCTTCAACTGGCGCTGGGTCTTCTTCATCAATATCCCTTTCGGCATTCTCTCGCTGCTCGGCATCATGACGTTCGTCAAGGAAACCGAGCGGGAGCACAAACGCTTCGACCTCTTCGGCTTCGCGCTGCTCAGTATTGCTATCGGCGCGCTGCAGTTACTGCTTGATCGCGGCCAGAGCCAGGACTGGTTTTCCTCGACGGAGATCGTTATCGAAACCCTGGTCGCTGCTGTCGCCTTCTATATGTTCGTCGTGCATATGGTCACCGACGACGCCCCCTTTATCGAGGTCGGCCTGTTTCGTGACCGAAACATGGTTGTGGGACTGATCTTCATTTTTGTCGTCGGCATTATCCTGTTGGCAACGCTAGCCCTGCTGCCCCCCTTCCTGCAGAACCTGCTGGGTTATCCCGTCGTCACCACCGGCCTGGCGCTGGCGCCTCGCGGGATTGGCAGTATGACCGCAATGCTGGTGGTCGGACGACTGATCAACCGTGTCGATACCCGGCTGCTGATTCTGGGCGGTCTGCTGTTAATGGCGCTGAGTCTCTGGCAGATGGCGCAGTTCAATACTAATGTCGACACCCTGACCATCGCCATGACGGGCATCGTCCAGGGATTGGGACTGGGCTTTATCTTTGTGCCCTTGAGCACGCTGACATTTGCGACCCTCAATCCACGCTTCCGCACCGAAGGAACGGCCATGTACAGCCTGATGCGCAACATCGGCAGCAGCATTGGCATATCCATTATGGTCACGCTGGTAGCCCGGAATACACAGATCAACCACGCCACGCTGAGCGAGTACCTGACGCCCTTCCGGAATGCTTTCCAGCACGCCCGCTGGCCTACAGGCCTCTCACCGGATACCGTAAGTGGACTGGCGTATCTCAATCATATGGTGACGGACCAGGCCGCAACCATTGCCTATCTCAATGACTTCCGCCTGATGACCTGGATCTCACTGGCCGCCATCCCCCTGCTGTTACTGCTGCAGACACCGGGCAGGAAGGCAGCGCCGACTGAAGAAAACCTGGAACTGGCTCTGGAGTGAACGGCGTCGGTTTGCCTTAGGCCCGCTTATCGGTCGATAATCCTGCAGGTATCAGCGACCTCGCTATACTGAAGCAGTGCATAGCGGAGACAACAGGATTACCCCCGTGAAAACAGTGTCGAAGAAGTTACTGACGGCGGCGTTTGCCGTCGCCCTCGCCGGACTTACCGTCGCGCGCACCGTATCTGCCGCCGATGTCTACTATTACGATGACAACGGCACGCCAACCTTTACCGACAACCCCAATAAAGGGAAGCCCATCGCGGTCAAACCCCTGCCGACGATCTCGCTGCCGAAATCCGTGCAGGACGTCAATGCCAACAGCACAAACGTCAAGCAAACCAAAATGGCCAAGGGCTATACCATCGTCCATTTCACCTACCCACAAAACGACATCGCGTTCTGGAGTGGTAATGGCAACGTGGTCCTGACCGTAGAGTCGAAACCGCCCCTGCGCAATGGAGACCTGTTCAGCGTTTCCCTGGATGGAAAATCCCTGGGCACCAACACGAATGGCCAATTCCCGATCAACCATATCGATCGCGGTACCCATTCGGCGACGGTGTCGGTGGTTGCCAATGACGGCAGTCTGGTCCAGACCGGACAAACCGTTACCTTTACGGTTCACCGCCCTTCCGCTCTCCGCAAGCAGCCCAACAACTAAATCGAAGCGCACCAAAATAGCGCCATCGCACCGGAAAACGGCGCAATGGCGCACTATTTTTGACCACTCCCTTTTCGATGTTATTCTGACGTGCACCTCCTGCGGGCGCGCTTAGGCCGCGCTGACGCGAGCTCCCCATTTCAAGGCGCCGACGATCCGTTCTGGTTCACTTTTTGCAGAACCGGGAAAGAACCCAGAGGAAGCCCATGCACGCAACGTCATTCTTCAAACGTTTATTGGAAAACCAGACGACAGCGGTACTCGCGCTGGACAATGCGCTGCGGGTGCAATACATCAATCCGTCCGCTGAAATGCTGCTGGAGACCAGCGCCCCGCGCATTATGCAATCCCCCATAAGCGACCTCTTTCTGGAGACCGCCGAGGCGCTGGAAGTGTTGCAACAGTCCGTGCTGACCGGCCACCCCTATACCAAGCGCGAAGCCGAATTCCTGCTGCAGTCCGGGAACCGGATCAAGGTGGACTACTCCGTGTCGCCGCTACTGGGAGAGCAGCCGGGCCTGCTGATGGAGATTCATCCCCGCGACCGCTTGCTGCGAATCACCCGCGAAGAGGAAATGCTGGCGCAGCAGGAGACCACCCGGATTCTCGTTCGCGGCATGGCACACGAGATCAAAAACCCTCTGGGCGGCATTCGCGGTGCAGCCCAACTGCTCGACCGGGAACTCGACAGTCCCGACCTGAAGGACTACACCAGGGTCATCATTGAAGAGGCCGACCGCCTGCGCACCCTGGTCGACCGTATGCTGGGGCCTCGCAAGGCACCTCGCATGGCAAAAACCAATATTCACGAAGTCCTGGAACGCGTTCGTACCCTGCTCGATGCAGAAAGCAAAGGCACCGTTCTTTTCTCTCGCGACTACGACCCAAGCCTGCCCGAGTTTATGGGCGACAGCGAACAGCTGATCCAGGCATTCCTGAATATCGCCCGCAACGCCATGGAAGCACTCGAACAACACAGCGGGCAACAGAACACCCCGGAAATCATGATCCGTACCAGAGCACTGAGGCAATTTACCATTGGCCACTGCCGTTACCGCCTGGTTTGTCGGGTCGACATCATTGACAACGGCCCCGGCATTCCACCCGAGCTGTTGCAGAACATCTTCTATCCCATGATCAGTGGTCGAGCCAACGGAACCGGCCTCGGACTCGCCATCGCACAAGGTATCATCGGCCAGCACCACGGCCTGATCGAATGCGACAGCGAACCCGGACACACTGATTTCATTATCTTTATTCCACTGGAGTTGCCATCATGACTCGAGCCGCCGATGTCTGGATCATCGACGACGACCGTAGCATCCGCTGGGTGCTGGAACGGGCGGTCACGCAGGCCAACATGCAGCCCCACTGTTTTGAAAGTGGCGCCGGCATCATGGAGCGTCTGCAACGGGAAGAGCCCGATGTCATCATCAGCGACATTCGCATGCCCGGTATCGACGGCATTGCGTTACTGTCGCAGATTTCCGAACAGTACCCGGATGTCCCGGTCATCATCATGACCGCGCACTCTGACCTCGAGAGCGCCGTTTCGTCGTATCAATCGGGCGCATTCGACTATCTGCCCAAGCCCTTCGACGTCGATGACGCCATGGAGCTGGTCAAGCGTGCCGTTGCGCACAGCCAGGAGCGCCGCGCCACCCACGAGCCTCCCATCCAGGACAACAGCGGCGGACATACTGAAATCATCGGCGAGGCGCCGGCGATGCAGGAAGTATTTCGTGCCATCGGACGCCTGTCGCACTCGAACATCACCGTCCTCATCAACGGCGAAAGCGGCACCGGTAAGGAACTGGTCGCCCGCGCGCTGCATCAGCACAGTCCCCGTGCCGACCGCCCTTTCATCGCCTTGAATATGGCGGCAATTCCCCGCGACCTGATTGAGTCGGAACTGTTCGGTCACGAGAAAGGCGCCTTTACCGGAGCCGCCGCCGCGCGCCAGGGGCGCTTCGAACAAGCGAACGGTGGCACCCTTTTCCTCGATGAAATCGGCGACATGCCGGCAGATACACAGACACGACTTCTTCGCGTATTGGCTGACGGCGAGTTCTATAAAGTCGGTGGCACAACGCCAATCAAGGTCGACGTCCGCATCATCGCCGCGACTCATCAGAACCTGGAATCCCTGGTCCACGAAGGTAAGTTCCGTGAAGACCTTTTCCACCGGCTGAACGTCATCCGTATCCACCTGCCCCGCCTGAGCGAGCGGCGCGAGGATATTTCCCGCCTGGCACGGCACTTCCTCAAGCAGGCCGCCACGGAACTCAGCGTTGAGCCCAAGCTGTTACGGCGCGAAACCGAGGCCTACCTCTCCACCATGCCCTGGCCCGGCAACGTCCGTCAGTTGGAAAATACCTGCCGCTGGCTGACCGTGATGGCCAGTGGGCGGGAAATCCATATTTCCGACCTCCCGCCGGAACTGCTCAACCGCGAGGACACACAGGCAACAGGAGTCAGTTGGCAGGAAGGCTTACGTAACTGGGCCGACCAGGAATTGAAACGGGGTCAAAAGGGCATTCTGGACAGCGCTGTGCCGGAATTCGAGCGCGTCATGATCGAAACCGCCTTGCGCCATACCGGAGGCCGTCGACGCGATGCAGCCAACCTGCTGGGTTGGGGCCGCAACACGCTGACCCGCAAGATCAAGGAGCTCGGCATGGATGACGGCGACGCCGACAACGAAGGTGAAGACGACGAGGACTAGGCGGTACCTGGGTGGAACAGGGCACTAGGGCCCAGTTCCACCCTCTCCATCACTGTCCCATTTCCCGCCAGTAAATGATGTGGTCATTGCCGCGATAGGTTCCGAAGGTGGCCACCGCGGAGGGATTCGAAAGGCTGCCGACACCGTTGTAGTCATCCTGCAGCCAGAGCGGCATCACCCAGTCTACCCGCACATCCCCCTGATGCCCTGCGCCCGGCGCCTTCAAAACCAAAGCCTCCCCGGCAGCAGGCAAGCCCGCATTCAGATTGAAGGTACCCGGCGCCACCACGCTGGTGGATATCCCCGCGCTCTGGGGTGTCAGCGACACCGTGCTGGTGTCATAGCTGCTGCAGCTGTCATCCCCATTGACGACAAAAGTGCTTCCGTCGAAGTACTCCGCCCGGAAGGGCACGGTCAGGTCATGGGTTTCCGGGCCAAACGCATTGAACAGGGTCATCCGCCCATAACGCACCATAAAGGACGCCGCCGGCTGGAAGCTGAAGAGTGGATTCGCCCCGCTCGCCTTGATCCCGTCGCTGTCGGCCAGACTGTCGATACTGAATGTCAGCGCAGGCGTAAAGGGTGCCACCCGGGCAACCAAGGATTTGGTGTAGGCCACCTGATCCAGCGCGCTGAAGTTGTAGGTCATGACACCGGGGCTGGCGACCCCCAGCCCGGCAGCATGGTCCGTGACCGATACCGCCAGCGGCTTGCCGTCGGTCCCGAGGGCAGCGCTATCCGCGGTCGGCAGCGTCCGCAGGATATCGGACGCCTGCAACTTCTGGAAACCGCCCAAGGTGTAGTTCTGCGTCACCTTACCGTCGGCCGACAGTGCCGTCACCGTCACACTTGGCGGGGTTTGCCAGCTCATCGGATGTCCGGTATACGCGAATGCCGTCGCGCTTGAACAGGTCGGCGCAAGGCTCCCCGGCCCAGCCAGCGTCGCCGTGAAATGATCCGGTGTAAAACGACCGACGGTAGCACTTTCGCCGCCGGGCAGACTTTGCCCCATGTAGTTCTGACCTGCCTTCAACTGGAAGGTAAAGGCACCGACCTCGGAAAGCGTTTCGTTGTTGATTGTGGCCGTTCCCTGATCCGCCGCCGAAAAACTGACCGTGCCGATACCCAAGGTGCCGGTCACGCCACCACTGGGCGCCACCAGGCTGTCGGTCAACGGCAGGTTGTTGGCCTGGAAATTTGGCGTAACGTGATTGCCGGAACAGAATGCCGCCCCGGTTTCACCGGCGCTTTGCCAGCCCACGGCCTGCACTTGCAGAGTGAAGGGCGCACCGGCCGCGCGGAACACGGAGCACTGAGACAGATCGCTTCCCGTGCAGTCGCTGTTCGCCTGCGGCGCCTTGAGACAAAAGCCCGCCGGTACGGTGACAAACGCATTGCTGCTTCCCTGGATTACCTCGCCCGTGGGCTGGCCCTGATTATCCGTCAGCGCCATCCTGGCATGCAGGATCACCTGGCCGGCGTCCGGATAGCGCACATTGAAGGTGGCGGCTGAGGTCGTTGCGTCACCAAAGTTCAGCGGTATCGGACTGAAATTGGTCTGACTCCCCTTATTGTTTGCGGCAATCGCGGTTCCATTGATCGCCAGCTGATTGTTGCTGACACCCGTCTGACAGCTTCCTGGCGCAATGCATTCATACCCCATATCGATCGACTGGGTGCCGGTCAGGAAAGCCTTACAGGCACCCGTCTGGTTATCCGTGCGGACCGCTTCGATCGACAACGTATGGGCATTGGGCGCGATGTCTGAAGCCTTATCCGAAATCTGTCCCGGAATCGGCTGACTGGCGCCATCCACCAGGAACAGGAAGCCGCTGGGACTGAACAGGATATTCGGGTCGTAGCTGGCGCTTTCCGTGACACCGCTGTCGTTAACATTGACGTTGGTCGTCTCAGGATGGGTATCGCGAAGTTCCAGCGTGGCCACCCCCTGATCGCCAGTGGCGAAGGTATAAGTGGCCTTACCGCTGTCGCCAGCGCCATTTGACAAGGCGCCCTTAGCGGAACCCATCGACCAGTCGCCCCGTCCCGTTGAGGTGGACAGGCTGATGGTTCCGGTGTAATCGGTGACCGCCGAGCCATCGCTGGCCGAGGCCTGGATGGTGACCGGCGTCGGCGCGCAGTTGACGGCCGAGCCACTGTGAACGATCTGGAAGTGATCAAGCGAACTCACATTGGGGCAGGAAAACAGCACACCGGTCGGGACCGGCACCCGGCTCCCGCTGACCGGTGTTTGCCAATACAGGCGCGCTCCCGCCAGTCCGGTGTGCTCATACATTTCCATCCGCACGCGATATACCTGCCCCTTGCTCAGGGTGATGGCGTTGGAGGAATGCCAGGTCATCGACTGCAGATGCCAGGCATTGATAATGGGGTTGGAAAGATCGTCCAGATAGAGACGCCCCCCATCATCCGTCTCAATCCAGAGATGATAAGTCCCGGATTCCGGGGCCTGTAGGTAACCATCCCAACGGATCGAGAAGTGATCGGTATTGACGGTTCCGGGGATCGGGCTGCCGCTGCCCCAATAGTTGTCGATCGCGCTGACGCTCTGTTGCGCCACAGGCGAGCCGGATAAGGTTTCGTTGTTCCAGTAGGACGCGACGACGCCACTGGTCGCCGCGGTAAACGTCGTTTGACTCGGATTGGGGCTGATCATCCGCCCGCCGGTATCGAAGAGGTCTTTGACTGTCAGTTGGTAGGTATTGTTATCCTTCAATGGGGATGCCAGTTGCAGCGTTATATCGTAGCCGGACGAACCATAGGCGGCGCTGTTGACCGTGTAGGGCAGACCGGTGTTCTGATCAACAACACTGTAATTGCCCGGTAGGGTCGCCACCGTAGGATCCAAGACACGGGTCCGGCTGGACTGCACGAACTTGACCGTCACCTTGCTGCGGTCGCCGCACACCGAAGAGGCACCTTCCAGACTGGGAGCCGATAACGGCAGACAAGCATACAGATTGGTGGTGGGAATCGTCTGGAAACTGCCACTGCCAGGCGTTTTCCACTGCAGTTTCGCAACGGTCACGCCGCCATTCTCGTAGTACTGCATTCGCACGGCATAGCGTTGGCCGGCGACCAGATGCACCGCTGGCGACTGGTCCGCGTGCGCCGAATGGTCGGTCCAGTTATCGATGATCGGCGTCGACAGGTTGTTCACCCATAACCGGACACCGTCGTCGCTGACGGTTTGAAAGACATAGTCGCCCGTCGTCGGCGCCTCGATCGAACCGTCCCATTCTATGGCGAACTGGTTATCGTTGATGACCGGATCAGGCGATCCGGCTCCCCAGTTGAAGTCCACCGTCGCATCCAGCCGGGTCAGGTCCGGTGTGGTGGTCGGAAACGCCTGGCTGCTCTTGTAGTTATTGTAATAACGGCCGACCAAACCATTCTGGTCGCATTGACACTGCACGACGTCGGTCCATTTCTTACCCGCCGCAACACGACCGACTTCGAAGCTTTCACCGCTGCCCAGGCTCTCGCTCCGCAATCCCAGCTGGCTGATGGACGACACCTGATTGGCACCTGTCAGGGAAATCGTCGCCGTGGGCGTTCCCGGCGCGGATTCACAGTCCGGGTCGACCCACAGCTTGCCCTCATCATAATAACCATCGGAACCCTTGGTGAAAGCCGCAACGACAAAATAGGTCTGGCCCGGCATCAGGCTCTGCGCCCATTGCCGCGAACTCCCCAGGCTGACGAAAAAGTCCTCGGTGCCGGAGCCATTACCATGGTTCATCTGGATACCGTATTCCGGCGTGCTTCCACTGCCGGGCGATGCCAGCCAGAACCCCAAGCCGGCATGACTGCTTGCACTGCCATTGAAGCGGACCAGCATGCCCATATAGATCGTCGCGGCGGTAGACGTCGCCGCCAGGGGGCGATAAGCGACCTGAGGATTGCTCGCCGTGATATCGAGAGCTTTCGTCGCCTTGATACTTTCGCCATTGTCGGCGGTATAACGCAGGGGTGAACTGCTGAGGTCCTCGACACTTTGGCCGCTGTTGCCGGTCCAGGGGCCGCCCCAACCGGTTCCGCCGTTATCGCCGTTGACAGAGCCAACGGAGTAGGCAGAAAAATCATCGAATACGGGGAAGGCCGGAGCGGTCGGTGCCGAGCATAATGCCCCCAGGTCGGCATTCGCCACGGCATTGGCATCATAGCTGTAGCTTGCCGAGGGCGGATAAAACCCGAACCAGCCACTTTGGTTCTGCTCAACACCTGCCACCGTGGTGGCCCCGTCAATCAGCCCGCCGCTCACGTAGTAAGCCCAATACAGGTTACCGGTCACATACACCAGACCGTGTACCGTCGCGTTGCTGCCATAGACCGCTACATTGCCGTTCACCACCAACAAGAGGTGTGAGGGGTTTCCAGACACATTGAACTGCAGGTTGTCGCCGTCAACCTGAAGGTTACCGTCGACGTAGATGCGAACGGTACCGGAACCCTGAACATTCAGCGTGTAGTTATTGTTGTATATCGTCGTGCCTTTAAAGTAATAATCCCCAGCCGTCAGCGTGGTCCCCGACGACGGCCAATTCTGCCAAAGTTTTTTCTGATTCCACTTAATACCGGACAGATCCAGCTGTTTGGCGGGGGTGACCGCGACCTGACTGGTCAACGCCTGCGAAAACACATCACTGCACAACGCCGCCCAGGCCCGGACCGGAACAAGGAACAGCAAACACCAGAAAATCAGCCTGACAGATGCACCCGCTGCGCGCCGCTCGCCCCACCTCATCAGCGAGCCCTCACTTCAACTTCGCGACTCGCCCGATCCAGCCCGTTTCCGCAGAGTCCGGTACTGTGCAGCGTGTAATAATTGACACCGGAAACCTTGTCCGCCCGGCAATCGACGGTCACCCGGCAGCCGCCCAGGCCAGGCTGACTGAATGACTGCTGATACAGGGGAGACACACAGCTGGCGCCGGCACTGCCACCAGGCGGAATCAATTTGCTCAGGGCGACCTGGGCACCGGATTCCGCCGCCAGGAACGCCCGCTCTGACTGGATCTGCAAACTGCTCATTTCGCCACTGCCTCGCTGCATTTCCGCCATTGCCGTGACCACCAGGGCCAGCACGACGATGATAAACAGAGCCAGCGGCAGCCCTACACCGCGCTGCCGCCCGATATGATCCAGTGATTGATGAGTGAAGCGGCGTTCAGGGCACATTATGCAACTGCACCTCCTGCGTCACCGGCATCGTCTCACCGCTGGCCGCATCCACCAGCGTGTAATTGAACGTCACGACCGCATTCCGGTGCAGACTGGCCGGGATATAGACGAAGCTGACGCTGTTCAATTGCAGTGGCGCGCCCACGACCTCCCGGTTCGGATAGGCTCCCGGCAACTGCCCCTCCAAAGTCGATACGTCGGAGACAAATCCGTAACTGCGGTAGCGGTAGAGATACGCCCCTTCCCCGCAAAATGCCATGGGGGCACCTACCACGAAAAAGCGCTGTGTCGGTGAGTCCGTTGGGAATTGCTGGGTTCCGCTGGCAAAAGTCACCTTCACCTGCCCGCTGCCTGAGGGCACCGTAGCAACGGAGGCTGACAGGCTGCCTGTGGTACTGGGACTGTAGAGCGTGGAGTCGATAATCGGATAAACAGCAATATGGCCCGTCAGCGACTGGGTGGGGGAAATGGCCACAGCCTTGAAACTGGAAGCCGCCTTGTCGCGCGGTATCGAAACATAGACGGAGGCACCCAGAACGGGCATAAACTCGACACAGCGCCCATCCGGCGTCACCCGGATACTACCGGGGAGGGCCTGTCGCAAGGCCCGACTGACCTGCTCGGAAATTACCGATGCAGCAATCCCCCGCTGCTGGCGCTGCCCGGTATCAATCGCGCCGCGGGTGCTGTCGCCGACGAATTTCACCGAAACCAGGGCGACGATCGATAGCAAGACGATCACCATGACCAGCTCCACCAATGTGAAACCTGTCTGCCGCCTCATCAGAAATTCCCCCGGTATGCCGAGAACACCATCCTTGACCCGTCCGGCGGAATAATCGTCACCTGAATGCGCTTGGCATTGGCGTTGGTTAACCCAACCTCGGCACCGGCACATTGCACCGAGACCTTCACCTCGTAGCCGTTATATTCGGGCCCCAATGCTCCCTGAGAGGTACGGGGCGGCTTATCGTCCAACCCGTTGTAGTCGTCGACGTCGTTATAGGTGGATCGCGTCTCGCCGGCTTCCGGCCCCGTATGACAGGGACCCGTGTAAGCCGGAATTCCGCCGTTCGGCGTGGCGTTATCGTATTTCTGCGCGAGGATTTCATCCAGGTACAGTTGAGCCAGGGTTACACTGCGGGACTGATACAACGGATCGGCATTGTGACTGGTGAGCGCAGAGAAGGCGCCGACGACGCCAACCACGGCAATACTGATGATAACGATGGTCATCACCAACTCGATCAGGGTCGCCCCTCTCTGACAGAAACCGGCAGCCGATTTCATGGCTGACAGGCTCCCGGATACGCCAAGCCCATGGAGCTGATGCACAGTTGACGTGTGCTATCACCGCTCACGGAAACCTGGGTATTGCTGCCCGTCCTGCCGGCACCATCGTAACTCAGGCTCTGGCTGGCACCATTTCCCAGCTGCACACCATTAAGACTCAAAGTCGCACCGTCACGGCTGGCCTGGAAGGTATCGAGCGTGGTGCCGCTGTCGACCACAGCGAACAACCAGTCCTTTGCCGTTTGGCTGATCACCAGGGAAACCGGGTTACCACTATCCGCATCCGCTAGTGCACGTTGCTGGGCAAAGAGGGCTGCGCTTTGCAGGGTATTGGTGGCGAGTAATGGTGTGTATGTGGAGCGACCGGCAAAAAGTCCGACGCCTAAGGCAGAGAGAATGCCGACGAGGACAAGGACTGTCACTAGTTCAACGAGCGTAAACCCGTACACGCGCAACTCTGAACTGGTTTGTCGCACGTCGCGAAACTCCAATCAAAAGCGGGGTATCGTGTGACAACGATAACCCCGCTCCACATTCAATAGGGGTTACTGACAACCCGTAATATCGTAGGTGATGGTAGGGCTACCACCGGATGCCGCTTCCACGTATTTCACTGAGCAGGTTGGAGGCGACTTTGCCCCCTTCAGCTCAATCAACGCAGTCCCTGCAGTTGAGGTGTCCATGGTGTAATCCTGCGAGCTAATCTGGGCGGCATCCACGATGCTGCCGTTGGAACCGGCTTTTGCCGCCGGGTATCCATTGGTCAGATCGATCTTGGTTCCTTCCACAGTGGCCGTTGTGGCGGCGCTATCGCCAGCGGCCAGAAAAGCCGAGTGTACAATAGAGGACGCCGAGCGAACGGCACCCGCAGTGCCTTTCAAGGTCGCAACCTTTGCATCTCCCCCCAAATCCGCAAAACGCGGCAAAGCGAACGCCGCCAAAATGCCCAAAATCACGATCACCATGACCAGTTCAATCAGGGTGAAACCTTTTTGTTGTTGCATGCATGCCTCCAGGAAAGTACAGCTACTACGTTTAATTATGGTTGAGTCTTCAGGTTTTTCTAGAAATCAGTGGATCAACGTTGTAACGGCGCCGGTATTGGGGTCGTATTCGATGTAATCTCCCGCCGTCGTTGCCTGATAGGTGAAATAACAGTTCCCTCCCGACAGCGAGACCAGGTAATCGATGCCGGTTCCGGCCGTGGTACTGACTTTGGGCCCGTTCGCCTGGAGCAGGGCCCCCCATAGCTGAGCGCAGTCGGTCGCGGTGATCGCCGCTGGGTCGGTATTGCCACTCACCCCCGTCGGCCAGCCGTCGGCGCCGACATCCACAACGTTTTCGCCAAAACCCTGAACGTTCTGCATTGCGCCGGGCGCGCCGTTCGCCGTCCACTGGGAGCGCACCAGTGCAACCGCCGAACCCAGTGCACTGGCTGTACCCTTGACGCTGGACTGATGGGCAGCATCGGAAAGGCGGGCAAACCGGGGCAAGGCAAAGGCCGCCAGGATGCCCAGGATGACGATGACCACCACCAGCTCAATGAGCGTGAAACCCGTTTCTCTTTTCATCTTTATCCCTGCCCTTTGCCGTTTTCCGGAGCCGGCCACCAGCGCACCAGCTCCAACCCGATCAGTCGATCGCCCCGATCGAACCGTCCGTTCCCGTTCCTGTCCTCGAAGTTCAGGCGAACCCGCCAGCGGAACAAACCCTCCCGATCCGCAGCCTGTCCCTCTATCGTCCCGATATCCCGCGAGCGATAGACCAGAACTCCGCCGTCGCCATAAAACCGCTGATAGCACCAGTGCCCGGAGGCGAGCGCCGACGGCGACACACAGATACCACTATAGTTACCGGGTGCGCCCTGCATCCAATTCATGGGATTTGCACCCGCCCATACGGTCGCCATCGGCTCCTGCCGCGGCAACTGCAAGGTTGCCGTCTTGATGACCAACGTTGCCCGAACCTGATTCAGCACCTGTCGAACCGATGCACGCTCTGCCCGCTCGGCCTCCTGCTCAAGACTCCAGAGCAATCGCGAAACGAGCACCGCAATAATCAGCACCGACAGCCAGAACGACAGCCGCCGTCGCATACTGACACGCGTCACCCCATCGACGTAGGGCGACCCCGACATCAGCCTTTCCCCAGCGCAGCCCGTCCCAGATCCCAGATCGGCAGAAAGACGCCCAATGCCAGGATCAGAACCAGAACCCCCATTGCCACGATCAGCAGCGGCTCAATCGACTCCGCCAGCCGCTTCAAGCCGAAGTCGACCTCTTCATCATAGAAATCGGCGACACTGACCAACATCTCATCGACCGCGCCGGTCTCTTCGCCCACCGCGATCATTTGCAGGATCAACGGCGTAAACATCTTGCTGGCACTGGCTGTACGCAACAGGCTGTCGCCCCGCTCAATCCCTGTACGCATATCGCGGATATGGTGTGCGATCCAGGCGTTGTCGACCGCATCCGAGACGACGGTCAGCGCATGCGTCACCGGCATCCCTGCCGACAGCGTGTTGGCAAAATTGCGGGCAAAGCGGCTTAACGTGATCTTTTCCAACAGGTCGCCGATGATGGGAATACGTAGTTTGTAGCGGTCCCAGACCTCCCGCCCCTGGGATGTCTTAACCCAGGCCGCCAGCGCGTAGGACACCACTGCAGCGACAAGCATCATCAGATACCAGTAGTTGATCAGGAAGTTGGAGGTTGCCACCAGCAGCTTGGTCACCCAGGGCAGATCGGCGCCCAGCTTGTTAAAGACCGCCGCAAATTTCGGGATGACCAGGAAGTTGACCACCATTAGCGCCGCAAACAGGGCGGTCAGCACGAAGGTGGGATAACGCATCGCCTGCTTGACGCGACGCTTGGTCTCCCGCTCCAACTCCAGCATCTGCGCCACGCTGAGGAACGACTTATCCAACTGCCCCGTGTTCTCACCCACGTGGATCATGGCGATAAACAGCTCGGAAAACACTTTCCGGTGCGCCTGCATTGCGGTTGCCAGAGAGACACCTCCCTCCAGACGGTTCGCGAGATCATTGAGCACTTCGGACAGGCGTGGTGACCGGGTCGTTTCGGCCAGCCCTCGCATGGTCCGGATAATCGGGATCCCCGCCTTGGTCAGCGCATGCATCTGCCGGGAGAACACAACGAGATCGTCCAACGTGATCTTGGGTTGAAAGATCGGCAATTGGGCTAGGGAGGCGCCCGCCTTACCCGCCGAGGACGACGAGATTTTCAACGGGGTGATACCCCGTCGCATCAGTTCCCCCGCGGCGGCATCCTGACTCGCAGCATCCAGCGTGCCCTGCTGCAGACCACCCTGTGCGTCCCGCCCCCGATACTCGAACTGCATGCTACCGCCCCCTTGGTTCCGCTCAGACCACAGCGTCGTCAGTGAAGACGTCGTTTTCGATGGATGCCGACACGCGGGCGACCTCCGCCAGCGTGGTCACCCCTTCGCGGGCATAATCCAGAGCACAGCTTTCCAGCGGCCGATAATAGGGACTCTGCCGCGCCGCGCGCGCAAAACCGGAGGCGTCGCTACGACGCAGCGCATCCAGCATCTTCTCATCCAGTTCCAACAACTCATGAACACCTATGCGGCCCCGGTATCCCGTGTTACCGCACTGGTAGCAACCCCGTCCGTGGACGAAATGGCCGTCCAAAGACTCCCCCTCCGGAGCCAACGTTGCCTGCAACCAGATCTGTTCCTGCTGGGTGGGCGTATAGGGCGCCTTGCAGTTATCGCACACCCGCCGGATCAGTCGTTGCGCAACCACGGCCACCAGGGAACTGGCCACCAGGAAAGGCTCCGCCCCCATATCCATCAGGCGCATGGCACTGCCGATCGAGTCATTGGTGTGCAGCGTCGACAGTACCAGGTGGCCCGTCATGGCCGCGCGCAGGCCGATCTCAACGGTTTCCTGGTCCCGCATCTCGCCGACCAGGATGATATCCGGATCCTGACGCAGACTGGCTCGCAGGATAGACGCGAAATCCAGTCCGATCTTCGGGTTGACCTGCACCTGGGTGATGCGGGGCAGCCGGTATTCCACCGGGTCCTCCGCCGTGATGATCTTGACCTCGGGACGGTTCAGTTCGGACAAGGCACCATAGAGCGTGGTCGTCTTACCGCTCCCGGTGGGACCGGTGACCAGAATCATGCCGTGGGGACGCTGAATCAGACGCCGAAAACGTTCGAGCAACCTGGCCGGCATCCCCGTCGACGCCAGGTCCAGACTCCCCTCGGACTGGTCCAGCAAGCGCATGACCACGGTTTCACCGAACTGCACGGGCATGGTCGACATCCGCACATCGATGCTGCGCCCCTTGACCCGGATGTTGAAGCGTCCGTCCTGGGGCATCCGCTTCTCGGAAATGTTCAGGCCAGCCATCAGCTTGAGGCGCAAGACCAGCGCTGAGCTGATGCGTTTCTCCTTCATGACATGCTCGTGCAGTACCCCGTCGATCCGCTGACGGATACGCACCACATTCTCGTCCGGCTCGATATGGATATCCGAACTGCGGCTCTGGACCGCATCTTCGAACAGGGTTTGCAACAGCTTGACCACTGGCGCTTCATTAACGTCGGTTTCCGCCGACAGGTCCGCCAGGTCGAAAGCATCTTCACCCAGCTCGTCTTCCAATTCCTCCGCCAGGGAAGCGATCTCATCGGTACGGCGGTAGACGAGGTCCAGGGTGGTCAGCAATTCGCTTTCCCGGACGACCGCCTGTTTGACCGGCTGCTTGAGAATACGGACCAGCTCGTCATAGGCGAAGATATCCATCGGGTCGGTCATGCCGACCAATAGTTCGCCGGACTGCTCAGAGAGGACAATGGCCCGGAACCGGCGGGCCTGGGTTTCCGGTAGCTTCTTGATCAATTCGTTGTTGAACTGGAAGTGGCGAAGCTGGACAAAAGGAATCGCCAACTGCCGCGACAGGAAGTTGAGCAGATTATCTTCGTCGATATACCCCAGGTCGATCAGCGTCCGCCCGAGCTTTCGGCCTGTATTCTTCTGCTCGCGCAATGCGGTCATCAGCTGATCGTCGGTGATGACCTGGTTCTGTACCAGCAGGTCACCGATCCGGATTTTCTTGCGCGGTTCCACCATAACCCTTACTCGTTCTCTTGCGCACTCAAGGTGCTCAACCGCTGAGCGACATACTGCCGCAGTGGCGGATTCAAACCGGAGAGCATCATGGCCTGCCGATAGGCTTCGCGGGCACCTGCCACACGGCGCTCACTGTCCAGCGCAATCCCCAACCCCGCCCACCAGTCAGCGCGACTGTTATCGAGCTGTAGCAACTTGCCCCAAATGGTTGCCGCCTGCGCAGGCTGGCCAGTCTGCTGGTACAGTGTCGCCAGCATGGTGTGGTAATCCGGCCAGTCGCTCAGTTCAGGGATACTTTTTTTCAGCTCGGCCAATGCCGACGGCGCTCCCGATGTTGCCAGCAGCGCCCGGGCCCGGAGCATACGCAGCCGGGGCGACTGCGATGACAGCGATTCCGGCACCAGATCCAGCACAGCCCCATAGCGCTGACCGCTCAATAGACCGCTGACAAGCGCAATGCGGCTGCGGTGCCAGGACTGCCCCGGCGTCGCCGTCTGTCGGAAAAGTGCCATCGCCGCATCATCGTCACCGCGTTCAAGCAGCGTCTGCAACCGCGTCGACAGGGCTTGATCCTGCTCGTCCGGCGTCAGCTTCGCCGGTCGGATCACAGCGGTGTCGGGCGAGGCATCGGCGCTCGCTGCCGTCGCGGCAGCTATCGCTGGTTCCTGCATCGCGACTGCAAAAGGTGCGACCGTCTTGGCGACAGGCTGCGAAACCTCGGCTTGCGCAATACGTGTCGGTTGCGTGTCGGCAGGCGCAGCCTTGTGCCGGTGGGCAACGGCTTTCGGTGGCAAAGGCTTCGGCACAGATCTCGCCTCCGACGCCTTGTGGTGTCGGGTTGCCTGAGGGGCATTCGCCGTCGAAACCGGTGCTGAAGGTTTCGGCGCCGCAGCCGTGGCGGCAACGACTTCTTTCACCACAGGAGGGCGAGCAACGCTCTGCTCATGCACGGTCTCGGGAGCAGTCTTATCAGCAGCAGACATGGCTGAGGGCAAAACCGGTCCGGCGGCAGGAGCGGCCTCCGCAGCTTTCGCGACCGGCGTAACCGGCGTTCGCCAGAACCTCCAACCACCGGCGCCAACGAGTACGGCCACCACGACCATCAGTGCCATCGCCAACCATTTCCAACGCCGAGGCGCCGCTCCAGGCACTGGCGCCGCACCCAGTTGGGGGGATACCGGCACCCCATGCTGCTCCTGACGCTGCCGCTTTTCCACATTCCGCAGCGCATCGTTCAACAGGCTCATGTCCAGCTCCCCAGCCAGTACCAGCGCCGCGGCTGAACACTATCCGTATCGCGAATCGCCTGTCTGACGTGCCAGCGCCCGATAGCTCTGTCTCCACGCCCCCAGGCCGCCAGCAGGGCTTTGTGGGCAAGAATATTCACCAGCCGGGGAATGCCACCCGAGGCGCGTCCAATCATTTTCACCGCCACCGGCTCGAACAGCACAGGTCCGTTATACCCCGCCTGCGCCAACCGGTGCTGCAGGTACTGCGCCACCGCCGGACGATCCAACGGCTGCAATTTCTGCTGGAAGGTAATACGTTGTTTCAGCTGACGAAGACTGGGGCGGTCGAGCATGGCGTCCAACTCCGGCTGGCCAAAAAGCACCACCTGCAGAAGCTTCGTCCTTTCGGTTTCGAGATTGGTCAACAGGCGCAGGGATTCGATGGTTTCCTCCGGCATGGCCTGAGCCTCATCGATCACCAGAACCGGCGTACGCCCGTCTTCCGCCAGCATGATCAGCCGCTCGGAAATGGCCTTGACCCGGCGATGGGTATTGCCTTCAATCGCCATGTCGACGCCCAATTCGTCCGCAACCGCCTCGTACAGGCCGTCCGGCGACAAATGAGGATTCGGGATATAGGCGGTCACGGCGTTGCCCTCGAGGGCGTTGAGCAGCATCCGGCACAACAGTGTCTTACCGGTGCCCACCTCGCCTGAAATCTTGATGAAACCTTCCCGCTGCTGCAGCGCCGCAAGCAACAGTTCCAGCGCCTGGCGATGGGTTTCCGCCCGCAGGAAATAGCGCGTGTCCGGTGTCAGCGCAAAGGGTGTTTCCTGCAGGCCGAAATAGCTCTCGTACATGGGCTGGCACCTATTGGGCGAACATCGGCGCCGGCGACGGGTAGGACTGCAGCGTATCGCGCAACGCATTGAAGCGCTGGCGGCTGCGGGACAGATCCTGATCCCAGACCTGATTGTCGGTCACCACCGGTCGCAGCAGGATGACCAGCTCGCTCTTCGTCGACTGGAAACGCTTCTGCTTGAACAGTTCACCGATTACGGGAATATCGCTGAAGAAGGGAACAGACGCATTGTTGTCCTGGCTCTGGTTCTGGATAAGCCCACCGATCACCACAATCTGACCGTTCCGTGCCTTGATGATGCTGTCAGTCTCACGCACGGTGCTGAGCGCCAGCGGCAGCGTCACGTCCTTATCGCCGATGGTGACGACCTTCTGCTGATCCGTCACATTGCTGACAGAGGGATGCACATGCAGGATGATGGTGCCGTTCTGGCTGATCTCCGGCGTCACATCCAGCGAAATACCGGAGAAAAACGGCGTCAACTGAACGGATGTGGTGGTATTGCTGGTGGTGTTGACGTTGTTCTGGTTGTTGAAATCGATATTGGTTACAAAGAACTCGTCTGTTCCGACCTTGATCACCGCCTTTTGATTATTGACGGTGGAGATACGCGGACTGGACAGCACCTGCACATTACCCTGCTCGCCCAGCAGCTGGATCAGAGCGGTAAAGTCGCTGATTCGCAGCGACGCCGAAAACACGCCACCGATCTCATTACTCGCGATGGCCTTGCCTCCGACCGCTGTCTGCAGA
Source organism: Mangrovitalea sediminis (assembly GCF_002514725.1). Classification (GTDB taxonomy): domain Bacteria; phylum Pseudomonadota; class Gammaproteobacteria; order Pseudomonadales; family Oleiphilaceae; genus Mangrovitalea; species Mangrovitalea sediminis. Next base: position 148,557 of record NZ_NTLB01000008.1, read on the forward strand.
TAGCTCTTCTTGTTGCCATCTGCCGCCAGCGACGCGGACAGGTCCTGGAAATGGGTCCAGTCTATGCCCTGCTGATAGCTTTTATTAAGCCTCACTTCGAGGATCTTCGCCTCCAGGATGACCTGCCGTTGGATGATCAGCTGGGTGCGCTGCAGATAGTCTTCTACGGAATGGATCTCGTCCGGCATGGCGCGAACGACCAGCAAGCCCGCGTCGGCATTGGTAATGACCTGACGCCCCTTGCCGTCACCCACGATCATTTTGACCGACTTGTTGAGATCGCCCCAGAAATCGGATTCGGTTTCAGTCGTGATCCGGGTCCCGATCACCTGATTGTTATTGTTGTTCTGGCCAGAATTCGAATTGCTGGACGTGTTACTGGAGTTGCTGTTGCCGTTATCGACCGAGGTGACCTGGCCAGCACTCACCTGAATCTCCGAACCACCCTTGCGCTTGAAGTACAGGTAATTGATGTGAAAGATGTGTGTCTGCAAGCCGCCGGGCAATACCTTGTAAAGATTGCCCTCATGCTGGATATCATAGCCATAGAGCTGGGAAACCACACTCATCACTTCAGGCAGGGTGACCCGTTTCAGCTGCAGACTGATATTACCCTTGACCGCCGGATGCACCACAACGTTATAGCCGGTCCCCTGCACCAGGCTCTGGAAGAAAGTCTGTGCTGGCAGGTCTTTGGCATTGACGTCAAAACGGGCTTCGCTGGGCGTCGGTGCTGGTTTATTCAGCGGCGGCAACAGCGCCTGGGTCACTTCTGGCGGAACCTGATATCCGGGAGCTGGTGTCGACTTCTCCGCCTTCTGGTCAGCCGATAATTCCCGGGAAATCGCATTCACACTGTCCGTCGACGATGCCTGCGCCGTATGCAACAAAGGGTGATTGGCACACCCCGCAAGCAGCAGACAGCCGGCGGTCATGACCGCATTAAACCGAATTTTCATGCGCGAGCCTTTATTGTTACCTGATTCATTGGCGCACCTGAGGCGGCAAGTGCCACTTCAGTACATGCCGAACCCCGTGAATATCCAGAACCACTTCAGTCCGTTCGATCCGCATCACCCTGGCGCCATCAATACGTTCGCCGGGACTCACGGCCGTTCCGTTGATCACGGCAACACGGCGTGACGGGCCAAACAGAATCGACTCAAGGCGAAACGCCGACGCCGCTTTCTGATGCGCTTGAGGGTGGGCCTGGTAATCCGGTGGCCGAGTAGGGTCCTTAAGGCCCGCCGCTATTGCGGAACCCGTGAACAGGACTAGCATCCATGCCGCCAGTTGCTGACGGTCAAACACCAAGCCACTCCTTACTCAAACTGAGGGTTTCCACCTGCAGGTGTACTTCGGCCCGCGGATAATCCGTGACCTTGTACTTAAGAAGCCGCCAGCCAAAATGCTGGTGCATGCTTTCCAGGCTTTTCAGATAGTCCAACACACTAAAAAAGGAGCCCGACACCACCAGCTCGACATCGTGTGCGTACAAGGCAGGCTGCTTTGCCTTTTCGCGTTCATCCGCACCGGTGGACTTTACCTTTTCGCGTTTTGCAGTATCACCATCCAACATCAGCGGCTGCGGCGGTAAATGCCGGACCGCGAGCAACTGGAGCCCCTTTTGGGCACTCAACATACGCCGCAGCAACGGTACCATGGCTTCCGGTGAAACCAGTGTCGCCATCTCGCCCTGAAGTTGTTGCTGGAGCTGATCCCTACGTTGCTCCAACTGCTGGCGCTGCTGGCGCAAGGGTTGATTGGGGTCCTGACGCAGGCGTTGCTGCAACTTCACGACCTGCCCCTGCAACGCAGATTGTTGTTGGTTCAGCTGCGCAATCGCACTGCGTAAATCCTGGTTGCCCGACCATAGCGGCGACACCACCAGTTGCCAGCCCAGGAAGAGCAGAACGAGGGCCAGCGTCGCGGCCATCAGGATACGCTCCCGCATGACCCGCTGGTCAAAAGCCTGCGCCAGATTCCGCGCGATGTCAGGCAGGCTCATGGCTTACCTCCCACGGCGTCTTTCCCCTGGGTAGACAGCACAAAATCCAGTATCGGTTTCTTGTCGTCACGCTGCATATCGAACTCGGCAAAGCTCTTGCCCTTGAACGCTGCTTCCTGCCGCAACCGTTCCAGATAATCCGGAACGGCTTCTGGTTTGGTGGTACGACCCGACAGCGTAACGTCACCCGTCGAACCGTTGAGCACGACTTCCCGTAACCAGAGATCGGAAGCTGACTGGCGAGCCAGGGCTGTCAGGTAGGGAGAGAAGCCCATCTGCCCGGCACCGGACAGCGTGTGTATTTGCGACAGTAAGCGCAGGCGTTGATCGATATCGTTTTTCAGGGCCACGACGGACTGACTCAGCACCGGGTCGATGTGCATCTCGCCCACCGCCTTGGCCAGGCGGTCATCGTCTGCCTGTAGTGCAGAAACACTCGCCTGCAGCGCAGCCTGCTCCGCCAGCAGCGCATGGTGCCGATGCCACAGCCAGAACCCGGCAATGACGAACATTGCCACAAGCGCCGTCGCGCTCCAGGCCAACTGCCGAAAGACCAACGGCTCCTTGCGGGGACGCAGTTCGGCAGTATAGAGATTGACCTCCTGCCTCATGCCGTCACCCCCTGATCGGAAAGCAAAGCTGCACAGGCCAGCACGCTGCGCTCGTCAAGCTCGGGGATCCCCACCCTGGCCGGATCGAGACGAACCACTTCCGCGGCAAGATTGACGTTCAGCATCTCCGCCAGCGGCAGCCCGTCCGCACGTGCAAGCAGATGAATCTGTCGGGGCGGAACCTGCCCCATCTGGCTTTCGTAGTAATCGAGCGAGCGTTGGAGCTCCAGCGCCAACCCCTGTACCGCCATTTCCTGCTGAACCACATCCGACAGGCTCTCTGCCGTCACATCGATACGTCTCGACAGGTACAGCACCGGGCCCTGGGTCAGCACCACCTGCCCGTGATTGGATCGCAGGTAAACGAGCGCCACACATCGATTCCCGCTTTCCAGGCGTGCAGCAAGATTCCGTAGTGCCAGCTCGGCAATGTCGACCCGCGCCAATGTGAGCGCGGCCTCTTCGGTCAGCTTGGCCAGTTCCCGTATCAGGCTTTTCCTCGCGGACACGACATTGATCAGTGCACCACGGCCGCGGGCGGCATCTTCCGGGAATGGAAACACATCGAAAACCGCATCGTCTGGGCTGTAGTCGAGCAAATCCTTCAGGCGCCAACGCACCGCATCCACCAGTTCATTATCTTCGACAGCAGGGCGCTCGATTTGGAAGATCTGGTAGTGGTCCACCGACACAACGGCGTCAACCGGACTCCCCTGAAGGCGACGGGTTTCGACCAAGGCTGTCAGCGCCGGTAGACGCCCCGCGGGGGTACAGTTCTCAAACCCCGTTGCGACCAACGCGCCACTGGCTGACAACTCGGCCCAGGCGATACCGTCAGGACGCACCTCCAGCCCAAGTCGGCCAGTACGTTGCTGGCGCCGGAAAAAATGTGTGATACGGCGAAAACTCACGGGTTTCTCACTAACTTAGAGCCCAATGCGCAGAAGTATAGTCAATATGGACAGACAACCATGTGAATCGAAGTGAAAATTGAAGAAATATTGCCAAATGTAATGCTTTGTTACCATCCACCCCGCGCGACAATGGTAGAAATCGTCCGGGAATGTCAGGAACAGGGCACCCGTAACCGTCATACGAGTAAGCACCAAGGCGCGCCCAACCGCCCATAAAAAAACCCGCTGCGTAAGCGGGTTTTCAAGGTGAACGCATCGATCAGAACGGAATATCGTCGTCGAAATCGTCGACCGTCTCCGGCATACCACCACCGCTCGGCGGCGGTGCATATCCACCGGCAGGTGCATCCTGCGGGCCACTGCTCTGCGCGGGCGCTTGTGAAGGTGCTCGTTGCTGGCTGCCCGCTGACGGACCCGGCCCCATGCCACCTTCACCTCCACGGCTGTCGAGCATCTGCATCTGACCATTGATATCGACAACGATCTCCGTCGTGTAACGATCCTGGCCACTCTGATCCTGCCACTTGCGAGTTTGCAGGCGCCCCTCGATGTAGACCTTGGAGCCTTTGCGCAAATACTGCCCAGCCACTTCGGCGACTTTGCCGAACATGACAACGCGATGCCACTCCGTACGCGGCACCATTTGACCCGTCTGACGATCCTTGTAGCTTTCGTCAGTCGCGATATTGAGATTGGTCACTGCATTGCCATTCGGGGTGTAACGGGTTTCCGGATCGTTACCCAGGTTACCGATCAGGATAACCTTATTGATACCTCTCGCCATTGCTAGCTCCTGTAAACGCGGCCTTGTTTATCGAGCTTCCATGCTCACCATGGCTAACCAGCCACAAAGGGCAACTGTTTGAGCGTTTCCTCATCCAGCGCCTTCTTGTCCACCTTCAAATAGGCAGCCTGCTCGGCGGGGACGATCATCACGTCTTCCACACCGCGAACAGCTGCCAGGGACTGACTGACTTCACCGATGTTAATCGAGTCTAAAGACGCCAACTTTAACACGAAACTGGTGGAATAGCTTGGCTGCGGCATACCGATAATGATCACCAGCCAGATCAACAACAGCGCCACCATCAGCACCAGAACGGGCACTACGCCGAAGTGCTGCAGCACAATACCAGCGATGGCTCCTCCCAGGAAGGCACCGATAAACTGGCTCGTCGAGTAGAGCCCCATCGCCGTGCCTTTACTGCCGGCACGGCACTCCTTGCTGACCAAAGAAGGCAGGGAGGCTTCCAACAGATTGAACGCCATGAAATACAGGAAAATAAAGAACCATACCGCCGCCAAGCTCTGGTGCCAGACCGCCAGCAGAGCCATCGACACAGCCATCAGCGCCACGCTGCCACCCAGGACCTGCTTCATCTTACGGCGCTTCTCACCAATGATGATGAAGGGGATCATGGCAAAGAAAGCGGGCGCGACAACGCTCAAATAGACCCAGGAATGATGCGCCTTGGGGATATGCAGGTTATTCTGGAGGATTGTCGGCACCGAAACGAAAAAGGCCACCAGCACCATATGGAGGGTCATGACGCCATAATCGAGGCGCAGAAGGCGACGATTTTTCAATACGGCAGCAATCCGTCCGGCCACAGCCTCCGTATCGGCATGCACCACCAGTTTAGGCGGCGTTGGCACCACAAAGATCACCACCAGCAGCCCCACACCGGCAAACGCCGCGGTGAGTCCGAAGATACCCTCGAGCCCCCAGAGCTGGCCCAACAAGGGACCGATAACCAGAGAGATGGAGAACGCTACACCGACACCGATACCAATAGTGGCCATCGCCTTGGTGCGACTCTCTTCGCTGGTGACGTCGCTGACCAACGCCATCAGCACACTGGCGATAGCACCAGATCCCTGCAGGAACCGGCCGGCGATAACACCATAGATCGAATCGGAGAACGCAGCCAGCAAACTCCCCAAACCGAACAGGATCAAGCCAATGATAATCAGCGGCTTCCGGCCAAAACGATCGGACAGCATGCCATACGGAATCTGCAGCAACGCCTGGCTAAGCCCGTAGGCGCCAATCGCGAGGCCAGCAAGGCTCTCGGTATAGCCTTTCAGGTGAGTACTCATCAGCATGAAGATGGGCATCACCATGGCCAGACCGAGCATGCGCAGACCATAGACCGCCGCGATGGCGGATACAGATTTGAGTTCGGTTTTCGTCATGAATAGTAACCAGTTGTATGAAGAGTTCTGATTTCGGTCGGCTCACACCGACCCGAAGCGGCGCATTTCGCCAGCGGCAAAGCCAAAATTGGCGGCCATTGTATCAAATACCTTTTTCAACGGATCTTGCTTTGAGCCCAGTAGCACGGAACCAGTATACTTTTCCCTTTGCGTATCGAGAGCGTATATGGACAAAATCCTGATCAAAGGCGCCCGAACCCACAACCTTAAGAATATTGACCTGGATATTCCACGGGACCAGTTGATCGTGATCACCGGACTGTCGGGCTCCGGGAAATCTTCGTTGGCTTTCGACACCCTCTACGCCGAGGGACAGCGTCGCTATGTCGAGTCACTGTCCACCTACGCCCGGCAGTTCCTGTCAATGATGGAAAAACCGGACGTCGACCACATAGAAGGCCTGTCGCCAGCCATTTCTATCGAGCAGAAATCGACCTCACATAACCCCCGCTCCACCGTCGGCACCATTACCGAAATCTACGACTACCTGCGCCTGATGTTCGCACGGGCCGGCGAGCCACGTTGCCCGGATCACGACCTTCCCCTGGCCGCACAGACCGTCAGCCAGATGGTCGATCAGGTCATGACCCAGGATGACGATGCCCGGTTCATGATCCTCGCCCCGGTTATCCGTGAACGGAAAGGCGAGCACGTCCAAGTGATCGAGTCCCTAAGGGCACAGGGTTTCATCCGGCTGCGTATCGACGGTGCCGTCTATGACATCGATGACTTGCCCACGCTGGACAAGAAACGGAAGCACACGATCGAAGTCGTCGTCGACCGCTTCCGCATCAAAGCCGGCATACAACAGCGCATCGCCGAATCCTTCGAAACGGCCCTGGAACTGGCGGACGGCATCGCTATTGCCGCGCCCATGGAGCAAGGCGGCGATGAGCTGATTTTCTCCGCTCGCTACGCCTGCCCCGTTTGTGGTTATTCCATCAGCGAACTGGAACCCAGGCTGTTTTCGTTCAACAACCCCGCAGGAGCCTGCCCCGGCTGCGACGGCTTGGGCGTCAAACAGTTCTTCGACCCCGACAAGGTCATTCAACACCCGGAGCTGACCCTTGCGGAGGGTGCAATAAAGGGCTGGGACCGGCGAACCGTCTACTACTTCCAGATGCTGAACAGTGTCGCCCAGCATTATGGCGTCGATATGGACACGCCCTACACCGACCTGCCAGAAAGCTTCAGAAAGACAGTACTGAACGGTTCCGGCAAGGAGGAAATCACGTTCAAATACGTCAATTCGCGCGGTCATATCATCGACAAGGCTCACCCCTTCGAAGGTGTGTTACCCAACCTCGAGCGCCGTTATCGGGAGACCGAATCCCAATCCATGCGGGAGGAACTGGCACGCTACCTCAGCCAGCAGCCCTGCCCGGACTGCCAGGGATCGCGCCTGCGGCGTAGCGCTCGTCACGTCTATATCAATGATCGCACGCTACCGGACCTCGTACGCCAACCCGTCGGTCAGGCACTGGCGTATTTTGGCACACTGTCACTGGAGGGGCGCCGGGGCGAAATTGCGGACAAGATCCTCAAAGAGATTCGTCAACGCCTGCAGTTCCTGGTCAACGTCGGCCTCGACTACCTGACGCTGGACCGTAGCGCCGACACCCTGTCCGGTGGTGAAGCTCAGCGTATCCGCCTTGCCAGCCAGATCGGCGCCGGCCTGGTCGGAGTGATGTACATACTGGACGAGCCATCCATTGGCCTACATCAGCGAGACAATGACCGCCTCCTGGCCACCCTGACCCACCTGCGGGATCTCGGTAACACTGTGATAGTGGTTGAGCACGACGAGGACGCCATACGCACGGCAGACTATGTGATAGACATCGGCCCGGGTGCTGGCGTCCATGGCGGTCAAGTCATTGCCCAGGGGCGCCCTGCGGACATCATGCGGAACAGGGACTCCCTAACCGGGCAGTACCTGTCCGGCACACGACGCATTCATATCCCCAAGCGGCGAACCCCGGAGAGCGGGCGCTACCTTGAATTGAAGGGCGCCAGCGGCAACAACCTACAAAACGTCGACCTGCGCCTTCCCGTTGGCCTTTTTGTCTGCATAACCGGCGTTTCCGGCTCTGGTAAGTCAACGCTGATCAACGGCACTCTTTACCCGATCGCCGCCACACAGCTTAACAAGGCTTCCACCCTGCCCCACCAGCCCTTCGACAGCATCCACGGAATGGAGCACTTCGACAAGGTTATCGATATCGATCAAAGCCCGATCGGACGCACCCCCCGCTCCAATCCGGCCACCTACACCGGCCTCTTCACGCCGATTCGGGAGCTGTTTTCCGGCACCCAGGAAGCACGGGCACGCGGATACAAGCCCGGACGTTTCAGCTTCAACGTCAAGGGCGGGCGCTGCGAGGCCTGCCAGGGAGACGGGGTTATCAAGGTGGAGATGCACTTCCTCCCAGACATTTATGTCCCTTGCGATGTCTGCAAAGGAAAACGCTACAACCGGGAAACCCTGGAAGTTAAATACAAAGGTAAAAACATCAACGAAGTGCTGGACCTGACGGTCGAGGATGCCCGCGAGTTCTTCGACGCGGTTCCCTTCCTGGCCCGCAAGTTACAGACGCTGATCGACGTTGGCCTTTCCTATATCAAGTTGGGACAAAGCGCCGTAACGCTGTCCGGAGGAGAAGCGCAACGCGTCAAGCTTGCCAAAGAGCTGTCAAAGCGGGATACGGGACAGACACTTTATATTCTGGACGAGCCGACGACCGGGCTGCACTTCTACGATATCGAGCAACTCCTTGGCGTACTCCAGCGACTGAGAGATCACGGAAACACCGTCGTTGTCATCGAACACAACCTGGATGTGATTAAAACAGCCGACTGGATTATCGACCTAGGACCAGAGGGTGGAACCGGGGGCGGAAAAATCATTGCAGAAGGTACGCCGGAAAGGGTTGCCGAAAACACGGACTCGCACACAGGCCGTTACCTCAAACCGCTACTCGAGCGTCATCGCAACCCGGCACCAGACCACGACACCGTGGACGAGGGCATATCCTAACCCCATTGCCTTAAAGAAGCGGGGAGGAGGCCGGCGAAAGCCGGCCCCATTCCTACACAAACCGGGAACTCAAAATCCCGGGACAAAAAAAAGCCGGAATCGAGATTCCGGCTTTTTCTTTTGATGCAGCCCGACGTCGGAATCAATCCTCGTCGTCAACCTCAACAGCGCTGGCTGGACGATCTACCAGTTCTACATAGGCCATGGGCGCATTATCACCAGCTCGGAAACCGCACTTAAGTACGCGCAGGTAACCGCCGGGACGTGCCTTGTAACGCGGGCCCAGCTCGTTGAAAAGCTTGGCAACCGCATCGCTGTCGCGCAGCCGGGCAAAAGCCAGACGGCGGTTCGCAACAGAATCGCTTTTGGCGAGCGTGATCAAGGGTTCCGCCACGCGCCGCAGCTCTTTGGCCTTGGGCAGTGTGGTTTTGATCAGCTCATGCTCCACCAACGACGCCGTCATGTTACGGAACATGGACTTACGATGCGCGCTGGTCCGATTGAACTTACGACCACTCTTACGATGACGCATTGCTCTGATTCCTTACTTAAACTACTAATTGGCGGTCAAACGCCCAAAACCCGATCATCATTCCTGAGACTGGCCGGCGGCCAGTTCTCAAGCCGCATGCCCAGTGACAGGCCACGAGACGCCAAGACATCCTTGATCTCGGTGAGCGATTTCTTACCCAGATTCGGGGTCTTCAGCAGCTCGACTTCGGTACGCTGAATGAGATCGCCAATGTAGTAGATGTTTTCGGCTTTCAAACAGTTGGCCGAACGTACGGTCAATTCCAGATCGTCGACGGGACGCAGGAGAATCGGATCGACCTCCTCCTCTTCCTCAACTTTTTCCGGCTCCTTCTCGTGATCGAAGTCCACGAAAACAGCCAACTGCTGTTGAAGAATAGTCGCCGCGCGGCGAATAGCCTCTTCCGGATCAATCGTGCCGTTGGTCTCCAGGTCGATGACCAGCTTGTCCAAGTCGGTACGTTGTTCTACGCGAGCATTTTCGACTGCGTAGGCTACACGCTGTACCGGGCTGAACGTGGCATCCAACTGGAGACGGCCGATCGCTCGGGTCTCATCATCATTCAGGCCACGCTGATCTGCCGGCTCATAGCCGCGACCACGCGAAACCTTAAGCTTCATGTTGATCTGACCGTTAGCGCCAAGGTGACAGATCACGTGCTCCGGATTGACGATTTCAACATCATGATCCAGTTGAATATCACCAGCCGTAACCGCACCCTCACCCTTCTTGACGACGCTGAGTTCAACTTCGTCACGACCATGAAGCTTGATAGCCAGGCCCTTGAGGTTCAGCAGGATCTCAATAACATCCTCCTGAACACCCTCAATGGCGCTGTACTCGTGGAGAACGCCCTCAATTTGGGCCTCCACCACTGCACACCCCGGCATCGAAGACAGCAAGATTCGACGGAGAGCACTGCCGAGGGTATGACCGAACCCCCGCTCTAGAGGCTCAAGCGTGACCTTCGCATGGGTCTTGCTGATTTCCTGTACTTCGATGTTACGAGGAGTCAAGAATTCATTTACTGAACGCTGCATAGACGCCCCTATCTGCTCTCGTTGGCTACTCACGCTTTACTTGGAGTAAAGCTCGACGATGAGGTTTTCGTTGATGTCGGCAGGCAAATCGATACGTTCCGGAGTTGCCTTGAATACGCCGGACATCTTGTTGGCGTCAACCTCGACCCAGTTCACCGCGGAACGACTTCCAGCCAGCTCCAGTGCACCTTTCACACGGAGTTGATTGCGCGATTTCTCGCGGACGCTGACGGTGTCACCCGGGGCAACCTGATAAGACGGAATGTTGACCGCTTTACCGTTGACCAGGATGGCTTTGTGAGAAACCAACTGACGCGCCTCAGCACGAGTTGAACCAAAGCCCATCCGGTAAACCACGTTATCCAGACGGCTTTCGAGCAACTGCAGCAGGTTTTCACCCGTCGCACCTTTCAGGCGCGCCGCTTCTTTGTAGTAGTTGCGAAATTGACGCTCGAGTACGCCATACATACGACGGACTTTCTGCTTTTCGCGTAATTGCTGACCGTAGTCGGACAAACGACCACGACGAGCACCATGCTGTCCCGGCGCAGATTCGAGATTACACTTCGAATCCAGCGCACGTACGCCGCTTTTCAGGAAAAGATCTGTCCCTTCACGGCGAGACAGTTTGCATTTCGGACCTATGTACCGTGCCATTCCTCACTGTCTCCTGTATTACACGCGACGCTTTTTCGGCGGACGACAGCCGTTATGGGGGATCGGCGTAACATCAGTGATGTTCGTGATCTTGTAGCCGCACGCGTTCAGCGCACGAACCGCAGATTCACGGCCGGGACCAGGCCCCTTGACCAGTACGTCCAGGTTTTTAAGACCGTATTCAGCAGCCGCGTTACCGGCTCTTTCAGCTGCTACCTGTGCAGCAAAAGGCGTACTTTTACGTGACCCACGGAAGCCTGAGCCGCCGGACGTCGCCCAGGACAGCACATTGCCCTGGCGATCAGAAATGGTCACGATCGTGTTGTTGAAGGACGCATGAATGTGCGCGACGCCATCAACAACCGTCTTTTTCACCTTTTTACGGGTACGTGTACCTGGCTTTGCCATGTTTGCCTACCTGTTACTTGCGAATCGGTTTGCGAGGACCTTTACGAGTCCGGGCATTGGTCTTCGTACGCTGCCCTCTAACAGGCAGACCGTGACGATGACGCAGGCCGCGGAAGCATCCGAGATCCTTCAAACGCTTGATATTCATCTGCACTTCACGACGCAGATCGCCTTCAACAGTCATTTTGCTGACTTCATTACGCAACGTATCAAGTTGCTCATCCGTCAGGTCCTTGACCTTAGCGACCGGGTTAATACCCGTTGCATCGCAAAGCTTAGTTGCCGTGGTCTGACCAATACCGAAGATATAGGTCAGAGAGATCACGGCATGTTTATTGTCGGGTATATTGACACCGGCTATACGTGCCATCCATCTAACTCCGCGTTTAAAGCTTCGCTGTGTGGGTTACCGCCACAAAAGGGGCGCAAAATAATAGCGCCTGATCATTAAAAGATCAAGCGCCATTATTCCTCAGCCCCGTCGGGGGGATTAACCCTGACGTTGCTTGTGGCGAGGTTCAATGCAAATGACCCGTACAGAGCCATTGCGGCGGATAATCTTACAGTTACGGCAAATCTTCTTTACCGAAGCGCGTACTTTCATTGTCGACTCCAGTTCACGGGAAGGGACTCACCCCCTTCCGTAGCCCTTAAGATTGGACTTCTTCATCAAGGACTCATACTGATGGGACATCAGGTGAGCCTGAACCTGGGCCATGAAATCCATCACGACCACAACAACAATCAGCAGTGAAGTACCCCCAAGGTAGAAGGGAACGTTACCCGCAACCACCAGGAACTGGGGCAACAGGGACACCGCTGCGATGTAAATAGCGCCGAACAGCGTCAAGCGAGTCAGCACACCATCGATGTACTTGGCGGTTTGATCTCCCGGGCGAATCCCAGGGATAAAAGCGCCGGACTTCTTGAGGTTGTCCGCGACTTCTTTCGGGTTATACATCAAGGCTGTATAGAAGAAGCAGAAGAACACGACGGCCGCTGTAAACAACAACACATACAACGGCTGGCTCGGTGCCAACGCCTGCGAAATCTGATTCAGCCACTCCATGCCTTTACCCTGACCAAACCACTGCCCCAACGACGCCGGGAACAACAGGATGGACGATGCAAAGATCGGAGGGATTACACCCGCCATATTCACCTTGAGCGGCAGATGGCTGGTCTGCTGCGCATACACCCGGCGGCCCTGCTGACGCTTGGCATAATTGATTGTCAGTCGGCGCTGGCCGCGTTCCATGAACACGACAAAAGCAACCACGACAATCGCAAACACCGCGATACCCAACAGGACCAGCAGACTCATTTCACCATTCCGAGCCTGCTCAAGGGTTCTGCCCAGTGCACCAGGCAACCCGGCGACGATACCGGCGAAGATAAGCAGCGATATACCGTTGCCGATACCCCGCTCCGTAATCTGCTCGCCCAGCCACATCAGGAACACCGCGCCGGCGACGAAAGAGATCACCGCCACGAAGTAGAAGCTGAAGCTGTCGGTAAAGGTGACGCCTTGCGACGCCAACCCCACCGCGATACCGAAGCCTTGAACGGCGGCAAGCAGCACGGTCCCGTAACGGGTGTACTGGTTAATCTTGCGCCGGCCGGCCTCACCTTCCTTTTTCAGCTGCTCAAGCTGAGGACTCACTACCGTGAGCAGTTGCATGATGATCGATGCCGAAATGTACGGCATGATCCCCAGCGCAAAAATACTCATGCGCTTGAGTGCACCGCCAGAAAACATGTTGAACATGCCCAGGATAGTTCCCTGGTTCTGATCGAACAGTTGCGCCAGACGCTCCGGGTTAATACCCGGAACCGGAATGTGAGCACCTACTCGATAAACGAGCAGGGCCAAAAGCACATACCAAAGCCGCGAACGCAGCTCTGCCAGGCCCTTTCCCATTCCGGACGGTAATGATGCTGTCTTGGCCATTGAGTCCTCGACGTATCTTAGTCTTCGACTTTACCACCGGCAGCCACGATAGCATCGCGGGCGCCTTTGGTTACACGCAGTCCCTTGACCGTAATCGCACGGGAAAGCTCGCCCGCCAAAATAACTTTGGCTTCGCGAATTTCCTCACGCAGGATATCGGCCTTTTTCAACGCCGCCAGATCGACGACATCGCCTTCGACCTTAGCCAGCTCGTGAAGACGCACTTCTGCGACAAAACGAGCCTTGCGCGACGTGAAGCCAAACTTCGGCAGACGACGCTGCAAAGGCTGCTGACCACCCTCAAAACCGGGTGCGACAGAGCCGCCGGAGCGGGAGGTCAAACCTTTGTGACCACGGCCACCGGTTTTACCCAACCCACTACCGATACCACGACCCAGACGCTTCTTGGAGGGCTTGGAACCAGGTGCAGGGCTCAAATCATTCAGTTTCATCTTACTGCTCCTCGACCCGAACCAAATAGTTGACCTTGTTCACAAGGCCTCGGATGGCCGGCGTGTCCTGTAGCTCAACTGTTTGCCCGATCTTCCGCAGGCCAAGACCTTTAACACACAGACGGTGCTTCGGCTGACAGCCAATCGGACTGCGGGCAAGAGTAACTTTCAATGTTTTATCGTTCGCCATGACTTCAACCCAGTATCTCGTCAACGCTCTTACCGCGTTTGGCTGCGATATCCTCAGGCGCCTGCATTGCCTTGAGGCCCTTGATCGTGGCACGAACAACGTTGACCGGGTTGGTCGAACCATAGCACTTGGCCAGGACGTTGTGGACACCAGCCACTTCCAGCACGGCGCGCATCGCACCACCGGCGATGATACCGGTACCGTCGGAAGCCGGCTGCATGAATACACGGGACGCACCATGCTGGGCGGTAACCGGGTATTGCAGCGTGTGCGCATTCAGCGGAACGTTGACCATGTTCTTGCGCGCAGCTTCCATCGCCTTCTGAATAGCGACAGGCACTTCACGTGCCTTACCGCGACCGAAACCGACGCGGCCTTTGCCGTCGCCAACAACGGTCAGTGCGGTAAAGGCAAAAATACGACCGCCTTTAACCACTTTCGCGACGCGGTTAACCTGCACCAGCTTTTCCTGGAGCTCAGGCGCCTTCTGTTCAGTAACGCTCATCTTCTCCACCTCTTAGAATTGCAGTCCAGCTTCGCGAGCAGCATCGGCGAGAGCCTTGACGCGCCCATGATAACGGAATCCTGAGCGGTCAAAGGCGACGCTCTCGATACCGGCTTTTTTGGCACGTTCGGCAATCAACTGACCAACTTTCTTGGCCCCATCGATGTTGCCCGTAGAGCCCTGACGCAATTCCTTGTCCAACGTCGAAGCCGCGGCCAAAACCTGGCTACCGTCAGCGGAGATGATCTGGGCATACATGTGCCGCGGAGTCCGGTGTACGCTCAAACGATTGACACCCAACTCGCGGATCTTCGTGCGCACTTTCCGTGCGCGACGCAATCTGGATTCTTTCTTCGCGCTCATAATCTATGCCTTATTTCTTCTTGGCTTCTTTACGTCTGACCTGTTCGTCGGAATAACGAACACCTTTACCCTTATAGGGCTCCGGGGGACGGAAAGCGCGGATTTCCGCGGCAACCTGGCCAACCTGTTGTTTATCGATACCGCGAATCACGACCTCAGTTTGAGTCGGGGTTTCTGCGGTGACACCCTCCGGCAGGTCATATTCAACCGGATGGGAGAAGCCAAGCGTCAAATTCAGCTTTTTACCCTGGGCCTGGGCACGATAGCCAACCCCAATCAGCTGAAGCTTACGCTCAAAACCGGCACTAACACCCGTGACCATATTGCTGACCAAGGCACGGGTGGTGCCAGCCAGCGCACGAGACTGCTTTGCGCCATCACGGGCAGCGAAAACGAGCTGATCGCTGTCCTGTTTGACTTCGACCGCCATATGAACGGTCATTTTGAGAGCACCTTTGCTCCCCTTAACTTCGATATCCTGTCCGTTGAGCTTGACCTCGACACCCGAAGGCAGCACGACAGGATTTTTAGCAACCCTGGACATGTCTTACTCCTAGAATACCGTGCAGATTACTTCGCCACCGACACCGGCTTTACGCGCGGCACGATCCGTCATAACGCCCCGGGAGGTGGAAACAATAGCCACTCCCAGACCGCCAGCAACCTTCGGCAGGTCATTAGCACTTTTATATTGACGCAGGCCAGGACGGCTAACGCGCTTGATTTCTTCAATAACCGGCTTGCCCTCAAAATAACGGAGGGTAACCGTCAATGCTGGCTTGTCGTCACTGGAAACGCTGAAGTCTTCGATATAACCCTCGTCCTTTAGGACCTGGGCTACCGAGATCTTCATTTTTGAAGATGGCATGGCCACATCGGCCTTGGATGCCATCTGGGCATTGCGGATACGTGTAATCATATCCGCAAGGGTGTCTTGCATACTCATTGGTATGAGGCTCCTGATCTTTTTAGTTGTGCAGCGGCTCGCCGCACCGCTTACCAACAAACTTGCGTAACGAACTTACCAGCTGGATTTGGTCAATCCCGGTACATCACCGCGCATGCCGGCTTCGCGCAACTTGATACGCGACAGCTTGAATTTACGCAGCACACCGTGAGGACGGCCTGTCAACTGGCAACGATTACGCAGACGGCTGGCACTGGAGTCACGCGGAAGCGCTTGCAGCTTCATTTGCGCGTTCCAACGGTCCTCGTCCGAGCTGTTGGGGTTCTTGATAATCGCCTTGAGTTCAGCGCGCTTGGCAGCATACTTCTCAACTGCCTTCTGGCGCTTCAGCTCACGCTCTTTCATCGATACTTTTGCCATAATTCCCAATCTCTACTTTTTGAACGGGAAACTGAACGCCTGCAACAACGCACGACCTTCGTCATCCGTACGTGCCGTAGTGGTGATCGTGATATCCAGCCCACGGACCTTATCGACTTTGTCGTATTCGATCTCGGGGAAGATGATCTGCTCACGCACGCCCATGCTGTAGTTACCGCGACCATCGAAGGATTTCGAGTTCAGGCCACGGAAGTCACGAATACGGGGCACGGCAATGTGCACCAGGCGATCAAAAAAGTCCCACATGCGCTCCCCGCGCAGCGTTACCTTGCAGCCAATCGGGAAGCCCTCACGGACTTTGAATCCAGCAACGGAACGCTTCGCCTTGGTAATGACGGGCTTCTGACCGGCCAGCTGCTCCAGGTCACGCACTGCATTCTCAAGCTGCTTCTTGTCGCCAATGGCTTCGCCAACACCCATGTTCAGGGTGATTTTCTCGATACGCGGCACCTGCATGATGTTCTTGTAACTGAACTCCTGCTGCAGCGCCTGTATCACTTCCGACTTATAAAGCTCTTTCATGCTCGGCATCGTAACCACCGCTACACTTACTGGTTATCGATAACTTCTTTCGTGGAGCGGAAAATACGGGCCTTGGACCCATCTTCCTTCTCCAGAAAGCCCACCCGATCCGCTTTCTGTGTCTGCGGGTTATAAATCGCCACATTAGACAGATGGATCGGTGCTTCTTTTTCAATGATGCCGCCAGGTGCGTTGGCCATCGGGTTAGGCCGCGTGTGGCGCTTGATCATGTTGATGCCGGATACGATCACCCGGTTATCATCCAACACGCGAAGCACTTTACCACGCTTATCTTTGTCCTTACCCGCAATGACGACGACCTCGTCATCTCGCTTGATCTTTTTCATAACCGGCCTCTAGTCCTTACAGTACTTCCGGTGCCAGTGAAATGATTTTCATGAACTTCTCATTCCGGAGCTCGCGAGTTACCGGCCCAAAAATACGGGTACCGATAGGCGCGTCCTGGTTGTTGAGAAGTACTGCGGCATTACCGTCAAAACGGATCAGGGACCCGTCAGGACGACGCACACCGAATCTGGTACGCACTACCACAGCCTTGAGGACCTGGCCCTTGCGCACTTTACCGCGGGGAATTGCATCCTTCACGGTCACCTTGATGATATCGCCAACGCTCGCGTACCGGCGGTGTGAGCCCCCCAGCACTTTGATGCACATCACTCGACGGGCACCGCTGTTGTCCGCGACGTCAAGCATTGTTTGAGTCTGAATCATGGTTATTCTCCAGCAGAAACCACTTCGTCGTTACGGCAAGACCCACCGACGGGGACGTTAAACCTTCGATGCCTGCTCGACGACTTCCACCAGTTTCCAGGTCTTCGTCTTCGACAGAGGACGACTTTCCTGAATGGTGACGATGTCGCCGATATTGCACTGGTTATTTTCGTCGTGCGCATGGATCTTGGTCGAGCGCCGAAGATATTTGCCATAAATCGGGTGCTTCTCACGGCGCTCAACGAGAACGACAATGGATTTCTCCATCTTGTTGCTCACGACCTTGCCGCTCAGCGTTCTGGCATTCTTTGCAGCTTCAGTCATGTCAGTTTCCTGCCTTCTGAGTCAATACAGTTTTCACGCGGGCGATGTCACGCTTGACCTTGCCGAGTAAATGGCTCTGGTTCAGCTGGCCGGTAGCCTTACGCATACGCAGATTGAACTGCTCTTTGAGCAGGCTCATCAGGTCGCCTTTCAGCTCTTCGACCGACTTTTCGCGAAGTTCTTGAGCATTCATCACATCACCGTCCTAGTCACAAAGGTGGTAGACAACGGCAGTTTGGCTGCAGCCAGCGCAAAGGCTTCACGTGCGATGGACTCAGGAACCCCTTCCATCTCGTAAAGGATTTTTCCGGGCTGGATCTCTGCGACCCAATATTCGACAGAGCCCTTACCGTGGCCCATACGAACTTCCAACGGCTTCTTGGTGATCGGCTTGTCCGGGAAAATCCGGATCCAGATCTTACCACCCCGTTTGATATGACGGGTCATGGTTCGACGAGCCGCCTCGATCTGACGCGCGGTAATACGACCACGATCCGTCGCTTTCAGACCGAATTCGCCAAAGCTCACTTTACTGCCGCGATGAGCGAGACCGCGATTACGGCCCTTCATCATTTTTCTGAATTTAGTGCGTTTTGGTTGCAACATGCGAGCGCCCCCTTACTTGGAACCTTTCTTGCGAGCAGTTCCTTTGTCGGCACGGACTTGGTCCATCCCGCCAAGGATCTCGCCTTTAAAGATCCACACCTTGACACCGATAACACCGTAGGTGGTATGGGCTTCGTGTGTGGCGTAGTCGATATCGGCACGCAGGGTATGCAAAGGCACTCGGCCTTCACGATACCATTCGGTACGCGCGATCTCGGCACCGCCCAAGCGACCGCTCACCTGGATCTTGATACCCTTGGCGCCCTGGCGCATTGCGTTCTGCACCGCCCGCTTCATGGCGCGACGGAACATCACGCGACGCTCGAGCTGATTAGCAACACTTTGCGCGACCAATTTCGAATCCAGGTCCGGCTTGCGGATCTCTTCGATATTGATATGAACAGGAACGCCCATCATGTCGCTGACTTCCCGACGCAGACGATCCACATCCTCGCCTTTCTTGCCGATTACGATACCGGGACGAGCCGTGTGAATCGTAATGCGAGCATTCTGTGCTGGACGCTCGATGACAACCTTACTGACAGACGCCTTTTCCAGACGCTTGTTCAGGAACTCACGAACCTGAATATCGTTAAGCAGGTTCTTGGCGTAACTTTTCTTGTCCGCGTACCAGATCGAGTTGTGCTCTTTGATCACACCCAATCGGATACCGGTCGGATTTACTTTCTGACCCATCTGAGCATCTCCTACTTGTCGGCGACCTTGACGGTAATGTGGCACGAACGTTTCAGGATCCGGTCGGCACGGCCCTTGGCACGAGGCTTAATACGCTTCATGACCGGACCTTCGTCGACACAGATCGTGGAAACCTTCAGTTCATCCACATCCAGGCCTTGGTTGTGCTCAGCATTGGCAATCGCAGACTCAAGAGCTTTCTTGATGATATGCGCTGCCTTCTTTGGGCTGAAAGTCAGAATATTCAGGGCTTCCTCTACGGCCTTACCGCGAACCTGGTCTGCAACAAGACGAGCTTTCTGAGCAGAGAGGCGAGCGCCCTTTAACTTAGCCGCTACTTCCATTTTCTTTCCCCTCAGCTTCAGCGTTTCGCTTTCTTGTCGGCAGCATGGCCGCGGAAAGTACGCGTTGCAGCGAACTCCCCAAGCTTATGGCCGACCATATCTTCAGTCACATACACAGGTACATGCTGACGACCGTTATGCACGGCAATGGTCAAACCTACCATCTCTGGAAAAACCGTCGAACGACGAGACCAGGTCTTAATCGGCCGTTTGTCGTTACTTTCCAGAGCTGCTTCTACCTTCTTCAACAGATGCAGGTCAATGAATGGACCTTTCTTTAAAGAACGTGGCACAGCGTAATCCTCTAAGTCATCAATTACTTGGCCGAACGACGACGTACTATCATCTTGTCAGTACGCTTGTTCTTACGAGTCTTATGCCCTTTGGTCGGGACACCCCAAGGAGTAACCGGGTGACGTCCGCCAGAGGTACGCCCTTCACCACCACCATGGGGGTGGTCAACTGGGTTCATAGCAACACCGCGTACCGTCGGCCGCTTACCGCGCCAACGTGTTGCACCCGCCTTACCAAGCTGCTTGAGGCTGTGTTCGCTGTTGGAAACTTCACCCAACGTAGCGCGACACTCACTCAGCACCTTGCGCATTTCACCGGAACGCAGACGCAGGGTGGCGTAAGAACCTTCCCGCGCGACCAACTGGACAGAAGCACCAGCGCTGCGTGCCAGTTGCGCACCCTTCCCAGGCTTGAGTTCGATACAGTGAATAATCGAACCCACCGGGATGTTGCGCAGCGGCAACGTGCTACCGACCTTGATCGGCGCATCGATGCCAGAACGCACAGAATCACCTGCCTGCAAGCCTTTGGGAGCGATAATGTAACGACGCTCACCGTCGGCATATTTCAGCAAAGCGATGTGTGCAGAACGATTAGGATCGTATTCCAGACGCTCAACAACGGCCGAAATCCCATCCTTGTTACGTTTAAAATCAACTGTCCGATAATGGCGCTTGTGACCACCACCCACGTGACGGGTAGTAATGCGGCCAAAATGGTTACGCCCACCGGTCTTTTTGAGAACTTCCGTCAAGGAGGCTTCGGGGCGCCCCTTGTGCAGCTCCGCACTGACGACTTTGATAACGTGACGGCGGCCAGCGGAAGTCGGTTTCGTTTTAACGATCGACATGATAAGACCCCTTTACCTTATTCCACATCCAGGAAGTCGATATCCTGGCCTTCCGCCAAACGCACATAAGCCTTGCGAACGTCTTGGCGCTTGCCAACACCGCGCATGGTGCGCTTCAGCTTGCCTTTACGGTTCAGCACTTGAACACCTTCAACTTTTACATTGAAGAGCTGCTCAACAGCTTTCTTGATTTCGGGCTTGGTGGCGTCAGGCGCTACACGGAAAACGACCTGGCCGCTTTCGGCACACATCGTGGCTTTTTCCGAAATGAGCGGTCCGAGCAGAACCTTGTAGATACGTTCCTGATTCATCCCAGCAACTCCTCGATCTTCTTCAATGCCGGCACTGTAACCGCGACTTTCTCGAAGGCGATCAGACTTACCGGATCCACGCCAGCAACATCCCGCACGTCAACGTGCGGCAGGTTACGAGCGGCCAGGTAGAGGTTCTGCTCTACGTTATCGGAAACAATCAGCGCGTTACCCAAACCCAGATCGTTCAACTTGGCAGTAAAGGCCTTGGTTTTCGGTGTTTCGAGGACCAAATCCTCAAGCACGACCAAACGATCCTGACGCACGAGCTCAGAGAAGATGGAGCGCATGGCGGCGCGATACATCTTCTTATTGACCTTCTGCGAGTGATCCTGCGGACGCGCCGCAAAAGCAACACCACCAGAACGCCAGATCGGGCTACGGATAGTACCGGCCCGAGCGCGCCCGGTACCTTTCTGGCGCCAAGGCTTCTTGCCGCCGCCGCGCACATCAGAACGGGTCTTCTGTGCACGAGTACCCTGGCGACCAGCTGACATATAAGCGGTCACAACCTGGTGAACCAGCGCCTCGTTAAACTCTTTACCGAAGGCGGCATCGGAAACGGAAACGCCCTTGCCGCTACCAGTGATTGTCAATTCCATCACACCACCCCTCAGGCTTTCACTGCTGGCTTGATAATCAGGTTTCCGCCGGTTGCACCAGGCACGGAACCTTTAATCAGCAGCAGATTGCGCTCAGCATCAACACGGACGATTTCGAGACTCTGAACGGTCACCCGCTCATCACCCATGTGACCGGCCATCTTCTTGCCTTTGAAGACACGACCCGGAGTCTGGTTCTGACCAATGGAACCGGGAGCGCGATGCGACAGGGAGTTACCGTGAGTGGCATCCTGGGTAGCGAAATTCCAGCGCTTGATAACGCCAGCAAAGCCCTTACCCTTGGATTGACCAATAACGTCTACGTATTGGCCTGCCTCGAACTGGGAAACCGTCAGCTCACCACTGGCCGCAAGATCTTCGCCCTCGCCATCAGCAAGACGAAACTCCCACAAACCGCGACCAGCCTCTACACCAGCCTTGGCAAAATGCCCGGCAGCCGGTTTCGTGACACGGGAAGCGCGGCGCGCACCAACAGTAACCTGAACAGCGCGATAGCCATCGGATTCCGGAGTTTTCACTTGCGTGATGCGGTTTGCCTCAACTTCGACAACCGTTACCGGAATAGCTTGACCATCATCCGTAAAAATACGGGTCATACCGGCCTTACGACCGACAACACCAATTGCCATTTTTCACCTCTAAAGTGTACGGGGCTCTAACCCTCTATGGCCTTTCGACAGTTACACTCAGGTCAACGCGAGAGGGCGCGTTAACCCAGGCTGATCTGAACGTCTACACCGGCGGCCAGATCCAACTTCATTAAAGCATCAACTGTCTTTTCAGTAGGCTCGATAATATCGAGCATCCTTTTGTGCGTACGAATCTCGTACTGATCACGCGCATCCTTGTTGACATGCGGAGAAACCAGCACTGTGTACTTCTCTTTGCGCGTCGGCAAAGGAATCGGGCCACGCACCTGTGCACCTGTACGCTTTGCCGTATCGACAATTTCCTGTGTCGACTGGTCGATCAGGCGATAATCAAATGCCTTCAACCGAATTCTGATTTTTTGGCTTTGCATGATGCCCAAAACTCCACGAATTGCAGCTAGGTATTAGCCGACCTTTAAAAAAAGGAGCCGCATTGTATGCATAATACTCAGGGGTGTCAAGCTAACACCTGACACCCCTTCACCTTGCGATTGCGCAGAAAAAAGGGGCTGCACCAAGACAGCCCCTTTTTTCACAGGTTATTCGATTACTCGATCACCTTGGTCACAACGCCCGCACCAACGGTACGACCGCCTTCGCGAATCGCGAAGCGCAGACCATCTTCCATTGCGATCGGCGCAATCAGCGTCACGACCA
>NZ_NTLB01000009.1 GCF_002514725.1 Mangrovitalea sediminis
GAGGTCTCTAACAAACTGTCGCGTAGCCTCGGGTTGGAGTTTGAGGGCTATGTGCCTAATCCCAGTTAACAAGTCGCGTCACGCGGACGCACTAAAGTGCGCCGGTGCGCTCTGGCGTTAGCAATCGGAGAAAGTTGGCATGAGGCTGGCCTGCATTTTTTTTATAATGATCTTAACTTCTGGTTGCTTTCCTATGTCGGCGACTTATTTTAAACCTTCGGGAGACTCCGGTGCCGAAACAACTTTTGGATGCTCCGCAATACCGGACAATTTCAGATATAGAGACAAAACATCTGAGTATGTGGTTGGTGTTAATCAATACCGGATTCTATTGCATGTTGAGGCTTTAAAGTCGGATAAGGTATCTTGGGAAAAAAGTGATTTCGAAATCAATGTTGATGGAAAAATCATTAAGCTTAAGGCTGGTAAATGGACTGAAGCTTATCCCAGGGAACCATGCGGTGGGTATACAGATGCATGGGGATGTAATGTATATGAAAATTACAATCTATACATAGATAATCCTGCCTTAGAAGCGGCAAAGGTGATTGTCGTCAAACCGCCTACTCCGAGTGTAAATGGAAAGCCCATGAACATTTCAACTATAAAATTCAAGCGAGTAAAAGGAGTTTTGTTTAGTCCTCTTAATTGCTAACAAGTACATTAAGTTTGTTCCGGCCCGATGGGCCTCCACCGGACGGCCTAAAGGCCGCCGCTTATGCTGGCGTTGAGCCTGTAGAAACACTCCCCGCGCCGATCTGATAGGATGTGATTTTCCCAACAAGGACCCGTTGGCATGCCCCGCTTCAAGCCTTACAACTATGACCAGCATTCCATGGTGGTCATCAACTTTCAGGAACAGCTTCAGCCCGGCACCTTCGAACATGCGATTCATTACCTGATCGAGCACAAGCTGGATCTGTCCGTGTTTTATCCGAAGTACCAGAACTGACCCTAACCCCGTTTTAGTACCGCTCTTTATCAGAAAAATCCGACTTCAAATGCCGTTTGTTTCCATGCAGAACGGCATGCTTTCGACCAAAGTCTTTCTCCCTGCGGGACAAGCGGTGATAGGATTCGGCGAAAGAATCAGGAGGGACCCGTTATGCCGAATCGCCGTTTAATCGTGCCCCATGCTGGCGGTGCTGATGTGCTCAGAGTCGAAACGGCTGCGGAAACCATGCCGGAATCCGGACAGGTGATCGTGGATGTCCGTGCGGCGGGGCTGAATTTCGCGGATGTGTTGGCGCGTCAGGGTTTGTATCCGGATGCACCTGAATTTCCCGCCTGTCTGGGCTATGAGTTTTCCGGCGTCGTCAGCCGCGTCGGGAAGGGGGTGGATGCGTCCTGGCATGGCCGTGAAGTCCTCGGTCTTAGTCGCTTCAATGCCCAGGCCGAGCAGGTATGTGTGCCGCTGGAGCATGTTTTTCCCAAGCCGGGAAGTATGAGTTTTGAAACGGCTGCCGCTTTACCCGTCAACTACCTCACGGCCTGGCAACTGCTCGTCATCATGGGGGCTTTGCAACCGGAAGATACGGTGTTGATCCACAACGTCGGCGGCGGAGTCGGTCTGGCGGCGCTGGATGTGGCGAAGCATATCGGGGCCCGCACCTTGGGCACGGCAAGTCCGGGTAAACACGACTTTCTGCGGGAGCGGGGGCTGGATCACCCCATCGATTATCGCCAGGGAGACTGGGAAGAGGAGGTCGCCAAGCTGACTCAGCGCAAAGGCGTGGAACTGATCATCGACCCCATTGGGGGCTCCCATCTCAAACGCAGCTATCGGGCCTTAAGATCCACCGGGCGCCTGGGTATGTTTGGTGTGTCGGCCGCCTCGGAGTCGGGTTTGATGGGTAAGTTCCGCCTGGCCGGCGTAGCGCTGGGCATGCCGATATTTCACCCGGTTGGGCTGATGAACGGAAACAAGGGTGTGTTCGGGGTTAACCTGGGGCACCTTTGGGATGAGGTTGAGAAACTCCAGTGTTGGCTGCAGAAGCTGCTGGAAGGATACGCGGACGGTTGGGTGCGTCCTCATGTGGATGCCGTTTTTTCGTTCGATGAGGCCGCCGATGCCCATCGCCATCTGGAAGAGCGCAAGAACATCGGCAAAGTGGTGCTGGTGCCCTGATCAGCTGGGCTTAGGGCTGTCGTCAGGCGGTGCGAACCCCTCGGGAACGCGACCCTGGATGTGGAAGGCAAACGCCAGGATCTCGGCAACGATCCGGTAGAGGGTTTCCGGGATCTCTTCGCCGAGATCCAGGCGCGCCAGAATATCCACCAGTTCCGGGTTTTCGTACAACGGGATGCCGTGTTCGCGAGCCAGACGGATAATCTGGTCGGCGAGGGCGCCGCGGCCGGTAGCGGTGACCTCCGGCGCTCGCTGGCCATCGTATTTGAGGGCGACGGCGGTATTTTCGGTGTTTTTGTTCGTGCTCATGCCTTGATATCCACCAGTCGCTGCGCAAGCTGTGTTTTGGCTTGCCGGGGTTGGCCCCGGTGACATTCGATTTGGGCAACGTCCAGGCCCAGTTCGGTAAAGCGTTGCCGTAGGCCGTCCGATTCACGCCGGATGACGTGAACTGCATGATCTTTCTCTGCCCAGATATGGGCGTCCAGCCGGCGCTGCCGTAGCGCGATTTCAAAATAGACCGGTCCCAGGCCATCCAGGTCCAGTGCCAGATTCAGATGCCACTGCACCATTCGCCGGGTGGGTTTGTCCTTTTGTCCCTCTTCCCGCTCCCGTCGTTCCAGCCGTAGCTGGGCGGTGCGCGGATCTGTCGGCGCGGCGAGCCAGGGGACTTCGATCAACCAGGTTTGCTGGGCCGGGGAATCCGGTGTGCTCTGCATGTTCAGGTTCTGGGTGTGCAGTTGAGTTACCGCAATACGGTTGAGCATGCCTGCAACCAGTTTAAGCAGGGCGCCGGTGTCGAGCTGTTGCTTCTGGTCGGTGTTACTGGCGGCTTGTGGTAGTGGCGTCAGCATCAGTGGGAAACGCAGTGGCGCCTGGACAAGGTCATCGCTGACGGAGGCCTGAGCGAGGCCGGCCTGTCCTGCGGCGGGTTTTTGGCCCCCGGCATTGGCTATGTCGACCAACCGGTTCATGACGTCTGTCAGCAGCAACTTGAAGTCGGCGGGCAAGGGCGCACCCTGGCCCTGCGTCAATGCAGCGGCCAGTCTGGCTTCGCTGAAGAGTCCGCTGTTGCGTAGCAGTTGCTTGACCTGTGCAGCGGCATCAGGCTGGCTCGCCAACTGGCTGAGTTTCGTCTGTGTCGGCAGCTGTTCGACAAGTTTTTGCAGGGCGGCGGTCAGGGGAGATGCTGCTTTGGTTGGCGCGACTGAAGCCTTGTCTGCCATTGCGGCCGTCGGCGCCAGCGTGGCTTTGGTCTCCGTATCGGATGTCAACGAGGCCAGTGTCTGAAGCAGTTGCCGCAGTCCGCTGTCCAGGCGTTGCTGAAAGGGCAGGCGTTGAGCCAGGGCCTGGGCCAGGCGGTCGGCGCCGGAGGTGGACTGCCCATCCGGGGTGATCAGCTCCATCAGGCGTAGCTGGTTGCCGGTGCGCTCGACCTTGACCCATTGTCCCGGTTGCAGGCTGACATCGGATTCCACGGGAACCGACTGACCCTGCAGGGCCAGCAGGATACGCGACCCGGTGCTGCCGCCGTCGGCCGATGCCAGTGTCTGGAGCACTTGGGCCACCGCAGTTTGTCCCGGTTGCAGCTTACTGCTGTCGAGCAGTGCAACAGCAGTTTTCGCGGGTTGCTGCTGACCGCTTTCGGGTGAGGCTTCGACGGTTTGAGCCGGTGTCCGGGAGGTTTCCTGCGGCGGCGTCGAAGCTGGGGGTGGCGTGACTTTCATCAAGAGTAATCCTGGCATGCATCCTATATAATAGGCGTCCCTGCTGGTCCTCTGTCAAAGCGGCCGCGTCGTGGGAATCGAGAAGGTGATATACCGGAGTTCCTGACGCGCTGTCGATGGCGATCATGGGAATAGCCGTCACGACACAACAATAGCAAATGCGCAGGAACGGTGATGTCCAAACCTCTGCTGGAAGCGGTGGGTCTTGCCTCGGAGCGGGATGACCGGCTGCTTTTCGATAATCTCTCCTTTGCCGTTCATGCCGGTACCCTGACGCGTGTTGAAGGGTTGAATGGCAGTGGCAAAACGACGTTATTGCGCATCCTGTGCGGTCTTGCGCCTGCGCTGGACGGCGAGGTGCTTTGGCGCGGAGAGCCCATTGCGCATACTCGCGAGACTTTTCAGCGAGACCTCCTGTATATCGGGCATCGTCCCGGAGTGAAAACCCTGCTGACGCCGATCGAGAATGCACGCAGTTACCTGCAGCCGCGCCGCGCCGTGAATGATGACGCCATTATGGATGCGTTGGCCAAGGTCGGGCTGGAAGGCTTCGAGGATGTGCCCTGCCATAGTCTGTCGGCCGGCCAGCAACGACGGGTGGCCCTTGCACGCCTGTATCTTTCCGATGAACGACTCTGGATTCTGGACGAGGCCTTTACCGCGCTGGATCGCCGCGGCGTGCAGGCACTCGAAAAGCTGTTGCTGCGTCGCGCCGAGGCGGGGGGCGCCGTGGTATTGACGACTCACCACGATATTGTGCTGCCGGGATTGCAGCGCGTTATTTTGGGCGAGGCGGTTGGCGACGCGCAGGGAGATGCGGCATGACGGCACGGATGACGGACCAGTCGTCTCAGGACCTGACTTCGACATCGCCCACAACGGGGTTACTGTCGGCCTTTCTCGTGACCGTGAAACGGGATCTCCTGCTGGCCTTCCGCAGGCGTCAGGATCTGCTCAACCCGCCACTGTTTTTTGTTATCGTCGTCACGCTGTTTCCGCTGGGTGTCAGTCCCGACCCGGTCTTCCTGGCCAAGGCGGCGCCGGGCGTCGTCTGGGTCGCGGCACTGTTGGCCACGCTTCTGTCGCTCGATCACCTGTTTCGTCACGATCAGGACGACGGTACCCTGGAACAGTTCATTCTGCTGCCACAACCCTTGGCATGGCTGGTTCTGGCGCGTATTCTCGCCCATTGGCTGGTGAGCGGCTTGCCGTTGATTCTGCTATCGCCGTTGCTGGGAACCATGTTGCACCTGGGGGGGAACCTTACCGGTGTGTTGTGTCTAACACTGCTGTTAGGCACGCCTGTTCTGAGCTTGATTGGTGCTATAGGTGCCGCTTTAACGGTGGGTTTGCGCGGTGGAGGGGTGTTGTTGTCCCTGCTGGTGCTTCCGCTATATATTCCGGTGTTGATCTTCGGTACCGGCACGGTCATGGCAGCGTCTGATGCGCTGCCGGTCGACGGCTATTTCGCCATACTCGGTGCGCTGCTGGCGCTGGCGATAACGTTGTCGCCGCTGGCCGCAGCCGCTGCCCTGCGCATCAGCGTGTCTAATGGTTGATAAGGGGAGTTCCCGCATGTGGGCATTCTTTCACAAGCTCGGATCACCCAAGTGGTTCTTCGATATCGCTGGCCGCTGTATTCCCTGGTTTGCGGGCAGCAGCATTGCGCTGCTCGTGTTGGGGATGGTGTGGGGGCTACTTTTCGCTCCGCCGGATTACCAGCAGGGCGATAGCTATCGGATAATCTTTATCCATGTACCCTCATCCGCGCTGGCGATGTCCTGCTATGTGATGATGGCGGTGGCCGGTGCCATCCATCTGGTCTGGCGGATGAAGCTGGCAGACGTCTTCGCCAAAGCGGCGGCGCCCGTGGGGGCTGCTCTGACCTTCCTGGGGCTTTTCACCGGTTCGGTTTGGGGCAAGCCGACCTGGGGGACCTGGTGGGTGTGGGATGCCCGGCTGACATCGATGCTGATCCTGCTGTTCCTCTACCTGGGCATCATTGCGTTGCGCGCCGCGATAGAAGATCCCCAGACCAGTGCCCGGGCCGTGTCCGTGCTGACGCTGGTCGGTGTCGTCAATATCCCGATCATCAAGTATTCGGTGAACTGGTGGAATACCTTGCATCAGACCGCCACCTTTACGCTGACCAATAAGCCGACGATGCCCCCCTCCATGTATCTGCCGTTGCTGGTCATGCTACTGGCGTTCTATCTGTTTTTTGCCTGGATCGTCTGTGTCCGAATGCAGAATGAAATATTGGAGCGGGAAAAGCGTACCCGCTGGGTGCGTGAACTGGTGACGCCGGCGACGGCGCGCCGCTAGAGAGGTTGTCGGATGCAGTTTCATTCCTTTGCAGCATTCATCGCCATGGGCGGGCACGGTTTTTATGTCTGGCTTGCCTATGGGGTTTTCCTGTTGGTCATAACCACGTTGGTGGTTGACAGTCATTGGCGTCGTCGTCGTATCCTGGCTCGCCAGGCACGGCAGATGCGCCGTGAGCAGGTGGCGAAGCCGGGTGGCCGCGTTGTGAAGGGGCAGTCGTTTCAGGAGGCGGGAGAGTCGTCATGAAGCCGGTAAGACGTAAGCGTCTGATATTGATTGTGGCGCTGGTTGCGGGCTTTGGTGTCGCTATCGGCCTGGTGCTCTACGCCCTCAAACAGAATATCAACCTGTTCTATAGCCCGACCCAGATCGTTGCCGGCCAGGTACCCAAGGGAGCGCATATTCGCGCCGGGGGGATGGTGGTCAAGGGCAGTGTCAAACGGGATCCGAAAAGTCTCAAGGTCGAATTTGCCATCACCGACTATAAGGCGACGGTCCCGGTGGTTTACCGCGGCATTCTGCCCGATCTGTTTCGCGAGGGGCAGGGCATCGTGGCTCTGGGACATATGGAACCTAATGGCGTGTTCGATGCCGATCAGGTATTGGCGAAACACGATGAGAAATATATGCCGCCCGAAGTGGCCGCCGCGCTGAAAAAGGCTGGTGTTAAGCCACCGAAGCCTGAGGCTTCCACCGCGTCGGGCGGATAGCGCCGAGGGGTGGTTCCCGGTATGGTGGGGCCACCGACAACGGTAACGATCATTTGCTTAACCGGAGTCCGAGATGCTTCCCGAGTTCGGTCACTTTGCTCTTATTCTGGCGTTGGCTCTGGCACTGATGCAGGTGGTGGTTCCGCTGGTGGGGACCTATACCGGTCAATCGCGTTTGATGGCGTTTGCCCGCCCCCTGGCTGCGGGGCAGTTCGTTTTCGTGATCTTCAGCTTCCTCGTCCTGATGCAGTCCTTTCTGACCGATGACTTTTCGGTCCGTTACGTGGCCGAGAACAGCAGCGCCCTGTTGCCCTGGTATTTCAAGATCGGTGCGGTG
This sequence comes from Mangrovitalea sediminis, assembly GCF_002514725.1. Classification (GTDB taxonomy): domain Bacteria; phylum Pseudomonadota; class Gammaproteobacteria; order Pseudomonadales; family Oleiphilaceae; genus Mangrovitalea; species Mangrovitalea sediminis. The sequence continues at coordinate 7,228 of NZ_NTLB01000009.1, forward strand.
TGGGGCGGTCATGAAGGATCGCTGTTGCTGTGGGTGACGATTCTCAGTGTCTGGACATTGGCCGTGGCGATCTTCAGCCGGCGCCTGCCGCAGGAATTCGTGGCCCGTGTCTTGTCGGTCATGGGCATGATCAGTGTCGGCTTTCTGCTCTTTATCCTGCTGACGTCGAATCCCTTTACGCGCTTCCTGCCCAATTCGCCGACCCACGGTGTCGATCTCAATCCCCTGTTGCAGGATATCGGCCTGATCTCCCATCCGCCGATGCTCTACATGGGATACGTCGGTTTCTCCGTGGCCTTTGCGTTCGCCATTGCCGCGCTGATGGGAGGTAAGCTGGACACGGCCTGGGCTCGCTGGTCGCGCCCCTGGACCACGGTGGCCTGGGCTTTCCTGTCCTGCGGTATTGCGCTGGGCAGCTGGTGGGCCTATGCCGAACTGGGGTGGGGCGGCTGGTGGTTCTGGGACCCGGTGGAAAATGCCTCTTTCATGCCCTGGCTGGCCGGTACGGCCTTGATGCATACCCTGGCCGTGACGGAGAAGCGGGGCGCCTTCAAGAGCTGGACCGTGCTGCTGGCTATCCTCACGTTTGCCATGAGTCTGGTGGGCACCTTCCTGGTCCGCTCGGGGGTCCTGACGTCGGTACACGCTTTTGCGGCGTCGCCGGAGCGGGGCAAGTTCATCCTGGCGCTGCTCGGGATTGCCGTCGTCGGTTCTCTCGTGTTGTACGCTTTCCGGGCCCCGGTGGTGCGCAGCCGTGCCACCTACGAGGGGATCTTCTCGCGGGAAATCATGCTGTTGCTGAACAATGTCTTCCTGCTGGTTGCACTGCTGCTGGTCCTGCTCGGTACCATCTTCCCCCTGATCCTCGAAGGGATGAACTGGGGTAAGATTTCGGTCGGCAAACCTTTCTTCAACATCGTCTTTCCACCCATCGTGGTGGCCGTGGCCATCTTGCTGGGACTGGGTATTTTCTCCCGCTGGAAGCGCACGGAAACGCGCCATATCACCCACAGGATCGTCTGGCCGGCGATCGGTGCCATCGTTTCCGGAGTCGTGCTATGCGAAGTGTATGGCGCCTTCCGGGTGTGGCCCTTCATCGGGTGTGCGATCGCCATCTGGATTGTCCTGACCACAGCCCGTGATCTCTGGGAGAAGAGTGGCCACAGCCAGGGTAGGGCCTCCGGTCTGCGCCGTCTGACGCGCAGTTACTGGGGCATGGTGTTCGGGCACCTTGGGTTGGCCATGGTGATTCTCGGTGTGACCATCGTGTCCAACTACGGTGTCGCTCATGATGTACGTATGGGCGAAGGCGACAGTCACATGATCAACGACCTGAAATTCGTGTTCACCGGCGTCGAGCATGTTCAGGGGCCGAACTACAGCGCTGAGGCGGCTATCTTCCATGTCTACCGGGATGGTAAGCCTATCGCTGTGCTGTATCCGGAGAAACGGAAATACACGGTCACGGGGCAGGTGATGACGGAAGCGGCCATCGATGCCGGCCTGTTCCGGGACCTCTATGTCGCCCTGGGCGAGCCGCTGGAGAAGGACGTTTGGGCGGTGCGGCTCCAGTATAAACCGATGGTTCGCTGGATCTGGTTCGGCGCCATGGTCATGGCGATTGGCGGTGCGCTGGCGATATCCGACCGGCGCTACCGCATTCGCTCCCGGCGCACGGTCGAAACGGATCTGGCGGGAGGCAAAGAAGGCGTTTCGGCCAAGCCCGGGGAGGTGTCTGCATGAGGCGTTTGATGCTGTTCCTGCCGGTCGTTCTGGCAGTGATTCTGGGCGCTATCCTCTATAACGGTATCGGAAAGGACCCGTCCCATCTGGACTCGGCACTCGTCGGCCGCCAGGTGCCGGATTTCCACCTGCCCCTGTTACAGCAGCCGGACAAGATGGTGGGCCCCGAGCAGTTGAAGGGTAAAACCGTGCTGCTCAATGTCTGGGCCACCTGGTGTCCCACCTGCGAGATGGAATATCCCTACCTTATGCAATTGGCGAAGCAGGGTGTCTACATTGTCGGGGTCGACTACAAGGACGATCCTGCCAAGGCGAAGCAATGGATTGAGCAGCGCGGTAACCCTTATGCCTATGTCATCCAGGATAACAAGGGGACCCTGGGGTTCGATCTGGGTGTCTACGGCGCACCGGAGACCTTCTTGATCGATCCCAAGGGTATCGTCCGTTATCGGCAGGTTGGCGCGCTCGACAGCCAGGCCTGGAAAAACAAGATCAAACCGTTGATCGATAAAATCGGACAGGGAGGCTGATCTCGCATGCGTTGGTGGATTTCCCTGTTTTTGTGTTGTTGGGCGCTGACCGCTCAGGCGACGGTCGATCCCTATCAGTTCGATACACCCGCAAAACTCGCCCGCTACGAACATCTGACCGATATCCTGCGCTGTCCCAAGTGCCAGGACGAAAACATCCGCAATTCCGGAGCACCGATTGCCGCCGATATGCGTGCCAAGGTGGCAGCCATGATTCGCGATGGCGCGACAGATCAGCAGGTCATCGACGCATTGGTGTCCCGCTTCGGTGAGTTCGTGCTCTACAAGCCCCGGCTGGAACGCCGGACCTGGTTGCTCTGGTATGGGCCCTTCGTGGTCGGCGTCATTGGCCTGCTGGTGGTATGGGTGCTGGCGATGCGAGGGCGGCGTCTGGCACATGAGCGGGACCGGGAGGGGCGTCTCTCCGCCGAGGAGCGGGAGCGTCTCCGGCAACTACTCGATGAGGATAGCCGCACGTCCTGAATTAGACGGCTCGTCCACTTCTGCTGCAACGGTTTTAGGATAACGACAACGTGATGACGATTGCACTCTGGATGGGCCTTGCGCTCATGGCGGCCCTGGCGCTGGTTTTTGTGTTCTATCCGGTAATCTTTCACCGGGAACCGGCTGACCGGCTGCCCGACAGCAAGGCGCAGAACCTGGTGGCGTACCGGACGCGTCTGGCGGAACTGGAAGCCGAGCGGGAGGCCGGCGTGCTGGACGACGAAGAGTTTCGGGCGCTGAAGGAAGAGCTGGATGGCGGCCTGCTCGACGATGTCGATGTGCCCGCAGGTCCCCGGCAGCGGTCCGGCAAGCGCTGGGCGTTAACGGTTGCCATCGTCAGCATTGTCCTCATTCCTCTGCTGGCTTTTTCCCTGTATCTGCGAATCGGCGCCTCTAACCAGCTCGGCGAGGCCGACCTGATTGCTGAAATGTCCCAGGCCAACCATCTCGATCATGACCAGTTGATCGGGTTGTTGGGCAAGCTCCGTCAGCGCCTGCTGAACGATCGTGACAATCTGGATGGCTGGGTGCTGTTGGCCCGCTCCTACATGAACCTGGAGCAGTATAAAGACGCCGCCTGGGCTTTCGAAAAGCTGGCCCACGCGGTGGAGCGCGAATCGGGCCCCAAAGCGGCCGCCGCGCCCTGGGGGCTGGTGGCGCAAGCGCGCTTCTTCGCATCAGGGCAAAAGCCCACGCCGGACGTGCTCCAGGCGATAACGGAAGCACGCTCGCGTAATCCGGACGACGTCAATGCACTGGGGTTGCTGGGCATTATGGCGTTCCAGGCGGGCGATTATCAGGACGCTATCAAGAGCTGGTCGCGCATCATCAAAGTGGCGCCCGACACGCCACAGCTGCCGGTGATCAAGGAGGGTATCGCGCGTGCCTATGAACGGCTGGGTAAGGCGGTACCGCAAGATCTGGCCGCCTCAGACCAAGGCGGCGATAGCGCTTCGAAGGCAGCCCCGGCGGGCGATGCCGGCCCGCAAATGACGGTCAGCGTCTCTGTCGGCAAGGCCTATCGGGATGAACTGCCTAAGAATGCCACCCTGTTTGTCTATGCCAAGGCGGTCAAGGGACCGGCTATGCCTTTGGCCGTGGCCAAGTATCCGGTCAGTGCGTTACCGGTAACGGTGACCCTGAACGATGGCATGGCGATGACACCGGTTGCCAAGCTTTCCAGCGTTGACCAGGTCATGCTGATCGCCAGGATCTCCAGCTCGGGTTCGGCGATGCCGGCCAGCGGTGACTGGGAAGGCAAGGTGGGGCCGGTGCCGGTCAGGACGACCAGCACCCCCATCGCTATTTCGATCGATCATCGCCTGCCTTGAAGCGCTGGCTGTAGAGCGGGGGAAGGCCATCGTCTACCGATGGCTTCCGGCTGGAGCCTCCCCGGCTGAGGGTTTCCAACCGGCTGACCAAAGGCTTGCCGTCCCATGACTCGCGGTGATCCGGATGGGCATACAGTCTCCGCTCCAGCGCATCCATCCCTGCCGAAAACGCCCCGTCATTAAAGAATGCCTTCACGTCCGCCACCGTCTGCAGGGCTGGATTGTGGAAATGTCGTTGTGCCCAACGCGGCAGCAGGTTCAGGGCGCTCGAATCACCTTCCAGTATGGCCTGCCGCAAGGGACCATAGAGATCGCTTTCTGTGGGTTTGGCCGCTAGGCCCTCTGCCAGGCCCATGCCGCGTCCGCGTCGACGCTCGCGTAACCAGAGTGCCATGGTGACCAACCAGACCAATAGCAGGACGGCGCTGACCCAAAGCCATGGCGATGTCCAGATGGTGCCCGCCGGTACTGTCGCTGGACTTTTGCCTGCGGGCGCTGGTGCCTGGGCGGGCGCGGGCGGTTGCGCGGGCGAACTGGAAGGCTGGTTACCGTTGGATGTCGACTGCGGTTGTGCCGACGATCCTGCTGCAGGCAGGATATCCAGCGTCTTGGGCGGTATTTCCGCGACGCGCTCAACGTCGTTGATGGTATCCCACCAATGCACCTTCACCGCAGGTAGCGTGACTTTGCCGGCCTGCATGGGTACCAGCGCCGTGGATTCGGTGCGGGTGGAGTCGAGTGTGCCATTGTTGACCGTCGAGTGCAGTTTGGGCTGATCCGGGTAGCTCTTGAATACGGCCGGATAGCTCAGATTCAATGGCGGCAGGGCGGCGGAGGTCTGTCCGAGTGCGTGAATGGTGATGGTTCGGGTCACGCTGTCTCCGACCTGGATGCTGTTTGGCGCCTCACTCAGTTTATCGGTCAGGATAAGGCTGGTCGCCGGCAGCCACTCAGACCCCTTAAAGCTGGCGGGTGGCGCCTTCACACTGATGTCGATCGGCGCACTGTTGGCGTGCAGGTAGCGTAGCGAACCGGTCATCGGGTTCTGGCCCTGTCCGGTGAAGGTCTGGGAGGGAATCGTCAGTGTGCCGGTTTTCTGCGGATAGATCGCATATTCCCGCTTCAGGACCTGATACTGCTCGCCATTGTGCATGCGGGTGAACTTGTCGGGTTGCCCCAGTGGCTGGAGTATGGCATCCGGTACGGAGACATCCGACAGGTTGCCATTGAACAGCGGTCCCCGGTATTCCAGCACCTCTGTCAGGACCACCTGTTCCTGCTCGTAGACCTCTTTCTTATCCACCGTCACGGTCAGGGATGCGGGGCCCTGGGCGCCGCCGGTCGCCGAAGAACCGGGCAGAACGGTGATCTTGATCGGGTCGGAGGTCGCGCCCTTGTAGCTCAAGGCCGGGATGGTCAATACACCGGTTCGCTTTGGCGCCAGGACAAAGGTCCAGTCCACATTGGCGTTGACTTGCCCGTTGATGGTCTGGACGTTGTAGTTCTGTCCCTGATTGACGATATCGAAATTCTGTTCCAGATCGCCGAGGTCCGGTTTGGGAATCTGGGACATGTTGAAGTTCAGCAGGTTCTGGAAGCTTAGGTGGATATCCACCTTGCCTTTGACGGTCATCGTGAGCGTCTCGTCGGCGTGGATTCGGGTGCGGTCCACCGATACATCGAGTTTGTTTCCTGCCGCGTTGGCCAAGCTCAATGAGGCGAGCCAGAGGCAAAATACGGAGAGTACGGCAAGGGTTGGTCGCATCACCATTCGTCGCATCACCATGGGGTATCGTCATCCAGTTGCTGGGAATCGTCATTTTGGTGCTGTTGGCGGTACTGATACAGGAATTTGCGTCGCAAAAGTCCTGAGGGGTCGTCAGGCACCTGCCGCAGCCATTGCTGGTCGCTCTGGGTCAGGTCATCCAGTGGCGATTTTTCCTGCCCACCGGCGGCCCTGTCCTGTTTGGCTTCGTTGGGTTGCGCGTTGCCAACCTTCGGAATGCGCGGAGCGGTCTTTCCGGCGTTGTCTTTCTTGCGGCCGAGGTCATTGTCCGCCTGATCCTGACCGGATTTTTTCGACGACTGATCCTTTGTCGATGACTTTTGGTCAGGGTTTGAATCGGATGATTTCTGTGATTGGTCATCCTTGCCCTTGCCGGACTGGTCCTTCGACTTCTGATCGTCTTTCGACCCTTTTCCGCTGTTGTCGTTCTTGTCCTTGTCTTGGGAGGAATTGTCCTGTTTCGAAGACTTTCCTGACTTGTCGGACGAAGAAGACTGACCAGAACCATTCTTGTCGGAGGATGACTTCGAGCCCGATTTCTTTTGGTTCTGGTTCTGGTTCTGGTTCTGGTTCTGTGAATTTTTCTGCTGTTGCTTCTGTTTCTTCAGCAGTTTCTCCACCAGCGCGCGGTTGGCCTTGGCGTCCGGCATATCCGGGGTCTTCTTGAGGGCGTCATCGTAGGCCTGAATCGCGTCCTGCAGCTTTCCGGCCTTGGCCAGGGCGTTGCCGCGATTGTAATCGGCATCGGGAGTTTTGACGTCCGCAAAGGCTTTGGCCGCGGCCGCATATTGGCCAGCGCGGTAGAGGGCTGACCCTTTCCACATGGGATCCTTGAATTCGGTGGCGGCCTTGGCGGGATCCTTGGCAATGTCGGCATATCCCTGTTGATCCGGTCGTTGCCAGAGATTGCTCCAGGTACTGGCCTGTGCCGGCGGTGCCGAGAAGGGCATCAGAAGCAGCAACGGCACCACCAGCAGCGCTCCGCGACGCCAGCACCAGAGCGCCAGCGGCAACAGCAGCCAGACGAGCCAGTAGCCATCGTCCTGCCAGCGATTGATTTTCAGTTGGCCCTTGGAATCCTTGAAGCTGTCTCCCTGCGCACCGCTGACATCCAGACTGCGCAGGTCGCTGTCGTTGAGTGTCATCGGAACCGCTCTGCCACCGGTTGCCGCCGCCAGCTTTTCCAGTACCGCCGGCCGGGCCTTGGCCATGACGATCTTGCCGTTGTCCCGGATAAAGCCGTGATCGGGTACCGGGATCGGGCCGCCCGCACGGGTACCGACAACAAGGATGTCGAGCCGGTAACCGGTATCCTTCAGGGCCGCCCGGATACGTTCGGCGACCTGATCGCTGACGTCGTCGGTCATCAGCAAGATATGGGCGGGGCCGGGGGCTCCCTGCTTGATCAATTGGATGGCCTTTTTGATCCCCAGGTCGGCCCTGTTACCCGTAGCAGGCATGATGAGGGGATCAAGGGCCGGCAGCAGGGTGGCGATAGTGCGGGTATCGTCGGTGATGGGCGTCACCGTGTGCGCGTCGCCGGCATAGACGACCAGACCGGTGAAGGCGCTTTGGCGAAGTGAAAGCAGGTCTCTCAGTTTCTGTTTGACGCGGGTCAGCCTGTCAGGTTTGACGTCGGTTGCCAGCATCGACAGGGACATGTCCATGACCACCACCAGACTGTCCGTTTCCTGGTGCAGTGGCGTCGGTGCGCGCCGCCAGCTGGGGCCGGCAAGGGCCAGGCTGGCGACCACCAGCACGGTAATGGGCCAGGCGGGGTGCATGGCCTTTACAGCCTTTTGGCTGCCGCTTAACAAGGGACGCAGCAAGGGGGAGGGCATAACGCTTTCCCAGCCGCTCTTGTCGCGGCTGATGCGGCGCCAGACCACGGGAACCAGCGGCACCAGCAGAAACAGCAGAAGCCAGAGTGGTCGCAGGAAGTGGAATTGATGGACGAAGGTCATGATCGCCTCAGCCATGGTTCACCTCCTCTTTGGCGTTTTGCCGTTGCCCGGGGCGGAGGGGCAGTGGGATCGCACGTGCGAATATCACCAACAGGAACAGGATCACAGCGACGCCCAGAGGCCAGACAAAGAGTTCTGTCGTCGGCCGGTATTGCTTGCTCTGCAGATTGATGGGCTCCAACTGGTCGATGGCCTGATAGATCTGGGCGAGTTCCGGCGTGTTCTTCGCGCGGAAGTATTGGCCGCCGGTCTTACTGGCAATCTTCTTCAGCAACTGGGCATCGAGATCGGCTGAGGGGTTGATCGTTTGCATTCCGAAAAAACCCTGTTGCTGCATTGAATCGGCGCCGATACCGATGGTGTAGATTTTGACATGGGCGTCGGCGGCGATAGCCGCGGCCTTCGCCGGTGGCAGTTGCCCTGCGGTATTGGCACCATCGGTGAGGAGTACGACAACGCGTTCCTTCTGTGGGCGGTCCTTGAGGCGTTTTACGGCCAGGCCAATGGCGTCGCCGATGGACGTGGCGCGACCGGCCATACCCGGCTGGGATTCGTCGAGCTGGGTTTGCACCGTTTTGTGGTCGAAGGTCAGCGGTGCCTGGATGTAAGGCTGGGTGCCAAACAGCTCCAAACCGATCCGGTCGCCTTTGCGGTGGGCGATAAAGTCTGCAACCACCTCCTTGACGGCGTCGAGGCGGGAAACCTGCTGGTTGTTCATCACCATGTCATGGGTCTGCATGCTGGGCGAGATATCGACGACCAGCAAAAGATCCCTTCCCGATAGCGACAGGTTAACCGGCTTGCCGACGTGTTGCGGCCGGGCCAGAGCGATCACCAACGCAATCCATGCCAGAAGCAGTATCAGTTTGCGCCATCGGGAACCGGTGGGGGTCGAGATGCCGACACCGGGCAACCGGCTCAACCACCCATGGATCGGCAGGTGGGGTGCGGCGACGGAACTGGGTTCCACGCGACGCGGGCGCAGCAGCAGGGCCAGCGGCAGGAGCAGCAGCACATAGGGGTAAGCGAGCGTCAGCATTTTTGCGCCCTCAGCCAGTCGCCGGCGAGACGCAGGCCGTCTTGGAGCGGCAGGTGCGGCTCAGGATGCCAGCAGCTTTCGGCGAGTTGTCGCAGTGCGCTTTCGGAAAGCCGGGGCGCGCGGGTTTGCAGAAACCCGATCCAGGCTTCGCCGCTGAGAGTATCGGTTGCATCGGCCGGATAGCGCAGGCGTGCTGCACGCTTGAGTAGGGCATTTAACTCACTGAAGAACTCGGGCGTTGGAGCCGCGCGGGTTTCGAGGCGCTGCAGTTCTTTTTGGGCCAGCCGTAGCCAGCGATTACGGCGATGCTTGCGCCAGAGCCATAAGGCGGGCAACAGGATAGCCAGTATCACCACTACCGCGAGCAACCACCAGCCAGGAGCCGGGGGCCACCAGCTGACAGGCGGCGGCAGGTGAATGTCTTTGAGGTGTTGTAGCGGATCGGTTGCAGTCATGTGTAGCGTCGTTCGAATCCAGCGATGGTTGGCGGCTGCGTTCAGCGGGTGAGCTGGCGCAGGACCTGCGTCGGAGACTGTTCGGTATCCAGGGTCAGGGCCGGTATGCCGGCATACCGGAACAGGTTTTCAAGGCGGGTTTCGTGTTCCCTGACGCGCTTGTCGAAGGCGTCGCGAAACGCCGCGTTACTGGTGTCGATCCAGAGCGTTCCCTCGCCGCTGGCGATGGCATATCGCCCCGGCGGCGGCAATTCACGTTCGAAGCGGTCGACCACCCGGATCAACGACAGCCGGTTGTGTCGGGCCAACTGGTTGAGCAGGCGAGCACTGGTCTCGTCGGCCTGCATGAAGTCGCTGATCACGTAGATACGGAAGCCGGTATGCGCGATCCGCCTTGTTTCGACCAAAGCTTCGTTGAGCCGGCTGGCGGCGTCTTCCTGCGTACTGTCGACCTGTTGCCGCTGCCCGCGGCTCAGGCTGTCGAGCAGGCGCAAAACCGCACGTCGGCGGCGAACGGGGCGCTGCACTTCGATATTGCTCTCACTGAACACCACGCCGCCGACCCGGTCGCCGTTATAGAGGCCCATCCAGGCGAGGGTTGCGCTGCACTGTGCCGCCGCCACCTGTTTGTAGGCGCGAACGCTGCCGAAGAACATCGATGGCCCCAGATCGCAGAGGATCAGCACCGGACGTTCCCGCTCCTCCTGGAACAGTTTTGTGTGCGGGTTCTGGCGGCGAGCGGTGACGCGCCAGTCGATAGCCCGGATATCGTCGCCGGGTTGATACAGGCGAACTTCGGCGAATTCCATACCCCGTCCCTGGTGAATCGACAGGTGCGAGCCCAGCTGCCCGGATCGTGCGGGAGTCCGGGCCGGCAATTTCAGGGTGCGGGCTTCCGCCTGCATCTGGATCAGGTCATCGAGATCGACTGCTGTGCGGGCGAGGTCAGTCATCGCTGTGGGCGCCCCCATCAAGCGGTTACCGGTACGCGATCGAGCAGGCGATCGATGACCTGATCGGAGGTGATCCCTTCTGCCTCTGCCTCGAAGGTGAGCAGGATACGGTGGCGCAGCACGTCGTGGGCGACGGCTCTGACATCGTCCGGGCTGACATAGTCACGGCCATGCAGCCAGGCGTGGGCGCGAGCGCAACGGTCGAGTGCAATGGTGCCGCGCGGGCTGGCACCGAAAGCGGTCCAACGGGCCAGTGCCTTGTCGAGTTCTCCCGGCGCGCGACTGGCCAGCACCAGTGCCACCAGATAGTCCTCGACGGCTTCCGCCATATAAAGGGCTGCGACCTGATCACGCGCGTCGAAGACCTGTTGCCGGGACAGCTTGAGTGCCGGAGCCGGTTCGCCGTCCCGGTAATCACGACGGGCCAGTGCCAGGATGGCACGCTCTGCGACGGCATCCGGATAGTCGATCCGGACGTGCATCAGAAAACGGTCGAGCTGGGCTTCCGGTAGCGGATAGGTGCCTTCCTGCTCAATCGGGTTCTGGGTCGCCATGACCAGGAAGAGGCGGTCCAGCGCGAAAGTCTGCTGGCCGACACTGACCTGGCGTTCTGCCATGGCCTCAAGGAGGGCCGACTGAACCTTCGCCGGTGCCCGGTTGATTTCGTCGGCCAGGATCAGGTGATGAAAGATCGGGCCTTTCTGGAATTCGAAGGTGCCGACCTGGGGCCGGTAGATTTCGCTGCCGGTGATATCGGCAGGCAACAGGTCGGGAGTGAACTGGATGCGATGGAAGTCGCCGTCGAGATGACTCGATAGGGCCTTGATCGCAGTGGTCTTGGCCAACCCCGGAGCTCCTTCGACCAGGAGGTGTCCATCCGCGAGCAGCGCGATGAGCAGCCGGTCGACGAGCTTTTGTTGACCTATGATCCTTTTGGCCAATATGCCTCGAAGTGAAGCGAAGGTATCCTGCAATTCCATGCTCGTATCCAACTGTTGCACTGCTATTACCCCTGTCTTCTCATTGCCGAAATGCATGTGTTTATGACGCATCACGCGTTGGCATCAATCAAGTCCGAAGTTTGCCGGAATCCGGTAGGAAAACGTCTGTCGATTTCGTCCGGAATGCTCCAGTGTTTGTAAGCCACGCTCAAAAATCAAGGCAACTTGCTCACGCTGCTATGCTTATTCCTATGATCAGGCGTTGTCGTAGCCAGTGTCTCAGCAATCAATGCACCAAAACCGACTGTTCCAGTAGCAACGTTTCAACAACAAGAATCGTCCTCCGGCATTGCCAATGCCCACCCGATGGCGTGATTAGCGCCTCGGATCGCGAGGTGGCGTGTGATGACGCCGTTTCGACCAGGGGTGCCGCGACGGGTTTCATTACAATTCGTTCACAGATTACGGGAATCGCGACATGAATGCGTTAACGGTCACCAGCCGAGAAGATTTTCTTCAACAGTTGGCGAATGCGTTCAAGGAAAAACTCAGCTCCACCCAAGCCCGAAAAGTGGCTGATTTCTCAGTCCAGTATTTCGCCCATCTGCCGCTCGATGAAATGCTGATGCGACGATTCTCGGATACCTACGGCAATGTCCTGGCCGCCTGGCAGTTTCTCCAGCAAAGGGCCGACGGTGAAGCCCTGGTCAGCATCTTCAACCCTGACCTGGAAGAAGATGGCTGGCAGTCGACGCACTCTGTGATCTATATCCTCCACCCGAATATCTCCTTCCTGATCGACTCCGTCCGTATTGCCATCAACCAGCGTGAACTGGGTATTCACACGCTGCATCATTCGATCCTGAAGATCGACCGTGATCGTAACGGTAAGCTCAAGAAGCTTTGCAAAACGATGGATGGCGATGAGAAGGGCAATCTCGAAGCGCTGATCGTTCTGGAGATCGACCGCCATAGCAATCCAGAGGATCTGCAGGAGTTGCAGGACGCATTGAAGCAGGTACTGGAAGAGGTCCGGATCGCGGTATCGGACTTCCCGTTGATGCGCGACAAGACCCGCATCCTGCTCGAAGAGCTGAACAACCCTCCGAAAAATTTAAGCCAGGACAAGATCGAAGAAGCGCGGGCATTCCTGCAGTGGCTTACAGAAGACCACTTCACCTTCCTTGGCTATGACGAATACGATTTTGTTGAGAAGAAGGGCGATATCATCGTTCAGCAGGTTCCGGACTCGGAGCTGGGTATTCTGCGATCCCACAACGAACGGCCTTCCCGGGTCAGCATCTCGCAGTTGCCGCAAAAGACACGGCAGGAGATGACCCGTTCGGATGACCTGTTCATCTTCGCCAAGTCCGCGCAACGGTCCCGGGTTCATCGCCCGGCCTATCCGGACTATATCGCCGTCAAGAAGTTCGACAGTAAGGGCCGGGTGATCGGTGAGCGCCGTTTCCTCGGCCTGTATACAGCGCGCGTTTACAACGAGCGTCCGGATGAAGTGCCGGTGCTGCGTCGCAAGGTGATGGAGGTGATTCGCCGTTCCAGCTTTATGCCGGATGACTATGCCGGCAAGGAACTCGATCAGATCCTGGCCGTCTATCCACGTGACGAGTTGTTCCAGATCGATACCGCCGAGATTCTCGAAGTGGCGCTGGATATCCTGTATATCCAGGAACGACGCAAGATTCGCCTGTTCATGCGCGAGGATGTCTACGGGCAGTTCGTGACCTGCCTGGCGTTCTTCCCACGGGATATCTACACCACGGAATTGCGGCTTAAAGCGGAGGCGGTCCTTAGCGAGGCGCTCAAGGCTCTGGATATCGAATTCAACGTCTACTTCTCCGAGTCGGTGTTGGCAAGGGTCCAATTTACGGTCCGTGTGCCGCCGGAGGAGAACCGTATCCTGCCAGTCAATGAGGTGCAGGAAAAGGTCATTGAGCTGGCGCAGTCCTGGCGTGACGGACTGCTGGAAGCTTTCTATGAGGCTCACGGCGAAGAGCGCGGTAACCAGCTCATCCAGCTTTATCAAAATGCCTTTCCCAGCGGATACCGCGACCTGTTTTCACCCCGTCGAGCGGTGATCGATATCGATCACGTTACGCGGGTGAAGGATACCGGTCGCCTGGCCATGAGTTTCTACCGGGCGCTGGAAGAGGAAGAGAACACGCTGCACTTCAAACTCTTCCATCCGGACGAGCCCATTCCCCTGTCGGAAGTGATGCCCATCTTCGAAAACCTGGGCTTCCGGGTACTGGGAGAGCACCCCTTCGAAACGATCGATCGTTCCGGCAAGACTGTCTGGATCCATGATTTCTCGCTGCAGGCCTATAGCGGCAAGGTGATCGATATTCACCGTATCCGTCCGATTTTCGAAACCCTGTTCGAGAAAGTCTGGTACGGCGAAGCGGAGAATGACACCTTCAACCGGCTGGTGCTGGCCTGCTACCTGGACTGGCGTAAGATCGCCATGCTCCGGGCCTATGCCCGCTATATGCGGCAGATCCGCATTTCTAACAGCCAGGCGTTCATTGCGTCGACGCTGGTCAACCACATGTCGCTGGCGCAGTCGCTGCTGGATTTCTTCGAGGTGCGTTTCAATCCTGCGACCTTCCAAAGCGAAGCGCAGTGCGCCGCGGCACAGCAGAAACTGGAGTTGGAGTTCAACGCTGGGCTGGACGATGTCGAAAACCTCAGCGAAGACCGGATCCTGCGGCTGTATCTGGAACTGATCAAGGCCACGATGCGGACCAACTTCTATCAGCCGGATGCGGATGGCAAGGCCAAACCTTATATCAGCTTCAAGTTTAATCCGTTGGCCATTCCGGATATGCCGCTGCCGGTGCCGATGTTCGAGATCTTCGTCTATTCGCCGCGGGTCGAGGGTGTTCACCTGCGGGGCGGTAAGGTTGCCCGGGGCGGGTTGCGTTGGTCCGACCGCTTTGAGGATTACCGCACCGAAATCCTGGGGCTGGTCAAGGCTCAGCAGGTTAAGAATGCGGTCATCGTCCCGGTCGGGGCAAAAGGCGGCTTTGTTGCCAAGCAGTTGCCGGAAGGCGGCGACCGGGATGCAATCCAGAAAGAGGGGATTGAGTCCTACAAGACCTTCATCCACGGCCTGCTGGATTTGACCGATAATTTCGTTGACGGCAAGGTGGTGCCGCCGGTGCAGGTTATCCGTCACGATGAGGACGACTATTATCTGGTGGTTGCTGCGGACAAGGGAACGGCGACGTTCTCCGACATTGCCAACTCGATATCCCAGGAGTTCGGGTTTTGGTTGGGAGATGCATTCGCCTCCGGTGGCAGTAACGGCTACGACCACAAGAAAATGGGGATTACCGCGCGTGGCGCCTGGGTATCCGTCGAGCGTCATTTCCGTGAGTTGGATATCAACCCGAAACAGGACGATTTCACCGTGGTCGGCATTGGTGACATGTCCGGCGACGTTTTCGGTAACGGGATGCTGTTATCTCGCCACATCAAGCTGGTGGCGGCGTTCAACCACCTGCATATCTTCGTCGATCCGAATCCGGATGCAGCGGCCAGTTTTGCCGAGCGGGAGCGCCTCTTCCGTCTGCCGCGTTCGAGCTGGACAGACTACAAGGCTGAGCTGATTTCCAAGGGTGGCGGTATCTTCAACCGCAGCGCCAAATCGATTCCGATCAGTCCGGAGATGAAAGAAGCCTTCGGCATCAAGGTCGACCGGATGCCGCCAAATATGCTGATCAACTCACTGTTGCAGGCCGAGGTCGACCTGTTGTGGGTCGGGGGTATCGGGACCTACGTCAAATCCAGTGACGAGACGCACTCCGAAGTGGGCGATAAGGCCAACGACGGTCTGCGGGTTGATGCCTGCGATTTACGTTGCAAGGTGGTTGGCGAAGGCGGCAACCTGGGCCTGACCCAACTGGCGCGTATCGAATTCGCCCTCGAGGGCGGCCGGGTCAACACGGACTTCATCGACAATGCCGGTGGTGTGGACTGCTCGGATCATGAGGTCAACGCCAAGATCCTGCTCAACAGTCTGGTCGCCAACGGCGATCTGACCGAAAAGCAGCGTAACGTTTTCCTTGAACAGATGACCGAGGAAGTGGCCGGACTGGTCCTGCAGAATAACTATCGCCAGACACAGGCGATCAGCATTGCTGCGTCGGAGGCCAGGACGCGGATCGAGGAATACCGCCGCCTGATCAGTGGGATGGAAAGTGCCGGCAAGCTCAACCGGCAACTGGAATTCCTGCCGGATGAGGAACTGATCAATGAACGCAAACTGCATGAGCAGGGCCTGACCCGGCCGGAACTTTCGACGCTGATTTCCTACGTTAAAGGCGATCTCAAGCAGGTTCTCAACCAGTCTGATCTGCCGGATATTCCGGGGCTGGCTCCAGAGATTGCCAAGATGTTCCCGGCGGCGATGGTCAAACGCTTCGGTAAGGAACTGGGCGGACACCAACTGCGACGTGAAATCATTTCCACGCAAATTGCGAACGATATGGTGAACCACATGGGGATCACCTATGTGGATCGCCTGCGGCAGTCCACTGGGGCATCGCCGGCCGGTATCGCCCTCGCCTGGATCGTAGCCCGCGATATCTATCGCCTGGATCATTGGTGGGAAGCGATCGAGGCGCTGGACTTCAAGATTTCCAGCTCCTTGCAGATGCAGTTGATGACAGAGCTGATGCGCCTGATTCGGCGGGCCTCGCGCTGGCTGTTACGCAATCGCCGTGGTGAGCTGGATCTGGAGCAGCACATGGCACGCTTCTCCGCGCCTATCGGAAAGATTGCGGATGATCTCCCGGGGCACCTCGGAGAGCAGGCGGCCCGCGAATGGAAGACGCGCTATGACGAGCTGGTCGATCAGGGCGTGCCAGGTGATGTGTCGGGCGTTGTGGCCGGCGCGCCTTATCTTTATGCGGCGCTGGGCATCGTCGAAGCGCACCATATGACAGGTCTGCCCCTCGAACGTGTGGCGCGTATCTACTATGCGCTGGGCGAGCGCCTGCAACTGAACTGGTTCGCTCAAGCCATCAACCGTTTGACTCCGACCACGCACTGGCAGGCTTTGGCGCGCGAGAGCTTCCGGGAGGACTTGGATTGGCAGCAGCGTGCCTTGACGGTCGGCGTCCTCGGGCAGGGCAGCGAAGAAGAGCCTGAGGTCCTCATCGAACGCTGGGCGGAGAAACATGAACACCTGATCGAGCGTTGGACGGCGATGCAAACGGAGTTGCGCGGCGTGGTGGATCCGGAGTACGCCATGTTCTCGGTGGCCCTGCGTGAGCTGCTGGATCTGGCTCAGACGACGATTCACGTGCCCGTCAGCGGCGATCGGGGATAAGAGATCACCAAGCCCCGGCATGGCGGTGCTTGCCTATAGATGGCAAATGCCGTCCAATGCAGGGGCTGTAGGCGCCGGTACCGACCCACGGTGTGCGGTACTGCGGTTTGTCGATGTTGAAGAGGAATGGATGCTTGCTAGAAAATCTCCTGCAACGTAACAAGTCCTGGGCGGACGATATCAAGTCCAAGGACGAGCAGTTCTTTATGCGTTTGTCCCAGCAACAGGCGCCGGAGTATCTCTGGATTGGCTGTGCAGATAGCCGCGTGCCGGCGAACCAGATCGTGGACTTGCTGCCTGGCGAGCTTTTCGTCCACCGTAATGTGGCCAACGTGGTTGTGCACACGGACCTCAACTGCCTGTCGGTGTTGCAGTTCGCGGTCGACGTCCTCAAGGTGAAGCACGTCATGGTTGTCGGTCATTACGGTTGTGGCGGGGTCAGGGCGGCGCTACGCGATGATGCGCTGGGCCTGATCAACAACTGGCTGCGGCATGTCCAGGATGTGCGGGACAAGTATCAGGGGCAGTTGGATGCGCTTACCAGCGAGGACGAGAAAGTCGACCGGCTCTGTGAGCTGAATGTTATCGAGCAGGTGCGTCATGTCTGCCAGACGACGATTGTCCAGGACGCCTGGCAGCGTGGACAGGAACTCTCGATACACGGTTGGGTGTACGCCATCTCCGATGGTCTGGTACGCAATCTCGATATTTGCGTGTCATCCCAGGATCAGCGTGAACCCCATTACCAGCGTGCGCTCAGACGTATCGAAAGTGGGCAGGTTCAGTCCGGACCCAAGTCTTCGCCAAAGATCCGGACCTGATTGCGGCCACCTTCCTTGGCGGCATAGAGGGCCTTGTCGGACTGCTCCAGCCATTGGGTGTAGTCCGACTGGGTGTCATCGACAATGCTGATGCCAAGGCTGATCGTATAGTTTATGTCGCCGGCATGAGTGCTCACTGTCGTGTCGGCGATATTTTTGCGGACTCTTTCGCAGAAGATCCGGGCGCCGCGGGCGTCAGTTTCCGGCAGGATCACACCGAACTCCTCTCCGCCATAACGTCCGCCGATGTCCGTCTGCCGTAAATTCTGGCGCAGGATGCGCGACGTCGTTCGGATGACCTCGTCGCCGGCTTGGTGGCCCCATGTGTCGTTGACCCGCTTGAAATGGTCAATATCGAACATGACGAGCGCGCAGTGATGACGATAACGCCGAAATCTTTCGAACTCATTAACTAACAGCGTTTCCCAGGCGCCTCGATTGAGGAGTCCGGTGAGTCGGTCGGTCTGGCTCAGCTTTTCCAATTGGGCGTTGGCGCGCTCGAGCGCCTTACGGCCTGCGGCCGTATCGGTGACATCGTAGATGATCAGGCACACATGGCTGACGGTCCCGTCGGTGCTGACGAGGGGACTGATCGTCAGATTCTGGTACATGAAGGCTTCGGTGCCCGTAATGGGCCGGTAGTTGCGGAAGCGGAAAAGATAGGGACGCTGCTCCCAGGAGGTAAAAGCCCGGGTCTTCAAGAGGACCACGGATTCCACTTTGCGTTTCAGCCAGGCGGCAGGGAGTTCCGGGAAGCGTTCGAACAAATTGTCGCCGCGCGCACGCGATGCCGTAATGCCACTGTGGTTTTCCATGAAACCATTCCAGACGACAATGCGATAGTCCAGGTCGAGGACGACGAGTCCCACCTCGATGGATTCCAGCATATCCATCATCCAGTGGAATTCGCGAATATCGATCATGCCGTTTGTCATCGTGGTCGTGCCTAATCCATCAAGTAGTGGAGTTTTTCTTCAAGGGCCGGTATCGAGTCTTCGGTGAAGAGCAGCAGCAAGTCGCAGTCGATGTTATGGCCTTCGATGGCATAGTTGATTTCGATACTCAGCATCTTGCGCCAGTGATCGCTTTTCTGTTCCAGCAGATCGCCAATCTGGATGTGCTGGCCAAGTACCGAGGGATGACCCATGCCGAAGGGGATATCCATCTGATCGGAAAGTCCTTTCAGGAAAGCTCCGGTCAGGATGCTCGACATGTCCATCAGTAGTTCGATTTCCATACCGCTTTTTTCCTCGGGCTCGTATCGCAACAGCTTGGCCATGTCGTCAAAGCTGGTGTCCGAGAACAGCAGAAGTGCTTCTCCCGAGAGTCCTGCGCCAATAAAACCCTGGCAGACGGCAGAGTACGTGTTGTTGTTCTCGGCGACGCTCAGCGCCATCCGCAATTCACTCGCTTCCAGTGTATTGACCTTGGGAATTGGCATTTTGACAAAGACGCGTAGCAGCCGCGCGAGAAGGTCGCCTGCGCGGCCCATCGCGACATTGGACAACTCCTGCAGGCAATCGAGCATCGACAGGTTTTCAGGGCTGGTCTCCGGCGAGGCCGTGGTGATCTGCGTATCCTGCGGTTGATCGTCCCGAAACAGGCCGAACTTTATGAGTAATTCGCGGACCTGGGAGGGATCTGTCGGCTTGCGAATGAAATCGAGCGCTCCCATTTTTAGAACACGGGCCCGTGCCTCCGGCTGGATGTCGCCGGACACCACAATGACCAGGGCGCCGAGATCTTCGGCAGCGATGGCGTTCAGCACTTGGTAGCCGTCGAGCTCCGGCATATTCAGGTCGAGGAATAGAAGTTCTCCCTCGCCCGCCCGGAGGCGCTCCAGGCATTCCCTGCCGTCTGCCGCGTAGTGCAGTTCGATATCCCAGTGTTCGGGTAGCGCGCGCGCCATCTGTTTACGCGCCATGGCTGAATCGTCACAGATAAGGACGTTGATCGTCATGCCTGGCCGGACTCCGGGTATAAGCCCTGATAAGGCTCGGAAATGTCGGTGGGATATGCCATGAGGTCTTGTTTTTGAGTGGATTAGCCTCAGTATAGCAGCGGGGTTTTGACATGCCTGGCTCGGTGAGGTCTTGATTCGCAGGCTGTCTCTTTGGGCCAGGCCCCTGAAACGGCAATCATGGTACTAACGTACTAATTTATTGATTGGCAATAAAATTTGGGATCAGGGTCAAATTTGTGTAAGGACTCGAATAAAATACTCGGCCCGATGTGACAAGTATCACTCTTTTCATGGCCGGCTCTCCCTATAGTCGTAACACTAAAACTAAAAAGCGTTTCCCAGAAAACGTTTCAGAGACCTAAAAACAGCCTATGCATCGGGATTCTCTCATTAGGGTGATCCTGTTCGCGGTGACTTGTGCCTGCATGTCGAGTGTGCAGGCGCATCTCAAGCCTCTGTCGGATGAGGCTCTGAGCAACGTGACAGGGCAGGCCATGGCGGCGGTAGACGTCGTCCAAACGTCATCGGAGGATTTTACCCGTGTGACGCTGGGGATGACTACGTCTGTCCAAGCCAACGTCAATCAGGTGACGTTGGGGAACGCGGCGCTGACCTCCAATGTTGATATCACCAATCTCTCCCTGGGTCACATCTCTACCGACGCCACCAAGGTGCAACTCGACGGCAACACCTACGCTGTGGGCGATATCGTGCCTTTCGAAGGCATCGATCCTTATGTCGAAGTGGCCCAATCAACGGATGGCACAGATTCTATCGACGGTTTTCGGATTGGTTTCAACCAGGCCAGGGGAACGCTGTCCGGTACTATCAACTCCCTGAGCGGTAACATTGGCATGAAGGTGATCGACAGCAGTGGTAATACAGTCGACGCACAACTGCTGAACTCGGCCGGTACCGCGACCAACAGCAATGCCCAATACATCGGGATTGCCGGCACCGGTACCGATTGCGCCAACAGCGTCAATTGCGCGCCTCTCAGCAATCTGCAAACGCTGGATATCGGCTCTGCCAATGCTAACGGCACTGTGGGATACACCAACGATTTCTTTATTTCCTTCCAGAAGAGCACCCTGACCTGGCAGGATCCGGCCAGCGGCAAGAGCATTACCGCAGGGCCTGGCCTTTACTTCAACATTCCCACCTCTATGACGCTGGATATGGCCAAGTTGATTACCGGTATCCCGCGCGCCCGCACTGAATATATCGACCGTGGGGTCGGTATGTTTTAACCCCGACCGTTTCGGGGTGCTACCATAGCGTCGCCTGCTCTTCCGTGGGCGCCTGACCGTATAAGACGTCGGCGACAGGAAACGCCTTCCAGTCGCCCCAACGCCGGAACGCGAAACGCTATGCAATCCTTCTATTGGCATGACTATGAAACCTTCGGTGCCGACCCGGCACACGATCGTCCATCCCAGTTCGCCGGCGTGCGTACTGACGCCGAGCTGAATATCATCGGTGAACCGCTGATTCTTTACTGCCAGCCCGGCGAGGATTATGTACCGGACCCTGACGCCTGCCTGATTACCGGCATAACGCCCCAGAAGGCCCGTGAAGAGGGATTGGTCGAAGCGGCGTTCATCGGGCGGATACTCGATGAATTCTCACAGCCGGGAACCTGTGTTGTCGGTTATAACAGTCTGCGTTTCGACGACGAAGTGACCCGCCACACCCTGTTCAGGAACCTGCGCGATCCCTATGCCCGGGAGTGGCAGAATGGCAATTCCCGTTGGGACATTATCGATATGGTGCGGCTGACCTACGCACTACGTCCCGAAGGGATTGTCTGGCCGCGTAACGAGGACGGTTCTCCGAGCTTTCGTCTCGAAAAGCTGACCGAGGCGAATGGCATCGCACACGAGGCGGCGCACGACGCGATGTCCGATGTCTATGCCACCATTGCGATGGCCCGCTTGATTCGGGAGAAACAGCCCCGCCTGTTCGAGTATGTCCTGACACACAAGGATAAGGCATCGGCGTTCGCGATGCTGGATGTTCAGCGCATGCAGCCGGTATTTCATGTGTCGTCCCGCTATCCGGCTCGATTGGGGTGCGGCGCACTGGTCGCACCTATCGCACGTCATCCGGACAATCCCAATGCCGTGATCGTGTACGATTTGAGAGAGGACCCTGAGCCGTTGCTGACGGCCACGGTGGAGCAGATTCGTGATCGGTTGTTTGTACCGCAGGATCAGTTGCCGCCGGGTGAGCGGCGTATCCCTCTGAAGGCTGTGCACGCGAATCGTTGTCCGATATTGACTCCGGCTGCCATGTTAAAAACGTTATCGTCCGAGCGATTGGCAGAGATGGAGTTGGACGGTGACCGCTTGCGGGAGCATCTATCCCGACTACGCACGGCGGACGGACTGGCCGATAAGGTTGCCACGGTTTTCCAGGCGAGAGCCCCGTCGGCTGATTCTGTGCCGGATGTGGATGAAAGTCTCTACAGTGGCGGTTTTATCGGCAAGGCCGACCGGGAAAAACTCAACCGGTTGTTGCAGGTGGAGCCGGCGCATATGGGCGAGGAGACCCCCAGTTTCGAGGATGCCCGTCTGGATGAGATGGTTTTCCGGTATCGGGCACGCAACTTCCCGTCGACGCTGGACGGCGAGGAACAGGAACGCTGGGAACGTTTCCGGCAGCAGCGGCTGATTCAGCCGTCGGCAGGGTGGCGCAGTCTTCCGGCGTATCTGGAGACGATCGCTCTGCGTCTGCAGCAGCACGATATTTCGGCGAGGGATCGTCATATTCTCGAAGAGCTGCATTACTGGGGTGAAGCGCTGATTCCCTATCTGTGAGCGCAGCGTCGGCGGGGTGTCAGAGGCCCCGCCGACACTCGCGCTTCAGTCCTGTATATAACCGCCTTGGCTGAGCGCCTTCTCGACAGTTGCATTCCCTGTCGTAGGGATAGCGCGGCCTGTAACCACCGTCAGCGATCGGCGCTCTGGTGCAATATTCTGGCGATAGTACCTGACCAGATCCGCCTGCCGGATGGCCGAAACGGCCCTGACCAGGCGCTCCCGCAGATCGAAGCCCGCATCGTCCTCATCGATATCCCGCCAATAGCGTTCGGTTACATCTCCCAGTCGCTTCGGCTTCTGCCGCAGGTTGGTGATCACGGCCGCTTTTTGCTGTTGGAATGCTTCCGGTGACATCGATGCCATTTGGTCAGCATAACCGTCCATAAAGAGGGAAACCTGTTTATCGATGGTTGCGGCGCTGGCTTTGGGCGATTCGATGATGAGGGCCAAGGCCGGGGTTTTCAGGATGGGAAACGGGGTGGCGAAAACGATATAACCGAGTTGCTGCTGGGTGCGCAGGGCATTGTAGAAGGGGCTCGACAGGATTTGTCCCATGAGCAGAAAGCGGGCGCGCTCAGCGTCACTGTTGTTGCGTCCCTGGATGTAGCGGACGTATGCCGTGTCCGGATGATCGACCGGCCAGTCGAAACGCAGATCGGCCTGTGCGGGCAGGGCATGGACCTGGCTGCGAGGCACGTCCACCCGTTCGCTGTTACCGAGGAGTATGGCCTGGCTGGCCTGCGCCATGTTGAGCGCGCCGGCCGCTGTCAGGTTGCCATGGGCCAGCATGACCAGGTGCAGCTGCTTCGAAAAGCCCGAGGCATAAGCCTTGAGGTCGGTAAAGGTCACCTTGCGGGCCGCGGCCAATTGTTGATCGTTAGACCAGAGGTTGCTTATCAGAAGATGCTGGGCCTGGTTCATCGCCTGCTGGTAGGGGATTGCCTTGTGGCTGTTGCGCAGGTTGTCGATCAACTGCTGTCGTTCGATCCGGAAGCGCTCTTCTTTCAGTGATGGATGGGCGATCGCCTGAAGCACCTTTGTCAGTAGCAGGTGCAGCTTGTCGTCATAGCCGCCGACACGGACCGATATCCCACGCAGGTGGTGATATACGTCGTAATCCAGGCCTGCGAGTTGCGCTGGATAGGCATAGGCATCGAGCTGATCCATGACGAGCGCGACCATCAGCTTGCTGAGAACCGCATCCCGAGGCGAAGCGTTGGCGACTGGGGATCGCAGGTTAAGATAGATATTGGCTTTCGGCGTCCCAAAGCGCTTGTCCCTCGCATACCAGAGCGTTACAGGACTGTCGAGGAGCTTTTCCGGCCGCGTCATTGTCGCGCCGGATACCAGGCTCAGCCGGTCCGGAATAAAGGGGTTTGCGGTCGGTAGACCCAGTTGACTGGCGAGGGGCGCTATCTGGGACTGCTTCAGAAGCGCCGGCATGTCGAGAGGCTCTACGCTGTAGGGCGTGTCATACCATTGGGTCTTGGCGGCCCCCTTTGGGAGTGGCTGTGGCGACAGGATGGCGACAGTGAGGTTGGCCGGCGTCAGCTTGTCGAGAATGGCCCGGTAGGCGTCTGGGGCAAAATGAGTCAGCATGTAGGGTGCTTTCAGGACATCCTGTGCCTTAACGTCCTGAAGCTCGGTAGCCAGGCGGCTGACCAGATGTATGGGCTCGGATTGCTCCTGAAAACGAAAGGCGATCTGGGACAGTCGGGCATTTTCCTGATAGTAGAGCTCCCGGATGCCGTCTTCGCGAACCTTGCCTATGGCATCGAAGGTCAGGGCGACGATGTCCTTCCAATGCTCCAGGCCTTCAGGCGTCAGCGACATATTGATTTCCATCAGCGCCTGATGCCCGGTATCCAAACCGGCGCCAGCGGAGAGGCCGTCGACCCAGCCCGCTTTCTTGAGTACATACAGAAGACTGCCGCGGCCCTCGTGTCCCAGCAGATTGGCGATGTAGGACGTCGGCTTTATGCCGTATTGATCGCGCGTCGACGGAATCGGAAAGCTGAGCTGTAGCTGACGGGTTTCCTTCAGAGACTGGACCCTGAGCAGCTGCGGTTGCGAACCGGGCTTAAAGAGCGGCATCCCATACTGGCTGCGCTTCAGGTGACGGTTCGGGATATGGCTGAATCTCTCACGTACCAGCGCTTCCAGCTGATCCAGCGATTGCTTGCCGTAGACGACCAGCGTCATGAGGTTGGCAGAGTAGTGGGTCTGATAGAACCTCAGAAGGTCGTCGCGCACCTTGTCGTTGGGGCGGTCGGCCAGGGTCGTCAGGTTACCGACCGAAAAGTGGCTATAGGGATGTGCCGGGTTGAGCGCCTGCCGAAACGCGGAATAGAAACGGCGGCTGTCGCTCTGCTTTTTGGCGCTGTATTCGGAACTGACCGCATGCTTTTCCCGTTCGACGTAACCGGGGTTGAACAACGGAGCCGTGAATTGTTGGGCGAAACGGTCCAGGGCCGGAGCCAACGCGTCCGCATTGATGTCGAAGAAATAATTGGTGTGCTCGAACATCGTCATGGCGTTGTGATCGCCGCCATGGGCACTGATGAACTGTTGGTAGGCATCAGGGGCAGGGTATTTCCGCGTGCCGAGGAACAGCATGTGTTCAGTGAAGTGTGCGAGACCAGGGCGATCGGCAGGATCGTCTCCGCTGCCGGTGGCCACGTCCATGGCAGCTGCCGCCATGTCAGTGGACGGATCCGAAATAAGCAACGCCTTCAGTTGGTTCGGGAGCGTAATTACCCGGTAGTGGTGCGCGTCGTTAGGGCTTTTCTCGGGAGTGACGGCTGCTTGTGCGGAAAAAGTGCCAATCGCAAGAAGCAAGAGGATGGTTGTAGCACCAAGACGGCGTAGGAAGACGTTACCGCTAAGTCGGATCATAGACGGCCAGTTCCTTCAATGCTGGGGGGCTTAAGTCATACCCGGATCCGCGGAGCGTCAAAACTTGCTCCGCAGAGGGGGCGAGATGCCCTGTTCAGTGGCATGTGCCGCTACGGGGTCAATGCAGCTGTGAACTGTTGTCCTGCCAATGCTGGCGTTCCCGCAGGGTTTCCTGGGCCAGGGCACGACTTTTTTCCAGACTTAACTGGCCATTGGCAATGCGTTCGAGAACGGATGTCAGGACCGCCAGTTCTTCCTGATAGAAGTTCATCTCACTGTTAAAGGCGTCTTCGATGGCGGAATACACCTTTTGCACGCTTTCGTCGCGAGAGGGGGCGTCGCGCGACACCTCATTGATCGCCCTGAGACAGGCGCGGGCGATCTTGATGTAGCGATCGGATTTATCTTCGGACATGGCGGCGTTTTCCTGAAAGCTTATTGGGCGGTTTAAGGCAGCAGTCGGGCGCCGCCTATCTCCGCATTTCAGCGTTATTATGTCATTCGCTACCGTGAATTGCATGACTTGAGTAAGTATTGAAATACTTTGCAGATGCATTGGCCGATGATCAGTTTGCAGCAGGGTAATTGTCTGTTTCGTAGAGAAAAACGTTGCCCCTGTCTTTCGGGAGTTGATGGGACGCAGGTTGACGAAACGTTACTCTGAATCTGCTCAAAGGGGGCTCTGGTTTCGGGTGCCGGATCCCGGGATGAGACCCACAGCCCTGCTCTGGCATTGGCGGCCTAATCCGGCCGATTTTCCGTTTTCCCGTTTTTTTGGGGTGTTGTTGCCCGGTTCCTGTCCGTTGCTCTGTTCCCCGTTCGCAAGGCCAGATGCATTCTGTGCTAGTCTTTAGTCGTAATTTTGTTTGAGAAGTCAAATACTTAGCTATTTGGCTCTGGAGCAAATACTCTAATAAAAACAGATACTTGGCGTTTACAACCGGGTACAATGCGAGCGCCTGCGAAGATTGCGCAGCGTGTCGTGCCAACAAAACCAAGAAAACCAGGATGGGAATGCTATGAAGTACTTTTTGACCGGCGGCACCGGATTTATCGGGCGCTTCCTTGTGGAGAAGCTCCTCAAGCGTGGTGGCACCGTTTATCTTCTGGTCCGTGAACAATCCGTTGATAAACTCGAGGCCTTGAAGGAACGCTGGGGCGCTGACAGTTCTCAGGTGGTACCGGTTGTGGGTGATCTGGCCGCTCCCAACCTGGGGTTGAGCGATGCGGATCTGCAGACGCTGAAAGGGCAGGTCGACCATTTCTTCCATCTTGCCGCCATCTATGACATGGCGGCAGACGAACAGAGCCAGCGTATTGCCAATGTCGAAGGCACCCGGCATGCGGTGGACGCTGCCGCGGCAATGTCTGCAGGTTGTTTCCACCATATCAGTTCCATCGCGGCGGCGGGGCTCTTCAAAGGGACCTTCCGCGAGGACATGTTTGCCGAGGCACAGAAACTGGACCACCCCTATCTGCGCACCAAGCATGATTCGGAAGGTCTGGTGCGCGAGTCCTGTAAGGTTCCCTGGCGGGTCTATCGTCCGGGCATGGTCATCGGGCACTCGAAAACCGGGGAAATCGATAAGATCGATGGTCCCTATTACTTCTTCAAGATGATCCAGAAAATCCGTAACGCATTGCCCCAATGGATGCCAACGGTGGGTATCGAAGGCGGACGGCTCAACATTGTTCCTGTGGATTTCGTGGTTGATGCCCTGGACCATATTGCCCATGCGCCGGGCGAAGATGGAAAGTGCTTCCATCTGGTCGATCCCGATCCCTACAAGGTCGGCGAAGTGCTCAATATCTTCTCCGAAGCCGGGCACGCGCCGCGCATGGCTATGCGCATCGATTCCCGGATGTTCGGTTTCATTCCGCCGATGATCCGTCAGGGCATCAAGAACCTGCCGCCGGTGCGTCGTATATCCCAGGCGGTGATGGAAGACCTCGGTATTCCCCGTACAGTCATGTCCTTTATCAATTATCCAACGCGTTTCGATGCCCGGGAAGCCGAGCGAGTGCTTGCCGGTACCGGTATCGACGTGCCCCGTCTTCCCGAGTACGCCCCGGCGATCTGGGATTACTGGGAGCGGCACCTGGATCCCGATCTTTACAAGGATCGCACGTTGCGCGGCGCTGTTCAGGGGCGGGTTTGTGTGGTCACCGGTGCAACGTCCGGTATTGGCTTGTCCACGGCGCGAAAACTGGCGGAAAGCGGTGCCACGGTTATTATCGGTGCCCGTACGCCTGAAAAGCTGGAAGAAACCCGTCGGGAACTGCAGGGACTGGGTGGTGAAGTCTTTGCCTATTCCTGCGATTTCTCCGATATGGCCGCCTGTGACCAGTTTGTGAAAACGGTGCTGGAAAATCACGGCCCGGTCGATGTCCTGGTCAACAATGCGGGGCGCTCGATTCGCCGCTCGCTGACACTGTCTTTCGATCGGCCGCATGATTTCGAACGCACCATGCAGCTGAACTATTTTGGGGCCTTGCGGCTGATCATGGGCTTTGCGCCCGCGATGCTGGAGCGCAAGCGGGGGCACATCGTCAATATCTCTTCCATTGGGGTACTGACCAATGCGCCGCGTTTTTCCGCCTATGTCGCTTCCAAGGCGGCACTCGATGCCTGGACGCGGTGTGCGGCGGCGGAATGGTCCGATCGCAACGTGAGCTTTACCACGATCAATATGCCGTTGGTGAAGACGCCGATGATCGCCCCGACCAAGATCTACGATTCAGTGCCGACTTTGACACCCGAAGAGGCGGCGGATCTGGTGGCCGAAGCGATCATTTACCGGCCCAAGCGTATTGCCACTCGTCTCGGTACCTTCGCGCAGGTTCTGCACTCGCTGGCACCGAAAATGGGCGAGATTATCATGAATACCGGCTACCGGATGTTCCCGGACTCAGCGGCCGCTCAAGGTCAGCAGACTGACGAGAAGCCCAAAGTGTCCACGGAGCAGGTGGCCTTTGCCGCATTGATGCGTGGGATTCATTGGTAAGCACGATCCCGGTGCGTCACAAATGGAACCCCGGTGCCGCCAGGCGCCGGGGTTTTTGTTATGCGGAGGTGATGCGAAAGCAAAAAAAAAGGTTCATCGCGGATTAGCGTGAAAAGCCGTAGGGCGCAATAATCGAAGGGCATTGCGCCGAATGAGACGCCACTCGGTGTAACAACACCCCATGACT
This sequence comes from Mangrovitalea sediminis, assembly GCF_002514725.1. Classification (GTDB taxonomy): domain Bacteria; phylum Pseudomonadota; class Gammaproteobacteria; order Pseudomonadales; family Oleiphilaceae; genus Mangrovitalea; species Mangrovitalea sediminis. The sequence continues at coordinate 35,520 of NZ_NTLB01000009.1, forward strand.
GACCAACGGCGATACTACACCCGGAAGCTAAACTCGGAGTTTGCCTGCTGCCATGCGGCGCAATG
>NZ_NTLB01000010.1 GCF_002514725.1 Mangrovitalea sediminis
TGGTCGTGACGCTGATTGCGCCGATCGCAATGGAAGATGGTCTGCGCTTCGCGATTCGCGAAGGCGGTCGTACCGTTGGTGCGGGCGTTGTGACCAAGGTGATCGAGTAATCGAATAACGCGTGGCAGGTTTAGTGCAGGCCAGTAGCTCAATTGGCAGAGCAGCGGTCTCCAAAACCGCAGGTTGGGGGTTCGATTCCCTCCTGGCCTGCCATTATTCACCTTTAAAATGGCAAAGTTGATTCCCATGGAGTCAAAAGCTGATCAGACGGCCAGTCGCTTCGATGTGCTGAAGTGGCTGGTTGTTTTTGTTTTGATCGCCGTAGGCGTTGTCGGTAACTACTACTACAGTAGTTCGTCGGTTCTCTATCGTGTGCTGGCATTGGTGGCTATGGGTATCGTAGCTGCAGTCATTGCTATGCAGACGGATAGGGGGCGGCGTTTTGCGCGTCTGCTGAAAGAGGCGAAAGTTGAGATTCGGAAAGTGGTCTGGCCGACGCGTCAAGAGTTGGTGCAGACTACGGTCATCGTGATCGTGTTTGTTCTTGTGGTCGCTCTCCTTATGTGGGGGATGGACTCGCTGATCAGCTGGATCGTTTCAGGTATCATCGGATAACAGGGGACGGCGATGGCTATGCGTTGGTATGTCGTACACGCCTATTCCGGCTATGAAAAACATGTGATGCGCACGCTCAAAGAGCGGGTTGTGCTCCATGGCATGGAAGACAAGTTCGGCGATATTCTTGTTCCTACCGAAGAAGTCGTGGAGATGCGCGACGGTAAGAAGCGCAAGAGTGAGCGCAAATTCTATCCGGGCTATGTGTTGGTTCAGATGGAAATGGACGATGCTAGCTGGCATTTGGTGAAAAATACACCGCGTGTCATGGGCTTTATTGGTGGGACGCCTGACAAGCCGGCGCCAATTACCGATAAAGAGGCTGACGCTATCCTTCGTCGCGTGGAGAGCGGTGCTGATAAGCCTAAACCCAAGACGCTTTTCGAGCCAGGCGAAATCGTTCGTGTTATCGAGGGGCCTTTTGCTGACTTCAATGGTGTGGTCGAAGAGGTTGACTACGATAAAAGTCGTGTTAAAGTAGCTGTCCTCATTTTTGGCCGCTCGACACCTGTGGAGCTGGAGTTTAGTCAGGTCGAAAAGGACTAGAAATAATTCCTGGAGCTCGCGCACGGTTGTGTCGCGGGCTTTTTGTGTCTAAACGGGGAGCCGCAAGGCGCTTGTACCCATTGGAGGAAACATGGCTAAGAAAATCGACGCCTATATCAAGCTGCAAGTTGCAGCTGGTCAAGCTAACCCGAGCCCCCCCGTGGGTCCGGCGCTGGGTCAGCGCGGTGTGAATATCATGGAATTCTGTAAGGCGTTCAATGCCAAGACCCAGGGCATGGAACCTGGCCTGCCGATTCCTGTCGTCATCACAGTTTACAGTGATCGTAGCTTCACTTTTGTGACGAAGACGCCGCCCGCGTCTGTGCTGTTGAAAAAAGCAGCTGGTGTCAAAAGTGGCTCCAGTCGCCCGAATACCGACAAGGTGGGTGTGGTGACTCGGGAGCAGCTCGAGGAAATCGCCAAGACTAAAGAGCCGGATCTCACTGCTGCGGATCTTGATGCCGCGGTTCGTACCATTGCTGGTACGGCGCGCAGCATGGGTCTGAATGTGGAGGGTGTGTGAGATGGCTAAGCTGAGCAAGCGTCAGAAGCTGATTAGTGAAAAAGTGGTCGCCGGCAAGCTTTACAGTGTCGACGAAGCTGTTGCGTTGCTGGCTGAACTGAGTCAGCAGGTGAAGTTTAAAGAATCCATTGATGTGGCCGTGAACCTGGGCGTTGATGCTCGTAAATCGGACCAGGTGGTTCGTGGTTCGACGGTTCTGCCCAACGGTACTGGTAAGTCTGTCCGTGTGGCGGTGTTCACCCAGGGTGCCAATGCCGATAAGGCCAAGGCTGCTGGCGCTGATATCGTCGGTATGGATGACCTGGCAGAAGAAGTCAAAAAGGGTAACCTTGACTTTGATGTAGTCATTGCGACGCCAGATGCGATGCGTGTTGTCGGTCAGTTGGGCCAGATTCTGGGTCCGCGCGGCCTGATGCCGAACCCGAAGGTCGGTACCGTAACGCCGGACGTCGAAGGCGCGGTTAAAAACGCCAAGGCCGGTCAGGTGCGTTACCGTAACGACAAGAACGGGATTATTCACACGGCTTTGGGCAATGTGGAGTTCTCGGCAGAAGCGATCAAGCAAAACCTCGAAGCGCTGTTGGCAGACCTTAAAAAGGCCAAGCCGGCTGCCGCGAAAGGTGTATACCTGAAAAAGGTTACCTTGTCCTCGACCATGGGTCCCGGGCTGGTTATCGATCAGGCCTCGTTGAGCGCCTGATCCGAAAGGAAGTAGTAGTAAAAAACTTTGTAGTCTGGGCATGAGCCAAGGCTGTCAAAGACCGCAGGTCCCTGCGAGCAGCCGCCCTGGCGGCTGCGTATAGGGGTTAAAGCAATGCCTGCGCAGACGGTGTGAAGACGTTCTCTCCGAACAAAGCACCGTAGGGTCGCTCCAATTTAGGAGCGTGCAAATGGGTTGCTGGTTCACTCCAGCGAAACATGGGAGAAATCCAGTGGCAATCCGACTCGAAGACAAAAAGGCGATCGTCGCTGAAGTCAACGAGGCTGCCAGTGGTGCTTTATCTGTCGTTCTGGCCAATTACCGCGGTGTTACCGCTGGTGATATGACCTCGCTTCGGAAACAGGCCCGTGAACAGCAAGTTTATCTGCGTGTGGTTCGTAACACGCTGGCTAAGCGCGCTGTTGAAGGGACTGAATTCGAATGTATCCGTGAGGTTCTGGTTGGTCCGACAATTTTCGCTTTCTCCATGGAAGATCCGGGCGCGGCTGCGCGCCTGCTGAAGGATTTTGCCAAGGAAAAGGAAGCGTTTGAGATCAAAGCACTGGCCGTTGGCGGAGAGCTGATGGGTGCGGAACAGATTGACCGTCTTGCTACCTTGCCGACGCGCGATCAAGCGCTGGCAATGTTGGCCGGCGTCATTCAGGCACCGATCACCAAGCTGGCTCGGACCTTCAACGAATTTCCGTCGAAGATTACCCGTGCCGTCGCCGCCGTTCGTGATCAGAAGCAGGATGCGGCTTAACGCTGCGCTGCTTGTCTTTACTGTATTGATTGGAGAAAAGTCATGGCTCTGTCGAAAGACGATATTTTGAATGCAATTGCTGAAATGAGCGTAATGGATGTTGTTGCGCTGGTTGAAGCAATGGAAGAGAAGTTTGGTGTATCCGCCGCAGCTGCTGTTGCTGCTGCACCTGCTGCTGCTGGCGCTGCTGCTCCGGCTGCAGAAGAAAAAACCGAGTTCGACGTTGTTCTGGCCGCTGCTGGCGAAAAGAAAGTTAACGTTATCAAGGTTGTGCGTGAGCTGACCGGTCTGGGCCTGAAAGAAGCCAAAGACATGGTTGATAGCGCTCCTTCCACTGTTAAGGAAGGTGCAAGCAAGGCTGACGCTGAAGAAGCCCAGAAGAAGCTTGAGGAAGCAGGCGCCAAGGTTGAGCTCAAGTAAGAGCTTGATGGTAACTGCAAACATGCTTTGATGCATGACTGGCTGGTGGCCAAGGGCCGCCGGCCTTTTTCTGTTGTATATGTTGTAACCTACAGCCCAAGTCTTGTTCGAGACGGCGCAACCGGCTGAGCAACTCGGCCCCGAGGCGGGCATAGTGTCCGTTTCTTGATACCAGGTATCAGGTCCAACGCTGGGGAATGCAGATGACTTACTCCTACACTGAGAAAAAGCGGATTCGCAAAGATTTCGGCAAATTGCCTTCCGTGATGGATGTCCCCTATTTGTTGTCCATTCAGTTGGACTCATACAGGGATTTCCTGCAAATGGAAGTCGCGTCCGATGGTCGGCAGGAAACTGGCCTTCACGCCGCGTTCAAATCCGTATTCCCGATCATGAGTTACTCCGGTAATGCCGCGCTGGAGTACGTAAGTTACCGGGTCGGGGACCCGGTGTTCGATGTCAAGGAGTGTCAACTGCGGGGCGTGACCTACGCCGCGCCGTTGCGCGTGAAAGTGCGCCTGATCATCTATGACAAGGATTCGGCCAACAAGGCGATCAAGGATATCAAGGAGCAGGAAGTCTACATGGGCGAAATGCCCTTGATGACTGAGAACGGTACCTTTGTGGTCAACGGTACCGAACGCGTAATCGTGTCCCAGTTGCACCGTTCGCCGGGCGTTTTCTTCGATCACGACAAAGGCAAGACTCACTCCTCTGGCAAGCTCCTTTATTCTGCTCGGGTTATTCCTTACCGTGGCTCCTGGCTCGATTTCGAGTTTGATCCGAAGGATTGCGTTTTTGTCCGTATCGACCGTCGGCGCAAGTTGCCTGCCAGTATCCTGTTGCGCGCTCTGGGCTTTTCGTCCGAGCAGATGCTGGATATGTTCTTCGAGACCAGCAAGTTCACATTGGGCGAAGAAACCAGCAAGCTCGAGCTGGTGCCGAGCCGACTGCGTGGCGATCTTGCAACTTTCGATATCAAGGACAAAGACGGATCCGTCATTGTCGAAGAGGGGCGTCGTGTCACTGCTCGCCATATTCGGCAGTTGGAGAAGTCTGGCATCACTGAGCTCGAAGTACCGAATGAGTATCTCTATGGCCGCGTAACGGCCAAGGATATGATTGACGCCAAGACCGGTGAGCTGCTTGTCGAATGCAACACTGAGCTGACTGAAGAGTCGTTGTCGAAAATCCTCGATGCCGGTATCACCGAACTCGAAACGCTGTATACGAACGATCTCGATTGCGGGCCTTTCGTTTCCGATACGCTGCGCATCGACCCAACCCGCAATCAGCTTGAGGCGTTGGTCGAAATTTACCGGATGATGCGTCCAGGTGAGCCGCCCACCAAGGAGTCCGCTGAGAACCTGTTTAACAACCTGTTCTTCTCCGAGGAACGTTACGACCTGTCTGCGGTCGGACGTATGAAGCTTAACCGCCGCCTGGGTCGAGAAGAATTGGAAGGTCAGGGTGTATTGACCAACGAAGATATCATCGACGTGCTGCGCACGCTGATCGATATCCGTAATGGTCGTGGCACTGTCGATGACATCGACAACCTGGGCAACCGCCGCATCCGTTCCGTCGGCGAAATGGCTGAAAACCAGTTCCGCGTCGGTTTGGTGCGGGTCGAGCGTGCTGTGCGTGAGCGTTTGAGCCTGGCTGAGAGCGAAGGCTTGATGCCGCAGGACCTGATCAATGCGAAGCCGGTCGCTGCAGCCGTGAAGGAGTTCTTCGGCTCCAGTCAGTTGTCCCAGTTCATGGACCAGAACAACCCGCTGTCTGAAGTGACGCACAAGCGCCGCGTTTCGGCGTTGGGCCCGGGCGGCCTGACCCGTGAGCGTGCGGGCTTCGAGGTGCGTGACGTTCACCCGACCCACTATGGTCGCGTTTGTCCTATCGAAACGCCGGAAGGTCCGAACATCGGTCTGATCAACTCGCTGGCAACCTACGCACGGACGAACTCCTACGGGTTCCTCGAAAGTCCGTATCGCAAGGTTGTTGACGGTGTCGTTACCGATGACATCGAGTACCTGTCGGCGATCGAGGAAAGCAATTACGTCATCGCGCAGGCGAGTGCGGCAACAGACGAAGGTATGCGGCTTGTCGATGAGCTGGTTACCGTACGTCACCAGAACGAATTTACGGTTATGCCGCCGGAGAAGGTTAACTACATGGACGTGTCTCCGCGTCAGGTGGTTTCCGTCGCGGCTTCGCTGATTCCGTTCCTCGAGCACGATGATGCTAACCGAGCCCTGATGGGGTCGAACATGCAGCGCCAGGCTGTGCCGACACTGCGAGCTGAAAAACCGTTGGTCGGTACCGGTATCGAACGGATTGTGGCCCAGGATTCCGGTGTTTGCGTTGTTGCCCGTCGTGGTGGTGTGGTCGAGAGCGTGGATGCGGCGCGTATCGTTATCCGTGTCAACGATGACGAAACCGAAGCCGGTGATGCCGGTGTCGACATCTACAACCTGACCAAGTACACGCGTTCCAACCAGAACACCTGTATCAACCAGCGTTCGATTGTCCGCAGCGGCGATTGTGTCGAGCGCGGCGATGTGCTGGCCGACGGACCTTCGGTCGATCTCGGCGAGTTGGCGCTGGGCCAGAATATGCGTATCGCGTTCATGCCCTGGAATGGTTACAACTTCGAGGACTCCATCCTGGTGTCTGAACGGGTTGTCCAGGAGGATCGTTTCACCACGATCCACATCCAGGAACTGACCTGTGTAGCTCGCGATACCAAGCTGGGCAGCGAAGAAATCACCGCGGATATTCCAAACGTCGGTGAGAGCGCGCTGGCGAAGCTGGACGAGTCAGGCGTGGTCTATATCGGTGCAGAAGTTGGCCCTGGCGACATTCTGGTCGGCAAGGTTACGCCGAAGGGCGAGACCCAGCTGACGCCGGAAGAGAAGCTGCTGCGTGCGATCTTCGGTGAAAAGGCTTCTGACGTAAAAGACACGTCGCTGCGCGTTTCCACCGGTACGCGAGGCACCGTTATCGACGTTCAGGTCTTTACCCGTGACGGCATTGAGAAGGATCAGCGTGCGCTGTCCATTGAAAAGGCCGAAATGGACAAATTCCGTAAGGATCTGAAGGACGAGTACCGGATCGTTGAAGGTGCCACGTTCGAACGTCTGCGCGGTGCGCTGCTGGGGCAGGAAGTGCTTACAGCTCCCGGCCTGAAGAAAGGCGGCATCCTCGATGAGGCCTATCTTGATGGCTTGGCCCGTGATGACTGGTTCCGCATTCGTGTTAAGAGCGATGAGCTGAACGAGTTGCTGGACAAGTCCGCCGAGAGCCTGGAAGAACGCCGTAAGGATCAGGAGCAGCGTTTCGAAGACAAGAAGCGCAAGATCCAGCAGGGCGATGACCTGGCGCCGGGCGTGCTGAAGATCGTCAAAGTCTATCTGGCGGTCAAGCGTCGCATCCAGCCAGGTGACAAGATGGCGGGACGTCACGGTAACAAAGGGGTTATCTCCGCGATCAAACCGGTTGAGGATATGCCGTACGACCAAAACGGCGAGCCGGTGGATATCGTGCTGAACCCGCTGGGTGTTCCTTCCCGGATGAATGTCGGTCAGGTTCTTGAGACGCACCTGGGAGCGGCAGCCAAGGGCTTGGGACGTCGCATCAACGAGATGCTGGAAGCTCAGCGTAAGGTTGTAGAACTGCGCCAATTGCTGGACAGCATCTACAACAGCAACGAGCTGACCGAGCGTGTCGACCTCGATAGCCTGTCTGACGATGAGATTCTTGCACTCTGTCACAATCTGCGTGAAGGTGTGCCTATGGCGACAGCTGTATTCGATGGCGCCAAGGAATCCGAGATTAAAGACATGCTGAAGTTGGCCGGCATCGAGACGAGTGGGCAGATTACGCTCCACGACGGTCGTACCGGTGAGAAGTTCGATCGTCCTGTGACGGTCGGATACATGTACATGCTGAAACTGAACCACTTGGTTGACGATAAGATGCATGCTCGCTCAACCGGTTCCTACAGTCTGGTCACCCAGCAGCCGCTGGGTGGTAAAGCGCAGTTCGGCGGTCAGCGTTTCGGTGAGATGGAAGTCTGGGCCCTCGAGGCTTATGGCGCAGCGTACACGCTGCAGGAAATGCTCACCGTCAAGTCTGACGACGTCAACGGTCGGACCAAGATGTACAAGAACATTGTCGATGGTGACCATCGCATGGAGCCGGGCATGCCCGAATCCTTCAATGTGCTTGTCAAAGAGATCCGCTCGCTGGGTATCGACATCGAGCTGGAAAGCGACTGAGCCGAATTGCTGTTTGGCAGCGTGAGCGGGCGCTTCGCGCCCGCCGGAGATTAACGCCATCCGGAGCTGTTACCGATGAAAGATTTGCTGAACTTGCTCAAGAGTCAGAACCAGAAGCAGGAATTCGATTCGATTCGAATCGGTCTTGCTTCGCCCGACATGATTCGCTCCTGGTCTTACGGCGAAGTCAAAAAGCCGGAAACCATCAACTACCGTACGTTCAAACCGGAACGGGACGGGTTGTTCTGTGCCAAGATTTTTGGTCCGATCAAGGACTATGAGTGCCTGTGTGGCAAGTACAAGCGCCTGAAACACCGTGGTGTCATTTGTGAAAAATGTGGTGTTGAGGTTGCGTTGGCCAGTGTGCGTCGTGAGCGCATGGGTCATATCGAGCTGGCCAGCCCGGTTGCCCATATCTGGTTTCTGAAGTCATTACCGTCCCGTATCGGTCTGATGCTGGACATGACGCTGCGTGACATCGAGCGCGTACTCTATTTCGAGTCGTTTATTGTTATCGAGCCGGGGATGACCACCCTCGAGCGTGGCCAGCTGCTCAACGACGAGCAGTACTACGAAGCGCTGGAAGAGTTCGGTGACGAGTTCGATGCCCGTATGGGGGCCGAAGCGATTCAGGCTCTGTTGGGCGATATCGAACTCGAGACCGCCGTCCAGCAGCTGCGTGAAGAAATTCCGCAGACGACGTCCGAAACAAAACTGAAGAAGCTGTCCAAGCGTCTGAAGTTGATGGAAGCGTTCCTGCATTCCGGTAACCGTCCGGAGTGCATGATCATGACCGTTCTGCCGGTATTGCCGCCGGACTTGCGTCCACTGGTACCTTTGGATGGTGGCCGTTTTGCGACGTCTGACCTGAACGATCTGTACCGTCGTGTCATCAACCGTAATAACCGACTGAAGCGCCTGCTCGAGCTGAATGCGCCCGATATCATCGTGCGCAACGAAAAGCGGATGCTGCAGGAAGCCGTTGATGCGTTGCTGGACAACGGTCGTCGTGGTCGTGCTATCACCGGTTCCAACAAGCGTCCGCTGAAATCTCTGGCAGACATGATCAAGGGTAAGCAGGGTCGTTTTCGTCAGAACCTGCTCGGCAAGCGCGTGGACTACTCCGGCCGTTCCGTTATCGTGGTCGGCCCTTACCTGCGGTTGCACCAATGTGGTCTGCCCAAGAAAATGGCGCTTGAGCTGTTTAAGCCGTTCATCTTTGCCAAGCTTGAACATCGCGGCCTGGCAACGACGATCAAGGCTGCCAAGAAGATGGTTGAGCGCGAAGAGGCGGTTGTCTGGGATATCCTGGACGAGGTCATTCGTGAGCATCCCGTGATGCTCAACCGTGCGCCGACCTTGCACCGTCTTGGTATTCAGGCATTCGAGCCGGTACTGATCGAAGGTAAGGCGATCCAGCTGCACCCGCTGGTGTGCGCGGCCTATAACGCCGACTTTGACGGTGACCAGATGGCGGTTCACGTGCCGCTGACGCTGGAAGCACAGCTCGAAGCCCGTGCGCTGATGATGTCGACGAATAATATCCTGTCTCCGGCGAACGGCGATCCGATCATCGTGCCGTCTCAGGACGTGGTTCTGGGTCTTTACTACATGACTCGTGAGCGCAAGAGTGCCAAAGGCGAGGGTATGATCTTTGCGGATACCCGCGAAGTTCATCGTGCCTACGGTGCCCGCAAGCTGGATCTGCAGGCCCGCATCAAAGTTCGTATTCGCGAGGTCGTTCTCGATGAGGACGGTAACCGTGAAGAGCGGACTCTGTTGGCTGAAACCACCGCCGGTCGTGCGCTGCTGTCCGACATTATGCCGGAAGGCCTGCCGTTTGAACTGATCAACCGTCCTTTGGTGAAGAAGGCCATTTCCCGCCTGATCAACGCTTGTTATCGTCGGGTGGGCCTGAAGGAAACAGTTATCTTTGCTGACCAGTTGATGTACACCGGCTTCCATTACGCCACGGTATCCGGCTCGTCTATCGGTGTGAACGATTTCGAAATTCCGGAAGAAAAAGTTCAGATCATCGACGCTGCCGAAGGCGAGGTTATGGAGATCGAGTCGCAATTTGCGTCTGGTCTGCTGACCCAAGGTGAGAAGTACAATAAGGTCATCGATATCTGGTCGCGTGCTAACGACAAGGTTTCCAAGGCAATGATGGATCGCCTCTCCAAGCAGGAGGTCCTGGATGCCGATGGCAACCCACTGAAGGACGAGAACGGCCAGCCGCTGCATCAGGAGTCGTTCAACTCCGTGTACATGATGGCCGACTCCGGAGCCCGGGGTTCCGCTGCCCAGATTCGTCAGTTGGCCGGTATGCGTGGCCTGATGGCGAAGCCGGATGGCTCCATCATCGAGACGCCGATTACCGCTAACTTCCGTGAAGGTCTGAACGTACTCCAGTACTTCATCTCGACTCACGGTGCGCGTAAGGGGCTTGCCGATACGGCCCTGAAGACAGCGAACTCCGGTTATCTGACCCGTCGTCTTGTCGACGTGGCACAGGATCTGGTTGTTACCCAGCCGGATTGTGGCACCAATGACGGCTTGCTGATGACGCCTCTGATCGAAGGTGGTGACGTTGTCGTGCCGCTGGGTGATCGGGTGCTGGGCCGTGTGACGGCGCGTGATGTTTACACGCCGATCGACAAAGAAAACGCGGTTGTTGCAGCGGGCACGTTGCTGGACGAGAAAACCGTCGAAACCATCGAGAAGGCGGGTGTCGACGAGATTTGGGTGCGTTCCGCGATTACCTGTGACACTCGTCACGGTGTCTGCTCCATGTGTTACGGCCGAGACCTGGCTCGCGGTCACTTGGTGAATGTCGGCGAAGCCGTTGGTGTTATCGCTGCACAGTCCATCGGTGAGCCTGGTACCCAGTTGACCATGCGGACCTTCCACATCGGGGGTGCTGCAAGCCGGGCTTCCGCTGTTGACAATATTCAGGTCAAGCATGGCGGTGATGTGCGACTGCACAACATGAAGTCCATCGAGAAAGCCGATGGCTCCCTGGTTGTGGTGTCGCGTTCGTCTGCCCTGGCTATTGCGGACGATCATGGCCGTGAGCGCGAGTGGTACAAGCTGCCGTATGGTGCGGTGCTGAGCGTTAAGAATGGTGACAAGGTTGCCGCTGGTGCCATCGTAGCGAAGTGGGATCCGCACACTCACCCGATCATCGCCGAAGTTGATGGTCAGGCCCAGTTCGTCGGTCTGGATGAAGGTATCACCGTCAAGACCCAAACCGATGAATTGACAGGCCTGTCCACGATTGAGGTTATCGATCCGAAAGATCGACCAGCTGCGGGTAAGGATATTCGCCCGATGGTTCAGGTGCTCGACGCCAATGGCGACGAAGTTATCCTGCCAGGCGGTGCTCCGGCGCAGTATTTCCTGCCGGCAAGCGCGATGGTCATGCTGAGCAACGGCGGCAAGGTCGAAATCGGTGACGTTGTTGCACGTATTCCGCAGGAGAGCTCGAAAACTCGGGATATCACCGGTGGTCTGCCGCGGGTTGCCGACCTGTTCGAAGCGCGTCGTCCGAAAGAGCCGTCGATCCTGGCGGAAATTTCGGGTGTTGTCAGCTTTGGTAAGGAAACCAAGGGTAAGAAGCGCTTGGTGATTACGCCGAAGGATGGCGATCCGTACGAGGTTCTGATTCCGAAGTGGCGCCAGTTAAACGTCTTTGAAGGTGAGACGGTGGAGAAAGGTGAGGTCGTTTCCGACGGTCCATCCAATCCGCACGATATTCTGCGTCTGCTGGGCATCGTTGAGTTGGCTAAGTACATCACCAACGAAATCCAGGACGTTTATCGGCTGCAGGGCGTCGTCATCAACGATAAACATATCGAGGTTATCGTTCGGCAGATGCTGCGCAAGGTGGAAATCACGGATTCCGGCGATACCACCTTCATTACGGGTGATCAGGTCGAATACACCCAGTTCGTTGAGGAAAATGAACTGGCGGTAGCGGCTGACAAGGAACCGGCGCAGTGCGAGCGCTTGTTGCTGGGTATCACCAAGGCATCGCTGGCGACGGAATCCTTTATTTCGGCGGCCTCCTTCCAGGAAACCACCCGGGTCCTGACCGAAGGTGCGGTGACTGGAAAGCGGGATTACCTGCGGGGCTTGAAGGAAAACGTTGTCGTCGGTCGTTTGATTCCGGCCGGTACTGGTTTGGCCTATCACAGCGAGCGTCGCCGCAAGCGCGCCCGTGCGATGGAAAATCAGGGCGTCAGCGCCGAGGAAGTGGTAGAAGCGTTGAGCGCAGAGCTCAACAAATAACCATCCGTCACACCTCTCTATTGGGGTGGGCGACTGGTTAAAAAGAAAGCAGTCATCTTGACTGGAAAGGGACGCAGGCTTACACTTGCGTCCCTTAAATTTTGCCCCCAGGGCATTTTTAACAGCAATAAACGTGGAGTTTTGCTTACATGGCAACGATTAACCAGTTGGTACGTAAGCCTCGTAAACGCAAGGTGGCGAAAAGCGACGTACCTGCGCTGCAGGGGTGTCCGCAACGTCGTGGGGTTTGCACCCGCGTCTATACCACTACCCCGAAGAAGCCAAACTCGGCCCTGCGTAAAGTATGCCGTGTGCGGTTGACCAACGGTTACGAGGTGACATCCTACATCGGCGGTGAAGGCCACAACCTGCAAGAACACAGTGTTGTGCTGATCCGTGGCGGCCGGGTAAAGGATTTGCCGGGTGTGCGTTATCACACCGTTCGCGGGACTCTGGATACCCAAGGTGTTCAGAACCGTAAGCAAGCTCGCTCCAAGTATGGTGCGAAGCGGCCGAAGTCCTGATAACAGGCGCCTTTTGTCGTTTTACAAGACGATGAGAGTAAGGCTGAGTGGCTAATGCTATCTCAGATACCCTGAAGATCTTTTTTGAATGAGTGCTTATCGATGCCTAGAAGACGTGTAGCGGCCAAGCGTGAAATTATTCCGGATCCCAAGTTCGGAAGTCAGCGCCTCGCGAAGTTCATTAACCACGTAATGATCAGCGGAAAAAAAGCCGTGGCTGAGCGGATTGTTTACGGTGCCCTGGATATCGTTGCCGAAAAAGGCAAGGACAAACAACCGCTTGAGCTTTTCGAGAAGGCGCTGGAAAACATCCAGCCTCTGGTTGAAGTTAAGTCCCGCCGGGTTGGCGGTGCAACTTATCAGGTGCCGGTAGAAGTTCGTCCTGCTCGTCAGAATGCACTGGCGATGCGCTGGTTGGTAGATTTCTCCCGTAAGCGCGGCGAGAAGTCGATGGCTCAGCGGCTTGCGGGCGAAATTCTCGATGCTGCCGAGAATAAAGGCGCTGCGGTCAAAAAGCGTGAAGATGTGCACCGTATGGCTGAAGCCAACCGGGCCTTCTCACACTATCGTTTCTAATCGACCGAGGTATTTAGCGTGGCACGTAAAACTCCTATTAGGCGCTACCGGAACATCGGTATCGTCGCGCACGTGGATGCGGGTAAGACCACAACGACCGAACGCGTGCTTTTTTATACCGGTATTTCACACAAGATTGGTGAAGTACACGACGGCGCCGCTACGATGGACTGGATGGAGCAGGAGCAGGAGCGTGGTATCACCATTACCTCCGCTGCGACTACGACGTTCTGGCGGGGCATGGACCAGCAGTTCGAAGAGCACCGCGTAAACATCATCGATACTCCTGGGCACGTTGACTTCACTATCGAGGTTGAGCGTTCCCTGCGGGTTCTGGATGGCGCGGTTGTCGTATTCTGCGGTACCTCTGGTGTGGAGCCGCAGTCAGAGACTGTATGGCGTCAGGCCAACAAGTATGAAGTGCCCCGGATCGTGTTCGTCAACAAGATGGACCGTGCCGGCGCCAACTTCCTGCGTGTTGTTGATCAGATCAAGAATCGCCTGGGCGCTCGCCCTGTACCCATTCAGCTTTCGATCGGTTCCGAGGAAAACTTCCAGGGCGTTATCGATCTGGTGCGGATGAAGGCCATTTACTGGAACGAAGCGGATCAGGGTGCGACTTACGAAGAGAAGGACATCCCCGCCGAACTGATGGAAGAAGCCAAGAAATGGCATGAGTACATGGTCGAGTCTGCCGCGGAAGCGACTGACGAGTACATGGAAAAATATCTTGAAGGTGGCGAGTTGACCATGGAAGAGGTCAAAAAAGGTCTGCGTAAGCTGACGCTCGCTAACCAGATTGTTCCAGCACTGTGTGGTTCTGCCTTCAAGAACAAGGGCGTTCAGGCCATGCTGGATGCTGTTGTCGAGTATCTGCCGGCGCCTGACGAAGTCAAGGCTATCCGCGGTGTGCTTGACGATGGCGAGACCGAAGAAACTCGTCCGGTTGACGACAATGCGCCGTTTGCCGCGCTGGCGTTCAAGATCGCGACTGACCCGTTCGTTGGTGCTCTGACGTTCTTCCGTGTTTACTCGGGCAAGCTTGAGTCCGGTCAGGCGGTATTTAACTCCGTCAAGGGCAAGAGAGAGCGCATCGGCCGGATGGTGCAGATGCACGCCAAGGATCGTCACGAGATCAAAGAGGTGTTGGCTGGCGATATCGCTGCGGCGATCGGCCTGAAGTCCGTAACGACGGGCGATACCTTGTGCGACGAGAATGCCAAGATCGTTCTGGAGAAAATGGAGTTCCCTGAGCCGGTTATCTCGGTTGCGGTGGAGCCCAAGTCCAAGGCTGATCAGGAAAAGATGGGTATCGCCCTTGGCAAGCTGGCTCAGGAAGATCCTTCTTTCCGCGTGCGGACTGACGAGGAGTCTGGTCAGACCATTATCTCCGGAATGGGCGAGCTGCACCTGGATATCATCGTTGACCGTATGCGTCGCGAGTTCAAGGTCGAAGCGAATATCGGTAAGCCGCAGGTGGCCTACCGCGAGTGTATTCGTAAGGCTGTTGATGTCGAGGGCAAATTTGTTCGTCAGTCCGGTGGCCGCGGTCAGTACGGTCACGTCTGGATCAAGCTGGAGCCGTTGCCGCTGGATGATGATCACGAGAACTTCGAGTTCGTGAACGCCATCGTGGGTGGTGTGGTGCCGAAGGAATACATTCCTGCGGTTAAGAACGGTATCGAAGAGCAGATGCAAAACGGTTGCTTGGCGGGTTATCCGCTGTTGGGTATCCGTGCGACGCTTTACGATGGTTCTTACCATGACGTCGACTCCAACGAAATGGCGTTCAAGATTGCCGGTTCCATGGCCATGAAGAAAGGTGCCCTGGAAGCCAGTCCTGCGATCCTGGAGCCGATTATGCGGGTTGAGGTCGTGACGCCCGAAGACTACATGGGTGATGTTGTAGGTGACCTGAACCGTCGTCGTGGCGTGATTCTGGGAATGGACGAAAGTCCTGCTGGTAAGGTGGTGCGTGCCGAAGTTCCGCTGTCGGAAATGTTCGGTTACGCGACGGACCTGCGTTCGTCTACGCAGGGGCGTGCGTCTTACGCCATGGAGTTCGCCAAGTATATCGAGGCGCCTTCGAGCATTGCCGAAGCGATTATTAACAAAACCTGATTAATTAGAATTTAAGAGCCTAGAGGTGTAATTGTGTCTAAAGCCAAGTTTGAACGTACCAAGCCGCATATCAACGTGGGCACCATTGGCCACGTTGACCATGGTAAAACCACGCTGACGGCTGCTCTGACTCGTGTATGTCACGAAGTATGGGGTACTGGTGAGGCGCGCGCATTCGACCAGATCGACAATGC